>CP064980.1:1310000-4018871 GCA_016699535.1 Myxococcales bacterium
CCGACAGGTCGAACAGGAGCGAAAGCTGGTCTTAGTGATCCGGTGGCACTGTATGGAAGGGCCATCGCTCATCGAATAAAAGGTACTCTGGGGATAACAGGCTGATCGCGCCTGAGAGTTCATATCGGCGGCGCGGTTTGGCACCTCGATGTCGGCTCATCGCATCCTGGGGCTGGAGCAGGTCCCAAGGGTTTGGCTGTTCGCCAATTAAAGCGGTACGCGAGCTGGGTTTAGAACGTCGTGAGACAGTTCGGTCCCTATCTGCCGTGGGCGCAGGATACTTGAGAGGAGCTAACCATAGTACGAGAGGACCTGGTTGGACGTATCTCTGGTGTTCCGGTTGTCCTGCCTAAGGGCATAGCCGGGTAGCTATATACGGAACGGATAACCGCTGAAAGCATCTAAGCGGGAAGCCGGCCTCAAGATAAGGTATCCCTTGCTCTTCGGAGCACTGAAGACCCCTTGTAGACTACAAGGTGATAGGCTGGGTGTGGAAGTGCAGTAATGCATGGAGCTAACCAGTACTAATCGGTCGTGAGGCTTAACCTAAGCCTAAGGTGCGCATTGATACAAAACGCTCGAGACTAGAGTTGGAAGCAAGAGCTTCAAATCTTTCCTCAAGAAAGATTTGAGTGATGTAACTAACTAGTGTGTCATAAACAGCTCGATTTACGCTTTCTAAGATTTCCGGTGGCAATGTCAGAGGGGCCACACCCGATCCCATCCCGAACTCGGAAGTTAAGCCCTCTAGAGCCAATGGTACTGCACGGGAAGCTGTGTGGGAGAGTAGGACGCCGCCGGTTTAATTAACAAAAGCCTCCAAAGATTTTCGTCTTTGGAGGCTTTTTTCTTTTAACTTGGACTACCTCGACTTGGACCTCGACCCCGACCTCGACCTCGACCTCGACCTCGACCTCGACTTCGACCTCGACTTCGACTTCGACTTCGATTTCGATTTCGATTTCGATTTCGATTTCGATTTCGATTTCGATTTCGATTTCGATTTCGATTTCGATTTCGATTTCGATTTCGATTGATGGTGGCGCAACTGGATCTGCGTCTGGCCGATAACCCAGCGAATGGGCAATCGATCAAAGCTGAAGCATTTCCTCAATCTCCTTCCCGCGCGGGTGAAAGGAGATTTCGAAAATGCATGATTCACACGATGACAATCGCCTGCCCATTCAGCGCCTTGAGGTTTACGCCTTGGCGAAAGACTTTGCCCGCATGGTTCACGAAGCCGGTATCAAAGATCGAGAACTTCGCGATCAAGCAACCCGCGCGTCAAAATCAGTCTTCCTTCATCTCTGCGAAGGCTTGCCAAACAAAGGCACCGCCATGCGCCGCAAATATTTCACCGGTGCTCAAAACTCCCTGAATGAGACCGTCGGCGCCATCGACCTCGCCGAAGCCATCGGCTCAACCAGTCCCGAGCACAGCCAAGAACTGCAAAGCCTTGCACTGCGATTGCATCAGATCATCGCTGCTTTGATGAGGAAGTAGTTCGGAATCTTGCAAGTTAATTCAATTCTAGCCAACTTTGTCTATTTTTGCGGGATTTGACAGTTTGTTTGCAATGCTCCGAACGCCGGTAATTTCCTGTTCACTCTCTGAATAGATTGTTTCCACGGCAATATGCTTTTTTGTTTTGTCGCTAACTGTTTGAGGTTTTACGAACAGATTAGTGTAGTCGGTGGTACAGTGTTTTTCTTGAATTTCAGGAAACTTTTTCCAAGCTAGTCGAGTGTAAATCTTTTGGAACGACTTGGCGTAGAAACTCTTGGCTTCTTCGGGCCAGTCATCTCGGTGCCCCATTGCAAGCTCTGCGCACTTTCGGGATATATAGACAATCAAATCAGAAATCTGAACCATAGGATTCCTTCGCGAATCAACATGGTAGCCAAATTCCACTAGCCGCTTGAGGCGAGCATTTTTCGTCCCAAACCTTTTTTCTCTAAGCAGATCATGGATTTCGTGTTCTAAATCCTTTTTTTGGTCGAGTATGACCATTCCTCGAGCTGTGCTTCCTTTCCTATCCCTAATATATTTCTCGAGATATCCTGTGAGGTAGTCCAGTCCCAAAATGTAGGGAGAGCTTCCTTCAGAAAGACCTTTCTTTGGCACTATCGCAATGTGACAGTCGTGATTTAGATCGCTAATTAGATCTAGTACGTCCGTAGCAAACTTATTGCGCGTTTCTCTAGACCATCCTTCGAAATATCCTTCTCCGTCAGGAGAAAGAAGTTGATTAGCATGAAGTTCAAAGTTATCAGGAACGCCTTGGGGTAAGAGTTCCTCCAAAAGGTCATTGAAGTCTTTATTGGTTTTGAACCATCGCTCGTCGCTAACGGTGATCCCTCCTAATACAAAAATTGGTTCTTGATGATCTTTCGCTTGTTTGCCATCACAGCCGGATTCGTCCAAATAACAAAAATGCATCCTACAACTGTAGGTGAGCACTATGCTTCTTCGCAATTCTGCGCGTGTTGTCAGTAAGCTGTGGTGTGGCACTGTGCTTCGATGTCCCGTTCGAAAAGGAAGATTCTTGGGACGGGCCTAGCTTTTTGGTATTTGCAAACCGTTCCCGGAGCAACTGGCCATTCAGGCGAATGTGGGTTTGATCTTACTTCCTACGTCGGTAGCCCACCCAATTTTCCATGTTCAGTTGAGTTACGTCGTCGAGCTTGGCAAGCTTCATATATGGCATCAAAGTTTTTTCTAGTGTTGTTTGTATGTGGATCTGTTTTGTTTTGCGCATCGCAATGCTTTGCGTTGAGGACCGTAGGCGAGGTCTACTCTGATTGTAAAGGCCTCGATAAAATCAAAACAGTTGTCAAAAACAGTGGTATTGGCGATCTTAAGATCACCTTTTGTTTGGGTTACGTCAGAGGTGCTTTCGAAATGCTTGCAACCCTAAATTATGCACATGAACTTCGGTCGCTTTGCGTCCCCCCGAAAGCAGACGTGAGTACGGGAAAAATTGTTCGATTGTGGCAAAAATGGGTTGAGCAACATCCAAAGAGCATGCGTAAACAGCCTTTTAGCGTGAGTTTTATCCGCGCTATGGAAGACGCTTTCCCTTGTGAGAAACAATAGGAAAAGGTGTCAGGTAAGGTTTTTTGTATTTTTGATGTTGAATCCACTTGATCGCTAAGGCGGCCCGGGTAGTGCCCTTTCGAAGTCGAAGTCGAAGTCGAAGTCGAAGTCGAAGTCGAAGTCGAAGTCGAAGTCGAAGTCGAAGTCGAAAATTTACGAGCTAGTTCTGCCATTTGGGCCTGAGGAACAGGTCTTCCCAAAAACTGTTTGACGTGGTTATGGTATTATCGTATGCTGATAAAGTGATAAAAAGCTTTGGAAATCAGCTAGCGGAGGACCTGTACGACGATAAAAGCACAAGGGTGGTAAGGAAGTTCCCTGCAGAACTACGCCGAGTAACTCGACGAAAGCTTCTTTATCTTCACGATGCTGCAGAGCTCACAGATTTACGGGTTCCTCCAGGAAATCGATTGGAAGCATTGAAGGGAGATATGAAAGGCCTACATAGCATACGAGTCAATAAGCAATGGCGGGTAGTGTTTCGCTGGTCTGAAGGCGACGCATATGAAGTGCAAGTGTTGGATTACCACTAAAAGGAGTAAACGATGAGGCAACCGAAAAACCCATTCCATCCCGGCGAAATATTGCTCGAGGAGTTCCTTGAGCCGGCGGGAATTACGCAAACGGCCTTTGCTGAGCAATTGGGCTGGACGAAGGCTCGGCTCAACGAACTCATCAAAGGCAAGCGGGGCATCACCGCCGATGCGGCTTTGGACCTTGCCGAGGCGCTAGGAACGACGGCTAAGCTATGGATGAATCTTCAGGCGACTTACGATTTGGACCAAGCAAAGAAAAAACGGGCGGCATAGTTCGTTTGAGTGAGGTTGATTCGTGAGCACTGGAGCCAACACTTCGGTATTTGAGGCTAAGGCCAAATCAGTATCGTTCGATGCAGATTATATGTGGGTCGATTTGATTGATGGCCGTCGATTGGCGGTTCCATTGTCATTTTTTCCACGTTTACGTTCCGCCACAGAGGAGCAACGAAAAGAGCTTGTGATTAGTGGTGGCGGCGTAGGGCTGCATTGGGAAGTGCTTGACGAAGATATTTCGGTTCCACATCTACTCTCAGGCTTGCCTTCGGTCGAAGCCGCCTAACATCAATAGCTACCCGTGCAAGCTCGTAAACAAACCATCGCACGTGGTGTTTCGCCAGAAAAAGTGCTCCGGAAGATTGCACTGCTGCTTCCTGCGCATTGAAATTCACGAAGGTGTTTTTTCCGATGGTGACTAGCGCTAAAAGCTCACATTCACCTGTCTATTGCTTCCAAGTGTGACCTTTTTTTCTGAGACCGGTTCGCCCAACATAGGCTCTACAATCCGCAACAAAAAAGGTGTCGAAAAAAGGTGTCGGGTCGCTTCATGTAGACAGCTTAACTTTACTTGGACTTCCGGGAACACCTTACTTAATTCTTAGGATATGAATTGCGGAAGCAGAAACCAAAAAGGGGGCGGGCTGGGTTTCTATGTTTTTTGATGACGCGTGCGCTTGACGGATGAGGCGGTCGGGGTAGTTCTTTTTTCGAAGTCGAAGTCGAAGTCGAAGTCGAAGTCGAAGTCGAAGTCGAAGTCGAAGTCGAAGTCGAAGTCGAAGTCGAAGTCGAAGTCGAAGTCGAAGTCGAAGCCGAAGTCGAAAGGAAGTGGCTTAGGCGGCGTATTGCCGGACGTCGAGTTCTACGCCTGATTGGACGGACTGCTCTGCCAGCTTGAGGAGCGCTGCAGCTACTTCTTCATCGACGTACTGCTCGCCGCAGTTATCGCAAATCTGCGCTGGGACATTCTTTACGATCACTGTAACGTCGCCACGCTGTAGGGTTTGTGTCACGTAGCCCGCTGCTGTTTCACCATGGGCGCAAATTGTACATTTCATGTTTCTTTCCTTCTCACGCGAAACCCTGGTTGCCATTTTAGCACACTCGGCTCGTACACGGTAATCACTACTGTTTCCGAGGCTTTTTTGTTTTTTGCAGCGACAACATGAAGCATCCTATCCCCTAAATCTCCGAGATACAGAGCACTCGGAAAGGGTTTGTCATCGGAATAGTTCTCGATTTTATCGTCTTGCTCTAAAACTTGCCTGACGTCTTGCACAGAAACTGCGCGCTCGAACATTCTTTGAAGCGCATGTGCCCGAAACACCAACTTCATCTCGGAATTCTCCTACGGATCCTTTTGTTTACATTGACTAGGAGTCGGTTGAACGGTGATGAACGGACCAAAACACTGATAAACTTGGCCTCTTCGATATTTTGCTCTCGTCGATAGCTCAACAGTGCCTTCATCGCCGTAGAGCATACCATGAAAACAAGAAGACATATTAACTCAGAAACTCCAGCGGAAAAGTTAGTTTTTCGTGTTTGTTATGCTGAATCGCTTGACGAATTGGGTGGCTAGGATAGTTCCCTTTCGAAGTCGAAGTCGAAGTCGAAGTCGAAGTCGAAGTCGAAGTCGAAGTCGAAGTCGAAGTCGAAGTCGAAGTCGAAGTCGAAGTCGAAGTCGAAGTCGAAGTCGAAGTCGAAGTCGAAGTGCATCCCAATTCCGCCAATTTGTTCCTTGAAGGTTGGGACCTGCTTATTAAGTACTTGAAATTATTGTTGAAATAGAAATTCTCCCTAAGTTTTGCGCATGTTATAACATATGTTATACTATTAATATGGCGAAACTTAAAGTCACAGCGATTGGAAACTCTTCGGGGGTTATTCTACCGAATGACCTACTCGCCAAATTGCGAGTTAATCGCGGCGATCATCTCTACCTTATCGAGACACCATCTGGCTTTGAGCTTTCACCTTATGATCCGGACTTCGAAGAACAAATGGAAGCAGCCGAGAAGATCATGCGTCGTGACCGCACTGTGTTAAAGAAGTTGTCGGAGTAACGGTCGTTGTCCCGGAAGATGAACTGGGTATGGATCCGACAGGATGTCTTCTATGCCGTCCACAAAAGACAGCTGGCTGAACATGGTGGCCTAGGTGGTGTACGCGATCATGCGTTACTCGAGTCTGCGATGATCCGACCACAAAACTTGGCTCTGTATGAATCAACCGCGGATTTAGCTGATTTAGCTAGCGCATATGCAACCGGGATCGTGAAGAACCACCCCTTCGTGGATGGCAACAAAAGAGTCGCTCATGTCGTTTACCAGTTATTCCTTGAGCTTAATGGCTACACTAGTGGATGGGCGGAGACCGAAAAATACCAAAGGATGCTCCAGCTTTCAGCCAGTAAGATGACGGAGCAAAAGTTTGCTGAGTTGCTACGTCCCTCGCTGAAACCAAAGCAATAATACAAATCAGGTGATGGAACCCACGTTTGGTAAACCGAGCAGGTTTTATTCGCTACCGTTGCCGTGACGATCTCGGTTGTCGTTGCAGATTCTAAAAAGGTGCCAACGACTTTTGGACGGATTAGAGCAGCTCCGACTGTTTGAAATCGGAAAATCGAAGAAGGGATGTTTTCATTCATCGATCCTCCCGACATCGTCCAAGGTTATTTTTTTGTTTTGCAAGCAACTGCGGACTTGGGCGGGCGATAAGGGGTTCATGTGTACGAAGAAGCAAGGGGAGGAGCGAGACAGTCTAAGCCACTTCGCGCGAGTGAGCCGGATGCTGAAGAAGGAAGACTTACTGATAGTTGCCCTAGCGTTTGCATGTGCAGCAAGTCTAGCAACGCGACTTTTAGCACCCGGTTTAGTGTTGCTTATTTTGGGGCTTGTTTTGGTCGGATTGCCCCTTTTCCTTCACATCGTAGTGCACATGGTCGCGATCATTCGTGCGCAAAGTTTGGGCAAACGTTTGATTCCCAGGGTCCTGCTGTCCCATCTATTGCTGTTTCTTTGTTTCGCTACACAGACAGAATCTCGCGATATTGGCCCATCCTACAGCGGTCTTTCCATCTTATTGTCTCGGGTCGGCGTCGATTACCAGCCATCGTATGGTGAAATCCAATTGTTTGTTTCCGGCGGTTTCGGATTCCTCCTCGTAATTTCTTGGTATTCTATTTTCGCAGGAAGAAAGCGACTGCGAAAAGGCGACACGCACCAATAGGTGCAAAAGGTGTCGGGTCGCTTCATGTAGACAGCTTAACTTTACTTGGACTTCCGGGGACACCTTACTTAGTTCTTAGGATATGAATTGCGGAAGCAGAAACCGAAAAAGGGTCAGGCTAGGTTTCTATGTTTTTTGATGACGCGTGCGCTTGACGGATGAGGCGGCCAGGGTAGTTCTTTTTCGAAGTCGAAGTCGCTCGAATAGGGGACGAGAGGGAAAGGGCTAAGTACGCGGAGGTTAGCAACCTTCTTTATTATAGAATCTATCATTGTATAATAGGTTTTATCAGTAAAATCTGTAAAAAACCGTATTTTATTAGCATTACTATCAAACTATGATAGTATCTGTAATGTAATGCTGCATGCGGTAAAACTGTTGAGGGAGCGGGCTCCCGTGGATGTGTTCACGGAGGAAGATTTGGCGGTGGTGCTACCAGAGCTCCAAGGAGCAGCACGTCACAATAAACTTTCGCGTGAGCTTCGCAAAGGCAATCTGATTCGCTTGCGGCGGGGCGTGTATGCGCTTGGTGACAGTTGGCAGGAAAAAGGGCTGCACCCTTTTGCGGTGGCTAATCGTTTGTATATGCCAAGCTACGTGAGTTTGGAATCGGCGCTTAAACACTACGACTTGATTCCCGAACGTGTAGCGGAGACGAGCAGCGTTTCGCGCAGGGCAAGCTATACTTGCAGCAATGTGCTTGGCGCTTTTTCCTATCATTGGCTGCCCGAGCGGTTGTTTCGGGCAGGCTTTGTGCGTGAAGTCACACAGGGACATGCGTATTTAATTGCATCCCCTCTGAAGGCTTTCTTGGACCTTTGCCATCTGCGCGATAAAGGTTTTGTATCGCTTGATGAAATGGTGGATGATCTGCGCCTGGACACAGGGCGTTTTCGTGAGCTATTGCGTGAGCAGAGCAATCAATCAATTTTGGATCTGGCGGAGGTTTATCGAAGCGAGCGTTTGAGAAAAGTGATTGATGTGCTGCTTTGGGAGCTACGATGAAAGGTTACATTGAACAACGCCTAGAGCAGTACTCTCCGCGCAACAAAGTTGAGGAGAAAAATGCCCTGCAGGAAATCTTTCAAGAGATTGCGCTTTACGCCCTGCAGCGCTCAGGCTTTTTTGAGCATGCGGCTTTTTGCGGAGGTACAGCTCTGCGCATTTTGTATGGCCTGAATCGTTTTTCTGAAGACCTGGATTTCTCCCTAAAAGAAGCAGATGCAGGATTTTTACTCGATCCCTATGTCGATAAGGCCGCGGAGTATGCAAAAGATTTTGGCCTTAGTTTCGAGGCCTCAGGTCGCAATAAAGTAGACAAAGCCGTCAAAGGTCGATTTCTAAAACAAAATTCTCTTGGGCTAATGTTGGATTTGGACTATTTGAATGATCCGCGTGAAAAAATCAAAATCAAGGTCGAGCTCGATGCAAACCCTCCGGAGGGCGCAGGTTTTGAGCGGCACTACCATGATTTCCCCATCGACTTTCCCTTGTTGGCACATGATATGCCGAGTCTTTTTGCAGGAAAGATTCACGCTGTGTTGTGTCGTGAACCGAGCAAAGGCCGCGATTGGTATGACTTGTCCTGGTATCTTTCAAGACAGATTAATCCCAATCTGGGCTTCCTTAAAAATGCGCTCTGGCAACTTGGCCCATGGAAGGAAAAAACAATCAGCGTTGATTCTAAGTGGCTCAAACGCGCGCTTAGTAATTGTATCCACGATGCAGACTTCGAGTCACTTAGGCAGGACGTGCAGCCTTTGCTTGGAGTACAAGAAAGGCAGAGTCTTGAGCATTGGTCCGCTGACCTATTCCTTAGCAAGCTAAACAAGGTGGGCTTTTGACTTGGCACGTGAGGACATAGCTCGTGCTGCGGTCCAGAAATTTCGAGCCGTCTCGCTTGTTCTTGTTTTCGCTCTCTGCGTTGCTCGTCGTCAAAATATCCCCAATATTCTTCCTCCTTGCGCCGTGCGTGCGAAAACAAGCCCTGCGCGATCCGGCTCGAAATTTCTGGACCGCAGCACGAGGGCGAAATTCGCTTTCTTGATAACGGATCCGCTTGACTGATAGTGCGGTCGGGTTAGTGCTCTTTCGAAGTCGAAGTCGAAGTCGAAGTCGAAGTCGAAGTCGAAGTCGAAGTCGAAGTCGAAGTCGAAGTCGAAGGAGACGAGCTAAGCGTTTCCTGATTGCTGGAGTAGCTCCGATACAACACCCACTTGTTTATTTGATTCTTTGGAGTATGAGATTAACGAAATCCAGGTTTGCGTCTGCGTGCGTCTTCTTTGGCGCGTTTGTACATGCGGCCCAGTTCTTTGTCGGCCTGGCGACGTTTATGCTCGCTTTGGCGCTGTTCGACAAAAGCATATTCGCGCCGGAGTTTGAGCCAGCTTTCGTAGCGCTCTGAGGAGAGGGCGCCGTCTTGGAGCGCGGCTTGGATGGCGCACCCAGGCTCAACTTCATGCGAGCAGTCGTGAAAACGGCAGGTGCGAGCAAGCGCTTCGATTTCTGGGAATACGACATCCAGACCCTCATCCGATCCCCACAGACCGAGTTCACGAAGGCCCGGTGTATCGATACACAGTGCTCCATTTGGCAGGAGCCACATCTGGCGATGCGTGGTGGTATGGTGTCCCTTTTCAACGGAACTGCGAAGAGCGCCAGTTTGCATGCGTGTTTGCTCAAGCAGGCTGTTAGTAAGCGTTGATTTTCCTACACCCGAGGATCCAAGCAGAACAAAGGTTTGCTGAGCTTTGAGGTGGGTACGTAGCTCTTCGAGTCCCAAGCCTGTGGTGGCACTTACAGCGCATACGGGCATGTGTGGTGCAACCTGCTCGGTCAAGGTTATTTTGGCAGGTAGGTTGTCACATTGATCTGCTTTGTTTAGAACAATAATTGGTGATGCACCGCTGTTCATGACCAGCGTCAAAGCTCGTTCAATGCGGCGCAGATTGAAATCAGCATCTAGACCGCATACTAAAAGCACTGCATCGATGTTTGCGGCAAGTGCTTGCTCGGCGGTTTGTTCACCAGCTGCTTTGCGTGAAATGCTAGTTTTGCGTGGGAGCCTCGCGTGCATGATACCAAGACCGTTGTGCAGAGTAAGCGCGACCCAATCGCCTACGCAAACGTGGTCTGCGGACGTATCGCGAATTTTGCCGCTGAGCTCGGCTGGAATTTCACCGGATGCGGTCCAGACGCCAAATCGTTCCCGGTCAACCCGTGCGATGCGTCCGGGCGCCCAATCTGGGTGACCAAGCTGTGTGAAGTAGTGGTCTAGCTCAGCTGTCCATCCAAGTTCTTCAAGAGTAGGCATAGGTACGCTGGATTGTACGCGCGAAAGGAGTGAGCTTTCAATGCGGGTTTTAGAAATCGGGTGACGTGCGCTTTGTTTTCGTGATTATAAATTGGCATCCGTCCCTCGATTAATCTGTCGGGCGCAAGGAAATTACGAAATGTATGACTTGCCTGCGACAATAGCTCGCTTCAGTAAAAAAGTTCCGTGCTACGGGATTGTGCAAAAGTTGGTTAACTCGCCGGTAGGTGTGTGCACTATATATTCCGAAGGCTCGCATTCGATGGTTTTGTAACCAAGGTCCCTCAAAATGGCGAGATCAACGACGGATGGCATGTGCCGTTCCAGAGAAATAATTTCGGACATCACGGAATAGTAGTCACGACTATAGGGAAAATGTTGAGATGCACGGTTGAATTCAAGTTGGGTATTGGTTGCCTTGATAGTTTCCGGTCCATGGAAATAGGTACGGTCCCCTCGATCCGTTAGCCATCTTTGAAAGGAAACCCGGTTGTCGGAAATTCCTAGAGCATGTCCGATTTCATGGATGGCTGAGTTAATAAAATCTCGAGTCCCGTCAGGGCGGTATTGATCGAATGGATCTGCAGGAGTGGGATCAATCCACCAATCAACGTCTCTCGCAAATATTATAGTCGCTGCCCAAGGCACGGTTCGTTCCCGACAATACATGCGCTGTGAAACTAGTTCGATGGTTTCATTATTGCTATTGTCCGGATCGACTGCTTTGGATCCATCCGTGACAGCGAGTAAATCGTTTTCGTTTGTTCTGTTATAACTACCTAAAAAGATCCGTATATCGTCGATGTCATTTTCAACTGTGTGATACATCCATGGGTCGTTTCCACCAGTTAGATTGCGCAATTGTATGATTGTATCCTTGGGCCATACGTCGAAATCTGTTTTAATGCGTTTCGCCCATTCGTTTGCTGCGAGTTCAAGAGCGGCTTTCATCGCATCGCTAAAAAAGCCTTCGGTATCGTATCGATAGTCAAATTCGATATTGAATTCACCGTCAGTCGTGTAGTTATTATCATCGCATGTCGCTTCCAAGGTAATAGGCTTCTCTTGGCTGTAACCAAGACAAATGTCGCATTCGAGGTTGCCGTCTACGTAGGTTTCTCCATTAGTAATAAAAGACCATTCGGCGTTTGGTGGTTGTTTCGAATTGTATGTGTCACAAACCCATTTCTCATTTTTTACAACGCCTGTACCGTCGGAAGCTGTTTCCGTTCGCCCATCAACCCACAACGGATCGCATTGGTCGCTGTTTGGATCGGTACGCCGATAGCATCGAAGCTGGTCGTCGACGTACCCAAGCGCTTTTCCCAAGTTTCCGCACGTCTGTGTGCGTGCTTCCTGAGCTTCGTCATTTTTAGAAAGAGGTGGAGCCGAGACGCCACACCCTTGGGAAGCAAAAGCAGTGGTTATCATCCCTACAGATATTGATAATATTGATAAATTTTGGGGTTTGAGATTCATAAAGTCAATTGTATGCAACATTCATTCCATCGCGAAGATGCTCAATTTCGAACTATCTCAATCCGCGAAAGGGGGAAATCAGGTGACGGATACCGCGTTTGGGAACTAGGGTAAAAAGGTGTCGGGTCGTTGCATGATACTTGGGGACATGCTTACCGCGAATAAGAAATGCAATCTCATACAGTTACAAATCCGACCGCGAGACCTTTTTATCTGGATGGTTCCGCGGTTGCCAAGTGGGGAGGTTGTAGGCAGTGCAGTAAATCAGGTCGCAGCCATGCTTTCGTTAGATGGTGTTCACATTGCCTTAAGATGCATGGCTCCGCAATCCAGATTCGATAAGTAGCGATTCCGGTTTGCGGCCCAGTCACAAAGAGCGTTTACGGCGGGCTCAATGGGCATCACCATGGTAGTAAAACCGTTGACCTCGTCGCTTGAAACAAAACGCTGGCAATGGCCCTGTTCTGGACTTGAGGTTAAGGCATACGGAACCGCGCCGGAAAGGTTGCCTACCAGGCGACCCTCCGAATCGATGACGGCTGAACCGGACTCACCCACGAAACTGCGCTTGCTCACGGTATGCCAACTCGCATCTCTGCTAGTCATATGCTGCACGCCGTCATAGATGCCGGCAGAAAGCTTTGCGGGGGTGCCAAGTGGATAAGACGCAAATAACAGCTCGGAGCCCAACGTTGGCATGGGGGCCACGGGCAAGGGCGTGAAGTCTTCGGTGACCGGTCGTTCCAAACGACACACCGCGTAGTCCGCCTGAGCCGTAAACACCGAGACAATGGTCTCTGCCACGGGGTAGAATTGCTCCTGGGGTATAGAAGGCCAAGAGCTGTTTCCATCTTTGTAAAAACCAAAAACCGCACTTGCGCCCTCGCAACGACAGTGCCCAGCAGTGGCAATGAACTCATCGTCGATGAGCACAGCAGAACAACTCCCAAAGTCGGTAATGCTAAAAAACGATGGTTGTGCAAAAGAAGAAAAAGGCTGTTCCCTTTGCTCGGAGCAGAGGTTTTGGTCAAGATGCACGGGGCGGCTCGTCAAAGCATTATAGTCTTGGGTCGAGACCAAGATCGCCGTGGAACGCTGCAACCGTTGCTGCCAGGCGGGTGAATTTTCAAAATACTCCTTGAAGGTATTCTCGGGAATGCTTTGCGCTGCGCTACTTCCTGAAAGCACCGCATCATTCTGAACGGCACACGCAACGCTAAGTGCGGCCAATCCTACAAAAATCAAATTGGCTTGCTTCATGAGAGTCACAACCTTCCTTATCGCTTCTAACCCGTTGGATGCAATTGCCGTTCCACACCCAAGTTGGCTGAAAAGATTGTCTTTTTTATGATCAGGGCCACTGAATGTAAGGCAGTGTTGCCCGCCTCTGTGGCCTTCAGTTCCCACCCTGACCGAAAAAGGTGAAAAGGTGTCGAGTTGCTTCATGTCGACAATTTAACTTTACTTGGAGTTCCGGGGACACCTTAATTGATTCTTAGGATATGAATTGTGGAAACAGAAACCGAGAAAAGGCCAGGCTTGGTTTTTGTGTTTTTTGATGATGTTCGCGCTTGACGGATGAGGCGGCTAGCGTAGTTCTTTTTCGATTTCGATTTCGATTTCGATTTCGATTTCGATTTCGATTTCGATTTCGAAGTTATCCGTTTACAATCAGGACGGAAGAGTGCTACTGGTTATCGCCAAAAGATAGTTTAGGCGGCGTACTGCCGGACGTCGCGCTCTACGCCAGCTTGAACGGACTGCTCCGCGAGCTTCAGCAGCGCTTCATCGATATACTGCTTGCCGCAGTTATCACAAATCCGCGCAGGAACATTCTTGACAATTACTGTAAAGCCGCCGCGTTGCAGGGTCTGTGTGACGTGCCCTTCAGTTGTTTCCCCATGGGCGCAAATCGTGCATTTCATGTTTCTTTCCTTCTTTCACGAAACCCAGGTTGCCATCTTAGCGCACTCGGCTCATACACGGTAATGACGATGAATTCAGAGTCTTTTTCGTTTTTGGCGGCAACAACGTGCAGTTTCCTGGCTGCTGAATCCCCAAGATAAAGCGCGCTAGGGAAAGGGTTGTCATCGTTATAGTTTTAAATCTTGTCGTTCTGCTTCAAGGTTTGTCGAACAGCCTCCACGGAAATTGAGCGCTCGCACATTCGTTGAATGTCCATGAACTCAAAGCACCAATTTCATTCTGATGTTCTCCTATACATCGTTTTGATTCCTTTGGCCTAGTGTCGGCTCCTACACCCTTTTACTCCGAGATCTTGCACGCTTTGATAGGTGACTGGTGTCATCGTCGCCAGTGAACATACCATGAAAATGGATATGGAGTCAGGCTAGGTTCTAGTGTTCTGATGAGGAATCAGTTTGACCGATAAGGTAGGCGGCCTAGTGCCCTTTTCGAAGTCAAAGAAGGTGAATCAACCTTGAATTTGATCATGAGCATGTCCCCGCGTAAGGAGGAAAGCCGCATAGGGCCTGTGTGGCTTTGATATAGTCGAGGGCAAAAAATGACTCATCCACATCCGGTCTGCTCAGTAAAGGTGATTGGCGTTGCGATAGATACTATCGTTTTGCCATCGGTTGTATCGCGCCATAGTACGAACAAAATCATTCGTTATCATTGGTTTGGTCTTACCGCAGGGTAAAGGATTGTGGCCAGCCTCGCTTCTTTGACTTGTGATCAATCATGAGGGGCATTCGTGTTCCCTAGAAGTTTGTTTTATGGGCTGGAAGTGCCGTCGCAAACACATTTGTCATCGGGAACCGTGTCGGTACTGAGAAGCGCGTGCTCCGCCGATACGTCGAAGGTTGCGCAGTACGTCTCGCATGCTGTTTTAGCAATTCCAGTGCCGGCGCCACTGCAGTAGCATTCTACTAGCCCGCCTCCAAAATCCATTTCATCACCGCTATCGAAACCAGCAGTAGTGCACAAACCGGAGCATCCGGAAGCGGAGTCGGGGTTATCGCTTTCACTGTTGCTATTACTGCATGCAAGCAGAGTCAAAATAAAAAACAAGCCACATAGTTTTGCTAACATTCTAAAGGCTCCTGGTGTAATGATTCTTTTCTGATGTACAGTCAGAGACTGAAATTTTAGGTATGCTTTTCGAAGAAGTCAAACTTTTGTGATGAATAGGTCAGGCTGTTTTTCTAACACGAGTCTGGCTTATTTGTCGCTTCGGCATTGGCACTCCTTGAAAAATTAGGAATAGACAGCTCGACTTTTGCAGGTATCCAAACGTGACATACGTTCAAAGTAACTTAGGTATGGCTTGCGTTCCCGAACCTTGAGCTGAGTTGTCCCGAGATTCACTCAGGTGCCATAAAAAAATCATAAATAGCTTTGCCGTAAATGTTTTCTTCAGTGTCGCCAGCGATGGTCGTATGAGACGTATTGAATGCTTCGCAAAACATGAGACGGTTTGGTTCCGAGCAATCATGATAAACGTGGTAGCTCATCAAGTCGGTGTTTTGTTCCGCAGGGTTTTTCTCGCAGGAATACTTTTGAATAACCTCATCGCGTAGCTCTTTTGCACTTGCGTTTATAGTCATATTCTTCTGGGCATTGCCTGAGTTGACGCGGTCACCATCACCCACGCCCACAAAAACTCGGGGTGGAGTGTCACATTCATCGAAGGGCTCTGGCATGTATGGAGCCAAAGGGGCTATCATTGATAGATATCGGCTGTGAGTGTACCCAAGTAAGCTTGCAAAACCACCACCCGCGCTAAACCCACTCACTCCGATGTGGCCGGTGTTGATGCACATGGTGCCTGTAAGCTCTTCAAGTAAGGCATCAAAAAAAGCAAGATTTTGATCTTGGATCGCTTTGCTAGCGCGCCAATGAAAGCCTGCTTCTTGGCCGGGCGCTTCTTGTTCAAGTGCTTGAGGGTGCACGAAAATAACAGCATCCTTTTCTGCTTCACTGATGGCAGGGTCTTCGTAAATATAGCGGCCTTGAGCGCCGCTGACGCCATGGAATGTAAAGAGCAAGGGGTATGCATGTTCTGCATCGTAGTTCTCGGGGACGATCAGCTCATACTCGCGTTCGATATTGCCAACAGTAATGGTTTTTCTAAGCACGCCTGTTTGCACCGAAGCAATCCCGCAACCTTTGCTCGGCTCACCGATCGTTCCAATGTCTGGCAGCTTTTGCCGAACAGCCAAAGCAATCGTGCCGAGGGCAACACCCGGGGCAACACTCGTGTTATCGAGTTCGCTGCTTAATGCGAGAAGTTTTTCAGATACATCAGTCGGGTGCCGGTTTTGGCCGTCTTGTAATAAAACGTGTTGAAAAGTCGTAATGCACCGCGGAGCAGCTGCAGGATCCTCAACGAAAGAAGAGAGCTTAGTGAACAACGCTTGTTCTTGTGAGTTCAAACCCTGTTCTGCTTTGAATGTATGTGTTGGCGCATCGTAGCGGCGAACGTAAATTTCTTTGGATCCTTCTACACCCCGATAGGCTTGGAGCGCCTCAATACGGTCAGCCCACTCTATTCCCCATGAGGAAGAAATTATGATATTTGCTGTGACTGCGATGACTTGTTCGACCCCAATTCCGTTCCTTTTGCACTGACCGACGAGCATTGCTACGAAGTATGGCTTTGCGTGGGCGTCTTCGACTCGGGAAGTCAGTATGGATTGAGGATTTTCTAGATTGAATTCACACCTGCTTTCGGATGAATAAGACTCAATAAGTATCCGCAGCAAGTGGTTTTCTCGAAAAAACTCGGCGGCCTTCTCGTGATTCACTTTATATATAGAAGCCTCACTATTGGTGCTCAGTGGATCTTGCTGGGTAGTGATGCCGCAGGAAGCAAGAACAAAATAGGTTGAAAAACAGATCAATTTTCGGAGCATCGTAAGAAAAGCTTTCAGTGCCAAAGCGGTGTATGTCATCATCCGACATGCCTAGTATGATATAAAAAGAACCCCAAGCAAGCTTGAAAAAACACAAAAGGTATCAATGAATTAGGAATTCGCGGGTTGGGGACGAGTTCAAGTATGGGGATCCGAATTGAGGCCAGGATCAGGTAATATAGCTTGATGAAAGCACAAGAGTTCTGAAACAAGCTGTTACTTGGTACTTGGGGATACTTGGGGACATGCTCTTCGCGAATAAGCGATGCAATTTTAATCAGTTACAATCCAGGCCGCGAGACCTTTTTTATTAGAACGGTTCCGCAGTTGCATTTCTAAAAATTTGTAATCATTGGAAAATTGTAGATCGGGCATTTCCCCGGTTATTCTTCTTCAACAGTGATTCGGTAGACACCGTTTTTTTTGTCAACAACAACGTGAGCCATCGTCATATCCTGCCCTGGTTCCAAGGTTTTGCTGACAAGATGTTCGCGGCCATCGCTGGTCCTTATGTGGAGTAGTGCAGTTCTTGGTCCCTCGCCGTCATAGTATTCAACTCGAACAGAAAAACGGCCAATCATCAACTCGTCGCACGCTAGTGAGTAGTACTCTGACCTGCTACCGTCCTTACTATCACGATGCAAAATGCCTCGTCCTGTTAGGTTGCCCCAGAACACTTCTTCGCCGGTTGGCTCAGAAACATGCAAGTCTAGATCGCCACCGCCTGACCAATCCAGGGACACACTCATTACGCCTGACGACAGGATTGCTTCAGGATGCGAGACACTGGCAAGCTGTGTTTCGATGGCATCGGAAATCAGCGGCCGTGAAACGAGCGTTGGGTCCATGTACGAAGTTATCAGTTCATGATTGAATAAATCGCGATCGTCACCGAATAGCCCTGGGTCGTTATCAACGTTGGGCTTGAGCACCGGCTGAATCAAAGCAAGTGAAGCAATAACCCTATCATCATCCGCCGTAAAATACGCCGTATGTCCAAAAACCCGATCGGCCGGACTCGCAATACCCACCATAGCAAGGTGATCGCCGTAGTCCTGTTGCAAATCGCGCATCGCTAAATTGGAAAATAAGTTTCCTTGGCTGTGCGCGATGATAAGCACTCTGTGGCCAGCCTCAAGCGTTGACTTGACGGTGTACACCAAGTTGTACTCGTCTGCTACTTGGTTGAGCCGCCTGTTGATCGCATGCGCTATAAATCCCGCGATGTAGTCTCGATCATCGAGGAAATTCCAAAAGCCCGGAATGAACCATAATGACTTCGTAAATTCCCGAGTGATCGAATGCATCGTTAGCAAAATGATGAGCCGCCTCGCTTCGGTGCGACTTATCTGCACGCCGATACGTTCCTCGTATTTTTGCCTGAAGACTTCTAATAGATCTTCAACCCAACCGTAGCTGGTATTGTATATCGAAATGAATTCGAAGCTGTCTCCAGAAAATTTATTGTGCAACCGATCGCTAAAATGGTTTTTGATGTAGTCCCTTGAAGCACGTAGATCCGCGCGTGTGTTGAGCATGCCGTTCACAAAGAACACCGTATTCTTTCTTAAAGCATCGGAGCCACAAACTTGGGCGAACGCAATTCCATTTGCACTTGCAAGCACAACCATGACGAGCAGACATTTTATCGCCCAGAACTTGACGCTTTTCATAGCACGCCCTCGCATGGATTTTCATAATCACCAGCGGGCATTGCTTGCCCGGAGTACCACTTTTCCATCTTGGTAAAGGCTTTCTCGCGTGCATCAGTATCGACGAGAAACAGTTCCAAGATTTTGACGTTCTCTCCTGCTTCAATGCCGTCAATCTTATCGAAGAGGCACTGCATCGCTTTTGTTTCAACCTTGCTTGCTTCATCGATATCGGAATATTTTCCATACTCGGCAGCCAAAAGGACTCCTTGTGCAGCTTTCATGTAGTTCATAAACACTGCGCGTTTCACGCTATCGTCTGGATAGCGTTTGTGTGCGATGCGCTCCAAATCGTCGCGCACGCCGTTTTCGTTGCTATCGATGCCTTCGAGGGTGCTCCTTCCAGCCTCACCGGGATCTGGCGGCATTTCCCCACCGAAAGGGGCGCTCCCTTGTTTCGAGCTATGGCAGCCCAATGTAAATACCATCCCTAAAGCCAATAGCCCCTTGATTATGCACTTCGTACTCATTCCTTGCCTCGTATGTGAAATAATCATTGCTTGAGGCAGCTGTGCCTCACGGTAGTGTTATCGGCATGCTCAAACCCGAGTTGCTTTCGTAAAGCTATATTTCGACGAAAGCTCGGTGGCGCAGTGGATAGCCATACCAAGGCTTCCCCGAAAACGACGAGACGACGAAAAATTTTGGGTGCGCACGCAACTCGACCCTGCATGTGATCGATAGAGATAGGCGAAGGCCATGACGAATTCGGTTGGCCAGAACTCTAAAAGAATGCCAGCGAAGGAGACTTTTCCATGCGACCCACTCAAAAACGTTTATTGCGCAATCAGGACGGACTTTCGACTGTCGAGTACATCATCATTCTAGTCCTGATCGCGGTCAGTGGCATTTCCCTTTGGCGTCTATTCGGACAAGAAGTGAGCAAAAAAGTCGGCACATCCTCCGCCAAAATTCAAACCATGGAAGGCAAAGAAAAAAAGCGAAATCAAACCCTAACGATCGGATACCGTCACTGTGTCCGTATCTGTTACTGTTACCGAAGCAGTCTCTGAAACAGAAATCGATACAGTCAGGTTGGGGGTCAGGATTGTGTTATATAGGTTTCTGAAACAAACCGCGGCACCAGTTTTCGGACTTTAGGTTGCGCGGCCTAACTTGCAGCTCGATGAAATCGTATTTACTTGGGGACTTACTTGGGGACATGCTTGTCGCGAATAAGCAATGCAATCTCATGCAGTTACAAACCCGACCGCGAGACTTTTTCCATTTTGAACGGTTCCGCGGTCACATTTCCAAGCTACTGCAATCATTCCTGGATTTGAGCAGGAGCACGTCCCCGCCTATCACTGCCTAATTCTCGTTATAATCCCGAACCATCAGTCCCTGAGTCTGGTGTTTCATAGGACGGGCAACTTGCACAATCGTAGCCTTGTGTACAGCTCCACTTGCCATCAACGCAGTTACAGATCTGCGCTACATCGGAGCCACATTGACAACTGCGAATCAAATAAGAACAACTCTGGGTACTGTCAAATGTACACGCTGTGTCTTTTTCGGGAGCCTCTGAGGGGCAGGCGTCGTTCGAATCCGAGCACCCCCACAAAGAAAAAACAAGTAATGCAATAATCCACTTTCTTTTAAACATTGTACTCCTCCAAAGAAACATTTTGTACTTAGACAAGCAAAAGGCATGCCATTCTTCAGTTGTACGTAAGTGAATCACCAGCATCAAGAAACAGTGCCATGCTGTGCCAGCATGTCTCTTTCTGTACCCATGCTACTCGTCGTCATCGTGAAATAGGTAGGTGGTATAATGGGGCGTCGGGTGCCTGTTTGCTAGCAACTTAGATAGAGCCAAACTGCCCGGTGCACGGGGACATGCTTTAGGCGAATAAATAAAATAATATCAATAACTTAAAAGAAAGACCGCGGAACCGTTATACTTGTCGACGGTTTCGCGGTCGCTACTTGGGGACATGCTCGTCGCGAATAAGCAATGCAATCTCATGCAATTACAAACCCGACCGCGAGACCTTTTTCATTTTAAACGGTTCCGCGGTCGCATTTCTAATACATTGAAATTATTCATGATTTTTGGCAGGAGCATGTCCCCGGATATCCCCGGATAATGGCGGTCGACCTCCACCTTGCCAGTAGCGCATGTGTGGACTCATTCCAGAGTCGCTGCCTTCGGTGACTTGAGCTGAACTAAACTTTTCAGTTCAGCCCAGGCCATCTCTGGATCGAAGTGCCGATAGACGATGGCGTGAAAGCAGGAATCCCATAGCCACTGTTGCTTGTAGACATGTGGCGCGGGTCGGGTGTAGCGAAACCCCTGAGTGCTCATTTCGTTGTTACGCAAAACATCTGCGCAGCGATTTTGCCAAGAACGATCCATGTGTCAGCTAATATGGGGGTCAGAACAGCTTTTTGCTACAGGAATCACAGGCATCAAAGTCAATCGAAATCGAGGCGGGTAGTGTATCTCAGAAACGAGGCACTTGTTGTTGGCTAGGTTTTCTTTACGGATTCTTTTCTGGTTAGCAGCATGGGGATGGCTACACCGAGGGCCAGAGACAGTAAGATAAACGAGGCCGTCAAACCAGCATGGATGGTTTGTGCGATGATCTGATTGTAATTGTCAGTATTGACGCTTTTGGTCAGTCGCATTAGTCCAAGCATCATCCGGTAGATGGCTACACCGGGGACCATCGGGATCACCGCTGGAATTGCAAATACCATGGGTGGTGCGTGTTGAAGATGCGCTGCGTACCTACTTACCATGCCAACAGTCACTGCACCGGCCAATGATGCGATGGTGACGTTGATGCCAAACTTAAGCATTAAGAATTTTATCAGTCCACCCAGTGCACCAATCGCAAAAATTACTTTGAGGGTTCTTCTTGGTACATTAAAGAGTATGGCGAAACCAATGGCGGCCAAGCCGAGCCAGATGCCTTTTTCTAGAAATGTTAAGTATTCCATCATTTATAAATGCCACATCTGAATAGCAAGCAATAGGCCGAATGCGATTGCAAAGGCTATGATTAGGCCGTTCACGCTCCTGACAATTCCGTTCATGATATTGCCGTGTATAAAATCAGAGAAGGAATTGATAAGCGGAACGCCTGGAATGAGATACAAGATCGAAGCTGACAAAGCGTACTCCTGGACATTGTTGCCAAAGCTTACATACGCTCCGGCGATGAGTGATGAAACGAGCGAGGCTAAAAAGATACACAAATAAGGATTGAAGCTTCTTTTAGTCGCTTCCTGCCTGAAGAACAGTCCAACAAAGGTAGCAGCGAAAGCAACGAGCATGTCTTTGTAGTCGCCGCCAAACAGTCTGCAAAATGAAGCATCAGCCAAGCCCACCATGAGCAAAGTCACGATTCTTGGATAATGTGAAAGCGAAAGCAGTCGATTGAGTTCCGCGTTTATCTGCTCGACGCTCCATCCTTGTTGAACAACTTTCCAGCTCATTTTGCTTATGCCGGAAACAATTCTAAAGTTGACTCCGTGCGGAGAAGTTCGTTTTAAACTACTGTGAAACTGCTCGTCCTTTTCGTCACTGATAGTAAGCATCAATGCTCTGTGCATGATAAGCAGTTCGGTGGAGCAGTTGAAAGCCTCTGAAACCCGTTCGATCGTCATACGGATTCGTCGGGTATTAGCGCCACAGCTCATAAGGTGCGAGCCAATCCGCAGAAGGGTGTTGCCTAACTCACGAACATCGACCTCATCGGTACTGTGTGTGGCTGTGCTTTTTTCGCTCATTGGCTTCGATTCCAGGCTGCAACTTACTAAATGCTGTTGATTCCCTGCAACCGCAACCAGGTAGTGATATGTTTCTTTCGCTTAAAAATCTATTTTTCCGATCGTTGGGCATGTCACATGACTTGCTTTGATCATCAGGAGCAGAATTGCAACAGCCTGTTGTTGTGTTTGAACAGTACTTCAGTTCCAAAGCGGGTAAGGGAAAAGCATTATCGACTTGTTTACCCGATTCCCTGTGATTGCATGTCTCCTTGCAGGCTTAGGCAACGGTGTGCGTGGGGTTTAGGCTAGTGGTCTGGGGAGCGGATACCTCAGTTCCTTGCTGCTGATGGGGTCTGCGCTTCCTCAGCGAAAACCGTTTTTTTGTTCTTTTACTCGCCAAAGCCCCGTATTTAGCAGGTGGATTTCGGCATGACTTTTGCAATGCTATCTGTGACTATGAATTTTCTTCGTTCTGGAAGCTATGTCATCTTTGGATATTCGGTTGTTTTAGCGCTGTTTTTTACCAGTGCATGTCTCAGCACCCCTGATCTGCAGCAACAACAGGGCGCTTCAGTCTATGAAAGCATTTCCGTTCTCGATGCTTTGATTACACAAATCGAAACGGCCTATGCGGATGATCCTGAGAAGATCGAGTTGTGCGCACAAGGAGCTCGCGATTTTTTTGAAACTCCCGAAGGGTTTCTCTCGCGCGTCAATATCGACATCTCAAATGCAGCGCATTTTGTAAAGCCAGAATGGTTTGGTGAAGCGAGTGATAGGTGTTTTGTCGAATTTCTAAACGAACAAAGAGAAAGCTCCGATATCGAACTAGGTGACTGGCAAACCCGGAGTCTATCGAATCATCCTGGTGACTTGGCGTACCGCGTTCGTTTAGGATCTTGGTTTTCAAAAAACGCTTCGTCTATTGCCAATGCAAACCTAAGTGCTGAGGCTTTTAACGATTTAAATGTGGCACTCAACGAAAGTGCTGAAGTTGGTTTTTGGGGAGACTGGACCTCACTTGAAAATTGGAAATCAAATCACATTGGCGAAAAGAAAACTCTTGGCAAAAGCGGTCATAGCTCAAAGCGTATCAATGACGGTACGCAAGATCCCATACTAGGTATTGGCGTTGGTAGTTTGTCTGCGGCGGCAGTGGGCTATATTGTAATCGCTACCGTTTTGACCATCGTACTTAGCATTGCTATCTCACGAGCATTGTTAGCTTTGCAGTTTGATTGGGGCTTCCCCTCTGCGACGGTATCTCACGATCCAAACAGAATTGTTTTCATGAACTCTGCTGAACTAGGTGATGAGCTATTGGGAAGTATCGGAGGAGCTTATGATGCCAGCAACGACGAGATTAATTTGGAATCGATCCTTGCTCGTTACACCAACCTGCCTGTTCACCTCTGTTTGGCTTATTGTATCCCCGATGTTAATTCGCCAGGAACTTCACTAAGTGTAATTGGTCCTAACACGGCAGAAATGATTGATCCTGTGTTTTATGGTTTAGGCGTGGGACCAACTCGGGATTGGGCGCAGGCCGAGGCAATGCTTTGGTTGTGGATTGCTATTCAAATGGAGCGGTATTCCGAAGACGCTGCTCAAGCCACTTACAATCGAATCGGAAGGTTACTCACCTCTGCCGATATCGTTGAAGCCGTCAGTGATGAAGCCTTTGGGACATGCAATGACTTTCTCATTGAATGTACGGCAACCTCTGCAGTGAATTAATTCTATGTTGTAAACAAGTTGGGGTCTGTGCCACTTGTTTGGCACGAAGCTCCTCGATCGGTCAAACGAACATGATAGCGCAAAGGCTTATGCTTTGTGGATTTTTGCAGTGATAAAAAATGGACGAGAGATCAATGACGAGTTTGCTCCTGCAGAAGTCATCGCGGCTTATCCCAGCTGGAAAAGAAAACGTGTGCGGCTTGCACGCAACTTTGCCTTCCAGTGGCCGATGAAGCTCATGACAGCACGGTGCGGTCAAAAGGAGGTGCGTGATGGCTCGTAAAAAGAAACACAAAACTTCGCGACATAGGAGAAGTGCACCGCAGTCACAGATGATAACCATCGGAGATCACGACGGTGACTGTCCTATTTGCCAAGCGCTCAAGGCCAACGGGCCTAGCGTGGGAAAAAACTTTGGGCCACAGTTGGACATGGTGTCTGTCTCGCCCGAAGAAGCCGCAGACATGGTGGCTCTCATGGACATGGTCAACAAAAAATACCTGGACTAGCGGTGCTCTTCAAAAGTGCTCCCTAAGAGCCAGACGGTTCAATAAGCGGCTGGGGGTCACGACAATAAACCCATGCATTTGCGATTCAAGAATTTTTTTATCGTCATTTTTGACGCTTAAAGATATATTATTAAATATTATCGTCTATTTTGACGAATTAGAACATGTGTAGTATTTTTATTAACTCGTCTATTATGTCATAATAAATGTATGATCGGACGTTTTATCGTCGAATTAGGCAGTTTATGGGATTTGCTTCAGAAAACAGCGATCAAGCGCTTTTAAAAGAGTTCGGTGAGCGCCTGGCGCACATTCGCTTAGGGCGCAATCAAAGCCAGGCTGAGCTTGCGCGCGAGGCTGGTATCTCCAAACGCACACTTGAGCGCCTCGAAGCCGGGCAAGCATCGCAGTGGCGCAACGTGCTTCGCGTGCTTCGTGTACTTGGTTTACTTGGCAGACTCGATTCGCTTTTTCCGAAACCAGCGCCAAGTCCCATGGCCCAACTTAAGCTTCGCGGCAAGATACGCAAACGCGCCTCTGGCAGCCGAGCGCAAAAACCTGAAACCGAACCCTGGACTTGGGACGATACAGACGAGGGCAGGTGAGCAGCGTTGCGCGCGTTAAGCTCTGGGGACGCACCATCGGCGCTGTGCTGCTTGAAGACGGTAAACGCACCGCAGCCTTTGAGTACGACAAAGATTTTGCACAAAGCGGCATCGAAATCGCGCCACTTACCATGCCCTTGTCGCATCAAATCTACCGTTTTCCTGAACTTGATCATGGCACTTTTTTAGGATTGCCCGGAATGCTTGCCGATGCATTGCCCGACAAGTTTGGCAATGCAGTCATTGACGTGTGGCTCGCGCAGCAAGGACGCAGCAAGGAAAGCTTTAACGCAATAGAGCGCTTGTGTTACACGGGTCGCCGCGGCACTGGAGCGCTTGAATTTGAACCTGCCATCGGCCCTAGCAAGAATGAAGCGCGCACTTTAAAGGTCGATGCTTTGGTAGCGCTCGCAAGTGAGATTCTTAGCAAACGCGAGGCGTTTCGTGTCTCTTTTTCCGAAGACAGCAAAGAGCAGGCTCTTAAGGACATGTTGCTTGTGGGAAGCTCAGCTGGCGGCGCCCGGGCCAAAGCCTTGATTGCCTGGAACCCGCGCACAAATGAAGTGCGCTCAGGACAGTTGCCTGCACAAGGCGGTTTTGAATATTGGATTTTAAAGTTTGATGGGGTTCGCCGCAACCGCGACAAAGAACTCGATGATCCGGTGGGGTTTGGCGCTATCGAATATGCCTATCACCAGATGGCCAAGGCAGCTGGCATTCAGATGAGCCCGTGCAGACTGCTTGAGGAACATGGCCGGCGGCATTTTATGACCAAACGTTTTGATCGCTTGGACTCCGGCGGAAAACTTCACATGCAATCGCTGTGCGCGCTCGCTCACTACGATTTCAATCGCGCCGGCGCTCATTCCTACGAGCAAGTGTTCATGGTGCTAAGGCGTCTTGGGCTTAACATGGACAGCCAGGAAGAGCAGTTTCGCCGCATGTGTTTCAATGTCGTGGCCCGTAACCAGGACGATCACGTCAAAAACATCGCCTTTCTAATGGACAAAACCGGAACGTGGTCCTTGTCTCCTGCCTTCGATCTGACATTTAGCTACGATCCCACCGGCGCCTGGACCGCACAACATCAAATGTCGCTGAACGAAAAACGCGATCATTTCGAGCGTAGCGATTTCAAAGCCATTGGCAATCACGCGGGCCTAAAACGCGGCAGAGCAGAGCAGATTTTGGATGAAGTTATCGATGCTGCGAGCCATTGGCCCAAGTTCGCCAAACAAGCCGACGTCGATTCCGAATGGCAAAAGCACATCCAAAACAGCCTGCGCCTCAAATTTTAAGTCCGGGGACTGCGGTAAATTGCGAACACTCGCAACACTTCTCAAGGAAGCTATTACCGAGATCAACGGGTCGTCTTTTTTGTTTTCATCGAATTATTTAGCGAGGCTCGATTTTTCAGCATTCCGAAATGAAGGTGATGTTGATGCATTCCCTTTTTCAGGTCGGATTTTGTAAGCGCTTGCAACTTCATTGCGCGCTGCGTGCAGTAGCCCGCCCAATCGGACCAGTCTGCTGCTGCGATTTTGGCAAACGATTGGACACAAAAAACATAGGATCCAGCCGCTTGCATAGCATAAGGCCGAATCATGTTGTTTAGGGTCGAGCCATAGACTTGCAGTAGCTCCTCGTCGGATGCAACTTCACTTGGTATGGGCGCTCCGCTCAATCCGCCGAGAGTGTCTTCAAAAAGATAACCGGCTAATGCTGCTGCGACTGCGCCTTCAATCATGATGCGTTCCTCTTGTTTAGCTGCTTTGTCCGATGCGGCTTCGGCAACCTCATCGAGTGCAGCAACAGCCAAGCTCACTGCAACCTTGCGCTGTTCAAACCAATCGGTGAACGGTCCTTGCGCCCACTGCTTTACTGAATCCTGACTTGTGTCTTGGGGTGGCTCTGGCGGGCGAATCGCAATGGCTTTTTCAACCATCGTCCATGCTATTTGCAACATTTCCGTAAGCTCTTCACGCGCAACGGCGGGCTGGGGAACAGGGATAGGTACGGTGGTTCGAATCACCCTTACAGCTGTACTTGGTGAACTTTCTGTTTCTTCATGGCCTGTAGTTTGGGGCGCTGTGGATGAGACTGTATCGCTTTCGTTGCTGCTACACGCGCTCAAAGTAATAAGCAAAAAGAACAAGCATCGTACTGCCATGAAAGCAAGCTAGCAAAACGATCTTTGGACAGCAACAAAGGGCTTTCTGTTTTTGGGGTCGCATACGGTTGCTGAAAAAGTAAATCCAGGGACTTTACTAGACACCTAAGCCCCAGTTTCCTACGTGAACACACCTATCTTCTGTCCACAACTGTCTCCACCATGTGTCGAGATCATTGCCTTAATTAGATGGTACGTTTCTTGCTCTCTATTTGAACTCATGCGCTTTACTTCATGCTTTTGTCTTGGAATCGTTTTATTGGCTGCTTGTGCGAGTGAAATGGTGGACCTTGAAGACCACAAGTCCGCTAGCATTGGCTCCGATGCCGAGTGCAATAGCGCTAAAGAGTGGGGCCACGCGATCCAGTATGCGAACATGCTGATGCTTGAATCCATTCGTGTCAACAACTATGGTCTCGTCGATCGTCCCGGTATCTTCGAAAGCATTCTACGCTTTCATCATCGTCCTTTCACAAAGGCTGCGGGCTATGATCCAGACATCACAGATTTTACGTTGAGCGAAGACTTTGGGTACTTGGAGTCTGCGCCCTGGACTCTTGAAGTTCAATTCAGCGATGAAGTTACTTGGGCATACACCCTTATTCCAAATTTTGGCAAAGTAGACGTTGTTGCAATCGACACATCTCAAGGCGGAGAAGAGTATTGCTATCAAGATCCTGATTTTGAGCTTGACCCAACACAGTGCGCTCAGGATAGATACCACGAGCATGCGGTTTTGCGGGGACCGTTTGACGGAAATCTTTTGATAAATGATAGCCCCGATAAAATTCTTGGTATGCTTGGACCGAATGAGGCGGATACCATTTATGTTTCGATCAATAATCAAAACTGGTGGTGGTTGAGTAGGCTTGCTGTGAAACTGGAAACGCCGCAAGCTGTTCCAGAAAGCTTTGACGTCGACGTCGCTTTTGAATGCGATTCGGATTTTTACGATGACCGTGAAGTGTATAGCGAAATCACCTGTGATGGCACTTATGATCCTGAAAATAAACAGTGTTATGCGTTAGTGAGCGAAAACAAACGCGAGCGAAACGCAAACGTTGCCGCTGATTGCAAAATCGATGAAGGCATTGGAACACCATCTGAAGTGGGTCGCTTCATTGTCACCGTCCGAGCCAGAAAGGGTTTCAACGGCTGTATCCCCTATAAAATCGGTTTTGGTCTCGGCGGCTTTTGACGGATACCAATACGATACTCTTGTTTTTCCATGAACGACCTTTTATTCGTCCTGCTGTTCATCTAAGGGGTCGTAGTTCGTTGCAACTCAGTTTTTCTATGAGGCTTTCAACATCTTCGATGGCGTCGGAGTACCATCCGTGTATTTCAGCGTTATGAAGATGATTTGTTGCGCCTTGTCCTATCGACGCAAAAATAGCATCAGTGCATTGGTTGGTTTTCATAATTTCCACAACAGCTTTTCCATTGAGGCCGCTGTTTCGGAAAAACGCTTTGCTGCCGAGTTCTGTATCGTAGAGTACGACCCACTTTGCTTTACCAAAGTGTTCAGAAATTCGAGGCTTATCTTCTTTTTTTACAACAGGGATTCCAATTTTCGGCATGGCTATGTCCTGGTAGAGAGGCGAAGACATTCTTAGGGTAATGAAAGGTCACGAGCTAAATGATTGGTCGCAAGTCGAGGCCTCCCATCGTGTTTACGATGAGGGGCCGTCGAGATGTTTCGCGAAGTTCTTCTAAGACTGTTCTGCCAGTTTTTCCCTTTGCGCGGCGATGAGCTCTTCCAGCTCTTTGAGTCTATTTGCAATATTTTGTTTGCTCTGCTCTTGAATGGATTCGGCACTTTTTTCAATGGCAGTGAGATCTTGCTCTACTGAGTTTTCTGCTTTCTCAAGTTCCGCGTTTAGTTCTACTTTCTTTAGCTCAGCTTGCGATTCCAATGTTCGAAGGTCTGAGCGCAGGTTGTTTAATTTCTCGCGGCTGGTTTGAATAAACTCATCTTTCATCGCGTTGACTTGCGTTTCAGCCTGCTCTTTCATTTGAGTGGCTTGCTGCTCGAGGCTGGTTTCATTAATGTTTTCTGGCTCTTTCTTCGAGCAACTGAAGATAGAAAGGACCGATGCCGCCACTACCACTAGTGTTTTTTTCATAATGCCTCCTTTTAGGCTTTTTTTGACGCTTGGAACGGTGCCGTGCACAATTTGTTGCACTTTTGCTACCTCAAGCGTTGAGCTCAGCTTATACCACGAGGAGCCAGCCTTGACAAAAGCTGCCCTAGATTGCCCTTGCATGGATTCATGTTTCTCAGGTAGTCCTGCTGGTATGAACAACACAATATGGAGTGACATGTCTTTGCAAATTTATCGATGCGCTACGTTACTTGGAATGATTTTGTTTGTTGGATGTGGCTCTTCTCAAAGCAGACCGTCCAGCCGGCAGGAATCTAGTTCGGGGCAAGAAGCTGCAGTTGAGCAGCAGCCTAAGACAGGTATTCAGGGCGAAGAAGTAAGTTATCAAGCAGATGGCGTGACGCTTAAAGGCTATCTTGCTTACAATGCCGATCAAGCAGATAAGCGTCCTGGGGTGCTCGTCGTGCACGAATGGTGGGGGCACAATGACTATGCGCGTAAGCGTGCTCGCATGCTTGCTGAAATGGGCTATACCGCGCTAGCACTCGACATGTTTGGTGAAGGAAAAAACACTACGCATCCTGAAACTGCAAAACAATTTGTTGGCGAAGTGCTGAAAGATGCCAATGTGGGTGAGGTTCGTTTCAATGCGGCGCTTTCATTGCTTAAGGCACACGATACGGTTGATCCCGACAAGATTGCAGCCATCGGTTATTGTTTTGGTGCTGGCGTAGTGCTTCACATGGCCAGGGTTGGGGCGGATCTCAACGCGGTAGCAAGTTTTCATGGTTCGCTTGATACTAACACACCGGCTAAGCGTGGAACGATTAAAGCCAAACTATTAGTTCAAAACGGCGGAGCAGATCCTTTTGTTCCTCCGGCCCTGGTTAAGAAATTTAAAAATGAAATGAAAAAGGCTAAGGCTGATTTGACCTTCATCAACTATCCGGGTGCTAAACACGCGTTTACTAACCCCGAAGCGACTGAGCTTGGCAAAGAAAACAATCTTCCCTTGGCTTATGATAAAGCAGCCGATGAGAAAAGCTGGCAAGAACTTAAGCTTTTCTTAGAAAAAATATTTCACTGATTTATCGTCACTGAAGTTCGGTAGAATTTTTAGTTAGTTTTCCAGCTTCAGTTTCTCCGCTTTGTCCTGCGCGGTATTTCGATCAATTGTGTTGCAAAAAACACTCTAGTAGTGGGGGTAATGCTGTTGACTGTGTCTAAACTACAGCATGCCGCTATTGTTTTATGAATGCCTAACCGTTAGGGTAAATGCAGTTGATGTATTCTTCTATATTGGCGATGCCATCTCCGTTGCGGTCTGTATCTGCATCATTAGTGTTGGGGTCAAGGCCGATTGCTTCTTCCCATACATCTGGCATGCCATCCTGATCGTTGTCGGTTGGGGCATTTCCTGAGGGGTAACTTGGCCATCCACCAACGTCGGATTGTGAATCGATGATTTGACCCGTTAGCTGTTGGACGTCATCAATGACTCGAATATCCACTGCGTCACGATAAGGATGAATGGCTCCGGCATACGCCAGCACTTCGTCGTAGGCCGATGCTGCTTCACTTTGCGCAACACCGGATGGTTCGAATACCATCATATTCACACTTGGGTTTTGATCGCCGTTAATAAAGGTCCAATTGCTATCGTACTCATCGTTGTTTGGATCGTCACGTATGTTACCAAGGAGGTAGTATTTCGTGTTTGACGCTGGTGTATCGCTAAAGCGAAAAATGTCATGGCGAGAATCTGTCCCTGAACGATAGTAGTTCGCGAAAATATGAAGGGAGTTGGGGTAGCTGCCAGTGACCGTGGGACCATCGCCCCAATTGTAAACCACGTTGTTGATGAACTCTCCGCCAAGTGCACCTTTAAAGTTAGGGTTACGATCGTTGTTGTGAGCAAAAAGGTTGTGATGCACCGAAATGCTTTCTGTTCCTTCGCCGATCAACAACCCCATGCTGTGGGGACCAGGCTGGGTATCTCCTTCATCAATATGGATGCTGTTGTACAGACCTTCAGCGACAATGCTCCACTGAATGGTAACATGATCCAACTGACGAAAGGTTTCGGTGCTCCCGCTCACGGTTTTGGCCCATGTCGATATATTTTCATCGATGCCCCAACTTACCGATGAATGGTCAACGATCACATTGTATATAGGACCTCCGTTGTTGCCAGATGAGATCTTAATGCCATCACGATCAACACCAGGAGGACCGTTTGGGTTATCCCCAATGCGAAAGCGAATCCCTCGAATAATAACATCATGTGTTTTTACTTCGATGCCTGCATTAGCAAGGGCGATGCCTCCACCTGGGGCAGTTTGACCGGCCACGGTGATATAGGGGTTTGTTATCTTGATTGCAGAGTCGAGTTGAATCAGTCCTCCGACGCGAAAAATGACGATACGTGGCCCATCGGATTCTAACGCGTCCCGTAGACTACCAACACCGGCGTTATCGGTATTTGTGACAAATGTAACGCGACCGCCGCGACCACCTAGAGTGTGCTTTCCGAATCCCTCTGCACTGGGAAAGGCCAGTGATGCATCTGAATAGATATTGCAACTGTCGTTAACTTCAGTCTGAAGCGCGGCGGTTGAGGCACTCATTGCGTTGTTTTGTGCTGCTCCTGCAGCATGGCTGCCAGCGGCTGATCCCGATTCCAGTGTTGAGTTTCCGATGATACCGTTTGTGCAGCATACGCTCGTAATAAGCGCGCAGTAACATAACCAGCGCGACTTTGTGCCCAAGCTTTTTTGCCGTAGCGGGCTGGGCTTGGGCATAAAAAAATCGGAGATCAGGGTCATCAATCGTTAGGATTGCAAGGATCGTTCCAGCAAATTAGTCAATGATATTCGATATGGTTTAGAGCAATGCCCGCTCTGAAGTGATCTGGGATACCAAATGCTCCACGAGACCAACTACGCATCGAATTAACTGTTCGTGTTGAAAGTTTCTCTTCGTGTGATACCGCAAAGAAGCAGGAAGGGAGTTGTTGTATGAAGAAGTTGTACGTGCAAACTAAGTCGCTTGGTCTTGGTGTATGTTTGACGGTCTGTATTGCGTGTCAAGCTGATGTAGACCCAACCGTGGAGCGAAATGTTCAAGATGAGACGAGTTGCGATGATGCCGCCGATGTAGTGAATCTTGATAATTACTATACGAATGTCGACCGTTGGAACTGGGTTCACAAAATTAGTTATGATGGCAGAGTTAGTGCTGGTGACGTGGACTCTTATGCGTTGACGATTGAAGATTTAGATGGAGTGGCTGTTTGGGCCCCATACGTTGACCTCGATATTATTGGCGAGGCTGTACAAGATAACGCTAACAATGAAGATGAAAAACGCCTTGGATTAGACAATGCGGATGCAACTCTGAGTCTGAATTATCATTTTGAGTGCGGCGAAGTTGGCTCAATAGGCAAACTTAATTGTGATTCCTGGCCACCCAGAGTAGCGGCTGATGAAGATTGTTCTTTTGTCGGGCGTGCTACGCGCGATACAAGAGAGGTGAGCACTCTTTATTGCGTTGGCCCCAATGGCGATAAACGAAGTGCTAGTGGAATCCTATACCTCGATGTGACTGCGTCTACTGATCTAGTGGGGTGTCAGCCTTATCGTTTGCATATGACTCTAAATTGGGCGGTGGCGCATTCCGAGAATCTAAACAATCCAATGTAAACTAGTTATTGAATGCGAGAGACATTGTATTCCCAATTTTGCCCATCAAAAGGTTGAATATCAAACTCTGCAAGTTGAATGCTATCTAAGCAGCGTAAGTTGACGCTAAAGCCCGCAGGATGTGAGCGAGGGACATAGAAGGATTGCACTCCGCATCGTTTGCAAAAAGATGTTTTGCCGTGTGCGTGTTAAAAGTATAGAGATTTAAACGGTCGTGGCCTGATGTCAGAGTGAACTGTTCTTGTGAAACAATAAGGTGAAGAAAAGCCTTTTTGTGACACAGGGAACAATTGCAAGCATATGCGGTTTTTTCTGTCGTACGAACCTTGAAGCGAACCGCGCCGCAATGACAACCCCCTGCAAATTCGTATGTCGACATGACGGTAAGTTAACACGATTGTGTGATGTAGCGCCATGTATGTTTAGACAGGATACTTTTGGGCTTTCTTATTTCTTGTCGAAATTTGAGCTATACTAGTCTGATGGGGGTACGGAGTTTATTGCTTTGTTTTGTCGTGCTAGGCGCATGCAATTCATTCGATATCGTTGTTAATACGCCGGATGCGGGGACCAACCCGGATGGCAGTCTATCCAGTGATACGAATGGGCCAGGCGATGACTCTGGTAGCTCTACTGGAATGTGTGCCGATGGTGTAAAAAATGGCGATGAATCGGACGTTGATTGTGGCGGAAGTTGTGTTGCTTGCGTGCTAGGGAAATATTGTGGTCTGGCTTCTGATTGCGAGAGCGGCATGTGTCCAGGCGGAGTGTGCGTTTGCAACTACGGGCCTTTTTCTGTGCCAATCAATATCGGTGGAGGCGTTAATACTACAGGTGGAGAGTGGGACCCTGCTCTTAGCTCGGATGGCTTGATCTTGTACTTTGCAGGCGAGCGAAGCGGAACTCTGGGCGATGGTGATCTTTGGATGGCGACTCGACAGACCAGCAGTGGTAGTTTTTCGTCTGTGACGAATCTTACTGCTCTAAACACTGCGAATGCAACGGAAGGAAGTCCCACTTTATGGGGTTCTGGTTTGGAGATTCTGTATGATACATGGCAAACCTGGGGCCTGGAAGGCACGATAGTGCACGCTGCGCGACAGAATCTACAAAGTGATTTTGCTCCAGTAAACGATGCCATTTTTTCAAATATTAACGATGCCAATTCAGTCCAGCTAGCGCCCTGGCTTTCTGAAGATGGACTTTTGCTCGTGTACACCTCCGATGAAGGAGGTGACTTTGAACTGTGGCAGAGCACGCGGAGTAGTACATCTGAAGCATTCCAGACACCCACATCCCTTGATAGCCTCAATGGCATAGCGGGTGGATTTGCTCCAGCGCTTTCAAAAGATGGTCTCACCATCTATTTTGGAAGCAGTCGAGCAGGCGGAGTGGGCGATGACGATATTTGGAGTGCATCACGCAGTAGCGTGAATGGAACTTTCTCGACGCCTAGTTTGGTCCCAAACGTAAACAGTGCAAGCACGGATGGTGTTCCCTATATCAGCGATGATGGGCTCACCCTTCTTTTCACCAGTTTTCGTGCAGGGGGACAAGGTGGCGCCGATATATGGCAGGCTACACGCCAATGTGAGTAGTTATTTCAGGGATAAGGGAAGTTCAGCGGCTCAAGACTTTCCCAGCGTTGATTGAAGCTCAAGTTGAGCTTTACATGTTCTTTTGTATCAATGCTTGTCATTGGGATGTACATAGCGCTGGATTCAATCTTTACAAATTCATTACTGGACATTCCAGGCGCTGGTGGAGCTATTTTGCCTGCAATCACGGTGGCAATTACGCTCACCGTTTGACCTGTTTCTCAGTCGATTCTATAACCATAAGGTATAAACGCCGATATAGCATCTCTTTTTTGCTCTGAACAAAAGACAGCAGGAAGTATTTCTGCTTCGATGTCCCAAGTCCATGACCAAACCCAGCCATAAGGTTTTTCTTCTTGTGTGTAAATGAGGTGATCCTCTAGTTCTATGTGCGAGCTAAATGTAAAGGCGGGCGTCGGCGGCGAGTCGTCGATAGGATTTAGCGTATTTGGATCAATAGCTTGTGCTGAGAATGACAAGTTGTACTTTGCAATCCATGTTTCTACGGTCTGGCTAGTTTCATCTACAACTTCAGTGTGGAGTTGAGGTGTGCCCAGTCCAATGCTTCCGCTAAACTTGGCGTCTAGATACACAGGGGCAACTACTTCGTAGGGAATCGCGTCTTCTGCAGACTTGTAGAAATAGACTCCTCCAAAAGCGTTTGGGTATTCAAAGGATTTAACAACCGCATCCTCTTGAAAAAAGATTGCAGAATCCGAGGACTCAAAATCGTCTTCTGCTGCTACACAGCCCGAGCTGATTTTCAACAAGAGGCTGATAGCGCTAAATAGAACTGCTTTTCCTCGGTACATATCCAGATATACAAGCAAAATATATGCCAGGGCTGATAGTTAGTGCCAATTTTTGAGTTTCTCTTATGGTTTCGATGGCGCGCATGTGTGGTTGGCTAAGATAATGTAGTGGTGTGATCTTGCTAATTTCATGGGGTCTGCTGAACCCACGGTGAGCGATTTATGTTCCACTTGGCGTTGGTTATTCCAGGAAGAAATGCATATTCTGATCCTAGAACTCAGTGGTTCGGAAGCGAAATGCTGTTTGTGAGACCAATTCAAGGATAAGTTGATCGAGGCGTCCGCCTTGAGCGCCCATCGCATCCACAAGTTGCACGTGAGTGCTTTTGTCTTGATCATCAAGTGCACGGCCCAGAGCGAAGCGGCTGAACTGTTCGACTGCGCAACTTGCGAAGTCTGGTGTCTCGGCGAGGAGCTGTCCTAGTTCGGCAGGTCCATTGAAGTTGCCATAGCTCATCAGTTCTCCTTGGCCATCGATGGCGCATTGAGGTTTGCTGGCTTCAGCTTCTCGGTATTGACCGAAACCACCGAACTGCTCAAGTCCATACCCTATAGGATCTATCTGACTGTGGCAGCCAGCGCATCCACCAGTGGCATGAGCCATGAGATGATCTTTCTTACATTCGTTTTCAGCTGGTGGGGGTACGTTATCAACGTCAAAGTTAGGTGGTGGTGGCGGCACCTCGGAACAAAGCAAACGTTCACGTATTTCGATGCCGCGATGCACAATCGATGTATCTTCTCCTCGACCACCTACCGATAGGAAAGTGCCTTGCCCGAGGATGCCTGCACGCTTTGAGCCGGCCGTGGATATCCAAGCTCGCGAATCGCTGCTGTCGTAGGCGAGACCGTAGTGCTCTGCAAGTGGGGCATCGATCCATGTTTCCTGCAGCGTGACCAGGTCGGTCCATGGGCGTTGTTCATCGAAAACAACGCGATTGATGAGGGCGTTGCTTTCTTCGAGCATGCTTTGTTCGAGCTCCGGCATCATCACGGTATCGGCATAACCGAGCCACATGGCATGGAAGTTCTGAAGATTGCGTTTGCTTTTTTCATCGCCAAGCATGCGTTCGGCTTGAGCACGAATTTGATCGGCAGTATCAAGTTTACCCGCTGCGGCTGTTTCCAGAAGTTCGCTGTCCGGTGCCGAGCCCCAGATTAGATAAGAAAGGCGTGTTGCAATCTCAAATCCGTTGAGACGAAAGGTCCCTGGCTTGCTAGAAACGGGTTCGCCGATTTCGACGCGATAAACAAATTCCATTTGTTGAAAAAGTGCTTCCAGGGCGAGATTGACGGCTACATAAAAATCGTTGCTTGAACGTGCATAGTCAAGAAGGACCAAGTACTCTTGAATCTCTGCATCACTTACGGAGCGGCGAAGAACGAGGCTGCCAAAATCAGCTATAAACTGACGGAAACATGTTTCATCGTCTGTTGCCGCTGGCTCGCAACCTACTACCTTTTGCTTGCTGTCCGGGTTATCGAGGATCTGAATGCTAAGTCGTTGCGCCAATATACGTATACCTTCGACTAGTGCTGATGATGCGCGTTGGCTCTCGGCATCGTTGTCGAAGGGATCAAAGGCTTCCGAAGGAAGTAGATCAATGTCTTGGCCAATGTCGATGCCGGTTAGATCTATCAAAGTATTCTTGATCTCGGTGCGTGTTAATCGTCGTAGCGATAGACGTGAATAAGAAATGTCTTGATCTTGAAGTTCTTTGTCCGCGCTGCCGTTGGCATTCGTGTTGCTTAGAATGGAACCTTGGCACGCCGTCAACGCGGCTAGGAGCAATACAAGATGTGCCGTTCGTTTCGTCATATCACTCAAAAAGCTCATCAATGCGGGTTTGTACTTCGTGCAGGCCACCAGTGACCCCGACAGCGTTCATAGCGGATACAATGGGTGCGGAGGCGTGGCGCTGTGCGCCATCGATATGTCTTCCCTGACGCATGCCACCTGCATGTCCTGCTACCAATGCAGCCATGTTTTCAGTCGAATGCGAGCTTCTCTCAGCATCTGCCTCTGGATCGTAGCCATGTCCGCCTTCAAACACTAAGACAAGAGCCGAGTTATCGAGCAAGCTTCCTTCCACATCGGGCGTGTCTTTAAATGTACTTACAAGACGAGTGAAATGCTTTACATGCCAATCAATGACCTGATCATGTTGAGCGAGTGTTCCACCGCTGTGACCAAGCTCATGCATGTCGTTGTTTGCGCCAAATAGTTCACCGCAGTGCAGGTAAGATTGCATATGAGTAAACATCAACGAGCCAACTCGCGTCATATCACAGGCGAAGGCCATGCGAATCAGATCCACCATGACCTCGGCACGGCCTTCTTCGTTTGCATAGCCCATGGCAAGCGTTTCGCCATCGCCGTTGACGCGCGTGTAGGTTTCGATTGGGTCGTCTTGCCCCGGATCATCCAGTTGGTAACAACTCTCCGTGATGTCTGGGATATCTTTGAGACGGTTTTCCAGCGCTCTTATCTCATCAAAATGTTGTTCCATCCTTTGTCGATCATCGGTGCCAAGGTTTGCCATCAAGCGATTTCCTTGAGCGCTCACTAGATCGATGACGGATTGGTCCATGGCCAGCCTTGCTTGCCGTTCAGCTGCAAGAGCGGGATCGTCGGGAATGAATCCAGTAAAGAGACTGTCATACGCTACGCGGGGAGAAGCAATCGGATCGATGCGTGCAATGGAACCATCGGGCGCTTTACCATAAGACATCACGCCGGTAGCGCCGCCACCGCGGTAGTATGAAGCTTGCACTCGGTATTGTAGAGAATGAAAACGCCGGTCACTGCTGATTGCGTCAGCAACAATTTGATCTGAGGTTGGCGCATCTGCTTTGGGTTTTCGCGCTGTCGAAATATCTGCTCCTTGGTTTCGCATGCCGCTAAGGAGCGGTCCAAGCGAACTCTTGTGGAACTGAGCGATGCGTCCTCCAGCTGGAACACTTCCAAGATCTCCCCAAGGTAATTTCAAGTTGGAAACAACGCTGATATAGGGTCGCATATCTCCCGCAGCACCGTTGATGGATGCCATGCAGCCAGTCAGATCGTAGTTCTCTCCGTAAGTGCTTGGGGCAAAAGTAAAATCGTTGTTTCCTTTACCCAAGGAAACACCACCGAAGCAGACCAGATAACGCTTGGGCGTTGTGCTTGTTTGTGCATCGGCTTTGGGGCTGCGCATGATGTCCAAAAAAGGCAGTGCAACCACCGTGCCGCCTACCCCCGCCAGGAACGCTCGGCGCTGAAGCTTTTTCCTCATGCCCCTTAGAGGTAGCAAGAGTTATGCCTGAGCTTTTCATAATGATATCAATAGATATTGGCCGCACTTACACCCAAATTGGGCGCAGTTTGTGTTCAACAAGAACATGGCTCGCGCCGTATTTAAATGGTGACGAGCGCTATCTTGAGCTTAATTGGTCCGACACAGATAGGTGATTACGAGCTTGGTACGCCGTTTTCTGCAAGATCAACAAGAGCATTTAACAAATCGGCCCCTTCTTGCTCAAGGCCGTCGAGATCGGGAATGTCACTGAGCAAAATGCTTTGCTCGCAATCGTTTTCATTTCCTTCAGACGCAATGTCGGTACGATCATTGCTGTCGCTTTGGTTGACGCTCTCAATACCAAAGTAAGTGCGTTCTAAAAGTGTATCCCAACATTCTTGACCTTCAAGAAAGGTGTTGGCACCGTATGCCGCGGTGACGTCATCACCGTACACATCCAATCGACCACGGCCCACACCGTTAGTGGCAAAAGCAGCAAGAATACCAAAGTTTTCTTCCGTGGAGCCTGTTGAGGGATCTTCAAACGGGAATATGTTGCCATTCACATTGACGTTGATAAAAGAAAAGCTCTCACCCGCATCGGTTTTCACGCCACCCCATAGGTATTCGGCGTCAATCGCATCTGGTTTTTGCGCAGAATCTTCCCAATCCTCGGGACCTGGCACGAAATTACGGAAGGCTCCCACCACAATCGTAAGGTCAGCGTTTTCGCTGCTACTTTGTCCTGTGGCTTCCCGTTGTTTGACGTAGGCTACTGCAAAGCGTCCCTCAGCAAGGTTACCATGGCCTGGATTGTACTGATCCTCCCAAGCTAAGTTGGCTTGCAGATCATAGAGAATAGCGCCTTGCCCGTAGTCTTCATTGTTTGGATCAGGCGTGTGTCCTCCCCAAATCACAGGCTCCATGGTGCTAAGATCCCGGCTCATCCCTCGGAGTAAAGCGTATTCATAGCGCAAGTCTTCGTCTTGGAGCCCAATGTCTTCGCCTTTGTCACGTATATACACGGCGATGGTGTCATCCTTGAGCTCGCTATCGTCGTTATTAAACGGCCCCCATAGGTATTCGTTTGTTTCGCTATCGTAAAAGGTAGGCGGCGTATCTGTGATAGTTTTTAAAGAAGACAGAAGTGCAGCCACCTGCGTATTAATATCCGTTGCCACACCAATTGCCACAGGTGGAATAAGTGCATCATCACCCACCAGCGCTCCCGCTTGCGCTGTAGTTTCCGAAGGCACATCGGCTTTGATAGCGTCGATATCAGGAATCGCCCTGCGATGGGCTTCAAGATAGGTCTTGTCGATACCGCTATCGCTAGAACAATAAACGAGGAAAAGCAATACGGCAGCAATGGTAATTTTTTTAACGATTGCCATCTTGTGTTGTCCTTTCTAAAAATGACTTCGGCCAATGCACTAATCAGGTTGCGGTTATAGGCGTACCCAACAACTCTTAGATTGTCTACTCAGTGTGGCCGATGAAGCCATGCATGAAGTGGGCAAAACGAAGGCAAAACTAGTTGAGATAGTAGAAACGCGGATCAGAAATATCTTGCCAAAGCTCCGGAGGCAGCAAACGATTGAAAGCGGCTACTGGATCAGCTTCATCGAGCAAGCTAACAAATACATCAAGATATTTCATGGTGAAGCTCTCTTCCTTCCACCTGTTTTGAACTCGGACAAGAGATAGTCGTTGAACGATCCAATCGTTCGATACAACAGTCTGTCCTCCTTCAAAAAACAACCGATCACCTCGTACTTCTGTAAAAAAATGAATTGCATCAGTATAGAGATCATCGATAGGAATGCCTCGTTGTTGTGCGAGTTCTTCCAAGAAGGTAATAGCATCACCATGAATAAGGGGAGTCTTTACACTTTCGTTGATCCCTTGAATCATAAGGTTAGAGTTCCCCCCGGGGAGATGAAAGTCCAAGTAATGAAGGAGTTCCTCTTGAAACACTGTGGCGCTGCGATCCAAGAACGCATCATATGTTAGTGCACCTCGCGAACCAGCCGTCGTTACTACCTTGTGGGGAGCAACAAATCCTTTTTCTACAGCACTTGGAAGTGTTGAGGGATAGTCATAGGCGTATATTGTGCCTTCTCCAATTTTGCTTACTTCAACGGTACCATCTTGAACATGGTACTCGGTCATCATGTAGTATCCACCGCCCGATTGATAGACAGCATCCCCGTTCTCGGCGAAACGATAGTCTGTTGCAACGAAACCCATCCGTGGAACACCAAACTGTTCAACTGCTTCCAGTAATAATTCTTGAGGTTCCCCTCGAGATGCTAGATGGTGAAATACTTCTGAGCGGGAAAATCCATAAGACGAATTTGCATGAAGCGTTGTGTCCTTGAATTGATGCAGTATTTGGAAGTCAGTTTCATTAAGGGCTTCGAGCTTAGCAAATAAATACTCGCGCTTTTCCAAAGCATACACGGTTTCAGCCCTATAAAAACCAAAGAAACTCCGGATGCGTGTATAGATAGCGTCAAGAACACGTTCAGCATCGATACTCTCATCCAGCACTCCGATGCGTTGACCAAAACGTATAAGCTCGGGCATTGATTGAACCACACCGACAGCGCTAAACAGGACATCGGCCACGGTAGCTATGGCAGTGAGGCGTGCGTTGCTACGCAAACGTATCGCCTCAGAGGGCGGCAGCAGACTGTGCTCGATTCCCACATATGCCAGGGTCTGAGCGATGCCTGCAAGGTGCGCCAGTGCGGCGTATTGAATCGCTCCTACCACTGCTGCACCTGCACACCATGCAGCCGCTGGCCAGGTCTCAGGACCTAGAAAAACACCAAGCAGAATGCAGCCCCCAGCCGCACCCAAACCCACTCCTGGCATGGCAAACTCTTGTTCTTTGGCTTGAGCGAGCAAGGTGTTGTGAATGCTCTGATAGCCTTTGGGCTGGCCCTGCTCATCGTAGCCGCCATAGATGCTCATGAGCCCACTTTGTTCCATGATGAGCGCAAACTGCCAATCCTCGGCGCTTGAATCGTGCCCTGTCATGATTGCCGTGGCCTTTGCGTTGTTTTCCTTGAGGATACTGAGCACCTGTCCTAGGGCATTTTCAAACCACATCAAACGCTCACTTTGATCATACTGCGCAAAATACTGATCGGTGCTTGCAGCGATTTGGGCCCAGCGACCCAGAGGATAGCTGCCTTGCTCGGTTGCGCCTTGCACGGCAATGGCAAGACGAAGATGACCGTACATCTCAGCCGCCTCTAGCTCATCATCGATAAGCGTGTGGTAAATCGAAAGGACCGAGGCGGCCAGCTGTCAAGCGTGGATGTAAATCGCGCCATGGGCTTTGCTGAGGATAGCCGGATTGTCCTGCGTTTCTATGCCCTGATCAATGCTGCGCTGCCACATCAAGGCTTCAGCTTGGCTGCTCAGATACTGGGTCGTATCATAAGCATGGCTTAGCACTGAAGGATCGAGCTTTTCTCTTTTGGCGTTGATGTCCGAGAGTTTGGGCAGCAGATGGAGATACAACCCGAGGCAGTTCACAAGCTCGGCATCCGACAGGTCAATCTGTTCGGCTTCGTTGCTGAAGGGAATGAGACATTCTTCAAGACGCAGTGCCTTTTTCTCTTCCTTTTCAAGGGTGCTGGCAATGGGCGCTAGGATCGCGTCGTGGCGCACAAGGCGATTATATTGATCGGCCATGCCTTGCGCCGTGAGTTGTAGAAAACTAGTGCGGCCTTTAAAATTGGCATCGGCAAGGTCTTGCTCGAATGTATCGATGGCATTTTTTTCTTGAACTAACAAGGGCAGAGCGAAGTGTTGGGCCAGCAGCTTTTTGTAGCTGTCTTTGTGGATGCCTTCGGTGGGCCAGGCCCAATCTTCGGGGCCGTGCGACTGGGTAACCACCGGGTGCAAGGGCTTTGCGGGCATGGACTTGTACCCCGCGATGGGGTTTTTCTCGTAGATAAAAGTCTGCTTTTGGGCATCGACACACTGATGAAGCTCTTGGTCGCAGACGTATTGCACCTCACCGGTGGAACCAATACCATCGCAATCAGAAGGAAGCTCACAGACTTTGCCGAGTTGTCTCGAGCTATCACCTCCAAGCATGTCGCTAAGCGCAGGGATGCAGCCGGAGCTAGCACTCGACAGAAGGAAGAGAACAGCAAAGATTGTACGACGATAAGTTGAGTTCATATTTTCCCGCCAAAGCTAGCGAACGCAAAATCTGTGCCACGCCAAATCCACCAAGAAACGAAATAATCTATTAGAGTTATTGAGGTGATTTAACCTCAGTAAGTGGGATTTGCGGTCCCAATGCAGGTCAGTTAAGGCCTCAGTTGGCGATTGGAATGCTTCCCGGCCGTACAATGTAACTTTACGAATTCCTGACCCATGTGGGATGCACTGTAGCCATTAGATGGGGGCAATAGTCTGGTCTAGCAAGTACTCCTTGTATTGCAATGTGGTCTGTGTCGCTACATATATGTCTTAGTTTTTTTAGGGGATATCGCAGCGGTTTACTTACCCAGTGCTTGAAAATATTGGGGCGGTTTGCCCTTTGTGGGTTGGCCTCTTTTTTGCACAACATTTCTATGTCTCGAGGGGAGATGTATGATGTTTCGATTTAATGTTGCTGTCTTTTTTATTCCTTTGTTTGCGACAATGCAGTTTTGTCAGGTGTCAGTTTTGGACGATCCTGCTTCAGATGGGTCCGCCAGCCAGCTGGTAAGGAACTGTGCGATTACGCCTTTGGCAGACGATGAACCCTGCCCACTAGGTCAAGGAACAGTACTGACCGGCGCGAAAATATGGTCGTTGACAAATACACAGCGCGATACATTAGGTCGACACGACTCTGATACCGCAAACAGCGACGGATACGTCCTTGATGCAGCGGGATATATTCAGGGTGTAACCCTAGAAGCAAGCCTGCTTAAGGAGCAAAAGAACGTCCGTATTTATGGTTACGATGGTACGACTCGACTGGCGCTCATTTCATGGGACGGTGCCGCATCGGTTGAATTTGTTTCGATTGATAGCTTTGCTTCAGAGCCGGCACTAACCGCACCTGAACCATTCATTGCTTCGGACGATGTCAACCACGTTACGACGGCTATCGACAAAACACCAGTCTATGCGTTGAAAAGTAACTCAGAGGGTCAAGTGCAACTGCGCATGATTTATGATGGTTACGGTGCAGGAACGCCTGTGGGAGTATACGGGCACTATGGATCGCTTATTCTCAACTCTCCTTGGATCCAGTTTATGCGCGTGGAGCATATGAATTTGCAGAGCCAAGAAGCTATTGGATTTTTGAAGGACGGTTGTACCGATCCATCCGATCTCGCTTGTATCTGCGTTCCTGGAACCGGAGCAGGTCCTCTGCAAGAAACGGCAGAAACATCCTGCGATTTTCATACGATTGACGCTGAGGGGATTGCTAATCCGGGGCAAGGTTTTGTGCTCAATAGCAATGCTTCAGCGTTGCTGGTTGCACAACCAGCAAATGATGCCATCGCGGTTTCTCGTCTCGCGCCACTTTCTGGATGCTAAGCAGTGTGAGTCTTTCAAGCGTTTTGACTACCTTTGCGGTTAGCGCCAGCCTTGCAATGGAGTTACCACCGCAACCTGCGCCGTGTTTCCTAGTAGTAGCTATTGCGAAGGACTCACCGTTGAAGATCCTTTACAAAAGCGCTTGGCTCAACAGGCTTTTGAAGCGGGCGGTGCTTTGCTTTTTAGTGCTGTGCTTGCAGAGACCATTGAATACGTTCGCACGGAAGTACGCGAAAAACCGAGTCAATATAGTACCTGTGCCCAGCGGGTAAGATTGTTTGCACCCGGAACCAACGTTTTTCGCTTTGATGGTCTTACGGATATGATTGCTGCAACGAATTCACCAATTCCTCTCGTCGTGAGACAGGGTTTGCAGGAAGCTTCTGGCTATGGTGAGGCCATGGCGATGATGCTTTTGGCTTGCAAAGATAAAGCACCAGCTCTACCGCCAATGCTTGGGCCTTCCTTTACAGCGGTTTGGCCAAATCGCTTTGTTCTTGCTGTCGTTCTTAACGTTTCCGATCCTGGCGTGGTCAGCCCAGACCCCATTATGGGGCACGCCATAAGTAATCTCACAGTTAAAGTTCTTAGGCCAGGTAAGGAACCAAGCGTCGTTTCGCCTGGACACGGAGCTAACCACCCTTACATGGCTTGGGGCGCAGCCGCTGGCGAGTCAATTCTTGGCGGCGATGATGCAACTTTTATCACCGAGGGTTTTACGCGCAGATTTACTAACAGCATTGCATTCTCTGAAAATATGACAGGTGGCGCTTTTCAAAGTTTGTTGTTTTACCCACCCTACGCGATGAACCACTACATGCTGGAACCCGTTTTTAACACTCAACCGGGATCCACTGCTCTTGTTTATGGTTTTCAGACCGGTCCGCTTTCTGTAAACTAGGGTAACTCAGCATAAGCATAGCATGCCTCAAAGTTCCAACGGTTTGCGGCCCGAACGCCAATGCTCTTCGATGTCTTCGAGGGAGTGGCCTTTGGTTTCGGGGATGAAGAAGTAGCCCCATACTAAGCCGAGCACGCCAATGGCAGCGTAGAGCCAAAAGGCTCCTGCGACAGAAAAAGCATTAACGAGCTTGAGGAAGGTAAAAGCTACAATCAAGTTAAAGAACCAATTGGAAAGCGAGCCAATACTCATGCCGACCCCGCGAATGCTAAGCGGGTAGATTTCCGAGCATAGCAGCCAACCCAGCGGACCAAGGCTTACTGCAAAAAAGGCAATGTAAAGCAGCATCCCTCCCACGGTGGCGATTTTGATCGCATCGCCAAGGGTGTTTTCGAAGAAAAACCCAGCACCAATCGCCATAAGTGCGATTACCATGCCGCCTAAGCCAACGAGGTAAATGGGACGTCTTCCCACGCGATCAAGAAGAACAATCGATAACACCGTGAACAGTACGTTGACTGTTCCTACGATTACAGCAGGTAAAATTGAGCCAGTATTGCTTGCAAAGCCGGCCATCTTAAAGATCACCGGTGAGTAGTAAATGATGGTGTTGATGCCACTTAGCTGTTGAATGAGCATGATACCAACGCCAATAATCAAGGCTGAGCGCAGCCATGGTTTTAGAATTTCGCTGGAGGAGATGGGGGCTTCGTTTGATTTTTCAGCTTCGAACTTCATCTCTTCAAATACTTTGTCAACTAACGCCGGATCTTCGATTCGCTTTAAAACCGCTAAGCTCTCGGCATAACGGTTCTTACTCATGAGCCAACGGGGTGTAGCGGGAAGAAACAGCATGCCGATGAACAGGACTACCGCTGGGAAAAAACCTATCAAAAACATCCAACGCCAAGACTCTAGGTTGCTATCGTCCGCGATCACGTAGTCGCTAATGTAGGAAGCTAAAATACCGATGGTGATCATGAGCTGGTTCATGGTTACCAAAGCCCCACGGTTTTTTTTAGGTGAAATTTCCGAGATATAAAGGGGTACAGCAAAGGATGCGATACCGATTGCAACGCCAATAACAATACGGCCAACGACAAGCAACTCTACGGTTGGAGCAAGGCCTGTCATAATTGAACCAGCTCCGAAAATGAAAGCGGTAATCAGTATTACTTTCTTTCGTCCCAACATGTCGGTGATGCGGCCGCTGCTTGCTGCTCCGATGACGGCGCCTACCAAAACGGACGATGTAACCCACTCGAGTTGCGAGGGGCTAAGTTGCCAGCCTTCTTGAAGGAAGTTCAGCGCGCCCGATATCACGCCAGTATCAAAACCAAAAAGCAGTCCACCTGTGGCTGCAATCGTTGAAATCATGATGATAAAACTTTTACGCTGCTTCTGCTCTGCATTCATGAGCGAGAGTCTAACTTAAATTGAGGATGTGTTCTGAACGAATAAGTGCAATAAATCCAGTGGTTTGCAAATTCGATCGCGAGATCCCCTCTTGCAGCTTTGGTCGCCTCGATCCTTACGAAGATAGCGTCCCGATGATTAGAGCAACCCTGCTTGGGCGCAACCTTGTCGGTTGGCAGCAAGAGCGCTAGGTTTCGACAGTGTATCGATATTAGCGCATACGTAAGCGGGTACTTGGTGAATGGTTAGCTTCGAGCCGCCTTCTTGAGCAGAGGCTGCCGCGACGCGAGCCGCCGTATCGAGCATCCGGGCACGCACCACTTCTGGACTGGCTGTTTCAGGTCCTGTGCTTGTGCTTAGCGGGCAACCGCAGGATGCTTGTGCAGCTTCAGGGTCGGGGCGTGTTGCTTCGATTTCGGCTATTTCGGGTGCAGCGGCGGCATTCGCTTCTTCGGCAGCCGCTGCGATTTGGTCTTCGCACTCTGCGATACCGCCGTTTCCAAAAGTTAGCCTAAGAGTTAACCCAGCTTCGGTATAGGAAGCCGTGCAGGTAAGATGACCGTTCTTGAAGAAGCCATCACCGAAAAAACAAACTAGACTCTCCCCGCGCTGCGAGTTGGACGCATTAAATACCAAACCTGTTCCTTGCCCAGACTCCCAGATGACGTCGAAATTCATATCGATAGAGCCCCAAGTGTCTTTGAGGTAGTCGAGAGTCGTATTGGTCGTCCAGAATAAGTCGTATCGCTCTTTGAATCCATCCCACCAAGTGCTCAGTTGAAGGCCGCTTCCTTCTGTCGTTAGAAAAAAGGGATTGGCTTCCCACTCTACTTTGCAGGGGCTCTCATCGGTTTGGCCTTCAGCAGTGTAGGCGTTTGCCGTGCTGTCGAGAAAGCCGCCTTCCGCTGCGCCGGAATCTGTTTGCGGCTGACAGCCAACAAAGCAGGGCAAGAGGAATAACAACAAAAGAGGTGTTTTTATGTAGTGCATAACACCCTCATACCTAAGCAAAAACCATGCCGCTTCTTGAAGATTGGAAGGCCGTCACCAGAGTCCATCACCAGAACATCTAGGATGATGAAATCTATATGGTTTCATCAGATCTTGGGCTCCGCCTGTGAGCAATCAACCACAAGGCTGCAGATGCCAGTGAGGTCTCGGCACCTTAGCACTAGGTTCTATTGACCTAGACACGTTGGACTTAGGCGGAAAAATACGCGTTTTTCTCGGGTAAAAAGCGGTCGCTGTTAGGCATGGAAATTGCAGTGCTCCACTGCAGGAGAAGCAATACCATGTTGAAGCTCACACGAAGATTCTTACCACTTTTGGCGCTTTCGCTCGCCACGCTCTGGATCGGTGCCTGTCAGCCGATTAACCGCTTGGGAAACGTGTCCGGGACCGGCCTCGCTCAGGTGCAAAAAGACCATGTTGTCACCGAAGCGGAACTTCAGGCGATTACGACGAGCCTAATGGGTGAGAACAAATCAATCATCATGGCAAGCGATGGTGCTCCCTACGGCATTGTTAACAATGGATCAGGGTTCAGCACTCAAATCGGATCAGGTGGTGTTGTGACCGGTCTTTCCGGTATGCTCAAGTATGCTCCGGTAACGTGGGTGACTCGCGCAAAAGGCGGCTCCGAGGCTGACTATTTGACGACTCAGCAATTTGTCAGTGTTGCTACATCGGGATCAACGTCACCAACGCAAGTTGTTGATCCAGGATATAGCCATCCTCACTCCTTGCGCCTAGCTTACGTACATCCGAGCCCACAAGAGCTCGATTATTACTATGAAAATATTGCGAATCCATTTTTGTGGTTCGTGCAGCATCAAATTCCTCTAGCGGGTGTTCCACAGGATTACAAATGGCAAGACGGATACAAAGCGGTTAACGAAAAATTTGCAACGGCTATTGCGGATCTTGCGACCCGTGATGATACCGCGAAATATATTTTCTTGCACGATTATCAGCTCTACATGCTTCCAGGCATGCTGGAAGAAAAATTGCAGAATACAGGTTGTGCTTGCGTGAAAACCTTGCATTTCACTCATATCCCTTGGCCAGCAGCAACACATTGGCTAACTGTGGCAAACACCTCGTTTTTAAGTAATAGCGGGGGAACTCCGACGGCGAACAATAGCCGCACCTGGTTTCAAGAAATACTCGAATCCATGCTTGCGACTGATGTGCTCGGATTTCAAACTATCGATGACGGATATAATTTTGTAGAAACAGCAAAAATGTTTTTGGGAGCAAACAATGTTTCCTCGGTGCCGGCAGACCAAGGGTTGAAGGTTAGCTATAAAGGGCACATTACACGTGTTGATGCCTTTCCTATCTCAATTGATCCAGACTATATCATTGGCAAGTACGAAGAGGCGCGCGCAAAGCGAGAACTTCCAAAGGATGGTTCGAACGAATCGCTAACCGTCTATAAAAAGAAGATTTCAACGACAGAATACTATCGAAGTATTGTTAATAAACTGATCTTACGCACCGAAAGGCTTGATCCTGCAAAAGGTGTTTATGAAGGCCTTGAAGCCTATCGCGAACTACTCGAAAAAAAGAGAGCGAATGGAACTTTGTATGGCCAAGATGAGAACGACGGCCAATATGCGGTTGGTATGATAGCAATCTTGGTTCCTACGCGTGAAAACGTCGCGGAATACAGAGCCTATAAGGAAGATGTTTTTGCGCTTGTAGAGGAAATCAATCAAGAGTTCGCTGAGGATATAACTCATGCCGAAGGAGATGCCACTTTCTTTGAAGTGGGCCATGGTTGGCGACCAATCCTCTATTACAACTATAACGATTGGCTCTACGCTCTCTACATGATGGGTCTGTCGGATATGTTGATGGCAACGAGCCGTGCGGATGGAATGAACCTTGTAGCCAAAGAGTTTGCTTCTATTTCGCCTTATGCTGCAAAAAATTATTCCAGCTTTCCAGGAACCCTTTTCCTTTCGGACGGTTTGGGTGTTACCAAGGAGTTTTTGAACTCACGGATGAATGGTTTTCAGTTTGTGGGCGCTCCTCCGGACAGAAAAACCTCCCCACCTGCTTATAACCGCTGGGTAAGCAAGGTGGCCAACGACTTGGAAATGGGCCTGAGGCTTAGCATTCCTGATAGGCAAGCAAATGCTGATGAGGCTGCAGATTTCGTTCGAACGAATGATCTAAAGAAGTGGCTTTTCAGGCAGTTGGTTGCGTTTCAGCAGGTCAATTGAGGTGATCATGTTGTTGTTCTCTACTAAAATTACTTTCTTTCCTGCGAAGCTGAGAGCTGGTCTAGTTGCCCTGCTAAGTGTTGTTGTTGGCTGCTCAGTTGCAGCATCGGATGGGACTGGCAGTGATGATGAGTCAGCTTTGTTCTGTAATAGTTTCGAGATCAAAGGAAGCACTTGTCCTAGCGAAGATGCTGAGGTGCGAACACTGTATCCGATCGTGCTTGTGCCGGGTGCTGGTACCGTGGCCGATGATCTGGCTGGGATTGCCAAGCAGTTTGGGGCGAGTTGCGAGCCCTGTGAAAAATATCTTTCAGGTCCTCAGAAAGAGGATGCTCTGTCGCTTCTGAGCGTCTGCACTTCCCGCATAGACCCACTTGGCGGCATTTGTTGCGATGGCTCGAGCGATGCACCTGAGATCTATATTCCTAACACGCCACGCTATGTCCCGGTGGATGAAACTGGTGTATGCCTTAAGGCTCAAGTCGATGTTGCCCGCAGAATATTTGTATCACCATATAACGATCACACTGGTCCGGATGGTGAACCCGATGGCTTTGCAGACAAGGTGCATGGTATTGGTCATTCACAAGGTGGTCTAGACCTAAGAGATCTTGCTGCAACTGAAGCTGGTGGGGATTTGCTTATTTCGGTGACGACCTTGGCTTCGCCACATCAGGGGACAAGCCTTGCACAAGCACCAACTCTGATTGTGGATGGTGTCGTTGATAAGGTTAGTTGTGGGGGTGATGGTATATGCACCGTTGAGATACTACCTGCAGTTGGGGGTGCTACTTTCCCCTTCGATATTGATTTTGCTGGAACCGGTTTTATACCTGATCCCGATCGCTTGGATGAGGTTGAAGCATGGATCAAAGCTCGTGTGGAAACTCTAATGCTACTTGCTGGAGATGTGCATGGCGAAGAGCCAAGTATCGAGCAGGTGAGAGAGTGGCTACAAAGTATTTTGAGCCCACCACCAGCAGAGGTAAACCCAAATGTATTCTATCAAAGTATAGGTACTGTTTCAGCGCCTAGTGATAGTTTTTTGACTGGAATTGAAATTAGAGGCTCAAAATTAACCAACGGAGATCTATCGTTGTTTAACTATGAACGAGAGGCTGGAACTTTGCCGGCTGAGTTACTTAATTCATCTGGAAACCCAAAATGGAATGCTTTTGTCAAGTTTCCTGAAGCTTATCTCACAGGTTATGTCGATGAAGTCGAAGCAATTTGTGAAGGTTCCTACGTATGGCTGCCAGATGATTTAAGTAGTATCTCCGAGTCCAACGATTGGCTTCGATGGCTTCCGCGTTCGCGCTGGGAACTCGATGTGCTGTGGGCGATGGGACACACGCCTGTATTAAGTTTTCTTATGGACGAGAAGGTGCCAAATGACGGTTTGGTCCCGCTAAAAAGTGCGGCTTACGGTGAGGCCTTTGGGGTTCGTTTTGGCGAGGATAGCGCATTTATTGAGCAAGCTGCGCCAGGTCAATGGAACAAACGTTGTGCGCTTGGTGGTGATCACGGAGATATTGTAGGCAGAGAAGGCGCGTTGTTTGAAACCATTGAGAGCAAGCTAGTGCAATTGCTTGGCGGTTCTTGGGGGCTTTTATTTGAGGAGTTTAAGGCTTTCTTTGACAATGCTGGGGATAACATCAAAGGTTTGCTCTGCGGCGAAGTAAGCATTCCTTGCCTCTATCGCAGTATGTTTCACGAGTTGGTATTGCTTGAAAGCAAAGTTGACAGCAACGGCGACTTTTTGATGACTCAGAGTCCCTAGCGGCTAACGATTGGCAAGAAGATGGTTGAAGCTGCTTCAAGCGCTGTGAAATTGAGGATTTTGGGGTCTGTGCAACGGTTGAAGTAGTCGCAGAACGCTGCGCGCAAACGAACTGGGCCAGTCTCAAAGACAAAGGTCCATTGGTTTTGTTCGGTGCTGGAATCGACCAAGGTACGCTTAACTGCGTTGGTGTTTACATCGAGTTCTTCGAGTTTGATGCTGCCAAAGGCACAACTTTGCAGACCAAGGTTGATTGTAATGGGATTAACGACCGCTTGATTCTCAACGGGACTTACGAAAGATAGGGTGGGGCCAGGGGTGCTCGAGTCCTCGCTACTTAGGTCCTCCGTGACGAAATTGTTTATGGAGCTTCCAAAGTGGCGCATGTAAAGCAAGCGATCAGCTGTCTCGGGCGCAAGATTGCTAAGTGCGCCTGATGTGGCGCGGCATTTGACGTGTGCGGCCACAGTTCGGGGACTGATGGCTTGCTGATCAATGGTGAGGGCCCCTTCAAGAAGAAGTGCTGCCGCACCGGCGACATGAGGCGCTGACATGGACGTTCCGCTAAATGCGACGCTTCCCGTGAAGTTGTGGATATCCGCTGAAACGACTTGGTCGCCAGGTGCAAAAACATCGACGCAAGGTCCTTGGGATGAAAAATAAGTCACTGCGTCGTTTATGTCTGAAGCGCCAACGGTAAGTGCGTCCCTTACGCCACTTGGCGATCGATCGCAGGCACTGGTTGAGGAGTCGTTTCCGGCAGCCACAGCCACTGAAATCCCGGCACGAATCATGGATTCGACAGCGGTATCCACGCTTTCGGTACGCGGTCCACCCAAGCTCATATTAGCAACGGCAGGCCCGCCCAGCTGTTCGTGCAGACCAAGGACGTGTTCGATACCAGCCAGTATTAAGGCGACGGTCGGACGTCCAAGGTCGTCAACGTTAATAGGAACGAGAGTGATTTGTTTGGCAACACCATAAGTGAGGCCGCCCAAGATTCCCGAGACATGAGTGCCGTGACCCACGTAGTCGTGTTGGCTTGAATCGGGGAATGCGTGGTCGAGGTCAATGCGGTTTAGGCAATCCTCAGCGATGTAGTCTCTGCAAAACTCCGAATGTGGATTGATGCCAGAATCGATCACATAGGCACGTACGGCGCCTCCAGAAACACCTTCAGGCCAGACATAAGCAGTATCCGGAGCCAAGGAATCCCAAGGTCGCTGATCAATTCGTGCAAGATTCCAAACCGCGGGTTGTTGCATTTGATCGAAAAAGTCGGGGTCGTTTGGAGCGTTGGGACCCTGGGGTTGCTCGGGTATTTCGCTGTACTCAAAATAAAAATTTTGCTGAACGTATTTTACCGACGGATCAGCCGTGATGAAATAAAGCGAACTTTCATTGGCTGCACGTACCAAGATCGCAGGTAGTGCGCGCTGGTAGCTATCAAGTACACTCAATGACTCGTTAGTCGTTTCAGAATTCGCACTGTTGGCCAGACCTCGGTACAGTCCCCCGCTACTGTCCTTGAATACAACGATGTACTCGTTGTTGATGCCTTGACTGCCAGAAGGCAGTGCTCTGAGCTTTTCTTGAAAAGCTTGAGCTGCATTGCCTTGTTCGATATCGCTTGTTTGCAACGAGCAGGCAGCAAAAAGAAGGAGGAATAAAAAGAGGCTGAAAACTGATTTTGTATGCATGAGTGTACTTCCTAGACCGGCCTTGGGTATGACATAGCTTCTAGTGATATTCCAGTCGATTTTTTGCTCAATTAACAGCGAAACCAGATAAATAATCGACGACTGCTTCAGTGGCTTTACTTGCCGGGTTTTCCAAAAAGCGGAACAATATTAGCGTTGTATCCGGCCACATTCAGTTCAGCCAAGATTTCATCCACGTGTTCTGAGCCACGGGTTTGCAAGATAAACTCCACCTGGGTCGACTGTACCGGGAGACCTGAGAAGGCTCTGTGGTGGTGGATTTCTTCGATATTGGCATTCGCATGGGCAATGATGCCGACTACTTTGCTCAGTGCTCCGGGCTGATCGGGCAGACTAAGGTGAATGCGTACAAGACGGTTTTTCCGCACTAAGCCGCGGTTGATCACGCTTGCCAGAGCAATCAAATCGATGTTTCCACCGGACATGATGAGACATATTTTTTTGTTTTTGTAGGCCTTGGGCCGAGCAAGTAGTTCTGCAAGACTTGCGCCGGCTGCACCCTCGATGACTGCTTTTTCAATTTCAAGCATGAGCAAAATGGCTTGTTCAATAAGCTCTTCGCTGACAACCTGTACTTTGTCGACCAAACGCTTAATGATTTCTAAGGTTAGTTTTCCTGGGTGCTTGACGGCAATACCTTCAGCAAGGGTGGCTTTTCCGCAGCTTACTGTTTTTCCGGATAGCATTTGAGCGACCGCTGGGTAGCGTTCGCTTTGAACACCGATGATTTGTGTTTTGGGGCTAATGGCTTTGCTTGCCGTGGCGATGCCTCCAATAAGCCCGCCCCCACCAATGGGAACGATGATCATATCGAGGCCCTGTACTTGCTCAAAAATTTCTAGGGCCAAAGTTCCTTGCCCTGCGATGACATGCCGATCATCGTAAGGATGCACAAAGCTAAGCGCTTTTTCTTTTCCAAGCTTGACGGCGTAGTTGCGTGCTTCGTCAAGGTCGTCACCCACAAGTTCAACGTTGGCACCAAGGATACCTGTGTTTTTGACTTTGACGGTTGGTGTATAGCTCGGCATGACGATGGTCGATGGTATGCCCAGTCGTGTTGCATGATACGCCACAGCTTGTGCATGGTTGCCAGCTGACATGGCAATCACGCCGTGTTTTCTTGTTTTTGCGTCAAGTGTGAGCAGTTTGTTGAGTGCGCCACGTTCCTTGAACGATGCAGTGAAGTGGGCGGTTTCCATCTTCAGATAGACCTTGGCCCCAGTGATCTTTGAAAGAGTGGCTGAGTAGACACAGGGCGTCGGTTGAATCGCGTCACTAATGGCCTTGCGTGCTGCTTCAATGTCTTTGAGCTGGACAGTCACCGCGCGACGCTAGCATGTTGGTGGCTCCCCAATCAAAGAAGATAGACGGCACAAAAAATGAGCCTGATTTGAAGCCAAGAGCATTCGAGGTTCTCGATTGCAAGGGAAGATAGGGGCGCTAGTACAAAAACATGCGTAGTATCAACAAATCGAAAGATGGCGCTGCCGGCATGATTTTTGCTGAACTAGAGGGCCGTGCCCACTCACCTTAGGTATAGCTATGTGCTTTGTTTATGGATAATAGGGGGTTGTGTAGGCGTAATTGGTTCATCGGAGGCAAACAATAATAAGGTCCCATCGGATGCGTTATCGCGAGAGCTTTCTGAGCTCGCTTGGCTAAGGCTCACGAATGCACAGTACGACAATACGCTTCGCGACTTGCTAGGATATGAAGACTCCTTTTCCAAAGCGTTTCCCGACGACGAATACGTTAATGGTTTTGAGCTAGCGGGCAATGTTACAACGTTGAGTGCTGAGCAGCTTTCCTTATCAGCTGAAAAAATTGCTGAGCAGGCCGTGCAAGATATTCCCGGTCTTTTGAAATGCGATCCAACCGAGATTGGCGAACGACAATGTGTTGAACAATTTGTCGATGATTTTGTTATGCGCGCTTTTCGCAGGCCAGTGGAGAGCAGTGAAAAGGAAGCTCTGCTTGCGCTTTATGATGAGACCATACAGGCCTTTGATTTTTCGTCAGCGGTGCAGGTTATGGTGGAAACGGTTTTGCAGTCATCTGCGTTTCTCTATCGGAGTCAACAGGGCGTGTTAGCGGAGAGCGGCGCCCAAAGCAGCAAACTTAACAACTGGGAAATGGCGTCCCGCCTTTCCTATTTTCTTTGGAACACCATGCCGGATGAACCACTTTTTGCTGCGGCTGAAGCCGGCGAATTGCAAAGCCAAGAGCAGGTGGTTTCTCAGGCAGAGCGCATGCTTGATGACCCCAAAGCGAAAGAGGGGGTAGCTGATCTTTTTAGGCAGTGGCTGCATTGGGACAAAATCCAAAGCTTAGCGAAAGATTCAAGTTTGTATCCTGATTTTGACCAAGACTTTGCAAGCATGCTTCAGCAGAGTGTCGTGGCCTATGTGAATGATGTGTTTTTTGATCAAGATGCGCGTCTTGAAACATTGTTCACAAGCCCCGTTGTATTTGCCAACGCACGTCTGGCCGCGAGTTATGAATTTGAAGCGCCCGAGGGTGATGCGTTATCAAAGGTGGAGCTTGATGGACAGACCCGCTTTGGCCTTCTGGGGCAACCCGCTTTGCTTGCCATGCTTAGCAAAACCGATCAAAGCGATCCCATCCATCGTGGAGTGTTCGTCAGACAGCAGATTTTATGTCAGCAACTGCCGCCGCCCCCAAATAATGTTGTCGTTAATATTGAAGCGCCAGCGGAAGGTCTGAGTACGCGTGAGCGTTTTGCCGCGCATTCAACCGACCCAAGTTGCAATGGTTGCCATCGCCTGATTGATCCGGTTGGTTTTGGCTTTGAAGAGTTCGGTCCGATTGGTGAGTCTAGAGGTTGCAGATTGTGTTTCGAGGCGTTGGTTTCGCCAGGCGCTTGGCCGGGTTGAGCAGCAGAGCGATACGGAAATGCTTGATGCGCTAGAAAAAGAATTGGCATCGGAACAAGGCAATCTTCGCTTGTTGTTGATGAGCATTGTTGGCTCAGAGACCTTTCGCAGCCGTATGCTTGATCCATCAGAAACAGGAGTTTCGCCATGAACCGTATAGGCAGACGTGCGTTGTTGGGCGGAATGGGGGCCTCGGCTCTACTTCTTCCTTTTGCTCGAAACTTTCGAATTCATGCTCAAAACGAAATAGCCCCAAAGCGTCTTTTGATTTGGTTCACTCCGAATGGAACGATTCATGATGAATGGGCGTGGGCTGCTGGGAGCAGTTTCGAGCTTGGCCAAATTCTTGAGCCGCTGAGCATATACAAAGAAGATTTGTTGTTGCTGGACGGTGTAAATATTGATCCACAAGGTGGTCCGGGCGATGCGCACCAAAAAGGCATGGGTTGTCTTTTGACGGGGCGCGAGCTTTTGCCGGGAGATGTCGGTGGCGGCTGCGACAGCTGTGCACCTGTGAGCTGGGCATCTGGTATTTCGATTGATCAACGCATTGCTCAGGAGCTGGTCGGTCTTGGTCGTAGTTCTATTGAGTTTGGCCTTGCATGTGGAAGCAATGCCGATATCTGGACTCGGATGTGTTATTCAGGTTCGGGTCAACCCTTACCACCGGAGCAAAACCCCTTTGATCTTTTTGATCGTTTATTCGGTGGAGCGGAGCAGGATCCGGAACAAACCGCTCGGCGAAAGGCCTTGCGAAAAAGTGTGCTGGACTACTTGCAAAGTGATCTCGCCAAAGCACAAAGTCGTCTGGGTCAACAGGATCGGAAAAAGCTAGAAGTCCATGCTGAATCCTTGCGAGAACTTGAGAAACGCCTGGAAAGTGGGCTGGGCTCCGGACAAGCTTGTGCGCCCGTTTCGCCAGGTGATCCCATCGATCTTGGGAATGCAGAAAACTATCCAGTGCTGGGAAAACATCAACTGGATCTCATCGCCATGTCTTTTGCATGCGACATTACTCGGGTTGCGAGCATGCAGTGGAACCGCTCGGTAGGGAATCAGACTTTTGCTTTTGCTGGCGTTTCAGGTCAGCACCATACGCTCTCGCACGAAGCTGTGAGCAACCCCGATGCTCGTGATGATCTTGTTAAGATTAACCGTTGGTACGCTGAGCAGTTGGCCTATCTTGTGGCTAAGCTTAAGGCTATGCCTGAAGGGGACGGAAGCGTGATGGACAACACGCTCATTGTTTGGGTGAACGAACTCAGTGAGGGCGAATCGCACAGCCGCATTAACTTACCCGTGCTCATGGTGGGTAGTGCTGGGGGTTATTTTCAATCTGGGCGTTATCTGACTTTTAACAATCAACCTCAGAATAACCTCTGGGTGTCCGTCGCAAATGCGATGGGCGTAGACATCGATACCTTCGGCGATCCAGCTCATTGCGATGGCCCGCTCACAGGGCTTACTGGCTAAGCAGACTAAAGCGAAGGTATTCCGCCACCAAGGCTTAGACGTGCTGACCACATGTTACTGTCGCCCACGTTGCTTGGATAGGCGTCAAGATTCATCAAGAAATGTGCGGTGGCATAGAGCGGTCCGAGGTTGACTCGCACGAAGGGCTCGATGGCGGAGTAAAAAGAGTCGCCAAGGACTTGGTAGTCGGAAAGAAAGGCAACCGCTTGCAGTCGAAGTCCCGCCCTCAACATCGGTAGGATTTGCACGCCAAGGGCCGCACCGTATTGCAACACAAACTCGACGTCACGTGCGTCGGTATCGGCGGTTGGCACCATGGCAGCAACTTCCAAGTCGCCCGAAAGATAAAGCAAGGAAGGGATCAACGAAATATCGGCCCGCGCAGAGGGCAGGATGATGGACATGGTTTGGGCAGACCATAGCCAAATATCTCGCATGGCTCGTGCTGTTGCGCCGCGAAGTAGGGCAATCGCATCGGTATTCGATGGGGCACCGACGGTCGGCAACACCACGCCACCTCCGATCGACAGCTCGAGGATTTTCAGATCGAGGTTCCAGTAGCCCATGAGCTGAGGATTGGACAGAACTGTTGTGGAGTCCGATACACCGCCTCCTGAAGTATCGGTGTAGCTCATGCCCCATTGGCCTGCGACGGTTAGCATTGGTAAATGAACACTTGCGCGTAGCATGGGTAAGACGGAAGTCACGTTAGTGTTTCCGACGTCACCGGGATGCACGCCAATTTCCCTTCGGCGGCAAGGAGATAATCGCTGAGCATGCTGCCTGGATCTTGGTCGGGTCCTACCTGAGCATAAGCGAGAGTGGATGAAGCAAAAAGTAAACAAAGGCTAAGGCCGATGGTTTTAAAGGCACGCATAAAGGATCTCCTCCGACAAGACAGAGATGAGCAAAGCAGCTTCATGCTTGAATGTAAAGGCAAACCACCCGTGCTGGATAAAGGCATAAAAAAGCCACTGAGAATCTTCTCAGTGGCTGATTTTTGCCTTTATTACTTTGAGTTTTTAGCGACGACGACGCAAAAGCCATCCAAGGCCTATAATTCCAAAGAACAGCGATGAGCTTTGTGCTTCGTCTGAGCTCACAATACTGCAACTGCTGCTTGAGCTAAAACTCGCTTCTGCGCTGGCGCTTGCTTCATACTCAACTTGAAAGTTAGTGATCGCGTCGAGACAGTCTTGCACACCGCTGACTTGAACGTAGCTTCCATCGCAAAATAGCGCACCGGTTGAGCCACCTTCGCAGGAGGCTTCACATTGCACGTTAAGGTCGGCTTCGCATTGAGCTCGAAAATCTGCTTCGACGCTAGCATCGACGTCTAAAACACACTCAAAACTTGCTTCGGCTTTGAGCTGACCGGTGCAAGCAGCTTCACACTTTGCTTCTAAGCTTGCATTGGCAGTGGCTTCACATGACGCGTCACATTCGATGGCACCATTCTGTTCACAGTTGGCTTTGCACTCTGCGCTGTTTGCATCGGCAGAACATTTGGCACTGCAGTCAACCGCAACGTTCCCAATACATTCCGCATTGCAATCGAAAGTTACATCTGCTTCGAATTTTGCTTCGCAGTCCACAGTGCATTGTGGAACTTCAACATCGACATTCACGTCGCATTCAGCGATGACATCGGCGCGAGCTTCGAGCACCCAATCTGCGGTGCATTGCAGTTCAAAGGCACCATCGCAACTTGCCTGACATTCTGGAAGGCTTGGTGGAATGACTTCGCATTGAGCGTCGGTGCTGATACCGATGCCGCCACACGCATCAACTATGCCGGTCTGCGCTTGCGCTGGAGCGGCTGCATAGACTGAAGCTGCTAGTATTCCAACACCTAGAATAATGCTCTGGACCTTGTCTCTCATGCTTTTCCTCGCTTTTGAATGGGATCTGAACCTTATATAGGACTAAAATCCAAATGGAGACAAGGAAACGAAAGGAACTGTTTTGGGCCAGATGGGCTAGCGAGCAGCAAATCAGCGAATACTAGTAGTGCAATTGCACTCAAAATGCTAAAATTCACATCTTCCGGACACCCCGATAAAAATCTTCCCGCCGCCGGTAAAAGGAGAACATATGGAAGCTTTTCCACACCACTATAAAGTAAACACCGTTGCAAAAGCCGAAGGTGAGGTTGCGACGTCTAGCGAAGGCCTTGCGGATATTGCGGTCACTGCACCGGCTGAATTTGGCGGTGATGGAAAACACTGGTCGCCGGAAACGCTGTTGGTGGCAGCCGTGGCTGACTGCTTTGTGCTTTCCTTTAAAGCGATTGCACGGGCGTCACGTTTTGAGTGGCATGCTTTGCGTTGCGAGGTCGAGGGCGTTTTGGATCGCGATGAAAAAATACTGAGATTCGTGCAAATGAAAAGCAAAGCCACGCTGGAGGTCAAACAAGGTGCTGACCTGGATAAAGCACGGCGCCTTTTAGACAAAGCAGAGCATAACTGCTTGATCACAAACTCCTTGAATTCTGAATTTGTTGGAGAATTTGAGGTGCTTGAAATTGATGAATAAAAAAGCTTTTCGAGCCGTCTAAGATCCAGGCCCGTGAAATTGACCTGGCGTTCTTTCGATGCGCGTGCCAAAACAATTGCAGCGTCATCAGGCAGCGCCAGCAAGGAGGCGTGAGATGTTAAAAAGAGTGTTTCTTTTCTCGATGCTAGTCATGGCCGCCACTCTTAGTGGCTGTTACGCTTCGGCTGGTACAGGTCCTTATTATTACTACGCTCGACCGGGATCCTATGTGCAGACTTCGATGTACTACGATGCCTATGGTGCTCCGGTTTATTGGGGAGGTCCGTACGGCTACAATAGCTGGGGCTATTGGTCGGGTGGCTCGAATCGTTACTGGGTTTCGCGTCCAGCTCCAACCCAACATCGACGTGTTGTGGTGAGGCCGGGCTATCGTGGGAATGTTTATGTTTCTCCCAACCGACGCTACGCGACGCCTTCTCGATCGTACCGAGGTCCGAGCTACCGCGCTCGACCAAGTGCGCCGAGCGCTCCGCAAATGCATCGACGTCCCAACTCCTTTGGCACTCGACCCTACCCAGGCGGCAGCCGATCCTACGGCACGCGGCCTCCCATGGGCGGCAGCCGATCCTACGGCACGCGGCCTTCGATGGGTGGTGCTCGCTCCTTTAGAGCTCGCTAGTCGGTTCAGACATCCACTCATAGAGCGGTACCGGTTTTTTTGTAAACGTCCTGTGTTTTGATGGATTCTTTGTGTCCACCAGCTACACATTCTCGCCATGCTTCATACCGTTGATTGGTTTATCATCGTTGTTTATTTGTTGCTGTCTTTAGGTATTGGTCTTTTCTATGCTCGAAAGGCAAGCCATTCCAAAGAAGACTTTTTCCTCTCCGGCCGTACACTTCCTTGGTGGCTCCTCGGGACTTCCATGGCTGCAACCAACTTTGGCGCGGATGCTCCTTTAGCAATTACCGGTCTTGTGGCGAAGCAAGGGATCGCGGGTGTCTGGTTTAATTGGTGCTATGTCATTAGTTGGTCGCTGGCAATTTTTTTCTTTGCAAGACTGTGGCGTCGAGCTCACGTTCTTACCGATGCAGAGATTGTGGAGCTGCGTTACTCCGGAAAAAGTGCGAAAGTTTTACGCCTTTTTAAGGGATTTTATTTTGGCGTGCTGATCAACTGTTTTGTCATGGCATGGATGATGGTTGCCATGGCGAAAATCATGGAAGCAACTGTTGGCTTTCCAAAGCTATGGACGATGTTGGTCTTTTCAAGTGTCGCCATGACCTACACTATTATGTCGGGGTTTTGGGGAGTGGTGGTCACTGATTTTTTTCAATACATCATTGCCATTGTAAGTTCGCTGGCATTTTCGGTTTTGGCAGTAAACCACGTTGGTGGTTTCCCTGGTCTCAAAGAAGGTCTATCTCAACATTATGGAAGCGATCACCAGTTTTTGAATTTCTTGCCCGACTTTTCAAACACCTCAGCTTCGGAACTTGGTTCACTCACGGCATCGACCTTTTTTGTTTATGTCCTTGTTCAGTGGTGGGCACAAAAGTATTCCGACGGTGGTGGCAAACACATTCAACGCATGTCTTCGGCGAAGAATGAAAAGCATGCCATGTTGGGTACACTTTGCTTTGCCACCATGACCTATTGTCTGCAGTTTTGGCCATGGATTGTGACCGCCCTTGTTACCTTGGTTGCGTATCCTCATCTTTTGGATGCTGAGATGGGTTATCCGATGCTCATGATGGATGTGCTTCCTTCTGGTGTGCTTGGGTTAATGTTGGTGTCTTTGATTGCAGCTTTCATGTCGACCATCGACACACATCTCAATCTTGGAGCATCTTATCTTGTCAACGACATGTATGAACGCTTTGTTCATCCAAACGCCAGTCAAAAGCACTACGTGTTGGTTTCGAGGCTTTCCATTGTCTTTTTGCTTGCGCTAGCCTGCGTTGTTGCTTGGCAGATTGATTCTGTAGCTGCCATGTGGAAGTTTGTGATTTCGTTCACTTCCGGAGCTGGGTTAACTTACATCATTCGTTGGCTTTGGTGGCGTGCGAACGCATGGACTGAAATAAGCGGGATGATCGCCTCTGCTATCATTGCCTCGTACCTTAAAATTGCTCATCCGATGATGGACCACGGCAGTAACATGCTGATTGTGACATCGGGTTCTGCGCTTATATGGCTAACTGTTACGTTGTTAACCCCACCGGTTGCGCAAGACGTTTTGGTTGCGTTTTACGAGCGCGTGCAACCTGAAACGCCTTTTTGGTCAAGTATCGCCAAAATCAGTCAAGCTCGTTACCCAAGCTTTCCTTTTAGGTCGATGCTGATTCAATTCATTTCAGGTGCGGTGGGGATGTATGCCATAGCGTTTGGCATTGGCTACTTACTTCTTCGCAATGCGGCGGTTGGCGTACTTAGCGTGTTGGTTGGGGTTTTAATTCTCTATGTTTTAGTGCGAAAAGTTGAGTTGCATTCTAGCTAGCTCTCAACGTTTTTCAAATGGAGCGCTAGCCGCCAAGTCTTCTCTATCCATACTTCTATACTTCCCTGATTTCGCAGACTCTTTAATTTGCCGCAAATAGTGTTCTATGCCGCACAAAGTGCTCCGATTGGAATAGGGCTAAGCTAGGAAAATTGGAAAAATAGCGTGCTTTGTCCTTGGCATGCGACTTGCACTTGCAGACTTTGATGTGGCTAAGAGGGCTTAATTTATCACTTACATTTCCTTACTTTTTGCAGTCGTTGGCAAGCTTGGGTTTGGTTTTTGTTTTGTCGTGTTCGGGTGTCATCAGTAGTGGTGGCGCCAACAACGCTAGCATTCCTAGGAGCCTAACTTGTACCGCAGATGCACACAGTCCTGGACCCGCCCCAATTCGACGCCTAAGCAGAGAAGAGTACCAACAGTCGATTCAAGGAATTTTTGGGATCGATATAACGGCGCAACTTGGGCTACTGCCAAGTGATCCGGTTGTTAACGGGTATGATAATCAGAGCGAAGCCTTAGGCGTTAACCGCTTTCATGTTGAAGGCTATCTCAGTATCGCCGAATATCTTGCTTCTACTTTGATCGTAGATAACAGTTCCGTTGTAGCTATTGCTGGCTGTGATCCAAGTGTTGATATAACATGTCTTGAAGTTTTTTTGGACACTGTCGGAACTCGTGTTTACCGACGGCCTATGAGTACGGAAGAGAAGAGTAAACTCTTGGCCCTCGTGGCATCAGTTGCTGGTACCGATGTACCGATTCATTTCGTGTTGCGATTGAGGGCTCTGCTCCAAACTCCACAATTCTTATTTCGCCCGGAGTTAGGAAATGCAAATGATGAACGTCCTGATCTGTTGAAATTAACGGGTTACGAGATCGCGACACGTCTTTCTTACATGTTGTGGCAGAGCAGCCCCGATCAAACTTTGCTTGATGCAGCAGCATCAGGAAAGCTTGATGCGAAGGAAGGTGTGGCGGAGTTTGTCGGTCAAATGATTGCCGATGATCGATCACTTGGTGCTCGGAAAAAATTCGCTCATCAATGGCTGCATTTGAGTGAACTTGATGAAGTATCTCTAGCAGGACTAAGTGATGCTCTTCGGACCTCGGCGATGGCAGAAATCGATCGTTTGCTGGAAGAGTATTTGAGTGATGGCCAAGATACTCTAGGTGTTTTCACATCTCCTTTTACTTTTCTAGATCAAGAACTTGCTCAGCACTATAGAATAGAAGGAAGTTTTGGAGCTGAGCTTAGTAAGTATGAGTGGCCCGCTGGTTCACAGCGAAAAGGCTATTTTGGTACAGCAGCTTTTGCAATTGGTACCTCCGGTGGTCTTACTGAAACTTCGATTATTCATCGAGGCAAGTTCGTCCGCGAAATGATGTTGTGTGATCCTCTGCCACCACCACCACCTGGCATTATTACGGACGGGGTAGATAGGCTTGAATCAGAAAGTTGCCGAGGCTGCCATGAAAAAATGGATCCCATTGGAAATGGCCTTGAGGCTTTTGATGTTTATGGCGCGGAGCGGGATAGCTACGAAGACGGATCCCCTTTGCCTGCAACGGGCCAAGTGGTTGGCGCAGGCACGGAGAATTTTTCTGGACCCGCAGGTCTTGGAGAGATCGTGGCTAATGAGGCTGGTGCAAATCGCTGCATGGTGACTCAATATTTCCGTTGGGTGTTTGCACGTTCCGAAGAAGAACAGGCGGATTCCTGCACGCTTGATGCACTTGATGCGAACTTTACCCAGCAAGGTCGGAGTTTCGAAGATCTTATGATTGCAATTACTACCAGCGATGCTTTTCGCTTCCGCGTGCCGTTGGAGGATTTATGAATAAATGGAAAAAAATAAATCGTCGAACAGTGTTGCGTGCGATGGGTCTTACGGGAATTGCTATTGGGCTGCCGCCGCTTGAAGTGATGTTTAATGATCGAGGGGAGTACCGTTCGGTAGCCAAGGGTCAAGCTGCTGCTCCACCGAGACGGCTGTTTGCCTATTGGTGGGCCCACGGTGCTCCGATGGCTGATTTTACGCCCGCGCAAATCGGATCGGGTTTTACTCCGTCAGCGATCTTGGAAGGTCTCAATGAGATCTATGCAGGTGATGCTGCTAACCAAGTGAAGCAAAGTTACAGTGGCCTTAGCGACATTGCGGTCATTACCGGAATTAGCAATCGAAACGTACAGCGTAAGAATGTCGATGGAGAGATCATCCAGTCGCATGGCGAATGCATGATTACTTCGATGACCGGTACACAAAGCGATGGTGGAAGTGACCATAACGCCAAGGCTACGGCACCGTCCTTTGATGTCATGGCGGGTGATTTGATTGGAACGGGAACCCTGCGACGCAGCTACCAGATGGCGATGCGCGTGCGAGCACAACCGGGTGCGGGCCGATACTCGTGGAAAGAAGAAAACGGAAGCGTTGTCGGAATCGAGCCAGTGACCGATCCCAGACTATTTTTACGCATCTTTTCAGATGTGCCTAGCGGACCAGAAGCTCAGGCCGAACTAGAAGCTTTGCATGCACGACGACGAAGTATTCTCGACTTTGCTGGCGAGTCAATCCAAGCTTTGCAAGCAAAGCTTGGTAGCGAAGATAAAGCACGCCTTGAGCACCATCTCAGCTCCATACGCGAAGTTGAAGAAGCGATGAATGGTTATGTAACGGATTGCAGTATTCCTACTCAGCCAAGTCAGTCGGGTTCTCTTCCCGAAGATGGAGGCGATGCGCGTGCTCGATCAGAGCTTCTCATCGAGCTTGCTGTCATGGCGTTGCGTTGTGACGTAACTCGCGTGATGAATTTTTCTCTGCAACCTTCCGCCGATGGAACAACGAATTTAAATTTCGTAGGCGTGAGTGATGGTGGGGCAACGGATCACAATTTTTCACATTATTCGAGCGAAAGTGGGGAGCGTAGTGATTACGTGGCTACGACAAAGTGGAAAGTTTTCGCGATTTGGCCGGCTTGTCCAAAAACTTCGAGAGACTTTTGAAGGCGACGGCTCCCTGCTCGATAACACTGTGGTGCTGGGTATGAGTGAAATGAGTTGGGGAGGTGGCCATCACTCCGATAACTTACCGGTGCTTGTAGCAGGTCCAGGTATACAAGGTGCTGAGCACATAGTGGTGCCATACAGCGTACCGGGCGCTGCAGCCGAGTACAATTCTGGGCCGAAGTATGCGAATGGAGGCAACACGGAATTACGGTCGTTGCTTTTAACGGCCATGCAGGCTGCCGGTGTGCCTATCACCGAATATGCAGGGGAAACAACGACGATAGATGGTTTATGGACACCGCCTTCATAGAAGTTATCCTTTGGTAAAAAACGTTCGGCATTTTTTGTTTTGCCGATCATGGGTCGGGCGTGTCTCGAAATTCCTATTCAGTAGGGATGAATCCGCTTCTAGAAGAGTGCTGCTACAGCAAGGCCTAAAAGAAAACCAGCCAATACAAAAGCTCCGATGAGCCAAAATACTTTGTGGCTGGGAGGCGTGCTGATTCCGCAAAACTTAAGGAGTTTCATGGATGTTTGGGTGTGAAGGAGCTTCTTAAGAAAACGTGCGCAGTTTTGTGACACTGAACTCCACAGTCTAAGTATCGTGCTCGAGCCTAGAGCTGAAGGGCGATAATTTTGTGGTGGCTGCGGTATTGGAGTTCCGCGTTTGGGTGGGACCAAAATCTTTCCACCCACCGCTTTGATTCCGGGGGAGTCAGGCGGGGCACTTTCAAGGCGCTTACGGTCGCTGCTACCAAGGGGCTGAATGTCCGCGGCATCAAGTGCTCGCGTCGGGTCGACTTCGCGATCTTTTTTGGTAGCGTAAGGTTTCGTTTCTGACTGCATGTCTTTATCTTTCATGGGATGCAAAAACTATTCCAAGATACAGCGATAAGATCAAAGGGAATTTTCATACCATGCACATAAAAGACGCAAAAATAGTTCCAAATCGACAAAGTGTTTCAAACTCCGCGATGGAGGGGTTCGGAACGTGGTATAGGCGAATTCAAGCTTATGCGAGCGGTTTTGAGAGGATAGCTGACATAGCTGATGTTATCTACGAGCTTTTTCGTGTATCGCTACGAGACAATAGCTATGGAGTCGTCCGGAAAAAGCCCCATCGAGAATGAAGAGCGTCCCGTTTATGATCGGGATAAGGTCGTGCGCCGCGTCTTAATCCTTGAAGGTGGCGCCAACGTACTTGTTTTGTTAATGAAGATAGGCGTTGCTGTTATGACGGGGTCACTGGCGGTTGCAAGTGATGCGCTTCATTCGGTATCGGACATAGCCAATAACGTTGTTGCGTTAATTATCACTACCTATTCTTCACGACCTCCAGATCGCGAACATCCTTACGGCCATCGAAAATTCGAAACCGTGGCCGTGTTTTTTCTTGGTGCGATGTTATCGGTACTCGCGCTTGAAATTATCATGCGTGTGTTTCGAGAAGGTCCAAATCAGGCCGTGCAGAGTAAGTATGGTCTAGGGGTCATGCTACTCGTCTTAGCGATTAATATCGGCGTGGCATGGTGGCAGTCTCGCTGGGCCAAGCGAGTGCGTTCGGATTTGTTGATGGCAGATGCCAAGCATACTTTTTCCGATGTATTTGCGACCATCGCTGTGCTTGTCGGATGGCAATTGTCTTCTAGAGGATACTGGTGGCTCGATTCCCTTATTGCGGTCATTGTAGCGATACTTGTTTTGTATTTGGCATACGGGCTCTTTTCACGAGCACTTCCAGCCTTGGTGGACAAGGCAGCACTTGATCCGGACTCCCTTTACCGTGTGGTTGGTGATGTCGAAGGCGTACAGATGGTAAAGAGGGTTAGGTCGCGGTGGATTGGTCACGAGATTAGTGTCGATATTGTCGCCTCAGTGGATGCTCAACTAAGTGCGCTTGAAGCCCACGAAATTTCAAACCGAATTGAACAAACAGTGGAGCAGCGATTCGAGGCAAAGGACATTACCGTTCACATTGAACCAGCCCAAATACCCTAAAATAGATCGTTTTTTACCGAGCAGAGCTTTTCGCAGCGATGTTTTTGAGGAAGAAGGCCATTTGTCATTCCGAAACTTATGTAGACTTCGTTTGAGCAATGGGGTTAGTGTCTAGGCGATGAAACTATATGTCGTTTTGTCGTTGTGTTTGAGTTTCATAGGTACCGGTTGTGCTTCAACAAATGGCCGTGCTGGTAGCTCGAGCTACGAGTTAAACCAGGATGTTGCCAACGACGCCGGTCGAGCACAGCTTGTCGTTGTTTTGCTAATCGATCAGCTCGGGTCCTGGGTTCTCAAACGATATTTACCTTACCTTCCTAAAAATGGAGCCTTTCACTACGCGCGGCGGCGGGGCCGTGTTGCTTATTTGCATGCAGGCACTTTCACGGCGCCAGGTCATGCTGCGACCTTTACGGGTGCTCCGCCTGCGCACAGCGGAGTGATTGCCAATCTTGTTTGGAACAGGCGCACTCATAGTCTTCAAAATGTAGTCAACCAGCATCAGCATCCTTGGCTTTCAGATCCAAAACGTTTTTCGAGTCCCAAAGTACTGATGGTTCCTACGGTTGGCGATGCGTTATTTGCAGCGAGTGGAGGCAGAAGCCAGATCGTGTCTCTTTCTTTTAAAGATTATGCTGCTGTGCTAGCCGGGGGCCGGAATGCAAACCTCGTGTTGTGGTTTGATTCCAATAAGGTGCATCCCGAATTTACAACTTCAGACTATTATATGAATGAGCTACCTCAGTGGCTTGTGACTTGGCAAGAGCAACATCCTGCAAAGGACTATCTGGATATTTGGCAAGTACAAGATCCAACTTTGGCGCAAACGGTTAACGGGCCAGATGATGCTCCAAGTGAAGATAGTTGGGATGGTTTTGGCCGAACTTTCCCACACGATCCCAAAAACGCTCAGAATCCATATGAAGCCCTTATCGCAACGCCGCGAGGGGTAGACTATCTCTTGGACTTAGCTTTGGCCTCGATAGAAAATCTAGAGCTTGGAGTAGATAAAGCAGCTGATTTTCTTGCGATTTCAATTTCCTCGCCCGATGTCATAAGCCACCATTTTGGTGCAGAGTCGTGGGAATATTTCGAGCTGTTGCGCTATATTGATATGCGGCTCATGGTGTTTATTAAAGAGCTCGAAAAGCGTGGACCTGTTGCGTTTATGCTTACTTCCGATCATGGAATCGCACCGACTCCGGAAAAGCAAACCGAGGATGATCGTAAGGGCCGCATTAATCCAAGAGCCTTGCAGGGGCGTCTCGAGCGCGGTTTGGATGCAGCCTTGGGAGAACGCGATTGGATTGCAGCTTTTCAGCCTCCGTACATTTACTTTAACGATGATGTTCGACAGGGCGGGCTTCGAGATCGAGCTGCCAAGACAGTACTCCGTATCCTTGAGAAAGATCCGTCGATCGAGCAGGTTTTTGATGTGCGGAAGATTTATGGCAGTCGTGACGAAAACTCACTGATTGAGTACGCCGTCGCACTAAGTATTCCAGAGCACACGGATGCCGATATCTATGTGCTTCCAAAGTATGGCCGTGTGTTTAACGATGCAGAGGGAGCCGTTGGTAGCAACCATGGCACACCTTGGGACTATGATCGCGATGTTCCAGTTGTCATGTGGGGGCCGGGCATTTGGTCGATTCATACGACCGAGCGCATGGATCAACGTCGTGTTCCTGCAACCATGGCAGAAATGCTTCATATCCCAGCGCCTTGGTATGTACAAAAACCGCCGCTTGAGGGGGCTCGTTAGTGAGTGCATTGCGCACTACCTTGCTTTGGGCGGCAACGATGATTTGCCTTTCAGCTTTCGTATTGTTGCAGACCTTGGGGCTTGTCCCTCCTTGGGGGGGACAAATCGATTGGCCCATCCTCTTGGTGTTGTTTTTTTTTCTTGGGATTTTTCCCTTGCTAAAAAAAATATTTTCCTTTGGCATTTACCTTGTCTTGGCGAGTGTTGCTGTCTTGGGTACCTTCTGGGTAGTCAATTCGCTTTAGAAGCTGAGGCTCTCGATGAATATCCAAGAATTTTTTGATCCACGAACTTGGACCTTGAGTTACGTGGTGTGGTGTGAACACAGTAAAAAAGCACTGGTGATAGATCCTGTGCTCGACTATGACCCCATAGGATCAAAGATCTGGACAGAATCTGTAACTCAACTGTGTGATTTTGCATGCGAGCAGAAACTCTCAGTGGAATGGATTCTGGAGACCCATGCTCATGCTGACCATTTAAGTGGGTCACAACAAGCCAAGGTATGTTTCCCAGAAGCAAAACTCGCGGTTGGTGAACGCATCGTTGAAGTACAACAATTGTTTAAAAACTTTTTTGATCTTCCTGACGATTTTCCCACGGATGGGCGACAGTTTGATGTATTACTCAAAGATAATCAAACCCTAAAGATCGGCAGTTTGGATCTCAAGGTTTTGTTTACTCCGGGACACACTCCTGCATGCGTGAGCTATCTGATTGAAGATGCTGTCTTCACAGGCGATGCACTTTTTATGCCGGACATGGGAACAGGCCGTTGTGATTTTCCTGCGGGAAGTGCCGAGGATCTTTATCATTCGATTCATGAACTTCTTTATTCTTTAGCTGATAGTACGCGTGTCTTTGTTGGCCATGACTATCAACCTGGAGGAAGGCCCCTTGCTTTTCAGAGCACTATCGGTGAAGAAAAACGAAGTAATATTCAGCTTAACTTTAACAGCAGTAAAGATGAGTTTATTGAGTTTCGTGAAGCACGTGATAAAACGCTGCAAGCACCTCGACTTCTTTATCAAAGTGTCCAAGTCAATGTGGATGCGGGAAAACTTCCTAAACCGCATGCGAATCAAAAAATGTATTTCAATTACCAATTAATCTGAAAACAACTGGGTGATGTATGACTAATAATATTCAGCGCTTTCGCTGCTTTTTTCTTCTATTGCTTCTTTGTTCGAGTGTTTCGTGTGCAAGCTCGAATCATACCCAAAAGGACGTGCAAAGCTTGAACAAAGAAGGGGTAAGCTTTGTTAAGGTTTCGGACGACGTCTATGGTGGAGGTCAGCCTGCGCGGCATGATTTAGAACAAGCCAAAGCCATGGGGATAAAAACCATAATTAATTTACGAGATCCAAATGAAAAAGGTTTTGATCTCGCGGAACAGAACCATGCTGCTGAGCTTGGTCTGCGCTACGTGAGCGTTGTTGTTGATGGCCCAGAGGGGTTGACTGAAGCCTCGTTAGAAGCTTTTGTTGAAATTGCAGCTCAGGATAACCATCTTCCTTTTATGGTTCACTGTCGTACGGGTGAGCGCGCTGGGGCGATGCTTTCTTTGTTTTTTCGGTGCCATCGAGGACTTGGTGTAGACGAGTCGTTGGCGTTGGGACAAAAAGTTGGCCTGGATCGTCTTAGATCTCTTGCTCAAGAGCGCATGGATGAGTTTGTCCCTCGCCCTAATGGTGTTTAGAAGTGCTGCGCAATTCGAGAGAAAATGGAAAAAACACTAAGGAATTCATTTAGGCCTTCGCTAAGCTAGAAATAGATGCGTCATAAATTTGACTTCTCAGGCCGTCAAACCGGAATGCTCTTAACAGGGGAGAAGAGCGACACGTTTCTGGGAGGGGACCATGAAGGTAATCGCGATAGCAACCATCAAAGGTGGTGTAGGTAAGACCATACTTTCTACGCACTTAGCTGCGGCTTTGGCAAGAAATGGTCAAAAGACTTTATTATTGGATTTGGATCCGCAAGGACATGCCACAGCTTTAGCGGGTATTGACGCTCATCCTGAAGCTTTTTGTGTGGGCGATGTTCTTTTACGCGAAAGCAGATTGAAACTTGATGACATTCTTGTTCGTGAGCTTCGGCCTAACTTGGATGTCGCGCCTGCCGTACTTAAAATGGCAGCACAAGAAAGACAGCTCTATGCATGGGCTTTGCGTCTAAAAACTGTGCGACGCGCCTTGGACTCGCTTGAGCGTAAACCGGATGTTGTCGTGATTGACTGTCCTCCGCATATTGGTGGCTTCACAGAAGCTGCGCTTCATGCATCGGACCTTACTTTAGCACCCGTGCCGGCTTTGGCGGGTAGCACTCAGGGCCTGGAAGATCTGCGTTCAACATGGGCAGAAATGCGTGATGGTCGCGTTGGTCATCTAGCTTGTGTGGTGAACCTATGGGATCAGCGTACTTCAGTGACCAACGCGTTGGTTTCCGAGATGCTTGAAGCAAGCGAAGTGCCAGTGCTCGATACCAAGATTCCAAAAAGTGAAGTGGTCAACCAAGCTGCACTCAAACAAAGTCTTGTTTTTGATCATGCTCCAACACATCCTGTGGCCAAAGCCTTCGATAGGCTTGCTCAAGAGACATGGCAACTGCTTTGTGATCATGACGATGCATTGGATGAGCAAGACGGGCTTAGTACGTCTGATCTTGGTCAATGGATCCATGAAGCTTTGGAGCCAAGTCGTTCATGGGCTGTTCCGGCAGAAGCCATGCTGGCTGCTGACGGCTATTCTGTGATCCAAGATTAAGGTCTATCGAAGCGAAAAGAGCCGGGGAATGGCTTCGGTAGCTTTGCCTAGCCTGCATTGGTCGAAGGCGTAGGCATTATCTGGAGGTTCCGGTCCCACGTAGATAGTCGTGGGACCGGAACCTTTGCTGTTTTTGACATGACTAACGAAAGAGGCTGCTGGATAGACAGCACCGGAACTTCCCACGGTAACAAATACGGTAGCTTTGTTTAGAGCTGACATGATCGCATTCATGTGAAAAGGCACTTCGCCAAACCAACAGATATGAGGTAGGATTCGAGCTCCGCATTCGCATCGCGCAATGCTTTGCTTTGTTTCGTAATACCTTTCATCAGAAAAAGGAGCGCGCATGCAATCAGGATCCTCGCATCGGCTCATAAATAACTCGCCATGCATGTGAAGCACGCGTTTATTTCCTGCACGTTCGTGTAAGTTGTCTACGTTTTGTGTGCAAAGTAAAAAACGTTCTTGCAAGGCTTCTTCCATTTGAGCCAGGGCCCGGTGGGCTGCATTGGGCTCGACTTGGGATGCTTGCTTGCGTCTGGCTGAGTAAAAGCGCCAGACCAACTCAGGGTCACGCCGCCATGCCTCGGGCGTAGCCACATCTTCGATGCGGTGTTTTTCCCAAAGTCCATCGCCATCCCGGAAAGTAGCCAAACCACTTTCTACACTGACTCCGGCACCGGACAAAACAAAAACATAGTCATCGTTCTTGAGCGTGAGGGTCTCAAACTCGTTGTAGGGTCCTATGCGATTGTATTGAGCCATCTATTTTCGACTAAGGCTTAACAAAAGCAAACATGGCTTGGTTGCTGCCATCCGGAAATGCGGCACCAAGTGTGCTTAATAGCCGGATCGCGGGGACTGAAGGATCTGCTTTGATGCGTACGGTACATCGCTGTTTTCCGCAGCCTCGGCTGACTACTTCAGTGAGCGCAGAAGCTTCATCCATGACAGTTTTGGGACGGAAGGTAAACCATGCTTCCGTTCCAATATCCTGAGCGGCTTTTTTTGTAACCAATGTCTTAACTTGGCTTTCTTCGTTTGAGTTTGGATCAAAGTCCATCACTTGCACACGCTGAGAACTTTGCTCGGCTGGAGGATCAACTTGTTGAAAATTAACGCGTACACCTTGATGGCTTAGTGACAGCTCGACTTGGAGGCTGCCTTCTTGGGAGGGTTTTTCAAGCTGCGGAGTGCAGTCCTGACTCTCGGCACGGCAAATCTCATAGAGCGATCCCCAATGCTCGGTAAAAGAGGTCCACGGTAGTTTTTGTTCCTCCGCAATAGCAAGCTTAACCGGAACGCTACCCACCACACTAAAATCGCTTATCCTGAGCCAGCCTCGCGTAGGCGGATCCTTGGGGCTACGCACAGCGAAAAAAAGCTGTTGCGTGTGCTGCTTTTGAGTCTGCTCCAAAACGCCGTAAAGATCGGCATAATTGACCAATGGATGAACAGCGATTTTTAGCGCGCTGCCTTTAGGTATTTTGGCCAGATCTGGCGTCTGAGTGACATCCAATTCAGGACTACTTGCCGGGGCCGTGTCCTGGTAGTGTTTGGACGGTGCGAGCTCAAGAAGCCCAAGTTCAGTTTTGGGTTTTTCCGGAGCTTCTTCCTTTTTTTGACACGACAGCAAACACAGAACAATCAAAACTAAAATAGGCATAGATGAACGCCAGTATAACGAGGTTTTATTCATGAGCCAAACACTTGATCTTAACGCGACCTGGACCTTGCAGGACCTTAATGCTGTAGCCAAGCAAAAGGCTGTCCTCCGGCTTCCCTCAGACTGTCTAGAAAAAGTTAGAAGTTCGAGGGCTTTTGTCGAAAAGGTAGCCGCTGACAACGATCATCCAGTGTATGGCATCAACACCGGCTTTGGTGCACTGGCCGAAACAGCGATATCAGCCGGTGACTTAAAAACGCTTCAGCGCAACCTTATTCGAAGCCATGCTTGCGGGGTTGGGCCTCTGCTTTCAGCCGAAGTGGTGCGCGTGATGTTGGCGCTAAGAGCTCATACCCTATGCATGGGTGTATCGGGTGTGCGCGCCAAAGTAATTGAACTTTTGGTGCAGCTCTACGCCAACGATCTGCTGCCTTGCATTCCGGCTCAGGGTTCGGTGGGAGCAAGTGGTGATCTAGCGCCGCTTGCTCATCTTGCTTTAGTACTCATGGGCGAGGGCGAAGCGATGCTCAACGGCAAGCGCTTGTCAGCCAAAGAGGCGCTGGCTCGTACCGGTCTAGAAGCGATCGAGCTACAAGCGAAGGAAGGCCTTGCGCTCATAAACGGCACGCAGATGATGGCTGCATTGGGAGGTCTCGCGCTCGCGGATGCGCTCGTTCTGCTCGATTCTGCAGACGTTGTGGGCGCGATGTCGCTGGAAGCGTATCGCGGATCAAAACGTCCTTTTGATCCACGCTTGCATGACGTAAGGCCGCATCCAGGACAGATATGCTCAGCAGCGCATCTGCGCGCTTTGCTTGAATCAAGTGAAATCATGGAAAGCCATCGCGATTGTGACAAAGTGCAAGACCCTTATTCGTTTCGCTGTATGCCGCAAGTGCACGGTGCAAGCCGTGATGCTTTGAGCTACGCATGTGCTGTGACCGAGCGCGAGATAAACTCTGCCACCGATAACCCCCTTATCTTCATCGACGAGAAAGGACAGGGCGACGCCATCAGCGGCGGAAATTTCCATGGGCAGCCCTTGGCCCTGGCTTTTGATACCGCTTGCATGGCGGTAGCAGAACTTGCCAACATCAGCGAAAGACGCATCGAGCAACTCGTGAATCCTGCCCTCGGCAGCGGGCTGCCGGCTTTTTTGGCCGGCAAGGTAGGACTGGAATCCGGCTTCATGATTGCGCAAGTGGCAGCTGCTTCTCTTGTTAGTGAAAACAAAGTGCTTTGCCATCCAGCCAGTGTCGATTCGATTCCTTCCTCAGCAGGCAAAGAAGATCATGTTTCGATGGGCAGCATTTCTGCACGCAAGTTTGCTCAAGTGCTTGAGCACACGCAAAAAGTGTTGGCGATCGAAGCATTGGTTGCAGCTCAAGGTCTTGATTTGCGCAAACCACTCAAAGCTGGTCGAGGTGTGAGCAAAGCGCATGAATCACTGCGGGAGCATGTACAAGGCTTGAAGGGTGATCGTCCGCTCTATCGCGACATCGAGACAGCAACGCAGTGGCTCCGAAACCATGGCGCAAGTCATGTATTGAGTTAGGGATTGTTGTAAGCTCGGGTAGGAGGGACTCTTTGTCATCCAGCTGGTGTCTGCGGATGACATGGTGAGGGACTTGTACCAGTGCAATGCTCCACCCCTTGCAATTACGGCGTGTTTTTGATGCTTAAGTCAGCGATGTCATTTGGCATGGTTTTCGCAGTTTTTGGGCACTAGCTACCGTTCGTGTAGCGATAGGTGTAGTGAACAATGCGTATAAAAAAACTGATCTTTGCTGCCCTGAATAGCAGTCTTTCAACGACACTTTGTTTCAATGCCGTCCTGCTTTCTGCTTGCTCGGCAGCCCCGGATGATGATTTTGCATCAGCCAGCGGAGCATCCACCGGTTTTGAATACTACACGATTGAAGCCAAGTACGTTGGAGAGGGAAGCTATGAAGAGAATATCGATCAGCTTGCTGAGCCCTATAAAACACGAGTGAAAGATCAGCTCGATCTGTATTTAGCTCAGTCGTTTGATTCACAATCAGTCGGTCAGGCCGTGGCAGGGCCTATGTATCGCGCCTACAGTGATGGCCCCAAAGTTGTTCAATACACAGAATACAAAAAACTTATCGTTGATACTGCCTCCTATGAGATTTCGAATGTGATGATTGGTAGACGATTGGCCCAGACCGATTCATTTATTGACGATGGAAGCGTCGAATCGAGCGAATGCATTCAAGCTAAGCTTTGCAATGTTAGCGACGGTGTGCGTCACGAGTTTGCTAATTTCGCCCTTGGACAAGGTGCTGCCTTAGGCTTGGGAGAGCCCGTAAGCGAGGTGTTTTACAGACCATACTCGGATCCTGAGCAAAGTGCGATCAATCCCCAGACGCAAGTTGAGTATGTTTTAGCGCAATATTTCGACTTCGGACGTTTGGAGTACCGCAATGGCCAAGTGCAACTTGCAAAGTTGGGCTATCAGTTGTGGCTTGAAGACGAGGTTAACAAAGATCCAGAGATGGGTTACATGGATTCGGGTTTTTACTCGATCAATGGGAATACGTTCGCTTCGGGTTATCCGTTGTTTGTGGCGCGTACTTCGGAGTCTGGTTTCTCGCAGACCATAAGCGATCTGATCAAAAGCCCATCGGTAGCTTTTGGTTTGTCCATGCTGACGATTGGTGCTGCTGTGACATCCGTACCGCTCCCCGATCCGGTAACCAAAGCAGGTGGCCCAAGTCTTATGGTCGTAGGTGCGATCATTGTCGTCGGTGGTCTGGTTGGCGGAACGATCTATCTTGTGGGGCGTTCTTTGCGCGATGGTGCATTTGCGGCGGCCACGGCAGCAAACGATACTACTTTTCTACCTGGAAGCGATGGCAGCACGGGCGGGGTTTACGCTGGATCGCGTGAGGCTGCTGCAGCGGTTGCGGTTGATTTGGCGGAAGCACGATTTGCGGTTGAAAAATTGGATGACTGGCCTCATGTATGCATGGCCTGGAATTCAACAACGGATCGCAACGTTGGCGGCAATAATTTACTCGCAGACTATTTTACGCGTCTAACAAATGCGGGCGGTGAAGAGAGCTGGATTTTCGGTGATCCGGAACAGGGTATGCTGTTTGCTTTTGGTTTTGGTCTTAGCGAAATCGACGCAAGACAAAACGCAATCAATAATCTTAGAACGTTGAGGCAAAGGTTAACGATTGGGAGTGTTCAAGACCTTCTAGGCATCCCATGGGAGCAAAACGTTGAATGCTTTACTCCCATACACTAGCCACATTTTCCCAGTGCTCACGGAGTTCCTTAAACGAAAAAGCTGGCATGTTTTTCTAAGAACCATGCCAGCTTTGTCTTCTTTTAAGTGGTTTTAATGCCACTTCTGTCTGCTGATCTGCTTTAGATAGCTTCTTTTTCTTCGCCTAGGATGATCTCAACCCGGCGGTTGTTTGCACGGCCTTCAGCTGTTTTGTTGTCCGCAATTGGACGGGATGCTCCAACGCCTACAGCGCGAATGTCCTCGGGCGGCACGCCTTTACGTACCAAGTAACCAAGTACTGCTTGAGCACGGGCCTCAGATAGCTGTTGGTTGAAGTCAGCCTTACCACGTGAGTCGGTGTGACCTTCCACCACTACTTTGCGATTGGATGCGATGATCGCTTTGGCCACTTCTTCGATTTTATCTTGGGCTGATTCCATCAAGGTCGATTCACCCGATTTGAAAAGCACGCTGCCGCTCAAAGTAATGACTGTGCCGCGCTTTTCCTCTTGGACTTTACCAATGCGAGCTAAGCTTTCTTTGAGACGCTCAATAGCCTCTTTGGCGCGCTGTTCAGCAGCGATGCGGGCTTGCTTTTCTGCTGCAAGCTGCTGGCGCTCTTTGGCAAGCTGTTCACGCGTTTTTTGCAGTTCCCCAATGGTGCGCTTCTGGGCCGTTTCTTGGGCTTGCTCGGAACGATCCGAAGCAATGATGGCGCGTGCCTCGGCATTGGCAAGTTGGGCCTGCCTTAGAGCGACATACGATAAGGTGCGCGTTCGCTCGGTATCGCCGTCGTCTTCAAAAGACCACTCGGCTTGCTTGAGAGCTTGTTCGGCAATGTGCAGTTTTGCTGGATTGTGACGCGCTGCTGGGCCGTTGTTGGCTTCAGTGAGTGCATCGCGTGCATCGACAAGCTCTTTAGGCGGAGTAGCTGCACCACAACCGATGAGGAGAGCGATAAGGGTTATAAGAAGAAGTGTCTTTTTCATAGTGTTTTCCCTCTAGTTGGCAGTCTTGGTTTGGAGGCTACGGATTTGGTCCAAGGCTTCTTCAGCGCGGTTTTTGGCTTCGGTTTCGCGTGCCAGAGCAAGTGCAAGTTGCGCGTCCGCATCGGCGCGCATTAGCATGTATTCGGCCATTTCGTTTTCATCGTCAGCCATGAGAGCCTTTGCTTTTTCCAGTTGTTCCTCAGCCAGCTGCAAATGAAGCCCAGCTTGAGGGTTTTGCTGAACCCCAACTTCGCGCGCAGCACGAATCTGGGCCTCGGAAGACACCATCTTTTCTGTCGGTGCCGGGTAGCTCGCACAGGCCATACAGCCAAGAGCTATTAAGAGTGTGAATGTTTTCATCGTCTAAACCTCGCGGAAAATAACTTCGCAACGTTTTCAGGAAACGAAGCAAACTTCAAGCCCCGTTTGAAAAAAGCCTCAGTAATACTTACCTTTTACCGAGCAGGGCAGGCCCTTTTGAGTCCGCAAGGGGGCAATAAGGCTATGCCACCAAATTTTGCGATGCTTCCGTCCCATTTTGTTGTGCTTTGCGGTTTTGAGCTCTTTGTACCGTTTTTTTTCCCTTCTGCTAAACTCAACCTATGAGACTGCAAAGGTATGGGTGGGTCCTACTCGTAGGACTTTGCATGCGATGCAATTCGTTTGATGCACAATTGCTGGCTTCAAACGATGCCTCAAGCGCAGATGCCGCCGATAGCGATACACTCGATGGATCTTCGACGGACGGTAGTGTGGATGTCGATTCCGATGTCTACAACCCACCTTGCGTGAGCTTTCAAGCCGGGAATGAGTTTCAGATTAATACCACGACTGCGGGCACACAAGATGATGCCGTGGTTGCGGCAAAGGACACTGAGTTCATTGCGCTGTGGGTTGATCGTGACGATCTCGATGGGGCTGGCGATGGAGTCTTTGCCCAGCGTTTTTCTAAAAGTGGGAGCACGATTGGTGGCGAGTTCCAGGTCAATGGTTACACCAACGGAAATCAGTATGCCCCGGGTGTGACTTATGCTGGCAATGGTCGAATTATCAGCGTGATGAAAACCAGCCAGTTTGATAGTGAAGCAAACGATGCAGCCATTGCACAAATGTTTAATAGTTCGGCTCAACTGCTGAGCGAGTTTAAGCTCAATGACTATGCAACAAATATACAAGGCGATCCTGCTGTTGCAAGTTTAGGCGATCGTCTTGCTTTTGTTTGGTATAGCTATGGCCAGGACGGCGACGATCGAGGGATTTATTCCCGTATTATTGCTGATAGTGGCTCACTCATCAAAGACGAGTTTCAGGTTAATACTTACACCACCGATATCCAAAACATCCCTGCAGTCGCGGCGTTGGACAACGGAGGTTATGTGGTGACGTGGCACAGTAATCTGCAGGACTCTTCGGGTTACGGTGTGTACGGCCAGGTCATCAGTGCCGCAGGTGATGCTGTGGGCAGCGAGTTTCGCGCGGCGCAGAGCACTACCTTCCATCAACACTATAGCTCGGTGGTCGGTTTAGAAAATGGTCACTTCATTGTGGCATGGCATTCAGGCACAGATCCGGATACCGATGTCTATCTGCGTGTTTTTAGTAACTCCGGACTAGCAACCAGTGATGAGCTTCGAGTCAACCAAACGCTATCGGGCTACCAAGGCCTAAGCACGCTTCGAGGCGGCGGTCGGCTTGCTTCGTTAGGCGGCACACGCTTTGTCATCGTATGGGAAAGCGATGGACAAGACGGCTCGTCGATGGGTGTTTACTATCGGGTATTCTATCTTAGCGATCCTGCTACGATTGTTCCCGAGACCGATGAAATATTGGTGAACCAAACGACCACCGATAGCCAAAGCAGGCCCAAAGTTGCAGCCTTTGAGGATGGAAGTTTTGTGGTGAGCTGGCAAAGTGAAGACCAAGACGGCGATTCGACGGGAGTGTTTGGACGCATTTATTCAGCCGAGAGCTGTCAATAATCAAACAACTCGCGGCAACACAAACTCAAAATAGCCAAGCCAAAACGTCGTTGCCGGTGTGGATGCTGCGTTCTTGGAGCACACGGGCCTACAAAAAATGGCCTTTTTTCTCGTATACTTAGCTTCAGTGCGTTTTGTTTGGTAAAAAGGGTGTCAGGGACTCCTAGCTTTTGCTAAACTAACTAGCTGTGGTGTCTGAGGCTTCAAATATCAAGCCAGTGATTGATAACGATCCCAAGATTGGAACTATCTTGCAAGACCGCTATCGCATTGTTCGCAAGCTGGGCGAAGGCGGCATGGGCGATGTCTACGAAGCTGAACACACCCTGATCGGGCGTCATGTCGCGGTGAAATGCCTGTTGCCCGAGTTCGCGAAAAACCCAGAGGTTGTGGAGCGTTTCAAGCGTGAGGCTCGCGCCGCGACCATGGTGGGCAACGAGCACATCATTGATGTCACGGACATGGGCCAACTTCCCGATGGCTCCCCTTTTATTGTGATGGAGATGCTCGAAGGTCGTGAGTTTGCAGGCCTCATCGAAGATGAAGGTCCGCTTCCCGTGGGACGTACGGTGCGCATCATTCAGCAGGTGTGCAACGCACTTTCTGCAGCGCATGCCAAGGGCATCGTGCACCGTGATTTAAAACCCGAAAATATCTTCTTGGTAACCAAACACGGCAATCCCGATTTTGTTAAAGTGCTTGATTTTGGCATTTCCAAAGTCAAAGAACATAAAGACAGTGTGCAAAAGAGCCTGACGCGCACGGGTGTGATGATGGGGACGCCTCATTATATGTCTCCGGAGCAAGCTCAAGGCTTAGCGACAACCGATCATCGCACCGATATTTATGCGCTCGGTGTCATTTCCTATCTAGCACTTGCAGGCCGTGTGCCTTTTGACGGGGACACATTGCCATCGCTCATGGTTCAGGTGATGACGACCGAGGCTGAGTTTTTGACCGATCTACGCCAAGACATCCCCGAAGCATTGGATGCTGTCATTCGCAAAGCGCTTACCAAAGATCCTGCCGATCGTTACGCTAGCGCAGCAGATTTGCGCAGGCACTTGTGCCTTTTGCACAGGTGAACGTCGCGCCCAGTGTTTATCCTCAAGCGCCGACTTCTCTGTCGCATCCTATTGTTCCTCGTGAGTCAAAACGCCCCAAAATCAAATCTGGGCTTGGCCTGGAGACGGTGTCTCACATTCGGTCGATTCCAGGATTGGGCGACGCTGGATCAGGCAAAAAGAAAGTCCTTATTGCATCCGTCGTTGTTGCACTGGTTGTAATGGGCGCTGCTGCCTTTTTCCTAAAAGGTGATAAGTCCACAGACGAGCAAAGCTCCATGGGCGCAGATCAAGCGCAGCCCGTAGCGGCCGAGGCTAAGCTTGTTGAGCAATCCGCCGCTGAAGACAAATCCGCCGAAGCTCCTCAGGCCCCAACTCATCCGAGTGAGGTCGAGCTTGAAATACAGGTCAAGCCGAGCTCGGCTCGAATTTTTGTGGCAGGCCGCGAATACAGCAACCCGATGAGCGCATCCTTTCCCTATGCCGACAAAGCAGTCCCTCTGCGCATATCCAAGAGCGGTTACGAGGACATTGTTCGTGATATCTCGTTTAGGGAAAATCAGGTTTTCTCCTTTTCGATGGAACGAAACTCAAAGACGCATTCCAAAAAAGCCGTTCCGGCAGCTCAAAAACTTGAGATCAAGCGTGAAAAATCGACACCGAAGGCTCCATCGGTTATCACTCCAAAGAGTAACGATCGCTTTCGCGACGACTTCTAGACCGCTTTGCTTAGTGGCCTAGATAAAAAGGTAGGGGCTATGCGAAGATTGGTAGGACGTGGGCTATTCAAGTATGGCGTGAGCGTAGTGGTCATGGGACTGCAGGTCTCGTTGGCTTTCGCTCAAAGCGCAGAGACAAGTGATCCTGGCAAAGACGAAGCAAGGACACGCTTCAAGCAAGGTGTCGCCCTTGCGCGCAGTGGAAACTGCGAAGGAGCAACTGCCGAATTTGAAGCCTCTTATGCTCTTTATCAACGTCCCAACACCCTCTACAACATCGCGCAATGCCAAGAAACCTTGTTTCGTTACGATCGCGCAGTGGAGTACTATGAAAAGTTTCTTGCGATTGCAGCGCCAGATGATCCCGATCGTCCCGCAGTGGAAGCAACGATGCGTTCCTTGCAAAACCTGCTCGCCCGAGTCGAAGTTCAGTCCAACCTGCAAGGTGATGTGTGGATTGGCGATCGAAAAATCGGCGTAGCCCCAGGCACAGTGCTACTGCCAGCTGGACGGCATGTGCTCGAAGTCAGGCGTGACGGTTATTTGCCGGCGCGGCGCGAAATTCAAGCTGCTGGACGGCAAACCTTGAGCGTAAGCGTGGAGCTTAAGCAAAGCATAAGCGGCACCCCAGCTCAGTCCGATGAGGCTCCTCGGCATAAGCTTACGACGACAGTGACTCACGAGGAGGACTCTGGCGGGCTTTCGCCAGCCTTTTTCTGGGGAGCCCTGGGCGCGACGTTAATCAGCGCTGGCGTAGGTACTTTTTTTGGGCTTCAAGCGCTGTCTTTAAAAAGCGACGCCGATAATATTGATCCACGCTTGTCACGCACAAACGAAAAATCTGACATTGATAACACGGCTTTGATGGCGGACGTGTTTTTTGTTGGGGCTGCAGCTTTTGCGGCAAGCAGTGTGGTGCTGTTTATTCTTACGGACTGGGAGGGCGGCAGCAAACGAAAAGAACGCATGATGAGCGCCGAGGCCGCTTCAGTGACTCCGTGGTTTTCAGCCCAAAGCGCAGGCCTTAGTCTTAAGGGGGCGTTATGAAAAAGTATCTACTCCTCGCATTGCTACCTTGCCTTAGTGCTTGCAGTTTGATGGGGCTCAGTAATGGTCTTGATCCGCAGGGCTGCCTTGATAAATCACCAGACTTTTGCGACGACCTTAATACGCTCCAGCCTACAGGAGATGACTGCAGCGCATGGGCTTGCGATCCGAACGCTGGCGTTTGTGCGATTCTTCCTCTGGATGCCGATAAAGATGGCGCTCCAGCGGCGGAGTGTGCTCCTGAAGGCGTTGAAGGCGATTGCGACGATACCAATCCCAACAACGCACCAGGCCTAGCCGAAAGCTGCGATGCCGCGGATAACGATTGCGATGAACTGATCGATGAAGGTGCGTACGCCTTGCCTGACCCGGTGATGCTTGCAGCCCTCGCTGGCGATGAAGAAGCTGAGGATGCACGATACGCCACTGGCGATGAGACTGATCCTGTGGGGATTGTCTATACATCAAACAAAAAAGACATGAATGGGGGCATCATCAGTCGTCTCGGTTTTGCCTTTTCGGCACACTTAGACGAGACAACAAGCCGTTTTGGACAGGTGATCGAAGGTAATACTACGACCAACAATTCGATCATCCGAACACCCACAGCCATTACACGTATGGGTAGTGACTCCTTCATGGCACTTAGTGTGTTTTCGACGATTGGAAACTATTCCTACGGCCTGGTTCCAGGAGTGCTTTTGGACAACGATACGAGCTTGTCTTATTATCCTGGTTATCTGGGCTTTAGCGGAACGAATGTGCCACTTCCACCGGTTAGTCAACCTGCGGCATCCGCCGTGGGTGGTGATGTTCTTGTCATGTACCAAAACCGTGCGCCTGATCCACAAAACGATAGTTGTCAGAGCACAAACGAAGCCAGTTTGATCACTGGGCTTGCGGAGCGTCAACAGCCGAATTCAACATATATCTACGCCCGACAGGATAGTTCCACGCAGATTTATGTTGGCAATGGCACAACAGATCGTCTTTCTCCTCCGGCCATACTTGCCTTCACCAATTCAAATCCCAGTACCTGGATCGTAGCCTATGCTGGCTACAACGAAATCAGGGAACTTGGTATTTATATCTATCGCGTTGTTAAGACCTTTGATTCTGCGACCAACAACATCCCCGTCATCAAAGCGTATGGGCCTCTTTACAAGGAGGGGACTACTGATGGTGGCCGTCTCGGTGATGTTGGTTTGGCTTGGGGTGAGGCTGGCGATGGAGAACGACAACTGGGCTTGACCTTCCGGAGTGGTTGCGGCGCACAGGCTCAAAGTTATCTGCGATTGCTCAGTGCCACGGGAGGTTCTGCTGCTTTGGAACTCAGCCCGCAAGCCTTGGTGGCTGCACCAACCCCGAGCAATCAGGTGGAGCAGATTCATCCGAGTGCGGTGTGGCGCACAGCGGATGCTTCGGAATGGCTCATGATTTGGGAAGAAGAACGTAGCTTTGTTAAAGCTGCACGGATTAGCAAAGCCGGCGAGCTTATCGATAGCGAAGCCTATACGGTCTTGGGTGATGATGCTTCTGGAACTTCAGGGCTGATCCAAGAGGGCAGTTTTGTTAAGAGTACCGCGGATGGTTTTGCTCTGGTAAGTTATATTGAAGGCGATTCAAACAAAGCATTTTGGGCTCAAAGTCTAGTTTGTGATCCCGGAGCGGCGAAGTAAATCATGTTACGTATCTTCATTGTTCTTACCTTGTTGCTGAGTGCGTTGGCTTGCGGTCGAAAAGGCGATGAAGTTCGGGAATGGAGCCCACAAGATCATGGCCAGCCGCCCACCGATCCCAGCCGCACTCCGCAGGAGGCTGAAATGCCATCCGAACTGCAGGCTGCAGCGGCGATATGGACCATAAGCTGTTCACGTTGCCATGGTCCCAAAGGACAAGCTGATGGCCCTGAGCGTCCACCTTCTGTGGTGATGGCGGATCTCAGTTCAAGCGAATGGCAAATGGCACGCAGCGATGAAGAGATCGCGACTGTCATTGCAAAAGGCCGCAACCTTATGCCTTCCTTTGAAAAGCAAATTGGGGCCGAAGGCGTGCAAGCCATGGTTCAAGTAGTGCGCAGCCTGGGTCCAGCGGAAAAGCCCGAAGAGTAAAGCGTTGAGTTGTGGCTGAGGAGCCCTGTTTTACGATGTAAAAGTGAGGGTTTTGGTGTCGCTTTGCTCCCTTTTTCCAGCATGCTAAAGCTGGGCATGCGCGCTATTGTCATCGTCTTTGCTTTGATCTCACTTTTGTCGTGTAACGACTCAGGAGATAAGGCTTATCGCATAGGCGAGCTGAGACTTGATCCTTACGGCAATGCGCCCATGGCGGCGGTGGTGACGCTGAGCGCAGACCGTTTCTTGAGCGTTGAGCTAAGCATTGAAGCTGAGGGTCGGGATTCTTGGAGTACTCAATTTGATGTTCCAGCAGAACAAAACTGGGAGCTTCCCGTGATCGGTCTTTTTGCGGGTCGAGAAAATCATGTGACGCTTCGGTTTTTTGCAGAAGAAACGAGCGTAGGAGAAGAGCATTTTACGGTTCAAACGGAAGCCCTACCTGAGGATTTTCCGGAGATTACCGCAACGGGCGAACACAATGCACAAGAGATGACCTTTGTGTTGTGGTACCGCACCCCGGCAGCGCGTCTTGAGACGGTGGGCCTGTTGGTTGATAGCAAGGGTGAGGCGCGTTGGTATTCAAGTTTTGCGCAAGCCAACCTAGCGCCCATGGAGATCATCGATGGCTTGATTTACACCAGTGACGCTAAGAGCAAAGTCTTTGTCTATGATTTGCTAGGCAAAGAGCGACAAAGCGTTGACATTGCCGAGCACGGCTTTACTGGGATTCATCATGACATCGTCAAAAAACCAAATGGCAATTTGATTCTTCCTGTGGATGAACAAGACGGTGCTTATACAGAAGATTTTCTTATTGAGGTCAATCCGGATAAAAGCAGCCTTGAAGGTTTATGGGATCTGAAAGACGTTTTACCTGACGTTGCCGATGTGCTTGCGGGTACACCAATGACACAAACAGGTGGTGATACGGCAAACGAGAACCCGCTGCAGCGCAGCGACGATCCGATTCACAACAACGCCGTGTTTTATGATCCCAACGATGATGCCTTGCTTGTCACATCGCAGCGTATCGGTGTGGCAAAGCTCTACCGAAGCGGCGGTCTACACTGGCTTTTGGCGCCGCAGCTGATCAACTTCATCGATGATGTGGACCACAATGGCCAAAGCGATAGCTTAGAGGCTGGATACACAGCCGACGATCCAAGTACCTGGACTGGGGATTTTCTAACGGACAACGAAAAATCAGCCGCCTACAGTCAGCTGCGCTACCCGATCAATGGTAAACCTGCGCAAAACTATTCGGGCTTTGAGTTTGCTTATCAAGAGTTTCTGCTACAGCCTTTGGATGAAAAGTCCGACGCGATCAGCTCGGAGAGCGAATTGCTTGGTTTAAAAGACCATGCCGATTTTGCTTATCCCTTTCGTCCCCATGCGGCGATGGTCTTAGAAAATGGCCATCTTTTTCTTTTCGACAACGGCTTGAATCGCAATTTTGGAGCGCCGATGAGCTCTGGGTCTTACAGTCGTGCGGTGGAATACGAGGTTACGCCCGATAGCAGCGATGGTTTTGGCGGAACGGTAAAACAAGTCTGGCAATACCGGCTTTCAGTCGAAGCCGACTGGTACGGCTTTAGTCCGATTGTCAGCGATGTGGATGAACTTGCGAATGGTCATCGTCTGATCGTGTTTGGTGCTTTGGGTTCCTCGATTTTGCTGGGGCAATGGGCTGATGCGTACGGAAGTGGTCCCAAAGGAGCGTTGATCACTGAAATTGATCCAAGCACGGACGAAGAGCTCCATACGCTAAGCTTTGAGCGCACTATTCTTGATAACTATCCAAATACTGAACTTTCCATCTACCGGGCCGAACGTATGGATCCCTATCAAGCGTGGAGATAAAGACGATGAAACGATTCACAGTTTTTTTGTTTTCGTTACTGATGAGTGCTTGTTTCTTTTCGGGATGTTCAGGAAGTCGTGAAGCAAAATCTACCGAAGACAGTGTCGATGCTGGAGGAAAAGATGGTGCGGGTCCGGATCAGGTATTTTCCATTGAACAGCACGATCAAAGGCTTATTGTTGATCCCTATGGAGTAGCGCCTCTTTCCGCGATGTTGGTGATTAGCGATGCACGTCTTTCTCAAGAACAGATCGATGAGGTGCATATTTCCTTTTTGGACCCGGAACATGCGTTTTCAGTGGTGCTAGACTATAACGATGAACATTATGCACGTGACTATCTTGATCCGGATTTGCTAAGCGAATCCGAGATTGGTGTGCCTCTGTTGGGATTGGTCCCTGACGTTGTAAATGCAATCGATGTTTCCATTGTGACTGCCGATGCGACTTTTAGCACACAACTCAGAGTGCGACCTGCAGCCATCGACGTATCGTTGCCCAGTATTAGCATCGAGCGCAAAGACGAAAGCAAAATGGAGCCCGGCTTTAACATGGCGGCCTTTTATGGCCTAGCTACCGAACACCTCGCTCGTCCTCTGATCTATGATCATCAGGGTGTGTTGCGCTGGCTGCTGCTACTCGATCGGGCGATCTCTCCCGGATTCATCACGCCAGTGGAACGCCTGAAAAATGGCAATTGGATTTTGGGTATTTCCAATGTGATCTACGAGTACAACATGTTGGGGCGTGAGGTGGAGCGATGGGTTTTGCCGATTCGCTATAAACAGCATCACGATATTTTTGAGATGCCAAGCGGAAATTTCTTAGTGACGGTGACGAATAGTGAAGCGAGCATTTTGGACGATGGTGAGATGATTCCGGCCATCAATGATCATGTGCTTGAGGTGAAAAGAGATACAGGACAAATCGTAAACCTATGGAATCTTTCTGAGTTTTTGGACGTGGATCGTGACGACCTTACCGGAGCGGATAACGACAGCGATTGGCTCCATCTGAATTCCATGATCTATTCTGCTGACGACGACAGCATTGTAATTTCAGGCAAGCACCAGGGGCTGGCAAAAATAACGCGCGGTGGTGAGGCGGGCGATCAGGTCAACAAGAACAAACACTTGGTATGGATCTTGGCGCCACATGTGGGATGGAACAAAGCCGGCGCGCAAGGTAATGGGATGGATCTCGCACCCTATTTACTTAGCGCTGTGGACGAGCAAGGCGTGCCCTATGTTGATGACATCCAGAATGCTGTTTATGCCACCGATGAATTTGAATGGTCTTTTGGACAGCATGCGCCTTTGATTCTCCCCAATAGCCATCTCTTTGTGTTTGATAACGGCACCAACCGCGACATGGGAGATTTCCTTTTTATCGGTTACAGCCGAGGTGTCGAATATGAAATCAGACCAAGCATTTCAGGGCTTGGCGGCACCGTCCATCAAGTCTGGCAGTATGGCAAAGAACGAGGGCAAGAACTCTATGCGCCCGTCATTAGCGATGTTGATGTGGGCGCCAGCACCGGTAACCGCTTCATCATGCCCGGTTCGTACACGCAGAAACCCAACGGTGATGTGGGTGAGGTAGCGCGCATGGTTGAAGTGGCCTATCCGAATAAAGAAGTGGTCTTTGAGGCGCACCTGCGTATGCAAGGCGCCCATCCCTGGGAGAGTGAGATTTGCTATCGTCAAGAACGCTTGTCGCTATATCCCTACAGTAGGGCTGCAAGCCAGTCCCCAACTAAATAGAGTGCTAAGACGCCTAAGACACCTTCAAACAATCGGATAAACACATGCTGAGGGATTCTACTTAGCAGACGTTTTCCTAAGAGGGTGCCCATCATCACGCATGCGACCAGCGTTAGAAGAAGAGGCACATGGTCTTGATAAGGAAAGCCAAAAGCTAGGAATGCTGGAATCTTGAAGATGTGGGTCCACATTTGGCAAATGGCTTTTGTTGCGATGATTTGTTCTTTCTCCAAGTCATCGCGCAAGAAGAAAGGCGCCAAAAAAGGACCGATGGCGCCGACAAAAATGGCCAGAAATCCGGTAATGAGGGCTACCGGAACAAAGACCCACAGCTTAAGTTGTTTGAACTTTCGTTTGTGATGACGCCAGTACAAGAACGCCAAAATAAAAAGCCCAATAAAGGGTTTGAGTCCGTCGAGTTTGCTTCCAGACCATAGATAGGCGGCAAGGGTAATGCCAGGAATAAGACTAGGCGCGTAGATAAAGAAGATTTTCCAATAAACGTGTCTAAGGAAAACCATGACACGCGTGAAGTTTGAAATGAGCTGTACGGCTCCATGCAGGGGAACGACATCCTTGGCCGGTAATAAAACAGTCATTACCCCCACAAGGGTCAAGCCTCCGCCCATACCGAGCACGGCAGAGAGAGCTGATGTGAGCAGGGCAGCTATCGCAAGAAAGAACAGCACGGAGATGACCATAGCCCGTTGCCTGTACTGCGCCTAGTTTGACTCACTGCTAGGCGTTAGTGCCCCAACATGCCAGAATTGGCATGTTTTTTATACATTTAATGCCAGGTTTGGCATTAAACAGCTAATTTCTATGCATTCGCTGCTATCTGTATAATCGCATTATGAGCTTTGAAAAACGCGCGCGCTTTGTGGACATGTTGAGCATTTACCGAGAGGCCACGTCGCGTTTCGGATCCCGACCGTTGTTTGGAATCAAGCAAGAAGGTCAGTGGCATTGGATGAGCTATGACAGTTTTCATGGCACGGTGGAGATGTTGCGTTCAGCGCTGTGTGAGCGAGGGCTAGAGAGAGGTGATCGTGTTGCATGTATTAGCAACAACCGACCGGAGTGGGCTGCTGCTGCATACGCGACTTATGGATTTGGGGGCGTGTTTGTCCCGATGTATGAAACGCAGTTGGCTAAAGATTGGAAATACATTTTAAAAAATTGCGCTGCCAAGGCTGTCTTCGTAGCCAATCATAAAATTGCTGAGGCCGTAGCGGGTTTTCGTTCTGAGCTTCCGGACTTAAAGTGTGTGGTGTGCCTTAACTCTTGTGCGGATGTTAGCGGTTGCGTTGAGTTTGATAGTTTTCTTTTGGAAGGCAAAAATAAAACGCATGCGATGTTAAGAGTTGATCCTGAGGAAAGTTGTACTTTTATTTACACTTCGGGCACGACCGGAACACCAAAAGGAGTGATGCTGTCGCATCGCAATATTGCTTGCAATGTCAGTGCATGCATTGAAGTTTTTCCTGTCTCCGAAAGCGATCGTTCTCTGTCGTTTCTGCCCTGGGCTCATGCTTTTGGTCAAACGGTCGAATTGCATAGTCTGTTTGCTCAGGGCGCATCGATGGGCATTGCCGAAAGCGTTGATCAAATCGTGACCAATCTAGGGGAAGTTAAGCCGACCTTGCTCTTTAGTGTGCCTCGTATTTTCAATCGGATTTATGCGGCTTTGCACAAAAAACTCGAAAACGAGAAGTGGATTAAAAAACGACTTTTTGAGCTGGCCATTGAGAACGAAGTGGCACGAAAAAAACTCGCCCAAGACGGACGGAGCAGCATGGTGCTTGATAGCGCGCATCGCTTCTTTGATCGTGTGGTATTTAGCAAAGTACGCGAACGCTTCGGCGGGCAGTTGCGCTACGCGTTTAGCGGTGGTGCGGCGATTTCCAAAGAAGTGGCCGAGTTTATCGATAATCTGGGCATCACGGTTTATGAAGGTTATGGATTGACAGAAACTTCGCCGGTAGCAACTGCAAATCGACCGGGCGCACGAAAAATCGGCTCAGTTGGCCAAGCCGTTCCGGGCGTAAGCATTACTATTGATAGTTCAAAAGTCTCCGATGAGGGTCAGGGTGAAGTCGTGATTCATGGCCACTGCGTGATGCAGGGCTATTATGGGCTCGATGAAGAAAACGCTAAAGTATTTACAAAAGATGGCGGCTTTCGAAGTGGTGACATGGGTTATCTTGATGAAGATGGCTTTTTGTATCTCACTGGGCGTATCAAAGAGCAGTACAAGCTTGAGAACGGTAAATATGTTTCCCCTGGACCGCTTGAAGAGGAACTAAAACTTTCGCCCTATATTCTTAACGCTATGGTGTACGGTGAGAACCGACCCTACAACGTTGCGCTTATCGTGGCAGATCTGGGAGCGGTGTGCGACTGGGCAAAAAAGCAGGGACTTGTTGTGTCGGGTGGCAGTGAGCTGCTCGAGCAAGATGAAGTTAGGCAACTCTTTGAAAAAGAAATCGCTGCGCATGCTGCTGTTTTCAAAGCCTTCGAGAAAATTAGAAAGTTTGCGCTGGTTGCCGAAGATTTTACCACCGAAAACGGGATGTTAACGCCAACCTTGAAAATAAAACGCAGGGTGGTTTTGGCTCGTTACGGGGATGTACTAAATGCCTTGTATGGCTAGCAGTTTATAAGAACTCTATTTTTTCTATGTCAGATGCTGTCCGAGGCAGTATCTGAGTGAGACGCACCGTTGACTGACATTTTACATAAGAAGAGCCTGGGGCAGCGTATACGAACATTTGCATTGTTTATGTTGTTGTTCATCGCAGCGTTGTTTGGTGGGGCCGCTACATGGGGCTATTTTGCGATTTTTGGCAAGGCCGGCATGCAAGATGATGAGGGATTGCGGGTGCACCAAACTCCTGCAGTGGTTGTGGCAGTTCGCAAACTTGCTAGGCTCGAGAGTGCTCAGTTTAATGTTGAGCGCGTAGTGGACCTAAGCGATGAGCAGCGCACCTTGTTTGGTCTGCTTAAAGTCAAAGATGCCATTTTGCTTGTTGCGTCAGGAGAAGTCATTGCAGGCGTTGATCTTGCCGAGCTTGTCGATGGTGATTTTGTGGTGAATAAAGCAAAACGAAGTGCGAAGATTACATTGCCTCCACCACGTATTTTTTCGGTCCGTGTCGATAGTGAACGTACCTATGTTCATAGTCGGAAAACCGATTTGTTTGCGGATCGAAAAGAAGGCTTAGAAGCTAAAGCAAGACAGCACGCCGAGCAAAGCATTCGCAAAGCGGCTCAAGAGGGCGGGATTCTAGACCATGCTCGGCGCAACGCATCACGAACCGTAAAAAGTTTGGTGCAATCACTTGGCTATGATGATGTGAAAGTTTATTGGAGCGATCGATGATTGAAAAGGAACTTATATACCCCACAGACGACTTGCGTATTGATCGCTTGCGGCCTCTTATTCCGCCAGCCATCCTTATGGAGGAGTTGCCGCTTAGTGATCAAAGCGCGAAACTTGTTTGGCAGGCGCGCCATGAGATTACCGAGGTGCTTCATGGCAACGACGACCGTCTGGTCGTGATCATCGGACCTTGCTCGATTCACGATCCAAAAGCGGGACTTGAATATGCCAAGCTCTTGAAAGCGGCAGCCGATCAATACGATGAAGACTTGTTGGTGGCTATGCGTGTGTATTTTGAGAAGCCACGCACGACAACAGGCTGGAAAGGCCTTATTAACGATCCGAACTTGGACGGAAGCTTTGCGATTAATCAGGGCTTGCGTTTAAGTCGTCGTTTTTTGTTGGACATCATTGATATTGGTTTGCCAGCAGCGTGTGAGTTTCTTGATCCGATTTCACCGCAGTTTATTGCCGATCTTGTGAGTTGGGGCGCGATTGGTGCACGGACCACCGAAAGCCAAGTGCATCGTGAGCTTGCTTCGGGTTTGTCCATGCCGGTGGGCTTTAAAAATGGTACGGGCGGAAGCGTGCAAATTGCGATCGATGCAATTCGTTCGGCGGCAAGTCCCCACCGCTTTCTTTCAGTGACCAAGCAAGGTGTGGCCGCAATTGTCAAAACCAAAGGCAACGAGGACTGTCACGTGATTTTGCGCGGCGGTAGTACGGGTCCAAATTACAGTGCGGAGCACACTCAAAAAATCGCTGCGCTTTTGAGTAAAGCGGGTCTGCGGGAGAAACTTATTGTCGATTGCAGTCATTCGAACAGCGGTAAGAATCACGCAAAGCAGCCGGAGGTAGCGCATCACATTGCTAAACAAGTGAGTGATGGAGCATCTCATATCATGGGTGTGATGCTGGAGAGTTTTATTAAAGACGGCAATCAAGCACACAACACGCATGATAAACTCGAATATGGACTCAGCATCACCGATGCATGCATGAGTTGGGAGCGCAGCTTGCCTGTGCTTGATGAACTCGCTCAGGCGGTACGTACGCGCCGCAAGCCTAAGGCCAATCCGTAGTAAACTTATTCATGGACGGTGGGGCGCTGAAAGGCAACAGGTTCGCGTTCGCTCAACCTATTGCCTTTGACGCTTGACCGAGCATCTATGGAATTGTACCCAGGGTTTACTGTCTGTGACTCAGGGCAGGATGAAGAAAGTTAATACCGTTAGCGAAGTTCCAATTCGATAGTGGATGATTCAAGCGGCTACCTTGGTAGCTCGGCGCAGGCCGAGTTACCAAGGTAGAGCGCCAATTCGTAATAACATTTACGAACGCTTAAAAAGTTCACGTAGAACAACAGTGGCATAAGCGCCGCTGGGCAAGGTGAAACAAAGTCGCAAATCATTACGATCATCGGGGTGATGGTCAATTTCTAAATCGCTTAGGCCGACGCGCAGTGGTCGGCGAGTACCTTTACCAAACTTCGCAAAGTTTCGAAGTATAGCTTCATTGAGCCCCCATTGATCCATCGCAGCGCTTTCCCGCGCGAGCACTTCTTTGTGGCTGCACGCATTTTGATTCCAGGCATGGGGCCGGTGGGGCTTATTTCAAAGCTCTCGAGTCTGCGTTGAGCATCGGCGAGATTTTCGGTATCAAACATGCCGCCAGTGTCTTCTTTCCTATAGATATCGCCGGGCAGGGCTTTGCTGAGTTCTTTATTGCAGATGCGCTCGTTCAGAACGCTGTTAAAGACAGCCGATTGCAGGACCGAGACGTAGAGCTTGCGTTCAAAAGCTTTGCGTGGAGCCTTGCCGCCTTCGATGAGCCAGGCTTTTGCTGTTTCAAGGTTTCTTAGACCGAAACGTTGTTCTCCAAAATAGTTGGGGACTCCCTGCTCTGATAAAAGCTTTAGGAGGGCTTTGCTTTGCTCTAAAAATGGCCCTGCGTCGCGAATGCGCAAGCGAAAATGATTGCTTCTAAGATGACCTGTTCGCAGTTTGTGCGAGTGTCGAGCGCTTTGCAGCACACGGATGTTTTCCAGTTCAAGGCCATCTACAGAGACTTCTTGGGGACAGAAAAAACTTGCCCACTGACTAGTTATGGCGTGTTTATCTTTAAGGCCTGCATAGCCGCTATCTTTTGGATCACAGCCCAAAGCGAGCGCTATCGAACGGACGGCTTGTGGGGTGCTCAGTTCCTTTTTCTCGAAGTGTACAAATAAGTGCTCGCCTTCGCCTTCGGGCAGATATGCGGGCATTTCGTGGACTTCGAAATCTTCTGCTTCGATGCGTGCTCTGCCTGAAATTGCTGGAATCTCTGCGCTTAAAAAAGCAAGGGAGCTCGGGCTTGCATGGGACATGGTGAGGATTATAGTAACGGCATGATGCGGTTGATGGTTTGGATAGTCACTTTTGCGCTTATTTTCTTCGTTTGGCGAGTCACTTTTGCGCTTTTAGGACGCATTTTTTCACTTATCCCGCCTTGGGGCTGGGGTGTTTTAGCGCTTTTGGCTGGGCTCTGGTGGACCAAACGTCGCCGCGCACATCGAGCCATCCGAGTCAAAAGCACCATCCACGACCTGCACGGCTCAAAAACAGCAGGAAATTCTTCTGGCGCGGTGATTGATGCAGAAGGCCGCGTGATAAGTGAACATACAAGCAGCGCGTAGCGTTAGGGGGTTTCCCACTCGAGCGACAATCTTGTAAAAGGCAGTCATGTTTCGATCGATTGCTGGAATTCTTACCGTTTTTGTTACTTTGCAAGCTTGTGGGGCACCTGCTCCCGTGAGCGAGACGGCTTCGGCGCCTACGCTGCAAAAAAAACAGTCTTCGCGACGTATCCGGGAAATCGTGCCCACCGGACGATTGCCTCGTGATGTTCGTCCTTTGCATTACTATTTAGATCTAGAGGTTGATCCCGATCAAGCAACCTTTTCGGGGCGGGCTCGGATAGAGCTTTCACTCAAACGTAGGCGCCACCGCATTTGGATGCACGGCCAAGACTTGAAGGTTCGTTCGGTGACCGTCTCTGGCCAAAGAGTGGGCCGGGAGCATGCGACTTGGAAAGTTGTTAATAAAACTGGCCTTGTTGCATTGCGTTTTCCCAAAGCAATGGGTCCAGGAAAGGTGAACGTTGAAATTGAATATTCGACGACATTTGCGCCAGGTCTGGCGGGTCTTTACCGAGTTGAACAAGACAAACACAACTACGCCTATACTCAGTTTGAGCCTATCTCCGCGCGGCGCGCTTTTCCATGCTTGGATGAACCGGCTTTTAAGACCCCATTTGATCTAAGCCTTACCGTAGAAAGCTCGGATGTGGCGGTTGCCAACACGCCTGAGCTTCACAGTCGCGATTTGGGGAATGGAAAAAAGCGCGTGCGGTTTTCAACAACACGACCGATGCCTACATATCTTGTGGCGATGGCGGTGGGGCCTTTTGACGTAGTTCAGGCGCAGGACATCCCAAGCAATGAGCGACGAAATACGAAAATACCTTTGCGAGGTATCACGACCAAAGGCAAAGGAAAGCAGATACAGTTTGGTTTGGACAAACTTCCCAAGCTTCTTACTGCTTTGGAAGACTATTTTGATATTGCCTATCCCTATTCGAAACTCGATATCATTGCGATTCCGGATTTTAAGTCTGGCGCCATGGAAAACGTTGGAGCGATTACGTTTCGTGAACAATATATTATGATGGATAAGCAGGCTGCTTCTAGCGCGCAACTTCTTACTTACTATGCGGTTATGACACATGAGCTTGCGCATCAATGGTTTGGCAATTTAGTCACCATGTATTGGTGGCATGATTTATGGCTTAACGAGTCTTTTGCTACGTGGATGGCGGCGCGTACTCTTGACGAGCTCATGCCGGAGTTTAATATGAAGATGCAAGAGCTTCGAGCCGTGCATGCAGCCATGGACGCCGATAGTTTGGTTTCGGCACGTCAAATTCGTCAGCCTATTCGAAGTGATCACGATATCGAAAACGCTTTTGATGCAATTACCTATACCAAAGGCGGCGCTATTCTTTCGATGTTTGAATCATGGATGGGGGCTGAAGCGTTTCGTGATGGCATTCGTCGGTATTTGCGCGCACACGAGGATGGCAATGCGCGCACTGAGGATTTTCTAACTGCATTGGTGGGTGAAAAAAATAAAGAAGTTGCCGCTTCCTTTAGTAGCTTTTTACATCAGCCGGGTGTTCCACTGATTGAGTCAGAGCTCGAATGCAAAGGACGCGAAGCTAAACTCCGGGTCACTCAAAACGCTATTCGCCTAGCGGCTCAACGGCACGAGGAGGCCAACGTTGGCAGATTCCGCTGTGTGTACGTTTTGCTACGGGCAATAGCGGGAAAGTTGAGAGGAAATGTTTTCTTCTCACCCAAGCTCAGGAAGAGCTGACGCTCTCTGAAAAAGGCTGTCCAAGTTGGTACATGCCGAATGAGCATGGCGCTGGCTACTACCGTTGGCGTGTGCGTCCTTCTGAGCGTGCGGCGCTTAGCAAGCTTGCTTGGCGCAGGCTTGATAATGAAGAGCGGGTATCTTTTGGCGAAAGTCTTCGAGCTGGGTTTTCGGATGGATCGATCGAGGGCGCGGATGTGCTTGATGCCTTTGTTGCTTTTGGGTCAAGCAATCAAAGTCAGGTCGCTCAGTATCCGATGGCTCTTTTGGACTTTGCGGCAAGACATATGCTTGATGAGAGTCAGTTTGGATCGTTTCAAAACTATGCGGATAGACTCTATGGCCGTGTCTATCGCAAGTTGGGCTGGAAAGGGAAAACATCCGATGAAAATGATTCGTTCATGCGCCGGAACGTTGTACGTTTCTTAGCCCTCGTGAGCAAAGATCCCAAAGTAAGGAAACAAGCCGTACAGCTTGCTAATTCCTTTTTAGGTTTTGAAACCACCAAAGACAAAGAAGCAAAATTTGCTCCTGAACTCCGTGAAGTTGTCTTAAAAGTTGCGGTTCAAGAACAAGGTGAGGCCTTTTTCTCGTTTTTGGAGAAGGAGTTTGTTGAAAGTCAAGATGCATTGTACCGACAAGAGCTTCTTGCCGCACTGAGTGTGGCGACGAATCAAAAATTGGCAGAACGTGCTAGAAACCTTGCGCTTGGCCAAAAGCTTCGAGCTAACGAAAAAATGATACCACTGTACATGCAGATGGCGATGCCAGAGCTTAGGGACCAGGCTTGGGACTGGGTCAAAAAGCACTATGACGAATTGGTGGCTAAGCTTCCTGAGGGACGTGCTGGACAACTGCCTTTGCTTATGTCGGGTTTTTGTTCGACCAATAAAGCCGAGGAGATTGGCCAATTTTTTGAAAACAGGATCCATCAATTGCTAGGTGGTCCAAGAAACTTAGCTGCGGCAATTGAGTCGACTCGTCTTTGCGAAGCCCAGGTTAAGCGACAAGGACAGTCCGTAAGGGCTTTCTTTGATTAGCAAGCGAGTCTTGTTTTGATTGATTTGTGATGGTTACGATGCGAAGTCTGGTAGTCCATGAAATATATGCTTCTCTTCAAGGTGAATCTTCCTTTGCAGGAATTCCTTGTGCCTTTGTACGTTTAACGGGCTGTAATCTGCGCTGCAGTTGGTGCGATACGCCGCAGGCTTTTCATGACGGCAAGCGATTGAGCTTTGATGAAATTATTGAAAGCACTATTGCACTCAATACTCCCTTGGTTGAGCTCACTGGAGGTGAGCCATTGTTGCAAAAGCAATGCTTGGCTTTGTTAGAAGAGTTTGCTGATTTGGGAAAAACTGTTTTACTTGAGACCAGTGGTGAAAGAGATATTTCAGGGGTTGATTCAAGAGTGCATCGTATTATGGATCTCAAAGCTCCTGGAAGCGGAGAAGTCGATCGAAACCTCTGGGAAAACATCGCACACCTTACTAAGCGTGATGAAGTTAAAATCGTTGTAACCGATCGCCGCGATTTTGAATGGGCGATGCAAGTGAACAACGAACACGCGTTAAGCGAGCGCGTTGCTCATCTGTGGCTGAGTCCCGTGTTTTCCGTTCTTGATCCCAAAGAACTCGCAAGTTGGATACTGGCGGTGCCAAGTGGCGCTCGCATGCAACTTCAACAACATAAATATATCTGGGGGCCTGACACGCCAGGCGTATGAATACGGCTATTTATTGAAATCGGGCTGCCAAAGCGCTTCCTCAGCTGAAGTGGGAGGCATTGCGCTTTGGCTGGAGGGGTGCTACCTGGCCCTTCGTTTGGCCCTAGTTTAAGCTTGCCAATTTACCGAAGTTCCACGTTATGACTAAGAATTTACGCAATATCGCTATTATCGCCCACGTTGATCATGGAAAAACGACTCTGGTCGATGCCATGCTCAGACAATCCGGTGTTTTCCGCGACAACGAACAGGTCCAGGACCGTGTCATGGATTCAGGGGATCTAGAGCGTGAGCGTGGGATTACCATTCTGGCAAAGATTGCCTCACTGCAATGGGAAGGCACGACGATTAATATCATCGATACCCCAGGGCACGCCGACTTTGGTGGCGAAGTGGAACGTACGCTTCGCATGGCGGATGGCGCTTTGCTTTTAGTCGATGCTTCAGAAGGACCATTGCCCCAGACGCGGTTCGTGCTTGGCAAGGCTATTGAGTTGGGTATGCCTATTTTGGTAGTGATCAATAAAATTGATCGTCCTGATGCACGGCCTGATGAAGTTGTTAACGAAGCGTTTGATCTGTTTTGTGAGCTGCAAGCAAGTGAAGAGCAAACCGACTTTCCAATTCTGTATGCAATTGGAAAAGACGGACTCGCGAAACGGGAGCTAAGTGACGAGAGCAGTGATCTAAGGCCACTGTTTGAAGCAATTTTAAAGTATGTGCCTCAGCCTACAGACAATCCAGACGATGCTCTTCAAATGCTTGTTCATAATATTGAATATGATGAGTACGTCGGTCGTTTGGCAATTGGACGCGTGCGTCGCGGCAAAATAAAAACCGGACAGCAAGTTGTGTGTCTTGGCGAAAAGAAGACAAAGCAAGCGAAAGTTGCCCAGGTTTACCACTACAAGGGTATGGCGCGAATCAAGGTAGACCAAGCCGTAGCAGGTGACATTGTTGCCGTAGCTGGCCTCGATGAGGTTGAGATAGGCGATACCTTGTCTGATGTAGATCGTCCGGAGGCTCTCAAGCGTATTGAAGTCGAAGAGCCGACGATTCGTGTGCGTTTTTTGGTGAATGATTCTCCAATGGTCGGTAAATCCGGCAAGTGGGTGACCTCTCGTCATTTGCGGGAAAGGCTCTTTAAAGAAGCCAATCGCAACATGGCGTTGCGCGTGGAAGAAACCGCAACTCCCGATGAGTTTATTGTGTTTGGCCGAGGCGAGCTTATGTTGGCCGTGTTGGCGGAGACCATGCGCCGAGAAGGGTATGAGTTTGCGCTCGGTATGCCAGAAGTTGTCGTACGTGAGATTGACGGACAAGAAAGTGAACCCGTTGAGATTGCGGTGGTCGACGTCCCTGAGGACTACGTCGGCGCGGTAACGACGAGTTTTGGTGAGCGCAAAGGTCAAATGGTCAAGATGCACTCGCTTGGAAGTGGGCGTACACGTATGGAGTTTCGTGTTCCTTCACGTGGACTGATTGGTTATCGTTCGATATTCCTTACCGAGACACGAGGTACCGGCTTGCTTAACACTATCGTGGATGGTTGGCAGCCTTATGCTGGACCGATGCTGCGTCGAAATACGGGAGCGTTGGTAGCGGATCGTGGCGGTAAATCAACACCCTATGCTTTGTTTAACTTGCAACCTCGCGGGCAACTTTGCATTGGTTCGGGGACCGATGTCTATGAGGGCATGATTGTTGGGGAAAACGCACGTCCGAACGATATGGATGTTAACGTGACCAAAGAAAAGAAGCTCACCAACATTCGCGCTGCAGGTCGAGATGACAACGTTTTACTGAGTCCCCATCGTATTCACACGATAGATACGGCGATGGAGTTTATCGACCAGGACGAACTTGTCGAAATCACGCCAGATGCGCTCCGGCTGCGCAAGCGAATCCTAGCGGCTAACAAACGTCCTAAACGCCGCGAAACATAATCTTAGGCTAGAAGGTACCTGACAAGCTAATGCTTCCAGGAAGTATCCGAATGGAGGCTGTGGGCTCGTCAGGGCCTCCTTGAGCGCCTTCTTCTGTCTCGCCGTCGCTTTCATCGGTTGACGGTGATGACTTGCCCACGATATCAATGATGCCCCAGGTTACGCCTGCCGCCGTGATGACGCCGCCTGCAATGAACGCGGCAATCGCTGCCGAGTTTAGATCTTCAGACTGGTTTTGAAGATCGAGGGCAGTTTGTTGGACCGTTTCGTTCTTTGCATCATCGTGCTTGTTGGCCGACATGATGGCCAAAACACCACCCGCACCGAGGCCCACAACACCGACGGCGGCAATGACCCACGGCCAAGGGCTTAAGCGTGTGTCCGTGGGTTGATTGGAGCCAGTACTGCGCTCTTCGAGCAGTCTTCTTTCTGCTTCCTCTTGTCTTTTTTGGGCTTCGTCGCGTTCTTTTCGTATGCGCTGTTCTTCGTTAATGCGGGTTTTTAGGTTTTGTACACGCGATTCAATGGAACCTTTTTCTCGTTCGCCGGGTTTGCCTTCTTGAATATATTGCTCGTAGGCTGTGATGGCTTCTTCTAGCTTGCCGGCTGATTCAAGGGCACGCGCTAAGTTGTAAAGAAGGATAGCTTCTTTTTCGAGGTCGTAAGCTTCTTTGAGCAACACTGCGGCTTCAGTGAACTTTCCATCTTGGTAGAGTTTTTCGCTACGTTCAAAAAGAACTAGAGCTCGTTCACGATCTTTTGGTGCTTTTGATCGTGAACGGTTACGTTGTGCTTGCGCCGAAGAGCAGAGGCACAAGATGCTCAAAATAATGAGGAGTATTGAAGTAGATTTTCTAAGCACTGTCACAATAGTATCCCGAAATTAGGCCTTCCGAGCAACATGTTTTACCAGAAACTCCACCCGAAAAACTTACCAAAGCGCTTAGGGTACGATGAGTCTGAAGAGAAGATCCACAAATAGCGGGAATGGCAGGGCATTTTTAGTGCTCTGATCGGAAAGGATGGATCCGTCTCGCCGCAGTGAAGGCGAGATCTACCGCGTCAGAAAACCTTGAAATATTTGCGATATTTTTGAGGTTTTCTGCCTTGCATCTCACACCCTTGCTTTGCGATCTCGGCCCAATCCTTTCCAATCAGAGCACTAGTGTTTTTCGACTCGGAATTCGACTCGTCGATTTTGGGCGTGGCAGCTTAGAGTGTCCTGCCGGCACACGATTTGTTCTTCACCAAAGCCGTGGGTTTGCAATCGTTGCTTAACGCCCTTTTCACCAAGGTACTGCGCTACAGACAGAGCTCGTTTTTCGGAAAGTTTTTTGTTGTAGAAACTCCCACCTCGAGTGTCTGTGTGCCCCTCAATGTGGACCAAACTAATTTCGTCATGTTTCTTCAATATCGTGCTTACATCATCCAAGATTGGGTAGCTGTCTTCCAGGATTGTATCGCTCGAGGATGCGAAGTTGATGGGTTCCTTAAGAATGATGTTTTCTTTTTCTAGATGAGCACTTAGCACCGGAGCTTCGGCCTCGTGCTGGCTTTCTAAATTTAAGCTAGCAGTGGTTTTTCCGTGATAGTTCGCGCCGCAACCTGCAGCGGCAAAAATTACCGCAGCACAGATGTATTGATAATAACTGCTTTGAAATCCCCACATAGCGTATATATATAGTTTAGCATGCTCTATCCTGATCGCGCCAAGTTGCTCGACCGTGCCCAGCAGATGGTGGGCATGCGTGTAGGTGAAATTGCTGAAAGAAGCGATATGTCGGTTCCGAAGCTTCGGGATCAACAACTCAAGGGCATGGTTGGTAGTGTGATTGAACGGTTTTTAGGTGTAGAGGCGGGTAACGCGCCGCACGCTGATTTTCCAGAGCTCGGTGTTGAGCTTAAGACTATTCCTGTCAATGCGGCTGCCAAGCCAACGGAGTCCACTTTTGTTGCGACGGCTCCGCTTGATCTGTTGACTGAACAAGAGTGGCAGCACTGTAGCGTGTGGAAGAAGCTTCAATGCGTGCTTTGGGTTCCAATTGAGGCCGACAAAAGTATTCCCCTCGTGCAGCGTCGTGTCGGTCGGGTGTTTTTATGGGAGCCGAGCGAGGAGCAAGCTGCGCTCTTGCGTGACGATTGGGAAGATATCATGGGTCAGATGATCCTTGAAGGCGCAGGCTCTGTTTCGGCCCATTTAGGAAAAGCACTTCAACTGCGCCCCAAAGGAACCAATGCTGCCGCTCGACGCGTAGCAACGGATGTTCACGATGCGCCCACTCGTTTAGCTCCCCGAGCTTTCTACCTCCGTACTTCCTTTACGAAACAGCTCATCAACACTCACATCTAAGAGATTGACAGCGGATCAACGGTTTACAGAACTGAACCGCCCTCTCGAGTTGGGAACTAGCTTGCAACTAGACATAGGGTCCCCATGCTCAAACAGTCCTCGCTTCGCTGCGGAACTGCGCGTGGGGACCCTATGTCTAGTTGCCTCAAGATCTCAAAGCGAAAGATTTTGTAAAGCGCCGTATATCGTATACGCAGTGGTCGACCTTTTTTCGCATCCATACGTTGTCGATACAAATGTATCTTCTGCGCTTTTAGAACCTTGAAATAGCAATAGTGATGCTGTTCCGAGAACCGGTTGAGACACGGCAGAAGGAAAGTCTGTCAAAAGTCTTGATCATTCAAGTCTTGAGGCAAAGAGAGGGTAGGCTTGCACGCGCAGTTCCGCAGCGAAGCGAGGACGGTTTGAGCATGCAGGCCTACCCTCTCTTTGTTAAGCTATCTTAAAGAGACTAGGTCAATTGGAGCAGGCGTCGATGATGATTTGGGGCATGCTAGTGGGGCGGCCGGTGTCGGTACGAACGCAGGCTAAGGTGATCTCGCCCTCGTTTAAGAGCTCGTCTCCACGGTAAATCTTGCTGTCGAAACGCAAACGCGCTTTGCTGAACTCGCCGACCCAGATTTGGATTTCAAGTTCATCATCGAAATACGCAGGTCGCCTGTAGCGTACACGTGCTTCGACGACGGGTAGGGCGAGTTTTGCGTCGATTTCAAACTCTTTGTAGGAGACACCAAAGGCTCTTAGATACTCGATACGAGCCGCTTCGAGGTAGCGCACATAGGCTGTGTGGTGAACGACGCCGCCTTGATCGGTATCAACGTAGCCGACACGTACTTTATGCTTAAACTGTTTGTCGGCACTCACGGTCTAAAGCTTGGTTTGGACCAATTCGAAGACATTCTGGAGATTGGTGATTTGTTGAAGCTCTTGCTCCGGAACGGAGATTTTGTATTTACGTTCCACTTCAGCCACGATTTCAATGGCCATCATGGAGTCGATGCCAAGCTCCTGAAAAGGAGTCTCATCAGGGATTTCGTCGATTTCGCTTACCTCAGCAATAATCGAGCGAATCTCTTCTTTGAGTTTGTTTGTTTGTTGAAGGTCTGACATGAAAAGTTACTCAGGAAGCGTTGCTTAGCTCCACACGTTCGTCTACCAACTCAAGAAGTTGCTTAACCGTTTGAATCCCCACTAATTTCTCGTCGGGAATCTGTATTTTCAGTTCGCGTTCTAGGCAGCCAATCAGTTCCAGCATGCCAAGCGAATCAATACCAAGATCGGAAATGACACTTTCTTCCTTGATATTGCTAAAGTCTTTTTCGGCAATTTCAGTTGCCCATTTTTGAAAAAGTTTCAAGAGATCTGCACGTTCCATTGGGACTCCCTGCTTCAAGTGTCGATGGTGTGGGGCGCACTCTAGGTTGAAAGTCGCCGTTCGTCCAGTCGAAATAGGCCTTTTTACAGATGTTCAGGTAGTACGTTTTTCTCGAATAATTGCTTGGTCTTACGGCGCTGCGCTTTGCCGCTCGAGGTCTTGGGAAGGGTGCCGACGGGCACAATGGCCACTTTATGCACTTTTAGACCGGTGGTCTCGGTGATTCGTGAGGCAATATCATGTCGCAGCGATGCGGCATCCCCGGAGTTGCCTTCAGCGACCATGACGAGCCGCTCCTCGCCATCGATGATAGAGCTAAAGGCTACGACGTTGTTACGTCTCACGCCCGGAAGGCTGTCGACTTGCCATTCCAGATCCTGCGGGTAGTGGTTTGCGCCGTTAATGATGATGAGATCTTTGCTGCGACCGCAGATGAAAAGATTGCCTTCAGCGATATAACCAAGGTCGCCGGTATGAAGCCATCCCTTCTTCCAGCTCTCGGCGCTGGCTTCCGGGTTTTGGTAGTAACCTTTGGTGATACTTGGTCCTTGGGTGATGATCTCACCTACTTGGCGTTCAGCAAGCTTGTTGCCTTGTTCATCGACGATAGCGAGTTCATGTTCTGGAAAAGCTTTTCCGCATGAGACAAGTTCAAGTGTTGTTTCGGTGGCGTCTGTAGCTGGCGCAGCCTTGCCTTGTTGCAGAGCTTTAGCATCGACACGATCGGTCTTCATCCCTTGTCCTTGTGGACTAAAGGTAATAGCAAGGGTCGCTTCGGCCATGCCATAGGGGAGGAAGGCATTTGCGTTAAAGCCTGCTGGCTTAAGGCGGTCGGCAAAGGCGCGAAGCGTGGTTGCGTTGATGGGTTCGGCGCCGCATCCAGACACACGAATGCTGCTTAGATCCCATTTGGAAAGGTCCGCATCGCGCACGCGTTTGGCGACTAAGGCATAGGCGAAGTTTGGCGCAAAAGTGAGTGTTGCTTTGTGTTTGTTGATGGTCTCAAGCCACAGACGGGGATTGCGGGCAAAACTTGCTGTTGGAAAGATGACTACGGGAATATCCATGACAAGCGTACCCAAAATGAAACCAATAAGGCCCATGTCGTGGTAGAGCGGCAGCCAACTTACAGCCAAATCATCTTTGCGGCGATCAAGTCCATGGGGTCCTAGAAATGCGCGAGCGTTGGCGAGTAGATTTCCATGGCTGACCATGACCCCTTTGGGCTTTGAAGTGCTGCCGGAGGTAAATTGCAAAAAGCACAAATCCTCGGGACCAAGCGCGGGACATTCGATGGCGGCGACGTCGCTTTTTTCAAATAGGTCGACAGTGGCGATTTCGCTTACCTTAACGTCGTGCTTTAGCACTGGCTCAAGATAGGGTTTCATCGCCTCGGTACTTAGAAGCATCGTTGCCGTGCTTGCTTGGAGGATGTGAGCTACTGTGTCGTGGTAGCTTTCAATGGCTTTGAAGGTAGCTCGCGGAAAGATGGGCACCGGAATAATGCCGCCGGCAACCGCACCAAGAAAGCTGAGCACAAACTCGTGGCCATCCGGGATAACCAGCGCTAATCGGTCACCTTTTTTTAAACCTTTTTGATAAAGAACGGCGGCTCGGTGTTTGGCTTCCTTTTCAAGATCGCGGTAGGAGTAAAAACGCTCCTCGCCGAGGGCGTCAATGAAACGAAAACCTCGTTTAGGGTCCTTTGGAAGGCGTTCAATGCAGTCTAGAAGGGATTGGGCGTGCTCCATAACTCGGCCGGTTTAGGGTCTTGGGCAGGGGCTGTCAAGCATTTCGGGCCAAGCGGAAGGGGCCTTTTTGGGCAAAATACCGGCCAGACGGCCGGTGGGGGCGGCTTGCTCCTTCTTAGGAGCGTGAGGTATAGAGCCGTCCGCCATGCAACGTGTCTACGTCACGGGCCTTGGTGTCGTGAGTTCTGTCGGTTTTGGCATTTCAGATTTTTGGAATGCTTTGATTGCAGGAAAGTCTGGCATTTCAGAGGTCGACCTATTTGATACATCATCTTTGGACCGCCATTTGGGGGGCCAGGTCAAGGGTTTTCGTCCGCGTGATTTTCTAACGGCGGCAGAGGCACGTCGTGCAGGTCGCTGCTCAGCGATGTGTATTGCAGCGGCGCGCATGGCGATGGATCAAGCTGGGCTCACCGAGGAGCAACTCAAAGCAGACCGCACTTCTGTGGTCTTAGGCACCACGATGGGCGAAGCCGATGTTATTTCGGAACTCGAAGAAGCTTGGGTTCACGACGGTGCCGAGGCTCGCGTTATTGTTCCCAAAAACATTGTACGTTGTGGCGCAACATTAATTGCGATTCACGTTGCGCGATCGGTTGGAGCACGCGGTATGGTGCAAGTTCTTCCTGCGGCGTGTGCTGCTGGAAACTATGCGATTGGTTTTGCGGCCGATCAGATTCGCGCCGGCCGTGCGGATGTGGTTGTTACGGGTGCTGCCGAGGTGCTTGAAAAACTTGAGTACGCTGGTTTTTGTCGTCTCGGAGCGATGGCGCCCGATACCTGTAGACCCTTCGATCAGAATCGCAAGGGTCTGATCCTTGGAGAAGGGGCTGGACTGATGATTTTGGAATCTGAGGCGCACGCGATGGCGCGTGGAGCAACGCTTCTCGCTGAGGTCGGTGGTTTTGGTTTAGCGTGCGACGCGCATCACATCACAAGGCCGCATCCGGATGGCATTGGAAGTATTGCCGCCATGCGGCGCGCCATATCAAGTAGTGGTCTTCAGCCAGAGGACGTTGACTTCGTCAATGCACATGGCACGGGCACCTCGGCAAATGATGAAACCGAGTCGCGGGTGATGCATGAAGTGTTTGGGCAAAGAAAGGTTCCTATCTCGAGTGTCAAAAGCATGATCGGACATTGCATGGGCGCAGCAAGTGCTCTTGAAGCGCTGACTTGCGTGATGAGTGTTCAAAGTGGTGTTTATCCACCTACGATGGGCTATGAGACACCGGATCCGGCTTGCGATGTCAATGTGATTGCCAACAAAGCGCAAGCAGGAAAAGCCGATATTGTTTTAAACAATTCTTTGGCTTTTGGTGGCTACGATGCGGTGCTGTGTTTTGCCAAGCCAGGATGCTTGCCAGACAATGTGGGGCGGGCGTAATGGAAGCGTTGGCGGTCACCGGTTATGGGATAGCGAGTCCTCTGGGAGTGGGTAAGGCTGCGTTTGAAAAGGCTTTGGCAAAGGGCGATGCGGGCCGCTTTTTCAGAACCGACGGTCCGATCAGTGGCGAGCAAACGATTAAGGACGCCTGCGTTGCTTGGCTTGCCTCGTTTGAAGCCAAAGACTATCTAGGAAACAAAGGTCTTCGCAATCTTGATCGTCTGACCAAGCTCCTAGTGGTTGCAGCAAAATACGCGCTCGAAGATGCGAAAATTAAAAGCGATGGCAAGTTCATTGCGCTTAGTCCAGAGCAAGTTGGTTTGTGCTCATCAACGGCTTATGGTTCACTTGAGGCGATTACTGAACTTAAACTTGTCGCAGAGCTAGAAGATCCACGTTATCTGAATCCTGCGCGCTTTCCGAACACCGTGATTAATGCAGCCGCGGGCTATGTCAGTATTTGGGAAGATTTGCAAGCTCCCAATGTGACGCTTGTCAATGGCAATTGCGGCGCTCTTGATGCAGTGCTCAGTGCAGGCACTCATTTGGAACATTTGCGAGGTGATGCCTTCTTGATTGGTGGCGGTGAAGCGATTTCCGAAGCACTTTATCTTGCTTTCGATAAACTTGGCGCCGTTGCGCATGCCACTCAAAAGTTTGCTCCCGGTGATCCACAAAGCGAGGGAATGCGCATTGGCGAAGGTGCGGCCTATCTTTGTGTCGAACGACAAAACGATGCAAAGGCGCGTCAGGCCACGATCGAAGCGAACATTACCGGCTACGGATCTGCCTTTGAGGTTCCGCGTTCCGAAGTCGAGATCGTTCATGGTTCAAGCCTGGCTGTAAAACGAGCGATCTCTGGCGCGATGATCGATGCTGGAGTAGGTCCAAGCGATATCGATCTTGTTTGTTCATCTCTTAGCGGTATTCCGCTCATGGACAACGCTGAGCTTTCAGCGATTGATGAACTTTTTGGTTCATCGACTTCGGTTGTTGCTCCGAAGGCGTTATGGGGGGAGACTTTGGGCGCGAGTGGAGCTTTAGGCTTGGCGGCGACAGTGGCCTGGCTTGGTGGTGTTCCGCTTTGTGCCGTGTTGCGGCAAGGTTCCAGTTCAAAGATGAAACGAGCCGTAGTGACGACAATGGGTTATTACGGCAACGTATCTGCGGTGGTCATGGAAGGTGTAAAATGAGTTGGATAGAAGAAAAAGCACACAAGGAGCTTGAACGCGTTCGAGAAGCTCGCGACAAACAAGTTTACCCTTTTTTCAAACCCTTTGAGACGGGTGGTTTGCACACAACCATTGCAGGCTCACCGATTGTTAATTTCAGCTCAAACGACTATCTTGGCTTAACCACGCATCCCAAGGTTAAAGAAGCTGCGAAAAAAGCGGTGGATATCTTTTCGTGTGGTCTGAGTTCTTCGCGCGTGCAGGCGACAACTACTGCGCATGTTGAACTTGAAGAACGTCTCGCTCAATGGATGGGCTTCGACAAAACATTAATCTTTACGACAGGCTACCAAGCGATGCTTGGAACCATCATGTCGCTTGCCGATCAAGACACTACTTTGATTTTAGACAACCTAAGCCATGCTTGCATCTTAGATGGAACCTTCCTCGCCGCTGGAACCCCGACCCGACAGCCTGAAGTTCGGTTTTTCAATCACAACTCGGCGCGTTCTCTTGAACGTATATTAAAGAGCAAGAGCCGAAAAAATGCATTGGTATTGATTGAAGGTATTTACTCGCTTGATGGCGATATGGCCAAAATCAAAGAATTCGTCGATATTTGTGATCGCTACGATGCGGTGATGATTTGCGATGATGCGCACGGCACGGGCACGCTCGGCAAAACAGGCAAGGGCATTATTGAGCAATTTGGTCTTGAAGGCCGCGTGCCGATTGTGATCAGCACTTTTTCAAAATCCCTTGGCGGGATCGGTGGCATTCTCGCTGCATCGGAAGAGGTGGTTGATCTTGTCAAGCACACTGCGCGCTCATTTTTGTTTAGTGCATCTCTGCCGGTGCCCGTTGTTGCTGCGGCTTCTACGATCTTGACGATGCTTGAAGAGGAAGGCGAGGCGTTGCTTGGCGAGCTGCATGAAAAAGCGAACTACATGCGCAAGAGTTTGACTGGCCTTGGTTTTGATTTGGGTCTGAGCGATACGCACATCATGCCTGTGATGTGCCGGGATGAGCGTAAGGCTTTGTTCATGCATGTTGCCTTGCTTGAGAGCGGCGTGATGATGGTGCCTATTACCTATCCAGGTGTGAAGAAGGGTGAAGAGCGCTTGCGTGTTAATATTACCCGTGGCCATAGCAAAGACGATATGGACAAAGCGCTTGAACTTTTGGACTCCTATGGCCAGGCTTTCTATGTTCAATCGGGCGAAGATCTTGGTCCAATGGAAGCTTAGGGACGCCCCTAGTGCGTTTTTCTTTAGGCCGAATTTACTTTTAAAACTTCGACAGCTCTTCGTTCTAGATTGATCTAGGCTTTATCTTCCGACTTTTGAACTGGAAACTTACTCGCATGAGACTTCATGTAGAGATTGGTTAAGACAGAGGAAGGATTAGGGCGTCCGAAGAAATAACCTTGTGCCTCATCGCAACCGGCATCCCTAAGGAATTCTAACTGCTCCTTTGTTTCTACCCCTTCTGCAATCACTTGAAGGCCTAAGGCCTGTGCAAGATTGATAACGGCTAGAGAAATGGCTTCTGCCTCCGCTTTGATTCCAATGTCCGCGATGAATGACTGATCTATTTTTAAGCAGTGCACAGGTAAGCTCTTTAGATAAACTAGAGATGAGTAGCCTGTTCCAAAATCATCAACTGCTACACGGACTCCGATCTCACCGAATTGTTTCAAAACTTGGCTTGTTAGATCGAGATTTGCAATAAGGCTGGTCTCGGTGAGTTCCAGTTCTAAACAAGCGGGCGGGATTTTATATTGTTCAATGGCTTGAAGTACAGCTTTTACAAAATCTTCGGATTCAAGCTGTCTGGCAGAAACGTTGACAGCCACTCGAATATCGCGAATGCCACTTTCGTGCCACAGACGAATCTGTTTGCAAGCCTGTGTAAGAACCCATTGACCCACTTCTTGGATGAGTCCACTTTTTTCAAGAAGGGGAATAAACTCAGCAGGCGAAATAACTATATCGTTGTGGTGCCAACGCAAAAGAGCTTCAGCTCCAACCAGAGCCCCATTGGCTATGCGATGCTGTGATTGGTAAACTAAATCGAACTCTTGTCTAGTAAGTGCTTGGCGAAGATCTCGCTCCATGCGCTGAACGCAGAGCTCTCTAGCGTGGGTTTCAGCGCTATAGAATTCAACATGAACATCGTTGTCCCTATCGCGATGCGCTCTGCCGCGGTGCATCGCTTGTTCGGCATATTGCAAAAGCTCATCGACTGTGTTGCCATTTTCCGGATAGAGCGCCACTCCAATACTCAAAGGCAATTCATGGACGCCGTTATCATTGGCTTTGTTTTGGGCCCTCACGGTTCGAATTTTTTCAAGAACGGAGAGAGCTCTGGCCGCCGGTTTTTCTCCAGGACACGCAATCCCGAATTCGTTTGCTCCAAGCTTTCCGAGTTTATCTGGTATATCAATGCACAAACGAATTTGATCGGCTGTCGTTTGTAAGACGGCATCGGCCACATCGTAGCCTTTCTCTTCATTGAGCAGGTGAAATCGATCCATGTTGAGATACAAGAGTGCAACACCGGTATGATTCAAACGTGCGCGTGATATAGCCCGGTGCAGATGATTCCTGAAAAGTTTGCGTTTTGGGAGATGCGTAAGTTCGTCATAGTGAACAAGCTGAGCGATGCGCCGAGAGTTGGAGTGTCGTTCGATAGCAAAACCAATTGATCGTACCAAGGAGCGACCACTTGCTTCCCATTTGAATAAATAGTCTTCGGCTCCGCTTTGTACTGCTTTGATAGCGCGCTCTTCGTCTTCGTGTCCGCTAAGGACGACAATAGGTATTCCAGGATGACTGTGTCGTAGTGTCTCTACGCTTTCAAGTCCGTCTGCATCGGACAAACTGAGGTCCAATACAATCGCTGAAAAAGATTCTAGCTTTAGTTTTTGGATTGCTTCGGTCAAAGAGGTTGCTGAAGTGAGCTTTCCTTTCCAGTCGGTGGCTTGCAGCCTCTTTGTAACAAGCTCAATGTCAGTGGGGTTGTCCTCTATGAGAAGCACATGTTTCGTTTTTTCGCTGTGGCGTCGTTGATGGTAGCGTTTGATAGCGTACTCAAGACCACTTATGAGTTCTTCTGGAGCCCAGGGTTTATAAACGATTGAGGTAACTGCATCGGAGATAAAGACGGTTGATGGCTCAACTTCGAGCTTGCCAGTGACGACCATATAGGTGGCATGTGGTAGTTTCTTTTGAATTTTAGTGATGAGCTCCAGTCCGCTCATTTCCGGCATATCGAGATCGACTGCTACGACTGAGTAGCTATGCTTTGCAACTTGTTTGAGCGCATCGGATGGCAGAGCCGCTGTATCGATTGTCAAATGTAGCGGAGCGAGTGCCCGAGTTGCGGAACGTAATACTGCTGGTTCGTCATCGACGAGTAGGATGCGATCCTCCATAGCAACGCTAGTGTATCAGTAATAAGTGTTTAAGAACAAAAGGCGACGGTGTTCTGTGTGACAGTTTGTACATTGTGCGCAGCTGTGGTGCTTCCAAGAAGAATGAAAAGAATATATTGCGATGGACATTGGGTTAGCTGTGCGATGGTGATGTAAGCAATAGAAAGAAAAGTCTATCCATGTATGTGTCGTGTCAAAGAAAAAATTGGAGCAAACTAAACAGCTGTTTGTGATATTTTTATGTGGTGTTTTGGATGAGGCTTTCTTGGAATTCTTGGTGTTTTCGGGTAATTCTGAGTGCTTGCGCTTTTTGGGCCGATTTGCTTGACTGCGACGCTATGAAAATCGACCTCTCAGGAAAACGTGCCTTTGTTGCTGGTGTGGCGGATGACGGTGGTTTTGGTTTTGCCATTGCCAAAGATCTCGCGGAAGCTGGAGCGGAAGTTGTTGTTGGAACGTGGCCGCCTGCGTACACAATATTTACGAAACTGTTAGAGCGAGGACGAATGGATGACTCGCTTAAGTTATCGGATGGCAGCAAGCTTTCCTTTAAAAAAATCTATCCGCTTGATGCCGACTACGACACCCTTGAGGACTGCCCTGAGGAAATTCGGAGCAGCAAGCGTTACCAAAACCACAGTGATTTTTCGATCCAAGGTGTTTGCGATGCGATGGTGAAAGACTTTGGTCCCAAACCTGTGGACATTGTGGTGCACAGTCTTGCCAATGGTCCTGAGGTTAAAAAATCGCTCATCCATACTTCACGTAAGGGTTATCTTGCAGCGATCGGAGCTAGCAGCTACTCGTATGTATCGATGGTGCAGCGTTTCTCTCCTATCATGAACGCAGGTGGTTCGTTTTTGTCGCTTACTTTCATGGCTTCGGAACGGGTGGTTCCGGGTTACGGCGGCGGCATGTCCACAGCTAAGGCGGCTCTTGAATCCGATACGCGGGTGCTTGCGTATGAAGCGGGTCATCAATGGGGCGTGCGGGTGAACTGCATCTCAGCAGGGCCTTGGGCATCACGCGCTGCTAGTGCCATTGGTTTCATTGGCAATATGGTTGAATACGCTGCTCGAAATGCAGCTCTTCCGGAAAAGCTAAACGCTACCGAGGTAGGCTCAGCAGCCGCATTTTTGTGCAGTCCACTGGCTAGCGGCATCACGGGGACTACGGTCTATGTTGACAAAGGTTATCACAGCATGGGCATGGCCCTCGATGCTGTGCCCTCAGACATCGATACTCCCTGCCTCAAATAGGGACAGCTGTACCTCTTTTGTCTTGGAAATGTAGTCCAATGTTTCCAGGGCTGAGAGCGTATTGCAATAACTATTTAGTTTTTTTCGTGAATCTCACAGGTATGCTTTTTGCACACACTACTTGTTGTGAAAAGCTCGTGGACAGAACTGCTTTCTCTTGTTGCCCATGCCGCGGTCGTTGCCGGGTTTGCTCCTTGCTTTTCGAGTGGGTGTATCGCTCAAAGCGGAGCTGAGCCCATTGATCAGTTTAGTGGCGCGGTACAGAGACCCGCACAGATGGTACGTGGCGTAGATCAACCTGCTGAGCCTGGTGAGTGGTGGACGGCGGGTTCGGTGTTTGAAGGAACAGGGCTATATCCAAAGTTTCATACACGTCATGGGACCGACTGGTTCCGCCTTTACAGACATCCCAGTTTCAATCCTGTTCGTATCCTTTTTAACAATGAGGGTAGCAAAGGCGAGACTTCGCAAGCCACCGCTCTAGCTATTTATAACGAAACCGCTAGCGCAGCGAGCGAGTACTACCAAGCGGGTGCACGCGATTTTATTGTTCTCAATGAACCAAATATCGAAGGCTGGCCAAATCTTTGGTCAAGTGCTGAAGAATTTGGCATTGTGTTCAAAGAGCTCTGCCGTCTTTATAGCGAGACTTTTCCTAGTATTCATCTCTGGTTTCCAGGACTTTCTCCCTCATCGTCTGGTGGATATGGCCCTCCTCAAGACGAATTTATTGCGCGTGCGCTGAGTGCAGCATGGGGTAAAGAAAGCTTTGGGGAAGTGTACGATGCATTCGATGGAGCTCCTCCGTTTTACGGCGTGGCTATGCATGCTTATACGGATCGCGTTTGGGAGGGGCAGGAGCAAAATGCTGTAAATGATTTGATCTCGAAAGTATATTCCTTCCGAAGTAGACATCAATGGCGTTATGGACCTCTCCTTATTGGTGAGTTTAGTGTTAACCGTCCTGGGCCGTCTGAGTACAAGGCCAAGGTCTATAAGATGTTCTATGAAGAGCTAAGTTCGATAGGCAATGTGTTTGGTGCCTATAGCTTTACCGCAAGTTGGGGGCCGACGGATGATGCTAACCAAGAAGGATGGTTTCCGAACGGTATTCACTCTGAATACAAAAGGCTTATTGGATTTGAATAGTGGATACGTTTTGCTAAAACGACAAAAAGATTTGTGTTAGCAAGGCGTCGGCGACTAAAATCGTAATGGAGACAACCACCACTGCGGAGGTGGTTGAGCTGCCTACGCCTTCGGTACCGCCGAAGGTATGCATTCCAAAGTGGCAGCCTAAAATCGAAATCAAAAAGCCGAAAAAAGGTGTTTTCCCCAAACCGGCCATCAAATCCTGCATGCGAACGGTATCAAGTGCCGTAGCCAAAAAGAAAGGCGCCGGGATTCCAAAAGTGATCCGGCAGACAGTCAGTGCACTAAGAACTCCGAGCACAAGCGATATGCAGGTGAGCAGCGGCATAATTGTAATTCCTGCAAGTACACGCGGGACAACCAATTTGCGAATGGGATCTGCGCCAAGAGCTCGAATGGCATCAAGCTGTTCAGTGACCGCCATCGAACCGATTTCGGCAGCCATGCCTGAAGCGATTCGGCTACCAACGACCAGAGCGGTAAGTGACGGAGCCAATTCACGTACCTCCGAGAGACCAACAATACGGCCCACGGTGTCTTTGGCTCCAAACATTTCCAGGGAAAAAGCAAATTGAATAGCCATGACGATGCCAACAAAAATCGAGGTGGCTATGGCAATCCCAAGGGATCGTACGCCGAGTTGTTCAAGTTGATAGAGGTAGGCCCGAGGCTCGAAACGGGTAGTCACAAGCGCAACAATCGCGTTTTTGGTAAGCAGGGTCACCTGACCGGTCTGCTTGAAAAACACGAAAAAACGGCGACCCCATGGTACGTGGGCGCCGGGCGGCAGACTGTAGGTACTGTTGGCCATGGGCAGAAGCTTCTTTTCTATACCTGAAAACCAGACAAAAATGTCTGAAAATCACGGTGTGATTGCTCAAATTGTTCCGATGGTCGGCCAATTAAAGCAAAATCGTACACGCAGCCATCTTTTTTTAGAACAACCAGAACCAAGGCGCGTACTTGTCCATCAAGTTTCGCGGTCAGTTCGCTTTTGAGGGCTTCGCGCTTCACCAACATGATGGTCTGTTCATGTTGAAAACTCCGCTCGGTAAAACCTATTAATAAGTGGTTTCGTAATGCAGGTAGCGGAATATCCAAGCCTGGATCGCAGGACGCGTTGAGCTGAATCACGGCTCCGGAGCGAGCGCTTTGCCATGCCAAATCATTGCCATCTTCGATGTCGAGCTGCTTCCAATCAGCTGGAAGCTTGCCGATATCAAAACTGACTTGCCCGTCACTATAGTGGCTGTTTTGCAGCTGTGGGCCACCACATTGTACGCACAAGAGGGATACTGTCAGCAGGGTCCATACCTTCATTCCATACATTTACGACGGTTATATAGTGCTATGCAATGGCTTTCGGTACAATGGACAGAGAATGGCGGGAGCAAAGCTAAGCGGAAAAGATGTTGTCGATCGCCTTCTGGCCGAAAATCGTATCGACCCGTTGCAGTATGATTCTGCGCTCAGTCATGCGGAGCGACACGGGATCTCGGCTGTCGATGCTGTTATCGAGATTGGCGTGATATCCGAACATGATTTGCTGAGGCACCTTGCAGAAGTTTTTCGCACGCGTTTTGTTTCAACAGAAAAATTAGCGAAAGCTGCAATCAGCAAAGATGTCCTTAAATTTTTACCACACAAAGTTGCGGAACGTTTGAGTGTATTCCCTATTTTGTTTGATGTGAAAAGTGGGACACTTTCTGTGGTTGCCGCGGTGCTTCCTGATTCGGATATCGAAAAGCAGGTTAAGATCACTGCTGATGTAAGAGCGGTGCGCGTGTACATCGCGAGACCCGCAGCGGTCGATGCTCTCATCAACAAATTTTATCGCGGACAGACGCAGGCCTTTGCACGGTTCTTTGAACGGCAACAGAGTTCAGATCAGGGAATGAGTGCAGGGGATGTCATCGGACAGGACTTTGGTAACAATGCATTTTCGGGAAGAGGCGCGTCCATGGCCCCTTCAGCGACCCGCGCGGAACGTCCCAAGGCGAAGGGGGCGCAAAACCCTTCGCCGGCCATTGCACTGCCTCACATCGAGCTGCCTAAGATGGATGCTCTACCTTCAACAAGTGAAATAAGCGGAACGAATCTAAACAAAGCAAAGCTTCGTTCAACACCATTGCCGGATGGTGCAATTTCGCTCAATTCCTTCTTGGATACGCTGCGTGTCCTTGTGACGCTGCTGGAGCGCGATAGAAAGGGTTTGCGCGGTCATTCTCGCAAAGTATCGCAGCTTTGTTCACGGCTTGCGCGTCGTTTGAAGCTTGATGAAAAAGAGATTCGTTCTTTGGAGATTGCCGCGCTTTTGCACGATTTAGGCAAATCCTCGGCCGATCATCTAACGCCTCTTTATGCGAGTGAATACGAACCTCACAAAAAACAAGCGCAAACACTTTTCCAAAGTCCTATTGAACTGCTTGAAAGCGTTGAACTTCCGCAAGACGCAATCAGCATACTTCGTCATTTTTACGAACGCTATGACGGCAAAGGTTTTCCTGGGCATCTCAAGGGTGAAACTATTCCGCTTGGCTCACGTATACTTGCGTTAGTTGAGAGTTACTCAGATTTGGTTTCCAATGAGTTCAATCCGTATCAACGCAAGTTAAGTCCAAACGAGGCGCTTGAAGTCTTGTCGCAGTACTCAGAAACGCTTTTTGATGCAAAGGTTTTAGAAGTCTTCCAAGCAATCGCTATTGGCGATGGTTTGAAGGACAGTTTGCTTCCACCGAAACCCGGTGTGCTCTTAATTGATCCGAATCTAGATGAAGTTGCTGCAGTTGAGCTTCGTTTCATTGAGCAAGGCTATGTCGTGGAAGTAGCGCAAACGAGTGATGAAGCTCGCAAAGTTCTAAAAGAAAATTCAATCGGGCTTGTGATATCGGAAGTTGAACTCGAGCCGATGGATGGTTTTGCGCTATTGGCCCAGATTCGCGCAGAGAAAGTTAGTATCCCCTGGATCTTTTTGACAAACCGTTCCGATCGAGAGGCTGTATCAAAAGGATTTGAAAAAGGAGCTGTCGACTTTTGGGTCAAACCAACCACCGCCGAAGTGGTGGTCACCAAAGCCCAAAAATTGATGAGTGGGAGCTCGATTACGCCGACCGCATCGGGTATCGCGGGATCGCTTACTCAAATGGCATTGCCAGAAATCGTTCAGGTCTTTGCCCATGGCCGAAAAAGTGGGAAGCTGAGCATTGAATCGGGTGGCAAAAGCGCCGAGGTTCACTTTCATACCGGTGATGTCTACAACGCCCGCTTTGGCGACCTTGAAGGAGATAAAGCGTTTTACGCCCTACTTTTGCTTACCGAAGGCCAGTTTTCAGTGGATCCTAGTTTTTTGCCTGAGGAACGAAAGATACAGGCTTCTGCCGAATCGTTATTACTTGAAGGCATGCGCCTGCTCGATGAGGCCGAGCGAGCATAGCTCCGAGTGAAATACGTATCGCATGCTTGAAAATGCGCCTACATTTCCTCCGTTCATGGACGTTTTTCCTAGACCGGTCGCGCCAAGGTCCTCGGTTCGTTACTATTTATAACATAGTTTCCAATGTAGGCGCTGTTTAAGAGCAGAGAACTGGTTTCAGTACTCAAAATATTTCAAATCCGCTATGATGGGAGGCAGTGGTAGCTTGTCCAACATGCGGCGAAGATTTAGCCGAAGGCGCTCGTTTTTGCGCCCACTGTGGTGCTGCCGTCAGCGCTGCCGCTCTGGACGATCCACTTATTGGCCGTGTGATCAACGGGGCCTACCGTGTGGAGGAGGCCATCGGCGTGGGTGGTATGGGCCGAGTTTATCGCGCAACGCAAACTAACCTTGGCCGCACGGTTGCGATTAAAGTGATTCACCAGCATTTGTTGGGTGATGAGCCATCGGTTGCTCGTTTTTACACCGAGGCACGTGCGGCCAGTCGTTTGAATCATCCAAACAGCGTTGGCATCATTGATTTTGGTCGCACCGACGATGGGTTGCTACATCTGGTGATGGAGTATTTGCATGGCAAAGACCTCGCCCTGTTGATGCAGGATGAAGGCCCTTTTTCTTTTCCAAGGATTTGCCGCATTCTAGAAAACGTTTTAGCGGCGCTTGCCGAGGCACATGAGCTTTCGGTGATTCATCGAGACTTGAAACCAGAAAACATCATTATTCAAAAAAGCCGTCGGGGTGGTGATTTTGTTAAAGTTGTTGATTTCGGTCTAGCCAAAATATTGGAGCCTTCTGCGACTTCGGTAACGACCCCGGGCTTAGTGTGTGGCACCCCAGACTATATGTCTCCGGAGCAAGCGCGCGGTGAAGAAGTCGATGGTCGTGGCGATATCTACTCGGTCGGTGTGCTTTTGTTTGAGTTACTTTCTGAACGATTGCCCTTTGAGGATGAAACTCCAACTAAAGTAGCTTTGCGTCACCTCACGGATCCTGTTCCTGATCCACGTGTGCTTGCGCCGCATCGAAACATTCCAGACGAGTTGGCTGAGATTTGCATGCGTGCGCTATCAAAAGAGCGCGAGGATCGTTATGCCACAGCGGACGAGATGGCAGCCGCGATTCGACAAGCCCACGACCATCTTGGGGATGAGCACGATAGCAAAGGGTTAAAGTGTCCGGCCTGCAGTGCATCAGTAAAGTCACGTATGAAGTTTTGCGCAGAGTGCGGTGTGCGTCTTGGCGGAGCCGTCTCGTCGGTTCGCCCCTCAATTAGTTCAAGGCCTCCGATGAGTTTGCCTCCGGTCATGGACGTTCGAGGTCGACTTATTGGCCGGCACGCTGAAATCGAACAATTTGATGCCTTGCGTGATGAAGCTAAATCAAGACCGATCTTTGTTCACTTTTCCGGCGAGATCGGCATGGGAAAAACACGGCTACTTTCTGAGATAGCGGATAGAGCTTCTAAGAAGGGCGATGCTGTGGTGGCTTCCGGCCCGCATGCAAGCGGTGCTTTGGTTCCATACAGCACCATACGCTCTTTGATTGCGGGACTTGTTGGCGTTGAAGAAAGCAATCTGCGTAAGTTTTTGGAAAGCAACGAAGTCTTTGAGGATGGCCTTTCACGTGCGGGATTGCACGAACTGGTCCAGCCCAATGGACTTAGCGGTCTTGAAGGGCGCTCGCGTGCTGGTGCTGTGGCGTATTCGCTGGCGGCAGCTATGCGCTGGGCTTCTCTTCAAACCAGTACGCGGCGCGTGATTGTGCTTGTCGACGATCTAGGTCGTTGCGATGGACTCTCCCAACGCACTCTTGCCAAATTGCCGCAGTTTATCGAAGATCTTTCCGCGATGGTTGTGACCACAAGCGATCCTGCGTTTCGTCAGCTTTTGACGGAAGGCGTGGTTACAATTCCTTTGCGTGGTTTGGTCGGTGATGAGGCAAGCCAATTGTTTTCGGGTAGCTTTAACTTAGGTGCCAATTCGCAGCCTGCCTTGCTGCTACGACCTGAAGGGATGAGCCCGTTTTATATCGAGCAAATACGTGCTCTTGGCGTGATTAACAGCGAAGATGAAGCGTCGTTTCCCCGGCTTTCGGATGTGATTATTCAACGGCTTGAGCGTCTTGAGATTACCGCTCGTAAAGTTTTGCAAGCTGCCGCTGTTTTAGGGGAGCGTTGTACGCTTGAAGATTTACAAAGCATTGTTAATGACCCCGATATTAACTTGGGTCTTGATACCTTGCAGCGCAGTGAGCTGCTCTATGTACGCGACAACGAAATACAGATAGCGCACCCATTCATTCGCGACTTAGTGGAAGCTTCCATCCCCGCGGCTGCGCGTATGGATTTGCATGCTCAAGCTTTGCAAGTTGCCAACGCAAGACAAGCGCCGTTAGAGGTGCGCGCACAACATGCCTATCGCGGTGGTGAGTTTATGACAGCGATGGTGTTGTTGGAGCGTATGGGTACGGCAGCATTGCACCGGGGCAGTGCAGAAACGGCAATCGATGCTTTTCGACATGGGTTAGAGCTTGCGCGTCGTGAACTTCTTGAAACGGGTGATGACAGTTTGGATAAGGCCTTGGTGAGCTTTAGTCGTCGTCTGGGTGAAGCGCTTGAATTGCAAAACGATTACGCGGGCGCTGACGGTGTTTTGCGTGAAGCTATCGACCTGGCTGGCCCGAGTAGCGTGGAACGTGCACGGATGCTTAATGTACTTGGCCGGGTTGGTGCGCGCCGTGAACGACGCCGTGACGCCATGCGCTTGCTGGGAACTGCTCTGGAAATCGCGACCAATGCCGATGATGCTGAGGTAGCAGCTGATGCGCATCTTGCGATTTCAAAGGTCCGACTTTCGGAGGGCGATCAAATCGGTGCTGCCAATGCACTTAGACGCGCTTCGGAGCAGATTTTGGGCAGACACTCATCAAAAGAGGCTGAGATCGCTGTGCGCCTTGCTGAAACCCTTATTGATATCGGTGATGTTGAAGAAGGTCAAAAGGTATTGGAACGGGCCTATCAGTTGGCTGTGGATGCCGAGTCGCCTGCTCTGCTTGCTGCTGTGCTTGGTGTTACCGCAACCGTTGATGAACTTGAGGGCCAAATCGATACCGCCGCAAGACGCTACAAAGAGGCCGCACAACAGGCTGCCGAGGCAGGGGATGCCGATGCTTATTTCCGTTGGCGACGTGCTTCTTCGACGTTAAAAAAAGCAGTTAACGAATAGTCTCGCTAGTTTGAGTGTAGCAAGCTGCGCAATTTTTCTGGTGCGATGCGGTAGGTTTCGCCACAGTAGTCGCATCCAACTTCGACAAGCTTTTCGTCTTCAATGATTTTAGAAATTGTCTCTTTATCCAAGGTAGCTAAACTTCCGAACACCCGCGCTTCGCTGCATTGACACCCAAAACGCAAACTGGATTCATCCAAGCGTGTATAGGGCATGCCATACAAAATTTCATCAAGCAGGAGATCAATCCATTCTTCTTCTTGAACCCAAATTTTTTCTATACTTGGAAAATCATCCAAACGTTCAGTCATGATCATATGCGCTTCGCGTGTAGCTTCGGGCAAAAGCTGTACGATGTATCCGCCGGCGTGCAAAATTTCATTTCCATCGTGTTGCGCGGCAATCCTAATCACAGAGTTGACTTGCTCAGAGCTCTGCATGTAGCCCATAAAAGCCTCACTAATCGTTTGCTTTGTTGAGATGTCGACGATTCCTTCGTGTGTTTGTCCATTGGGCAAGCCGCGCATCACTTGCAGAAGGGAGCCTTCTCCAAAGGAGAAGCTAGCGTTGCCATTTCTTTGCAAAAGCCCTCGGTTTGACCCATCGGGATAGACATCTGCAACAAGACGATCCTTTCGATCTTTATTCGTTGCAATGGCTTGGGCACGCAACCATGGAGCCATCGTCTCACGAACGATGATGGTTCCGGTAAGGAGCTCAGCGAATTGATTGGCAAGCTCTCCTGTGGCGCCTTGTCGTTTGCAAAGTTCATAACAGGTGCTGGATGTGTTCATGACGATCACGCGAAAACTTCCATCGTCAGCCATGGCGCGAATCACTTTGTCTTTGTTTTCTCTATTCATGGATACGAACTACTATTTTCCCGAAATGGGTGGCCTTCTTTAGATGATGAAAAGCTTCGATGCTTTTGTCAAAGGAGTAAACCGTATCGATAACGGGCTCAATCTTTTTTTGCTCCATAAAATCAAGCATGTCCAAAAAACTCTTTTTGTGGCCGACAAACACGCCTTGAAGGGTGACTTGTTTCATAAGAATCGGGATCAGGCTGTGGCTTGCTTTGCTGCCAGATAAGACTCCAATAATGCTAATCGTGCCACCCTCTTTTATCGACGCAAGAGAGTTCTCGATGGTTTGGCTGCCACCCACTTCGATAATGTGATCCACTCCTTCGCCGCCGGTCAGTTCTTTTATTTTACTGACCCAGTTCGGCTCAAGACGGTAGTTGATGGTGCTCTTTGCACCAAGTGCATGGAGCTGTTGTTCTTTTTCTGCTGAACTGCTCATAGCAATGACCCGAGCACCTGCCGCTACGGCAAAGAGCAAGGCAAAAACTGAAACTCCTCCGCTGCCTTGACAAAGCACGGTATCATTTTCGCTCAGCGTTGAAAGATTGTGTAGTGCGCTCCAGGCGGTCAGTGCTGCGCAAGGTAGTGTGCAAGCTTGTTCATCCGATAAATAGTCGGGGACTTTTGCGACACCCTCTGCTGGTAGGGTGCGGTATTCTTGAAGCATCCCATCAAGAGGCCCTCCCAGGGTATGTTGGCGCATGAGCACTTTGCTTGGTTTGCCTTGCTCCCAGCCCTGAACCAGCATGCCGCACACTCGATCGCCAGTTTTGAATTGACGGACGGACTTACCGCAGGCCACGATGCGGCCGACGCCATCGGATACGGGGACCAACGGCAAGCTCAGCTTTGGGTTGTAGCGACCTTCAACCATCATGAGATCGCGATAGTTTAACGAAACCGCTGTGATCTTGACTAGCACCTCGTTATCCGCGGGTTCGGCCATGTCTCGTTCCACCCTTCGAAGGTGTTCAAGGCCAAACTGTTCTTGAATCTCCCAGGTTTTCATTGCTCCACCAACATTTCTCCTTTAGTGATCTGATCGGAAAGGATTGATCCGTCTTGCTGTGGTGAAGGCGCGAGCTGTGGTGTCAGAAAACCTTGAAATATTCGCGATATTTCTGCGGCTTTCTTCCCTGCATCTCACACCTTCACTTTACGATCTCAGCTCAATACTTTCCAATCAGAGCACTGGTTCTAAAAGTGTCGCACAAAACTGCTTTTCGTGCAGGTCCGAAGTGTTTGGTACTTGGATCACTCTGTTCTTGGGGCAAAAAAACAGCTTTTATTAACGGGACAGTATTCTTTGGATACGTTAGATTACTTCGGCGCTATGATGTATTCGCGAAACAAAATTTTTCTCATGGCCGGACCGTTGCGAGGCTATCTGATAGCTAGTTGTGCCGCTGCATTTATCTTTGTGAGCGCGTGCACCGAAGCAAGCGATCTTGGCGCAGGTTCGGCAAAGAACTATTGTGGCAATGTTGTAGGGAACGATGAGCCGGTGTCCAATTGCACCGAAGCAAACTGTTCATTCATTCGACGCGGTTTTGCTGTTGGCACGAAAATGACCATTTCTTTTTCGCCTGAAACAGCTGGTTGTGCCTTGGATAACGCGCCTGAAAATTGGGTAGGAGTACTTAGCAGTAGTGATGCTGCACTTGACTGCCAGTATTTTAGCGGCATTGATCCTCTGAAACATGATTTGCTTAGTTTGTACGAGTTTCCAGGAAGAGAACGCTTGCGCAATGAAATGTTTACTTTTCGACCCGAAGAAGGGCCGCTTGCTTTGCGTGATGTGATGTTGTTTGTATCGTATTTAGCAGGCGAGGAACTTGAGCTTCGGCTCATTGCCGGAAGTGGTGATGAAACAAAAGGCGACTACTTCGGGTTGTTTTTTATGCAGGCAAGCAACGGAAGCTGTTTTTAGAAAGCTCGTCGTACACGGTTTTAGATTATGCTTGTTCTTGGAATAGAGTCTTCGTGCGATGAAACAGCGGCAGCCGTCGTGACCGACGAAGGCGACGTGATCAGTGATGCTGTTGCAAGCCAGATAAAAGAGCATGCTGTCTTTGGTGGTGTGGTTCCTGAGATTGCTTCACGTGCGCATACCCGGGCTGTGATTCCGATGATTCGCCAGGCGCTTGCAGCGATTCCTTCGGGTTTAGATGGCATTGATGCCGTGGCGTTTACGCAAGGACCTGGCCTCATTGGTGCTTTGCTGGTCGGCGTGCAAACAGGCAAGGCTATAGCCCTTGCCAAGGATCTTCCCTTAGTCGGTGTGGATCATTTGCTGGGGCATTTGTTTGCGATTTTTTTGAAGCGCGACAAAGACACTGTTGCTGTTCCGGAGTTTCCCTACGTTGCCCTTTTAGTCAGTGGTGGGCACACTGCACTGTATGATGTGCACAGCATCAACGATGTGCGTCTACTGGGTCAGACACGCGACGATGCTGCAGGTGAGGCCTATGACAAGGTAGCCAAGCTTTTAGGCCTTGGTTATCCGGGTGGCCCGATTCTCGATCGGATGGCTCCGCGCGGAAACCCGGCTGCAATCCCATTGCCAAGACCGATGGCTGCAAGTAAAATTTAGAGTTCAGTTTTTCAGGACTCAAGACTGCGGTAGTGCACAGCGTTCGCGATCGAAAAAGCCCATGGGACGAAAAGGCGCTTTGCGATTTGGCTGCTTCCTTTCAAGCCGCGGTGGCAGATGTGTTGGTGGATAAAAGTGTGGCTGCGTTAAAAAAGCTCAACAGGCGCTCCTTGGTGATTACCGGCGGGGTAGCCGCGAACAGTGGATTGCGAAAGCGCGCAGAAGAATCAGCCAAAAAACATGGTTTTTCTTTGTATATTCCCCCTTTAGCATCTTGCACTGACAACGCAGCCATGATTGCTTACGCTGGCGCAAAACTATTGCAAACCAAGAATAGCTCAACGATTGCAGCGGTCGCTTATTCTCAAAGCCCGCTTAATCGTCTAGGAAAGTAAAATGCAGGGATCGGTAAACACAATTTTAGACGCCATCGGCCACACTCCTATCGTCAAGCTTGGCCGAGTGGCAAACGACGTTAAAGCAAGCATTTATGCCAAATGTGAGTTTCTTAACCCTGCGGGTTCAATGAAAGATCGCATGGCGCTTTACTTGATCAATCAAGCCGAGGCGCGAGGAGAACTCAAAGCTGGCGGAACCATTGTCGAGGCTACCAGTGGCAACACTGGCGCAGCGCTAGCGATGATCGCCGCAGTGCGTGGCTATCAATGCATTTTTGTCATGCCGGATAAGATGTCGGATGAGAAAATCGCGAGTTTGCGAGCTTTCGGTGCCCGTGTTGTCGTGTGTCCCACGGCCGTCGAGCCAGAAGATCCACGAAGTTACTATTCCGTTGCGAAGAAGCTTCATCGTGAAACTCCAAACTGTTTTTACACCAATCAGTATCACAACATGGATAACCCGGATGGTCATTACAAGAGCACCGGGCCGGAGCTGTGGGAGCAGACGCAAGGCCAGTTTGATGTGTTTGTCGCGGGCCTCGGCACCGGGGGAACCATCAGCGGAACTGGTAAGTATCTAAAAGAGAAAAAGCCAAGCATGCAGATGGTGGGAGTCGATCCTGTCGGTTCTCTTTATTACGATTTTGTTAAAGATAAGCGCATGACCAAAGCCTTTACTTACAAGGTCGAAGGTATTGGTGAGGACTTTATTCCTTCAACGATCAATCTTGATATTCTCGATGATATCGTTCGCGTGGATGACAAGGAATGTTTTATCATGGCACGTGATTTGGTGCGCTATGAAGGCTTGTATGTGGGTGGCTCCTCCGGCGCGGTTGTGGCTGGTGCCATAAAGTACGCAAAAGCTCGCGACAAAAAAGAAAACATCGTTGTCCTGTTGCCTGATGGTGCGGCGAAGTATTTATCCAAGATGTTTAACGACGAGTGGATGAAAGAAAATGGCTTTTTAGATGCACGTCCTAAAATGGGTAGCGTAGCCGATTTGCTCAAGAGCAAGCCAAAGCAAGAATTGATAACGGCTAGACCACATGATCGCGTACGCGATGTGATTGCTCGTTTGAAAGATCACAACATCTCGCAGATCCCCGTGATTGAAAATGGCAAAGTCATCGGCGCGGTTGCCGAAGTTGATTTGTTGCGCATTCTTTTTTCTGGAGAGCATTCCTTGGACAGCGAAATCGGTCCCATTGTTGAGCAAGACTACGTCACAGTCAGTCCAGAAACCGAAATTGAAATGCTCAATGGTCTGCTCAATCAAGCCCGTATGGCTGTGGTGAAAGACAAAAGCGGCGTTGTTGGCGTAATTACCAAAATTGACATAATTGACTATTTTTCACGTCAATCCATGCCAACTATGGCATAATTTTCGTAAAAACATGCCAGTCTTGTCAACTGCCTCATGCCTGCGTCTTTCCTCATTATGGATCTGGCATCGTAATATAGCTCGCTGAGCCTATAGCCTGTGGCGTCGCGAACACACTGTATCGGATTTTCACAACCATGGTGCTGCGCTCTGTAAGCGTGCGCGTTTGATTTCATTGAGTTTAGGGAACGCTTTAAGTCCAGGCACGCTCTTTGCTTTATCAAAAGGTTACGATGAAAAATTTAGTGTTCTACTTTTCCCTACCTTTGATTGTAAACGCGAGCATGTTTTCCAAGAACGTTTCGGCGCAAGAGGATTCGCAACGCACACATAGGGTGGTGCAGCCCCAAGAAAAGTCTGCGGCAAGCCAAGAAGATAAACAGTCAGCGGCAAACTCGGCGCAGGCTAGGCAGGCGTCGCCACCAAAGTCAGCGAACGCAACAACTTCACCGCACAAACAACGTTCCGACGAACATCGCTCGAAAGACAGCTATGCATTTTTGCGCATCGTCTCGGAGAATGTACTTTCTCTCGGTTCGGGAATTCTTGTTGGTATGCTCGCCGCGGAAATCAATAAGGATCCCGAAGACCCTTATGAAAGTTGTGATACGATTTGCATTAATAGAGGCGCACTTGGAGGTTTTGTTCTCGGGCTCACAGTGGGTATGCCTCTTGGGACCTACTTGGGCGGCGAGCTTTTTCCCGGTTCCAGTCATTTTGGCTGGACGATGCTCCCGGGGGTCGTGGGAAGCGCAATGATGCTTGGTGCGGCCAACATCGAGTGGAATAACGAAGGCACGATATGGGGGGTACTGCTGGGTTTAGGCGGCTTTCTGAGCAGCTGGATCGGCTCTATCGTTGCTTATGAAATTAACCACGAACTCCCTAAGCCGCAAAGCGTTCAAGTCGCATTGTCCGTGGCCCCTTCTGCGCGAGGAAAGGGTGCGACCCTTCAGTTGAATGGACGTTTTTAGCGTCTTTCACGATTCCTAGCAGGTTTGGTTCACGCTGTTCACGATGCGCTGAAGTCCTTGGCTGAAGTTCTCTGGCGTGCAGAGCAAACTAAGAACGAGCATGGCTTCTTCGTGGTAATCAAAAAGATAACCAGGCAGCACGTGGGTGTGCTGCTCTTGGAGCAATTCGAGTGTCCATTGTTCATCGCTTTTGATGGCTGGCAGCTGAAGGCTGAGATACCAGCCTCCCTGAGGTAGGCGAAGGGAGATAGGACTGTGGGCATTGTTGAGCAATCGCTTGGCATAGCTAAGATTCGCTTGGAGGCGACTCGTAATGATCGCTTGGACGCGATGTCCATAGCGCAATAGTTCTGGGAGTTGCTCCTGTACCGCTTGGTGGGTGGACAAAAACAGATCGGACAAACAAGTCAGGCGATGTAGACATTCTTCAAGCTCGCTTTGCGGCCCCCGGGCTATCAGCCAACTGCATTTAAGCTGTGGTAAGGCTGCAAACTTTGATAGACCTCCAAGCACAAAAACAAGTGGCATCGTTGAGCGAGCTGCGTTGAGAATGCTTTGCTGGTTTTTTGAATTGTCGGATAGCGCATAGGGTAGAAAAACCTCGTCGCACACGATGGGCAGGCCAAGCTCGTACAAGCCCAGAATCTCTGAGCGACTCACATAGTTACCTGTGGGGTTATTTGGATTAACTACGGCAATCGCTTTGCTCTTTGTAGAGATGAGCGATTTGAGCATTGGAAAATCGATGTGCCATTGCCCGTCCCAGATCAAGGGATAGCGCTTGAGTACAATTCCTTCACTTTGCGCCAACTGCTCAAGAAGAGGGTAGCTGGGCGCCGGGACCAACCACTCATCGCCGGGGCTGCAAAGTATCTTCATCAAATGCGCGTAAAGCTCGCTGGTGCTGGCGGCAAGGCAGATTTGCTTGGCGTCAAGTGGCTGAGCCGTTTGGGCGGACCAAAACGAAGCAAGAGCAGTGCGGGCCCGAAGAAGGCCCAGCGCATCGGGCGTGTAGCTTGCAGATGACAGCAGACTTGCCTTGACTACGCGATCCAAGTCCAAGGCAAGATCGGCTTGACTGGGATTGGACAAACTTAAATCAACAATATTCGTGCCTTCATTCTGCAGTTTTTCCAGCATGAGGCTTAGTTTGTTTTTTTTTGTTTCGAAGAGTGTGCGTGGGGAGAACATCGCGCTATTTTAGGGTTCATGGCAGAGAGTCGTACACACAAGCCTACCGCAAGGCGCATTAGGGAAGCTAGACGTTCTGGCGATGCGCCTCGATCGGCCGTGCTTGTCTCGGTGGCGGCCAGTGCGGCCGTTGTGGCTGTGCTTTTGTGGGCGGTGTGGCGAGTGCCATTGCTTTTTTCCGGGCTTTTTTATGCAGCGCTCGGACGTTTTGCTTCCAGTGTCGATCACGGGTTGGGATTGGTTGATCTTGGTCTTTCACTCGCGGTCTGGTGCCTTGCCCCGATCTGGCTTAGTGCCGTGGGTGCTGTCCTTGCCGTATCGGTTGCTCATTTAGGCTTTCCTGTTTCGTTTTCTTTTTTTCGATCGCTTTCGTTTCGTCGATCGGGCATGAATTTGTTTTCGAGAAACGCTTTTGTTCAAAGCCTCGAGCTTGTGATTGCGCTGTGTTTAGCCGTGCTCATTTTACTGTGGACGCTCTATGAGTTTCGATTGCGAATTTCATTTAGCCCAGCACAAAACCTAACCGATCAAAGCAACATGCTTGCGCAACTTTTTTTGGTATTTTCTTTTCGCATCATGCTTGCCTTTAGTTTTATTGCGCTTGCTGATTTTGCGTATCGACGCTTTGACTTTTTTGATCGCCTAAAAATGACACGTACCGAGTTTTTACAAGAGCTTAAACAAACAGAGGGCAACCCCCATGTGCTACACAAACAACGTGAGCGCCATCGTGAACTGGTAAAAGAAGACAATGCTGAGATTGCGTGTGTACTTAAAGACACTGGGTCAAAAGTAGTGGTTCTAAGCTATCACTCTGGCCAGGTGCCCCGATTGTGGCCATCGAAACAGATGATGCAAGCAAATCGTGGCTTGATCGAGCTCATCGTTCTCGGATCCCTGTTTATGAGCAGGCCGCGATTGTGGCGCGCATGAAGAAGTGTCATCCTGGCGATTTGATTCCCGAAGAGCTTTACGATGATATTGCCGCCCTTTTTGTTGGACAGGATGGCATACGACAAGCATGACACCTTCATCCGAAAATCAAGACAGCTATGTGGAGGTGGCCATACCGGTGCCGCTTCGTCAAAGTTTTACTTACAAAGTGAGGCGTGGAGGAAGCACTGATTTTTTACCTGGCATGCGCGTGGCAGTTCCTTTTGGTCGCAGAAAGCTTGCTGGCTTTGTCTTGGGTGAGCAGCTTGGGGAAATTAAAGCAGGCGTTCGATACAAACACATCGCGGACCTACTCGATAAAGATCCGGTGTTTTCAGAAGAACTCTTAACCTTTCTTAAAGCGGCGGCAGATTACTACATGCATCCAGTGGGTGAAGTATTGCGTGCTGCTGCGCCCGCGCTACCAAGCGAAGCTCTGAGCCGGTTGCGAGGGTCCGGCTTTCTTAAAGAGGGCGAGAAGCTCCCCGGTGCTCAGATGAGCCAACGCACGACTTGGCGTGTGTGTCTTGCCAAAGACAAAAAAGAAGCCCCTCGTCTTGGGCCTAAGCAATTGCGTGCTTTGCATTTGGTTGAGGAGCGCAGCGAGATTCTGTGGGAGGAGCTGCGGACTCTTGCAGGTTTAACGCGGAGTAGTTTGCGTGCAATGGTCGATAAAGGGGTGCTGCAAATCAGTGAATGTGAAGTTCTTCACGATCCCTTTGCAGGAAACTCGGCTGAAAAAGATGTGACGGTTCAACTGAATGATGCTCAGCTTCATGCGGTAGAGCGCCTGAAACAAGCAGTTATTGATCATGAAGCCAAAGCCTTTTTGCTTCATGGCGTCACAGGCTCCGGCAAGACCGAAGTGTATATGCATGCCATTGATCGAGTGCTGGAAGCCGGACGTGGCGCCATTGTGCTTGTGCCGGAGATTGCATTGACGCCTCAACTGGTGTCGCGTTTTCGCGCGCGTTTTGGTGAAGGTATTGCTGTCTTGCATAGCGGTCTTGGTGCGAGGGAACGCTACGATGCCTGGCAAAGGCTTAGCAAAGGTGAGCTCAAGCTTGCTATTGGGGCGCGCTCGGCGTTGTTTGCTCCGGTTCGTGATTTGGGCATGATTGTCGTTGATGAAGAGCATGACGCTTCGTTTAAGCAAGAAGACGGTTTCCGCTATAGCGCACGAGACATGGCCTTGCTTCGTGCGCATTTGGTAGGCGGCGTTTGCGTGCTTGGTAGTGCTACACCTTCACTCGAAAGTTATCATCTGTGCAAGCAAGGAAGGTGCGAGTTACTTGAACTGCCAGCACGCGCCACTGAGCACAAGCTGCCCGAGGTACATATTGTCGATCTGACAAAACAGGGCGCGGGGCTATCGGGCCATCCTTTGCTCACCCCAGTGCTTCACCAAGCGCTCCAGGCATGCTTGAACGACAAAGGTCAAGCCATTTTATTTTTAAACCGACGTGGCTTCTCCAGTTTACGTTGTGCTAGCTGCTCGGAGATTGCGCAGTGTCCTGCCTGTTCAGTGGCACTTACCGCTCATCGCAATGCGCAGCGTGCACGTTGTCACTATTGTGATTTTGCAACGCATGTCGATGCGCCTTGTCCGAACTGCAAAAGTCCTGGCCTCGAAGCTGTTGGTGTTGGAACCGAGCGTGTTGAAGAACTTTTGCGGGACAATTTTCCCGAAGCACGCATTGCCAGGCTTGATCGCGACACCGCATCTAAAGCCGGCGGTGTCGAAAAAGTTCTTGATCGTATGAAGCGGCATGAGCTCGATATTTTGGTTGGCACCCAAATGGTCACCAAAGGACATGATTTACCCGAAGTGACCTTGGTGGGAGTGGTGCTTGCGGATCAATCCTTGTTGTTTCCGGACTTTCGGGCCTCAGAGCGCACCTTCCAATTGCTTGCTCAAGTAGCAGGTCGCGCCGGACGAGGAGCTCGGCCTGGCAAAGTCATCGTGCAAAGCTTTCAGCCCGATCATCCTGCTGTACAACTCGCGTGCCGACACGATTACCATGGTTTTTTTACGAGCGAGATTAGAGTGCGTCAGCAAAGTTTGTACCCCCCTTTTTCTCGCCTAGCGGCGATTCGCATTGACGCGACAGACGAGCAACATGCACGCTCAGCTGCGGACAGACTTGCTCAAGTTGCTCGCTCACGTAGCTCCGATAAAGTTCAAGTACTCGGCCCCGCACCGGCACCCATTGCCCGACTAAGAGCGCGCTACCGTTTTCGCGTTCTGTTGCGAGCATCCGGCCGAAAATCACTTCGTGTTGTGCTCGATGCAGTAGCCCAACACATCGGCCAAGGCCTTGGCTCAGCCAGAGCATCCATCGATATCGATCCTGTATCGATGCTTTAGAAGGAAAGCTATTGGTGCACTCCTGCATAGAAAAGCAGGTTCTTAGCGCCTTTTATAATCTAAGATTCTGAAATTATTTGTCAATTCTTGCTTTCTATTTCTTTTGCCACTGCCTTTTTCCATTCAGTGAAAATGAATTGTTTTACTTATGCGGTATTTTCTGTCATGTTTAATTCTGCCCATGAATCAAGCACGCGGATACCTGCTGTTGATGTTCTTTTTTGCTGTATCAGCATGCGGGCGGCTGGGATACGACTCCGTCAACACACAGAGCTTGCTGCTTGATTCGGACCAAGACGGTGTTCCAGATAGCGAAGAGCTTTTTGGCGATAGCGATGGCGATGGCTTAGCGAACTTCCTCGATGATGACGATGATGGCGACAGTTTGCCAACGGCGTTTGAAGTCAGTGAAGAAGCAAAAGCAGGCGGTGATGTCGATGGGGATGGTACGGTGGCTTATCTCGATACCGATTCCGATGGCGATGGGATTTTAGATTCCGAAGAGCTGGGCGATGATTTGGACGGCGATGGTCTGCCCAACTTTCTAGATACCGACAGCGACGGGGATGGCATCCCTGATAGTGACGATGCCGACACTTTTTGTGCCGATGGTCGAAAAGATTTTAGTGAAAGCGATGTGGATTGCGGTGGTGCAGGCTGCTCGGGCTGCGCCGATGAAAAAAGCTGCAGCGTCAATACGGATTGTCAATCGATGGAATGTGGTTCAACAGGCACCTGCATTGCTACGTCGTGTAGCGATGGGCAAAAAGAGTGGGGATGAAACAGATGTGGATTGTGGTGGCTCGAGCTGTAGTGCGTGCGCGAATGGCCTAAGCTGTAATGCCGGCAATGATTGTGCATCCGGCGTGTGCACGGGCAACATCTGCCAGGTTGGTAGCTGCAGCGATGCTGTTGCAAACCAAGACGAAACGGATGTGGACTGCGGAGGATCGTCATGTAGTGCATGCACCGATGGGGCTGGTTGCCTTGCTGGATCAGATTGCAGCTCGGGAGTATGCACGGGCAACATCTGTCAAGCGGCAACCTGCACGGATACAATACAAAACCAAGATGAGACGGACACCGATTGTGGTGGCTTGAGCTGCAGCGCTTGCGGCACGGGGCAAAGTTGTGTGCTAGCGGCAGATTGCCAATCGAATGTGCACGGGCACCATCTGTCAGCTCGCGACCTGCGCTGATGGCGTGCTGAATCAAGATGAAACCGACACCGATTGCGGTGGAGCAAGCTGCGCAGCATGTGGTGATGGACTTAGCTGTCTTGCGCCGGGGGATTGCACTTCGGGCGTTTGCACGGGCACCATCTGCCAAGTAGCGACTTGCTCCGATAGCATACAAAACCAAGACGAGACTGGTGTGGATTGCGGGGGGGTGAGCTGTCCTGCATGTGGAGGCCCCACAATCACCCAACTCGTGTCTGGATCCGGCCATGTATGCGTCCTTCTAAGTAGTGGAAATGTACGTTGTTGGGGGCAGGGATTGTCAGGCAGGCTTGGCTATGGAAACCTCAACAACATTGGAGACGATGAGACGCCGGCTTCGGCCGGAGACGTCGACGTTGGTGGCACCGTAATTCAGATTACCGCCGGAGGAGCTCATACCTGTGCTCTTCTGGACACTGGAAATGTTCGCTGTTGGGGCTACGCCGCACAGGGACAACTTGGCTACGCTAATAGTCAAGACATCGGAGACAATGAACTGCCGGCCTCTGCCGGAGACGTCAACGTTGGTGGCACCGTTGTACAAATCTCCGCCGGAAGGTTTCATACTTGCGCGAGACTTGATACCGGAGCAGTTCGTTGCTGGGGCGAAGGCAATTTTGGGCAACTCGGATATGGTAACACCGCACGCATTGGTGACAACGAAACGCCAGCATCCGCCGGGGATGTTGACGTCGGGGGCACTGTTTCTGAGATTAGTGCTGGCTCTTCCAATACTTGCGCTAGGTTGAGCACTGGAACAGTGCGGTGTTGGGGATACGGAGCAAGTGGTTCCCTCGGTTATGGTAACACGAACAACATTGGCGACAATGAAACCCCAGCATTCGCGGGAGACGTTACCGTTGGGACCACCGTTAGCCAAGTCGTTGTCGGCCAGTATACCTGTGTAGTGACGAGTAGCAATAGCGTGCGCTGTTGGGGCGCTAGCGGCTTAGGGCAACTTGGGTACCCCGGCGCGACACTCATCGGCGACGACGAAACCCCAGCATCGGTAGGAGATGTTACCGTCGGTAGCAGCGTAACAGAAGTAAGGGCAGGTCTTTACCACACATGTGCGGTCACGACCACTGGAACTGTGAGGTGTTGGGGTCGAGGAAACGTGGGGCAACTTGGTTACGGAAACACGAACAACATTGGAGACGACGAAACCCCCGCCTCAGCAGGCGACGTAAACGTCGGAGGGACTGTTACGCAAGTTGCTGTTGGTGGCCTTTCCAGCTGTGTCTTGCTTGATACCGGAAACGTTCGTTGTTGGGGAGACGGCAGTCTTGGAACACTCGGCTACGGAAACACGAACACCCTTGGAGACGACGAAACTCCGGCCTCAGCGGGTGATGTAACAGTGTTCTAGAACTTTCTTTTAGTCTTTTAGTGACAGGCTTCTGTCTGAATCACTGAATGATTACATTCGCTTACAAGCACGATCGCGGGACCGTAGAATTCAAAATTATTTAACTAACGATCGATGAACAGCTCAAGGAGTTGTTTAGCGGCAGCCGCGGGGCGATTTGGCCGTTTCGGACTTGTTTTTTGATGCTGGGGATGACTTTTGTGGACGAGCGTCTGCTTGTGACGCACTAGGTGAATTCGGGTGGAAGGAAGCTTTACGCACAGGGTCCAGGGTCGATACGATTTAACTCGTCGATATAAATGATCTCTTCAGACAAATCGTGGGAGTTTACTGAGCAGCTTTCGCGGGTTGTCTGAAAAATCAACCTACATCAAGCGTCTAAGTATATTGATCCTGGACCCATGAAAATTTGAGCGATTTTCCTAGTGCGGACTTGGGTCAAAGAGATTTTTTCATTTTCGTGCTGCGTACACAGTTCCGCAGCGCAAAAAGCGTTTTAACTAGGGATAGAAGCAAGCAAGACCCTCGTGCGCAAAAGCGTGTACTATGCAGGGCGATGCGGCAGATTCTGCATATTGACATGGATGCCTTTTATGCCTCGGTCGAGCAGCGTGACCGTCCGGAGTTGCAGGGCAAACCCGTGGCAGTCGGCGGCGACTCCCCCAGGTCGGTTGTTGCGGCGGCGTCGTATGAAGCGCGACCTTTCGGTGTGCGCTCCGCGATGCCCATGCTTCACGCCAAGCGGCGCTGTCCAAGTTTAGTCGTCGTGCCGGTGCGCATGAGTCACTACGTGGCAGTCTCTGCGCAGATTTTTGAGATTTTTCGCCGCTACTCGCCGCTGGTGGAAGGCCTTTCACTCGATGAAGCCTTTATTGATGTCAGCGGCTCCGAGCGTTTGTTTGGTTCAGCAAAAAGCATTGCAAGCCGCATCAAAGAAGAGATCTATGCAGAACTTGGACTGCGCGCTTCAGCGGGTGTCGCATCGAGTAAGTTTGTCGCAAAAATTGCCAGTGACCTTGAAAAACCCGATGGACTGACCGTGATGCCACCGTATCCGGCAAAAGAACTTCAGCGTCTTCCCATTAAGCGCATGTGGGGCCTTGGTCCGCGTGCATGTGAGCGACTGCATAAGTTAGGATTCACGACTTTTGCAGATTTGCAAAATACGACCCCCGATGTCCTGGTGCGACTTTTGGGCACCTGGGGCAGACAAGTTCATGACCTTGCGCATGGACGCGACGATCGCGAGGTGAAAGCAGAGCGAATTCGAAAATCAATTGGAGCGGAAAATACCTTTGAAAAAGATAAAAACCATCCGAGCGAACTTGAGCCACAACTTTTGCAGCAGGCAGAGCGCATTGCAGAGCAATTGCAAAGAAAACAATTGCTTGCTGGAAACGTGAGCGTCAAACTCAAAGACCCTGATTTTAAAGTACAGAGCAAACAGAACAAACTTGCCGAACCGGTTTGCGATACGGTGAACTTGTTCGAGCATGCGAAAAAATTGCTTGCTCAAATGAGCTGGCCTACCAAGGGCGTGCGTTTGTGTGGTCTAAGCGCAAGCGACTTGGTGCCCAGAGCCCAAGAGCAGCGCCTCTTTGCCGACGCGCAAACCGACAAAAACCGCAAGCTGGACGAAGTCGCATTCGCCTTGAAGAAACGCTACGGCCCAGGCACCCTCAAACGCGCCACCCAACTCAAACCGGATGACAGCTAAGCGGCTTTAAAACACCTTTTTTTAGCAAAATTTGAATCAAACTCGGTCAAGCCCGATACAGGGCACTGCCGCCCGTTGCTAAATGGCGGTTTGTTTCAATTGAGCCGAGTTGCAAGGAGCGTCGCTGGGTGTTAAGAATTAAGCATGACCGTAAGGAGCATCTTGCAGTATCCCGATAAGCGTTTGCGTATTGCTGGGAAAAAAGTGACTAATTTCGGGCCGGAGCTACAGAAGCTTGTCGCGGACATGGCCGAGACCATGTATGCAGCGCCTGGTGTTGGCCTAGCAGCTCCTCAAATTGGTGAGTCTTATCAGTTGTTCATTGTCGACGTGGCTGTCGGGGATGAGGAGCCAAGTGATTTGCGGGTCTTTATTAATCCCAAAATCGTGCATGGCGAGGGTGAAGTAGCTTTCGAGGAGGGCTGCCTGTCCTTTCCAGGAGCTCGCGAAGAGGTTTTGCGCAAGGAGCGGGTGAAGGTTGTTGCGCAAAACGAATACGGTGAAAGCTTTGAGCTTGAAACAGATGGTTTGTTGGCGATAGCGATTCAGCACGAAAATGATCACTTGAATGGTCGTTTAATGATCGATCATCTGAGCCCCTTGCGCCGACGTTTGCTTCATCGGGCGATGGCGAAACGAAGCCCTGCGATTCAAGCGGCCCAATAGGATACATGTTACGCACAATTTTTATGGGTACCCCGGATTTTGCGGTGCCCAGCTTAAAAGCATTAGCTGAGTTGACCGAAGTCGTTGCTGTCGTCTCTCAACCCGACCGACCCTCTGGTCGAGGCATGAAGTTAAAGGCCACTCCCGTGAAGGCTGCAGCTCAATCATTGGGCCTTTCCGTCTATCAACCTGAGCGCGTAAAAAACCAAGCCTTTTTAGATTGGTTCAAATCACAACGGGCTGATCTTGCAGTTGTGGTTGCCTACGGACGTATCCTTAGCAAGAAAATTCTTGTTGCGCCTTCTTTGGGATGCTTGAACGTGCATGCATCGCTTCTGCCACGGTGGCGAGGTGCGGCGCCGATACAGTGGGCTATTTTTCATGGTGATCAACGTACGGGCGTGACCCTCATGCAAATGGATGAAGGTATGGACACCGGCGATATCCTCAGTCAGATGAGTACGGACATCGGTCCCAATGAAAGCACTGGCGAGCTTGCAATCCGGCTTGCCGAGCTTGGCGGTGATATTCTTAGGCGTGATCTGCTTGCTGTCGCCAATCATGCGATCTCGGCTCGAAAACAAGACGAAGAGCTTGTCACAATGGCGCCTTTGATCAGCAAAAGTGATGGCGATATCGATTGGCACAAATCTGCAAGCGATATTCACAATCAGATTCGAGCGATGCATCCTTGGCCGTGTGCAAGCACATTGGCTCGCGGAAAAAGAATTAAAATTCACCGTTCAAGAGTGTTAGTTTCCGAGGGACACAGCTCGGAAGTCGGCAAGGTAGTCCGGGCGGATGAGCACGGGATTGAAGTTGTGTGCGGTGATGGCATTTTAGTGATCGAAGAACTTCAACTTGAAGGCCGATCAAAGCTTAAAGCGGGTGCCTTTCTTAGTGGCTACCGCCTGCAGGCTGGAGACAAACTAGTATCATGAAAATTTACACAAAAGGTGGCGACGCTGGCGCAACAGGTTTGCTTGGCGGAACGCGTGTTTCTAAAGCAGACTTGCGCATTGAGACCTATGGAACCATTGATGAACTCAACACCGTTCTAGGCATGGTGCTTTGTGACACAAAGGATCAAGATGCACGTGAAACCCTTCTTCGCGTTCAAAGTGAGCTGTTTACGCTGGGTTCCGAGCTCGCGATTAGCCCCGAAAAGAAAAAAACAATTACGATTGCCTTGCTTGCTGAAGAAGCCGTTACTCACCTCGAGCAGAAGATCGATGCATGGGATGAGATCCTGGAGCCTCTGAAAAACTTCATATTGCCTGGCGGGACCCGTGCTTCGGCCCAACTGCACTATGCAAGAGCGGTATGCCGACGAGCTGAACGCTATCTCGTTCGTTTGAACGAAAACGAGCCGCTGCGGCCTTTGGTCCTCAGCTACGTTAACCGTCTAAGTGATTTTCTATTTGTATTCGCCCGCTATCTAAACCATCAAACTGAAACCCCCGAAGCCATCTGGTGCGCTCCCCAAAAATAAATAGCTCCTATGCCGGAATCTACCTACAACGTAGGTACATCTTACAAAAGACAGACGATAACTGCTTGACCCCTGACTTTGGAAAAAGGTAAATTAGGGTATGTTCCTTCTGTCGAGAATCGTGAACGGACCGTTTGTAAGAATCCCTTATGTGCATGAACCAGGGAGTGTTATTGAAGGCGGTGTGCAGGCCCGGCAAACATCACCGGGACGCCTAAAGCCAACGAAAAACACACCCACCTAGCGAAGCTAGGGGTTCTCATCGGCATCACGTCTAGGACGGTTGAGCATTAGGGGGGTTTGATAACCATCAGGCCCCTCGCTTTTAATTTCACGACTAAGATAGGTACTATTTTTTTACTGGTTTGGCTTTCAGTGAAGCTTTGCCGTCTTTTTCGTAGACGGTGAAGCGAACATGTTTCGCTTTGTGCCTTTTTTGAATCTGCTCTTTGTTTTTTGTAATCGCGTTCAAGAACTTGTCGTAAGTAAAGCCAGCGGTTGTTTCTCCGCATTTTTTCTTAAGTTCAATGAACTCTTTGTAGAGTGCCGGAAAATCAGCCGCGGTGGTTGGTGAAGGTTTTGAGTGCTTAGAGCCTGGTTTGCTCTTACTAGGGTTACTCAACGAGGAAGACGATGATTCGAAACTTTCAAAGTTTTGAGAGACTTCTGAAATGACAGTAAGATCCTCGTCCTCGGGAAGAAGTTGGTTTGCTTTTTTTATAAACTGAGATGCTTCTTCCGCTGAAACGGTCGCGGTAGGTATTTCACTGTCGGGGCCCTTGCGTGGCAAAGCGCGTCCTGGTGGAGGCGGCGGCGGTGCTTTTCGGCGAGTTTCGGGGACTTGTTTTTGGGATCCGAGAATTAGGGGCGTATCGTTGGGGCCAATGTTCTTGCCATCTTCAGCGAAAGCAAAAAATCACCTGAACTGCTTGGTGTTGGGCTTGATCCTAAAATGGCGTCCAAGGTGGTGGGCTTCTGCCGTCCTGAAGCTGTCCCGGAAATTACTGTATCAAGGGCTTGATTAACATCTTGAGCAAGACCTCGATAGATTCCCGAAAAATCCGTGAGCTTTAGACGTTCATGTTCTTTGCGGACGATGCTCTGAATTGCTTTTTGCAGCAAGCCCAATGTTCGATCGCGTTCCCACCAAATTAGTGCCATCCCAATCGCAACTAGAAACAGACACAATAACGACAAGCTAACGAATGGTATATTATTGATATCGTCGCTCGAAGCAGCGCTAAAGAGTGAACTGATCGATGCAATATTGGGTTTGGGTCGAGCAATAGCATAACCGATGTCGAAAGGCAGTGCTTGAGCAACCAGGGCCACATAAATGGCTTTGTCTGTATCGCCAATCGACTGCACTGCTGAACGCCATTCCTTCTCATAGTCTTTGCTTTTGATAGCTTTGGTAATCCCGGAAACAATTTTGTGCTGGCTGGTGGCATTTGGATTGTTGGCAGGTTCATGTGAGGCAATGATTTTAGTGCCCTGAAAAAAAGCAACCGATGTGCCTCCGGTAAGTTTTGAGAGCTTTTGTGCAAGGCTTCTATCAAAACTCTTTGCATGAACAATCACTCCCACATAGCTGCCGTGATAGACAACCGGGCGAGCTGCAATTCGGTATGGGACACCACCCAGCACCCAGAGACTATCACGAACGTGGCCTGACAAAGCAGCGGTCACCACTGGAAAATGTCGAAAACTATCACCGACCTGCACAGGAGTGTTTCCTGCGCTTGCAACGACTAAGCCATGGCTTTCTAGCGCGAAAAGAATGTCTGCTTTGAGTTCTGCGAATTTTGCGTTGTTGTTCTTTAGAAGACCTTCGAGGCTGCTCTGTAAGGTACCGTAGCGCTTGGGGTTTCGCTGACTTGCTTGTTTTAGGGCGATCCCGACACTGGGATTAGCCGTGATGACAGCGATATCGTCGAGACGCAGCCTTGCTTCATGTCGCAGAGCTGCTTCGATGGTGTTTCGATCTTGTTTGAGTTTGGCATCGACTTCTTCAGCAAGTTCACGTTGAATAAAATTACGCGAGAGTGTTCCAGCAGCCAGCGCAAAAGTAGCTGTGAAAGAAAGTAGGATTATCCAGAATCTAGATAAGAGCATTGCTTCTGAGCCTCACTTCTTCGTGCCGGATTTGGAAACGGCAAGGGTATCTAGTTTCAGTGTGCCTCTCGCTGGAACACTTATGTTTTTTTTAGCAATCAATTGATCTTGAAAATAGACTTGTACCGTATAACTTCCGGATTTTAGATCGGTAAAACGAAACGCCCCACTGTCAGAGACTGATGCTACGGCAGCAAGTTTTGATAGGACATGAATGTATCCTTGTGCATGTGGCAATGTTTTGTCTGTCACAAGCTGAGTTCCGGTTTCCAAGAGCTTGAGCGTTCGTGCGGTACGGGCTGCCATCGCTGAGCCGGATAGCTCTTTGCTGTTGCCTAGCAACGGTTTCCGCTCAAATGCATCGTCATTGCTAACACGAAGAGTACTCCCTACGCCGGCAACTAAAGTCGAGGGCTCTACTCCTCCGCCTCGTAAATGAAGGTCAAAGCTGTTTGGCGTGGTCTCTGAACTTCGTCCGATAGCTACAACGGCAATTTCATTGCTAAGCTCTCTGCTCAGCCGTTGACTGGCAACGACCCCATTGCGTTCATCCCAAAAGCAGTGTCTGTCTTTGCATGACCCGAGAGGTTTTTCATAGCTGATGGAGTCAGGCAAAGCCAAGGAGCCAGTGACGTCACCTGCTAGCGCTTGAGTTGTACAAAGCAGTGATGCCAGAGATAAGATCCATACAGTTGAGATTGTCGTCGGTTGTTTTTTTCTATGCATGAGCTCGTCGTGTTTGAAATCTAGTGTTCATACTGTTGTTTGCCCTAGAGTCTAACCAATGCTGAGCCCCATGTGAAACCTGAACCGAAAGCGGCAAATAATACAAGCTGACCGGGCAAAGCTTTTTCTTCTTCCCATGCACTGCTGAGAGCCATTGGAATGGAGGCCGCCGTGGTATTTCCATATTTTTCAATATTGTGTACCACTTTGTCTGGGTTAATGCCTAGTTTTTTGGCTACCAGTTCGTTGATGCGCATGTTGGCTTGATGTGGAACAAAGAGATCAACGTCATCAAGGGGTATCTTATTTTTTTTCAGAATGGAGAGGCTGACTTCAGGCATTTTTTCCGTAGCCCAGCGAAACACCTGCTTTCCATTCATGCGGGGAAATTGTTTTCCTTCATCAATCATAGCATGATCAATTCGGGGAAAATGCGCGCTTGTTGGTGCTTCAACCCAAAGTTCTTTAGCGCCGCTTCCATCCGCATGCAGTTCGATATCGATGATGCCTTGCTGTGGGCGTATGGCAGGGCCTACGATGACGGCTCCGGCGCCATCTCCAAATAAAACGGCTACATCTCGTCCCTTGTCGGAAAAATCCAGACCTGTTGAATGCACCTCAGCACCGACGAGGCAAACATGCTTGTACATGCCGCAACGCACCCATGCATCCGCGATTTGCAAACCATAAAGAAAGCCAGAGCATTGGTTTCGTATATCGAGAGCAGGCACCGTGCTTAGTCCAAGTTTGCGCTGCAAAAGGCAGCCACTTCCAGGAAAGTTATAGTCAGGTGAGAGCGTTGCAAAAACGATGGCATCGAGCTCGCTCGGGGCGATGCCAGCACGTTTACAGGCCATGGTTACAGCCGGTACCGCCAGATCGCTTGCTCCACAGCTGCTCTGTGGATCGATGAATCTGCGTTCAGCAATCCCAGTGCGCTTCCGAATCCAGTCATCGCTCGTGCTCATGATCTTTGCGAGATCGTCGTTGCTGACAATGCGATCGGGTACATGGTGCCCGACCCCCAATATCGCCGATGAGATAGTCATGCACTATCCTTCCCTTGACCTCGCCCAAAGGTCAAACCCACAAAAGCATTCCCCCATTTTCACCAAGCCAACCACCCACCCCGCGAGCAGCGCGAGCCCGCAGGGGAGCGAGCCAAGGCGCGAAGCGCCCTTGGGAGGGGATTGTCGTGAATCCCCTCTTTGGAGCGCTGCAACGCAGCGGTACAAACAGTTAAAGCTAAAGACTTAAGCAATTCCAAAATTTGCCAGCAAGCACCCCCGCTCGCAAAGCGAGCCCGCAGGGGAGGGAGCCGACGCGCAAAGCGCGTTCGGGAGGGGAGACGCGTGTCTCCCCTCTTTGGAGCGCTGCTACGTAGCGGTACAAACAGTTAAAACGAGCCGACGCGCAAAGCGCGTTCGGGAGGGGAGACGCGTGTCTCCCCTCTTTGGAGCGCTGCTACGCAGCGGTCCAAACAGTTAAAGCAAATTGGGTAGCCGAGGTCGGACTCGAACCGACACGCCCTTGCGGGCACCGGATTTTGAATCCGGCGCGTCTGCCAGTTCCGCCACTCGGCCAAAGGGGCCTCCTCGGTACTATAGCTTTGCAAAAGGAGCAAGCCTAAACGTCAGACCTAGCTCTGGAGGGCTTTACCTATTGCTTTGTGATGAATGACCCGAGGGTGTATTACTCGGGGCTTCGACAACGATGGACTGCTCTCGCGCCATTTCCTCAAGGAGTTCATGGCACTCGGGCCGGTCGCGAAGATGGGCGAGAAGCTGGGCTGAGACTTCGCTGAATTTTCGCTCAAAGTTAAGCGCTTCACGCACTCGGCCAGCAATTCGTTCACGGCCGGTCGCAAGATCACTCTCAAGCGATTCGCTATAACGTCGCAATTGTTGCCTAAGTTCTTCAATTTGCTTGCGTAGGTCACGTGCTATCGACTCACGTTGGTTGATGCGGTTTTCGCCGTCATGAGCCATGAGCATTACGGCATCCAAATTAGCTTTTGCTGCGCCCAGTTCCTCAAACACTGTTCGAAGCGCTTGCACGTCGTGCTGAGCTCCGCTGTGCTCGAGCTCTTCGACGCGTTTAAGGGCTGTTTTCAAACGTTGTTCTGCGTCCATTTGATTGTGGATTGGAAGACGTTTTTTCTCGGAGGCCGCATCGCGCAGGGCGCGGGATTCTTCGACAGCAAGCTCTTCAACTTTACGACCGATTTCGGCGCGTAGTGCGCGTCCTCGACGTTCAATCGCATCAAGTTTTTGGGAATGACTTGCAAGTTCTCCTTCGAGACGGGAGGCTTTCGCGGCCAGGTCCCACATGGTGTTCATGGCTTCATTGATTTCCGGTGGCGCGCCGCCATTTGCATAACCACGGGCTAGCAAACGACCAAACATGGCAGCACGCGTGCCCCATTCAACAACGCCTGGGCTTGGTGCAGGAGGAGGTGGCGGTGCAGCAATGGGCGTTTCAGACTGGTGGATATCCCAGTGTGCAGGGGGTAAGGCACGTTGTACCGCTTTGAGTTCGTCTTGCAGATGGTGACCATCTCGAAAGCGTTTGGCCGGATCTTTTTCCAGCAAACGCATGATGATGTCCTCAGCCGCTTGAGGGAGATCGGCACGAAGCATGCGTGGAGGCGTCGGTTTGGCGCTTCGCTGCATTTCAAGAAGTGTTTCACGATCGTTGGATCGAAAGGGGAGCTTTCCTGTCACCATCTCATAGAAAAGCACGCCCAGAGAATACAAGTCGCTAAGTGATATAGCATCATCGCCACGTGCTTGTTCGGGTGACATGTACTCTGGTGTTCCAAACACAGCTCCTTTAGGAGCGAGACGTGGGTCTCGTGCCAAAGCCGCCAAACCAAAATCAAGAATCTTCACAAAATCACGGCGTCCACCGCGTACGGTGAGCATGATGTTTTCGCTCTTTAAATCACGGTGAATCACACCGAGATCGTGGGCACGTGCCAGAGCTGCGCACATCTGCTCGATGATATCAACGGCCCGAGCAATGGGCAGTACGCCCCTTGCGCATTCCGAAGCTAAGGAAGCGCCAATTAGGTACTCCATAACGAGATACAGTTCACCGTCTTCGGCTTCGCCGACGTCGTGGATTTCCACAATATGAGCATGGTCCACGCGGTTGGCTGCACGTGCTTCGCGGAGCATCCAAGCTCGCAAGTGCGTCTCACTTTTCAGATCAGGACGTATAAGTTTTAGGGCGACAACGCGTTCAATAAGAACGTGTCTTGCTCGGTAAACGACGCCCATGCCACCTTCACCCAGTCTGGCCTCGATGCGGTATCGTCCGGCAATGACTTTGCCTAGATATGGATCACGTCGTTTTGATGAACTGCGGTTGCTATTGGCAGCCTGCACGATAATAGTCTCCCTGCGTTGGTATATCTTAGCCCAATGATACATGAACTAAAGCAAAGGAACATTCTTTCTGCGATCAATTCACTCCCCTGAAGTAGGAAGATGTATTCCATAGGCGGACGAAACTCGTATTTATCAGGGAACTCTGTACAATAGGGGTAGGACTCGTGGAAGCTCAGACCTTCGGACCATACGCTCTTGAACGTCGACTCGACAGTGGCGGGATGGCGGAAGTTTTTATTGCTAGGCGCACTGGTCCGCATGGTTTTGTTAAACGCATTGCGCTAAAGCGCATCCTTCCTCAATACGCACGAAATCCTGAGTTTATTAAGATGTTTGTCAGCGAGGCTCGATGGGCTGCGCAACTTGAACATCCGAACATTGTCCAGGTTTTCGATTTTGGAGAACAAGACGGGGAATTGTTCTTGGCGATGGAGTTGGTGGACGGCACCAATGTTAATAAACTTTTACGTATTACGAATACGCAGCACGCTGCGATACCCGTCGATATTATCCTGCACATTGTTCATCAATCGGCTCAGGCCTTGGCCTACGCACACCGTGCTTGCGATGAAGCTGGCAAGCCACTTGGTATCGTGCACCGTGACGTGAGTCCGGCTAATCTTCTCATCACGCGCAGTGGCCATGTTAAGCTTAGCGATTTTGGAATTGTTCGAGCGGCGGGTGAAAGCACAGAAGCGGAACCAAAGCAGCTGCGCGGCAAACTAGGGTACATGTCTCCTGAACAGGTTCTCGGAAGCCCTCTCGATTCCAAAAGTGATGTGTTTACGCTGTGTACTGTGTTTGCTGAGCTCTTGATTGCTGAGCCCTTGTTTGGGGTGGGCAGCGATTTAGAAATTTTGCTTCGTATACGTGATGCTGATTTACGTGTGTTGGAACGAAGCCATCGTAAGATTCCCTCGGATGTCATGGACCTTTTGCTGCAGGGTTTAGCAAGGCGTGCAAAAGAGCGAATTGACTCAAACTTCCTGGTACGCGAGCTTTCTCATTTATTGCGCCGACGTGGCGCTGCAAACGGGCCGACTCGATTGGCAAAATATATCGTTCAAGTTGGTTTGGTTGGTGCGACCGGTGATTTTCCAACCATCGATGAGGCGCCTTCGAGACCCACCGAACTTGTGCCGCTGGGCGGGTATGATAACGACGATGAAGATACGGCACGCATGATGCGGCAACTCGATGCGATATCACCAGCCATCTATGAACTAAAGCTTCAGGACGGCCATGAAATGGGTCCAGTTAGTTTTCCCAAGCTTGTCGAACTTATTACGAGCGGAATTGTGGATAGCATGACGCTGGTTGCAAAGCAGGGGACTGGTTTTCGTAAGGCACGTGAGTTCACGGAGATTTCTCGCTTCGTGACTTCTCCAGCATTTCGTTGGGATGCTGAAGAACTTGCCAACGCAACAAAATGGGGTGAGCTCGGCGAAGGAGTTTTGCTCTCTGTGGTCTATCAGCTGCTGAGCAAACGTGAGACAGGCGTACTGCATTTAAGGGATGAGCAACGACGTAAGAAAATCTATTTTGTAGATGGTCGAGCAGACTTTGTTGTATCGACTGACAAAACAGAGCTTTTGGGCGAATATTTAATCACAAACAAGCTTTGTTTGCGGATGGAAATTGAAATGGCTTTGGCGCTGTTGCCGCGTTTCGGTGGTCGCTTGGGTGATGCCTTGGTAGGGCTAAACATCTTGCGTCCGGTGCAGTTGGTGCGTGCGGTAACCGATCAAGTTCGTTCTCGCTTCCTTGAAGCCTTTCGATGGCAGGCAGGTCAGTGGGCCTTTGTTGTCGGCGCGCGCAGCGAAGAAGAGGCCTTTCCGTTGGGGACCGATCCGCATGAGCTTCTTAGGGATGCTTTGTTTCAGGTTCCCGCCACCCAAATCCACTCAACACTTGCGACTGGTGAATTTTCCGGTAAAATGTTGCTTGATTTAGGTGCACTTACCGCTTCGCCTTTTGATTTACCTGACGTTTGGATTAGTGTTTTTCGTGATTTCCAAGAGGCAGCGATAGCAACAGAGGTCATGCAGAGGCATGGACCGAATACAGGTCTTGATGAAGAGACCATAAAACGTGTGGTTTTTTTCGGAGCATCATGTGGATTTCTTCATCCGCAGGCGGCTACGCCTAGCTCAGCCAAGTAGCTGTGTGACAAGTGCAGGCAGTTCGGATGGCTTTTGCGCAATGGCATCGGGCTGGCGCTCGCCAGGGTTTTGTGCATAGCCCCAAGCGCACCAGATGGATTTCGCCTCGGCTTGCCGAGCCATGGAAACATCGCCTTCGCTATCGCCGATCATGACAACCTTGTTTTGAAGTCTATCGATGCCGCAAAGCTTGGCAGCGTGAATCAGCGGTTCAGGGTGGGGTTTGCTGTGGGGGCAAGTATCGCCGCCAACTACGGCATCAAAGAGATGTAAAACACCCAAGGTCTGAAGGAGCTGTCTTGAAATGGCCTCTGGTTTATTGGTGACAACCGCCAAAGTGTAGCGCTTGTGAAGTTGGTTGAGACTTGTTTCAATTCCTGAATAAAGGTGAGTCTGAGTCGCGATATGCTCCGAATAATCGGTGAGATAAGCTAACTTTGCTTTTTCAAATTCGTGCGCGGTGTCCGCGATTTCAGCAAAACAATACAGATACAAGTGCTGCATCCCTTTGCTTAGATGAGGACGAATTGCGTCATTTGATATCGCGGGCAACGCGAACATACGTCGTACACGTCGTACGGCCTCGGTCATGTCGCTGCGGCTATCTTCGAGCGTTCCATCCAGATCAAAAGCGACTAACATTGGCTGCCTCTCGTCTTGTTTCACAGCAACATTGCTTCATACTTTCTGTTGTTGCCTAGCCAAGTCTTCGATACTGCCTTTGCCGTCACCGAGTTCGCTTACTTTACGTGCGCCGCTGCGGGAACCTTTATAGGCAGAAAAATGATTTCCATTGTGACTTCGTACTTCATGAGCTACGCCCGCTGGAATAATTAAAACATCGCCGCCTTCAATCGTGATGGGGTATTCATCAAAATGAAACGTTGTGCAGCCTTCTACGGCACCGCGAATTTCTTCCTCGTCGTGACTATGACGGCTGCGTTCAAACCAAGGATCAATCGTTTGCAAGTCATAGACTTTAAAGCCAAGGTTTTTCATTTCTTGTCCCATGCTCTCAGGCGTGGGGCTTTGCTTGTGAGGCCATTTTATGAGTTTGACGCCGTTCGGAAAAACGTGAATGGGTGCTGTCTTCATGCCCTTTTACTATGCGGCTTTGGTCCATCCGTCAAACCACGCTAGGATGTCGAAAGGCATGACAGTTTTTGACTATTTTCATGTGAATCAGCCTGCTACGGATCACGCTTTGCCGGTGCTTGTTGAGGTTCCGCATGCCGGTTTGGCTTGGCCCGATGCGATCGCTGGAGGCTTTGAAGCGAAGCTTAACAGCATTCAAACTGCGGCGGATCTTTATATGGACCATGCGTGCCGTAGCTTGACTAAGAGTGGTGCCACGGTAGTGACTGCATTGGTTTCAAGAATGATTGTCGATTTTAACCGAAGCGCCGACGATCTAAGCCTTGGTATATTGAAAAGCCAAAGTAAGTTGTCACCGACCTGCTACGGGGTGCTTTGGACACAAGACACGAAAGGCAACGCAGTGCGATCGGTGCCGATGCTTCGTGAAGAGTTTAGGGACTGCTTGGATCGCTTCTACTTTCCTTACCATCGCAATCTGGAAGTGTTACTTGCTCAGATGAAAAGAAAAAGCCGGCAAGTCGTGTTTCTGGCCGTGCATTCGATGCCGAGTTACTCGGCTCCTAAGATGGATGTGGTGCTGGGAAGCCTAAAAGGCAAATCGGGGAACACCGAGCTTTTGTTGCGTTGTGCCGATTGTTGCAAGCTTGGAAGGCTTCGGGTTGGTTTTGATGATCCTTATCAGGGCGGTTTTAGTACACGAGCTTATGGAAAGCCTGAGCAAGGTATGCATGCCATTCAAATCGAGTTTAGCCGGGCGCTCTATATGGACGAGGACTCTTTGCGTCCAAATGAAAAGAGACTTGAGCATATACACTTATTGCTTGCCGATTTGATTGCTACCGCTGCTGACTGGGTTGGGTCTCAAATCGCAGAGGGCGCTTCGGCGATGAGCGAATCCGAAGAGCGTACTTCCATGCGGTAGCAGCTGTTCGCGGTCTGTAGATAGTAAACATCGCCTCCTGCCAAACGAAGGATGCGCTTGACTGGCGTTGTTACGTATTCATGGAGGCCATCGGGAAATTCAATTACCACGACTGTTCCAGCCCGGGGAGGCTGAAGGAGGCGACCAAACACCGCCCGACCAGAGGGGCGGCCAACTTTGCGGAGCACGACGTCCACCTAACAAAAGTAGCATATGGGGCAGCCGTGGCAAAGACAAAGACAAGTTCATAGGCCCTCGGGACTGAATGTATTGGGAAAAAACGTCAATTTGGGGGTTAGCTGCGACGAGAGGGGAATTGTGGGTTGATGTTTTCGAGCTTTGCTTGATTCTCAAGGCTCGAGCCCCGAGGAGGTAAGCCGAAGATCGGGAAAGCTCGAAAAAAGTGCTTGCAGCTGCCAGGGACTGACCAGTTGCCTTGCCTTATCGATGCAAGGCGCATAAATGCTTCGTATGCATCAACTCCCTCGCCAAGGACACATCGAAGTCATTTGTGGTCCTATGTTTAGTGGAAAGAGTGAAACGTTGATCGGGCGTTTGCGACGCAGTTTGATTGCTAAGCAACGTGTCCAAGTGTTCAAACCAAGTGTTGATGATCGCTATGGCGAAGAACGCATTGCAAGTCATTCTGAACTTTGGCTTGAGGCCAAAGCGACGAAGGACTCAACCGATCTTTTAACGCATGTCCTTCCGGAAACCAAAGTTGTGGGCATCGATGAAATTCAGTTCTTCGATGACGATGTTGTGGGTGTGGTTGAGCGGCTTGCAGATCAAGGAAAGCGTGTGGTGGTTGCGGGCTTGGATTTGGACTACAGTGCTAAGCCCTTTTCGATCGTTGCTGAGCTCTTAGCCCGAGCGGAATTTGTCACCAAGACCCTAGCGGTTTGCATTCAGTGTGGTGATGTTGCCTCGCGTTCGCAGCGTTTGATTGCCTCGGCAAATCGCGTTGTTATCGGGGCGAAAGATGCTTACGAGGCGCGCTGTCGGCACTGCCATGACCCCCGAGCTGAAGTCACTACCGCTCAGTTGTTTCCAGATTCTGAACCGTTAAGCAATTGAAAGCGAAACGAAGTACGGAGGCTTCGGTAGGGCAGAGAAGGTTTCACTTTCGTTAGTGTCCTGCGAAGGCATGCCAGCAAACTTGGTCCGTCTAAGCGTTTTTGACCTTCCCGAACCACGCCGCGTAGCTTAATACTCGTTGGCTTTCCTTCTTCGTAGTGGATGCGTAAATCTGCTTCGCCCACGGAGGGCTTGAATGCGCCGCATTGAGGGAGCTTTGCGATGTGCTGCCATACCGTTTCTTCAAATGCGAGATCGCGTGAGCAGCTGCTGTTTGTTACTGCATCTTTAAGTTTGCAGTCCAAGTACGCAATCCGACCTTCTTCCATGTGCAGTGACGATTCTGTTGCTCCAGCGAGCGCTTCGGTTTGAGTTTGCGCTTCTTGCTTAGGTGGGCTTGATTCTTCAGCCGGTGTTTCGTGTCGTTCTGCTGTTTTGTTTACGTCCACCGCAGAGTCTTCGGTGGACGATACCTCTGATGGGGAGGCACTGCTAAGCCATGCACTTGCTGTGAGACCAAGGCTAAAAGATAGGGTCACGACACTAACTAGCTTGCCATAGTGGATGCGACTTCTCTGAGACTCTGTTATACCCTGACGCATAGGTGGTTTATACCAATTTAAAATGGAGTGTCGTGTTTTGCGTTCTTTATTCTTTTCGTGCACCGTCGGTTTAGGCATCTTTTGCGGCGGTCTGTTGAGTTGCTCGGGTGATGATTTAGGGCGTTGCAATCTCAGTGAGGCCCAAACTTGGGTGTATGATGAAAACGGCACGCCGGCTACTGGTGGTCAGGCGCTGATCTATTCGTCGTGTGGACGCGGCTCTTTTTGTCACTCCGCTAAGGCAGAGGGTTCAGCTCGCTTTGGTGTGCCCGCAGGACTGAACTTCGATATCCAAGCTATTACGGATCCTGGCAGCGCCGAAGAAGCAACAGCTATCTTGCGGAGCGGGTTCTCAAAACTTTATGAATACCGTTTCCAAAACTGGGCATGGATCAAAGATGGAACGATGCCGCCGGGTAAAGTTGGCCGCGACTTACTCGCGGATGCGCCACGTTTTATATACGATGACGGAAGTTCATTGCCTGCTTTCGATACAGCGGAGGGCAAAGAAGCCGTTCGCAATTGGTTTGCGTGTGCGCCGCCTCTTCCAATCGTTGAGCGAACCAGTCCGCATCCCGATGTGAACTACATTGGCTTTGGTGACGTGGTCTCTCCCAAGAAAATCGATGCTCCCGATCCGAAGTGGGCCTCGATCTATCCGGTTTTAACGCGCACCGGTTGCAACAGTTTTCAATGTCACGATGATGAAAGCAAAGTCGCAGGTTTGGATCTTTCAAGCCAAGAGTTGGCGTATGCATCCCTCGTTGATCAAGCTGCAGCTGACGGAACGTCAGGTGCAGAGTGCGGTAATTCAGGGCTTCTCGTTGTAAAACCGGGCGATGCTGATGCCTCTTTGCTGGTGCAGAAGCTGGAAAACACGCAAAACTGTGGCTCAAGCATGCCGCTGGATGGGCCATTACTTAGTCCCATCTTTGTGAATCCCATTCGAGATTGGATTAATGCAGGAGCCCTCGACAACTAGCGGCTCACGGTTTAGACCGGCCGAGTGATGCAATCTGTACGTAAAAGTTTGATGGAAGCCCTCGAACAAGGTGCTTTGGTGTTTGATGGCGCGATGGGGACCGTGTTTTACGAGCGAGGCGTCCTCTATACGGTAAGCTTTGATGAGCTTTGCGTATCGCGGCCAGAACTCGTTCGAAAGGTCCATGCCGAGTATCTTGAAGCGGGTGCTCAGGTTTTGCAGACCAACACTTTTGGAGCGAATCGCTATCGGCTTGCAACGCACAGCCTGACCGACAAAGTAGCGGCTATCAATGAAGCTGCTGTGAAGCTTGCTAGAGAAGTTGCTCAGGACCGAGCCTATGTTGTGGGTTCGGTAGGTCCAACTGGCCTGGCGTTTAAGACGGTGGATCCCAGCGAGCATGCAAGTATTCAAGAGGCTTTTTCTGAGCAATGTCAGGCGCTTTGCAAGGCTGGTGTTGATGCGTTGATTCTTGAAACGTTTAGACATCCTGAGGAAGCCGCTCTAGCGCTTGCTGCGGCAAAGTCAGCCGCAGGATCTGCTACACCCGTGATTGCGCAAGTCTCCTTCGATGCCTTCGGAACGATGGCTGATGGTACGGGGCCCGAAGAGATGGCAAAAAGGCTGATCAAATGGGGTGCCAACGCGATTGGAGTAAACTGCGCGGATGGTCCTGCCGGGGTCTACGAAATGGCTACGCGTATGTTGGGCCTGGGCGTCCCCGTGGTTGCGCAACCCAACGCAGGCTTGCCGCGTCGTGTGGAAGGACGTTTTGCTTATATGGCAACGCCTGAATATTTTTTGCTTTATGCCAGACGTCTGTTTAAGGCAGGGGTTTCGGCTGTTGGCGGTTGCTGCGGAACGACGCCTGAGCATATCCAAAAGATTATTGCTGCGGCCCGTATGGTTGGCGGGAGCGATCACCCGGAGCTCGGTGGCGGCATGCGTGACTTTTCCGACGTTCAAGAAAGTGCAGCACCAGGTGTCCGTGTTCTTAGTCTTGAGGAAAAGGGCGAACTTGGGAAAAAGCTCAACAAAAAGTTTGTCGTATCGGTCGAAGTTAATCCACCGCCGGGGCTTAGCCTGCAAAAAGCTCTTGATGGGGTAAAGATACTTAAAGAAGGCGGCATTGATGTGATCAATGTCGCTGAAAATGCACGCGCCACGATGCGTATGGGCAACCTTGCTTTGTGTCTACGCATTCAAGAACAGTTTGGCATGCCAACGTTGATGCATCTGACCACTCGCGATCGCAACTTGCTGGGTCTGGTTTCGCACTTGCTGGCTGTGCACGAGCTTGGCGTTCGCAATCTCGTGGTGATTACTGGTGATCCACCAAAGATGGGTGATTTACCGGACGCCACGAGCGTCTATGATTTGGATTCGATTGGCCTGTTGCGGTTAATCCGTGGGTTCAATCATGGCTTTGATCCCGGAGGCAAACCGCTTGGTGGCGCAACCAGCTTTTTGTGCGCCACTGGAGCAGAACCCGGTGCGGCTGATTACGCAAGAGAAACGCGTCGCTTGCGGAGCAAAGCTGAAGCCGGTGCAGAGCTTATTATGACTCAGCCTGTCTACGATCCCGAGTATCTGGAACGCTTTCTAAAAGATGTGGAGCCCTTGGGGGTCCCAGTGCTTGTGGGCCTGTTGCCTTTGGCGAGTTATCGAAACGCTGAGTTTCTGCACAACGAAGTTCCTGGGATGCAAGTGCCTCTTGTGATTCGCGAACGCATGCGCAAAGCCGGCAGCGGCCCCGAAGGCCGTAAAGAAGGCATCGCTATTGCTCGTGAAATGTTAGCTGCCGTCAAAGATCGCGTCGCAGGTGCGTATATTATGCCCCCCTTCTCACGCTACGAAAGTGCGCTTGAAGTGATCGATGGTCTGGTTGATTAATTGGTCTTAGTTTCAGCTTTCTATGCGACCCTTTAAGATCCAATCGATGACCAAATCCAGTAATTCTGCATCGCTTGCCTGATCCAGCTCGTCAAGCATTTCGATGTGGCGTGCAAGGTCGACAGCGTTATCATCATACAACTGGTTAATTATGTCGCGCAAATCGGTAGGCAGTTCGAGAAGCGCTTCAAAAATGAGTTGGATTTCTGCGTTGCTTAGGCTTGCTTCCTTCACAAAGCTGATGCGCAAAGGCGAGCAGCGTCGTTTTTGCGCGACGCTTAGTATCCAGTAACGAATCAAGTTCTGAGCAAGCAGCATGCCCCAAAGCTCTTGTTTGACACCCTCAGGTTTCTTTGACCGCAAGGTGGACGTGGCATCCAGCAGATGTGTTTTCATGTCATCATAACCAAGTTCAATCTCCCAGCGCTGCCGGTATAGCTTTGTCATGTGCGAGCGAGGATAAAGCTTCGGGTCCACAAGCGAGGTCAACAACCACATCTGTTTGCCCGTCTTAGGATGACGCAGCCAAAGTGCTCGACACTGCTGCCACAAGACTTGTGAAAAAAGCGCACGAGGCGCTACCGGCTGGCTGCAGAGTGCAGCACCTATGGTGGCTACTTTGGACCGAATGCGTGCTGGTCTGCTGATTACAAAGGAGAGTTTGCGCTTTCAAACCACCGCCTTTACTACCCGCTGACGATTTGCGATGTCAGAAGCCGTTATCTGCTCAAGTGCAAATCACTGCCTCATACGCGTACGCACAAGGCGAAAAAGGTCTTCGAAAAAGCTTTTTGTGAGTATAGCTTGCCGGATGTGATTCGCACGGATAACGGCGCACCTTTCGCTAGCCTCGCTCGTGCATGGCTAAGCGAACTGAGTATCTGGTGGCTACGTTTGGGCATTCGGCCGCATCGTATCGATCTAGGACGGCCCACCCAACAAGGACGCCATCCATGAACGTATTCATAAAATCTTGCTGAATGAGTGCTCCTTTGCAATGAGTCATACCGAGCAGCAGCTTCTCTTCAATCGTTTCATGCACATCTATAACACCGAGCTACCTCATAAATCACTGAGCGATAAAGTACCCGCGGACATCTACGCTTCATCGAGCAAACGCTATCCCAGAAAAGACAAAGACCCCGAGTATCCCGATGACTTTTTCCTCGAGCGCGTCGATAAGCGAGGTGGCATTCGCTTTGCAGCGAACCACGGAATGCTCAGCCCGCTTTTAGCTGGCCAAATCATTGGCCTAAAGTGCATCGAACAACGCAGTTTTGACCTCTTCTTCGGAACAGTCTATCTAGGAGAGCTAACCCACAAAGGATTCAAACCGCTCAGACACAAATCATCAACATAAACCCCAATTCTGTTACCCATCAGGGTTTACGCTTTTGTAACCCATCAGCTTTCTGTGCACATATTTGTAGCCCAAGGTAGGCCAAATGACCCCATCTACGGGTTTTGGGATGGGACAGACGCGAGAAGTGTACTGCGGAAATATTGTGTATGTCGATTGATTTTACAGCAGAAGATGTTTCGTATTGCTAAAAACGCTGCTGGTATGGTCTTTGCAGAGTCGTAGAGTGTTTGTCGATAATCCATGATGCGCCTAAACCATTTTGTATACTTTTCCCTACCTGCTTGTCTTTATTTTACAGCATGCTCGGTAGCTGGTGATTCCACCGTTGAAGGTGACGAGGGTGCACTCGTCGGAGGTAGCATCGCCAAAGACAATGAGTTTACTTCAATACTCAATATCTCCGGTGTGTGTAGTGGAGTGAAGCTTTCCGATCATAGGTTGTTGACCGCGGCGCATTGTGTCACCGAAAAATCGTTGTCAGAGACTTTTGGGGCGAATCTTGCTGAAGGATATAAGCCAGGCGCCATCGAGTACATGACTGCTCAGCATGATCTAAACCGTGCAGATGTCCCATGGTCTAAGATGACTATCGTCAATACATTTCTTCCGCTCTGGTGGAAGGAAGAATGTCAAGATGGATGTACCGTTGATGACTATATTAGTCGCGCGCCTGACCTTGCAGTTATTCAAACTGTGGAAGAATTGCCGGGTAGAGCCGCTGAGCTTGATTCCAGCGCTGTTAATCCAGGAGACGAAGTCATCATTACCGGTATGGGTTGCGAAGGCGATCCCAATAGTGTTGATGAATATGGTCGACCGATTCGTCGGCTCAAATTTGGCATGTCCAAGGTCATCCGCGATGAACGTTACATACCTTCAGTCTATGAGGGCTACATACAAACCAATGGCTCGACCAACGATGCGTCCGCTCCACTGCTATGCCCAGGCGATTCAGGTGCGGGCGTATTCCGTTATGATCCTGCTGATCCTTCGCGTGAGCAGCTCATTGGTATCAACTCGACGTTTCCTTATGATGGCAAAGTCAACCTTCATACGCGTTTATCTGCAACGAGTGCCTATGGTGTTGCTCAGTGGTTGGAATCGATGCTGAATCCGCCACCGATCAGACCCATGTGAGGATAACTGGGGCCACATAGCTTTTCTTTTTAGCCAAGGATCAGTCGACTTCGAATCGGCGGCTTTGGCAAGCGCCCTCATGATAAGTAGAAGCTAAACTATCTACTGAGAAAGGAAGGCTATGCCAGATCAAGCGAGCGTCTCTCATGTTTTGTTGATGTATACTGGATCGATGCGGTCTTTACCGAAACGCCTTCGGTTACCATTTCGTGCAGCGCACACCCTAACGCTCAAGCACTTACGAACTATTTGGCGTGAAAAACGGTCTGAGCACTGGCTGCTTGACTGCCCGTTGAAAAATCCAGACCGAGTTGTTCAAAAATGCTTGGGCAGTCCGAGTCGTCAAACTCAGACATGCAACCTGGGGCTCCATATGCATTTTTGAGATCGGTTTCGGCCATGAGTGCTGCATAGTCAAACACAATGGTATTTTTGGAGGGGTCGAAGCCATGGAGTTCAATGTGAGCAAGGTTTTCATGAGAGCAGCTCTTGACCTCACCTTCTTCGGGCCATCCTGTGCACCCTGTACTTCCCAGGTGAAATGGAAAAACAACTGGATTCCCGTCGGTGACACCCACTTCAATTCGTGCGAATTTATAACCATCGAGCCAACTCCAAAACATGGAAGTCAAACTTAGCGGGGGCGGAGCATTCGAAAGGTCAATGTGGTTGTGCACGAAAGGAACTCCGAATTTAAACGAGATTCCGTCATAGTTCCCTTCGGGAACGTCGAGCTCAACAACAGTGTTGAGATCTGGGTTTCCACTTTCACAAAGACCTGTTCCGTCTTCAAAATCAAGCAGGACTAGATTGTCGTATTGCCATTTGCTGTTTTCATTGAGTGTCACATCAGTGTGATGGCCGTCAGTATCAATGAGCTGAATGTCATTTATGTAGAAACGAAAATCAGCAAATTCAACAGTCGCCTGGCTAAGACCCACGTCGTGATAAACACTTCCGCATTGGATAGCTTTTCCTGAAACCTCGGCTGAGAACTGCAAAGAAAGGTGGGTTACAGCTCCCTCCGTAGACTGGGGCTCGTTTGGGGAACTTGTCGGTGAGTCAGGATCGCTTTGTGAACAAGCTATAGAGAACAAAGCTACGACCAAACAGATGTTGTACAAAAAGCGCTCAAGGCGAAACGGCACTGCAATCTCCATGATCTCGAAGAGCAAGTATCTCGAAATCCGAGCCTGCGAAGTTCTTAGCTTGCACAAGCATGATGAGACAGCTTATGCCGCTCTGCCCTGAGTTTTTCAAGCTTTGAAGTACCTGTGCAGATGATGTGCCGTCTTGAGAGCTCTCGAGGTTAACTTGCAGGTTTACAGAAAAAGGCATGCTGCTCATCGCAGAGTGCATGGGATTACCGTCCGGCAAGTTAATGTCAGCATGTGCCATATTCACATAGTCGATGACGGTGCCATTGGCTAATATTTCATCTGGCATATCTGATTGCCAGATCGCAGTGACACAGGATTGTACTCCTTTAAAACCTTCAGCAACGGGCCACTGTATCTCATAGGGCCAGAAGCGTGCGCAGGCATGGTTAACGGTGGGCTCTTCGGGTGCAGGCTCGAGCTCTTCAGGGACAGTCGGTGAGTCGTCGATTAAACTATCAGTCGGCATCGTGTTGCTTTGTGGATCAAAGCTGCATTCTGCCACTTTGCTTTCTGGGAGTTGGAGCAGGGCTGCAAGCGGTGTAACCTCAACGTTATCAGGCCCATGCCCGTAACGAAATACCGCTCGTTCAAACACTTGAATGCCCTCGCCAGTGCCACAGGCAAATTCCTGGCTACGGCAAAACGGCGACATCGGGCGGCCCCAACGCATCAAAGCAGAGCTATAGATGCAATCGCGGTCATTGGGGCCACATTCACCTGTTGGAAAGTCGATACCGTTGCTTTTCCAAAGATCGAGGAAAGCTTTATAAATCCCAAAAGTAAAAGGCTGATCAATATGGTAGGGAGATTCCGTAAACTCACTTGAATAGTTTGATGGGTCAGTTTCACATTCATACAATGCACCGTTTGCGTAGGAGCTTTCGATAGCCGGCAGGTTGTCCGGGTCAAACAGATTAACAAGCCCGCCAATCACACCCGTACGTGGACGTCTTAGATATTCGTCAAAATCGCCATCGTTACGGCCGATGGCTTTGAGATCTTGAACCGAGCGTAGGCCGATCATGCCACCCATTTGAAGCGCTAGCCACTGTGCTCCTGTTCGCGTCAACATGACTTTATAAGGCTCTTCATGGCCAGGTTGATACTCCAGCTGGCCGTAAGGGAGTCTAAGGGTAATGATCTCCGGGCCCCAATCCCATGATCCGTCGTGAGCCCACGGCAAACTCTGTAGAGCGAGCCAGGCATTGTGCTCAACCTTTTTGCACGCCGGAAGGCGCCTTGAGATAGTGTGATCGTTTCAGGAAGGAATCGAATGCGAGTAGCGCATCGTTCAAGTAGTGCGAATCAACTCCGTCTATCAAACATCCGGCGTTAAGACCGTCGTTTACCGAGTTAATTTCATTATCATTCGACTGGTTTATTGCCGTGCAGGATCCTAACCAGAGCAACGCAACCGTGTGGCAAAAAGGCATGAATAATTTCATAAACACGGGTCTATACTGCAAGTAGTTAGTGATGGGCATGCGGCATTTCGTCGCATGGCTGATGGTCTAGTGCAGCGAACTTTTGTGTCTGGAAGAGAAAGTTAGGAGTTATGGAAGTGAACGAGGTCAAGGGGCTAAGGGTGCTTGAAGAAGAAAGTCGGCATTTGAACAAATGCTGGACATTGATACGCCAAAAGATTTTGACTTACAAAGAGGGAATAGCCGGAAAAGCCGCAGGTAGCTGGTGGATGCCGTGCCTGTCGCCAGTCCTTGCAGCATCGTTGCTCTTTGGCATGAGCGGCCAGCACGCCGTGGTAGCGCAAAAGATGAGACCGCGGCGGCGGCACCAAGGCGCAGAGGCTGGTTGTCAAATCAAGCGGCTCAAACACCACCGCTTCGGTCCCGTCCGCCTATTGTCGCTTGAGTATATAGATGAGCTTGCCATAGCGATAGCGACGCAGGTGTTTGGTGGCCACAGGCGGCCTGGACAAGTAGGGGCACAATCGGGTGCGAGCACGCTTGTCTTGGGCATCGATGCGGCTGTCGGAAGCCCATCGGCCACAATCTCCAGTGAATAACACCAAAAATAGTACGATACGCCAACAAGACAGACGTCCCTAAAATGTCGCATAAAACATATATGTTGTAAAAATACAATTTTAATGTCCACTGCAGGACTCGCCATGGTAAACTGAATCGCAAGCTCAAACCTAGCTTTGCCAGTGGGATCGAGGCGATCAGCTGTCTAAGCAAGCAGTAAAAGTCCGGGTAGAGTCACGGGAAACCTTCGGGATCAAGGGTGAGATAACGCGAAAACCGTGCACATTGGACGAACTCCATGAACATCCACGACGATGCGCTGCACTCATGCCAAAGGACCCCAGTGGGGTCGCCGCAGACCCAGACGCCTTGCCTTGGTTGGATAAAAAGACATGCATTTCAAGGGGTAGTGTTGGCACGTGCTTTGCAGTGATCAGGAAATGTCCATCCCAGCACCGAGGAGAGCCATGAAATTATCAGATTTGCAAACCGGCCTATCTGCAGCCGTGCCCTTGGCCACGGCTTTGTTATGGAGCGCTTGCGCTATGGATGCCAGTGATCAGCAGCTGAGCACCGATCAGGGGGCCAGTGAAGCCAACCAGCAGGCTTTTTATGCGAACTTCGACTTGGCGTTTGAGTCGGATGGCGTTGTAGCGCCTACTGTTGACAACTTCCGGCTGGATTTTATTTTTGAAAAGAGCTCAACGGATGGGAATATTCAATATATTGTACGCGTCGAGCGCGTAATCGATCGTGATGTCATTGCATCTTTTGAGTTAGTAGCCGAGCCAATTGACGGCAAACCGGAACAACCTTCCCGGAGTTACCGAATGAGACCGCTCCAGGCAGCAGGAGTCGACTTTTTTGCTGACTTGCCCATGCTTGAAAATCCCATTGAATGTTTTTCCTATCCGAATGGCGATGCCAAGCAAGTTCCCTGTGAAGATGGTGCGGTCGACATGAAAGTTACTGTGACTGCCGCATCCGAAGAGACTGCCTTGTTGTCTGAAGGTAGTTCGATTGAGCTTGAAACGGCCATCACGTTACCCCATGCGAGCGAGCAGTCTGCGCAAACGTATAAAGCGATATCAACAAGCACACTTCATTTGGCCAACACCATTGAACCAAAGCCTTGAGCAGCTTTGCTTGAATGGTTAGGGAAACCACCGAGCAGATTAAATACTTTTACGTCATTCTAACAAGTTTTTCCCGAGCAGCGTGGAATCTTCCTGCAGTCCCATTAGGGCAAGAACCGTCGGAGCCAGGTCCAAAATGTGGCTGCCCGTTTTGCAGACGAATTGGCGTCGTCGCCGCCACCTAGGTGCCAACCTGGGGTACCTGCGTGGCCATCATGCGGTAGACATCGAGCCTCTGCTCAACGCGGCAAAAATCAAATGAACCAAAGCTGAAGGTCTTTCGCCAAAGCTCGGCCTGGTATGCAAAATTACGCTGGCCCAGGTGTATTTCGTCACGGTCTGCCCAGGTTCATCATAGCGGATGTCTGTATTGGGTAAGCGCAACCCTATCATGTCGGAACTGCCCAGAGATATCCCATCTTGTGGACTATATTCAAACTCTGCATCGATATGCGCGCACGGAATCCGATCCGTCGGACCTATCTCCAGAGGCGGATACCAATCCAGGACGGCGGCGTCCAAATAGTCATCCGGATCGAGCGGTGTAACATCCGGTTGTCCATTTTCGTCCGTGCTCATTGTGGAAAGAACCACGCTTAGTCCCATCGACTCCAAGGTACCGCCCAACTCCATTTCTTGCTCGAGTGCTGGGATACAAGCATTGATAAATGTATTTTTTTCCAGAAGACATTGATAACTCTTCGCATCGTCTTGCCATGTTTCAATATCTTGACACGGCGCTTGCTCATACACCTGTTCGCAAATCCATTTTTTACTATCCATGAACTCCGGATTACGAATGACAGCACCCATTTGATTTTCAATCGAGTTATCCTCCGCGCCGCTCACGGCACAGGCTCCGACGTGAAGCAAAGATAGACTTTACAGTGCAACAAGAATCAAATTAGAGACATACGTCATCGCCCTCTAATCAACGCAAGAAGCGATCCATGTAAACACTTGACCACTTGTGGTTGTAGGGATGACTGAAAACAACATCGCTTTTTCGATAAACAGACTTGCTCGGAGGGTACTTTCGAACGATCCAAGGACTTGACTGAAAAGCTCTGAGGTCAACGCTTGGACAGCGGAGTCGTCCGACGAATTTCTTGTCCCCACATACTTTTGCCCAACCTTTTTTGTAAGCTTCGTACTCGGTCGTAGTCTGGTTGCTTCGAGCGCTTCTCGTGAGCTTTCTTAGTGGCTAACTTTTAACCGCGACTGAGCAATTACCATACGTAGATCGTCCGCAGTTACCTAACGCGAAACAACACTTCTACGAGCGGGCCCGAATTTAAACATCGGCCAGTCACTCAAAATGGCGCCATCTGGCAAATCCCAAGCGTAGACTTTGTCGGAAAAAGCCACCATCTCAAGATATCCGTCACCATCTAAGTCGCCCACAGCAGGGGTATTCAGCAGCAACGCTCCAGTAGTGTAGACAGGGCCATCGTTACTCGGTGATTTCGTCAACTGGCTACCATTTCCATCAATGATGTGAACAAACCAACCGCTTGAAACAACAATTTTCCATATCGGCGTCACAATCATAGTCGGCGAGAACAAAACTTCGCGGAACATCGTAATTGCCAATATTGCCAGCTTCATCACGCGGAACCATGGGAAACCCACTCACAGCAATCCCATTGAGATGCCAAGCGTAGACTTTTCCATCCTGTGTACCCATCACTACATCGACTTGCCCATCTCCAGTGATATCTCCCAGAACCGGAGAGGCAGACGGCGCACCTGATGTGGGCTTTCCTCCAGTCCAACCCGAAAGCGTCATCCCGTGCTGATCTACTGCATTCACCAAAAAACCTAGGGTTGGATGGTCGGGACTTGCGATATTATAAAAGCTTCCGCTTCCAAAAAAGATCGAAGTTGAACTATTTTGCTGGAGCAATGCTGGAGAGGACTGAATGATCTCAAAATAGTAACGTGGAAACCCTGATAATCGAATACCATTGTCATCGACTCCATAGATAGATCCGCCACAATAACCAGCTGACCAGCCACCGGGCAACTGGTACGGACAAGACCAAGCTCCTCGCCACCTACCTCGAAGTTGCCTTCGTCAGTACCTATAAATACCTCAAGTTTTTGGTCACCATCGCTATCGGCCAGCGCCGGGGAGCTCCATATCGAATCGGCGAGAAGATTCGTCAAACTTGGTATCTTATCCACATGTGCGCTAGCCGGCGGAAAACCGGAAACCATCACACCGTTGTGATGCCAAGCATAAATGCGCTTATCAAAACCACCGACGACAATTTCCATGTCCCCATCATTGTCGATGTCGCCCAATGCTGGTGTTCCATAAATCGGATCAGCGCACCCTGAAGGTGGAATGCCCTCATCTACAGCAAGCTTGGGCCAACCTGATTTCAACACCCCATTGTCCTCAAGTACAATCACTCCCCCGCGATGGCAGGTCGATGCTTCAGATTTGCCGACACCCACAACGATTTCAGCTTTTCCATCCTTATCAATATCAGCAGCCGCTGGAGACGATTCAATGGATTCGCTGCCCGCTGCCAGACCAAAGGCGGTCGCGGTGTCGTAGCTCCACAACAAACTCCCACTAGCATTCAATGCTACGATATGACCAGCATTGGTAGCGATCACCACTTCAAGTGTCCCGTTACCATCAAGGTCAACGATGAGTGGCGATGATGAGTTGCATGCATAGCTTGAAGGGTTTCCAGGACACGCCCTTAACCATGTGGTTGGTACGGTGTACGACCATTTGGCATTGACGTTACCCAACGGAATCTGTGGCGTAACCGGACACATAAAAGGCTCAGAAGGCCACGGTGAGTTGTCGGCATCCAAAACATCCGATGCCCCGTCGGTAGCCAAGTTATCCATTGCTCCATCACCTAGACTCGCGTCGTCCAACTTCCCAGAAATATTGCCCGAACCACAGGAATTGATGAGCAACGAAAAAAATACAAATGCCGAGCATCTCATAATCAAACAACCCTATCGTGGTACGGGGTTCTTCAGCAAATTATGAGATACCTTCTAAGGTTCGGGTATTTTTTCAGTTCGCAAGCTACGAACAATACCCCAACACATCAAAACGATAATGACACAAAACGGCAGTGCTGAAGTAATCGTTGCTGTCCGTAACGCTTGGAGGCCACACGCATAAGGATTCCAAAGGTAGTTTTTGAGTTCGGGAACAGTGTTGGCATCCACAAATTCCTTAATTTTCATGTGGCCACTGCAAGATGGGCACGCGCTCGCATCTATCTAGAACACAGTTGCCAGGAATTTGGCCCAGGGGTTTCTGCAGGGTCATCGCCCCACAAGTGGAGCTGCGCTCCGGGCTCTTCGTCCAGCGGACCTGGCACGACTTGACCGTGCTCTTTGGCATGAGCGGCCATCATCCGAGGCCCCAAACGACGCCCCGCCACCAAAAAGTCATCGTTACCTTTAACTTTTTTCGAGGCGTACCAGCCCATGCCAAGCATGGCCGCCATGTAGAACAAGACAATAGCAATAACGATAAACGACGGGCTCAGAACACCCTTCAAGAATGCAGACTGCATACTCAATTATGCGCTCGATTTCTACTGGCATAATTATTCACGAGACATGCCATGGATGTCTATTCGTCATCATAAAAATGCCAGAGTTGGCATGTTCGGCCCTCCGCGTTCCATCGCATTTTTACACCCACATCGGCTTCTGAGAGGTGCTCATGCATGCGAAAAAGTGGGTGACCACTAGCTGCGCATCGCGGAGTACAGCAAAGCGTAAGCCACACAAAGTTGAAATCGATATTCACTATCTTACCGTTTTGTTCACTGGGCTTCAAAATGAGGCCTCCGCACCGCCACAATGCTAGACTCAATCAATAACAGCCCTTCTAGACTCATAGTGATTGCAATGAAAACTTCGCTACTTCGTTTAGTCATTGGTATTAGCTTTTTGACTATCAGCATAAACTGCGGCCGAATCGGCTTCGATGCTGTGGCGCAAGACGCCGGAGTTGACAGCTCGGGTTCCGATAGCAATAGCCCTGCAAGTTGCTCTGACAACCTAAAAAATGCCGCGGAAACCGATATCGACTGCGGTGGTGGAAGCTGTGCAGCTTGCAATGTTGATCAGCAATGCGTTCTAAACAGTGACTGTCTAACTCAAGTATGCAGTGCAAACCGTTGTGTAGCAGTTAGCGCAACCTGTTCTGATGGGGTGCTCAATCAAGACGAGAGTGATGTCGACTGTGGTGGAAGCTGTGGACCCAACTGCAGCGATGGACAGGACTGCTCTCAAGCAACGGATTGCGTATCACTTGTGTGCTCGGGGCAGGCGTGCCAGGCGGCAACCTGTTCTGATGGGGTGCTCAATCAAGACGAGAGTGATGTCGACTGTGGTGGAAGCTGTGGACCCAATTGCAGCGATGGACAGGACTGCTCTCAAGCAACGGATTGCGTATCACTCGTGTGCTCGGGGCAGGCGTGCCAGGCGGCAACCTGTTCTGATGGGGTGCTCAATCAAGACGAGAGTGATGTCGACTGTGGTGGAAGCTGTGGACCCAATTGCGTATTTGGTAGTGGTTGTCTTTCAAACGGCGATTGCATTTCTAACGTCTGTACGATCAACATCTGCCAAGCCTTAACCTTTTACTTGGATTCTGATGGCGATGGTTATGGTGACCTCAGTAATCCAACTCAAGCCGACACCCTGCCGGCAGGCTATGCCAACAATAGTAGCGATTGCAATGATGGCGACAACGGTATCCATCCAGGCGCAGCAGAACTGTGCGATGGAAGTGATAACGATTGCAATGTCGGCACCCTTGACGGCTCGGATCAATGTGCTGCAAATGAAAGCTGCGATGGCAGCAACTGTATTGCCCTTGCCGCAGATTGGGTGCGTGGCCTCAATGTCGATAACCAAGATATTCCAGCCGATGTTACTGAGCTTGCCGATGGAACTCTTGTTACGATTGGAACACTCGACTCGACGGAACCCTATCTTGCTCTTTGGGCACTTAATAGTGCCGGTAATGAGATGTGGAAAATGCAGTATGATACTGCGTTAACCGATCAGGGGAAAAGCATTTCTCCTGATAGTACTGGTGGATTCGCAGTGGCCGGACAGTCGCTTGTTGTTAGCGGATCGGACATGGACATTTATGTGGCCAAAGTCGATAACTCCCGTAATACCTTGTGGGCCAATTACTACGGGAGTGTTGCCTATGAAACCGAGCCGGAAGTCTTTCAAATGTCCACGGGTAATATTATTATAGCTTTTAGGACCACTTCATATGGTGCAGGCGTGTCATGGGATTCGATTGTTGCCGCACTTGATAGCTCAGGCAATGTGCTATGGACAGTACAAATAGGAACTCCTGGTCGAGAAACAATTTACGGATTGACTGAGATCAGTACGGGCGACGTGATCATTGTTGGTTCTACAGACGGAGTAGGCGCAGGAGGACTTGATATTTTGCTTGCCTCGCTGAATCCAACTGGAGCGGTTAACTGGATCGAACTGATCGGAGATACGAGTTCTGATGTAGGTTATAATATTGATGCCCTGCCAGGGGGTGGATTTATCATTGGAGGAATGGTCACATTTGGGGCAAGCCGCTATTTTGTTGCCAGTGTTGATAGTTCCGGGGCATTCACTTGGTCCAAGCACTACACGACAGCTATTATTAACGATATTGTTATTCGTGACGATGGCAATATCAGCACTTTTGGCTATACGACGAGTGCTGCCCACGTCCTTACCGTTGACTCCGCGGGCACTCCCTTGTGGTATCGGCGTTTGTCACAGGGTTTTGCCAACTCGATTTTGGGAGCGTTGACAGACACCCAAGATGGCGCGTTGGTCGCAAGCCTTTGGGGTACAGGTCGAGACTTTACACTATGGAAGCAAATTGATTCGGGCGCTACTGTATGCGGGACATCGACCACTACAATAACCGAAACCGTAATTTCACCAACGCCCGTTGACGCTTCTGCTCTTGTAAGTATTTCAAGTCCATTGCTCGAGACCAATCCTACCACCGGTTTAGTAAACACTTCCCTTGGAACCTACTCAGCAACCTGCAACTAGTGCACTAATCGCAAACCAACGATTATGGATTGACTCGCGGCAAAGACACACCCGTTATGGCATGTTAGCAGAATCGGACCAACAACGTTGGTCCCGACTCAACATGTCTAAATAGAGTGAGTGATGGCGATGCATAAGGATTCCAAAGGTAGTTTTTGAGTTCGGGAGCTGCAAGGCGTTTTTACTACGATAGCAACTAGTCGCTACATCCACAGGTAATGGGCTTCAATCTCGCACGCAGATTGAGAGGATACCGTTAGCGGCCGACCCACTCTGAATCCCGTTTGCTTCAACGCTTGTTCTTACGGAAAGCGGCTGAATTTAACCGTCAGACTCTCAAAGCTGCCTTTCATTTCAACAATCTCGTGTAGGGAAAAAGACACCACGATGTTGTAAGCCTCACATCAATTAGTCCTCCTTTTCACTTTGACTATAGTGTTTTTTTCTGTCACAGTTGTAATTATGATAAAAACTACCATCTCCATTCTGACGTTTCTTTTGATGGCAACTCTCCTTTCAGCATGCGGTCGTATCGGTTTCGACGCTGTAGACACTCAAAGTCTTCAAGTTGATTCCGATAACGATTCCGTCTTGGACAGTGCAGAGCTTGCGGAAGACACCGATGGAGACGGTATCCTGAACTTCTTGGACAATGATGACGATGGCGACCGAATCTTAACCGCTATCGAAATCATTCAAGAGCAGGATAATGCTGATGGTGATGAAGATGGTAGACCTGCTTATCTTGACACTGATTCTGACGGCGATGGTTTGCTTGATATTGACGAAGGTCAAAGTGATCTCGATGCTGACGGAATCCCAAACTATCTCGATGTCGACTCCGATGGTGACCAAATCAGTGATTCCATCGATGCCGATACTTATTGTAGCGATGGAATACGCAATTTTAACGAAAGTGATGTCGATTGCGGTGGTTTGGCATGTCTACCGTGCAGTGAAGGATCCTACTGCCTGTTTCCATTCGATTGCAGTTCTGGGATCTGCACCGGAAATACTTGCACTACATCCAATTGCTCCGATGGCCTAATAAACCAAGATGAGACCGATATCGATTGCGGTGGCTCAACCTGCCCGGCGTGTACGGATGGGGCTACTTGCGACTCGGGTTCCGATTGCAGTTCTGGGACATGCACCGGAAATATTTGCACTACATCAAACTGCTCCGATGGTTTAATGAACCAAGACGAAACAGATGTAGACTGCGGCGGAAGTAGCTGCAGTGCATGCTCCGATGGTCTGAGCTGTACAGTAGCAGGGGACTGCACATCGGGAGTATGCACGGGAAACATCTGTCAAGCAGCAACATGCTCAGATAGCACTTGGAACCAAGACGAGACGGATGTGGACTGTGGGGGCTCGACGTGTAGCACTTGTGCGGATGGTCTGAGTTGCACCGCTGGTGGCGATTGCGGCTCTGGAGTGTGCACAGGCAACGTCTGCCAAGTGCCAACCTGTACCGATACAGTGCAAAACTTTGATGAAACAGACGTGGACTGCGGCGGATCGACCTGCAGCGCATGCGCCGATGGTCTAAGTTGCGCAGCTGGTAGCGATTGCATTTCAAGTGTATGCACAGGCAACATCTGCCAAGCGGCAACCTGTAGCGATAGCGTCAATAATCAAGACGAAACCGATGTGGACTGCGGCGGAAGCAGCTGCTCAGTGTGCACCGCAGGGCAAGGCTGCTCGGCTGGCAGCGATTGTGATTCAGGGGTTTGCAGCGGAAGCATTTGCCAAGCGCCCACGTGCAGTGACAGCGTGCAAAATTTTGATGAGACGGATATCGATTGTGGCGGAACGATATGCGGCGCTTGCACAACGGGCCAAAGCTGCGGGGTTGGCGGTGACTGTGACTCTTCTGTGTGCACAGGCAACGTGTGTCAAGCAGCGACTTGCTCCGATGGTTTTTGGAACCAGGACGAAACGACGACTGATTGTGGCGGAAGCATTTGCTCGCCCTGTCCTCCGGGAGGTGGCTGCTCGGCTGGAAGCGATTGTGACTCCGGTGTGTGCACGGGCAACGTATGTCAAGCGCCGACTTGCTCCGATAGTGTGCAAAATCAAGATGAGACGGGTGTGGATTGCGGGGGATCTATATGTGGTAGTTGTTCCAGTGGAACTGTTGTCGAAGTTTCGGCGGGAGCTAGCCATGTATGTGCGATCACGAATTCGTCCGCTGTACGATGCTGGGGATATAACGGTAGTGCTCAACTTGGATACGGACATACCAACAACATTGGTGATGATGAACCGGCATCTGCAGCCGGCGATGTCAGTGTTGGTGGCAACGTGATTCAAGTGAGCGCTGGTGGAGTGCACACTTGTGCTCTCCTTGATACTGGTACAGTGCGTTGTTGGGGAGCAAACAGTTTTGGACAACTTGGTTATGGTAATACCACGATTATCGGTGATGATGAACTGCCCTCTAGCGCTGGCGATGTAAATGTAGGCGGCACGGTGACGCAGATTGCTACTGGATACCAACATACCTGCGCATTGCTAAGCACCGGCACGGTGCGGTGCTGGGGGTTGAACGCATGGGGACAACTTGGTTATGGTAATACCACGACTATCGGCGATGATGAATTGCCCTCTAGCGCTGGTGATGTAAATGTGGGCGGCACGGTAACGCAGATTTCTTGTGGTCGCTACCACACCTGCGCTCTCCTTGACACAGGAGCGGTACGTTGTTGGGGAGGAAATAATCATGGACAACTCGGTTATGGGAACACCAATACCATTGGCGACAATGAAACACCGGCTTCAGCTGGCGATGTTTCCGTAGGGGGAACGGTAACGCAAGTCAAGGCTTCGGAGACATTGTCTTGCGCGTTACTCGATATAGGAACGGTGCGGTGCTGGGGCTGGGGATTTACTGGTCAGCTCGGTTATGGCAACACCAATAGCATTGGCGACAATGAAACACCGGCATCAGCAGGCGATGTTTCTGTTGGAGGAACAGTTAGCAGCATCGATGTAGGTTCAGGTCATGTTTGTGCGCTTCTCGATACAGGCACAGTACGTTGCTGGGGGACTTCCGCAGACGCACAACTTGGCTATGGAAACAAGTTGGCCATCGGTGACAATGAACTACCCTCTAGCGCTGGTGATGTCACTATCGGTGGAACGGCAACCCAAGTAGTCGCTGGCTACATATTCAGCTGTGCATTGCTTGATACGGGAGCCTTACGTTGTTGGGGCTATGGAGGATACGGAACACTTGGTTATGGCAACATAAACATGGTTGGCGATAACGAAACGCCAGCATCCGTAGGCGATGTACCTCTTTTCTAAGAAAGCCATTCTTGGTTTCAGGGGTGCCATTGGCGTCGTCCGTTGATCGACGGTGGCGAAGTGACGAAGGTGAAGTAGAGACCGCCCCTAATGTAGGCGGAAAACGCACCCCTGTGACGCATAAGGATTCCAAAGGTAGTTTTTGAGTTCGGGAACAGTGTTGGCATCCACAAATTCCTTAATTTTCATGTGGCCACTGCAAGATGGGCACGCGCTCGCATCTATCTAGAACACAGTTGCCAGGAATTTGGCCCAGGGGTTTCTGCAGGGTCATCGCCCCACAAGTGGAGCTGCGCTCCGGGCTCTTCGTCCAGCAGACCTGGCACGACTTGACCGTGCTCTTTGGCATGAGCGGCCAGCACGCCGTGGTAGCGCAAAAGATGAGACCGCGGCGGCGGCACCAAGGCGCAGAGGCTGGTTGTCAAATCAAGCGGCTCAAACACCACCGCTTCGGTCCCGTCCGCCTATTGTCGCTTGAGTATATAGATGAGCTTGCCATAGCGATAGCGACGCAGGTGTTTGGTGGCCACAGGCGGCCTGGACAAGTAGGGGCACAATCGGGTGCGAGCACGCTTGTCTTGGGCATCGATGCGGCTGTCGGCAAACACGGAAAACCCAGCCACTTCGATACGTGGTGTTGAGGAAATACCCAGCGGTACTGGCGCCATCTCCGCACCCAGTTGCCATCATCGACTGCATATCAAACAAAGTATTCTCGCCGAGAAATCAACTCGACTATTGGCTTCCGAGTGCTAAGGTAACTTATGTGATTGATTTGCAAAAAACACTTGTTCGATTGACTCTGCTGATAGGCTTGTGTCTCAGTGTTTCGTGTGACGGACAAATCCCTAGACTGGGTCCGAGCTCGCCGGATGTTTCGTTGCCAGATGCTGACCCATTACCAACCGATGCCTCCATTGACGATCAAGACACGAACTATCCCATTATTGTGTATGATATCCGTCATTTTGCCAACAAGGGGCAAACCCCCTCTCTGGCTCTTGAGTATTTCGATCGCATGCTCACGCTTCAAACTCTGCAAGGCATCGTCAACCGCAATGTGCCGCGCTTGTATTTTGTTTACGTTCAGTTGCGTCGCGACGAAGGCACCATCAATGTGGATGAAAACTGGTTTTCTGAGCTTTGTGACCCGAGCTCAACTTTCGAATGCAGGTCTGATTTTCAGGAACTTGATGGACGAGCCATTCTACGCTTTAAAGAAACCGACCAAAGCTCCGATGCAAGCTTGTCGATCGACGATCTGATTGCGAACTATTTTCTTGATGATCTTCAAGGCCTTGTCGTTTGGGATTCGCGCGTTCATGCGACCTCCCTGGCCGCTGCCAGCATCGCCGGCGCAACTTCTTCGCTTGCCGTTCGTTATTCGATGGACCCTAGCTCTTTGTATCAAAAGCTTGGGCACGCGCTTGCGTTGCCTGTCACCGAAGATTTATACGCCTTGGATTTTACACAACCCGGTATTCCGAACTACCCGGCTTTGGGCGACTTTGGACCTAAAAGCAACGTTTACCGCTGGCTAACCGAAACTTATATCAACACGGCCAAACTTGATACACGACACGTGGCATGGTCGCTGGATTCTTTTTCAACAACCGTCACAAATGAGTCATGGCTCAACAACATGACCAGCCACATCAACTACTACGTCTCCAATAGAGCCATCATCGTTGATTTAGCCGTTCTGCAAGATTATACGCCCTGTGACGATCCTCTGGCTTCAATCAATTCGGATTGGCACACGGCCAATCATGTTCTACAGGCTGCCAATCGAATCACAAGTGGACTTAAGTATGCTTATGGCTTTCCGCCTTGGCCTTACAAATACAGCAGTTGGAGAAACTGTGGTCTGTCCACAGATAACCTTCCTCCCCCTTATGTCAGCGAACATCGGTTCGTCAATTTACTATCTAGCTATGGTTACACCAACGTCCTTGAAGCTGCCGAAAGTGGCGCTTCGGGTGACTCCATCGGCCAAATGCCTAACATGAGCTTCTTTTCCCATCTGAAAAACGATCAACACCACTACAATCTCAATGCTCAAGCGGTTGCGCCCGCACAAGGAAGTAATGCAATCAATGGGGTGGTCTATCTCTTGGTCGCCATGGCCGACTATGAATCGGCGGGCCCCGCACATATTGCGCTGCAGGATTCAAAGATTTTGAAGCAAAGCACAAGCCCAAGTTTCCCAGTGGCTTGGCTGATTAACCCCAACACTTTTGACCTTGCACCACAGCAATTGACGTTCATTTTAAGAACCAAAACCCAACACGACTATTTTGTTGGCGAAGCTGGTTACGGCTACTTTGATGCCAATCTTTTTTCAGAAAAGATAGCCATGGCACAGCTGGCTTCTCGAGCCTACGACCGTTACGGCTTAAGCATTACTGGTTTCACTATTTTCACACATAACATAGACCAAAAGGCCCTCCTGAGCCCCGAAGCACTTGACATGATGTCAGCTTTTAGCGGTGATGGCCTAGGCACCAGCCCCTCGGACGGCGATGGCGGAGATATCCGGATACAAAACCGTGTACCAATGATCAATGTCCGAGCCTATTTTCATCCCGAGGATGATCCTGTCGTGGCTGTCCAACAGTTCCTCGCGCAACACACGTACCATGCGGGTGCGCCTAACTTTTGGATCGCACGATCGATCTTCATGGGTCGAGCTACAGTCCAAACCTATATCGACGAACTGAAAAGGCAAACGCCCGGTCGTGACTACCGGATTGTCGATCCCTACACTTTCTTTTATTTGCTTCGGCAATACCTGGGTTCCAACAACAACTATCGAGCCAGCTACCTGCAAGACACCTTTCCAAAAACGGTTAAGCCCAATCAGCTCGTGGCATTTAGTGTAACCATTCGGAACGATGGCTGGGATACTTGGCAAGCTAGTGGCGTCAATCCTTATGGCATAGGAGCTACCATCGACGGACAAAGCCCCTATCCCATCGCACAGCTACTGTCCCAAGACGTCGCTCCGTCCCAAAGCATCACCGTTGACTTGCAAATTCAAGCACCCTCAAGCCCCGGAATGCACGAATTGAAGATCGATCTCAAAAAAGAAAACATCACCTGGTTCGAAAGCCAGCTTGATATACCCAGGTATATTCCCTTCACGGTCGAGTAATCCTCATGAACAGTCCCTGCGCAGCCAAAATCACATAGGTAAGAAAAGCGTAAAGTTAGATAGTTAAGTGTTTTCATGGGGGCATGGAGGAGCCATGCGGGTCACTTAAGGCCCCAGGTGGCGAAAAGTGGCGGTTTCTCGGGTATTTGGAAGACTTGGATTTAAGCGCGCGTGGACAGCTACTTTTCTTCTTTCGAGTGGGTAAGATGAAGAGTTCGGTTTGTTTCTGCAGGGCAATGAGTTTTTTCGGAATACTTCCCGGAGTGACGATGGCACAAAACATCCACTCAAGGGCAATCATACGCATGACAATCACAAAGCTGATGCGCAAAGGCGAGCAGCGTCGTTTTTGCGCGACGCTTAGTATCCGGTAACGAATCAAGTTCTGAGCAAGCAGCAGGCCCCAAAGCTCTTGTATGACACCCTCTAAACGCAGCTGCCGTGACAAGATGGGTTTTCACCGAACTGAGCATGACCATCGGGCACAAGGGATAGCCGCTCGGGCCATAATCCCCAGCACTCGCTGTGCCAAAGGCTTTGTCGTTCGTCGCGCTTTCGTCGCAATGAAATAACGAACCATCCATCGTATAGACCTTCAGTCCATGAAAGTCCTTATGCTCCGCTTGCTTATCCCAGTGCAATGCGCTCGGTTTCGCAAAGCCACTGCAGTGGCTCGACTCCCACGGGCTGCCGTGCCTGGGTGATGCTGCTTTTGGCGACTTCCTTGTCCGAAGGCAGCGACAAATCTAACTCGCGCACCACTTCGCTGGTGGGGCGGTCGCGAACCAACGCCATCCCGATGAGCACCCAAATCACCTGCTCCATCGGTAAACGCAGACGTCGAACCGTGGCACTGCCTGTTTGCTCCAAAGCCTGCCCTATCCATTCATACGGCAACTGCTTGGCACGCTTATCGGCTCGCAGCACATGCCCGTACATCCCGTATAAGGTCTCGATGCTGGTCTCGCTTGGCATACCCCCTTCATCCGATCACGCCGTTTTGATCCCAGCACGCTTTTTTCGCAATTTCACACCCTCGGAGCTCTTATCCGATCGGCAGTGGGTTTCGAGGCCCCACTTTGGTAGGCTGTGTTTGACTGAAGTGGCATAAATTGGGGCAAAAAATTGCCACAATTGTCATCTTTTGGCTTTTTTGTTGTCTAATTTGGCATGACTGCTTAGGGTGCCGGGCATATGATTCGAGTGCTTTTTTTCGTGCTTAGTTGCGCGCTTCTTGGTTGCGGCGCGCGTTCTTGTCCTTCGAAGTCGCCTCGTTCGGTAAAGCAGGCGTTGCAGTTGCATCAAAGCATGCATGCCTATTTGTCATCGCTCAGGGCTGAAGCACGCGTGGAGCAATACGATCGTCATGGTCGCATCAAAGGGACGGTGATGATGTTTGTTATGCGGCCTGATCGTGTACGCTTTGATATGCTTACGCAGTTTGGTCCGGCAGCTATTCTGACCAGCAAAGGTCCGAGTTTTCAGTTCAGTGATTTTAAGGCCAAAAAGTTTAGCTCTGGCTTAACGTGTCCGGGCAACATTGCACGGCTGATTGGGATGAATCTAAGTGCTGAAGAGCTTGGCAAACTGCTTTTTGCTGAAGTGCCTGAGATGCCTGCAGCGCGCACGAGTATGATGTGCACTTCCGAAGGCTACTATCGTTTGATGCGTTATTCAAAAGATGGCCGTCGCCAAGAAATCGACTTTGATGTGCGCGGAGCCGATCGCGATAAAAGTATTGAAGAGCAGCGTCTAAGGCTTGTGCGCATTGAGCTTTATGACTCACAAAACAGGCGGCAGTGGAAAGTACTCTACGATGAGTACAAGGTGCTTTCTCTGCCCGGCCATGCCATGGGGATTGCGATGCCACATCGCGTTGAGTTTTTTGATGGTTACCGAGGGAGCGAGGTGCTTTTGAAGTTCAAAAAAATCGACCTCAACGTTTCGATAGAATCTACAATCTTTGATCAAGAGGCCCGGCCCGGTATGACACTCGAGGAAAACCTGTGCGAATGAAGAAGTTTATCAAAAGATGAGCGAATAGCGCCAAAATGCTATAACGTTCGAAGCTATGGATAGTCCTCTTTTAGACATACAGAACCTTGCGGTTGATTTTCGTACCGACGAAGGGGTGCTGCGTGCCGTCGATGGCGTCTCTTTTCGCGTCAATAAAGGGAGCGTTGTTGGCGTGGTCGGCGAGAGCGGGTGCGGTAAAAGTGTAACCTCGCTGGCCATTATGAGACTTATTCCTGAGCCGCCTGGCAAGATTGCTCGTGGCGAGATTCGTTTCGATGAGCAGCCACTGTTGGCTCTTTCGAATAAAGCGATGCGACGTTTGCGCGGCAACCGTATGGCAATGATTTTTCAGGAGCCGATGACGTCTCTTAATCCTGTCTACACGGTAGGGCAGCAGATTGTTGAAGGCATCCGGGTGCATCAGCGCATGACTCGAAAAGATGCATATAAGAAAGCTGTGCGACTGCTTGGTTTAGTCGGTATTCCGTCGCCATCGGAGCGCGTTCACAGTTATCCACACGAACTCTCTGGCGGGATGCGCCAACGTGTGATGATCGCGATGGCGCTTAGCTGCGATCCTGAGCTTTTGATTGCCGATGAACCCACGACGGCGCTTGATGTGACTATTCAAGCGCAGATTTTGGAACTGCTCAAAAAGCTACAAGCGGAGCGGGGCATGAGCATTTTACTTGTGACTCATGATCTCGGCGTGGTCTCTGAGTTTGCCGATGAAATTGTGGTCATGTACGCCGGCAAAGTTGTAGAACATGCTCTTAGTCGTGATTTGTTTAAGAACCCGTCGCATCCTTATACACAAGGCCTTTTGCGAAGCGTGCCGGGCTACAAAGACAATACCAAAGCGAAACGATTGCCTACGATTGCAGGTGTCGTTCCAGATCTTCGCGATTTGCCCAAGGGCTGTCGTTTTCAGGATCGCTGCTCGCGTGTGATCGATCGCTGCCGCGAGAAAGAGCCCGATTTATTGTCCATTGAAGAGCATCATGAAGTGGCATGCTTTGTTGCGCAGGCGGAGCAGATTTCATGACTGAAGCCTTGGTTCACGTTGATCATCTGAGTAAGAAATTTAAAGTACGGAGTGGCTTTCTCGGAAGAAAGCCGGTCTATCTTCAGGCTGTCGATAGCGTTAGCTTGGACGTTTTTCCGAAGGAGACCGTTGGGCTTGTGGGCGAGTCAGGCTGCGGGAAAAGCACTTTTGGACGTTTGCTTCTAAGGCTGCTCGAGCCCACGGCGGGGCGCATCTTTTTTGAAGGCAAGGAACTTACCGAACTTAGCACTAAGGCCATGAGACCACTGCGCAAGCGCATGCAAATCGTGTTTCAAGATCCTTACAGCTCGCTCAATCCGCGGATGTCGATTGGCTCTGCGCTAAGCGAAGCCATGCATGTGCATCACTTGGTTGAGTCACGTAAAGATGCAAAAGATCGCGTTCAGAAACTGCTCGAACGTGTCGGCCTTCGAAAAGAACATGCGAATCGCTATCCACATGAGTTTTCCGGTGGTCAGAGGCAGCGCATAGGGATTGCAAGAGCGCTTGCTGTCGAGCCTTCGTTTATTGTGTGCGATGAGCCGGTGAGTGCGCTTGATGTTTCCATTCAAGCTCAGGTGGTTAACTTACTCAAAGACTTGCAGGAAGAATTTGAGCTGAGCTATTTATTTATTGCTCACGATCTAAAAGTAGTTGAATTCATGTCAGAGCGCGTGGCGGTGATGTACTTGGGCAAAATCGTTGAGCTCACCTCCTCGCAACGGCTCTACGAAGAAGCAGCGCACCCTTATACGAAAGCCCTGCTGAGTGCGGTTCCAGTGCCCGATCCAGACCGAAAACAGACCCGGTTGATATTGAAGGGCGATGTGCCGAGTCCGATTACACCGCCGAGTGGCTGTCATTTTCATCCACGTTGTCCCATCGCGCAAAAGGGTTTGTGTGATGTGCAAGCACCTGAGCTTCGCGAGCTTCAAGCAGGACATCAAGTGGCTTGTCATCTTGCAGAAGGTTAGTTGGCGATGGCGCAGCGAGTGTTACGCGTGCTGTTTATCGGTAACAGCTACACATTTTATCACGAGATGCCAAAGTTAGTGCAATCACTTGCTCAAGGCCAAATCCCGATGGAGTGCGAGTATTCAGCGCGTGGTGGCGTGGACTTACGTTTGCATTGGCGCAAGATGAAGAGTCGAAAAAGAGTTGAAGAGGGCGATTGGAATCACGTTGTTGTGCAGGAGCGTAGCAGCGACCCTTTGCATTCGGGATTGAAGTTTTATTGGTATGGTTTGCGCTTTGTGCGGGCAGCGCATCGCATTGGAGCAAAACCTCTCCTTTTTCAAACTTGGCCACGCAAAGCCGGTCACGAGCTGTATCAATCGGCATGGTCTGGTGAAAATCCTGAACGGATGCTCGAAAAGATAAGTAGTGCCTATCAAAAACTTGCCGCGATGTCTGATGCAAGCGTTATCCCGGTTGGCGAGAAATGGTGGAAGGTCTTGCAGCATTTTCCTGGTATTGAGCTTTACGATGAAGATGGTCATCACGCCTCATTGGCTGGCGCCTATCTTACGGCCTGCACCTTTGCTCAAGCCTTCGGCGTCGACCTCAAGCAGACAGACTTTGTACCAAAAGATCTAAACCCAGAGTTAGCCCGCTGTCTTCGTGATTCAGTGTAGACATATACTTCCTAACCCCACACCCCCGCGAGCAGCGCGAGCCCGCAGGGGAGGGGAGCCGACGCGCGAAGCGCGCTCGGGAGGGGATTGTCGTAAATCCCCTCTTTGGAGCGCTGCTACGCAGCGGTCCAACCAGTTAAAGCTAAAAACTTAACCAGTTCCAAAATTACCTACCCAATCACCCCGCGAGCAGCGCGAGCCCGCAGGGGAGGGAGCCGACGCGCGAAGCGCGCTCGGGAGGGGATTGTTGTGAATCCCCTCTTTGGAGCGCTGCTGCGCAGCGGTACAAACAGTCAAAGCTAAAGAGCCCACCAACTTAAAAAATGTTTATCGAACACCTGGCTTGCAAAGCAACGAGCCAAATAGCAAATCACCAAAAGCACTTGCAAATCTGTGGCTCTAATCGAATACTGGCGAGCATGCAGCAACAGCTGGATGAAGTAGAACGAAAACGGCTTTTTGAGTCCTACGGGCGTGAACATCGCGCTGGAGAGAGCATTTTTCACGAAGGTGATGCAAGTGACCTTTGCTATTTGCTTCAAGAAGGTCGCGTTCGCCTCGCCAAACAAATCCGTGGGATTGAGCGCGGGATGTCGGTTTTACGGCCGGGTGAGTTGTTTGGTGAAGATGCGCTCGTTTCAAAAGGTGTACGGGCAAATAGCGCGATTGCGCTCAGTGACGTCACCACCCTTGCTTTCGATCGAGAAACCTTTGGCATGTTGCTTTCCAATAACCCGGACGTTGGATTTAGGCTGCTTGAGCAATTGGTGCATCGCTTGCGGGACGCAGAGGAACGTCTCGAAAACAGCATGCTTCGTGACCATCCTTCACGCGTGATCAATACATTACTCAAGCTCGCTGGCGCTTCAAAGTCTAAAGCAAGCCCTTTGACTTTGGATCTTTCACCCTTGGAACTGTCCGGTAGAGCGGGGCTCGATGTCGATGCTGTTAAAGCAGTAGTATTGCAACTGCGAGAAGGCGGCTACATTAAAATTCAACAAGAACAGTTGGTCATCATGGACGTTGATGCACTGAAGCGTCTTTATGAATTGCTAGGCGTCAAAGAAGAGGTGCGTGGCGATCGCGAATAGAGAATTTGTTTAGAGCTGTATTTTTATTTCTTTCGACTCTAAACTGTCTTTAAGTGGCAAGGTTAGCGTTCCATTGGACTCAACGCTAAAGCTTTTGCCGTTTTTCTTGTCGAGGATTTTACCATTGATTTGAACGGTTTTCGGAGAGCCCTGCAGGCCATGAATCTGTAAGATTAATTGCCGTGTCTTTGGCTGAAACTCGCCCTCAATTTTTTCGATTTTAATGTCAATGTGCTCTTTGTCGCGATGTTGCGAAAAACGTCTTAGCAAATAATCGCCAGCTTTATAGGCCATACTTAAAGCGTCATCTTCATAATACTCCTTGGAAGAATCGTTAGCAGGAAAGATATCAACGCGAAGCGCTTTGTCGGCAAGCGCATCACTGAATTGCACTTGATCTTTTGTAAATATAAAAGCGCCCTCTCGGACAAAAATAGGGATGCTTTTTAGTGTGACTTGAAGTGTATGTGTCTGAGCTCCTTCGTAGGTAGTGGTGCTTTGCAGATCGAACCACGTGCCTTCTGGAAGGTAGACTTCACGGGTATTTACGCCTGGCCAAAGTACCGGTGCAAGCAAGAGTGAATCTCCAAACATACTAAGTTCACTGTTGCGCCAGCTTTGTTCATCGAGCGGAAACTCCATAAACAACGGACGAAGTGCTGGGATGCCTGTCTGCGATGCCAGTCTCATTTCGTTGTAAATGTGAGGTAAAAATCGGTAACGCATCTCGATAGCAGCACGGTTTAGCGCTTCGTGGTCTTTGCCGTAAGACCAGGGTTCTTGATCGGGCGTGCCAAAGGTCGTGTGCGCTCTAAAAAAGGGGCTAAATACGGCCGATTGAAGCCAGCGTGTGAAAAGCTCGGAGGTAGGCGCCCCCATAAATCCACCAACATCGCTGCCGACAAAAGCGAAGCCTGAAAGCCCTAGTCCCATATGCATGGGGATGCTTTGCCTTAGTGCGTTCCAACTGCTTTGATTATCCCCCGGCCACACCGCTGCATAGCGTTGTCCACCAGCAAAACTGGCGCGACTAAGGACAAGGGGTCGCATTTCCGGTCGAAGTTGTTTGAGACCGCTATGGGTGGCTTGTGTCATGAGCATGCCGTAGACATTGTGAATCTCGCGGTGGTCCGTGGGTCGTCCGTCGTTCTTATGTTGGACATCGAGCGCAAAGGTGCCCGTGGCTGTATTGAACACAGCAGGCTCGTTCATGTCGTTCCAAATGCCGGCAATGCCGATGTCGAGCAAAGGTTTGTAGAGACTTCCCCACCAATCACGCGTTTTACTGGAGCTAAAATCCGGAAAGACGCTATCTGCCGGACTGTTCTCCGCCATCGAGGGCCAAACGGGGGCCTCGTAAATGCTTCCATCTTTGTTGGTTACAAAATGCCCGCCTGCGATCCCTTGATCGTAAACGTGATAGCCGACTTCTTTTTTGGGATGCGCATCAATGATGCTCACCACGCGAAAATTTTGCTTTCTTAGATCCGCAATGAGTTTTGCTGGATCGGGAAAACGTTTTGTATCCCAAGTGAAGGGTTTATAATCCTGGAGATAGTGGATATCAAGCCACAAGGTATCGGCCGGTATGTTTCGCTTTCGAAAATTATCCGCAATTGCGCGCAGCTTTGCCTCGGGATAATAACTGTACCGGCATTGATGAAAACCGAGCGCCCACATCGGCGGCAGCTGCATGCGTCCCGTAAGCTCAGTGTATCGTTCGGTGACTTTCTTAGGTTCCGGGCCCTGGATAAAATAGTAGTCGAGTTCGCCTCCGCCAATACTCATCGAGAGCAAATCGGGTTGTTCCTTGCCGATGTCAAAATGAGTGCGATAGGTGTTATCAAGAAAAATGCCGTGGCTGCGGCCTTCGCGCATCACCATAAAAAAAGGGACAGAGATGTAGAGCGGATCGGTTGAACCATCGTAACCCGGTGTGTCTGAGTTCCACATGGTGTAGCTTGCTCCACCAAGCTGCATGCCACGTTTATCGAGTGGACCCGATTTTTCGCCGAAACCATAAATATGTTCATCGGGAAGCAGGCGTTTCCAGACTTTGCTTTGGTGTCCTACATGGAAGACTCCTCGCGAAGGATCGTCTGTATCAAGAGAGCGGCCTTTGTGATCAAAAAACTCAACGCGAAAGGGTTCGTGATGAACGATGACGCGTAAAGCCGAGCTTTGTATTTCGGTCGAGCTGCTGCCGGTTGTTACGCGTGGAGATACCGGTGCATTTTTTTGGTCGACAACTGCGAAAGAGCGCAAATGCTCTTTTTCACCATTGGGCAAATAGCGTACGCGCACCACGTTCTCGTTTACAAAAGCAACGCGTGCTACGCCACGGTCGTTTTGGAACACAACAGTGTTACCCTGTTGCTTGGGCCTTTGCATATTCCCGATGGCCCACATTTGCTGTGTCGTAAATTCACTTGTTCCGGAGCCTGAGCGCGAACAAGCCATCCCAAAAACGAGAACCAAAGCAACGCTACGAATCATGCCAGGAGCATAGTCAAAAGAGAGCGAAGTGAGAAGGTAAATTAACAACCGCAGCTAGCGCGGAACAACTGCGCTAAAGCTTTGGCCGATGCGGGGGCTTTCGATCCAGTGGTAAGCCTCGGTGCCGGCTTGAGCGTCATCGAGATCGAGACTGTAAAGACCCATTTTAAGACGTACGTACTGGTCATCGGGACACATGGTGGCGACATTGATTGACTGATCGCCGTTGATCATTGTTTGTTTTATGCCGTCGTACCAGATTTCTACCATACCCTCGTTTTCGTTTTTACTGAAATGCACATGAATCACAAACTCATGCCATGCCCCTTTGTAATCTTCGATCAAAGGACCTTGCCAAATGCGATTGCCGGAATCGTAAGCATTATCGAGTTCGGTACGTAGGGTAAGATGGTCGTCTTTGACAGTTAGACCCACGACTGGCCCGCCGCAGCTTGAATCGCCTTTGAATTGAAGAATGTTTCCGGAGTTTGAACTGCTGGCCCGAAAATAAGTTCCTTGGCTGACAAAGCTACGAAAACCAAAATACAGATCATTGTAGCCGCGCTCGCTTCCATCAAAGGATCCAGTCGTTGCAGTTCCTGCGATCTTGTTTCCGTTTGAGTCTTCGGCGCCGCGGAACTCAGAGCGATATTTTCCGCCATTGTATACGCCTTTTTGAAGTTTTGCTTGATAGACTTGTCCAAACATAGAGCTGGGATCGGATACGAGGCTAAGACCATCTGGAGCACCTTCTTCTTCAGCCTCCCAGACGCTCAGACCGAGGGTGTCTGCATCAGCAAACCAGAGTGGCTCGTCACAGGCTCCACAGTCGCTTTCACAATTGCCGCAGGTCTCGGCGTCATCGCACACACCATCGTTACAAGTGGATGGCTGCATCATCACTTGGCAAACTCCGCAGTCCTCTTCGCAGTTGTTGCAGGTTTCTATGCCGCCGCAAATGGTGTCACCACAACGTGCAGGGCTATCTTGATTAATGGTTTCGGTTTTCCCTCCCAGAGAGCCAGTCGTGTTGATAACGTCATGATCGCCTGGAGAAGGTTCAACCAACTGGCCTGTGCAGCTTGCAATACTCCAAATGACCGTCAGGCTAACTGCATAAGGGTGTCGCACGATCCATTGATTTGCAATTATTGTGCCCACGAATGCTGACTGAAATTACGTCTCAATATCGTCATACTACGTCGAAAATGGAGCAGACCATGTTCCTTTAAAACGCTTTGATACCAAGCTACAAAGGAGCATTTGCTTAGACGACATTTCGGTCTGTAGTGCGCGCGCTGCATCAGCGCGCGCTCGACGTTGGCTAAAACACACCACGCGGGCAGTAGTAGGAAATGCTTACGCTCTGGACAGTGCCGTCTTTGATTTGATCGCAGGCAGGGCCGTGGAAAGTGACAGTGGTTGTCTCGGCATCGTAAGTCCAGCCGTCGGAGGCATTTTCTGCTACTTCATCGTATGAGTCATCAAAATAGACGTAGAGCTGACTGTTTGCACCAGGTATATTGTCTTTTAATGTGAAGGTGCAGGTGAGGGCAGCTGATGCGGCAATCTCGCCAAGCGCTTGCTCGAGGGCGTTGGCGCTGTTTGCTTCATAAGCATCGCCAGTGCCTCCGTTTGCTGCGATAGAATCCAGAGTATTCATGTCGAGAGAATTGACATCGCCACTGAAACCAACCGTAAAGGTACGTATCGAGGGATCGCTTGCTAGGAGCGTGGTGGCGACCGTAGGGCCACTGTTGCCGCAGTTATCGACGCCGTCTGTAATCACTAGCAATGCGTGCTCACGCCCATCTTGTATCCAAGAGCTATCGTTTCCAAGAGAATCCATGGTGGTGCCGAGGCTGGTTTCGTCCACACCACTTTGGCACAAGTAATCGATATCCTTGCTATCCAAGAAGGTCACGATGTCACTGTTGGAATCAGCAACGTCAACCGCAATTTGTCCCGCACTGCAGGCTTGTCCATTAACGCACGAAGAGAAAGGTGCGAGCCCAAAACGGATATCTGCTCCGAAGTTTGTGACAATCTGATTGACAGTGCCTTTGGCAATGTCCCATTTTGTTTGCCCTCCGATGGTTTCGTCCATCGAGCCGCTTCGATCAAGCACGATGATCACATTGGGTGGCAAGCGTTCCGGAGCAAATTCGTTGTTGCAGTCTTCACCAGGAATGCAGGTTCCAAATTGGTCGCTGGTTTTGTCGGTGACGCAGTTTTGACCACTGCGGCAGTTATCCTCAAAAGCAGCTCCGGTAGAGTCGACGCAACTCTCCATGAGCATGCATTCCATCGAAGCAACGCCACACTTTAAATCCACAGCGCAGCTTCCTTCTTCGCAATGATCGCCGATTTGTCCGCCCTCCGGTGCATTGTTTGGGTCAACACCGCAATGCCATAAAAAGGTGGCGCAAGTGAAGAATATCAGATGAAATTTCATGGAACAGCTCCTAAGGAAGTTGAAATAGGTCATCGTATCCAAGTATGACATGAATGACCCGCGCGCGCCGCTTCAATTATGCTACCGAAAAACGAAAGCAATATAAGGACTTTGGAAGTTCGTAGCTAAAAAACCGGATCGGGTCCGGGCCCGCAGCCTTCGTCGATTGTGCCGTCGCAGTCATTGTCCAAGCCATCACAGACTTCGTTGCTAGGGATAGTGCAACTAATGCAACCCTCATCAATCTGGTTGTTGCAATTGTTATCGACGCCATCACACACTTCACTGAAGGCTTGGCAATGCGCGGTGCAGCCTTCATCGATCTCGGAGTCGCAGTCATCATCAACGCTGTTGCATATTTCTGCGGTAGGCATGCAGCATTCCGATGCCGATGAGCCATGGACATCTTCACAGCTCAAGTTGGGACTTGTCGAACATCCTTCATCAACATAACCGTCGCAGTCGTTGTCTATATTATCGCAGCTTTCTTCGTTTAGGGTACATGCGCATGCCATAAGCACTTCGACACGGGCCGTGGCGTCGGTCATTACTGCACTCTCAAGAGTCTCACAGGCGGTTCCATTCAAGGTTAAATCACTTCCACTCAGGGTGTAGCCATTACTTGCATCTTGGGAAAAAGATTGAGTAGCGGTACTATCGCCAGCGAGCTGTACGGTAACTAAGTCCGGGTTTCCAGGCTCTGCTCCTGCGAGCGTCAACTCGCAGCTTGCCGTTCGTGCAACAATCGAAGCAACAGCTGACACGATGGAGTTGACGTCGCTAATTGAAAACCAGTCGCTCTTGCTGAGACTATTCCAAGGAATGCAACCTGTGGGTCGATAACGTGTATTGTTGGGCGTTCGGTTTACAATGCTTTGGCTTCCGGTGCCGTCGTTGCAAATGCATCCATCTCCCGAAGCATTGTATCCATTGTTTGTATCGCAGAGCTGATAAGGTCCAAAATGACCTGGATCCCCTGCGTTCGCCATAAGCTGCATCATGTCCACGTTGACATTGTCAAACCCGAGGACATAGACAGGTACAAAGTTTTCTTTGATGGCATCGGGATCGGTGTCCGTTCGAGCAAGCGCCAAGGCTGCTGAAATCGTAGCACGCATGGTATTGTTGAGGGGCCCTGTGTTGTTCGTGCCGGAGTCTGGGCAGGCCGTGGGCACACCGTCGGTAACAAGCAGCACAGCTTTGGCACGTCGGGCGCTGTCGGGATCCGTGTTCGCGTTGCCGTTGAGCTCGTACAATGCTCCGTTGAGCACGCCTTGGAGTGCTGCTGGTGTGGGAGTTGATCCGCTGGGATTAAGGTTTGCGGCGGATTCGAAACATGTGGCGTAGCTCCCGGCACAACTTGGGTTTAGAGTTGAAAAGTTTGTTGGCGTGCTTAGTTGCATGGTTGTCGTAGGAAAGGCGCTACAGTTGTTGCTCCCGGCGAAATGACTGGCGGCGAGATTGTAGTTTCCGTTGCTGAGTTGCTCAGCCAATCCCCCACCACTTGAAGCAACCGGCGCCAACGCGGTCTCCCATGTATCTTCTCGGCTGCCATCCATGGATCCGGACTCATCGATGACAAAAACCAGATTGGGAGCAATCACGTTGGTATCGCTGCTGGCGCTTTGACATGCTTCTGCCGGGTTAATCACTTGGCAATATTCAATCTCTTGGCCTGGATTGTAGGTGTCTGGGCAATTGTCGCAACCACTGCCGATGTTGTCATTGTCCGGATCGAGATGGTTTGCATCGCCGGCACTTCCGGAAATCAGCGGGCAACGATCTTCGCCATCGGACATACCGTCACCGTCGGCGTCCTCGAACACAACACCATTGCATGCATCCGATGGGTCGTAGTAGGTGAGACAGCTATCGCAAGCATCGCCTATGCCATCTCCGTCTGAATCGCTTTGGCTTGGGTTGCTTAGCTCCGGACAATTGTCAAAATCATCCGATTTTCCGTCGCCATCGCTATCGTCATTGGGATGGTTTGCGCTTTGACACACATCGCCTACGCCGTTGTGATTTGCATCGACTTGATCTGTGTTTGCGATGTAGCGACAATTATCACACAGGTCTCCAATCGAGTCTTGGTCGGTATCCAGCTGATCGATGTTCGGGGTAAGAACACAGTTGTCGAGGTAGTTGAGGACACCGTCTTCATCATCATCGGCGGTAGCAAAAAGTGTACCTGTGCAAGCATCGCCTAGACCGTTTTGATCCGCGTCGCTTTGATCGTAGTTGGCAACGGTGAAACAGTTATCACATGCGTTACCGATGGTATCGCCATCGGTGTCTAACTGATTGGCGTTGGCGACAGTTAGGCAATTGTCTTCGCTGTCCAGTACCCCATCGCTGTCGCTATCTTCGCTGCTGCTGTTTGCATCGTTGGTATCCAATCCAAGCGTATCGTCATTTTGCCCGCCGTCCGGATCGTTTAGCCCCGTGCTATCAACACTGCAGGCCGATGCTAGCAGCATGCAACACACGATCAAGACTCCGTTGAAGCACATGATTCCAGCGGCACGCAGCATGGCGAACTCTCCTGGGCTGATAGCCCGTCTACCTTTTTGCTAACTATGACACGAAAAAAGTTAAACGCTGGCGTACCATAGAGAAAAAAGGGTAGCCCAAAACGAATTGGCGTTGTGGGTGGGCCCGAAAGCTACACGGTGGTAGCAAAGGTGAGGTGTGTACACACCTCACCTTTGTGCCATGCGATTCGCTACTTACTCGCAGTAAAGTGAGCTAATCCCGAGCTCTCCAAGATAGCGAACGGAGCCAGGGCTGCCGACGCGTTGCACTTCGATGTACGTCAGTCCTTCATAATTGACTCGTGTGAGTGCATCGTCAGGATCCCAGGTGCCATCGGTGCCAGCTAGACCGGTTGCTGGATTCCAAGAAAGCACAAGCTTGTTGCCATCTACCGTGATGGCGGAGCCGTTATCGGTGCTATCAAGGGTGTTTCTTTCCGTATCGATGTCGGTATCCGGTGATATGATACTGAAATAGTCGCTTACATATCCTTGTGCATCGCTTTCGCTAACAAGTTCGATGTCGGAGGTGAAGGTCAGAGTGATCTTAGCCGAAGCAGCGTCTGGCAAGGAGGCTCCACTAATATCTGGGAGCACACAACCGTCTGCATCGTTGCTATCCAGTTCCACCGGGTTATCAGCCTGTGGTGATACAACAATGGTCACCGCAAGTGTGCTTCCAGAAGTCGCGCTATAGTAATTTGCACTGCGATAACCAGCAACGCCGAACACATCAATAACGTAGGTTACGCCGTAGACTAGACGGCCCGCTTCAAACGAAATTTCACCCTCGGCAAAGCTGTCTGAAATAACCTCTTGTTGCAAATCAAGATCGTTACCCCACACTTGACCGCTCACGCTGCTTGCGCCGAGCTCAACCTCGGATGCGCCAGAAGGTCGAAGTCGGATTGTTCCGCTGAGCTTTTTGTCTGTATCGTCACTGGCACGAATCGAGACATCCAGCGCAGGTGCTTCAATGGACGTCGGAAACAAATAACTCTCAAAGAATAAGGTTTGATGTGTTTTGGTTTGAGCAATATCTTGCGCACCATAGAGCGAATGCGGAACACCGACCATGCTATTGCGGGATTCAAAAGCCCGGTACCCATCAGCGACGATGCTAACGACATAATCATCAAATGCACTCAGGCCTTTAACGCGAAAGCGACCAGTATCCGTGTCGACCGAACCTTTTAGCGTCCGATCTCCCACAATCACTTCAAGCGTGTAATCACTTAACGTTGTGCCGTTTGATCCATCATAGATTTGACCGACGAGCGTTACGCTATGCTCAGCGCTCAGTTGATCGTCGTCACATGCACTGAGCGCGACTGCCATCCCGATCAAGGCGAAGCTACTCATTAATTTCATTCTAACCATAGGAAACCTCCCTCCAACAAAAGCCGGTGCTTCTGGTGGGAATTCAAGTTGTTTTTCTCCTCAGCCGGTTGCGGTCGAAGCTTACGAAGAATAGAAAAAAGAGTCGATGAGCTGAGGGCCAATATGACAGAAGTGGCAAAAAAATGAGGTGAAAACGGCCATGAATGGCAAAAAATGGCCTAAAAACATGACATGTCTGTCTTGTTGAACCTTGAGCGTTTCGATCGTAAGATGTGCCGCTATGCGTCGTAGACCTACATTGTGCATGCTAACCCTGGCTTTGCTTTTTATGCTCTTAAGTGCTTGCGGAGGCAGACAGGGACAAAGTGATGCCGAGCGATCCGTGACCGAAATGCATTTGGCTGCCGGTATGCGTCAAGAAAGCAATATCCCAGGTGCGCTTCAGCACTATCAAACAGCCTTGGAGCTTGATTCGGAAAATGCCGAAGCTCATTTGCAACTTGGCCATTTGTATTTAACTGAAGTTGACTACCGTGATTTGAGCAAAGCAGAAGTGCATCTTAAAGAAGCTTTGAGACTCAGAGACGAACTTGAATCCGTGCGGCGTGGCTTAGCACCTGAAGCACAGACGATGCTTGGTGCGCTCTATATTAATGAAAAGCGCTTTGCCGATGCCGAGAAAGTGCTTCAAGAGGCGATTGCTGACGTGAACAACATGCAACCTCATTTTGCATGGGGTAACCTCGGATGGGCCCACTTTGAGCAAAAAGATTATCAGAAAGCTGAACAGGCTTTAGGGCGAGCTGTGCAACTGCAACCTCGTTTTTGTGTGGGCCATTACCGCCTCGGGCAAATCTATGTCGCGATGAAGAACTACGAGCGTGCTGAAGAAGTCCTTACAGGAGCGATTGAAAACGATGCGCGTTGTAAGAGTTTTTTCCAGGACGCCTGGCGGTTGCGTGGAGAGATTCGAGCGGAGCTTGGCCATCGCGAAGATGCCATTTCCGACTTTGAACGCTGTGTAGAGATTGCGAAGAGTACCACAACCGGCAAAAGCTGCCGTCGTTATCTGGAGGCTTCACGATGACCATTCGTAGCGAAATTCAGATGCTTGGAGTAGGCGGTTATTTGCGTGAGCGCCGTGAACGGAATCGCATGTCGCTGTCCGAAGTTTCAAGTGCAACGCGTATTCCTGAGCGTGCGCTGCGTGAAATTGAAGAGGACCGTTTTGATGCTTTGCCAGGCTCTGTGTTTGTTCGGGGCTATTTGCGAAGCTACGCACGTCTGCTAGGAGAAGACGATGCGATTATTGTTCGGGGCTACACCTTGACGAACGATGAGCCAATGGAAGCGGAGTCGACGAGCATTTCATCGGTGCCTGCACCGGCAGCCAGCAAACGACGTTTTGCTTTGATTATTTCTCTTGTGATTTTAGCTATCTTGTTTGCGCTTACCGCTTCGATTGTTACGAGGCCACGTCATCGCGAGCATAAAATTGAACTTTCTTTCAATACGGGTTCATCATTTATAAATGCAGGGTCTAAAGCGCAGCAGAGCATTTGTCCTTCGATCGGTTGATCAAGGTGAATCCAATCGAGTGATTTCACTCTTTTGCGAGGATGGTGGGCGTATTAGCGCGATTGCAAAAGGTGCTAAGCGCAGCAATCGTCGCCAACTTAAAACGCTGCAAGCTTTTACCCTGATGAGTGTGACGCTTCGAAGTGGACGGAATGATCTTTTAACCATCGAAGAAGTCAGTCCTATTTGCCTTTATCGGCAGGTACTATCTGATTTAAGACGTATGGATGTAGCGGCTTACGTCCTTTCCTTGCTGCGGGATACCTTGCCAGTAGCTCATCCAGAGCCGCGTTTGTTTGCGGACTTGGTGCGCTTTTTTGAGCTGCTTGATGGGGAAGAAAACAAGAGTGAAGAAATGCTTCTTGTTTTTATGCGGCATATTTTGGCTGTGTTGGGGCATGCTCCGTGTTTCGATCAATGCGGGCATTGCGGCCGAAGGCCAAAGCTTTCGCAGTCGGTTCGTTTTGATCCTTTGCTAGGATCGCTGGTGTGTAGTCATTGTGGCCATGGCAAGTTCAAGCTCAATCCACGCTCACGAGCTCTTCTAAGTTCCGAATGGTCCTTGCATACTGAGGATCAGAGTGCTTGGATACACAGCCAAGAAGAGTTGGCTGTTGCGCAAGAGACACTCACGGCCTTTGCGCAAGCCCAGTTAGGTCGAGCCATGCCAGCGCGCTTTATGCAAGGAGAGTTAGGTGTCTAAAAAAGAAATCACGGCGATTGAACTTAGGGCCCCGAAAGGAAGTTCTGAGCTGCAGATCGATTGGGCCGATGGTCATACTGGCATCTATCCGCATGAGGTTCTGCGCGGGTATTGTCCATGCGCGGATTGCCAAGGCCATGAAGGACCGATTTCCTATGTTGAAGGCGGCAATCTCGAACTTGTCGATATTCAAGAAGTTGGAAACTACGCGCTTCGCCTTGTTTGGGGAGACAAGCATGGCACAGGTCTTTATAGTTTTAACTTCCTTAGACAACTTTGCACTTGTCCGGAGTGCGGCAAATATCCATTGCGTGAGCGGGTCTTTCCGCGCTAACTCTTTCGTTAACCGTGCCTGTTAAAGTTAAAATCTGTGGTGTGTGTAGCCTTGAGGATGCTTCGGCGTGTGTTGATGCCGGTGCCGATTTTTTGGGTCTAAATTTTTGGCGGCAAGGCAAGCGTTACTGCAGCCCTGAAACAGCCAAACGCATTGTCAAAGAGCTTGGATCCAAAGTGGAGATTGTCGGTGTATTTGTCGATGAGGCTTTCCAAGACATTGCAGTGATGCGCCGTGATTTAGGTTTCGATTGGGTGCAATTGCACGGCCATGAAAGCCCACAGCTACTCGAGGCGCTGCTTCCAAAAGCCTACAAAGCCTTGAGGGTGCAAGATAAATCGATTTTGCAAACACATGAGGCTTTTGCGGGAGACTATCTTTTACTTGATGCCTATACGCCCGACGTGCCAGGTGGCGGTGGCGTGCAGTTTGATTGGTCGCTTGCTAGGGAAGTTGCCAAACAGCGAAATATCATGCTTGCAGGTGGGCTTCGTTTGGACAATGTGGCCCAAGCTGTCCGCGCTGCAAAGCCCTTTGCTGTGGATGTAGCCAGCGGGGTGGAGTATGCGGCTGGTAAAAAGGACATAGAACTAGTAAAGGCTTTTGTGACCGAGGCGAAGAAGGCAAATGACTGAACTGCAACAAACAAAAGCAGGACGTTTTGGCGTGTATGGTGGGCAATATGTTGCTGAAACACTCATGCCTGCCCTGCGAGAACTAGAGCTTGCATATCGAGAAGCGCGCGCCGATCCAGTCTTTGAAAAAGAGCGTTTAGACTTGCTTTGCCACTATGTGGGTAGACCCACCGCGCTCTACCACGCTAAAAATCTTTCTAAAGCATGCAATCTTGATGTTTGGCTCAAACGCGAAGACTTGTGTCATACGGGTGCACACAAAATAAACAACACGGTCGGTCAAGTACTGCTGGCAAAACGCATGGGCAAAACACGCATCATTGCCGAGACTGGTGCAGGGCAGCATGGAGTGGCTACGGCTACGGCCTGTGCACTTTTGGGCTTGCCTTGCGAAGTCTTTATGGGCGCAGAAGACGTGCGCCGGCAAGCGCCCAATGTTTCGCGCATGGAGTTGCTTGGCGCAAAAGTTCATGCGGTCAAAAGTGGCTCGCGTACGCTTAAAGATGCGATGAATGAAGCGTTGCGCGATTGGGTAAGCCATGTGCAGAACACTTATTACTGTGTGGGTTCTGCGGCAGGACCGCATCCGTATCCCGAGCTTGTGCGCGATTTTCAAAAAGTGATTGGCGAAGAAGCGCGCGAGCAGATGTTAAAGCAAGTTGGAGCTTTGCCCGATGCGGCCGTGGCCTGTGTGGGTGGCGGCTCTAACGCTATTGGGATGTTTTATGGTTTCTTGGATGACAAGGACGTTAAAACTAATTGGCGTTGAAGCAGCAGGAGACGGCGTAAACACGACCCGACACGCCGCCACGCTAAGTGCTGGACGGATTGGTGTGCTTCATGGCTCAAAAAGCTATGTGCTTCAAGATGAGGCAGGGCAAATCACCGAAGCGCATTCGATAAGTGCGGGACTCGATTATCCAGGCGTGGGTCCGGAACATGCTTATCTGAAAGATACTGGCCTCGCTCAGTATGTGGCTATTACGGATACAGAAGCGTTAGAGGGCTTCAAGCTTTTGGCAAAGAGCGAGGGTATTTTAGCTGCTCTTGAAAGCAGCCATGCCATTGCCTATCTCTCTAAGCTTAGCGGCGATTTTCCTTCCGTGCGCAGCGTATGCGTGAATCTTTCCGGACGTGGCGATAAAGACTTGGCAACCGTGTTAGAGGAGCTGAAAAAATCATGAACGCCATTGCCAAAGCGTTTGACAAAGCTAAGCATGAGAATCGAGCCGCGTTGGTGATTTATCTGTGTGCAGGTGATCCGGACTTAGAAAGCACGGCTGAGTTGATTAAAGTGATTGCTGAAGCAGGCGCTGATGTCATTGAGCTTGGTGTGCCCTTTAGCGATCCCACAGCTGATGGCGAGGTCATTCAGCGCGCAAGCGAACGTGCCCTTGCCCGAGGCACTACGCTTGGTAAGATTTTTTCTCTAGTTACAGGTTTGCGATCCGAAGGGCTGCGCACACCCATCTTGCTTTTTGGCTACTACAACCCTTTGCTTGCTTTCGGCGAGAAAGAAGCTGTAGCAGCCGCTAAAAAATCCGGAGTGGATGGTTTCCTTGTGGTGGATTTGCCGCCGGATGAAGAAAACCTACTTTATAAGGAGGCCATTGCCAATGACTTGGCAGTTGTCCCCTTGGTTGCGCCGACCAGTACCGAAGAACGCAAACAAAAAGCAGCTGAACTCTGTAATTCCTTTTTGTATTACGTTTCGGTCACCGGCGTAACCGGTGCTAAGACGGCCAATTTAGCTGAAGCCGCTAAAAATGCTGCCGCCCTCGCAAAACAATATGGCAAACCCGTTGCTGTAGGCTTTGGCATCAAAACCGCTGCTGATGTAAAAGAAGTTGTCAAACACGCTGATGCTGTTGTTGTCGGAAGTGCTATTGTTTCTGTCATAGAAACACATACCGACAAGGTAGAACGCTGCAGCAAAGTCAGTGCGCTGATTAAAGAACTGCGCAACGGACTAGCCTAAAAACAGGCTTCTACCTGTCGGCTCTGGCACGAACAGAGCGTCAACGATCGCAATTGTTAGATTTTTCGAATAAAAACAAATGCTTACGTGATGGGCCGGATTGATGTCTTTGTTGCTTTTAGGGTTGCTTTGTTAGCAAAGCGTACTAGGTGAATTGATATGCTTAAGGTGGTGAAGGTATGAAAAAAAGAATTGGGTTGGCATTGTATCTATTCACTGGTTTGACGAGTGCATGTTTGCTGAGTTGTAGCGCTAACAGTGCTGAAGATAATCTACAATCCGTAACGCAAGGCGTTGAAGGCTTGTGTCCGGTTGACGACTACCAGAGCGGCGTGGTGCGTATCGAGAGTTTTCATGATGTAAATGGGGAAGGTCGTTGTACGGGCACGTTGATTGATTCACGGCACGTGCTAACTGCGGAGCGCTGTACCTACAACAAAAAAGAATATCTGGATCGCGAAGATCTATATGTCGTTTGGTCGCGGAAACACGACTGGGAAAGTGATCATTTTGCCTATGTTCAAGATATTTGGCGTTCAACATCAGACGATGCTAGCGGGCTTGCCCTACTTACTTTGGATCGCGAAGTAAGTCCGGCGACCGCGCAGAGTATACCGCTCTCCAACGTATCGATGGACAATTTAGCATTCGACGCAACACTTGAAATCGTAGGATTCGGAAAGCATCACGAAGACACCTACCCTTGGAAGGCAACTCAGTGTGTGCTGCCAACGACGCGCGATGACTTTAGCGCGGATGACACTTATTTCTTAGCTGCCCGTGCCTGTAGTCAGGGTGATGTGGGTGCAGCTGTGTTGTATCAAGGAGCACTTTTGGGTGTGGTTAACAATGAGTTCATGAACAGAGGTGCGTGCATGCAGGCGCAGTTTTTGAGTGTGGCTGACTTTTCATTAACTATTCAAGACGGGCTGGAGCAAAGCTCTGTGTTTAGCTGCCACGATCTTAGCGTTCCCATCGATCCATATGATAATCAAAGCGAGAACAATAACCTCGATAGCGCCACTGTTCTTGCTGACCTCGATCAGAATAATTGGCAAAGTTTGCAAGCCAGTCTTGATGCTTCCACGGATGCGGATTGGTATGTCTTGAGGCTAAACGATACGTTGGCGCTCGATTTGCTGGTTCCGGAAGTAGCACTGAGTTCTGAGACGACGGATGAAAAAGGAGCAACTTTCGAAGTATGCAGCTTTTTTGTAAAAGATGGAGAAACGGAGTCCGCTGGACGTTGCGAGCAACCGGAGCTCGAACGCGACATTCAAGGTCATCGTGCATGTTGCGGCAGACGAAATCGCTCGGATTCTATTGAGCGTCTTCGAATATTTGGCGTTCATAGCATCGGCGATGACAGCGGAACGCTGTATATCCGCGTAAGAAGCGTTGAGGGTAGCGATAGTTGCGGAAGTTATCGCTTAAGCTTTGGCGATAAATAATCCCTTGGGCTGCAATGCGGTGCAGGATTGCAGCGATACTGTGCAAGATTTTTTCAGCCTTGCTTGTCCATGTCGGGTAAGACGCGGCCTTGGTTGATCAGGGTGGAAACCGAGTGGTAGGGCATTTTGCCGACGTGAAGACGGATGTCAGTGACGATACCGGGACCCATGTGCTGTCTGGCTGAAGCAAGGAGTTCATCGCGCAGATAGTGAAGATCGTTGGCGAGGGCAGAGTTTTGGGTGTGAACAGTCAGCACTCCCTTTTGTAAGCGTACTGGCCAGGCGAATTCGTTGACCCGTTCCGGGACTTTGTAGATCCACCATCGGAGCACCCTAGGATCAGGCAAGCCCTTGGGTCCAAACTTGCTTTTGGCAATTAGCTCACCCAAAAAGGAGCCATTTTGGTAGTTACGTCGTGCTCGAGCCATGCTCTGTTCTAGCATATTGTAAAAAAAAGACTGTCCGGCAGAACGCAGAATTGGGCTTTTGGCCGAAAACTGCAAAATTGCCAAACTTGACAGAATAGGCAGTTTTTTGTTTTATCCATGCCAGGAGTGGCAAGTTATGGTAGCAAAAAACGTCATCGCGAATAATCTAAGAACACTTCGCAAGGTTCGTGGGCTAACCCAACCGGAGCTTGCGGGTATCGTCAATATGTCTCCACGTACAGTGGCACGCCTCGAAGCTGGCCAAGTCTCCGACCCTGGGATCAACCAGGTTCGCAGCCTTGCTCAAGCCCTGGGTGTGACTGTGGATTTGCTTAGCGGAGCAAAGCTCACACCGGTGACCGTGGCAGCACCTGAGCGTCTGAAAAAAGTGCTCGAAGGTCCACAAGGTCTTGAGTTGCTTACGGAGCTTGCAGACTACGACCGTGTTAGAGGTCGCAAAGCCGTGGTCTCTGCCCTAAAAGAAGCCGCCGGCAACCTCGAGTAGTTGTTAGGCTGAGTTTATTCCAAATACTCAGGTTAACCTATTGCAAAGGTAGCATTCCAAAGCTTTGAAAGACTTGGCGCGCTGCCTTGATAACTCTGCACAAGCAGAGTTATCAAGGCAGCCGCTTAAATTATCCACCATCAGATGTAACTTCGCCAACGGTATGTTTTCTGCATCGAGTTACGAATCACTGATGGTAAATCGTGGGTACAATTCCGAAGATGTTTTGTTTTAAGCTTCGAAGACAATAGCTTGAGCGCACGCGGAGCTATTGTCTTCGAGCGCCTTAGCGTAATAGAGAATCACAAAGAAGCTTCGTAAAGCGAAGCCATGTCATCAATCGTGCAGCTTCGCGGATTCGAACGATGGCAGCTGTCGACAAACGCAAGCTGAGCCAACTCTGGAATATCCGCCTCATCAATATCAACTGAGTTAAGACCTTCAGGTAAACCCACTGATTTTCTCAACTTGCGAATCGCGCCGGAGCATTCAAAGGCCAGGGTCTCCTCGTTGTCACCACGTGCACCCAAAAGCGTAGCAAGTCGTGCGATGCGGCCAGCAATGGCTTTGCGATTGAAGTCGAGGACAGCAGGAAGACATAGCGCATTGGCTAGGCCGTGATGCAGGTCGTATTTTGCCGAAAGTGGGTGAGCGAGCGAATGACATGCCCCAAGGCCTTTTTGAAAAGCCACCGCGCCCATCATGGACGCTTTGAGCATCGCGCCGCGTGCTTCAAGGTCATCACCGTTTTCAACGGCTTTCTCCAAGTTGGCGGCAATGAGCTCGATGGCTGCAAGGGCGATGCCGTTGGCCATGGGGTGATCGCCTTTGGAGCAATAGGCCTCGATATTGTGAGTCAGTGCATCAAAACCGGTGGCTGCTGTAGTGTTTGCAGGCATGGTGGCAGTTAGTTTGGGGTCGAGTATAGCTACATCGGGGATGAGTCTTGGCGAAAAGAAGACAGTCTTGCTGCCTGTTGATGCCAGAGTAGCCACTGCGCTGCGTCCCACTTCGCTGCCTGTTCCAGCCGTTGTGGGGATGGCAATCATGGGGGCCATGCTTTCAGTAATACGTTCTTCGCCACCTTTAGCATCATCGTAGTCTTCCAGGGGGCCGGTGTGCGCTGCGCAAAGACGGACGAGCTTGGCAACATCGATGGCGCTACCGCCTCCGACTGCAACGACGATGTCTGCTTTTGCAGCAACAAAGGCTTCTGTTGCTTTTCGGACTTCGCTTTCTTTGGGATTGCTGCTGATGGCATCAAAGGTGCCATAGGAGATTTCGGCGAGTTTCAGGGCTTTGCCGGCTTCGTCTGTGAGGCCTGCGGCAACGACACCCGGATCGCTCACGATCAAGGCATGCTTAGCACCGAGACGTTTGGCTTCTCGCCTAAATCCTCGACGCAGCCTTCACCAAAAAGCACCTTGGTAGGAAAATTCCAGACGACAACGCTCATGCGCGAAGCCTCCGCTTTTCAAACCGACACGTCAACTCAAAAGCATCAAAATCCAGCAAAACAATAAAAATACATTTTCTGGCTAAAATCACGATTTTAAATCGATTCAAAATAGCGCTCGAGTTCCCACTGGCTGACGGAAAGCTCGTATTGTCTGACTTCCCAGTCGCGGGCTCGACAGTAGTGATCGACAATTCCGAACCCAGCAGTTGGGGTGCAAGTTTGCTTTGCTTTAGGCAATGCAAAGCATCCTTGAGGCTTGATGGAAGTCTATTTTCCTCAGTGATGGCGGCGGTCGCATCACCCGTGACAGGGGGCGGAGGTGCGATTTTATTCTCTGCGCCGTGCAGTCCTGCAGCAAGCGAAGCTGCAATGGCAATGTGTGGCTGAATATCGGCGGCCGTTTGACGGTATTCACTGCGATTGCCTTTGCCTGTCGGGTCCGTGATGGCACGGATGGCGCAAGTGCGATTGTCATAGCCCCAAGAGGCTGATAGGGGTGCCCAGACTCCGGGCACATAGCGTTTGTAGCTATTTATTGTGGGTGAATAGAGCGCGGTGAATTCCTTCATCATAGCAAGTTGGCCGCCCACGTAGTACTGGCCGAGTTCGGAGAGTTGCTTTGCATCCTCAGGGTTGGCGAACAGGTTTTGTTTTCCTTCGCGATCCCACAAGCTTTGATGCAGATGACCACTTGAGCCCGGCAATTCGGGATGCCACTTTGCCATGAAGGTCACACTTAATCCGTGCTTGGCACAGACTTCTTTAAGTAGCGTTTTAAAGAGCGCGCCTTTATCGGCTGCCATAAGTGCATCGTCGTAGCGAATGGCCACTTCATAGACTCCGGGTCCTGTTTCGGTGTGCAAGCCTTCAAGGCCAATGCTGAAGTGCTCACATGCATCCATAATGTCATGCATCAGCTCGGAGTGCTGTCCTTCGCGAAGCCAAGAGTAACCAAACATACCGGGGCTTAGAGGATCGAGATCGCGAAAGCCTTTTTCATGTAGCGACTGAGGCGTTTCACGAAAAATCCAAAACTCAAATTCCGCAGAGACATAAGGGCGGTAGCCCATCGCGTTTGCTTTGCTTAGCACCTTTTTGAGCAATCCTCGTGGACAGGCCGGGAAGGCATCCCCGTTGGGCGAGTAAAAATCAACCAAGAAGGCAGCTGTGTTGGCTTCAAAAGGTAGCAGTCTAAAGCTTTCCAGATCAATTTGTGCAGCGAGAGCGGGATAGCCGGTGTGCCAGCCGGTTAGTTTGGAGTTGTCATAGAGGGTATCGGTGATGTCCCAGCCAAAGATGACATCGCAAAAGCCGAAACCGTTTTCAACGGCTGAGAAAAATTTTTCCAAGGAAATGTATTTTCCTCGCAAAATACCATCAAGGTCAAAACCGCCGACCTTAACTCGCCGGATTTGGTGTTCTTCAAAGAGATTGCGTAACTCGCTTTTGGTCATTGTTGTGTTGTCCCACGAGGATTAAATATTTACCCAGACACATTTATCGGTAGTGTAAAGGTCTAGTGCGTTTTTACCAAGCTCGCGGCCCCAGCCGCTTTGCTTGTTGCCACCAAAGGGAGCTGCGCTATCAAAGCCATTCCAACGATTGATCCAAACCACGCCAGCCTTAATCTCTTTGGCTAAACGATGGGCACGCGAGATGTCTTTCGTAAAGATAGCGCTGACCAATCCGTAGCTTGTACCATTTGCGATCTGTATTGCTGCGGCTTCATCAGCAAACTCAAGTACCGAGAGCACGGGTCCAAAAATCTCTTCCTGCGCGATGCTCATATGGCTTTTGACTTCATCGAAGATGGCGGGTCGCAGGTAGTAGCCTTTGTCAGGCATGCTGTTCTGCTTTGCTTCGCTTGTGATTAAGCGGGCCCCTTCGGTCTTGCCTTTTTCGATATACGATCGGACTTTTTCATATTGGGCTTTGGAAACAAGAGCGCCCATGTGATTGTTCGTATCAAAGGGATCCCCCACTTTCATTTGCTCGCAGCGGCTCGTCAGTTTATCGAGCAATTTGTCTTTGATAGACGATTGCACCAAAAGTCGGGTGCTGGCGCTACATACTTCCCCTTTGTTGGCAAAGCTTCCCGCCATGGCAGCTTGCACGGCGCCATCGATATCGGCATCGTCAAACACAAGCAAGGGTGATTTGCCGCCGAGCTCGAGGCTTACTTTCTTTAAATTACTTTCCGCGCTGGCCTTGAGTAGCAGACGGGCGGTGCGAATAGAGCCCGTAAACGCAATTTTATCCACGTCCATGTGTCTGCTGAGCGCTTCGCCTGCAACGGAGCCATAACCAGGAACGACGTTGAGCACGCCGTCCGGCAGCCCTGCCTCTTTGGTAATCTTAGCCAGTTCAAGTGCTGTAAGTGGCGTCCATTCGCTTGGTTTGAGTACGATGGTGCAGCCGCAAGCCAATGCTGGCGCTACTTTCCAAGCAGCCATAAGCAGCGGGTAGTTCCAGGGCACAATCTGTCCGCACACACCGACGGGCTCTTTGAGCGTGTATACAAAGTTGCCGCCATCCACAGGAATGGTCTCGCCATAAATCTTGCGAGTCCATCCGGCATAGTAACGAAACGCATCGGCGCTTGGTTCTACATCCCCAATGCCTTCACGAATTGTTTTGCCGTTGTTCAAAGTCTCGATCGTGCCAAGGCGCTCGGCGTTCTGTTCCAACAAGTCCGCAATGCGTAGCAAGATCTTTTCTCTTGCAGAAGGATTCATTCCCTTCCATGTAGAATCTTCAAACGCGCGTCGGGCGGCCTGGACTGCTAAGTTAACTTCGTTCTCGGTTGCGGCATGGACCTGGCAAAGAATCGATTCGGTGGCTGGATTGACGACATCAATGAGCTCGCCGTGATTTGGCACGTAAGCTTTACCGTCGATAAAAAGTGGTTGAGGCTGTTTGAGTTCGTCTTCAATTGCCTTGCGCATGAGAGCTAGCTTCGGTGAGCTTTCTTAGCTTGTCAAACTGATTTTTCATTCCTGTCATCGCAAGTGCCTGTTTTGCAACAGCTGTGAATCTGAAGCACGTGGGACATGTACGCATGGCCGAAATCTCAGCAATTTTTCTTTGGCACGCAAGCTGCAATCTACCTCCATCAACATCTTTTTTATTTGAGGTAAACCATGACTTCTTCACAACGTTTTGTTCATTTTTTTCTAACTTTTATTTTTACGTTAACAGTGATTTTTGCTCATTCCGTACTTGTGAGTGCACAGGATGCTAGCCGTGAAACAAGTGATTCATTTCAGCTTCAGCGCAAATCCGAGCCGCCTCAAAAGCAGACACATCTCGCACCCGAACTTCTTGGTAGCCTGGCTGGCGGTGTTTTAGGAGCAGCTGTGGTCGGCGGAATCGCCGCAGGACTCTATGTAGCGAACTGCGATCGAAGTTCTCACGACGAAATTAGCTGCGATGGCCGAGCAACGATTCTCGCAGCTTTTGTTACACCTCTGGGATTTGTGGCTCTTGCGCCACTTGGGGGCTATATCGGAGGGCGAGCGGCTCAGGGCACAGGAAAACTTGGTTATGCCTATCTCGGTGAGCTTGTTGGTTTGCTCGTAGGCTCGATTCCTTTAATTTTTGCTGCCGCGATGCACTCCGATGCGCTTGCATACACCGGAGCGATTACAACAACCTTGGGTGCCATCATTGGTCCTGTCGTTGGCTTTGAACTTTCGCAAGACAATCCACAAACGAAAGACCAGCCGAAAGTGACAGCAGGGCTAGCTCCAGCGTCAAAGGGATTGGGGGCTCAGGCTATGATGCGCGTCGCTTTTTGAGCAACTTTGGGTATCAACGACCGATAAGCAGGTATGAAAATGCCATTTAGTTTCAAGGTGCTCAAAACGTTTGCTCTTAGCGCCGCACTTGGTGGTGCAGCAGTTTACGGGATTTCAGAAGTAGGACCCGAGATTGCCCAAGCCAAACAAACTCTACTGCGACATGTTGATTCGGCGAATGCGAGTTCAGAATTTTTCGGGCCTGTTTTCCGCTCTTCGTTCCTTGATTCAAGCCATTCCGGAACCCAAAGACATCGAAAAAATCGAGCAGCGCATCCAGGTCGGCCAAAGCCAAGAAAAACAAACAGTGACAACAAAAGTAGCCACTGAGCAGTGAAATACTGGGGATAATAGCTCCCCCAATATGAGAGTTTTAGTTAAAAACACGAGCAATTTCAGACGGCAACTGCTGGCACAGTTTATGCTTGTAAGTTAAGGATGCAACTTATTCTCAAGGATGGATCAATGAAAAAAAACATTGCTTGGCTTATGAAAAGCAGTCTGTTGACGCTCTTAGTTCTTTCGGCATGTGGCTATGAAGGCGCTTCTGATCTCGATGAGCTTCAGGGAGCTTCAGGTAAAAATGATCTTGTTGAGCTGAGTCTGTGGGCTGTCGAGTGGAGTAACAGAGTAATTCATAATCCATCGGGAACTCAGAGTGAGAACCTCGAGAGCAGCAACGAATTTTGGACTATTGCTACCGAGCAGAGCGAAAATGGACCTGTACGTACAGCACATTATTGTGTTTTACATGACGATGAAACTATCACGTGCGATGATTCGATCGCCGTTGTCATTCCGACTGCAAGCGATGGAATTTACTTCATGACTGAGCGCTTTCCTTTTGCAAACGCTGAAGGTGCGGAATGGCGAGACAGTTTCATCCTCTATGAAACAGGCACCTCTGACGACGGTACACCATTCATGAGTGGTACTGCTTCAGAGGCGCAGTGGTTGGATGGAGAGCCTTACGCAAAGATTACCGCAGATTGTGTTTGGCAGAAAGTTGCCGAGCAAGTTTATTCAACATCTTCATCAGCAGAAGGAACCATGGTTACATTCCGAAGGGATATGACCGAGGGTTTAGAGTTAATTTCAAACATATCCGCTAGCAAACATTTAATTCCTTAAGCGCTGTGCGTTAGTGTTCGTTTAAGAAAATCCTGAGCCATTCGGCTTGTTCTTTGCTCTGCTACCTGCGTTGCCATTCCTTGAATTATCAAGGGATAGTCCTGCGTCATGGCGCCTTGGCATTAGAGCAAAGCCCGGCGCCTCGGTGGCTCAGGACTTTCTTAAACGAACACTAGTTTTGCTTGTTTGCTGAGCGTTCGAGCGGAGGCTACACGCAACAGAGCATTTTGAAAGGCCCAGCGCATGTGCTCAGGGATGTTTTCGAGCCAACGAATTTCGCCATGTTCTGAAACGGCAATAACTTTTCCGTCTTTGAATAGAATGCGGTTTTTAGCTGAAGCTGTTAGGCGGGATTCGTGATCGACGATGCCCAGCAAGTTAACCGGATCGGCGGCGCTCAGTGAAATAAGCCCGCTGCTTGGCGCTTCACGTTTGACCTTGCGTAAACTGACGACAGCTTCAGGGAGTGCATATTGTTCACCAGAAAAACCAGAAACAAAACGACCGCCGCGAATCTCGCCGCGTGCTTCCATGCGGCGCAAAGCGTAGAGAAGTTCTCGCCAGGGTAGTATGTTGCTTTCGCGAGCAAGCAGGGCTCTGAAGATGATTCCATAGCGGAGCAATAGTGTTTTGGCTTGTGAGATGGCCAGGTTGTTTGTCTCTTGTTGGGATCGATGAATCAACGACCAGCGTCCTGCATTTTGCATGCTGGTGGCAAAGTCGGTGCCCTTGCTTTTTCGCGTCGCTGCATCGCGTTTGATTTGCGGTAGTAATAAAGCGCGTAAGCCTGAAAAACTATCGGCATGTACAAGCCCAAGGGAGCTTAGTTCACTTAGGGCGTTTTCAAGCTGACTTGAAAGCAGCCCGGTGATCTCCAAAAGCTGCTCGAAAAAGTTTGCGCCATGATCTTGCAGGGCTTGCAGCAGCTGTTTGGCCTCATGGCTTAGTGTTTCGCTTTGCTCAGGGGAGCTGAGCCAGTCTTGGAGATTGCTCCGCAAGCACAGTGCCATAGGCGTGCTGCGAATCGGGCCTTGCTTGGTTTTGTTTGCGGCTTTTGAAGGCGCAAGCCGAGCCCAAGCTATTTTTCCGCTTAGACAAAGCTGATCGATCCAACTTGGATCATAGCGTTCAAGTCGTGCCGGAAGTACATCGTTTTCCCAAGCGCTCGCAGCGACGGAAAATCCCTGAAGCTGCTCGACAATTGCAGAAAGTCCGGCCGGGCCTTGAAGCCCAGTTCCCGGACACACATGCTGCCAGTGCAAAAGAAAATGCATGAAATCAGCTTTGCTGACGGGTTTGATTTCTTTGCGCAATCGCTCGATGCTGCCGTGTTGAATGCGTGCAAGCAGGCGTCGATCGCACCATTGCAGAGCTGCGACGTTTGGCTCAAAGCTTCCGCGCATGGCAAAGCCTTCGGCCTCAAGCGCCAGCAAAGCTTGCTCAACCTGTTCAAGTGCGATGCCGCTTAGCTCGTGCAGATGCTGAGCGTCAGTAGGTCCCATTGCTTCAAGTCGTGAACGGATGATTTCTTTGCAGGCTTGCTCGCGGTCGACTGATTCCTGTTCGGTGGCTGTGATCATTGGGCTAAGCGTTAAGTCTGGATCCAAGGTGCGCCAGTGGTGCATGCGCTCTGCTGCAACCCAAAGCTCCTGGCCGCAACGATCCACTCGGGTGGCGCGCTTGTCTTTGATGAGTGCTTCAAAAAATTCTTCGACCTTTTGACCTTCTTGACTGGTCCAAAAAGCACATAGGACCAGGGCATCGTGCAGCTCATCGGCGTTTCGAGCCTCGGGCCAGGCCTGTTCTTTAACCCGGGCAATCACGGAAGGATCAAGTGCGCCAAGCGATGCGGCGTCTTCCGGTGCGATGAACCGTCGTGAAGAAATAGCGCGTGTACGTCGCTCTTCCAGAGGCGTGTCATCCAAAAAGGCATAGGGACGTGCTCCGAGAATCTCTTGCGCCAGCGGTGAAGGCTCCGAGAGATCACGGCCGATGCACTGGACTTTGTTTTGCGCGACCTGCTCGAGCAGCGCTTCAAGCCCTTCAATGTCCATGGCCTCGGTCAAACAATCGTGGATGGTTTGCTGAACCAGTGGGTGATCGGGAATCTCACGATCGCCTGCAATGTTTTCAAGGCAAGCGAGCTGATCCGGAAAACACACAGCAATCAAGTCTTCGGCGGCAATGCGTTGCAGTTGCGGCGGGACTTTTTTGCCACCGCGAAAGCGCAACACCGCAAGCGCGCGCGATGCATTCCAGCGCCAACGGGTTTCAAACATCGGCGCATCGAGCATGGCTTGAATAAGAATCTGTCTTACGCTTTGGCTTTTAAGAAAGGCAAAGACATCTTCAAGCGGAAAACTGTGGGTGGGGCCCAAGGAGAGAATAATCGCATCGTCGGTCGCTGCAGCTTGAAGCTCAAAGTTGAAAGAACGGCAAAAGCGTTTGCGCAACGCAAGGCCCCAAGCGCGGTTGATGCGATCGCCAAAGCTTGAGTGAATGACAAAATGTTGATTGCCGGCTTCATCGAAAAAACGTTCGGCCACAATAGCCTGTTGGCTGGGTAAGGTGCCAAGCGCCAGCATGGCGCTGTGCAAATAGTCCACAAGTTGTCTAGCTGCGCTGTGCTCTAGTCCGACCTCGTCTTGAACAAAAGCCAGTGCTTTGCTTAGGCCATCCGCAGGGTGGGCTTTGAGGCGCTCTTCGATCTGCTCTCTTAGCCGTGATACAGCAAAGGAAAGCTCTTTGCTTCGTCCCGGGGCTTCGCCAAACCAAAAGGGGATGTTCGGAGGCTGTCCGGCGGCATCGATCACTCGAAGTTTGCTGTTTTCAATGCGCACGATTTGCCAAGAGCAGTTGCCCAGCTGAAAAATATTGCCCGGCAGACTCTCAATCGCAAAGTCTTCGTTGACGGTGCCGACGACGGTATCGGTGGGCTCAAGTACGACATCGTAATCAGCATTGTCCGGAATGGCGCCGCCACAGGTCATCGCCGTGAGGCGGGTGGCGGGTCGCGCTCGCAGGATGCGGTTAACAGCGTCGTGATGAATGAGCGCAGCACGCCTGCCGCGGCGCGTGCTAAAGCCGCGAGCAAGCATCGTGACGACTTCATCAAAGGTGCTTTTTTCTAGATTGCAAAAACTAAAGCTTTGCTTGATCACATCAAAGAGCTCATCTTGCGACCATTCTTCAGCTGCTACGGCGGCACAAATTTGTTGAGCAAGAATATCAAGCGGAGCTTGCGGTATTTTCAATACATCAAGTTCCTGACGGCGAACAGCGTCAAGCAATGCTGCGCACTCCACAAGCTCATCGCGACTTAGTGGAAAGAGCCTGCCTTTGGGTGTGCCTTTAAGGTTATGGCCAGAGCGACCAATGCGCTGCAAAAGAGCAGAGATGCTGCGAGGGGATCCAATCTGGCAGACCAAATCGATGTCGCCAATGTCAATGCCCAGTTCAAGTGAAGCGGTAGCCACCAAGGCTTTGAGTTTGCCTTGCTTGAGTCTTTGCTCGGCATCGTAGCGTAGTTCTTTGGAGAGACTGCCATGATGCGCGGTGACTTGATCTTCACCAAGGCGTTCACTTAGCGCGCGGCTCATGCGTTCGGCTAACCTGCGCGTATTAACAAAAACCAAGGTCGTGTGGTGCTCGAGAATTAAGCTTGTGAGCCTGTCGTAGACTTCACCCCAGATTTCACCGGACATAACGGCTTCAAGAGGGGAGGCTGGAAGCTCGATGTTTAAGTCACGCTTTCGGTTATGTCCTGCATTGATAATCTGACAGCTTCGTTTTTCTCCGACTAAAAACTGCGCGACCTTATCAATCGGTTTTTGCGTGGCTGAAAGACCGATGCGCAAGAGCGGCTCATCGCACAAGTGCTCGAGGCGCTCCAAAGACAAAGCCAGGTGGCTGCCGCGTTTATCGGGTACGAGTGCGTGGATTTCATCGACGATCACGCTGCGCACGGTGCGCAAGATGGCGCGTCCTTTTTCGGAAGTGAGCAAGATATAGAGCGACTCCGGTGTGGTGACCAAAATATGCGGTGGTTTTTTGAGCATGGCTGCGCGTTGGGATGGCGTGGTATCGCCTGTGCGCACAGCCGTGCGAATTGGCGGGGCCGGCAAGCCCATGCTCTGAAGCGCCTGGGCAATGCCTTTAAGCGGAATATCGAGATTTTGCTCAATGTCGTTACTTAGGGCTTTAAGCGGAGATAGATACAAGACAGTTGTGGCATCTTTTATGGTATTTTCATGACAAAACTGTCTTGTTAAGCCATCAATTGATGCCAAAAACGCCGCAAGGGTTTTACCTTGGCCGGTGGGCGCGGCAATTAGCGTGTGCTTGCCTTCCTTAATAGAGCGCCAGCCAAGCCGTTGGGCCTCGGTGGGCTCACCGAGCTCCTCTAAAAACCACTGCTTAACCGCAGGGTGAAAGAGCTCAAGGCCTTCTGCATCCATCATGGGGACCATCCCCAAAGTGCTAGCAGCAAACAAAGCGCCTGTACAGTTGTTCACCAAGCAGAATCATCAACCTCAATTTGCCAGCAGCCACCCCGCGAGCAAAGCGAGCCCGCAGGGGAGGGAGCCGACGCGCGAAGCGCGTTCGGGAGGGGATTCGCGTGAATCCCCTCTTTGGAGCGCTGCTGTGCAGCGGTACAAACAGTAAAAGCTAACAACCTAAAACAAATAATACAGCTGCATACCGATGGGGATGGCGTAGATGCTGCGATCGACGTTTGCCGTGCTGCTTAGGTTATTGCTATTAAGATTGAAAAAAGGAAAGTCGGCACGAAAGGCGAGGCCAAGTCGTGAATCGTGCAGTCGCAATGCTTCAACGCCGATTTCAACACCGGCACCGAGTCCACCATTTTCGTAGTTTGTGCCCGCAGTATCAATCTCCAAGGCATAGAGATTCATGTTTGCGCCGATGAAGGGTGAGATATTGCCGGGCAATACAAAGAAGCGACCTCCCACGCCAAAACTAGCAAGAAGCATGTCGCCTCCCATAAATCGTGCTTGTCCTCCGATGGAAAAGCGAGGCCCCTGATGTTGTAGGGTCAAATCAAGACCGTAGCTGGTATCGTTGCTTCCCTCGCCAATATTTATCGCGCCGTCGATTCCCAGGCCCCAGAAAAACTGCGAGCTAATCGAGCGCTGGCTTTCGGTTTCAAGTTCAACGAGATTGTCTACCTGTTGAGTTTCTTCGATGCTTTCGTGTTTGAGCAGAGCACGAACCAAGCGGTTCACTGCTCTAGGAAATTCTTCAATGCGAGCGAGTTCGATACGACGAGAATCGACAACGGTGCCAGCGGGTTTTTCATAGCTAAGTTTTGCGATGATCAACGAGCCGAGTCGATCCATTTCGATTCGGTAGACTTTGTCGCTTTCGATGGCAGAAAAGTAAGGGCCTTGGACCGCAACACCTTGTTCTCGGATTTCAGAGCACAGCAGATTAGCTGCGCTTTGAGCGTCTGGTTCGGGGATGCCAAAATGATTGCCCAGCAAACAGGCGGAGCCACTAACATGCTCAACCGCCGGCGTTTGTGCTTCGGGCTCCGCGGGCACAACTTTTGGCGTTTGGATCGTCTCGTTTGTTTTATTCGTGGTTGAGGCGTTGTTTGCTGGCACATCTTCTGGCAGGGCTTGCTGCGCGAAGACAGGCAGGCTGATGAACCATCCAGCAAGGACTAAGTATGGCAGTGGAAATTTCAAAACAAGGGTCTTATTCAATGGCATATATTCCAAGTATGCAATGATCGTGCCACAGGCCAACGACCGTTTTTTTTTCTGAAAATCGTTTCGGCGCTTATTGGAGTGTGACAAATCTTTCACACTAAGGCGAAAAACCGTGAATAAAAAACAACAGGTCCAACCGACACTAGGACACACGACTTCTGGATAGTGAGTGTCCCCTTTACCGCGTAGTTTTTGGTGTCCAGCGACCGAGCCATTCTTTTCCAACGCGAGCGGGGTGCGAGTGCTCGACTGGCTCTAAAAGGGAGACTTGAAAATAGGAACTCAGCAGCGTTTTGATTAGCTCAGGGTCTAAAGGAAAGGGTGGCCCCTGATCTTTGGGACCCGAGGTGACGGGGAAGAGCAAAGTAATCAGTTCGCCCTTTGGGCTGAGCAGCTCTTTCATTTTTTTGGCCCACGCCTGCCTTTGCTCAGGTTGGATGGCACATAAAAAGGTGTAGTCCCAAATTAGATCAAAGGGGCTTTCGCTATGAAAGCTAAAAAAATCGTGCACTATCACGGAGGCCTGCTCGGATGGAAGGTTTCGTTCAAGGCGCTTTGCTTCAAATATCTTTTTTGCGGTTGGCGCTACTTCAAGTCCGATTGCTCTGCGTTTTTCTGAAGCAAGTTCAAAAACATCATAGCCACTACCACAGCCGGGTACTAAGGCACGGCCTTCAGGAAGCGTGCCACTTTTGACAAGTTCCTTTAGGGTGGGAGATGCATCGCCTGCATCCCAAGGTGTGTGGTGTTCGAGCCAGTTTGTTTCCCAAGACATGATTCTTCAGCCTTCTAGATTAACACCCATCTCTTTGAGTGCGTTTTCATCTACGATCTTTGCACCACGTTTCTTTGCTTTTTCGATTTTAGTAGCACCTACATTACTTCCAATGACCAAATAGCTCGTATCTTTTTTTACGGTGTCGTGGATTTTTCCGCCTGCTTGTTCAATGGCTTCGTGCACGACTTTCCGTGGTGATGACAAAGTCCCTGTTACGCAAAAAGACAAACCCAGGAGTGGGCCATTTTTGTTGATTCTAGAAGGTATCGTTTTTGACTTAAGTCCGGCATCGAGTAGTTTTTTTAAAGTGTCGCGTTGTTCTGTGTCAGAGAAAAATGAAGCAACGCTTGCTGCAATTTTGGGACCGATACCATGCATGCTACCAAGAGTTTGCTCAAGTTCTTGAGGACTGGCATCTAACAGCGCTTGAAGGGTTGGGTAGCTTTCTGCAATAAGTTTAGCTGCAACCCCTCCAACAAGTGGAATGCCAAGAGCAGTGAGCAATTGAGCAAAACTACGATTGGTTTTTGCATCTTCAATCGAAGCGATGAGTTTGTGTGCGCTCTTTTCGCCCATGCGTTCAAGCTTGAGAAGTTCTGCGCTTTTGATGGGCAAAACAAAGATGTCGGCGATGCTCTGGACGAGCTTGGCATCGACAAGTTGCTCCACTAACGATTTGCCAAGGCCTTCGATGTTCATGCCGGTGCGGCGGGTGAAATACCACAAGGAGGCTTTGATTTTGCCTGGACACTTTGGATTGCTGCAGCGCAGTGCTGCTTGCCCTTCAAGTCGTTCGGTCGCCGACTTGCAGACGGGACAGCTATTGGGCGCTTTGTAACGTCGAGTGCCCTTGGGACGGAGCTCTTTGTGCACAGCGAGCACTTGAGGAATGATCTCCCCTGCCTTTTCAATGGTGACTGTATCGCCGACGCGAATGTCTTTTTCCTCGATGTAATCGAGGTTGTGAAGGGAGGCGTGTGAAACGGTAGTTCCGCTGAGAGAGACGGGTGTGAGGTGCGCTACGGGGGTAAGCACGCCGGTGCGCCCGACATCGCAATGAATGGCTTCAAGCACCGTTTTCTTGTGTTCTGCCGCGAATTTATAGGCCGTGGCCCAGCGTGGAAAGCGTGCGGTGCTTCCGAGAATGTCACGAGAAGCAATGCTGTTTACTTTGATCACAACGCCGTCGGTTTCATAGGGCAATTCGTGTCTTGAGGACTCGAACTCTTCGATGTAGACGAAAACTTCGTCAATTCCAGCGCAGACGCGTTCCAAACGATGCGTCGGCAACCCAAGCGCTTCAAGTGCTTTGAGCATATCGAGATGGCTTTCAAAATAGGGCTCGACCAGATCGTATAAAAAGACACGAAGCGGTTTGTCAGCGGTCTCCTTGGGATCAAGCAAGCGCAGCCAGCCCGCCGCAGTGTTGCGAGGGTTTTTGAAAAGAGCTTCTTCTGCCGCTTTGCGTGCTTCATTGATGCTTAAGAAATCATCGATAAAAAGCAGCACTTCGCCTCTTAGACTTAGCGTGCGTTTATCTGAAATTTGCAAAGGAAGATTACGGATCGTGCGGGCATTGCGCAGAATGTCTTCGCCTATGCGTCCATCTCCTCGCGTTGAAGCTTGCACAAGCCTTCCATCTTTGTAGACGACCTCAATGCTGGCCCCGTCAATTTTAGGCTCCGCAACATAGACAATACTTTCGCTTTCCAAGATCTCGCGGGCCCGTCGATCAAATTCGCTCAGATCATCTCGGTTGAAGCAATTATCGAGCGAAAGCATCGGTGCCGTTCGTTCAATTTTCTGCACGTTTTTTGTGGGAGCAGAGCCAACGCGTTGCGTTGGTGAATCCGGGTGGACCAGCTCAGGGTACTGCTTTTCTAGAGCAACAAGCTCTCTAAAAAGGCGATCGAAGTCAGTATCCGACACGGAAGGATCGGCCAGCGTATAGTAGCGGTAGTTATGCTCCCGAATTTGTTTGCTCAACGCCAGATGGCGTAACTTAGGGTCTGATTCGTTCACTGGCACCGAGGCCGCTCCTTTGATCCGAGTTCTTCGACAAGAGAATCTTTAGATCCTTGAAGACAAATCATTGCTCGAGCTTTTTCTAGCCACGAGCGCGCCCGGAGCCGCGACGAGGATGGTACACCAGTACCGGACGAGGAGTGGCAAGGACGTAAGCCGTGGATAGGAAAAGCTCGCGCAATGCCCTTTTCATCTATAGGAAGGTTATCTTTTATTGTCACTGGCACCTTTGGCGAAGGATGATACCATCGGATGCCGTGGCACAAAGACGTATTTTTACATTGTTTGCTCCGATGGCCGTGCTCTATAGCTTGGCTCTCATTGCCTCTTTTGGCGGGATCCATGGCGCAAAATCTTTGATGTTTTCTGGATTTGCGCTGCTTTGCAGTTTGCTTCCGCTGCGCTTATCCACTCAACAGCTCCGTGGGTATCGCCGTATTTCATCGTTGTCCCTGATGAGCGCCATTGTTCTTCTTTGTTGGGTGGCGCCACCTCCGCTTGCGTGGCTAAAGGAGACCATCTTGCCCGTGGCGCTTAGCGGCATGGCCACGCTGCTCGTTGATTTGGCACTTAGCGTACCGGAGCATCCTGCCTGGGCAGGGAAAATCAAAAGCTTTCGTCTGCTCAATGTGGTTGTCGGCATAGTTGTTGCGTCGCTGTCCGTGATTGCGGCTGCTCCGGCCTTTGGTGGCCGTGCAGAGCCTTGGATGCTTTCCTCTCGTTTTTCGTATTTGTCGTGGTGGCTTTTTGCTATGGCGCTCGGCGTAGGCTTGCTGTTGCGGGTTTACCGGCAGTGGTGGAGTAGGGATGGCAAGAGCGGGTCGGCCACCTTATGGACTACCTTAGGTCTTATCGTAGGCTGGGCTGGTATCGTTGCGCTTGCTGTTTTGTTTGTGTTTGGTGAAGGGAAAGATCAAAGTTCTGCCTTCTCTTGGCTTCTGTTGGCGGTCATTGTTTTTATCAATGCATCCCATACACTTCTAGTAGAGAGCCGTTGGCGGCTAAATGCGAACAAGTCCTTACGCAAATCCTTAGCACTTGTTTTTTCTCTAGTTGTTGTAGGCCTTTTTGCAGCGTCACTTGGCTCGCGTTTTCCAACGCGACCGCTGCCCTTGTTTGCGATACTTGTTGCTCTGATGTTAAGCGCCGCGATTGTTTTTCGAGTGATTGAACGGATTGTGCAATTTGTTTTTCGGCCAGATCGTGGACGCTTGCTTGATGCAGTCGAGCGCAGTTACAAGGCCTTGATTCACAACTCGGATTCTGAGGCAGTATGTCAGAACATCCTAAGAGAATTCCGCCTCGCGAGTCGTGCTCCCAGTGCGCAGCCATGGCTTGTTGTGTTTGCGCCTGATAACGAAATGACACTGGGTGCTGCGGGCTGGCTACAAACCACTCACGGTCATCGCTTTTCTGCACTCCAGCATTACTTCTTGGATCAAATCCAAAACGATCCTGGCTCATTTGAGGAAAAGCGATTGGAGTTGACCCTTGTTGCGGCTAAACCGCCATCAAGCCATCCAGTTGTGCTTCGTTCGAAAATCCAAGCTCTTGAAGTGAGGCGCCCCGAGTTGCGTGCTGTGATCGCTGAGATTGTTGGGGTGGACGCTTTGTGCGTGATCCCTCTGGTGGAACAAGCTGAGCTGCAGGGTTTCGTGATGATTCCAAAAGGGAAGCGCAAAGCTGAACTGAGCGAAGAAGAGAGTGATGAATTGCAGGTTTTTGCAGAGGTGCTTGCCACACGGCTTTCACTGATAGCGATGCATGAACAGGTGCTTTCGCGAGCTCTTTCGGAGCGCATCCAGCGAGAAGCAAAAGAGGAGCAGCTTTTCCAACTGCAAGACGAAAAAAATCGTCTCACAGACTTGGCTCGTTTTGTGGAATACCCGTCGGAATCAAGAGTCTCGCCTTCGGCGCTCATATCCTACAGCCCCCCGATGCGTGCGCTTCAAAAACAGATTGAGGTGTTGGCTCCCTTGGACATCGCTGTGCTGATCGAGTCAGCAAGTGCAATCGAAGCAAAACAACTGGCCTTCGCGATTCACAACAAACAGCGAGCTGAAGTCGGTCCGTTTGTGTGGATCGATTGCCATGAACTTAGCCATAAAAGTAGCGACGATTTTTTCTCGACGTCTGCCGATGCCAATCATGCTGCTCTGCTTCAAACCGCACGCGGTGGAAGCTTGGTGCTCCATCAGGCTGCTGCCTTATCGGTGTCTGTTCAGCAGATGCTTGCTCGGGTATTGGCTGAAGGACAGCTTCCAAATGGGGAGCCACTGTTTACGCGTATCATGATCTCGCTGCCACCTGTGGATGATTTTGATCTTCCTATTCTGGATGAATCATTATGGAGCAGGATTGTGTCAGCACGGTGCGTCGTTCCGGCTTTACGGGATCGGAAAGAAGACCTCGAGTCACTCTTGCATTTTTACGTGCAACAAAGTGCTCTCAAGTTTGCTAAAAAGGTTCCTGTGATTGAAGGTGACGTGCTCGATTGTCTAGCGGCTTATGATTGGCCCTTCGATCTTGAAGAGTTCGAGCTGGTCGTTTCTTCAGCTATGCGACGGGTAAAAAACCGGTTTACCTCGAGTCTTCTACCACCTCACATACGTCAAGCACGCGGTCAGCACACTGAAAAGCATCCTTTTGATGGAAGCTATGCTGAACTCGAGCAGCGTATTCTTATGCATGCTTTAGCTAAGGCCAATGGGAACAAGAGCAAAGCTGCGCGCGCGCTTGGACTTAAGCGAACGACCTTTATCGATAAGCTTAGACGTTTTGAGCTTGATGAAAACGAAAAGACGCAGGCTCAAATGCCAGATCTCTTTTCATAGCAATTCATCGCAGGATCGCTCGACTGAGCTCAGGTAAGCCGAACCAAACAAGTTAACGTGCACGAGTAAAGGATAAAGCTGATACAGGGGCACGCGTTCTTCGTACCCGGGATCGAGTGGGTTGATTTCTTGGTAGGCGTCCATGCAGCGACTGGAAAAGCCGCCAAACAATTTCATCATGGCAAGGTCGATTTCAGGATGCCCTCCGTAGACCGCGGGATCAATAAGAACGGGGTCGCCTTTTTCATCGCTGATGGCATTGCCGGACCATAGATCCCCGTGCAGTCGTGCTGGCCCTCGTTCCGGTCCGCACAGGGCATCGAGCGCACCGAGAACCTCATCGAGTTTGCTTTGCACCGAAGCAGGCATAAGATTCTTTTCCTGCGCGAGCTTTATCATGGGCATCAGTCGTTCTTCGCGATAGAAGTCAATCCAAAGCAGGTGTTTCGCATTCGACTGATCGAGCGAGCCGATGTAGTTTGAACTCGTAAAACCGTAGTGCTCCGTTTTGTAAGTATGAAGCTTGGCAAGACCGTGGCCGAGTTTTTCGTCATGATCCCTGCTTGATGGACCTTGTTCGATAAACTCCAGTGCAATAAAGCCTGGAGTGCTTGCGCTTGCTTTGCTTGCCGTGAGCACTTTAGGGATACGAATCGCTTTTGCTTCATCGAGCCAAGCAAGGCCTTCAGCTTCTTTTTCGAAAAGATCATACGCGGCATGGCGTGCCGTTTTGATAAAGACGCAGCGTCCATCATCAAGTTCGGCTCGAAATGAATCTCCGATATCACCGCCGCCCAAAGGAGAGCTTTTTTTTATGGGGCTGCCAAGAGCGCTGGCTAGCGAGCTCTGTAGCTGTTTAGAGATCATAATCCTCTCGGATTTTTTCTAATAGTACTTCACAGCTTCGGAAACACATTTGGAAAACCTTCTCAAATCCGTTTGAGCCCCCATAGTAAGGGTCAGGTACGTCGAGCTCGCCTTTGGCGTGTGGATCGAACTCACGAAGCCTGTGTATTTTTTTGCGCTGCTCATCGTTTGTGGCAAGCCGCAACAGATTATCAAGGTTGCTTTGATCCATCGCTAAGATCAAGTCAAAGCGATCAAGGTCGTGTGGATGAAACTGACGGGAGACTTGGTCGATGATGACATCGTGTTCGGCGGCAGTTTGTCTTGAACGTTCATCGGCGCTCTCACCAGCGTGGTAGGCACTGGTCCCAGCGCTGTCGATGGCAATGCTCTGAGCTAAACCGGCTTCATTAACCAAGTGCTGCATAATGCCCTCGGCCGTTGGTGAGCGACAAATATTACCCAGGCATACAAAACAAAGTCGAAGCCTATGTTTTTGAGGATCTGTCATTTATGTCCTTTTTTAGCTCGATTTAATGCCAAGTTTGGCAATGTTTATACTAATTTATTGCCAGTTCTGTCAGTCGCTGATCCATACTAAGCTACCTTTTTCTCCGATGCTAGGGGCGTGGATGCCGTGCCAGCCTTCAGGAAGTTCTGGCTTGGTTTCGTTAAAGACAACATGGGCATCCTTCGGTGCGAGATTGATACAGCCGTGTGAGTTGCGTAAACCAAAACGGTTATGCCAGAAGGCGCCATGAATCGCCACGGAGCCTTTAATATATTGCGTCCAAGGAACATCTTCAATGCTGTAGGAGTTGTCGAGGTCGGCTCCGATATTCGCCATGGTGTCTGCAACGCGTTTATCGCGCACATGAAACTCGCCTGTGGGCGTTTCAAAATCGGTAACGCCGGTTGAAATTAGCGTGGCGTAAATTGGTTTTTTCCCGTGGTACAGCACCAACGTTTGCTGATTTAGGGCGATATGGATCCATGTATCGGAATCTTTGACGCCTTTTGGTGGTTTCACTTTTTTGGCGACCGCAGCATACCAGTTTCGCAAATAAAGCTCGTCTCCAAGCTCGTGGTACACTTTACCGTTGATGTTTTTTAGACCTTTCCAGTCGAGTTTGGAAAGACGTGCGATGCCGTCATGGCTTTCATCTTTGATCAGCTTGATACTTCCATCTTTGCTTTCGTGTTTCTTTAGAGGCGATGCGCCTCGGATGGCCCATGCAATCGGCAAGCGATTCTCGTCGTTTATCCACTCGCCATGAAAGTCTGAGCCAGACCGTTCGGCTAAGTGAGCTTCTTTGATATAACGGCCACTGACGGTGCGAATGAAATTTCGTTTTGCACGTGTTTCGATGCCGGCTGCTGCCAGAAAAAAACCATGACGCAACAGGCGTCGGACGACCGAGGGCCGCTCGATTTCGTTTTTAAGTTCGCCATCCAAAAAACGTTGAGCGCGTTTTTCATCTTTTCCAAGCAGTTCAAGATAATGTTTTGAGTAAGCGAGGGCGGCGCGTTGCTCGTTGCGTGAAGGAAGCCGGTGGTATTCAGGCACACCCAAATCTTTAACCATGTAATAGCGGTAAGGAAGCGCGGCATCTTTGGCTGGTGGATTTGATGCGATATCGCTCGAAGGCGGGGTGTTTGAGACGCTGACTCCTTCGCCTAGGCATACCCAGCCCTGAGGATAAAGAGGATGCCAGCCGCTTTGGCAGGTTGCGCTGCCTTTTTTATCCTTGCCCAGACGAATCCGTGTGCCAATACGTAACCATCCGATGGTTTGTGCTTCCGGATCGGGTTTATCGCGTATGCTCAATTGAACACCGGTCACAAGACCGTGAAGCGGAAAGTGTTCGTTCAAAAAAAGTTGAAGCTTTTGTGCATCTGTGGGGCCATGAGGCGGCTGGTCGTGCTCAGTTTTGCCGCAAGCAAACAGCAAAAGAGCCATTGCAGCGGCAAATCGAAGTGATCGGACAGAAAAGCGAGACATGGCGATGCGTTGTACTACGAAGCTGCTGCTAAGAAAATGACTCGCTTCTCAGCTAAAATCGCTTTCAAAGCGTCGTAAAGGACTGGGAAGCGCCGGTGAGGGCCATTTCTCTAAACAGAAATGCTATCTTGGCTTTTGCTTTCATCAAAGAGCACGGGCTCTCCTGAAAAGTTTCGAGCGCTATGAATCATGATGGTAGTGGGTAGTTTATCGAGCATCTGGTTAATGTGCTTGAAGAAATTTTCAGCAGAGATGCTTTCCGGGGGCATGGGAATACCCATGATAGCAAGATCGGCATCGGCACTTTCGGCGTACATGATATCGGAGATGCTGCGACCTTGTTTGAGAATGACGCATGGGGTCGCTGAGACGCGGGCCGCTGCAATTATTTTTTGCAAAGCTTCTTCGGCTTCGCGTTTTGCAAGTGCATCATCAACGGCTGTCATGATGTTAATGGTAGTCCCATGCCATTCATGACCGTTGCTAAGCAAAAAGGCGATCAATAGCATGAGTCCTCCGTTGCCTTGCAGTCCGCCCCACCAGATGTGAATTTCTTTTTTCTTACTGCGTTCGCTTTTCCCGGTATCGTTTGTCTTTTCTTTGTGCCGGACAAGCAAAATAGATCGGTCGAGTCGTACCAAATCACGCAGCATCTTGAGATAGCCTTCGGCGCGATCGTCCTTGCTGAGCCAACCGAGCATCACCGTGTTGGCTTGAAAGCTGCCGATGCCGTAACTTTGCGCCACCGATACCACGCCGGGATAAATGTCATCGACGATATCGACGCGATAAAAAACATGAGGAAAACGCTCAGCGACTTCGCTGTCTTTTGTTTCTAACAGTTCGCGACGTTCTTCTGCTAAATCAAGCACTGGGCCTTTGAGTAAATGAAAGTAGCTCACAATGCCGCGTTCTTGAACGATGGCACTGCCAAGCTCTAGAAGATGAGGGCGTTTCTCGGGGCTGCCTCCCAGGATAAGTAGGTTAGGTCGCCAGTTTTGCGGATGAAAGGTAGCACGCCGCAAGCGGTAAAGCGCACTGCGAACCAAAGCAGACCAAATACCATGACGTGCATCGCCATAGGTGGTGCCCAAGGCACGTCGTTCAGCGACCACAAAAATCAATCCGCAGATGGCAAATGCTCCAAACATGGCTTGCATGTTGATCATGCTCATCACGTAAAAACAGCTGATGGCACCGGCGAGGCTAATCCACCATGGTACTCGAAAATCAGGCCTGAAGCTGGGCGAGGCAGCCCAACGCTCAAGCCCACAAGCCAGGTTGGTAAAACCGTAAGTCGCGAGGAAAAACATGGTTAAGATAGGCGCGATGGCATCAAGGTCGCCCAGTAAAATTCCAATCTCGGCAAGTACGAAGGTAAAAATAATACCGATGCGTGGCTCGTTGTTCGGTCAGTAACCTTTTTTAAATAGACCAGGGGCGAGTCCATCACCTGCAAGAGCTTGCAGTGTGCGTGGTGCTGTTAGAATGCTACCGACGGCGCTCGATATTGTTGCGCCCCAAACTCCGACAAAGATGAGCGATGGAAACATCGCAATACGCCAGATGATGTCTTTGTGTTCAATCATCTCGGCGTTGGATGCATTCATCGCCAAGAAAATTGGGAAGCTCATATAAATGACAAAACCAGTCCCGATCGCTAGCAATGTTCCAAGCGGTATGGAGCGTCTTGGGTTTTTTAGCTCGCCCGACATGCCGACGCCCGCCATGATGCCCGTGACGGCTGGGAAAAACACGGCGAACACTTCACTAAAAGATGCAGCAGTAGGATTCGTATTCACCCATTCGACGGTGGCTGAACTTTCGCTGACGGGCTTTCCTAAGAACAAAGAAACAATGGATAAGAGAATCATGCCCATGACGAAGTACTGAGTTTTGATAGCCAGATCGGCGCTTTTTAGTGAGACAAGCGTAAGAAGTACGCACACTGCCGTGCCCACACCTGTGGCCGGGAGCCAAGGAGGAAGCCACTGAGCAAGTGACTCAGTGAAGCCGACGATATAAAAGGAAACGCTTAGTGCTTGACCGAGAAAAAGCGGAATGCCGATCGCGGCACCAGCTGGAGCTCCCAAAGAGCGACTGATCATGAAATACGCACCGCCGGCACCCACCGTGCGATTGGTTGCGATGCTGGCTACTGAAAGTCCCGTGGCCAAAGAGATCAAATGGGAGACAAACACGATGACTAAGACACCCGTTAGTCCCACATTGCCTGTTACCCAGCCAAAGCGCAGGTACATGACCACGCCTAGAATGGTGAGGATGCTGGGCGTAAAGACGCCGCCAAAAGTTCCAAAGCGGCCGCGGCCACTGCCGCTCTCGCCCGGAGGATTCGAGTTTGGATGAACGTAGGAAACAGTAGCCTCGGTCATGGGCTCTAAAGCTTGGCATGCTAGTGCTCTGATTGGAAGTATTGAGCCGAGATCGCAAAGCGAAGGTGTGAGATGGCCGCTAATCTTGCAATTGCATTCGTAGCTGTTGTCGTTGTCCTGAACGCAGGGAATGGACATTTCGCTGGTTAATTAAGGTGAACCGTTCTCCTGCTCCTAAACGTTGGTGAAAAGAACTTGGGGATGAAGTCTCCATTGCTGGGGGGATCCAATGCCCTTGTAGCATGGGTTCATGTCCTAAATTGTAGGTCCTTTTTTGGGGAACGCTGGCAAACAACCGCTGGGATAATTCCAATGAATTGATTCCGTTACGCCAAGAGCACCTTTCCACAACCGCGTACTCATATAAATGGCATAAAAGTTGCTTCACTTTGAACAAGTACATCACGTGAATGATGTGACGGGAGTATACAATGTCCTTTGCCTTTCGCTGCATAGCCACTTTTCTATCTGCTTCTTTGATTGGCAACATGGCTGCATGTAGCGTCAGTCCGAAGGGCAGTGACGTTGGCACTGATGACGCTGCTTCTCTGGCAACCGAAGGTGAAGTCGCTCACATTATCACCGAAGCGCTTTGTGAAAAAGGCATATTTTGGCAACTCGACCGCTACGGGGACTGCGCGGAAACTGCGGTGCAAAAAAGCTGACTCATTTTTTAACAAAGCAGATCAAAGTGGTGAGTCGTTGAGCCTTGCTAATTTTTGGGATGAACAAGCGCGCCTTGATTTTCCCATTTGGCTTTTGGCTAACTTTAACACAGAGATTCGGCCCAGCTGGTATCGCCCAGAGTACATCATTAACCTTCCAGATCCCGAGCAGAGCATCCGAGATCTTGCGTTAGAGCACAGTCCTAGTGTTGAGAACTTGCTTTCCAAAGCACGTGAACTCATCAAAGGCTTTGAATCTGCGGATCTTGTTTTATCACTCACTGAAGCGTTGGATGATTCCGTAGTGGCACAGCCCAAAGACAACGTGCTTGCAAAACCTTCTGGACAATTCGGTCTGGAGCTTGCATGGGTTCCTTTGTTAGTTGTTGTGCTATTATTAGCGTATGCACTGTATCTGTGCCTTGAAGCGCTGGCACCGGTATTTCTGTCAGTGTGGGATTCCATTCTGCAAACAATCAATCAATCAGTTGAACCATCCGACCGCTGTGCTGCAACTCGAAGCTGGAGACATTGAAGTCGACGGAGAAACGATCACACTATCTTTGCCAGGCGGAAGAGAAATCTCTGTAAACAAAGATGACCCCGATGCTGCTCAAAAACTTGCGGCCGCCATTCGCCAGGCACTCGAAGAACTCACTCGACTCCTACAGCAAGCTATAGCCGATGGAAAATCAAGTTCAGAAATTAACGCCTTGGTTCAGGAATATACAAAATTTTTTGAAAACCTGCTTCACAGCCTTTGGGACTTCGACCTGCAGGAAGCGCTTGGCGACGATTTTTTGTGCGCTTTACAACCTCTGTTGTTAGAAATTTTTCCGCCAAACCCTCCTGAGGGAAGCGCCTATTTTGATTTCTTCGGCGTGCACGGCGATGAGGACAGCTCTCGCCCTAGTACGAGAAACAGCATTCATATAATTCGCAATAAAATCGTTGTACTAGCCGTTAATGTACAACGAGGATTCGTCACATGCCCTGAATGAGCCACCCTTGTCTGAAAGCGACGCTAAAGCAGTATTGTTGTCTTGAGCCCTAAGCGAGGGTCGTGTTAAAGGACAAGAGTGGATATTGTCGAAGCATTGGGCGGTCTATCGGGCGCAGTTTATCTTGCGGATAATCTTGAGATACTGAGCAAAATACCCGACGGGAGTATTGATTTAGTTTATATCGACCCGCCATTTAATACGGGACGTAAGCAACAACGTGAGGCGCTTGTCACGCGCCGGGACGATGCTGAAGGGGATCGTGTTGGCTTTGGCGGCAAGCGATACCGGACCGAGAAGGTCAGTTCAGGTTCATACAAAGATAGTTTCAATGACTATGCGGCATTTCTAAAACCTAGACTTCAAGAGGCCTATCGTGTGCTGAAGCCAACAGGCAGTCTTTATCTGCATCTTGATTATCGCGAAGCACACTACGCAAAAATTTGGCTTGATGAAATTTTTTCTCGTGCATGTTTCATTAACGAAATTATTTGGGCCTATGATTACGGTGGTCGACCAAAAAACAAGTGGCCTTCCAAGCACGATACAATACTTTTTTATGCCAAAGACACCGAGCGCTATTTCTTTGATAGTGAAGAAGTAGAGCGGATTCCTTACATGGCACCGGGGTTGGTTTCTAAAGAGAAGGCTGCTCGAGGTAAACTGCCGACGGACGTATGGTGGCATACGATCGTGAGTCCTACGGGCAAAGAGAAGTTAGGCTATCCGACGCAAAAGCCTATTGGTGTTCTCAAGCGGATTGTTGCGGCGAGTTGTCCGAAAGAGGGTGTGGTGTTGGATTTTTTTGCTGGCAGCGGCAGTACGGGCGCTGCTGCTTTGAGTTTGCGGCGACGGTTTATTCTCGTGGATATTTTACCGGAGGCTTTTAAATTAATGCAGCGTCGTTTTGGGGATCGTCAAGATCTTGCCTACTATCCAAAGCAAGACGCCTAGCGTATTTTCAACGAAGTTCACTAAATTCGCTATTTACCAATGTTATGTCCATAATGACACGCGGTTGAGGTCTGAACACACAGAGGGGGAGTGATGAAAGCTGCTTTGATCGGTAAAGTAGTCGTATCCGTTGTAGTTCTTGGTTTTGTTTTTTCATCGTCGGCTTTTGCTGACACTGAACCTCCGCTTTTACATGATGCACGGTCAGTTGGCATGGGCGGCAGTGGTGCTGCTTTTATCGATAGTCCTGCCGCGGCTTTTCATAACCCTGCAAATATCGATGGGACCAAACATTATTCATTGATGCTTTCTGCTACACCGGCTTTTGGGCAGTTGAGAGCTCCTTTTGACGGCAATCCCAACGACAACATCGCTCCGATTTCGGAGAAAAGTTCGGTGACTGTCGCTCCTATTTTCTTCCTTGGTGGAAGTTATCGAATTGACGATCGTCTAAGCTTGGGCCTGGCTGCATATACCCTGGGTGGGGTGGGTGGAAAATACAAAAACATTGATGCGCTCGGTGGCGTGGATTGGAATCTCGCTGTTGCGCTTGGTGAAATATCCCTTCCGATCTCTTTTAGGATTACGGATAAGCTTGTGCTGGGTGCAAGCTTTAGGCTTGGTTTTGCGATTCAACAATCGGACACTCCCGACCCCACTACCGGCACGCCGCTTAAACAAAACACCTTTGATTTTGGAGCACCCGGTGTTCAGTTTGGTTTTGTTTACAAGCCGATAAAAATCCTTCGCCTTGCCGCAACCTATCGCTCAAAAATGAAGTTCGAGCCTACGGGTGATTTACAAACCCCCGCAGGAAACGTGGATGTTAAAACGGAATGGTATAATCCGCATGCGCTTCGTTTTGGAACGGCTTTGTCGTTGCTCGATGAGAGATTGCTCTTAGCACTTGATGTTAAGCTTCAGTTTTATGGAGAGTCTCACAATATTATTCCCTCGACATACAATGGTGCGCCTGGACCCAGTCTTGTCTTGAACTGGAAAGACACCGTCACCTTCATGTTGGGTGGCGAGTACAAGCTAACGGATGCTTTTTCACTTCGGGCAGGCTACGCGCTTGGTACATCCGGTGTGAAGGAATCAACTGCCTCGCCGTTTTTGCCTACGCCTGGATTGCTCCAAGCGGTCACTCTTGGAGCGGGACTCGATCTTGATCCTTGGGAACTTGGTCTGGCTGCGGCCTACAACTTTGCTGGTTATGATGTGGGTCAAGCCACTGCCAACGGCGGCGCACCTGGGCACTATGGCGCTAAAAATGTGTTTGTGTCCTTGTCCGGGACATACCGCTATTAAGCAAAGCGAGTGGGTAGACAGTTGCTCGGCTTTTGCGTAGACCTAGATCATGTCTAGCGAAAATCTTCATGCGCCGCGTGAGCGGCTTCAAAAGAAAACTATTCTGATTCATCAAGCGATAAGCTCTCTCATTGAGGAACTTGAAGCGGTCGATTGGTACAATCAGCGTGCCGATGATTGCGATGATCCTGAACTAAAAGCCATCCTCATTCACAACATGAAAGAGGAGATTGAGCATGCCACCATGGCCTTGGAATGGTTGCGTCGTCATGATGAAACCTTTGACCATGAGCTCAAAGAGCGTCTGTTTAAGGATGGTCCAATTACGCATCATGATTAAGCTATAACCTGCGTGCTACCGATTATATCTATATCGAAGCTTACCAAGACCTATGCGTCGGGTTTGCAAGCTCTAAAAAGTGTTGATCTCGATATCAACAAGGGAGAGATCTTTGCGCTGCTTGGTCCAAACGGCGCAGGAAAAACCACCTTGATTAGTATTGTCTGCGGAATTGTTACCTCAAGCAGCGGTCGCGTGTTGGCGGATGGCCATGATATTGTGCGTGACTATCGGTTTGCTCGTTCTAAGATCGGACTGGTCCCTCAAGAACTTTCCACAGATATGTTTGAAACAGTGTGGGCAACGGTTTGTTTTAGTCGACAGCTTTTTGGCTGTCCGCCCAACTCAGCTCACATCGAGAAAGTACTAAAGGACTTATCGTTGTGGGAAAAGCGGCGCGACAAAATCATGACTCTGTCAGGTGGGATGAAGCGGCGTGTCTTGATTGCAAAAGCGTTGGCTCATGAGCCAAGTATCCTTTTTTTAGATGAACCAACCGCTGGGGTTGATGTCGAGCTTCGAAAGGATATGTGGAAGCTCGTGAGCGCTATGCGCGAGCGAGGAGTAACGATTATCCTAACAACACACTACATCGAAGAAGCGGAACAGCTCGCAGACAGAATAGGTGTGATCAATCATGGTGAGCTTATTCTTGTAGATAAAAAGAAGAGCTCATGAAAAAATTAGGCAAGAAACAGCTCACTGTAACACTGCAAGAAACAATGTTGGTCCTTCCAAAAGAGTTAAGCACGAATTTTAGTGCTCAATAAAGACGGAAGCGAGCTACAATACAATTTGACATTCATGCTGAACACACAGGCATTCCGGCTTTGTTAAAGATGCTTACTGATTTGGGCATTGGATACAGCGATCTTCATACGAGTGAAAGTTCTTTAGAAGATATTTTTGTGGGATTGATTACTCAAAAGGAGAAGGCTTCTTGAACAGGGTATTGGGGCTGAACTTCCATGGGGTTTGGGCAATCTACAGATTTGAAATCGCCCGAGCTTTGCGCACGGTTGCCCAAAGTTTTATCACGCCCGTAATCACGACAAGTCTTTATTTTGTCGTGTTTGGATCAGCTATCGGTTCGCGTATGGCTGAAGTCGACGGAGTCCCTTATGGCGCCTTCATAGTGCCCGGGCTTGTTATGCTTTCATTGTTTACGGAAAGTATTTCCAATGCATCTTTTGGGATCTATTTTCCAAAATTTACAGGGACGATTTATGAACTTCTTTCCGCACCCGTTTCTTATTTTGAGATCGTATTAGCGTATGTTGGAGCAGCGGCGACCAAGTCTGTGGTGTTGGGCTTCATTATTTTGGCCACGGCTTCGATGTTTGTATCTATCCAGATTGCTCATCCCCTATGGATGATTGGGTCTTTGCTGCTTACGGCAATTACCTTTAGCTTGTTTGGTTTTATTATAGGTGTATGGGCCAATAGTTTTGAGCAGCTGCAGTTCGTGCCGATGCTTATCGTCACGCCGCTCACCTTTTTGGGTGGAGCGTTTTATTCCATTGATATGTTGCCCCCAGCATGGCGAACAGTAACGCTGTTTAATCCTGTAGTTTACCTTATAAGTGGTTTTCGTTGGAGCTTTTATGAAAGCTCAGACGTGGAAGTCGGGATTAGCCTATTCATGACCCTTGCGTTCTGCCTTGCCTGCATGTGTGTTGTGGCTTGGATTTTTAAGACTGGGTATCGGCTGAAAAGCTAACTTTTATCTTCGGCATTTGGACTTGGGCGACTACTTATAAAGCCAGCAATGGATCGTGCTCGATCACCCAAAGGAGGCGGTATATACGGGTCTACCAACACTTCAATCAAGGTTGGCCCAGGATAAGCCAAAGCAGCACGCATCACGTCTTGGATTTGTCCTGCTCGATCAACCATGTATGATCGGAGGCCCATGGCTTCGGCCATTTTGGCAATGGGTAGCGGACGTTTGTTTTTGACAGAAGAAAGGCCCAGCCCTTTGCCGACAAGACGACTTCCGTGCCAAGTAATGCCGTGCATCTGGTTGTTTTCTACAATCCAGATGACGGGGATGTTTTCCTCGGCGGCTGTAATAATCTCCATACCGTTCATCATGAAACAAGCATCACCAATAATCGCCACGATAGGGCGATCTGGCACTGCTAAAGCCGCACCAATAGGCGCAACGGTACCATGTCCCATCGAACCAAAACCCAGGTTGATGATAAAACGTTGATCGTCTTTGATGCAGAGGTTGTGAACATTGAAGAGCATGTGTCCCCCAATGTCAGAAAAAATAATAGTGTCGTTGGGGAGTACTTCTTCCAGATCACAGCGCCAGCGTTGAGGCGTGACCGGGAATTGCTCAGAAATGCGCAGGCCAGGCTCGATATAGCGTTGGTGTCCACGGACTAGCGGCTCTTCTTTTTCCCAGACCGAAGCCGGAGTGACGCCGTCTCGAATGAGTCGGTGCACGTGATAAACCAATTCAGTTAGAATCGTTTGAGCGTCGCCTACAAGGGGCACATCGACTGGGAAGTTTCGTCCAATGCGCCCTGGATCGATATCAAGTTGGATGAGCGATTTTGCTGGCAAAAATTGGGATGCCAGTTCAGGGTGGTTGTTTCGTTTAACGAGGCGCCAATCGTAAACAGCACATCGACTTTCTTACCCAAGATAACTTCACGCGCATCCGCGTGTCCTGCAAAACCAAGCACCCCTAGTGACAGGGGGTGTGCCTCAGAAAACAAACCTTTTGCTCTTGGGCTCGTAGCAACCCGCGCTGGGAGTAGTTCAGCGAGAACACGGAGGTGCTCTTCAGCGCCAGCAATGCCTACGCCGGAGCCGGCTAGAAAAATCGGGTTGCTGGCAGCAAGCAACGCTTTTGCGGCCTCTGCAACTGCGTTGCGGTCAAATAGACGTGTGTCAGGCCTGTAGCTATGTGGCTCGAACCAATCTTCTTCAAGGGGGTGTGACCAAAAATCCACAGGAATATTGAGATGAACAGGTCCAGGGCGTCCGGAAAAGGCTTCACGCAACGCGCGGCGCAAATGATGCGGAACGCTTTCTGGCGATGAAACCATCGTCGAGTATTTGGTGACTGGTGAAAACATTTGCACCACGTCAATGTCCTCGCGATTGGTTTCCTGGGCTGCGCCTTTGCCGAGCGCAGAGCTTGCTGCTTGGCCAGTCACGACCATCATCGGTACGCCATCGGCGTATGCCACGGACACTCCTGTAAGAAGATTGGTTGCTCCTGGCCCTGAGGTTCCTGCGCACACAGCGAGTTTCCGAGTGGTACGTGCATAGCCGTCTGCCATGAATGCGGAGCCCTCTTCATGACGGCTTACGACAAGACGCATATCCTTGTGATTTTCAACAGCCTCAAAAAACGGATGAAGCAATCCTCCGGGTATGCCGAAGACAACATGTGCGCCTTCCGCAATGAGGTACTTCAAAAAGACGTCGACTACCTTTTGAGCTTGATGCAGGGTCTCGTCTTGCATAATCGTGCTTTCGTTATTTAGTGTTCGTGTGAATAAGTTTTGAGTCAGTTGGCTTGTCTTCGTTTCCGCGAGCTGCGTTATTTTTCCTCAAAATATCCTCAATATTCTTCGTCAAAATGCCTTGCTCACAAAAACGAATCCGGCGCCCATTGGCTCAAACCCTATTCACGCGAACACTAGGGTGATGAATGCCTTATATTTACGACATTTGGCACTATTTCGACAACGTCTTTTGCCTCTGGCGTGTCACTTAAGCGAAGCTCTGGTAATTTCAAAGGAAAATGAGCCCAAAAGGTTGTTCCTTCACCCTCTTTGGACATCACATCAAGTTTACCTCCCAGTTGCGACAATAATTTGACGACGACTGAAAGACCTACCCCAAAACTGTTTTTGGCACGCTCGTTTTTATCAGAGCCGCCAGGTTCAAAAATCTGCTCAATTTTGTTCTCGGGAATTCCCCGTCCTGTATCAGATACTTTAATCGTAAGGAATTGGGGATTACCAGCAACCTCGATCACAATACTGCCGTTGTTCGTGTACTTAGCCGCATTGGTTAGCAGATTGTCTAGCACGCGATCTAGAAGGAGGGGATCTGTTATAATTGATTCAGGAGCTTCACGCGTACGCATAACGCTAACGCGAATATCTTTTCCATGGACAAGCGCTCGCATGCGACGTTGAAGTCGATCCGCTAGCGGTGCGACATCAAGTCGTTCAGGAGTAAGCTGTACCATCGCTGTCTCAGATGAAGCGGCGCCCATCAGCTCTTTTAGCATCTGCTCCATTTTGCCGGTGGCATCGACCATGTCATCAAGGACTTCTTTGCCCTCAGGAATATCGGCGGCGTAATCTTTGAGGTACTCGGCGTTGGATTTAAGGACTGCTAGCGGGTTGCGAAGGTCGTGCGAAAAACCACGCAAACTTGTAACGCGTTCTTCGCGTAGTTTCTGAATACGATTTACCACACCTTGCATGGTTTGCGTTCGTTCTTGAATCTGCTCCTCAAGCATTTGCGTCCATTGCCGCTGCCGCCTGCTGTATTCAATCAGTTCGCTACGTGCATCTGCTTCGTCTGAGGCAAGTTGTTGGAGGGCCGTTTGTATATCGGCTCCCACTCGAAGATTAGCCTTACTTGCTATAGAAGTTTCCAAAAGCAATCCGATGGACACTCCCAGCATTGTTAGGGCCGCCCACGCCACCAACGTGATCGGAATAATTTTCGCCAGCCCAAAAGCAATCGCAATGCCAAGGGCTAGTCCAATCACTGGGTAGCGAAGGTGGTTTTTACTGAGCCATCGGATTTCCCCTTGTACCGTGCGCGTCCCAGCGCTGTAGTTCTTATTGGAAGTAAGTTGGGCAGGAGGAAGACCCCAAAGGGTTGTCATATAAGCCAATTGAGTTTGGCGAGAGAGATGCATCAATTCACTTTCTGAATTGGTGGTTGTGTATTCGTATGTAATGCTGTTTCGAGTTTCGTGCACTACACGTGCTTTAATGGTCGAACACACCAAATGCGAATTGCAACCCTAATATTGACTTTGCCAGCAGATTCTTCTGGGTTTGCTATCGTCTTTTCTGTGCTTTCCGCCATATGTTTCAAGCTAACCGATCATAAGACCATGTGTTTAGTAGGTTACGTTGCTTGGGTACAGTTGGTCAATCGGCGTTTCTTGAACGAGGCGATTGTTGGAGTTCCTTACCTTCGTACTGGATCAAAGTGTCAGGAAACCGTTGAAGCAACGGCGAAGCTTTTTGAGCTCCCTCGTGTGCATGCGCGGCAAACACATATTGAGCTGTTGTCGTGCAAAAAACGGGAATGTCCTTAACCTGAAACCCAAGATCTAGGAGAGCGGCTGATGTGGGTAATGCAATATTGGGCGACAGTCCTTTTGTTTTTCCTAAGATGTGCCATAGCAATTCGAAGGTTCGCCAGTATGTAAGTCTATTTCTCTTACCAAGTTGTTCAGCAGCAAGCCGTAAAGCGTCTATGCGTTCATCAGTTTCCCGAAGTGGAACCCCAAAACCAGCCAAATGTTTTTTTGTTTTGATGAGTTTATAGATTTTTTCTTCAACCTGGTTGTCTGAAGTGTGCTGCGCTACACAATTGACTTCCTTTAGCAGCTGAGCGGCTTCTCCAAGCACGTGAAACCCAATTCGTGCTTCACCAAGGCAAAGGTTCGCAGTAGCCAGTCCAGCGAAAAAGCATCCGTAGGAAGCAAGAATTCGTGCAGCTTTAAGGGGCCAAATTCGGGGATCGGGCGGAGCAGTAATCATCGCAAGGGCATTTAGGAATTTTTTTTCCTCTTCTGTGAGGGTGTTTTTGCCAGTGGACAGGGCGATAATTTCGACAAGATCCTTTTCCCAAATCAAGTGCTCGAATAAAGGTTGCCCAAAAAAATAGTATTCGCCTTTGACGAGGTCGGAATAAGCAACGGATGTTGTCATCTCAGTGTTCGTCATCGGCTTCCCTTTTTGTATATACAAAGTTTGGAAGATTAAACGGGTAGTTCGTTAGACTACCAGTCTCATGGGCAAAGGCTTCGGAACAGACGCCTGAGAGTTTACTAAGAACGCATAGGGTTTCAATTTGCCACATTTCTTTTAGTCCAAGATCAAGCAGAACGCAAAGCGCTGCAGAATCTGCCTTCAAATGAGGTAGGTATGGGGGGATGTTAAAGTTGAGTTTGTCGACCGCTTCAATTAAATTGGCCGTCACGTTTTTTTCTTCGTTTTGAGCCAAGTATTGTTTAGGCAAAGGTTCCTTTTGGAACTTGTGCCACTCAATAAGAGGGACGTGTTCTGTTACAAAAAAGTGCGCTTGTTCAGTTAGGCCCAGTGCGCCGATGGCAATGACGCTTGGATCCCTGGTTCCACTCAGCCTAGCTAGCATTGCTGCGTGAACCGGAGCCTCACCGATGTGTGATGGAGTTAAAAACTGAAGTGTTTTTTCGAATACTTTGCTTTCGGTTGGACTTGGAAACCGAGCAGTTAGTGTAAAGTAAACTTGTTCAACGAAGGTGTAGAAAGTTACTAGATCACTGTAGATAGAAATTCCATGAATCGCTGGGTTCGGCCCTGGTTTTGAAACTAATGCTTTGAGTTTTGATGGAAAGGAGATGCGAGCAATAGGATCATCGCTGGCTGCACTGGCGTCTACCGTGTCCGATTGTTCCTTCTTGGCCATAAATTCCTATAGCTTTTTCATACCGAACCAAGTTTCTTCTTAAGTACTTCAGCCTCGCCATTAAGAATCTTCTCTGCTTCGCCGTGGATGAGTCGTTCACCAATGGGAGCAAGAGGTTTGAGTAAGAAAGGTAAGTTTAGTTTTAGTTCCCCTTCAGCAATACGCTCGGTTTTTCCATTTCCGAGGTCGTTCAACGAAATCGTGCCACGGTTGATGAGATATTTTTTTACCGTGTTGCTGGTGGGGATATTTTCGAACTGTAGCTGGAAGTTTTGCTTGTTCCAAGTGGAATGTTCCACAAAAGGCAAACCAATGGGGCGGCACCTTTTTGCCACCGACAGATTTGATAACGGGTTTTGGCAAGTAACGGATCGCGCGTTTTATGTTTTGCTCGTCTTCTTGGATGTCTTGGACATCTGCTTCAAGCAAGGTGTCGTGGTGATCGACCAAAAATTGGATAAAACTTGGCTCAAACATGGCCTCGGCGACCCTTTGCCTGGGAGCCTCAAAAATGTGTCTAAAATGAAAGTGCACACCAGGAACCTAGCATAAAATCGGCCAAACCAGTATGGTCCTTGTCATGCAAAAATTCACAAGTGTTTTGGTAGGGTTAATGTTTTGGGCCTGCGCAACCGTGGCGCCGACGGCAGTCGACCAAAGTGTACAAAAGGGTGACGTGCAATCGGCCATACTGGCTTACGAGAGGCATCGCACTGTCCATGGTCCGGATACGAAGGAATTGGCCAAAGTTGCAGGGTTGGTGCTCGAAAGTGAAACTTTGGTTGGCGGCGCCAGAAGAAACGATGCGCTCCAACAACTCGCTTTGGCTGGCATTGCTGCAAAACCAGTTCTTGAGCGCTTGGTATCAAGGCAAGAGCCTAGAGTGGCTCCAGCCCGTGCTTCAGCGCTTGAACTCTTATCTCAGCTTGGGGATGCCGAAGCGCAAAACCAACTGCGTTCGATGAAAGTCAGTAAGGATGAAGAAGTAAATGCTGCACGAGTCGGGGCGCTTGATCCGGATGCCGACGTCAATAATCTTCTTGAAGCTTTGAAAAGTCCTCAAGGTTTGGTGCGTCAAGCCGTCGTCAATAGGCTCGCACACTCGAAACCCCAGCCCAATATCTACGCGGCCGTGCTTGATACGGCGAGGCGAGATCCCTTGGGGGCCGTTCGCGTCGATGCCATGGCGGCACTTTTGCCCTACGGCCTGAGAGCTGAGCCTGCGATTGTTACCGGTCTAAAAGATCCGCATCTCCCGGTGCGCTTAGTTGCGATGGACATCGCCGCCAAGAGCAAAGAGCCGAAGCTTCTTTCGTTGCTTGTGCCCTATCTGGAAAACCCGCCTGATCAAGAAAGCATTGAAGCTGCCCGGCAGCTTGCTTTGAACGCTGAACAAAAGTTAGCAAAGAAAGCACGGGCTTTTATCTTTGCTGCGCTCGCTTCGGAAGACAGTATGGTGCGGCATCAAAGCATTGTGGCGTTGCAAACTTTAAAGCTTAACGACAAAGAGCTTGCCGTTATTTGGGATAAGGTTGCGAGTGAAAGCGAAGCCGATATTAAGGTCGCTCTTTGCGATACCTTATTGAGCACTTCTTCCTATAGCGAAAAACTTGTTCCAATGCTCGAAGAGTTGAGTCAGGCCGAGAGCCTTGCTGCTGTTCATGCAACGCTTGCGCTTTCTAAGATTGGGAAAAGCGAGTTTGCTGCTAAGCGTCTTATGGAACTTGTCGATAGGGGACCCATTGCTGCGCGAGCTAATGCGGCTCGGGCCTTGGCACGTGATTTAGGTAAACCTGACGAAGCACGTGTGGCTCTGAAAGCTGCACATCCTCGGGTTCGCATTGAAGCGGCAGGGGGCATCTTAGTTGCAGCGCAGCCGGAGGCCATTTGAGTCTTGGCAAACATGACAGAAGCGGCGTTTTTTTCGCGAAAACCAGACAGCTTTGTCTTCTTTTGTGCCTATTTAATGCCAGTTTTTGGGCCACCGCCTGCGGTTCAAACGAGCAGCAGGAAGCCAGAGAGTTTTTGGCGAGGTATAATGCCATCGATATTGCCGCGCCCACAGCTGAGCGTCGCGAGCAAGTCGCAGCATTGCGGGCACTCGAACTCACTCAAAAAAACGTGCAAGCTGCTGCGAGCATCTGCCTTGAAGCGCATAGCGCACTTTTAATCTCTGAAGAAGAACAAGAACAGGCCAACCATGCGCTACAAGCCGCAAGCTCGCAGGGCAGCGCAAAAGATTTTACTTCCGAACGTGCAGCACGGCTACATGATATGATTCAACGTTCCAACGAAAATGTTGTTCGAGCTCGGAAACTTTTTCCAAAATGTGAACGTGCTGTGCGAAAACTTGCTCTGAGTTTTGCCAAAAAGGGCGGTTAGGTTTAGTTAATCAGCGTATGCGTTTTACTACTTCTCTTGTTCTCTTAGTGTTTTGTTCGATGGCGTTACTTGGCTGTAAACGAAGCAATGACACTTCGAAAGAACAGAAACACTCAGATAGCAAACAAGGTAGCGACGATGGCCAAGTGCTGGAGCCGCCCTTTGACGTGAAGGGTGAGGCCGAAGGCTTGCTCATGGTGTGGTTCGATCACGAAGGCCCCCACGTCGCTGAGAAGCGCTCGCAAATTCCGCAGACTGCACGCGCTCGCGTAAGAGTCGATTCCGATGCACTTTCGCCCAAAGAGCGCCTCGATCCTGAATGGGTCTATGTGGCGGACATGCGCAAAGCCAAGAAGGGTGGATCTTATCCATCTGGAAAGTCTCGCGTGAGAATTTTGAAAAATGGATTGATTTAGCTCAAGCGCACAAGCTCGCGGAGCACGATGTGATTTTATATCGAACGTCATGGTGCGGTGTATGCAAGCAAGCTGCTGCTTTCTTTAAAAAGCAAGGAATTGCTTTCGTCGAGAAAGATATCGAAAAAGAAGCGGGTGCGGCATCGGAAATGCGCAGCAAGTGTGAACGCGCCAAGCTTCAATGCAGTGGAGTTCCCGTGATTGATGTCGATGGCAGGTTGATTGAAGGGTTCAATCAATCGGCCATAAAAGAACTGCTCTAGTGTTCGTTTAAGAAAGTTGTGAGCCATTTCGCTGCAGTGAAGGGGCAAACTGCCGCGTCAGAAAACCTTGAAATACCAGTGGTATTCCAGCGCTTTTCGTTCCTTGCATTTTGCCCCTTCACTTTTCAATCTTGGCTCACAATTTTCCTAAACGAACACTAGTTCTTTTTTTGTTCAATTGCCCGAGCTCTATTAGAGTGGGCCGAGCCGTTTTTTGGCGATCTTTGTTGGGAATGAAAGGGATAACTATGAATAAGACAACTCAGAATCTCGTGCTGATTGCTGTGCTGAACGCTTTTCTATTCGCAGGGTGCAGTAGCGACGATTCGAACGATAGCAACGGTGGCGGAACAACTATTAACTCTTCGATCAGCAGCTCTAAGCAGATATCTGATCTTACAGACACCGAAGCGAGCACGCTTTGTCAAGAAGGCGAAGCCGCATCTAACAATGTCGAAAATGTGGGTATTTCAATAGGCTGCTACATGGAAACACTTTCTGATTCAGCTGTAACGAACACGACTGAATGCGAAACTTCTCTTGATAGCTGCGTCAATAATCCCAACAACATGTCAGACAGTACTGGGGCGTGTGATTTTGAAGATGCGGCTTTCCGAGAAAATTGTACGACAACGGTTGGTGAACTTGAAGACTGTATGAACGCACTCAGTGCTCTCGCTACGGATGTTCTTGGGGTTCTGAGCTGTGCTCCAGCGGGAGATGAAGCAGCGATTCAGACGATGATCGATGACCTCATGCAGGTTTTCGGTCTTTCGGATCCGCAAGAATTTGATAACTACGATCCTTTTGTGGAGACAACCGAGTGCGCTCCGGTCGTGGAAAAATGTCCGGGCATGATGGGCGACTAAGCTAGTTAAGTAGGAGTGAAAAAAAGACGGTTTCGACCGTCTTTTTTTTTTGACTCACGTTTCTTTCAGCTCATGTCACAATAGGGGTATGCACTTTGGCGTTAAGTTGCTTCCCGTTTTGTTTTTATTCTCTTTTTTCGTGAATGTCAGTGAGGCACTGGACGGTTCCATGTTCGACCCAGAGGGTGGCAGCGGTTTTGTGCGCAGAAAGAGCAAAGAGGGTAAGGCGCTTTATTGGCGTAATCGTCGTATCGCAATGGAGATAAACTATCTGAGCGCTCCAGCCGGGATTTCAGAAGAGCTCTTGCGAGAAATTGTGGGTGATGCTCAAAGCAAATGGGAAAAGCCCGGATGCACGGATATAGATTTTGAAGAACCGGCCACTGCGCCCAGTTCTGAGACCAACCTATCCGACGACTATTTCCGCCGGACTAAATGTGGCGATCGTTTTAATATTCCAACAAATGAAACGGATTGTATCAACCGAATCGTGTTTCGTACGAGTACGGATCCAAGTGATCTTTACTATTGGCCACAAGACAAAAATGAGGATCTATGGACCAGCAACGCCGAACGCGGTGCTTCAGAAGAAGAAGCCGACCCTCGTGATGTGTTGGCCTTGACCACGACTTTTTTTGTTCCCAAAACAGGGCAAATCATTGATGCAGACATGGACATCAATGCTTCCAATTTTGATTGGGTTTCCGATGACGGTGTGATGAGTGAGGATGACGTTGCTGAGCTCTCGAGTGTGGTTACCCACGAACTTGGCCATGTATTGGGCTTTGGGCATATGCCAGGTGAAACAAGCTCGATCATGTATTGGCAGCGCATTCCAGGAGTGAATGATCTCAATGAAGCAAATGATCGTGAAGCGGTATGTACCACATACCCTTTTAAGGACATTACGCCAGGCGTTGGCAAATACACGGTTGCTGGTATTGATGGTGGTTGCAGCATACACAACACGGATTCGTGTTCCGTTGCTGTTTTCGTAGTTGCTCTTTTGCTATGGACGCGACGTAAAGGCTATTTCTTCTTAGGTCGATAGTAGACGCGAATGGGTGTGCCTTCAAAGCCGAAGTGTTTTCGGATTTGGTTTTTGACATAGCGTTGATAACTAAAGTGAACGTCTTTGGGTCGGTTGGTGATGGCGACAAAGGCGGGCGGGCGTGTTTGCGCCTGAGTGACATAATACAAGCGTACGGCGCGACTACCTGTGGTGGGCGGCGGATGGTGCGCAAGAACCTTCTCGAAGAAACGGTTAAGTTCGGCTGTGCCAACGCGCTTGTTGTGCTCGAGGTAGGCGTGCCTAGCAGTATCCAATAGTTTGTTTGTGCCGCGGCCTTCTTTTGCGCTCAGCTCGACGATGGGCGCCCAGGCAAGAAAAGCAAGGGCATCGCGGATGTCACGGATCGCTTTTTTTCGCTCTTCGCGGCCCAACAAATCGACTTTATTTAGGCCAATCACAAGCGCACAACCGCGATCCTCAATCAAACTCGCGATTTTTGAATCTTGCTCAACCACGCCAAGGGTTGCGTCGATAAGCAGGACCGCAACGTCGCTTCGCTCTAAGGTGCGAATGGCTTGAAATACGCTAGCCGATTCGATGGTGTCTTTTTTGCTGCTTTTTTTGCGAAGACCTGCGGTGTCAATAAAGACATACTGCTGTCCGCGTTTTTCAATGAGCGTATCGATGGCATCGACTGTCGTTCCTGGTCTTGAATCAACAAGTTGTTGTTCATGTCCCAATAGACGGTTGAGCAATGACGATTTGCCAGCGTTGGGTTTACCCAGCAGAGAAACGTAGGGCACGTCTTCAAGTTTCGGAAAGGCTTCTGTTTCCCTCTTTGGAATAATCTTGCCAAGCGCTACTTCTAAATCGCTCATGCCATGGCCGTGCAAGGCGGACACTGGATAGATTTTATCGATTCCAAGGGAGTAAAGATCGGAAAACCCAAGTGCCTGCTTGGGCGAATCGATCTTGTTTGCAACGTAAAGCACGGGTTTGGTTTGCTCACGAAGTAGTTGGATGGCTTCGTAGTCAGCGGGGAGCGGTGGTGTAATCCCATCGAGCAGACATACGATGACAGAGGCTTCTTCAAGGGCGAGTCGGACTTGCTGGGCAATACCCATCTGCATCGGATCTTCGCTTTGTGGATCAAAACCTCCGGTGTCCACCACAATAACTTCATGGCCTGCAATGTGGCTACTGCCGTAGTGGCGATCGCGAGTCACGCCAGGCTGATCTTGAACAATCGCAAGGTTTGCACCAACCAGACGATTAAATAGGGAGCTCTTACCAACGTTAGGTCGACCTACGATGGCGATGAGCGGCCGGTGCATCGACAGACCTGCTGGTAATCTTGCTTTGTTATGATGCCGCTTCATGGATCAAGATTGCGCGAGCACAAGCTCCTGAATGTAGCGTGGGTTTTGTGTCCAATCCGGAATAACCTTCACCCACAGCTCCAAAAAGACTTGGCCACCAACCAGTTCTTCGATTTCTTTTCGGGCCTCGCTGCCGATTTTTTTAATCATGGAACCACGGGTTCCGATCAAGATTTTTTTGTGTGACTCGCGTTCAACCACAAGTGTCATCGCGATGTGTATGGGTTTTTGCGATTCCTCAAAGGTATCGACGACGATTGCAACACCGTAGGGAACTTCTTGATGGGTGTTGCGGATGGCAGCTTCTCGCACAAGTTCGGCTGCAAAAAAACGAGTGGGCCGGTCGGTTAAAAACTGCTCGTCGTAGTGGGGCCCTTCAGGTAGGTGTTTGCAAATGGCAGAAATTAGTACGTTGATTTGCTTCTTTCTAAGAGCGCTTATGGGAACGATTTCTGCAAAGGGATATAGCTTTGCATAAGCTTCGATGATCGGTAGCAGTGCATCTTTATTGGGAAGCTGATCGATTTTGTTTAGCGCTAGAAGGGTCGGGCCTTTTACATCGGCTAGGAGCTCGATGACGTTGCGATCGCGCTCGGCAAAATGCTCGGCGCCTTTTTGAGCGGCTGGTGCTTCAGTAATGAGCAAACGTACGTCACATTGATGCAGGGAAGATTTGGCGGCTTCTACCAGGGCGCGTCCCAGCGGACCGTGGGGTTTATGAAGACCCGGTGTGTCAACCAGCGCAATCTGAGCGGGTGGCTCTTTTTGCGTGTAGACGCCTAGGATCTGAGCGCGGGTGGTTTGAGGTTTACTGGCCGTAATAGCTAGCTTTTGGCCCAAAATTGCGTTCAAAAGGGTGGATTTTCCAACGTTAGGTCGCCCTAGTAGGGCACAGGTGCCTGCTGGATAAGATATGTCTGTTGCGCTTTTCATTTGAGACTTGGGTTCAAAGCTATTCACTAAGCCTTGGCAAATATGGTACGCCTGGCTCACTATGCAATGGCTATTTGCGCTTCTTTTTCCTTTTTTTCTAGTTAATTTCGCTTGTGAATCCGGCTCGGGTGAGCCTTGCCAGGTCAAAAGCGACTGTAAATCCGGGCTTCTGTGCTGCAAAGCGAGTGGCGCAAGTGTTTCAAGTCGGGGCTTGTGCCAGCAGGTTTGCGACCTTGGAGACGCCGGTTCGGACGCCTCAGACGCATCCTCAGGTGATGCTGATCTGAGCGACGTGATGAGCTCGGATAGCGGAGGTGGCGATGTTTAGAGCATTTTGTATGCTGATGGTGTGCTCGTTCTGTGTTTTGAGCGTAGCTCATGCGCAGAATCCGGATGCCAAGAGCGAGCTTGCCAAAAGAGCTTACACCAAAGGCGAGACACTTTTTAAAGCAGGTCACTACGAAGCTGCACAGGTTCAGTTTGAAGCAGCCTATGCTGCATCGCCCAATCCGGTGGTGCTACTTAGTGTAGCGAAAACCCAGGAGAAGCTAGAGAACTACAGTGGTGTGGTGCAGAGTTTGGAGCGCTATCTTAAAGAGCGAGCCGATGCGCCCGATGCCGAACAAGTCCAAAAGAGGATTAATAAGATTAAAAGCCGTCCGGCTCTTTATCGTATCAATTCTCAGCCCGATGGCGCTCGTATTTTTGTAGACGGCCAAGCTCAGTCTCACGTCACTCCCGCAGAGGTGCAGCTTACGCCTGGAGAGCATGAAATTGAATTGCGAGCCGATGGCTACGAAGCAAAGCACATGGCCGTATCAGCAAATTTTGCAGAACGTAGGCCAATTGCTGTTGCTTTGAAAAAGGAAGCAGCTCCTGTTGTGGAAACAAATGAAGTGAAAATGGATGAGGAGCCAGTGGATTTGATGCCAGCGGTTTGGGTCGCGGCAGGCGTTTCAGGTGCCGCCCTTATTGCAGGCACGGTGCTCGGCATTTTAGCACTCAAAGAGCAAAGTGATTTCAATGACAATCCAAGCACCTCAAGTGCTGATCGTGGCGAGAATTTTGCATTGTTTGCGGATCTGTCTTTTGGCCTTGCCGCGGCGGCAGGAATTACTGCATTTGTGCTTTTTTTGGATCACAACGAGCGACATTCGCGCAAAGAAAAAGCTGACAAACAAACTGCGAAGCTTGAGCTGCGTCCTGAACTCTCAACACAGCGTGCCGGACTTTCTGCTAAGTTTAACTTTTAAGGATGATGTATGAAGATTTTTATCGACACCGCTGATGTTAGCGAGATTCGCGAAGCAGCTGCGATGGGCGTCATTGACGGCGTCACAACCAATCCCAGTCTTGTTGCAAAATCAGGCCGCTCCATGAGTGCAGTTATCGAAGAGATATGCAGCATTATCGATGGTCCGATTAGCGCTGAAGTCTTGGCCGTTGATGCTGAGGGCATCTACAAAGAAGGCTTAGCTCTTTCAAAAGTTCATAAAAACATCGTCGTTAAAGTTCCGTTGATTGCCGAGGGTCTCAAAGCTGTAAAGAAGTTGAGCTCCGAAGGCATTCCTTGCAACGTGACGCTGTGCTTTAGTGCCAACCAAGCCTTGCTTGCCGCAAAAGCCGGAGCGGCTTACATCAGTCCTTTCATTGGTCGGTTGGATGATGTGAGTACGGATGGCATGGAGCTCATCGAGCAGATCGTGGGCATTTATCGCAACTACGATTTTCAAACCGAGGTGCTTGCAGCGAGTATTCGCCATCCCGTGCATGTCCTTCAATGCGCGATGATTGGCGCCGATGTCGCGACCTTGCCTTTTAAGGTGATAAGTCAGCTCGTGAAGCATCCGCTTACGGATAAGGGGCTTGAGACCTTTTTAGCGGATGCAAAGAAAATCCCCGCGGCTTAGAACACTGGGGTTTGTTTATGGCCCAAATTGGACTGGTAGCAGGATCGGAAGACCACAAGCGCGGATTTAGACGGATCGTCGCGTTGCTCGTTTGGCTCGTCATTGTGCCAACGGCGTTGTTGCTACTTTTGGGCGTCATGATGTTGGTCTTTTGGCAGGCCCAACTTAATGTGTTGTTTGGAATCATGGTGGTCACTCTAGTGGGCTGCCTTGTCACCGGAACCGTGCTGTCCTTAGTGTTTTTGCGCAAAGAGGCCAACCTTTCCAAACTGCAGCTTGATTTTGTATCCAAGGTGAGCCACGAGCTGCGCACACCGCTTACCGCCATTCGCATGTTCGTCGACATGCTTCAGGAGGACAAAGGCAGTGACCCAGAGAAAATGCAGAAGTGCCTTGATGTCCTTCAAAAAGAAACCGTGCGCCTTAGCGAGCGAATCGAGCGCTTGGTTGATTGGGGCCGTATGGAGGCCGGCAGACGCATCTATCATCCGAAGCGAGAAAAGATAGAACCCATCATAAACGATGCGCTCGCTGCCTTTGGCGGCATTACCTTGGGTCAAGGTCCACATCCGGAAGTTATGATGCAACCTGATCTTCCTGACATCTTGGTCGATCGATCGGCTCTTGTTGATGCCTTGGTGAACCTGCTATCCAATGCTTACAAGTACACAGGAGACGATAAACAAATCGCACTTCAGGTTATTACCGACACCCAGCACGTCCGTTTTTCGGTAAGCGATAACGGAGTGGGTATTCCAGGACGAGAGCATCATCGAATTTTTCAAAAATTTTATCGTGTGGACGAGAGGCTTTCCCGCACCGTAGAAGGCTCAGGCCTTGGGCTTGCGATTGTTAGGCACGTCGCAGATGCTCATCGTGGCTCTGTTGAAGTGGACAGTGAGCTAGGAGAGGGCAGCACATTTACGATGATTTTCCCAAGGCAGCAATGGGATGATGTCCCACAATCGGAGGATTCATGACAAAAGCCCGAGTGCTTGTGGTTGAAGACGATGAATCCATCGTGCTCGGCCTTCAGATGAACTTGGAGTCCGAAGGCTATATCGTTGAAAAAGCCACGGATGGAATGACCGGTCTAGACAAAGCAAGTTCTGAAGAATGGGACCTGGTTATTCTCGATATCATGCTGCCTAAGCTTAATGGCTATGAACTGCTCTCAAGGCTCAGAGAACGGAAGAAAGTCCCACCTGTTTTGATGTTGAGTGCACGATCCGGAGATATCGACAAAGTCATGGGCTTGGATCTTGGGGCCGAAGATTACATGACCAAGCCTTTTTCCATTGCTGAGCTATTGGCGCGTGTGCGGGTTATTCTTCGGCGCTCCAAAGTGGCAGTATCAGAAGCTACAATTTGTTTTGGCGACATTGTTATTGATGTCGATACACGTGAAGTGCGTAAGAGTGGTGAGTTGGTTGAGCTTACAGCCACGGAATTTGATGTGCTGATGCTGCTATGGAATGTTAAAGGCCGTATACTCTCGCGCCAACAAATTCTTGATCAGCTGCATGGCGGCAGTCACCACGGTACGCATCGAACTGTTGATAATTTCGTTGCGCAACTTCGCGCCAAACTCGAAGGCGATCCTTCCAAACCAAAGCACTTACTCACCATAAGAGGCGTGGGGTATCGACTTCAATTTGAAAAATAGATTAGAAGTCGCATTTACGAGATCGTTTTTCTATTCAGCGGGCGCTAGTGCAGGCGGTTGAGCTCCGCTCAGTTTGCGTTTTTTGTGCAGTGGGTATTGGATGACTTTGAGCCAGCCAAGCACAACGATCACGGGATAGGTTGGATCAAATTCAAACCAGCGTTGGGCGAATTTGGCAGAGCTTGCGTGTTTATGGTGATTGTTTTGATAAAGTTCGCCAAAAGTAAGTAGATCCCAAACCAGGGTGTTTTTGGATTTGTCTGCCGTATCAAAGTTGCGATAGCCGTACTTGTGTCCAGCCCAGTTAACGATGGCGCCGTGCACCGGTCCCATGAGGAAGTGAATAGGAAGAAGTAAGAAAAAGAGCCAGTGAGGGGCAAAGGCAATGTAAAAGAGGGTGTAGAATGTGCCCCATGCAAGGCGCGTTAGCCATAAATCGCCTAGTCTATCGACTGCGTTCCAGACAGGATAGTCACCTTCAAAACGAGCCTCGGGTTGAATACGATGGCGAACAAAGCCGGTGTAACGCTCTTTCGTAGCCCACATCATGGTGCTTAGGTTTTTGTAGATGTGTGGAGAGTGCGGGTCACGCTCCGTATCTGAAAAGGCGTGGTGCTCTCGATGTAAAATCGCATAGGCGCGAGGCACAAGGTAGGAGCTTCCTTGGGTTACAAAAGTGAATAGATGAAAAAAACGTTCCCAGAACTTATTCATCTTGAACATGCCGTGAGCGGCATAGCGGTGCAAAAAGAAAGTTTGGGAAAAAACACTGCTTGCCCAATGTAAGAGAAAAAAAGTTAGAATGATGGCTGCGCCTGTATGAAAACTCATGGTAGTTAAGCTAGCTTAGTGAGGTCTGTTGCTTATCCTACTCGTGTCACAGTTCTGTCATATACGCTCCGATTTGGATTGATAGCTTTGGCATTAATTGGGTTGAAAAACTGACAATTTTGGCATGAATTGTGAGAAAAAATGACAAAGTTGGCATCTCGGCACGGAAAAAAGCATCGAAATGAGAGTCGGCCTAAGGTGCTTGCCATCTACAAGAAGTCAGCTTTTCAGCTCTATGTGCAGGAACGTAAGCTGCCTGAAATGAAGCGTTTGCTTCAGAAGCGTGATCGCAGTGTGGAGCGGCTGCGTGAGTCGCACGATGCCCATGTTAAAGGGGTGAGTGAAGCGACTCGGATTCTACGATCGCTCGGTGCAAAAGTTGTGCTCCGTTACCGAGGGGATGCTGGAAATGCCGATGACTTTGACTTTGTGGTGACTCTAGGTGGTGATGGGACCTTGCTATGGGCTTCTCATTTTGTCCCGGCAGATATTCCCATTATGGGTATCAATACCGCTCCGAAAGATAGCGTGGGTCACTTTTGTGCTGGTCACGTCAAGGATTTGAAGGGCTTGTTTCAGCAAGCGCTGGATCAGGAACTTGCGATGATGCGCCTCTCTCGGATGCGAGTCGAAGTGGATGAAGTACTTGTGAGCAATCGCATTCTCAACGATGTGCTTTTTGCGCACGAATGTCCCGCAGCAACCTCGCGTTATCTCATTGAGCACAATGGCAAGGTCGAAGATCAGAAATCAAGCGGTATCTGGGTTGGACCTGCTGCAGGCTCAACAGCGGCGCGTCGTTCGGCGGGCGGCCATGTGATGAGAATCCAATCCAAACGTTTGGAATATGTTGTTCGGGAACCTTATTTTGAACCCACTCAGGATTACAAAATGACACGTGGCTACATTGAAGACGGAAGTGAACTTGAGATACAGAGCAAAATGAGGCCGGGTAAGCTTTATCTTGATGGCTCACGCTTGCAGTTTGCGGTGCCTTTTGGCTCGACCATACGAATGACCCGTTCCGATGAACCACTGCTTCTTTTTGGATATCGGCGCATGAAAAATAAAAGTTAGATGGATCTGGAACACCTGGCGAATCGTTTAGCGGCTTTTCCAGAGCTCGAGATGCGTATCAAAGAGCTCGCTGCGTACATGTCTGGCTTGGACGATGCTGCCTTTCTTCTAGCCTTGGAACAGATATTTGAGCGGGCCTTCGAGGAAGCTGTGTTTCGAGACTTACTTTTAGTTTGGTCTTTGGTGATGCAAGGTGAGGAGATTGATGCGCGGCATTTTTATTTGAAAGTTGCGGCAGTTGAACACGATATTTTGCTTTGTCAGTATCTGATGGAAACGAGAATCTATGAGTTCGGGCATTCGGATAAAAAAGTAGAGAAAAGTATTGATTACGGTGTGGGTCGGCCATTGAGTTTGGGAGAGCGAAAGACTTTAGCTCGCACTGTCGACCGGAAACTTATGGCCAGAGCTTTGCATGATCCCGATCCGAGCGTGATTGAGCTTTTACTCGGAAATCCAAAAGTCACTGAAAGCGACGTGGTGCGTCTTTGTGCCCGACGTCCCGCTTCGTATGAGGTGCTTCAACGTGTCTATTGTCATCCGCGATGGATTACCAAGGCAGCTATTAAACGGGCACTTGCTCTAAATCCTGCCTTGCCTTTGGGTTACTGCCTATTGCTTTTACCTCAGCTTCTCTCACAAGACAGACCGTTGGTCTTAGAGCAACGTGAGCTTCCAGACGAGCTGCTCAATTACCTGCAAAGGTTCACGAAACCTAGCAGTTAAACGCAGAGCGAAGTTGTCTAAGAGCTGTTTCGAGTTCTTCGGGTGGAAGGACGGTAAAGCATAGTCTTACCCAACTCTGATAGTCTTTTCCGCAAGCGCTGCCTGGTGTGAGCAGAACACCGTGCCTAAGACATCGCCGCAAAAAGGAGTGCATATCTTGCCCTTCGGAGAAGTAAGGCGAGACATCAAAAAAGGCAAAGGTTCCTGCCGGAATGCGCTCGATGCCCAAGATGCTACTGCAGAGATTGGCTGCATGGGCATAACGTGCTCGAGCGTCCTGCTGCCATGCATCACCTTTTTCGAGCGCTGCTGCGGCGGCGTATTGCATGGGTTTTGATGCGCAATAGCTATGAAAGGTTTGCACGCTTCGGATGGCGGCCATCGCTTGCTCCGGTCCGTGAATGTATCCAATGCGTGCGCCTGCTAAGCCATAGCTTTTTGAGATGGTGTGAGCGACGATACTTCGTTCATGAAGATCGGGGTGCAGCCAACAGGCTTGCTGAGCTTTATCAAAGAAGAGATCTTCATACGCTTCATCGCAAAGGATCCACCAATCGTTTTGTTTTGCCAGCTCGGCAATCACATCAAGCTCTGCGCGCGCAATGCTTTTGCCTGTTGGGTTGTTGGGGCTGTTAAGATAGATGGCGGCTGTTCTAGGACTTACAAGTTGCTGCAAGGCTTGTTTGAAATCAAAACCAGCGTAATCGCGCTCGGTGAAAAAAGGAAGCTCGATGACCTTGACCCCGGATTTTTGTAAAATGCCTCGGATCAACGGCCAGAAGGGCGACAAAACAATCACTTCATCGCCAGCTTCAAAAAGCGACTCGCAAATCACACTCAGACCTGCAGTTGCGCCATTGACGACTTGAATGTTGTCAATACTTGGGGCTTGGTTTGCGGCTTGCCGGCGTAGTTTACTTGCAATTTGTTCAAGCAAAACGGGCTCCCCGCGAACCGGAGAGTAGCAATGAAGACTCTGTATTTCCGCGCTCCGTTGACTTTCCGCCATGGCCTCTTTGATGGGCTCAAGGTAAGTATCTCCAACGTGCAGAGGGTAGACGGGCTTATCCAGCGTTTTTGCTTCGTGCATCAGCGCACTAAAGACTCCATCGCTTAGGGCGGCTGTACGTGTTGAAAGCTTAGGAAATCTAGGCATGCAGTATTAGACCCAAAATAGATAGCAAAGTGAGATTGTAATTACGGCTGTGATAATTTGAAGAGGGATACCAAAGCGAAGAAAATCGGTAAACCGGTAACCACCCGGGCCATAAACCATCAGGTTGGTTTGATAGGCAATGGGACTCACAAAGTTTCCTGCACTTGCGAAGATCACCACAAAAATAAATGGACGGACGCCGAGCCCAGCATGTTCGGCCAAGGCAGTCGCAATGGGAAAGACAAGTACTGCAGCAGCTTTGGTGGTGACGACAGCCCCGAGCAAGGCGACCGCAATGTAAATAGCTGTCAGTAAGCCCACCGGTCCAAGTGGTTCAGCGATGAGCATAATTCCGTTGCTCAGATACTCGGCCAAGCCGCTTTGCGAGACGGCTGCGCCCAAGCCAAACGCCGCAGCAATCGTGAGCACAACGGTCAAATCAATAGCGTTGCGTGCTTGCGTTGCACTAATGCATCCTGTGATGATCAGTGCTGCGCTGGCAATGAGCGCTGCGTGGATAAGAGGCATCCAGCCTGAAGCGTTTAGCAAGACCATAAGAGCGATAATGCACATCGCGATCCAGCCTTTTTCAAAATAAATCGGCTGACTGTCTTGTACTTCGCCCACGAGAGCGAATGCGTCATTGTTGCGATGGGTGTTTAGAAACGAAGGGTGAGCTTCGAGCAACAAAGTGTCTCCTGCTTTGAGCACAATATCGCCAACTTTCGCATGGATTCGTTCGCCTGCACGATGTACTGCGATAATGGCCGCGTTGAAGCTGGTGCGAAATTGAGACTCCCGAATGCTTTTCCCGATAAGAGGTGAGTGCGTTGAGATGACGGCTTCGAGCAAACGACGATTGGGTCGTGGCTCAGACAGTTTGTCGATTTGTGAGGTGGCAGGAATCAAGCCACGAATCTTTTGCAGATCGACGACGCTCTCTACAACACCTGCAAACAACAGTTCATCTCCGGCATGGAGCTGACGGTTTGGGGCCGGAGCTGGAATAACCTCACCATGGCGTTCGATTTCGACAAGAAACAGTCCGGGGAGTTTACGAAGACCGGCTGCCTCGATTGTTTTGTTAACCACGATGGAGTCGGATGCGACACGCATGGCCACAGTGTATTGGCGAGAGCTTTGAGCTGCACTGCCTTTGGAATCACGGTCGGGAAGCAAAAAGGGTGAAGCCAGAACAAGATATAAAGTGCCAGCAATCACCAGGGGAAGACCCACCCACAACTGATCAAACATGCCTATTTCAAGCGCCGGATCGTATGCACGGGCCATGGCAGCCACAACAAGATTCGTGCTGTGTCCGATCAGCGTGCAGGTGCCGCCTAAAATAGCCGCGTAGCTAAGGGGCATAAGGAGTCGTGAGCGCGGAACGCCGATTCGACGCGCCCAGTCGTTGACGACCGGTAGCATCATAGCAACAACGGGCGTGTTGTTTAAAAATGCTGAGATGCCAGCAACCGGAAGACTAAGACGCAGCAATGCATGCCTTTGCTTTGTCGGATAGCCTAATAAGGTGTGTGCGACACCATGCACGGCTCCAGTGTCGCGAATGGCAGCCCCAAGAACAAAAAGCAAAGCAACGGTAAGCGTGCCTTCGTTGGAGAAACCCGAAAATGCTTTGTCGGGTGAAACCACCCCTGTAACAAGTACAACACTAAGCCCACCGAGCATGACTGTGTCGGTGCCTGCAATGTTTTTTACAAGCGCGACGATGACAGCAAGTACGGTGAAAAGGGTGATCCAAGCTTCTAAGGTCATAAATTTCCGTGGTTCATGGCGCGGCGCCATGGCGAGATAGGTACTGCTTGAAGTTTTTGTGCTTCTTTGCCGGGATCCAACTGCCACTGCCGGTACGCGGCTGCTGCGGCGAGAGTGCTTTCTTCATTGGGATCGTGTGCCGCATTGTTAAGTTCGGTCAGGTGATTGGGTATAAAAGCTGTTGTGTACTTTCCTTCGACGAATTCTGGGTGATCCATGGTCTTCCTTAGAAAAGAAAGATTGTGCCGAATCCCAGTAATTTGTGTTTCATAAAGGGCGCGTTTCATGCGGGCGATGGCTTCACTTCGTGTGGCTGCCCAGCATGATAATTTAGCGATCATGGGGTCATAGCAATCGGGCACACTGCTTCCTTGATAGTAACCCGCGTCTAGGCGAACTCCGGGTCCGCTGGGAAAAGTTAGCAGTTCAAGCTTGCCCGGGGAGGGCATAAAATTGGATTCTGGATCTTCTGCGTAGATACGGCATTCGATGGCGTGCCCTGTGGCTGTGAGTTGATCCTGCGTGAGCTCAAGAGCTTCATGCGCAGCAACTTTGAGTTGCTGCTTAACCAAATCAACACCGGTAATGAGTTCGGTGACTGGATGTTCGACCTGAAGGCGTGTGTTCATTTCCAGAAAGAAAAAATCGTTCTCGTTTGGGTCGAGTAGAAATTCAAGGGTTCCTGCTCCAAGGTAGCCGAGATCCTGAACAGCGCTTCGTGCCGCCGATCGCATCCTTTCGATGACTTCCGGGTGAAGGTCATTGTAAGGACTAAGGCTTTCTTCAATGACTTTCTGATGGCGGCGTTGGATGGAGCAGTCTCGTTCAAAAAGATGAATCGCGTTTCCGTGCGCATCTCCCAATACCTGTATTTCGATATGTTTTGCCTGAAGGATTGCTTTTTCAAGGTAGACGCGATCGTCACCAAAGGAACGTTTCGCTTCACTACGCGCGCGGACAAGTTCCGATGCGAGATCTCTTTTGTGCTGCACAAGACGCATGCCTTTGCCGCCGCCACCGGAGGCCGCTTTGATCATGACGGGATAGCCGATGTTCTCTGCTGTTTTAATTAGGGCTTCATCCGACTCGACGTCACTTCCCGGAACGAGATTGAGGCCTGCTTGTTTCATCCGTGTCCGGGCATGTGTTTTCGAGCCCATGATATTGATGTGCTCAGCGCTCGGGCCGATAAAAACAATTCCTGCGTTGCTACATGCTTTTGCAAATTCTGCGTTTTCGCTGAGAAAGCCGTAGCCTGGGTGAATAGCATCTGCGTTTGCTTCTTTTGCTATTTTCACTATTTTTGTAATGTTTAAGTAGTCTAGGAAATTATTGTTGCCCCCAAAGGCATAGGCTTCGTCGGCCATGCGAAGATGTAAGCCGTCTCGATCGATATCGCTGAAGACTGCAACCGAAGGGATGGCCATTTCTCGTAAGGTGCGTGCAATTCGCACTGCAATTTCGCCGCGATTTGCAATTAAGACTTTTTTGAACATGCAGGCCTCTTTCGATGTCGTTTTTACGTAACCGTCAGTCCGTGGCGTCTGCAAGGACTTTTTCCGAGGTTTCCGTACCTTCGGCTTACGTCCTCGGGGCTCGTCCTCATATACTGGAGTATAATCGTCCTCGCCCCTGTGGGCGCGCTCGAATCTACGAAAACCTCGAAAAAAGACTTGTCTTCCAGCTTTGTCCCCGTGTTCGTACACTTTTGTTAACTGCTAACTTTTATCATCGACTGACCGGTTACGTTTTGTACTAGCAGGCCTTACAATTAGAAAGCAATTGATGTTTTCTACCTCATCAATGCGTTACTAAGTTAAAAAGTCAGCTTTTTAACCGTGCTTATGCGTCAGTGATTTGACCACAGGTAGTAGAATACGGCATCGTTAAAGGGACTGTTGCAGAATGGCGAACTGACGACGGCAGCTATTCTGTAGCATTCCCTAGCCCTTGAGTTGTAGAGGAAAATGGCAACAAAACGTATTCAAAAAGAAGCCCTTGTCGGGCCTAACGCGTCGTTTGAAGAGATTCTGAAGCGTTTAGAGTTGCTCGTTGAGAAACTTGAAGACGGTGACTTGCCTTTGGAAAGTGCGATCGGTTTGTTTGAGGAAGGCGTGCAACTTTCAAAACTGGGCTCAAAAAGGCTCGATGAAGCCGAGCTTAAGGTTGAGCAGTTGCTTTCCGATCCAGAGAACAACAAAAACAAAGGTCACAAGAAGGCGGTTAGCAAATTATGACCCAAGCCATCGTTATAAACACAGGTTTTTCCGATTCGGCAGATTTTATCGAGGGCTTTATGGCGCATGTGGATGAGGAGAACGTCGTTCTGCCTTCTGCAACTGCGGTTGAACAAGGAGACTGGGTCCAGTTTCATATTTGTCTTGTTGATCAAAGCCCTATCTTCGAAGGAATGGGTCGGTGCATTGGTGCCGTTGACAATGGTGACGATCGTCCAGCAGAGCAACGCTTTGATTTGGTCTTGGATTCTTTGCAGTTTGAAGGCGCTTCACAAGTTATTTATGAGCAAATCATCGATGCACGGCAGTCAACCTCACTTCCAAGTGAAGAGCCTGTGAGTCTTGATGATCAGGAGCAAGACGATTTTACGGCGTTGGATGATGCTATTGATGTCGAGGTGCAAAGCGATGCGCCGCCCGATTCAACGGGTGGATACCTCAGTCGTCCTCCGATGGCAGGATCATGGCATCCAGAGGAGCCGGTGCAGACGGTTTCAAGCCCACCTCCTTCTGGCTTGTTCGGTTACACTGAAGGTTTAGATTTTCCTCCGAAGCCTCCGCGTCCTGAGCCTGGCACCTATCGCGATGTTTTTGCTGCTCCTGCTCCACAGGCTTCCGAAGCACAAGCGCAAAGCACAGCCGATCCCGATCCCGAATTTGCGGCAAGCGATGATACGTTATTACAGGCGGAGGTGGACGTGGAAACCTCCATGTACGAGGAAAGTTTTGGTGATGAGGAGAGCGTTGAGGGACAGAAATGAAACCAACATCGTTTTTGGTGTGGACCCTTGGGGTGTGGTTTGTTGCATTGCCCACCTTTGCTCAAGAATTTAGAGCCTTTTCTGATAGCGAAGCGGCTGAGCACTCCGAGCAGGATGACCGCGAGCGCGCTTTCCGCTTGCACAACAGCTGGCTTGGCTCGGTCGGTGGCGTGCACGTACTTGATGCACGCTCTGGTCCCAAAGGGAGTTTTCGTGTGCAGCTTGGTGGTGACTTTTTTTTCACCAACAACTTTTTGTTATCAGGCGATCAGCATGACTACGTAGGTGGTGTGCTTTCCTTTAGCTGGACCCCTCTTAGTTTTCTCGAACTGTTCGGTGCCGTTCTTGGCTACAGTAATTCCAATCCCTTGGAAGACCCTTCTTTGTTTCAAGTTGTTGGCGACACTCATCTTGGTGTTAAGGCTTTCTATCATCTTAATCCATGGCTTAGTGTTGGCGGTGATGCGCGCGCGATTTTGCTTAACAGTGTAGGCGATGTTGGGCTTTCGCTTGAAAGTACCAGCATGCAACTGGGAGCCAATCTATCTGCAGATTTTCGTGGACTAAGAACACCTATTCCCTTGATTTCGCGCTTAAACCTTCGCTATTTTTGGGACAATTCAAGCGAGCTTATTAGTGACGTTGAACGCGCGCGCTACAATGCTCTGCCGGATCCGGCTGCTAGTCCTACAAACGAGTATCGGCATTTGATTTCTCGTGTTGAACGTTTTGCATTGAACATCAATCGCGTTGATCGACTCGATATATCGCTTGGTGCCGAAGCCCCTTTGAAAATCGCGGAAGATTTTTATATCAATCCCATTGCTGAATGGCAGCTCGGTATCCCGATCAACCGTCAAAACTACAATTGCTTGTTTGTGGCGCGGACTGCCGACAGCAATGAACCCATCGGGGAAGAAGACGGCTGTCTTCAGAAAAGCGGTTTCAAGGCCTTTCCGATGGTCCTGACTTTAGGCATGCGTCTGTTGCCACCAGTTCGTGGTTTGGCTGCGATGGCTGCGGTTGATATTGGACTGCAAGGTGCTTCCGAATTTGTTCGCGAGCTTGTTCCTGTAGCTCCGTATAAAGTGCTTCTATCGCTTTCCTATGCTTATGACACTGTCCAACCTGCATCAAAGGCCGTTGAGCAGCAGGCTGAGGTCATCAAACGACCCATGCCAACTGGGAATATTCACGGGCAAGTGCTTGAAGCTGGGACAGGAAGGGCGATCGCAAACGCGACCATTCGCTTTTTGGACAAAGGCCTCAATCCCCTCCTGAGTGAGGCCGACGGTACATTCTTGTCTTATGATTTTGATGGCGGCGAACAGATTAGCATACAGGTTGGAGCGGAAGGCTACAGCAATGGCACTTGTGCTACTACGATTCCCGTTCAAGGTGGCATGAGTGATTTGCTTTGTGAGCTAGTGGCGGAGCAGATCAAGCCAGAGCTTTCAGGGCAAATCAAAGATGAAAAGCAAGTGCCAATTAGTAGAGCAAAAATAGATCTAACTGGCCCTGTGACTCAATCGGCGCAAAGCACCGATTCTGGAGCCTTTAGTTTTGCAGATCTTGAACCGGGTGAATATCTACTTCGAGTTGAGGCTCCTGGATATCTGATTAAGCAGGAGCGCATCACCGTCAAAGCGGAAGAGATGCCTTCGATCGAGCTTGTATTGGTCGCTGAGCCAAAACGCTCCTTGGTACAGATGACTGGCAAGCAGCTCAAGTTGCTACGCCAGGTTCATTTTGATTCGGGGAGCACAAACATTGCTCTCGATAGCACGGCACTTATGGAGCAGCTGGCTGATATGCTTTTGCGACATCCCGAGATCAAGCGTGTTGAGATTCAAGGTCACACCGACAACGTTGGTGGGGCCGAGCTGAACAAGCGTCTTTCTCAGGAACGCGCTGATGCCGTTAGGCAATGGCTTATAGCTGAAGGCGGTATTGATCCTTCGCGGCTTGAAGCTAAAGGTTACGGTATGGAGCGGCCCTTGCTTCCAAATATCACCCGTCAAAACCGAGCCCGAAACCGACGCGTCCAGTTCAACATCCTCGAACGCGAATAAAATAGAAATAGCTTGATAGCTGGTGCAAGGATGGCCGGGGCTACGCCAGAGCCCTCAAGACCAGCAACTGCGGATGCCTTTCGCCCGATTTTCTCCCCTTTGATCTTTTGTGCGCCACATGCAGACGCTCTGGCGTAGCTCCGGTCATCCTTGCACACAAGACTACTGGCTCCGCTCCAGGCGTCCAGTCTGAAGGCTGGAGATTTCGGCTTACTTCATAGCACCACATGCAGGCGCTGTGACACAGCACCGACCTACCTCGCACAGAAGACTGCTTGCTTTGCTTTCGATACTCAGCGGTGTAGCTGTTCTTTGAATGGCTAATTGATAGGCGCTCGCTTAGCTAAGAGAGGGACAGCAGTGATAAGCCTCCCACGAGGGGTTTTGCTCCGGAGCGTCTGCACGTGGCGCTTATAGCTTCATTGCGGGAAAAATTGAAGGCATAGTCCTTCCGCAGTTTGTGGTCTTGAAGGCTCCGGAGCAAAACCCCTCGTGGGAGGCCTCAAGCTGTGTAATTGACTAGAGCTTTCTATTCGGTTGCGAGGGTGAGGGTTGCTGTGGCGGTGTTTAATTGGTAGCTGCGCTTGCCATCTAGAACGATGCTTGCGTTGCCATCACTTTGGAAAGTGATCACGGCCATAACGTTAAACTCGGCCTCAACATCACTAAACGCGTTAGAACGCGTGCGCTCTGCCCGAATATCGAATGTAGCCGTGCCATCAACAAACAAGCCACTACTACGCTCGTAGCTCACGTTCTCGTAGGTTGCGAGATAATCGAAAATAAAGGTACGGGTAGTCTGCAAAAAGAGACCCGTAAAGCTGCTTTCAAGATAAAAACTTCCTTCTCCGTTAAATAACACCGTATCGCCCTGCAAATTAGAGAGTGTCCAATTGCCATCACGTGATACGGTGGCATCGTAACGTTCGGTGTTGATGTTTCCATCCCAATTGACGCTAATTTCCGCGAAGTCAGTGATTTCAGCATCGCAGATGTCGAGAAGATTGCCTTGAAAGTCTGTGCAATGCACTTCGTAGCTGTAATTTAAACTTCCACGTGTACCCGCGGAGCTGCCTTGAAGATTAGCAGTGCTTAGCCCTTCGGGGGTTTCACCATCGCTAAGAAGCACCGCATCTTGCATCGACTCGGTGTCGCTGCCCTGATCTCCAGCAACAATAGCTGCTACGCCAGCTGCAATATCATCGTAGTCATCCGAGGTTGGCTCCTCGCTCGTCTTACAGCTTGCGTAGAACAGTCCCATTGAAAGCGCTGCAATTATCGATAGTCTAAGTTTCATAAGCATCTCCTTTTTTGTAGTGTGAGTGCGGAATTGCTGCTTTGCAACTCTTGGCTAGCCGTTTTTTACGGGTGAACAAAAGAGCCAGGAACATACCCCACAGAATAAAATAGTTTTGCGGGAAAGTAGAGGTGGAGCAAGCGCATCCCTCCGAGCTGCCTCCGCAGTTGAGGTTTTGGCCTCCGTAGGGCGTAAAATCACAGCTTCCGACAAGTGTTTCTGCTGGATATATGGCTTGGAGGCCAGCAATATCGTCTTCTTTTAGCACGCGTTTGCACACTTCGCCTGCGGGTGATTTTGCCCACATCGTCGCTAAGCTTTCATCGTCCGGATCACTTGGGTCCAGAGCGGGATGATCCAATCCAAAGAAATGGCCTGCCTCGTGGGTGAGTACGTTTTTTAAATCGACAACTTGTCGGCCCTGTGAGTCTTTTTCGCCAACGCAGCCTCCTTGTGTGCAACTAAGTTGGCAGTCGATGTACGGACCACGTAGCTCGTTAATCTCAATGTCCGCATCCAAAATCACTCCCGTTTGATCGTTGTGCCATGCAGTGGTGACCGCAAAGGCTGACGGATCATAGGGAATAAATGCCGTCAATTGAATAGCCACGCTCAGGCCAGTCGTTTGCAAAAACAATGGTATTCATATTGCCACCACTGCTGTTAAACTCTGCGAGGTCACAGTTTGAAGCTTGATCAAGCAATTTGACCTCAATACCGGCACCCACGCTAGCTGCCTCCCAAACAGCAAAGGAATCGTTGACGATGCGCATGACCTCTGCCGCGCTCAACTGAATATCGTCTCGCGGTAAGTCGCTCAGGCCCGAGACTTCAATGGCGACTTCGGAGCATCTTCGCTGCCAACGCAAAGGTTGTCCTTGGTTGCTGCATTCGGTTGGAATAACGCTTGCGCTCACGTTTCCCACCGTAGTCATCTGACACCATGCGGCGGCATTCTGGGCGGTACAAAGAAGCCATCCTACTAGAGCTAAAGTTCCAATCTGTCTTATCGGGTTTCTAAGCACGGTAAGGCGTACTCTGCCACAGTTTGTGGGCAAGCTGGGCGGAAAAACGGAAGCAACGCTTTTCAACGGTTTGAAGAGATATAGCTCTGCACTCGTCCCATGAATTGGTCTAAGGCTACGGGTTTAACGAGCGCTCGTTTGCTGTGAGTGAATTTTCCGCGGCCATTATTTTTAAGCGTGTTTACGGATGCTGAAGGAAGTACCGAGCGTTTGCCGTGTTTGTCTTTGCGAATACGCATCGCGCCTTGCGACATGCCGACGGTACTGAGCAATATACCGGGCGCGTCTTGGCGTGCCGTACTTCGTGCAAAAAGCAGATACTCTTCTCCAAGTATAAAACTCGTTGTGCCAGCCACATGCATACCGATGCCATCGATAACGCCACCGGGTTGAATGACGGTCACGATTTCGCGCGGTTTGCAACTGCCTTTGTGGCTTTCGTGAATCTGCAAAGTGGTTTCGGTCAAGGGTCGTCCATTATCGCTCCGCAAAAAGCGTTGGCTAACAACCCTCGCAATGACGATTTCGTTTGAGCTCCCGACCAGTTCTTGTAAATCAAGAGAAATTACGGTTGTGGCGGAGGCCTCGATGGGCGCTATGCCCGCAAGCAGAAGAACAAGTGCTAAGTGATATTTAAAGCTCATGTTTGAAGTTTGGGGCGCCTTCGCAACTCGGTCAAGCGCCGCCAAGCACTGTTTGGATACTTTAAAACCAGAATGGCACAGGCCATAAGCGTGAAATTGCGCAAAAAATTCAGCCAGCTGATGGTCGAAGCGGGCTCATTCCCGAAACAGCCACAACTTAGATCGATGCCGCGAAAGACGGCTTGCGCCATCGCTACCTGAAACAACGCAAGGAGCATCAGACACAGAAGCGCAGCGCCACGAAGATAAAAACCCAAGAACAAAGCAAGCGCGAGCACGGCTTCTGCACTTGGCAGTAAGCGCGCGGCGATGGCAATGCTGGCTTGGGGTGCGAGTGGGTAATTCGAGATGCTTTCAGCAAAGCCTTGAGGATCGAGCAATTTGGGCCATGCCGCAGCTATAAACACGATAGCAAGGACTAAGCGAGCGCTAAGGCCCATGACAAAAGCGGCTTCTTTTTCTTTAAAAATGACAAATTTGGCAATTTCAAACCCCGTTTACTGACAATCTTGGCATGCTCCGGCCTCTGCCGGATAAGCGGCTTGCATCCATGCTGGCATGCCTCCTTCTAATACACGCACACGCATAAAGCCTTCACTCCACAGCAGTGCGGCAAGCCGGGTTGACGCAGCACAGCTCCCTTGCGTGTCGCAGTAGACAATCATGTCTTGGTTAGGGTCAAGCTTGGTTAATCGATTGCGATTCAGGGTACCGTTTTCAATAGGTAGATGAAAAGCGCCGGCAATGTGGCCGGCTTGGAAGGCTTCTTTGCTTCGTGCGTCGATGAAGCGGACCTCGCTTCGATCAAAAGCTGTTTTTGCTTCGGCGAGGCTTGCCCATTGAATCTTTGGCTCCGAAGGTACAGGTCCGGTGCACACGGCATCTTCTTGTCCAGAAGCAGCCTCTGGAAAGCCCCAAATTACGCCGACAGCAACACCACACGCGCAAGCGATGAGGCTAAGTTTAAACGCTTCAATCCAAGTCGTCATACAGGGCATGATAGCCTAGAAGCCATCTCATAAATACCTCAAGTCGCCTTTCGATTGACAAAACGCCATCCGAGCCCACGCTCCTCAGTTAGCAAAATGTATACGAACACGGGGACAAAGCTAGGAGACAATTCTTTTTTCGAGGTTTTCGTAGATTCTCCGCAGGTCTAGGGCCCCCGCAGTTCGCATTTTGTTCAAAGGCCGCTTGCGGCGCTGTGAACGCGCCCAATCGGACGTAACTCCGCCCTAGACACTCTCAGGGGCGAGGACGTAAGCCGAAGCTACGGAAAGCTCGGAAAAAGTCCTTGCAGGCATCATGGACTGACTGGTTTGCTTGCATCTTCTGTCGCTCTTGTGTGATCGTGCCTCGTTGTTTTCCGATCGAGGTAGTTATACCTCTGTCATTGGCGGGAGTTTTTTTGCATTTTTCTTCTCTGCTGGTTCCTCCACAACGTCGTGAGCGCATCGTCCGGTTGGCGTTTCCTATTATAGGCGGGATGCTTTCTCAGAATGCGTTAAACCTGGTCGATACAGCCATGGTGGGACGTTTGGGCCCAAGCGCCTTAGCCGCAGTGGGTCTCGGAGGCATCTCTAATTTTGTGCTCTCGGCCATTATTCTTGGTCTTGGCACGGGTGTACAGGCAACCGCTGCACGCCGGCTCGGCGAGCAGCGCGACAGTGAAACAGCAATTGCGCTCAACGGTGGATTGCTGCTTGCGCTTTCTCTTGCACTGCCCTGGTCTTTGTTTTTGTACTGGCGTGCGCCCGACATCTTTGCTTTTCTTATTTCCGATCACAAGGTTTTAGACCAAGGTGTTCCTTATTTGCGCATGCGCATGATTGCCATGCTGGCGATGGGTATGAACGCTTCGTTTCGTGGCTATTGGAATGCAACCAATCGCTCGGGGCTGTATATGCGCACGCTGATAGTGATGCACCTCACCAATGTTTTTCTAAATTGGATCTTTATTTTTGGTAAGTTTGGCATGCCGGCTATGGGCGTTACGGGTGCCGGTCTCAGTTCCGCCATCGCGACCTATCTTGGGACTTTGCTCTATTTCTTTTTGGGGTGGAGTTGTGCTCGGGAAAACGGTTTTCTGTCCGGGCTCCCAACCCGACGCGAGCTAAAAAAGCTTTTTTTGCTTTCTTTGCCAGCGTGTTTGCAACAGTTTTTCTTTGCAGCAGGGATGACTGCCTTTATGTGGATGGTGGGCCGGATGAGCACCGATGCGGTCGCGATAACTCATGTGGTTGTTAATCTCATGTTGGTTGGGGTGCTACCTTCGTTGGGATTTGGTATGGCCTCGGCATCCTTGGTCGGACAGGCCATGGGGCGTGCGGATAACGCGGATGCAAAACGATGGGCCTGGGATGTTGCCAAAATAGGTTGCGTTGTCGTGGCGTGTATTGCCCTTCCAGCGTTGATTGCGCCAAAGTTAATTCTTTCCGTTTTCCTTAAAGATCCGCGATTGCTGGCTTTGGCCGTATGGCCACTGCGGATTGTCGCTGTGAGCTTGGCGTTTGATACCTTCGGTACGGTTTTTATGCATTCGATGCTGGGCGCAGGCGATACCTCGACGGTGATGAAAGTCTCGTTTTCCTTGCAATGGATTCTTTTTCTTCCGCTGGTGTATTTGGTAGGCCCCGTATTGGGTTGGGGTCTTGTTGCGGTTTGGGGCGCGCAAGGGGCGTATCGCGTGCTTCAGTCCGGCGTTTTTCTATCACTATGGCAGCGTGGTGGCTGGCAAGTTGCAAAGGTGTAAGCATTCATCGCACCTGCTTCGATCCACGGAATACTAGACAATAGAGTCGTTTCCGCGCTCTAATTGACGCTGTCTTGTGTGGAGAAGAGGCCTTTGAGGATACGAAGCTTTACTTTAGGGTGTATTTTTGTGTTGAGTGTTTTTTCGGCGCTTGCGCTGGCGAAACCAAATTTAAAAACCATGCCCGTCGAAGCGATTCGCCCTGGCATGAAAGGCTATGGCCTGACTGTATTTAAGGGAACACGCCCGGAGCGCTTCGATGTTGATGTCATTGGAGTGCTCCACAACTTTCAGCCCGATCAAGACTTGGTATTGGTTCGGACCACCCATCCTTTGCTTGAGCATGCAAATACGGTGGCAGGTATGAGCGGGTCACCGGTTTATATCAACGACAAGCTTATCGGAGCGTATGCCTACGGATGGCTCTACGGTAAAGATCCTGTTGCTGGCGTAACACCTATCAAAAACATGTTGGTGGAGCTTCACCGGCCTTTAGGAACCGGAAATCTTGTGTTTGGTCATCCCATCAAGGGGAAGGGAAAAGCAAAAACACATGCAAGGCTAAACAAGCCATTTTTAGGTGCCGAGAAACGTGATGCATCTTTTGCGTTAAATCTGATTCCGAAACAGGCGGATCCAAGGTTGCATGATTCCGAGCAACCCAGCCTCACGCCAGCAGCGACGCCGCTTATGGTGGGCGGCTTGGAAGCAAGCTTGCTTCCTTGGCTAAGCGACCACCTTAAACCTTTCGGACTTTTTCCAATTCAAGGTGGCGGAGGCGGAGCGCAGAAGCCGTCGAGCAAAAAGGCCACCCGTGTAAACCAAGCAAAATATGTCGATGGCGGGGCCATCAATGTGCAGCTCGTATCGGGTGATATTAACATGTCGGGCACTGGCACTGTGACCTACGTGCAAGGACGGCGACTGATTGCTTTTGGGCATCCGATGCTAGAAGCTGGTGAGGTCGGATTGCCTACCGCGACCGCTCGAGTGCTTCACATTTTTGCAAGCCAGATGCGTTCGTTTAAAATTTCAGAAGGCTTGGATCCTCTCGGAACAATGGTGCATGATCGGCAATCGGCCATCGTCATCGATACAGAAATCGAGCCAGAAACCATACCGCTTTCGGTTAAAATTGAAGGCGTCAAAAGTGCGCCGCGAACCACGTGGAACATGAAGGTGGCAAGTCATCGCAACCTGACACCGATGCTTGCCATGACCGCTGCTGCGAATGCAGTTCAAGCCACAGCCAGTGACGTAGCTGACGCGACCTTTACGGTGACAAGCGTTGTGGACATTGAAGGACACGGTCCTCAGAAGGTAGTCGATGTTGGTTATAGCTCCGGTGGATTAAGTTCCATGAGCTTTTTCGGTCAGTTGCGTATGTTTTCTTTCCTTGAGGCTGCCTACGCCAATCCTTTTGAAAAGACAAAAATCAACTCCATCACGATGCAAGTCCAGGTGAAATTCGATCGCGATGTAACGCATTTGATTTCAGCTTCGGTGGGAAGCGACGAAGTCAATCCTGGTTCTCGCGTTCCGGTCTATCTCACTCTTCAGAAATATGGCGAGGAAGAGAAAAATCAAGTGCTTTATGTGGATATTCCTAGCTCCATGGCGGGTCAAAGTGTTGAACTTATCTTTGAGCCAGGAAACAAAGTGGATGTTGAGCAACCTCAGGTTCGCAATCTAGAAGACATTTTAGAAATTATTCGTTCCAGATTTTCTGCCAACATGTTGGTGGCTTCATTAAAAGTACAAGAGCAGGGGTTGCGACTAAGAGGACACGTGGTGCGTGGCTTGCCTGACTCGGCGCTTAGTGCTCTTCAGCCTCAAAATTCAAGTCTTAAGCCTTCTGCTTTTGTTACGCAGTTTAGAAAAGCAACAAAAATCGGTGGCGTGGTGGTTGGTTCGGCAAGTCTCAAAATTAATGTACGTGAGGTCGCAGAAAAGTAATGTTAACTCTATTAAAAAAACATGCGCGTGTAACGTTAATGCTCTTCGTGATTATATGTGCGGTCACTGCAGCGAGTTCTTTGCATGCGATCTCAACTCGTCAATTTTCTATTGATACAGACGTTGAGTTTATCCAAGGTGAACTCGATCAAACAGTAGCTTTTTCTGATGGAACAGTCCGTGGGGGCGCTAAGCTTTCTCGCATCGGTCTCAGCGATGTTCCTGTTGCTTTTAGTGCCTTGCGTAGCAGTTCAGGCTCGCTTTTTATTGGAACGGGTAACGAAGGTAAATTACAAATTAGAAGGCAAAAAGTAAGTGAGTTTGCCGATACAAAGAGCTGGTTGTCGCATCGCTTGCTGAAGGGCCTGGTGGCGATATTTATGCGGGAACCCTGCCTAACGGAAAGATTTTTCGCATCAGTAGCCAGGGGCAAATCAAAGGCACTGTCATTCCTAAAGGAGCACAACATATTTGGGCTCTGCTTTTTGATAAAAAGAAAAACACGCTTTACGCGGGGACTGGCCCCCAGGGTAAAGTGTTTGCCATATCTGCTTCGGGCAACGCGCAGGACTATTTTAACACCGACGCTCTTCACATCTTGAGCTTGGCTCAAGACGATCACGGCCTATACGCAGGCAGCAGCGATGGAGCTTTGCTCTATCGAATCACTGCGCGAAACAAAGCCGAGGTGCTTTACGATTTTCCAGGGGATGAGGTTACGGCACTTTCTGTAAATGCAGGGCACATCGCGGTCGCTGCCAATCACTTCAAAGGGAAAAAAATTATCCCGAAAGCGCCAGCAGTTAGTGCAAAGAAACCTGCAAATGCCACACCGGAGAAAAAGAAGGTTGTCTCCAAACCGGGAGAAGGGCAAATCTGGCTTGTGGCGGAGGATGGCTCCGCGCTGAGCAATTATTAAGTCAAGAAAAAACCCATTTCGGTTTTGTGCAGTTGGATGAAAATGCAACCGTCTATGCTGGTGATGGCAGTGATGGTCGTATCTATCAAATAAGTAGCGCAACAGAAAACGCAGTTTGGATTGACATTGATGAACGACAGGTTGCTGCGTTTGATCTGCTTGGCGCAAAACCCTATGTGCTGAGTTCCGATATGGCCTCGGTGTATGAAGTAAGCGCCTCTCCCAGTCGTGATGGAGTATGGACCAGTAAGGTTCTGGATGCTGATTTCATTTCAAGGTGGGGACAGCTGACGTGGCGAGCAAAAGGAAAGCTTCAATTTCAAACACGCTCTGGAAATACTGAAAAACCGGACGCGACTTGGAGTGACTGGTCCTCCTCGCTTCGTTCACCTGGCCCGGTTCGTAGTGCTGCTGCGCGCTTTGTACAAGTACGAGCGCTCTTTAAAGATGATCCAAATGCTATTCTTAGAGCTGTTGAGCTTTACTACCTTCCTGAAAACCAACGGTCTGTGGTGACTGACATCGAAGTTGCTGAAGCAAGTAATAGTAAGAAGAAGAGCGAAAAGGGCAAAGCGCCGTTGTTGTCGCCGAAGAGTTCTGCCTTGAGTCCGCTTGTGCAGATTAAATGGAAAGTTGACAACCCCGACGACGACGAGCTGAGATACCGCCTTAGCTTTCGATCCGAGAATAACGGCATTTGGCGTGACTTGCACGATCGAAGCGAGATCTTAAGAAAAACAGAATTTGTTTGGGATACCCAGTCTATCCCCGATGGTTTTTATCAAGTTCGCATTGAAGCGAGCGATGAGCTTGCAAATCCGGAAAAACTTATGCGCAAGAGTTATGCCGATTCTGATCCCATATTGATCGACAACCATGCTCCTCGTATTCTCGAGCTCAAAGTGATTTCCGGAACAAAGTTCAGCGGCAAGGCAGTCGACACTGTTGGCCCCATTGCGGCGCTATCGTATGCGATCGACGGAAGGACCTGGATACCCTTTTTCCCTGTGGACGATTTCCTCGATACCAAGGAGGAGCGTTTTTCTGTGTCATTGCCCAAGTTGGAGGCTGGCTCGCATATCGTAGCCGTACGCGTCGAGGATGCTGCTGGGAATGTGGCAACAGCAGAGAGTTATTTTTCAGTAGGCAAATGACGCAGCGCAGCACATAAGCTCCTTGCCTGCGCAATATCTGCATGGTAGGCGAAGAGTTCTCGCTAGTGATCGGAGGACTCCTTTATGCAAAAGATTTTTAACTTGTTTCCCTTTCTTGTTTTCGTGCTTCTTTTTTCGGCATGTAGCAGTAGTACAAGTGGCGATGGCGACAATGGGGATGATCCGAACGATCCGAATGCAGATACGAGCCAGAGTTTGTTCTTTGTGCTAGATGAAATTATTTTCCCTACTGGTGGCGAAGTGTTTGGTTTCGACCTCGATGGAGAAGGGGCTTCTGTTGCGAGCTGCAACAAAGAAGATCTAGCTGGCAATGTCGACAATCAGCTTGGCAGTGTTCTGCAAGGCTTGCCCGTCGTCGATGACGACACGCTTACCCTTGCCGACACACTCAACGACAGCGTGGTCGATTTTATTGCCGACGGCACCTTGCTGGCAGCAGGCGAAATCAGTGGCATCGATGATTTTCAAAATGACTCTTACGTACGCCTGGATATCTATGCTCTTCGTGTTCCAGAGGGAAAAACAGCACCAGACGTTGATGCAAACGGTGTATTGCTCGCTGATCAGACGTTTGACATTGATCCCTCGTCCCTAAACGCAGGCGCTCCAGTGATGCGTTTTGATAACTTAGCTATTATTGATGGGCAAATTGATTCTGGACCTGCCGAGAGCGCAGAAAGCGCTGTGATACTTTTGCGAGCACCATTGGGGGCCCATCTCTATGAACTTCGGTTGACCTGGGCTCGTATCGCTTTTGATCTTACGGAGACGCGAATCACAAATGGCATGATTGGTGGAGTCGCTGATGTCTCGACGTTTGGCTCTCAGCTTGAGTGTTCCGGTGCCGTTCAAGTCGCTTCCATTGACGATACGCTTGGTCTTGTTGCGGATTTTTCCAACAGTGGCGATGCGACCAACAAGAATTGTCAGGGTGTGTCCATGGGAGTGAGCTTTAAAGGTATTCCCGTCGTGAAGGGTGGTGTTGGTTTACCTGCCGACGTCGGGGCATGTGCGGCTAACTAAGGAAAGTTCCTACGCTCGCTATCCCTAAAGGCAGATGTGAATGCTGAATGGGCAGGTGTGGACAAAATAGAGAGTGTTTTCAATCGGTCGTGATGTAATTGTTCTGCTGGAAGACAGTGTTGGCGTTCACATCGGATTATGTACTGAAAGTACTGATACCTTGGTGCATAATTTCGCGACTGTTTTCTTCCTAATTTCATGTTGCTTTGGTGTTTTATGAAATTGCATTCAGACGATTTAGCAGGCATCATTAGAGTTGTAGCAATTGTTTTCGAGCAGGTATTTTTCTGCTCGATTAAAGGGGTGTAGCAGATATGGTTCAGCCCGCAGGAGGAGCACAGCCGGGCCTCGAGGACTTTGAGCAACCTGTTCGGTTTGGAAAGTACGTGTTGCTCGACCGTATCAGCATCGGCGGGATGGCTGAGGTGTTTAAGGCAAAACTCAGCGGTGCGGCGGGTTTTGAAAAGATTATCGCTGTAAAACGCATCCTTCCGGCTCTGCTAAAAGATAAAGAATTTATCGAAATGTTCGTTGATGAGGCCAAGATTGCTGGCCAGCTTACGCAAGAAAACATTTGCCCAATCTTCGAGCTCGGTAAAGTAGGCGAGTCGTATTACATTGCGATGGAGCATATCTGGGGCAAGGATCTCCTTCAGATCATTAACCGTTTCAGACGTATGCGTCGTTATATGCCGCCCGTGATGGCGGCTTGGATTGCTTCAAAATTGTGTGAAGCTTTGGATTATGCGCATCGCAAAACCGACACGAACGGCAATCCATTAAATATTATCCACCGCGATATTTCCCCTCAAAACGTGATCGTCGGATACGAGGGGCAGGTTAAACTTATCGACTTTGGCATTGCCAAAGCTGCTTCACGAACAACACGTACGCGTGCGGGTGTTCTCAAAGGTAAGTTTGGTTATATGAGTCCAGAGCAAGTCAAAGGACATGAACTGGATCCACGTTCTGATATTTTTACGGTAGGTACCTGTCTGTGGGAAATGACTGTTGGAGCGCGGTTGTTTCTTGGTGAGAGTGATTTTTCCACCCTGGAAAAAGTCCGGCGCTCGAAAGTGTCTAAGCCCTCAGATCGCGTCTCAAACCTTCCCGAGGAATATGAAAACATCATCATGCGGGCGCTTGAGCGTGATCCAAATAAACGTTTTCAGTCTGCTGCAGAGATGCTCGAAGCGCTTCAAGCTTTTTTGATTAAGCAGCGACCTCCGTTTGGGACTTCGACCTTATCCAACTGGATGAAAACTGCCTTCGCCCAAGAAGTAAAGAACGAGCACGAGAAGCTTGAAAAGCTCATTCGTGTTGAGCCTCTAAAGCAAAGCCAAGGGCTTCGACCGGCCTCACAGCTTGCTGAGGCCGTGGCCCAGAGTCCCGAAGTTGCCCTGCCGAAAGCTGGTTCGGGCAGGGTCTCAACCCCTGGCACCGTGAAGCTTGATAGTAGCGAGATCGAAGTTGGCGAAATCGATGCAGTCTCCATTGCAACGGAGTCAACCCTGCTTAGGGATGAAACCGCCAGTGAAGACCTCCCGGAGATTGCTAGTCAACCTACTTTTGTTTTTTTTAGTGCTGAGGATGATGTTCAGGGATCTGCCGGTCAGTCCTCCTCTGGGCTGAAAATTAAAGAACAACGGCAAAGCGAAGAAGAAAATCGTGTTGCGCGGGGACTTGGCCATGCACGGGAAGTTGCTGGAGTCACGTCAGAGAATGCTTCTTGGGCCGAGCAGCCTCTCGGGTCCCGGATGCCTGAGCCCAGTGCTTCGTGGAAAATTCCTACCCTTGATCCTCAGGCGCAGCGCCCGAGTTTTCTTCCTGCATCGCCATCGTCTCGTTCTTCTGCGAGCTCTGGTTTCGTTTGGTTCTTACTGGGAGCGCTTGCTTTTGTGGGGCTAGCCGGCGGTGTTTGGTGGTTTACGCATAGTCGTTTTGGCTCTTTGCATCTAGATACCCGGCCGGAAGTGACCGCCGAGGTCTTGGTGGACGGTATTGCCCGAGGCAATAGTCCATTGAAGATTGAAGAGCAAGAAGCCGGTGCTCACGATATCAAGTTGTTGGCTCCTGGCTTTAAGCCAGCAGAACGGCGCGTCGAGATAGTACCCAGCAAAGCAACCACACTCACGGTTGTTTTACTGCGTGAAAAGCCCAGAGCCGTTGCAGTCAAACAGGAAGAGCAAGACATTCGGAAAGCACCCGTCGCTCCTGAGGAGGATACTGTTAGATCTGAAGACGACGAAATTAGCCCTAGCTCTGAAGAAGAACAGCTAAATGAAATGGATACAACCGACGATTCCGAAAGCGAACTAGTTCCGGCAAAAGGAACGGGCATCGTCACAGTACGTTCGTCCCGTCGATCTAACATCTTCGTAGACGGTAAAGACACAGGAAAAGAAACTCCTCAACGTAAACTTGAACTCACACCGGGTCTTCATACGATAGGACTGAAAACGTCTGATGGAGTCATGCATAACTATAAGGTGACGGTTCGCGAGGGCAAGCGCCTTATATTGCACAAGCAACCGTAAGAGTACTGCCAGAAAACAACAGTAGTGCTGTGATTCGAAGGTTTTGAGCCAATGGGGCTGTTCTTATTTCTCCGGGTCTAATTCGAGGCCCATTTTTAGGCGCCGCATGACTGCTTTTTTCTGTCGTACTTTGTAAGCAGCATGGCTTGCTTCGCCCAACTCGTTGGACTGATCTGTATTGCGATCGATGACTTGAAACTCTGTTTGCGAGAAGATAACAGGGCCGAGCGTTTTAGCCGCTGGTGGTGCTTGACCCAAGAGTTCTTTGTTCAGGCGTATGGGCATGTCGACTACAAAATGCATGACACGGTAGCTTTCAGCACTGAAGCGGTTGTCTAGTTTTGCCATACGGTCTTCGAGATCTGCTGAAAGCTGAAGATCGTTTATCATTCCTTCTAAATGGGGCTGCTTTTCGCAATATTCTCGAAAATTAATAAGCGTGTTCGTCGACTGCCCTGGGATGACATAGTTAAAGGGAAAAAGCTTCGACATTAAGTAGTTGAGTGTGGGAAAGATATCGTCCACGGAACGAGTTACTATGCGAAAACGAAGCTTGTCGTAGACTTGTGCAGCGACGGTTTCTTGTTTTGATAGCAATTTGGTATATAGCGAATCTTTGTTCTTTCGCCCACCGATGAACTCGGTGATAGGAAAACCGTGGGCAAGCATACCGCCAATGACGCGATAGACTTTTTCTTCGACCAGTTGAAACACTTCCTGATCGGAAATAGGCAACATGAATAGAAGTTCGCGTGCTTGGAGATGGTGGATGATGTGCATTGCTTTGAGAATGGTGCAAGCACACAATTGGCGATGTCCTTTGCTCGAAGCAAGCGCGAGCAAATCAGGCACAGATGCGGTGGAAACGGGTTTCGGTATCGGAAAATCGAAGTTGCGTCTTAGGTAGCTGATGGCTTCGTTTTTAATGACCTCCATGCGGATCTGATCGTTTGGGTTGTCGGTTTCGAATTCTTGTGCGCTGAGAAACTCACCGATTTCTTCGCTTGATTCAAAATTGAGCCGGTGCCAGTCGATGACGGAGCCGCCGCGTAGAATCATCCTGATGGCTTCAAGATCGCCAAGGCGAAATTCATCAAGAGATCGTAGCGTCGATGGACTTATACTCACTTGCCTGTCTTATGGTGCTGTGACTTCTGTGTAGATTGGGAATGGCGTGTTGGGCCAGCTAGGGACACAGTCCCCAGAAAAATGCCAACACTCATGGCGATAACAACTAGATTTCCCCAAAGCAGACCGTGACAACCTGCCGAAGCCAAAATCAAGGTGGCAAGTATTGAATAAAGTGCTTTTCGAAGATGTAGGATATTAGAGTACATTGAGCTGCCTCCGCCAGTTGTTACTACGAAAAGGCAAGCTTTGCCAAGGCATGTTAGGATAGGGCCAAATCGATATGCCATTTGTTTCTGATTCATCTGTTTTAAGTCATCTACCCATTTTGGCCCTTCGGGATACCGTTGTTTTCCCCGCAGCGGTTATTCCAGTGCACGTTGCCAGACCCTCATCTATTCGCTTGGTCTCAGAGCTACTGCGAAGTGAAAAACAGGTCATTGGTGTTGTCACTCAGCTTTCCGCAGCGAATGAGGCGCCTGATTATGATGATCTGTATTCCGTAGGCACGCTTGTTCGGGCTCTCAAGATCATCAAGCTGAACGAGGGCAACTACAGCGTCGTGCTACAAGGCGTGGCTCGTTTTCGCTTGGTAGAAAAAGTAGAGCATCCAGACTTTCTTTGTGCACATGTTGAGCGAGTTGAGGAACACGGCTTGCGAGACGAAGAAATTAACGCGTTGACTGTTAACTTGAGAGAGGCTGCGCGCGAGATCTTCGATGAACAAGGCTATGTGGATTCTGAAGCGACGCACGCAATCGACGTAGTGCAGGATCCAGGCTCCCTTGCCGATCTGGTCGCATCCCATCTAAATTTCGCTACTGAAACCAAACAACAAGTTCTCGCGGCGATTGATCTTCGTGAACGTCTTCGTGTGGCAATGTCGGCGGTACTTCGCTACCAAGAAGTTTCAAAAGTTAAAAAAGAGATCTCTAGTATCGTGCAAAATGAGATGTCAAAGTCGCAACGCGAATTTTTACTGAGGCAACAATTGCGAACCATTCGCAAAGAGCTTGGTGAAAGCGATGAAATAGAAGATGAGCTGGATGCTTTTAGTGAAAATCTAGCGCGGAAAGATATGCCTAAAGAGGCTGCGGAGATGGCCCGAAAACAAATTTCTCGTATGCGTTCGATGGCATCTCAGTCTTCGGAATATCAAGTTGCCCGCAGTTATGTTGAGTGGTTGTTGGATTTGCCCTGGTCCGAACGCGTTCCAGAGCGTTTTGATGTTCCTGAGGTGCGTTGTGTCTTGGATGAGGATCACTACGGTCTTGAGAAAGTAAAGCGACGCATTCTGGAATACATCGCAGTACGAAAATTGCGAGCTGATGCGCGCGGACCTTTACTTTGTTTTGCAGGGCCGCCTGGCGTAGGAAAGACTTCTTTGGGGAGGTCCATTTCAAGGGCTACCGGCCGACCTTTTGTTCGAGTATCTCTGGGTGGTGTTCAGGACGAAGCAGAGATTCGTGGCCATCGACGAACCTATGTTGGAGCCTTGCCTGGTCGCATTATCACTGCCTTGAAGAACTCCGGTGCATCCAACCCCGTTATGTTACTTGATGAGGTTGATAAGATGGCCTCCGATGGTCGTGGCTCGCCTGCGCATGCTTTGCTCGAAGTGCTCGATCCTGAGCAAAACAGTGCTTTTACTGATCACTATATTGAGGTGCCTGTCGATTTATCGAATGTACTGTTTATTGCGACAGCAAATCGCAAAGACACCATTCCCGGCCCACTTTTGGATCGCTTTGAGGTCGTCGATCTACCTGGCTATACAAGGGATGAAAAGCTTGCCATTGCGCGTGATTTTTTGCTTCCCAAGCAACTCTCCGAGCATGGCATCACGCCAGAACGCTTCGAGTTGCTTGAAGAAGGCTTAGATTATTTGGTTGATCACTACACGCGCGAGGCAGGGGTACGCGGACTAGAGCGCCAATTGGCGAGTATGTGTCGGGACTTGGCTTTAAATCTTGCTTCGGGTGAAGACTTGCAGGTCAAGGCTGATTCTAAACATGTTCGCAAGGTTCTCGGTCCACCTCGTTTCGAGCCGCCTACCGCTGAACATGCGTTGGCTCCGGGTGTTGCAACAGCGCTGTCATGGACTCCTGCCGGTGGCGATCTTTTGCTGGTGGAAGCCTCGCGTATGCCTGGGCAGGGTGCGGTGCATCTCACCGGGCAGATGGGCGGGGTTATGAAGGAGTCCGTAGCCACTGCCTTTACCTACATTCGCGCGCGGGCTCAGGCCTTGGGACTGCCTGAGGACTTTCTCAGTAAAATCGATGTGCATGTTCATCTTCCTCAAGGCGCGTTGCCTAAAGATGGTGCCAGTGCTGGCGTTGCAATCTATGCATCCTTGCTTTCGATGTTGACTGAAAAAGAGCTAAGCGCGGCGGTGGCTATGGTAGGCGAGATCACGCTTCGTGGATCGGTGCTCCGAGTCGAGCGTGTTAAAGAAAAGTGCCTTGCAGCACATCGTGCGGGATTGAAGCGCATTCTACTCCCTCGACACAATGCACCCGATCTGGAAGAAATTCCTGAGCACGTTCGCAATGCACTCGATATTCGATTGATTTCAAAAATCGAAGAAGTTATGCCTCTGTTGCAGCTTTGAACGCACTTCTTAAAAGTTATCGTATTGCACTGCTTTTCTCTGGCTTGCTTGGTCTTGCTCTGTGTACGCTTCCGCTTGTTGGACTCATTGGTCAGGAAAGCTCAATCATTCTTGGCCTGATCATGCCCAGCTTGGCCGCTTGGTGTGCGGTTCGTTACACTGTGTATGAACAAACTTCGGCAGATTTTCGTTTTGATTTTGAGTTTTTGTGGCGGAGTCTAAGACGAACACTTTTTCTTTTGCTTGTACCGACCACCCTGTTGCTAGTAAACGCTTTGCGTTTGAGATGGTGCAATCCTTTCGAAAAACTTGGCTATTTTGCTTACGGTCCTTTGTTTGGCGTTATCTTAGCGACGATCGTGGGGGCATCTGTACCGCTGATCGTAAGACATCGCGCTGCTGCGACGGGTCTCGCTCTCGGGCTTCCTCTTTTGGAGATCGTTCTAAGTGTCTACACGCTTTGGAGCAGTCCTGGGATCTTTGCCTACGGACATTTTTTCGGTTTTTTCCCAGGCACACTCTACGACGTGGGAGCGGGCTTTCCCGACAAGTATGGCGAGTTTAGAGCCTTTTCCATGACAGTTATGGCATGTTTTGGCCTTTTTATTGCCACTTTTGTCATGTGGAGGGATTGCGTGTTGGGAGCGCGCGCCCTTCGCGATCGCTTTAGTTTGCTTTGTGCGACTGTCTTGAGTGCGGCATTGGTCGCGTTTGTATGGCAGCAAAGCGATCGTTTTGCCTTTGTTTCCTCGACTTCGTCCATTCAAATGGCGCTCGGAAGTTCAGCCGAGGGACAGTATTGCCATGTTCTTGCTCCTGCAGATTGGTCGAAGCACGAGCGTTTACTCTTTGTTCGGGAATGCGATAGCCACGCTGCATCCATAGCCCAGAGTCTTGGCATAAAGATAAAGGATAAAATAACCGTTTATGTTTTTAAGGATGTTGAACAAAAACGAAAGCTGATGGGTGCTCAGCAAACGATGATTGCTAAGCCTTGGCGAAGGGAAGTTTTTGTGCAGCAGGGCTTGTTTCCGCATTCCGCGCTGCGGCATGAACTGGTTCATGCTGTGGCCGCGCAGATTGGTCGTGGGCCTTTTGCAGTTGCTGGGCATTGGGGCGGATGGCTTCCCGAACCTGCTTTGATAGAAGGACTTGCCGTGGCCTTCGGATCGCCGCCAGGCGAGCTGTCGATTCACCAGTGGGTTAAAGCCATGATGGAAGTCGGATTGGCGCCACGGCTCTCGGAGCTTTTTGGTCTGTCTTTTCTTCGTCAAGCATCGCGGCGCGCGTACATGATGGCCGGATCTGTGATTCGTTTTCTATATGAGCGCTACGGAAGTAAAAAGCTTCGATTGCTGTATCGTAGTGCAGATGTGAAGCAGGCTTATGGAAGGACATGGGTCAGCATTGAAAAAGAATGGAAATCTTTTCTAGCCAAGCAATCACTTCCTGCGCAGGGTTTAGCCTTTGCAACAGCTACATTTTCTCCCCAAAGTATTTTTGATCAGAGTTGTCCCCATCGAAGTGCTCGGTTGAACCAGGAGTTGTCCATGAGCATGGGTGCTCAGGACTATTCGGCCATGCTTAGGAATTGTGCAGCACTGCAATCCATGGGGCATGAAGAGGGCCATGTGCTTAGCGTGAAAGTTTATGCCTTGGCTTGGCAGGGCCGTTTTACACAGGCGAAACAGCTTCTAGACGACATTGAAAAGCGTGATGGCAAGCATTCCTTGTTCTTGGCTTCGGCGCTTGAGCATTATGCGGATGCTTTGTGGAGTAGGCAGCGTTTTTCAGAAGCGCAGAGGCTTTACCAAAATCTCCGCGCATTGCCGCTTCCGAGTGAGCGACTGCGCGCGCTGGAACTGAAGTCTTTGGCGATCGCTTTAGCGGGACAGGAGCGCGAACTGCTCTACATGATATTGACGCAGCCCTCGCCCCAGCAATCCAAAGGAATGCGAATTGTTGCACTTGCTTCCAAACTCCAAGAACTACGTGAAGATGGACTTGCGCAGTATCTAAGCGCTAGGCAGTGTTTTTTACGGCAGATTATGCCGTGGCTCTCCCGCTACTAAAACAAGCGCTTAAAAGAGGACTGCCTACCGAACTTCTTCATGACGAGACAGAGCGGGTATACGCGCTTTGTCTGTTTGCCACGCAGCACTATGTTGAGGCAGCGCAACTTTTTGATCGTCGCGTGGAGCGTTTACCGAGCCTTGCTGAGCAAGCCGAAGCTATGCAATGGCTGAAGCGTAGTCGCTGGCTTGATCAACGATACGAATAGAGGCTATTCGCCGCCTTCTTTAAGCACGACAAAACGCATCTTGCTGAACTGGGACTGACCACAGGTGTAAATGATTTCCGAGAGCGTACGGAAAGGTGTACGCTTATCCGCGATGATTCGGACGTCTCCCTCGAATTGTCGGTCATTGCGGTATTGTGCAATCAGCTTGAGCTCTTCACGTCGGCTTTCAAGCGCTTTGAACAGGGCGGTGACGAGAAATCCGTTGCCGCCGCCTTGTTTTTGGCTGGCATCAACCAAGCCATCTTTTAGGGGCATGAGGTTTTTATCCTCAAAGACAATTGCATTGCTCGCGATGGTAATGGAGGTGCTTTCTTCAGCTTCTTTTTGGGAGCTCGAGTAAGGTATTTGTAGCTGGTCGCTTTGAACGATGTCCGCAGAAGTGACCGCAAATTGCATGATCAAGAACACCAACAAGATCGTCATCATATCCATCATGGGATAGATGTTTAGAAAATTTTCCTCTGGCGCTTCGTACTTGCGGAGTTTGCGTCGAACGATGCGACGAATATCTGACATGTTGGCCACAGATGCCTCCCTCTATTCTTTAGCGAACTCCCGCTGAAAGTAGCACATCGGGGAACAACTCTTTGTCGCCTTGTGCACGGACAGCGTCCATCGCGTTAACGAGATGGATGTACTCAATCATGGGGTTTGCCGTGACAATGACCTGCGTTTCATCCGAAAAATCAGGCACGGATTTGACTTGTGCCACACACTTGGTGAGCGCCGCCCAGTCATACTCTTTGCCGTGTTTGGGTACGGTGATGGTGCCCGTTACGGTTGTGGTCTGGCAGCCGGGGGCTAGTTTTCCGCCTGAGCCAGCTACCATGACCCCATTGTCGGTTATAGTGACGCTGAGATTGAGCGAGCTTCCCGTCCCCGAATTTTTGCCACTGCTTCGTCCTAAGGAAGGCAGTTGAGCATCAATTTGCGCGATCGCAATCACGGAGACGGTGGTCATTAGCAGGAACATGATCAAGTTGACCACGATATCCAAGAAGGGGACGATATTGAGTTCGCCGGCCGTTTCGGATGGATCCAAATCCTGCACTTTGGTGTGCTTACGGATGTAATTTCGCTGCTGTGGTGTGAGTTCGCTCGCCATGGCGTAAGTGATTTCTTATTCGGCTGTACGGCCTTTGATGGTCAGCATGTTCTCGAGCTTCATGGTGGCGTTTTCAAGGTCATGCTTATGACGCTTGGCTAAGCCGTGCAAAAAGAGATGGAAAATCATGCAAAGCACCGCGATACCCAGACCGAGCGCGGTGTTGTACATGGCTTCAGCAATACCGCCAGACAAAATGCGCGCGCGATCCGCTGCGTTAGCGTCTGCGACTGCCGAGAAAGCCACGATCATGCCCTTGATGGTTCCAAGCAAGCCGATAAGGGTGGCGATGTTAGCAAAAGACCACAGTGAGCCAATGCGTTTTTCAAGGGCAGGAACCACTTCCGCCATGCGTTCCTCCAGCGAAGCCACGACGGCATCTTCGCCGCGATTGACTTGCGTGAGGCCAGCTTTGACGACTTGTAGCAAAGGATAGGGTGCTGCATCGGTGAGCTTGATAGCGCGATCGATGTTGCCTGCTTGCACCAACTTGCGAATTTGCGCCATGAACTCCGTTGAGTTCACGCGGTACTTCGTGGTGATGTAATAAGCGCGGTCAGCGATGATCCCTATGACCAAAGCCAAAATTGCGACGTTGATGAACGAGAACGGTGCGCCGTCCAATAGGAAATGCCAGATCTTCTCCATCTGTATGGGTTCCTTTTCACTGCCTCCGGCCTTGGAACCGGGGGCTAAGGGCTATTTGCTGCTTCCAAGGGTCTACTTCAAAACTTTACGAAAGGTACCGTAGGGGTTTTGTAATTGTCAATGTAAACGCTATTTTGAGGCAACCAGATCAAGCCTCCTTCTTTTTTATCAAAAGGAGGACTTTCCATCGAAGCTTCGCTTTTTGCTACGGAAGCCGCGGTATCTTGCCGTAAAAGCTCGTGGTCCCAGCAGAAATTGACTCAGACTGGGCATGATTGCCCTGGTTTTTCACTAAACCACTCGGAGCTGACGGGCTTTCATCAACTCGATCTCTCGCAGGATTTTAGCTTCTTAGACGAGTTGTGTGTAAAATCTTCTCAAAGCAGGGTAGCTTTTGTTAGTATGAGGAATAAGGATATGCGCTGGAGCATATCCCGTCCGTAACTTACTCTTAGGTTCGGGCGAAACACGGTTGCTGGAGGAAGAATAACCCATGGCAAGTTTGGCACAGAGCTTTCACGAAGGCGGCGCCTTCATGTATCCTATTCTGGTTTGGCTAGCGATTTCGATCGGCTTTATCGTAGAGCGATCGATTTATCTCTATAAGTCATCCATCAACAAAGACGTATTCCTTGCTACGATGCAGAAATGCATTTTGGCAGGTGACGTAGGTCGCGCAATTAAATTGTGCTCGGCCGCAAATGCACCGTTAGCCCGCATTGTTAAAGCAGGTCTTATGAAAGTGAATCGCCCGGATGCTGAAGTTCAAGCGGCGATGGATGAAGAAGCACTTCGAGAAATGCCACAAGTCGAAAAGCGCACACCGTTTTTGGCCTTGTTTGCAAACCTTGCGATGCTTAGCGGCTTGCTTGGTACGGTTATCGGTTTGATCACGGCGTTTAAAGGCGTGGCCGGTGCGGATGCAACTTCAAAAGCTACTATCTTGGCTAAAGGTATTTCAGAAGCCATGAACTGTACGGCTTTTGGACTTATGTCAGCGATTGTTGCGCTTGTTGGCTTTGCTATTCTAAACGGCAAAACACAGCGCATTATTGACGACATCAACGGTGCAACGGTTCAGGTGCTCAACCTAGTAGTAAGCAACCGTTCCAAAGTTGATCTTTCGGGCGTCTAATCTAAGACCTTAGAGAAGCTGCTAAGGTAGCAAGGAGAAACATGGCTAGTATCAGCACAGGTGGTGGTGGGCACGGCGGAAAAAAGGCAGTTGATCACGAGATTCCGTTAATCCCCTTTATCGATTTGCTTTTGTGCTGCGTTATGTTTCTTCTTGTGACAGCGGTTTGGAACCAGCTTGCACGAATTAACGCCAATCAGCAGCAGCCAGGACAAGCAAGTCCAGATGCTCCGCCGCCAGAAGAAAAGGTTCAGCTTTTCGTCAAGGTGCAAAACGGTGGCCTGGTGCTGGCGAGCTCGATGGGCGATGAGGTGCAGATTCCAAAAGTCGGTGACTCTTATGACCTTGAAGGTTTGCGTGATAAGTTAACTGAACGAAAAAAGCTTGAGCCAAACCGTAAAGACATCATTGTAGCGCCTGAGGATGGCGTGATGTACGCAGACATCGTTTCCGTGATGGATTTGGTAGTTGGTCACGGTTACCCCGAAATGTCGTAGCGAGACGGATCGACCCTCTAGGAGTATTTAGAAAATGCCTATTCAAAAGCCAGGTCGTGTTCTTCTTCATAATATTCCGCTCAAGTTTGTTCATGATCGGGTTGCTGGTGGTGGACGCAAAGCAGTTGATAGTTCGATTGCGCTTGTGCCATTCATCGACTTTCTGATTGTGCTCGTTGTTTTCTTACTTATTTCTTTTAGTGCAACGGGTGAACTGCTAGCGCAGCAACCGAATTTGCAGATGCCTAGCGGCACAAACGTCATTGACTTGGAGATCGCCCCAATCATTGCCATTAATCCGCAGGTGGTCACGCTTGATGCCGGTGATGGCGCACGACGCATAGCCGATACGAGCACTCTTGCGGCAAGCCCTGAAGCAGAACGAATCGAGCCATTGATTGAGGATTTGCAAACAGCCAAGCGAAACTGGTCGATTTTGCATCCATCCGATGAGTTTCCTGGCACGGTGATTTTACAAGCCGATAAAAGCATTGATTTTCGCGTGATCAAAAAGATTATGTATTCGACAGCGCAAGCTGGCTATGCAAACGTGAGCTTTGCAGTGAACCGCGTGAGTAAATCGAAATAGCGTTAGCTTTCTAGGGCGCTCTAATGCGACCGGCATGTGCTTCATGTATTATCGCTGTATGTTGCCCGAACAGAGCTAGCGGACGGTGAGTTTTTCCCTACTTCACAAGCTCCATAGCCGGGTATAAAGTCACATACATGAACGATATAGCTGATTTGAAGCCAGCAAGACCTGATGCAGGATTGGATGTGCAGGCCTACAAAGCCAAGATTCGATGGCGATTGGTGCTTCCGATCACAGGTCTAGTCCTTGTTTTTGCCTTGGGCTACTGGTGGCGAGAGCGACGGGCTACGGATGCGTTTCGAGAAAAAATCTATCAAGCTCATGCGTCTTTGGCTGTCGTTTCAAAACCCTATAGGCAGTTGCGATCGGAAATTGAGGCGCAGCTGTTAAAACTATCTAAAGACGCTCCCAAAGAACGAGTGGATGAGCGTTTGAATTTATCCGCTCTTCACCAGGGCAAGGGTTTATATATTCGAGTGCCACTTGAAGCGATAAGAGACGCCCGCGCGATTGAAGAGGCCATTGTCGGCCAGGAACGGGATTCGATTCCAAGCTGCTTGGGTCTTGATCCGTCAATGGGCAAGTATTTTTATCAAAAAGGCAGTTTCCTTTTACCCAATTGGCTCAAGCGTATCGAAGGAAGCTACAACAAAATTACCCTTCGAACGGCCGAAGAGGAGCTTAAACGGCGTAGCAAGCAGGATTTAGACAAAGTCGCCGAGATGCTCAAAAGCGACTGGCTTTTACTCGTGATCCAACACGGTGACAATCGTCGCGATGCAGCTGTTGATGTGAGACTATGGGATTTGCGCGCTAAACAAGTGCTGTTGCAGGCTAGGGTTCAAGCCAATGGTATGTTAATTCCCGCACGTAATGCTGTTGGGAGCATCGAGCGCAGTGGAGTAAACAAAGTAATCATCGGCAAAGGCGCAGCCAACGACTGTTCCATCGCCACCCAGCTCAAAGAGCTTACATCCTAAGCTCTTTATTTTCCATGCAAGGTTGGTGGCGAGGAGTAGGGGTGTTGTTCCAGGTCCTTCAAGACTACCTACTGCGGAAGGTATAAAACACGATTCCGTCCATTTTGTACTTGCATGCGCCACATGCAGACGCCCCGGAACAACACCCCCTACTCCTCGCCGTCTCTGAACACCATAGTTTCGGCATGAGAGGCATTTGTTCTGGGAGACTTCGTGGAGTCATTGAGCTTTGTGTTCAAATTATCGTTGAGCAATTTCCTCTGTAGACTGAGTCAAAGTGGACAAGCAGAGAAAGCCAAGGGATGGAAAAGCTTTGCTTTGGTCTGCTCGGAAGGCCAGGGGGTCTCTGATCCGTAGCGTCTGCATGTGGCGCATTAAGATATATGGGGAAGAGTGCTTCTAAAAGCCTTTCGCAGTTAGTGGTCTTGAAGGCTACGGATCAGAGACCCCTGGCCTTTCGGGCCATGGCAGTACTTCGGCCAGTTTGTGGTAGGTGTCTATGCGGCGGAGCGTTGGGTGGTGGGTTTGGGGCATTGGATGGCATTGGAGCCATAAAACTTCTGTTCCCTGGAGGCCATGCTCTTAAGTATATCGGCTGGCCTAAAACGGATACCGTGTTTCTTCTCGTAAAACTCTAAGCGTTCCACGATGTGTTTGACGCCTACTGTGTCCACGTAGTGGAAGGGGCCACCTAAGAAAGGAGGGAAACCAAGTCCGAAAATTGCGCCAATGTCACCATCGCGGGCTGAGCGTAAGATCCCTTGCTCGAAGCATAACGCAGCCTCATTAACCATTTGTAGATTGCACCGCTCGGCAATCTCATTTTTCGAGAGCGAGGTGTGTGATTGAATACCCAAAACACCATAGACACTGGGATCGACTTGTTTGGACCCCTTCTTTTTATCCGCGGTGTAAAGGTAAAAGCCTTTTTTGTTTTTTCGTCCAAGACGTCCATCGGCACGCAGTTGCGAGCTTCCAGGCGGAGGTGCCAGGCGCTGTCCAAAACCATGATGGACGATTTTTCCAACTTTTTCGGCCACGTCGATTCCGACCTCATCGAACAGGGTGATCGGCCCGACTGGAAAGCCAAAATCAACCAAAGCACGGTCGATGTCTTCGATACGAACGCCTTCAAAAAGAAGGAAAGCTGCTTCGTTCATGTAGGGAGATAGAATCCGTGAGGTGTAAAAGCCAACGCCGTCATTTACAACGATGACGGTTTTCCCCTGCTTTTTACCAAGCTCAACGCAAGTTGCTGTGACCCACGCGGCCGTTTTCGGCGTGACAATAATCTCGAGCAGCGGCATTTTGTGTACAGGAGAAAAATAGTGCATCCCAATAACGGTTTCCGGATGCTTGCTGGCTTCTGCGATGTCCGTGATAGGTAGCGATGACGTGTTTGAAGCAAAGATAAGATTTGTTTTTCCTACGCTCTCGACTTCTTTTAATACTTGATGTTTGATGTTGATGTCTTCAAACACGGCTTCGATAGCGACGTCAACATCCTTAAACCCTGTGTATTCTGTCGTTCCGGTGACGAGTGCCATGGTTTGGTCGCGCTCACGTGGACTCAAGCGACGGCGTCTAACGCGCGTGTCGAGAATATCTCGAATGTTCGCTAAGCCTTTTCCGATACCACTGCTGTCACGATCTTTTAGGCGCACTTGTTTTTTTGCTAACGCGCAAGTGATGTAGGCAATGCCTGAACCCATTAGACCCGCGCCAAGCATGCCAACCTTATTTACTTTAATAGCTTGCACTACTTCGTCGGTTCCACGGTCTTTTTTTAAGGCGGTTTGCGAGAAGAAAATATGCATAAGTGACTGAGCAACGGGGCTTACTGCCAGTTCCCCGAAGTGGCGTGCTTCTTCTTTGAGACCCTTGCTTATGCCCTTGGAAAGACCTATGTCGATGACTTCGATGATTTTAGTCGGCGCTGGATAGTTACCCCGCGTTTTTTTAGCCACTTGTTTTGAGGCTTGGGAAAAGACGAGCTTCCGTCCGATGGGATTACGGGCGAGCAGTTGCTCTTTGAAACGTAGACTTGCCGGTCGATGTGCCCAAAAATCGCGTTTTAGATGCGAAGGAGAGTTTGCCAGTTTGAGGGCAAGTTTTGCTGCAGTCTCAATGCAAATAGCTGCGGAGACGACATCATCTACCATGCCAAGCTTTTGAGCCTTCTGCGCAGGGATCTGTTTGCCGGTTAGCATCATATCCAGGGCGGCCTCAAGGCCGATCAGTCTAGGTAAGCGTTGAGTGCCGCCAGCACCGGGCAATAACCCTAACTGAACTTCTGGGAGTCCGAGTTTTGTCTTGGGATGATCGCTGGCAATGCGGCCGTGACAGGCGAGAGCCAGTTCGAGGCCGCCTCCAAGGCAGCTGCCGTGTATCGCTGCGATAATGGGCACTCCAAAATCAGCAATGCGGTTCATTGCGCTTTGGGCATCTTCGGAAAGCTTTTGCGCTTCTTGCGCATTGCTCACCGCATTCAACATTTCGATATCGGCGCCAGCGATGAAACTGTCTTTTTTCCTGGATGCAAAGACAATACCTTTAACAGTGTTATCTTTTTCAAGCTGATCGAAGAGTTGATGAAACTCTGTGCTGAAGTTAGCGCGAAGAGTATTAACGCTTTCTCCCGGAACGTCTATCCAGAGCACGGCGATTCCATCGCTACGTTGCTCTACGCTTAATGCTTTACTATCGCTCATGCTGCCTCCAATACGATTGCCGCGCCAAGACCACCGGCCGCACAGGCTGTGCACAATGCAAACTGACCTTGGCGTCGTTTGAGCTCACGAAGGGTTTGCGTGATTTGTCGCGTACCGGTAGCTGCAAAAGGATGCCCTATGGAAAGAGATCCACCTAAAACGTTAAATTTATCCCAATCAATCTGGCCAATTGCTTCGCTTCGATTGAGGTTTTCTTCGGCAAAGCGTTTGGATTCAAAAGCTTGGGTGTTCGAAAGAATTTGCGCGGAAAAAGCCTCATGCATGTCAATCAAGTCCATGTCAGACAGGCGTAGTCCTGCGCGATCGAGGGCAATTGGCGTTGCAAAACTTGGCCCCATGAGCAATTGCCAATTGGGATCGATGCCAGCAAATGCGTAGCTTTTTACATAACCAAGCACTTCGTAGCCAAGAGCTTTGGCCTTGTCTTCACGCATTAAAATAATAGCGCTTGCCCCGTCGGTCAGAGGGGAGCTGTTGCCCGCGGTAACGCTGCCATGCTTGCGATCAAAAACAGGTCGAAGTTTTCGATAGTTTTCTACACTCGAGTCTTTGCGAACCAGATTGTCTTCTTTGATGCTGTGCTCGTAACCTGGGGGCAGGTAAACTTCCATGACTTCGTCATCGAATTTTCCTTCCTGCCAAGCTTTAGCAGCGAGGCTGTGACTACGATGAGCAAACTCATCTTGGTCACTTCGCAAAATACCATTGTCCTTTGCCATTTGCTCTGCGCTTTGTCCCATAGTGAGACCTGTTGATGGCTCTTTTAGGGCTGGAGGGACGGGCATAAGATCTTTTAGACCCAGTCCAGAAAAGGATTTAATTCGATCGGGAAGGCTACGTGCTTTGCTTGCTTTGAGCAGAGCTTGAGCGAGGCGCTTGGATACCGTGATAGGAATATCGCTTGCGCTATCGGCGCCCCCGGCAATGCCACAGTCGATGGCTCCGGCCATGATGGACTCTGTCACATTGACGGTGGATTGATAGCTTGTCGCACAGGCCCGTGAGACGCTGTACGCTTCAACCGTGGGCGGCATAGCTGTTCCCAAAACAATCTCGCGTGCGATGTTTGGTGCGCTAATTGAGGGCAGCACTTGGCCATACACCACTTGATCAATCTCTTTGGTATCTAGAGCGCTTCGCTGCAAAAGTTCGGTGACGACAATCTTGCCAAGATCGAGGGCACTTAGCTTTTTGAAAGCAGAGCTTTGTTTAGCAAAAGGGGTGCGTAGCCCTGCGACAATAGCAACCCGAGTATGTGTTGGAGCATTCATGCCAAGCCTCTCTATTCCTTTTTATCGTTGTAAGAGTAAATTACTCCGGCAAAAACCGCTAGGAAGGCACCATCGAATAATCCGATGTACTTTTTGTCGAATGGCTAAATTGTTGACGGAAGCCTGTGTGACTTGGCGAGGGCAAAGGCGCCGATTAGGCCGGCTTGTTGTTCAAAATGAGGGTAAACAAGGTAGTTGTCGATGTCGTCGTTCAATTTCTTGTGCGGTATGTAGCCTGCAACGAGTTTTTTTAGGGACGAGCGAACGCGTTCAAGCACGCCGGGGTTTTTAAGCATGCCGCCGCCCAGGACAATCCGTTCGGGGCTAAGCATATAGGTGCATGCTGCAAGGCCATGAGCAAGATAGTTGGCTTCCAATTCCCACAGGGGATCATCCTTTGCGAGTGCATCAACCCCACCTTTTGTACGTGCACTAAAGGCACTGCCTGAGGCCACACCCTCTAGACACCAGGTGTGGAATGGGCATCGGCAGTGAAAATCATCTTTTTCGCCATTCGCCATTTCCAGTACCGGTACCGGCATATGACCGAACTCAGGATGCATCAAACCGTGAAGTGGCTTTCCGCCAACAATTACACCGGCCCCAATGCCGGTCCCTATCGTCACATAGACAGTGGGATCGCATTGCTGTGATGCGCCCCAGAGGTATTCGGCAAGGGCCGCTCCGTTGACGTCGGTATCAACAACCACGGGTATATCCAACACCTTCTCAAGGATGCTTTTTACTGGAATGTAGTCCCAACCCTTTTTAGGCGTTCGCAGAGTAGTGCCTATCGCGTGCTTGCTGTTTCCCTTGAGTTCGATCGGCCCGAACATGCCAAGGCCGATAGCGTCTAGCGGTGGGGCACTTTTAAAAAACTCGCATACCTTTGCTAAAGTCTCCTCGGGGGACGTTGTTGAAATTCGTTCAATCTTTTGTAATTGGTCGTGTGCGCTGCCGAATCCACATAGAAATTTCGTGCCGCCACCTTCGATGACCCCTAAAAGACTGTCTGCTTTATGGGCTATTTCATTCATGTCCTTCCACTTAAAGCATCTTTGCTAGCAGTAGCTCAAATAGAAAGTCGAAATAGCAGATACCTGCCTTTTTTGGCTTGTGACGGCCGAGAAACTTGAAATATCGCCGTATATAGCTGCTTTTTCGCTTCTGCATTCGATGTTCTGGGTGATTTCTCGATCACTTCAACCAGCTAGGTCTCTGCTAGAAAAAAAACATGAAATGACCTAGATTTCTCGAATGAATTTTACAGTTTCACACCGTTTTCCGATTGATGTTGATGGTTTTTGGAAGAATATTTTTTTTGATGATGCGTTCAATCAGCGTTTGTACGTGGAAGGTCTTAACTTTCGAGCATGCGAAGTTATTGAAAAGACAGAAGACGCAGATGGTCGAATCATTCGCAAAATGCGTTATGAACCTCGTGCCGAGATGCCGGCAGCAGCAAAAAAGATTTTTGGCGATGCAGTTGCCTACACCGAAGAAGGTGAATTTGATCCTAAAATGAAGCGTTGGCGTTTTCGAGTCATTCCTGGCGTAAGTACGGACAAGGTCTCGATTTCGGGAGAATTATGGGTTGAGCCTGCCGGAGAAAATCAGGTGGACCGTGTGTGCCGAAATGATATTCAAGTTAACATCTTTGGAGTGGGCTCCATGTTGGAGAAAATGCTGGAAAAGCAGTCTCGAGAAGGTCTCGAAAAAGCTGCGCTTTTTACCCAGCAGTTTCTGAAACAAGCCCATAGTTAAAGTGAAGCAAAGCTTGCAAAAGCATTGGGATGTGTTGCTTGCCAGCAGACGTGTACGTGTTGCTGGAGTGCTGGCGCTTAGCGTAGCTTTTCTCTATCTTCTTGTGGGGCTTTCGGCGGGTTATTTTGTCAAAAACAAAATTGCTTCTGAAGTCAAAGAACGTTTCGGGTTAGATGTTCAGAGCGCCACGGCTCGTCTCGGATTCTCTGGTGTTGAGCTTTTTGGGTTTAGTGCTTTTGACAGAGAACACCATGCACTTTTGTTTCGTGCAAAAAAGTTAAAAATATCTGTTAATCCTTTTCTAGTTCCTTTTCGAGGAAGCAAAGCAGTACGAGGTATTAAGTTAAAAGACGCTGTGGTGGAAGTTGACCTTGCTTCTTCGGGGGTTGAGCGTCTGTTTTCTCGGAAGGGGGAAAAAACTAAAAAGAAGAAAGCAAGACAGCAAAGTGAGGGTCTGTTTTTTCTTGTAGATGGCCTTGAACTAATTTTGCACGACAAACAGGGATTGCTGTTTAGAGCTCAAGTAGCCGACCTTGAGAAGAAAAATACAAAAATGACGGGGGTTTTGCCACTCATCGTAATGGGAGAAGGAGAAGAGAAAGAGACCATCGAACTAAAAAATGTTTCTTTTTCGTTTTCGCGTAACGACGGGCACTATCAACTTCAAAACCTGTTGGTTGATAGTATCGAATTTTCATGGCGTCCTGCAGAGCAACAACTCCGCACGCGTTTGCGTGAAGCGCAGAAAGCGATTGGACGGGATCAAAGAGAAAGTACCCAGAAGCGCAATGGATCCCCGGAAGCTGAGTTCGGAGCACTGGATTGGTTTAAAAAGGACGTAAAGGCAAAGGTTAAGTCGTTGACGGTCTATTCGCAGAAAGGCCGGCTACTAAACAGTGGAAGTGTTAGTCTGACGGGCAAGGGCAAGGGTCGTTTTCGTTTCTTTGGAAAGGGCGATGTCATTGATGAAGGTGCGCTTTCTTGGGACCTTAGCTTGCAGCCTAAGGCGATGCGTGGTGAGGGTGAAGTCAAGTTGCTGCAAGTGCCATTGACCTTGCTTGCGCCGTTGTTGCCTGATCTTCCTTGGTACAAAGGGGACGATTCTGCGATCGATGCGGATTTAACACTTCGTGCAAAAGGAAGTGATCGTATTTTGATCAGCGGTACCATGCATGGAAAAGAGCTAGGTCTTTTTTCTCCACGAATTGGTGATGACCCAGTGGTCGTTCCGGATGTTTACGTTGAAGGAGAAGGCAGTTGGTGGCCTCTTGAAAAGCGCCTTGATATCGAAAAGGCTGAGCTTCGAATACAAGAAGCGGTAGCTACGTTATCTGGGACTTTGCTACGTGATTCAGATTATTTTGTTGTCGATTTGGCTTCCACAGTGCCGGTGCTGCCATGCAATTCAGTGCTTGGAGCAGTTCCCAGCGGTTTACTTGAAGGTTTTTCTGGCTTTTCTTGGACAGGTACGTGGGGAGCCGATTTATTAGTTACGGTTGATTCGCGCGATTTTTCACAAACGAAGTTTAAGCTCAAAGCGATTGATCGTTGCCGTTTTAGTACAGTCCCCCTGTTGCCGATTTAAGGTTATTTCAAGGACCTTTTTTACATCGGGTGTTCGAGACCGATGGCAGCGAGTTTGAGATGGAAACCGGACCTGGGACTCCAAACTGGGTACCCATCGAACAGATCAGCGCCTTTATGCTTCAAGCTGTTTTGGCTCAGGAAGATGCAGGTTTTTTCCGTCATCACGGTTTTGCGGTCGCGGAGATCGAAAAAGCACTGGCTGCTAATCTCGAAGCAGGTCGTTTTGTTAAAGGTGCGAGCACTATTAGCATGCAGTTGGTAAAGAACTTGATTCTGCATCGCAAGAAAACTCTCGCCCGTAAATTTCAAGAAGTAATTTTGACCTGGTGGGTCGAAGAAGCGCTTGATAAAAAAGATATTCTTGAACTTTATCTTAATGTGATTGAGTTTGGGCCGGACATTTACGGTATAAAAGCTGCTGCACGGCATTATTTTGGACGTTATCCTGCGGAACTTTCCCCGGCGGAATCGGTCTTCCTTTCAACCATCCTTCCCAATCCGAAGGGGTACTATCCACAGTATGAACGCGAGTCACTTAGTCCACGCTGGAGGACTCGGATGCAACGTAGGCTGGAGCATATGTATGCAAGAGGTCGCATTGATCAGGCAGCGTTGTCCTATGGTCTTAAAGAACTGGAGAATTTTCACTTCTTTAAAGGAAATGGCATGGCAGGTGCTCGTGTAATCGAAGGGAATCCTACGCCTTTGCCGTATCAGAATGGGGAGGACTATGAAACATATAAAGGCGTCTCGGAGTAAATCGTTTGTTCTCGTTTCTATGGCGCTCGTCGTATGTACGATGCTTCCAAGTTCAGTTTTTGCTGGAAACAGCGATGCGGTCCTTTTGGGCGATACGGCAGCCATGACCGGCGGAGCTGTGACAGCGGGTATCGGAGACGGAACAGCACTTTGGTACAATCCAGCGGGTATAGCAGAGGCTAAACAACACCAAGTCGATGTCAGCGGAAGTGTCTATACGCTCAGGAATTACAGTATTGGTAGCGTGCTTCAGACGGTCCAGGGGCAAAACAAGGGTGCGAGTATAGCCGAGGTGATTTCCGTTCCAAGTGCACTGACTTATGTGAGAAAGATTTCTGAAAATGTTAATCTTGCCTTTGGTTTGTTTGTTCCTTCAGCGAACGATTTCAGCTTGCGCGCTGTCTTGCAGCAAGATCAAAGCGGAGCATCAGGGCAGGGGTTGATAAGTGTGGGGCTTACGAGTGCAGCTTACTTTGGTGGCGCTGGCTTGGGTTGGAAGCTCAGCGATAAGCTTAGGATTGGTGCAGGTCTGTATATGTCGTACCGCAGTGAGAACGGTTCGGTGCATTTCGGGCTTGGCGTAAAAAATGATGCCATTGATTTGGCTATTTCAACGTCATCGCTCTTGTCCAATCAATATATGGGTCTTGAAGCAGGTGTGGGCGTGCAATGGGATTTTGCGCGGCGCTGGACTCTCGGATTGTCGGTCCGTAGTCCCGGCATGCTGTTTTTGCAATCGTTGCGAGATACGCGACTCACCGCTGGCGGTGTAATCGTAGGAAGTGATGCTGTGACGCAATTCGAACCAGAGGAAACGAATTCGTTTGAGTTTGCCTCGGGGATTGTTTCCCCAACACGCATTCGTATGGGACTGGCCTATCAAATCGATGGCGGTTGGCTGTCCGTTGACGGAGATATACAACATGGACTTAAGAACGATGAGCTAAGCATTAATAATCGTTTTGTCTGGAACCTTCGTGCTGGAGGAAAGTTAGCGCTATCGGAACATTTTTCCTTTGGCTTGGGTGTGTTTACCGATCGAAGTTCAGATCCAGAAGTGAGGGAATTTGCTGATTCGAAAATTGATTTCTATGGACTGGCCACGGCAATTCAGTATCGAAACAAATATGCCCTTGCCGAAGAAGAAGATAGTTCTGACATGACATTTTCTACCACGATTGGTTTGCGTTATGCCTACGGTTCCGGTGACTTTGGAAGCTTTGTCTTTGATCCAAGCACCTTTGGAACCGGTGCTGATGATCCACTTTCAGAGAAATCGAATTTTACCGTGCACGAACTGGGTATACATCTTGGTTCTGCTTTTTATTTCTAAAAAACTAAAACTGTACGCTTGTTTATAGCTGATAAAGCATAAGGTAGATAATCACGCCTGTGACTGAGACGTAACTCCACAAAGGGAAGGTGATTCGAGCTATTTGGCGGTGCTTGGTAAAGTCTTTTTTAATGGCAAGATAAAGGGTACGTAGGACCAATGGCAGCGTCACAATCGCGCATAAAATATGTGAGATTAGAAGTGCAAAATACACAGTTCGGATGGCGCCCTGGCCCTTGAAAGGCGTATCGCCATAGACGCCGTATCGGGTCAGGTACGACGCAAGAAATAATGATGAAAGAGTAAAGGCAGCTACCATGCACAGTCGATGCAGTGGAACTCTTTTTGTCTTAATAGCGAAAAATCCTAAAAAAAGAAAGAGCGCGGAGCTAGCATTTAGGCAAGCATTCAAAAGCGCAAGTTGAGAAGAATCAGGTAGCATATCTAGTTCTCCAAAAGTAACCGAAGAGCTTTTTCAAGTTGGGTAAATCCCTCGTTGTCATTCGCAAAAAAGCCACGGATGCGTGAGTTTTTATCGACTAATACCAAATGAGTTCCGTGAAGAATGTCATATTGACTGCTGTTGGCATTGATTTGTTTGCGAGTGCCAATACTTTGTTTGAATGCAGAGACTGCAACTTGACGTATCGCAGAGCTATCTCCGGTTAGGAATGTCCAATTAGGACTGGCGTAGTGATTGGTCTTGGCGTAGGCCGAAAGTGTTTTCGGATCGTCCGTTTCTGGATCAACGGTGATCGAAACAATTTGATAGTTCATTTGAATGTCCTGAGTCTTGTGATGAAAGTTCGATAACTTTGTCATAAGCAAAGGACAGACTGATGGGCAACTTGTAAAGAAGAAGTGCGTGACCCAAGCTTTGCCTCGTAGTTGTGTGGGAGAGAAGCTACGGTTAAGCTCATCGCGTAGCTCAAAGTTGGGAACGTTAGCTAAAATGGGTAGAGCTTCTTCTGCTTTTTTTTGATGGCCGCAGCCGCCGACCAGCAGATTTACTGCGCATAGGATAGATAGAGAAACCAAGGCCGTTGCCCTTGGCATGTTAACGTTTTACCCGACAAGCCCAATGGGCAATGAAAAAAGCCAAAACAGTGGCGATAATCAACACTGCCAATTCAAGAGAGGGGTTTGAAACAAGTGCGGTAAATCCCTCTGGCATTTGACCCCCATATAAAGCTCGACGCATGTGATCTGAGATAAATGTCATGGGGTTCAAGAAGGCAATCTTACTTTGAATCAAAAATGCCGGCACAGGAAACATCGCGCCAGATAAAACCCAAAGCGGTATAAGCAACACACTCATAATGACGTGATAGCCCTGGGTGGAGTCCAGAAGCCATGCTACTGCAAAACCGATGAAGCTAAGTAATAAAGAACCCCATACCAAGGTCGAAAACAGCATTGGCCAGTCGATGGTCGATAGTTTTAACCCTGCTAAAGGCGCTAGGCCTAGAAAAAGAATCGACTGCACGATGGCAACGCTGCTTGCGCCGAAGCTTTTTCCAAGCACGATGGCGCCGCGTGATCCAGGTGCGACAAGTATGGAATGCAGCAGTCCTTCATGCCTATCTTCGATAAGAGACATTGTGGCGAAAATCGAACTGAACAAAAGCATCATCACAAGAACCCCAGGAAAAAAGAATTCCATGTAGTTCATTTGGTTGTTGCCTGGTGCAGAAAAGACGCTTCCCATTCCTACGCCGAAAAGACCCCAGAGCAGTAGTGGTTGCAGGAGAGCTCCCACGATGCGGCTTTTTTCTTTTACAAAGCGCAATAATTCACGTTGCCAAAGAACTTGAACGGTACAGAGATTTGCGTTCATGATGCGTGTTGTCCGTTAAACGAGCGGCCTGTATATTGAATAAACACATCGGCCAAGGTTGGCCGATGCATGGATACTGAGAGCACTTTACCCTCATCAAGATTTTCAATGAGTCGAGGAATCAACTTGTGTCCTTCAGCGTGTGTAATTTGAACACGATCGGCAAGAACCAGTGCTTTGAGATTAAGTTTTTGTTGTATTTCTAGGGCAACTTCGGAAGGAGCCTTGCATTCAAGTTGGATGACGTCGCCTTTTAAAGCGCCCTTTAGCTTTGCGGGAGATCCTTGAGCGATGATCTTGCCTTGGTCGAGAAGCAAGATGCGATCGCAACGCTCTGCTTCTTCTGGGCGGTGTGTGGTGAGCAAGATACTTAGTTCTCGCCGCTCTTTTTCTTGTACGAGGTAAGACCAGCTTTGTTGATAGGCAAGCTCATCGAAGCCCGTCGTGGGTTCATCGAGGATAAGCAGTTCGGGTTGGTGAAGTAAGGCACGTCCAAATTCGACTTTCCGCTTCATGCCTCCAGAAAAAGTTTTGATTTGCTGATCTTTTTGTTCACTGAGGCTTGAGAAAGCCAGCCACTCTTCGATTCGTTGTGTGGCTAGCTTTTTAGGAACACCATAAAGTTTGGCTGAGAGTCGTAAGTTTTGGACGGCGCTTAGTTTGGGATCGATACTTCCCGCTTGAAGCAATACGCCAATTTGTTGTCTGAAGTGAGGATCCCCAAGGCGGATTACTCTATTCTTCCATTGAAACTGCTGACAGTCTGCGTTGCAAAGTCCCAACATGGCTGCAATGGCGCTTGATTTACCTGAGCCGTTCGGGCCGAGCAGTCCAACAATTTCAGCTTTTCCTACTTGGATATCAATACCGTCTAAAACACGCTTGGAGCCGTAGCTCAGCGAAAGCTGGTCGAGTTTAAGCAAGGTTTCATGCATCAAATAGGCTCAAATTGCGTCGAAGACCATGGCGGGGAAAAGCAAGGTTACGTAGAGCAAAGACAAAAGAAAGAACTTCTTTGCCCATCGACGTTCTTTATATTCTTGAAGCCCCCACAAGGCCCAAGCCAAAAACACGGTTCCACTTAGCGTAGCAACGGTAAGATAGATCGATCCGACGAGGCCAATCGCGTAGAGCACCATCGATGCAATGAAGAGTAGCATCGTGTAAAAAGCAGCATGTCGTTTTGCACTTTTGAGTCCCTTAGCCCAAGGAAAGACACGAATCCCAGCGAGAACATATTCGTCTTTTCTAAAAATACTGATGGCAATGAAATGAGGCAATTGCCACAGAAATAAAATGGCAAACAACGTAAACCCCGCCAAATCAATGCGGCCGGTTGCTGCGGTCCAGCCCATCAATGGAGGAGCTGCTCCTGGTATGGCCCCGATGAGTAAAGCATATGGGGTTTTTAGTTTTAGAGGTGTGTAAACGCCGACATAGAGAAAAAGAGCACTTGCTCCAACTAAAGCTGTCAGGGAGTTTACGGCGAAATTAAGGACCAGCACTGATGCTACTCCAAGTACGAGGCCCATAACTAGTGCGACCCATGTCTCTAAGCGACCTGCAGGCAAAGGGCGATTGGCGGTACGTGGCATGTGGGAGTCGACTTCAACCTCCAACCAACAATTGAGTGTATTTGCCGCTGCAACAATCATCAGCGTTCCCAGGAGTGTGGCTAAGGAAGTGATCAGCGAGACTTCGACAGGCGCAAGCCCCCAGCCGCAAGCCGTGGTCAAAAGACCCATGCTGGAAATGCGAGGTTTACTACGCGCAAATAAGTCTCGTAGGGAAAGACTCCTAGAGTTTTCAGAAACGAGTGTATTGTCCATTAACTAACCACCTTTGCCGTGTGAGGCATTGGAAAAGACTCTGGGCGGATTGTGCTTGGCGTAGCCGCCTGACGCAAGGCCCTAAGCCAAAGAAATATCCAGACGGAATTAGCCAATAAAAGCGTGCCAACAGAGAGGTGTGCTGAGACGGAATGAAGGTTGAGCGCGTATTTGACGTTGCTTATTCCGAGGGTGATTTGCAGCGCTAGCAGTGCGAATTGCATCCATGCGAAGCGTTGTAGGGCTTTGATTTTAGGCTGTTTTTTTAGTGACCACAGGATATTGCTTGCTGAGATGAGCACAACAAGCGAGACCAAAACTGCTGTAAAGCGATGAAGCATGTGCAAACGCGCGGGTGCCCATGCAGGCCAAAGTTGACCATCGCATAAGATCACATCGGTGCCGCAGGCCATTCCAGAGCCGGTGTGGCGGACCAACGCGCCAACTATCATCTGCAGATAGATAAGCAGGACAGCAAGCGCAGACCAGGCGTAGGGAGCGGAAAGGTCGCGTTTGATGCTATCTTTAAGCTGCTCGCCCTTACTTTCAAAGGCAATCCACAAGATGATTGATAGAAACAAAAGAGAGGTGGCTAGATGAGCTGAGGATACCAGGAGCGGTAAGTGGTAGATGACCGTAAGTCCGCCCAGAACACCTTGAAAAATCACCAAGAAAAGCGCGAAAAATCCCAAACGATGCAGAGTGAATCCCTGTGTTTGCTCTTTTTTCTTAGCGCTACGACGATTTGTCCAAAGTAGGACAGTTAAAACGATCGTGAGAAAGCCCACCAAGGTCGCTAGCATGCGATGTCCGTGCTCAATCGCAACGTGGCCTTTCATTTCTGGGAAGAGTTCACTAAAGCACAGAGGCCAGTCGGGGCAGGCTAAGGACGAGCCGGTACTGTGAACGATTCCACCCCAGGTAATAAGTACCCATACGATAAATGCGGTCGCTAGTGCTAAATGGCGTGTAAGGGATCGGGTCATGGCCACGCAGTGATACACCACGCAGAAAAATTGTCACGGGCAACTATGTCAACTATCCGTAAATATTATGAATTTAAATCATAGCATTGGCTGAGTGTTGTGTTGGCAGGCGTAGCGTGGATCAGAGCTGCTGCATCCGAGCCTTCAAGACTAACAGCTGCGGATGGCATAAGACTCACTTACTCCTGTTAGACTACTGTGCGCTACATGCAGACGCTCGGATGCAGCAGCTCTGATCCACGCTTACAAGACTAGACCGTTCTTCCGTTGGGAACGGTTCATCGTAGTTAGTACATGCTTTGCAGTGGTGGGTTTCGAAGGAGGGCACTGCGCAGGAGCGTCTGCATGTGGCGCACTAAGATCATCTCGGGAATGAATAGCGTTTATGGCATCCGCAGTGTGTGGTCTTGAAAGGTCCGGAGCGCTGCCCTCCTTCGAAACCCACGCCTTTGCTAACAAGCATAAATCACGCCTAGTTCGATCCAATATCCAACCTGGCTTGGCACCATGCGATGTCATGTTCCAACGCTTCGATCTTGTTGGGGTCGCTATCGGAATGAGCGAGCAAATCTTTTAGCTCCAAGCTGGCTTTTTCGTGTTCTGTTCGCACGTTCTTGGCGTCAATTTCTTCTTGAGCAGAGAAACGGTCGGTGATGATACGAACGCGATCGGGACCCGCCTCAGCAAAGCCGGCACCAATTGCTGCGCGATGCACATGACCACCTTGCCTGTAGCTAATAATGCCAATCTTCAAAGAGGCCAAAAGAGGTAAATGCCCCGGGAAAACGCCAAACTGTCCCCAGACGCTGGGTGCTTCGATGTAGTCGACCTCAAGCGATAGTGCTTGGCCGAGCGGCGTAGCAACTTCCAGATGCAAGCTTGTGGGAAGTCCGTTCATGTTTAGTTTGCCGATTTGGTGAGTCGTTCTGCTTTGGCGCGAACTTCATCGATGTTGCCGACCAAGTGGAAGGCCTGCTCGGGAAGATCGTCGAGTTTGCCGCTGAGAATCTCTTCAAAAGCTGAAAGCGTTTCCTCCAATGGAACGTACTTTCCTTCTAGGCCGGTGAACTGATGAGCCACGAAGAAGGGTTGCGATAGGAATTTTTGAATCTTACGTGCGCGATCCACCACCATGCGATCGTCTTCACTAAGCTCGTCCATACCAAGGATTGCAATAATGTCTTGGAGATCTTTGTACTTCTGCAGGGTTTGCTGCACTTCACGCGCCACTCTGTAGTGTCGTTCGCCAAGAACATGAGGATCGAGCAGGGTTGAGGTTGAATCAAGTGGATCCACAGCAGGGTAGATGCCCATTTCAGCAATCTGGCGACTAAGCACGGTGGTTGCATCCAAGTGAGCAAAGGTCGTAGCAGGGGCAGGGTCGGTCAAATCGTCCGCAGGCACGTAAATCGCTTGCACTGAGGTAATGGAACCTTTGGTGGTTGAAGTAATGCGCTCTTGCAGAGCGCCCATTTCCGTTGAAAGGGTTGGCTGGTAGCCCACTGCGCTTGGGATACGTCCGAGAAGCGCGGAGACTTCGGAGCCGGCCTGGGTGAAGCGGAAAATATTATCCACGAAGAGAAGCACGTCCTGGCCTTCTTCATCCCGGAAGTGCTCGGCGACGGTAAGTGCACTAAGTGCAACGCGGGCGCGCGCACCAGGCGGCTCGTTCATCTGGCCGTAAACGAGAGCGGTTTTTGAAACAACGGGCTCACCGCTTTCAAGCTTGGATTCACTCATCTCCAAAAAGAGATCGTTTCCTTCACGGGTACGTTCACCAACGCCGGCAAAGCAAGAGACGCCGCCATGTGCTTTAGCCACGTTGTTGATGAGCTCCATGATAAGTACTGTTTTACCAACGCCAGCACCACCGAAGAGACCGATTTTTCCGCCCTTACGATAAGGAGCAAGCAAATCGATAACTTTGATGCCCGTTTCGAACATTTCAACTTTGGTGCTCTGCTCAACAAACTTAGGTGGCTCACGGTGAATGGGTGCATACTTGGTTGCATTGACGGGACCGCCACCGTCGACGGGTTCGCCCACGACATTGAGGATACGTCCCAAGGTTTCTTTGCCAACTGGCATGGCAATGGGGCTGCCTGTGTTTGTGACGAGCATGCCGCGAACCAGGCCTTCAGTTGCATCCATTGCGATCGCACGAACGGTGCTTTCGCCCAGATGCTGTGAAACCTCCAAGACGAGATTGTGCTCTTTATCGTTGATTGAAGGGTTTGTGACCTTCAATGCGGTCAGGATTTGAGGGAGTTTTCCGGCTTCAAATTCAACATCGACCACTGGGCCGACAACCTGTTTAATTTTCCCGTGTGCTAAGTCTGGCATGCTTTTTTTACCCCAATAACGCGTTTGCGGGGCGCTGGCGCCCGCTCAACTTCCACTCAATTCTAGGCGGCGCTGAACTAGCATGTTGGGGTGTTTGGGTCAACGCGCGTGATACGGCTTTTGTCGTCTGAGCAGGATCGTTGCCATCGCTGGACAGCTCTGAAATACGTCATGATTTCAATAGAATTAGTGCTGACTGCGTTGCTTTGCGGGTACACTGTGGCAGAGCAACCTTGCGGGGCGTTGCCTTGGCCGCGAACGACGAGCTAGCAGCCAGTCTTTATTTGGTCACTGTGGCTTTTTCTTGAGCGTGAACACTAGGGGCCAATCGCAATTGTTTTGGAGATGGGACCTGCCTTAACCTTGATTTGTCCGTGCGTTCCCTGTCTATCCGCAATGACCTGACCTGTGATCGTGAGGCTCCCGTTGTTGATGTGTTCGATATTGATTTCGGTGCCCTTCGGCGTTCTTTGAAGTACAAATACGCCAGTAGTAGAACCACTCATAGCTAGCAGCGAACTTGCGATATCGCGCAAAAAAACAGATTTGATACCCCAGACCATAAAAGGTTTAGCACTGGGTGCACGCAGCATGACCCTGCCGAAATAGTATTGTGGAGGAAGATCTCGGAAGCGAATTCTAGGCGTTTGCAGTACTGCTTGCCAGTTGATGGGCAGATTATCTTGCAAGGTAATGCGCAAAGGTTTCAAATCAATAGTGCCATTGCGCACTGATCCAGTCTTTTTCTTAAAATCATAGTCAAGATCCATTTGACTCTTGAAGGATGTTTTTAGATGAACGGTCTTCGTTGCAATTCCAAGATTGCGTGTTTCGATGTGGAGATGACCAGAAAGCTTTCTGCGTGCATCGAAATCGAATGCAGTATGGGCAAAGGTCGTGCCGTTAGCTAAATGCAAACCAGCGGACGAAAACCAAGGGTTAAGCCAAGCCGTTGAGGGTAAGCTAAATTCGGTTACCTCAGCCTTACCAGCCAAACTAGAGAAAAAGCGCTGTGGCTTGAGGCTGTGGTGGGCATCGAGACGGATCAATCGAATGCCTGGTATCGCTTTGGTCTTCACTTTGAGATCCTGTGTACGATGCACTTGTGCTCCATGCAGTGCGACACGTGTAAAACCAATGTTTCTTCTCGCTCGACTGTGGAGCGTCAGCCTGCCTTTTAGTGACAGACCGTTTTTTGTGAGACCGGCGTTCGTGGAGTGAAAGCTTAGGTGACTGCCATCCTGCACAACCCCATGGTTAAACATAAGATTGAAATCCAGTTTGCCCTTCCCGCTCAAAGGCCTAAGCTGGTGGCTACTGTAGTAGGGTTCGAGCATGTCAGGGGGTGTTTGAAGATGACCTTGAACCTGGGCTAACAGATGCGGCCAGGGGTTTAGCTTCGAGTTAGGCGTGAAATCTGTGTGCACGAGTTGTCCACGCGCTTTCAATGACACTTCCTCGATGAATAGCCGTTTCCCAATCGTTACCTTGCCGCTGCTGAGCCTTAAAACGTGAGTCAGAAATGCCCAGTGCTCGCAGAGGTTTGTAGTAAAATCCTCCCTCAAGGGATGCGCTGCCAGTATAGTGTTGTTCCTCAATCCAAATTTCGCTCAATGGTGCAGAGAGCTGATCAACGCGCGCTGTCCACAAATCATCAGGAGTCACGCTCGCAATCATGCTGGGTGTTCTAAAAGGTGAACTGCAGCCAAAGATCTCAGGAAGACGGGATAGTTCGGTAGAAGTCAGTGTGCCAGCATCACGAACCGCGCGAATACGAAAGCGCAAAGCTTTGGCTCGGGCATTTCTTACATGCATTTCCTTGAAAAAAAGATCGGTAATAGAAATGCTTCCTTGCACATAGTTGCTTTCGATCTGCATCTGTACATGACTGTCATGAACCGAAAGCAAAAAACCGCGTACGTAGACTCTGCCTGGCCATGGACTTAACGCGGCTCCGTAGCGGAGGGTTGCGTCTCCGGTTTGATTCACAGCATATGTTAGCAACCCGCTCCATAAGATTGCGTGAACAAGGATAAGATAGTGCAACCAAAGTGCAGTGCATCCAAAGGCCGTCGAAAGAATAAAGGGGCGCACCTTGCTAAATAGGCATGATGCATTCGGTAGCTTCGAGACTAGCTTGGCACAATGAATCCTATCAGTTCCTTTATGTTTGTTGGTTGTAAGGTGCTTTAAAAAACTTAAGACCTTCAAAATCCAGCGTGTCACGTGTCGTTGGTGCGACATGCCCCGAAATTTGGAAGCACAACTCAATCGACCTTGTGTAACAAGACTACTCTTCCCGTGTTGTTCCTAGATGTTGTCAGTAATCATCATCGGACTGGTTGTCTTCAGGGCTGTCATCGGCGTCCCCTTCGACTGAATCATCTTCCCACGTTTCAGCGCCTTCAAGACCGTCGTTCGCTTTGTCACTTTCTTTGATCTCCTTTGAAGGTTCGAGCTTTTCAAAAGAGTCAGGTTCATCGGGTGTGCTTGCTTCCGGTTTTACCGAAGCAGCACATGCCAGTGGCGAAAATACAAAACTGCAAAAAAACAGAAGTAGGAATTTTAGTTTCTGTTTAAAAATGCTGTTGGCCATTGTGCCTCCTCCCAGGGGATTGTTGCGGCTCGAGTCGATCACGAAATCTGAATTTCTCCCCCGTGTGATGGTGAGTCTGGCAAGGTAGCCCGTTTACGGTCCGGTTACCAACGGAGGCTCGAATCAAAGGTGAATTACCTGGTTTTTCAACCGGAATGACAGCTTGCTCTTCGCTCACGGTATCATGTAGATAGGACCTGCTGTTCTGAGTTGGGTTTGAAGATGCAGCGCTATGAAGTCTTCATATGAATGGTTTAAAGATGTTTTTTTTGCTTAGGATAGTCGGTGTGCTGTTTTGTGTGAGTCTTACGGGATATGCGTGCAGGAACACGTCGAACTATATTCCGGTAACACCGTCTGACGTTGGCCCTGTGACAGACAAGATCGAAACGCGTAATTCTATATCATCGCGCATCTACCGCGGGGTCACTTACAACTCTCAAAGTCCTCAGCAAAAACTCGACATTTATCTTCCGACTGACTCCTCAGATATGCGATTGCCTGCCTTGTTATGGGTTCATGGCGGAGGCTGGGCAGGTGGTTCTCGGCTTAGTGAGAGCGAATTTGCGTTGCGCCAACTCGAGCGTGGGTATGTTGTAGTCGGCGTAGGTTATCGACTGAGTTGGGAGGCTCCGTACCCAGCAGCGCTTGTCGATGTGCGAAATGCGGTACGCTTCCTCAAGAAAAACGCATCGGACTACCACATCGATCCTAATCATATTGCGATTTGGGGTGCATCGGCTGGTGGTCATCTTGCAGCTTTGGTTGGAACGACCGGCCATATGGATAATGCTGCAGTGGGTGACTATGTTGGTATCTCGTCGGAGGTTCAGGCGGTGATCGATTGGTGGGGTCCAAGTGACTTTCTTGCGATGTCTCACCAGTGGCCCGCGCGGTGTAAGTCTCATCGCGATAGTACTGCAGCAAGTTCGCCTGAATCACGGCTGCTCGAATGTCCCGTTCTCGAGTGCCCCGATGCGGCGCGCGCTGCCAACCCGATCACCTACCTAAGCGCGAAGACGCCGCCCTTTTTGATCATGGCTGGTGATAGCGATTGCACGGTCCCGCCAAAGCAGTCGGAGTTGCTCTGGGCGGCACTTAAACGCCACCATGTGTCTGTCGAGTTCGCACTGATCAAAGGTGCTGAACATGGAGGACCTCGCTGGTACGATCCGGCGGTGCAGGCCAAAGTCGATACCTTTTTGGATCGCTATTTGCCCAGTCCCTGGCTCTCAGCGATTTCTGCGTCTCCATGACAAGCGGGTCCACTGCAAATTCGACTGTTATCTTAACATGATGAAAGAATAAAAAGTATTGCACGGAGGCCCAACCTTGAAAGAAACGTCTCTTGCAGCTTTATTGCTTGATCTCCCTATCCTTATCCCTTGGTCTTGATTGCAATGCTTATCGCCGTCTTTGTATTACAAGTCATTATTCTAGGTGTTTACGAGAAAGTGCGCCGAACATGAGAAAGCCTAATATTGCGATCACGGCGGTGCTTGCGAGCCAGTGTTCAGTACTTGATACACCTTTTTGTACAAGATCCAAGTGTTCGGAAAATAGGTAACCGAGGCTAACCATCAGTGGGACGCTGATGCACATGCCAAGCATATCCCAAAACATAAACTTTTTTAGAAGCATCCCGTGCATTCCAGCCATAGCAAAAACTGCTGCGCGTATGCCGGCTAGATGTCGCGCCACAAAAATTATCACAGCACCTCGTTTCTGAAACATGGCACTAATCCGAGCCTGGCGTTGTTTTGGTAAAAGTTTTCGAAATAAGGCTTTATCGAGCGCCTTGCTACCTAGATGCTTAGCGGTGCTAAAAAGCAATATATCACCGCCAAGTACACCAAGTGCGCAGCCAAGAATTGTCCAAGGAATGAAAAGATGGCTCCGATGACAAAGAGCTCCGGCGAGCAGAAGTAGAATATCTTCTGGTAAGGGCAAACCAAGGCCGGTTGCAATCAGGGCAAGGACGATAAGCGCCAAAGAAGCATGACTCACAAGCTCAATCCACATCATCGTGTATTCCTTCGTAGGCCTTGGCTCAGTCGCGGTTAGCTCGAAGCTCGGAAAGCAGGTCCAGTTGGGTTTGCTGAATTTCAACCATATGCTCCCACTGCACGTGCAAAAGATGGTCGATTTTTTCGTGCAGTGCAGCGATCTCGATTTCGGACTTAAGGTTAGTTCTAAAGTCGGCGTCTGCTTCGAGCCTATCACGCGAGGAGACACGATTTTGACTCATCATAATAATGGGCGCTTGGATGGCAGCAAGACACGACAAGCCAAGATTAAGAAGAATATAGGGGTAGGGATCAAAGGCTTCGGCTCGAAGTACGATGGTGTTGAGCGCTATCCAGGCACTAAGGCAAACACTAAAAGCGATAACAAAAGGCCAAGAGCCGCCCACGCGCGCCACGCGATCGGCAACGCGTTGCCCAACGGTTAATTTGGTTTCGAATTGCTCGTCTAGATGTTCAGCAATAGAAGTGTGCGCTGTAGCTACGCGTAAGACTTCAGCTTCCATGCTCGAGAGTTGGCCGCGTTCTTTTTCTAGCTGGGAAAGCACATGAAGCTGCCGTTCGTTATCCAAGCACGATTTACAAACGTAGCCCCGATCGTTCCAGTCCTTAGAATGACGCTCGGCCATGAACTCAGAGAGTGAAGGCCGAAGCGCAGCAGGTACGGCGCAACGGTGCTTTGCCTTGTCTTGCTCGCAGATCATGCATTGCACCATCTCGGGTGGTTTAGTGGTTTTATACATGGGTTATTTCCATTGTCTTTGACCCTCCATAAGAGCGACATCATTGATTTGCTCGCCTGTCGAGAGTTGGCAGTCACCTTGACCACTTCCAGCAAGACCGTTCGATGGAGAAGCAAGTACAAATCGGCAGCGCATGCGGGTGCCGTCTTGGGCTCGAAGTGTTGCAATAACGCGGCCTGAATAGTGGGTCACAAAACGTTGGTAGTATCCGTCACCCCCCATTCCATAGGTTCCCCACGGTGTATTCCAGCCGTACCAGCCTGGATTCCATCCACGCCAATAAGGTGCATAATCGGTTTCAACCGTTTCACTGGTGACCTGCATAAACTGACCCCAAAAGATTTTCCCGGTAGGCAAGATAGCGCGCACCTGTCCTCTGACCACACTCGGGCCATCGGACTTCCAGTCAAAATGCACCGGGCCCAAAGCTTGGCGCGTTGAAGTTGCGGAGCCATTTTCCGCACCGGAAGAACGGTTTTGCTGTGAAGCGGATTCCAGTTCTCCGGTACCCGTGCCTGCGCTTGCGCAGCCACCCAAAAGCCAGAGGGCAAAGGTCCACAGAACAAGAAAAACACTCACGGCCTTGCTCTTCAATTTGTCCAATTTAATCGTCATTTCTCAAATTATACCTCGAGGGTAGTTTTTCAAACGTGACGGGTTTATATCGCATTTTCATAAATTGTATTTAAGCATGTCAATACAGAGCTTTATTGCTCTGGGGTAGAAGGATATTTCAATGAGCAAAAACTTCGCATTGATTGGCGCAGCTGGTTACATCGCGCCACGTCACCTGCAGGCTATCTACGATACAGGTAACCGTCTTGTCGCTGCGACGGACCCCAAGGACTCGGTGGGTGTGATCGATCGGTTTTTTCCCGAAGCTTCGGTTTTTTACAGAGATAGAGCGCTTTGATCGGCATCTGGAAAAACAACGTCGAGAAAATACTAGCGCTAGAATTGACTATCTTTCTGTTTGCTCACCAAACTATCTTCATGATGCGCATGTTCGTCTTGGTCTGCGTTTGCACGCAGATGTGATCTGTGAAAAACCTTTGGTTCTTTCACCATGGAACGTTGATGCGCTTGCCGAGTTAGAGCGAGAGTTTGAGAAAAAAGTTTCCACTGTGCTTCAACTTCGCTTGCTTCCATCGTTACAGAACTTGCGACAAGAAATTCAAAAAAGCGATCGATCTAAAAAGAAAGATGTTTTGTTAACTTACGTTACACGCCGTGGTCCTTGGTATGGAGTGTCGTGGAAGGGAGATGTTGAAAAATCAGGAGGCGTTGCGACAAACGTTGGTATTCATTTCTTTGATCTTTTGATGTGGGTCTTTGGTCCGTGTGCTACTAGCGAGTTACACATAAGCACCGACAGCAAGATGGGTGGTTTCCTTGAGCTAGAGCACGCTAGGGTCCGGTGGTTTCTATCGGTTGATAAGAATGATTTACCCAAGGGCTACCTTGAGCAAGGTAAACCCGCATATCGAGCGATTACCGTCGATGGCGAAGATCTAGAGTTTTCCTCTGGCTTCACTGAACTTCACACCGAGGTTTACCGAGATGTGCTCCAAGGCGGAGGCTTCGGCCTCGATGAGGTGCGGCCTTCCGTTGAGCTTTGCCATAAGCTTCGGCAGCAAAAAGTAGTGAAAGGCGATCTTGTGCATCCCATGGTAAAAGCTATGATTTAGAGCTAGAGCCGCTTCGTGGGGCGGTTCGTTAAGCCACATGACGCTGCAGTGTTGTTGTGGTAAAGCAAGCCCTGGCGGATGATCTGATGTCTGAGGAAGCTAAAGCAATAGTTGATATCGAGCAGGACTTAGCGCTGCGCGAGCTATCTACCGATGGCGTATTTATTGTGATGCCTGCTTACAATGAAGAGCAGGTGATCGGGGAAGTTGTCAGTAATCTTCGTCAGTATTTTAAAAACATCGTTGTCGTCGACGATGGTTCCAGTGACGATACTGTGCTTGCTGCACAGCGGTCTGGAGCGGCGGTTCTACGTCATGTTGTCAACCGTGGTCAGGGTGCTGCCCTTCAGACCGGCATTAGTTTTTCACTTCTGAAAGGTGCCGAGATTATCGTTACCTACGATGCGGACGGACAACACGAGCTTGCTGATGTGTTTCACCTCATCGAAGCTGTTGCAAAGAAGGAAGTTGACGTTGCCTTGGGTTCGCGTTTCTTGAAAGACAACGCATCTTTGCCGCCTTCGCGCCGTGCACTGCTGCGCGTGGCCGTTTTGTTCTCGCGGCTTACTTCAGGGCTGAAGGTCTCGGATGCGCACAATGGTATGCGTGCTTTTTCTCGAAAGGCTGCCGAAAAGATCGAAATCACACTTGATCGCATGGCTCATGCCAGTGAGATTCTTGACGAGATACGTATTCATCATTTGAGCTATCGAGAAATTCCCGTAACGATTCACTACACGGAATATTCGCGTGCAAAAGGACAGCGTGCGACTGCCGCCATAAGCATCGCTTTGGATTATTTGCTCGGAAAGTACATCAAATGAGTATTTTTCAAATTGTCAGTCTAGGTATCTTATCTCTCCTGATTGTCACGACATTTTATCGAGGTGTTGTCACGCATGGTCGAGCGGGCGTGTGGCTTCTGTGGTTTATGCTGTTTGTTGCGACCTTTATCGCGATTTTAATGCCAAACATGACTGCTGACATTGCGCGCTTTGTAGGTATTGGTCGCGGCACTGACTTGGTGCTTTACTCTTTTGTGGTTGCCTCCCTTATTGCGTTTTTCCTTATCTTCGTGCGTATGCGACGTGTGGATCGGGAAATCACTAAATTGGTTCGCGATATTGCTATTCGGCATGCCATCGAACCCGCTGACACCTCTTCAACACAAAACCGACAAAGCTAGAAACTCGTCGCATGTCTTCACTTTCGGTTACACTTGTTATTCCTGCACGTGATGCGGCTCAGACGATTGGCCCCTGTCTTGATGCGCTGCTGCCACTGCAACAAAATGCGTTGCTTTCGGAGATTATCGTCGTAGATGACGGATCAAAAGACGAGACCGCATCCATTATAAAGAGCTATCCCGTTCGCTACCTTGAGGGCGCAGGTCGTGGCGCAGGCTCGGCACGCAATCTGGGTTGGAAACAAGCACAAAGCGACCTTGTATGGTTTGTCGATTCAGATTGTGTGGCTGAAGCAGGTGCTTTAGAGCGTTTGCTTCCATATATGCAAGACGAAAAGGTGGGTGCTGTCGGCGGAAGTTACGGCAACATGAACACTCATTCGCTTGTTGCGTCGCTGATTCATGAAGAGATTGTCGAACGTCATTTGCGGATGCCGAATCGTGTGAGCTTTCTTGCAACGTTTAATATTCTCATTCGTAAAAAAGTGCTCGAACAAGTGGGTGGTTTTGATGAACGCTTCTTAAAGGCACAAGATGTAGAGCTTGCATACCGAATCATGGAAGGCGGTTTTACACTTGCTTTTGATGCGGAATCGCGAGTGAAACACTATCACCTTACGGCTTTGCTTAAGTATCTAAAGGTCCAAGCCAAGCAAGGCTATTGGCGCATCTGGCTTTATAAGAAACACCCAAAGCGGGCAGGCGGTGATTCCTATGCTGGCAAGATTGACTATGCGCAGCCCCCGCTTGCCATGTGCTGCCTTGCGACATTGCCGCTTGTTGTCTTGTCATGGTGGCCACTTATCGTTTCAGCGATGCTCTTGCTACTGCTGCAGCTACCGATGGCTTTGGCGTTGATCTCCCGAACAAGGAAATTACGCTATCTAAGCTATCTTCCATTTGGCTTTATTCTAGCCTTTTGGCGCGGTGTCGGCATGAGTTTAGCTGTGCTTTCGCTTCTGCTACCTTCGAAGCAATCGGTATCCGTTGGGTAGTTGCGCACAGATGAAGCGACTCTACTGAGACTGTCCTTTAAACAACGCTTGTTCATGCCACTGTCGCCATGTTTCGTAGTCAGCTTTGCCTTGTTCCGGAGCACTTGCTTTGGCTTGGAGTAAGTGTGCTTGTGCAATACCTCCTCTCTGTATCTTTTCTAGCTTTAGCAGTGAAGGATCCCACCATAACACTTCGTGCTCACCTTTTTCAGGTCGATGAAATCCAGGTCGAATGGTAAGATGGGCTTGCATGCGAAGCGCTGCAGGGCGTTCAAGTACCGAGTCCTTGCCAAAGGCGGGCAAAAGTAAGGAATGCTTGTAGCTACTAGGTTGCTGCTCGTGGGGGTAGAGAGCAGGATGCATCTCATCAATCCAGCCCGCTGTTTTTGCATCGCCAACGACAGGGGCGATGATGCTTTGTTCGGCACATGCTACAGCGCGCCTAAGAGCGCTAGTATAGCAATCCTGCTCGCCTGGGGTTGCTTTCAAATGAGCAAAAGCATGAAAGCATTCGCTGGCTGTTGGTTCGCAAAGAATCACAATCGGATAACTTGCGTAGTGCGGCTCCGAGCATAGAAAAAAATGAATTCCAGGGTTGCACTCTGCTTTTGGAATCGAGAAGCCATCGAGCTGCTTTAGCAAACGGTCGAGTCGATTACGAAAAGATGCTGGATAGCTATGGTCGATATGTTGGGCTTGTTCTTCCAGATACCTGATGTTGATTAAGCTCTGCGTGGCTGTCTGCCAAAAACTCACATTTTCATAAAAATGAGTGGCTCTGAGCAATATACGAAGGGTTTCAGCTAAACCACGTATGTTTCGTTGCGAGTGAAGATCACGGAGAAGGTCTAAAGCGCTATTGAGATCTTTCCTATGGCCGATTTCGTCTTTATCTGTTTCTTCTTCGACGGATATCGTGTCGAAGGCTCTGCTGCGTTCTTTTGAAAAAAGAGCGAACAATAGATCATCCCGAAAAGCAAACAACGCGCTGCGAAGCGAAGCTAACATTGCGTATCGATCGTGAGGCCGGTCGATGCATTCCAACGCTGCAACAAGGCAACGCACCGCTTCTTCGTTTTTAAAAGTGCTTGACGATAAACAGCGGTGAGCGATACCGCGCTGCATTAAGGCTTCGGTATAGGGCGCCATGACATCGCGCGTTCCGTCTTTCGAGCGAATGAAAGCTAGGGCGACATGATTGCATTGAATAGGAATGCTTGTTTTTGGATCTGCGGGATCGGGAATAAGCCAGCCGCTCTCGTGAATCATGTAGTCGATGAAAGCAGCGACGGATTGGGGATAGCTTTGTTCAATCTGAAAGGGCAGTATTTTGCCGAAATCGGTATAAGGGTGAGGAACTGGCAGTGCAACAATTGCTGGCAGCGTATGCTCTGTTGCTAAAGTGCTCTTGTCTAGAAGTCTAAGCGCCGAAGAGAGTTTATCCCCCGCAAGATCTTTAGGTCGCAGCGTTTCGGGAATATAGAGCGTTTGTCCGGTGAACGAAGCTTTCAGGTTGTCTGAAACTTGCTTATCGCAAGCGAGCAGAGTTTGCTCTACCACTGTCCACAAACAGTCATTGTCTAGTGGTAAATAGTGCGTTCTTAGAAAGACTTTCGCTTGTTGAGAGAAATCTTGAATATCAACAAGACACAGCGTTCTAAAACACTCCCGTGATTTTCGTCTAAAGTCGGAATCTTCTTCTGTGCGTTCTTGCAAGGCAGCGATTGAGTCATTGGCATCTTCAAGAAAATTCTCTTGTTTGTACCTTGCGAAAAAATCGTGAAAATCTTTCAAGTCGATTTGTAGTTTTGTTTCGCAATAACTTAAGTAGTTCTGCGCGAATTCTTGCACGCAATTCTTCAAAGCAAGCCGCTTGCTAAGGACAGTGTTGCGGCTAAGTTTTCCAACTTTCTGGCCCGAACCCTTCCAGTCCCAGCTCTTTTCATGGGCAAGTTCAAGCAAGTAAGAGCACAGCAGTTCGTTATTGCTTGCATCAAGCTCGTGGCACAGTCGACAGCGCTCGGCAGCCAAAAGAATAGTGTTTAAGCTTTCCCTCAAGAAACCATTTGCCTGTTCCGCGTGTGGCTCAAGCTGTGAGCTGAAGCTTTGTAGTTTTTCGAAACATTGAGCAATTTGTGTTTCTAAACTCCAGTCTGGTGGGAGGCTGGCTAAGCCTAGTTGGTAGTCAGCTTGTTTGCTCGTTTTTACGACGAGTTCACGAATTATTTCAATCGGGGAAGACTCTTCGAAGCGCAAGGAGCGCAAAAGCAAAAAGCGACGTATTCCTTCGGGGGGCTGCTCTGAAATTGCCCTAAACCACAATCCAAATGCATGATGAAGGTGTTCCGTATGTGCTGCTTCATCCAAAAAGAGCAAAGCTGCATCTTTCGGATTTCTTGGAAAAAGAACTGATCGGAGATGGTGTGACCAACGACTCAGGCTCTCTACAATGCACAGTGAACTAAACATGTCACTTATCACGGCGCGAGACGCTTCGTTTGGGCAAAGAATCAGATTGATTTGTTTTTGCTCGATACGGTCCTTTAGGAAATCGTGGACTGCACTTAGCTTCGTTGTATGAAGCCAACAGGATTCACTTGTCTTTGAGGCTGATGCAAGGCTTTGGGTGGAGCTCATGGCGTCTGCCTTAGGCGCTGCAATGTTAACAATGCTTTTTTGTCTCTTAGTTCATTCGTGCGCCATTCTTCATCTTGGCCGCAGAGTGTTTGATAGTCGCAAAAGCGGCATGCGCCTTTTTCTGGTGCCGCCACAAAAAAACCTTCGCTCAAGGCATGGTCGAGCGATTGGCTAAGCAAATGAGCATAGTCTCGTGCCAGCCTTGTTGTTTTTACTGCGTGTTGGGTAAATCTGCCTCGAAATGTACTGTAATAGAGCACGCCTTCTTCGACTTTTTTGTCTTTGAACAGTTGCTCTAATGCCAAAGCATACAAAACGGGCTGTAGAATTTGTCCACCACCGATGATGAGGCCTTCTTTGCTTTGTGCTTTTCCGGTCTTATAGTCAACAGCGCGCAAAGCACCTTCTGCATTTTGCTCAACAAGGTCGATCGAGCCGCGAAGCTGAAGCCCGGATGGCAGCGCAACCGGAGATGCCGAGCTGTGCTCGTCTTGGGCCGCACGAGGGTAAAGTCCAAATGACAGTTCGAAAAATACCGGCACCCATGCTTGTTGCCTAAATAGGCTGTGGAGCCAAAAATGCAAATCGACACGAAAGGAACTAATTTGTTGTTTCCATAAATAGTCTGAAACTGGCAAGCAACGTGTTTGGTATTCTGCTTGGACGCTATCAAGCACAGCATCGAGTGTGCTTTGAATGCTTGAAAACTGTTCGGCCTGCAACGGGAGCTTTCCGTCTTGCCTTAGAGTGCTCAAGAAGCGGTAGTGAACTTCATGAATTAAACTGCCGCGCTCCAAAGGATTGAGGTAGCTGCTCTTTTCAATAGCCATTCGCGGTCGGATGGCTTGCAGTGCATAGAGAAAAAACGATAAGGGCACGCGGCGTAGTGCTGCAGTGCGGTGGGTGAAAAAGAGCGCGCCCCAAGTTGATGAGCCGCAAGTTCTTGCATGGCGCTTTTGCAAGCTTTGCTAAAGCCGTCTTCTCTCGTCCAAGGCCCTTTTCGATAACGCATGGCTCTGCGCCGTAAGGAACGTGCTAGAAATGTGTTGACGCTCAGCCAATGCCGTCCCTGGCCTGTGGATTGTTCAGGGCTCTGCTGCGTGAGCTTTTCAATGTATCGCTTAGCGAAACTACTCTGATCGGGAGCGTGCAGATGCAAATCAGAAGCTTGGTTCGCGCTAAGGGCGTTTTCGTCTACGCTCCAAAGTTCGATGTTGCAGTGTTGAGCGATATCGAGTGTTGTGCTCGCGTCTCGTAGATCCACTACAAGATCAAAGTCGCATCCAATCAGATCATCGTCCTTTACAAAGTGCAGCCCAGCTTTTGCTTCACTTGTCTCTTGCCGTGTTGCAAGTAGGGGCTCTAGAAGCGCGCAAAGCTCATCGAGCGTTTTGCTTTCGGTGCTTGAAGAGGATTCAATCAAAGAAAAGATGCCTTCAAGGGAGCCCGGGTTTCGAAGCGCCACGAGGGCAAGCTCTCGTAATGATCCAGCCCAGTCCCGTAAACTTAATTTGGCTTGAAATCGGTCCAAACATGCCATAATTGGCATGATAAACGCATTAAATCCGCCAATTTGGCATTCTCCCAGATCTGAGCCCCTTCGATCCATTCTTTATCCAAAAAAGTATTTTCCCAGCTGGGGTCAAGTCCCGGAAGTGGATCCAGCGATAGATAGTCGCAGAGCGCTTCTCGGCTAAAGTTGCTTTGCTTAAATCGCAACATGGCAAGCAATGCCAAACCTTCAATAGACACTTGAGCTGTTTGCGCTGGGCTATGCAGCGGGATCTGAGCATCGATGCACTGACGCTCAATAGCCAAGCGCAAGCTTTCGTTGTTGCCACAAGCCATAGCCATTCGGGAAAATGCAATGCCTTTATGAGCTTGTTCAAGTAAAAGCGTAGCCAGTGATTCTTCAAGTGGTTGTGTATTTTTTCGGGCGAAAGAATATCGCTTGGGCGAGCTTGAGTCGTTTTGTTCCGAAGCTTTCTTCGCGAAGAGCTCTTCGCTGGTATGAACTTCCGGATAACACGTCATCAAAGACTGTAAGAAAGCGAGCTCTTTTGGGGATGTCAGTTGACTTGTCGTCCATATCCATAAACTTTCATTGGTAGGGTAGCTTTTCTCTTTTTTGTCCTTGAGCGCTTCTTCGGCCAGAGAAAAGGCCATGGCTTCATCAAGTAAGGATGCTTTAAGAAGGGCTTGCTCATACCGAACTGACAGATCCTGCAGATAGTTCGTGCTCTGCTTCTTATCGTTAAAGCCAAGACGGTAGCGGTCCAATGACTTTGCGAGTTTGTCGGGCAAATGCGGCAAATCCAATATGTCAGCAATTAGAAAAGCGCGTTCGCTGGGTGTGGCGATGTTAAAGGTGGGTTTATTCTTGGAGTTTTTGCCGATGGCCAGTGCAAGATCTATAGCTGTGGTTACCTCGATCTTAATTTGGATAGAATTGTTATGTTTGAGTTGTTCAGCGAGCTGGATCGCGGAAGCCTGCGTTGGCATGACTAGCGTGAATGTTTTATCGACAGGTTGACCCGCCAAAAAAGCAAACAAGGCTGTCTTGTGTTGGCTGATGGATTGTTGGGAGCTATTTGAAGGCACTGCCGAGAGAGCCTACGCTAAGGCGCCTATCTTTTTAAGGGCCAGGTGGCGGATGACTGAAATCATCTTGTCTTCGGAGCGCTCAAACCGGACAATAGGGCTTTGCTGAGCATCCTGCCCACCCGTTGCTGCCGCAGAAACACGTTGCGCCACATACAGTGCCCGGCCAGGACCAAAGAAAATAGCTTTGTCCTTCAGAATAACATGTTCCGTTAAGCTCACAGCCTGTGCACACGCACACGCCATTGTCACACACTTTATCGGTGAGGGTGCAGTTGGTATGGCTGCTGCCGCAGCTCGTATCGCTGTTGGTTGGAGGCGGAGGAGCGACATAGCCGCTGCCATCTCCAGCGTTGCCAGTGCCGTCATCCACCGGATCGGGCGGCAGTTCGTACGATTGCGCGACGCATTGACCGGTGCTGGGCTCACAAAAAAGCTGGCCTCCCATGAAGCTACGAAGTTCATCGACACTCATGTCGTCAAGTTCATTTACGGCGCAGGCTTCTTCGACTGCAGCACATTCGCTGTCATCTTCACACGCTGCGTTGCAACCGTAGGAAAAACAGCTTGCATAGTAGCTGCAGAATTGCTGGCCATTGCTAGTCGTTGCTGATGGGTTGTTGATGGGGTTATCGCTTTCGCTGGCGATGCATTCGCCCTGAAAGCAAACCTGATCGTTTTGGCAGGGACTGTTGCACTCGCCGCAGTTGAGACGGTCGCTATTGATATGCTTCCAAGCGTTGTACTCAAAACACCATTTCTCGCCGTTCGGGCCGAAAACTGAGCGATCGGCTTGAGGCACGCTATCGCAAGCCATCACCGACAACAATATGCCCAGCACACTGAAGTAGAAAAACCGGCTTTGTTTTGAATTAAGCATCTAAGCGTCCTCGATTGGGGGCTTACAAAGAAGTCCCTTATCCTACAGTGACGCATATTTACTTTTCGGCAAGCCCGCACAGAGGGTTTTGCTGAAATTACAGTGGTTTTTCCCTAAGATTTTAGAGCTTCGGCCCCGCCGATGATTTCCATGAGCTCTTTGGTGATAGCGGCTTGGCGGGCACGGTTAAACTGCAAAGTCAGTTTTGAGATCATGTCACTGGCATTTCGACTGGCATTGTCCATGGCGGTCATGCGTGCGCCATGCTCCGAAGCGACTGATTCAATTAAGGCACGATAGATTTGCGTGCGGACATGCAAATCGATCAAACGATCCAACAATGCTTTTTTGCTTGGTTCGTAGATGAAATCGATTTCGTTATCTTCATCGCCTTCGGTGTCGGGACAGACCGGAAGCAGTGCTTCGATGGTGACCTGTTGGCTGATGGCGCTTTTAAACTCGTTGTAAATCAAATACACGGCGTCAAGATCAGCTTCGAGATGAAAATCGTTTTCGTCGTTTAAACGACCGACATTTTCAGGATCAAAGCTTGGCGCGTAGGACTTCATGAGAGTACGGCCGATTTTGTTAGCTTTACTGACCGTCAGGTTTTCAAACACATCACGAAATTCGTGTTTGATGTTAACTTCCCGACGCCGAAAATAGTCGCGACCTTTGCGTCCAATGGCGGCCACCGATACTTCTTTGCCTTCGGCCTGTAGTTTTTTGTAAAGCGTGTGAGCTGCTTTGTTGATGCTGGCGTTAAAAGCGCCTGCAAGACCACGATCGCTGGTGAGTACGACGAGCAGTACTTTCTTCTCTTCGCGACGTGCTAGCAGTGGATGGGCCTCAGCGCCACCAGCGCGGGCTGCGACCGAACGCAGAACAGCAGCGGTTTCACGTGCATAGGGGCGAAGTTCAAGGATGTGTTGCTGTGCGCGACGCAAGCGAGCTGCCGCGACCATTTTCATCGCCTTGGTGATCTTTTGCGTGTTTTTAACGCTCGCGATCCGTTTACGTATGATCTTCAGACCACTCATACGCCGTTCTCTTCAAGCACAAAGACCTCTGCAAAAGCTTTCAAGGCTTTTTTCAGTGCATCTTTGACTTCGTCGTTGAGTTGTTTCTTCTCGCGAATCAGCGTTAACACTTGTGGATGATCGCTTTTCACGAAGGAAAGCAGCTCTGTTTCATAGCGACCGAGAGCATCGACTGGGTAAGCATCGACATAGCCCTGCGTGGCGGCGAAAATCATCAGAACCTGCTCTTCAACCGGCGCTGGCACGTATTGATCCTGTTTGAGGATTTCAACCAGGCGCGCTCCGCGAGCGAGTTGGTTTTGGGTTGCTTTGTCCAAATCGGAAGCGAACTGAGCAAATGCTGCCATTTCACGGTATTGGGCAAGTTCCAAACGAAGGGTGCCTGCGATTTGTTTCATGGCTTTGATCTGAGCGTTACCACCCACGCGCGATACGGAAATACCCACGTTGATAGCAGGACGCACGCCGGAGAAGAATAAATCCGATTCAAGAAAGATCTGACCGTCGGTAATCGAAATCACGTTGGTTGGAATGTAGGCCGACACATCGCCTGCTTGCGTTTCGATGATAGGCAGAGCGGTAAGTGAGCCACCGGAGTCTGGAAGTTTTTTGACTTCCACACTGTCGCCTTGACGTTTTGCCGCTTCTTCAGCCTGATCCTTGCCTTGAGGTCCGACATAGATCTTATTGGCCATGGCGCGCGAGGGCTCGCTGCCCTTATCAACAATCACCCATTCGTCTGCCATTTTCGCGGCACGCTCGAGCAAGCGGCTGTGTACGTAAAAGACGTCGCCGGGATAGGCTTCACGGCCAGGCGGGCGGCGAAGCAAAAGCGAGAGCTGGCGGTAAGCCACGGCTTGCTTTGAAAGATCATCGTAGATCACAAGAACGTGCTGACCACGGTCACGGTAGTACTCGCCCATCGCGCAGCCTGTGTAGGGCGCAATAAACTGACGTCGCGCCATTTCCGCTGCAGTCGCGGCAACCACGGTGGTGTATTCCATGGCCCCGTGCTGGGTGAGCTTGTCAACAACCTGCGCAACCGTTGATTGCTTTTGACCGATGGCCACGTAGATGCAGTGCATGTCCTGGCCTTTTTGGTTGATGATGGCATCGATAGCGACTGCGGTTTTACCGGTTTGACGGTCGCCAATGATGAGCTCTCGCTGTCCGCGACCGATTGGAATCATCGAGTCAACTGCCTTAAGACCCGTTTGCATGGGTTCCGTGACGGGCTGCCTGACCATGATACCGGGGGCTTTAATTTCAACACGACGGCGATCTTGGCTTTCAATCGGGCCTTTGCCGTCAATAGGCTGTCCAAGCGCGTTGACCACGCGTCCAAGAAGTTTTGGTCCAACGGGAACGTCAATGATACGTCCAGTGCGCTTAACGGTGCTGCCTTCGAGCACTTCAATGTCGGAGCCAAGAAGAGCCACACCCACGTTGTCTTCTTCAAGGTTAAGTACCATGCCCATCAAACCACCGGGAAACTCCAACAGCTCTCCGGCCATTGCAGCTCTCAGCCCATGAACGCGTGCAATACCATCACCCACAGTGAGTACGGTGCCTGTTTCTGAGACCGCAACCTGTGTTTCATATGAGGCGATCTGTTTCTTTATAATGTCTGAGATTTCTTCAGCGCGCAGTTGCATTCTACTAGTCTCCTATAGGACGTTTTTATGGGTTTTGGCTGTCTAAGAGTTCGTCTTTCAACTCTGCTAAATAACTACGGGCACTCCCGTCAAAGACTTGATCGCCGATGCGGGTTACCACGCCGGCTAAGATAGTGGGATCGATTTTGCTTTGCAGTATGATTTTCTTCCCGGAAACTGCTTCGAGAGTATGACGAAGCTGCTCATAGTAACTGTCGGGTAGTTTTGTGGCAGTAGTGACTTCGGCGCGGAGTCTGCCAAGACTCTGTTCTGCGAGCTCTTCAAAACGCTCGACGATGTCGGGAAGCAACATCATGCGTTTGCGATCCGATAGAATCCACAAGGTGTTGCGTATGGTTTTGCTTAGGCCCATGCGCTCTGCGATATCGGCAAACACAGCGCGGCGTTGCTCCGCATTGATTCCGGGGTTATCGACCAGTTGATGAAGATCCGGGCTTTGTTCCCATAGTTTGCAGGTTGTCTTAAGCTCTTGCTCGAATTGATCGAGTTGATTGTTTTCTTGGCCAAGTTTAAACAAGGCTTTGGCGTAGCGAGAGGCAATCACGGACATGTTAGGCGACTTTCCTTTGCGCTTGTTTTGAGCTTAGGTTTTTCAAAATTGTTCAGCAAGTCGGTTTTGATCACTGTCTGAGAGTTCGCGTTTTAGGACTTCCTCAGCGGATTTCAGCGCTGTTTCGATGGCTTCTCTGCTCAAATCAATCTTGATTTGTTTCATGCGCTGTTCGATTAAGAATTCGGTTTCGCGACGCATACGAGCGGCTTTTTCTTCAGCGGCTGAAACGAGGCGATCGCGTTCTGCTTCACCTGCTTTGGTCATTTCGGCACGCAATTTTTCGATTTCTTGATCGAGTTTCGCGAGTCGGTCTGCGTATTCTTTTTGGGTGGCCTCCGCTTCGGCCTTAATTTTGGCAGCTTCGTTCAAGCCGGATGCGATTTGCGCTTTGCGTTCCGATAGCATGGCGTTCATCGGCTTGGCGCCGATTTTCGTCAAAATCAAAAGCAGTAATACAAAGTTGATGAGCATGGCCCAAAACTCAAGCGAGGAGAATACCGCCGAGATGCCATGATTTTCGTGTTCAGCATGACTTGCTTCGTCGCTGTGTTCGGTGCCTGCGGCCGGAGCTCCTTCGCGATATTCATCGGCAAAGCACACCGTTGGAGCATAGAGGGCTACGATCACCACAAGACCGGAAAAACTGCAGATGCGGGCTCTGGATGTCATGCGACCTCCCTACGAAGCACTTTCTGTGCGATTTGTTTGGCCATATAGCTAATACTCTGTTCCAGCTCTTTGCGTGCTTGGTTGGCTTCTTTGCTAAGTTGCAGCTCGGCATGCTCAAAGTTGCGTTGGGTTTCTTGGCGAACTTTCTCGAGGATGGTGCGTTCTAGACTCTGACCCTCGCTACGTAGACGATCGCGTTCCTTGCCAGCTGCAGATTTTACCTTGCGGAGTTGGGTATCGTAGGCCTCGGCTTTATCCGAAGCGTCCTTTGTGAGGGCTTTGGCTTCGGCCTTGGCACCGTCAATTCCGCTTTCGCGGGCATCAAACAGCCTAACCAAGGGGCGAAATACCAGCTGGTTGAGAATTAACAGTGTGGCGAAAAAAATCACCAGTTGGATAAAGAAGGTTCCGTCAAGATCAATGACGGATCCGCCCGAAAGCACTACAGCTGTCAGTCCCATGCGCGCCTCATGTTGCCCGAACCGGAAATTACCGAGAAAAACGGGATAAAATGCGTCGCTTATCTAGCAGTACCACCCCTTAGCGTCAAGCGTGGAGGAGGGCGGCTTTGTGTTTGCAAGGGCTTTCCGCGAGCTTTGCGTAGCTTCGGCTTACCTCCTCGCTTCTCGTCGGCAAGTACGGGTGTACGTGCCTCCTCGTCGCTGTGGGGGCGCTCGAAGCTACGCAAAGCTCGCGAAAAGTTATGTTCGCGAAGGGAGCTACCGCGCTTTTCTGGTTGGACAAACCAATTCGTTCGAAGGTGTAGCGTCAAGCGTGGAGGAGGGCGGCTTTGTGTTTGCAAGGGCTTTCCGCGAGCTTTGCGTAGCTTCGGCTTACCTCCTCGCTTCTCGTCGGCAAGTACGGGTGTACGTGCCTTCTCGTCGCTGTGGGGGCGCTCGAAGCTACGCAAAGCTCGCGAAAAGTTATGTTCGCGAAGGGAGCTACCGCGCTTTTCTGGTTGGACAAACCAATTCGTTCGAAGGTGTAGCGTCAAGCGTGGAGGAGGGCGGCAACTTGTGCGCAAAGGCTTTTTGCGAGCTTTAGCCTAGGACTGTTTTGGGGGTAGCTCTTCAGGCTTGTTCGGAAGAAACTATTGCAGAAGCTTTTTGGCGATCGGGTAGGGGGCTGGCTCGCCGCGTTCTGCTTGGGGCATGGTGCATTTTCCCTCAAATACTACGCCTTTTTCGATGAGAATCTGTGGAGCGTGAATGTCGCCTTCGATGCGGGCGGGTTCATGAGCCTCGACCAGGCTGCGGGCATGGATGTTGCCCCGTATGGTGCCACTGCGCATGATTAAGGTGCCCACGTGGATTTGCCCTTGGATTTCAGCATTTCCAGCTAGGATTAAGGTGCCTTTGCCATGGATTTCGCCAATGACTTTACCCTCGATCCGGACTTTGTCCTGAAAACATAGTTTGCCTTCAAACACGGTTTCAGGACCGAGTAGGGCGGCTAATTGACCTAAACCGGTCAGATCTTGAGGATCGTGTTGCACCCCGGGATTATGTACACACTTTCGCGAAGGTCAACTGGCAAACGATGTAGTGCTGGCGCTGCGCTAGCGCGTGCTCGACAGCCCTTTATTCATTGACGATGCGAATGCGGTGGGAGGGGGCAAGTATGGTGTCGAGTTTATCGACTTGAGCTAGCGCCGCGGTGAGGTTTTTCTCGAGTGCGACATGGGTAAGAATAACGACATCAACTGGTTTGCTTGAACCACTTGCGACGCCTTCTTGCACGATTTGCTTGATGGAAACATTGTGCTCACCGAGGATGCCAGCGATTTGTGCAAGCACGCCTGGTCGATCGGTGACTGAAAAGCGCAGATAGTAGCATCCTTCGTGTTCACCCATAGCCTGCAATGCTTTTTGTTCAATGGCATCGTTTGCAATGCCCCAAGTCGGCACCATGCCGGCGGAGTTGTTGCAAACATTGCGTGCGACATCGACAGTGTCACCCATCACACTTACCGCTGTTGGCAAGGAGCCCGCGCCGTAACCCGAGATCATGCAGGGCCCTAAGCCCTTGGCCTCGATGTGAACGGCGTTCAAAGCGCCGTTGACCGAGGCAAGATCGCTGTCTTTCGCGATAAGCGCTGGGTGCACGCGCAAATCAATTTTTCCCTCGTCGTTTAGACGTGCAATGGCAAGGTGTTTGATGACGTAACCAAAACGTTCGGCAAACTGCATGTCTATCGCGGCAATGGTTTGGATACCTTCGGTAAGAATATCTTTTGCGGTTACTTTCGCAGCAAAGGCCATGGTTGCGAGAATGGCGAGTTTATGCGCTGCATCGCCACCGCCGACATCCAAAGCAGGGTCGGCTTCAGCATAGCCGGCTTCTTGGGCCTGCTTCAGGGCAAGATCAAAATCGATGTGCTGTGCGCGCATCTGTGAGAGCATGTAATTGCTGGTGCCGTTAACGATACCGCGCAATCCAATGACTTGATCTCCGGCCAGGGCCTCGCGCAAAATGCGAATGATCGGTACACCACCACCCACGGCGGCTTCGAAGTAAAGATCTTTTTTGACGCTCGCGGCTTTTTCAACAAGTTCATGTCCATGTTCTGCAATGAGTGCCTTATTCGCAGTCACAACACTTTTGCCATGATCGAAAGCTTGAAGGATTAAACTTCGTGCGGGCTCAAGGCCGCCCATGAGTTCAATAACAAGGTCAACGTTGGGGTCCGTAATGGCGGCTTCGGGGTCATTGCCGAGCAGTTGTTTGTTAATCGAGACGTCTCTTTTTTTTGATGTGTCCTGTACAACAATATGACGGAGCTCGAGTTTTGCACCAATGCGTTTGGGAAGGGTTTGGCTGTTTGCGTCCAAAAGACGCAGCACGCCGCTGCCCACAACACCACAGCCCAACATGGCAATTCCAACAGAGTTTTTCATAGCTATGGCGGTTAGAACACACTTCAATCAAAACGAAAACCCGCTTTGTATTCATCGAGGGTTTCTTTGCTCTGTTCAGCTGGCGAGCTCTGATGGTATGAGATTTAGCAGGCGATGACTGAAGATTTAATAACGCTTGGTTTGTTTACGGGTGTGGGCGCTGCATGGCTTGCCACGCATTTTGCCTTGGTGTTTATGACGGTGCTTGGGACAAAAATAAACCTGATTTGGCGCCTTTTGGCGCTCGTTCCACCGCTTACGCCGATTGCCGCGTGGGTGAAAGGATCCCGCGTTTTTCCCGTGCTTTGGTTTTTGTTGGGGCTGAGCTACCTGGTGCTTCGTTATGCGTTATAAGATAGGTTGCAACAGTGAGCTTGGGGTAGTCGAATGAGTACAGTGCTGCGTTTTCCGTATCTTCGTGTGATGGTTGCTGGTGACGAAACAGACATCGTTGCTGAAAAACTATGGGCGTTGGGGGCCTTGGGTATCGAGGAGCGTGATGCTGAGACCTTAGATGCTGCAAGCGGCGCGGGAACTTTGCTTATTGCGCACTATAAAGACGAAACAGCTGCCAAAGCCGCGCTGCATGAACTGTCAGGTGCTTACGAGGTCGAGCTCGATGAGATTGTAGGGGACGAATGGCGTGATGCTTGGAAGCGCTATTTTAAAACCCAGATTTTTGGCAGGCGGTTGTCTGTCCGTCCGCCGTGGGAAGCAAGGGTATCGGACGAAGCAAGGCACGACATCGTGATGGATCCAGGGCGGGCGTTTGGCAGCGGAATGCATGCTTCAACACGCTTGTTGCTTGAGTTTTTAGATGAACACATTTACGGCGGGGAATCTATTTTGGATGTGGGGTGCGGCAGCGGCATTCTTGCGATTGCTGCGTTAAAGCTAGGCGCAAGCCATGCCTTTGGAACCGATATCGATCCGGATGCGTTACGTATTGCCGCGGAGAATGCGTTTGCAAACGATGTTGCTGGCAAGTTCCGGGCGTGGACCGACGATTTGAGTGATCTAGCTAAATTCGATGTTGTGCTTGCTAACATTCAACTTGCCGTGCATGAGCAGTTGGCCAAAGCCTTGCTTGAACGTCTTCAGACGGGTTCGGTGCTTATGCTGAGTGGCCTCTTGGTCAGTCAAGAACACGAAGCGCGGGCTATTTTTTCAGAGCTTACTTTGCAAGATCGTGCTGAAGAAGGCGAGTGGCTTGCCTTAGTGTATGAACGATGAGCATGCGGCGCTTTTACCTTCCATTGCTGCCGGAGGCAGCCGCTACCTTTATCGCTGATACTGAGCTTAGTCGGCATATGAAAGTCTTGCGTCTCAAAGTAGGCGATCAACTTTATTTGTTTGATCAAAGCGGCAAACAAGCGACCGCTACGATTGAGCAAAGCTTACACGATCGCTATGTTTTACGAATCCTGGAGATAAAGTGTGGCCCAATGGCAGTCGAGCATGAGCTTGTGCTCGTGCAGTGCCTTCCTAAGGGAAGCAAACTGGATACCAACGTGCGTATGGCAACTGAGATTGGTGTCTCAAAAATAATTCTAGCCATCTCCGAACGAACTGTATCGCGTCCTGACAGTGGACGGGCTGGAGCTAAGTTAAAACGGCTGGAACGTATTGCTGAAGAAGCAGCAAGGCAGTCAGCGCGTAGGTCGGTTCCTGAGCTTGTAGGTCCTTTGCCCTTGCTTGATATAGCAGATGAACTTCCCGAAGAGGGACGACGCTTGGTGTTTTGGGAATGTTGTGAGCTCGGACTTGATACCTTGTGGCCCGCTTCCCAAACCGTGCAAAAAGCCTCGGTTGTGATCGGTCCTGAAGGGGGCTTGGGAGAGATGGAAATTGAGGGTTTAGAGGCGATGGGTTTTTCGCAGGTGGGTTTAGGTCCCACGATTTTGCGTGTGGAAACGGCTGTGCCGGTCATTTTGGCTTTGGTAGCGGAACGGATGGGCATGCTCAAACGTACAGGCGTTGCACAGTAACTGGTCAGTACGTGGCGCCTGAAGGCGCTTTTTCCGAGGTTTCCGTATATTCGGCTTAGGTCCTCGGACCTCGTCGTCAGGTACCGATGTACCATCCTCCTCGGTCCTGTGGGCGCGCTCGAATCTACGAAAACCTCGAAAAAAGACTTGTCTTCTAGCTTTGTTCTCATGTTCGCAATACTTTTTTGTTAATTGGTGACTTTTGTCACGGACTGACCGGGTGGCGTTGCACAAAGCTTAGAGCTCGGCAAGTGAGCATGATAAGGTAGGATCCATGGGTAACGGTGCCTCTATCCCTCCAATCGGAACGCCTCTTGCATTGCATCGGGCCGCCGAACAGCTTGCCCATGCTGTTGATCGCGAAGAGGTCCTTGACTTGCTTGAGCGCTTTGGTGGCCAGTTTTTTGAATTTTTTGTCGTATTTAGCATCAAGGGCAAGTACGCCCAGGTGAGGCGCGCGGTTGCGCTCGATGACGGCTTGAGTCGTGCTGCGCAGGGTTACCAGTGCTTGCTGGAATCGCCTGGAAGCTTTCGTGAGGTTTTTCAGAACGGCAAAACCATGGTGGCCAATCTCAACGCTGCTGAATCCGATAGATTGGTGGCAGAGGCACTGGGCCGCAGTCATGCGCAACCCTCCTTGATTGTCCCGGTCACGGTGCGAGGTCGTGTTGTTCTGCTGCTCTGTGGAGATCGTGGTGGGCACGACTTCGAGGTTGACTCGTTTTCAAAGCTAATTGCTTTTGCTGCACATGTTGGAAACGCTCTTGAAATGCTTATTCTGAGGAGCAAGCTTCAAAGCCAAAACAACTCTGAGCTACCAAGCCAAACAAAAAAATCAGTGGAGCCGCGTGAGACCAAGCGCATGAAATCGCTGAAGCCGCTGTATTCGACCATACCAGCTAGACCAAGCGTCAAGCACAAGGAGAGGGCTGAGCGATATGTGACGCCTTTGGTTGGCCCTCCCAAGGACACAGAACCACTGAAGGAAGCAGAAGCCCTAAAGGAAACAGAGCCATCCAAGACCGTCGATCCGCCCAGGACCGAAACGTTGAAGCCTATGCCTGCGGCACTACCATCCGAGCCCGTCGAGGAAAAACCACCTGAGGAAACTGACTCGATTCAACCAAGACGGAGTTGGCGCACGCGTCCACAGGAAAAACTTGGTTTATCAAGAAGTGCACCGCCGGTTCCGCAATGGGATAAGGAACTCTTTCCAAGTAAAACGCAGCCTTTGACTGAAGGCAAAAGTCAGTCGGCTGCTCCGGATAAACGGCCGCCAGAAGGTGCACGATCATCGCATATACCTTCTGTGCCACGCGTGGGGGAAGCAAGCGATCGTATTCGTTCACTCGTGCGTGAACTTTCTGCCTGTAACCCTGAGCAAGTCGACGCTACCATCGCCATGGCTCTAGCGGAAGGAGAAGCTCTGCTTCCTGAATTAGTAAAACGCTTTCCAGGAGAGCTTTGGTTTAATCGTCATTCGAAATACACACGGCTTGCACGAGGTAGAGACGTTTCAGCTATTGCTAGGGCTCTTGTGTCTTTTGGTTCACATGCCGTGCCCTATGTAGCCGCCTTGTTGGATCCTAAGTCTGATGATGAATCGCGTTTTTACGCGGTGCTCGTAGCAGCTGATTTAGGCAGTAAAGAACAGCTTATCGAAGCACTTGGCCGTTTGGTCTTTGATCAAGACATCGGCATTCGCAATCTGGTAGCCGATGTGCTTTGCAGTTTTCGTGGAGTTCGAGAACTTGAGGTTGTGCTGCGGCCAATTCGTTCGGTGGCTCAAAGTGCAGGAGAAGCTCCAGCACGGCGCCGCATTGCGGTACGCATTTTAGGTGAACTGCACGATGAACGTTCTGTGAAATTGCTCGTGTCTCTGCTCGGTACGGATGAACCAGCACTTATGCAATCCACCCAGCGTGCACTTGTCTTGCTTACACGTCATGATTTCGGAACTTCAAAACGACGTTGGGCTGCCTGGCTGGCGCGCCATGGAAAAAAGCAACGCACTCAATGGTTGATTGAAGCGCTTATGCAAGAAGATGAAGCTTTGCGCAGCGCTGCCTTTGATGAGTTGCGACACGTCGTGGGACAAGGCTACGGTTACGATCCGCACGGACATAAAAAAGATCGCAAAGCAGCCTACCGAAAGTTCCTAGCCTGGTGGAAAGAACGCCACGGCTAAGGATTGCATGCGAGAGGTTGGTTGTTTTTGTATTGGATAGCGTTGCGTGGAGCCGAGGTGCTGCATCAGAGCCTTCAAGACTACAAACTGCGTATGCCTTAATTTTATTGTTCGCTTGGGAAATCTTAACACGCCACATGCAGACGCTCTGATGCAGCACTTCCGCTCCACGCTCACAAGACTAATTTGGTCTTTCCTAATCTGAGTACCTGTCGTATCGACATAAGGTTAGCAAGTGATAGGTCCCCAAGGCAGGTTCTGGGGATGAGCGTCTGCATGTGGCGCACAAAAGCGAATGTTGGGAGTGTTGGAGTTTTTAAGTCTTCCGCAGTTAGTGGTCTTGAAGGCTCGGGAGCAGAACCTGCCTTGGGGACCGCTTCCCAGCAAACAGAGTAGGGATATTAAGAGGCCGTTTTTTTTGTTATTTTGGCGACGGGAATAGTTGCTCGGCCGAACAGGAAACCTTGGAAGTAGTGGCAGCCCAGTTCTCGAATGGCGTTGGCTTCCTCTTCGGTTTCAATCCCCTCGGCAATCGCAAAAATGCCTTCTTCGTTAGCCATATCAACAAGTCGACCCAGTAAACGAAGGCGCCTTGGCGAGGTATGAACTGAACGAACCAGTTCCATATCGATTTTAACAAAATCGGGTTCCAATAGGGCAAGGGAACTAAAATTAGCATGACCAGCTCCCAAGTCGTCGATGGCTACTCGGTAGCCACGTTTACGGAGTTCTCGTAGATGTTGCTGGAAGCTTGGTATGTGTGTGATCGGAGTGCGCTCGGTAATCTCGTAAACAATGCGATTTGCATAAGCTTTCAGAGGTGCTGATGGTGCGATTAGTTCAGGATCTTCCAATTCGGCGGGGTGAAGATTGATGAAAATTAAACTGTCTTCTGGGAAAAAATCAATGGTTTGTGCAATGCGTTTGCGAACTAAACGTCCAAGATCCCAAATGCGCCCGGTTTCAACAGCAGCTTGAAACAGGTCTTGAGGGTTAAGTTTAAAATTGCCACTTGGTCGAGAAAGCGCTTCGTAGCCGATGGCTTGTTTTGTGTGTGGATCAACGATGGGCTGATACGCCATCTGTAGTTCTTCATTTTTTAAAAGCCCATCAAGCTGCTCGATTCGGTAGGAAAAGGCATTTTTTGCCACCATTTTTCCATCCACAGTCCGCTGCAACATGATTTGCTTGTAGGTCAGTCCATCATCAAGAGTATCAAAGAGGTTTTGCTTTAGATCGGTGGATGAGATGAAAGCGTCAATGCGTGATAAAGCTGAACCTCGTACTGAAAATACAGACTCTCCGTCTCCCGTACATAGGATGCGCAGAGATTGTGGTGAATCCACCATCGTTTGCCCGAGAAAATCGATTCCGGATTCGCCGTTGACCAATTGTTAACAAATAATGATGTCAAACAAGTTCGCTTTGCATTGCTCGGTTGCTTCTTTAAGTGACAGCGCATGGACAGCTTTATAAAGCGGCGAGAGCTGCGAACTGATATGTTTGGCGCAAGGCGCATCTGAACTGACCAATAGCACCTTGGGTTTCTTGAAAGCATCGTGCTTTGGTGCCGTTTTAAGCATTTCATTGTCGTAAATTACCACGCGATCTCTGCCGGTTTCTTTGGCGAGATGCAGGGCTTCTTCGGAACGAGAAATCACTTCGTCGAGGGTGCGGCCATGGGCCGGGAAAATAGCAACCCCAATGCTAACGCTTTGGTTTAAGCGCATGCTTCCGTGTCGGCCTTCTAAAACGACGTCTCGGATAGCTTTTGCGCAACGCTGCGCTACTTCGCGCACGGAGTTACTGTGTGTTTCAGAGAGTAAGACGGCAAATTCTTCGCCGCCGACACGTGCTACGGTATCGCTTTTCCGAAGTGTGTTATCGAGAGCGTTGGCGAATGCAACGAGCATTTTGTCGCCGGTTTTATGACCGTAGCTTTCATTGATTTGCTTGAAGCCGTCGAGATCGCAAATGAGAATTGCTAAAGCTCGGTCGTGTCGTCTCGCTAGCTCGAGTGCTTTTTGAGCATGTTCAAGGAATGCATTTCGGTTTAGAAGGCCTGTTAACGAATCATGCATAGCCAAGCGATCCACTTGTTGCAAAGCAATATTGAGGTCTCGAGTGCGCTCCTCAAGTTCACGTTGCAGGCTTGCGGCTTGGGCTTGGTACAGAGTCAATAAATCCGTGCTTTCATCACGCTCGTCCAAAAGCGTTTTGTGAATGATCTGGATGAGAGCTTCAGCGCCGTCTTCTTCACTTCGTATCGGAATGAACGACACATCCGAGGTCCAGTGGCTCCCTGTTGCGTTATTGATTTTGGCCTGCGTAATTCGTTGTGGATAGCCTTTTTGCAAGCATTCGAGCATCATACTTTTGCCTGCTGCGCCATTGATAGAAACGAGCTCGGTAATTGATCGCCCTTCGCTGCTTTGCCGAATGAAATCATGAGGACTCAAGCCACTCGAGGCAACAAAGGCTGCGTTATGAGCGATGGGCTCCAGACTCTTGTCCAAAACAAGCGCAGCTTCGCCCAGATGACGAATGTAATCGCTTGGACTAGACGGCAGATTTTTATTCTTTGTGTTGTTGTCCAATTGCTACACCGGCTAAAAAAGGATTTCTTATGCGAAAAACAAGCTAAGTTGGCACTCGCCATCGTGCCTATACCCATTTCTATTACTATAGATCGATTTCGTGCATAGTGCAATATTTTATTTTCACTGTAACGAAAAGGCGTGAAATGCTCAGAAATTCCATAGCTTAGCTGCCAAGTTACAACTGGACCTTATGCCAGACAGGGATTTTTATAACTTTTTAGTCGGATAGTCGTCGTGGCAAGTCCCAATCAAGGTGCCGGCTTTAAGATCTGTTATTCCCGCGAAAGGTTCCGGTACGACGCTTGAGGCGGCGACGGGCACGCTATCTAAGAAAGTTGGGTAGGACGCATGTTGCGCGCCTTTGATTTTTTATGGATTGAAAAATGTAGATGATCGCCGTGATCATCATGTAAGCCGGAATGGCCTGCAATGCCAATCGTATCTCCTTTATTGAGATGTTGGTGTACTGCGGTATCGATTTGTTTGAGGTGCGCGAAGAATAGATAGTAGGTTTCGTCGCCGTAGTCGACCTGTAAGGTGACTCGGTTGCCAAAACTTGCATAGCTTGGCTCGATTAGCGGATCTCCCTCTTGAAAGACACTCACGACTTTGCCAGCTACAGGTGCAACTACGGTCTGATTAAACGGTGTTTTGGGATCGGATAGATCAAGTGCGTAAAAGTCGTTGTTTCTGCCGACGAGTGTATAGCCCGCATGATAACCGCTGCCGTAGCCTCCCGTGACTTCGAGACAGTCTCGGGCAATCGGCTGATCGAGTGGAAGCTCAGCGGGCCACGCCGCTGCGCCACGCTCCGGGGCTGTGAGCGGACTTTGGTCTTGGGTAAAATCATCGATTGGGGTGACGCAGGCCGACATGGCCGCGATCAAGGAAAAAACTACGCACTTCATAATGTGACTACAAAGAGCAAAAAACATGCCTAGACAAAAAAGCAGCAGCGAAATCGAGAAGAAAGGAAAAAACTAACAATTTCCTAGAGAATTAGATTTTTTCAAGTGCTGAGTGGATTGATGTACAGTTTTTGGGTGCGTATCGGATAGCGGGTATGGAGTGGAGTTCCCCACATGGAGACATATGACTCCAGAAGGGACACTTTGTTTTCTGCCGAACTAAAATCCATGTTCTCGTTCGAAATGTTCAGATTCCACGGATCCGTTAACCTCGGTGCATGATCGACATTTCTGTCTTTAAGCATTCAGGGTATTGCTGAGAGCTCCATTTTTAGAGAGTAGTGCAACTATCGGCCAACTATCGGTAAGTAAATCGTGCTTGCGGCTGGGAGCGCCGTGAAGGAAGTCTGTTCGGAGACGCAGTGATCAAAGTAATCGCAGATCGTTGCGCGAAGATAGACTGGACCAGGTTCAAAAACAGCTACCCATTCGCTTGGCTTGCCCGTGGTTGGGGCGATGGTGCGCTGCACTTGGCCGTTCGGTGCATCGAGTTCTTCAAGTTTGATGCTTCCCAACGCACAGGTTTCATAGTTGGCGGAGATGCGCACTGGGTTAGGGACCTCGGCGCCTGGGCTTGGTTCAGCGAAACTAAGAATGGGTGGCTCGGCCAGGTTCTCGTATCCCAAGATGCCTGCGCTGCCAAAATTGCGCATATAGAGAAGACGATTCGCTGTGCTGGAATCAACGTCTAGCAAGGCATCCGGGGTGGCTGTGCAGTTAACCACAGCTGCAACGCCTTCGGGATCAATGCTGCCCCCATCCATGTTGCGAACTCCTTCGAGCAACAAAGCCACCGAACCAGCGACGTGTGGCGAAGCCATGGACGTTCCGCTCAGTATCGCTGTGCCTCCATCGCGTCCCGCCGATAGAATGTCGACGCCAGGTGCAAAAACATCCACGCAGCTTCCTTGGTTTGAAAACAAGGCAGCTTCATCTTGGATGTTGCTGGCGGCAACGGTAAGGGCCCCGGGTACATTGGCGGGCGAACGCTCGCAGGAAATAGGTGCTTCGTTGTTTCCAGCCGCTACGACCACCGGAATTCCGGCCTGAATCAGGTTGTTTACGGCTGCATCGATCAACACGTTTTTCGGGCCGCTGATGCTAATGTTTGCCACGGCAAAATCTTCTGGACTGTGCACGGTTAGCACATGCTCCATGCCTGCCAGCATCGATGCCACGGTGGGTTGACCACCAACATCAACGTTGATGGGCACCAAAGTCACACCTTTGGCAACACCGTAGTTGACACCGCCGAGGGTTCCTGCGACGTGCGTGCCATGGCCTACCGTATCCACTTGACCGGGATCGGGATAGGCGTTTTGCTCGTCAATACGATCATCGCCCGGATTAACGCAGACCTCGCTAAAGGAGTCCAAGCATCCAAATTCTGGATGTGGGTTAATGCCCGAATCGATCACGTAAGCCCGAACGCCGTAGCCAAAGATGCCTTCGGACCAGATGAACGCATCGTTTGGATTTTCGGCGTCCCAATCCGGCTGATCAATCCTTGCTAGGTTCCAGATAGCGGGTTGTTGGATTTGATCGAAGAAGCTAGGGCTAGCGATGACCTTTGCTGCACCCACAACTTGTGGGATGGGCCATGGGTCCAATTTATAGTTCTGTTGTATATAGGATACCGAAGTGTCGGTTGCGATTGATCGTAAAGTGCTTTGCCCATTGCTAGCGTCTCGTACAAGGATGGCTGAAAGCGACGGAAAACTATCGAGTACTTGTAACGTTTGATTTGGTGCGTCGGGGTTGATGGGATTGCCGTGGGCAAAGCTTGCATACAGGCCGCTTTGGCTGTTGAAGACAACGACGTATTCTCCGTCAATGGCTTCGTATGCGGCAGGGGCTTTTGCTAGCTTTGCATCGAAACTTTGCGCTTCAGCATTTTGATCAATTGATGAAGGGCTAAGACCGCAGCCAAGCCATGCAACGGACAGCACAGAAACAATAAATCCACGAAGTAATGCCATGTTTAAACTCCCAAATAGTTTGCGTGGTGTGACGGGCTTGCAAGAAATAGACCAGGCGAAATTACGCTAGAGCGTCAGAACACAAGCAAGATCGCTGCAGGTAGCTCGACTTCAGAATCGTACTCTTTAACACTGCGATGGGTGCTTAATGGATTTTTCCATGCCCTGAGCTCAAGAGGGGAAACTGCGCTCTTTCACCTACATGTTGCCGAGGACGCAAGACCTCGTTTCAGTGGAACAGCTGTCAGTATGCCCTTGTCTTAACCCCAGCAAATGTACTTTGTCTAGAAGTCAACGACTGCGAAGTTGGTGTCGTGGACCCAGGCGTTATCGCCGATAAGGAAGAGGCCTAAGGGGCCAGCCGTTTCAATAAGAGACCAGCTGTGGTCATCCGGATGGCCATCGTAGACGCCGTTTTGGTTTTTGTCGGCGTAAAACTCGATTTTGTAACGATGATTGGCCTCCGCAATGCCAGGCACGCCAACTAAAATGGTGTTGTTGGTGAAGCCCGCGATGCGAAAGTAGCCTCGGGTAAGATCCTCGATATCATCGGAAATCTGCATTTCAAGACGTTGCTTTCCATCGGAGTGCGGAAACAAATCACGCAGTTCCATGAGAAAGGGGTTTCCCACGTCTGTGGTGGGTGGATCATCGAGGGTCTGAAATGCATCGTCGGCCTCGAACTCGAACAAGCCGCTGGGGCACATGTCGCGAATCCAGCTTGGCGTTCGTTGTGACGGTTGACCATCGGTCGTCATGCTGCTGTCTGTCGGAATAAGGGTATCTTTGATGAAGAGATGGACCTTGTGTTCGCCCGGAGGAATTGCGTTTGGCATGTACACCTCAACCGTATCGCCTTCGAGCTCGGTGTTGTGGCCGTAAACAACTGCGCGCGATACAATGGTGTGTGTTTCATTAACAATCCGCAATTCGATGCGGCTGAAGGCAAGGTTGCTTTGGCTATAAGCTTCAAGGCCGCTTAGCACGGCTTCAAAGTCGCGCGTTTTGTTGATGTCTCCTGTGCAGGCATCTTGAAAGCGGCTCAAGTCGTTCACGACAGTGCATTGAGTAAGCAAAATAGGAACAAGACAAAGGAGTAGAGCTCGTATCATTAGAAACGACCTTTCAATGCGGCGCCACAAAAAGCCATTGTGCAGCCCGCGCTAGCAGAAAGGCTTTCTTTTCTAGGAGATTTTTCGCTTGAGCCATCCAGCACCAAGAGCAGAACGGCGCCCGTGATTGCAAATCCAGCTCCGCCAAATAACAGCACGTCGCTAAGTGTTGTGAAGGTTTGGGCGCTATCGCGTTTTGATGCAAGATCGTAGTCCGAAGGACAGATGTTGCCGGGGCAATTGTCTTCAATACTCGACGTTTTACCAAGGGAAATGATTCCTGTCACAGCAGCTGTTGCAAGTGCTGCTGCGCCGACGCCAATCAGTATCCACGGCAAAACATCGGCGGTAAAACTCGTTTCTTCCGTGCTATCATGCTGCGCTTGAGCGGAGTTGGTCTCAGCGCTGGTTTCTTTTTGTTCGGCAGCGCGTTTTGCATTTTCGCGTTCAGAAACGAGTTTCTTTAGGGACTCAAGCTTTGCTTCGAGTTGTGGCCTGTCGGGTGCATTGGGCACTTGCTCAAGGTATTGCTCGAGATAAAGTGCAGCTTGTTCCGGCTCACCGGCATCACGATAAGCTACATAGATATTGTATAAAATCTCTGCTCGATTCGATAGGCGATAGGCTTCTTGAAACTCTTTAGCCGCCGAAGCGAAGCTTCCTGCTTCGTACAAACTTTGAGCAGCTTTAAAATGTGCCTTGGCGGCATCACCCACTGTTTCGGCCTGCGCTTGGGTTTGCTGCGCGGTCTCGGTGCTTTGTTGTCCATAGGCAGAGGAGGAGGCAAGAGCCAGTGCCGCGACGGTTGGGAGCAATGTTCGCAATGGGCTAAAAAGGGTCATAAGCCCAGTGTTTACTTGGAAAGTTCTCGTTTGGCAAAAGGAAGAAATCAAGGCCTGCAGAGTAGGGCTGCTCGGATTCACTCTGCGCCTAGCGTTGCTGCATAATTGGCATCACCGAGACAGGCTCCGCCAAAGAGAACCAAACAGTCGTCTTCTTCTTGCGCCGTTTCGGCACCGTCCAGGCAGAGGTTAAGGTCTTGGACGAATTCCAAAAGGTCGCGCGCGCCTTCGTTCAAATAGTACATGACGCAGCGTTCATTGCTGCAGTGTCTGCCGTTTTCCTCATCCCAATGCGCTGTTGTGAGCGCCAGACCATTGTTTACAAGGCCGATGGCGTGGCCAAGTTCGTGAACGAGTGTGGTCTGCTCGCCAAAGTGCCTAACTAGGTCGTCGACCGTGGTATTGTTTAACTGTGGAGCCGTGCTTTGAATGACGGGCTTGAACATAGCGACCATGCCGGTTCCGCCAATGGAAATACCGAGCACGCCATGTTGCCTTTCATTGTTTTCAAAAAAATAACCGTCCAAAAACAGAATATAAAAACTTGGTACTTCTTTGCTTGAAATGTGATCACGATGTGTTTTGGCTAGCTTGATGACATCATCAACAGTGAAATCCGGATCCTCGGCTTGTCCAATGTTTTGCATGTCCTCGATGGTGGTCGGGATAGTGATAGGCCGAGGTCGAGCTTCAAAAAGTTTCGTAAAGTTTAGCGCCATCAAGCTCCACGGCGAGCCTTCACCCCCTACATTCACCGTGTAGGGTTCAGCGCCTTGCTGATAATCGACCTCGATAATCATCGAAGTCACTTGGCTTCCAAATAGCACAGAGGTGTCCACCAGGTTGGAGCGGGTATCTTCCGTGCATGCAAAAAATGGCGAGAATAAAGCGATAAGAAGCCATTTTTGGCATGATTTTAGTCTAAAAGTTGCCGTTTTTGTCATGTTCGCAATGGGGTGGTTTTGGCTTCACTCAGAAGTTCCTGAGCGGCTGCTCGTGTCTTGTCGCTGATAGTGATCCCGCCGAGCATTCTTGCCAACTCTTTTTCGCGATCTTTTTCTCCAAGCGCACTGATCTCGCTGTGAGTGCGTCCATCGGCGACGAATTTATGGACGCGTAAATGCCGATCGGCATAGGCAGCGATCTGGGGTAGGTGGGTGATACAAAGCACTTGATGGGCGCGGGATACTTCGTGCAACTTTTGGCCAATCACTTCGGCAATCGCGCCTCCCACACCGGCATCGACCTCATCAAAGATGTGCATCCCTGAGGGACCCAACCCAGTGAGCACTTTTTTGATTGCGAGCATGGAGCGGGACAACTCTCCGCCACTGGCAACTTTGCGTAAGGGTCTGGGTTGTTCGCCTCGATTGGGAGCAATCAAAAATTCGACTTTGTCGATGCCAGCGGCTGAAAGCTGCGCGCCGTTCACGTCCATGTCTTCTGAGCTGCCTCTTAGAGGGCTACGCAAGATTTCGATGTGCACCTTTGCATCACCCATGCCCAACGAACTCAGTTCTCGGGTCATTTGTTTGGCAAGTTCTTTGGCCGCTTTGCCACGTCGTTCGGAAAGCTCTAGGGCAAGCTTTGCTGCTTTTTGTTTGGCCCTCTCACGTGCCTCTTTGTGTTCTCGAAACACACTTTCAAAGTTTTCAAGCCGGGTGAGTTCCTCAAGGGCTTCATCGCGATAACTGAGCAAGGCGGGTAAGTCCCGGTTGTGCTTCCGACAAAGCATATCCAAGCGTTCCAGGCGCGTTTCAATCTCATTTAGTGTGTCTGGATCGTTTTGAATGGTGTGAGCGTACTTTCCAAGGTTGCGCGCGACTTCTTCAAGCTGAGCATGCAGGCTTTGGAGAAGTTCGTGTTGTTCATTGAGATCGGGATCGAGACGTGAAGCTTCATCTATTTGGTTTGTGATTTTTGAAAGCTGTTCACACAGCGCTCCATCTCGCGCGTACAACAGGTCTTCAGCTCCGCCAGTCAGTTGCATGAGGCGCTCGGAGTGACGAAGCTTGTCGCGTTGCGATCGAAGCTTTTCGTCTTCACCGGGCTTCATGTCGAGTGCATCAATTTCTTGAACATGGAAGCGTAAAAGATCTTCGTGCTCGGTGCGTTTGGCCAGTTTTTCACTCAGGGCTAGAAGCGCAGCATCCCGTTGCATGAATTCGGCATACGATTCTTTCATTTGTACAAGCTTGCTTTTGAGTTGTGCAAAGGCATCAAGATAGCCGAGATGCGTTGATGCATCGACGAGGCTATGGTGTTCATGTTGCGAAGCAATATCTGCAAGACCAGAGGCTATCTCGGTCAATTGCCCAACGGTAGCTAGTTTTCCTCCGATATAAACCCGAGAGCGCCCTTGTTTTGGCAGGACTCGTCGCACCAACAGCTCTCCATCCGAGGGAAGACTTTGTTCCTCGAGTATTTTGGCGAGTCGTTCGTCATCGGTGATGTCGAACAAGGCTTCTATTTCGGCTTGCGTTGATCCATGACGGATCCATTCCGGGTTACCGCGACCACCAAGGACAAGTTGTAGAGCATTGACCAATATCGATTTGCCAGCCCCTGTCTCGCCAGTAATAACATTCAGACCTGGACCAAACTCGACTTCGAGTTGCTCGATGATCGCAAAATCATGAATACGCAAAAAACATAGCATCGTTAGTGTGATCTAGCACACAATCCGTGACTTGGGCCAAGCGGAAAAAAACAGTTGAGATATCGAAGATTTTTCGACATGTGAGGTGGCTTTTTCTATGCTAAGAACTTGGTATGCCTCTTGGCTTCGTGCACCCTTCGAACATGCTTGAAAACAAAATACTCATCTTGCGGATCTTGGTTTTTGCGATGGTTTTTGTTTGCGCATCGGCGGCGAACGGCCAAGCACAGGACTTGCAACGTATTGCGTTGATTCAAATCACCGGATCAGAGAGCAACAGCATCAAAGAAGCCCTACGCACCAACCTTGCTTCACAACCGGGCTTAGCCATGGTGAGTGATCCTGAGTTAAGCAATTCAGCTCGGACCTTGAACCTTGAGCAGGTTGACGGTCCATACACTGGCACTGATTTACCAAAGTTAGCGCAGTCCTTGGGTATCAGCGCTTTTATCGAGGGTCAGGTTTCTCATGCGAGGCGTAAATGGACATTGGAACTTACCGTTCGTGACTCCGTGGGTGATATCAGTGGTCAAGCATATTGGAGTGGCCGTACGCTTGCAGCATTGAAGGTCGTAAAGAAAGATGGTTACTCCAAACTGGCGGGCTACCTTACCCAAGCGATGCAATCCTCAGCAAGCCTGGGCAGCAGTAACGGAGCATCTGCAAACACAAGCGTCTCAGCAGGTGGCGCGTGGTGGCAGAGTTCAAATGAAGAAAAGAAAACGTACTCCGGTCCCACGCAAGACTTTCATGCCTTACGTATCAACGTGCTTGCCGGTAGCTTGTATCGCTCGATGAAAACCTTAGTGCTGACGAGCTTTGCTTTGTCCAGACCTCTTGAGCAACGCTATTACAAAAGCCGAGCCCCAGGGAACATGGAGGTGGGTCTCGAAGCGGAGTTTTATCCCCTTGCCTTACCCTTCGCGTCGCTGCCCAAATTTCCTTATCTCGGCATTGTGACAAGTTTCAGTTATGGCTTGTTTCTGAACGGCACAGCGTGTGAGGTGCTTTCGGTGCCTGGCGCACCGTGCGATGCCGGTGACCTTAAGGACATTCAAACAACACAATGGGAGTTTTTGGCTGCTCTTCGAGGCCGTTATCGTTTTGGCAAGAGTCGCTTTGATCCTGAGATCCAGCTTGATGCCGGTTTTGGCATGTTCACTTTTGCCTTCAATATGGACGACTTGCTCGAGCTTTCAGGGCTAAACCCAGCGGCGGTGGTTCCGCCGATGCGCTACCGATATCTGCATGTTGCGGTGGGTGGAAGCTATGGGCTCACCCTCCGTATCTAACCCTTGGCTTGCGGGCTGGTCTGCGTCCTGGTTTTGGCGTAGGAGGCGATGCTCTGAAGATATGGGGCACTGGCGATGAAAAAGGGCCGGACAGGCCGCAAGGCTATTGGTTCGAGCTCGAGGCACGCTCTGAAGCGGACTACGTCTTAAGGGGACTGCATTTTGGGCTTCGGCTCTCGTATTTTATGTTTCAGACCAAGTTCTCAGGGCAGCCGACCTGTGAAGATCCGAGTCCGCCTTGCGGCTTTGGTGAGCCTTGGCTGCCTTGGCCCGTCAATGCGACGACGGGCGCGGTGGGCGGTTTGCTTGAGCCCGTCAACGATCATTATTTTCGCGCGAGCTTAATGGTTGGATACACCTGGCCTCCTGGGCCATGATCCGGTAGATCACGGCCATGTCAAAGCGAAGTGCAAATGAAGTAAGAGCAGCGTTTTTGGATTTTTTCAAACAGCGCGATCATGAAGTGCTGCATTCGGGCTCTGTTGTTCCTGCCAATGATCCGACCCTGATGTTTGCTAATGCAGGCATGGTGCAGTTTAAAGATGTGTTTACCGGTCGAGAAAAGCGTCCTTACAAGCGCGCCACCACATCTCAGCGCTGCATTCGTATCAGTGGAAAGCACAATGACCTTGAGAACGTCGGGGTAACCGCAAGGCATCACACTTTTTCGAGATGCTTGGTAATTTTTCGTTTGGCGATTACTTCAAAGAACAAGCCATAGCCTACGCGTGGGAGTTTATTACCAAAACCTTAGGACTTGAGGCCGAGCGACTGGCCGTGACCGTGTTTGGCGGTGAGCAAGGTTTACCGCGTGACGATGATGCCGAAGCGCTATGGACAAAAATCACAGGCCTCCCCAAAGAACGCGTAATTTCCTTTGGCGCGGCAGATAATTTTTGGCAAATGGGTGATACCGGACCTTGTGGACCCTGCTCCGAGATTCATTACTATCAGGGCAATGGAGCGATAGATCTTCGCGGTGTCAATCAAGAGCCGGATGCGCAGGGAAATGGTTGGATGGAGATTTGGAATCTGGTCTTTATGCAGTTTAACCGTGATGAGAGCGGATCGCTGCATGCCCTTCCAGCCCCTTCAATTGATACCGGTGCGGGCCTAGAGCGGCTCAGCGCGGTGGTGAACGGTGTTAGGAGCAACTACCAGACCGATTTGTTTGTGCCTTTGTTGGAGCTCACATCCCAAATCGCGCAAAAGAAATACACAGCAAGTCATGATCCCGATGATGTTTCTATGCGGGTGATCGCCGATCATGCTCGGATGACGGCCTTTGTAATTGCGGAAGGCATTTTCCCTGATCGCGACGGTCGTGCTTATGTGCTGCGTCGGGTAATGCGTCGTGCAATTCGTCATGGTCATCGTTTGGGAATCAACGAATTGTTTTTACATCGCATCGCGCTTTGCGTCGTCGACCTCATGAAAGAGGCCTATCCTGAGCTTCAGGAACGGCGTGCGCTTATCGAAGAGATTGCGATTCAAGAAGAGGAGCGCTTTCGGCGCACGCTGCAACGTGGGCTTGATTTGATTGAGCAGAACCAGCAATGGGACAAAACAAAAGACGCTCAACGAATCCTACCGGGTAAAGTAGCCTTTGAGCTGTATGACACTTTTGGCTTTCCACTTGATTTGCAACAAGTGATTGGCGAAGAGCAATCCTTTGCAGTGGATGAAGCTGGATTCGATCGCGCGATGCAAAAAGCACGTGAAAAAAGCGCTGGCTCCAAAGTCGGAGAAGCTTCGGTTGCGCAGCTTTATCACGATATCGTTTCAAAGCATGGCGACAGCCAATTTGTCGGCTATGAAAAGGAGGAAGCGGACTCCAAAGTGCTTGCAGTGCTTGTTGATGGCAAAAGCGTTTCAGAAGCCTCTGCGCCGGCGGAAGTAGAGCTTGTGTTTGCACAAACGCCTTTTTATGCGGAGTCGGGCGGTCAAGTGGGGGATCGCGGCCTTGTAACTTCGATTAAAGCTCAAATTGAAATTAGCGATACTCAAAAGCCAGTGGGAGCATTGTTTGTGCATCGTGGGCTTTTGAAAAATGGGAGCATCAGAGTTGGTGATTCAGTTCATCTTAAAGTTGATCACCAAGCACGTGCTGCGACACGGCGAAACCACAGCGCAACCCACCTTTTGCATTATGGATTGCGAACGGTGCTCGGTCCGTCTGCCATTCAAAAAGGCTCGCTCGTGGGACCAGAGCGCCTTCGTTTTGATTTTGCTTGTGGCAAGGCGTTAAAGCCGGAGCAGATTCGTGAGATTGAAAAACTGGTCAACGAAAAATCTTTCTCAATGCACCCATTACCACTGAGGTGCTAGCTATGGCTGAGGCCAAAGCCAAAGGCGCCATCGGTATTTTCGAAGAAAAATACGGCGATGTCGTTCGTGTACTCACGATGACTGATGATTCGATCGAGCTTTGTGGGGGCACGCATGCCCATCAAACCGGAGACATTGGCTCCTTTGCCATTGTTTCTGAAAGTGGTCTTGCGGCCGGTGTACGCCGCATTGAAGCTGTGACCGGGTACAATGCATTGGCTTATTTCCAAGGCCTTCAAGACGAGATAGCGCAAGCGGCGCAGCTTCTAAAAAGCTCTTCTGTGAATTTGACGGAAAAAATTGAACGTTTGTTGGAGCAGCAAAAACAGCTGTCAAAAGAAAATGAAGGTTTAAAGCGAAAACTGATTTCGGGTAGACAAAGTGACCTTAGCGCAAACGCAAAAACGGTAAATGGTGTTAAGGTGCTCGCTGCTGTGGTTGATATTCCCGATGTTGCCAGTATTCGAGCCATGGCTGACAGCTTGCGTGATAAAATGGCTCCGGCGGTGGTGATGCTTGGGGCAAAAGCCATCGATGGTAAGGCGATGTTGGTTTGCACCGTTTCCAAAGAGCTCAATCCCAAGCTTGCAGCTGGCCAGTTAATCAAAGCTGCCGCTGAAATTGTCGGTGGCCGTGGTGGCGGTCGTCCAGACTTTGCTCAAGCGGGCGGACCGGATGCGGCACAGCTCGATAAGGCTGTGGCAGTGCTTTACGACTTAGTTGCAGCTGCGGGTGGCAACTCATAACTTCCGGTCGGCTCCGAAACCGAAATACAGGCCTCCGTTGTAGTTGAAGTACAGCGTTGTTCCGTCAGCCGAGAGCTCGGCTCCGGCCTCATCGCCGGTGGAGTTAAGTTGTGTGAGGTTTTCCGGTGGTCCGAAGGGCTCGGTGATACTGTTTCGTCTCGCCACCCATAAGTCATTTGCGCCGAGTCCTCCGGGACGATTTGAGCTAAAGATAATTTCAAGCTCGTCGGCTGAAAGAACGGCATCGCGATCGTCGTCGCTGGTATTTAGCTCTGCAATGGGAGAGCCGGCTGAAGAGAAGCTGTCGTTCGTCGAAGCGCGCGTTGTAAGCCACAGATCAGCGCCGGTTGTCGAGGGGCCAAGCTCTATCGAGTAGTAGAGACGCAGGCCATCGCGAGATTCAAAGATGCTGCCTTCGTTATCACCGGCGGAAGTGAAGCCAAGGTTGGTCGCACTATCAAATTCAACGCTTGTGGTGGCTCGCTCTGAAAACCATAAATCAAATCCCTGAGATCCAGAACGGTTTGATGCCCAATACAAGCGCAAGCCATCGAAACTGAGCATGGGATGCAAACTTCGTTCTGGGTCGACGCCGTTGATCGTCGTGTTTACGAAGGACGGGTCTCCAAAATCGCTTTGCAGATCGGGGCGTACGCTTTTGTAGATCCGATAGGGACTCGTCCATGCCGGTCGGTTGCAGGAGAGGTACATGGTGAGCCCATCCGCAGAAAGGGTAGGGAAATAGTTGTGAATGGTCCCATTGAGTGTTCCAAGGGTTGCTTGGCCGGGACTGGAAAAATCAGACCAAGTGCAACTGCCAAGACCACTGTCGCTGGTCGCACTATCGCTATCGGGGGTGTTTGAGTCTGCATTGCCAGCATCGACACTCACGAAAAGCTCATCATAGTTGATGCGCCCGCATCCGTACATCCAGAGCAACAAGACTATCCCAATCAAGGTGTGCATTGGATAAACCCTAAAGCAGATTTTACTGTGCAGAAAGTCTGTCTTCTTCGGTTTTGTGGATAAGAACAACAAATGTGTCTGATTGTGCTTCATCGATCGTCGTAATAGAAAGTTAAGGTTAAGGTCGTCTATTCGTTTAGCATAGCTTGGAAATCGTGACTTTTTTCAACAAAAACGACATTTTAGCGACCAGACGGACTTGGATGCTATACTTGCGGTATGGCGCAAGACGCGGAAGCCGAACACGATGAAGAACTATCTCGTCTTTCTGACCTTCCAGGGGCTCAGCAGTGGGAGGAGCGTTTTGCTGCGCTTGCAGCTCAAGGCAAAGCAAGCCTTGAGCAAATCGATAATGACCTTGAGCAACTCGCATTAGGCATTGATCTTGAATCGTTAGCGCAAGCTTCTGAGCACAGGGTTGCTGCAGCGCCGAGTCGAGTGAGCGTAGTGCCCGGATCGTCCGATGATCTTGCTTCACTGCAAGCAGACGATAGGCCCAGCTTGATTGAGCATGACGAGATATCGGCTGCGATCGAATATGCCGCTGAGCTCAAAAACGCGCAAAGTGAGATTCCGGCGAGAGCCTCTTCGTGGCCTCTGCCTCGAGTATCGGATGTTCCTACCGCTCAAGAAGGGCATGGTTTGGATCTCGAGCTTGAGGATTCTTTCGCCGGACAACCCGAGGATGAGCAAGCCCTGTATGTTGCAGAGCCAATGCTGCAGGCAGAGGACCTTCAACACAACGAGCCGGATGATGATTTATCGTCACTGCTTGCGAATATTCCTAGTCCTACGGTAGCGCCCGGGTTGACGCCCATCGGCGCACAAGACCTTGGCTTTAGTCCCGATAGTACAAAAATTATAGAAGACGAAGTGCGCTTGGAGGAATTGGAGGAGGATGATTCGCTTTTTGCTGATTCTGAGGACGAGGAACACGAAATACTGATCGATTATGGAAGTGCTGAGACTTCGGTTCCTGATTCGATCATCAATGAAAGCGATGATTTGCTTGCGACAGACTTGCAGGCAAGCTCAAGTGCTATTCATGCATCCCAGCCGCTCACACCAGACGACTTTTTCTCGCTCGAGCCAAATATTGGGGATACTTTGGCAGAAGATCCAAGTAGCGATATGGGTTTTTCTGAAGATAGTTTTCCTATTCATGCAAAAGCCCTGGCGTTTTCTGCGCCGCCGAATTTACCTCAGACTTCGTCTCCTCCTGCTGAGGCAACAGAGTTGGAACCCGAGCGCTTTGATAGTTTCGAATTGGAAGCGGTAAATGACTCGGTGCTGCCGCAAACCCCTGTTCCTTCAAAAGAGGAGGAACTCGAAGCGCTTATACGTGCAGATGAAGAGCTGCCAGCATTGGATGACGGTCTATCTAAGATGGCCTCTCTTCAGGATATTTTGATAGAGGAATCGGCTGAGCTGCCATCTTCAGATGCAGCTTCAAAGCTTCCCAAGCTGCCTGCTCCGCCTAAGAATCTTCGCGGGATGTTTGCACCACCACCACCTGCGCGAGCTGTTACACTCGAGCCTGGTGCGTTAAAAAGCGACTATCCAGGGACCGAGGTGATGAGCACCAAAAGTATACAAGCCATCGCAGCGGCACACGATACCCAGGAAAACAAAGAGGAGTTTTTCAATCTCGATGTTGACGAGAGCATGCTCGATGAAGCAAGTGTGCTTTCCGATGCGAGTGCCGAGCAAGCAGCACTGAAGCACATGTCTGAGTCGCAAGACTGGGCGGAAGCCACTTCAGCAGATGAGCTTGATATTTCAGACGAAACAGATGTTGAAGAAGTGAGCGAGCAAGACGAAGACTCGTCTTCGGGTTTTTTCGGAAGGCTGTTTAAGAAAAAATAGCAAAATCTGCATTGTCATCGATTGTTAACACCACACACGTTTAGTCGAAGTCGAAGGCGGCTGTCGTGATTCAATTACAACAGTCTTACGATGCGTGGTGATGGTGTTGCTCGGTGGGCTCTAGGGGTTTGAGACCAGCGAGTTCGAGCAAGGCCATGTCTTCGTTCGCATCGGGATTGGCTGTGGTAAGAAGTTTTTCCCCGTAGAAGATCGAGTTGGCTCCTGCGAGGAAGCAAAGCAACTGTGCTTCTTTACTCATAGCTTCTCGCCCTGCAGATAGGCGTACAATGCTTTTAGGCATAACGATGCGTGCGGTGGCGCACATGCGAACTAGTTCGATGGGATCGACGACCTCTTGCTTTTCCAGCGGTGTGCCTTCGACTGGAACCAAGGCGTTGATGGGTACGCTACTGGGGTGCGGCGTGAAATGGCTGAGGGTGAGCAAGAGCTTGCAACGATCTTCAATGCTCTCGCCCATACCGATAATACCACCGCAGCAGGTCGAAATGCCGGCTTTGGCTACGCGATCAAGGGTTTCAAGTCGTTCGTCATAGGTACGGGTTGTGATGATCGAGGGGTAGAATTCGCGCGAGGTATCGAGATTGTGGTTGTAGGCAGTAAGTCCTGCATCGGCAAGCTGCTCGGTTTGTTTATCGTCGAGCATGCCTAAGGTAGCACATGCCTCCATGCCCAATCCTCGGATGCCCCGAATCATGGAAAGGACGTTTTCAAAATCTTTGCCTTGTTTGGCGTTGCGCCAGGCTGCTCCCATGCAAAAACGACTTGCGCCGTTTTCTTTAGCCCGCTTGGCGGCTTTGAGTACTTCGTGCACTTCCATCAAAGGTTCTTTTTTCGTGCTCGTTTCATAGCGTCCACTCTGTGGGCAGTAGGAGCAGTCTTCGGAGCAGGCGCCCGTCTTAATCGAAAGCAAAGTGCATAGCTGAACTGCATCGGGCTCTTGGTATGTCCGGTGAACACTTTGAGCACGATGAACCAGGTTGGTGGGTGGGAGGTCGTGCAGATGGCGGATTTCTTCCAGGGTCCAGTCGTGTCGTGTTTCTTGTGTAGTCATGATGGTCGGCTATGTACGATCTGCACCCAAATGACACAAGTGCTTTTAAAAACAAAAAAACATGACAGATATGGCATGTTTTTTGCGATTTTACGCCATTTTTGTCATGTTGTGGAGTCAAAATCGCATTTGGTTCGACGAAGAGCACGCTTCGATACGAATAGATGCATAACGAAGCTCTATCCAGTATATAGAGCGCAGCGTGGACACCTTGCGTTCGGTATTTTTCTCAACCCTGGCTTTACTAGCCGCTGCGGTTGCTTTTTTGGATCTGACTTTTAGTCGGTTGGGCTTGCATGCTTTTCATGAGCGCTTCCCTCAACCTATTGTGCTTGCCAGTCTGGGTGGTGTTGTTTTAGTGCGCAACCTGATCACCTTAAGTGCCGCGCTTGCACTCGGCTATATGCTTTCGGTGATTTTCTTCGACAAGAACTTTGGCTCGGTGATGCGGCGAGTATCGTTGGGTTTTTTTTCGGTTGTTCTTGTCGTTTCGGCTCTGCTTCTCTTGTTTCTTCCGGAAGACTTTATTTTACCTTTCGAGCAAGTAAGGCAAGTTGTGCTCTCGGCGATGGTGGCAGGGTACGCCGTCGTTTTTCATATTGGATTTTCAGCATATAAGCGTCCGGGCAAGCGGGTTGCTCGCGCTCTTTTGTGGCTTCTTTCCTTAAGTGCCCTTGCTGCGTTGCTGGGCATACTTACGCTTTGGTTTCGTCTTCCGTTGCAATTGGCAAACCTTGCTTGTCTTACGCAGTGCATTGATGCGTATTGGAGAGTCGCTGTATTTGCTTGGGCTATTGCTCGGAGCCTTTTGGATGTTTAGTGCGCAAGGTTTTTCCTTCAAAACATTCCGTGGCATGACTACCGTGATTGTCACTTTGCTTATCGTCTTGATGTTTTGGACGGTGCGTAGTGAACTGGGCAACGGTTTTTCAGAAGTGCTTTATGCGACCTTTCGGTTGGAGTGGCTTTTCCGAGCTTATGCTCTTCTTTACGTGATTCCAGTCGCCGTAGCCTTAGGCACTGCCCTTGGCAGTTTTGCTGGATCCACGCAGCATTGGCGGCTCAGTGTCGGGCTTTTGTTGCTGGTGTGCGCTGGCTTTGCTCCGGCCACTGTAGACCGCCTGCTGGTTTTTGTTTTAGCAATGGTGTGCTTCTCAGTGGGCGCTGCCCCTCCGATGGAGCAGACTAAAGCTACCGCCTAAATGTAGAGCTGTTTAGCTTTTTAGCGTGGCAACGGCTTCTTTGATGCGTTTGCATCCTTCTTCAATCAGCTCGATTGAAGTCGCGTAGGAGAAGCGCAAAAAGCCGGGTGCGCCAAAGGCACTTCCGGGTACCGCGGCACAACGTGCTTCATTTAGAAAAAAGTGTGAGACGTCGAGATCGGTATTTAACTCGCCGCTGGATGCTTTTTTGCCGATGAGCTTTGTGACGTCGACAAAAGCATAAAAAGCGCCATTGGGAAGCCGGCAGCTCAGTCCTTCGATGGCGTTAATACTATTGACCAGAGCGTGGCGACGCTTATCGAAAGTTGCAAGCATGTCTTTTAGGATGGAGTCATCGCAACCAAGCGCAGCCATCGCGGCATATTGAGCGATGGCGGTCGGGTTGGTTGTGGATTGGCTTTGTAGCTTGTCACATGCCTTGGCCACTTCCTTCGGCGCTAAAATCCAACCAATGCGCCAACCAGTCATGGCGTAGGTTTTGCTTACTCCGTCAACGATGATGCAACGGTCTTTGAGATCGGGAGCAACGTCAATGAAGGACTGTTGTTTGAAGTTATCGTAGACAAGTTGGCTGTAGATTTCATCGACGATGACCCACATGTCGTGTTTGCGTACAACCTCAGCTATGGCGTTAAGCTGCTCGGGGCTGTATGCGGCACCGGTCGGATTGGATGGCGTACAGAGAATAAGCGCCTTGGTTTTTTTGCTGATGGCTTTTCGGAGCGCTTCTGGACTAAGCACAAAGTTGTCCTCGATGGTGGTAGCTGCAATGACGGCTTCGGCGCCTACGAGTCGGACTTGCTCGGGGTAGCTGACCCAGTAGGGAGCGGGGATAATGACTTCGTCGCCTTCTTCGAAAAGGGATAGAGCCAGATTGAATAGAGAATGTTTGGCTCCGACGGAAACCACGACTTCCTCCGGACTGAAGGTATGAGCCATGCGTCGCTTTGCGGAGTCGGTGCAGATGGCGCTGCGCAACTCTGGCATGCCTCGAACTGCAGTGTAGTGTGAGCTTTTGGCGACGTCGGCGGTTGCAGCATCGCGAATGCTTTGTGGCGTTGGAAAATCTGGCTCGCCTACACCAAAGGCAATTACGTCAATTCCTTGGCGTTTGAGTTCGGCTGCACGTTGCGATAGGGCGACCGTGGCGGATTCTTCGATTCGAGACAAACGGGAAGCAAAGTTGGGCATAAAAGGGCTCCTGTACTGAGCAGGCCAATAGCTTCTTGCGCTGTGTTTGACAAGTCTGCGGTGCTGGATTACGCGTCGGGGGTAGCGGAGGGACGTTGATATGAAAAATGGGATAATTTTAGCGTGGAGTGTAGTGGGAATGCTGGCCCTTGCGGCTTGCGGCCCGGACTATCCCAAGTGCGATGACGATGAGGATTGCAAAAAAGCGAGTATTGCGTTAATGGCATGTGCCAGCAGTGCCGCAATGATGGTGACTGCGCAGCGGGTCAGCAATGCAATGCCGGTCGTTGCGATCCGATTCCCGGTTACTGTCGCTCAGATGATGACTGCGGACCAGGCGAGGCTTGTCTCGAGAATCGTTGTCAGGGTCCACAAAGCCTCGATGATGGCTCGGCAGGTGCAGCAAATGGTGACGGGCAATGCAGCATTGAAACAGTGTATTTTGATTTTGATTCGTCTACGATTTCAGCAGCGGCACGTAGCAAAATCGAGGGTAATATCCGATGCATGCAGACCAAAGGCATCACAACTGTGCATCTAACGGGACATTGTGATCCACGCGGAACTGAAGAGTACAATCTTGCGCTCGGAGATCGACGTGCACAGAGTGTACGTAAAATAGCGGTATCGATGGGTATGGCCAGTGGCAAAGTCACAGCGTCGTCCATGGGTGAAGAAATGGCGCAAGGCGAAGATGAAAGTGCCTGGGCTAAGGATCGCCGAGTGGAGTTCACAACGAAGTGAGCTAGCGTTGCAACGCTGCTTACTTAGCGCTCCAGAGGAGGGGATTCACCGAAGTCCCCTCCAGCGCGCTTTGCGCATTGGCCCCCGCCCTAGAGTGCTTGTTTTTGAATCACAGCGCTCAAGGGTGTATATCGCACAGTTGTCTGGGGTCCTTTAGGGAGAGCATGAATGGTTGACTTGAGGATAGTTGTTGTTTTTGTGGTTTCGGGGCTGCTTTCGGGGTGTTTCTTGTGGACGAGTCGTCCGGAGGGCGATGATCTGAAAACTCGGATGACAAAGCTCGAACAAGGTCTTATCGCCGAGCGGGACAAGCTTGAAAAGCAGTTGCTTGAGGCTAAAGAAAAAATCCAGAAGCTCGAGGAGCTTTTGGAACGTGCAACCCGCGTATTGAGCGAGAATAAAACCGATACCGAGCTGCGAGTCCAAGAGCTGGAAGTTCAAAGCGATTCGACGCAGGGCATGTTGGCGGAGATACGTAACGCTCTTGATCAGTTGAAAGAAGAAGTGGCGGCCAACGAAAAGCGGCTTTCATTAATTTCGGACAAAATGGGTGTGGAAGAGCCCTTGGCAAAGGATGAAGTCCCGCAGGACAAGGCTGCTCATTTTGCCGCTGCCATGGCCGCTTACAATGCCAAATCGTATTCCAAAGCACGCTCCCTTTTTGTGGAGTTTGTACGACGGTACAGCAAAGATGCTTCTGCAGATGATGCGCAATATTGGATCGCGATGAGTCATTTACGGCAGGAGCGACCAGCCACAGCCTTGGGTGAGTTTCGAAAAGTAATTGCCGAATATCCAAAGGGCGATGTCATGGATAAGGCGTTGTTGAGCATGGCCACCGCGTTTTGGGAGCTGCATGCCTGCACCGACGCAAAAAACGCGTTGCTTGCACTGATCAAACAGTATCCAAAATCAAGCTTTCGCGATGCGGCACAAAAAGAACTAAGTCGCGTGCGCGCGGCTCCGCGCGGCTATTGTACATCCTAGAGAGTTGAGCAGACGTGTTGATTCAATGCTTACTTGGACGAAAGCTCTGATTCTGCGCGCGGTAACATCCTAGCTCTCTAGCTACACTATCCTGTTGAATTCCCCGCCGATAGGGAATAAACCGGTAATCTATGCGACTCCGAAGCCATCTGAGATATTCCTGCGTCGCCGCAAGCATGGATTTCCTTGCTCCAAAATCATTCGCGAGATTTGCTAAGATGACTTCTAAAGTGATTTGGGGATTATGTGTGGTTGGTGTGTGTGTGGGCACCGCCCAGAATGCATCGGCGCAAAGCACTTTTTTGGTCGATGTCGATTCAACTCCGCCTGGCGCGACAGTTTACGTCGACAGTACGCGGGGGGATGCTCTTGGAACGACGCCTCTGTCGAAGGTCTCATTGCGGCGCGGAAATCACGTGTTGTATTTTTTGCACGAAGGCCATGAAGAGCTACGTTTGTATGTAGACGTTAGCAGCAGCGGGCAGCGTTTTTCTGCGTATCTTAAGCCTTTGGCGCACCTTGAGTTAACAGCTGGCAACGATTCTTCAAAGGGCGGCAAAGTAATTATTGATGGCGAGGAAGTGGGAAGTCTGCCTTTTGCCGCTTCGCTTAAGTCTGGCCGCCACATGGTGCAAGTGATCAAAGATGGCTATGAAAGCTACAATCAATGGTTAGAGCTTGTGGCGGGTCAGAAGCAGAGTATCCCTGTGGCTTTGGAGGCCATAAAAAAGCAAGCAGGCTCGATTCTTGTCACTAGCAATGTCGCCGGGGCTGAAGTGTTCTTAGACGGTGTGTCAAAAGGGCGAACTCCGTCCGTCATTCGTGATGTTCCAGTTGGCACCCATACTGTTCAGATTCAGGCGATGGGCAAGCTGCCGTTTAGTGCTCAGGTGGTGGTGAGCGCCTCAAAACGCGTCTCCGTTAATCCTACCTTGGAAAACGATAGACATGGAAATTATGGGGAAATTGTAGTCAACGCTTCTGTTGGCGGTGCTTTCGTCAGTGTAGACGGACAGGCGAAGGGCTCTGCTCCCGTTGTCGTGCGAAAAGTCAATGCGGGACGCCACAAGGTAAAAGTTCAAGCCGAGGGCTATCTAAGCTTTGAAGCTTCATGTTTGGTCCGGATAGGCGAGGCCTGCGAAGTGAATGCAAAGCTTGTTGCCGTGGGCGTGCCAGTAAGAGTTGAAGCCGATGTCGAGTCTGCTAGGTTGTTTTTGGACGGTAGGGCGGTGAGTTCATTGCCTTTTGAGGGCCACTTGCCAGAAGGCAACCATAGTCTTGAAGTGCGTGCCGAAGGGTTCGAGCCATTTGTTGAACAAGTGTTTTTTTCCGAATCAAAGACGACACGGCTTTTTGACGTTTCGCTTAAAGAATTAGGGGCTGAGGGCGAGCATGCGTGGCAGGAGCGCATTTCTCGAATACAGCAACGACGGCGTTATGGGGCCACATCTTATTCTGCGGTGCCCTTGCCCGTGGATCAGGCCATCCTGGATCTGTCTGCTGGTTGGCCTTTTTTGGGTGAGCTGCGCTTGGCGGTTGGGATTTTGGAGAATCTTCAAATTGGTTTTGCAGGGCGAAGTTTTGGTCGTCTGACGGAGTTTGAAGCACGAGCTAAATGGGGCTCTCGCGTTCTTGAGTATGTTGCATTTGCGGCTCAGCTTCGTTTGGGCGGTGGCCTTGGGCCCAGCGAACAGCGCACGAATCCCAGCACAAGCGAGAAAAATACCTATAATATCAATACCTGGTTTGCTGCTATCGAAGGAATCGCCTCCATTAATTTTAGTGATCGTGGTGCATTTAGTCTGTGGCTCGGTCTCGACATGTATACAGATCGTTATGATTTTAGTGGTTTGGATGGCAACGTCGTACTCAGTCCTCGACCTGGCCGACAAGATCAGAGCCGTCTTCGTTTGGGAGGCTCACTTGAACTTGCCATGTCTCGCAACTGGAACGTGTTTGCCGTACTCGAGGGTGTTCTTTGGGGCCCCTCTGCCGACCGGCGAATTTTGGGAGATATCCTAAATATTGGTAAACAAGACACTGAGCTTTATTTTAGGGTGGGCGGCACTTACAAGTTTTGAGTGTCGCGGCATTTCGAGATAGGCTGGTGGAGATGATTGAAGGACATTTTATTGTCATAGAGGGCATTGATGGCGCGGGGACGACCACCCATAGTACTCTATTGGCAAAGTTATTAAGGGCCAAAGGTTTGCCGGTTTTCCTTACGCACCAGCCAAGCCAAGGCCCCGTAGGTGCGATGCTTCGTCAAGTGTTAACGGGAAGACTTGTGGTGCCTGGAGTACAAATGAATCGACCGCCCACTTGGAGCACGATGGCTTTGCTTTTTGCTGCAGATCGGATGGATCATTTGCAAGCTGAAATCATCCCCAATCTAAAAGACGGTGTGACTGTTATCTGCGATAGATACGATTATTCGTCTGTGGCGTATCAGTCGCTTTCAGCTGGCGACGTTCCCGGGGCTGCTGCTTGGGTGCGTGATTTGAACCGCTTTGCTCGAAGGCCGGATTTGTCCATTGTGATTGATGTTACGCCCGAGGAAGCCGCACGCAGACGATTAAGTCGTATGGTAGGCCGTGAGCTTTACGATGAGGATGAATTGCAGAAGGACCTAGCGTCTTTTTATCTTAATATTCATGAACATTTTCCAAAAGATACGATTCGGCATGTTGCTGGCGATCGAAGTATCGAAGAAGTGCGTGCAGAAATTTTAGAACAGGTTAATCTATTGCGTGGAGAGACGGGATGACTCGCCTTGGAATATTGATCGCGGTGCCGTTGTTTGTGGTGTGCACGGTAGCTTGCTCATCAACGAAGCCTTCGCCGGCCCATCCGCAAACGCAACATGCGGTTCCGGCTCAAAAAATCATTCCGGAAACGCCTGTTTCCGAAAAAAAGCTCGATCGCTCACTTCTCATTGCTGTGTTAGATGCGGGACTTGGTCGTTTTTTACAAGGTGTACAGACAAAACCTTTCTTTAGCCGTGGGCGCTTTGCGGGTTTTCAAATTGTATCAATATATCCCGAAGATAAAAGATTTTCGGATATTGATCCCAAGGTCGGCGATGTTGTGCTTCGCATTAGTGGCAAACGAATCGAGCGACCTGAGCAAGCCTTAGCGGTCTGGGAGAGTTTGCGGGTTGCTAGTGAGCTTCGTGTGGCTTTTTTACGTGATCAAAAAGTGCAAGAAGTGCGCTATCCGATCGAAAATTGATGGTTTAGAGCTTAGAGTGGATTATTTAGCGCTGTGATGCGTACAGCCATTTGCCCTTCAATTTCAACAAGCTCGCCGTCTGCGATTTTGCTGTCTGCGACAAAAAGAGAAACCTTGGGGTTAAAAACCAAGCCAGTTTTGATAAGTTGCCCCACGTTGATGCGCTGCAAATCTTCGAGAGGAAGCACGAATCGACCCATTTCGCAACGTATGTTTATCGGTGCATTTCTAAAGTCTGCATGTGTGGTGCGCTCTTCGCTTTTGTTTTGGGCTTCCCCCATGATTTCTCCTTTGTTGATAGCAGTTATGTGTAAATCGCCTGTGTGTTTGTTGTAGTTGCCAAACCAATATGTGCTTGGGAAGGTCTCCGTTTGTAAAACGCATGGCAGAAGATATGTGTTCGGTGCTTCTTTTGTATCAAACCAAGGAAGGCCCAAGCAAAGTGCATCGCCTAGCGCTAGATGCTTTAAATCAGAGGCGCCTATTTCGGTGCTTGCGATGGTGACGGATACCGGTAGTTCGCAACGATTGATGTTGAGAGTGTTTTTTTGCTTTGGAAGCTGCTTGGTAGTGAATTTTCGATGATATCTGGCGGGAAAAAGACCCAAAAAGCGGCATGGCTTTGCTCTACTTGGATATCGAACGAAGCCGCTATTCTCATCGATCCTTGCGGTTCTGATTTGAAAAAAACTTGGCTGTTTGAGCAAACATTGTGTAGTGACCAAGCGCCCTTAGGCGTCAAGCTTAGTAGTTTTGAGCTTAGGTAAGCTACAATACCTTCCTCCATGTCTGAGAGTAAGTGACAGCCTGTGACCAGGAATTGATCTTAGGTCATTACCCAAGCATCGTTCGATCATCCAGATTGCAAAGGAGTTGTCTAAGGCGATAGCTGTTTTTTGCTTCGATTTGTTAGAGCAAAGTGTAATGAAGCTGAGGGCTCTATGGTCTCTGATAAGTGAGAAGTCTTTTGTGAGTTCTACCCTTTGCAAGGAAAGCTTTATGTCCGCATCGAACAGATCGAAAAAGAGCTGGTGCACATTGGGGTGTTGAGCGAGCATGTGGCCGAACGCTGATGCGCGGGTTACGAGTGTGGCTTCAAAGTGACTGAGCTTTTCGGCGTTCAAGTGTGTGTCATCCGCATACATATTTCGGTTCTAGCCTATGCTACGGCCTTTCGTCGAGAGCGTGATGAGTGCGTTTTTGGTGATGGTGTGGGGAAAATCACAGTAAATAGTCCCAGGAATTGAACGCTTCGACAGAAGCGATGATACACTAGGGCAGGTGGCAGTAGATCCTTACATCGACAAAGTCATCGAAGGTCAATATCGTATCGTTGGCCGTATCGGTACCGGTGGTATGGGGGCGGTCTACAAAGCAGACCAGCCCTCCATGAAGCGTTTTGTTGCGATCAAAATACTTCATACGCGCTATTTATCGAGGCCCGACCTGATATCGCGCTTTCGTCGCGAAGCTCGGGCGATGAGTCGTCTGACGCATCCCAACACGGCCCGAGTCTATCTGCATGGGCAACTCGATGATGGAGCGGCTTACATGGTGATGGAGTACCTGGAGGGCAAGAACCTTGCGCGCTTAGTGCAGCGCGATGGTCCTTTGGATCCTGTCCGAGCCATCCAAGTGATGATCAAAGTGTGCGGGGCTCTTGATGAAGCGCATCGAGAAGGTATGGTACATCGCGACCTAAAACCAGAAAATATATTTCTCAGCGTGGATCCTGAAAAAGGCGATATTCCAAAGGTCCTTGATTTTGGCCTGGCCAAAGTAACCGAGCAAGAACTAAACCCTGGCTCCATTTTTCTGACGCGCGAAGGAGCTATTTTTGGCACCCCGGAGTTTATGAGTCCGGAACAGGCGCAAGGACGCGTTCTTGATGCGCGCTCGGATATCTATTCACTTAGCATGATTTTGTACGAAATGTTAACGGGAGAGTTGCCGTTTTACGCTGGTCAAGCTACCGAATACATGCGTAAGCACATCCACGAAGCACCCATTCCTCTATCCAAAAGAGCTCCGGAGCGCTCCTATCCGCCTGGCTTGGAAATGGTTTTGTTGCGCGCGATGGAAAAGGATCCCGACGAACGTTTTCAAACAGCCAAAGAGTTTTCTCAGGCGCTTCATGCCTGTATTGATCCTAGGGGGCAGAGTAGTCCACCCAGAAAAAACTCTGGGCGCGTACATCCACGTGAACAAAGCCACTTACAGGGTAGATGCCAACCCCGACGTAGCCCTGTTTCCTAAAGTAGGCAGCCAGTTTGCGATCGCTCACTCCGGGCAAAACCACATCCGCAGCACGCCCGTGCGAATGCCGGCTGGTGATTCGCGTTTTTCGATACCCGCTAATTAACCACGCAAAGGGCGTCTCAAAGTGACGTAAAGCGCCGTATAAGATTGATAAAAGACGAGGATGCACCGGATGGGTCGAGCCGTCTTCTTTCCAGGCGAAGGCTTGTTCCGCTTGTTGTATTGTGGCGTCATCAAATTCACCGTCTTCGGATAAGGGCAGCAGCGTCGCTTCTGGGTTTTTACCTACCGGGACAATGCGCAAAGGCGGAAGTTCAGAGCGCAAAAAACTTCTTCGAAGTTGCCCGGATGCTGGCCTATGCCATCTGGATCGTGCACGTCGATAACTCCGACTTATTGCGCGTGTGAAGCTTCGTTTGCGTCGTTTTCGAGAGCGCGACTGCTTTTTTCGCTTCCGTGCTTTCCCTGTTTTTTTTCTTTGTTTTTTTTGATTTTTAAGATGCCTCTGCGCTTGAGCACTTTGGGTTCCCAACTCATATGGCACTATGGAGGTGCTCAGAAAGCAAGCGAGTACGAGTCGCAGTATCAATCGTCTAAGCATAAGAACGTTATAGCGCATTTGTGAGGCAAAATGAGCTTTCCCATGATTGTGGTCTTATTGCGATGGATCCGAGGAAGGCTCGCGCTCGCTGTCTAGAGCAAATTGGGCCGCTTGTTGCTCAGCTTCCGTTTTTGTTTTTCCACTGCCTTGACTTACCGTTTTTTCTCCGAGCAGCATATCGACATAGAAGGTTTTATCGTGATCGGGACCTTCGGTATGGCTCAGTACATAAGAAGGTGTGGGGCGCCCTTGGCTTTGAAACCACTCTTGAGCGCGAGATTTATAGTCACCCGCACCGGCTTGAGTATGTTCAAGTCGTCCTTGAAACCATTGGCGGCCGCATTGCATGGCGCGATCAATCCCTGCGTCGAGAAAAATCGCAGCCAGGCAGGCTTCTAGCGTGCTCGATAGAAGTCTTGGTTTTTTTTGACCACCGGAAAGTAGCTCACCTTTTCCTAGTTGAAGAAATTCTCCGAGTCCAAGATCGACAGCGACTTCAGCTAACCCGCGTTCGCTAACAAGTTCCGCGCGTCTGCGCGTAAGTTCGCCTTCTGTGGCCGACGGGAAAGCATCCCAGAGCAAGCTCGATACAACAGTTGAAAGAACCGCATCCCCAAGGAACTCAAGCCGCTCGTTATCACCATGGGCGATTTGCGGGTTTTCATTTGCGTAGGAGCGGTGCGTAAGTGCTTCAGAAAGCAGCAATGGATTTTCAAATACATGCCCAAGTCTCTGTGCGCATGCAACAATTTGATCGTGCGGATCAGTCATTTTTAGTCTTTGGGCTTGAGCTCTTGGTTTCAATCCCGAGTTGCTTCATGCGCACTGCAGCATCGAAGAGGTAATCATAGCATTCTGCGTGTGTTTTGGCTTGAATCCAGTCTTTCCCCCAGACATAGACCCCGTGGGCTTTGACGAGCACCGCATAGCTCTGGGGATAATCTTTGATTGCTTGAGCGAGTGAATCTGCCAGGTCTGCTTCGTGTGCGGTGTTTTCGATGATGGGCACGACAAGGCGGTCGTAAAAACCCATCCCGGCAATGCCTTTGATCATTTCGAGCTGTGTGACACTAAACTCACGATCCCAAAGCAGCGAGGCCAACAGCGCATGCTGGCTATGGCTATGGATGACAGCGCCTGCATCACGTAACTCAAAGGCATGCATGAAAAGTGGTTTGCACGCGCTCAGCTTTAGCGATTTGTCTTTCGGGCTACCTAGTATTTTTCCATGTGCATCAAGGGTGAAGATATCTTCTTCACTGAGCATTTCTTTTTGAACCCCGCTTGGAGCCATGTAAATAGTCTCGCCCTGCCGGATACTTACTCCGCCACCTGTGCCCGATACCCAGCCAAGCTGGTAGAACGATCTGCATAGCTTGCTTACCAAGCTTTTTAGGTTAGCATCACCCATCATGGCTGCTCGGACTATCCCAGTCGCTGGCTTCATGCAAGTTAGGGCTTTAAGAGTCTTTTAAACGTTGTGCGAAGGAGAGGACTTGAACCTCCACGGGGTTACCCCCACCGGAACCTAAATCCGGCGCGTCTGCCAATTCCGCCACCCTCGCAAGGCCCCTTTTTTCGGCGTTGTTGAGCGAGCTGTCAAGTTGTTTTGTTAAAGGATCATTTTCGCATTGATCTAAGCAGCAAGAGAAGTATATTGAGCTCCCGTGGCCGATAGGCCGACGGGGGTTTTCGTTGAAACGTACTAAATTCATTTTTGTAACAGGTGGAGTGGTGAGCTCCATTGGTAAAGGCTTGGCAGCCGCGTCCATTGGGGCGCTCATGGAGGCCCGCGGCCTGAAGGTGACTCACATCAAGCTGGATCCCTACATCAATGTGGACCCAGGCACGATGTCGCCGTTTCAACATGGCGAGGTGTTTGTCACCGATGATGGGGCAGAAACCGATCTCGATTTGGGTCACTACGAGCGATTTACTTCAGCTCGCATGACACGAGCTAACAATTTTACCACCGGACGCATCTATGATGCGGTGATTTCAAAAGAGCGCAAGGGCGAGTACCTCGGTGCGACAATCCAGGTGATTCCCCATATTACTGACGAGATCAAAAAACGTGTTCTCGATGCTGCAGGTAAATCCGATGTGGCTATTGTCGAGATCGGCGGCACGGTGGGTGACATCGAATCGCTGCCTTTTATTGAGGCTGTTCGTCAGTTACGTATCGATCTTGGCGCCCAAAACTCGGTGTTCGTTCACGTCACGCTGGTGCCGTATATTGCTGCTGCAGGAGAGCTCAAGACCAAGCCAACCCAGCACTCGGTCAAAGAATTACTTGGTTTAGGCATACAGCCGGAGATTCTTATTTGCCGTGTCGATCGTGCGCTGCCTCGATCGTTGAAAGAAAAGATCGCCCACTTTACCAACGTATCCGTTCAGCAAGTGATTGCTGCGCGTGACGTGTCCGTCATCTATGAACTTCCAATTGCGATGCATGCAGAAGGGGTTGATGACCGGATTGTTGAGAAACTTAACATTTGGTCAAGGCAGCCAGAGCTTGCGAGCTGGAACCGGACTGTTGAGCTGTTTAAAAAGCCCAGCAATGGAAGCATTTCGATGGCTGTGGTCGGCAAATATGTTGATGTGCGTGACTCCTATAAATCGCTGCACGAAGCCTTAGTTCATGGCGGTCTGGCCAATGATGTCAAAGTCCAGCTTTTTTACGTCGACAGCGAAGAGCTAGAGGATGCTGCCGATGTCGAGAGTATTCTCGGGGCGCATCATGCGGTGCTGGTGCCAGGTGGCTTCGGCGATCGCGGCTCTGAAGGCAAAATTCGTGCTATCCGTTATGCTCGGGAGAATGGAATCCCCTTCTTTGGCATTTGCTTAGGTATGCAAATGGCCATCGTTGAGTTTGCACGCTCTTGTTGTGGTCTTGAGGGCGCCAACAGCGTTGAGTTTGACGACAGTCCCCCCTATCCGGTGATTCATCTCATGCCCGATCAACATGGCATTGAAGAAAAGGGTGGGACCATGCGGCTTGGTGCTTTTCCCTGCTCAATTAAACGTGGAAGCTTAGCGCATCAAATCTACGGGCGAGAGCAGATCAATGAGCGGCATCGTCATCGTTTTGAAGTAAATAACGAGTATCGCAGCCAGTTTGAAGACAAAGGCTTGGTACTAAGCGGCGTCTCTCCGGATTCGCGTCTGGTCGAGATGATCGAAATACCCGCGCATCCCTATTTTATCGCTTGCCAGTTTCATCCTGAGTTTAAGTCCAAACCTCATGCACCGCATCCTCTGTTTATTCGTTTTGTCCAAGCGGCGATGCAGCGCCGTGATGTCGGAAAGCATGACTCATCGGAACTTACGACGGCCGAAAATCAAGAAGCTAAAACACTCGTTCACTAAGGGTTTATCTGCCTTGCTCATAGGTCTTGGCGTGAGTGATGGGCCCATGCAGGGTGTCGTGAACTGTCGCACCGTCTTCCTTTCTTTGAAGCTAAGAGGGAAAGGTAGAAGGCGGCAACACTGACATTTGTGTCAGAGCTTGGGTTTTAACCTGAAACTATTTTCGAATATGCGGGTAGTTTGATGATATGAACGTAAAATTCATAATGATTTGCCTTATCCGGTTGGCACGGTGTATGCATAGTAATCCTTAGGGTCCTTAGGCCAATGTACTTTAAATTCTCGCGCTTAAACTTATCTTCTGTCGCACTGCTCGGAGTGTTGATCGCTATACTTTCGTCTTGTGGATCGGACAGTGATTCCAGTGGAGATTCAAACACAGGTCCCGCAGACAAAACGGATGCTGGCGTTGGCGCCACTGTTGATATCGACTCTTTTCAAACAGACTCTGGTGTTGTTAACGGAGTAGGCTTTGCTGCGTGTGAGAACACGCAATGCGATCCGAGCCTTCAGGATTGTGCCAACGGAGATTGTGTACTCAGCCTGGGTATTGCGGTGTGCATGGATGCGACACCGGGGATCAAGAGTGTGGGTCAAGCCTGCACCGACACCAGTGAGTGTGAGGTGGGGCTTGCATGCTTCGATACGAAGGGTGGAAAATTTTGCGAGAGATTGTGCTGTCCTGGATACGATAGCTGCGATGCAAATGAAGTCTGCGGTGGCTCGGTTCTACTTGCAGATAGCGCGGAGCAAAGTTCATGGGGCTATTGCAAGAGTGCCGTCTTTGGCTGCGACCTTTTTGACTATAGCAATGTGTGTGAGCAGGGCGAAGCTTGTTATATTACTTCTGCCGATGGCGATACGCAGTGTTTGAGAGAAGGCCGCGCAGATGTCGGCGAAACTTGCTCATCTGACGGTCTTTCAGTTCAGAACCTTTGCAAGCCCGGATTAGTTTGCTTGAGTTCACAGCGCTGTGCTCAGTTGTGCTCGCTTGAAAACGGGGGCAGCGCTCCAAGTTGTTCTGTAGACACTGAGCGTTGTGTTGCGACGCGCTTTACCCCAGAAGGGGTCGGCATTTGCTACAGCTCGCAGCCGCACTAGAGCATTTTGCGGAAAGCTTGCAGTAGTTTCTGCCCGCTTTCGCTGTCTTTGGCTTGTGTGCTTAGTGCAGAGGGATCGAGTCCTTCTTGAAGCAGCACTTCTTGACGGGCTTCAATATATGCGCGGATGATCTCGGCATCGAATTCGGGATGAAACTGCACGCCCCAGATATGGTCATCCATGCGAAAAGCCTGATGGGCGTCTTTGTCATTACTTGCAAGGCAAACTGCTTTCGGCGGAAGCTCAAGGACGCTTTCACGATGTGTTGCTTGCATCCAGAAATCTGATCCCAATCCAGTTAATAGTGGGTCACACCTCCCCAGTTCCGTGGACGTGATTTGCACACTGCCTATTTCACGTCCCTTGGGATTGCTTCCGACTTTCCCGCCGAGAGCGTGAGCCAAAAGTTGATGGCCATAGCAAATGCCAAGGATAGGCAGTTTGGTGTTTGCTCGTGCTTTTAGCCATTGGGCGCTTTGCTCCGACCAAGGCTCGCACTCTGAAACCATAGCACTTGATCCAGTGATGATAATGCCGCGGACAGCTTCCGAGAGTTCGGGCAGAGCTTCGCTTTCATAAACCGATACGACCTCTATTTCGTCTTTGCTAAACCCAGCTTTGGCGGCGATCCATTGCTCGAAATCACCACGCGTTTGGCGGATGGTTTCTACGGTGCTGCCGGTTTTGACGATGATGACTCTGCTCATACGATTCCGTTGATAGCATAGCACAGCAAGGGGGAGCCGAACTTGGCGACAATGGCGTTAAAATGCGCCTAAATAGCCACTTTTGTCATGAAAGAAGCCTAAAACACGCCAGTTTTGTCTGTTTTAGCTTGCAGGTGCTGCGCGTCCTTTGGCCCAATTGCGCAAGGCCGAGATTTTCTCGGACATGGTCACGGAAAGCGGCTGAGTGCTTTTTATTTCGCTGTGAATGAGTTCTGTATCGAGCGGGCGCTGCTCCGAAAAGGCCGTGTAGAGTGCGGAGACAATGGCTTGTTCAAGCTCAGCTCCACTAAAGCCCTCGGTAGCTTCAGCGAGGGCATCGAAGTCAATGGAGTCGGCTAGATGACCGCGCCTTTTGATATGAAGCTTCAGGATGGTTGCTCGAACTTCGGTGCTTGGTAGGTCGACGAAAAAAATTTCATCAAAACGACCTTTGCGTAAAAGTTCAGGAGGCAGCTGGCTAATGTTGTTGGAGGTGGCGATGACAAAGACATTGTCTTGTTTTTCTTGCATCCAAGATAAGAGCGTTCCGAAGATACGGGAGGAGACACCTCCATCGTTGTCCGAGCCCTGACCAAAGGCTTTTTCGATTTCATCAATCCACAAAACTACCGGTGCCATTGCTTCAGCCGTTTGAATGGCGCGCTTTAAATTCTTTTCGCTTTCGCCCAAATACTTTTGGTAGAGATTGGAAGGATCGAAGCGAACCAATGGCAATTTCCATTCAGCAGCTACCGCCTTTGCGCACATGCTTTTGCCGCAACCCTGAACACCGAGCAATAGAATGCCTTTGGGAGGATTGAGGCCAAATTCCTTGGCACGTTCAGGCTGCTGGAAGATGGCTTCTCTCTTTTTAAGCCATTTTTTTAGATTTTCGAGGCCAGCGATGTCCTTCATACCGTGCTCCGCTGGGAAAAACTCAAGGACACCCGAGCGACCGATAATCTCCTTTTTTGCCTCTAGCACATGCTCGATGGTCTTTTCATCAAAACACTGCCGGCCTGCGATGGCTTGGGTCATTACCTTCTTCACCTCAAACAAAGTGAGACCATGAAGTAGCGTGATGAGTCGCGATACGCCTTGCTCATCAAGGTTTACAGCCACTGGCATGCGAGCGCGAAGGTCGCGAAGCAGTGCATTCAAAAAGACGTGGTATTCGCGGTTGCTTGGAGGCTTGAGCGCAAGCACTGTGAAAAGCGGTGCAAGTTCTGAAGGGAGCTCCGTGTCTTGTCCGGTAAGCACAATGGCAGCTTTGTGTTTGTAAAATACATTATAGATTTCTTTGATGCGCGCGATGACTTCAACACGTTCCAGTTGAGAAGAAAAATCTTGAAGGTGATAGATAGCTTCAAAGTTTGCGGTCATGACATGATCGAGTGCTTGCAAGGGGTCGGCTGTGCCGTAGATGCTTTTCGAGCTTTGATCTTTGCGTGCGAGGCCCTTGTGAGCTTGCCAGCAAAAAAAAGGCAGCCCCTGATCGTCGGCAAGGTGTTCAAGAAGTGAACTCGCACGCTGCTCATCGGCAGTGTCAATCCAAATCAAGGGATGATGGGCTTTGACCAGGAGGGTCAGATCATGAAGCTGTTCAAGCGGAGCCGCTGCTTGCATGCTTCCATTCTACCATGGGCTCTGTGGGGTTGAAGTTTTTTGGTGTGATTGACGGGCTGTCTGCTGGTATTGAATCGACTTTCGCCAGACAGCAATCGCAACCAGCGCTGCGGTTCAGCGTGAAAAGGCCTCTAGTCGGCTTTTTCTTTGATCTTAAGCGCACCTCGCTCTTCGTCTTGCTTGATCGAATAGCGCACTAAAGCGCGTAAAACTTCGTTGCGCTCGAGATTACCTACCAGGCGTTTGAGGTCCTCGTAAAGCGACGGATCAACCAGTAGTCCGCCAAGGGTGCCTTTGCCATCACGCATGTCGTGGCTGATGACTTTGAAGTCTTCGCTGATTGCCGTGATGTTTTTGAGAAAATCATCTGCTTTGTTGCCGTAGAAAAGGTCGTGAACCGTGCTGTCTGTGGTCCGAACATCGTGCATGAGCATTGAGAGTTCACCCGTTGCATTTGCAAGGTTGTCTACCAGTCGTTTGCCATCTTTACCGTAGATGAGTTCGTGGCCGCCGCCGCTGCCGTGCTCAACCTCGGAGACGATGGAGCGAACCGAGGCCAGGGTTAGAGACAGTTCTTGGGTCGCTTGCTTTACGTTGCCTATGCTTTGCTGCATAGAATCGGCCAGCGCTTTGTCGGTAAACAAACGATTGGCAAAACCGTTGCCCTCAGCGACATAGCCCAAAATGGCGGACAGGTGATGCGCGGTGTTTTTGATGTCTTTTTTGAACTCAGGATCCGCCAAAGGCTCGGTAGCCGATTCAATATTTTGGGCGATGTTTTTGGCACTCTCGAGAATCGGTCCGGCTTTGTGACCGAGTTCTTTAAGTGCTTCAAAAGCGTCTCCACCGGTTTGGGTGGGGATGCTCCCACCTGGCGGGATGTTTTTTTTGTTTTGAGAGCCAGCGGTAATTGCGACAAGGCGATCGCCTAGCATACCTTTGCTGCCGATGGTTGCCAGAGAATCCGTACGAATGAGATGGGTTACATCATCGACGATGTAAAGCTGTACTTTGATTTCGCCGTTCTTTTGCAGTTCGACTTTGCCAACAGAACCCACGTTCACACCGCCCATGTGAATGGGACCGCCAGGCCTTAGTCCAGAGACATCGTCAAAGACAGCAAGATAGGTGGTTTTCATCGAAAACACATTGCGACGTCCGCCAACAGCAAACACCAATGCTCCGCCAATGAGGAGTGAGGTCAAGACAAAGATTCCGACGCGGATTTCTACTTTTCTATTCTTCTGCATGGCAATCTCTAAAAAGCGTTTCGCATAAGAGTTTCAGGATCTTCGTCTTCAGGAGCGATGCCTTCGACAAAATTGCGTACCCGCTCATCGTCACTGCGACGCATTTCCTCCGGGCTGCCTGTGAAAATTACTTCGCCTTCGTGAATCATAGCGATCCGGTCGCTGACGTAGGCAGCACTGTGCATATCGTGGGTGACGATAATCGAAGTAACATGTAAACGCTCTTTCAATTGCAAAATAAGCCGGTTAATCCGGGTCGTGTTGATAGGGTCAAGTCCCGTTGTAGGCTCATCATAAAGCAATACTTCGGGGCGAATGGCAATAGCGCGAGCCAAAGCCACACGTTTTTTCATGCCTCCTGAGAGGCTGGATGGCATCATGTCTTCGATTCCTGCAAGACCCACGTAAGCGAGTGATTCGGCAACGCGTTCGGTGATTTCTTGTTCCGAGGCGTGCTCGTGTTCGCGCAGGCCGTATGCGACATTTTCGCGAACACTGAGTGAGTCAAACAATGCTGCCCCTTGAAAAAGCATGCCGATGCGTTTGCGAATGGGAGCAAATGCTTTTTCATCAAGATGGGTCAATTCGTTTCCGTCGAATTCAATCGATCCGGCATCGGTGGAAAGCAAACCGATTAGCATCTTAAGCATGACGCTTTTGCCTTGGCCTGAGCCGCCGATCACTCCGAGTGATTCGCCGCGTTCGACTGAGAAGCTAAGATCACGATAGACTCGTTTGTCGCCAAAAGCCTTTTTGACATGAGAAAATTCTATTAGGGACACGGTTTTGGAGTATAGCCGTCTGGCTTGCGTCGCGCTAGCGCTGCCGGAGGACTAAATGCGGCCCGATGAATCAATCTTTTCCAAACGGAGCATGGGCGTGTATTAATGTAGCTGGAGGCGTAGTGTTGCTCGAGACAATGAGTTTGCGGCAAATGATTCAGGCCGTGTTTTTGGCGGCCTTGGTCCTGGCAATTGCTTGCCCAAGTTGCCAGCGGTCAAAGACGAAAGCACTGGATGAAGCAAGCGTTCCTTTTTTGGATCGCTTTTCTGAGTTTGATCGTTGGGTAAGACACGCCGCTGAAGGTGAAGGTGGTTTTGGCGACGATGGCGCTTTTTCAGAAGCGCTTTTTTCGAAACTGCGCGGCGATTCACAAGTGCTAGCCGCTTGGGTGCTTCGGCCGGATGCGGATCGTTCAGTCTTGGCTTTTCCAAAGGCGCAGGAGCTTCCCAAAACATTGCGATGGACGCGCTTGCGAAAACAGTCTTTTGACGAGCTGCTGGTCAGCCCTTGGCAATTGCGCACAGCCTCTTCAAATCAAGGCATTCCCGGTCTGCTTATTTCCCATCGACGCAAGGAATCCCACCAAACCACGGTAATCGTGGCTTATCGACTTGATCTTGAGTAGTTGAGTGAAGCAACGCTTGCTAAAGTGACGGTTGCTTAAGGCGTTTTCTTCTCGATTTGGATGATAGCAAAGCGGTGGTTTTGCAAATGGCAGCCGATGACTTTTAAATCAAGACTGCTTACTCGTACGCATTGTTCGGGATCAAGTTGCAGGCTGTCGGCGACGGGAGCATCCTCGGTGCTGGACAGCAGGATGGCCTCGGATTGGTCGCGATCAGCAAGCGCACTAAGAGACTTTTTATCGACCAAGCCGATTTTAGTTTTGATGTCGTTGCGTAAGCTCGGATGAAAGTAGTCAGCTACGCTTTTGCAATCGTCCGATTTGCATCCCGCCATGACGCTGCCAAGTGCGATGCCAACGTGCATGCGGCCGTTTTCGCTAGCCAGGGTTTCACGCAGCGTAAGTGCTGCCGCGTTCGTGCGCTTTACGAAATTGATGAACACAACGGCGGTTGCGAGGCAGGCTATCAGTCCCAATGCCGCGGCGGCTCCCATAATCCAGATGAACGGGTTGGTTTTCCTGGGCAACAGGGCTTCGCTTGCGTAGCTGTTGAGGCTGCGAGGGGCAGTTGGCGGTGGTGGCGGGGCATGGTGATCGAGCTGAGGGGCGGAGGGCCTGTGAGATGGGATGGCCGCCGCTTGAGCGCGCGCGGAAGGCTGCACTCGGGCTGGTGTGGCTGCTGCTGGGCTTGGCTCTTCGTTGGCAAGGCTTTGGGTTCGTGCGGTGGCCGCTGGTTGCTGAGTGTGAGGCTGCTTCGGACTTGCTGCCGGTGCGGCGGATGCAGCTCCCATAAGCATGGTGCCGTGAGCGCTGCGTTGTGCCACTGCAACTTTTTCTTCAGGGACCGCTTGGGCATGAGGGTTCGGCGCAGGTGCGGACGATGCAGCCCCCATGAGCATGGTGCCCTTAAATTTCTTTTTGGCCTGCTGTTTTAGATCGTAGCCGCAGGCGATACAGCGACTCGCGCTTTCTTTGTTTTTGGTTCCACACTTTGAACAATACAATGCCACCTTAGGCCTCCTGTCTTAGGGGGACTTTGGCAGACTATACGGATTTGCCCTATTTCGGAAAGGAAAGGACAATTGAGCCACCATGCACTGAGGTTATATGACGGAGACGATCCTTCAATCTCAGCTTAAAACCAGGCCCAAGAGCCTTTCCTTGCTGCTTGTATGTCTGGAATGGGAGCATGTGCTTGTCGGCCGAGCCCCAGAATGGTAAAGCGGCGCTCGGAATATGGCCTTTGCACTTTCAGAAGACCGTGAAAAAAAGGTCGAAGAACTACTAAGTCGTTACCCACGCAAACGCGCTGCCTGTTTGCCTTTGTTGCATCTGTGCCAAGAACAGCAAGGGTGGATAAATGCGGACGTTGTCGATTTTGTTGCCGGACGCTTGGAACTAAGCACCAGCCAAGTCAAAGGGGTACTCACCTTTTATACGCTGTATCATCAACAACCAGTGGCTCCGAATGTGGTTTGGGTGTGCCGAACCTTATCTTGTGAGTTGCGCGGTGCCAAAGCAGTGCAAGAACGGCTTGAAAAAAAGCTGAACTGTAAAATGGGACAAACCAGTCCTTGCGGCAAGTTTACCCTGAAAAAGGCCGAGTGTTTGGCCGCTTGCGGTTATGGCCCGATGATACAAATCAACGACAAGTATTTTGAAGATCTTACGGAAGAGAAACTTGACGCTATTTTAGAGGAGTACCGTGGCCGTGATTGACGCTCCCAAAATTATCTCAAAGCGCTACGGCCACGAACGCAGCTGGACCATCGACGAGGCCGAAAAGCTTGGAGCCTATGCATTGGCTCGAAAAGCGCTGCATGAGATGAGCCCGCAACAGATTAAGGATGAAGTTAAGGCGGCCAACATTCGCGGACGCGGTGGAGCAGGCTTTCCGGCGGGAATTAAGTGGGGCTTTATCAATCAAGGTCCCGATCAGCAGGTATATCTGGTGGTCAATGCCGATGAAGGCGAGCCGGGTACCTTTAAAGACCGCACCATCATGGAAAAAGATCCGCATGCGCTCGTCGAGGGCTGCATTCTTACCTGCTATGCGGTGGGTGCTCATGTGGCTTACATTTATGTACGGCACGAGTTGCAGTTTGCGATTAAGCGTCTTGAAGATGCCATCAAAGAAGCCTACGCGAAGGGTTATCTCGGCTCGAGTCCCTTTAGCAAAGATTATCGCATCGACGTTTATGTGCATCCTGGCGCCGGTGCTTATATCTGTGGTGAGGAAACCGCGCTTCTGAACTCGCTCGAGGGCAAACGTGGCGAACCTCGGCTCAAGCCGCCTTTCCCTGCGCAAGTTGGTGCTTTTGGCCAACCGACCCTAGTGAACAATGTTGAGACCATTGCAGCGGTGCCCAGTATCTTGGAAATGGGTGGGGAAAAATGGTCTGCGCTTAGCCGACTTGAGCGCGATGGTGGAAGCCGGCTCTATGGCGTGAGTGGCCATGTGAAAAAGCCTGGCATCTATGAAGCACCTGTGGGACTGACTCTAAGAGAGCTTATCTACGATTTCGGTGGTGGGATGTTGCATGAAGATCGTCCGCTAAAAGCAGTTATTCCTGGCGGCTCTTCAACTCCGGTACTGAGGCCTGATGATCTTGTTCATGCGCCCTATGAAAACGACCCGCTGCATAAATGGCACGGTCAAAGTCATATCGATGTGCCGATGGGAGTGGATACCTTTCGTGCGCTAGGCACTATGCTCGGCACCTGCTGCGCTATCGTGATGGACAGTTCCGTTAACATGGTCGATGCATGTTTGAATCTGATGAAGTTCTACAAACACGAATCCTGTGGTCAGTGCACCCCGTGCCGAGAAGGATCGGGGTGGCTGGTCGATGTCCTTGATGGATTTAGCAAGGGCAGAGCCAAGACTGAAGATGCGGCGCTGTTGGTTGATATAGCAAACAACATGATGGGCAATACGATTTGTGCTTTTGCAGACGGTACGGCCATGCCGATGTTAGCGATGGTACAGAAGTTTCGTGATGAATTTATCGAAGCCGCGCAAAACAAACGCGGCTTTGGGCGTCTTGATGATTCGACCCGTTCGCTGGTGCTAGGAGCAACGGCATGATCCCCTTGTCTAATTTTTATTTTTATATCTGTGCGTTGGTGGCCTTGGGTTCAGCGCTTGCCACCGTTTCGGTGCGCAGCCCCTTGCGTGCAGCCATGGCGCTATTGCTTCACATTATAACGCTTGCTGGTCTTTATCTTATGTTGCATGCGCAGATGCTTGCTGCACTGCAGTTGCTTGTATACGCCGGTGCGGTGGTCGTGCTTTTCGTCTTTGTTATTATGCTCGTTGGCCCGAGCGCAGTGATCGAAGGCACCGAGCGTGGTGTGATTGTACGCAGCATGGCCGTAAGTGCGATGTTGCTGGTCACTGTGGCACTTGCTTTTAGTATGGCCAATATAAAGCGAGAAGCTGGTGCGATAAAAGGATGTATTGAGAGTCCTTCCTCGGATTGTGCAACGTTTGGCGGAGTGCGGGCATTTTCTCAGGAGCTTTTCGGAACAAGTCACGGAGGAGTGATTCGCGCAGGCGCTTTGGTGCCCTTCGAGTTGATATCCATTCTTCTTCTTGTTGCGATTGTGGGGGCGATTGCCGTGGCCCGAGGCCGAAGTCGTGCTGAAATCAAAGCCTTGGAAGATCGTCGTGCAGAGTTAGCCCAGGGCGACACAAAGCACACTCAACCGCTTTCCTCTTCGGCTGCTGATTCGGGTGCGACGTGAAAGGAACAGACTTATGCAGGTAGGTTTGGGAGAATATCTTGCGCTGTCTGCTCTGATTTTTGGCATTGGAGCGATGGGTTTTTTGTCGAGGCGCAATGTGCTTATTCAGCTCATGTCGATTGAGTTGATGCTCAATGCCGTGAACCTCACGCTCATTGCCTTCAATCGTTGGATGCCCGCCAATCATACCGGGCAGTTGTTTGCTTTTTTTGTGATTGCGGTTGCTGCAGCAGAAGCTGCTGTAGGTCTTGCTATCCTTATTAGCTTGTATCGCTTGCAGAAAAATATCCGTAGTGATCAAGCCAAACTGTTGAGGCATTGAAATAGCTATGAACTTAGGTTTTGCAATCGAACGTACCTTACTTTGGATAGTGCTGCTTCCGCTTTTTGGAGCAGTGATCAATGGTTTTTTCGGACGAAGCAGTACCAAGCGTATGGTTGGCTTGGTTGGTGTTGGCACGGTTGCGCTCTCCTTTGTGCTTGCGCTCGTTGTGGTAGGCCAGGTTTGGTACAGCGGAAATCCCATTCGTTACGAAGTGTATGAATGGTTTTCTTTAGCCGTAGGTGAACATACCATTCCCATCAAAGTTGCCTTTGTGCTCGACCGCCTCAGTGCAGTGATGGCGATCATGGTGAGCGGCATTGGTTTGTTGATTCACATCTACAGTCTCGGCTATATGCACGACGATCCGGGTTACGCTCGGTTTTTTGCGTATCTGAATCTCTTTATGGCTTCGATGCTGATTTTGGTGCTTGCCAGCAGCATGCCGGTGATGTTTGTGGGCTGGGAAGGCGTTGGTCTGTGTAGCTATCTTTTGATTGGTTATTGGTATGAAAACCCCGACTACGCCAAAGCCGGACGTAAAGCTTTCGTCGTCAACCGCATTGGTGACTTTGGCGTGTTGCTAGCGATGTTTTTGCTCTTTAGCACCGTCTATAGTTTGGAGTTTGACACCATCAATGCCAGTGCGGGCAGTCTTTCATCGATGTTGATGCCGGGGAGCGTCAGCGTGACGATGACCTTAGCAACGGCGATTGGCTTGCTGCTCTTGCTCGGTTGCGCAGGCAAAAGCGCACAGATCCCTCTGTACATTTGGCTGCCGGATGCGATGGCAGGACCCACTCCTGTTTCGGCGTTGATTCACGCGGCCACGATGGTCACGGCGGGTGTTTATCTCTGTTGTCGTCTCTCAGTAGTATTTGCTCAAAGCGCAACTGCGATGGCGGTCGTAGCAGTGGTTGGATCACTCACTGCGCTTTTGCGGTGATGCACGCCGTTGGAGCGCATGGTGATGCGGACTTGTTCAAGCTCGGTGGCCTTCGAAAGAAGTTGCCCAAAACCCATTGGACCTTTCTGGTAAGTTGTCTGGCGATTGCGGGCGTTCCTGGCTTTAGTGGTTTCTTTTCCAAAGATGAAATCTTGCTCGGCGCAGCGCTTGGTAGCTCGGAGCATGGCGCAAGCTTCTTTCCCATTCCATGGCTTGGCAGTTTTGTGCTGATTGTGCTGTTGATTGCCGCTACCTTCACGGCTTTTTATATGTTTCGCCTTTATCTACTCACCTTTGCAGGTGAGTACCGCGGCGACGCTCATCCTCATGAATCACCATCAAGCATGACGGTGCCACTTGCTGTGCTTGGTGCTGGCGCAGTGCTCGTTGGTTACTTGGGCTTTCCGCATGTTTTGCATATCTTGCCAAACCTTTGGGGCTTGTGGCTGGAGCCGGTTTTCCGCGTTGCAAGTGTTGAAATCTACAGTGGTGAGGCTCACGCTCCTGCCAGTCTTTCGTTTCAGCTTATGGCTTCGGGCAGCACTGCAGCCTTGCTTGGCATCGGAGCGGCGTATGGCCTTTACCGTCGCGGACCCTCTTCAACGACCGAAACTTGGGCTAAGGCTATGCCAGGTCTCTATCAATTGTTGCTTGATAAATGGCGCGTGGACGAGCTTTATGGTTTTTTGATTATTCGACCGATGGCGCGCTTTGCTCGTCTGCTAGCTGGGGTTGACCGCTATGTCGTGGATGGCTTTACGAAGCTTATTGCAGTTCTGGTAAGGCTTGCCGGCTTTTTGGTTAGCCGCATCCAAACTGGCGTGATTTTTTCCTATTCTGCTGCACTCGTTGCAGGCCTTGTGTTTGTCGCGTGGTGGCTTTTGTTCCCACATGCTCAAGTTGAAGCGCATGCCGAAGGCAAGCAAGTGGAGTTCGAAGCTTCGCAGGGGCTTGGCTATATGTATCGCTGGGATTTTAACTCCGATGGCAAATTTGAAACGCCATGGAGTGCATCGAGTGCTCAGCAGGTAAGCGACTTTAGCAACGCAGAACCGAAGGGTGGCGTGCTCTTTATTGAGGGCGGACGTCTTGCTCCAGCGCGCAAGGAGATTCACTTGGCACTTGGTGAGCGTAAGAAGCTGTATCTCAACAAGATGCTGTACGGCTCAGCGGTGCAAGAAGTCTATAAGCGCTATGCACCCACAAGCGCCATGGTGGTGCAGTACGGCGCGGCTTTGCTTAGTGGTGCTGGCAAAGAGATTGAGCTAAGTGAAGGTGAAATTCCTGCTAACCTCCTGGGTGAAGCTTGGCATGCACAGGGCAGTGGCTTTAAGTTGCCAGAGCTGGTGCTGAGACATGGCCGCTACCTGCTTAAGCCTCACGGCGCTCAGGTGTTGTTTAAAGGCAGGTTAGTGAGTACGCCTATTTCCATGCTGACGGGCGATACCGTTCGGATCGGCGAAGCGCGGTTGCGCATTGTCGGCTCTCTTTTCATCCGGCCGAATGGCAATCCTTTGTTTGCTGGCGGTCGTGAAGTAGGCCCGCATCAAAGTGTGGTTGAGTTCAGGCCTGCCGATCGATTCTACCTTGGCCTAGTGCCCAACGGTGTAACCTTGCGTGCCTCTACCTATGTCGAAAGTACGGTGGCCGTTCGAAATGCTTTTGGCAACGTGCAGAAACGTAAAATACGCAGTGTGCTTGGCGCAAAACCATCTTCAAAGACAGGTGAAGCCAAGCCCCATGCCAGTTTGACCACTTTTGGAGGTGCTTTGTGATTCCTCATCTGCTTAGTGTGCTGCTGGCTCTACCGCTGCTCGGAGCGGTTGCTTTGTTGTTTTTCCCGCGGCAATCCCCAGGAGCGGTGCGGGTCTTTAGCTTGGCATTGTTGCTACTTGAGTTTGTGATTTCCGTTGCCGGTTTGTTGTGCGATCCGAAGGTTGTCTTCGGCGCCGACTACCAGTTGATTGAGCAGATCGAGTGGATACCAAGCTTAGGGATCGCTTATAAATTAGGCATCGACGGTATCTCCCTGTGGCTTGTGCTTCTGACCACCTTGCTTACACCGATTGCGCTTTATTCGTCGTGGAGCTCTGTGAACACCAAAGTTAAAGAGTACGCCATTGCCTTTTTGTTGCTTCAAGTCGGTATGCTTGGTGCGTTTGTGGCGCTCGACCTGTTCCTCTTTTACGTTTTTTGGGAGCTGATGCTGGTTCCGATGTATCTCATCATCGGTATTTGGGGCGGCCCGAGACGTGTTTACGCAGCAGTTAAGTTTTTCCTTTACACGATGGTGGGCAGTTTGCTCATGCTCGTGGCGATTCTTTACACCGTGATGCAGTACAAAGCTCTTGCAGGGCACTATTCTTTCGATATCCAAGAACTTACGCGACTGGTTCTTCCTGTTGGCGCACAGTATTGGCTCTTCATTGCCTTTGCGTTGGCCTTTGCCATCAAAGTGCCACTGTTTCCCTTCCATACCTGGCTTCCCGATGCGCACGTTGAAGCCCCAACGGGTGGTTCGATCATTCTTGCTGCGGTGCTCCTGAAGCTCGGCGGCTATGGTTTCATCCGTTTTGCGCTGCCGCTCTTTCCTTATGCAGCGCACAAGTTGGCGCCAATGTTCCTAGCGCAGTTTGCTGTGGTGGGAATCATCTACGGCGCTTACTGCGCTTGGGTGCAAAAGGATGTTAAAAAACTGGTAGCCTATAGCTCGGTAAGCCATTTGGGTTTTGTGATGCTCGGCATTTTCTCAATGAATGCGCAGGGTATCTCTGGCGCCATTTTGCAAATGGTCAGTCATGGCATCTCAACTGGCGCGCTCTTTTTACTCGTGGGTGTGATTTACGATCGCCGTCACACACGTGAGCTCGATGAGTTTGGCGGCTTGGCCAAAGTCATGCCGGTTTATGCGACGCTCTTTGTGATTATCACCATGAGCTCAGTCGGCCTTCCCGGCACCAACGGCTTTGTCGGCGAGTTTATGATTCTTGCCAGCACTTTCGTGTCAGGTTTTGGTGGCGCAGCAGGCCTTCCGTGGCCACGAACCTTTGCCGCATTGGCGGCAACGGGTGTAATCTTGGCTGCGATTTACATGCTTCATGCTGTGCTCAAGATGTTTTGGGGCCCGCTTAGCAATCCTAAGAATCAAGAACTACCGGATGTCTCTCGGCGTGAACTTCGTGCTTTGTTGCCTCTCGTGGTGTTTGTGTTTTGGATAGGACTCTTTCCAAAGACCTTCCTTGATTCGATGGAACCGTCGGTCGGTCGTTTTGTAAAAGAGTACAATGCAAAACTCATTGCCATTTACAATGACGACAGTGCGCGTTTGCTCGAAGCTTTTCCCGCAGTTCAGCCGGAACCTGAAGCGATGCCCGAAGCGCCTGCTGCAGCAGCAGTGAGTGCGCTTTCCCCAAAGAGCGATAGTCTTAGTCGAGCGCGCGTTGAGGCGGCGCGAGCATTACGTCGAGCGCGCGCTGGCGCGGCGCGAGCACTACCAGGAGATGCATCATGAGCGCTTGGATTCCTCTTACCCCATTGCTTTGCGTCGCATTGGGAGGCTTGCTTGTGATGGTGGCCGATGTTGTGTTCAAGAAAGCCCCTGACTATGCATTCATTGCTTCAGGCGCCTTGTTTTTGGCTGTGGCGCTATCCTGCACTCTTTGGAGCCATCATCAGGACTACACCTTGCCGGCTTTCTTTGGGAATTACCTTGCGGTCGATCGCCTTGCTTTGTTTTTCGATGTGGTGATTTGTGGCGGAGCTGCGCTGTGCACTTTGTTGGCCGGCGCTTACCTGCGTGAGCATGATCTCGAGCGCGGTGAGTTTTACGTGCTGATTTTGTTCAGCACCTTTGGTGCGATGGTGCTTGCACGGGCCACTGATTTGCTCAGTGTGTTTATTGGCCTTGAGACCATGTCGCTTGGTGTTTACTCCCTTGTGGCTTATCGGCGCTCCTCGATACGTTCGGCCGAAGGCGGGATTAAATATTTTCTTTTAGGGTCCTTTGCAGCAGCGATTTTCCTTTTCGGATCGGCCTTGCTTTACGGCGCCACCGGCTCAACCGAGCTTGTCGCGATCGGCCGTCAGATAAGCCAGGGCAGTGCGGATACCCGTTTGGTGATGTTTGCTATGGTTTTCCTCATCGTGGGCGTCGCTTTCAAAGTAAGCGCGGTGCCTTTTCACATGTGGACTCCCGATGCTTATGAAGGGGCGGTGACGCCCGTCAGCAGTTACATGTCCGTGGTGGTCAAGGCGGCAGCCTTTGCGCTTATGGCGCGTATTGTGCTTGTGGTTTTTGGTGATCCGCTGAGCTCCAACTTTGTGACAGGTTGGCCTAGTGTGATTGCTGTGCTGGCGGCACTTAGTCTCATTGTGGGCAATCTCTCTGCTATCGTGCAGCGCAGCGTCAAACGCATGCTTGCGTACTCATCGATTGGCCATGCCGGCTTCATTTTGATGGGCATTGCTGCTTCAACGGAGATGGGCGATGCAGCGCTATCAAGCGTGTTTTACTATTTGATGGCTTACACGGTATCGAACGTGCTTGCCTTTGGTTCGCTGATTCTCATGGGCTCGCGCGGCAAAGAAGCTGTAAGCTACGAAGATTTAGCAGGCGTGGGTCTAAGACATCCTTTGGCGGCTTTGCCCTTAACGGTAGCCATGCTCTCGCTTATGGGCATGCCTCCGACAGCGGGATTTTTTGCGAAGTATTACGTGCTAAGTGCAGCGGTGAGCATGGGCGGCGTGATGACCTGGCTTGCTGTGCTTGGGGTGCTTAGCAGTGCAGTGGCTGCTTACTATTATTTGCGGGTGCTTGTCTTTGCCTACATGAAGAGCCCTGAGCCGGGTGCTCCCATCGCGGTGCCGATGCGTTCTGGATACGTTGTCGTTGGCCTGCTCGTGGCTGCATTTTTTGTTATCAAAATGGGAATCACGCCCCAGAACTATCTTGACTGGGCGATTGAAGCGGCCGGTCGTCTTGTCTAAGTTTTATCGTCAAACCACCTCAACTGTTTGTTGTCGCACGAGCATAGGCTATTGCGTGTTGCTACTTTGCATGCTTGCTTTTTTGGCGGGCATAACTGGGTGCAGCAAAGAATCGAAGGATGCAAAGAAAGCCTCACCGGCGCATCCTTTGGTAGCAGAAAAAGAAACTTCGCCCGAGACGCAGACGCGCGCTGAGCGACCGGATGTTCCCGTAGGCACGTTACGAGGCGTGGTGAGTTTGAAAAAAGGTGAAGCGCTGCCCGACCTGCAAGGGCGCCCTCTTTTCGGCTACATTTCTGCTGGGAAAAAGCCCTCGTCTTGGCCGGCAAGCTGCACGGCTTTGAGTAAAGAGGATTTTCAGCCTTTGCATGCTTCTGCTCAGCGTGGTTTAGAGGGGTGTTAGTTAGCGTGACTGGTTTTTCTGTTGCACCCAAACACGAAGCAAAAAAGCGGCATATGCGCATCGAAAACTGTCGTCTCAAGCCCAGCTTTTTGGCAGCAGTGCGAGGCGATGAGCTTGTCATTGAAAACAAATCCGATTTTCCCTTTCTTCCGAAGCTAAAACGCGATTCTTTTTTGCAGGCTATCCTCAAAGGCACAAGCAGAAAAGCGCGACTTGATGGTGTGGGGCCACAGCGTATCAGTTGCGGTTTTGCCTCTCCCTGTGGCGTGGTCGATTTGGTAGTGCTTGGTCATCCCGTATTTGCGATGACGGACGCGCAGGGACGTTTTGAAATCGATAACTTGCCCAAACTCGGCGACTCTGAACAGAGTCTGATACTTCATGCATGGCATCCTCTGCTCAAGCAACATAAGGCGTTGCTCAGCAAGCAAACAGATCTGTCGCATGAAATACAAATAGAGATGCAAGCTGCACCTGCCAAAAATGGCATTAAATAATCGGAACATTGCCATGGTTGGCATGTTTTATGCCTCAAATAATGCCAAATTCAGATTTGCTAAGGGTGACGTTTTCTGGCCCGTGGCCATCGATTTTTGCGGCCAGAGCAAGGCTGTAGTGCTCCATGATGTGATAGCTTGAGAAAAGCCATTGCGCATTTTCGTTGTCCTGCAAGTGCTCGTTTGCAAGAAGGCGAATGGAATCACTTAGCGGCAACTCAAAGCAAATGTGTTTGAGCGAAAGAGCAAAACCAAGTCCGCGTGCTTTCATGTAGGCTTCTTTGAGTGTCCAAAGCTCAAAAAATAGTTTCTGCTGTTCAGCTTCTGTTTTGTTTTGGAGTAGATCAAATTCGTGCGAACTAAAATGTCGTCTGGCGAGTGTCAGGATATTAGCAGAGCGGGACTGATTTTCGATATCAACGCCAAGGTAATGGTGCTGTCCCAAGGCGAGCGCGATTGCTCCATCCGTGTGCGCTATATTGAACTGCAAATGTTTAGCGTTGTCTGGGGAAGCAATAAAGGGCTTGCCGTGTTTGCCAAAAGCAAAGCGCCATTGATCGGGTTTGCAATCATGGTGCTTACTGAGTACGGAACGCAGCATGAAGCGTGCACATAAAAACTGCCACTGTGTGGCTCGATGAGAAATGTGTTTCCAGCGTTCGCGCTCGTCATCCGAGAGAATGGCGCAAAAATGCTGTTCGCTTTTCGAACGATGAGTAGGGGTGGCGCTGTACCATAGCTCAAGCGCTGTGCTTGGTATGGGAGCTGTTTCGGTCATGGTGTTGCTCAGCGGATCCGACTGCCTACACGGCAGCCCCGGATACGTTCCCACCACGAAGGGGGCTGTTTTCCCATGTTCAGATAGTCGTCGGCATTTTGCGAAGACCAATAGATGCTAAGAGCTTTGCCTTTGACTCGATTGACCGGAACGAGGCCAAAATAACGGCTGTCGTTGGAGTGATCGCGATGATCGCCCATCACGAATACATGGCCTTCAGGAATAGCAGTTTTGCGGGTGCTGACCATATTATCCACCGCATCCGTGGCATAGCTTACCGCATAGCGATGCTCACCAAGTTGCTCTTCCCATAAAGTACATTCAAATAAATCGGAGGACCCACCGTAGGTTGAGCATGCATCGTCAAGACACTCGCCCTTGCTCCTGTGGGAGATTTTTTTTCCGTTGCGAATGATCGCATCTTGATCAACTTCGATCGTGTCTCCGGCCACACCGATGACGCGCTTGACGATGTCGATGTTTTCCATGGGGCTTTTGAGGATGACGACATCACCGGCTTTGGGCCCGCTCCAGTTGAACAAAGCATGGTCGGTAAAGGGAAGAAACAGGCCGTACTTGTACTTGGCCACGACCACTCGATCGCCGTTCAAGAGGCTTGGCTCCATGGAGGGCCCTTCGATTTCAAAGGCTTCAAACAGGACGATGCGAATGAGCATGGCTAAGGCAAGGGCGCTGCCGAGGGTTTTGATATTTTCGCTGAGCCAGTGTTCGGTCTTGGGTTTTGTATGGGACATAAATTGGGTTTCTTTGCTCGAGGGGTGGGCCTATCCGTGTACCGTGGGGCCAAGAGGAAGCTGGGATGCTACCTTCGATTCGTATTCTGCAAGGTGCTCAAAACGGCGTTTGGATGCGAGCAGCCCAAAGCACTGCTCCGAGAGCTCGCGGAATAAACGATAGTGTCGAGCCTCCGAAGCCATGAGCTCGCGGTAGAAGCTTCGCAATGAAGCGTCGTTTAGTTTCTCAGACAGCAAACGGAAACGTTCGCAAGAGCGCGCTTCAACCAAGGCCGAAATGAGAAGTTTATCAAGCAAAAGGGGAGTGCCAGGATCAAGCTCTTTGCTCGCCAACAGCAAGGCATTGACGTAGGGGTCTTTGCTAGGAGGACCCAGAGTGCTGCCGCGAGAGGCCAGACGTTCATGCACCAGTCCAAAATGTTCGGCCTCTTCTTGGGCGAGGGCGGACAGAGGCGCAGCCAAGGAGGGCTGCTCGCCAGCGAACTTGGCCACAAGGCTCAGCGCGGTGTGCGCGGCCTTGACCTCGCAGTGGGCATGATCGGACAGCAAAGCATCCAAATCGGCCTGAGCCGCCTCGACCCACGAGGGGTCCGTATCGCATAAAAGTCCAAGCATAAATGCGTTCACCTTCTATGATCCCCACCCCCAGCGGTCAAGCTGCTCTTCCCCCGAGCCCCGCAGGACAGAGAGTTTGGAGCGCTGCTGTGCAGCGGTCCAAACAGTAAAACCTCAAACTACCGCAAATAGGTCCAGTCGACCTCGGGGACAAGCTCGAGATGGACATGGTTTCGATGGGCTTTGTTGAAGTGGGGGGTTAACACCACTTGGAACAGTCCTCGATGGAAAGCTTCGCAGACGAGATCTCGAAATAGACGATTAGCTTCGCTTTGCTCTGGGTAGGATGCACAAGGCGGTGTGTTTCGTTTGTATGTTTCCCAATGATCGAGCACGTTGAGCGAAGTGTCTTCTTCAAAACGTAGATAGGATAGGTCGATAGCAAGACCTGTGGCATGGCCGCTTTGCTTGGAGGTGCCTGCCACAGTTGCGCCAGGACGATATATCGAAAAGTGTTCGATGCCGATAACCCCTGCGCCGCGTAAGATGGGACTCCATGCCAGAATAGCCAATGCTAGGCGGCAATCCAGAATGCTTTGATCCTCGTGTCCTCCATGTGTGTGAACAGTGATTCCTCCGATATCGCTTTGAAGCGACAAGGGCTGCTCGATGCTCTGAAACTCATCCGGATCGAGATTGGTAAATTCAACGTCGTGCTTTTTTAGAAGTGTCTTGCACGTGTCACTGTCGGTGCTGGCAATAGCTTTACCTGTAGGGATATCCGAGGCTGCTGTTTTTTGTTGTAGAAAACTAAGCTCAGGATAGACCTGCGGAATGGGATTGCGTTGCTTTGCAGCAGTAGTCGAAGTTCGATGAGTGCGTGTTTTCCCTCGTCGCACTAGGTTTTTTCGAAGCATTCGCTTTTTTCGTCTGATGCACGCAGCAGCCTTAGCTTTGTTGCGAATTTTTCGACACGATTGGTAGGGCAAAGCACGTTTTTTTTGAACACGTTGTTTTTGTGTTCTTGGCTTGTGCGTGGTTGCTTTAGGCGATGCGGTGACTAGTTCTGCTGACACCATGTGCAAAGCACAAAGAAAGAAAATCGCAAACAGAAATCGAATTTGCTTGGTGTGCACGACAGAAGTTGTCCCAATAACCTTTGTTATTTAGATGCTTACATATAGTTGTACAGCTATTTGACGTCCACAAAGTGGAGTTTATTCACGTAAAAATTAGGTCATTGTTAGCCACGGAAGCGTAAGGCTTGCGGAAGGACCTTAAATTCTGCAGGTAAGAAGCCTGGAGACTCGCCATCGAGGTCAATGGGTATCTGGGATGACGGATCGCTCGGTAGAGCTTTCAAATGCTGAATGCGATGTGCAATGACTTCATTAGGTAGTTTGCTTGTGTTGCCATACAAGGACGTTCCAAAACTCAGTTTTTTCAAGAAGCTCATGGTGCCGATATCGATTAGCTCGAAATAGCCATCTTGAAGGTTAGCGTTTTTTGCAATGTGCATGCCGCCACCGAAAAACTGGCCGTTGGCAATAACCGTGCACCAACTTTTACGTTTAATGCTTCCTCGCCCATCGGGGATAAGTTCAATATCCTGGGGCTTGTACTGATGGAGAGCGCGCAACGCTCCATTGAGATGGGCAAAGCGGCCAAGAAGTTTCGAGGACCGATTGACAATGCGATCCGTAGCACCGCTCAAACCAAAGCTCGCGATGTTAAGAAAATAGCGTTCTGCCATCTGCCCATGCTCTGTCGTGTACTTGACATGACCAACGTCCAAGGAGCGTGTCGCGGATGCGAGCATGTAGCGCACGGCCTCGCCGCCTTGTTTCGGTAAGTGCATGCTGCGCGCGAAGTCGCTGCCGGAACCCGAGGGGAGTAGCCCTAACCAGCTTTCTCGACCAAGCAAACTTCCATCGTCTGCGAAAAAACCATTGACCGCTTCATTGAGCGTTCCATCTCCACCGACCACGGCGATACCAACCTTAGGGCGAGAGGATAGGGCTTGACGTACGATGGCAGCGGCATGCAGGTCGGTTTCCGTGAAGCGCAGGCGGTAGTTTACCTTGCATTCGTTAAATGTCGCCTCGATAGCGGGCAGTTTGGCGCGTGCCTGACCTCCTCCTGAGGTAGGGTTCACCAAAAGAAGAACCGGAGCATGCTTTTGCATGTCTCGACTATAACCTATCGCAGGGCCTATCGTGTAAGAGTTGCTTGCCTCAAACGAAGGTAGCGGACGAGCCAGTCGATTCGATTTTGGAGCTGGAATACGGCTTTGCTCCTCCTCGCTGTAGACGGCATGCCTGGAGCGAAGCGTCGAGAAGTTCGGCTATGGCTCGTTGTTCCGACTTGTTTCACAGACCCCAACCTGGGCGATCTCTCGGGCAATTGAGCGGCGCTTGGCTCTATTTACAGTTGCGCCCGTCCAATGACTTGACCGCATGGCCGAAAGCGTCGAACATTTCGGCCATGATGATTACTGAAGAGGCCATTACCCGCCTCTCGCGACCCAATTTTAGTCTTATGCGGTTGCGAGCGCTATCGGGCTTTGTATTGATGGCCTATTTTTGTTTCAGCTATGGGAATTTTGGGCCGCGCGGCAAGGTCTAGCTAGTTTTTACGCTCGTTTTGAGCTTTTGCCGAGTGCTGCGCGAATCGGGCTAACCGTTTTAGCGATGGTGATTCCATTTCTTCTGTACGCGTATACGGGGCTGTTGTTAGCAATCCGCGGTGAAGGTCTTGCTCCTTCTCAGTATGGCAGTGTTGGGCTTCGTCGTTTGCAGCGAATCGCTGGGTTTGTTGTCATTGTCTTTTGCAGTGTTCATCTTTGGCAGTTTTGGCTGTCTAATCTTGGAAAGGCCGACTTAGCATCGGCTGTTTTTTTTGCGCTTTATGCTGAAGCAGGGAAGCCAATCTATATTGTGCTTTATGTGCTCGGTATCACTGCCGTGTGTTTTCAATGGGCCCAGGGCATCGTAGCCTGGGGTGTGCTTCGAGGCTGGGTTAGCAACGATGCGGTACGTCGACGCTGGCGTACGGTTTCGGGCGCAGTTGCTTTGTGCATGTGGCTCGTTGGTATAGAAGTGTTTAGTTTTTTTGCAACAGGTGACTATTTGTCTAAAGATCTCGTCAACCGCACTCAAGCGGTGTTCGAATCAACTTCTCATCTAACAGGCGGAAAATAACGGTGCTTTCTAGAGTCTATGCAATAGCGTTGAATACTTTTCGTGAAGCAGTGCGCGACCGAGTGCTCTATGGAGTTCTGGCCTTTGCAACGGCGGTGCTTCTTTTTAGTCTTGCGCTTGCTGAGCTATCGTTGAACCAAGAGCAGCGGATTGTCCGAAACATTGGTATGGCATCCATATCCTTGTTTACGGTTCTGGTGGGTGTGTTTTTGGGATCGTCTCTTTTGTACAAAGAGATTGAGCGAAAAACACTCTACGTTATTCTTCCCAAACCCATTCACCGTGCGGAGTTTCTAGTCGGAAAATTTTTTGGCATCGGTCTAACGGGCGCTGTGTTTGTGATGACCATGGGTTTTGTTCAGTTTTGGGTGATGGCTTTGCAAGCCGGTTTAGGTTTTTGGATCATGAGCCTTGTTCCTGGGGCGCTGGCTCTCGCGTTGGCTTTGGGGCTATGGCGAGTGCGTGATCGTACAGCCGTACTCATCCCTTGGTCTTTTTTGGCCATTGTGGCGGGCCTTTTTCTTCTGTGGAAAGCGAATATCGCCGTGTTTCCGATGGCAGCGATGCTTTCATTGAGCATTGCTGAGCTTGTGGTGCTGAGTTCGGTGGCATTGCTGTTTTCTTCGTTTTCGACTCCTTTTCTAACCGGGGTGCTTACCTTTGGCGTTTGGGTTGCTGGGCGCTCGGCGCATGAAATGGCCACCATGAAATCAAAAGTGCTTGCCCCAGCCATCCGCTCGGTTATGCACGTTTTAGCAGAAGTGGTTCCAAACTTTAGTTTGTATGTTCCGGGCTACCGCGCTCTTAGCCTGCAGCTGCACGATCAGGGAGGCGCCGTTCAGTATCTTGGCATGACACTCGGGTACACCGTTTTTTATTCGGCTATTTTGCTGCTTTTTGCCGCGCTGCTGTTTCGAAAAAGAGACTTCTTGTGAGCAAAGCATCGTTTGAAAAACGCATGGTTTATTTGGCACTACTGATCGTGCTAGCCGTGATGGTCATTCGTGTAACGCTAGCTGCGCATGCAGAATATGAAGAAGCCGCTACTTTACAAAAGAGCGGCGATCTTGATTCCGCCATTGTGCACTATCGCCGCGCGGCGCGATGGTATCTGCCTTTGTTCTCGACACCTACACGTGCCTTGGATCAACTTGAACGCATTGCGAACACCTACAAAAAGTCAGGCGATGTGCATGGCGCGCTTGCCGCGCGTCGTTCAATGCGGGCAGCTATCATGTCTTCGCGAAGTTTCTATACACCGCATGGTGATTATCTCGAGCGTAGCAACCGAGAGATCGCCAGCCTCATGGCAAGTTTGCCCCCTCTTCCCAAAGATGTCGCAAAGAGCAAAGCGTCGTTGCGCAAAGACTATTTCTCAGAGCTAGAACATTCTCGCGGTCCCAATACGTTTTGGACTCTTGTTTTGCTGTTGGGTTTTGCTCTTTGGGTAGGTGGCGCTTTTGTGTTTTTTCATCGAGCTTTCGGTCCTGAGCAGCAGCTTCTCAAAAACGAAGCAGTCCGCTGGGGCGGGTTGGTTTTTGTAGGGATATTTTGTTTTGTCCTCGGAGCATCCCTTGCATAGCTGAACTCCTGTCGTCTGCGTACTGCGTGGCCGACTTTCACAAATGCTTGCCTAAGCGGCAAGAGCGGGGTACAGGCCGTTTATGGACAGCATTGTCATCCAAGGCAGACGACGTCTGTGCGGGGAAATAAAAATAAGTGGAGCGAAAAATGCAGCGCTCCCAGTCTTGTGTGCTTCGATATTGGCAGAGGGGCGACACGAGATTACAAATATTCCACAGCTACGTGACATACAGACAACACTTAGTTTGCTTGAGCATTTAGGCCTGAAAACCAATCGGCAAGGCTCCACTGTGAGCATTGAGAACACGGGCGTGCATGAATACGAAGCCCCCTATGATCTTGTGAAAAAAATGCGTGCCTCGGTGTTGGTGCTTGGCCCCTTGGTAGCTCGTTACGGTCGAGCACGCGTTTCGATGCCCGGAGGCTGCGCCATAGGAGCAAGGCCCATCGATCAGCATGTCGACGGACTAAAAGCTCTCGGGGCGAGTGTATTGCTGCAGCACGGTTATGTCGATGTCACCGTACCGCCGCATGGTTTACGCGGAGCGGATATAGCACTGAAAACTCCTAGCGTGACAGGCACTGAAAACCTTTTGTGTGCCGCGACACTTGCGCGAGGCGAAACCATCCTTCGTCAAGCTGCCAGAGAGCCCGAGATTGTCGATCTTGCCTGTGCCCTTCGCAGTATGGGAGCGGTAATCGAAGGGGATGGTACCGACACCATTCGTATTGTTGGGCAGAGCGAGCTTGGTGGGATGAATCATAGCGTGATGCCAGATCGCATCGAAGCCGGCACCTATATGGCAGCGGTTGCTGCGACGGGGGGCGAAGGGCGTATTGTTGGAGCTCGCGCACGAGACCTTGGAGCGACTTGTGATGCATTTCGCCAAATGGGTATAAAAGTGGAAGAGAACGAAGATGTGTTATGGGTCTCTGCAGAGCTGCCTTTCACGCCCATCAACCTTACAACCGCGCCTTTTCCTGGCTTCCCTACCGATATGCAAGCCCAGTTAATGGTCTTGATGTGTATGGCTGATGGGCAATCAAAGATTACTGAGACGATATTTGAAAATCGTTTTATGCACGTCGGTGAACTTAGGCGCATGGCTGCCAACATTTCTTTGCATGGCCGAGAGGCCACCATTTCTGGTCCAACAAATTTTCAAGGTGCCGAGGTGATGGCTACCGATTTGCGCGCAAGCGCTTGTTTGGTTATTGCCGCTTTGGTGGCTGAGGGCAGCACTCAAATCCGGCGTGTCTACCATCTTGATCGCGGCTACGAAGGTTTAGAGCATAAGCTCGCAGCGGTCGGAGCCAGCGTTCGACGCATCAAAGGTGGCCTGTAGGCCTCTAACTTTTTTCTTGAGCAGTTTTGCGTTTTTCTTTGTTTGCCTTCGGCACGTGGTTTTCCCCGCTAAGCTTCAACATGGGTTGCAGTCGTTTTAGCGTTTTGCGGCCAATGCCTTTTACACGCAAGATTTCATGGATTTTCTTGAAGCTTTTTCGTTTGTCACGGAGCTTAATAATGGCTTCTGCTTTCGCTGGGCCGATCCCTGGAAGTAGCATGAGCTCTTTTAGGGTTGCTGTGTTGAGATTGATTTCTAGCGAATCGGTCGGCTGTGGCGATTGAGGCGCCTGCACCTCTTCTTTTTTCTCAGCAAACGATTTGCTTGGCGCTACAACCGGACTTGCCAGTGCGATTGATAGAAATATACCTGAGATGGTCTTACGGTGGAACATAGATCTCCTTCTTGGGTTTTTAGAATGCGCTTGTTGAGTGCAAATTGATGACCAAACGAGGCCTTTTGAGTTTTTCAGTACTTAGCGCGAGCATTTGGTGAATTGGCGGATTTAGAGCCGGCGACCGTCAGGCGGCATAGTTGAGCTTCGGCGTGGGCCGTGGCAGGATGCACTTCGTAATCACGAAAAGAGAGGCTTCATGAAACTGAGTTTGGCCACCGACGGAATTAAAAAGATCAAAGCAGACGTAGTTGGATTGGGAGTATATTCCAAGCAGCTAAAAAGGACGAAAGTCTCGCGCAGCTGGATCGAATGAGTAGTGGCGCACTGAAGCGAGTGATTGCGGAAGAGGGATTTAAGGGCAGCAAGGGGCAAATACTTCAATTCCAGTTTTCAGGCAAAGGCCAAGTGAAGCGTATCATTCTTGTCGGGTTAGGCGCGGCTAAGGTTAGCTCAGCGCATTGCAGGACAATTGCGGTGCGAACCGCGCGGCATGCGCGACGCTTCACCAGCATCGCGTTGATTCTTCCACAGACCGATATTCCAGCAGTACGCGCCGCAGCCGAGGGCTTGTTAGGTGGTTCGTATCTCTATGATCGTTATTTTTCTGAAAGTAAAAAACCAAAGACCAAACTTAACCGAGCAGTGCTTCTTGTTGATAAATCTCAGAACACTCCGGAGCTAGAACGTGCGCTTCAAGAAGGCGCTATCATTGGTGGTGCCGTCAACTTCGCTCGTGACTTAGTGAATTGCCCTCCGAATGATTTGACGCCAACGGCACTTGCTGATGCGGCAAAGCAAGCTTGTGATCAGGTTGGGGCGAAGTGCAAAATCTACAATAAGAAGGAGATTCAAAACATGGGCATGAACCTGCTTCTGGCTGTCAACCGTGGCAGCGCCCAGGAGCCGCGTTTTGTGCATATGAGCTACAAGCCTGCTCAAGCAAAAAAGCGAATTGTTTTTGTTGGGAAAGGCATTACGTTTGACGCAGGCGGTTTGTGTATCAAACCTTCGAAAGCTATGTTGGATATGAAATGCGACATGGCGGGTGCTGCCGTGACCATTGGTGTTGTCGTAGCAGCAGCAGCATTACGTCTACCCGTTGAAGTTCATGGTTTGGTGGCTTCGACCGAAAATATGACGGGAGCCGATGCCTATCGGCCTGGTGACGTCTTTACTGCAAAGAATGGCAAAACGGTTGAAATCATCAACACCGATGCCGAGGGCCGACTTGTTCTGGCCGATGCGTTGAGCTATGCAGATGAACTTGAGCCGGATTTGCTCATCGATCATGCAACACTAACCGGAGCGTGCATGGTGGCCCTTGGACCGCGTCGCGCTGGTTTCTTTTCAAACAGCGATGACATTGCACAGAGCTACATTGTGGCTGCCGAACAGCAAGACGAGATGTATTGGCGCATGCCTCTCGATACTGATTTACGAGAGCTTTTGAAGAGCAGTATCGCCGACATGAAACATTGCGATGGACCTTACGGAGGGACCATCACGGCAGCGCTGTTCCTAAAAGAGTTCATTGGCAAAAACAAATGGGTGCACGTTGATATTGCTGGCCCGGCATTTTTGGAAACAATGCACGGTGATACGCCCAAAGGCGGCACTGGCTTTGGTATTCGTACTGCATTAGAATACCTTCGCTCGATCGCGTAGCTTTGTTTTCTTAGAGTCTAAACGGGTAGTTGATACTGAAACTAGACTGCTTGAATTTAGGAAAACGGGCTTTGCGCACGGCGCCTTCGATGCACCTTGCTGCTGGGGTACCCGCAAAATTTCCTGATACTTTTGCACTCGCAACTCGACCTGTTGAGCCGGTTACACGAATGGCTGTTTGGGCGATTCCTGTTTTACCTGCGCCACAGCTTTAACACTTCCTTCTACGGCACGTAGTGCCGAAACCACATCGGAACGACTCGGTGTGTTAGGCAAGTTGCTTGAAGTTTTCTTGGACGAAGCGCTGCTAGTGGAGCCACCCGAAATAGCTTGATCAAGCAAGTCATCGATACTGCCCGATGATTTCTTGGTTGTCGTCTCTGCGGTGTCATTTGATTTCGATGATGTTTTTCCGCTGCTTCGTGATTTAGAAGTGCGGTGCGACGAGCTTTTTTTCTTGTCCTGCTTTTCATCACTGGCTTGTTTTTCGTTGTCTTCCGTAGAGGGGTCTTCTTTTCCCGCCGGTTGCTCTACCGTTGCTGCAGGCTGAGGAGCTTCCTGCTCTGTCGGTTGAGCTGTCGCTGCGGCTTGGCTGTTAATAGCGGTTGGTGCCGATGCGAGAGTGTCTTGCTTGTCGTCAGAGCCTGTAAACATAGAGACTGCTACGAGGACAATAGCAACCAGTGCTAAAATACCGACCACCCCTAACGCAATGAGCAATGTTTTATTATTGAGCTCAGAGCTAGACTCAGCGCGCAAGGACGGAGCAGCAAGCGGTGCGAGTGGAATATTGTTTTGCGCACTGAAAAACACCTGGTCGGCAATCGAGGAAGAGGACTCCCTGTTCTGAGTTGCTGCTGCGGTGCTGCCTGCTGCTGATGCCAGTGCCTTAATGTCTATTAGACCGGAAGCGTCATCGGATGCTGCCCCAGCAGGTACACCGGCTTTTACGGCGGCAGACTGTTGCTGGGTCTCGGGACGTTGGGTCGAGAGATCTTTAAGGTTGGACAATGAAAAAGTACGGAGTTTTCGTGACGAGCTCCAATTAAGTTATCGTCACCTGCATTTGAAGGAGCGCTCCCTAACGACTCAGAGTTGCTTGGTTGGATTGCTGCAGAGTTTGGCCCGTTCGCGCTTCCAAAAGGAGAGAAGGCGGCTGCTGTTGAAGGTGTGGGCTGCGCAGCGGGCGCCGTTGCAGGCAAGGGCTCGGGGCTGGCTGAAAACAAATCGGCTCCTGCGGCTGCCGAAGCGCGAGTTACTTTCGATGCGGATGCAATGATATCTTTGACGCTCTCAGTGCTTTGAGCACGCGTGACTTCATCGTCGCTATCAAACAAATCGGCTTCATCGGCACTGCTTCCCACTTGAATCGCGGCTTGGGATGAAACAGAGGAGGATCCCTTTACGGCTTGGACAAGTTCTTGGACGTCTCGCGCAACTTTCCAGTCATCAAAACCCTCCCGCCAGACGTAGCCATCCCAATCAATGTCGCCACCTGCAATGAGTTGACCCACGCGCTGTGCACTAAGCGGTCCCTGTTGTTCCCCATCGACTACGACGTGCCAAAGTTCAGTGCTACTATCGTCGGTCTCAGAAACACCCTGCTGCTCATTATGGATAACGATCGAAGCATTGCATTTCTTGCACTGAATCTTAAAAGCTTTTCCAGCTACTTTTTCATCGGCAATGGAGTATTTTGCGCCGCAGGCTTCGCACGTGATTTTCATTCGCTTTTTGATTTCCTATGTTATTTCAGCGGATTTAGTACAGCATACAGCGTTGTAGGCTACCAATTCCTCTTACTCTAGCATAGCCGGTCTGACCGGCGGCGATCAAGCTAATGCCTTTTATTTGGCGCGGTGTAACGTCTTTGTCTAGTTTTCCCTACCTGTTGCGAAGAGCCCACCACGCCATAATAAGTGCGGCTACACCCAAGCAAGTGGCTAATAATAGCCAGATATCCTGCTTTTCGCTCGGATTATTTGCAACCGGAGCGTAGCTTTCCAGTTGAAATGGCGCCGTTATCTCTGTGGGTGGCTCGGTGTTTTCAGGGGCAGAATCATAACTCGTTCCAATTTTCCAGCGATTTATAATCAGATCGGCAAGCTCTTCAGGTTCAGATTCCTCAATTTGACCGTCTTTCTCTCGCTTTTTTCCATGCATTTTGTCTACTGGAATGCTTTTGTCCGGCGTCTCATGGACTCGAGTATGCAACTGAATTGAAGTGGTCGTCGCAACACAATGCGAGCCGCGAAGTTTCCAGTCATAGCGACTCAGATCTTTAAACACTAACTTCTCAGGTCCCTGTGCTTTGATTTCATAGCGACCGTTTTCTGCACGAGGATCGTTTTTTGCCGTGCTGCAAACAGTGACCCATTTCTGTTTTGAATAGCTTGAGGACCGTTTTTTTACGGCGAGGTTTTCACTCCAGCAGGTGTCACTCTCGATGCTGCGACGTCCTTTGACTTGCAAATGCTGGCCCTTGGCTGTGATGGTAACGATTTCATTGTTTTAAAATGGATAAACGTTGCATGTTAGCCTTGGGCTTTGATTTTCTTTATCTCTTCCGTGAGCGCGGGCACAGCATCAAAAGATCGGCTGCCCAAAAATAATCAGCGACTTGAGCTATCGGTGCTTCTTTGTCTTTGTTGATTGCAACAATGACCTTTGAGCCTTTCATGCCAGCGAGGTGCTGGATAGCGCCACTGATACCTACTGCAATGTAGAGGTTGGGCGCAACGACTTTGCCAGTTTGCCCAATTTGAAGATCCCCAGAGACGTATCCTGCGTCGCAGGCGGCGCGAGAGGCTCCATGGCGGCTCAAGTTCATCAACAAGTGGTTCAAGGATGTTTTAAAGTTGTCAGCGCTTTTTAGGGCACGACCGCCTGATACGACGACTTTCGCATCTGTGAGCTCGGGTCGTTCACTTTTTACGCTTTTTAGCTCCAGAAATTCAATTTTATCAGTGGGTCCGGCCGTGATTTTAGCAAAGGGCGCAATAGGACTCTGGCTGCCTTGCTCTTCGGCTGCGCCGAACTCCGATTGACGCACGGTCACGACTTGGATGGGAGTTGAAATTTGCACCGTTGCAAAAACGTTTCCTGCATACATGGGGCGAACAAAACTTAAATTTTGGCCATCATAGTTCATCGAAGTGATGTCACTTGCCATGCCAGCATCAAGGCGGGCTGCTGCTCTGGGTAAGAGATCTTTGCCAAAAGAGGTCGCTGTCGCAACAATCACATTGTATTGCTTCTGTTGGACAAGTTCGGCGATCGTTGGTGCGTAATGTTCGGCAAGGTAGCCCCCTTCGATTTCCGTACTCCATACCGTTTCAGCGCCGAAGCCTTTCAATTCGTCAGCGGCGCTCGATGCGCCTTGTCCAATGCTTAAAATATCAAAGGGAGCTTGCGCTTTCTCTTTAAGGTCCAAAGCAAAACGAAGAGCCGACAAGGTGTTCTTTCGGAGCTTTCCATCTAGCAATTCAGCGACAACAAGTGTTTTCATGGTCAATCTCCTTTAGATAACTTTGGATTCAGAGCGAAGCTTATTGACAAGGTCACTCGCGTTTTCAACAAAGGTTGTTTGTCCGGATCGTGCTGCTGGGAGACTGAAGCTTATATGTTTAATTTTTAGGCTTGGCGTGATGCCCAGGCTACTGAGCTCGAGTTCGTCTATAGGTTTTTTCTTTGCTGCCATGATTCCTTTAAGCGAGGCATATCGACCACCTTCGGCTTCAGGATAGGCATGATCCGCTGGCGTTACACCGTTGCGGACTGCTTGTGGTGCAAGAATGCGGTCCGCTGAGGTAATCACCGCCGGCGTTTGAATTTTGATTCGCATTTCACCCATATCCACTTCTCGTCCAACGATGAAACTTTTGCCTCCATCCAAGCTTTCAAGGTCCTGCGCTTGCGTTGCCATCGGCCATCCAAGAAGTTCTGCGAGCATTTGCCCGCAGACGTTAGCATCGCTATCGACCGCAAGCTTGCCCATGAGTACTAAATCAGGCTGCTCCTTTTCGACAATCTTGGCTAGAATTTGGGCCACACTAAAAGAATCAAGGTCCGTGTCATTTGCTTTAACAAGCACGGCTCGATCGGCTCCCATGGCCAAGGCTTGGCGTAAGGTTTGTGTGCTTTCAGCGGGCCCGACAGAAACGATGATTGTCTCTCCAAGCTTTTCGTTGCTTTGTGCGTTTTCATTGAGACGAAGAGCTGCTTCTAGTGCGTATTCGTCGTAAGGATTAATTTTGTACTCCATGCCATCGGTGTTAATCGATTTGCCGTCAGCAGATACTTTTGCTTTATTTGCATTGTCGGGGTCGGTCACACGTTTAATTGGAACGAGGATTTTCATAGTCGATGTACTCTCTGTGTTAAGTCACGGTACGGAGCTTGGCCTCGGTAAAAGCCTTTGCCACCGGAAGAGATAGAAAGCGTAGCACAAGCTGTCAATAACAGACTAACTTTGTACCGACGGCCAAGGCACCCTAAAATGGGCTTACCGAAGGCTTTACTTCGGAGAAAGCTTCAACTTGAGCTTCGATGGTTGAAGGATCTTGTTCAGGCAGTTGTTTTGCAAGTGTAAAAAAGCGCGCGAGTGGACTTTCGTAGTCCGGCCACATCCCAGCATTCTGCAAAACTCTGGCTGCATAGCCCCTAAAGCGGCCCTGTGAACGGAGGGTTTTCGCCACATTTCGAAATTCTTCGACCGGATCTGCTTGCTCATCGAAGCTGGTTTCGATTTGCAGTCCTACCCAAATGGCGGAATTCCATTCTTCGACAAAGGAAAACTTTGTTTCGTAACCACGTTGTTTGCGAATGCCTTGCGCCATTGCGTGCATAAAAGCTACCGCAGCGCTTTTTGGAGTTAGAGTCGGTTGACGGCTTGGTCCACAAAACAAGCCAGCGGTTAGGCTGCTTTTGTTCGGGCTGCTCCGGTGTTGCTTTCCTTTGATTGGACCCTTCGGGTGGCAGGTCACTCTTTTTCCCCTCTGGGAATCTTGCCAGTGCTTTACCCACCATTTCAAATACTGTATCGATTGGCAGTTCGCCGCGCATGTGAAATTGAATGTTGTTTCCAACAACATGCTCCAACCAGGCATCGCGAAATTCGGAAAGAGAAAACATGGAGATGCCTTGCTCTGATCCCTGCGGAAAAATAGCTCCGGGAGTGCTCGGCGCAAGTTGCTGAGCCACAGCGATAAAGAAATCCGCGGCGGGTCCTTGATTGCTGATCTCGTGCCGGAGGAGGTACTTGGCTTGGTGCAAGGTGGTTTGATTGAAAGAGGGCATGCGTATGCAGTGCAGTAGCAGGCGGAGCGCCTCGTGCCATTTTTCTTCAGGCGCATTCAGGTACAAGCCCCATGCATTTGCATCGACCCAAGGTCGGAGGATAATATCGTTTTCTAGCAGCATGCTCTTGAAGACAGCTTCTGGAAGTCCCCCGCAGCTAAGCGAAGTTGATAGACTCATAAGCGCAGCGCGTCCATGGCGAAGCGGTGGATCAAAAGCGGCTCCGCTAGCAACCGCCCATTCGAACTCAATCCGGCCGGAAGGGGCATGCTTTTCCCACAAAACACGCGCCCCGTTTTCAAGGATTGCCTCTTTGCCAAAATCGGTGCTTTGGGCAGAAGTATTCAATCGTGCTGCGGCAATGCCTCGTTTTAGATGAAGGTCGACTTCTTCTGCATTGCATTTGATCGGAACACGTAGAGCAAGGGAAAGTTTTGAGAAATCGCTTTTGCTGTAAGGAGCTGCGGCCCAGTGTAACCCGACTGCTGTCATCGTATCCGTCGCTGAGAAAAAACGATCTTTCCAGTTTGTCTCTTCGTTATGTTGTTGTTGAACTTGAGCCAAGGCAAACCCCAAGCGCTCCGCGAAGTTATTGGCGTCAGTCGATTGGCTTTGCAGGGTCAGCAGAACACCTCCTCGCACTTCAATGCCGGCGGAGACAAACGGTGTTGAATTAAATTCATCGGTTGATGCAGCCAGCTCTCCCCAAACAGGGTGAACAAGTTTGAGGATGAAAACATCGTCTAAGCTAAGATCCCGCGTCGCTGCGCTTTTTGCTTGGGCGAGGTGGGATGTATTTCCAACCACGAAGTCCTCAAAAGCAGAAAAGTCTGGCACGCCCTCGGCAAGAATGAGCGCACGGTTTGGCGCGAATTGTTGCTGCATAAAAGCTGCGATGGTGGAGCGATTTGCCTTTACCGAGAAGTTTTGAGTATTGGGAAAGAAACGAGCTCCCTGTTTTCCTAGAAGCTTTAGCAAAACAGTCCAATCCAGATTGCCCAATTCCGGATTGTCGTTGTTTTTAAGCTTTTTTTGCGCTTGACTCAGTTCGTAGTCGCTGGCTTCACGCGTGTTAAAAGAGGCCAAAAGTTGCCGTGTGCAACTTTTCCAGAGCAAGCGAGGGCAGGTTGCGTGAATCTCGATAGCATCGGGGTAGGTGTAGGCTTCTGCATAGTCGCCTACGCGTGTGGCCGCGATCTGGGCAGCTGCTGCGGCAACTGGACCGGGCATCGCGTCTCGAAATCCGGCATTGATCCACAAACTTACTTTGAAGAGTTCGGGATGGCTTCCGGGGACTGAAGCGATGCTCAGTCCACTCCCTTGAGCCGCTTTTATCTTGGTTTTTAAAAAGTCATCTGGCTTGCTTCGGGAAGAAGCAACACAGGCGCTAAGCATGACAAGAACACAAATAATGAAGGTGCGCATGGGAGTCCGAGCCTACAACAAGGAGGAAAGGGTGCGAAATACCCTAAAGCCAGGTATTTTAGAGATGATGCTTGTATCGATTGCTCATAAGGCCAGCTGGCTTTGCCTTATTCTCATGTGCACGCTCTCGTGCGGTGGCGATCCGGCCACACGCGATAGTGCGACGAGATCCGGGCATGAAGTCCACATCGTTACGATGAGAAACCCCGGAGGAGGCTATAGCTTGCATAGTTATGATGCCGAGCAGTTATTTCGAAAGGGAAACAGTTTTCTGCGACGAGGTCAATGTGAGCTTGCTGTTCATTACTACGATCAATTAGTGAACACTTTTTTGTCCAGTGGATATGTTTCCCCCGCTTTGTACAATGCGGGTCTTTGTTTAGAGCAATCCAATAACTTTGCGGCAGCCGCCACGCGCTTTTCATTGCTTCTTGAACGTGCTCCTACGTCCGATGATGTCAAACATGCTTCCCTTCGATTGCTGGCCCTCGAGATAAGGCTTAAACGAAATGAAAAAGCCCTTGAGCGAACGGAAAAGCTTTTGGAAGATGAAACGCTTAGCATCGCAGATCGTGCAGAAGTTATGGCCTCTCGGGCGCAGGCGTTGTTTGCACTCGGGCGTTTTGCGAGCGCGGAACATCAGGCTAGACAAACCCTGCAATACTACGAGTCAATTGATCTTCATTCAGAATTTGGCGATCGGTATTTTGTCGCTGCGGCTAATTTTATCTTGGCTGAGGTATTGCGCACTCGAGCGGAGTCTGTTGCTTTTGGGAAACAAAATAGGGACGAGCAACGTCAGAGTTTCAAAAAAAGAGTGAACTTGCTTTTGGATGCACAAAAAGAATATTTTAAGTGCATACGCTGGGCTGTGCCGCATTGGGCTGTGGCTGCCGGTTATCATATTGGCGGAATGTACGAAGCGCTTTGGCAGGATCTCATGTCAGCGCCTCTTCCCAGTGATGTGAGCAAAACGGATGAGGGCACTTATCACGACGAACTCAAAGCTTTGCTTCAGCCTTTGGTACGCCATGCGATTCGCTATTGGGAGCTCACGCTTCGCATCGTGGAACGCACCGGTACGCGGAGTGCGTGGACAAAACGAACGCGAGCTGAACTTGAGAGAATCCGTGTCAAAGCGTACGAGGAATGGCTTCCGGAAGATGGCACGCTCTTTTATGGTGTTGAAGGATCGGAGCACACTGTCGAAGCAACTGGGATAAGATAAGCAGATGTAGTGATACATCCGCCCTTTTTTGCAGCACTTGCTTTACCTCAACTTTGGATCTCTATTACGCTAAATCAATCGTGACGGCATTTCGTAGTTCCATTCCCGCAGCCATGGATTCGCAGCTAACTTTGCCTGATTCGAGCACAACACCGACCTTGCACAGCGCTTTGCCCAAACTAAACCTGAACTCACGCGGCTACATGGTTTCGTTTTGGTATGATTGGTTGTTGTTTCTTTCACCACCCGTGCTTGCGCTTCTTGCTGGCATCTTTATTTCAGGCTCGACTTTCACCAAAGAGCATTTTCTGTTTTGGGATCAGAAATATACGGGAGCCGGGTTGTTCTTAGGCATCATTATTCATGCTCATCTTGTAGCGGTTTTTTTTCGCTCGCATGCCAATAAATACATTTTCCAGCAGCATCGCCTACGGTTTTTACTTGTCCCACTTTGTGTTTGGGGCCTTATGAATCTTTCCCCGTGGCTACTGGTTACGGGATCGGTAGTAGCAACCTTTTGGGACGTTTATCATTCGGGTGCTCAGACTTTTGGCTTCGCTAGAATTTACGATAGCAAGGCCGGAAATCATCCTCTTGAAGGTCGACGTTTGGATTTTTGGATTAATCAATTGCTTTATGCCGGGCCAATATTGGCGGGTGTTTCCATGATGGATCACTTCGGTGATTTTAATGAGTACAAAGACGTCGGTGATATTTTCTTCTTAAGTATTCCCCCATGGATGCAAAGCCATCATGCATACTTTACTTGGGCGGTCGTTGTTGGTGGAAGCGCCTTTGTTGTTTACTACATTTATGCCTATTGGCGACTTGCTAAGCTAGGGCACACGATTTCTTGGATCAAAATTTACCTGTTGAGCAGCACAGGTGTCGTCAGTATTTATACTTGGGGCTTTAATAGTTGGGGCGAGTCCTTTTTTATCATGAACATATTTCATGCGGTGCAATACTTTGGCATTGTTTGGGCCTTGGAAAAGCGTAGCATCGTTTCTGTTTTCGGTTTGAAGAAGAGCTCTTATGCAAAACCAGCTGCTTTGATTCTATTCTTGTTGTGTACCGGAGCATATGGCTATTGGGTTCAAGCGCTCAATACGGACTACACTATGCTTTGGAGTATCACTCTAACTGTATCGCTCATGCATTTTTGGTACGATGGTTTTGTTTGGTCTGTGCGTAAAGCAGAGCTCTAGTTTTACTTCGCTCGCCATGGTGTAACCTGGGCATTTAAGCTATGTCGTGAATTCGGAGTTGTGGGGAGGCAACGGATTTGGCAATCCCAGACCTCTAATGATAGCCTTTTGCTCAGCTGCAGAGTTTCAATCTCCCACGATTAGCGGATTAGACAAGAAAGTTTCTCTTTTCGATCGATGCTTAGACAACGCTTGTTAGATATTAACACTTGGTACGGCTTTGCGTGGCTTGTTTTCTACTTTGGCGTGTGCACCTTTGTATGTTCTTTGTGGCTTCTGCGCGACATGCATTTACATAATTGCGCAAAAGATGGCGTGCACTTTGTCTCCGTTGACCAAAACACCACGCGGCGTCCCTATGCTTTGCGAGCTCTTTATCCCATGCTCATGAAAGGCAGCCATGAACTATTGGATAAAGAAATCCGGACGAATATTGCTCGGTCCTTGGAGCGCAAGTTTCCCTCTTTGAAGAAGTTCGCCAAGCGCAGCTGTACCCCTCCGCATCTTCTTTTAGACTTTCTGATCTTTGCAGGGGTCACATGGCTGTGTTTCTTTTCTTTTTTGTTTGTTGTTAAGAAAATTTTTCAGCATGTTTTTGTGTCTCGTGGTTGGAAAGCCAATCTGGTAGCGCCCATGGCTTTGCTCTTCATGAGTTATTTGTTTAGGCAAGGCGGCCACTTTTTCTACGATCCCTTTGTCCTTGCGCTTGTGCCTTTGGCGGTGTTGCTCTTCGCACAGAAAAAGTGGCTTCTTTTTTATGTCGCATTGAGCTTTGCTTTTATTAATAAAGAAACGGCTGTGGTGATTAGTCTTGCGTTTGCGGCCTATACCTATGGCGATCTGCCACGAAAAACTTGGTTCAAACACCTGCTTGGCCAAGCTTGCATGTATGCAGCTCTCCGAGTGGGCTTATGGACGTTGTTTGACCCAGGGACGGAGTCCAGCCAGTTTGACAACTACCTTCGTGGTTATCTGCAGAGCAACTTGTTTTTGCTGTGGAACGCAGCCTTTTGGTTTGATTATTCAGCGCAAGTCGCATTGGTTGCAGTTGCGATTGCCGTGTTCTACGGTTTCAAGGATCAGCCGCGTCTTTTTCGCAGCGCCTCCCTTATGACGCTGCCTCTCATGGTAGGCTACTTTAAAGTGGTGTGTGGGCGGAGCTTCGCGTTTTCTTTGAAGTGTATCCCTTTTTGTTTTTGATGGCTTATAAAAACCTTCTTGCTTTTGTCGGCCAACCGCTAAGTCTTCGCAATGAAGAAACAAGAGCCGAGCTTTTCCCTCCCCAAGTAATAAAAGCCATTTGGCTTATCGTACTACTTACTCTCGGCGCTCTTTTAACCGCATCGGCTTTGCTGGCTTACCGACGTTTATTGTAGCGCACAATCATCCAAGCGCGATCAATAGCGGTAGAGGTCTGGGAAGAATTCGATGTTGTCTTTATATCTGGGATTAATCAGAGGATCGATGCCTTGCGGCGTGAAACGCAAATGAATACTTCGCTTTAAAGGCGTAAGCGAGTGCACACCTTTTTTGAGAAACAAAGTGCTTTTTCCGTGCTGGACCTTTCCATCCAGTTCAATGGCTCCGGGGCTGCCCAAGATGGTGTAGCGACCGTCAAAAGGTAATTCGAAATTGGATGTCTGTTTAGGGATAGAAAGCTGAAACACAAAGACTGAAGCATGCAAATGCACATAGTGTTTTTGTACATAGCGTCGAATGCCAGGTGGCAGCCCCCGAAAGCGGTAGTTTTGCACGAGCAGTTTGGGAGGGTCGTTTTTAAGCTCGCGAACAAGTTCTTTTTTTTCTTCAGGCGGAAGGTTTGCCGTTTGCACGCTGCGTGGGTAGTCCATCCATCTCAGGCTACGTGGGCGATGCTGATGATGAGGGAAGAGAGGTGCAAGAGCCATGTAGCTGTCCTCAGGCCGCAGAATCGCCGTCGCAAGTTCAATGTTTTGTTTTTGATAGCCACTATCCTGAGCAAGTACCGCTTTGCTGCGTTGCAGTGGGAAGATGATTCCGAAGCAGAGCAGAATCGCCAGGCCAAGATAGCTTGTGTGTTTTGCTCTTTTTATCTCAGCGTCGAACAAATCAACAATCAGCACAAAAAATGTTGGCAGAAGTATAACGATAAAATAAGGCCAGGGCTGACGGTGCCAAAGACAAAAAGCCAGCATCGTGGAGCCGTAGATGACAAGTTTGAGGTTTTTATGCACATGGCTTTCGTTGTTTCGTTCCCAAAAAAGATGCCCCAAACTAAATAGGGCGAGCAGGTAGAAGAGTGGGTTTCGCAGCAAGGACTGGAACCAGTACATCCTAAGGTCATCGAGATTATACAAGACTTGTGTGGCTATCTTCTTTACGCCTGAACCGAATACCGTGTTTGTCACAGCATCAAAGGATGCAACGATGGTCCAAAACAGGAAGTAAGTGGCGATAGTGCCGCACAAAAGCAAAGCATAACCAAGAAGTTGTTTCAGAGCATTGCGGCGCGGATGGCTAAGGAGCACAAGGCTTGAGAGAGCAAGTCCTCCGGCGAAAATAAAGTACACGCCCTTTTGCGAAACTAAGAACGACAGCCCGGCGAGCAGACCACTCCATTGCGACTGTCCTCGCAGTAGAAAAACCAAACTTAGAAGGCCACATAGACTCGTTAGCATGTCAACGCGGAGTTCTGCTGAGCGTTCTAAAAAAGTACTCATCGAAAAAAGCAACGCCATCGCGAGCAGCAGAGCTCCACTTGAATAGATTTTGCGAAGCAGTTGCCCCGTAACTAAAAACAGTAGTGAAACAAGGCCAGCGGTGAAGAACTTAATGCTTAGCAGTTTGCTCCACATGGGCTGCACAAATAAAGTGGGTAAGAGTTGTACATAATAACCAAGGACGGTTTTATAAGGACGATGATCGCGATAGGGCAGTTCGGAGCGGAGCTTTTCGACTTGAGCGAAGCCCCCATATTCATCGACAATGAGCGGCAAGTGTAAAATATAAACACTTTCAAGAATCAAATAGGAGAGGCACAGGACGATAAGTCCAACCGTGAATGCCCAGCGGTTGTTTTGTAGCCAGGTCGAGATATGTTGTTTAGTGATTTTCATTGACGCAAAAGCGATAAGGTTGCTTTTTGTCCTGCTGGATCATTCGTTTATGGCGAAAGGTGTTTTGTGTGCTTCTTGTTCTTCGAATGATGAGCAAAAAAGATCAAGTATATGCAATTTGACGGTCGCTGCTGTTTTCCGAAATGGTGGTTAATAGAGACGGAGGGCTTACGCTAGGCATCGAAGCTGCTGGTGAGGACGCGGCAGCTATCGATTGGAGCGCAGAAGTCATCGGGATAGCATTTTATGAATTGTGAAAAAGAGACTTGGTTTGCCAGTTTTGGCGTGTTTTTGGTAAAAAGAAGACACTTTTGGCAATTTTTATGGGATTTTTATGACAATTTGAATTTTTCGTTTTAGGGAGGATGGTTCTTTGGACATTTAGATTCAAGGAGGGAGGAATCTTTGGTCGGCGATCTACCGCTGTGAAGATTGTCGTTACTGTCCTTAGATGCAAAGCGTGCTTGGTTTCGCCATTTCGCGGCAAGGATGCCTTGCTCGTTGCTGCCGATCCAGTATCCTTGGGCCATTGTGCCTCTAAAGAGGCGTTTTTAACTGAGGTCATCTCTTGACATAGAAGTGTGCAAAGAGTACACAGCGCACTCTTCTTTTTGGGCCGTATGGTGAGGTGCGTCCGTGACTGTAGATTTGGACGAGCAGTGGAGTCATTTCAGAACGAGCAAGGCTCCTCGTGCTGGCGTAGCTCAATTGGTAGAGCACCTGCTTTGTAAGCAGGGGGTTGCGGGTTCGAGTCCCATCGCCAGCTCCACCCCGCATGCAGACGACGTTTTGTTTGCGAGGACTTTCCGCGAGGCTTCCGTGGCTTCGGCTTACCTCCTCGGACCTCGTCGTCAGGTACAGCAGTACCATCCTCCTCGGTCCTGTGGGGGCACTCGAACCCACGGAAGCCTCGTGGAAAGATTTGTTAGTCAAACGATGCGTTTGTGTTTTCATGATCTAGGTTTCGAGTCCCAGAGAGGGAACCGGAGCATACATCCTGTATGTGAGGATTCTCCGCGAGGACGTAAGCCGTTGCTGGCTTGGTCGAAAATTAAATTAAAAGATGTTAATGGCAAAACTGGCCAGATGGGTCAGATTTCGAGCGCGCCCACAGCGGGGAACCGGAGCATACGTGCTGTATGTGAGGATTTCCCGCGAGGACGTAAGCCGAAAGCTGGGCCATCTGGCCAGTTTTGCGGAGGGTTGCCCGAGCGGTCAAAGGGAGCAGACTGTAAATCTGCCGGCTTATGCCTACAGTGGTTCAAGTCCACTACCCTCCACCAAAAGTGTCGCATAGCTTGCGATGCGCGGCGCGAGAGAACCTCGCTTTCTGCGGTGCCTGCTCACGCACATGAGTGCGCTGCGCGGGCTCCTCGAAACCGAGGCTCTCTCGCTTGCACCTCCCAAGCTATGCGACGCTTTTGGAAAAAGCATGTTGAGCTGGATAGAAGAGTAGTATCGGTAGTATGCGGGAGTAGCTCAGTTGGTAGAGCCTCAGTTTTCCAAACTGAATGTCGCCGGTTCGAGCCCGGTCTCCCGCTCCATTTTCCCACCCAATTCATGGTGAGCTCTTCGGATGCGCCAAATAAGTTGGTTGGTAACTCTGCTAGCTCAAAGCAGTCACGCAAAGTGAGAAGGAAATTCTTCGCACGAGGTTTTTCCGGGTTCGAGCGCCCCACACCCGGCGGCCAAAAAAGGGAACATGAAAAAGTAGCAGTTAAATCGTCGTCCGAGCTTTTCTGGGTTCGAGCGCCCCCACAGCGACGAGGAGGCACGTACATGATCGGTACTTGCCGACGAGGAGCGAGGAGGTAAGCCGAAGCCAGAAAAAGCTCGGGCGACGTCCTAGCAAGCAACAAAAGCTAGATGTATTGTGCCCAGGTAGCTCAGTGGTAGAGCACCTCCTTGGTAAGGAGGAGGTCGTGAGTTCAATCCTCATCCTGGGCTCCGTGAAAAATATCAAGCCAGCGCTGGCGCTGCGAGAGATTGTATGTGAAGTGAGTGCTCACGCTGCTTAAAACTGTGGTGTGACTAGACAAAGAGGATATTGGCCATGTCGAAAGAGAAATTTCAAAGATCGAAACCCCACTTGAACGTTGGCACGATTGGTCACATTGACCATGGAAAAACAACGACCACCGCAGCCATTACCAAGGTGCTGAGCGAGAAGTTTGGCGGCTCTGCGATTTCCTATGCTGACATTGCCAAGGGCGGCACGGTGCGTGACGACAGTAAGATTGTCACGATTGCAGTGAGCCATGTGGAGTACGAGACGGACAACCGCCACTACGCACACGTGGACTGTCCCGGACACGCCGATTACATCAAAAACATGATCACGGGAGCCGCGCAGATGGATGGCGCGATTCTGGTGGTGAGTGCTGCCGATGGCCCGATGCCGCAGACCAAAGAGCACGTGCTTTTGGCGCGTCAGGTGGGTGTGCCGCAGATCGTGGTGTTCTTGAACAAAGTGGATACGGTGGATGACAAAGATTTGCTTGAGCTTGTGGAGATGGAAGTTCGCGACCTTCTGAGCAAGTACGAGTTTGATGGCGACAACATCCCAGTGGTTCCTGGCAGTGCGCTCGGAGCACTTCAAGGCAAGCCAGAGGGTGTTGAGTCGATTTTGAACTTGATGAAGGCAGTGGATGAGTGGATCCCCGAGCCAAAGCGCGACATCGACAAGCCATTCTTGATGGCGATCGAAGACGTGTTTAGCATCAAGGGCCGCGGCACGGTGGTGACCGGACGTGTGGAGCGTGGAGTGATCAAAGTCGGCGAGGAAGTGGAGATTTTGGGCTTCACGGACCCCAAAAGACGGTGGTCACTGGCGTAGAGATGTTCCGCAAGCTGCTTGATCAGGGACAAGCAGGAGATAACGTGGGCTGTTTGCTACGTGGTATTGAAAAAGACCAGGTGGAGCGCGGTCAGGTGCTAGCGCATCCCGGAACGCTAAAGACACACGAATTTGAAGGTGAAGTGTACGTTCTAAAGAAGGAAGAAGGCGGAAGGCACAAGCCGTTCTTTACGAACTACCGTCCGCAGTTCTATATGCGCACAACGGATGTGACCGGAACGATCACCTTGGCAGATGATGTGAAGATGGTGATGCCCGGCGACAACGTAAAGATCAACGTGGAGTTGATTACCGTGGTGGCGCTTGAAGACAAGCAGCGCTTTGCGATTCGTGAAGGTGGCCGCACCGTCGGTGCCGGTGTTGTGACTAAGATTTTGGAGTAAACATAGAAAGCAACGATTTTTTCCAAAATTGGGGAAGAATCGTTGGTGTGTGAAGTTAAGTCATTGAAAACGCGAGTGAAAATTGCTTTGGTGTGCAGCGAGTGTGGGGCGCGGAATTATCGAAGCACCAAAGCGATAAAGCAGGGAGAAACAGAATTCCTGAGTCTCAAGAAGTTTTGCCCCTCCTGTGGTAAACACACGGTGCATAAGGAGTCTAAATAGACGAAAATAGTTAATAAATTCACATGCCATCAAGTCGCAGTACGGACTTTTGGCATATTTAGGCCAGTAGCTCGAACTGGTAGAGCAGCGGATTCCAAATCCGCGGGTTGGGGGTTCGAATCCCTCCTGGCCTGCTGGTTTCAAGCAAATTGCGTCAGGGGGTGGCACACCGGCAATTTGTGAAGTAAAAGGCAGCCCCAGATCCTAAATCAAGTAATTGACGTATCGAAAATACTATGAACGACGAAAGTAACAGCAACGAATCTGTAGAAGCGGTGGGCACACGAACCATGGGCCTGGAGCGCTACGTGCAATTTGCGTTCCTAGTCTTTGCGATCGGAATGTTTTGGTTTGTTGATAACTTCGTGAATACGGTTTGGGCTTATTTTGCTGAACCCGATCAAAAACTTATTTCAGGAATCGCGGCAGTTGTTGGTATGGTGGGTGCCTTCCTTCTTTATCGCAATCAAAAGGTAAAGGGGCTTTCCGATGACGTCGCCCAAGAACTTGCTCGTGTGACTTGGCCAACACGCAAGGAAACCCGCTATGCGTCGTTGGTTGTTGTCATCACTTCCATCGTTGCAGCTGTTTTGTTGGGGCTCATGGATGCTGCGTGGTCGGCGCTTACCGACTTTATCTATACAGGGAGTATTCCACTTGGTTGAAGAAAGCATAAAACCGGTAGCGGAACCCGCTGCAGCAACATCAGTCGATTCGGAGTCTGCAACGCAGAGCGAAAACAGTACCGCTGCATCCTCTGTTCCAGAGAGTTTGGCTGAAGCCAAGCCCGGTATGAAATGGTATGTCGTTCAGGCCTATTCTGGTTACGAGACAAAAGTTCGCGCCTCGCTTGAGGAGCGTATCCGACAAGTTGAGATGGAAGCGGACTTTGGTCAGATTTTAATTCCTAAAGAAAATGTTCAAGACAACCGTGGTGGAAACAAAAAGCTCAGTGCTCGTACTTTTTATCCTGGTTACATTTTCGTTCAGATGAACTTAAATGAAAAGACGTGGTATCTTGTTAAGGATACTCCTAAGGTCAGTGGTTTTGTGGGTGGTCGACATCCTGCGCCCGTGCCGATGAGTGAGATCAATACAATTGCTCAGCAGATCGTGGATGGACAGGCTAAGCCCAAGCCACGCGTCGTTTTTGAGCAGGGTGACCATGTGCGTGTGGTTGATGGTGCGTTTGCAAACTTTACGGGCTCTATCGAGGGAAGTAAACACCGACAAGCAGAAAGTTCGTGTGTTGTTATCTATTTTTGGGCGGGCGACGCCTGTGGAACTCGACTACGGCCAAGTAGAAAAGACGGTGTAAGGCAATGAAGAAGGTAATTGGTCAAATCAAACTACAACTTCCAGCGGGTAAAGCGAATCCATCGCCTCCGGTGGGTCCTGCTTTGGGTCAGCATGGTGTCAATATCATGGGCTTCTGTAAGGAGTTCAATGCTAAGACTCAAAAGGACGGCGACCTGATTATTCCTGTGGTTATCACGGTTTACTCGGACAGATCGTTTTCCTTCATTACGAAAACACCCCCGGCTCCTGTCCTTATTAAGCGGGAAATTGGTCTAAGTCTTGGTAAAAAACCCGGCTCTGGCTCAGCACGGCCTCACAAGGACAAAGTAGGGAAAATTACCCGTGAGCAGTTAAAAAAGATTGCAGAGATTAAATTTCAGGATATGAATGCGGCCTCAATCGAGGCAGCTGCTGAAACCATCGCTGGAACTGCGCGTTCCATGGGAGTGGATGTCATTGATTAGTTTTGACCACCTTGAGGTGGGAGGCGGTGTTGTTTCGATGCCGTCGTTAGGGAGAGAAGATGCAAAAAGGTAAGCGAAGGCAGCAGGTCGCCGGAAAAGTCGACCGGGATGCCCAGTACAATCTCAATCAAGCTTGCAGCTTGGTTAAAGAAGCGTCGTTTGCACGCTTTGATGAAAGTGTTGATATTGCCGTGCGTTTGGGCGTGGATCCAAAACATGCAGACCAAATGGTGCGTGGCGCTATCGTCCTTCCTCATGGAACAGGCAAAACCGTCCGTGTAGCTGTTTTCGCTAAAGGCGAAAAAGTTAAAGAAGCCGAAGATGCTGGCGCTGACATCGTGGGCAGTGATGACCTCGTTGCCAAAGTTAGTGAAGGCTTTTTGGACTTTGACACCGTTGTTGCAACACCGGATATGATGGGTGGCGTAGGCCGCTTGGGTAAAGTGCTCGGTCCGCGCGGTCTTATGCCGAACCCTAAAGTGGGCACGGTAACCATGGATGTGGCTAAGGCAGTCAGAGAAGCGAAGGCTGGCAAGATTGAGTTTCGCGTCGAGAAGGCCGGCATCGTTCATGCTCCTGTTGGAAAAAAGTCCTTTGATGAAGCTCACTTGTTAGAGAATGTGAAAGCTCTCATGGGAGCGCTCCTGAAAGCTAAACCCGCAGCAGCCAAGGGCAACTACGTACGTAGTATTACGCTCAGCTCGACGATGGGCCCTGGCATCAAGATTGACCCTGCAACCATTGAAGCGGAGGCCTAAGATGGCAACATCGCAAGCAACAAAAGAGGCGCAGTTAAACAGCATTCGTTCGCGATTTGAAAAAGCAAGTTCAGCCGTGCTGCTTGATTTCAAAGGTACGGACGTTGAGACAGTGACTGATTTGCGAAATAAATTTCGTGAAGCGGGCGTTGACTACGCAGTCGTTAAGAACACTTTGATTGAAAAAGCCATTGAGGGGACTGCTCTTGATGCGCTTGACGATTTCAAAGCTCAGCTCAAGGGACCCACAGCGCTTGCGTGGGCCTATGAGGATCCTTCCGCGGCAGCAAAGGTTCTCAAGGCCTTCAAAAAAGGCCTTGAAAAGGATACCTTGAACGTCAAGGGCGGGGTAATGGATAGTAGCTTCCTCAGCGCTAAGCGCGTTGAAGGGGAGCTAGCGAATCTTCCTGGCAAGGATGAAATTCGTGCTCAGTTGCTTGCAACCTTGCAAGCCGCAGCAAGCGATCTTGTCCGGCAGCTCAATGCTGCGGGTCAAAACTTTGCTCATGTGCTTAGTGCTCGTGAGCGTTCATTGTCGAGTGGGCCCTAGGGCTACGCGAGCTATGTAAATGTCGAGCGAGCCCTAGGGCCGCGCGAGGTGTGTAGGTAGGGAATCAGCATAATAAAGAAGTGGGGATAGAAGAGATGGCAAACATGACACAAGATCAGATGGTTGATGAGCTCAGCAACTGGACCATCATGGAAGTTGCAGGCTTGGTTAAAGCTTTGGAAGAAAAGTGGGGCGTGAGCGCTGCACCTGTTGCTGTGGCTGGAGCTGTTGCTGCTGGTGCCGCTGAAGCAGTTGAAGAACAGACCGAGTTCTCAGTGGAGCTTAGCGCTGCCGGTGACAAGAAAATCAATGTCATTAAGGCAGTTCGCGAAATCACAAGCTTAGGCCTTGCAGATGCTAAAAACCTTGTCGAGGGCGCGCCCAAGATGATCAAGGAAGGCGTATCTAAGGACGAAGCCGAAGACATCAAAAAGAAACTCGAAGAAGCTGGCGCGAAAGTCACTGTTAAGTGATTTTCGCGGCTTCGCGTCCTCGAAGCTTAAGTCGTCGGTAGCGAGTTGCCGTGGCCGCGGGTTTTCTTGCGGCTTTAACGGCGGTTTTTCTTGGTCCGAAAAACCGCTTGAATTACTAACTGCAGAAACGCAGGGACCGAGCCGGTATAAATAAGGAGCCTAGTTAATGGGGTCAGTAATACAAACGAATTTTCGTACACGTCATAGCTTTGGGAAAATCTCCAAAATAATTGACATCCCAAATCTCATTGCGATTCAAAAGCGCTCGTATGAGAAATTCCTTCAATTGAACGTGCCTCACGAGGAACGTGAAGATACTGGGCTTCAGGGTGTGTTTAAGAGCGTTTTCCCAATTCGGGACTTTAACGGCACCAGTGAGTTGGTCTTTGCGGGCTATACGCTTGAGCGACCAAAATACGACGTGGACGAATGTCGGCAACGAGGCATGACCTTTGCTGCGCCTATCAAAGTCACTATCCAATTGGTGCTCTATGATACCTCGGCTGGGGATGCCGCAGATCGACCTGTAAGGGACATCAAAGAGCAGGAAGTCTACTTTGGTGAGATTCCTTTGATGACCGATAACGGTACCTTCATTGTGAACGGTACCGAGCGTGTTATCGTGAGTCAGTTGCATCGTAGTCCAGGCGTGTTTTTCGATCACGATAAAGGCAAAACCCACTCTTCGGGTAAGTTTCTTTATCAGGCTCGTGTGATCCCATACCGTGGTTCATGGCTTGATTTCGAATTTGATCCCAAAGATATCATCCATGTTCGTATTGACCGACGTCGCAAGATTCCGGCGACTGTATTGCTAAAGGCACTTGGCTACTCGGTGCAAGAGCTTTTGGACTTCTTCTACGATACAGAGACCATCTATGTTGAAAGTTCGAAGAAAGCTTCTAAGTCAATCGAATTTGATTTGCTTTCTGGTCAACGTTCAACCCGAGACATTAAAGTCGAAGGGGAAGTTGTGGTTCGCAAGAATCGCAAGTTCACACGTGCTGCGATTCGTAAGCTTCGTGATGCGAAGATCGATCGTTTGCCGATGGATGCCTCGGAGCTGTTGGGTAAAGTCAGTGCCGAAGACGTAATTGATCCAAGCACCGGAGAAGTGATTCTTGGCGTCAACGATGAAGTAACCGAAGAAAAGTACGAAGCAATTCGTAAAGCTAAGGTCCCAACCTTTAAAGTTTTGTTTATCGATGGCCTAAACGTCGGAAGCTATCTTCGTGACACCTTGAACGTTGATAAGATTGGTACTCAAGATGATGCAATCTTGGAGATTTATAAGCGTTTGCGCCCAGGTGATCCACCCGCGCTTGAGACAGCTCGCAATCTCTTTCAAAACTTGTTCTTCAATCCAGACCGCTATGACCTATCGAAGGTTGGCCGCTTGAAGCTCAACTATAAGTTCTATAAGGATGGTGAAGAGAAGCCTTCGCTTGATCAAGGTGTGCTTACCAAGCAAGATATTCTTAACACTGTTCGGCATTTGATTGATTTGAAGAATGGCCGTGGCATCGTTGATGACATCGATCATCTCGGCAATCGTCGTGTACGTGCCGTTGGCGAACGCATGGAGAACCAATACCGTATTGGTTTGGTTCGCATGGAGCGTGCCATCAAAGAGCGCATGAGCATGTCTCAAGAACTTGAGACGCTTATGCCGCATGATTTGATCAATGCAAAACCTGTGAGTGCTGTGGTCAAAGAGTACTTTGGTTCAAGCCAGCTCTCTCAGTTCATGGATCAAACCAACCCGCTTTCCGAAGTGACGCACAAGCGTCGTCTTTCGGCACTCGGACCAGGTGGTCTTACGCGTGAGCGTGCAGGTTTCGAAGTTCGTGACGTGCACACCACTCACTATGGTCGTATCTGCCCGGTTGAAACTCCGGAAGGTCCAAACATTGGTTTGATTGCATCGCTTTCAACTTACGCTCGCGTGAACGAGTATGGTTTCGTTGAAACACCCTATCGCACAGTGAGCGAGGGACGAGTCAGTGAAGAAGTGCGTTGGTTTAGTGCACTTGAAGAAGAGGGGCATTTTATCGCGCAGGCTAATGCTCCTGTGGATCCCAAAACAAGCAAGTTGACCAACAACCTTGTGAGCGCACGAAACAATGGCGACTTTGTGATGGTTCCGCCAGATCAAATCACCCTGATGGACGTGTCTCCAAACCAGCTTGTGTCGGTGGCTGCATCGATGATTCCTTTCTTGGAGCACGACGATGCGAACCGCGCACTTATGGGCTCAAACATGCAACGCCAGGCGGTGCCGCTCATTGATACGCATGCTCCGATTGTTGGAACTGGCCTTGAAACGCGGGTAGCTCGTGATTCTGGGGTATGTGCAGTCGCTAAACGCGATGGCATTGTTGAGTCTGCGGATGCAGGCCGTATTGTGGTGCGTGTTGAAGGTGAGGGCGGTGAGTTTCCAGACATCTATCGTCTGAGAAAGTTTCAGCGTTCAAATCAGAACACTTGTTACAATCAAAAGCCTGTGGTGCGTCCTGGGGACCGCGTCAAAACAGGTGATGTTCTCGCTGATGGGCCGGCTTGTGATATGGGCGAACTGGCCTTGGGCCAAAACGTTGTGGTCGCTTTCATGCCTTGGGGTGGATACAACTTCGAGGACTCGATTCTTATTTCTGAGCGCGTGCAAAAAGACGACGTATACACTTCGGTTCATATCGAAGAGTTTGAATGTGTAGCGCGTGATACTAAGCTCGGTAAGGAAGAAATAACACGCGACATACCAAACGTGGGTGAAGAAGCCTTGAAGGACCTTGATGAGGCAGGTATTATTCGCATTGGTGCAGAAGTTGCGCCCGGCGATGTGCTCGTTGGAAAAGTTACTCCGAAGGGTGAAACACAACTTTCTCCCGAAGAGAAACTGCTTCGCGCGATCTTTGGTGAAAAAGCTGGTGACGTGCGTGACAGCTCGCTGCGTGTGCCTCCTGGTGTTGGCGGTATCGTCATCAATGCACGAGTATTCTCTCGCAAGGGTACCGAAAAAGATGATCGCACCAAGGTCATTGAGGAGCTCGAACGACAGAAGCTTGAAAAGATATGGCGGATGAAATCAGCATTATCCGTGCCTCTGCCAAAGCACGCGTAAAGCGCTTGCTATCGGGCGGCACGACCACATCAAAGCTTGTGGATGACAAAGGCAATGTACTTGTTGCGAAGGACACCAAGCTTAGTGCAGAGGTGTTGGACGAGGTTCCGCTTAAGTATTGGAGTCATCTTGAAGTTGATAAGAGCAACGATCGTGTTGTTCGTATTCTGGCGCAACTTGATGAGCAGATTGCTGCTATCGAGAGCATTTGTCAGGAGAAAATTGAAAAGCTTTCACGTGGTGACGAGCTACCTCCTGGCGTGATCAAGATGGTCAAGGTCTACATTGCTATCAAACGCAAGCTTCAGGTTGGCGATAAGATGGCAGGTCGACATGGTAACAAGGGTGTTGTGAGCCGTATTCTTCCCGAGGAGGACTTGCCCTACCTTGAGGATGGGACTCCCGTTGATATCGTCTTTAAACCCTCTCGGTGTGCCGTCTCGTATGAACGTCGGTCAGATCCTAGAGACTCATCTTGGATGGGCAGGCCTTTTGTTAGGGAAGCAATTGGATCGCATGCTGGAGAGCCAGAAGCCGTCTGCTTCAGAGCTTCGCAAACACTTGCTCAATGTGTTCAAGAAGGGCGCAACTTACGAGTTGATCAAGGAACTTGGCGATGACGATGTCGAGCGGCTCTCTGAGAAATTGCGACGCGGTTTCCATTTTGCCACACCTGTATTCGATGGGACTACCGAAGAGGAAATCCGTGACAAACTAGCTCTTGCTGGAGTAGCCACAAACGGGCAAAGTGTTCTCTTTGATGGTCGCACCGGCGAAGCGTTTGATAAAAACGTTACGGTTGGCGTGATGTACATGCTCAAACTTCATCACCTTGTCGACGATAAGATTCATGCACGTAGCATTGGACCTTACTCGTTGGTTACTCAGCAACCGCTCGGTGGTAAAGCACAGTTTGGTGGTCAGCGCTTGGGTGAAATGGAAGTCTGGGCGATGGAAGCCTATGGTGCAGCCTATGCGCTGCAGGAGTTCTTGACTGTCAAATCGGATGACGTGCAGGGACGAACTCGCATGTATGAAGCAATCGTTAAAGGCGAGCATACCTTGGATGCCGGTGTGCCCGAGAGCTTCAACGTGCTTGTCAAAGAACTTCAGGCATTGTGTCTCAACGTAGAATTGATGGAGCGAAGTGTAGCTATGCAAAGCTTGGATAAATCTGCCGCAGGCGGGGAAGGTTAATCATGAAAGATATTTTTAGCTTTTTCGAGAAACCCAAAGACCCGACTGCTTTTTCGGCGATTCGCATCTCCTTGGCCTCTCCGGAAAAAATCCGGGAGTGGTCACACGGTGAAGTGAAAAAGCCAGAAACGATAAACTACAGAACCTTCAAGCCTGAGCGTGATGGCTTGTTCTGTGCAAAAATCTTTGGTCCAGTTAAAGACTACGAGTGTAACTGCGGAAAATACAAGCGCATGAAGCACCGCGGCATCGTTTGCGAAAAGTGCGGCGTTGAAGTCATTCAAAGCAAAGTACGTCGCAAGCGTTTGGGTCATGTGACCTTGGCGACGCCAGTTGCGCATATTTGGTTCTTGAAAAGCCTTCCTTCGCGTATCGGAGCGGTGCTTGACATCACACTTAAGGAGCTTGAGCGTGTTCTTTATTGTGAGTCCTATATCGTCATGGATGCGGGGGATACGCCTCTGAAACAAGGCGAGATTCTTTCTGAGGAACATTATCAGGAGCTCATGAACGAGTACGGTCCCGGCTCGTTTGAAGCGGGCATGGGTGGTGATGCGATTTTAGAATTGCTCAAAGTGATTGACGTGCACTCGGAAGCTGAGATTTTGCGCTCTGAAATGCGCCAGACCACCAGCGAGACCAAGCGTAAGAAAATCGCCAAGCGTCTAAAGGTCATCGAGTCTTTTCGTGATTCAGGCAACCGTCCTGAGTGGATGATGCTCTCGGTGATTCCCGTTCTGCCACCGGATTTGCGTCCCTTGGTTCCATTGGATGGAGGCCGATTTGCGACTTCCGATCTAAACGATCTGTATCGTCGGGTAATCAACCGTAACAATCGTTTGAAGCGTTTGATTGAGCTTAACGCTCCTGAGATCATTATCCGCAACGAACGACGCATGCTTCAGGAAGCTGTCGATGCGCTTTTTGACAACGGTCGTCGCGGTAAGACTATTACTGGTCCAAATAAGCGCCCACTTAAGTCCTTGAGTGATATGCTTAAGGGCAAGCAGGGTCGTTTCCGTCAGAATCTCCTTGGTAAGCGTGTTGATTACTCGGGTCGTTCGGTTATCGTTGTAGGTCCTGCACTTCGTTTGCATCAGTGTGGTCTGCCTAAGCGTATGGCTTTGGAACTCTTTAAGCCGTTCATTTACAACAAGCTCGAAGAGCGTGGTTATGTCACCACCATCAAGAGTGCCAAGAAGCTTGTTGAAAAAGAAAAGCCTGAAGTCTGGGATATCCTTGATGAGGTAATCACGGAACATCCCGTTCTGCTTAACCGTGCGCCTACCTTGCACAGGCTTGGTATTCAAGCTTTTGAGCCTGTACTGATTGAAGGCAAAGCTATTCAGCTCCACCCTCTCGTTTGCGCGGCATTTAACGCGGATTTCGATGGTGATCAGATGGCTGTTCACGTGCCATTGTCAGTCGAGGCGCAGATGGAGGCTCGCGTGCTGATGATGAGCACGAATAACATTCTGTCGCCTGCCAGCGGTAAGCCCATCATTAACCCAACTCAGGATATCGTTCTTGGCCTTTATTACATGACGCGCGAAAAACCGTTTGCGCGAGGTTCGTATAGGCCTGGTAGTGAGAAGGAAGGCGATTTCAGTGGTATTTACGCCTCAGCAGAGGAAGTGCGCATGGCGTACGATGCTGGTGAGATCGATTTGCATGCTCGCATTAAGTCTTATGTGCGTGGCCAGCTCTATGAAACCACTGTAGGTCGTGTACTCGTCAGCGAAATTTTGCCGGAGCAAGTTGATTTCGAGCATGTGAACAAGGTGCTCGATAAGAAGGCTCTAAGCGCGCTTATTGACCATTGCTATCGTCAGAGCCGCAACAAAGCCACAGTGCTTCTTGCAGATAGACTCCGAACCCTTGGTTTCACGATGTCTACACGTGCAGGTATCTCCATCTGCATGGAAGATATGGCGATTCCTGAGTCCAAAGCCGAGCTTTTGAAGGCAGCGCAGACAGACGTTGAGACCGTCGTGGAACAGTATCAAGAGGGTCTCATTACGGATGGTGAGCGCTACAACAAGACCGTCGATATTTGGGCTGACGCTGCTGACCAAGTGGCGCGAGACCTGCTCGATGGTATTGGCCATGAGACCATCACCGATCCAAAGACAGGCGAGACGGCTGATACGCCATCCTTCAATCCTATCTTTATGATGGCTGATTCTGGTGCGCGTGGTTCGAACCAGCAAATTCGTCAGCTCGCGGGTATGCGTGGTTTGATGGCAAAGCCTTCGGGTGAAATCATCGAAACCCCAATTACGGCGAACTTCCGTGAGGGTCTTACTGTGCTTCAGTACTTCATCTCGACGCACGGTGCTCGTAAAGGTTTGGCCGATACGGCTCTTAAGACAGCGAACTCTGGATATCTGACACGTCGTTTGGTGGATGTTGCACAGGACGCTTCGGTGACTGAATACAACTGTCAGACCATCGATGGTATCTGGGTGCAGGCTCTTGAAGAAGGTGGCGAAGTGGTTCAACCACTTGGTGACCGTATTTTGGGTCGTGTTGCACTTGAAGACATTATCGATCCAATGACCGATGAAGTTATCGTAGCGGCGAATCAGGAAATCGACGAGGAGACTGTAACGCGTGTTGAAGACTCGGGTATTGATCGTGTCTTGATTCGTTCTGTGCTTACCTGTCAGTCACGTCGCGGTATCTGTGCGTTGTGTTACGGTCGTGACCTTGCGCGTGGTTACACGGTTAACATCGGTGAAGCTTGTGGTGTTATCGCTGCTCAGTCGATTGGCGAGCCTGGAACGCAGCTTACAATGCGTACCTTCCACATTGGTGGTGCTGCGGCGCGTGGTAAGATTGAGCAATCGGCAATCGAAACACGTTCTGAGGGTATCGTTCGCTTCGAGAACGCTTCTCTTGTTGAGAAGAAAGACAAGAGCGTTGTGGTCATGAACCGACACGGTATCGCTAAGGTTGTCGACGAGTCTGGTCGTGAAAGAGAGCGTTACCGCTTAACCTACGGTGCTGTTATCAAAGCCAAGGATGGCGAGAAAGTTGCCAAAGGCACCTTGCTGGCGGAGTGGGACCCTTACGCGATTCCGATTTTGACTGAAGAGGCTGGTATCATCCAGTACGGTGACATCATTGAAGGTGTGACCATGGAAGAAAAACTTGACGAAGTAACGGGGCTTTCGCGTCGTGTGGTGATCGAGTCGCGTGATGCCGCGGCCCGCCCACGCATCGTAATCCGACGTGCGGGAACCGAAGAGGACGACTCAGAGGAAAATATTCTGGCGCGTTATTTCTTGCCTGTTGGAGCAAACCTTATTCCTAGCGAAGGTGAGCAAATCGAGGCCGGTGAGATTGTGGCCAAGATTCCTCGTGAGACGACAAAGACCAAGGATATTACTGGTGGTTTGCCTCGTGTTGCTGAGTTGTTCGAAGCTCGTAAACCTAAAGATCACGCTATCGTTTCTGACATTGACGGAATGGTGAGCTTTGGTAAAGACACCAAGGGCAAGCGTAAAGTGATCATTACTACTGAGGTCGGCGACCCAGAGGAGTATTTGATTGCTAAAGGTAAGCATCTGACGGTCAAAGAAGGCGATCATGTTCAAGCTGGCGAGCCTCTTATGGATGGCCCGGCCAGTCCGCATGACATCTTGCGTGTTCAAGGCGAAAAGGCTTTGGCGGCATGGCTTGTTAACGAGATTCAGCAGGTTTACCGTCTGCAAGGCGTTACGATTAACGACAAGCACATCGAAGCGATTGTGCGTCAGATGTTGCGTCGCGTGAAAATCAAGGATGTTGGAGACACCAATTTCTTGGCGGATGAACAGGTTGAAAAGTCGGTGTTCGAAGTAGAAAACGAGCGCGTGATTGCTAAGGGTGGCAAGCCTGCTGTGGCAGAGCCTCTCCTCTTAGGAATTACCAAAGCGTCTCTGTCTACCGAATCGTTCATTAGCGCTTCATCCTTCCAGGAGACAACCAAGGTTCTTACAGAGGCAGCAGTCTCCGGTAAGATCGATGCCCTGCGGGGTCTCAAGGAAAACGTTATCATGGGTCGTTTGATTCCTGCTGGTACGGGGCTGGGAGCTTATGAGCGCATGGATGTTATGGTAGAAGACGCCATTTCAAGCGAGTTCGGTGGCTTCGGCTCTGAATCAAGCTTTGATACCCCTGCAGCGGCAGGTAGCAAGCTTTAGTGTAACCGGTCAGTCCTGGGTGTCAGCAAGGACTTTTTTCGAGGTTTTCGTATATTCGGCTTACCTCCTCGCTACTCGTCGGCAAGTACCAGTGTACGTGCCTCCTCGTCGCTGCGGGGGCGCTCGAATCTACGAAAACCTCGAAAAAAGACTTGTCTTCTAGCTTTGTCCTCGTGTTCGTGTACTTTTTTGTTAACTGCTGACTTTTGTCAACGAATGACTGGGTACGCTTTAGTCACTGCACTAGGCAGATTGCTTAGTCTTGTCGTCTCCCACCTGTACTAGTGGTTCTTGGTGCCGAAGAGGCGATCTCCGGCGTCACCTAGGCCAGGCACGATGTATCCGTGATCGTTAAGACGTTCATCCACAGCGGGTGTGTAGATGGGTACATCAGGGTGCTGCTCGTGAAAGTGACTAATGCCTTCAGGCGCTGCGAGTAAACACACGAACTTGATGGAACGCGGTTTTTCTTTCTTGATGCGGTCTACAGCGGCGACTGCTGAGTGTCCGGTGGCTAACATCGGATCAAGAAGCACAGCGTCCCGGTCTTCTAGGCTACCAGGAAGTCTAAAGTAGTATTCAACGGCTTCAAGCGTTTGAGGGTCACGGTAAAGGCCGATGTGACCGACTCGTGCCGAAGGAATAATTTGAAGCATACCGTCCAATAGACCAATACCTGCACGCATGATTGCAATGAGTACAAGCTTTTTTCCCTCGAGAACGGGTGCGTTTGTTTTGGTTAGTGGCGTGTGAACCTCGCGATCCGTCAGAGGCATATCCCGAGTGATTTCGTAACCCAAAAGCATGCTTATTTCTTGCAGCAACTGCCGAAAGGAACGCGTACTTGTTTCTCGGTCACGCATGATGGAAAGTTTATGCGTAATAAGAGGATGGTTGATCACGTGAAGTTGACGTTCTCTTGGCATCGCAAACCGCCGTTCTTTTGAGCTGGGTTTCTATTTTGGGGGAGATTGGATCAAAGGATAAGTCTGTGCAAGGGCTGGTGCAAGGCTCTTTAAAACATGGTAAAGCAAACTGCTTATGCTTAGCGTGGACCCAAAATACGAATTACTCGAAAAAGTCATGACGGAGATGATTCCTTTTAACAAAATGTTAGGCATCGAGGTTCGAAGCTTAAAAAAGGGCTATGCCGAACTAAAAATTCCTTTTCGTCCCGAGTTTGTTGGAGACTTCACCAAGCCTGCCTTGCACGGAGGTGTGCTTTCGGCTCTCATGGACGTAACCGGTGGGGCAGCAGTCTGGACCGTCTTAGGTGCAAACAGTCGGGTTGCTACCATTGATTTGCGCGTGGATTATCTAAAACCAGGCCAGTCGCTTGATGTCTTTGCGCGCGCCCAGGTCTTGCGAGTGGGTGGGCGAGTTGGGGTGGCGTCGGTCCAGGCTTTTCATGAGGAAAAACCAGAGGAAATTATCGCGGATGCACGTGGAGTGTATGTCCTTCGTCGCAATGTTGAAAATGCAAACTAGGTATGGCTGAAATCATGCAGCAACAAGGCAATAATAATACAAAGACATTTACTGTAGTCGAAGAAGAAGAGAAAGTCCTTAGGCGATTTAAAACTCATCTACAAGTACATCGCAATACTCGGCCTTCCAGTCCAATCGACTACGACAAAGAGCTAATTGACCTTCGTGATCAAATCAATAGTGCGCGTCTTGAAGACGTCCCGCCTCTTATCGAAGAGATGGAGCGTCTACAGCAAGTTGCTGCTCGTCGCGCACAGGTCACTGCGGGTCACGTCAATCCTGCATCACCATATTTTGCACGCATGATTCTAGAAGAGGACGATAAGAAGCGAGAAGTGCTTATCGGTCGGAGTACCTACCTTGATTCAAGGACAGGGATACGCATCGTCGACTGGCGCAATGCTCCGGTTAGTCGCATCTACTATCGTTATGATGAAGGAGATGATTACGAAGAAGATTTCGGTGGGCGTGTCGTGGAAGGTGATGTGCTTTTACGGCGTAGCCTTGCCATCAATAATGGTGTGCTAAGGCGCATTACGACTCCGAAGTCGACTTTTGTTAAAAGCGCTCATGGTGAGTGGCGCGAAGTTCCGCATGAATTTATTCAGCTTCACGGTGGTCAGGGCATCGCGCTCCGTCCGGAGAGTCATCATAAACCTGGTCAATTGGGTATCGGAGTTGATGGTGATGGTCGAGCCGATCGTTTCTTGCCAGAGATTACGGCACTTATTGATCCACAACAGTTCGAACTGATTACCCGCCCGGATGCAGGCGTCATTGTCATTCAAGGTGGAGCCGGTAGCGGCAAAACAACGATTGGCTTGCATCGCATGGCTTATTTGGCCTTTCAAGATCCGAACCGTTTTCGGGCGGATAAGATGCTTGTGGTCGTTTTTAACCGCGCGCTTGCGCGTTACATGTCAAAGGTTTTGCCGGCTTTGGGTATCGAAGGTGTTCCGGTCGTAACCTTTGGTTCATGGGCATCAAAACTTCGTTCAGCTCACCTTCCGTTGCTTCCCAAAGAATACAGTGATGAGACTCCCGCTGTCGTCACTCGACTAAAGAAGCATCCCATCATGCTTAGGCTTATTGACGGTTTCACCGAGCAGCTGGCTAACAATTTTGAGCGAGAGATCAATGAGCAGGTGTCAAAAGCTGCTGTCGATGAGTACGCATTGCCGATATGGCAGCGCTTCCCACGCATGCCGGTGGGTGCACGCCTAGACTATCTGCAAAAATGGCTTTTGAAGAAGGATTGTCCTTTGCAGCGTGCTGATCGACTGCATCTCAAGCAGCTTGTCGATCGTTATCGCGGTAAATCGTTCGACACACTAGAGGCCTGGTCGGATATTTTGGGCGATCAGCGGCGTATTCAATCACTTCTAGATGAAGATGATCCCCAAGCCTTTGAAAAAGGTGAGCTTAGCACTGCTCATCGATGGGTTGTTCGACACTGTGAGCTAGTCGCCCAAGAAGTAGAAGCCAAGGAACAAGAAATTAGGGACCGTAGTGATCGCGCTAATTTTTCAGATGACGATGAAAACGATCGTCAAACTGGCATTGATGGACAGATAGAGAACGACCACGCGCTGCTTGATCGTGAAGACGATGCCCTGTTTCTTCGTTTGATGCAGCGGCTGCAGGGACCGCTGCGACATCGCAAAGAAGAGCTGCGTTACGAGCATGTTCTGGTTGACGAAGCGCAGGACCTTAGTCCGGTTGAACTTGCCGTTGTGCATAACACGGTGAGCAAAAAGCAGAGCATGACCTTCGCTGGCGATGTTGCACAGCGTGTTTTCATGGACAACGGCTTTACGTCATGGAAGAAGGTTTTTTCCCAACTTGGACTCTCTCATGTCGAAGTTGAGCCTTTGAAACTTTCCTATCGTTCGACGCATGAAATTATGGAGTTCGCGCAACATGTATTGGGGCCCTTAGTCAATGAGGAGCCAGGACAAGCTACTAAAAGCGGCGCACCCGTGGAGTTGTTCAAGTTCTCCCATCCAGGAGATGCTGTTGGCTTTATCGGGGAGGCGATTCGTGAGGTTGTGCAGCGTGAGCCCTTAAGTTCTATTGCTGTCATCGCGCGTTATCCTGAGCAGGCCGATCTGTATTTTGACGGTCTGAAAAATTCGGAAGTACCAAATCTGCGTCGGGTGGCCGACCAGGACTTTTCCTTCCGACCGGGTGTCGATGTAACCGACGTTCACCAGGTGAAAGGTCTTGAGTTTGACTACGTTGTCTTACTGGAGGTTTCTGCAGCGGTTTACCCGCAAGAGGATGACGCTCGACATCTCTTGCACATCGCGGCGACACGTGCGGCTTATCAGTTGTGGGTCACCACGACCGGTGAGCCGTCCAGACTGCTTCCGGAAGCCTTGGTTGAACAGGCATTGTAGGAAATCGTCGTCGCAAAACTAGCCGCTCGTCGACAGATGGCTATAATCAAGCTGTGGTTTCCGATTTAGCTGGTCGCTGTGGTAGTTGCTCGTATTTTATACCTCTGCATACGGATGAGTCAGGTCGTAGCAGCGATAAGTGTCGTTTAACTCAAGGCGGAAAGACCCTACCGGAGACAGCCACTTGCTCGAGCTACAAGGCTTTCGGAAGCGCGTGGAACGTAAGCTCAAAGAAAAAGAGCGCCACGCACAGGCATGCAGCTATGCCAGCGGCGGTCAAACGCGTGCTGCCAAAGGAGATAGGAATTGATATGGACACGGAAGAATTTCGTGAGGTATTGCGTGATGTTTTGCGCGAAGAGCTAGGTCTTGATGATGTGGATCTTGCTGAGCGTTGGCGTGGTGGAAGTATTGTGCTCAAACCAGGCAAAGAAGGAGTGCAGGAAAAAGAAATCCCCTTGGATGCCTTGTTTCATAAAGTTGTGATGATTCGTGACAAGCTCCGGGTGCTTGAGTCCAAAATCAACGCGAACAAGAAGCTAACCGATGGTGAAAAAGTGCAGCTCCAACAATACGTCACAGGTTGTTACGGTTCGCTTACCACTTTCAATGTTCTTTTTCGCGATCGAGATTCAGGTTTTGTAGGCCAACGCACGAAAGAATAGCTTTGCGTCTTTGAAGGCCTTCTAGGCAGTATCAAGCAATCGTGCTAAATCTGCGCTTGTCCTGGATCCTTTAGGAGGCACTGTCATGATTAAGGCCTATGCAGCAAACGAAGCTAAGGGTGAGTTTAAGCCCTTTGAATATGAGCCCGGTGAACTTCGCCCTGAGCAAGTTGAAATTAAAGTGCATAGCTGTGGGCTCTGCCATTCAGATATTTCCATCGCGGATAACGAATGGGGCTTTAGTCAGTATCCTGTCGTTCCTGGGCATGAAGTTATTGGTGAAGTCATTGCACGTGGCGATCATGTCAAACACCTTGATATCGGAGCAATCGTTGGTTTGGGTTGGTTTAGTGGGAGCTGCATGCACTGTCTGCAATGCATGAGCGGTAACCACAATCTTTGCCCAAGTGCGGAAAGTACCATTTTAGGTCGACACGGGGGCTTTGCCGATCGAGTGCGTTGCAATGCCGAATGGGCTATTGAGCTTCCTACAGATCTTGACGCAGCAAAGGCAGGCCCTCTTTTTTGTGGTGGCATTACTGTGTTTAATCCGATTGTTGAGTTTGATGTTAAGCCTACCGATCGTGTTGCTGTTCTTGGCGTGGGCGGACTTGGTCATCTGGCTTTGCAGTTTTTGAATAAGTGGGGTTGCGAAGTGACTGCTTTTTCGTCTAATCCTGCCAAGGAAGCTGAAGCACTTAGCATGGGTGCTCATCACGTGATCAACAGCAAAGATAGCTCTGCTCTTGAAAAAGCTGCCGGTAGCTTCGACTTCATTCTTTCAACTGTTAACGTGGAACTTGACTGGCCTAGTTATCTTGGCACTCTTGCCCCCAAAGGACGGTTTCATACGGTGGGCGCTATCCCTACGCCGATGAGTATTCCAGCATTTTCTCTTATTGGTGCTCAGCGCAGTGTTTCAGGCTCTCCGCTTGGCGCACCTGCAACCACGACGAGAATGTTGGAGTTTTGTGCACGCCATGGCATCGCAGCGGTTACGGAACATTTTCCGATGGCGAAAATTAATGATGCTTTCGAGCATCTTAGGGCGGGCAAAGCCCGCTATCGCATCGTATTGGATGCGTAGCGAAGGCCATGACCCTAGACAGCTACCTCTTCACTTTGTGATTTTGGCTCGCTACTTTCTTAAGCGAACACTAGTTTGGCAGCTTGGCTTTTAGCGATTCAAATTTAGATTTTGCTTTAAGCATAGAAGCTTTAAGTTCGATGCGTTTATCATCAGCAATGTCTCTTACTTGTTGTTCGAGTTCGCTAGTGCGTTTTTTTAATTTTTCAAAACTATCCTGAAACTCTTTACTGCCAAGATGGGCCTTCAGCTGCAGTTCGTCTCGCATGCGTTGCAGATCGTCTTTGATCTTATCTAGTTCTACACGGGTTACAGGTCGGAAATCTTGCATAGCATTCTCCTTTATTTATGTGATTGCATTACGGCTCTGCACGGATAAGCAGTGTTTTTGCTTGTCCATACAGCTTGGTTGCTGCCTACTGCACCTAGTCGATTCGTGAGGGCCCATAGGGCCAAAGCCAACCAGGTCGAAATGGCAGTGTTACGATTAAGCCGTAACAACTTATGTATATTCTCTACCATTTATGTCTTCCAGGTTCAAATCCACGAGGCTGCTGACCAATTTGTGCGTCTCTTTTCCAGACAGTTCTTGTTAATTGGTTTTGAAATGAACGCTTGATTTTTATTTAATATCGATTATTCTGGAAATATGGATATAAATGAGTCGGTCATTGTTTTTGATGCGCTTTCGCAAGAAACACGCATGAAAGCCTTTCGTATGTTGGTCGAGGCCGGCGAGGAAGGATTGCCGGCAGGTCAGCTGAGTGAGGCATTGGGAACTCCGCAAAACACCATGTCTTTTCATCTGAGTCACATGGCCAATGCCGGTGTGATTCGTTCTCGAAGGCAGGGTCGTTCTATTATTTACTCGGCTAATTTTGCACTCATGCGCGACCTGATCTCATTTCTCGTCAAAGACTGCTGCAGTGTGAATTTTGCCAGTGTGCGTGAAGATCGAAAGAAGGGCTGCGAAGTTATTGAGCTAGCTGCGTGCTGTAATGGAAAAAAGGAGAAACGATGAAACGAATTCATATACACGTTGGGGTTGAAAACCTCGAGCAGGCCATCCAATTTTATAGCGCTCTGTTTGGCGTAAAACCAAGCAAAAGCAAAAGCGATTATGCAAAATGGATGCTAGAGGACCCAAAACTCAACTTTGCCATATCGACCCGGGCCAATGTTTTAGGCGTTGATCACTTAGGCATTCAAGCTGAAGACGCATCGGAACTTGAGGCGATGCGTGAACAGGCAGAACAGGCAGGTTTAGCGCTGCGACATGAAGGCGAGTCTGTATGCTGTTATGCTCGCTCGGAGAAAAGTTGGCTTACTGATCCGTCTGGTGTTGCATGGGAGACTTATCAGACCATGGAAGATGCAGAGCTTTTTTCTAGCGAAAGTCATGACAATAGCGCGTGTTGCATGCCGAAGACTAAAAAGCAATCGAGTTGCTGTTAGGGTTTTCGAAAAAGGCTTACGCTTCAAAGCGTAGATAGAAAGTACACTGATTTTAATGTTTAGCGTTTTTACAAAGCTCGCGGACTGGTTGGTCTACGGTTTGCTATCTCTGCCTCAGGATGTCAGCGGCACCGAATCGCTTCATTTTTTCATCGAAGACACCAGTAAGATATTCGTGATGTTGACCTTGCTTATGTTTTTTGTGGGCATCTTTCGCTCATGGATTTCTCCTGAAGCTGTACGAGGCTGGCTGCAGGGTAAGCCTAAAAGCCTGGCCTACCTTATGGCGGTGCTGCTCGGGGCCATTACGCCTTTTTGTTCCTGCTCTTCGATTCCATTGTTCATAGCCTTTGTAAGTGCGGGCATTCCGATTGGTGTGACCATGGCATTTTTAGTGACTTCACCAATGGTTAACGAAGTAGCGGTGATTCTATTTGGAGAAGCAATTGGTTGGCAGTTTACGGCGCTCTATGTGCTTTCCGGAATGGCTGTTGGCATCCTCGGCGGTGTGCTGGTTGATCTTTTCAAACTCGAGCGATGGGTAGAAGGTTTTGTTCTGCAAGTAGAAGCCCCCGATCAGAGCTTGCAAGAGAGCAAGCTAACTCTGCAGACTCGTCTTAGGCTGGCATGGCATGAAACAAGAGATATTCTCAAGCGCGTTTGGCTTTATGTTCTGCTTGGCGTTGGTCTTGGAGCTGTAATCCATGGTTATGTGCCGCAAGAGTGGTTTATCAAGCATGCAAGTGCTCAGCATATCTGGGCCGTGCCCCTTTCCGTGCTTGTTGCGATTCCCCTCTATTCCAATGTGACGGGCGCGGTGCCGGTTGCAGAGGTTCTCATTCAAAAAGGCTTGCCTGTCGGAACAACTCTGGCTTTTATCATGAGCACGGTGGCTATTTCGTTGCCTGAGCTGTTGATTTTGCGCAAAGTGCTCAAGCCGCAAATGCTGATCTTCTTTGTTGCGTATTTGAGTGTTGCTTTTATAGCCATTGGCTATCTGTTCAATGGTTTCTTTGGTTGATAGGAGAACTGCTATGAAAAAAATCGAAGTCTTCGGAACGGGTTGCAAAAAATGCGTGAGCACCGAAGAAAGTATTCGTCAAATGGCGACTAAGATGGATGTTCCTGTTGATATCCAGAAAGTAAATGACCCAGTCGCCATTGCTACTCGAGGTATTATCACAACGCCTGCCGTGATGATTGACGGTAAGCTTGTGCATAAAGGAGGCGTGCCTGAGGATAAAGACATCGCAAAATGGTTGTCTGAAGTCTAAAGCGCTTAAGAGAACACCCGACGAGCAGGCGAGAGTCGAATCAATTGAGTAGAAAGTGCGCTAAGCAAGCGGTCGCGCTGCGGATCGTGGGACCCGCAGCACGACTGTGTTTACATTAGCGATTTGGTTGAGGCGTAATTCGCAAGTAGGGTTTGATTTCAGTGTATCCTTTTGGAAACTTCTCTTTAAGAAGCTCAGGATCTTGCAACGAAGGTGCAATTACCACGTCGTCGCCATCTTTCCAGTCGACTGGGGTCGCGACCTGATAGGTGTCGGTGAGCTGCAACGAATCAATCACCCGCAACACTTCATAAAAGTTTCGCCCGGTGCTCGGCGGGTAAGTAATGATTGCGCGAATCTTCTTACTTGGGTCAATGAAGAAGACAGAACGTACGGTTAGCTTTGCGTTTGTGTCCGGGTGAATCATCCCGTACAACTTTGAGACTTCTTGCTTCTCATCGGCGATGATAGGATAGGAAAGCGTAATGTTTTGAGTCTCTTCGATGTCTTTGATCCAGCCTTTGTGTGAATCGACAGGATCGACACTTAGGGCAATGGTTTTTGTGTTGCGTTTTTTGAACTCATCTTGCAAGCGTCCTACTGAGCCAAGCTCTGTGGTGCACACAGGCGTGTAATCTGCCGGGTGCGAAAACAGGACGACCCAGTTATCGGCAGCCCAAGAATGAAAATTAATCGTGCCTTGTTGGCTTTGAGCCGAAAAGTCCGGCGCCGTATTTCCTAGTTGTAAACTCATATCGAACTCCTATTGTACATTTAAACGATGGGAAATGTGTGTTATTTGTACTACCTAATAGTGTACTTGTCCAGTCCGATATGTTCTTTCGATAAAATCCTTATGATTTCAAGCTAATAGAGTTAGAATACCGCCGCCAGGAAGTTAGTGGCGTCTGCGACGTCTGCTCTCGGCATAGCGTTTGAGCTCTCGGGGAACCCGCAGCATCCAGGTATGTACCACCGGGCGCAATACGCCGGCGATAATACCGGAGCCGAGATCGGCAAGAATCCCGTAAGAGAGTAGGCAATGCGTGGCATCGATGGGACGAAGAGTAAAATACCCAAAGCCAGCGCGCAGCACGCCTTTGATCGAGGGATCCACTTTGAAGCTTACTTCCTTTTTGCTTGAATCGTAGCTCAAGTTGGTAGCGTATCCTCCGCTGAACAAACCGTGTTCATGCTGGAAGTATAAGAGTTTTGTTTTACCACGCGTGCGCAATAGTTTTGCGCTTTTTAACGCAGGAAGCCATCTGACGTAGTGTTTGGGGTGATTGAGTATCTGCCACAGTTCATCGGCTGGGCGTGCAATGCGCTGCCAGCATGTTCCGCCAACCAGTTTGAGTTGAGCCTGCCTGCGCGTGTAGCTGCGACATACATTTTTTCCGAGTTTCAGTGCTTTGCGTTCTTTTGCGCTAAAGCCAGTCGATGGGCGTTTTGATTGCGCTTGTGCGTTTGAGGCTAGAGGTACAAAACATAGCATGGCAAAAGCGAGAGCCCATCGAAGCCGCGGCGTTAACGTCATGATCTAAGGCTAACATGCACGAGCCAAATTGCGCCCCTATTTGGGCTCTTTGTTCCTTAGCCGCTGAAGACTTTCCCGGATTTTTGCTTCGTAGCCATTCTCCGAAGGCTCGTAGAAATGCACTCCATTGAGTTTTTCTGGCAGATATTCCACTCCAGCTGCGTACCCGCCTTCATCATGTGGATAACGGTAGCCGCTGCCATAGCCAAGGTCTTTGAGCAAAGGCGTGGGCGCGTTGCGTAGATGCATTGGCACGGGCAGTGGGCCGTGTTCTTTGATGAGCTCGCGTGCGTGGCTGAAGGCTTGATAACAGCGGTTGGATTTAGGAGCGGTAGCGAGATACAAACAACATTGCGAAAGCGCAAAGATTCCTTCGGGCATGCCGACACGTTGCAGGATCGCATCCGAAGAAGTTGCCACCATCAGAGCCAAGGGATGTGCATTTCCAATATCTTCGCTGGCAAAAATAAGCATGCGTCGCATGATAAAAAGTGGGTCTTCCCCGGCTTCCAGCATGCGCATGAGCCAGTAAATCGATGCATCGGGATCGCTGCCGCGCATGCTTTTGATAAGCGCGCTTGTAAGGTTGTGATGTGATTCGCCCTGTTTGTCGTGGCCGTAGCGAATGCTTCCAAGCGTCTCGTCAATATGCGCTTCGGTGATGTCGCTTAGCTTCTTATCTTTGGCAAAGTGCGCTAAGGCTTCAAGATGTTGCAGTGCACGACGTGCATCGCCTGCAGCAGCTTTGGCAACACGCAAAAGGCAAGCTTTTGAAAAGCGCACAGCACTCTGGCTGAGGCTTAGTTTTGGATCGGAAAGCGCGCGTTCAAGAATGGCAAGTAAATCTTTCTCGCTAAGTGGATGCAAGAGGTGAACGGTGGAGCGTGATAAAAGAGCAGCGTTGATGGCAAAGGATGGGTTTTCGGTGGTTGCACCAATCAGAGAAACTGTGCCGCGTTCAACATGTGGCAGCAGTGCATCCTGCTGACCTTTGTTGAAACGGTGAATCTCGTCGATAAATAAAATCGTGCGCTTGGCGCGGTATTCCAGATCTTCTTGGGCTTTGCCAATGATTTCGCGCAGGCGTGGCACGCCTTGAGTGACGGCACTGAAATCGACAAATCCGGCATCGGTGTGGGTGGCTAAGGCGCGGGCGAGCGTGGTTTTCCCGCAACCCGGCGGGCCCCAGAGAATCACCGATCGCAGATTGCCTTTTTCGGCGGCTTGTCGAAAGGCGCGTTCTTTAGACAGCAAATGGTCCTGTCCGAGGATGTCATCAAAGGATTGCGGGCGCATGGCTTCAGCGAGGGGGATGCCCTGCTGCGTGTCCTGAGCTAGCTTTTGAAACAAAGTCGACATATCCATGGGCATAACGCTCCTTGAACTTTTTGACTATGGGGCCGAAAACGGCTTGCGAGAAGGCCCGGTTTGGGGTGAGAAGTTAGCTTTATGAATCAAGCGCAGCAGATGTGGCAGGCCTTTAGCGAAGACAAGATCGTATACCGCGATCATGACATAATTGTCATTAATAAGCCTGAAAACATGCCAATTTTGGCAGTTTCTGATGGTTTTCCTGCCGATGTTGCCACTCGCCTCAAATGGGCGTTGGCCGAACAAAGTTCAGCTGCCCTCGACGATATCTTCCTCGGGGTGCATCAACGGCTCGGTCAGGCAAGCTCGGGTCTGATGGTGTTTAGCTTGAGCAAAGAAGCGCAGACTTCGTTGAGTGAGCAGTTTGAAAAACGCACCGTTCAAGAACGCTATCGTGCTGTGGTGGCTCTAGAGGCCAACAAAAAGCCTTTCACTGGCCGTGTTGAGCAATGGCTGACTCGCGGCAAAGGGGGCGTGACGGTGGTCAAAGCGCATCGTTTTGCTTCTGCAAGAAAGGCGCTGTGCAAGATAAATTGCGTTAAACAATCGGCTCATCATGCTTTGCTCGACATCGAGATCGAGACTGAATATAGCGATCCACTTCGCGCCGTACTGGCTTCTTTGGGCATGCCGATTGTGGGCGATGCGCTTTGTGGGGCTGAAGCTGGGTGCCGACTTTTTTTGCAGGCAATGGAGCTTGCGTTTCAGCATCCGATAAGCGGCAAAGCGCTGCGTTTTGAACTAAAAGAGCCTGCCGATTTTGAAAGTTTCTTCGCCAAAAACACTGATACTCAGTTTCCGAAGACAGATGCAACAGAGCTTGTATTGCGTGCTGCAAATCGACGATGGGGGATTGTCAAATCACAGCAAAGCGAAAAAGCAACTGAGGTGTTTCGCTTGTTCAATCGCGATGGCGACGGTGATTCACGTTTTGCGCTTGATGTTTATAAAGACTGGTTGGTGGCTCACATCTACGATGTTCATGATGATAGCGAGATCAATGCGCTCCTAGATTGTTTTGATGCTCTGGGTTATCGAGGTGTTTACAAAAAGGTTCATGTTCAAAAAGCACATGAGCTTGCCGATGCGGTGAGCGCTGGCCTGACGCCCAAGCAAGCTTTGCGAGGCCACGATGCCCCGGAGCAGTTTAGTGTTTTGGAATATGGGCTGCCTTATACGGTGCGGCTTGGAGACGGCTTGGGAACGGGCCTTTATCTGGATCAACGACGTAGCCGGAAGCGCGTCTTTGAGCTTAGTAGGGACAAGCGTGTGCTCAACCTTTTTTCGCATGCCTGTGCTTTCGGGGTGGCAGCAGGTCATGGTGGCGCCACGGAGGTTTGGCACGTCGATGCTTCAAAGCGTTTGCTGGAGTGGGGCAGGGATAACGTGCGCTTGGCTGGGCTTGGCTTGGAGCAACAGCGTTTTGTCACAGACGATGTGTTCGTTTTTCTCAAGCGCCTTGTGCGTCGCAGCGAGCTGTTTGATGTCGTGATTTTAGATCCGCCTACCTATTCATCGGTGGGCAAACGTCGTTATTCGTCCAAGAAGGATTACATAAAGCTTGCTGAGCAGTGTTTTTCCGTTCTCGCTCCGGGAGGAACGCTTTTGGCATGCAGTAACTTCAGTGGTATGACTTTAAAGGAGATGTCAGCCAAATTGCGCAAAGCTGCTGGCGATGCACATCGAAAGATTAGTGGAATGAATCCTTTGCCAGACCCTTGTGATTTTCCTTGTGCTCCGCTTAAGGCTTCGCCTTATAAAGTTATTGAAGTGAGACTCTAGTGGCAGCCCTTAGTCAATTGGAACGTTGCATCATGATCCATAGAGGAAGCGGAATTCATAGACTTTTATAAGCCAGTGCGTTAAATGCTTGCGACTTAAGTTAATTTATGTAGACTAATGCGCATGCCACCCGGTGAATGTTTTTAAGGTGGCTTTCTAGACGATTCACAACACGAACCCCGCAGATTTAGACGGTTGTTAAAGATTCGAACCCGTCTATCGTGCCACAAAAGCTGGCACATCTTCCCGTGACTCAGTGCTCTTATGGTTGAAAGTCCTACAATTGATATTGATCAAGAACCCGATGACCCACAAAGCGATCCTGCTACTTTGGGTACGGTGATTGCTAAGTTTTCTGACCGTGCGATTCAGCGACAGGTCGGCGGAAACGCTTTTTTGCGTGGACGCTTGTACGCTCGGCGAGGCGGTGTAAGCGATCTTTCGTTTACCGAACAGCACGCCGAGTGCAAGGTCAAAGCGAAAGATCAACCGATTGAAGTCAGTGTGGATCTTAGTGACGAGAACCAAGTGAATTCGCGTTGCAGTTGCGCAGCCTGGAAGGGTCCGACGGGGCATTGCAAGCATGTTGCGGCACTTTTGGTTGCGTTGCGGGACAAAGTCAGGCCACCGAGACCTAAAGCTGTCGTCGCTGAACCTCAAACAAGCGAAAGCCAGTTGCGAAGTAACGGTAAGCGGCGGCGTTCTCGAAAGCGCAAACGTGGCAACGAGACAACTGCCTTGCCTGCAGGACCGATTGAACTGCTTAGTCCTGGGCAGTTGGGGCTGAGCCGGAGTCCAGGTGCGGGGGCGGATCGAGGAGGGCTTGAGACTTGGCTGCCTTCGGAGGCGATGAGCAGGCCTTGTCGTTTTGAATACCGTCTAGCGGTGAGGGCTGCTGCGATTTCGGTGACTCCAGTTCTTGAGGGGACACGCTCGGCGGTCCCGATTTCCGAGGCTTTGGCTAGTTTTAATGCGGTTTCAGCGTCGGACAGACCACTGCTTCGTTTGCTTGGGCGCCATACGTCGCGCGGTACGCCAGCGACGGCTGAATTGCGCGGCGAAGATGCCGCTGAGGTTTTCTCGGCGCTTCGGGGCCGGCGGGTGTTGCTTGAGCCAGCGTCGATGGAGCTACGTTTCGCCGACGATGTGCTTGTGCCTAAGATTGAGTTGGAGCCCAATGCGGGTCAGACCGTTTACCGCGAGTTGCGGCTTCTTTAGGAACAGAGCTGCCCGATCTTAGCCCAGTGGCCGATTTGGTTGACGCACCTGCTCGGTTTCAGCTGCGTGCCAGTGGCGACATCGTTGAAGCGGAAGTTCGCTTGCGAGTGGCTTACAATGATCTCGAGTTTGATGTGCCCGTCAATGGTTTTCCTGCGCCGTTGGCCATTCAGCACAGTGGTCGACGTCCACGTGTCTTGCGGCGTGATGTCGGTGCCGAGATGATGGCCGTGCAAAAAATACTCGATTTCGGAGCTGAACCAAACGAAGCCGATGATGCGCTCGTCCTCAAAGACGAAGATGCTATCGCGTTTTGGACCGAAGGTCTGGCTACACTTCCTGCGGACTGGGAACGTTTGGTTCCCAACGACTTGACCGATGTGACTGTGCGCAACGGCACTGTGGTACCGCAAATGCGAGTATCCAGTGGTGTCGATTGGCTTAGTCTGGACATGAGCTTTGCGGCTGATGGCGTCGCGGTAAGTGAAGCTGAGCTGCGTGCTTGTCTTGAGCATGGTCGACACTTGGTGAAGCTTGAAGACGGAAGCTATGCGCCAGTCAAAGTCGATGAAGTCGGACAGGTTCTCGAGCGCATGGCTGAAATCATTGCTTCGGATTCAGCCGGCACAAAAATTCCCCTTGCTCAGGCCGGGCGCGTTCAAGACTTGATGCGCTTGGTCAGCGAACAAAAAGTAACGCCTACAGCTAAAAAGCTTTTTGGAAAGCTGGAAGACATCGGTCAAATCGAGTCGGTACCTAAACCGCGTACAGTCAAAGCAAGCTTGCGTCCTTATCAGAAGGATGGATTCTCCTGGCTAGTGTTTCTTCATAATATGAACACGGGCGGCATTCTTGCCGATGACATGGGTCTTGGAAAAACCGTGCAAGCCATCACCTTGTTTGCTTGGCTCAAAGCTCAAGCTAAAGGTAAAATAAGCATTCTTGTGGTGGCTCCGACATCGGTCGTCCCCAACTGGAACAAGGAAATAAAAAAGTTTGCTCCGGGATTGAAATCAGTGATGTGGCAAGGTCCCGATCGTCACAAGCTTAAAAAAGAAGCCAAAGAAGCAGACATCGTAATTACCAGTTATGCTTTGCTAAGGCGTGATGAGGAGTTTTTGGAAGAACTCAAACTGGACTATGCCATTCTCGATGAGGCACAGCACATCAAAAACCCCATGAGTGCAACATCCCGTGCAGCGAAGAAGCTCCACAGTAAGCGTCGTTTGGCGATGACTGGCACCCCCATCGAAAATCGCCTTAGCGAGATTTGGTCTATCTTTGATTTTGTGTCACCTGGCTTGCTTGGTGACTTAAAAACCTTTGAAGAAAAATTCGCTAAGCCTATCGATCGCGGTGATGAAGAAGCCGCGCTGAAGCTTCGATCCGTGATTCATCCTTTTGTGATGCGTCGTACCAAGAGCGAAGTCGCCAAAGACCTTCCTGCGAAAATTGAACAGGAAATTGTGGTGCCTTTGGCTGAAGAGCAATCACGCTTGTACAAGCAAATCCTTGGCGAAATCCGCAAGAGCGTGCTTAGTGAAGTTGAAAAGAAGGGCGTAAACAAAGCTCAGATTCAGATCCTTGCAGCGCTAACGCGGTTGCGACAAGTTGCCTGTGACCCACGTTTGCTTAAACTTACGGGCGATTGGGAGCATGACGAAAGCGGCAAGTTGGCTGCGCTTCGTGAGATTGTGTCAAACGCAGTCTCGGGTGGTCATCGTGTGCTGGTCTTCAGTCAGTTTGTCGAAATGTTAAAGTTGATTCGCGCCGCACTCGATGAAGATGGTGTGAGCTACGAGTACTTGGATGGTTCAACCAAGGATCGACAAGAACGGGTTGAACGCTTCAACGAAGATGATTCGATTCCAGTGTTTTTGGTGTCTCTAAAGGCGGGTGGTACCGGTCTAAACCTGACTGGCGCCGATACGGTGGTGCATTTTGACCCCTGGTGGAATCCCGCGGTTGAAGATCAAGCCACGGATCGCGCACATCGCATTGGTCAAACTCGCGTTGTCAACGTCTATCGTCTGATTGCAAGCAACACAGTCGAAGAAAAGATTCTGGAACTTTCAGCTAAAAAACGGGAGTTGGTCTCCAACGTGCTAAGCACCGAAGGCAGTCCGATGAAGGGTCTAACGAAGGCCGATCTCGACGAGCTATTTAGCTGAAACCCATTGCCGTTGCTCAAGAGTCGATACCGAAATCGCGACGAAATTCGCGGCATTGCCAACTACCGGCTTGAAATTCTTGGCAGGTAGTGCCGCGTTTGTCATAGATCTGACAGGCGTTTTCGCAACTCGTGGTGCCTAAGTGCACGCAGCTGCCATCGGCTTTGCTTGCAAAAGCCATCAAGCCAAAGTGACCGGGCACTAAGTTTTTCAAAACATGTGTCTCGCCAGAAGCTTTCCAGCGCGCAATGTCCTGCTCGGGCACCAGAATTCGTCCATCGCTTCCGGTGCGGCAGCATGCTCCACATGTCAGACAATCGAAGGTCGTCATGGGAAAACTATAGGACCTTGCAGGAGAAAATCGAGCCTTTCGAAGAAACTTTCTCTCGTAGCGGTCGATACGGAACCAAAAAGGAAGCCCATGGATAAAAAGCTGAGTCTTTACCTCATGTTGCTTGCAGCATGTTCATATTGCAACTTGGACCGAGCCGCTTCAGCAGGCTCAATCGATGACAGCGATGCCAGTGTTTATGATGGTCCCAATTTTCAGGCTGCATTTGCAGGCGTTGATGCGGAGGTGGATGCCGCATTGCCATCTGCGCAGAGTTCCGCGCTGCTTTTGATAAATGAGGTGAACGCCAATATTTCGAGCGGTTGTGATCTTGTTGAGTTGAGAGTGATACGAAGCGGTGAGATCAAAGATTTTGTTTTTAAAGAACGAGGAAGTACCGCCTATGTTTTTGACAACCTTTTTGTAAAAAAAGGAGATTTCATTTTACTTCACTTCGATGCAAGCGATTCAAAGTGCAATCCAAACACCCTTGATTCTGAATACAATGACCCGATGCAATATCCGGAAGAACAAAATCCGATGAATCGGGATTCGGCATATGATATGTATCTCGATGATACAGGTCTGGTAGCCACAGACAATGTTCTTAGTCTCTACGATGCCTCCTTGGAGTTTATCGATGCGGTATTGATCTCCGATGCTCCAACGGGAAATGCTGCATCCGCAAGTGAAAAGCAAGCTGCTCTTGTTGCCAATGCCCATGAATGGCTCAGCGAAGATTTAGACATCCCCAATGAAGGCTTTGTTGATGAGAGTTTCAATCTGAATGCAGTGCATGACTCGAAACACAGTTCGGTAACGATGCAAGGGCCAAGCATTCAACGCAAACGTGACCTTGATGAAAATCATCGGGGAGATTGGTACGAAGCCACGGAGATGCCAGAGCAGACTTGGGGAATCGATAATCCAGGTCAAACCCCACTCACTTCTGAATGAATACTGCGTGCATGATGCACTAAGTTTTGAATTTCACCGTGCACTCGAGCTTTGATTTCTGTTGTCGGAGCAGTCATCTCAAGCGGAGTACCAACGTTGACGGTCACAGCGAGTTCTTTTTTCCTTCCAATACGCTTTAGGTAGCTCGCAAAGCTTCGATCTGTAAAAGCTATGCCTTCATCGTAGCAGATCCCTACTGGAAGAATGTGGACTCCAGAGAGTTTAGCCGCGCTGAGCGCACCTGTATGAAATGGCCGTACTTCATCTCCTTCAAAAGTGGTGCCTTCTGGAAAAATAATGACAGTGTTTCCCGCATCCAAGCGTTTCTTGATGGCTCGAATAGCTTTTGCGCCACTATGTCGATCTTCGCGGTTTACAAAAACTGTTCCCACACGTCTTGCGCAAAAACCAAAGAGGGGCCAAGCGATGACGCCATGGTGTGAAAGAAGCACTCCGCCGAAGACAGCTAAAAGTACCGGGATGTCCATCGCGGACCGGTGATTGGCTACGAGCAGAAACGAACCGCTGAGTGGTGTTTCAGGCAAAATAAAACGATAGCGAAAGGCAAACAGTTTTAGAATACCCCGTCCCCACAGGCGCAGGTACTGGTCGCGTAGGGCAAGGGTCTTTTTTGGAGAAAAAAACGCTCGAAGTTCAAAATAAAATAGACAAGCGAAGGTCCATGGTAGGGCCAGCGCAAGACGTGCTGCTAAACGAATAAAGGACCACATCCTACAAACTCTCCAATAGTGTCTATTTTCCGCTAAACTTAACTTTTTTTACCCTGAATCGAAAGAGTAAAAAGATAGTGGAAAAGGCCTGGTTTTTGCGTAGCCAACATGGCACATAGAACTCGCCCATGAAAGAACAAGAAAAACGCTTTTTGTGTGTTCATTGCGATCACTCATTTTTTAAGACTGATGATACCCAGCTTCGCTGCCCAAAGTGTATGCGCACTCACGGGATTGAGCCTCTTTCCGCGGACAAGCAGACAAAGAAGAAAGCGCCTTGGCTATGGCCTTCACTCGGACTTGTGGTGGTTGCCATAGCGACTGCAGTGTTTTTCTTTATCGCAAAGCCTTCGGATTCAAGCAACTGGGATAAGGGCAGCGTGCCTTTGGAGCCACTTGATACTGCCAAGCTTCATGCTTTTTTTGTCGACAAGGGAGTGCCTGATAAAGCATTTGTGGGCGCAATGGCGTCGAATGCTGCACTCAAAAAAGCGAGCCATGACATGCTAGGTAAAGTTTCTGAGCGGAAAGCCTTGGTGCAATCACTTCTCAAACAAGTTGGCTCATTGATTTCGGAGGGCAGGGTACGACGCTTCCCTTGGCAAGGTAGCAGAACACTAGCCATTTCTTCTGCAGCAGCCACAGCATCGCTCCTCAACGCCAACGAGAAAGAGCTTTCTCTTTATCCTTTGGAGTTAGCCGTGTTTGTTTCAGCGCTGCTTCGAGAAAAAGGACTGAGCGCCATGGTTGTTGCTTTCGCCGATGACGATCAAAAGCGCCCGCCGCTCGATCCCAGTGCAAAGGTGGGCTATTACGGGGTTGCGCTTCACTCCGATTCAAAGGATAGTGATTCGTTTAGCCTGTATGACCTCTATCTAGGCGAGCGCGTCACACGCGATAAGCAATCCTTTCATGTACTCAATGATGTTCAAGTCGAAGCGGCAATGCTTAGTCTAAAAGCTCTTCTAATTTTGCAGAACGAGGATGATCCCAAAGAGGCCTTAGTATTATCCGAAAAAGCCTTGGCTTTATATCCACGTTCGGCCTCTGTGCGCACGGTGCATGGCGTCATCGCGACTGCGGCAGGTTCGTTGGAGGGGCTTAAGGATATTCAAGCTGCACTCGAACTTGAACCATCGGCGCCTCGATACGATTTGCTTGCAGCGGTGCTGCTTGCTCACGGTCGTTTTGAAGAAGCGATGAAACAAGCAGCGCTGGCAACTGAAAAAGGTCCAAAGTTTGCTGGAGGTTTTGCAACGCTTGCAGCTTTGTATTTTCAGCAAGGTGAGAATGAGCACGGCCTAGCCAAATTGCAGGAAGCTGAGCAGATTGATCCCCAGTACCGAGCGCTACCGATGCTATGGGCGCGTTATTACATGCAACAAGGCAACATCGATGAGGCGATTTCAAAAGCTTACGAAGCCGTGCAGCACGATCCCGGCGACTGGCGTATGCGCCTGCAATATGCACAAGTCCTTAAGGCAGCGGGTCGTGAAGATGCAGCTTTAGCCCAAGCGCAGACTATTCTCGCAACGGCCAACGAAAAAACAAAAGACCTTCGCCGAGAACTTATTGAACGCATCGTGGGACCCATCACGCAGGGTGGTGCCAATTCGGATATGGATTCCGATCTTACCCTGGGTGCTAAAACGGGGCTTCAGGATCAAGTCGATAATACCGCAGGCACTTCGCTTTTAGATGACGATCTTAGTTTAGGAAGCTCATCGCCAAGCGATGAAGGTCCGTCCTTCGGGAAAAAGAGCAAGTCATCGCCTTACGGAGTGTCTTTACGCTAGAGTTGGCGTGTCCGGAGGAGTGGGCCCGGCGAAAGAGGGTTCTGATCCTGACCCTTCAAGACCATCAACTGCGGATGGATGATAACTTCTTTTCTCTCGTTATTTATTTCCATGCGCCACGTGCAGACGCTCAGGATCAGAACCCTCTTTCGCTGGGCCTTTAACTGCCGAGCAATTGCGAGCGTAGAAGGTTTGCTTTGTTAAACAAAGTATGTGGGTCTTGCGTGCGTGGAGCAGCGGAGCTGTGCCGGAGCGTCTGCACGTGGCGCATTAAGATATTTGAGGGAATAGCTAAGATGCTTGGTATCCGCAGTTTGTGGTCTTGAAGGGTCCGGCACAGCTCTGCTGCTCCACGCGGCCTTGTCAGAACAGTACAGCGCTGGCTAGCGAGAAAGTGTTTTTGTTTTGAGGGCTTCGCCTAGGATGATGCTTTGAATGAGCATTTTTTTGTTGCTAAAGGCGTGAGGAAGCTTTGCTCCGATTTGCGATCTGGGCTTTTTGAGTTTGATGTCCCAGGAAGCGTCGCGGTGATAGTGGGTGCTTAGATCGAGTAAGAGTTGCGAGCATTGTTTCTGTATCTGAGACGCGGCCGGCGGTTTTTGGCTCGCTGCGATCATGGCGCCTACCCAAAGACTGCGTGGATGATGCGTTTCTGGCTGGCGTTGGTGCATGAATGCTTTGGCAGCAAGTTTGCTTTCATGATCTTCAGCATGAAAATAAGCAAAGCCGGGGATGTCGATTAAGGCATGCCCACTGAGCGATTGCAGTCCGTTGCTTGTGCTTAGCTCAACGATGTGTGAGAGAAAATTTTCAAGATGCTCAAAAGGTATTTCAAGAAAGCCATCTTGCGATGGTAAAACGAGTGTTTCGCCATGTTTTTCGATGCATTGAGCTAGGAGTTCATTGTGCTCCTTTGTTAGCCCAAGTACTTGTAGAACTGTCAGGCTACTTCGCGCTCGAATAAGCAAGGGAGCGTGATCGAGTTTTGAGAGGTCAATTCCCCCATCATGAGTGTACCAAGCAAGTGGCACCGCCTCAGGATCTTTAGCAAGCAAACTGGCTGTGTAGACGGGCCCGAGGTACAGGGTTGCTACCGTATCTTCCACGATGTCTTCGAGCCATCCGCCAAAGAACGAGTGAACGGTGGGTCGATCAAAATGTTTGGGTGTTTTTGGTAGCTGGGCCCGGTACGGCAAGCTCAACATTCCATGTAGCTCTTGGCGCAGTCCTGGGATTCCCGAGAAAAAATCAAGCGCTGCGGCGTGGGCCACTGTCGGCCAGGTTGAGAGTTGATCGGTGGCTCTGCTTTTCGCGAGTTTTCGTTTCTGAAGCTGGCTTGAACTAGGCCAAGCCAACTCGTAGGTGACGGCGAAGGTTCTCAGAGGCTCGGTGACTGCATCATAAAGTAAATCCAAGACTGAGCCGCGCGAGGTTGCGACCTGTGTTTTCGCTGTGCTCATCGCCAATAGATTTTCGTTGATCGTCGAACTCAGAGACGGTCGCTCACTGCTAGTGGGCGGGAGATGGAGGGGCTCGTTCGAAGCTTGCTGGACTTGGGTTGCTGCGTTTTGTTCACTCTCCTCCATTTGCGCTAGGCGTCGTTTACGTGCCCAGCGTTCGATGAGTGGAAAGAAGATCAATGCTAAGAGCGTAAGAGCACGTTCGATATCCTCGAAGTGCATGGCTCATTTCTCCTGATTACTTGTACGTTTCAAAGTTCGCTTACTTGCCCCAAGTACTAAGTTCTCGCGGTTTGCGTAAGGGCGGGCGAGCGGACCTTGGCCTCGTTTGGCTAAGGCTTCCGCCATAATCAACCGCAGCAATAAAGCTTCATGGCTCATCGATGCTGAGGCGAGCTTCACGTGTTAGGCTCCTGATCACCACCGCCATCGGTAGCTTTGCCAATGGACTCCCGCATTCCGGTATCAGCTACAATGTTTTTCATCTGGTAGTAGTCCATGACCCCCAAATTGCCATTCTCAAATGCCTGTGCGATGGCTTTTGGGATTTGCGCTTCAGCTTCAACAAGACGCGCTCGCATTTCTTGAACGCGTGCTTTCATTTCTTGTTCGGCTGCCACCGCCAATGCGCGACGCGATTCAGCGTGCGCTTGAGCGATTTGCTTGTCGGCTTCTGCTTTTTCGGTCAGTAGCTTTGCACCGATATTGGCGCCCACATCGACATCAGCGATGTCAATCGACAGAATCTCAAAGGCAGTTCCGGTATCGAGGCCACGACCAAGTACGTTTTTACTAATACGATCGGGGTTTTCCATAACGACTGCATAGTTTTCCGAGGAACCAATGGTGGAGACAATGCCTTCGCCAACGCGTGCCATAACGGTTTCTTCAGTGGCACCACCGACAAGACGTTGAATGTTGGAGCGTACCGTAATACGGCTAGTGACTAGAAGTTGAATACCATCTTTGGCCACTGCTGCAATTTTGGGGTGTTGATCACGCGCGGATTGACACTCATCTGCACCGCTTCAAAAACATCTCGTCCAGCCAAATCAATGGCTGCCGCTTGTGAGAAACCAAGTTCAATCCCTGCTTTGTCGGCACTGATAAGAGCGTTGACAACGCGTCCCACGTTGCCACCCGCGAGGTAGTGCGATTCGAGCAAAGATAAATCAACATTAATGCCAGCTTTGATGGCGGTGATACGAGGATTAACAATGCCGCTCGGAGGAACGCGTCTCAGGCGCATCGCTACCAGAGTCATAAGGCCCACATAAGCGCCGCTGGACCAGGCTGCAATCCAAAGAGGAACAGGAATCAACCAAAGAAACACCAACAGTCCAACAAAACCCATCACTGCTAGAAACAAACCACCCAGTTCAAATTCCATTCTTTTGCTCCCTTACAGTACTCAGCGATGTCTTTAATCTTCGACTGCTTCTACCACGATGCGAGCACCTTGGGCAGAGATGACACGAATTTCTTGTCCTGCTTCAAGATAGACGCCATCGGTGATGATATCAAAACGCTCATCATCAAATTCGCCGCTACCAGAAGGATGTAATGGCGTTAGCGCCCGGCCCTGCTTTCCAATCAAGTACCCAAAATCCGTATTGGCCGCGGTGTTTCCTTTTTGTGGATTGTCTAAGATGAGTCTTTTCGCAGTTTTGCTCTTAGGGAAGAGCCAAAGTCCTAGGACACTTATCAGTAGACTGAGGCCGAGGCCTGCTAAGCCCCACACACTTCCCAAAGTTGTCCACGCGTACACAACACCGCCAGCCAGAACGACCAAGCCGATTGGCCCGACAATGCCGAGCCCTGGGATCAAAAAAAGCTCAACGGCCAACAATAAAAAGCCTAAACAAAAAAGTGCGATAGAAAAAATGAAATCAGAACTCATGCATCAACCTTTCGCACGGTAATCTTACTTCCTGTGACTTTGATCACTTTGATGTTGTTCAATGTCGAGAAAATCAGCTTCACTTACCACATCAAGCCGCTTGCCATCGATGGATGCCTTGCCGGCCGGCCGAAGCGTGGTGAGCGTTTTACCTTGTTTGCCGATCAAGCTTTCAGAGGCAGGAGTGGCAGCGGTAAACCCAGCACCAGCATCTTCGGTTGTGGCGAGCACCAAGCGCTTTGCAAAGCTGGTGCGTGGTAGCCAGCGAGCAATGAAAACGCCGGCAACGAGTGCGATTCCAGTCGACGTAAAAACGCGTAAGAAAGCACGAGTTAGAGTGCCTAGTCCCAAAGATACTTCAAGATCTATGCCCACCAAAGACAGCGCGAGACTTACAACGATTGCGAGAATGCCTAGGATACCGGTGATGCCAAAGCCGGGAATGACAAAAGCTTCAAGTGCTAACATTACCGTGCCGAAGGTAAAGAGAGCGAGTTCCTCCCAGCCTGCCAGGTGCACAATGAGATGACCGAAGAAGAAAAGCGATAGAGCGCCAAAGCCGATGAAAATAGGAATGCCAAAGTTCTGTGTGTACAGTGCAATGAACAAGGCAAGCATGCCAATCGACATAAGCAAGCCGCTAAGCATAGGACCAGTAAGCAGTCTTGCAATACGTTCAGCCCAGTTGATTCGCGTGCGAATGACTTTAGCTTTTTTTGCTCCGAAGATGTTGAGTGCTTTGTCGATGCTCTCGGCTTGAAGTTCGGCAATGCCTAGTTCAAGAGCGCGATCGGTATCAAGGGTAAGAAGTTTTCCTGATTGAACCACGTCTTTGATTTCGACTTCGGCATCGACCATGGCTTCTGCTAAATCGCCACGCCGGCCCTTGGCCTCAGCGGTAGCGCGCATTTCAGTGCGCATATACGAAGTCATTTTTTCTTCGACCGCTTTGGATTGCTCGGCGCCATCTCCTCGAATTGGTGTCGCAGCACCAATGGTGGCGCCTTTTGTAACCACAATGAGGTCACATGAAAGCGCAATCAGAGCGCCCGCGCTAATGGCCCGTGGGTTGATAAATGCAAGCGTCGGGACAGACGCCTTAAGCAAAGCATCGCGCATTTGTATTGCAGCATCCACCCGGCCACCTAATGTGTTGATGTCTAATATCAACAGGTCTGCGTCTTTGTGCTGTTTAAGTGCGCGCCGCAAAAAAGCGGCGATGCCAAGCTCGATGGTTTCATCGATGGGAACGACGACGACTTTGGGATGGGAGGGCAGGGTCAAGGTAAAATCTTTTTTCCCTGCTTGTTTGCTTGGCGCGGGTCGATAGATCTGTTTGGTGCTCGCTTGCTCTTGAGCCGTGGCAGATACGGTCGCGGTCAAGCATGCAATCAAGAATATGCTTCGCGCGATAGGCATGAAAAAGATGCTTCGCAGAAGCTGGGCAAAACTAACGTTCATGGCTCCGTTGTATGCGGCTGCTTCGGTAGGCGCAATTGCAAGATGCACGGCATGACAGAACTGTCATGTTTTTCTTTGAAAAACGCCAAGTTTGTCATTAAATAGAACAAAAAATCGACAGTTTTGTCTGCCAGAAAGTTGCCCCTAAAGCGATCTTTGTCGTAGGCCTAGAGAGTGAGACGGAATCCCAGAAAACAGCTCAAAAGCAATCGTTTTGTCTTGAATGCGGCGTCTGCTCCGATTGCGATATTCGACCGGTGGGGCTCCGATGTCTCCTAAGCGCCTTGCTGATTTTGGATTCTTTAGTTGCTGCGTTGCTTTGGTGAGTGTGTGCATGGCCTTTGCGAGTGTGGGCGCCTTCGCAAAGCACGACGGCGAACGCGAAAAAAGAAGTGTTTCCTTTGGCTTTCCTTGGCATGGCAAGCTTTCGCATGGCTGGAAGATTCGCCCGAGTAACTATCTGCGTTACACGGGGGAGTATGCCAAAGATGGAAACTTCTATGGCACATGGGAACTGGTTCAGCTTTTAGAACGCGCCGCCATACGGGTTGAGGCACGCGTGCCTGGAGCGAAGCTGTCGGTAGGTGAACTTTCAAAAGCATCGGGTGGACGTATTGCGGGTCATCGCTCCCATGAAAACGGCCGAGACGTTGATATCTCGTTTTATATGCAGAATGCACAGGGCGAAGTTTTTGAGCCATGGGCCTTTGCTAATTTTGGGCGCAATGGAAAAGGGCGAGGCGCCAATACAGCGTTGCGTTTTGATGATGCTCGCAACTGGGAATTGGTAGCGAAGCTCGTGGCCGATGGTGATGCGCGTGTTCAGCATATTTTTGTTTCTTCTGGAATTCAGGCACGACTGCTTGCAGAAGCGCGTCGTCGAGGAGCCCCTTCGGTGCTGATCGAGCGTGCAAAGAAAGTGATGATGCAACCTAGCCACGGTCATCCTCACCGTAATCATTTTCACGTGCGCATCTACTGCCCACCCTCCGATCGTAGTGTCTGCAAAGATAAGGCGCCGTATTGGTCTTGGTACCCTGGTAGTCCGCCTGCTGCATTTGCAAGCTCTCGCATTGCGACCTTGCATCGTTGAGTGAACTATCGCAGACTAACGAAGCAAATCGATGCAAAAAGGAACCACCGCGACTTTGTTAATTAGCTGTGCCGATCAACCCGGTTTGGTTGCTGCGGTCTCCGAGTTTGTCTTCAAACATGGTGGTAGCATCCTCTCAGCCGATCAGCACACCGATCAGCGTGAAGGGATGTTTCTGCAACGCGTGGAATGGGGCCTAGGTGGTTTTGCCCTCGATAGGGGGGCCATTGCACATGAGTTTTCCAAGGTGGCGTCTCGCTTTGGTATGCAGTGGAAGTTGCGTTTTTCAGATCAACGCTTGAAAGTTGCGGTGTTGGTTTCCAAGCAATCGCATTGTCTTTACGATTTGCTTGCGAGATGGAGGGCGGGAGAGCTTCACGCGGATATCAAAATCGTGCTTTCGAATCATCCCGATTTGGCCAATGTAGCGCGCTGTTTTGGTCTACCTTTTGAGCACTATCCGGTCGATGCAGAAAACAAAGCTGCTCAAGAGCAAAAACTGTTAGATGTGCTTAATGCGCATCAGATCGATCTGGTTGTGCTTGCACGTTACATGCAGATTTTATCGGATGATTTCGTGGCTCGCTTTCCAAAGCGAATCATCAACATTCATCACTCGTTTTTGCCAGCTTTTGCGGGAGCCAAACCTTATCATCGCGCGCATGCACGCGGGGTCAAGCTGATAGGGGCGACGGCTCACTATGTCACCGCTGATTTAGACGAAGGCCCTATCATCGCGCAAGATGTCACTCGGATTACTCATCGTGATGCGGTGGACGATTTGATCGCCAAAGGTAAAGATCTGGAAAAAATTGTTCTGTCACGTGCCGTGGGCTGGCATTTGGGTGCACGTGTTATTGTCTACGGCAACCGCACCGTTGTGTTTGCCTAGAGTGCTCTTCTTTCAGGGTCGTACAAAGCACCCAGCAGATCAAGCGCGGTAGCTCGGCTTGCAAACACAATTTTTCGCGAGATATTTCTAGGCGCGAGCGCGCCTACAGGGGTGAGAAGGATGGTACTTATGTACCTACCGAGTGGGCGCTAGCGTCGCGCGAGCCCGTTTGGCATACGAGCCCCGAAGCCGTAAGCCGCGGATAGGAAAATCTCGCGAAAAGTCCGCGCATACAAGATGCCTTGAAAGACGTATGCCGATTCTATTCGTGCGCAGAGACCGTAAGCACGGGGATATGCGAGCTGCGAATAATGCGCTCGGCGACACTACCGATAAGCAGACGTGGTAGACCGGAACGTCCTCGTGTTCCCATCACGATCAAATCTGCTTTGATCGATTGGGCCTCATCGAGGATGGCCTCGTGAGCGTTGCCCTCTTTGAGCTTTGATTTGATGGTGACTCCAGAGTCCTTATGTTTGCTTATTAAGTCGTTGACGGCCTGGTGAGACGATTCCATGACTTTGGCAACGATTTCAGGACCCAAGGTGACCGCACCTTCTGGAAGCGCGTAAACCGGCACGTTGTAAACGTGAATCACGTGCACTTCAGCGTCAAGCTCCTTTGCAAATCCGATAGCGTAGCTGAGTGCCTTGTCTGAGACTGCCGAAAAATCAACAGGACAGAGAATCGTTTTGATCTGGGTCATAATAGCCTCCTTAAAGCTGCGTTGCTTTGGCGCCCACGAAATGATTGTACCACAAAATACGTCATTCAAAGAGTATTGCTTTGTTCAGTCGCGAAGCTTTTCGGATTCTTGGATTTGGCCAGTCATCGGTACAAAACTTACGGGGATATGTTCTTTTTCGCTAAATCCCGTTTTGTCCCGTTCAATCACAACTAATTTTTGATGGCCGACGCCAACCGGGATGACGAGTCGGCCGCCTGTTTGAAGCTGTTCTTTTAATGCTGGAGGTACATAGGGCGGAGCAGCCGTTACAATGATGGCGTCAAAAGGTGCTTCTGAGGGCCACCCGGCGTAACCGTCTCCTTGAATTGCATGAACATCTGTGTAGCCTAAGACTTCCAATGTGGCTCGGGCACGCAAGGCAAGGCCTTCTACGATTTCGATCGTATAAACTTCCGCGCCCATGCTCGACAATATGGCTGCTTGATACGCAGAACCTGTGCCGACTTCCAGAACTTTATCGCCTGGTTCTATCTGCGCCAACGAAGTCATTAGCGCGACAATGTAGGGTTGGCTAATCGTTTGATCCCAGTCGATAGGAAGCGGTCCATCTGCATAGGCGAGATCTTGATAAGCTTCGGGTACAAACGCATGCCTGGGAACTTTTCGTAGTGCATCCAAGAGAGCTTTTTGGCTAATGCCGCGACTTTCGATCTGTTCTCGAACCATGGCATCGCGCTCGGCGTTGCGATCAGAAAACGCAGCAGTTGACGCGGCGGCATTGGGCCGAACAGAGGCATTGTGTTGACCACAGCTCATGCTTGCGATTGCTCCAAAGCAAAGAAAAACGAGAAACTTCACAGTACAGATAGTTTACCTTTTGCCTATCATGCAGGAAATGAAAAACGAAAGATAGGTGCCGAATTGAGGAAGCGTCGAAAAGGTCTTCCAGCGCTTCGCCTGCTGGCTTCAGCCTGGTTTTGTGGTCCATGACTTTATCCGGCTCTGGGTGTAAAGGTAGCTTGTGCAAGCACTAAGCCAGGCGCTCCAGCACTTGGGCATGAAGTTGATTGAGACCCATATTTCTTGGGTGTTTCTAGACGATTGCCTTGTCTATAAACTAAAGAAGCCGGTTTGCTTTGATTTTCTCGACTATTCAACGTTGGAAAAGCGAAAAGAAGCGTGTCTGGCGGAAATTGCACTTAACCAACGTCTAGCACCGGATGTTTACTTGGGTTTGAGTTATGTGACGAAAGAGCAGGATGGCCGGTATGTTTTCGACGGCGAGGGCGAGCTAGTTGACTATGCTGTGCGAATGAAACGTTTACCGGACACGCATCGCGCGGACATCCGGTTGACGAATGGGTCTTTGAGCATAGGCGATATTGTCAAAATCGCCAGTCACATTGCATCGTTTCATAGTCGTGCCCGTTGCGATGAGTACACGGCGCAGTTTGCAACTGTTGATGCGGTTCAAGCGAACGTTGAAGGCAATTTTGTACAAACAAAAGATACCCTTGAACGGTATCTCGACAAATCTCAAATAGATGAGCTGCACCATTGGCATAGTAGCTTTCTTCTTAGAAACTCGAGGCTTTTTCTTGAGAGAATTGCTGCAAAACGAGTTTGTGATGGCCATGGCGATCTGAGGCTCGAGCATATTTACTTAGACGCGCAAAAACACATTTCGATTCTCGACTGCATTGAGTTTAATGAACGTTTTCGTTTCGCCGATGTTTGCGCAGATATCGCCTTTGTTAGCATGGATCTGGCGTGGCATGGCCGTGTTGATCTAGCGGAGTATTTCCTTTCGGTGTACGCGCAACAAAGCAACGATTATGGTTTCTATCGTTTAATCGATTTTTACCAAAGCTATCGGGCACAGGTCCGGGGCAAAGTTGCGTCCATTGTGGCATCCGATGAGCACGCTGTTGCTCAGGCCCGGCAAAAAGCAATAGCTGAAGCGCGTCGCTACTACCTGGTGGCACTTTCCGCGACGAGGAAAGCGCTTAGTAAAAATTGCGTTGTTGCGATCGGTGGTATCATCGCAAGTGGTAAAAGTACCGTCGCTGATGCACTTAGCCAGCAAGTAGGACTTCCCGTTGTGCAAAGTGACCGGGTTAGGAAACATGTGCTTGGTGTAGCGCCAATGACGGCTGTTCCCCATGAAGCTTTCAAAGGCGCTTATGCAAAAGAGATGACGGACAACGTGTATGAGATGCTCTTTGCGCATGCCGACAAAGTGTTGCAAAGCGGTAGAGCGGTAGTTTTGGATGCTTCGTTTTCGTCTCGAAAATATCGCGCCAAAGCAAAAGTTTTGGCTGAAAAACATGGTGTGCCCTTTTACTTTTTGGAATGCAAAGCTTCGCGCGCTGTTTGCCTTGAGCGTTTGGAGCTGAGGGCTGAAGAAAAAAGTGTAAGCGACGGACGGGCGGAGATTTTCGACGCCTTTGTTAATCAGTGGGAAAGGGTTACTGAATTCGATTCTTCAGAATATTTTCCACTGGATACCACTGGTTCGCTGCAGAGTTGTGTTGATCATCTTCGAAAAGAACTGCCTCTTTGGCCAGTTGCCAAAGCCTAGAGAGTCCCGTCTAGAACGGGTCTCTTACGACCTCGTTCCGCTTTTGGGTGGACCGATCCTTGTGAGATAGCTTCCTGCTGATTGGGGCGTAGTCAATCAGCTAAGTGTTTCTCTGGTCGTACGCTCGGCGTTAAAATAAGCTACTTGGTCGCGACCATTTTCTTTGGCTTCATAAAGGGCTTGGTCTGCGGCCTCGAGCATGTCACTTGGCGCTTCAAACTCCTTTTTTGATAGCGTGGCAACTCCGATGCTTGTGGTGATCGCGATGCGTTTATCATCATGGTAGATTTCGAGATTGTGAATTTCTTCGCGCAATCGTTCTGCAAGGATACGAAGCCCTTCGGCGGGTGTGCTCCGAACAATAATCACAAATTCGTCACCGCCATAACGGGCAAGAACATCTTCGTTTCGCACGCTTGAGCGAATATGATCAACTAAGGTGCGTAGCGTATGATCTCCTGCAAGGTGACCGTAGGTATCGTTGACCTGTTTGAAATTATCCACATCGAGAATCAAAACGCTGAGGATGCTTTTGTGCCGGATAGCAAAGCCAAACTCTTTAGAAAATTGTTCCTGAAAATAGCGTTTGTTAAATGCACTGGTAAGTGGATCTTGCAGTGCAGATTCCAGCATCTTTTGTTGAAACTCTTCGTCGAGTTCATCGTGATAGGCAAAACGTAAAACGGTATCAGAGCCAAGTGCAATTTTTTCGCCCTCGTTGATTTCGAGTTGATCAACCCGATTCCCTTGGAAATACACACCATTGCGACTCTGCAAATCGATAATCTGCAGTTTGTCTTTCTCGAGTTGAACACGACAATGTTGCCTTGAGACACCCTCTCCATCAAGTCGGATGTCAGCTTTTGAGCTTCGACCAAGAACATAGCGCTTCTCTATGTCGATGCGGTACATCCGACCCACGTTGGGTCCGCTTATAACAGTAAGAAAGGCTCGGTCTCGCGAAGTTGAACCGCGAGGGGTAAAGTTACCCTTGACTGTTTTCGTTTCTTCTGCGTCGCTGGGCGTCTTGGCCATTGTTCAAATTATAAGCTTAGCACGGAAGTCAGGGAAATTTCTGCGCTTTTGTCCCAAATTTCTTCGACATTGTGCGTTCGTGTGGTGAAAAAAAGCTATTTCTTACCTAAATCTTGGTCGAACGCGTCAATGCCGAGTACGCCGTTACCGGATTTTTTGGAAGGAGACGTAGGCGTTGGGGCTACCTCTTTGCTAGCTGTTGCTCGTTTTCGTCGTCGTCGCTGGCTACTGCTTTCACTTCTAGAAGATGGTGCTGCCTTTGCTTCGTCGTTTGCCTGCTCTGCTTCAACTGCTTTTCCAGAAAGCGAATCCGTTTCGAGCATTTGAGTTTTTCGTCGAGCGGCTGCTTCGTCGTTTCCGTGTTGGCTGCGTTTGCAGCACTGTTTTCAGGTTGCGCGATTGAAGGGCTCGATGTTGGAACAGACTGTTGAGCAGGAGCAGCGCTTCCTTGGCTACCAAGACGAGCGCTTATGAAAGCAATGAAAGCAACCGCAACCATGAAGACAACCCACGGGGCATAGCGTTTGAATGGAGAGGATAAGGATATGGAGCGAGTGTGACTGGTTTCAAAATGTGTAAGCGCTGTTTCTGTGCGCTCTGGATCTCTGGTACTGTCTGGTTTGTTGGATTCTTGGCTTCGGCTTCGCTGCAAAGCGCGCCGTATGTTCTCTTGCATCAAAGAAAGGTGGACTGCACCTGCTTCTCTTACAAAATCTGAAAGACCTGAAGTTTCCGATCTTGAATAGCTGTCTCGTATAGCCTTTTCCAACGCCAATCCAAATTCGGCAGCAGTTTGCCAGCGATCTAGTTTGTCACGTTGCAAAGCTTTACTGACAACGTCGGAAATTTCTTTGGGCACATCCATCCGGAACTCGTGAAGTGGTCGAATATCTTGCCACAGAATACGCTCGAGAATGTTTAACGGATTGCTTTCCTTTTCGGTCTTGAATAGACGCTCCCCGCTTAGTGCTTCCCAAGTTACTATGCCTAAAGCAAAGATGTCGCTTCGCCGGTCAAGGTCTTCTCCCCGGGCTTGTTCTGGAGAGAAGTAGGCAAATTTTCCTTTGAACTGGCCAGTGCTGGTTTGGGTGTTGCGCATGGCAGCACGCGCTACGCCAAAGTCTGTGAGCTTAACTCTACCGTCAACTCCAACCAGAATGTTGTGAGGAGAAATATCACGATGAACGATACCTAGTGGGGTGCCTGTTGGTGTTTTTGCTTCATGCGCATCATGGAGACCTTTGGCGGCTTGCGATAAAATTTCGCAGAGCATGCCAATGGGACGTGGCCCGTTTTCAGCGCCACTAAGTGTCTTGTTGATGGAGCTTAGTGGGACACCCACGACGAGTTCCATCACAATAAAGAGTGTGCCGTCTTCAGCGCGTCCGAGGTCCAAAGTCGATACAACATGTGGACTCGAAATATCTGCCGCGATGCGAGCCTCGTCTAAAAACATGGTAACATTATCTTCGTTACCCGTCATGCCGCCGTGCATACGTTTTAGCGCGACGAGTTTTTGGAAACCTGCTTCGCCAACAATACGCGCAGCATACACCTCTGCCATGCCTCCTGATCCAATAGGAAAGAGTAACTCATAGCGACCAATTCGCTTTGGAGTTGTATTGCGTGCGGCAAGCCCCATTGTTTTAGTTTGCCAGTGCTTTGGCAATTTGGCCAGAACTTCGGTTTTTGCCTTCGCTGTCTTTCTTGCGGTGTGGGATGAGGTGAGTCTTGTCCCTGTCACCAAGTCAGGGATGCTGTGATCGAGAACAGGTCAGGGCCATTATTTAGAAAGGCCTTGGCTATTCGCAAAAATGAGTGCCAGCGTTGCGGCAGTAGCTGCTGGCTTCGCCTTCGAGGCAACCTTCAATGTCGCATTTATCCACGATCAAAGCTTCGCTGTCTTTGTCCGATGGTATTGAAGCGATGGTGGCTGACCAAAAGGTTCGTTCGCCAATATACAAAGGATTTTCAAGTACAAAGCGGCTTTCTGCCGCCAAATCGTCGCCCAAGGCAGTGCATGTGGGGTTTGCACAGAATTTAACCCTTAAGTTTACGTCGCCCTCAGGGGAGTCTGCCACCACGCTAACCTCGGAAACGGTACCGTTTGCTTCAAGTCGAACTCCTGCGGGGTCAGACCCTTCCCACTCCACACTAAAGGGGTTGTTTTCAGCCCATCTAAACTGGATTAGTGCATAAAGCTCTTCAGCGCCACTGGCCGAATATGGCGGGAGCGTAAGCTGAACTTCTAAGATAGCATTTTGCTCGGCGCTACATCCGGCCAGGGCCCATAGGGATAGCGCGATGGCGATGCTCTTGTTTAGTGCAGAGGAGAATTTCATAGCTTAACTCTCGTGTCCGACATTGGCGAGAGGCGTTCGTCAGCTGGTGAAAGCAAAAAATAGCCACCAATCGCAGCTCCAATAACAACCACCCCGATGATGGTCCAAAACAGAGGACTTTCGAGCACCGAGCTGCTTTCAGTGTCTGCATTTAGAGCTTGATCGGGTTGCAAAAAGTGGTTCTGTGCAGGTGGTATGACGTCGAGAGTAGCCTTTTCGGTTGCCAAGGGTGGGGTGTCCACGTCGACGGATTGTTGTTGCCCGTCATCGAGGTTGCCTTGCCAACGAAAAAGTTTATGGTTTTCGCGTTCGACATAAACAGCGTGCTGACCGGAATCGATCTCAAGGATGAGGGGCCGGGCTCCGGTATCAGGGATAAGCTTTCCATCAATCGTGATTTGGTACTTCACATCCGAGCTAAGTTTGTTCAAAACAAGCACTGCTATGCGTTGCTTTTCTTCCTGCAACGATCGCTCAGCACTTTGTTTCATGGCGGCAGACAAACTGCTCCCATGCTTACTAAGGAGCAAAGAGAAACTGTCTTTGGCTTCCTTGTGGCGGCCAAGTGCGCGTAAGGAAATTCCAAGATTGTAGAGAGCTGCTGGGACTTTTGAAAGCTCATAAGCTCGTTCAAAGTTTTTGACGGCATCGGCCCAGCGTCCGGATTGGACTGCGGCGTTTCCTGCTAGATACAGCGCACGGGCCTCTTCCAGATCGGCATTTGATTCGTTTTGCGCGCTTGCAAGACTGGGACAAAGTAGAAGCCCACCGACTACAAAGAATAGTATTCTCACGCTCATAGCGGCCGAGAATATCATATTTCGGCGAATAAGAAGTGCTTTGCTGCACCCATGAACGCGGTATGGGTGAGAAAGCCATATTTTGCCTTTTTTCTTTATTTCGCCAGCACGGGTAGTCTGTGATAATTTTTCTTTATGTCTTTAGACGATTCAATCTTTGTGGCTCGAAAAGAGTTTATTAGTCGAGACGTTGGTGGGGAATTGGTTGTTGTACCCATTAACGAGGCCGTGGCTGAATTGGCCTCAGTCTTTGTACTGAGTGATGTGGCGAAAGAAATCTGGAATTGTTTGCAAGAAGCAAGCTGCCCCAGCCAGATTGTCACTAAACTTGAGCGTCTTTATGATGCAAGCACTGAGCAAATTCAAACGGATGTGGAAAGCTTTTTAAAAGATGCGATGCAAGCCGGTCTTATAGAGTGTCTTGATGATGTTTATGAAGAGGACCTCTAGCAAGATGCAAAACAAAAGATGATAGGCACTCGTTCCTACAGTGACTTTAGTCGCGGCATCGGTTTGCGTGCTTTGGAAAAACGCATCCCTATCAGTGGTACGATTGAGGTAAGCCATCGTTGTCCTCTCGATTGTAAGCATTGCTACAACAACTTGCCGATGTCGGATGAAGCCCGCGCTCGGGAGCTCAGTTACGACGAGTACTGCCGCATTCTCGATGAACTCGCGGATGCTGGCTGCATGTGGCTCTTGTTTACTGGAGGCGAAGTATTCGCCCGGCGTGATTTTCTCGATATCTATACCTACGCCAAGCAAAAAGGCTTTTTTATAACGATTTTTACAAATGGCACGCTTGTGACTCAAAAGGTGGTCGACCACCTTAAGAAATGGCCGCCGTTTAGCATCGAAATTACTTTATACGGCCATAGTAAGGAGACCTATGAGGCGCTTACTTCTATTCCCGGCTCCTTTGAAAAATGCATTCGGGGCATTCACCTGCTGCAAGAAAATGCTTTGCCATTAAAACTAAAAACAGTGGCGGTGCAGAGCAATGAACATGAAGTGGAGTCGATGCAGCGCTTCGCTCGAGAGCAACTGGGCTTGGAATTTAAGCTTGATGGGATGATCAATCCACGTACCAATGGTTTCAAAGGACCCTTGCTTCAGCGTTTGGATGCTGAGCAGTTGGTAGCCGCTGAATTTGCCGATACGGCCCAAGCTCAGAAATGGAAGGATTTTAGCAAATCCATGCTCGGTCCAGCTAATCCTCCGGAAAAAGAAAAAGACATCTACAGTTGTGGCGGAGGCTTGCGAGCCTTTGCGATTGATCCCTATGGCAAACTCAGCATTTGCGTGCTTTCTCAAAAGGAGCACTTTGATTTGAGAGAGGGAAGCTTTAAAGAAGGCTGGGAGAGCTTCTTAAAGGCTGTGCGCAGCAAGCAGCAAAGTCGAACGACAAAATGCACGCATTGCCAAATTAAAGCTGTCTGTGGAATGTGCCCCGCCAATGGCGAGCTTGAGCATGATGACCCCGAAGAGCCTGTTGAATTCATGTGTAGGGTTGCTCATTTGCGAAGCTTGGTGGTCGGCCTTGAAGTTCCCTCTCATGGAAGCTGCGAATATTGTTCGGATGGAGAACATTTTCAGGACATTTTGGCTGCAGCAGGACGCATTGTTCGTGGCGAAAGCAAAAAAAGGCTGCCGTTAGCTTCAGGGGAAAGTACCATTGCTTCATGTGGTTCTGGAGCATGTGGAAGTTGTGCGTAAGGGTTGGGACGTTGTTTTGCTACCCGTGGGTGTCGGGTTAGGAGCGTGTCATGGCAGAAGAGATAGACAAAGATGAGGGGACTCGTTCTCGTAAAGCATATGAGAAACCAACTATCGAAAAAGTTCCGCTAAAACCAGAAGAAGCTGTGTTGGGGTTCTGTAAGTCCTCCGGCATTGGAGGCCCTGTAGGTTTAGATTGTCAATTGGCCGGCTGTTCCTCGTTGGGATCCTAAGCTAAACTTATGTGGATGGATGCACATACCGCTTCGCTGGATGAGCAAGGGATTCGAACCGTATTGGGGATCGGTGGATTTTCCATCGAGATTGTTGGTAGCGAGACGCTTCCGGCAACGCTCACCGGGGCAAGCGAACGATTTCGCTTGCCTGGCTTTAGCGGCAGCGTGGATCTGCACTGAAACTTAGCTGGGCCGACAATCGCTCCTTGCAGGATCAACCTGCCGTTTTTGATTCGGGCGCAACTTGGCGCCTTATTGAAAAAAACGAAAATGGACTTGTTTTTGCTTTGTACTCTCCTTTGTTTGGGGACGTGCCCTACAAAGTTGTGCGATTCGATCACGCCATGCAAAAAGGTGAAATTACCTTTCACCGTGACTTCTTTTTCAATACCCGCAGGCCTGTCGTTCCTTTGGAGTATCCTCTTGATGAGCTTATTTTGGTGCGAAAGCTTGCCATGTTGGGCGGCGTCGAGCTGCATGCTTGCGGCGTTGAAATCCAAAACAACGCTGCGCTCTTTATCGGACATTCTGGCGCAGGAAAAAGCACCATAGGCAATCTTTTAAAGACGCATACATCTGCTTCTATTTTGAGTGACGACCGGATCGTGGCACGTGAATTTGCTGGATGTCTGCAAGCATTTGGAACGCCATGGCATGGGACGGCCAAGCTTGCCCAGGCCAAGTCTTCAAAGATAGCTGCTTTGTTTCTTCTGAGACAAGCCTCATCCAATTGCATTCGAAGGCTTGGTCCTGCTCAAGCAGTGGCTCGTTTGGCGGCCTGTAGTTTTATGCCTGTTTATGATCGCTCTAGTATGGCCAACTGCCTTGGCTTTTTGGAGCACTTGAGTCTATCGCTTCCAGTGTACGAGCTTGGTTTTTATCCGGATGAAAAAGTAGTGGGTTATGTGCTGAAGCATGCTTTTCCTTCGACATGAGGAATCTGCCCGACCACAGCGGAGCGAACTCAGCGCGCTTTTGGAGTGTTGTTGAGGGAGCAGTAAAGGAAGTTTCGGCATTTCGTTTTGAAGTTGAGGGTGCAAGCATGCTGCCGGTTCTTTGGCCGAAAGATCATGTGACAGTAAGGGTGTGTTCTTGGCCGCATGTAAAGCCTGGGGATATTGTCTTTGGGCGCAGCAAACGGGGTGCAACCTTGCACCGTGTCCTCTGTGTTCAAGGCATACGAAATGCCCAAACAAAGGCTTTTGATTTTAGTTTCGTGACCCAGGGTGATGCTGCGGATCAAACCGAGTGCATGCCAGTAGAGCAATGCGTAGGTGTTGTTGAAAAAGCGTATCGTAATGGCAAAGCCATTTCACTGAATTCGCGAAACGGGTTTAAACGAATAGCTCTGCTTGGCCTTTACCAAAACAATCGTCTCATGCGAGCCATAACAGCCCGCGTTGGGCTTGCGTAAGTGGACCGGTAGTCCTGCGCAGAGCGGACTTTTCCCGAGGTTTTACAAACGAGCTCGCGCTGCCCAAGGGCTCGCTCGACATCTCCGACTTACCGCGTCGCTCCTCGTCGGAAAGTACTGATGTACGTTCCTCCTCGTCGCTCCGGGGCGCTCGGAGATACGAAAACCTCGGAAAAAGAGTGCTCGATTGCCTTGGTTCTTGGGCGCTTCCTGAGTATCTGAGCCTTGATAAAACCTAGACAAAAATGCTTCCGCAAGAATTTTGTTAGACAAAAATTGCTGCTGTTCTTGCTTTCAATGTCATCAATTGCCTACATTTGTATAATTTTATGTTGGTTTCGTAATTTTTATAGACAGCATATCTTTGTTGTGACATAGTATAATTACAGGACCAAAGAAAGAGGAAGACGTGCGCGATTCCGTGACGCCAACAACAGAAAGCAAAACTGCTGCACTCCAAAGAAAAGAGCAGTTGGTGGATCTTTCTGCGAGTGACGGTCATCGCACGATACCTGTACGCAAAAAGGGACAGCCACCCAAGCTTAAGCTTGTGGAGAATGCCGCAAAGGAAGTTGGCGAAGAGCAACAAGACCACAGTGATGATTTTCTCTCCAATATGCTCGAAGCAGGAGCGCTTCCAAGTGTTGTGCCGTTGGCTGTCGATGCGGATGGTGAAAACAGTGAAGAGAAATCTAAACATGTCGGAAGAAATTGGCCGAGCTTGGGACCACTCCTGAGGACAGAAATTAATTTTAAAACCCTTTCATCATGGGTTCCTGCGCTAAAAACTCTCGGTAGTCTCATTCCGCAAAAGCCTGTGGTTCAGGAAAGCAGTTCGTTGCTTATAGAAGGTCAAGAGCTTGCAAGCAAATTGACGAAACTCAAGCAGTTTGCAGATGTTCTTTCAGGACTTTGGGCGGTTACGGACGACAACAAGCAGATTCAAGACGTGCTCGCTAGTGCGTCTAGCGAGTTGGCCAATTTTTCCTTCGACCAAGACGATACTCAGATCGAACAAACCTTTGGACATGTCACTTCGTTGCCAGAAGACGCCGAGTTTAAAATCGCGCGCGTTCTAAATTGCATGCAGCTATCGCAACTGACTGAAGCGATGGATGATGGTGTGCTTGAGTATCCAGAGGTGCTTCGTTTACGTCAGCTGGCCAGTGCAGCAGCACCCGCTACGCAAACGAATGAGTCATCAGCCATGATCGAGAATATGGCGGTGACCAGTGCAAGCCTTGAGTGGCAACGCAAGCAAGAACGCAGACAAAAAAGCAAGGGAGTAAATCGTTTTTCAGAGGCGACAAAGGCAAAAGCATTTAGTGTCATGCGTGCGGCTCTCACTATCGGAGTCATCTTGTCTTTGGGATACGGAACATACACGGCTTGGGATTTTTATCAGGTCGAGCGTGCTGATGTCTCGCATCTTAAGCCCTTAGACATTTATGAGATTTCGCCAGTGCTTACGTCGGGCGGTTTTGCAGGTAGGCCAGATCAGCGGGCTTTTGTCGGGCAGCTCGACTTCACTAAATGGAGCGCTCTTGAGAAAAAAGACAAAGAAGAGCTTTTACTGCGTATTTGGCATGCCCTTGAAGGGAACAAAGGTTTTCGGTCGGTGGCTCTTTTTGGCAACCAGTCGATGGTAGCCCATCTAAGCGACGGGAAGGTGCGTTTTGTACGATAAAAAGCACACAAAACACCAAGCGGGCTTTACGCTCGTCGAACTGATGACGACAGTTCTAATCCTTGGAATCTTGGCGACTTCAGCGTCCGCTAACTTTAGCCGTTTTAAAACCAAGGCGAGACGCTCAGAGCTAACGCTGAGCTTTGGTGCAGTCAAGCGCCAGCAAGAAGCCTATCATGCAGCCTACAATCGTTACGCTGCTGATTTTGATGAACTTGGTTTTGCGATTCGAGGCGGCAGTCGTCTATCAGCTGCATCCATAACGGGCGGCAGGTACGCCTACACCATGGATCAACCTTGGGGTGAGGACTCTTATTACTGTGTTGCTACCGGCAACATTGATGATGATGAATTTCCAGACGTCGCCGTTTTAGAAGTGGGACGACAGTAGGCAGGGCAAAAGGAAGAAAAGGGGCAAATATGGACGAAAGAAGTAAAAGGAAAAAGAGGTTGCAGAAGTGGTTATTGTCAGGAAGCCTTCTGCTCTCGCTAGGATTTTTGGTTGTGGTTGCGCAGGCGCAAAGTGGTGTTGCGAGCATCTATTTCTTGTTCAATGATTTAGATAACTACGCAAACGATCCGTTTGCTGATGCCGAACAGGCTTCTGAGGGCTCATCGGATGGCAATCAGCAGGGGAACGAAGAGTCGAGTAACAACAACTCGAACAACAACAGTTCCAGTAACAACAACAGTAACTCGAACAACAACAGTTCCAGTAACAATAACAGTAACTCGAACAATAATAGTTCCAGTAACAACAACAGCAACTCGAACAACAATAGCTCAAGCAATCAGAGTTCAAGCAACAACAACTCGAACAACAATAGCTCAAGCAATCAGAGTTCAAGCAACAATAGCTCGAACAATAATAGCTCAAGCAATCAGAGTTCAAGCAACAATAGCTCAAGCAATCAGAGTTCGAACAACAATAGCTCAAGCAACCAGAGTTCAAGCAACAACAGCTCGAACAACAATAGCTCAAGCAATCAGAGTTCAAGCAACAACAGCTCGAACAACAATAGCTCAAGCAATCAGAGTTCAAGCAACAACAGCTCGAACAACAATAGCTCAAGCAATGCAAGTTCGAGCAACAATAGCTCAAGCAATCAGAGCTCAAGCAACAACAGCTCGAACGATAATGGCAGTAGCGATCAGGGCTCAAGCAAGAAGAAGAAGAAGAAGTAGTAGTGGAGAAAATGTGGTAACTAGTAACCATGCAGACCTTGGTTGAAGATGTGTTGTGGTTGCTTGGTCCTGCGGGCCTGATCGTCATTCACGTACTCGTGTTTGGCGCTTGGGTTCGCAGGATTATTCCTTTAGTGCTGCTGCTTGATGTGGTTGCGTTTGTTCTGTTTGCAACATCGCTCTTTTCGCTTCATCAGTTCGACCTTTGGATGGCTGAGGATGCCTGGGTTGAATGGGGCACCTTTTTTTCCTTTTTTGCGGTCCTACCCTTGGTCGCATGGCAACTGTACAAAGAACATCAGCAAGAACGCTCGCGCGACTTTTTATCCCAGCTTGCGTTGATTGCGCTCTCGTTGTTTTGCGTGTTTATTGCCGGTGAAGAGATTTCCTGGGGGCAGCGCTTGTTCGCGCTAAAGCCGCCTGACTACTTTCTAGCGCACAATTTTCAGCAGGAGCTCAATCTTCACAATCTTGTCGCTGAAGAGAAAACGCTCGGTCAAAAAATTGATACTCGGTACTTTGTGGCTGCACTGGCAGTACTTTACGGCGTATTGATTCCGCTATTGCGGCTAAGCATCGAACGCTTCTGGAAACCCATCGGCTTTCTTAGTGCTGTAGCACCTTCGCTCTTTTTGCTTCCTTATTTTGCTTGTGTTGCTTTAATGGAACTGATCTATCCCTTGCAAATGGGTGGTGAAGCTGCAGAGTTCGGCCTCGGCCTTCTCTTTTTGTGCTCGGCGATTTTAATTCAGTATGGCGAGGATGATGTCATTGATGGTTTCAAAGATGTCATAGCGATCGTGACTCCCTTTGTGGCCTCGTTGTTGCTTGCTATCGTCACGCCGCCCTTGCTTGAAGCGACGCTTTGGGCTGAAGACGAGCAGAAAGAAAAGCGAACCTTAGCGGAGTTGGAACTGCTAAAGCGAGATTTCCTAGGCGAGCATGAGGGACAAGAACTGCTTCGCGGAGGCTTCATTCATAAGCGTATTTTTACTGGTATCGAGGAAGGCTGGCTGCGCTGGCCAAAGCAAAGCGCTTTTGTGTCTGGTGGACACACTAAAGGCCAGAGCAAGGCCGCGGTTGAAGCGCGCCGTAATTTTTACATTGACCCATGGAACAACCCCTACTGGTATCTTTACCACCGCAAACTGCGTGTCTTGGTTATCTATTCCTTTGGTGCCAACCGCAAGCGCGATACCCAGCTCGAACATCATCCCCTTGATGTCGTTCGCCATGGCATGCATGGCGATGATCTCGCCGTAGCTGTTCGTCTTTCCTGGAAGTAGTGCCTTTTTAGTAGTTGCGAACCACGACTTCGGCCACTGGGCCGCGAGCACTCGCTTTTGAGTTGACTGCGCGGGGGGCAAATATCTTTTCAATCCGATAGCCTTGATAGAGTTTGCGAATAAATGGGACATCGGAGTTGGAGAGCATGAGTTTACAGCCGCGGTAGTCCAATACTTCAAACACTTCGCGTAGGGCTTTTTGATCTTGTTGAGCAAAGCCTTCCTCTGCGTAGCCGGTAAAGTTAGCGGTTTTGGATACTGGTTCATAGGGTGGGTCGAAATAGATGAAGTCGCCAGGGTTGGCCGTTTCGATCAATGCTCTGAAATCCGACTGGACGATGGTTGCGTTTGCCAACCGTGTGCTTGCTGCCCAGAGTTTCTCTTCGTTGGCAATGTTAGGATTTGCGTAGCGGCCCATGGGTACGTTGAATTGTCCTTTGCGATTGACGCGATGTAGGCCGTTGAAACAGGTTCTGTTTAAATAGATAAACATGGCAGCTCGCTCGTCATCGTTAATGTTAATAGCGTGATTGTAACGTTCTCGGATTCGGTAGTAATGCTCTTGGCTGTGTCGTTTTGCATGGCGTCGCAAGTGACGAATCACACTTTCAACGTTATCCCGCACGGCAGTGTAAGTTGTGATAAGAGCAGGGTTCAGATCGCATAAAAGCGCACGCTCAGGAGTGCGATTAAAGAATAGAGCTCCTCCCCCCACGAAGGGTTCGACGTGCCGCATACGCTCGACTCCCTTCGGAAGGCGGGAATTAAGCTGATTTAAAAGGCGTCCTTTTCCTCCAACCCACTTTAAAATGGGACTGCAGGGCTGCAGTGCGCCTAAATCGTGTTGTTTTTTCTGAAAATCTTGAGCGAGGTGGGCTGATGTAGTCACGAAAACTACATTAGAACACGATGTAAGTAGTACACAAAAAAACGCCAAACTTTGTGCTCAGGGTCAGTTTGTCTAGGAAAAAACATGCCGTCTTGGGAGCTAAAAACAATTCCAATTGGGCTTTGGTCTGAATGGAGGTATCGGCTTGCCATTGAGGAGGGAATGCTGCGTCCTTAATAGCGATGCATGCAATTTGAGCTATGAAATTACATAGGAAATTTACAAGATCGTGTTCTTAGGATCTCGCTTTTGGCTAAGGCGTACTTTGTGGGTTATGTGCGATTCCTCACTACCAAACGACATGAATATGTAGAAATCTTGATTTTTCTCCTTGTTTTTTGCCACCGGTAGTTAAAATCCACCCGCATGCAGAAGGACGCGCTCGTAGCTATAAGAGATATGACCCAAGCGATTGGTGGGGCGAGGTGTTTGGAGGCTGGTCTCAAGGCACTGACGGATGGCGCGTTGCTTTTAACCGGAGCAGATCACGCTTCGGTGCGTTTATGCGACGAACATGGAGAGCTCAAAGCCAACGCCCGCTCTGGCATCGGTGCGGATCAGGAAGCGCCTGTTTTTCGCAAAGGTGAAGGGCTGATTGGATGGGTTGCTCAAACCGGCAAGATTGCGCGCGTGGCGGATGGCCGGCGGGATAAACGCTTTTTAGTGGGTGGTGAGCCCAACTTTCCAGTGTGCTCAGTCATGTCTGTGCCGATTCTTTCCAACGGTGAAGTATTGGGCGTGGTCTCTTTGTCAGCTTCGAAGCCGGATGCTTTTGGTGCTGAGGATGAGGCTATTGGCGAGCTGCTTGCTAACTGCGCCCTTCAAGCAGTGCGCATGTCCGAGCTTGAACAGTTGGCTATCACCGATCCGCATACGAGGGCCTACAATCGGCATTTCTTAGGCCCATGCCTCAATCGAGAAATGCAGCGCTCTCGACGTTTGAACTCGCCGCTTAGCATTCTGTTTATGGACCTGGACCATTTTAAGCAGATTAATGATGAGCATGGCCACGCAGTGGGAGATGCTGTGCTGAGGGCTTTTGTGCGAGCTGTTCGAGAATGCGTGCGCGAGGTGGATGTCTTGATACGCCGAGGGGGCGAGGAATTCGTGCTTTCGATGCCCAATACGGACACCGAGGGTGCTTATTATGTCGCAGAACGCATCCGTTTGTGCGTCAGGCAGCAGCCTTTACGAGTGCATGACGCGACCTTGCTGGTTCAGACCGTATCCATTGGTGTGGCGACTTGGGATGGACATGAAAACGCCGAATCATTGGAACACCGGGCCGATGCTGCGATGTACGAGGCGAAGCGTCAGGGGCGAAACCGTGTGGTTGTGGCGGCTCACCGGCCTTCGGGGATTCACGATCTTCATATCGGCGCTCCGATGGTAAAGGCGATACGCGAATAACGCCTTTGACAGCATTCAAGTGGCCCTGCTATCCCTCGGGCCATGATGGTGCCTAAATGACGATCGGTGTCGTAGTATTCCCTGGCTCAAACGCGGATTGGGATGCGCTTCATGTCGTGCGAGACGTCTTAGCGTGTGATGCTCGTTATGTGTTTCATACTGAAACGCAATTGGATGCCTATCGAGCGTTAATCATTCCTGGCGGATTTTCGTATGGCGATTATTTACGTTGTGGGGCGATTGCTCGTTTTAGTCCGATCGGCGAATCGATTGTTCAAGCCGCAGAACGCGGTGTTCCGATATTGGGCATCTGCAATGGTTTTCAAGTTCTTACCGAACTGCATTTGCTGCCCGGAGCACTCGTGCGAAATAAACAGCTCCGTTTTATCTGTCGCGATGTGCATCTACGTGTGGAGTGCGAGGGTGTTTTTACCGAAGGGTTAAAAGACAAAGTTTTGCGTATGCCAGTAGCGCACGCAGAAGGACGCTACCACTGCGATGAGCAAACGCTTGCCATGTTAAGAGCAGATGATCGCATTGCTTTGCGTTATAGCGACCTCGACGGAAAGTTCGGTGAGCATAGCAATATCAACGGCTCGATAGAGGGCATTGCTGGAATCTACAACGAATCACGGAATGTACTTGGTTTGATGCCGCATCCAGAACGGGCAGCGGAGCGAGTGCTTGGCTCTGATGATGGTCTATCATTGTTTAACGCCATGAAGCGGCACCTTGATAGTGCTCCTGCCGCGCCAGCGCGCGCTCGAGAAGGGAGAGGCCAATGAGTAAACCGATATCATGGCCAAATGATCCCAAAACAATTGATCTCGCGCTCGCCAAAAGCTTTGGCCTGAATGAGGCAGAGTGGTTGCTTGTCTTGGATAAACTGGGTCGTGTTCCAGGCTATGCTGAGCTTGGCGTGATCAGTGTGATGTGGTCAGAGCATTGCTCCTATAAATCATCACGCGTGCATCTACGTAGGCTGCCGAGTGAAGGTCCACAAGTGGTGCAAGGCCCGGGCGAGAATGCTGGGGCGGTCGATATTGGTGATGGTTACTGTGCAGTGTTTAAAATGGAATCGCACAATCACCCATCGTTCATCGAACCCTATCAAGGAGCTGCGACGGGGGTAGGCGGGATTTTACGTGATGTCTTTACGATGGGCGCACGTCCGATTGCCCTTTTAAATTCCTTACGCTTTGGCGAGCCAAAACATCAACGCACCGCAGAGTTGGTATCTGGCGTTGTGGCTGGCATCGGCGGCTACGGCAATTGCATGGGTGTGCCGACAGTGGGCGGCGAAGTTCAGTTCGATGCAAGCTACAATGGGAACATCTTGGTTAATGCTTTTGCACTTGGTATCGCCAAGAGCGACGAGCTATTTTTTGGCACTGCCAGCGGTGTGGGCAATCCAGTGTTCTATGTAGGGTCGCGTACTGGTCGTGATGGTATTCATGGAGCGACCATGGCATCAGCTCAGTTTGAAGAGGATGCGGATACCAAGTTGCCTACTGTTCAAGTTGGTGATCCTTTTATGGAAAAGCTTTTGCTTGAAGCTTGCCTTGAAATCTTTAAAACAGATTGTCTTGCAGGTGTGCAGGATATGGGCGCAGCGGGATTGACGTCGTCTTCGGTTGAAATGGCGGCGCGAGCGGGGACGGGCTTGGAACTTGATCTGGATAGTGTCCCGCGCCGGACTCAAGCGCTTAGCCCTTATGAGATTCTGCTTTCGGAGTCTCAAGAACGCATGCTCATGGTGGCCAAGAAGGGCAGAGAGCAAGAAATTATTTCGGTCTGCAAGAAGTGGGGACTTGATGTTGCCGAGATTGGCAGGGTGACAAATACTGGGCGCTTTGTGTGCAAAGCTACACCGGGCTTTGATCCGTGGACCGAGCCTGATAAAACCCGTGACCCTCAAGTCGTGGTTGATTTGCCTCTTTCGGTGCTGACAGACGATGCCCCTTGCTACGACAGGCCTCAGAAAGTGGTTAAAGGGGACTTTGCTTCGCTCAACCTTGAGCTTCCGCAAGATTGCGAAGAATTGCTGCTTCGCTTACTTCGGCATCCTAACATTGGAAGCAGACGCTCGATTTATAGCCAGTACGACCATGTGGTACGTGATGGAACGATTGTGAGACCCGGTGAGGGCGATGCTGCGGTCGTCCGAGTCTTTCGTGAAGAGAACGGCAGGAGTTTGCCGGAAAAATATCTCGCGATGTCTGCTGATTGCAACGGTCGTTTTGTCAGACTCGATCCCTACATGGGAGCTGCCATGGCGGTTGCTGAATGTGCCAGGAACGTTGCTTGCGTGGGCGCCAAGCCGCTTGGCCTTACCGACTGTCTTAACTTTGGCAATCCAGAGATCCCAGAGACGATGGCAAGTTTTTCCAAGTCCATTGATGGAATTGCTGATGCCTGCAAAGCTTTGGACATTGCCGTGGTTTCGGGCAATGTAAGCCTTTATAATGAGACCGATGGTCAAGCCATTTTGCCCACGCCAACGGTTGCCGTGGTTGGACAAATCGACTCGGTCGATGAAATACGGCCCATGGGATTTTCCCGCGCTGGGGATGAGATTGCTCAGCTAGGCCATTGGCCGGAAGGTAATCTTGGTGGTTCAGAATGCGCCTATCAGCTTACTGGTGAGCTATGTGGTCCAGCCCAGAGTATTGACCTCGCGGCGGAGAAAGCACTGCAGGATGTTCTATTGGCGTCGGCTAAGGAAGGGCTGTTAAGCAGTGCGCATGATATCAGTGATGGTGGATTGGCAGTGAGCCTGGCGGAGAGCTGCATGCTCAATGGTTTTGGCGCAAAGGTTACTCTCCCAGAAGCTAGTTCGGCAAAACTTCTTTTTAGTGAAGAGCCTACGCGGGTTGTTGTGAGTTACGAGCCTGAAAACCGTGTGAAGCTAGAGACTCTATGTCAGCGCTATGGGCTGCCTTTTGTGTTTTTGGGCACAGTCGCTACGGAGCATTTGTCGGTATCCCCTTATTTGAAAGTGGCAGTGAAAGCGCTAAAAAATAGTTTTGATGCTGCCCTAGACGAAATTTTACCGCAATCTGAATAGATGTTGGGATTCTCGGTGTTTCTTGCCAAATAGCTATTGGACGGTGTAGGAAAGCTGCAAATCAGGTATGAGGGAAAGATGATGCGAAAAATAAGCTTTCAGTTCTTGGTATTGGCGGTGTTTGTTGCGGCGTTTGCGCCTTTTCCGGCAAGCGCTAATTTTGAATGGCGCCGTGATAAATTTGTAGCAGGTGCTGGTTTTGGTTTTACCTCGGGACCGAGCTCTCTGTCGTTGAACGGTGAACTGAGCTATTTCTTTACGGATAACCTCAGCATTACACCGCGCTTTTCCCTGGGACTCGACAATGATTTTACCTTGTTTCTTATCATGGCCGACCTTCGTTATACCTTTGATATACGTGATCATACCCTGCAAAATCTAAAACCCTTTGTTGGCTTTGGTGCGGGTATATCCTTTATCAATGTTGACTATGGTAACCGAGGCGATGATTCCGATGCAGCCTTTACTTTTGAGATTCCCTTTGGTTTCGACTACTACTTTGATGATCGCTTTGCGTTAGGCACACAGATGGAGATGGTTATTCCCATTGATCTTTTCAATGACAACTTCATCTTTCAATGGCTAGTCATCACCGGCCGCTACGCTTTTTAGAAAATACTGCTTAGCAGCTGCATGGAGCAGAAGGGCTGCGCTGGAGCCTTCAAGACCATTAGCTGCGTGTGCATTAGAGCGCATTTTTCCCCGTCACATCTTCGTGCGCCACATGCAGACGCTCCTGCGCAGCCCTTCTACTCCATGCTCGCAAGACTGATTGCCTTGTCCTAACAAGTTAGCTCGTGATGGCGAGGGCTTTGTGATTTGTGGTTGTAAACCCGGGTGGATTTCTCATTGATATTAGTGTGTCATATAGAATAATGCTTGGCAGTGGCAGGCTCCCAAGGTGGGTTCTGCGGATGAGCGTCTGCACGTGGCGCATACATGTACACATCGGGAGAATTCAAGCTCTAGGCCTTCCGCAGCTAGTTGTCTTGAAGGGTCAGGAGCAGAACCCCCCTTGGGAGCCTATCTAGGCTAGATGGGGCATTTGTTTTTTAGTGGAAGTCGTGGCTTTGGATGTTTTGGGGGAGAGGTTGAGGTCGAGTTTGGGAAGCCAGAGCTTTTTTACGACGAGATGAATGCTGCCTTGTTGTTTTTGGAGCATGCCGCTCGCCCCAATAAAAGCTTGTGTCTTTGCAATCTGTTTGTATTGCTCAAACACTCTTTGCCAGAGCACAAGGTTTACAAAGCCTGTTTCATCTTCAAGTGTCATGAAGACTACGCCTCCTGCGGTGCTAGGCCGTTGCCTGCAGATTACCAATCCAGCATAGTCCAAATAACTGCCGTCGTGTGCTTGTTTGAGTTTTTCCGCATCAGGTAGTCCGACGTTTTTTAGTTGGGAGCGCAAGGCCTCAAGTGGGTGTCCTCGTGTACTATGACAGCTGCGTTCGTAGTCCCATAGAATATGTTCGAGTTGATTTAGCTTAGTAAAGCTGACATCTTCTCCTTCTTGGCTTGATAAGTTCAGCGAGTCGTGTCGTTCTTGGATCTTTTTGCGAACTTGCCATAAAAGCTCTCGTCGTTGTGAGTTGAAGGTATCGAGGGCGCCAGCTTCTACAAGTTTGCTCAGTTCTTCTTCGTTGTAGAGTGAACGTTGAATGAAGTCATCTAGGTCAATGAAGTCCGCTTTTCCCCGTTTGCTTAGCATGTGCTTCAGGTGCTCGGAGTTGACCCCTTTGATGTAACGCAAGCCCATGCGTACTGCCATGTTGCTATTGTAAACTTCGAGAGTGCAGTCCCACTGACTACGCGCAACGCAAATGGGTAGCATCCCTACCTTATGGCGTTTAGCGTCATCCACAATACTGGCAGGTGAGTAAAAGCCGAGCGGTTGGGCGTTCAGAAGCGCTGCGCAAAATACTTCCGGGTAGTGGCAGCGCAGCCAGGCGCTTGCATAGGCGATCAAAGCAAAGCTTGCTGCATGGCTTTCAGGAAAACCATATTCACCAAAGCCTCGAATCTGTTCAAACACTCGTTCGGCAAACTCTGCAGCAATGCCTTTTTTCTTCATGCGTTCGACTAAGCGCTCACGATGGTGCTCGATTTGGCCTCGTTTGCGCCAGGCGGCCATATCACGACGAAGTTGGTCTGCCTCGCCCGGACTGTAATCTGCAGCGACCATGGCAAGTTTCATCACTTGCTCTTGAAACAAAGGCACACCAAGTGTCTTCTGTAGAACCGGTTTGAGTGATTCATGAGGATAACTTACTTCTTCTTCACCGTTACGGCGCCTTAGATAAGGATGAACCATCCCGCCTGTAATGGGGCCAGGGCGTACAATGCTTATTTCAACGACTAAGTCATAAAAGTTTTGAGGTCGCAAACGAGGCAACATGGACATTTGAGCACGACTCTCAATTTGAAAGACCCCAAGCGTGTCGCCCGTTTGCATCATCTGAAAGGTTTTCTGATCTTGATCGGGAATAGTGCCTAATGTGAGCTTTTTTTCATAATGAGCATTCAAAAGATCAAAAGCCATGTGCAAGTGGGTCAATGCACCCAAGCCAAGCAAATCAACTTTAAACAAACCAAGAGCTTCAACAGAATCTTTATCCCATTGAATCACTGTGCGTTCTTCCATGCTGGCATTTTCGATGGGCACGATGGTTGCGATAGCTTCATGTCCAAGGATAAATCCTCCAGGATGAATGGAAAGATGCCGAGGAAGATTTAGTATTTCTTTTGAAAGTTGAATAAGCAAAGAGACTGCTTTGCTGTTCATGTCTAAGCCTGTAGTGCTGCAAGCTTCTTCAAAAGAACTGTCATAGTGGCTTAGCATTTTCGAGACACGGTTAAGTGTTTGCTCTGGAAACCCTAATGCTTTGCCCACATCACGAAATGCTGATTTGGGGCGGTAACGAATCAGATTGGCTACCATAGCTGCACGGTCTCGACCGTACTTTTGGTAAACATGTTGGATGACCTCTTCACGACGTTGGTGCTCGATGTCCAAGTCAATATCGGGAGGTTCTGCGCGTTCTTTTGAAATAAATCGCTCAAAGAGTAAATCCATGCGCACAGGGTCAATTGCAGTGATGCCAAGGCAGTAGCAGACAATGGAGTTGGCGGCTGATCCGCGTCCTTGGCAGAGAATATTTTGCGAGCGGCAGTACTGTACGATTTCCCACATGCTGAGAAAGTAACCGCAATAATCAAGTTCGATGATGATGCGAAGTTCTTTTTCAATTTGCGATAAGACGGCATTAGGAACATTCTTATCGTAAAGTTCGGAGGCGCCTTTAAAGCAAAGTTCTTTTAAGTAATCAGCAGAGCTCTTTCCTGTCGGCAGTTTTTTAGATGGATAACGGTAGCGACTTCACTGAGCGAAAATGACATTGGGATGCGAGCTCTAAGCTGCGTCTTAGTGCATAGGACTGATCGATGAAAAGCTTAGAAAAAGCAGCGGGTGAGTGTAGGCTGTGTTCTGCATTGGGACGGAGTTGATTGCCGGCATGCTTCAGGCGAATGCCAAGGCGAATGCAAGTTAGAATATCTTGTAAGGCTTTACGCTGTTTGCTGTGATAGAGGACTTCATTGCTGGCTACGCTGGGTAGTGCATAAGCTTCTGCTCTGTCTCGCAGTAGCCGTTCAAGTTTGATTTCATGATCGTTGCAATGCCGTGCTAATAAAAGATAAAGATCTTCGTCAAAGGCTTGTTTAAGTGCTGCTGCAATCTCATTGGGAGCTTGATTTTTTGCAAGTGAACTGTTTTTTCCGCCCCACAATGCAATGATTCCTGGAGCATGTTCGTATACCTCGGGCCAAGAGACTTTGGAGGAGCCCTTGATACAGCGTCTTCGCCCTAGAGTAATAAGACGGCACAAGTTGGCGTAGCCTTGCCGGTTTTTACAAAGCAAAACGATGCTTGATCCATCATCGACGCTTATTTCAGAACCGATGATAAGATGGATGCCTAGGGTTTTAGCCTTTTGATGCGCTTCTACCACCCCATAGACGCCATCGCGATCGCACAAGGCTAGGTGCTTGAGTCCTAGCGCATGCGCCGTGCTGATGAGCTCCTCGGGGCTGCTGGCGCCTTCCAAAAAAGAAAAATGGCTTTTGCACCAAAGCGGAGCGTAGTTCATTGCAGCTCTCCCTGCAAAAACCAAGAGCGGCGTAAATGGTCATAAAAAAACCACTGCCAATGGCCTACGGAGTTACAGATGAAATAGTAATCGCGCTTTATGCCAGTTCCCCACCATCCTCCATGTAAGCGATAGGGTCCGTAGTTCTTAACGGCGCCAAGCGTTGCGATGTTAAATTCCTGTGCTTCTGGATAGAAACGACGCAGCATTTGCTTGCTTGTCGTTGCGGTAGGTTTTGCAGATTTAAGTGTATCTAAGGGCTTCCAGAAAAAACGCGCTTCAGGAAGGTGGGTGTTTTGAAGGGTAGCGAAGCTTAGGCTATGCGCTCCAAACTGTGTTCGAATGCGCGCTAAGGCTCGGTTAGCCGCATCAAGATCACGCCTTGGTTTTTGTTCAAAAAGATTGGATTGTGTGAAATACAAACGCGTTCCATGAGCGCTGAGGCGAATGTCAGTGACTTTGTCAGGAAGGTTAATGCTTTGAAGCTTGAGATAGATAAGTTGCAAAAACTGTTCTTGATCCAGACAGGGCCGTGCTGGACGTACCCTATGGCGAATATGTTGTTGGTTCTCGCAGTGAAATTCCAAGTCCAACGCCTCGATGCCTTCTTGTTTAGTGCGAGCTTCATTAAGCAAAGAAAATAGTGCGCCTTTGATGACAAATAAAAGTCGCTCACTGTTGTCATCTGCTTCTAGAAGTTCGGTGCGTGCTTCTAAAGTTTCGGAAAGAAAGGCCGCTTGCAAAGGTAAGTTTAAATGGCCTGTAGCCCAGTCATGGAGTTTACATGCATGACGGCTAAAACGTAGACCAAGGCTTTCTCTCGGTAAGGCAATAAATGCTGAAAGTGTATCAACGCCAAGCTTGTTAAGAAGCCGTAACTCCTTTTCAGAGAAGGCAAGGCAGTTAAGTTTTACCTTTCTTAAGTAATTTTGCTCTTCTTCAGCGTTTTCAAAATAACGCATCTGACCGTTTAAGCTTTTACAAATTGCATACGATGCAAAACGACTGAAGCCTACTGCAAGACTGCAAGACTTAAAGTGTTGATGCACCTGTTCAGCCCAAGACCGGGTACTTTGGTAGATTGCTTCAAGTCCTTGTGCATTGAGCCAAAAGATTTGCCTCTCGTGTGCATGCGCTTCAACCTCCGGACTAAAGTGCTGCAAAAGCAACAGCGCATTTGCTTTACGTTCTGCTAAATAGATACAGGCCAACTGCTCAGTCTTCATGGCACTGAACAAAGTATCAGTTATTTGTCTATAAGAGTATAGTTTTCAAATGGTTGATATTATGTGTTTTTTTATTTTTATAGTTTAAAACGGCAGGATACTCGATTCAGCCACCGACCTTATCAAGGTAGAGCTCGATCGCTTGGATAATAGAGGTCTGATCACTAGAACGTGTGCCTTGTTTAACAAATTTCGCCAGAATTTCTATAAAAGTTCCCTGATCGGTAACCCAGTAACGGTAGTAGATGCGTACTGCGCCGTCTCTAGAGTTTATTTTGAGTTGATACCATCCGAGGCCCTGCGGGCTTCGAAAGAACTGTCCTTCAATTTCTCCCCGAGAGAGCCGAAGAATGAAGTTGTCAACCTTGTCTTGCGCTTGAGTGTAGCGACTCAGGTTGTTGGCTTGTTTTTCTACCACGCCATTGATCCTGCCTATGGCAGAGGAGAGATAGCGGTCAGAAAAACCTGGTACGGGAGAAAAAATGACCTCATCGACATTTTTCAGAGGTCTGCCTCGTCCCATGGCATGAGCGACCTCGATCTTGCCAAAAAGAATGTCACCGAGTTTCGTTCGGGCAGCATTTTGAATCTCATCAAAAGTAATGCTTTCATCAATCCAGCCCATATTTTTTGCGTAGTGCAGTACTTCTGCGGAGGATTGCGCTACATCATAGGCTGCAAAAAGCACATCGACGATCGTAAGGACAGCAGTCAGATCTCTGTTCAGGCGGAGCCGACTTGCTTCGGTGGGCGGAACCAAACTGTGCTCTAAGCCAACGTAGGCTAAGGTTTGCGCGAGATTCGCAAGGTGGGCAAGCTTGAAATACTGATACACACCAACGCCGGTCGCAACAAGGCAAGTGCCTACCGCTACGAAACTTGTTGGTCCCAAAGCAAGGCTTACGCCAAGGCAAGCAAGGGTGGTGGCTATGGCCACTCCGGGTACCGCAAACTCTTGTGCCTTGGCTTGTGCAAGTAAAGTATCGTGAATTCCTTGAAAGCCAATGGGTTGACCGCTTTCATCATAGCCACCGTACATGGCCATCAGGCCGCTTTGCTCCATCACCAAGGCATATTCCCAGTCTTCAGTCTCTTCATTTTGCCCGCTCATGATAGCCGCGGCTTGAGCGTTGTTTGCTTTGAGAATAGGGATCACCTTATCAAGTGCATGCATGAACCATTGGATGCGCACTTGCTGTGGTTGTTCTAAGTAATTGTCTTGTTCAGTCGCAATCTCTGCCCAGCGCCCAAGAGGCAACGCCACCTCTTGGAGCACTGTGTTTCCGAAACTTTGAACAGGCACTTCTTGAGTGATGTGAATGCGAAGGTGCGAATACATGCCTTGTGCTTCAATTTCATCATCAAGCAAGGTGTGGTAAACTGCAAGCATCGTGGCTGCGAGTTGGCTTGCATGCACGTATTTTCCGCCAAGGTCTTTAGTGAGTTTGATGTCATCGGCCATGCCGGAAGCAAGCTCTCTAAGCCACCAAGATGTTTCTTGAAGATGATCCAAGGTGCTCAGCGCTATTTTACCGCGTTTGGCGTTGATGTCTTGTAGTTTAGGGAGCAGTGAGGTGTACAGTTCGGTGCAGCGCTGAAGAAGGGCTGAACTCAAATCGACGGTGCTTGAATCGTTTTGAAAAGCAGCTACGCATTCTTCGAGTTTGGCTGCTGTGCGTTTTTCTTTTTCAACGCTTTTGGCAATGGATCCGATAAACTCATCTTGGGCTTGAAGATTGGTGTACTGCTTGCTCATTTGTCCGGCAACACTTTGAAAATAGCTTGTGATGCCCTTGAAATTGGCATAAGCGATATCGCTCTCGAGCTTAGCAATGGCTTTTTGTTCTTGCTCGAGCAGTGGTAAAGCAAAAAACTCGGCTACCAAGCGTTTGTAGTTTTCTGTGTTTTTTGTTGCGGCGAAGGGCCAGCCCTGAGGTGTTGCTGCTTCGGTCACCGGGTGCATGGTTTCGGGGCTTAGGTTTTGCTCTTTGCTTACTTGGTTTCTTTGATAAAGCAGAGTGCTATCTTCGTCACTAATGCACTGATGCGTTAGCTGATCACAGATGGAGACTGGGCCTTGATCAGCAGCACTGATCCCATCGCAATCAGCCGGGATGTCGCAACCGCTATACGTTTGATTTGAACCATCGGTGCCAAGATCATCACTGGGGGATACAAGGCATGGTAAAACAGAACACACTCAGCGTTGTGTAAAGCGAGATGGTTACTAGTCGTGCAAATGGAGATTGCATATTCTGTTCTTTTGCAAGGTTTGTGCCAACCAGCTTTCTCCAATGAAACTCACATTCATCAATGCGTCATGCATGCCTTGGGCTCGCAGTGGCAAAGAAAGCGGGCACTTTTGACCCAGGTTTGATCCGGATAAAAAGCAGCTCATTTTAAGTGACATAACTGCTTGGGGTTGCGGACTTTTGTTGTCGTGACATTTTTTGAAGCTATATGTGCTCCTGAAGCAAAATCGACACAGCTGTGAATTGAGAACAACACTAGTATTTCACTGCTCCTGGGTGATCTTGGTGTGTTGGATTACGTCATAGGCGCGCCTAGGGGGAAGCTACCTAGGAGATGCAGTTAGCATTCGGTGAAATTGTCTCGGGAGCTTCGATTAAAGCAATCCTTCTGGGGCACTTAGCAAGATTTGGTGTTTGTCGCCTGGAGCATGCCGTTTGTCTTTAAGCACCTCAAGTTCGCAAAGAAAAGCATCTTCACCACAATGCAGGTACCGTGTGTGTGCACGAAGTGAAATGAGCGAACCAAGGGATGCTATATCTGGCGTTTTTTGTGTGATAAACACGACAGCAGTGGCATGTTTTTGGGCCAAAGACGCAAGCCTGCTTTGCATGGCTAAACTAAGCTCTTGGTGGCTGCCAAGGTCAAGCACCAGTAATGAAAAGGCTCCTGAGCGCAGAAGTCGTTCCGTGGCAATTCCTAAAGCTTGATGAGAAGGAAGGGCGATCACTGGTAATGCTTCCAGATCAATTCCATTGGCTTGTGTATCAGGCGGGAAAAAAATGCTGTTCTCGGTACTCAGCCAAGCGACAGGCTCATTTTTGTTTTGAGCCTGCAAGATCAAGTCAAAACACAGACTAAGCGCGCTGCTACATTCTGCTCCGCTCAGTTCAACAAGCCGGCCTTCAAGTTGCTCTAGTTTCCAATGAGAAGTTTCCTCATTAGCTTGTCGTTCAAAAAACGAAGCCTTTTTAAAATGAGCAAGGTCAAATGGAGCAGAAGAAGCCATGGCTATCATAGACAGCTTCCACGTTAAATTCTTTGAGTCAAGTAAGCGAAAATTTACTCAAAGCTTTCGAAGAAGTCCCAAACGGCGTGACCGTTATAACGGGTGGTAGAGTGTCCCAGGCCTTGGGCAACACATTGCACAAGAGGATGATCTTCAGAGCAAGTGTTAAGATCCAATGTCATCCTTGCTGATTAAAGCAGCATGGACAATAGCTGAAACAAAACCACTTGTAGGCTGAACGCCATCACCACAGTTTCGTATTCCAAAATCTGCAACCTCTATGCCGTGTGAGTCAAATTGGATGACCAGAGGAGCCTCTACGCTTTTTGAGACTTGATACCATCCTTCTTGAGTATCCCATTCCCAAGACGTACTCGAGTTTGATTGACTGTTTAGCGTATATGAAGGATTGGCTGCAGCTGTTTGGATATCAACACTATAGTTGGTGTCGATTGTTTTTGTCTTACGCGCTTTGTTACCTAAGTAATAAACGATTTGTTCGAAATGACGCGTTCCATGAAACGACCATTGTTCTTGATTTAGTTTTTCTAGCGAGCCGTGCAGCTCGAAGCTATCGCCATTGCCAAGCACTGTGCTGACAGAGATCTCCAAAGAGAGGTTGTCTTTTTCAATCAGTGTGGCAGCAAAACCCTTTCTCCCCATACCATTTGTATAGTTGCCGCTTATCGACAGAGATGAGTCTTCAGTCACAATCGTATCGCTAAGGATATAGTCTGAGAAGAATATACTGTTGGGGCATGAGCTAGTTTCGGCCTCACTATTTTGCTGTTCTTGGGTTAGTGACGCATCATCTTGGACTGAAACGCTGCAGGCACCGATGAAGAATAATCCTAGGAAAAAAAGTCGCATCGATGAGCAATTTAGCATGCAAATTGAACTAAGTAATCCTATTATTCATTCAATGAATTCAATCTATTACAAGCTGAGTTCGTTTTGGGTTTCTTGGGTTTTGCTTTTTTTACGTTGAGTGTCTTGGGGTGTTTTATTTCATGAGATTTCTTGCGCGGTGGATACTTTGGTTGTTTGGGTGGAAACAAGTAGGTGAGCCCCCTAAGCTTGATAAGTTTGTGATAATTGCGGCACCGCACACCAGTAACTGGGATTTTGTGTGGATGATGCTGTTTGTGTTTAGCGCGGGTATTCGTATTCGTTTCTTTAATGAAAAAGAACTGTTTGTTGGACCGATGGGATGGGTCTTTCGAAAGATGGGTGGCGTGGAGGTGGACCGGAAGCGTCCTGAAAATCTCGTGTCTGATCTTGCACGACGTTTCAAAACAGAAAAAAGTTTAATGTTGGCGATACCTCCGGAAGGCAGTCGCGAACGCAAGAGCTATTGGAAATCTGGCTTCTATCGTATCGCCTGTGAAGCGAAGGTTCCGATTGTACTTTGTGCCTTTAACCTATCAGCTGAAAAGGGGTATCTTTGGTCCGCTCCTGGAGCCAAGCGGCGTTCTTGCGCAGGATATGGATGTCATAAGGGACTTTTATCAAGCGAAGGTGGCGAAGTATCCCGATCGCTTTACGCCGCCGCGTCTGCGCGATGAAGAATCAAAAGATTCTGTAAAAGCATAAGCAATTCATCATTTTTTGCCTCTTTGAAGGGCTTGCTCTTCGCTTGAGGTTGCGGTGATTGCTCGTGGGTTGCTAGCATGCCGGGCATCCGGTTTTTATGACTTCGGCAACTTCTCATTCCAGTGATCCAGTGCTCAAACTCCCCCACTTTCTGAGTTGAAAAAAGATCCGGTTGTCGAAGATCCCGTCAATCTCTACATGCATAGGCCGCTGGCTTATGCGTTTGTTAAGAGCATCTTTCATACCTCGATGACGCCCAACCAAGTCACCGTGCTTGCTATCATAGTAGGCGTGAGCGCAGGGATGTGCTGGCTGTATGGCAGCTCTGTTGCCATGGTGCTTGGTGGGGTGCTGCTTTGGGCCTCGGCTATTCTCGATGGCGCCGATGGTATTTTAGCGCGCGCAAAAAAGCTGGACTCTCCTTTTGGTCGCGCGCTTGATGGTGCCGCCGACGGCATTGTCGCAATATTTACGGTGCTTCCAGGTTTTGCGCACATTTATATTCAAGATCATAGCAAGTGGTGGATGCTTGTGCTCGCGGTGCCAGCCATACTTTCCGCACTTATGCATCTGTATACTTATGACTTTTATAAAGAGTCTTTTCTCTTTTTTACTCGCCCCGGTAACAACAAAGACGGTCAAAACCTGCCTGACGTTGAAAAACGTGTCGAAAAAATCGAAGAAGAAGGCGGCCCAATATTGACCCGCTGGGCGATGCGCTATGCCTTGCTTGGCATGATGCAAAGCCAGCATCGTATCATCGAGCTTTTTAATCCCGCAGCCATTCGTGAGGGTAAAGCGTTTGAGCGCACGGAGAGTACAGCCGCACGTTATCGAGAAATAAACGCTTTGCCTATGCGTTTATGGACGGTGGTCTCTTTAGCTCCGCACAGTTACATCATGGCCATTTGCGGTATGTTTGATCGCTTGGATATTTATCTCTGGATTCGCCTGGTCTTTATGAACATGGTCTATGCGATAGCTGCGGTCGTGCAACGTCGCGCAACCTTGAAAACATTGCAGGACTGATGCGACACCTTTAGAGCACGTCCCCTTGGGTTGCCGGACAAGCGAATAGAACATTGATCCGCCGGTTAATTTCGTTGGTAAATTCTACATCCTCGTCGGCACCTGTCGTTACTAGACCTGGAACGTTTCCACGAATTGCAGTGCACACCATGGAACGTAAATACAAGCTCAGATGCTCATCTATATCGTTTACTTGGCAAGACGAGGTTAGCTGGTCCCAATCTTTCAATGCTGTTTGAAATGCCAGGTAGCACATATCGTCGCTTGTCTCATTTTTAGACAGGCACTCTTCGTATTGTTTGGCGCTTTTGCGCGGAGGAGCAAAACGGCAGTCCAAAACCTGACGTACGAGTGATGCCTGAGACCCATTATCGCTTTTTTCGTACAACAGGGTTGGATCCAAGAGCACAGTGTCTTCATGGCACCAGTTTTGATCGACGGAGCAGGCAATTTCAGTAGCTAATGCGCCGTAGTTGATTCCGTTTCCGCCCAGTAGCAAGGTATGAGCACACTCATCGATCGTTGTTCGATAACTTGTTATGTCCGGCTGAGCGAGCGAAGGCGTATCGCATGTGAGGAAAGGATCTTCCGCTGTTTGCATGTCTGCGGAGTTTTGAAGGTCTGAGGGGCTGCTCATGGAACAGGCCACCGAATAAAGAGCCAACAGGCTAATAATGCGTTTCATATGAGGGTAAGCAGCAAGAGTTGTGCCAAAAATATACCAGTAATTTCAGTAAGAGATCCGTTTCAAGCTGGGGATTGAAGCACCCTTAGGCTCCTTGCTACCAAGATAAGTGGGGACTGCGAGGTATATGACTTAGTGTGTATCGGATTTTCGAGCTTGTGTGAGTAGATTCAGGGATAAGGGATGCAGTGTAGGATTGCTTGCTAAGAGTCTGCTGCTTTTAAGCGATGCCGTGTGTCCTTCGTAGTCGGTGACGATGCCGCCTGCTTCTTTAACTAGCAATAAACCGGCAGCAAAATCCCAGGGCTTTAATTTTTGTTCCCAGTACAAATCAAAGGTGCCATCTGCAGTAAATGCGAGATCAAGCGCTGCTGAGCCGCAGCGCCGCATGCCCTGTCCTGTTTTCAAAAAAGCAGCAAACTCTTTGAGGTTATCCTCACTGCTTTCACGTCGATCGTAAGGAAAACCTGTAGCGCACAAAGCTTCGCTAAGCTCGGTGCATTTTGAAACAGCGCAAGCCTGCTCGTTTCGATAGCTACCCTTATCTTTTTGAGCGCTCCAGGTGATGCCCAGGGCGGGTGCATGAACAACTCCCACAACAGGGTCTCCCTTGTAGCAAAGGGCAATTGAGATGCAAAAGAAAGGATGACCGTGGGCAAAGTTCGTTGTGCCATCAATGGGATCAATAACCCAGGCTGCGCCACTGATGTCACCTTTTTCAACTTCCTCGCCGAGGATTTCGATGCTGGGAAACTCTTTTCTTAATGCATCGCTAATGAAGCGTTCGGCCTTTAGATCGTATTCGGTCACCAAATCAGTCGGGCCCTTTTTTTCAATATGGGCATGGTGGCGGAAGCCCTCTAGGACCAAGGCCCCAGCTTGTTTGGCCGTTTCAATGGCAACGGTTAAAGCGCGTGTTTCAGAATGGCTTGTCATCCAGCAGGCATCTAGCGAATGCCTGCTGGATTGGCAAGTCGATCTCTTTAAAAACCAGGGCTGCTTACCTTATCTATGGATAGGTGCAGGCGCTTCCAGTCCAGGTGCCGCCCATAACCTCGGTGCAGCGGCTGGGTTCATCAAAGATGTAGTTGTAGACCTTTAGCTCATCGATGATGAAGGTAGCCGAATCCTTTCCAAAGACCATGTCTTGAAGGGTGTGGGCTGAGAAGATCACTTCACTGTCTGGGTTAGTGAAAGTAGCCGCTAATACACCGTCAACATAGATCAGCAACGGTCCACCTTCTCCGGGATTCGTTGACGTTCCTTCGTAGTGATAAAGCACATGGTGCCATTGACCTGCGGTGAAGCTAAAGGTTTGGCAATCTGAATAGACGTCATCGCCATCGCAACAGGTAGTAATCGCAGTTCCGCTTGCGCCGTGGTACGATTCACATCCGCCGCTGTTGGTACTGGAGGTGTTGTGAACGCGATAGTCAATAAGATCGGCTCCGTTGACGATGCTGTCTTCGTAGACCCATAGGCCAATCGTGTATTGATCGGATGTGCCAAAGAGAAGATCGGTGTCGTAAATCGTTGCAGCCACTGATCCTGTTCCTGCAAACTGCATACCCATGCTAGAAACGCCCGTGACGTAGTTAACCGTGGTGGCGTCCATATCGTATGCACTACCGTAACCACCTTCGTTAACCGCGGTGCTGTTATCGAAGCTGTAGTAGAGCATGGGCTCAGGAGCAGGGAGCGTGCAGCCACCGCCGCCGCCATCCCAGGTTCCCCCGATGAGCTGGGTGCACTGCTCTTCGTCGGTGTAAACCCGGTTGTGTATTTCAAGCTCATCAACGTAGTAGTTGGTTGTGGCTCCGCCAATGGTGAGGTCGTTCTGAGTTCCCGCAAAAACCAATGCCCCGTCAATATTTGGAATGCTTGTTTGCAAGATTCCATCCATGTAGATTTCGATATCCGCGCCGTCGCCATAGGTTGTTGATGTCCCGGCGTAGCGTAGGATCAGATGGTGCCAGGCTCCTTCAGGCATGAATGTGCTGCTAACGCTTGAACAGTCGCTCAGGACCTTGGTGCCGCTGCCATCGACGCCACTGCAACACGTGGTTAGGCTGGCGCTCGCGCCATGGTAGCTTTCACATCCGGCAGTCGAGGAGCGGAAGTCGATCAGGAATTTGCCTGGGTTTGTGCCAGTGATGACTTGATCTTCGCGGAACCAAAGCGCAATGGTGTAAGCCTCAGCCCGGCTCATCACATCGCTCGTGTTGGCTAAATCAACTTTGCTATCTGTTTCGTTGGGATCCATTTTCAGGGCTTGCCCCTTCATGCCGCCCACATAGCTTACGGTTGTTTCAGTGCCATCGTAGTTGCTTGGATTGTCAACGTTGCTTTGATTGCTCGCATCGCCGTCGAAAGGATAATAAAGGACTAGACCGGTCGAAACCGTCCAGTTGTACTCCACGAAAGTCTCGACGTTACCCAAAACATCGCTAGCACGTACTGCAAAAGTGTGTGCACCGTCACTCAGGCTGTCGTAGCTGAATGGTGAAGTGCATGCTGCAGGGGTTGCGCTATCGAGGGAGCATTCAAAAGTCGCATTGACATCGTCCGCACTGAACTCAAAACTTCCATCCCGCCATAGGTCAACGGAGGCAGGATGAGCGCTAATTGTCGTAGTGGGTGGTGTGACGTCTATGGTCCAAGCATAAGAAGCTGGGCTTGGATCTATATTGCCTGCGGCATCGATGGCGGTGATCTCGATGGTGTACGCGCCACTGCCTGAAAGATTGATGTTTCGTGGTGAAGCGCAAGGAAGCTGTTGATCGAGCAGGTGAAGGTTGCGCTCGCGTCATCGGAGCTAAACTCGAAATGAGCGATCTGCTGATTGCTTGGATTCGAAGGTGATGCCGTAATCGTGGTTTCAGGTGCGGCGGTATCGACCGTCCAAGAGTACTCTGCTGGTGTGGCCTCGACGTTATCTGAACTGTCAGTGGCCTTTATTTTTAAGGTATGAGCACCATCACTAAGTCCACTTAGCTCAAGCGGGCTTGTGCACGCGCTAAAGGCGGCATCGTCAAGCGAACACTCAAAACTTACGTTGCTTTCATTTGCGGAAAACTCAAAGCTTGCGCTCGTTTCATTTGTAATGCTGTTCGGCTTGGAGCTGATGGTTGTTACAGGTGCTGTTGTATCCATCGTTGCAATGGCATCAGCGCTCGCATCATTCAATAGGTCCGAGTCAGTTGTGCCAGCATCAAAATTCGGATCGATGCCTCCATTGCCCCCGCTCGAACCACAAGCTTGTGTTAGAAAAATCAATGTGCATACAACAAGACTTGTTCTAAAAAACGACATGCATCCCCCTCCAAAAAAAGAAGCTACCAACCACAGCCACCCAGTATAACAGTAAGTTCGTTGTAGTTGTAAAATTCCTGCTGTAAGAAAATGAAGGGGGATGTCTGCTGCATGCTTGTCCGAGCATGCTCGCGTGAGTCGAGCTGACCTACGGGTCGCAACTTTATAAATCTGGCACAGTTTGGCACGGCGGTCCCACTCGATAGGGCATGAATTCACTATTCTTTTTAGCTATACCGGGTGGCACAGATTTCGCACAAAGCGCATAGTAGATAAGGCGTTTATCGCTTGTCGAGCGGGTGCTGGCGCTGGTGTCGCACGAGCTTGTATGGAGGCGGGTTTATGTATCGAAGAATAGTTGTGGCCTTGATGACCGTGGGAATGTTGGCTTGCGGGACGTCGAAAGAGCCTGTTGGGGCCAGCAAAGCAAAACTAAGTCAGTTTAACAGCTGTGATGACTTACTCGGCCATTTGCAAAAGGTGGCTATCACCGACATGGAAAAGACACTGGACCAGTATCTGGACTATGAAAACGGTATTTATGCTCGGGGTTATGCAACGGCCGATGTGGGCGTTGCTGAAGGTGCGGCAAATGATGCGGTCGCGCCAAGTGCGCCGTCTGCATCGGCTAGCGAGGCCAGTCCAGATTTTTCAAAGACCAATACGCAGGAGCGTGATGTCGATGAAGCCGATATTGTAAAAACCGATGGGCATTTTGTGTACGTGCTTTCCGGGGGCTTTTTGACAGTGATCAAGAGTTTGCATGATGCCGATGCTCTTTCAGAAATTTCACGTGTTGCGATCGAGGGTAGTCCGATTGAAATGTTTGTGGCCGGACTTGACGCTAGCCGAAGCGATGCTGAGGCACCAAGTAAAGCGATTGTGTTTAGCACTGTGTATGGTGACGGTGTTCCAGAGCCTTTAAAACGTGAGCAAAGCACCGACAGCAATGGTGGTGTAGCTATGCCAGCAACGGACTGTGCTGCTCCTGAAGGAGGTTTTGGTGGCTGCGGCTATTACGGAACGCCGGCTACGAAGATTACCGTGATCGATCTTAGCGTGCGCGCGGAACCTGTTGTACAAATTGAACTGTTCACAGAAGCAAGCTATTTGACAAGCCGCATGGTCAAGCAAACTGCTCATGCTGTACTCTCGGCCTACATTAGTGGCCCGGCTTTGCAATTGTGGCCTGAACTTGAAGTGGATCTCTATGCCGACGGTGAGATTAGCAACTATGAACGACGTCTGCTTCGCGAAGAGATTGCACGTCTCAAAGAAGCGAATCGAAAAGTCATTCTTGAAGCAACTTTGGAGGATTGGTTGCCAAAGGCCTATCGCATTACACACAATGGCGATTCAGAGACTACCGAAGAAGGTTTGATTGCAGCTTGCGATTCCTTTTCGCATCCTGCAGTGCTCGACGGTCGCGGCGTGATTGATGTGGTGAGTCTTGCTCTGAGTGAGAATGATACTGCAATCAATCACAATGCCATCATTAGTCACGGTGGCGTGGTGTATGCTTCAACGGATGCTTTGTATCTTGCTACCCATCCTTGGTATTCAAACTGGGATTGGTGGGGCTGGGGATCAGGCGATTGGACCAAAGAGCAAAGCTTGCTTCACAAGTTCGATATCAAGACGGACCCAAACAAAGCGAGCTATGTCGCTAGCGGTGTGGTCGATGGGCATGTTTTGAACCAGTTTTCGATGGACGAGGAAGATGGCTATTTGCGTATTGCAACGACCACGAGTCCACGCTGGAGCATGGACGGCTTAGAGAGTGAAAGTGCGAACCATCTGTTTGTCCTTCATGAGGATGCTACGAAAAACGAGCTAAGCCAGATTAGCGAAGTACGAGGCATGGCTCCCGGTGAGCAGATTTATTCTGCGCGCTTCGAGGGGAATCTCGGTTTTATCGTGACCTATCGGCAAATCGATCCGCTCTTTGTGTTCGACTTGAGCGATCCGACGGCCCCAGTCAATAAAGCCGAGCTTAAGATCCCTGGCTTTTCCTCTTATATGCATCCCTTGTTTGCTGAGGACGGAACGCTTACGCATCTACTCACGATTGGCCAAGGTCTGGCAGCGGACTTGCCTTTGCCTATTTGCGGCAAGACAAAACTTGGCGAGCTCGAAGAATCGCGTCCAGAAGGTCTTGCCCTGAACTTGTTTGATGTGAGCGACATTCAAAACCCCTGTCTGATTCATAGTGAATACGTGGGTGGCTATTCTGAAGCTGCTTACAATCACAAAGCTTTCAGCTACTTCGCGCAGTATGGTTTGTTGGCGATTCCTGTAAGCCAATGGGGCGTATGGGGTGATTCAGGTTATTGGGAACAGTCTTTCAATGGTTTGAAAGTCTATCGTGTGAACACCGAAGAAGGTATTTCGCATCTTGCGGATATTGACCATACGGCTTTTTACGAGGGCTCAAATCAAGACTATTGGAACTACAGCTGGTGGACGCAAGTAGAGCGCTCGCTCACCATTGACGATCAACTGTACTCCATCAGTGGCCGCGCTGTGGTCGCGACAGCGATTGCAGACCTTGGCACTGAGCCTTTAGAGCCTACGTCGCATGTGCTTCTGCCAGATCCTGAGCCTGTGTATTGGTGGTACTAACGCTTTTTAATCTCCTCCTTTTAAAAAGCGCAAGCTCTGCTCTAGTTGCTACTAGGGCAGGGCTTCAGGCTATGTAGCGTGTGGGAGTCTTTGGGTTGTTGCTAGTCGGTATGTTGTCAGTGACGCGAAGTTTGCCTTTCGTAAGGAGGTATTCAACATGAGCACCGGCTTCCTCGATGGCCAGTAAACGTCCGTAATGCTCGCTCTGTCCAAAAAGAGCCTGGCTGATTTCATCGATTGTTTTGCTTTCAGAGCAAATTTCTAAGACTTGTGCTAGGCGTTTGTTGTGAAAGGCGCGAATTTCATCGATGCGTTTACTCAAGTCCAAAATTGGAGCTTCATGCCCGCCAAGGGCAAGACGAACGCCCTCGAGTTTTTGAACCTTATCGAGAGAAGCAAAGTAATGATCCAGTCCTGCATATTCAGTGATGCTTTGCGGAAACTGATGCGGCGTAATGCGGTCTAAAATATGATCGCTTGTAAGCAAAATGTCGCCCACTTGCAGGCAAATAAGTCCCGGGCAGTGTCCAGGCACATGAATCACTCCGAAGTCGCTTGCAATTGCATCGCCATCACAAAGCGAGACATCGACACGCTGTGAATCAAACCATTGTTTAGAGGCTTCGTACATGGAGAGCAATTCAATACGTCTTGCATCTTCGATGCCGGATTGTATCAAATAACCATCAAGTGCCTTGATCACTTCACTGACTCGCTGCTTGAAATGTGTAATGACCCGGGCATCGAGCTTGTGAACACATATCTTTGCGTTACAGCGCTTGCTCAAATGTTGCAGACCCCCGAAATGATCGATGTGGGCATGGCTTACGACAAGGTGGCTAAGCATGTCGAAGCGAATGTCTTCGTCAAAGATTTCTCTTAGCACAGCAAAGGCTAGGTCAAGATCACGGACGGATGCTTCAGATCCGGAGCCGACGTCGAAAAGCATGCGTGTCGGCCCATCGATGATAAGCATGACGTTGTTGATAAGAGTTGGAAAACTTTCAATACGCAGTTGGTATAGTTTTGCCCCTGGTTTTGGAAAAAAACGCCTAACTCCTATGCATCCGTATTTTTGGATGTAGGCATTTTGCTGTGAAGAGTCTTGAATGGCTAACTTGAGTTGGCTCAAGCGCGCGGTAAAACCAAGTTCTGGACGTGTGCTGAGCAGTGCTTCAAGTTCGTTGATGCTTTCGGTTGGTTGCAGATGAGGGCCGTGACTTGATCGCAGTTTATCCGAGAGAAATGCTGCTTCTGCATGATAAAAAAGAGTGTCTGTCTGCTGAAGCAGACGTGAAGAGATTCGTTTCATCAATCGCTCCGTCTTTTCTTGATAAAGCGGTCATACCAAGACAAGGGCAGGATGGTAAGTAAGCGCATGGCCCAGACCATGGGCGTGGGAAACGCCACTAGAGCTTTCTTGCTTGCGATGCCCTTGATGATAATGCGGCTGGCTTGGCCTGCATCCATGACAAAAGGCATTTTGAACGTGTTGCCTTCGGTCATGGGTGTTTGGATGAAGCCAGGTCGGACCTCAGTGATAAAGACGCTGCTGCCGCGCAAATCCACTCGCAGTGATTCAAGGAAGCGACTCAAAAAAGCTTTGGACGCGCTGTAAGATGCTGCAAGTGGTAAGCCCTTGTATTGAGCTAAGCTTGAGATGCCAACGATGTGGCCTTGTTTTCGAGCAGTCATGCGGGGCAATAGTGCGACAATGCTTGCTGTCGCGCCTCGGACATTGACATCAATCGTGGCGCTCACTTTGTCCCATTGCAACTGTGCTGGCGAACAGCGCTCGCTTATTCCAGCATTTGCAATCAGTAAATCAATGCCGCCGAGTTCTTCATCGACTTGCTGGAGTATTTTTGCAACCTGTTCTGCTTTGGAGACATCAAGAGTCAATACTTTGGCTTGGCCGCCTTCCTCGTGAATCTGCTTTTGAAGTTGTTGCAGTGCTTGAAGGTTTCTAGCAGCGAGAACAACGAAGATGCCACTGCGGGCAAGATCAAGTGCGAGTGCTTTTCCGATGCCGCTTGATGCGCCGGTAATCAGGGCTTTTCGGTAAGGGAGGGTACTTGAGCGATGTGACAGATTTGGCATGAAAAATGCTTAGAAAAAGACAGTTTTGTCTTTTTTGTGGTTAAAAAGATGACATTTTTGTCATTCCTGAAGCAAGTCGTGACTGAGGGCTTTCTTGGAGTCGTCGCTTAAGATAGCAGTTTGTGCGTAGTTTGGGTGAGTGACTCGCAACGCAACCTTTGTTTCAGCAGCCGCTAATGCAGATCTGCTTTGCGGATCGAGACCAAAGCGTAAGTAGTTTACAGCAGGAAGTCTGTCGTCTTCTTCTCCATCTTGTTGTTTGAACGCTGCTTTGTAGCTCCTTTCTCCAATATCAAGATACACCGAACCAGGGAGTGTTCTAAACCGACTGAGCATCAGAGCGCGTTCATCTTTATCCTCGTATTCAATGTAGAGTGTAGCCTTTAGCTCATTCGGTCCAGGAACAAGATCGTTGTAGGTGTCAATTTCATGCCGGATGGCATCTTCATTGCGAATGTGCTCGACGCGTAGCATTTCTTGGATTTGAAAAAGCATGGTTTGTCGGTTTTCCCAAACCAAACTCATGTGATTTCCTATCAAAAAGTCTTCGGTTTTTCTTCAGCTCGATGACAGAGGAACGCATGTGCTCTCGTGCGTTTTCATAGCTTTCAAGATCCAAGATGTCAGAACGTTCGATCTTTTTCATAGTACCCTTTCAAGATAGGTCATTTTGTCGCGGCAGTACGATTTTGCAAAGCCGAAACAAACACAAAGGCTTTGATACTTACAGCGTTTTTTTTGATGTAGGATATGCACTTTTTTGATAGCGACGTTTTATGGCCAAATGGCCGAAAAATTTAAGAACGAAGGCACGTTGACTCTTTCATTTTCTTGCCTCAAGTTGTTATCTAATCAGTAGCACAACGCGTCCTTAGCTTCTTAGCGATGCCGTGTAAAATGCGCGATCGCTTGATGTACAAGTTGTAAAGCAACCTGCTTGACTTGAAAACACACGCTGATTTTGGAGGCCTTATGTGGTGGGAATGTAGCGAATGCGGCAAGCGCGTCGAGGGCAATCGGCCAGAGCGCACTTGCAATGAATGTGGTCTTGGTGGCGTATACATGCCAGTTCATGGCTTTGCTAGCCATGCTCCCGATGCTTTAGGTTTCGCGGAAAGTTGGTTTGATTCGGGCGTAGCCCACAACCAACAATGGAAGCAACCCTAACAGCGCACCGTGCTTCGTCGTCTCTGAAGGGCATTCGAAGTTACGCCGAGCTCAAGGGGAGTTACGATCGCTAAGCGATCATTTCATGCTGCTTGGAAATAACTTGGAGCTTCTCCGATGAACTCAGTTGTGCTTAGGATCCTACAGAAAGCGACGGTAGAATAAGGGCATCGATCAGGTTTTCTAGTAGACGGTTTTTCAGAATCTCAGTTGTGAGGGTCGGGCAAGCCGTAGGCGTAGTTGAGTAGTTCAACAGGATGATGGATTTTGGTGCCAAGTTCTTTTTCGAGCCGTAGTGCTGAAAGCGGGCAGTCTGTAGCAACAAAGTTTGGGCTCGCAATTTGGCCGAGCTCTCTGATGAGTTTTTGTGCGTATTGTAAGCCAAGCTCGTAGTACTGGGCTTTCATTCCCCATGTGCCGTCGACGGCAGAGCATTGCTCAACGGAAATGAACTCTGTGAGCTCGATGGCTTCAAGAACTTGCATCGCAGGGCTTCCGATTTTTTGGGCCCGCAAGTGGCAGGAGGCATGATAGGCCACGGTGCCCAGCGTGTGTTTGAACTCTTTGTTTAATGTTTTTTCACGTAAGCGCAGTCGTAAAAATTCCATAAGATCAAGCGTATGTGTTGCGACTAGGGTTGCTTCGGGACTGTGATCGAGGAGTTCGGGGTACTCCTTTTTTAGCATGTAGCTACAGGTTGGACCTGGAACGACGATCTGTACGCCTTGCTTTGCCCATGGCAAGAAAGCCTCAACGTTTTTTGTTGCCTTGGCAATTGCGGCTTTGGTATCTCCGCCGTCAAGGTTCGGCATGCCGCAGCACTGCTGCTCCAGTGGTACAACGACTTCATAACCATTGTGTTCAAGCACCTGTGTGGCTGCTATGGCAGCTGCTGTCATATTGTAACTCGCGGTGCAGGTTGCAAAAAGTGCAACGCGTTTCTCCGATGATCTTGTTACTTGTGGGCTTCGTTTTTTGTACCAAGTGAAAAAGCTTTCATTGGCAAAAGGCGGCAAATTAAACTGAGCACTGATGCCTGTGGTTTTTTCTTGGATCTTACGTAAAAGCCGGTTTTTACTTACGAGGTTAGCTACCGGTGCAGTAAGTCCACTTCCAATTTTCCCGATGGCTTGGGGTTCTCCAAGCACGGTGTCTTGAACGCTCACTCCTTCGCGTTTAGCGCGAACAGCCTTATGCCTTAGCATCAATCGCGGGAAATCGAGTTGGAACGCATGTTGATCGTCAGGCGTGTAGGGGCATTTGAAATAACAAAGTTTGCATTGATAGCACAGGTCGTTTACTGCCTTGTAATCATCTGCCGTAAAGGCTTCGATTTCGCCTTTGTTTTGATCAACATAACCGTCGACACGTTCGAAGAGTTCAGGGAACGCCGGGCAGTAGTGCACGCACATGCGACATCCATGGCATACGCTGAAAACGCGCTCGAGCTCCTGGCCAAGATCGATTGGATCCCAATAGCGTTCATCGTTTGGATTAAAAGTTGGGGATGATTTAGGTCGCATGGTAATTCTCGTTCACGGCATTTTGGTTGCAAGAACTTTTTTAGAGCTCGTCCCGGGCGGAGCTATCGCCTTTTGTCTGCGGCGGGGGGCACAGGAAGCTTGGAGCAACTTATCGCATTGCACCAAGCGTCTCTGATGTGCTTGCTTGATCTATTTCATGCTATCGAGTGCTTTTTGAAAACGCCCGGCATGTGATTTTTCCGCTTTGGCCAGTGTTTCAAACCACTCAGCAATATCATCGAAACCTTCTTCGCGTGCAGCCTTAGCCATGGATGGATACATTTCTGTGTATTCGTGGGTTTCTCCTGCTACGGCTGCCGCAAGGTTTTTTTCAGTGCTGCCTATCGGTTTGCCGGTAGCAGGATCCCCCACTTGCTTGAGAAAGTCGAGATGACCGTGAGCGTGCCCGGTTTCGCCGTCGGCTGTGTCACGAAACAAACCTGCGATGTCTGGATAGCCTTCAATGTCTGCCATCTTTGAAAAATAAAGGTAGCGGCGATTTGCTTGAGATTCTCCAGCAAACGCGTCTTTTAGATTTTGTTCAGTTTTAGAGCCTTTTAGTTGAGCCATGATTCTCCTCGTTGCTTGATGTCGGTAGGTTACCCTAAAGGACGCTAATTTTTAAGAGACCGTTATGGACCGGCGGCCCGAGTCAGCGAAGAGAGGCTTTTGCAGCAAGCTTTGCTGACTTCTTGCGAAAAAACTGAGCTAGTGTTCGTTTGAATAAGGTTCGAGCCAGTTGGCTTGTCTTCGTTTCCACGAGCTATGTTGCAGTGGTCCCTTTAATACCAGCGGCTTCAAGATAGGTACGTACCACTTCGTGCTTGCTTTCAAGCAAATCTTGTGGACTTCCACTGATTTCGATGGTGCCGTGGTGCAAAACGTTGACCCGATCGGCGATACGGAGCACGGACTCGATGTCGTGGCTAATGACAAGCGAAGTGATTTTGAAACGGTCTTGCATTTCCAAAACAAGGTCGTCGACTTTGCGTGAAGCGATGGGATCGAGCCCCGAAGTTGGCTCATCGTAGATAAGTATTTCGGGTTTCATGATAAGTGCACGAGCAATGGCGGCTCGTTTGGCCATGCCGCCTGAAATTTCCGCGGGTAGTTTATTTGCAGCATTGGCAATGTTGAGCTCTTCAAGACTGTGCATAACCATGGTGTGAATTTCTTTTTTGCCCAGCTCTTTTTTGTGTTCACGCAATGGGAAAGCGACGTTGTCGAATACGGACATGGAGTCGAACAGCGCTGACATTTGAAAAACCATGCCAAACTTGTGACGGTGTTTCATAAGAGCATGTTCGCTTAGATGCGCGATATCGGTGCCGTCAAGGACAATGCTGCCTTTATCGGGTTCTTCTAAGCGGATGACTTGCCGCATGAGTACTGATTTTCCTGAACCGGACTGGCCAATAACCATGTTGGTTTGACCGCGAAGGACATCAAAACTTAGTCCTTTGAGAATGCTTTGGCTGCCATAGGACTTTTCAAGGTCTTTGACTTGGATGGCTAGCTCGGCCGAACTCATAGACCAGCGTCTCCGGTAATAAGGCGAGTGATAAAGTAATCGAGAATGAGAACGCCTACCGCGCTGTGTACGACTGCACGTGTTGTGGCTTGCCCAACACCAGCTGCGCCACCTTTTGCGTAAAACCCGTGTCGACAAGAAATAAAGGTCAGGGCAAGTCCAAACACGCTGGCTTTAAGTAGGCCTTGCATAATGTCACGCGTGTCGACAAACCAAGTGATTTTATCGATAAACATACCGGAATCTAGAGCGAGCACGTTGACACATACAAACCAGGCACCAAAGGCGCCAACGATGTTAAAGAGCATGGTGAGAAGAGGCACCATTGTAATCTCAGCGAGCACTCTAGGGACGATGAGATACTGCACTGGGTTGACTGCCATGGTTGTAAGCGCATCAATTTGGTTAGTGACGCGCATCGAGGCAATCTCGGTGCACATGGCGCTGCCTGCGCGCGAAGAGATCATCAGTGCTGCAAAGACTGGCGCAAGCTCTCGGCTAAGAGCCAAGCCGACCACGGCGCCGGTTTGGTTTTCAGCGCCAAATTGCCGGATGCCATAGACGAACTGAATACCAAACACCATGCCAACAAACGCAGCCGTAAGTCCGACTATGAAAATGGACTGAACGCCAACAAATTCCATGGCGCTAAGGAGTTGCGAGACACGATAAGGTGGTCTTATGGCTGCCTGAACAGTTTGCCAAAACAATCGAGTGAAGATTCCAATCTCGGTTAGAACTTTTAAGGGTAATTTAGATAGATAATTTAGCATGGTCCAAAAGCAGCTTGTGGGGGACTGTAACGTCTAAAACGCAACATGAAAATGGTAGTGCGCTTAGAGATGCCTGGTCAGATCCAACCACGATTTGCTTTTACACCTTGCTTGGGAAAAGCGCTCTAAGCGAGCAAATCAATGTTCATGATAGTTACCGCATCGCCACCAAGTATCGTGCGAGGACCCTTCCATTGAACGTGCACGAAGCCACCACGTCGTGAGGCCTGATAGCCCAATAACTCTGTTTTCCCTAAGCGTTCGCACCAAAAGGTGCGAGTGTGCAATGCGACGATCCGGTGACCGGATCTTCAGGAACGCCGAATTTAGGCAAGAAAAACCGAGAGACAAAGTCGTAGGGTTTTTCCGGGAATGCTCGTGCTGTGATGACCACGCCGCGTGTCGGTAGCTGCTCGATGATATGCGTGTCAGGATCAACATTGAGCACTTCGTGTTCGGATGCCAACACGACAAGATAGTCTAGTTCGCTTTTGAGTACTTGCTGTGGCGCTACTTGCAGAGCGTCAAGCAATCCTTCGGGTGCGCCCATCGTGATGGCGGGTTTGCTTGGAAAATCCATCTCAATACGACCGTTTTTCCAAGTACAAAAAAGATCGCCGCTTTGAGTGTCGAATGCGATTTGCTGTTTATATGGGACGGTAGCTGTTTCCCAAAGAACATGGGCAGCGGCGAGGGTGGCGTGACCACAAAGCCCAATCTCTTGGTGGGGGGTGAACCAGCGCAGGCGCCAATTGTTTGGTTGTGGCCAAACAAACGCAGATTCCGAGAGGTTCATCTCAGAGGCAACGTTTTGCATCCATTGATCGTCTGGGGCCGAATCAAGCACACAGATGGCAGCAGGATTGCCGCGGAACGGTGTTTTGGTAAATGCGTCCACTTGTGTGATTCGAACGGGCACGACTTCCTCGATGGCAGCCAGCTAGGCTGTGGATAAATTATGGGCCACTTGCGCTGGTCGTCGAGCCTAGCATGCAAACCGGTGGTTGGGAGACGGGCCTTGTAAAAAGCTATAAGCACAAAAAATACAGTAAAATCGGAAGAAAGGTCTAGAATTATGAAATTTTATACATCCTTGGAACTCTTGACAAAAGTTGAACAAGGATTTCATAGGGGATGGTGTCCGCGAGCTGTGCGACTTCTTCAACACCAAGAAAGGCGTCTTTCTGCTGCCCAAAGATAACAACTTCATCTCCAATACTCGCTTCAGGGCATGAGCTAAGGTCCACATTGAGTAAATCCATGGATACCGCTCCCACGATGGGACATCGTTTGCCTTGAATGAGCACTTGTCCGCGGTTCGATAGGCGTCGTGGCACTCCATCGCCATAACCGATGCCAATGGTAGCAATGCGGCTGGATGTGTTAGTGACGAAGCTTTGATTGTAGCCGACTGCAGAGCCTTTAGGGACTGTCCGTATCGATACGATGCTGCTTACAAGACGCATGGCTGGATGCAGGCCATCGCCAATGCCGTACAGAGATATTCCTGGCCGGACCAAATCGAAATGAGAATTGTTGTATTTCAACAATGTTTCACTGTTGGCGACATGGCAGAGACTTGGCTCGTATCCATGTTTACGAAGGAGCGCTTTGCATTTGATGAAGGAAGCAATTTGTCGCTCCGTTTCTCGTGTGTCGGTCCAAGGCGACGACATATGCGTCATCAATCCTTCTACTTGAAGATTTTTTAGAGTTTTTAATTTTTCAATAAAAGTTTCGAGTTCTTCTGCGCGTACACCAAGTCGAGCCATGCCCGTATCGACCTTAAGGTGAATCTTCGTTTTTTGCTGGCTAAGCAAATCAAAACATTGAGCATCGTCCATACGGTAGACCACCGGAGTGAGTTCGTAATCGATCACAGTTTGGTGTGTCTTGCCATAAATCCCATTGAGAACAATAATAGGAGTACGGATTCCGTGCTCACGTAGCAGCAGGCCTTCTTCAACAAGAGCCACGCAAAAACCATCGCAAGCCCCTTTTTCAAGCCATGTTGCAACCTCAAGGATGCCATGGCCATAGGCGTTGGCTTTGATTACGGCATAGACTTTCGCGGGATCCGTTTTGCTCTTGATGTTTTGGTAGTTTCGCAAAATGCTTTTGAGATCAACTTCGATCCAAGTATCTCTTGCGCTAGTGCTCTGTTCTCTAGTCATTTTGGATGGTTTCTTCGAGCTGATGGATAAGACTTTCTTTATTGGCGATTTGAATGACTGCACCTGCCCGGTCACGACGTTGTTTCCCATCTGGCTCTAAAATTTGCATGACTCGTCCTTCGCCTACAATGGGGATTTGCTTCACTCTAAAAACGAGTACCAAGCGGAATGTTACGGGGGTGTCGATGTCCGGGGGGGGATCTCCGATACGCACGAACAGCAGGCCGTGAGAAAGCTGATCTTGAATAAGTTGTTTGACATGTTCTTTGTTGGGGCAGTCAACGATGATTTGGCCATCTTTGCGAAGACTCAAAGGAACAACACGTTCGACGACTTCGGCGGGGTGCAGAAAGCGTATGCCCATACCTTGATCGTCGATTTTGCGGAGTTCAAGATGCACTGCTTTATGCCTTACAACAAGGCCTTCCACATAAAAACAACCCGTGGGCCATTCAAGCCGCATGTGAATTTGGGTCCCAATGGCAAGCAGCTTTCGCGCGACAATAAAGACGCCGCCTGTGGAGATATCTTTAGTGAAGCTATGGGTGTCTAAGTCGTCGATTCCGTAACGAACTTGGAGCCGTTTTGCGGCCCGGGATGCTTGTCGCTGGTTGATTCCCATCGGATTAGTATAGTCTAAGGCATCTTTATGTTACAGCAAGTGGAGCGCTTTTGCAGTAGTTCGCAGCTGGGTGTTCGGGAGGCATGATGAAGCTTAATGCTATTTTATGGATTGTGGGTCCGGCAATCGTTGTGCTTGCCGTGCTTCGTATTTTTTTCGTTGATTTAGGTATTATTGGGCACAACGGAATGGCCCCAACTCTTATTGCAGGAGATCAGGTTGCCGTATGGCGCAACGCGAAGCTTGAGCGTGGTGATGTGGCTATGTGTTTGCATCCTAGGAAACCCGGAGAATTGTGGTTGGGCGCATATTAGCTAAGCCGGGTGATACCATTAGCTACGATCGCGAACAGATTCGGGTCAACACCTCAAGGCCGGAGCTTGATTTTCGTGAAAAATTCAAATTTGTGGATTACGTACGGAATCGCACCTATGAAGTGCTTCAGGCAACAGAACAGTTAAATCAAGCTAAATACGAGATTTTTGATCCACCTGATCGCAACATTCGATTGCGGGGCAAACAGATACGCACAGGATTTTTCTTGCTAGGAGACAACCGTACGAGAACCCATGGGGACGACAGCCGTGCCTTTGGGGAGGTTGACCCTTTGGGTTGCAAAGGGCGGGTTTTCATGCGCCTTCAAGCCTCCAAGCAAACCCCACCGGAGCTAAAAAACAGCTGGCTTGACTTCATTTCCGGCGGATAACTTACCCGATTGAGTGAGATTGGGTAAACTTAGTGCATGCGGAAAATCGATCAGTACGCCCAACAAATGCTGCGCTATAACGCAAGTTCGCTGGAACTTAGCTCTGGTGAGCCAGCGCGTTTTTATTTTGGCAACCAACATAAAGACGCCAACAAGAACTTGGATCATGCTCAGCTTGTGGCATTGGTGAAGGAACTCGCTTCGCCCCAGCTTGCTAGCGAACTCAAGGCTGCAGGCAAGGCTAGTGTGCCGATTACTGTCTCTGGTGGACCGCCACTTGAATTAAGTATCGAAATAAAAGGGCCCACGAATTGGACCCTTCGCTTAAAAAAAGCACTGGATGTTTCGATAAGTTTAGACCCACCACGCAAGATATCGTTGGTTGATACACCCGTGCGGGTAGCGACTGGCTTGTCGCTGCAGGATGAGCAACTGCAGATCAATGTAGGCATTGATGATCCTCAGCAGCAAGCTGATCCTCATATGGTTGAAGAGGAAAGCCTGGATGTCGCGGAAGAGGCAGCTTCTGCCAAGTTACGGCACAAGGAGGAATCACACGTTGAAACCAACAGCGCTGAGTATGGTACCATGGCTTCGCTGGCTCCAGGTGTATCGGTGGCGCCGCTACAGCCTGGTGAGCCCGCCATCAATCGCTTCCTGCGAAAAATGATCAAGCTTGGTGCAAGTGACTTGCATCTGTCAGCAGAGGTGGCTCCGATGGTTCGTTTGCATGGTGCCATGAAGCGATTGGAAGAGCGTGCCTTCATGACTCACGACGAGTTGCATAAAATGCTTATCGAAATCATGCCGGAACGAAACCGCAAAGAATTTGAAGAAATTCATGATACTGATTTCGCTCATTCCATTGAAGACGTTGCTCGGTTTCGCGTGAATGCTTTTATGGATCGTAAAGGAGCGGGAACGGTCATACGACAAATCCCTTTTGAGATTCTTTCGCCCGAAAAGCTAGGGATTCCAAAGCAAGTGCTTGATTTGTGCTGGCTATCTAAAGGTCTTGTGCTGGTCACGGGGCCAACTGGCAGTGGAAAGTCGACGACTCTAGCTACGTTGATCGATTACATTAACCAAAACCGAGAAGATCATATCATAACGATCGAAGATCCGATTGAGTTTGTACATCCAAATAAAAAATGCTTGGTCAATCAACGCGAAATTGTCACCCATACAAACTCTTTTAAACGGGCTCTGCGTGCAGCGCTGCGTGAAGATCCGGATATCGTTCTTGTCGGTGAGATGCGTGACCTTGAAACCATCTCGATTGCGATTGAGACGGCTGAAACAGGCCATTTGGTATTCGGTACTTTGCATACCACAACTGCAGCGGGGACGGTTGATCGCATTATTGACCAGTTCCCTCCTGAGCAGCAGGCCCAGATTCGCGTGATGCTTTCCGAATCATTGCGCGGCGTTATCGCTCAAATGCTTTGTAAAAAAGAAGGTGGCGGCCGTGTCGCGACGTATGAGATTCTAATTACAACATCGGCTATCTCTAACCTGATTCGCGAGGGAAAAACGTTTCAGATTCCGAGTGCGATGCAGACTGGGCGCAAACTTGGAATGCGACTTATGAATGATCATTTGCTTGAGCTTGTCTTGGCGAAAGAAGTTGCAGCCGAAGAAGCGTATATTAAGTCCAATGATAAGCATGGGTTTAAGTTACTTCTCAGTCAGAACAATGTCCCATTGAAACTTGCAGGAAAAGAATTATGAGCAAAGTCTATCAAGTCGTTCTTATACCGGGTGACGGTATCGGTCCCGAAGTCTCTTCTGCTGTGAAGTTAGTTTTTGAAGCAGCAGGGGTGCCGATACAATGGATAGAAGCTTATGCTGGTTTGGCAGCATTAGAGCGGGGACAGAATGTTTTGCCTGAAGAAACGCTTGAGGCCGTTCGAGAAATAGGTGTTGCGCTGAAAGGCCCTTGCACAACACCCATCGGTAAAGGTTTTACTTCGGTCAATGTGCAGCTCAGAAGAAAACTGGATCTTTACGCTGCAGTTAGACCGGTTCGCAGTCTTCCTGGTGTAAAGACGCGCTTTGAAAATGTCGATCTTGTTGTACTTCGGGAAAACACCGAAGGCCTTTATAGCGGCATCGAAAATGAGATTACGGAAGGCGTGGTTACGAGTCTTAAAGTTGCTACTGAAAAAGCATGCACGCGTTTTGCGCGTTGGGGCTTTGCTTATGCGCGGAAGTACGGTCGAAAACGTATTACCGTGTTTCATAAGGCAAATATTATGAAGCTAAGCGATGGCTTGTTTCTTGAATGTGCTCAGCGTGTCCGAAACCAAGAAGGCTTCGATGATATCGAGTACGAGGAAGTCATTATCGATGCAGGGTGCATGCGCTTAGTGCAAGACCCTTCTCAATCTGATGTTTTGTTATTGGAAAACCTCTACGGTGACGTGGTGAGTGACCTGTGCGCGGGTCTAGTGGGGGGCTTAGGCGTGGTCCCTGGAGCGAACATTGGCGATAGCTTTGCTGTGTTTGAGGCTGTTCATGGCTCAGCGCCAACCATAGCGGGACAAGGCATCGCGAATCCGCTGGCTTTTGTCATGTCGTCCGTTATGATGCTTAACTACATGGCCGAAAAGCATGGCGATGAGGGCTTGAAGCTCTGTTCTTCGCGCATCAAGGCTGCCTACGATCGCGCCTTGTCAAATGGAAAGAAAACGCGCGATCTTGGCGGTCAGCTTGGCACACTTGAATTCGCCAGGGAAGTAGCAGCGCATCTCGATATATAGATGCTCTCATGAGCGAAGTCAGCACTAATTAGCTCGCTAAACTGACCGGATGGCGCGATGCGTCATGGAACACAATTTCGATAAAGCAACTGTTGTTTCGGAGGTATTTTCACAAGGGCTCCCTGCTTGGAAGTTGAAGCTTCACAATCGAGTCGGTTAGGGTTGGTTTTTTATCGGCTTTGCATTATGCCCTTGCGACATTCCCTACAAATGAGAGGCGTGAGCGTCGTGTTAGCTCGCACAATGACATCATGAGAGTATTGGCAGGAGACATCGGTGGCACTAAAACATTAGTTGCTGTTTTTGAGACACAAGATGGCAAGCACCAGAGCTTAGAGAAGCTTCGAGTGCAGCGCTTCGCCAGCGCTGAGCATCCAGGGCTCGAATCGATTCTTGAAAACTTTCTTTCTAGCGAGACAATCGGCTTCGATGCTGCTGCGTTTGCAGTAGCTGGTCCTGTGCATGACGAAGTATGCAAGGCGACAAATCTGCCTTGGATTGTCGATGGTAATCTCATCGCAAAGAAGTTTGGAATACCGCGTGTTCACCTGCGTAACGACTTTGGAGCAGTAGCCTTTGGGGTTCAGCATCTTAAATCCGATGAGGTTGAGGTCATTCAGTCGGGGGTTTCCGATCCTCATGGTATGCGAGCTGTAATTGGCGCGGGTACGGGTTTAGGACAAGCTCTTTTGGCTCCTTGCGATGGCAAGTGGAACGTCATTGAGAACGAGGGTGGTCATACTGATTTTGCCCCCCGTAACGAGCTCGAAATAGGATTGCTGCGCTTTATGCTGAAAAGGCACAAGCGTGTTTCCTGGGAACGTCTGGTTTCGGGTCCAGGACTTTTGGCTTTATATGACTATCTTGTCGAAGCCGGCGAAATAGACAGTCATCCAGCTGTCGAGGCGGCAAAAGGCCATGCCGACCCTTCGGAAATCATGGGTAAGGCCGCTCTTGAGCGAAATGATCCGGCTTGTCGTCGGGTGGTTGACTTGTTTTTGGAACTGTATGGAGCCGAAGCTGGCAATCTTGCGCTGAAATGCCTTCCCACAGGCGGCCTGTTTATTGCTGGTGGTATTGCCCCGAAACTACTACCTATTTTGAAAGGACCTTTTCTTCCCGCATTCATGAACAAAGGTCGGATGAGTCCATTACTGGAAGATGTGCCGATCTATGTAGTAAAAAAGCCCGATATCGGATTGTGGGGGGCTGCGGCAATAGCGCTTGAGCCTAATGCATAAACAAAAGGCCTAACGCTCGGCATGCCAGCATGGGAGTGCAATGAATTTAGAAGCTCACAGTAGTGGGGACGCTGCCAGGGAATCGTTTGATTTTGCGGGTTGGGGTACTGCCGAGCGTATTGTTGATTTGGATGACTCAACGGTTGCGGTAACCAAACTTGATTCCGGACCGAGACACAAACTTGGAGAACTTAAGGCGACCGCTATCTGCGGCAACGACATCACCTCGAGCACTTTGTACGTATCGGCATTATGTGCGCTTCAAGCGGGCCCCTTTGCGCCGATTGCGCTTGCTGTCGTGGCTGCAGTGCTTTTTTGTTCCGAAAGATTTACGCAGAGGTTGGCTCGGCGCTTCCACTAAACGGTGGCGCATACAACGTACTTTAAACACCACTAGCAAAGGCAAGGCCTCTATCGCGGCATGCTTAACCTTGCTTTCTTATGTTGCAACAGCCGTGATTAGTGCGAATGAAGCCATGCATTATCTGCACAGTTTGTGGCAGGGCTTGCATGTGTTTTGGGCTACCGTAAGTTTGCTTGGTTTTTTCGCACTGCTCAACTTGCTTGGCATCACCGAATCGGCAGTAGTCGCTGTTATCATTTTCATTACGCACATGGTGACGCTTACAGGGCTTGTCGTGCTGAGTACGATGACTGTTTCTCACGATTTGTCTGTCTTTACCGCGAATTGGGGCCAGGCTTCGTTTGAAGGTTTGCCGCGAGCTTTGTTTTTTGGCTTTTCGGCCGCAATGCTGGGCATCAGCGGCTTTGAAAGCAGTGCTAACTTTATCGAAGAACAAAAGCCCGGTGTTTTTCCTAAGACCTTGCGCAACATGTGGATCGCGGTAGCCATCTTCAATCCACTGATAAGCTTGCTTTCTCTTGGCCTGGTTCCCTTGGGGGAAATGTCGGCGCATCGCGAGAACTTGCTTGCTCATATGGGAGATCTCGCAGCAGGAGACTGGCTGCGTTTTTGGGTAAGTGTTGATGCAGTGCTGGTCCTATCGGGCGCTGTGTTAACAAGCTACGTTGGCGTGACTGGTCTAGTGAGACGCATGGCGCTCGATCGCTTTTTGCCGCAGGTATTTCTGCATGAAAATCGCCTTCGTAAAACCAATCACTGGATTATCGTCGCTTTCTTTCTATTGTGCTGCTCCATTTTGACAGTGACCGAAGGTGACATCGCGGTGCTTGCAGGTGTTTATACGCTTTCGTTTTTGGGAGTCATGGGCCTATTTGCGGTTGGAAATATTCTTCTCAAATGGAAGCGCAATCGCTTGCCGCGTGCTGAACGGGCTGGCTGGATGGCGCTCGTGATCGCGATTATCGCGGTGGGCGCGGGTTTGATTGGACAAGTCATGATGAACCCCGCTTATATTCGCGTGTTTGCCATTTATGCTGGAATCGCGGGAATAGTCGTTGCGATCATGTTTTTACGTTTTCAGATCCTCAAGGTCGTTCTGTTTGCTTCGCGGTCCTTTGTGGAAAGAATTTTGGCTTTTAATGAAATCATCAGTAAATCTGTTCGAAGGAAAATCGAAGAGATCAATAGCCAAACCGTTGTGTTTTTTACGCGAGGAGACAACGCGGCAAACTTGAATCGCGCTGCGCTTTACGTCAAAGCAAACGAGCAAACAAACCGTCTTAAGGTTGTGCACGTCTATAAAAACGACTCGGAAATTCCTAGCAATCTTGCCGAAGATTTGGCGATGATTGATAGCTTGTATCCTGACCTGAGAGTCGATTTTGTGGCGGTCCGTAGCCCAGAATTTGGCCCCGAGCTGATTGAAAAGCTTTCCAGAAGGCTCCGTGTCCCGAAGAATTACATGTTTATTGGCTGCCCTGGTGACCGATTCCCGCATAATATTGCCGATCTGGGCGGTGTTCGCCTTATTCTTTAGTTTGGTGCTTTTGGTGTTGGGCATGAGGCTTTTGCCGAGATGTGCCTGGCTTGCACTTCGCCGGCGGGTTGCGTAGAGCACTAGGAGGAGGTTGTGTTGCCTAAAAAATTATCCGATCTTCGAGTGGCTCTCGATGAACTTGATCAAAAACTTCTTGAAACGCTTGCTAAAAGGGAGCTCATCAGTGTTGACGTCGCGAGAATAAAGAGTGGTGGAAAGCAACCGCTTCGTGATCGAGTTCGTGAACAAGAAATCGTTGACAGGCTCATCGAAAAAGGGAAACGAGAGGGCTTGGATGCGTCATTTGTTAAACGCGTCTACAACGAGATACTTGATCACTCTGTTCGACTGCAGCAAAGCCTCTTGGTCAACAATCCAAGTTCATCAACGGGGCGCGATGGATCGCGGGCTGTTGTTGCTTTTCGAGGAGGCGAAGCTTCCTATACTTATCTAGCAGCAGTGCGCCATTTTGGGGTGAGGGGAAACGACGTTTCGTACGAAGGTTTTAAAACCGCGCAAGAAGTCGTATCGGCCGTGCAGTCTGGTGACGCAGACTATGCTGTGCTTCCTATGGAGAATACAGCAGCTGGCGCATTTAGCGATGCCTATGAGGTTTTAGAAAAAACGGATTTGAAGATTGTAGGAGAAGAACTGCAAAGACTCGATCACTGTCTTATCACCTTAGAAAATATCCCTCTTCATCGTATTCGCCGGATTTATTCGCCGCCTCAGGCGTTCGAGCATTGTCGAAGCTTTTTGTCGACAATGAACGATTGTCGTCTTGAAGCGTATCCGGACACCGCCCTTGCGGTAAGAAGAGTGCGTGACGATGAAGATCTTTCTCAGGCCGCGATTGCTGGTGAAGAGGCAGCAAAACTATACGGTCTTCCGATTTTGAAACGAGATATTTCTGATCGCAAAGAACTGTTTACACGTATGGTAATCGTCGCAAAAGACGAAGTGCGTGTTGAGACAAATGTTCCTTGCAAGACTTCGGTTATTTTTTCAACGGATCACGAAGAGGGAGCTCTTTCGAAGTGTTTGGGTGTCTTGGCCAAGTATGGCTGTAATCTCACTAAAATAGAATCACGACCACGACCTGAAACTCCTTGGGAGTATCTCTTCTACCTTGATTTTGAAGGTGGCAAAGACAAGCATTCCGTTGATGATGCGTTGCAAGCAATGAAAAAATATACGAAAAAATTAAAAAAGCTTGGCAGCTATCCGTCGCAGAGCCGTATTGATGCTGAAGCTGTCCGATGAGTCAAAGCAAGGTCATTGAAGTTCCAGAACACCGTGTCTATCCAGCAAACGATAGAGTGATTAATGAAAATGGTAAGTACATTCTTTATTGGATGACCGCTTACCGTCGACCTTTTCATAACTTTTCTTTGCAGCGTGCAGTTGAGTATGCGGAACGACTGGCTAAACCATTGGTCGTACTAGAGCCGTTGGTCGTTAGTTATCCTTGGGCATCAGATCGTTTTCATCGTTTTATCTTGGATGGCATGCATGACAATGCCATCTATTTCAAAGAGAAGAAGGCGTTTTATTATCCCTATGTCGAAAAAGAACAAGGCGCGTGCAAAGGTTTGGTGCAGAGTCTTGCGGAACATGCCTGCGTTGTCATCGGAGATGATTTCCCCTGTTTTTTCCTACCTAAAGTAAATAGCTCGTTTGCTCTGAAAAGCCCGGTGCTTTTTGAGCAAGTGGATTCCAACGGATTGTTTCCCATGCGTCTGACTTCCAGGTGCTTCACTACTGCATATTCGTTTCGAGCCTATTTGCAAAAGAACCTAAAAGCTCATCTTGAAGCATTTCCGTTGTGGGAGAGTGTCGATAGGCTGGGCAACAAAGATGAAGTTGATATTCCCAAGATGATATTTGAGCGCTGGCCGCGTGCCTCGATTTCAGAATTAGAGGCTGGCTATCGTCTCGAGACCGCTCTTGCGATTGATCATAGGGTCGGTAGCGTCGAGACGCAGGGTGGTTTTACGGAAGCTTTGGCACGCGTGCACCGTTTCCTCGATCATCGTTTATCAAGCTACGGGCAAGCTCGAAATCATCCGGATGAAAATGGCGGTAGCGGTTTGTCGCCGTGGCTCCATTTCGGTCATGTGTCAGTGCACACGGTTTTCAGTGAAATCGCCGATGATGCGGGGTGGTCTACCGATATGTTGGCTGCTTCCGGAGGAGGCAAGCGGCACGGTTGGTGGGGATTTGATGAGAGCGTGGAGAGTTTTCTTGATGAACTTATCACCTGGCGTGAAATCGGCTTTAATATGTGTCTAAATGAGCCCAATTATGCAGAGTATGATTCTTTGCCATCCTGGGCACGCCAGACTCTAAAAAAGCACGAGCAAGACAAACGGAAGTACGTTTATTCATTTGAAGAGTTTGAAAAAGCGCAAACTCACGACCCGATTTGGAACGCTGCTCAAAACGAACTTGTGCAAGAAGGTAAGCTTCATAACTATCTTCGAATGCTTTGGGGGAAAAAAATTCTGGAGTGGACGGCTTCTCCACGTGATGCGCTAAAGATCATGATCGAGTTGAATAACAAATATGCTTTGGATGGGCGTGATCCTAACTCATACAGTGGTATCTTTTGGGTGTTGGGGCGCTACGATCGAGCCTGGGGTCCAGAGCGACCCATTTTTGGAAAAATCCGATACATGAGTTCAGAGTCGACCAAGCGTAATTGCGAATGAGCGACTACTTAAATCGCTTTGCGAATCAAAAACAGCTTTTTGATGCCGGGGTGCGCCGAGGTGCAGGGCCTCCATGCTCAGACAGTCCTCGCTTCGCTGCGGAACTGCGCGTGTAGGCCCTGCACCTCGGCGCATCAAGACTTCAAAGCTCGAGATATATGGCGAGTGGCACTTTGTACTTGGTTTTGATCGCAGAAGTGTTGCAGAGAAGGGGAGCAGGGCCTTCATGCTCAGACAGTTCTCGCTTCGCTGCGGAACTGCGCGTGTAGGCCCTAGCTCCCTTTTGCAAGCTCAGCTTCGGAGATAGCCATGAAATATAGCCGCTTTGAAGATATGCCCATGCTTATGTTAGATAGGGGCATGAGTCAGATTCAGTCCGATGTAAAGTCTAGTCGTGTGATTCGAGCGCCGAGGGGCAGTGAGCTTAGTTGCAAGGCCTGGCCGCAAGAGGCGGCGTTGCGCATGCTTATGAATAACTTGGATCCGGAGGTCGCTGAACGACCTGCCGATCTTATTGTCTACGGTGGTACCGGAAAAGCAGCGCGTTCGTGGGAGGCTTACGACGTCATCGTACGGGAACTGCGAGCGCTTGAGAGTGATGAAACTTTGCTTGTGCAATCGGGCAAAGCAGTCGGTAAGTTTAAAACCCATCCAGATGCACCGCGTGTTCTTCTTGCAAACAGTTTACTTGTGCCTGCTTGGGCAAACTGGGATGAGTTTCGAGCACTCGAAGCCCTCGGCCTTACGATGTTCGGTCAAATGACGGCGGGCTCATGGATTTACATTGGCACTCAAGGAATTTTGCAGGGTACCTATGAGACCTTTGTGGCCGCGGCAAAAGAGCACTTTCAGGGATCTTGGCAGGGGCGCTGGATCCTTTCCGCGGGGCTTGGCGGTATGGGAGGAGCACAGCCTCTTGCAGCGACGATGGCAGGGGCAAGCTTTTTAGGTGTCGAAGTCGATGAAACGCGTGTTAAACGTAGACTGGATACGGCTTATGTTGATCGCGCTACCAAGTCTTTAGACGAAGCGCTCCGGTGGATAGAAGAGGCGACGAAGAACAAGCAAGCTCTTTCTGTGGCGCTCATTGCCAACGCTGCAGACGTGTACCCCGAGTTGCTCAAGCGCGGCGTGTTGCCTGATTTTGTGACGGAGCAAACTTCCGCACACGATCCTTTGAACGGTTATGTTCCTCCAGGCTATAGCGTAGAGGAAGCTGCTGTACTGCGGAAAAAAGACCCTGAGGATTATGTTTCACGAGCACGAGTCGGTATGGCCAAGGAAGTCAACGCCATGTTGGACATGCAAAAACAAGGCGTCTTCGCGTGTGATTACGGTAACAATATCCGCGCTGAAGCCATGAAAGCTGGTGCCGATAGGGCTTTTGACATCATTGGTTTTGTTCCGGCCTATGTCAGACCGCTGTTTTGTGAAGGCAAGGGTCCATTTCGCTGGGCAGCGTTGTCGGGTGATCCGCAGGATATCGCAGTCACCGATGAAGCCGTCAAAGAACTCATGCCAGAGGATACGATGCTACATCGTTGGCTCGATATGGCCAAAGAACGCATTCACTTTCAAGGGCTACCCTCGCGGATTTGCTGGCTGGGCTATGGCGATAGGCATCGCATTGGCTTGCGATTCAACGAGCTTGTTAAACAAGGCAAACTCAAGGCCCCGATTGTAATTGGCAGAGACCATCTCGACTGCGGTTCAGTGGCTTCCCCGAACCGCGAAACGGAAGCGATGAAAGACGGCTCTGATGCGATTGCCGATTGGCCTATCCTCAATGCACTCATCAACACCTGTTGCGGTGCAAGCTGGGTCAGCGTTCATCATGGTGGCGGGGTTGGCATGGGCTACTCGATTCATGCTGGCATGGTGGTTGTTGCCGATGGTAGTGATGATGCCGCGCGCCGTCTTGAGCGTGTCCTTACAAGCGATCCTGGCATGGGAGTGATACGACATGCGGATGCTGGTTATGACATCGCAATCCGTACCGCCCGTGAAAAAGGTGTTCATGTGCCTCATTTGCTAGCAGACAAGCCATGAGATCAGAGCTTGATTTTCTTATTGTCAACGCGCGCGTTGTTAGCTGTACTGCGCCTTCTGGAGCTGCAAGAAATGATCTTGGCATCATTGATAAGGGAGCCGTAGGCATCAAGGCCGGTGTGATTGCTTTTGTGGGCACACATCACGAAGCCCTGAGCCTGCGAACGAAACAAAAGCTCGATGTAAAGGGGCGGGTGGTGCTTCCTGGTCTAATCGATCCGCATACGCATGCTGTGTTTGAAGGTAGCCGTATCGATGAGTTTGCTCGGCGTAAATCGGGTGAAGATTACCTCAGCATTTCGAAAAGCGGCGGCGGGATACAATCGACTGTTCGTGCAACGCGGCAAGCGAGTCCGGAGTTGCTCCTGAAAAGTGCGAAGCGCCGGCTGAGCGCTATGCTGCGGCATGGTGTAACCACAGTTGAAGTTAAAAGCGGCTATGGCTTGGATGTGCCTAGTGAACTAAAACTTCTTGCCGTCGCAAAAAAACTTTCAGGAGCTCCACAAACATTGGCGACTTTCCTCGGCGCACACGTGATTCCGGAGGAGTACTGCGACGAGCCTGAGGTTTATGTTGATCTTATCTGTGAGACCCTGATCCCCAAGATTGCAAAAGAGAAGTTAGCTAGTAGCTGCGATGTTTATCTTGACGATGGTGCGTACAGTTACGAGCAGGCTGAACGCATATGGCAGAGTGCGGTGGCACATGGTTTAAAAGCAAAGGGGCATGTTGGTCAGTTTAGTGACCAGCGAGGCGCAGAGTTGCTTGCACGGTTCAGCGCGCTTAGCGCGGATCATTTAGAGCATGTGTCCGATGATGATTTAGCGGCCATGGGTAAAGCTGGCGTGGTGGCTGTTCTTCTTCCAGGTGCATGGCTCACGCTTGGGCAACAGCCGCCCGATGTTGAACGCATGCGTTACTATGGTGTGAAGCTCGCGATTGGCAGCGATTGCAACCCTGGAACCAGTCCCTGCACGGACTTGCCTTTGTGTGCTGCAATCGCGGTGAGGCAATGCGCGATGAGTCTCGAAGAAGCAATTTTGGCCATGACAGAAGTGGCATCAAAAGCCGTTGGAATTGCCACAATTGGCAAGATTTGCATAGGAAACCAGGCAGATCTGGCAATTTACGATTCCGATGATCCCCGCCTCCTCGCCTACGCTTTGGGTGATGTCAAGGCACGCTATGTCTTCATAAACGGTCAACTTGTAAACACTAATGATGGATAGGGTCAGCCAGCTTACCAGCCCGCCCCCCGCGAGCAAAGCGAGCCCGCAGGGGAGGGAGCCGACGCGCAAAGCGCGTTCGGGAGGGGATTCGCGTGAATCCCCTCTTTGGAGCGCTGCTACGCAGCGGTACAAACAGTTAAAGCGAGCAGACGCAGAATGTGCGTTCGGGAGGGGATTCGCGTGAATCTCCTTTTTGGAGCGCTGCTCCGCAGCGGTACAAACAGAAAAACTCTAGTAACTCCTAGGGAGCTTTGCGGTGTCGACTTGGTCGAGGGCATAGCGGATGAGGGCGCTGCGACTCATCTTTCGATGTCCTTGTGTTTTGAGTTCGTCGACTTTTTCATCGAGTTTCTGTAAATCCTCTTTGTATAGAGAAATGCAGATGATGTCGTAGTGATCAGCTTTGAGAGCTTGGTTTCGCGCTTTGGGCTTACGCTTTTTCGCTGGAATGCTCTCTTGTTTGTAAAATGATTTTCCAAGTACCTCTTGAACCTCGTTGGCGTCAAAAAGGTCGGATACGGAACTGTTATTTGTTTTGCTCATGACTACCCCTATACCGTTGGAACTAGAAAACCCGTGACAGTGACTTGTGGCATGGCTGCCGTAGCGACAGAAGCTGCTACATAGTGATGATTGACGTGCTGTGGATTCTGCAAATCAAAGATATGCTGAACCAAGGAAAGATAGTCAGTTACACCTGAGCTATCGGGAGCATATTCAAAAATCGTTTGCTTAACGCTTGGAGCTTCTCGCAATCGAGTGTTGACACGAATGGGAGGTAGACACCGTTCTTTGAAATGTTTGGTAAGTGCGTCAACAGAATCTCGGCAAATACGATTTCGTACATCAAAGAAGGTGGGAAGTACGCCTAGCAAATCAAGTTCATGCCCAAAGGCTTGGCGCACGCTCTTGATTGTTCGAAGCACTTGCTTAACACCCACAAGGGCAAGGTAATCGCAGGAAACGGGTACCACCACGCTGTCGGCGTACATTAGTGCGTTTTGGTTCATCAAGGAAAGCGCCGGCGCACAGTCCAAGACTATTGTATCGTAGTCCGACACCCCTTGAGAGAGACGCTCGCGCATGATGCGGTGACGATTCGGTTGGTTGGCCAGGTAAAGCTCAGCTGCTGCCAACATTTCGTTGGAGGTAACGACGTCGAGATTTTTTCTGACCGGAATGGCTACATCTGCTGGAGAAACGCCCTGAACCAGACAGTGATAGAGATTGCGCTCACCATGAATACCGAGGGCTGCTCCCACGTTCCCTTGGCCGTCAGCGTCAATCAAAAGAACATTCTGACCGCGTTCAGCTAGACCGGCAGCAAGGTTGACCGCAGTGGTTGTCTTAGCTGTTCCGCCTTTATGGTTGAAGACTGCGATGCGTTGAGAGCGGCGTTTGATGGTAGGTGCTGCAACATGATTGGTCGCAATAGCTCGACAGGTTGTCGAACAGAAATGCCGGCTTTTTCCTTGATCGACCATGACTTGAAAGGCGTGCTCCATCACAAACGGACGAGCGCAGGTTTCACAAGTGTGGTGTTGCTGCGCGCCAACCGCTTGCTGTTGGCAGCTTTGCGAGCAGAAATGAACAAATGATCCGTCTTGAGTTTCTGGCACTTGATACCGAAAGCGCACATCAAGGCTGAGCCGCATACAGAGCAGCTGGTTTTTGCACTATCCATTGTTTCCTCCCGATACTTCTCTTTGGATTGCCTGGTTGGAGCCAGCTGCGCTTCGCCTGCAGCTCTATGGTCCAATCAAGCAACCCCAATTATAAGCTTGCATGGCATAGTGCCCGGCACGCTTTTTAATAAGTACTTGCTAAGCACTTAGCGAGCCTGGATCGGCAGGTCAAAAAAACTGCAAAAAATATTGCTTTGTCTGGCGGAGCTTTGGCGGACTCTTATGGGCTTGGAAAGATGGCTCGGTGCGTAGCAATAGCCGCGCCATTGATGTTGATGTGACGAACCACGATGCTCGTTGACGATGCAGGTTCAACATCTGTATATTTGACAGTATCGACCAAGGCGGGGAAATTATAGATTAGGCCGTTGGCGAGCTGATCAGCCGGGGCACTCGTCGTTAAGTTGTCTGTGGCTGTGATGAGACTTCGAGAGCTTGCCAAGAACAAGGGGGTATCTCCAAGCACTTGATAGCTTCCGTTGTTGGTTGCTGAGGGACCATCAAGTACAACAATCACGCGTCCGCTTTGTACAAACTCGTCCATGGCGTTGGCCCATTGGGCGCTATAGCCGAACAGGGTAGCATTGGTTGCATTCCCCTGAGCATAAACAAGGAATACATCGTAATCGAGTAAGTTGAGCACAACAGCTGCCGAATCGTCTGTTACGGTTTTGCTCCAACCGGGACTTGATGCGTGTGGATGGCTATTGATGGCGGCGTCAGTTCCCGTAATTGATGAAGTGAGCGCGTCGCCCCGGAAAGCAAGCACTTTGAGCGGAGAGGAAAAGAAACTTGCATTTAGAAACACCGCATTTCCTACAAGACTCGCAGCGGATTTCTGATCGTCAGTTCCAGTGTAGCCAACGTAGTTCATGCCTATAACGACCACGTGACCGGGTCTGACGTCGGCACAGATACCAGTCTCACAAATTCCGCTTTGGCAGACGTTGCCGCAGCTTCCACAGTTTTTGGGGTCGCTGTCACGGTCTACACAGCTACTGGCACAATTAAAGAGCGGGGGAGTACAGCTAACGTTGCAACTTTCGTTTTCACACACAGGCGTTCCGCCACTACAGACCGTGCCGCCTTCGCCGATGCATCCGCCGCAGGTGTTTGAATCGTTCGGATCCACGCAACTTCCGTCGCTGCATTGCACTTGGCCGATGGGGCAGCCGGGTAAGCTCGCATCGGTGCCACTATCGCTGCCGATGCTTCCGTCGCCGGCATCTCCGGTGTTTGAATCGCCGAGTCCACCATCGTTGGGTATGCTTCCGTCGCCAGGTAGATTCCCGTCATTGAGAACGCATCGGCCGCCGCTCTTTGTGTAGCCGTCAGCGCAGTTGGCGCCTACTAAGGGCTCCCCGCAGCCGACAAGACCAATGCATACCCATAAAACTATCGGGACGATGTGCCGCATTACCAATCTCCTGAGGTATCGGTTTCTTTAGCGTTTGTATTCGCTTCGACTGCCTTCTTTTTCTTTATCCCTTGTACGACAACAAACTCAACACGCCGGTTGCGTTGGTGTGCTTCTGGTGTCGTGCCTTTATCTCTTAAACGTTCTGAACCATAGCCTTCGGCTTCGATGATGTTGGCAGGAATGCCGCGGTGTACAAGCGCTTCCATCACATTCTTTGCTCGGCGTTCGCTCAACTCTTGGTTGAAGTCATCGGCGCCTTGAGCATCAGCGTGCCCTTCAATGCGCAATTCAGTCCATTCGGGATGCTGTTTCCAAAGGTGAACGATGGCATCAAGCACAGGCTTTGCACGGCTTTTTACTCGCGAGCGATTCAAATCGAACAAGACACGTTCTTCAAGGATGACACGGTCTTCAACTAACTCGACAAGCCCTTCATCTGGGCAGCCGTCATGATCGTCTACGCCATTGATTGTTTCTCTGTCGTTGGGACACTGATCGTCTTCGTCGTTGATTCCGTCCTGATCGTTATCGGGATCGGGGCAACCGTCCTCGTCTAAGAAGTTGTCATAGTCTTCAGGACGATTTGGGCAGGAGTCGTTCTTGTCGAGAATCTTATCTTGGTCGTTGTCGTCGTCGGGGCAACCGTCTTCATCTTCAAAACGGTCGAGATCTTCGGGCGTATCTGGACATTTGTCCGCGTCGTCTGGAACACCATCTTTATCTCGATCCGGCGGTGCTTGCTCGACAACTTGCTCTACTACTTCGCTCTCTGCATCAAACAAAGTGATTTCAAGACCAGCCAGCAAGAGCCGCGCATCCCGTGAATCCAGGCTTTCTTGAGAATCGATGATCTGAACATAGCGAAGGGCGGGTCCCATGCGCAGGCTGCCAACTTTGAACGACCAGCCAAGACCGGCTTCAAGATCGGGCCTCAGCACATCGCCGGTTAGGCCGCCGCCGCCACCCACTTCAATCCATGGTCCAACGGCACGGTGCACCTGCTCCGCCGATGAAAAAGGACGGATGCGTACATTCAAGTTGAGCATCGCCCAAGTTCCGGCGCCCGGGTTTCGTAAATTGGTGTTTGGATCGCCGTCCAGAAGTATTCCAGTACGCAATTTTAAGCCCGGCACAAGCCAATGCGTTAATGGCTTGTACACACCTACGCCTATTGAGCCACCTGGTCCGAACCAGTCTTTTTGTGGACTCGACATGGGTAGCGCCGCCATGAGATCCCCTTTTAGCAGCCACGGCTCATCAGCCCGGGCGGAGGTAGAAAGGCAGAGCAAAGAAAGCACAAAAACGGAAGTACGCATGATTGACATAAGTTTTTAGGACGCTTTGCTTTTGGGATAGGCCAAACAACAAGTGAGGGCATTTTCACATTCAGAATGAGAAAACACAACCAAATTGCAGTGTTTTTTAGCGAGAAGGGCCCCATTTATGGATGGAGGGCAGGGCACAATAGAGCAGTTGGTGGTAGATGCCTCGGGGCAGGACCCGTCGTAAGAGGGCAAAAAGATGGGCATCGATCGTGGCAGGCACCCGTAGTGGTGGTCTGCGCTGCTCAATGGTTTTCGCGATCTTGGCGGCGACCTTCTCGGGCGTTGCAAGCGCAAAATCCATGGCTTTGGCTATAAAAGGACCCATAAATTGATAGTGCCGGTGGTAGGCGTCGAGTTCGCTGTTCTCTGAAATATGACTGGCGTGGGTGCGGCGCGTGTTCTGAAACGAGCCGGAGTGAATAAAACCCGGCTGAATCAGAGTGACAAAAACATTCCAAGGTTTTACTTCATACCATAGCGCTTCGGAGGCGCCTTCAAGCGCAAACTTCGAAGCGCTGTAGGTGGCCATGGTAGGCATGGCCATCATGCCGCCCACGGAAGAAACGTTGATAATGCGTCCATGGCGTTTGTCACGCATCGTTGGAAGAACTAAGCGAGTCATCTCCATGGGTGCACAGAAGTTTACGCCGAGTTGTGCAAGACGTTCTTCTTCGGTGACATGCTCGACTACCGAGCGATAGGCTAGGCCTGCGTTGTTGACCAAAACCGTAATGCCGCCAAGTTTGCTTTCGGCTTCTCGCACGATAGCTCGGCGTTGAATGTTGTCCAAAATATCCAACGGCCTCAGCCACACTCGCTCGCTTTGCTGTATTCCCTGCTCTTCAAAGCGCGGTAAAGAGGATTCGCGTGCGGTTAGAATCAGCTTATGTTCAGTGGTCGAGAGCAGTAACTTACTTAGGGCAAGTCCGAGACCGCTACTTGCGCCGGTGACCAAAACAACTTCGTGTTTGGGTTTCGTTTGAACCAAGGGACGATAGTAGCTCAATTTAGTAACCCTGCAAAATGCCTTGTTTTTCGGGCAACATTCTAGGAAAACGAAGCTAAACGGTTAGGCCGCTTTAAGGCGCTAAGCATGGCGATGAATTGTAAGAACAAGGTTTTTGTGCTCTAAGTTCTTAGGCCTAGCGGTTATAAGCAAGCTCCGAATCTTTGCAGACTGCGCTAAAGGCACGAAATACATACTGCTTAACCTCTACCGCTCCTGTTACTGAGATGGACAATCTTTTTAGTCAACTGCCGTCCTATTTGTCGGGTCATTTATCGTTAACGCTCACAGCCCTTTTAGCAGGAAGCTGTCTTAGTTTGCCCTTGGGTATCCTTGCAACGCGGGCCAAGTGGATGGAGCGGCTGTTTATCGGTGTAGCAAGTGAAGTGCAGACAACGCCGAGTTTAGCGTTGCTTGCCTTGATGGTTCCTTTACTGGCCTTTTTTGCACTGCCCAACATTGGTTTTCTGCCGGCGGTGATTGCACTGACGCTCTACAGTATTCTTCCTATTTTGCTAGGCACGGTTACTGCTATCAATGGCCTCGATCCTGCTGTGCTTGAGGCTGCGCGAGCTGTTGGTATGAGCGAATGGCAAAGCTTGCGTTGGGTGCAATTGCCCTTGGCTCTGCCAGTCATCATTGCTGGCATTCGTACATCTGCGGTATGGGTTGTTGGTACCGCTACTCTTGGAACACTTGTTGGAGCAACCAGCCTTGGCAATTATATTTTGTCGGGCCTTCAAACACAAAACTACAAGTCGGTGTTGCTCGGGGTGGGTGTGGCCTGGACACTCGTTCACGTGCTTGATGGCATTGTGCGAATTTTTGAAAAGGCAGTAAGCAAGCGAAGCCGTAGTTTGCTTGCTGTGGGTGTTATCGCAATCGTTGGACTATATGGTTACACTGTTTCGATCATTGATGTAGCGAGTGCTGAAAATGGTGTTCGCGAAATTAAGATCGGTACAAAAATGTTTACCGAACAACACATTCTTGGCCAGATTTTAACACAGCAAATTGAAAACCAGAGCGACTATAAAGTGCGAACACTTGAGTCCTTGGGCACGACCGTGATTTTTAATGCGCTACGCTCGGGATCAATCGATGCTTATGTATCGTACACAGGTACAATTTGGGCCAACCATATGAAACGCAGCGACCGACCCCAAGACCGCGTGTCTTTGCGAAAAGAAGTCAAAGCGTATTTAAAGGACGAGCAGGGCATTGTGTTGCTGTGTCCGTTGGGCTTTGAAAACAGTTATGGGCTTGCCCTGCGAAAAGATCAGGCTCTGCGCTTGGGGCTGCAAACCATCAGTGAGCTTTCCACGCTTTCTGAAAGCCTGAGTGTATCTGGTGATCATGAGTTTTTCGCACGACCGGAGTGGGAACGGCTTAGAGAGGTCTACGGACTTCAGTTTAAGCAGATTCGCGGTATGGATAGCTCTCTTATGTATAAGGCGGCGGCGAATGGTTCTGTGGATGTGATTGCTGCGTTTACAACGGACGGACGGATTGATGCATTTGATCTTGTGCTACTGCGAGACGATCGGCAAGCCTTTTTGCCTTACGATGCGATCATCATGGTAAACCATGCCCTAACGGATGAAGCTCCCGGCGTGGTTGAATTGCTCATAGGGCTGTGCGGATCAATGAATAGCGAGCAAATGCGAAGGTTGAATCTCAGTGTCGATGACGGTGAACTTGAACCTGAAGAGGCAGCCAAAGCCTTTCTCGATGATATGCAATAAGGGAGCTAAAACTGTCTGAGCATGGCGGTTCATCTCCTCAATGCATGCTGAGGACAAAGTAAAAGAATCGTCATTCCAAGTGTCTCAATACTTGTGAATCATACGGTGCACGACTGGGCTTTCCGGGTTTGGAATCACTGTCTCATAAAGAATGTGTGGGTTTTTATCGCTATCCAAAGCAAGGCGAATTCCTCCGGTGGGTCGCGTTGCATCCACAGGAAAACCTTCCCAGTCTCCGGGCCCGTTGCGTTTTGAAAAATAAGCCATGGTGTTCAAGCGGCACGATGCATAAGCAGCGTACAATGTGCCTGCAGAGTCCATACCAAGCTGCATGCCGTACTGGGCACCAATGCCGCACCAGTCATCCACTTGCTCGTAGTACCAGTTGCTGTCGCCAGCAGGTCGCCAAGTATAGACAATCTGATCGTGGGTGGGATCGCTAAAGATCACATGAATGGTACCCGCTTCGTCGACAAGCATGTCAAACGCACCGGAGGCAGTGTACTCTTCGTCACCAAAAACAACGTATTCGGCATTGCTCCACGTCCCACTCGTGCGTGTTCTTAGAAGTAATGAACCGTAGCCTTCGGGGGCTTCGTCGTTGTACATAACGTAGACGGTCCCTGCTTGCACAGCGATGCGGGTTTGTGAACTGTCGGAGACTGTCAATCCCCCTGCCAAAAGCACGGGGCTAGCCCAATCGTATCCGGGTCCAGGGGTTTTAGCCGTTCCAGTCAGGTAATAGAGTTGTTCATTTCCCCACGGATAATTCACAGATGGCGCATAAAAATAAGCGAGATGGAATTTGCCATCGGTATCTTGAGCCAGCGAAAGACCCATGCCCATATTCTCGTATTCTGCACCCGAAAACATAACTTCATCTGTCCAGCTTTCCGTGCCGGTGCGATAACTGTGGTGGAGTATTGGTACAATCGGGTTCCAGACCGCATTATCGCCGTTTCTCGCGTAAAATGCGTGCGATACGTCACTCGGATCAACAATAAACTGAATCCTTCCAATGCTTCCCGCGGCGACTTGAAGCAAGGTTCGTTTGTATTCAGTTCCTTCGAGTCTTACATACGAAAGCGCGTACTCTCCGGTGTTTAACGAGGTGCCAATTGGCTGGGTGAAGGTCTCGGTGCTTATATAGTGGATGTTATCGAGTGAATCCAAGTCTATTTCTGCAGAAAAGGTGTTTGGTATAAAAAAGATATCAGCGCCCCCTTCAGCGGTAATTCCTTCATTTGGAAAAGTCTCACAGCAACCTGTGCTGCACTGCACGTGATTTGCGGCGCATTGAGCAATGACGCAAGTGCCGCTGCTGCATTCGAAGGAACTTACTCCACTCGATTCGGGGCAGCTCACGCAACTATTGTCACAGAGGAGCTGTCCTTGGCTACAGCTGGGTGTTGGAACAAAGTCAGTGTCGGTTCCAGCGTCCGATGAGCCGCCGTCTGAGCCGCAGGCTGATATTACACACAGAGCAAAGACAAAAAACAGTTTATTTTTAAAGCTGTGAGTCATTTTTGAATGCATCCCGCTGCGTCGGTGACTGCATCGGAACGGAAAGTAACGCGGTTGTTGTCTGTGTTTGATGCACTGCGACTGATTCGAATGGAGTACTTTTTGTTGGTGCTACAAAGATGAAAACCTTCTGTGACGCTGTCAGGATCTTTCTTACAAGTGCCGGTGCTGCATAAGGTATCACCTTGAAAAAGCACCATATCAAATCCGTCGCTGACGTAGATTTTTCGAGCGGAGGTGGACCCTTCGATTCTTACGTAGAAATCTGGGTTTTGTGTATCAATGCAGGCTGGAGTATCGATAAGAGCGTATCCGGTAAGATCAAACTCCCACTCACCGACCGCTGCCAGCAACAAACGTGTCGAACAAGCCTCCCCAGGTGGCGAAGTCTGGCAGATGCCGCCAATGCAACTTAATCCTGCTTCGCATGCGTTTCCACAACTTCCGCAGTTGTGCGAGTCCACGCTTAGCAAGGCACACGAGGTCTCGCAGGTGGTGTAGCCCGTTGCACACTGGCACGAACCGGACATACAACTGGCGCCGCCACCACAAGGCGAGTTGCAGCTTCCACAATGCTGGTTACTGCTCTTAAGATCGATACAGCTGTCGCCGCCACAGGTTGAGCAGAAGGGGTCGATTGGATCAATCGGTAAAGTACCACTGTCTTGAAGTGCTGTCCCTGTATCGGAATTGTTCGTTCCGCCATCCTGGCTGGCACGTGGATCGGTCACGACATCGCCGCATGCGTTGATCGAAACAACTGCGCTGACAAACATAAAAACAGAAAGAATAACGCGACATCTAAGCATGGTTGAATAAGCCTTAGGTGCGCTTCTTTTTATAGCGAAAGAACACACACCTCGAGTTAAAGTGTGAAGTTAAAGTGCTTTTTTGGCAAGCTTTTTTCAGCTTTACGGCCGGAGCAACCGAATACATTATTTTCTAAATGTAATCATTTGCATACACAAACAGAATCGTGTGTAAACTCTGCGGAAAATGCGGATCTTTTCTTAGCCGATCCAAGCAACTTAGGCTAGACTTTCTAAGAATGTCCGTCGCGGGTAGCGCATCAATGCTTAATCGTTTTTATCTGTATTTTCCTCTATGTTTTTTTCTGCTGTCTGCGGCGTGTGGCGGTTCTTCGGGCACGAAGAGCGATGCGGGAAATGACGTGTATGATCCTTGTGCCTTTGGAGGGTGTACGGATGCATCGTTTGATGCTCCCATATCGACAGGGAGCTGTAGCGGAATGACCAACGACCTTGATTGCAACTCGAGTGGTTTGGGCTGTCTTTGGTGTGAGAGCACGGGCAGTTGTCAGAGCGAGAGTAGCTTTGAGTGCGTTGACTGTGGTTTGCGTTCGGATCCTGTGGTTTGTGGTGGCGATGGGGTGTGCAGATGGTGCTCTCCGATTGCTTCGTGCTCTTCTCGTAGTCAAAGCGATGGCTGCTCTTGCGCGGCCAATGAAAACGACTGCATCGCGCTCGGTTCTGCTTGCAGTTGGTGTTCCAGTGTTAACGTTTGTTTGGGCGGGGTCGCGGGCTGTGATGGCTTTGGGTTGGCCTTTGTGAGTTCAGCGACCTATACCCCTGCAGAGCTAGGGAGCGTTTCGGCTGCGGATACAAAATGCAAAGAGCTTGCGGCCAACGGAACCGACAGGGTCAAAGCTGCGGCTTCGGAATTTGTAGCGTGGATGAGTGATAGCCAAAGCAATGCGCGTGATCGCATTGGAAGTCATCATATTCCCATATGGACTCCTGATCTCGGCGGCATAGTTGCCATGGGAAGTTCTGATTTTTCAGACGGCTCGCTTCTTAGGCCGATCAACCGAAATGAAAGTGGTAACAAGCTATCGGCGGGTCAATTTGCTTGGACGGGTTCGGATGAATTTGGACGAGCCATTCCTGGGGAACTTTGCAGTGACTGGCAAGCTGGAGGCTTCGTTCAGGTCGGACGCGTTGGGGAGGTCGACGAACGTTCTGAAAAATGGAGCTACGGAAGCGATGCCAAAATCTGTGACGATGCATGGCATATCTATTGCGTTACCAAAAAGACGGAGGGCAATTAAGTGCGATTCAAAGACTGCCGCGTTTCTGGAGGGCTTTGCCTTCTTTTTACTTGCTAGCGTTTCAACTGTCGCGGCCTGTTCGGACAGTGCAGGTGATGCTCAGGACGGTGGAGGGATGGATGGCTCTGATGTTTTCAATCCGACGGTTGACGGAGGTATCGTTGTTTTAACCGATGGGGCCGTCGTGGATCCGGAAGTGCTGTCCTCCGGTGGCAACATTTATGTTTCCGTTGCCATTCCAAATCCAGCGTTTGTTGTCGATGCGACTAACGGCGGGCTGACCGATTGGAATATTTGGAAAAACCCTTCGCAGAGCAGTGCGATCACAGTATACAACACATGGACTGACACCTATCCTTTAGCTGGGCGGATTGTTTCGGACGGCCAAAATATTCAAGGAGGGTACTACGATCAGATTACGCTACCGGCATCGACAAAAGAGCTGATAGCGGATGTGCGATTGAAAATCACTTCCACGAGCACCAACACGAGCCGCAACGACAAATTTGTCGTGGATCTTAGCGATAATACTCAAGCAACTACTTCTGCGAACACAGTAACTCTGATTGAAAAATCTCAACTCGATGCATCAAACAGCGCTCAGGAGTATCGTGGACGAGTTACTCTCGATACTCCTTTAGCAAGTGCGACAAACAGGCAGCTTAGGTTGTATGTTTTAGGTGGAACTTTAGCCGCTGGCAATATCACAGTTGTTATCTACTGGGTCAGGTTGACCGCCAGACTCTGTAATGAGTCTCTAGGCGAGTGTTAGAATCGTTCTAGACGTCGAGTTCTTCGGCGTTGGCTTGGCTGGCTTGTTCCATGATGAAGGCAAAGCGTGGGGCAGGGTCTTTGCCCATGAGCTCATTCAATACCCGGTCGGTTTCGACTTCTCCGTCAACCGTGACCTGAAGCGCGCGTCTATGTTTCGGATCGAGTGTTGTGGATTTGAGTTCAGCGGCTGACATCTCGCCCAAGCCCTTGAAACGGCTCACTTCGGGTTTGACGTTTTTCGGCAGTTTTTTCAGGGTGCTGTCTTTTTCCTTGTCGTCTAATGGCCAGTAGGTCTCTTTACCGGCATCGATTCGATACAAAGGAGGCTGCGCCAAAAACACGTGACCTGCGCGGACCAAGCCGGGGAGAAGGCGATAGAAAAAAGTAAGCAGTAGGGTTGCGATATGATGACCATCGCTATCGGCATCCATCAGCAAAAAGATTTTACCGTAACGCAACTTGCTGATGTCGAAATCTTTTCCAATACCGCAGCCGAGGGCTGAGACAATGTCTTGAAGCTCTCGGTTTCCCATCACGGCCGCCGCTGTGGCTCGCTCGGCGTTGAGTACTTTGCCGCGTAATGGCAAAATCGCTTGGGTGCGTCGGTCACGCCCTTGCTTAGCATTGCCGCCAGCGCTGTCACCTTCGACTAAAAAGAGTTCGCTTTCTTGTGGATTGGTGCTTGAGCAATCCGAAAGTTTGCCGGGTAGATTAAGGCGGTGACTGATGGCTGTTTTGCGTGTGACTTGCTGGACTGCTGCGCGAGAGGCTTCCCGTGCTCGGGCGGCGAGTACCATGCGCGCAACGATAGCGTCGGCCATGGTCGCATTTTCCAGGAGCCATTGCTCAAGTCCGCTTCGCACCGTGTTCTCGACTAGGGCGGTGACTTCAGGGTTGTTCAAACGATCTTTAGTTTGGCCTTGAAACTGTGGCTCGGCCACGAACACACTGAGCACTCCGGTAAGACCTTCGCGAATATCCTCGGCGCTGAGGGTCACGCCACGGGGATTGATTTTCTTAGCAGAGAGGTAAGCCCGAACGGCTTTGACCACGCCTTGTTTGAAGCCGCCTTCATGACTTCCACCTGAGCCGGTGCGAATGCCGTTGGCGTAGCTGCGCAAGGCTTCATCGGTCGACTCAGTCCATTGCATCGCAAGCTCAAGGCGCAGCGGGTCATTTTTCTCAAGGGTGAAGGGCTGTGGATGAACCACTGCTTTATTGCTCTCGGATACAATCTTTGCCAAGAAATCAACGATGCCATTGGGATGCTGAAATTCATGTTTCTCACCAGAGGCTAAGCTATGGAATGATACTTTTAGGCCCTTGTGCAAATAGGCTTTGGCTTCCAAGTGCTCACGGATTTTGCCTTCATCGAATTTTGCGCTCTTGCCGAAGATTTCGGCGTCGGGCCGAAACTCAATGGTGGTGCCGTGCTTGCGACTTTTACCAATCTTTTTTAGCTTACTTTTGACTTTGCCTCGGCTGTAATCCTGCGTGTACTCAAAGCCATCACGGTAGATTGTGGCAGTCATGTCTTCGGAAAGCGCATTGACTACCGAGGCGCCTACGCCATGCAAGCCGCCGGCGACTTGGTAGTTCTTGTCTTCAAATTTTCCGCCTGCATGCAGCGTGCATATAATGATTTCAAGCGCAGAGCGTTTGAACTTGGGATGCTTGTCGACAGGAATACCGCGTCCATTGTCGCTCACCGTGGCGCCCTTGAGGTCGTTGTGCAAGCTAACTTCAATGCTGCTTGCATGTCCGTTAATAGCTTCATCGACGCAGTTGTCCACGATTTCCCAGAGCAGATGATGGTAGCCGCGTGCATCGACCCCGCCAATGTACATGGCAGGTCGCTTACGAACTGGCTCAAGACCTTCAAGAACCTCAATGTCTTTGGCTGTATAGGCCATTAGGCATCCTCCCCATCGAACTCAGGTACATCAGGGACCGGCCAGACGGTGCCTGCAAGCTTGCCACGTTTGAACAGTGCGAAGCCTTTGCCTGCACGTGAAACGATGTCGTATTTACCCGTTGATATTTTAAACTGTTTGCCCGAGTCGTGTACGGCGATGAGCGCGTCCCGGTCATCTTCCAGTAGCTGTGCGCCTGCGACTTGATCATCTTTGGCGAGTTTGATCAGCATGACGCCTTTACCAGGTCCACCGAGAATCGGCGTATCTTCGACTTCGCACAGAAGCGCGCGTCCATTGAAAGTGGCGCACACGAGCGCTTCATCGCCATGCGCTACGTCCATAAAAATCACTTCATCGCCTGGCTTGAGCCTGCAGTAGCGTCGCCCAGAACGGGTGGACGGATCACGATGTCCACGCAGCGAAAAGCGCATGGTCATACCCAAGCGTGTGACAGCGATGCCGAAGGGCGCTTCAGGTTCGCTACCTTCAGTGGCTTCAGGGACTTCAAGAACACGTGAATCAAAGGAGCGCATGCTTACAATGCGTTCGCCGTCTTTGAGTTTGAAGAGTTTTTGAATCGGATCACCATAACCTGTGGTGGCAGGAATGTCGGCGATGCGCGCCACGTAGCACACTCCAAGATTCGAGAAAAACGCCAAGCTTGCTTTTGTGGATCCAGCCTCAACGGCGAGCACACGATCGCCATCACGAACTCGAGTTGAGCTAAGGTCTTTGATCTTCTGTTGGCGTTTGATGCGTCCCTGATAGCTAAGAAGCACGGTTGCATCTTCATCCACAATAAAGGCTTCGGCATCAAAGCTTGGCTCATCTTCGGCGCTAATGATGCGCGTCAGGCGTTTTGAAGCATAACTTTCGCGCAGACCTTTGAGCTCGTCTTTAATCAGAGACCAACGCTCTTTGGGGCTTTTAAGCAGACGGGCGAGCTTTTTGGCAGCTTGTCGTTTTTCGTCAAGCTCTTTCTGAATCAAAAGGATTTCAAGTTGGGCCAAGCGATAAAGTTTAAGCTCCAATATAGCTTCGACCTGCTCTTCATCGAGCTTGAAACGCTTCATTAGTTTTTCGGCGGCATCCGCTTTGCCTTTGGATTTACGAATGATGCGCAATACCTCATCAAGGGCATCAAACACTTTGGCAAAGCCTTCTAAAATATGAATACGTGTGTTGAGCTGTTCGAGCTCAAATTCGGTGCGGCGCGTAACGACCAGCATGCGAAAATCAAGAAAATGCTGAAGCATGCCAATCAAATCGAGGCGCATGGGTGCAGCAATTTCAGGATGGTCGGTGGGCACCAAGCAAGTAAGATGGACTTGAACATTGCTGCTAAGCGGCGTGTGCTTGTGCAGATAGGCCATGACCAACTCTGGGTCGGCATCTTTTTTCAGCTCTAGCACGATACGTGTTTCATCGGTGCTTTCGTCACGCACATCGAGCAAAAAGGGTAGTTTACGGGCAATTATAATCTCAGCAATCTTGCTCACCACGCTGCTGCGCTCGGTAGCGTAAGGAATGCTATCGATGATGATGTTGGTTGCGCCGCGTTTAATGTTTTCGGTTTTCCAGGTACTGCGGAGTTTGAAAGAGCCGTGCCCTTCGGTATAGACCTGCCGTAGCTCTTGTTTGGAGGCGGTGAGTTCGCCACCCGTGGGGAAATCGGGTCCTTTGATGTGCTTCATCACCTTGACCACGCTGAGCTTGGGATCGTCGATCAAGGCCAAGCATGCATCGATGACTTCGACGGGATTGTGAGGCGGGATCGAGGTTGCCATGCCAACAGCGATACCCGATGAACCGTTAATAAGAAGGTTGGGGAAGCGGGTGGGAAGAACAATCGGTTCGGTGCGCGTGTTGTCGTAGTTGACGCGAATCGGCACGGTGCGTTTGCCAAACTCAAGCAAGAGCTCATCAGCAAGATGGGTGAGACGCGCTTCGGTGTAGCGCATGGCGGCTGCAGAGTCGCCATCGGGTGAGCCAAAGTTACCGCGTCCATCAACAAGCGGCATGCGCATGGAAAAACTTTGTGCCAAGCGAACCAAGGCATCGTAGATCGCACTATCGCCATGCGGATGGTACTTACCCATGACTTCACCGACAATGAGCGCGCATTTGCGGTGTTTGGTGTCGGCACGCAAACGAAGATCCTGGTGCATGGCGTACATGATCCGTCGTTGAACGGGCTTTAGTCCGTCGCGAACATCGGGCAGCGCGCGTGCCGTAATCACACTCAGCGCGTAGTTCAGATAGCGGCGCTGGGCTTCTTCGCGCAAGGAGGCTTCGATGATACCGCCACCGAGATTGCCCATGTCTAGATCAAGCTGTTTTTTCTTTTTACGAGTTTTTGTTTCGCCTGAGCGTGGTGATTTGGCCATAGCTTTTCCGTCTGCCTAACAAGTGGATCTGTCAGGCGCAACATTCTGTTTGCATTTACCGTTTGCGGTGATGCTGCCGCTTGGCCTTGAAGCTCTGGCTTGCACACAGCTGCAGGGTGAAAGCCTTCGCCACACAGTTTGGAGTAGCTTTGGGCAGCATGCCATTCTTAGCAAGAAAAGTGCCATTTAAATGCCAAAACTGGCATGAAAAGTGTATATTTCATGCCAGTTTTGTCTTTTTGGCCTAAAGCCAACAGCTTTTATGCGAGGTGCATTAGCCTTCTGAGGAGGCAAAAGACCACTTGAAAGTGGCAATGCCTGGGTTTTCATCCGCTGGCTCCAGCATCAAGTCACCAATAGCGCCAAGAACGCAATTTTGAAGTACTTCCGGTGCTGAGGTTTGCTCTTCGACGATCGTGGCTTCTTGGAAGGCACCTGTTTCGGTGGCGACCTTGAAGTTCACGACGACATCGCCTGAAAGGCTTTTGTCGTTGGCAAGAGCTACGTTGTAACACGACTCGATTTGTTGCTGCCGAGTTGCGAGCACTTCTTGGGTATCCTCTCGGTACTTATCTGGACTGCGCAAAGCAAAGCTGCCGCTGCATGCGACAAGTCCAAAGCTTAGTGCTGCGAGTGTGATAGAAATCTTGGTCATTTGGCCTCCTTGGAAGCTGTGGTGGTTTTCGTTTCGACGGCTTTTTTCTCGCCTGTCTTTGGATCGACTTCGTATTTGGTCGTGGTGATGTCTTGTTTCGTAATAATGAACTCAACACGACGGTTGGCTTCTTTGCCAGTTTCGGTGCTGTTGTCTGCAATGGGCTGGGTCTCCCCGAAGCCTTTGGGGTTAAGCATCTCGGCAGGGATTCCGCCTTTTTCAACGAGATAGCTCTTTACGGCTTCAGCGCGTGCTGCTGAAAGCTTCATGTTGTAGTCATCTGCGCCTTCAGAGCTTGCATGCCCCTCAATGCGAAGTGCTTTGATATGGGGATTGTCTTTGATGGTTTGGGCGATTTCCGCGAGCAAACTATCTGATTCCGGACGGATCACAGCTTTGTCGTATTCAAACTGAATCTTTTCGTGAATCACGATTTTGTTGTCCGTGACCTCCACGCGGGGAGGTTTGGATGGAAGGTCGCCGCGTACAGCGATAGGGGTGCTACCTTCAAAGGCCACCGGTCCGCTAGCACATGCAAATAGTGTTAGTGCAAGCGTGAGAGTTAATAATAAGCGCATAGATTCACTCCTGTTTTTTCGATAGTCGAGCGGAGGCTAAATGCCCGCTCAAACCTAACTAGTTGGTTCTTCTAACATTCCTTCTGTAAGGCTGCAAAGGGTCCTGTAAAGCTACTGGCAGCTTGGAAGGTCGATATTGCTTGCAAAAGGGCTGCTTTCAGTTCCCAGATCGTCGGTCACTTTGAGCTCAATGGTGTAGCTTCCTGAAATAACACTGAAAATGTCGACCGTTTGAAAACTTACGGTTGGGGCGTTGCTATCGTCAAAAATTGCAGTCCAGGCGGAGTTGTCGTCAAACGAAGGATTATCAAGCAAATTAGTCGAGTTTCCATTTTTGGTTAACTCAACATCGTCAAGCCAGATCACGTTTCCAGCTTGCGCGTACTGAGCGAAGAGAAATGCAAGTCGTACGTTGGAGGAGGCTGTAAATCCAGATCGGGTGGTAAAGTTTAACTCATAACTCTGCCATCGTTTTGTAAGGCTGCTTAAATCATGGGCATGCTAAAATTACCGTACCAGACTGCGGGTGAAGAAAAAGACACCATACACAACCTTCTCTCTAACTATAGTGGCACGCGGTAGCTTGTCGAGTGACAGCTTAGTTTTTAACAACGAATGTAAGTATACGGTCAGGAACGTATACTGTCTTTATAAGATCTTTGCCTTGAAGTTGGGCAGATATCTTTGCATCGCGTTTTGCCGCAGCAACGACTTCGTCTTTTTTAGTTCCCGGTGCAATTGAAATCCGCCCGCGTACTTTGCCGTTGATCTGCACGGGAATCTCAAAGCTAGCTTGTTCCAGAGCTGTGCTATCGAGCGATGGCCAAGCCTGGCTGCTGATCAGACCCTCGCCGCCCAGTAGGGCATGCAGCTCTTCACACATGTGTGGTGCAAAGGGAGCAAGCAAGCGCAATAGGGTGTGAATGCCTTCGTTGAGCACAGCGTAATCGTCATCGTGGGCTGCTTCAAAAGCGCTTAGTGCGTTGAGCAATTCCATTTGCGCTGCAATCGCTGTGTTGAGGCGAAGTTTCTCTCCGAGGTCGCGGCTTACTTTTTCAATGCATTGGTGAATGTTGCGCCTGAGCTCTTTTGCTTTGTCGCTTGATGCTTGTTTTGCCGGCGTGAAGCTAGGGCTCAAGCGATCACGGTGGGTGCGGACCAGCCGCCAAAGCCTTTGCAAAAAGCGATGCATGCCTTCGACGCCCGCTTCGTTCCAATCGACCTGGCCTTCGGGCGGCGCAGCAAAAAGAACAAAGAGCCTCGCGGTGTCGGCGCCGTAGCTTTGGATGAGCTCATCCGGGTCAACCAAGTTGTTCTTGGATTTGCTCATTTTGATGACCGGACCTACTTGCACCGCTTGACCATCGCTTTTTAAGACACGTGCGCCATCTCTAATCTCGGTGTCTTTAGGATAGAAATAGGTTTTTTGTGTTGGGTTTGCTTCGTTTTGTCGGAAGTAAACCTCATGGCAAACCATGCCTTGCGTGAGCAGGCGATGCGTTGGTTCTCGAGGACATTCCTTGGACAGGTAGCCAAGGTCGATCATCATTTTATGCCAGAAGCGAGCGTACATCAGATGCATGACGGCATGTTCATCGCCACCAATGTACAGATCAACCGGCAGCCAGTGCTTTGCTTGCTCAAGGTCGACAGGGCCCTTTTCATACTGAGGGCTCATGTAGCGGTAGAAATACCAACTCGATTCGACAAAGGTATCAAAGGTGTCGGTTTCACGTTTGGCAGGGCCGCCGCACCGTGGACAGTTCGTATGTAAAAAGCCCTCATGCTTGGCCAAGGGCGAGCCCCCATCGCCACTGATGGTGACATCCAGTGGAAGTTCAACGGGCAAGCTATTTATATCCACTGGAACGATTCCGTCTTTTGCGCAATGCACGACAGGAATGGGCGTGCCCCAATAACGTTGGCGAGAAACAAGCCAATCACGCAAGCGAAAGTTTACGGTCTTTTTGCCGAGTTTTTTGCTTTGTAGTTGGGCGATGATTTTTTCTTTGGCGCTTTCGTTATCAACGCCGCAAAGTTCTGCACTGTTAATTAGTACGCCACTTTCGGTAAAAGCGACTTTCATGCTGTTAGGGTCGATGTTTTGATCGGCGCGCTCTGCGATGACAACTTTGATAGCAAGATCATAAACACGCGCAAACTCAAAATCACGTTCGTCGTGCGCAGGCACGGCCATGACGGCGCCTGTGCCGTAGTCCATCAGAACAAAGTTTGCGATCCAAATGGGAATCTTCTCGCCAGTAAGTGGATGCAGGCAATACTCGCCGGTGAACATGCCTTCTTTTTTTGTGTCATCGACGGAGCGTTCGCTTTTGTGGTCTTGACGTAGGCGTTGGATGAAGGCTTCGATGTTTGCTTTGTCTTTGCTCCTTTGGGCAAAGGCGGTGGCTAAGGGATGCTCGGCAGCTATCGAAAGGAAAGTCACCCCATATAAAGTGTCGGGTCGGGTGGTAAATACCGAAATGGCTTTGGTATCGCCGCTTGGCGTTTCAAGGGGGAACTGGACTTCGGCTCCAACGCTTCGGCCAATCCAGTTGCGTTGAGCGTTTAGGACTTTATCGGGCCATCTGCCCTCAAGACCATCCAAGTCATCGAGTAGTTCTTGGGCGTACGCTGTGGTGCGTATGAACCATTGCGCTAGCTCTTTTTGGACGACTTCGTTCGAACAACGCCAGCAACGGCCTTCTTCGACTTGCTCGTTGGCCAGGACGGTCTGACAACTTTCGCACCAGTTTGCTAATGCGGTGTCACGGTAGGCGAGACCTTTTTCAAGCATGCGCAAGAACATGGCTTGTTCATGTTTGTAGTAAGTGGGTTCGCAAGTCGCGAACTCGCGGCTCCAATCATAACTAAGACCAAGGCGCTTTAATTGAACGCGCATCTGGTCGATGTTTTGACGTGTCCATTCGTTGGGGTGTCTGCCATGCGCAATGGCGGCGTTTTCAGCAGGCATGCCAAAGGCATCCCAGCCCATGGGGTGGAGCACATTTTTACCTTGCATGTGCAAATGGCGAGCGACAGCATCGCCAATGGCGTAGTTGCGCACGTGTCCCATATGAATCTTGCCTGACGGATAGGGCAGCATCTCCAGGATGTAAGCATGCGGACCTTCACTTGCATTGGCGGCGAAGAGCTTTTGCTCTGCCCAAGTTTTTTGCCACTTGTTTTCGATTTTTTCGGCTTCGTAACGCTCTTGCATAATTTTTTTGATTGCAGGGGCATAGTGGATAGCACGGGCCGTATTTGCTCGCATTGAGAAAGAAATAGCTGCTCATTCTCCACGAGACAGAGCAGAGCTCTAATGCTAGGGTGCGCAGCGTTTATGGCTCAGAGAATCAAAATGCTCGGGCGAAGCCTGTGTTGTGCTTTGTTGCTTTTCAGTGCTTCGGAATGCTCCTCTGGGACCAAAGATCGCCAGGCGGATGCTTCCGTTAAAGATGTTCAAGAGGATGTTGTGTCTTCTGTTCAGCACGAGGTGCAAGAAGGGCAGACGCTTTGGGACATCGCTCGGGCTTATGATTTACGAGTGGCCGATATTCTCAAAGCCAACAACATTCGCCCAGCTGAATCGCATTTGGTGCGCGTGGGGCAAAAGTTAACGGTTCCTGGCGTACGAAAAAAGGTCGAGGTTGAAACCGCCGAGGATCGAAAAGCAAAGAGAGAGGCCGCTCGGGCTGCACTTCCCGATCTCAAAGATGGCGCCTATCATTTTCTTGCTTCGGGGGAGTCTCTCTGGAGTGTAGCGCGGCTTTACGATGTGCCGCTGGATACCATTCTAGCCCGAAATAAGCTCAGCGATGATGCTGCAAACGCCTTGAAGCCCGGTGAGCCAATTATCGTTCCAGGAATTAAAGAAAGCGACATTAAGCAGACCGAAAGCCAAGTGCGCGAAGGTTTTTTTCATACCCTGGAAAGTGGGCAAAAACATTGGGATTTGGCTGGAAGCTTTGGTGTGGCGGTCTCAGAAATCATGGCGGCTAACAGTCTTAAAGAAGCACAAGTTAAAGCACTTCGCGAGGGAGATCAGATTTGGATCCCCGGCGTGACGCGAGACAAAAAGGGTATCGTGAGCAGGCGTACAACGCAGCGCGAACGAGGAGCCACTCAGCAAGCTAAAGGCCTTGGGCTTGGGACACGGCAAGCCGCCAGTCAAATTCTACGTGGTGCGATAAAAGCGAGTTGGGGCGCGCGGCCGGGGGCGTGGGCACGCTACCAGGTACTTTGAAATGGCCGGTAAGCAAGGGCTGGTTTGTGCGGGGCTTTGGATCGGGCGAAGGCGGATACCATCAAGCGGTCGATATCATGGGCAAGATAGGCTGGAATGTGAGAGCAGCGGCTCCTGGGATTGTTGCTTATTCCGGCAAAGAGGTTCGTGGTTATGGGAATATGGTGCTGGTGGTGCATCCAGGAGGCTGGGCGACGATGTATGCTCATAACTCGGTTAACTTTGTGGTGGCGGGTGAAAAAGTCGCTCGTGGTGCGGTGCTAGCTGAAGTTGGAAGCACAGGTATCAGTCGCGGACCACATGTGCATTTCGAGCTCATCTATAAAGGTCAAAACTGCGATCCCCTTTCGTTGTTTCGTCCTGAGGTACGTCATCGCAACGGTAAACATTCTCAGACGAAGAAAAGCGTCTGGAAGACCCCTGGCAAAAAACCAAAGACTATCCGTTGCAATAGTCGCAAAAGACACCCTCGTTCGCGATGGGTTACTCAAGAAAATCCTGAAGAGGGCGAATCTTCTCCGTAGCTTAGAGCTGGCGGAGCTGCAAAGAGCCTTAGGTTTTTGGATACTCTCCAAATTCGACTGTGCTACGCGTGGAGATCCAGTCTTCAAGCACGTTCAAGGGCACAGCTTCGCTTGCGTAAAACCCCTGGTATGTTTTGCATCCAAGCTGCTGCAATGTATTAAACTGTGCTTCATCTTCAACGCCTTTTGCATTAACATCGAGACCGAGTGTCTTACCAATGCTTAGAAACACACCTAGGATTGTTTCATCGACTGTCTTTGTAGGGTTATCACTGATAAATCGGCGTGCAATTTTTATCCCTTGAATAGGTAGCTCCGCCAGATCCGAAACCAAGACTGGATGGGTACCAAAGTCATCAATGATAATTTGATACCGAGTTTAGTGAGTTCGCTTAGTGTTCTAGCGACATCTTCACGATTCCCCAACAATACGTCCTCTTTGATTTCAAACTGAAGCCATGCAGGACTGACGCCTTCCTTTGCGCAGATGCTCTTTACCGAGTTCACAAAAGCTTTATCCTCCAATTGAAGCTGTGAGATGTTAATCGAAAGCTTTTTGAATAGACCTTGCTCTTCCCATCGACGTAGGACCTTGCAGGTTTCGGTCAACACCCAACTGCCTAAACTAATAATCAAGCGTTGGTCTTCTAAAATGCTAATAAACTCCGAAGGGGCAAGTAAGCCATGTTCAGGGTGCTTCCAACGTACTAAGGCTTCAACACCAATGAGTTCTTTTTGTACGAAGCGGAATTCAGGTTGATAATGTATCGCAAAGGCCTTTTCTTGTATCGCGGTGCGCAATTCTCGCTCGGATTGCTTTCGGTAGCGTTGGGCGAACAAAAGGGTGTCGTCAAAGATCTGGTACTGGTTGCGGCCTTTTTCCTTTGCTCGGTACATGGCTTCGTCTGCGCGCTTTATCAATCGTTCCGCAGTGGATTCTCCCATGAGTGTCATAGTGATACCGATACTGGCTTTGATGTCGAGCTCACTGTCGGAGATGACTGTCGGCTGTGCAAAACTTGCTAACAAGCGGTTCGCTACCTTTGTTATCTCTTCGTGCGATTCGACGCTTTCCAAGAGTATGGCAAATTCATCTCCGCCGAGGCGTGCCACGATGTCCGCTTCGCGAACGCATTGTTCCAAACGGGCTGCAATGTTTGCAAGCAAATGATCGCCCATGGTATGGCCAAAAGTGTCGTTGACCTCTTTGAAACGATCAAGGTCGACAAACATGAGCACAAGCCATCCCGGTTGTCGGCGTGAGCGTTTTACGGCTCGACCAAGTTGTTCGCTAAAGGCATTGCGATTCAGAAGGCCTGTTAGAGGATCGTAGTGTGCAAGCTCAACCAATCGTTCTTTTGTATGATGTCGTTCCAAGGCATAACGCAGCGAGCGGGCAAGTAAGCGCTCCGTTATCTCATCTTTCAGCAGATAGTCCTCGGCTCCAGCATTGACGGCGTTCACTGCTATGATTTCATCTGCCAAAGACGAGCATGCGACGATTGGTACGGAATGGGCGGTTTTATGGAGCGCTTCGACGGACTCTATTCCTTGCGCGTCAGGGAGACCAAGGTCCGTTATAATAATCTCATAAGCTTTCTGCTGCAGTAAATGAAGAGCATCCGATAGCGTGATGACATGGGTGATTTCAGCATTGTGAAAGGTTTTTTTTAACAGACTCTGGACGAAAACAGCGTCGTCTTCGTTATCTTCGATCACAAGGACCGATGATAATTTTCCGTCATCGATAATCTTAAATGAATCGGTTAGGGTGTCGGCAGATAGCTGCGCAATGTCTGCGCTTCTGTTAGGGTCTGCCGTTGTAAAATCTTGTCGGTGCACCGTTCTCCTCTGGTTACTACAACAAGCAGAATTTATGTCATTGAATAGTTAGGCAACTCATTTGGCCAACATTTTCAACAAAGCAGCTTTTCATTTTTTACTAAAATATCAGATAATGGTGTCACTTTTCGATCTCTTAGTAAAGCATATCATCCCAAAGCGGCTACATTTCTGTGGATCGGAGACGTGTGCGTCTAAGTACGCGCTACGTTTTTTTTTGTGATTTTCTGAGCCTAGTGGCCATATCCCTCTTCCGGAAATCTTGTGCTAGGCTCCGCGCCACATGACAGTACAAAGTGAACAGTCTGAACCTAAGTGGGGTGCTCCGGAAGAGCCCCCCCGAAAGCCACGGATGCGACGCGGTTGGCTAATCGCGCTTGGTGTTGGCATAGCATTGTTTTGTTTGGTCTCGGGTGCTTGCATGCTCTCTTGTGGTTTGCTTTTTAAAAAAGGCAAGGTTGAGGGTGCCAAACAAATGACAGCAGTCTTGCAGAGTGCCGCGGTGCGAGACCCTCGAGCTGCCGAGTATGAGAAAGAACTTGCCAGGCTCAATATGCTTATTGACAACAATGACGTTGAGCTTATGGCGATTGGAGCGATTTCAAGTCGCTTGCAAAGTGCACAAAAGGATGGCCAAATTGATCCGGTGGAACTCGAGCAAATTATGCTCGTCGTAAAGCGTATTAACCGTAACCATGGGGAGCTTGGTGAGGACAACCCGTCCCGTTCCAAGCCCCAGATTCCATAGAGGTATGCTGTGATTGAAGCGAAAGATTTCTTTGATGCACTTGTGCGAGAAAATGTGGATTTTTTTGCAGGTGTGCCGGACTCCTTACTCAAGTCTTTTTGCGCCTATATTACCGCCAATACGGATGCCAAGCATCATGTGATTACCGCCAACGAGGGAAGCGCTGTTGCACTCGCTGCAGGCTATCATTTGGCTACAGGACGGATTGGTCTGGTCTACATGCAAAACTCAGGCTTAGGCAATGCGGTTAATCCGCTAACCTCGCTGGCTGATGCTGAGGTCTATGGCGTTCCCATGTTGCTTGTCATTGGTTGGCGCGGCGAGCCCGATAAGAAAGATGAGCCCCAACATGTAAAGATGGGCAAGGTCACTTCTGATTTGTTGTCGTCTATAAATATTCCGCATGCGGTCGTCCCCACCGATTGGTCGGAGGCCAAGCCGCTTTTGAAATTCGCGATTGAGCAGGCTACTTCCAAACAAGGTCCTTTTGCGCTTGTTGTACCTAAAGGCACCTTTGAGACCTATTCGCTAAAAACAGATGAAAGTGATTCGTATCCGCTTAGTCGCGAAGATGCACTTGGAATTATTTTGGATCATATCGATCCTAAATCTTTTTTTGTTTCAACGACTGGTATGCCTTCGCGAGAGCTCTACGAGTGTCGTGAACAACGGGAAGAGGAGCATGCGACAGACTTTTTAACGGTGGGTTCGATGGGCCATGCTTCACAAATAGCATTGGGTGTTGCCTTGCAACAAAGTGAGCGCCCGGTGGTATGCATTGATGGTGATGGTGCTGCGATTATGCATCTCGGAGGACTCAGTACGATTGGTAGCCTGAAGCCAGGCAACTTCACTCATGTTGTTCTTAATAATGGCGCTCATGATAGTGTGGGTGGGCAGCCAACGGTGGGTTTTGAAATCGATTTTGCGGCGATTGCGCGGGGCTGTGCTTATCCCACCGTGCTTCGAGCAGACGATGAGAACACTCTTGCTGAAGCTTTGAATGCCATGGCTGAGTTACCTGGTCCTCGGTTTTTAGAAGTGAGGGTGCACAAAGGAGCTCGAAGTGATTTGGGTAGACCCAAGCAAAGCCCACAGGAGCTCAAGGAATCCATCATGGAGTTTTTAGCAAAGAGCTAAACAAGCGCTAGAGCATTTCCAGAGCGCCTGATGCTGCGTTGCTCCTCCTTGCCGCAGCACCACTCCGATCGGAACGTGCTCTAGTCGTTGTAGTAGAGATTGCCTTCAAAAGCGACGTAACCATCTGCTGCAAAGGGAGCTACTTCGTCAATCCTAAAAAGAGGCATGGCCGGGATGTCGAGCCTGCCAACGCCCTCAACGACCTTCTTTACGGTGTCTGCTAGAAACAGATCGAGGATTTTATCCAGGTCCCGCCCCGAAGGGAAGGCTGGTGGGGCTCCAATTGGGTCGCCAATAATTTCAAACGAATAAAGTTTAATTTTGAAACTTCGCCCCTCACCTTCAAGAGCGATTTCGGTTCGTACGGCCAACGAGACCTCAAAAAGAAGTGGATCATCACCATCTTGTCTTGCATAGCCTTGCACGCGTAGATCCGGGACGAGTAGCTCAACACTTCCCGCACCTGTGTCACGCAAGGTTGGCGCAAGTGGCGCGTAGGTTTTGAAACGAATGGGGGAACTTGGTAGCGCCGCTTCTGGCAAAGGGAGAAGCGCGCTTAGAAAGCCCACGTTCAATTCTTCGCCGCTGATTGGGGGAGCGTCGAGTTCTTGACTGAATATTCCTGCACTCCACGCTGCGTAAAAAGCTGCATTGATTAAGTCCGTGGATAGACCCGCACTGACCTTACCGTTGCGATCCAAGTCCGGTCTTCCCTTTCGGAAGTTAACGATGGTGCCTGGCCCTTGTAGAACAGGATCAAGTGCCCGAAGGCCCACGTTGGCATAGATTTCAATTGCGTTTGCATTGATCGCGATTGAAGCAGGCGTAGCGGTAACACGTCCGCGATAGCCTGAAAGTTCGAAGTCGTAGGCAAGTTCTGTTTGAAGCGCTTTGTCGATGGATAGGTCGGTGTCCTTATGGATTTCACTGCGCATCGTCGCCATCGTTGTCTGTCGAACTTTTTCCTTTATGGCAGAAAGCTGCGCAAAGGAGTTGTACAGATTGCTGTTCATGCTCAGTACGCACTGATTGATATTGGGACAAATTGAGACCTCAGGCGGTGGAAGGTCGATAACAACTTTACCATCCTTGACGTCCGCTCGTGCGTGGAACTCCGTTCGTACAACGGGAATGAATAGGTTGCCGTTATCGGGAGGAATATAGTGAGAGCTGATCGTGAAGTAGGATCGGTAGTTGTAGAGTTGGGCGACAATGTGGAGTTCACCCCGTTTTAGTTCGACGCTTATGTCGGCTACACCGCTGTGTGTTGATTTGTAGCCGTTGACCTCATATAAAATATTGCCGAAGGAGTCGTACACCTTTGCCAGTGGATTTAGGGCATTGATTTTGGCGGTAAAGTCACGAGCAGCTACAAGCTTCTCTGCATAATTGGCGATTTCATTGAGCGCATTTTGCCCGACGGAAAAACCGATTGCATCGGGTATTTCGACGCCGCTTTGGGAATCAAGCTTGTCGCCGACAGCCGCTGCAAGATGTCTGCACATCATGTTGTCTGCACGATCCACTGCGCATATGCGTCTGCGTTGAGCACCGGGCTGTACTCGTTCATCGATTACGAAATGATTGTCTGCGCCTGAAAAAAGCAGATTCTTGCTGCGGTTTCGGATGTAGGTTGGATCCTCAATAAAAATACGCTTGAGGTTGTTGTCGGCAATGTGGCCTTTGACCAAAAAGCGTTCGCCATCGGAGGCCCCGACGCCGTTTTCATAAGGCGCATCAAAGTAGATGACGGGGCGCTCTGGGTCGCAATAGAAATCAACGTTGGCACTTAAATCGGTATCGGGAACCCATACCACGACACTTTGCACGTCGTCGCAACCGTCGAGTTCGACCGTGGTGCTAATCCTGCCGTTGCGAATGGTTTCTTGTTTGCCGTTGACTTCGACGTAGCGGATGTCGGGATCGGTCAGTTTCATCCTTGCCTGGACGGTGACTGTGGTTGTCGGCAAAAACCCAGCTGGCTCAGGCGAAATGATGCGTAGCCATCCACTTGCCGATTTGACCTCAATGTTCGAGGTGTCGCGAGGGTCACGGGCTTGTTGCGGAACGCAGGACAAAGACCCAAGGGTCCATAGAAAAAGGAGCCCGACGAGAAATACACACTTTTTCATGGTGGTTTTTGGTTACCACCACAAATGGCCCTGCGCAAAGAGAATGTATCCTTTTTATGGCGCGTCAAGCTAACGCGTTGCGTCAGGTTCTTGTCTCGCTTTTTGCGTGATTGTATGGTTATTTCGGTGCTTGATGGCGTTTTTTGTGAAATTTATCACTCAATTCTGCTCGAGTAGTTGGCATCTATTCACTACGCTACGAATTTTTTAGGGCACAGCGCGTCAACAACGACAGGCTATAGGAATCAAAAGCATGCAAGGAAAAGCAATTGTAACTGGAGCGAGTGGTTTTATTGGATCGCGTTTGCGCGAGCGACTTTTAAAGGACGGTATAGACGTCCTTGCCATACGGCGTCCAGGCTCGCCGCCAGCGAAGCAAGGCCGTTCGGTCGAAGCGAGTTATGAAGATCTGTCAAAACTTAGGGCTATCGTTAGCGAGGAAAAACCAAACTACTTGTTTCACGTGGCTGGAGCGACCAAGGGCGTGCATTATTCAGATTTCGAACGAGCAAACGTGTTGCCCACCGAGAATCTTGTCGAAGCGTGCAATGCTTCTGGTCATAATCTCGAGCGATTTGTCTTGGTTTCCTCGTTGGCTGCATTTGGGCCTTCTGGACTAAACTGGGAGCATGACGAGAGCAGCGAAGCCAGACCGATCGAGTTTTACGGGCGAAGTAAATTAGCCGCAGAGCGCGTTTTACAAGAAAAGGGAAGTGATCTGCCTTGGACGATTGTGCGCCCGTCTGGTGTGTATGGGCCTGGCGATGTCGATTATTTTCAGCTGTTCAAAGCAGTAGCGCGCCGGGTTAACGTGTTTTTTGGAAATCGCGAACGGCTTTTCTCTGCGGTGTACGTGGATGATTTAATCGATGCACTTGTGCAAGCTGCGGAGAGTCCCAAAAGTGTGGGTAAGGGCTACTTTATCAGCGATGGAAAGCCGGTGACTTGGCAGCATTTTCAAGATGAAATTATTCGAGCAGGTAAGAAGCGAACCCTCACTTTGAATTTGCCGGAAGCACTCGTCTATGTGGCTGCATTTGGCGGCGAGTTCTTGAGTCGCTTCGATGGCAAACCGCGTTTGTTTAACCGTCAAAAAGCAGCCATGGGTGCTCAGGATGCTTGGACTTGCAGTCCTTCAGCTGCGCATCGGGATTTTAATTTCAATCCGAAAATATCTGTCCCTAAAGGTGTGGAGTTGGCCTTCCAATGGTACCAAGACCAAGGCTGGATCTAGAGCCCCTTGGAAAGTGCTCTAAGCTCGTGAGGCATTTCTTCCTTCGCGTTTTGCTTGGTACAGTTTTTCGTCTGCAACCTTGATGAGTTGTTCTGGATCTTGGATATCTTTTGTCCACTCGGCGATACCGAGGCTAATGGTGATATTCAGACGTAGTCCTTCGAAGGCGAAGATTTTTTGTTCAACAAGCTTGCGTAGCTTTTCAGCCAGTTCGAAAGCTCCGCGTTTTTGAACTTCAGGTAATAGAACGCCAAATTCTTCACCGCCCAAGCGGGCTACAATGTCGTCGCGACGGACACGGGACTTAACCATTTGGGCCATTTGTCGAAGTACGGCATCGCCGGCAAGGTGGCCGAAGTTGTCATTGACTTGTTTGAAGTGATCGATGTCGAAAAGAATTAGCGAGAAGGTTCGCTCGTAGCGCCGTGCTCGAGAAATCTCTTTTTCGAGTTCTTCATGAAAGTGGCGTTTGTTGTAAACGTCTGTCAGTCCGTCGATGGTCATCAAACGGTAAATTTCTTCGTGGTACTGACCCTCAACATTGTCGCCACTAATAAACTTAAGAATGGTGCGACCTATTTTAATTTGGTCACCGTCGAGCAGCACTTTTTCGTCGACAAAAGCGTGGTTTACAAAGGTGCCGTTGGTCGAGCCTAGATCACTAACGATGTACTCTCGTCCATTATATGTGACTTGCGCGTGGTTGCGTGAAACGTTGTCTTGGTCCACTTGCACATCACAACGTGATGAGCGTCCAATGACGATGGGTTCTGCACCAAGAGGCACCCTTCTTCCCAAGTCATCGCCATAGATGACGACCAAGCAGGCTTGGCTGCTTGCGCCTCGCCGCTTGGGGGTCGAAGTAATAACTGTGACGACCGTTTTACTTGGGTTGGTCGTGCGTTCGGTACTCACACCTTAAGTGTAGCCTCATATTTGGCTTGTCGGCAAAACTAAGGTGAGTTTTATGTCGCTTATGGACCCACTTGGGCAAAAACAGAGGGCTAATTTCGCACCAAGGGGCATTCCAAGAGGTGCGTCTGACTAGGGGAATGTGCGTCTAGGCTGAGCCCTTTGCCGTATGCCTCGTAGCCGGGCCTGCCAAGCAAGCCTGAGGTCAGTTGTTTGCTTGCTTCGACGCCTGGCTGATCAAAGGCGTTGATGCGATACAATTCGCCGGCCAAAGCGGTGGCTGCTTCGTGTAAAAAGAAAAGGGCACCCAGGCTTCGCTCATTGACGGCAGATAGCTTGATGCACAGTGAAGGCCTGCCTTGTCGATGGAGCGCTGTGCGCGTGGCAAGGCACTCGGCACGAAGCACGGCTTGCAGGCTGTGCTTCGCAAGGTATGCCAGATCTCCAGAGCTTTCGGGAATCTTCAGATCCTTTTGAGCGTTCAGCACTTCGATGAAGCTATAAAACTTATCATCAGGACCTTCTGAGAAAAGCTGAAGCTGGGCGTGCTGATCGGTCGCGCCAATGGCTGGAAGCTGGGTGGGCCCAACGTGGACTTCTTTTCCAGACAAGTCGAGCCGCTTGCCTAGGCTTTCGGCCCAAAGCTGCACGAACCAGCCTGCGTAAGGACGCAGCGCATCGGCGTAGGGCATAAGTACATGCACATGCCGACCATGCATCTGGTGGTGCAGGTAATTGAGAATTGCTAGTAGTCCTGCTGGGTTCTCTTTAAGCGAGGTGGCCGCGCATGCTTTTTTCATTTCGCGTGCGCCCGCTTGAACTTCCGCAATGTTGATGCCGCTCATAGCTGCTGGAAAAAGGCCTACGGCGCTTAATACAGAAAATCGTCCTCCAACATTGGATGGAACTGCAAGTGTTTGGATCCCTTCTTCCTGAGCTTTTTCACGAAGCTTTCCGTCCTTAGGGTCGGTGATGAGAACAAGATGCTTTTTGGCAGTCTGCTTGCCCAGCGTACTCGCTAGCCACTGCTCGACAATAAGGAGTTGCGACATGGTTTCAACGGTGCCGCCGGATTTAGAAATCGGGACGACCAAGGTCTTGCTGGCTTCGATACGTTCGAGCAACTGCTGCAAATACCAAGGATCGCTGTTGTCGACGAAATAGACCCGAGGCGTGTTTTGCTTTGCATCGGCTGGAATCTCAAGTGAGCCGCTGAGCGCGTGGCATAGACTTTTGCCTCCGAGCGACGAGCCTCCGATGCCCAGAACAAGGAGATGTCTAATCTCTTTTGGGAGCGCTTTCTTTAGCTCGGAAATCGATGCAAGCAGACTTTCATCATCGGGCAAATTCCAAAAACCTAGTTCGCCGCTTTGTACGCGTCTCAGGGTATTGGTTAACGCATTTTGAAAAGAGGATTCATGCTTGATCAGCTGTGCGTCATCGATGGCTTTTGAGCCACTTCCAACCGCAAATGAATAGTCCAAGGACAGGATATGTTGTGAAGTCATAGGGCGCTAGCTAGCGCCAGTTGAACAAAATCACAACTGGCGAATGAAAATGGCCCGTTTCAAGCGTTTTTTTTGCTTAGTGCGTGCCGTGGATGGCTTTTTAGCACCCTACTATGACTGATGCTTTGCTCAGTTATGATGGCGTTGAATTTGGCCTTATGGTGCTGCACTCTACAGTTTTTGGCTCCATGGGCGGGAGTAGGGTTAGCATCGTTCGGTGGTTTATCGTTGTTTTAGTCTTCATCGCGTGCTTTTTTTTGCTCGGCTCGTGCTGCTTTTGTTTAGTGGCTCAAGTTTGGCTGTAGCCAGTCCGGAGGTTGTGCGTTCGGAACATGGCATGCAGATGCAAGTCGATCTCAACAACGTTGATGTCGAACCTTCGGCTTTTTTGTACGAAGAGCATGCTGTGGTTGTGCCAAAGCAAGACCGCGCGTTGGTGCTAAGTTTGCATCCGGGTTTGCAACAGCATTTGAGTGCGCTTTTAGAGCGGAACGAAGTTCCCGCAGCAGGCGTGGTGGTGATGGAAGCAAAAACCGGACGTGTGCTGGCCTATGTAAGTCATCAAAGCGATGCAAAGCAAAGCAATGTCGAGCGTGCGCAGTCCGTCGATTGGGCACGTGAAGCCAAAGCGCCAGCTGCATCGGTCTTTAAGATCGTAACAGCGGCAGCCTTGCTCGACTCGGGTATCACGGCCTCAAAAAAGACATGTTACAGCGGAGGACGTAGCAGTCTTGTGGCTTCAAACCTGCTTGATAATCCTGCACACGACACCTCCTGTGCGAGTTTTGCGCAAGCTCTGGGCTATTCCATCAACAGTGTGTTTGCCAAGCTCGCGGTGCAGAACTTAAAGCCTCAAACCCTAGAGCGTTATGCTTCGGCCTTTGGTTTCGGCCATGCCTTGCCTTTTGATTTGCCAACATCGATTAGCGCGGTGGACATTCCACAAGATGATCTTGAGTTTGCGCGCATGGCAGCAGGTTTCCGTCATTCGACGCTTTCTCCGCTGCACGGAGCGCTGCTTGCTTCAACTATCGCCAATCAAGGCGTTATGCCGCGCCCTTACATGATTCAAAGTGTACGTTACCCTTGTGGCGAAATTGAAGTTGCTCATGACTCTAGTCCTTTTCGTTCGGTGATTCCTTCGTCAACTGCTCGAGTGCTTGGCTCGATGATGGAGCGCACCGTAAGTTCTGGAACATCGTACAAGAGTTTTCATGACAAAGATGGTAAGGCCTATCTTCCAGGTGTTTCGGTGGCAGCCAAGACCGGTTCGCTAAGCGACTCCAATCCTTTTCGAGCTTATTCCTGGTGGGTAGGGTATGCCCCTGCCCAGAATCCCAAGTTTGCGGTTGGCGTCTTGGTGGTGAACCATCCGAGCTGGCGGATCAAAGCGCCTTACGTTGCCAAAGAAGCGCTTCGCTACGGTCTCTATGAAATGAAAAGCCAAAAGGCTACTCCGTCTCAAGAACGAGCTTGCCGTCAGGGCAGTCACGATTCTTTTTCAGGATAGAGACTCGTTGCGGGGACAGGGACTGTACATGCGACCGTAACTGTAACTGTGACCGGGTCTGTGTCAGTGACCGTGACAGCCACCGTCCCAGTCACTGACACGGACACGGCTACAGTCACTGGGGTCACAAGGTATCGGCGCTCTGGGGTTTGGGGAGCATGGATGGCGTGTTTCGTGTAGGTTTGCGTGGGTCCGTGTGGCACCTGCGATCGTGTGCAGCTGAGCTCGCTAGGGTGAGTTCTTTGATTTGTTTTGCAAGCGAAAACTATTAGGTTGTGATTTCAATGATTTGAAGCTTGTCTTGTGGAGTGGCGATGAAGCACTTGCTTGGGGGCAAAAAAGAGGGATAGTGCGGCACTGTTTGGTACGGTTTTTGCTTATTTCTTAGCTTACTATGTTGTTGACCTACTTTTTTGTCTCAAAGCTTCCTAAGTTGCTGCGCTTTAAACTGCTTAGTGTGCTTGTGGTTGGAGCTTTACTTTGCTCCCTTCCGGGCTGCTCCGCGCTTGCGGGCGATGATGTGGCTGCTTCCGATGCCGAAGCCATGATGGCCATCGAGCAAGACTTATTTTCGCTTTCTGAACACGAAGCTTTAGAGCGAGTTGTGCGCGCTTCGTATCGCCTGGGTTGGTTTCATCCCTTGTCAAAATATCCTAGCGAAGATGCTGCTGTGGCTGCTGAGGCCGAGACTTTTTTCAACAAAGTGGATAGCTCAAACGAACGCTTAAGCATCACAGACTGGCTCACGACAAGCCGTCGCGATGAAGTTGAGCGCTGGACGATTGCAAAAGCAAGATTCGATAAGCAGCCGTCGTATATTCAGTCGAACATTCTAGGCATCATGTCCGGTGAAGTACTTACGGGCGACCTTGTAGCCGAAAACGATTTTGCGACCTGTCCGATTATTGTAGGCATACAGCAATGGTTACATAGCGCGGAGTTGATGCCTGAGAAAATTCGCGACGGTATTAGTGCGCTGCTTCCTTACTGTTCCTCTGCGGATGCCGTGCCAGCTAAAAATACCACACTAGCAAAACCGTCAGAACAGATCGAAATCGTTCTCGGAATCGTGGGCATAGTCATGTTAGCCGCGTTGTTGATATTTAGTGTTGCACTCTTAATTTCCCCGAATCGAGAGCAGATGATTCAGGATGCTTCGGCGGCCATATCGCAGATTTGGTACAACGTGACGCATCCTGCCCAAGTGACGCAAACTGCTATTACACAACCCACTCAGGTTGAAGCCAGTTTCGCAACGGTGACACGAGACGGTGACACGATCACCGTAACTGGGGAAATCTGTGATGCCCAAACGGGCAGCTGTGAAACGATCGTGATCGAACTTCCGGTCGAAGAGCTCGGCGAAGCAGCAGAAAAGATTGCAAATATCATTAAACGTATCTTGGAGCTTGTTGAGCAGTGGGTTCGTGGCAATGTTGGATCCGTTGGCGGCCTGGATCCCAACGATGTAACGACCGGGGATTGGAACGCTCGCCGTGTCTTGATTGATCAGCTCATTAGTCTATTAGGTGTCTACCTCGATGCGATCTATAGTGAGGTGGAAGATCCGTCCTGGATATGCGAACTCGTTGCCGCGCTTTTGCAAGAAGTGCAGGCAGCGCGTGAAGCTTTCCTTCAGGCAAGAGATGCACTCTATGGGCAATATCCGCCGTATAGCGTTGAGCGACAATTATAGAGCATCATATGAATACGACTCGTGGCAATTTGGCTTGCTTGATCTTCTCTATGGCCTGGAGTGTGGTAACCCAGCCTTGCCACGCACCTAGCGACAGGCGCTTTCGGCTGTGTTATCACTTCGCGCAGAGGTGATATGCGGCGAATTTATCCAGCTACGTTAGTAATGTTGCTTGCGGCAGCGGCAGGCTTTGTGTTTGCGGCTTTCTCAACGCACGACTTTATTAATCATCTAGACCGGCAAGTGCACAGTTTGCATTGCTCTTTTATTCCCGGGCTTGCCGCGGCCGATGCCACTGGCAGTTCGGGCTGTCATGTGACCATGATGAGCCCTTACTCGTCTTTTCTAAGAAGTACGGTCTGGGGTGGGGTGCCAGTATCCTTGCCGGCCATGGCCGTCTTTGCCTTTTTGTTTTTCTGGGCACTTAAGTTGTGGTTCGGCGGGCAGCAACGTGATCAGGGACGCACGGGCTTTTTGTTTTTGGCGACCTTGCTTCCTTTCCTAACTTCGGTGGTCATGGGCATTATTTCCTTTGCCACTCTTGGTGCGGCCTGCAAACTCTGCATCGGGATTTATGCTTCGAGCATAGTGTGTACGGTTGCTGCTTGGCTTTTATGGAAGGGTGCGGCTGGATCTCCGGCAGACGGCCGCATGGCTGCTGTATCTCATGAAACAGAGTTGGGTAATGATCCTCCCTTTCCTGGCAGCGAGCCTACACGGCCGTTTGTCAGAAGCGTGCCTTCTGATTTTTCTTTTGGGCAAAGCTTCTTTTCCTTTTTACTCGGCGTGGCTTTTGTGGGGGTAGCCGTTGCGGCTTATTTGGCAGCGCTGCCCGATTATTCACAGTACACACAGGGTTGCGGCGAACTTAGCAAAGGGGAAGACATTTATGACGTGATGGTGCCACTCGGCTCGCAGCTTGGTGTTGAGACGATTGAAGTCGTTGACCCTTTGTGCCCCGCTTGTTCAGCTTTTGAGCAGAGGCTTGAAGCTTCCGGTCTTAGTGAGAAGCTTTCACGTAAGGCTTTGCTTTTCCCGCTTGATTCAACATGCAACTGGATGGTCGGCGAAGCAGTGCATCCTGGTGCTTGCATCATCAGTGAAGCGGTGATGTGTGCTGATGAACAGGCCGATACGGTGCTTGCCTGGGCTTTTGAGCATCAAAGTGAGATTCGAGAGCTCAGTGCTAACAATCCCAAGGCAGCGGAACGTGCGGTGCTTGCAGCCTTTCCTAGGCTAAAGCGTTGCATTGGATCACCCAAAGTAAAAGCAAAGCTTAATAAATCGCTAAGGTGGGTGGTTAACAACCATTTGCCAGTGCTTACGCCGCAGCTTTATGTTGGAGGCAAAAAGCTGTGCGACGAAGATATTGATTTGGGACTTAGCTATACCTTAAGTCGTATGCTCGATAAGCAGCAGAAAGGAGCTTTCTAATGACCAAAGCGATGCAATGGATAGCTGCCTTAGTCTGTTTACTGCTACCTGCAGTGCTTGCACATAGCTGGGTGAGCGCGGCAGAAACGCGTTTGGTGCAGCTTGAACAGGAGCACGAAGAGGCCGAAGTAGCAGTGGCCGCTGCGGCTGATGAAGAATACTGCACAGCAGATTTAAAGCGCATTTTGCGGCGAGTTTTGCAAAGCTGTGGTTTGCTGAGCAGTGGGCAAGTGCGAGGTTGTCAGCCACTTGAGGCTAAAAACGTGGCAACAATGAGCGGTGAAGACTTTAACGCTTTGTTTTTGCCCATGGGCGAGCGCGCTGGCATTGTGCAATTTGATCGCGACTCTTCTGGGCTTGATCAGTTTGATGCGACCTTAATCGATAAAGTTTTTGCTGACCAACGTGGAGCAAGTTACTTTTTTATAGTGGCGCGTGCTTCCCCAGAAGGTGCTGTCGAGCACAATCGTGAACTCTCACGCGCTCGGGCCGAAGCAGTCATGAATCACTTGAAGGCTACGTTCAATGATCCGGATTTGGATCGCGAAGTCGGTTTGCTCTGGCTCGGTGAAGAGTTTGCTCAGCTTGAGCAAGTGTTTTGCAGCTGGAATCGCAGTGGCGCTCAGGAAGGGTGTCAGCCCGAAGAACTTAATCGGAGTGCCTTTATTACATGGATAGATTGTCGCTTATGAAATTGTCGAGCTTGGTGCTTGTCTTTAGCTTTCTCGCTATCGGCTCTTGCAGCAAAGGTGAAGAAAAAGTAGCGGAGCCGCTTCGCCGGCGTGTCGATTCAATCAAAGCGCCAGAAAAGAAAATCTCGCTGGATGCCTTTTGTGATGTGCGCGCTGAGCTATCCAAAGCCCCAGAGTTTCACTTGCCTGAACTTGCAAGTGAGCCCAGCTCTACGCCCAAGGGCTGGCGCTGGATTAACGTGTGGGCCACCTGGTGCAAACCATGCATTGAAGAGATGCCGCGCCTAGCAGCATGGAAAGCACGACTTGAAAAGACAAAACACCAGTAAGTATGGAGTTTATGTCTGTTGATAACAGCGCCGAGGTTGTCGATAAATTCCGTAAGGCGCATCCAAAGATTCCAAACGGCGTACGCATAAAAGAGTTTGGCCTGCTCGAAGGCTGGTTCAAGAGCATTGGCCTTGATGCAGGGGCCACAATCCCGATTCATGTCTTTGCTAATCCCCAAGGCAAAGTCCGGTGTGTTCGCACTGGAGCAGTTGACGAGCCTGACTACGACATAGTCAAAGCCCTAATCAAAGCAGGATAATTCTCCGATCCAGGATCCCGCGATATTACCGTAGAGAATTCAACAACTTAGAGGCTGCAGCGCGATAAATGGGTTTTAGACTCAAAAATATGCCTAAGAAGTGGTCTCGTTTATGGATGCCCACCTTCCAGTTCATGTCTTCGCCAATCCCGAGGGCACAGTACGATGTGCGGGCACGGGAGCCGTCGATGAACCGGACTACGATCCCGTCAAGATTTTAATCACGACGGGATACATCGCTTTTTCCATTCCTTAGAAAACGTCAGTGGGGACGTCTTGCAGACATTTGAAGGTGGTTTCAACCAAGAAGTTGGAACCGCAGGTATGACGTTCGGCATGGAAAAGCTCCAAGGGGTATACCTCTCCGTCTACCAATGCCAATGAGGCTTGGAGATCATCGAGATTAACAGATTCGTCTTGAGGATTATGTGGACCACCAAGATCGATCACTAACTTGTCGTTCATGAACACCCACAAGTCATCATCGCCTCTGAATCGGAAGGTTTGGCCTGTGCCCTCGAGATACTGAAAAGTGATGTGCATCTCAGTCGTGAAATGGTATTGTGGTTTTCAAATCCTGGCTCTTCGGTACACGGATCGGTGAGTAAATTCTCAGGGTAAAAACCGTACGTTCCCGCTACCTCATCCAATGGGAAAAACCGGTTGCTTTCATAGCGCCAAGTGCCATCGGATTGTTTTTCAAAAGTGAGGCTAAGCTCAAAGCGTTTATTTTGTCCTTGCTCATTGCCTGGAACGTCACGATACCATTTATCGAAGAGGGCCTTGCTGTGTGTGGTGTCACTTGATTGTCCGTCTAGCGCATAGACCGGTTTGCGGTCCGTTGTATTGAGTTGCTCTTCAACGATACCTTTTTCATCAGGCCAGCTTACATATTCAAAATCTGGATGGCCCAATGTGGCACTCTCATCAACGGAGCGGAAGTCTCGGACAATTACGGGCACAATCCCATCACAGGTGTCTGCACCATTTAGAGAGCCATCGCCAACAGTTGTCCCGCCGTTGCTTGAGTCAGCCCCCGCGTCATCCGCTGAATTGTTATTGGAACCATTGCTGTCCGAGCTGGAAAAGATATCGCAGCCCAGAAGCAAAAAGAAAACAACAACGTTAATCTTACATAATCAAATCCATAACTGCCCGCCTCGCCCTCAACACATGAATTGTTTTAATTGTACCAGAGCGAGACAGTAGGCGCTAAGTTCAGATGGAAAATAATCCTATTTTCCGTTGATTGCTTTCGATCCGCTCCAACTTACTATCATAACGATACAAGATCGGTGTGTTGACAGAAAAATTCTTACACTCGCTTACTCCGATCCACATGTCTGCAATGAGACTTGCTTTATGACCGGTTTTGCCGGAGTTTGTTTTGGATTCGACTAAAGGTGAAAATAATTAAAGAACTTATTATAAACGCAGGGGCCAGTTCATAGAGGTCAAAGATACCGCCTTTCAAGGGGCGCCAGATGAAGACCGTGGCGGCGCCGCTGAGGATGCCGGCTAGGGCCGCAGCGCGAGTAGTACGTTTGTCGAGTAAGGAAAAAAGCATAAGTGGGCCGAAGGCTGCGCCAAAGCCGGCCCAGGCGTAAGCGACTAGATCAAGTACGCGGTTTTTGGGATTCCACGCAAGTACAAGGGCTAGGCACGCGACAGCAATTACAGCGGCTCGACTTAGCCAAATTAGTTCCTTTTGACTTGCATTCTTGTGAAGGAAAGCGCGGTAGATGTCCTCGGTTAGGGCGCTAGCACAAACGAGGAGTTGAGAGTCGACGGTGCTCATCACCGCTGCAAGGATAGCGGCTAGCAAAAGACCGGCCATCCAGGGATTAAAGAGAATTTGAGTTAATGCAATAAAGACTTTTTCGGGTTGCTCCAGGGGTGCATCGGCAAAGTAAATGCGACCGAAGAGGCCCGTGCAGATGGCGCCGCAGAGCGATAGCACCATCCACGACATCGCAATGTTGCGTGCAACGGGCATGCGCTTTAGGTCACGCAGAGACATGAAGCGCACCAGAATGTGGGGTTGGCCGAAGTAGCCCAGCCCCCAGGCAAGTAATGATGCTACGGTGATCCATCCGGTTGCTTGGGTTTTGTCCGATGAAAAAGTAACTATCTGGCGAAGATCAATGTGTGACAATAAAAACACGGGGGTTGCGATCAAGGCAAAAAGCATAAGTAGGCCCTGAAAAAAATCAGTCCAGCTTACGGCATTGAAGCCACCCAGGAAGGTGTAACTGACGATGACAGCAGCGCCGATGAGCAAGGCCATATGGTAGGAGAGACCAAAACTTTCCTCGAACAAGATGGCTCCACTGACCAGACCTGAAGCGGTGTAGATTCCATAGAAGGCGAGAATAATCGCGGCTGAACTACTGCGAATCAGACGGCTTTTGTCAGCGAAGTGATTTTCGAAAAAATCGGGGATGGTGAGTGCGTCTCCCTGGGCCTGGCTTTGTGCTCGAAGTCGAGGTGCTACAAATTGCCAGTTGAGATAAGCTCCGATAGTTAGGCCTACTGCCATGTAGATATTGACCCAACCACCGGCATACAAAGCTCCGGGAAGCCCCAGTAATAGCCATCCGCTCATATCGGATGCCCCAGCGCTGAGCGCTGCTACCGGGGAACTGAGTTTTCGACCTCCAAGAATGTAATCGGAGAGTTCGCCGGTGCCTTTGAAAAACTTGGCGCCAATAAACACCATGGCGAGAATGTAAAGCGCGAAGGTGACAAGCGTTGGGATCGGCATCGTTACTAAAAGCTACGGACAATCACACCGGCGATACCGATGGGGCAAACCCATTTGACATAACTTGGCCAGATTTTCCAAAACAAGCCGTGCTCCAAATGAGGAATGGCAATGCGGAGTTCTTCAAGAAGTTTGGCACGCTTCCAGATCCAGCCAAGAAAAATGCAATAGACGAGGCTCAGAAGGGGCTGACCGTATTCGGTGGTGATTGTGACGACCCACGAAAAAAGTAGATCGAAGTTTAAGGCGATGATTGTCGTGACAATGGCGATAATTATTCCCAAGAAAACGGTTATCCGAATGCGGTTGGCTTGAAAGGTTTCAATGCATACTGACACCGGAACTTCGAACATGGATATGGCGGAGGTTAGCGCTGCCATGGACATCAGCGTGAAAAAAGAAAAAGAGACGACGGGGCCTACGCTGCCCATGTTGTCAAACAACGCTGGCAGGACCTTTAGGATTAATGCAGGACCGGCAATCAGTTTGCCTTCTGCATCCATAATAGTAATACCATGTTCTTGGGCAGCATACATGGCAGGGATCACCAACAGACCAGCCAAAAATGCCAGGCCAACATCGAGCAAGGTGACCCACACAGCGAGTCGCGGGAGGTTTTCTTTTTTACTCAGATAGGAGCCGTAGACCATCATGGTGCCCACTCCTAAGGACAGGGAGAAAAACGCCTGTCCCATGGCATCGAGCAAAAGCGATGGACTAAGCACCTTGGAGAAATCTGGGAATAGATAATGTTTGAGGCCTGTGGTCGCGCCAGGTTGACCGAGTACGTAAAATACTAGGGCAAACAAGATGGCAATCATGGCTGGCATGAGGCGTTTGGACCAGCGCTCAATGCCTTTGGTGACGCCGCCAGCGATGATCCAAAAACAAAGAAGAAGAAAAAGCAGGGCAAACATTGCATCGCTCAAATCACTGCGGCCCATGAGTGCATCACTGCGAAGGTCAACGTTCCAAAATGCGAAAAGGGAACCACGGTCTCGCGAAGCATCCATCCGGCGACGATCGAGTAGAAACATAGAATCAAACTGCCACAGACAGTGCCAGCGATGCCCGTGATGAAGGCAATTCGTGTTGTTTTTGGCCCAATAGCGATCGTCTGAAGGGCGGTGACCGGATTGGCTTGAGCGTGCCGTCCGATAGTGAGCTCTGCCATCAGGACTGGATAGGCTAAACAAAAGGCCAGGCCTAAATAGACAAACACAAAGATAGCACCGCCATTTTCGGCTGTATTTGTAGGAAAGGCCCAGATATTGCCAAGCCCGACGGCAGAACCTGCCGCGGCCATGATGAATCCAAGCTTTGAGGAGAATTCGCCTCGAGCAATCATAAAATCAGGGTTTACTACAGGCACGCCTTTGGCGTAAACGAGCTGGAAGATGTTGGGACCGTTCAATGAAGGCTTTTTCTGCCAGATAATGCGGCTCCCCCCAAATGATGTTGGGAGCTGGGTTTGGACTTAATACGAGAGTACGTCATTTTAGCCGCCAATTTATTAGGGAATTCGACTTACTTTCCCTATTTGCTCATCGGGGTTGGCTCTTTTTTCACCATCTATCTGGGATTTCCGCAATCCGTTATTTTATTCATGCTTGGAAGGTTTTGAGTGGACGCTACGAGCGAGAGGACGCTGAAGGCGATACCACCCATTTTCAGGCTTTGGCCACCGCGTTATCGGGCACGGTTGGCACCGGAAATATTGCGGGCGTAGGTTTTGCTATTTTTCTCGGTGGTCCTGCTGCGCTTTTTTGGATGTGGGTGACTGCCTTTGTGGGCATGGCTTCAAAATTTGTCGAAGTGACCCTTTCTCACAAATATCGAATCAAAGCAGATGACGGGTTTATTTCGGGCGGTCCCATGTATTACATGGAACGCAAGCTCAACCAGAAATGGCTTGCTGTTATTTTCGCGATCGCGACGGTGACAAGCTCCTTTGGAACCGGAAGCTTGCCGCAGATCAACAGTATCGCAAGTGCCATGCACACTACCTTTGAGATTCCTCACATGCTGACTGGCGCTGTGCTTGCCGCCGTCTTGTTTATGGTAATTATTGGAGGGATTAATCGCATTGCGCATTTTACGCAGAGCATTGTGCCGACGATGGCAACTATCTATGTCGTTGGAGCGCTTGCGGTGATCCTTCCGCACTTGGACCAGGTGGGTCCTTCGTTTCTCGCGGTGTTTCGAGACGCGTTTTCCGGCACGGCGGCCGTAGGCGGCTTTCTTGGTGCGAGTTTTTCCTTTGCGTTCACTCGTGGTGTGAATCGTGGTTTGTATTCCAACGAGGCGGGGCAAGGTTCGGCTCCGATTGCTCACGCGTCGGCCAAGGGCGAGGATCCCGTTGCCGAAGGCATGGTTTCTATTTTAGAGCCCTTCATTGATACCATTGTGATTTGTACCATCACCGGTTTGGTAATTTTGAGCTCGGGGGTTTGGACTCAAAAATATGAAAACGATTTTCAACGCAGTGATACGCGTTTTATTCATGGTCGATACGACGACGCATCTCACAAGGATCGGGCTGTTTTATTTCAACATCTCTCAGGGATCAAAGGTTCCGGTATTGAGACGCTGAACGGTGCAATCGACGTTGTAGACGGCGTTCCTGAACAGGGTGAATACACTATTTTGCATGCGCGTTCAGTTGCAGAAGATGTTCGCTTCTATCGGAAGGGTAAGTTGTATACGGGCAAAGTGGATGTCGCGGACGGCAATGTCATTGACAGTACGATTTCTCTAAAAGGCAAATCGCTTTTGCATACTGTGCAACTTACGGCGAAAGCTTTTTCCATGGGTTGGTTTGGCGACTTTGGCCAGATTATTATCGCTATTGGTCTTTTGCTTTTTGCTTTTTCGACGGCGGTTGCTTGGTCCTACTACGGGGATAGAGCGATGGTTTATCTTCTTGGTACCAAGTTTGTTTTTCCTTATCGTGTTGTTTACTGTATAGCGTTTTTCTTAGCTTCCTTTGTGGACACGACTTTGATTTGGGATATCGCCTCGGTGACGATTGCGCTGATGGCAATTCCCAATCTTTGCGGCATAGTGATTCTTCATAAAGACATGAAGCAGTCGGTGAAGCATTATTGGGAAAATTTCGAAAAGGGCCCGCATGGCTCTGGCAAAGCATAGAATGGATCGTTTGAGGGCAAAGCATGGCAAAAAACGGCATCAATAAATACAGCAAGCTCATTACCGAGCCCAAGTCGCAAGTAGCATCGCAAGCCATGCTCTATGCAACAGGCCTTTCGGAAGAAGACATGCACAAGGCTCAAGTGGGCATTGCAAGCATGTGGTTTGAAGGCAACCCCTGCAATATGCACCTGCTTGATTTAGCGGCAAGTGTGAAACAAGGGGTAGAAGAAGCAGGCTTAGTGGGGATGCGTTTCAACACCATTGGTGTTTCAGACGGAATTTCCATGGGCACGGACGGAATGAGTTTTCCTTACAGAGCCGTGATCTTATTGCTGATAGCATTGAGACGGTGATGAGTGCGCAGTGGTACGACGGCGCGGTGGTGATACCTGGTTGCGATAAAAATATGCCAGGTTGCATGATAGCTCTTGCGCGCTTAAATCGTCCGGCCTTGATGGTGTACGGCGGCACAATCCAGGCAGGGAAAAGCACAAGCGGTAAGTCATTGGATATTGTTTCGGCTTTTCAGTCCTATGGTGAGCTCGTTTCGGGGAAAATCACCGAAGCGGAGCGCATTGATATTGTTAGACATGCCTGCCCTGGTGCAGGGGCCTGCGGCGGTATGTACACGGCAAATACGATGGCGTCCGCTATTGAAGCGATGGGTATGGCGCTGCCTTACAGTGCATCGACTCCGGCAGATGATCCACAAAAAGAAAAAGAATGTTTAAAGGCGGGTGTAGCGCTACGCCATTTGCTCGAGCAAGACATAAAGCCACTTGATATCATGACACGCCAAGCCTTTGAAAATGCGGTAGTGGTTGCAACGGCGCTTGGTGGATCAACCAACTTGGTCTTGCATTTGATCGCTATGGCGCGTGCTGCTCAAGTTTCGCTGACGATTGACGATATTCGTGAGCTTGGTGAGCGCACTCCTGTTCTGGCGGATCTTAAACCCAGTGGTGAGTATGTGATGGCTGATGTGCATCGCGTTGGTGGTGTGCCGGCGGTGATGAAATACTTGCTTGAAAAAGGAGCTCTTCATGGGGACTGCTTGACCGTAACCGGCAAAACTTTAGCTCAGAATCTGAACGACTTACCTGCACTGAGCAAAGGTCAGAAAGTGATTCAAAGTTGGGATAAACCCATCAAGGCCACCGGACACATTCGCATTCTTAAAGGGAATCTTGCGCCCACAGGTGCAGTTGCGAAAATCACAGGCAAAGAAGGTTTACGTTTTTCCGGCCCAGCTCAAGTCTACGATAGCGAAGAGCAGATGCTTTCAGCGGTCGAGGCCGGCGAGATAAAGAAAGGTAGCGTGATCGTGATTCGCTACGAGGGTCCTAAGGGCGGGCCGGGTATGCCGGAGATGCTCGCACCGACCTCGATGATCATGGGTGCTGGACTTGGCAAAGAGGTAGCGCTTATGACAGACGGACGTTTCTCAGGCGGCTCCCACGGATTTATCATTGGTCATGTGACACCTGAGGCTCAAGAAGGCGGTCCGATTGCATTGATCAAAGATGGCGATACTATTTCGATTGACGCGGAAAAAAATACCATTGATTTAGAGCTCGAGGAAAAAGAACTTGCTGCGCGCAAACAGCAATGGACCGCTCCGCCGCTGAAAGCCACAAAAGGGACGCTCTACAAGTACATAAAGAATGTACGCTCTGCTTCCGAAGGTTGTGTGACTGACGAGTAGGGAAGCGTTGGTGCGCTTATCTGTTGAAGAAACTTACCAAGTCTCGCTTCCATGACAGCTCAAATTTGAGCAGCGTCTTGTGCTCGGGTCGTAATTTCCACCTTTGGGCATGAGGACGTTTTTTGTGCCATCGATATGCAATTGCGAATCGATGATCTGAAGTGATTGATTGACTACCTGGGCATGGCAATCTGAACACGGGATTCTTTTATCTTTAATATGCTTGTTGTGATCTCCGCTCATACCTGATGCACTTTGCCCACCGGCAGGTGTCAGATGGCACGAGGAGCACGCCATGTCGGTAGTGCTGGTCCAGTTGATACTGCCGTTGTTGCCCCGCCCGTTCCCGTGGCAATAAAGGCTGTTGCAGGTGCCGGTGGTGAAATCGACGGTAGCGGAAGGGTTTAGACCATCAAAAGGAATTTCGGCGACGTTGTCACCATCAATATGTCCAGGACTATCTACATTGCCGGGCACAGTGTGGCAGCTCTCGCATGCGATAGTGCGTCGCCACGTTGAAGAGCTAAGATGCTCGCGGTGAGCACCGACGCCTCGCGCGCTTCGAGTTGAACTTCCCGCAAGGTTTTTGGGTGGGGCGGAGTTTCCGTTTGAGCCGTGACATGAATCGCATGCGCCGCCCGTATTGACGTTAACAATTCCATCGATATGGCTTGATGGGTTGTTGAAGGTGTCTGTGCCGGAGTTCACATTGGGATGACAGGAACCGCAAGCTGTTGAATCTGGGTGAGGCGATGGCGGCGGGTAGCCATGACAAGAACTGCATGTCATGGCAGTTGTACTGGTCCAGCTAATTGAACCATTGGAAGCAGTGCCGTCTCCGTGGCAATACAAATTGTTACATTTATGGGTTGTAAGATTTACGGAGGCGCTAGGGTTGAGCGCTCCAAACGAGACTTCGGCGATATTATCACCGTCAAGGTGTCCTGGAGAGTCGACGTTGTCGGGCACGACGTGACATGACTCGCAGGACATCTGTCTGGCCCAACTGGTTGCTCCGAGATGAACGCGGTGAGCGCCAACGCCGGGCACTGTGCGAGCCGTATTGCCTGCGAGATCCAAAGGTGGAGCTGAAATTCCATTCGAACCATGGCACGAATCGCAGGCTGTCGATCCGTCGGTTACATCAAGCACCCCATCGATGTGTCTTTCCGGTGTTCGGAAGGTATCGCTGCCAGGGTTCATCGTTGGATGGCATGAACCGCAATCAGAGGCCTGTGGGTGTGGAGCGGGTGGTGGGTTGCCGTGACAAGAGCCGCATTGCATGGGCTCGGTGCTCGTCCAGCTTACTGTTCCGTTCGATGACTTGCCATTGCCATGACAGTACAGATTGCTGCAAGTCGCATTCGCAAAATTAACGGAACCGGAAGGATTCAGTTCATCAAAAGGTACTTCTGCGACGTTGTCTCCGTCGATGTGACCCGGAGAGTCAACAGTACTTGGTACGGTGTGGCAATTGGAGCAGGACAAGGTTCGATGCCAATCCGAGCCTCCAAAATGCTGCCGATGTGCACCAACGCTTGCGAACGACCGATCCGTGTTTCCATCGAGATCCAAAGGTGGCGCTGAGTTTAGATCTGAGCCGTGACAGGTCACGCATTCGGAGCCATCACCAAGGTCAAGTACGCCATCGATGTGACGACTGGGATCAAGAAAGGTATTGGTGCCTGCCTGCATTGAAGAGTGACACAAGCCGCAATCGGAAGAGGCAGGGTGAGGAGCGGGTGGTGGGTTGCCATGGCAAGTACCGCAAGCATTTTGCGTACCGTCGACTCGTGTCCATAGCGGTTCATTCAGCGTTCCGCCGCTAAGCGTCGCGCCGTGACAGTAGACGTTGGTACAGGTGTCGTCGTCACGAATCTCGGGAGTTAGGCCGCCAGTGGTTGCAAGCGCGGAGAAGGTGAGTTCGGCCTTGCTATCGCCATCATCGATGTGTCCGGGTGAGTTGACTTCGGCGGGTACCAAGTGACAGGAGTCACAGGTCACTGATTTATGCCATGTCGATATGCCACCAATGTGGCTGCGGTGCGCACCGACGCCTCGCGTGCTTGAATCGATTGTTCCGCCAAGACCACGGGGTGGAGCTGGACTGAGTGAGTTGCCATGACAGGTGTAGCAAGCCGGATCGGATGATTCGACGACTTGTGGTAGTTGATCTTGTGGGTCAGGGCGCGTTGAAGAACAGCTTGCTAGTCCGAGCGCAACTAGAACACAAGAAACTCGCGCAAGCGTTTCTATAAACAGCGTGCGACGATGCACTTGTATAAGTAAACCCACACGTCATTTTAGCCCGCGATAGCCTCAGAGGCAAATGTTGGGTATATGTTTTGTTCGTTGTTCAAAATCTTTAGCAATGTAAGCTATCGCATAGGTAGCTGTCGCGCTTACTTATCTTGAGTTGGCGTGCAGTGTATGCGGTACGCCGTGTCATGGGGGCTTGAAACAGTTTGCTGAAGCAAAATCGCACAACTTTGTCCTTCTAGAAATTCTGCTATGATGGCGCTGCATGCCTCGTTATTGTGCGGTTTTTTTTGCTTTGTCTTTTACATGGATGCTTTTTGCATGTCAGGGTCATGGAAAATCCACTTCAAAAGAATCCGATGCGGGCACGGATGATACGGGCCTGTCCAATACGCCGCTAGCCACATCGAGTGCGATTGTTAATATGTCTCGTCTTGAAGGCGATTCACCCTTACTCCATGCGGCGTTGTTTTGGTTTGGTAGCCTTTCTTTGGAAAGTAACTACGCTGATGGGCGTATAGGGTTTGATGACACTGGACTACAGCTTCATCTTACAGCCTTTGATTTTAAAATTTGGTATGACGAAAATCCTAGTATTGAAACGCTCGAGCAATGGGATGCTTTTAGTGTCTATCTTGCAAGTGATACGGACGGCGTGAACAGAATGCGCTTTGTAGGTCAATTCGCCTATGGCAATGACAGCAGCGGATATCAGCAGGCCTATGCTTGGAATGGAAGTGATTGGGAGACTAGCTCTACTTCCTACACCATCGAGACGGGGTATCGCTCTTCAGGCTTAAACCGTGACGATGCTGAAGCAAGTGGCTGGAACCTTACATTGACTGTTCCATATGCATCACTCGGTCTTTCCGCCGCGCCGGATACGGGAAGTGAATGGCACATGGCAGTGCTTATGCACGATCGTGATTCGGGCGATGGTCCTGCCCTGGAGCCCAAGGGATGGCCCTATGGTGTCGATGTGGACGATCCAAGTAGTTGGGGCGTGTTGCGTTTTGGGATGCCGACTTACAGCTCAAGTCCTTCAAACACCGGGACAGAGTACGAAATTTACGAGGGTCTTGATGGACAGCATGTCGTTGATGCGCATGTTGGCGGCAGCAGTGATTGTGGCGGAGTGTTGGGGACCGGCGAGAAGAAGTTTAGTGAATGGGGTGATCTCAACTATGCAGGCTCAATTTTTCTAAATGTTCAAAACCAATGGGATGTTGCAGACTCAGGTTGCTTTTCAAAGGTGTACTTGCGGTTTAACTTGGGTGCCTTGCCAGCCGATAAAGTTGTCCAACACGCTGAGTTGCGTATGCATCATTTTGGCAATTCCTTGCCTAGTGAAGCGCCGGATTCCTATATACAGGTTCATACCACCGCTGCGCAGTGGGATGAGCAGACCATTACTTGGAACAATGCCCCTTCTGCTATTGAGAATCTAAGTGGCGTAGTCGTGCAGCCTTTGCCTGCCGGATCAACCGATGTGGTTGCATACGAGTGGGACGCGAGTCGAGCGGTTGCTGCTTCGTATGAAGAGGGAAGTGAAGTTGCTCTAGTCTTGTACAGTGGCGATGGGCCTCGACATACAGGAAAATATTTCACGGCTTCTGACGGCTCCGATGGAAATCCGTTTCGCCGTCCAGCTTTGTTAGTAACTTTAGCCGATCCGTGATTTTATGATGGGTTTCGTTAAAAGAGCGATGGCTGTTGGAGTGTTGCTCTGGTTGTATGGCGACACTGCTCAAGCGCAACAAGATTGGCCCATGGCAGCAGCCAATCCGGCGCGCACTTCGCACTGTGATACTGAAGTGGCAGGTGGACTTAAGGTCCAGTGGTATAAACCCATCGAGCCCTACATTTCTCAGAAAGTGCAGCTCATCGCGGCTGCTGATATGATTTTTGTTAGCACCGCGCGTGGTCTTTATGTGCTTGATGCAGCTTCAGGTGATGAGCTGTGGGTCTTTCCAACTGAGATGCCGCTTGGCCATTCACCCACCTACAGCGACGGTACGCTTTATGTGGGCGGACATGATCGGCGACTCTACGCTGTTGATGCAACGAATGGGAGCTTAAAGTGGAGCTTTGATGCCGAAAGCGGTTTTCAAGTTAACCCGCTTGTCATAGATGGTTCTGTGTTTGCTGGAAACAGAGATGGAAACTTTTACGCACTTGATGCCGCAAATGGAAATGAGCGTTGGCGATTTAAGACGGATGGACCGATTCTTTTTTCGGCTGCATACGACAATGGGCTTCTGTTTTTTGCTTCGCAAGACAGTCACGCTTATGCCATTCGAGCGAACAACGGAGAGCTCGTTTGGAAAAAAAAGCTTGCAAGTGGTGGCTTTCATTCCTATTGGCCTGTCGTTTATCGAGACCGTGTCGTCTTTGTGACTGCTCACAACTACCTGACCAGTGGTGGCGACCCGGGCAGCGAAATCGCATCGCTATCGCAAGCCGACTCCGCCGCGTTGTTTCCTGATCGAAACTCGACCGACCCTCCTGCTCCTCCAAGGGGAACTCCCATTAGTACAATTGGCCAAGCCACAGGGAGCTGGGTGACAGGTACCCCTACCTACGATGCTTCAAGCGTAGTGAATTATCATGACTCAAACCCATCACGTCGTACGGTGTATGTTCTTGATTTGATTACTGGCGAGGAGAAAGAACCAGCCCCTTACCTGTGGGCTTGGACGCGCAGCGGAACCCGTCATCCACCCGTGGTAGGTTACGATGATGTTCTTTATCTAACCACGAACTATTTATTTGATCCGGCTATTAACGGTGGGCACGTCAGCGGCTGGGAGCCCGGCTCCAATGTCATGAGTGTGATCAGTTCAGATTGGGCAGCGGTTGATGAGCCACATGCGATTTCAGCAGGAGGCAAGTACATCTACTGGAACCTGTGCTGCAACCGACAAGGCGGCACGATTGACATCAGTAAGCCCAATACCGATTTTTATAACAATGCACAGCAAGCTGGGGATCCGACTTCTTTGCCTGACCCGTCGCGTGAATGGTTTCACATCAACTACAATCTGGATGAGCTTGCGCCGGGCTATAACGATGCCTACGCCTTCAACGCGACCGAGAAACCCTATGCCGCTTTTGGCGGACCCAACGGATCGTATGGCTATCACGGTGACGTCAATGCGTTGATCCCCTATAAAGGTCGTTTGTATACACACCGTGGCAATTCGGTGTTTGCGTTTTCGGCTGATGGCTCGGCTAAGCTGCTTTCACAAGCCATGATTCAGCCGAGCGTGGCTGCTCCGCCGGCTTACCACAACGCGGATATACTACGTGAGAAGCTTGCCAGCGAGATTAACAAGATGCTGGAAAAAGGTCATCTACGTCCTGGCTACAAGGGGCATGGAATCTGGTCACTGCGAGCGGAGAGCGTATGCGGCGAGCGACTCAACAGCTACTTCCATCATCCTGCTGAAACCTTGGCGACCTTGGCCTGGGCACTTCCTTATCTTGATGCTGATTTGGCGGAGCAGACCAAGCAATACATGCGGATGGAATACGAATCCTATCCGCCGCAAAGCACCAATGATGTAGGTTGGAGCACGGGTGCGGCGCGTGAAGCTTTTGAGTTACCTCCCGAGGTCCAAGCGGATCTTCCGAGCTTGCCCGCCAGTGCAAGCTTTTTTAACTTCGAGGGCTGGCAGCGTAACCCCTATGCTTTTTATGGACTGTGGAAATACGCTGAAGCAATCCAAAAAGAACAAAGCATTTACGCCTCGTTAACAGACTTGCCCGAAGCGCCTCCGTCGGATGACTACCTGAAGCGCAATCCGCACGTGCTCAATGCTTATATTGCAGGCTACATAGGTTATACCGAACTGCAAAAAGCGGCAGGTGTTCAGGAAGATGCCAGTCTAGCTTCAGAACGAGATCGCTTGATTAAGCTGCGAATTGATTCGTTTACCGTCGATTCAGGCTATAAAGATGCCAACACGGTTCAGGAATACTACTGCCGCACGCTTAACACTTCCAATAATTTTATCTTTCTCGTTCCGGAGCTTGCACTTCGGTTGCGCGATACGGCGTATAGCCGAGTTGAAGCAGCTATTCTGGCTTACAGTATAAGTGCTCCTTATTGGTTTGTTTCCTTCACCGAAGAGGGCTATGCGGAAAATGCCATTAGCCCTTTACAGGATACCACCATGCTCATGGCGCGAACGTGGATCATGCGGGAGTCGGTCGATAAGCTCGATCGCTATTTGGATGTGCCGGGTTTTGCTGTCGGAGACCTTTATTACATTCAAAAACTTGTTGCTTTGCTATGGGCCTATGAATTTGGTCCTGCTCCTGCGCCTATCACATCCTCAACAAACACAAATGTCATCGGCGGTTGCGGCTGTGAGCTACGAGAGTCTTTTCGTGGCTCTTCTTGGCTGAAGTATTTTGGAATGGTTGTGTTTGTCGTCTTTTTGTGGCGACGTAAAAATACGTTGTAGAGCTTGACGTTAAGGAACCGCAGAAGCTCTTTTGCACGGTTCTGGATGGGTGAAAGCTAAAAAGACCTCAATTTGTTGGCTTTTGTTTTGGTATGGATTTTGCTGATGATAGGGATGAGTATGGAGGGGTGGAGTGAGTTTGCGAATTTTTAATTGCTTAATTTTTCTTGGCTTGGTGAGCGGATGTGGTTTGATCGTCGATGCCGATTCTTCGCGTTTCGCCAATGATTTTAGCGGTAGTGCATCAAGCGATGCAGGCACTTCTTCTCCGGATGCATCCTTATGCCCAATCGATTGTGACGATGGGGTTGCCTGTACGGAGGATCTTTGTGTGGATGGAAGCTGTCAAAACACCCCCAACGATGCCCTTTGCGGTGATGCTGAGCGTTGTCATCCCACACGTGGTTGCATCGCTGCGCGTTGCACGGATCAAGCAAGCTGCGATGATGGTCTGGTGTGCAACGGTGAAGAGACTTGCAGTCCGGGACATCCGAGCGCGGATCCTGTAACGGGTTGTCTCGGTGGACTCCCGATGAACTGCGGCAGTGGCGATCAATGTGATGCGAGTTGCTACGATTGTGGCTCTGGCAGCTGTTCTGAAAGTCTGCAGATGTGCGTGTACGCCGGCATCGATGATGATGGTGATGGCGCCACTGTTGATAGTTCAAACAACGGTATGTGCGAGGGGGGCAGCGACTGCAACGATCAGGATGCTGCTATCCATCCAGGAGCGGACGAATATTGTGATGATACCGATTCAGACTGCAACGGCGATGCTTTGAATCAAGGAAATTGTTTTGGCCAAAGTTGCAGCATGGCTTTGCCTGTCTCGGGCAGTTCGTTTTCTTTTATCAACTCTTTTCGAATTTTGAGGCGAACCACACGACTTCTTGTGATCAATCAAGTGAAAGTCCTGATGCCGTGTTTGCAATCGCAATCGCTCAACTTAGTTCAGTAACGATTGACTCGAAGGGCGATGAAAGCCTTATTCTTGCGGTAAATGACAGCAATTGTGGCAACTTTAACACCTGTTACGGATCGGGTAACGGCAATGGCAAGATCAAGCTAACAGTAAACTACGTGCAGCCCGGAACCTTTTATCTTCTCGTCAAGGCCATGAACGCGAATGCGCAAGGCAACATTGATATTGATATTTCTGTGACGCCTATGTAACTCTAGTTACACATGTTGCCAGGAGGATTGTTGTTGTCGACTGGTAGGTCAAAAGGTGGCTTGAAACAGCAAACATTGTCACCGCATGCTGGGTCATCGGGACCGGCCGGTTGTTTCATGCCTCCCTCTCGTAGGGTTAAGTAACCGCTATCGCAACCATCCTGAGCTGGAGCGCAATGGCAATAACTGTTTTCGGTATCACAAAGGCATACACCTCCCCACCCGGTGCTGTAGCCCATGCATTTGAGATAGTGATCGATGATGCAGGCACAGGTGACTTCGGTGGGATTGATCGCGTCCGGGCATTCGGCGTTTGCAGTTGTAATGCAGGCTGCAGACGGATCGGGATCCGGGGGTGGATCTGTGGTGCCCGAATCGGTTGGAGGAGTTGTCGTTCCGCTATCGACGAGCGGGTTGTCCGGAGTGACGCGGTCTTCGATGGGACAATTTTCACCGACTTCCGATGGTAGACAGGCGGTGAGCATGCCATGGGAGCATTCGATGTGGCCTATTGGGCAGCCGTTTGGATAAGTTCCTCCACACGGTCCACGTGCCGGATCGTTGGGGTCTGGCTCGTCGACGAGGCCTTGCGGGTCGTTATTGTCATCGACGCCGTTGCATACCTCAACGCCATCCGTACCGCTGTCTCTGCCAGTGTTACTCACATTGCACGCGAAAATTCCAAAAGCAAGGCATGCAAAGAATGTGTTGCGTAAGCAAAGCATACCCTAGTTTAGCGCAGCTCTTACCTTTGCGCACATGCTTTATTGAAGAGCCGAAAATAGACACAAAAACCAGACTAAAAAGCGATTTTATCTGCTTTGGACTCTGGGAGAGTCAAATCGAGAGCAATCATATCCAGCCCCTGTTGGGCTCGATATTCCTGGTAGTAAGTCAGTACGCGGCGTACGTAGCGGTGGGTTTGGCTAAAAGGAATGCGCTCAAGGAAAGCATCAAGGGGCATGTTGGAAGCATGGCGTCGGAGCCACTTGCGAACATTATGTGGCCCGCCGTTGTAGCTCGCGATGGCTAAAGGAAGTTGTCCGTCAAAGCGTTTGATCAAGGATGACAAATACCAAGCGGCAAATGCGATATTGGTTTCAGGCTCCAAAAGCTCATCGACCGTGAAGTCTGTTCGACCCATGTTGTTGGCAATCAAAGCGCCCGTTCGGGGCATGATTTGCATGAGACCCATGGCGCCCGCGTAGGAGATGATCCGTTTTGGTAGACGCTTTCAACTCGCATGACGGCAAGCAAGAGATTCGGATCCAAGTCGTGACGTTTGGCGGCTTTGACTACGGCGTCGTAAAAGGCCGAGGAAGGGTGGAAAGGTGGTTCCATCCGGCAAGTGCGATGGCGGTACCGTAATCGCCCAAGGCAATCGAAGCATCGGCCAGGACTCTTCGATCATCGACATCGAGAGCCATTCGCGCGCGTTTCGTTTGGACATCGGGCCAGCCGAGTCGCACTGCGCGGCCCTTGTAAACCGAAGCAAGACCCATGCGAAGATCCTTACGGCCGGTCGCCGAGCGCCAAGCACGGTAAACTTCAACAAGTTCATCGTTGGCAGCGTCCATTTCTCCGAGCCGCATCAGATCACGTGCGCGACGAAGCCAAGGAAAGGCATCGTCATGTTCACGTACGAGTGGGCTTAGCTTCGTGATGACATTGCGCAATGCTTGGCTTGCTTTTTTACCAAAGGCGATGTTGCTCTGCTCGTAGCCCATGTTGGACTGGCTTCGAGTGAACAAGGCCTCTCGCGAGTTGATGTGCTTGAGTTCTTCAAGTTTACACATGGCAGAGAGCCGTTGTTCCGCCCACAACTTATAGTAGGGCCGCTCGTTGTCGTCTTGTTCGACGACTTGCACGAAAGCTTTCGTTGCAGCAGTCTTTTGACCGCTGCGCTCCAAAGCTCGCGCGTAGTGGTAGCGTGCTGCAAGGCCAAGGCGTCGGTCTTCAAGCATAGGCGCTAGAAGCTTGATAATCAGCTCGTCCGACGCATTGCCCGTGGCAAGCACCGCCATTTCGAAGCGAAAGGTGGGCCAAAGCGAGCGACGCGTGCTGAGCAATGCTTCAAGTACTTGATTTGCGCTTTCTTTGATGCCTGCAGCGGTTGCGATTTCCAACACAAGCTTGAGCTGCGGAAAGCTTAGGCGAACGTAGGGTCGGCGCCGCAGAATCTGATCGATGCGTTGTTTGCCGAGCTCAGCCTCAGTAGCAAGAGCTTCTTCTTCAATGGCCGCTGCCTCGTCATTGTCGATGGCGCCTTGTTTGGGATCTGATTTCTGAGCTTCTTTGAGAAGTTTTTGAGAGTCTTCGAATCGACCTTCGTATCTGGCCAGTTGCGCTGCAAGGGCCGTAACGCTTGCGCGGTTGCGCGCAGAGAGCACTGTGTTCAACAGCGCATCAATTTCGCTGCGCGCGAGGTCGAATGGACCCGAACGCAATAATAGCTCTGCTCGGGCGATACGTTGCACGATGCTATAGTCTCGTACAGGAATCCCTTCATCGTGCAAAAATTGCAGCTCTACTCTTGCAAGTTTAGCAACCGGATGCCCTGGGTTGTTGAGGTCAATGCTGCGAAATGCGTTAACTGCGCCTTGAATGTCTCCCCAACTCTTTTTAGCTTTGGCGAGCTTAAACTTTAACAGTAGCTCGTTTGGCAGATTTGGGTAGCGTTTCACAAGTTCATTCAGTGCAGTGCTTGCACCTTTATCGTGAGCTTCGAGCAAACAACGGGTTTGTCCCATGCGAGCTTCGACGATAACGCGTGATTCAGGGCTCGTGCTCGCCAAGGAAAAGGCCCGACAGGCTTCTGGGTAGTGTCCCTCCTTCATCAAGAGTTCAGCACGGCGCAAAGCAAAGCGGTCTTCAAGATGAGGCAGTGCCCATTCAACGACTCGCAGGTGCATGCGTGCCTGAGCAACGTCGCCATGTTCGTCGGCGAGATCTGCCTGCTCGAGGGCGCGCCTGGCGGCCTGGAACATCTCGGGGGAACTTTGTTGATCAATCAACCGCGGCGGCAAACACATTGGTACTTCGCCGCTGTTTGGCCTCAGGGTGTAGCTTTGGTTTTCCACCTGGCTGAGCTGTTTCTGTGGGACAGCGCAAATTGGGGCGTTGGGAAATGCCCCCGCTGGTGAAGACAACCCCGCAAATAAAGCCATTAAAAGTATGGGAACAAAGCGTACTGCCACCTTCTTAGTATGACTGATTTCTGTCGTACATGCAAAAATTGCAGTTATACTGGATCTGAAAATTCGCCTGTTCTGGCAAGCTAAACATCTGGGATTGTTGACATTATCCACTCTGGCTTAGACGTAAAGGCAAGCCAAAACATTCATTCAGTGGTGTCGTTTTAAGGGGTTGAGCTGGAGTCCGACGAGCCATCTGTTTGTTCAGTGCTCGATGAAGCTTTCCCGTCGTTACGTATTTCTGGAATCAGCACAGTCGCGATGCTGAGAGACACGACAAGCAAAAGGAGACAAGAAAAATAACTCAAGAGCTGTTGAGCTTTGATTGGCCACGAAGTTTTTTTTCATTGGCTTTCCTTCTTCTATGGGTTGCCTAAGCGAGCGAGGATGTTATCGGGTGTGATTTTTTCTACAGCATCACTATGACGCTCTTTAAACTCCACGATACCATCGGCTAGCCCTTTGGCTCCAACGGTGATTCGAACCGGAATGCCAAGTAAGTCAGCGTCTTTGAATTTCACGCCTGGCCGTTCATTGCGCTCGTCCCAAAGTGTCGAAACCGAAGCTTCTTGGAGCTGGTTATAAAGCTCTTCTGAAGCATCCATGACCGCATCGTCCTGACCGAGTGTGGTCAAAATAACTTGATAAGGTGCAATGCTTATTGGCCAGACGATGCCGTGCGCGTCGTGGTGCTGCTCGATGGCTGCAGCAACCAGTCGTGAGATACCGATGCCGTAGCATCCCATGATGAGGGGAGCCTCTTGCCCCTGCTCATTGAGGAAGTTTGCACGCATTTTTTCACTGTAGTGCGTGCCAAGTACAAAGATATGGCCAGCTTCGATACCGCGATAGCTTTTGATTGGCCTGTTGCAGTTCGGACAAGGACTGCCTTCTTTGAGTTTCGCTGCATCAGCGATTTCCGTATTTGCGGCGTAGTCGCAGGCTTCGCATGCTACGATGCTGTCTTCCCCGGTGGTGGCTAGCACCTGAAACTCGGCACTGCTTGAGCCACCCATTGCGCCGCTATCGGCGGCGACAACGCGGTAATCTAGGCCAATCCGTCCAAAGATGGCATGGTAAGCGTTTTTCATCTGCTCGTAGGTCTTTAGCGCGGCTTCTTCGCTCACATCGAAAGAATAAGCATCTTTCATGAGAAACTCGCGACAACGCAAAAGACCTGCGCGGGGACGTGGCTCATCACGGTATTTCATTTGAATTTGATAGAGTGTAGTAGGCAGCTGTTTGTAGCTTTTGATCTCACGCCGGGCCAAATCGGTGATGATTTCTTCGTGAGTTGGTGCGAGCATGTAGTCTGCTTTGTGCCTGTCTTTGATGCGAAACAAGGTCTCGCCGAAACTTTCCCAACGTCCTGTTTCTTGAAAATGCTCAGCAGGCACAAGTGCAGGCATGAGCAGTTCTTGGGCGCCAGCTTTGTTCATCTCATCGCGAACAATCGCGCTGATGTTTTGCAGCACGCGTAACCCTAATGGCAGAAGTTCATAGACACCTGCGCCAACGAGACGCATGTAACCACCGCGCAGCAACAAGATATGCGAAGGCGTTTGAGCGTCTTTGGGCGCTTCTTTAAAGGGTAGGGATGAAAGCTTTTGAATAGCGCATGGTGTTTACTCGGACGAGCCTTGTTTGGGGTCAACTTCGATGTGAAAGTCTTCGATGACGGGATTGCACAGAAGTTTTGTGGACATGGCCTCAAGGCGGTCTTTGAGATCCTTGGCATGACTGCTTTGGAACTCAAGTTCGATAAATTTACCTACTCGAACTGATTCAAGGTCGTCAAAACCAAGACTCTTAAGCGCGCGTCGCACGGCATCGCCTTGCGGGTCGAGCACTTCTTTTTTTAGGGTAACAATGACATTTGCTTTCATGAGGATAGATTCTTTCTTAGGCGGTCGTGGGGCTCTTGTAAATCTGGGATGAAGGCTTGTCCATAGATGCTTTCACAGGCTTGGATGTAGCGTCTGGCGGCTTCGATTCGGACATCATCGGGCAGGGTTGGAACAGCGCCTTCGCCTATAAAGCCCTGCCCTTTAAGCCAAGCACGTAGGTATTCCTTGTCAAAGGACTCCGGCGCCAGCCCAGCTTCTAAGCGTTGCTTGTAGCTTGAAGCGAACCAAAACCGTGATGAATCAGGGGTGTGGACTTCATCGATTAGGACAATCGTTCCGTCACTGGTTTTTCCAAATTCGTATTTTGTGTCGACCAAAATGAGGCCCTGCTTGGCGCAGTGAGCTTGCCCGAAGGCGAACAGGCGATGCGCAAAATCTGCCACCTGATCAAAGTCCTTGGCGCCAATTACATTTGCTTTGAGCAATTCTTCTCGGCTTACGCTTTGATCGTGACCACCGTGTTCTGCTTTTGTGCTGGGTGTGAGGATCGCTTTAGGAAGTGGCCCGTTGTGCACTAAGCCATCAGGAAGCGTGTGGCCGCAAAAGATGCGCTCACCCTTTTCGTAGTGGGTCCAAACGCTTGTGCTAGTCACGCCTGTCAAATACGCTCGCATGACAAACTCAACCGGCAAAGGTGTGCATTCGATGACTTTCATGGCAGCAGGATCGACGCGTTCTAGAAAATGATTGGGCACCAAATCTTTACTTTGCTCGAACCACCAGGCAGCCAGTTGGTTTAGAACTTGCCCCTTAAATGGTAGTGTTCCGATGCTGCGATCAAAAGCGCTGATGCGATCGGTGGTGACGATGAGGCGAGTGCCATCACTTAGGCTGTAGCTGTCACGAACCTTGCCTTCTTGTTTTGTTCCCAGCCAATCAAGGTCTGTGCTGTTAAGGCACAGATGAAGTCCCTGCTGAAGCGTTTGCTGGTTTACTGTCACGATGGGGTCTGCTCGAGTGCGCGATCAATAATGGTGTCAACGTGGCTTAGGACATGTTGTAGGTCAAACTGGGCTTCAATGTCGGTTTCGGAGAGTTTTGATCGAATGTCTTTGTCCTGAAGAATTAGATCTTTGAACGAAGCTTCTCCTGAAAAGGCGCGCATGGCATTTCGCTGCACAAGCACGTAGCCTTCTTGGCGCGGCAAGCCTTGCTCGACCAAACGAAGTAAAAGACCTTCGCTTGCCCAAAGCGAGCCTGTGCGGTCGAGGTTTTGCTTTAGATGTTCGGGATACACCACAAGATTAGCCATCATGCGGTTAACGCGATCGAGCATGAAAGCAAGTGTGGTGGTGGCATCAGGCAACAGCATGCGTTCAACGGAAGAATGCGAGATGTCACGCTCGTGCCACAGCGCGATGTTTTCCAGAGCTGGCGTGACAGCTGCGCGCACGATGCGAGCAAGGCCGCAAAGGTTTTCGCTGGCAATGGGATTACGCTTGTGCGGCATCGCGCTTGAGCCTTTTTGCCCTTTGCTAAACGCTTCTTCGGCCTCGGCCACTTCAGTGCGCTGCCAGTGCCGCACGTTGGTTGCGAGGCGCTCGATGGCAGCGGCCATCAGTGCCATAGCGGAAAAGAAGCTTGCGTGTCTGTCGCGCGCTACGACTTGCGTTGAAACTGTTTCAGGCGCAAGACCAAGCGCTGCTAAAGCTTCCTTTTCAATGCTTGGAGTAAGATGACTGTAGCTGCCTACGGCTCCTGCAATTTTGCCGACTGCGATTTCTTTTCGAGCGCTGCGAAGGCGTTCGCAGGCGCGATAGATCTCAGAATAGTGCCCTGCTAGACACAAGCCAAAGGTAAGAGGTTCAGCGTGGATGCCGTGGGAGCGACCTATCATGGGCGTATGTCGGTGCTCTTCGATGCGGACGCGCAATGCTTTGAGAAAGTCTTCGCTGCGCTTGATAAGGGCATCGCAGGCTTTGACCATGAGCAAGGCAAGAGAGCTATCAAGTACGTCTGATGAGGTCATGCCTCGATGAAGCCAGCGCGCGGGGCTGCCGCCCAGCTCTTCGATATGTGTTAAAAACGCAATCACGTCGTGTCGAGTGCTCGTTTCTATCTCATCGATGCGTTCGGGTTTGATTTTATCGCGCAAGTTAGCGAGGGAAACTGCCGTGCCTTTCGGAACAAGCTTTGCGTTTTCCATAGCGCGGCATGCAGCAAGCTCGACGTCGAACCAAGCTTGGTACTTGGCTAACGGCTGCCAAAGTTCATCAAAATCTGCGGGAGTATAACGAGGAATCATAATGTGGGCCTGACCCTAGCAAGGCCTTTGCGCCGCGCCAAGTGATATCAATAGCGAGAAAAATAGGGCTTTTGATTATGGTGGGAACCAGTAGCGGTACTATGGCGTACAGATGCCCATAATCTTAGCGCCTACACCCCAGCCGGTGCCATCAAGGTTTTGGGCAGTGTAGCCGACCATGTAGGTACCGTTTGCAAGCGTGGTTAGCATCGTGCCGCCTTGTATACCTAGGGTCGTATCGTTGATTTGAAGTTCGCCGCCGTTCTTGAGTCCAGCATTGTCGAAGCTCTGGGCATAGATACCGTAGTCACTGCCGTCTTGCAGATAACTTTGCCAGCTCACTACGAAGCCACCACCATCGAAGGCCGCAACGGAAGGATAAACCTGATGATTGTTGGTTTCAGTGTTGACGAGAATTTCACCGCCTAGCTTGCTTGGTGGATTGGTGGAGGGATCAAAAATCTGGGCATACACACCGTAGTTTGATCCGTCCTGATTATTGCTCGACCACACAACCACGAAGTTTCCGTTGCTTAACGAAGCTACGGGATCAAAGTTGGCCATGTTGTCATTTGCATCGGTAAATTTCTGTTGATCTGCCGTCGTTGTATTGACCATAAACTGAGCGCTCACGGCGGTTCCACTCGTGTCATAGACGCGGCCATAAATTTCAAAGTTACTAAAGCTGCCATCGTCTTGCTGCCAAACAACAACGAGATCTCCAGTTGAAAGCCGCTCAACGCCGACACCGCCTTCGACCGAGAAGGCTCCACTGTTAACGCGTACTGGTGTGCCAATCGTTGTTCCCGATGCATCGTAGCGTTGGAACAACACTTCATACCAAGAACGCGTGTAAGCCACCATCCAGTCGTCGCTGCCATTGAGTAGCGTTCCTGCCGGGAAAAATTGGTTGTTCGCATTCGGGTCCACGATGAAAGATGCTCCGTTGGGTGTAAAATCGGCATTGAATAGTCTAGCGCGTATGCCGAAGCTGCCATTGCCTTGCAGATCCCAGCCATACCAAGTGACTACAAATCTTCCATTGTTGAGTGGAATGATGCTTTGTGAACTAGCAACCTCCTCGGCATCTTGGATTACGTTTGCTCCACCTATCGTGTTACCGAGCGCATCATAGTGGGTCACGTACAGGAGTTCTCCCCACGATGCACCGGAAGCATGGACTTCTGCCACGGTTCCGTCCGAGAGTCGTGCCGCTGTAAAGCCAAAATCGTCGATCGGGGTGTAGTTGTTCACCACAAACTCGGTTCCGGTAGCTGGGCACTCGGGGATCTCGTCCGAGCAAGCATTGGTGTAGGCTTTGGCAAAAACGCCATCACCGTTGCCGTCCGCTCCGTTCAGGTCATTCCAAGTGGCAAGGAAGCCATCGGCCGCGCAAGCCACATGCCCGGCCAATTGATGCCCGCTTGTGGTGTCATTGATGACAAACTCGCTTCCGACTTTGCTGAGATCCTGGTTGAAAATCTGACCCACGAAGGCGCTACCGCTGCCATCTTTGTTTTCGCTACTCCAAGCGGCGACCATGCCGCCATCGCCAAGTGGGCAAAGAACAGCATCAATTTGTTCGCCAGCTGTTGTGGTGTTAAGGCGCAACATGTCTCGAATCACCAAACCATCATTGGAAAATCGCAAAGCATAGACGCCGCGAAGATCGCCATCGGCATTGTCGGTATTATAGTCGTAACCTGTAAAGGAAAGCATTGGTGTGCCATCGCCTAACAACACTGGCATGAGTGCCGAGTCATAATGGGACGACAGGTCGGCCGGAATGCTGTCTATCGCCGAGTTTAGAGCGGTAGGTGGATTTGTGGCGGGACTATAGACTCGTGTGTATACAGTCGGCTGCCATCCGTCGTTCCAGATAGCCATGAAGTTACCATTGCTCAGGGTGAGTACACTGGTTGCGGAGATGTTTAGCCCGCCTGCGCTTACCGCCAGCTCGGCATGCAATGCCGTGGGCGGATTGCTCGAGGTATCGAACATGCGTACCATGGCGATGTGTCCGGTAACGGCATAGGTAAAGACAACGCGATTGCCACTAAGTACATCCACGGGATGAATGCCCGCTCTAAGTGTACCATAGCTTCCAGCGTAGCTGAGATTATCGAAATAGCCATTGGCTGCAGACACCTGGAAGATGGCGCTTGCGGCCGTGCCATCGTAGTTGTAGACACGTGCGAAAATAGGGTCACTGTTTCCATCGCGATCCCAGACCACCAAGAACCTATCCCCACCCAGATCCACACCGTAGGGCATCATGTCGAAAGGACCGGGACTAATAATCCAATCGCTAACTTCCTCTGTTCCGGAAGCATTAACAATGCGTCCGTGGATCGAGCGATCGCCCCCGAGTCCGCTGTAGAGCAAAACATAGTTTCCGTTTGCCAATAAGAAGGTAGACGGATGTCCTTGGTTGCCTATGGTATGTCCTGTATTAACGAGGAAATCGCCCGAGTCCGTCATTGCGCTAATGTTGCAAGCTAAGCACGCGCTGCAAGTGCTGCCGCCGCAGTCAACATCGGTCTCGTCTTGGTTTTGAATGCCATCGGAGCAGGTGGGAGCTTGGCAGATGTTGCCGTTGCAGACGCCCGATAAGCAATCGCTACTCACAAGACAGTCGGCTCCGTCGATGCAGCTTGGACATGCGTCTCCACCGCAATCAATGTCTGTTTCGCCTGATGATAGAAGGGCATCGACACAGCTTGCTGCGACGCATTGTTGCTGAACACATAACCCCGTGCTGCAGTCTTCGCCAGCTGTGCATCGTAGACCTTCCCCGCAAGCCCCGCATGTATCGCCACCGCAATCGATGTCAGTCTCGTCTTGGTTGTGAACGCCATCGAAGCAAGTGCCGGCGTTGTCAGCCTGAGTGTCACCGACAAAGGGATCGTAACCGATACGACCACAAGCCGAAAACGCACTAATTGCGAAGACGGACAGCAAAAATCCTTTGAAGCGCATACTGAGTAAAGTATGACACATCTTGCTTGTATGTAAAAAATAGCCGTGATATTGAATTTTGTGGTTATAGGCACCAGACAATTTGGGCAGGATTGAAGCTAGTTTACGATCGATTCCCTTTGCTACGTCACATTCTGCGCTTTAGCGAACCCGAGTAGGCTAAAAGGCTTGAATCGAAGGTATGAGAGCGTGCTGTTGTACGGGCTCGCTGGGGTTTTAGTTATCTGCAATATAGAGGCAGTTGCCTGAGTAGCTTGAGCCAGAATAGGTGGGCTCGCCCTGTCCCTCAACATAGTCCGGGTTGTTGCAAGCAAAGCATTGTGAGGTTGGGAGCTTCTCGGTGCTGTAGGCCGCGAACCTTCCTCCAATACACAAACCAGCAACGAGTCCGTAGGTATTGTGATAGGCACATTTCCAAGTGTAGTCGGATGATCCGTCAGCGCAGGGAGGTGTGGTATCGGCTGCGGAATAGCACTGTCCACCCATGGCGCGCCATGCGTCTTCGTCAAAACCGTGAATGCTTGCGTTGCCGTCTTTGTCCGTAAGGGTACAAGTTCGTTCTTCGTAGTATTCGGCATGAGCTTGTTGCTCTTCAGGGCTTGCAGACTGGTCAATCACGCGACTTAATCCCTCGGCTGTCGGTTGCAGTGCACTCGGATCATGCTGTGGTCGATATCGGAACTCTGGATCGGAGGCGCCTCTTATTTCGTTGAGGACGGGGAACACGTATTTGCCCGGACAAGTAGTCACGTTATTCTTGGTTTCGCCATGGCCTCTTAGGCAAAAGCCGCCGTCTTCGCTTTCATTTTCATCGTCAGGGTTTGCGCAGTGTGCGTGCCTGCCCTCTAGATCGATATCAAACCCCAAGGTGGTGGTGATGTAGCCAAGCAGGTCTTTTAGTGCGCTCTTCATGGCTAAACTTGGCTCTTCTTGCTCATAGTTACCCATGAGCGCAATACCGATATTGCCATCGTTTTGATACGCTGTGTGCGAACCGATGTATTCAATGGGCCGTCCTTCGTAAATCGTGCCTGAAGGAGCGATAAGGAAGTGGTACCCCACGTCACACCACCACGACTCTTCGTATTCGTTGGCGACGCGGCTTCGGTGGTAAGCTAGAATACTTCGGGCCGAACTCTCGCCATCGGTCACATCGTGTTGGTCGGTGTGATGTACCGTAATTCGGTATCGTGGTACCTTATCGATGGCTTCACATTGTGTTTCTGAGTTGCCATTGATCCAGGTATCTCGAGACACTGGAGCCGTAAGTGCGTCGGAGGCTTCGCCTATGCCAAACTCGGCAGCCGGCGTGCATCCAAAGGATAGGGCTATCAAACAGAGTGCAGTCTGATGTAAACGAATTTGAGTCATACGCTCACATGGTAGCAAGAAGTAAGCCAAAGGCATGGCAAAAAGTACCAAAAAAAACGAAGTAATTTCATGCGGGCTTGACTTGCAAATGTGCTCCGAGTCCCCAGTCTGGGGTCAGTGTACCCAAAGGTGAGGTCACATGACCCCAGATCTTCTCGTTGGTACTCGTTAATGGTTGAGCGGGCATTTCCTAACTTTGGCTTCTCGGTTTTCGTCGGCAAATACCGTCGTCGTTGTGTCTTTGCTTTAGTTGCATCCGCATAGTGAGTCATCGCAATAGCGCACATTGTATCTTCTGTCTTCTTGATACGACATCAGGGTACAGATCCATCACTGCATGTGTGTTTGTTGCTCTTTAGGTCGATGCTCGTAGTTTGAATTTAACTCGAATTACCGTACAGTTAACCTTGGCTTGGCTACAGACCCATGTGTCATATGGCTTTAGTCGCAAACGAGGCATGAACAGGTCTAGGATTGTAGTTGTTGGATTTTGTTTTTTTGCGGGATGTTCGTCCTTCGATCCGGGGTTAGTTTCGAGCGATTCTGGCGTCAATGAAACGGGCAGTGACGTTTCAGTCGATTTGGATGCTTCCATTGGCTCCGATGTGTTTGTGCCGCCACCTCCGGATTGCGTGCCGAGCACTGAAATCTGCAATGGCAACGACGATGATTGCGACGGTTACACGGATGAAGACTTTGCTTTTACTTCCGATCCGAACAACTGCGGTCAATGCGGCACGGTCTGCGATACCGGATCATGCAGCAACAGTACTTGCGATACCATCGAGGTTGCCGAAACGTCATCGGGAATCTCGAGCCTAAGCAATACAGTACAAGTTTCTGCGCTGACTGCTGCAAGCTCCGACTTGTATTTGCTTGCGGTTACTATGCGAGATCCAACAGCTGCTTCAGTTCAGTCCGTTAGTGGAATGGGTTTGTCTTGGAGTTTGCTTCGCTATCAATGCTCTGGGCGTATTACCCAGCAACTCGAGCTTTGGGTGGCTTCAGGTACGCCTGTTTCATCGGATATCATCGTTACGGTGAATAATACTGTACGATCGATTGCAAGTGTCGCTTTCCGCGTTTCTTTTTTGGATAGCAAAAGTGTAGGGGACTTGGAATCAAGCAACACGCTGGGTTCTCAATTCTGCTCAGGTGGAACGGACTCCAGTAGCTACTCCATCGACCTTGATCTTACCCTTGCCGATTCTCTTGTCATTTCGGTTGCCGCGATGCGGGAAAAGGGACATCTCCCGGGATCTGGTTTTGTCGAACACGCTGAGATTTACGCAGGCAGCAGTGGCGATGTGGCCAGCGTTTCGATTGCTTCGAAACCGGCAAGCGCTGCGGGTGTCTTCAACGTTTCGGGTAATTTTACGAACAACGTGGACTGGTCCGTAATTGCTTTTTCACTGCGGTAGAGCAGTGCTCTTTTATTTGTGCTTTTCAAGAGGTAACCTTCTGATCCTAAAACAATCGAAGATTGGGAGATGAGTCATGGCAGATAATGCATCCTCTAAAATAGCACTCGTTACAGGTGCCAATCGCGGTATTGGTTTTGAAGTGTGCAAGCAGCTCGGCAAACAAGGGCACCATGTCATTGTGGGTGCGCGTGATGAGCACAAAGGGCAAGAGGCGCAGCAAGCTTTGCAACAAGAAGGTATTGAAGCCATGCATGTTGTACTCGAAGTAACCGATTCTCAAAGCATTCGTGCTGCCGCGGAATACTTACGCACCAAGTTTGGTCGAATCGACGTGCTTATCAACAATGCCGGTGTTTTCTTGGATCAGCACGAAGCAAGCGAAGAGCATCCTGCATCGGCACTGGGAACGGACATCGATGTCATTCGTCGCACGCTTGAGATTAATACCTTCGCACCGCTTGCGCTTTGCCAGGCCTTTATCCCGGGCATGCTCGAAGGTGGTTACGGTCGGGTGGTCAACGTTTCAAGTGGCTTAGGGCAACTCTCTGAGATGAACGGCGGCAACCCAGCGTATCGCATTTCAAAAACCGCACTGAATGCTGTGACAAAGATTCTTGCTGATGAACTTAGAGAAAGTTCAGTGAAAGTTAATTCAGTGTGTCCAGGTTGGGTTCAAACCGACATGGGCGGTCCAAATGCGACCCGCAAAGTGCAAGAGGGAGCTTCGGGGATTGTTTGGGCTGCGACTTTGCCCGATGACGGGCCGTCGGGCGGATTTTTCCGAGATGGGAAAGCCATCGCTTGGTAGTGAGTATTTTAGAAAAAAAATTACCTAGGACTATTCCTGCGCATGAACGATTGATAGCAGGCGTTGCGCTTGTGTTGCGTCAAACTAAGAGCGGATCAGAGCTGCTCATGATTGAACGTGCCGAACGCCATGGCGATCCATGGTCAGGACACATGGCTTTTCCCGGAGGCAGGGCTCAACGCGAAGATAAGACCCTCACGGACACGGTTCTGCGAGAGGTCCACGAGGAAATCGGATGGGATCTCACCCAGCAAGCGGAGTATTTGGGGCATTTGGGACCTTTGCCAATCCGAGCTCGAGGAGGGCTAACGGGCGAAGAACTGCTGCCTTTGGTCTTTGATTTGCGAGAAGAGCGCGATTTTGTACTTAATGAAGAAGTTAATGAAGTGTTTTGGTTTCCACTTCAAGCGTTTGGTTCGGACGATTTCCGCATTACCTTCCCGTACCTGCACGAAGGCAAGAGCTATGATCTTCCTGCTTATCTTATGCGCAATAAACGCATCTGGGGATTGAGCTATCGCATGATTCAACGCTTGCTAGGGTAGCTGTGTTCTACCAGGCAAACTGCATTTGCTTAGCGGCTATCGTTCGAGTGCTTGAGGCAGACGGAATGCTCAAAAGGTGAGGGAGGGAATCGCCAAGCAGTAAATCCACGTTGCTGCGCAACAAGGCTTGCGAAGCTGCTTGATGCGCAAGTTCGGGTAGGTTGTTTTTCTTTGAAAGGTGCATGAGCACCACACGTTTGGTTTTTGGGCTGAGTCCTTCAAGAGAACTCGCGCATTGTTCATTGGAAAGGTGTCCGTACCCCGATCGGACACGTTCTTGGATGTGAGGAGGGTAGGGTCCGTTTTTTAGCATACTCGGATCGTAGTTCGACTCGATCATGAGTGTGTGACAGTCTTTGATGTGCTCACCTAAGTTCGGAGGGATGGCGCCAAGATCGGTGACAAGCGCTGCGCGAGCTTCTTGGTGTGAAAAGACCAGCGCCACTTGGGGCGCATCGTGCGGCACTTCCATGGGATGAATATCGAGGGTGCCAATTCGGAAGGGTGTGTTTTTACCGTAGATGCGCTGTTTGACGTAATGGTCGAGTTTGATGCCTCGCTCCGTGGCTTCGGTCATGTACAAGGTTGCATCAAAGGCATGCGCACACGCGCCAGCAAAGCCGCTGTGATCGGAATGCGCGTGCGTGACTAGAACAGCGTCAATCGTGGCGGGAGGCCGTGCCAGTGTGCCAAGCATTTTTTTTAGTGGTCCCGGACGAACACCCGCATCAACGAGGATGGTAGTGTCGGGGCTTTGCACCAAGCAGGCATTGCCACTGCTGCCGCTTGCTAGAATCGTGATCTGCACTGGGGCCCACGTTACAGTTTTTTGATCGGAGGTCAAGAATGACTGTGACGGTGTTCGTGATCAGGTTTAGCCAAAAAATCGCCTACGGTGCGAAACCATGCGCCTACGCCAACGCGCCACATGCTCATCAAAATCAAGAGTGCCAAGATCGCAGTTGCGGCATAAGTGCTAAGATCGTGAGCATATAAATGCGTATCTTCAATGACCTGTTCGGTCACAAGTGGAATGGGGCTTAGGTTAACAAACACTGCAATCAGCCAGCAGAGCAAGATAAGGGCGCCCAGGCCGCCGAAAGTCGCTTTTGCGCCAATTGATCGCGTAAGAAACCCACCGTCGCAATGTTGGTAGCGGGGCCGAGCAGCAAGGCTGTAAGCGCAGCGCCGGCCGAAAGCCCTTTACTCATGAGAACAGCAGCAAGAGGTGTAGCCGAGGCTGCACATACGTAGCTCGGCACGGCAATGATGGTTACTACGAGTACGTCCACGCCGCTGCTTGCCATGCGATACAGCGCTCCGTTCGGTAAAACCGCCTGCACGTAAGCTGCAACAACTAGGCCGGCAACGGTCCATGGGCCGATATGCAAAAGTAGTTCATTCAGATGTCCCCAGAAACGCACGAACACTGAGGATGTTGTTTTGTCTGCTACTGGGCTGCTGGGGGTAGAAGCTGTTTGCTCTAGTGATTTTTCGGTTTTTCTATGCTCCCCGGTGAGTCTGGAGATAACGAGTGCTGCAAAGATGGCCACAGCAACCGCTGCGACAAGGCGAATAGCGGCAAGGTGCCAGCCTAAAAAGCGGGCGGTTAGCGCAAGGGTTTCAATTCCGAGTTCCGGCGTTGCAAGCAAAAACGCAACCACGAGTGCGGCGCTCGCGCCTCGGTCACGCAAAGACTTCGTGATTGGAAGGACTCCGCATGCGCAAATAGGCAGCGGTGCGCCGATGATAGCCCCGCGCGTGGCTTGACGAAGCGAGCTGCCTTTGCCCAACCATCGCATCGGCAGTCGAGAGCCTAAGAGCTGCAGCGCGGCAGCAATCAGCATACCAACGAGCAGCGTCGGTGCGGTATCGAAGGTAAGCTCGAGCCAGGCTTTTCCAATTGAAGTGCGTACTTCGCTGATGGTGTGCTGGGCACCTTGGTGGTGAATCGTTCCGAGGTAGACAATTAACAGAGCAGCAGCGACGGCGCCGAAGTCAAGAGCGCGCATACGTGTGTTGCTCGGTTTGGAACGCGGGATATCATGGGCGACAATGTGAATGAGTAGGCCCGCAACAGCTGCAGTCACCCAGGGACCAAAGTCTTCAAGAATGTGAGAAGGAACAAGTCCAGATAGGGTAACGCCTGTGACGGTTGCAAAAAGTAACCACAACGATCTCCATGCAGCAGCTTTCCAGCCAAGTTGACTTCGGCAGGCAACAATCGCGAGTGCGGTCACCGGTATCGAGTGCGCCGCGATGGCAATTGGTACGCTAAATGACACACCACTGTCTCCTGCGCTAAGAACGTAAGCTCCCAAAGCAATGCCGTCGCCCATTTGATGAGCCGCCAAGCCGATGAAAGCAAGCTCAAGGCCTAGGCGATGGCTTTCGTCATGATGGTTGTGGTGGTGATCTGTTTTGCCAACCGTAGCGCTGTAGATCCATTCGAGCAAGGCCGGTAAGGCAAGCGCTACCAAAAAGGCGCCGAGCCCCCAGATTCCCAGATCGGTGAGAGCTTCAGGTAACAACTGGACTAGCACCACGAGCAAAGCTGATGAAAGGGCAAAGGTGTGTACGGGCCGCAGGCTGAGGGCTTTGTTTTTGCCCACCAGGCCGACAAGCGCACCGATAGCAACGGATAAAGGAGCAATGATAAAAGCAAGTAGCATGGTGCCTTTGGAAAGAACGCTACCCTATCACAAGCACTGCCTTGCTTAAAACGAAAAGTCAAAACGATGCATCTTCTCGAAGGTATCGCCTGAATTATTCATGCGGTGGCTTCTGGATACATCGACAAAATGTAGGTAAATAGCCCCACATGAACAGAGTTTGTGTGTATTGTGGCTCGCGCTTTGGAAAACATGACGCCTATAAAGTGGCCGCGCAGAAGATGGGTGAATTGATTGCGACGTCGGGAGTTACCTTGGTTTACGGCGGAGCATCTCGTGGGCTTATGGGGGAGCTTGCCAGTTCGGCTATGAAGCACGGCGGCAAGGTCATTGGCGTGATTCCCGAAGCCTTGGTTGAAAAAGAGATAGCTCATGAAGCGCTTAGTGAACTGCAGGTGGTTCCCGACATGCATGTTCGCAAAGCTACGATGTCTACATTAGCCGATGCTTTTATTGCATTGCCTGGCGGCGCAGGGACGTTGGAAGAGTTTTTTGAGATGTTCACATGGTGGCAAGTAGGCTTTCACAAAAAGCCCATTGCGGTAGCTAACATTGAAGGTTTTTATGATCCGCTTATCTCACTCTTTGAAAAGGCGGTGTCTGAAGGTTTTGTTGAACAACAATGGGTTGATCGATTGCTTATCGAATCCGATCTTGAAAGACTGTGGGCAAAACTTCTAGCGAATTTTGCACCTTAGACACAAGCGAAGCGGCTCATTCGTTTTCGATCTGAGCACTAGCTTCGCTGAATTTCCGAGGAAGAGAGATAGTGAAAGCGTAGCAGCAGAAATAAGGCCACAGCAGTAAGTCCAGCGCTTAGACCCCACCAGAGGCCTTGGGCGCCCCAACCCAGGACAAAGGCTAGTGCAACACCCACAGGTAAACCAATTAAATAGTGTCCTACGAGATTAGAGAGCAAGGGTATTCGTGTATCACCTGCGCCACGCAGCGCACCGGCCGCGACGGCTTGGATCCCGTCGGACAGTTGAAAAATTGCCGCAATCATTAGAAGCTTGCCGGCTGCATGGATGACGGGCTGTTGATTGGTGAGCCACGCAGCAAGAAATTCTGGCAGCGTCCAAAATAAGAGCGAAGCTGTCGCCATAACCGTGGTGGATGTAGCGATGGCGATAAAGCCTGCACGCCTCGCGCTTGGAGTGTCACCTGCGCCAATGCGGTTTCCGACCATGACGCTCGCTGCTGCGCCAATACCAAGTGCAAGATTAAAAGTCGCTGCAGCGAATGTTATCGCGACGTGATGAGATGCCAATGCACGTGGGCCTAGGTTGGCCATAAGGATATGAACGATAGTAAACACCCCAAACTCGGCCAGCAGTTGCAGTCCAATGGGAGTGCCCAAGGTGGCTATGCGTCGCATGATCGCCATTTCCGGAGCTCGACGTTGCGGTAACTTGTGTTGCTCTAGCAAATGAATGCTGACGCTGACCCAAACAAGTTGAACCACAATGCATAGGGTGCTTGCCCAAGCGGCACCAGCGACTCCAAAGCCATCAAAGCCGATAGCAGGAAGACCAAAGCGTGTCATTCCTTGGTCGCCGAATACCAAATACCAACTTGCCGGGATGTTGATGATGTTTGCTAGAAGAATGGCAATCATCAACGGTTTTGTGTGACTATGCGCCTGCAAGAAACTTCGCCATGCTGAAAAAACAAGCAAAGGAAGTAGTCCTGGGAGGCGAGCAAACAAGTAAGCGCGTGTATGCTCAGCACTCTTAACATCCAAACCAAAGCTTTCAATCTTGAAAGTAAGCAGGGCAATGACCACTCCGAGTGGTATGCTTAACAAAATTGCAATCCACATCCCCTGCCAACGAAGTCGGTCGGCATGAGCATGTTCCTCGGCTCCGATGGCTTGGGCCAGAAGAGGATCGAGTCCCATCATGATGCCGCTTCCCAGGACGGTAACCACAAAAAATACAGCGTGGCCCATTCCTACTGCGCCAAGTTCAATTTCGCCCAAACGCCCTACAACGGCCGTGTCCACCGCGCCAAGTGTCATCGTGCCAAAATGGAAAGTGGCAAGCGGCAGAGCAAGTTGAATGAGCCGTTTTAGTTCATCTACGGTATGTCGCTGGGCCGTCATAAAGCTGATAACGAACGGAGATACAAGGAAAGGGTGCTTAGAGCCACCTGCTGGATTTGAACCAGCGACCGCACGCACGAGGAAAAAAGCGGAGGCGTGAGAGCGCGGAGCGCCTCATCTTGAGGGCGTGTACTGAGTTATTCATGGGAAACATAGCAACGGAGCCACCTACTGGATTTGAACCAGCGACCTACGGTTTACGAAACCGTTGCTCTACCGGGCTGAGCTAAGGTGGCAGTGAGCGGAAGTCGGCGGCTTTGCTCCCGACGACACCAAACGTGGGGGAGTATGCAGTAAGCGTGGTTTTTATGCCAGCAAAGCAAGATGCTTAAAGTTCTTCTTCAGGTTCGTCATCGTCATCGAGATCGAGGTCTGCATTGTCAGTTATGACGTCGTCGTCATCGGATGCCGTTTCCTCGTCCTCGTCGTCGTCTTCCTCTTCGAACTCATGGTCGGTGTACTGAACTTCGAGACCTGCTTCAGAAAGCTGCGCTTCAAGAAGCTCTAGAAGTTCATCCACATCGTCACCCGACCATTCGTCGAGAAGCTCGGAGAGCAAATCGTAGAAATCGCCGCTGTTGATGCGTCTTTCCATTTCCTCGATTTCGCCTTCGGAAAATGCGTCAATGATATCCTCGCGCAGAGTTTCGGTGTCGCCTTCCTGAATCGCATCGGCGGCAGAAAGCCGGATCTGTTTGAGTGCCCGTCGGTCCAGAAAAATTTCCATTTCGGCAATCCCGATAGATCAAGGCGAAGCAGGCTGTCAATAATCTATTTGCACATAGGAAAAAGAAGCCTGGCCTTGGAGGCCAGCCAGACGGTAGGATGCCGCCATGCGTTGGGTGCTATTGTGGGACAAAGCTGTGGTTTTTTGCTTGTTTTTGAGCATTTGCTTTTTTGCCGCTGGGGCGGATGCCCAGCAAAATAAAAAGAGCGGTGGGACAGCCGTCCTCGACCAAATTCCTAGGCTGGGTGGCGAATTGCACCTTTCGTCGGTCTTTCCGTTTCTAAACGGCGATTTTTGTCCAGCCGGGGCAGGCTGCGTTTTGGATCAGGGCTTGGGGATCGGTGTGAGTGTGGAGCGGCGCTGGCTTAGCGGACTTTCCTTTGCGCTTGGTTATGATCTTTGGCTGCTCGATACCGATAGCGTGTACGAGCAGGGCGTAATGCAGTTTTTTTACGGTGCTGCGCGTTTTTATTTTCTTCCAACCCACGAACTCCACCCTTATTTGAGTGCAGGTTTTGGTGCGCAGATGTTTGGCGATACCTTTAAGGTAGCCACGGTCGGACCGGCAGCACAGATCCTTTTGGGCTCAGAGTGGGAGATGAATTCGTCGCTTGGCTTCACGGCCGCACTCGGGGCCAGGCTTTTTAGGTTGGCTTCCTTTACGACAGCGAGTGATGGGGTCGAACGTGAGCCTGGTGGCAGCATAAGTGCGATGTTGACCTTACAAATTGGTCTTAGTGTGCTAGTTCTCTGAGCCGCTTCGAGGCAGGGGCGAGGCCGCGAAGCCAAAGAATCAATTGATATGCCCAAAATTCTCGGTTTTTTAAATGCAAAACAAATCCATGCCAAAGCACTTGGCTACTACTGATCACTATGTGTCCATGACCGGCGATGCCGTATCCTCGGAATGGGATCCAACTCTAACGATGCAACTTGTTTGCAGCGGCTGCAGTATTGAAAATCCAAGCCACATGCGTTTTTGCAAGCAGTGTGGGACGCGTCTTTCGGTTATCGATCCAGAAGGTCGTTTAGAAAAGGCGCCTCTCACCAAGCCTGCTTTGGCGCAAGATTACCTTCCGGAGGAAGGTCGCTTGGTTTCGGTCGGAAGCAATGGTGTTGACGGTAAAACTTACCCACTTACGAGCAACCAGATCGACATTGGTTCTCAAGACGGAGATGTCATTTTTGGTGACGACCCCTATCTTTCCGCGCGGCATGCTCGTTTTCTGAGGGATGCGCAAGGGTTTCGCGTTATCGATCTTGCAAGCGTTAATGGTGTGTTTTTACGTGTGAAGCAGAGTGTTCCGCTTGAGCAGGGCGATACGATTCTTATTGGTCAGCAAGTGTTGCGTTTCGAGATCGGGGCGAAGCCAAGCACAAGCCTTGGTCCAGCTTTTCGCCGTGGCGTGAAGGTTTTTGGAACTCCAGAAGTTTCCAGATTGGCCTGGCTTGTGCAATATATTACCGAAGGTGTCGATCGTGACGCGTACTGTCTCTATAGAGAGGAGACAATCTTGGGTAGGGAAAGTGGCGACATAGTGTTTACTGACGATCCCTTCTTATCTCGAAGGCATGCCTCAATTACCTATGATGCCGATAAAAAAGGCTTTTCTTTGACGGATTTGGGCTCTTCCAACGGGACCGGTTTAAAAATTCGCGGAGAAAGCCGCCTAAGATCTGGCGATCAGATTCGGATTGGGCGACAATTGCTTAGATTCGAATTGTTGAACGACGTCCAGAGCGAGGAAAGGTACGACTGAGGATGCAACGGGACCAAGGCGGTAGCCACCCTCCGGACCAATCGAAAGACGGCCAGGGAACCCCTTCAGCTTCGGAGCGCGCGGGTTCGACAGCGCCGTTTGAGGTGGAGACCGTACGTCCGCCAGATGCTACGGACACAAAACTCATTCATCAACGCGATACGATTGAAGGTGTTGACGGCCACCACATTGAGATTCGTCTCTTTGGTGCAACAGATGTGGGTCTCGTTCGCGAACACAACGAAGACAATTTGCTGATTGCGGATCTCGACACCGGCAGAAAAGATTTTAAGGACGCTTCACTCCTAAGTCATGGCGTAGGCTCCAAAGGTACGATTCTAGCTGTGTGCGATGGAATGGGCGGAGCGGCTGCGGGGAAGTTGCTAGCCAAATGGCCGTCGACATTATTTACGATTGCATGTCCGGCGCTCCAGAGCCCCAAGACCGGGACGTTTTTGCGAACCGTTTGGTCAAAGCCATGGTCCGAGCCGGTGAGCGTATCTTTCTTGAAGCGAGCAATAATCGCAATCGCCGTGGGATGGGAACCACCGGAACCGCTGCTGGACTAATCGACGATACCTTGTTTGTCGCTCAAGTGGGCGATAGCCGTGCTTATCTTTTACGTGATGGCAAATTGAGTCTTATCACTAAAGATCAATCGTTGGTTAACCAACTTATCGAAGCAGGTCAGCTCACCGAAGAGGAAGCTGAGGCCTTTGAGCACTCCAACATTATTTTGCAAGCGCTTGGCACTACCGAAGAAGTTCAGGTGGACTTAACCTTTGCGCAACTTAGGCAGGCTGACCGCTTGCTTATTTGCTCTGATGGTCTTTCTGGCTTGGTGCACGATTCGGCCATCGAGGAAATTCTTCATCAAGAAAAAGATCCTCGATTGGCTTGTGAAAAACTCATCAGGCTAGCCCACAGTGGCGGTGGCCATGACAACATTACGGTGATTGTCGCAGATTTTTTTGGTCCCGGGCTTAAGTCTGCGGATGACAAGGCCGAAGTCCAGTATCAACAATATCCCTTGCCTCCCGACGTTGAACGTGAAGGGGTGCCTCAAACGCGAAAGCTTCGTGTTGATCGGGCTGCTGAAGCGACTGAGCCGATTGGCTTTCATGACACTGTACCGGTTTCCGGTGGCCCTGGCGTACATCTGAAACGCTTGGGTGTATTTTTGATTTCAACGGCGCTGTTGGGCGGACTTGTTTTTTTGTTGATGCTTTCCTGGCCGAGTATTCATCGGCATTTCTTTCGGAATGCCGGTAAGAATGCTATTTCTTCGGGTGAATCGTCAACAATGAGACCACACGATCCGGCTGCTGAACTTGTCGAAGTACGAGTGCGGACGGATGCCGAAGATGCGCTGCTCTATGTCGATGGTGAGCGTTACGGTGAACTGCCGGCTCAAGAAGATCTAAGCTTACTGTTTCCTCCTGGAGCCTATCGTTTCGAAGCGCGAAGCCGTGGCAGTGTCGTTGCTGCCACCCTTGTTACGGTGGAGCCCGGGGCTACTGCTGACGTTGCCCTCAACTTGCCAACAGGAGAAAGTAACCAAGTTCGGCGAAACCAAGCGCCGGTGCTCCTTGAGCCTAACGCGAACCCAGAGCTTCAAGAAGTTCCTCCGGCTGAGCCCTACGATGAGGCTCCTCCCCAAGAGCAAACCCCAACCCTCGCCCCAGCGCCCCAGCGAGTGCCGCCTCGAGAGCAGCCCCCTGCTGAGTCCCCACCGTCCCCACCAGCTGAGCCTTAATCGAGGCCTGTGATGATACGTATTCGTCAGAGTTTTGGAGTGCACGCAGGACGTGTGCTGGAATTTGATCAGGAAGTCGTTCGTTTTGGTCGCCTACCGGAGAGCGACGTTCCTTTTGATCCTAAAGTCGATCTTGATGCTTCGGGTCGTCATGCTGAAATCCGAAAAACGGTTGACGGCTTTCAGCTCGTTGATGTGGGCTCACGTAATGGCACTTTTCTAAACGGCGAGAATATCACGCAAGCGTTGCTTTCGGACGGTGATGAGATTGAGTTCGGAATCGGCGGTCCACGGGTTACGATCGAAATTTCCGGACAAAGTTCCACCATGGCCACTCAAAGCGTGACCGACGACATGTTGGATGAAGCAACCTTGTTGGCCGAGCCATCGTCGGAAAAAAAAAGTCTAGCTGACGACGGTGCAACGAGCGTTTTCGATGAGAACGCCCGTACCACCGCCACGGCCTCGGAGCTGGATGTTGAACTCGCGCGAACACCGCTCAAAACGAAGCGCGTTTCGGCCTGGAAGAAGCCACACGCCTTGCTCGCTGTGTTTTTGTTGTTCTGTCTTGTGCTTGCTGTTGGACTTTTTTTCTATGTGAAAAATCAACGGCAGACGGAGCTCTCTTTAGCCAAAAACGGCGAGCTCAAAGAAGCGCAGCTGAGTCCTGAGCAAATCGAACAGCGCTATATTAAAGCCATGTTTGCTATCGTCGAGCAGAATGCCAATAAACAAGTTGGCTTGGTATGCACCGCGTTTGCTGTGCGCTCGGATCTGCTCGCAACTGCCGCTCACTGTCTTAGTGCGGTTGAAGAAGCAGCGGCTCGTGGCTCGGCTTTTCATGTTGCGCCGTGTGCAAGCAACAATGGTCCAAAGGCAGCCATTGTTCGTATGTGGCGTCATCCCGAATTTATGCTTTCCGGGGTTCGGCCTTCGGCCAATATCGGCATCGTGCAGGTCGATCGACAGATTGATAGCCATCTGAAGATTGCCGATGCTAAGACACTGGCCGGACTTCAAGCTGGAGTGCCCCTCTTTTTGTTTGCGGCGGGCTCAATCGGTGAAATCAGTAGCGGGAAACTTTATTCAAGCAAACTCGAGTCCCTGTCCGAAAAACGCGAGCCGAAAAACAAACTTGGAGTCACCGTTCTAAACTACAACGCTGTTCTTCCGCCCAGTGCCGGTGGCAGCCCCGTGTTAGATTCCGCCGGCCGTGTGCTTGGCGTGCACGTAGCCAGTCTAGGTGCCCTCGTCGCGGGAATGGCCGCAACGGAGCGTCCTACCGAAGGCTATACCTATGGAATTCGGGTTGATGCGCTCCAGGAGCTGCTTCTTGGCTTAGGTCGCTAAGGGACTGGGCGAAATTCAGGTTACAACCTGGTTTAACGGTATTTCTTCAACTCCGGTTCGAAAACTTGACGGAGGGATCATCCCAGCGGACAGTGTAGGTATGTTTACTACAGGTGGTCGTGTTACTGACATTGTGGGTCTTTATCGTTACCGAGGGCAATATCCTGCTGCAGTACGTGCCGTGCGCAGTCGGGCTCCAGAGCAACGTCGCTGGCGTTGGGCTGTGGCGGGAATTACCGAGAGCGCGGGCGCTTTGCTTGGAAAACAGCGTCGTTTTGTAGTCGAGCCTGTGCGTGAAATGGTGCTTGATATGCAGGATGATTCACTTCGCAGCCAAGTGGTGCTTGACGCCTGGCAGCGCGGCGTGGATCTCGATCGCGGCGAAGTGCTTCCAGAACACAACACCTGGGACCTACGACGCAAAGCGTTTTTGAAAAATCTCTACCTCGAGAGCTTGGAGCCTTGGATTCATCTTCCCAAGGATGGCTTTGCCCCAGTTACGCTTGCGCCGGTGATTCTTGCCGCAAAAGATCGGGCGCAACTTGATCGCAGTCATGCGGCTCGGCTCACTGCTTTTCTTGATGATGAAGAAAGCGGTCGTGGCGAAGTGCGAAGTCGCGTTGCAAACTATCTTGAAAACGCGCGTCGCTGGGACGAGTTTAGTGTATCTTTGTGTAACTGAACGAATACCGTGAGTCCAAACACCAGCCATCCACCGCCTCCGATAATTCAGCGCAAACTTGTGTTTGTGATGGTGGGTCTACCTGCGCGCGGAAAAACGCATATCGCGCAAAAACTTGGACGCTACATCAGCTGGCTAGGTTATGAAAGCAAGGTTTTTAATGTGGGTGAGTATCGCCGCCGGCAAACGGGTGGCGGACAGTCTCATGAGTTTTTCAGCGGTGATAATGCCGATGGCTCGGCGCAGCGCAGGCAGATTGCAATGGCCGCGCTTGATGACCTTGAAGTTTGGTTTAAATTGCGCGGCGGAGTCGCCATCTATGATGCAACGAATTCGACCAAAGAACGTCGAAAGCTTGTTCTCGATCGCTGCCAGAGCCTGGGCGCACACGTCGTCTTTATTGAATCGATCTGTGACGATCAAGACGTGATTGAAAACAACATTCGTGAAACGAAATTGCGCTCGCCGGACTATGTGGGTTTCGATGAAGAAGAAGCAGTGCGAGACTTTCGTGCGCGCATAGCTCATTATGAAAAAGCTTACGAAACCATCGATGAAAACGTCCTTAGTTTTATCAAGCTCATCAATGGGGGCCGCAGAGTTGTCATCAACAACATTGATGGCTATTTGCCATCGCGTGTCGTTTATTTTCTGATGAATATTCACACCGTACCGCGTCCCATCTGGCTTTTGCGTCACGGCGAGAGCATCGACAACGTAGAAAATCGTATTGGCGGAGACTCGGAACTGAGCCCGTTTGGCGAGAGTTTTTCAAAAAATCTACCTGGTTTTTTTAAATCACAGCATATCCCTTCGGACTCCTGCGTGCTTTGGACAAGCACGCTTAAGCGTAGCGTACAGACGGCGAAGTTTCTCGACGGGAAAAAAATCCAATGGCGCTTGCTCAATGAAATCGATGCTGGCGCGTGTGATGGTTTGCGCTACGAAGACATGGAACACGATATGCTCGAAGAGTATCGCGCCAGGCAAGCTGAAAAATTTGTCTATCGTTATCCGAACGGTGAAAGTTACTTCGACTTGGTTGAGCGCCTAGAGCCGATGATTCCAGAGCTTGAACGTGTGCGTCGTCCGTTGATTATTATTTCTCACCAGGCAGTGAGTCGTGTGCTCTACGCTTATCTTATGGGCAAAGCCAAAGAGGTATGCCCCCATCTGTCTATTCCTCTGCACACCCTGATTGAACTAAGGCCTACAGCGTATGGTTACGATGAAAGTCGGCACACTTTAAGCAGTGATACCGAAGGCCAACCCTGAAGTCGAGGCAGCATGATCTGCCGAGCGCTGAAATGACAAAACTGGCATGTTTTATGCGAAAAATATGCCAGTTTTGTCGTTAAGTGAGCTGTTTAAATGACAGTCTTGTCAACCTCAGAGCTGGTATTCAAGCTGTTTCAATGCGCACGGTGGTCATTTTTTCTCCACCCTTCATGCTTGTTACTGCGGAAAGGCCGCTCGTGACTTTGCCAAAGACCGTGTGAACGCCATTGAGATGCGGCTGTGGAGCATGGCAAATAAAGAACTGGCTTCCGCCGGTGTTCGGGCCGCGGTGCGCCATGGAAAGCGAGCCTGCTTCATGCTTGTGTGGATTGCTGGGACCGGTCTCACAAGGAATGGTGTAGCCAGGGCCACCCGAGCCTGTGCCATCGGGACAGCCGCCTTGTGACATGAAACCCGAAATCACACGGTGGAAACTTAGGCCGTCGTAATATTTTTCAGAGGCAAGTTTTTCAAAGTTGGCCACGGTTTTAGGTGCCTCTTTGTCAAACAACTCAATTTCGATTTTATCCCCACTATCAAGCTCAATCACCGCACGTTTCATGGCAAAACTCCCTTCGTTGTGCGCGCAAATGAACACACCGCAGCCTTTGTTGTCAAACCTTGTTTATGGCGGATGCCATTCGTCGTGTGCTTATGGTCTTTGGTGCGTGATGTAGGACAGCTTTACTGAGGACTTTTGCTCGCAGCCGCTGGGGTCTTGCTCGTCTTTTTTGTAGCAGGCATCACTTATCCTATCCAAAATCATTGAAAAATCTTCATTTGCCTTGGCTGGCCCGTCTCTTGCAAACGGTTGCAGCAGGGAGATTTGATATGAGCTTTTCAAAAAACACTCGATTGAACTTAGGGATATGCATCGCGGCAACGGCAAGCTTATTTGGAAGTGCTTGCGCCATGCAAGCCAGTGACCTTGACAGTCAAAGTGGTGCCAGCAACGCAGCTTATATTTCTCCCAATGCTTATCAATATTGCCAAGGTTTAGTGGATTACGTGCAGAGCAATATGGGTTTGATTCGCAGTAGTGCATCGCTCAACGCTGCTCTTGGAGCGACACTTGAAACAATTAATGTGACCATGCCTGCGCAGCCAGAAGGCGGATCAATGGCTACTTTGTGCGAACAAAACCCTCAAATAAATGAAAGCGACCCTGAACTTTGCGCAAATGCCATAAAAAACCAGCAGCAAGCCGTCGAGCTTATGCAGGACATTGGGTTCTATGAAACCATTGGTGAGGGCTTTGGACAATCTGGCCACGATTGGATCTAGACGCGCGCCATAGCACCGATGAATTTATTGCCGGGTCCTATCGGCAAGGGCACTCTGACATTGGAGTGGGGGTCTGGTGACGAAGGCTTGCTCTTTAACGTTTCGCTTAAAAAGCTAACTTTTCTCAGTGAAGAGAGTTTTATAAACCCTGGCGGTCAATTGCTGGAGTGCCCGAATCCTTATCCTTGTCTTGAGACTGAAGCCGAAGATACAGGAACGCCCATAGCCTTTGCCGAGAATGATATTTTTGAGAAAGTAAGCGTATCGCGTGCACTTTCTTCTGGTGATGTCGATAACTTTTATGTTTTGGGCTTTGAGGATAGCGCTCTGACAGCGGGTAACCCAACAATACATGCGCGTATTAAAGGTCTTCCAGCTGAGGTAGCTAGCGAGGTGTCGCTGTCGATCGATTACCAATGCGATGAAGGAAACAATCCGGCAACTAAAACCGCAATTCCCCTTTCGAATGGTAATCTTTTGAATTCAGCGCAAACGCTTTCCGTTTCGTCTTCCGCCAACTGCACTGGCAGCTTTTCGAATCCCGTGACGAAAGATTCAGGAGATTTCATCGTGACAGTTAAGGCTTCAGAAAGCCTAACAATGTGTCTGAACTACACCTTGGAAGTGAGTTCTGTCCCTCTGACACTTTAATTAGTTAGGGCACTAAGACATTGCAGCGCGGGCGGTCTCGACGGTGATTTTGCCGGCTTTGACCAGTTCTTTGAGGTGCATTTCAAAGGTTTGCATGCCGTAAGGATGGGTGCCGCGCTCCATGACGTCTTTGAGAGGCGGGTTGTTGGAAGGGTTGCGAATGGTTTCCCGGGCGGTGCCAGTCATGACCAATATCTCGCAGGCGAGAATCAAGCCTTGTCCGTCGGCGCGCGGCAATAGACGTTGTGCGATAATACCTTTGAGATTGTCGGCAAAACGTTCGCGCGTTTCTTGAGAGTCCTGGCCACTGGAAAGCGACAGAACACGTCCCACGGTGCGAGCAACGTCCGGTGTGTGCAAGGTTGAGAGCAGTAAGTGACCGGTTTCAGCGGCTTTGAGGCCAATGTCCATGGTCTCTTCGTCACGAATTTCACCGACAAGGATCACGTCGGGATCTTGGCGCAGTGCGCCGCGCAAAGCCGTGCCAAAATCGCTGGTGTCGATGCCGATTTCGCGTTGCGAGACACAACTCAGCGCATCTTGGTGCAAAAACTCAAGTGGGTCTTCGACGGTGACGATGTGCATGCGTCTGCTGCGGTTCAGATGCCCAACCATGGCGGCTAGGGTAGAGGATTTCCCGTTACCTGCAGCGCCGCAGACCAAGATCATCCCGCGTTCGAGTTCTGCAAGACGCTGGATCACCGGTGGCAAACCGAGGTCTTCGAAGACCGGTATCTTCAGAGCAATCGAGCGCATGGCCAAAGCCAGCGAACCTTTTTGCCGAAACACGTTGACGCGATAGCGACCCAAGCCTTCAATCGAATAGGCGGTATCAAACTGGTGCAGCGCATCGTAGTTGCCATCAAAGGTGGTTCGCCTAAGCACAAGCTCGGCTAAGATGCGAGTTTGCTCAGGCACCAAAGCATCGCTTTGCAAATAGTGAATATCCCCTGCCACACGAAAAGCTGGAGGCTGACCCACTTTGAGCAATATATCGCTTGCTTTGTGTTGCGCGCCGGCTTTTAGAATCGCGTGGAAAGTCGCTTCATCCATAGTTCAATCGATGCTTTTTACAACAAGCGTTTTAAGCTCTTCTTTAGCCTCAAAGCTTTTCTGATAGCTTTCGGCTTCCTCTCGAGAAGAAAAGGGGCCAACACGAACGCGCCAGTAGCTGCCTTTGCCTGGCAGCGTGGAGTTGAGCACCACAACGTTGTCATGACCACGCTGTTTGAGCAAATCGGCGTATTCGTGAGCCTGCGCAGACTCGGTATAGGAGATGATTTGTAGAGCATAGGGGCCTTTGCCTGTTTTCTGCTTTTTTACGGGTGCTGAGACTTTGATCTTCGCGATGTTGTCAGTTGGCTTTTCGGTACGGCGTACTGCGGGGCTCGGTGCTGCAACCGGATGGTTGGCTTCGCCGAGTACTTTTCCGGAAGCTACATCGGCGTTTATGGCGCTTGGCTGCTGCACTGGAACCTGATCGTTCAAGGTGGTGGGGTCAATGGGATCAGGATGCTCGGCTTCGGCAGCTGCAGCTGCAAGGGCGGCTTCGACTTCTGCATGGCTACTGGAGTCACGCAGTGTTTCCGGAAAAACTAAGCTTTGTGGATCGATGTGTTCATTTTTTGAATCACGATCGCTACTGTCTTGGCTCTCTTTGGATGTTCCAGCGAGCTTTCCGTGCGCGAGAAGTTCGGCGAGAGGATCGTAGCCAGGGTCGGGTTTGCGGTCGACACCTTTAACGACGACGACACCCGTTGCAAAAATCACTGCAACAACCGCAAAAGCCCCCATTGCGATGAGTGAAAGACGGCGCATGGCCGTGTCATCTTCTTGTTCCTGAATGTGGTTGAGATCGCGAAATTCACTGTCCATAATAGAGCCCTCACTAGTCATCGCTTACAGGTCGATACGAAATTAGACCGCTTGACGTAAGTTCTATGATGTAGGATCAGCTCCCACACAGGCAAAAAAACCGTCAACTAAGGGTTGATAAAAGCGTAGCTTGGGTAAAAGAACAAATTTTTAGCAGGATCTTCTACCAGGGATGGTAGGGGCAGAAGTTAGGATAACCATGGCTGAATATATTTTCACGATGCAGGACCTTACCAAGGTTCATCCACCAGATAAAAAAGTAGTCTCTGATGTTTATCTCTCCTTTTTACCTGGGGCGAAAATCGGGGTGCTCGGTGTGAATGGCTCAGGTAAGAGCTCGCTTCTGCGCATCATGGCCGGTGTGGATGAAAACTACACCGGCGAAGCGCGGCTGAGTCCGGGTTACAGCGTGGGGTATTTCGCTCAGGAGCCTGATTTAGGTGATGCAAAAACAGTGCAGGACTGCATGGATGCGGCGGTTAAAGAAAGCAAGCAGCTGCTTAAGCGTTTTGAAGACCTTAGTCTCAAGCTTGGTGAAAGTCTTAGCGACGATGAAATGAACAAAGTCATTGAAGAGCACGGCAAGGTTCAAGATGCGATTGAAGCAAGTGACGGGTGGAATCTCGATCATCGACTTGAAATTGCCATGGATGCACTTCGGCTGCCGCCCGCCGAGGCTAAGCTCGAGAATTTGTCTGGTGGAGAGTTAAGGCGGGTGGCTTTGTGTAAATTTGCTTGAGGCGCCTGATTTACTTTTGCTTGATGAACCTACCAACCATCTTGATGCCGAATCGGTCTCGTGGCTTGAGCAGCATCTGGCTCAATATCCAGGCTGTGTGGTTGCGGTCACCCATGACCGATATTTCTTAGACAACGTGGCTGAGTGGATTTTGGAACTTGATCGCGGCCAAGCCTTGCCATTCAAGGGCAACTACTCCGCTTGGCTGGATAATAAAAAAGCACGCTTGGAAGTTGAGGAAAAACAGGATTCTTCACGACGTCGCAAAATGGCCAGTGAACTAGAATGGGTGCGCAGTTCGCCTAAGGCGCGTCAGGCAAAAAGCAAAGCTAGGCTCTCAGCTTACGAGCAGCTTGTGTCCGAAGAAGGCCGCACGCAGCGGGATCCAAGCGAGATTCAAATCCCGCCCGGACCGCGTCTGGGCGATGAGGTGATTGAGGCCAAGGAGCTTCGAAAAGCCTATGGTGATAAACTGCTTTTTGATGCACTGAGTTTTCGCGTGCCCAAAGGCGCGATTGTGGGCATCGTCGGTCCCAACGGCGCCGGAAAGACGACCTTGTTTCGTTTGATCACGGCTCAAGAAAAACCCGATACCGGCGAGCTTCGGGTAGGGGAGACGGTCAAGTTGGCCTACGTGGATCAAAGCCGCGATGAGCTCAATACGGACGACAACGTTTGGAAAGCGATTAGCGATGGCGCGGAGACCATTGATGTTGGCAAAAATAGTATCAGCTCGCGCGCGTATGTTTCAGCTTTTAACTTCAAGGGAAGCGATCAGCAAAAGATTGTGCGGCAGCTTTCGGGTGGCGAGCGCAATCGTGTGCATTTGGCGCGCGTGCTTAAAACGGGCGGCAATGTGCTTTTGCTTGATGAGCCGACCAATGACCTTGACGTCGAAACGCTGCGCTCTTTGGAGGACGCGATTTTACGTTTCTCGGGTTGCGTTTTTGTAACCAGCCATGACCGTTGGTTTTTAGACCGCATTGCGACTCACATTTTGGCTTATGAAGGTGATAGCCAAGTGGTATGGTTTGAAGGCAGCTACCAAGACTACGAAGCCGACCGTAAAAAACGTCTGGGCACTGAAGCCGACCAGCCCCACCGCGTCAGATATCGTAAATTCGTAGCCTAGAAAGAGCAGCGTTCCGAGCGGCATCTTTGAGTTGCCCAGAAGATCCAGTCGGGAGCCGTTGTGCCACTAATATTGCTTTGTGACAAAAACAGCTTTTTATGCTATAATTGTAATAGGGTTTATGTTTATTGACGCTCTTTTTACTGATCGTGCTGCGTTTCAAACCCCAATTGCTCGGAGCTGTTTTATCACAAAGGCGTCTCGAATAACCCCTTTTCCTGCGCTTGTTGCCTGCCTAGCGATCATGGCTTTTGGACTGTGGGGTTGCGGTCGTTTGGGCCATGACAGCGAACAAAAAGAAATACTCGACCCGGGAGGCACTGACAGCGGCAACGACGCAGTTTCTTTTTTGGACACGGCTGGTGATGGCATCAGTGACGCCGTTGAGGTAACAGAAGACTTTGATGCGGATGGGCTTAGCCCACTATCTCAACACCGACGGCGATGGAGATTCGATTGGTGATGAAATCGAGGGTGCGAATGATTTCGACTTGGATAGATGGGCAAACTTTCTCGATCAGGACGAAGGTGATGGCGATCTTGACCAAGGTGGCAATCCAAATTTTCTCGATAACGATGCGGACGGAGACGGCCTAAGCGATAGTGTTGACCTTGACGCCTATTGCAATGACGCCCGACTCAACTTCGGAGAAAGTGAGGTGGATTGTGGCTGCAACTGCAATAGCTGTAGCAATGGAGGCGCATGTAGCGCGAGCACTGATTGTCCATCAGGTCTATGTTCCGGCGGGGGCTGTATCCCGATAACCTGCGCCGATAGCGTGCTCAATGGCGAGGAAAGCGACGTTGATTGGGGCGGGAGCAGCTGCAGTTCGTGCACGGACGGTTCGAGCTGTACCAATAGTTCAGACTGTAGCTCGGGGGTTTGTGCTGGCAACATCTGCCATGCTGCTACCTGTTCCGTTAACATACAAAACAAGATGAAAGCGATATCGACTGTGGTGGAAGTTCGTGTGGTAGGTGTGTCAACGGGGACAGTTGTTCGATCGATCTCGATTGTATTTTTCTTAACTGTGACACTGGAATGTCGATTTTGGCGACGGAGCACTCAGCTCTTTTGGAGGGTCCGATGTATTTGTCGCAAGCTTTAACGCGACGAGCGCGTATGTTTGGTCGCAAAGCTTTGGCAACACCTTGAACGATGGCGGATATGATGTTTTAGCGGATTCAAGCAATAATATCGGCATCATCGGATATTTCAGATCTTCGATTGGTTTTGGTGGTGGAACTTTAAACGGCGTAAACTCCAATGAAGACTACTTTGGCGCGATATTTAATTCGGCAGGCGGCTATCTGTATGCCGATGTGAATGAATCGACGGGACGAGAGTGCAGCAATGCTGGTACTTGGACTTCCGATGGACGCGGATGTCACATCGGGGTGTTCAATAGCCCCAGTATTAATTTTAATTTTGGAAACCATACGCTCGTTGGCGGCAAAGACTTCTTCACTGTTTGTAAATAGGAACATCAAGAACGAATAACCTCTTACCGGGTAAATCCTCCTGTTGCGACGCAGGAGGGCTAAGCAACAGTGTGATGGATGATCTTGGTCCCACTGATCGGAGCGTTTGTGGCGCCGAATGTGTATCGCCGACCCCATCTGATAGGGTTTTCAGTACCCTCTTTACATAAAGACAAGTGATTTCAAGGAAGAAAAAGCAGGCATAACTCTTGCATGTCCTAAGAGTGTGCGCCCTTGCAACCCGGATCATTTATGAAACGTTCCTTCTTTTTCCAACGTCTATTGGCTGTCATGCTCCTTGCCCTGCTTGGCTTCAGTGGGCCGGGTTTGCTTGGGTGCAGTCCATCGTCCGAGAGTGAGGTTGGCATCTCCGAGGGTGCCGCCATCGCAAGCTTTACTGGGGTTCTCGACAGCCTTGAGCCAGAGGTGATGAAAACTTCGATGCTGCTTGAGCTCGGCTACAGCGGGATGCGCTTTCGCAATCTCCGGCACCAGCCAGCCCCGGAGCTCTTCGCGGCAGCATCATCGAGGCTATTCAATTTCGAGCAACTGAAAAACGAAGAGCATCCTTTACTCAGCATGCTTGAAAATTACGCTTTGAGCTTCGATACACCATCAGAGCCGGTCAACCGCTGCGTGACCGACTACCTTAACAGTCCGGTCTCTGAGACCCTGCACACCGTTTGCGGCAATATTATCAACACCGAGCTCCTCAATTCGCTGGCTAATGCTTCGGCCGAAGTCGTAGACCCGATTCTCAACAGCATGGCCTCGAGTATCACTGTGTCGTTAGGTCTCCCTGATGGTATGGCGTTCGTATTTGCCAATCTTATCAGAAACGAACTCGCTGACTTTTTCCCTGGGTTTCAACCTGCTGTTGCTCCACCGTCTTTGGCTGCACAGGGCAAAACTCTGCTTGCACATGCTTTTTCTGAACTATTCGGCGTGAACAAAGCTCAGGCACAGACCCTGGTCTTAGAAGGATTGGCTGTTGTTGCCATCGCAGTACTGGTCGTGCTGGCGTATATCGGGTTACGAAATTTACTAATTTTCAATGGTGTTATTCAGGGCACCCCGTTCAATTTTACTTTCAATTTCGACCGCATTTTTCACGCTACCCACGCGAGCAATAGTTCCGCCCTACAAACTGGAACGCTGATCTACAACAATCAAACCCTAGCCTTTGAAGACAGCACAAATTTGCAAGTTGGGCCACCGAAGAATACCAGCGTCTCCTAGCACTCAATCCGTCCACGGAATCGTTGCAAGCCGTAACCGATCTTCAAGCGCTTATGCTTGCCTCTGTAACTACCTTTGGGAAAGTGCTGCTAAGCAACTTAGATGCTTCTGCGTTGTCCGTAGGAATCGACGATGGAAAAACGCCTGAGGATTTTGAACGTTGGCTGCGGGAGCTGGCTGAACAGTCCGATCTTGAAAGCTTTACCAAGGAAATTCAGCGCTTGCTTGGACTTGCGCAGGCAAGTATTCGCGAGCTCCGGGATGCGCTTCTCGTGTGCAGTCAAGAGAGTTGCGATGCGATCATGAAGCGGCTTGTTTTGGTCCTACTGATGTTAACTATAATTGGGAAAGTGATCCTCAACACCTTAAGTAGTCTTGAAGGCGCAGCAGAATGCGCATTCGCTGCTGCTGTCTGCGAGATATCGCACATCGTTGTGGTTTTCGTAGAAGAGTTGGTCAGCACATCCGATGGACTGATCGCGCATCGTCAAGACGACACATCCTTTGGTGAATGGCTGCGCCAGGTTATCCAGGGGGATAACCATCTCGTTGGCGATAGGATTACAGAGACAAATTCCAATGGTTATTTTCTGGGACACTATTCCCGTACGGCTGGAACCCATCTCAAGATGGGCGTTAACGCAGCATGCATTGTATTGCGGTTTAAATGTGGCAATTAGATTGAAGTCGAGCCATCCCAGCGCCTTCGGATGCGGAAAAATTGTCGATAAATGCAAAACAGTATCGGCTTTGACTTGCGTAAAGAGCTAAAGCGGGTCACAAAGCATAGCAAGGGCTCACACACCTGAGGATTTGGTATCCGGCGTCAATGAAGTCGTCGCTATCAACCTTTAATTGGCCAATGTTGGCTTGTGTGGCTTTGTAGCTCATCGGATTTGCCCGCTGGGCGGGTAGTAGAGGCAGTGTAGCTTCTGCTGCTTTGGAGATAGAGAAAATGTCGAATAAGTTATTTGTAGGTAGCCTGAGTTTTAACACTGATGATCATGTCCTTCGTGAGGCCTTCGAAAAGTTCGGAGAAGTCACTGAAGCACAGGTGATCACTGATCGCGAAACAGGCCGAAGCCGTGGCTTTGGTTTTGTGACTTTTGCGGATGCAAGCGCGAGTCGCAGTGCCATGGAGCAGATGAACGGCGCAGAACTAGACGGTCGCACCTTGAACGTCAACGAAGCGCAAGAACGCCAGTCTGGTGGCGGCGGCGGCGCACGCGGTGGACGTGGCGGCGGCGGCGGCGGTCGGCGTTGGTAGTATTTAAGAGTCAGTGCTAAACTGACTTGTGTTATCGCAACATCTTGAGAGGCTCTGGGATTCCAGGGCCTTTCTTGTTTAAACGAACGGCACAGTCTTTCGCTACGAGCGGAAGAAGGCTGCCGTAAGTAAGGCCCATCCGATGAGGAAGGCGAGACCACCCAGAGGTGTTACCGCTCCTAGATAGCGTAGGCCAGTGATGGTCATGGTGTAGAGGCTTCCGGAAAAAAGCAGGATGCCGAGTATAAAAGCAAGAGCGCTTAATTGAAGCAAAAGCTGCGTTTCTTGTTTATACAAAAGCAGCAGGCCAAAGAGCGCTAGCGTATGGAACATCTGGTACTCGACACCCGTATGCCACCACTCGAGGCGTTTACTTCCTTCCTCCAAAAGAGCGAGTTTTGAACGTAAAGCATGGGCGCCAAACGCGCCAAGCGCGACGCTTGTAAAGCCGAAAAATGCCACCAAGATTCCCCACCATCGCACGGTTAGCATGCTTGTTTTTCCTTTCGCTTTCGTTGCTTTACCATGCCTTGCGAAGAAGAGGGGAAAAAGCTTAAAAACGCCGTGAAAACAGGGGTTTCCCTGTGCAAAAGAGGCGTGCACTTTAGCTACCTTTATGGTAGCCTCGCGGCTTCAGTTGTGCCTTGCTTTGGGCACAAGATGGAGGGCATGTGGTTGAGAGCTCGATAAAGATTCCTGTAGCCATCGAAGATGAAATGCGCACTGCTTATTTGGATTACGCGATGAGCGTGATCATTGGCCGTGCGATTCCCGATGTGCGTGATGGTCTAAAACCCGTGCATCGCCGGATTCTGTATGCGATGCATGAAATGCGCGTGGTTTGGAATCAATCCTATAAAAAATCAGCGCGTATCGTTGGTGAAGTACTTGGTAAAATACCATCCCCATGGCGACAGTGCTGTGTACGATGCCCTAGTGCGCATGGCTCAAGATTTTTCGATGCGTTATCCCTTGGTCGATGGCCAAGGTAACTTCGGTTCGGTGGATGGTGATCCAGCGGCTGCGATGCGTTACACCGAAGTGCGTATGGAGCGGTTTGCTTCGGAGCTGTTGGCTGACATTGAAAAGCAGACGGTCAACTTTGGCCCCAACTTTGATGACTCGGAGCAGGAACCCTTGGTGCTGCCAAGCCGGATTCCCAACCTGTTGATTAATGGTTCGGGCGGTATCGCGGTGGGTATGGCGACGAACGTGCCGCCTCACAATCTAACGGAAGTCGTCGATGCAACTATCCGCTTGATTGATCGTCCAGAGCTTACGGTGGATCAGCTCATGATTGACGATCCGGAAACCGGTCGGCTGGGCGTTAAGGGCCCTGATTTTCCGACGGCTGGTTTTATCCATGGCGTGGGAGGGATTCATCAGGCTTTGCGCACAGGGCGAGGTCGCGTGGTGATGCGGGCGCGCGCAAACATTGAGCCCCTAGGTAAGAATGACCGCGAGCAAATCATCGTCACTGAGCTTCCATACCAAGTTAACAAAGCTGAGCTTTTGAAAAAGATAGCGGACCTTACAAGAGACAAACGTGTTTTAGGTATTGGTGATTTGCGTGATGAGTCCGATAGGGATGGTATGCGCGTAGTTATCGAGCTTAAGCGCGGCACGATCAGCCAAGTCGTATTAAATCAGCTCTACCAGATGACGGCGCTTCAATCGACCTTCGGTGTCAACGCGATGGCTATTGTTTCGGGCCAGCCACAGCTTTTGGATCTGAAACAGATGCTCGTCTGCTTTATTGATCACCGTCGTGAAGTTGTGACGCGTCGCACGCGCTATGACTTGCGGCAGGCCGAGGCGCAACGTGAACTTGTGGAAGGCCTTGGCATGGCCGTCACCGAAGTTGATCTTGTGGTCAAAACCATTCGTCAGTCCAGTGACCCTGAAGCAGCACGCGAAGCTCTAATGAAACTACCTCTTACGGGTCTTGAAGAGTTCGTAAAACGCGCAGGTCGGCCTGAAAAAGAAATCGAAGAAGCCAAATTGCGTGGCGAGTACCGTCTCTCGGAACGCCAAGCCAAAGCGATTTTGGACATGCGCTTGGCCAAACTCACTGGCCTCGAGCGTGAAAAGCTCGCCACGGAATACGGCGCGCTCTGCGATATCATTGCTGACTTGCGGGATATTCTCGGTAGCGAGACGCGTTTGATGCAGGTGATCGTCGATGAGCTTGAGGAGATTAAAGAGCGCTATGGAGACAAACGACGCACCGAAATCGTAGCCGACGAGGGCGAGATTGCGATCGAGGACCTCATTGCCGAAGAAGAAGTGGTTGTGACGGTAAGCCATGCTGGCTATGTTAAGCGCGTTCCAATTTCGGAATATCGAGCGCAAGGGCGTGGCGGTCGTGGCTCCCGTGCAGTGCAAACCAAAGATGAAGATTACGTGAACCAAATCTTTGTTGCGAGCACACACAATCACGTGCTTTTCCTTAGTGGCAGAGGCAAAGCCTATCTGAAGAAGATTTATGAAATCCCTGCTGGTAGCCGTACTTCTCGAGGCCGTGCCATTGTCAATTTTGTTGGCATGGAACAAGGCGATACGGTGGCTGCAGTGTTGCCCGTAACCGAGTTCGCTGAAGGCAGCGATTTGCTAACGGTGACCAAGAAAGGCCGTATCAAGCGTTCTTCGCTCAGCGCATATTCCAATATTCGCGTGACGGGTATTATTGGCGTTGGCCTTGAGGAGGGTGACTCGCTCTTGGCCGCCCGCGTGGTCAAAGAGGACGACGATGTGATGCTTGGCACGGCGTCTGGCATGGGTATCCGCTTCAAAGTCTCGGACGTGCGTTTCCGAAACGGCAAGGTTGTGGCGCTACGTTTGGTTTATGCGCAAGATCAAGTCATGGTGATTACCAACGGTGGTCAAATGATTCGTACCAATGTTGCCGAAATCCGGGAAACCGGACGCAACACCCAGGGTGTTCGTGTGATTCGTTTGGGCGAAGAAGAAAGCGTCGTTGACATTGCAGTGATTGCCGAGCGCGATGAACCCGACGGTAACAGCGAGGCGCCAAGTGATGAGCCGCAAGGCAATAGCGAGCCGCCACGCGATGAAGCAGATGGCAATAGCGAAACGCCTAGCTCATAGGGCAAACCTTTGCTGTCGTTGTAAAGCAGTAAGGATCGCCAATTAGATTTGAGCAACAAAGTTGGCCATCGGTGCAGACTTCTGTTCCGCATTGCTGCTGAAGGTGAGCATCTTGATCACCGTTGTCCGGTACGATTGCATCGTCTGACAGGTCTGTTGATCCGTCTGTGCTTGCGTCCGCCTTCGTCGTTTCCGCTTCATCTCTGCACGCTAGAAACAAACACAGCCCGGCGAGTAAGATTCCTAAATGTCGATACTTCATGAATATCCCTTCTCCTATAGGGAAGCGGAAGAAAGACGGATTGTCCAGTTGGCTCGAGTTTGTTTTTTTGAGCTGCTTTTAGGGCTTTGGTGCTAGCCGAGCCTCGATCGCGTATGTGCAGTTTGTCTGCCGGCCGTCCGCTGTGATAACGACACGAAAGGAAGCTTGCTCACTAAGTTCTCCAGAAGGCAGAAGTTCAAGGACGTAAGAATCATAATAAGCCATAGCATGCTCTGTGACGGCGCAACTTTGATTTGGCAAAGCGATAGCGCTTTGTGCGTTGGTATTCATATCAATTGAGCAATCCGGTACGTTGAAAAAAACGAGCTCGCTATCAAAGCCCTCGCCGATTAAAAAGCTACCGCCAGACATTGGCTTGGTGCTATCCCCGATGGGAGCCTCGCATTGGATCTGCATGGAGCCGAAGGGGCGTGTCCAAGTTCCGAGAAAACTATCAAGGGTTGCGGTTTCAGGGTCATCGAACGAGCCCGTGTCCGTACCTCCATCGGCAGGAATGTCAAAGGGGGCATCTGGTGTTTCTGGAGGGGATTCATCTCCTGCGCAAGCTGCTCCAAGCAAGGTAATGACGGTGAACGCGGCGAATGTATGGCGTTGCTGACTAAGCGCTGTCTTAAGATAGGTCATAGCTTTCCTTTATTTTTATTTGTACGTATCTGCTTTAGAGCAAGTAGCGTGCCAGCTATAAAACAAAGAAAAACAACCTTGATTCGATCGAAGTGTCGCAGAAAAATCACAATGAGGTGTATGCGTTTGGATACAGTTCGTTGCAACGTTGTTGCCTTGATGGCGATCCGGTATTTCTAAAAAGCGTTGAGCAGCCACATGACTGCAAGTCCACTTAACAGTGTCCAAACTATTTTTTTAGTGCGTTGAGCAACGACGGTAGCTACAGCGAGCGCAATAACTCGAGCAATGTTGGTTAGTGAAAATTCGAGGGTCAAACCCGATTGAAGTGTATAGGCAACCAGGCCGCTGAGCGCAGCAGCCGGTAGAAATTGCAAACCCTGCTTAACGCGGTAAGGCAGACGATCGGCCGGGTAGAGGGTTAGAAAACTGGCACGAATGAGTAAAGTTCCGATGGCTACGACAAGGGTGCATAGCCAGGCAAAATTCGTCATGAAGCCTCTTTCTCTGAGACCGGGACTCGGGACGAGCTCCACATGCCCGCGGCAATGCCAGCGAGGATACCCACCAATAGACCTGTTTTCATGGGTAAGATCGGGGAGAGTCCAAGTGTGAAGGTTGCAGCAACAAGGGCGGTAAAGACTTGCGGCGAGGTTCTAAGTCCTGGAATGAGCAGTGCGAGGAAAGTTAGTGGCACGGCGAAATCAAGTCCCCAGGATGCGGGAATGACTGCTCCGATAAGGGCGCCAATGACCGTTACCGCCAGCCATAATCCCCAAAGTGAAAAAGCTACGGTAAGGTAATACTTCTGTAGCATGGGACCTGAAAAACCACGGCTTTGCCTAAAGACACTTAGGGCAAAAGCTTGGTCGGTAAGCACATAGGACATGAGCCAGCGCCTTTTTTTGCTCAATGTAGAAAAGATCTGCCCTATCGAGGCGCTGTACATCATCATACGCAAGTTGATGACCAAGGCAGTTCCAATCACCACAAACCATGGAGCGTGTGCGTTAAAAAGCTCAAGCATGGCAAGCTGTGCTGCTCCGGCAAATACAAAGACAGAAAGCAGGCCGCTTTCGATCGCGCTAAAACCGATTTCAACAGCGCGCACACCGGTGACGAGGCCAAAGGGAATGAGACCTAAAATAAGGGGTAGGATGTCTTTTATAGCCGCTTTGTATGGGTTTTCCAGGGCCTCTGATTCACTCATGGGAGCCAGGCGATACCACGACAGGCCTTTCTAGGAAAGTTCTCCTTTTACGCACAAAAAGACCTCGCATGTTAAGGTCTTATCATGAGTGCACAGAAAGATACGCGCTGTGATCAACTGGTAAAGGAGCTGACGCTTCGCTATCCAAGTTTCGCGTTAATTTCAAAGCAGCAAAGTACGGTATGCCGCATGATTGATTTTGCTCTTCGTGTTGTGACACTGAATATGAATCGAAGTTTTATGATTGATGTTGTCACAACACTTGGCCAAGTCATTTACTTGCCTCGGGATTGGTCGAAACGAAGCGATGCCGAGCGATACGCTGTTTTACGACATGAAGCTGTTCATCTTGAACAGTTTTCCCGCCTGGGCTTTTTTGTTATGGCGGTGGTCTATGTGTTTGTTTTCTTCCCGTTTGGACTGGCTTGGGGTAGAGCAAGGCTTGAATGGCAAGCATACGAGGAGACCATGCGTGTACACAGCGAGCTCTATGGCATACGAGCTCTAGAGCAAGATGCATTTCGAAGGAAGCTCGTGCGTTTGTTTACTGGGCCGGCTTACGGTTGGATGTGGCCCTTCCCACGTACGATTGAGCGTTGGTATGACAAGAGCCTAAGCAGTATTCGTGGGGATTCGAATTGACAAAAATGGCAATGTTTTGTTCAAAATCTGCCAAAAAAGTCCTTTTTTTGCTGAAAATGTTGCCATTTTCCACTCTTCGCCATAGATAAAGTGAGTTGTCATCATGTCAGCAGAAGCTCAACAACTCAGCATCAAAGACCTTGTAGGCTCCCTCCGTCGACGTAGTGCTCATATGCCATACGAGATTGGTGTCTTTGTCGCGCTCGAAACCTGTGAGCAGATCCAACGTTCACCGTCTACGGTCGATAGTAATCGTGTCCTTGTGGGCGTGGACGGTCATATACAAATCCAGGGGCAGGGCATACAGGCCGAGCAGCATCGAGTCGCACGCTCGGTGGTGGAGATGTTGGGCGAGCTTTTATTGGCTGCAGCTCCGGGAGTGCCTGAAAACATCGTGGCCCTGGTTGAGTCTGCACGCAAAAGTACCGTCTCGGATCTGAACGTTTTGCGAGACGATTTGCTAAGTCGCCTTGTGCCCTTAAATCGGCAAGCCTCTCGCCGGATCTTAGCGCGTCTTTTGCGAGAAGCCGCGCGCGATACAAGTTTGCCAAAAGGTCTATCTCGCTTCGATCAGGAAGCGGCGGAAAGCACTGAGAGTCCGAGAGATATCATTTCGGATATTGATGATCTTTTGGATTCACTGCCTCCAGCCGCTCCTCCAGAAGAAAAACTTCCTGGCGGAGTTGCGGACAGTATGCGCAAGGATAATACGGGATCCTACCTTCGCACCGATGACGATTCCCCTCGTCCTTTTGCTCGAAAAAGCAGTGCTCCGCCTCCCAGTCCCAGTGAACAGTCGAGCGCGCCAAAGCTCAATAGAAGCGATTGGCCCGATGAAGCCCCCGAGCTACCCCTTCGAGGCAGCTCGATGCGATATAAAATCTTGTTTTGGTCCTTTGCAGCAGTGGCTGCGCTCGCCATTGCAACAGGAACCATTCTGTTATTGCGATAGGGTTGGTGTGGCCAGCTTGCATATTGCATAAATAGTCATTTCATCAACTTCAGAAAAAGTTCATGGGTGCTCAGACACTCCGCCTCTTTAACCTATAATTTTCATCGAGTTGCATCTTGAAAAAAGGATGCTACCTTTTGTAGACAATGTAGGTTTTTTACCTACTGTAGAAAGAGTGTTTTCATGTATCGAATCCCCCTCCTATTGTTTGTTTGCTCGGTTGCTTTAACTGGGTGCAATGCTTCAGTGGATTTAGTGGAAGGCAGTTCCAATCAGTCTAAAGGCAAGGAAGCGATTCGTATTGATTTCCCTGAGTATGACTGTGGAGCCGGACAAAGCGAAACAGCGATGGTCCATGTGAATTTGACGTGGACCGGCGATCCTATTGAAGACAATTACTTGCATTTGACCTACAAGTTGATTTTTGCCGATGAAAGTACTTCCGAAACAACACAGAGCTTTCCAAAGGATGATATCAATAGCGGCGACTCATTTGAAACAAATTTGGGTATTTTTCTAGGAGCTTTGGGCAAGAATGTGACTGCCATTGTCATTCCGAGTTTACCACCGCAACTGACTCTTGAACAAACTGAGCTTTTCTACGGAATGTGTGTGGATGCTGTAGATGCGTCAATCGAACGCAACAGCAATGTAAACGAGACAGTTGTTATTCCAGAACGTAAATGTGCCTATGACAATGCCTTTGTGGGTTTCTCTATCGATCCATACTCCTATGGAGTTACAAAAGGGGAGTCGACTTTGTACCAAATAAGTGTCGAAAGTTCTGGTGAACTAACAGCACACGAATCGATTGTAGTCGAACCCGAGGATGCTCAATATACATACCATTACGGTAGTCGCGTTCCTGATGATATGGACAAAATCATAATAAAAGGTGTCTGGCCGAAGCAATTTGCTCCTTCCATTCACCTTGGTCACAGAGGCCCACTGACAGGGATAATTTTTAATTCTTGGTTGGAAAATATCGGCTTGACTTGTGCTGTGGAATACCGAAACGACTTGAAGGGAGCTAATGCAGCAAATCCCAGTCCACTGACAAGTATTTTCTAGTGCAATTTTTCGATGCAGGTTTGAAAATACTCTCTAGTTTCTGGCTTGCTTGACGACGGATTCTACTTCGTTGCGAATGGCTGATAGGGCTTCTTTTGTGGCAGCTTCGAATCGTAGGACGAGGACGGGTTGGGTGTTTGATGCGCGCACCAGGCCCCAGCCTTGTTCAAACAGAATTCGTACGCCATCGATGTCGATAACTTCTTTTTTGCCTTTGTAGTGTGCTTTGACACGCTCAACGACATCGAATTTTTGATCGTCTGGGCAGTCGACACGAATTTCCGGTGTGGCGTAGGTCACGGGTACATCGGCAATGAGTTCGTGAAGGGCTTTATCTTCTCGGGATAAAATTTCGACTAAGCGAAGTGCGGTATAGATTGCATCGTCAAACCCAAAGTAGCGATCGGCATAAAAAACGTGGCCACTCATCTCGCCAGCGAGCAAGGCCTTTTCCTCTTTCATCTTTTTCTTGATCAAAGAGTGCCCGGTTTTCCACAGAATTCCGCGACCACCATGTTTTGCAATGTCATCGTATAGCGTCTGAGAGGCTTTCACTTCGCTGATGATGGTTGCTCCGGGATGCGTTTTTAAAAGGGCACGGGAGAGCAAGATGAGAAGCTTGTCGCCCCAGATGATCTCGCCATTGGCGTCGATGACGCCAATGCGATCGGCATCGCCGTCAAAGGCAATACCAAGGTCGTAGTGTTGCGATTTGACGCGCGTGATGAGTGCCTCAAGGTTTTCCGGCATGGAGGGATCGGGATGGTGATTTGGAAAAGCGCCGTCCATGGAGCAGAACATGGGATCGGGTTCAAGCCCAACGGCATGCATAGCTGCAAGCGCGGTAGGGCCGCCTGCGCCATTTCCAGCATCGATGGCGAAACGAATGCGTTTGCCCTTGATGTCAAAATTGCCTTTCATGTAGCCCGCATAGGCCGGAATGGCATCGACTTCTTCGAGTCCGCCTTTTGCAGGCAGCTCAAAATCCTGCTTTTCAATCATCTCGCGCAAGGTCTGAATGTCTTTGCCGTAAAGGGTGCTCTTGCCCGACATGAGCTTAAAGCCATTGTCGTTTGGAGGATTGTGGCTGCCGGTGATTTGTACGCCACCATCAAGATTAAAATGAAAGACCGAAAAATACATCAGCGGTGTTGGTCCGACGCCGATATCGAGAAGATGAATACCGGTTTCAAGTAGGCCGTCACGAAGAGCTGTATGCAATCGGGGGGAGCTCATTCTGCAATCGCGACCTAGAACGATTTTAGCTGCTCCTTTGCGTTTCAAAAAGGTTCCAACCGCTCGGCCTAGGTCTTTAACAAAGGCATCGGGCATGTCGTGTTCGGCCACACCACGGATGTCGTATTCACGGAAAATACTTGGGTTCATGTGTTGTGCCGTACTCCAATTTTGAGCTGAAAACAACTGACAAAAAGCAGTCGAGTTGCTTTACAGAACTTTTTCTTTTTTTGCTTCGATGAGCTGTTTGACTATTTCTCGGACATCTTGAGCGCGATGTTTGGGCATGACGAGCAAAGCGTCCTTTGTATCAACTATAACAAGATCCTCAAGTCCGACGACCGCGATAATTTTATCGTCAAGACCTTTGATGTAGCAGCCTTTGCTGTCGTGTAGGACTGTGCCGCTGTGGACGACATTTTCGTGAGCGTCTTTGGCGCCTAGCTCCCAGGCACTTCGCCAGCTGCCGACATCGGACCAAGCAAAGGAAGCGGGAATGCAAGCGATGTTTTTTGTTTTCTCCATGACTCCGTTGTCAATGGAAATGCTGGGCACGCTTGGATACAGAGCCGATACTTTTGCTTTTTCCTCGCCGTTGGCGGCTGCTTTTTCGAATTGTGCCAAGGCCTCAGATAGTTCAGGTAAGTGCTTTTTGATCTCCTCGAGGAGGATGGCAGCTTTGAAGAAAAACATGCCACTGTTCCAAAGATAGTTCCCATCTTTGAGATAGCCTTCAGCTGTTTTTTGATCGGGTTTTTCAACAAAGCGGCTTACGGCATGAATACCTGGCTTCTGCTCTGAAGCGATTTGAATGTAACCAAAACCAGTCTCAGGATAGCTTGGTTTTAAGCCAATGGTGACAATGTTTCCATCTTCCGCGTGATTCAAAGCGAGCTCGAGTTTTGCGCGGTATTCTGCTGGATCGCCGATATGTTGATCCGAAGGTAAGACGGCAAGAACCGCATCTTTATTTTCCTTAGTGCATGGCTTGCTCCCAGCCCACGCAAAGGAGCGGTGTTTCGGCCTACAGGTTCAGCTAGGATTTGTGCTTTGGGTACCTGCGGTAGCTGAGCGCATACGGCATCGACTAGATGTTGCCCAGTCACGACGAAAACATTTTGTGGAGGGATAAGGGGCTAATACGATCCACGGTTTGTTGGAGTAAGGATTGAGCGCTGTTGCCAAGACAGAGCAGTTGTTTGGGATTCGTCTTGCGCGATAGAGGCCAGAAGCGTGTTCCAGAACCTCCTGCCATGATCAGAGCAAATCGATTTTCCTTCGCCATCTTTCCTCGCTTCTAGCTAAGATTACTTCCCCACCAGATTAGGAAAACACCCAAAGGGAAAAGGTACAATGAAAAGCCCCAAAAATGGCCCTGTATCAAGATCCTGCGTAGCAATAGCAGGGCGATATAGCCTGAAATAAATGCGATCAATGCTCCGATCAGCGCGTCATGTGAAAAAAGTCGCTCAGGCGAAGCACCCAAGCCTTCGAGAAGGGTGGCGCCGAGAATTGCAGGAATGGATATTAAAAAAGAAAAACGGAAGGCTTCAACCGCAGGGACGCCTAAAAACATTGCGCAGGCGATGGTGCTGCCACTTCGACTGATTCCGGGTGTGACTGCAAGGCCCTGCGCTATTCCGATCCACAACGCATACTGCCAGCTTAGTTTTCGCGTTCCCTTTTTTTTCGCACGCAGTGCAAATAGCGTTGTAGCCGTAAGGCAAAAACATAAACCAAGGGTCTGCGGTTCATGCATCCACTGCTCGACGTGGCTTTTCAGCATCATTCCAACAAGAGCGGTGGCTAGCGACGCCAAGGTGATGGCTATCAGCAGCTCCAAGGAAATGAGTTCGTCAGGCGCTTTAGGTTTACCGCGCAACAGTTCGCTGATTTTTGTAAAAATGCTCGTTATATCTTTGCGGAATACCACAAGGGTTGCTGAAAGCGTGCCGATGTGTAGCGCAATGACCAAGGCAAGCGACATGTTCTTGACCGGCATAAACAACGCCAGCGTTGCAACATGGCCGCTGCTGGACACAGGAAAAAACTCGGTGAAGCCTTGAAGTACACCCAAAGCAAGCAGGGGCAGAAATGCTAACATAGTGAAGTTTCGAACAGGCCGGGAAACTAAACCCAGAGTAGCCCAGTGTCTATTCAGATCGACCTTCCACCCGCCCACTCTGTAATTTTCCTCTCCTGCCAAACAAGCCACCTTTGTCGCAACGCGGCTTGTTGTGCGTCCCAGTAACAGGGCAAGGAGCTGAGCCCGGGGCAATCAAAAGCTCGCGAAAAGCCCTGGCAGCTAAAAGATCTGTTTGCAAAACAAAAACAATGCAACTCTTGCTCCGGCTATGGTAGCCACCTAACATGCGAGTAGTTCAACCCGAAGGCTTTCAGGGGTGTGTCACAAGGCAGGACGATGCGATGCAAGGACAAAAGCCGCAGCGTGAGCACTGTGTCGAGCGTGCGCTGGCGCAGCGTGAGCACTGTGTCGAGCGTGCGCTGGCGCGGCGCGAGCTCTACATGGACGAGATTTAGATGGTAGATAGTTGGAAAGCTGTCCGTGTTGGCTTGCTCGTTGTGGTGGTTGGCATCGCGAGTTATGTCACTTACCGCCTTGTTGATGAGACTGCGGGCAATGGCGATGAATATACCGTTTGGGCTGTGTTTGATGATGTTCAGGGCTTAGTCGAAAAATCACGCGTGCTCGTGGCCGGTATTCAAGTTGGATACATTCAGAAGATTCGGTTGTGGGGATCGCGTGCCCGCGTTGATATTCGTATCCACGGTAATGTTAAGCTTCACTCGGATGCCTATGTGATGCGAAGGAGCGCGTCTATTTTGGGCGAGACTATCTTGGTTGTCGTGCCAGGGAGTGCGGACCAAGAACGGCTTAAAAATGGCGATCAAATTGCTGCGCTAAAGGGCGCTTCTGATACGAGCGACATCATCGCGAACGTTGCGGACATAAGTGATTCCATACGCAAAGTTTCGCACCAGCTGGAGCATGCTTTTGGCGGAGATGAGGCTGGTCAGCAAATGTCCAGTGCTTTAAGAAATCTAACGGAAGCCTTAGAAGCGGCGAACCGCACGATTTCTGAGAACGAACACGCGATTGGTAATACATTGAAAAATGTTGAATCGATTACGGAAGATGCCGCACCCAAATTAGCTCGAATTTTAAATAATATTGATCTGGTGACCAAAGACGTAAGCAACTACGTCAAAGAAAATGGAGAGGGTGACAAGGCTGGAGGAATTGGCGATACACTTGCCACCATCAACCGTGCTTCTCACGAACTTGAAAGTGTGCTCAAGGATGTCGAAGAGGTGAGCGATCGGACGGCGCGTGGTGAAGGCACCATCGGACGCTTAACCAGTGATGAGACCTTGATTGATGAAGTAGAGGGCGTGGTCAACGACGTTGGCGATTTTGTAGGCGGGATTTCACGACTGCAAACGATCGTGAGTCTTCGTAGCGAGTACAATTTCTTGGCCAATACCTTTAAGAGCTACGTTCAGCTTCGCCTTCAACCTCGTGAAGATCGGTATTATCTTTTTGAGTTAATTGACGATCCACGCGGTCTTACGCAGTTCTCGCAAACTACGGTCCGTACGAGCCCGCCGCTTGATGGGGAACCTTCAAATTATACCCAGACTCAAGTCACCACACGCGATGCGTTCCGCTTTTCCTTGATGTTTGCCAAACGTATTCATTTTGCCACCTTTCGTTTTGGTATTTTGGAATCAACAGGTGGTGTGAGCGTGCTGTTTCATTTGCTTGATGACCGTTTGGAAATGACAAACGACTTGTTTGCTTTTGGCGAGCAAGCCATGCCGCGGTTGCGCACGAGGATTGCTATGGAAGTAGTTAATCGTTTTTGGATTTTGGGTGGTCTCGACGATTATCTGAACGATACGCGTGATATGTTCTTTGGCGCCCAATTGCGCTTTAATGATGAGGATCTGAAGAACATCTTGCCATTTGCCGGCGGCGTTCCTGCCAGGTAGACATCATGCTTGGTTTTTTCGCGGGCTTTAAAGCAGTGTTTCGTGGAGCTGATTGGGTTTATCGTAAGCGTTTGAGGCTTGCGCGTATCTGGGTTTTTCCTATTGCGATTACCTTTGTTTGTTTTGCTGCTGTTTTTGTTTCTTCTGTTTTTTTTTCCGATGATCTGCTTGCTCTCTTTTGGTCAGATGCCGGTTCCAGCTCGTGGTGGAAAAACATAGTGCACACCTTGCTGCGATGGGTGATCGGAATCGCTTTAGCTGTGGGTGGAGTAGTGCTGGTCTATTTTACCAGTACAATTGTTGCTGCTCCGTTTAACGATGTGCTGAGTGAACGCATTGAAAAAGAGGCTTCCGGAGCAAACATTGAGCCTTTGTCATGGATGGAATTGGGCCATGACATTCTACGTACCGTTAGCATGGAGCTTGTACGTTTTCTTGTTTATTTGCTGATTATGGTGCCGCTGTTTGTTCTTTCGCTGCTTGTTCCGGGCGTAGGACAAGTTGCATATGCTGCTGTGGGTTTTTTATTTACCGCTTTTTATTTTGCGTTGGACTATATGGACTGGCCGATGGCTCGAGCAAAGATGACGATGTCAGAGCGCTTTTCCTTGATTTTTCGTTATCCAGGCACGGCACTTGGCTTTGGCACAGGTGTCTGGCTGCTTTTGTTTATCCCGATCGTGAATCTGTTTTTTATGCCCGCTGCGGTAGCAGGGGGGACACTACTGTTCTTGGAGATTAGGGAGTACTCGAGGAAACAGCAGCGAAGCCCGGAGAGACAAAACTAACCTCGAGCTCTTCAGAGCCCAAAGCTTTTCGCAGTGCAGGTTTTACGATGAACTCTTTTGTGTAGTAGGCCCCTGGGCAGCCGACACATGCTTTAGACAGCTCAACGATTGCGCTTTTTTGATCGACAGCGATAAGTTGTATCGCTCCACCATCTATTTCAATCAGTGGCCTAACAACTTCATCGATGATTCGAGCAGCTTCCTCAGGAATTGTTGCGTCTTCGTCGTTAGAAGGCAAAACGTTCCTCAAGCTTAGCTATATCGCCAAGCGCTTTTTCGAGGCGACCTTGTGTTTCTACAGTAGCTTCAATAAGCGCGCCAAGTTCCAGAAGGTCTTTGGAGTAAGTTGCGAAGGCATCTGCTGGCTCGCCTAAAATCGCCATGCTGCGTGCCTTTTCGACAGGAATCACATAGTTGTCCGTATTCTCTTTAAGGCTCTGTCCAGAATACAATGTTTTCGTGTATTGCGGACCACCGCTACGTGTTGAGACTTGGAGCTCTTTGGGGGTATCGCCTGATCCGTCGGGTGTTGCAATGTAGGTTAATCCAGCCGCGTATCCGTCTCCTTGACGCATGACGATGACGCCGAAGTTGGTTGAACCGATCTTTCCTGCCGCTTTTGCAGCGGCATCGAGGGTCTTGCGGTTGGCTTGCGGAAGCGTACGGCCAGCTAAAGTCTCGATTTTGGCCCAAATCAAGTTATTGTTGTTGTAGTAGTCGAACAGGTCATCAACCGTCGACGCTTTAAAGTTGCTGTAGTGTTTTCGGTGAAATTCATTGGCCGTGAATGGCTTTTTTATCGCCTGTAGCTTTTGAAGAGAGTCGTAGTCGACAGCCGTGTCACTCCGTGCTTTTTGAACAGCTTTCGTAACTAAGCTTTGCGCTTCAAGTACGCTTTTTGAGCTTTCTTGAACTTTGGCGTAGATGTCTTTTCCGTCTCGAACGGTACGGTTGTAAATCTCGTTCATGCCGGAGGTGCTGCCCACGCCATAACCAAGCACTAACCCTACGAGGGCCGTAATGCCGCCTACGATGGCCATCATCCGGAAACGTGATTTCCCTATCTCCGAGTCAGCCATTGCGGACTCGTCCACTACGATGCGTACTTCGCGAGGACCTGTCGGTTGTACGGATGCCGTCGCGAAGGGATCGGCAGCGGCAGTTCCTTGGGCCTTTTTACGCCGAAATTCTGGGGCCTGAACTCGACCAGAACGAGGCACATCGTTCGTCGGGGGAAGAAGACTTCCGAGCGCCGCTCGTGAAGAAACAGGTGCGCCTGATGGGAAGCTGCGCCCTAGAGTGGGTTTTACAATGCCTTTCTGTGCTTCAGATGGGCTTTGGCTTGTGTTACGTCCAAGCCTAGCTTTAAGATCCTTAATATCGCGTGGTTTTTTTGAGGACATGTGACCCGTAAAATTGGAAATTTTTCTCTGGGACTGCCCCAGAACATTGTACCGAGTCAGTATAGCGAGATAATCACGATGGCTTCGTTATTTTTATCGCAAGAAGCTCAAACGCTTGCTGCAAAAACTTCTTTGCCATCAAAAAAATCTCGTTACACTGGCGACGGGAACTATTTTGTAGCAGTCCCTAGAATCAAAGGGTATCTGTCGCCTTTTGTACGTGTCAAGATAGAGCGTTAAGAGACAGGGTTTGAGCATGGTGTGCTGTGGCGAGGAGTGGGACAATGTTGGTCATCGATAACTACGATTCTTTCACCTACAATTTAGTACAGTATTTGAAGGAATTGGGGCAGCAAGTCGATGTGCTTCGGAATGACCATGAAAATTGGGAGCAAATTTGTGAAATGCGTCCAGAGCGCTTGCTTATTTCTCCTGGTCCCGGGACGCCCGACGATGCGGGTCTTACTTTACGGGCCATTGCCCATTTTTCGGGGAAAATACCTATTTTGGGGGTGTGTCTCGGGCATCAGGCGATTGCCCAGCATTTTGGTGGGAAAGTTGTTCGAGCGTCGCGTTTGATGCACGGCAGAACATCGATGATTGAGCATGACGGCGTGGGGGTATTTGATCAGCTACCATCTCCTTTCACGGCTACAAGATATCATTCCCTGATCGTTGAAAAAGCTAGCATCCCCGCGGAGCTTGTATGCTCTGCATGGACGCCTGAAGGTGAAGTGATGGGGTTGCGGCACGCAAGCTTAGCGGTTTATGGCGTTCAATTTCATCCGGAGTCTTTTTTATCGGAGCATGGGCACGCTCTGCTTCGGAATTTTGTTTCAATGGGAGGGGGAGCGTAGTGCAAGTCATTCAGGGGGCGATTCAGGAGCTCATCGACGAGGTTGAACTGAGCTCTGAGACAATGGCTTTGGTCATGCATGAGATCCTTTCGGGCAAAGCAACAAGCGCCCAAATCGCAGCGTTTGCCGTTGCGATGCGTATGAAGGGCGAAAGCTCGCTCGAACTGGCTGCGGCAGCGAAGATCATGCGGGAGCATAGTGTTGCAGTGCAACTTGATTCTGAAAAATACCCCATCCGTTTGGATACCTGCGGTACTGGAGGCGATGGAGCCCAAACATTTAACGTCTCCACGCTTACGGCTGTTGTCGTTGCCGCCTGTGGGGTCCCGGTGCTCAAACACGGCAACCGTTCAGTGTCATCGAAATGTGGTAGTGCGGATTTGCTCGAAGCTTTGGGTGTCAACATAGACGCAGATATAGCAACGCTTAAAGCCTGTCTTGAGCACTGCAATATTTGTTTTATGTATGCACCTAGGCATCATCCAGCGATGCGGCACGCAGCAGCTCCGCGCAAAGAACTCGCCGTACGAACTTTTTTCAATTTATTGGGACCGCTCACGAACCCAGCAGCGGCAAATGTGCAACTCCTTGGGGTCTACGATGCCAAACGTATCAAACAAATGGCCGAGGTGTTGAGGGAACTAGGTAGCCAAAGTGCTTGGGTTGTGCATGGCCATGGGGGGCTTGACGAAATTTCTCCCTCCGGTCCAACCAAGGTCGCTAAATTGTCCGATGGTAAAATCGAGGAGACAACCCTTAGTCCCAATGATTTCGGCTTTGAGCCTTTTCCTATCGAATTGGTGCAAGGCGGTGATCTTACTGAGAATATAAGAATTGCGAATTCCGTTTTTGCCAATGACACGGGTCCATATCGGGATCTCGTGCTAATGAATTCATCTGCGGCTTTGCATCTTTCCGGAAAAACCGAGGACTTGAAGTCCGGGGTTGCTCTCGCTGAAGAATGCCTTCGAAGCGGTAAAGCGGCCCAAACCCTAGAACGGTGGAAGCAACTAAGCGAGTGAAGCTTTGAACTATCTAGCAAGCATCATCGAACGAAAAAGAAAAGAAACAGCGTCTCGAAGTCGTTTTGTTTCAATGTACCTAAAGCACAATGCTTTTGTTGGTGGGGACACGAAGCAGCTAGCCGAGCACTTGCGGCGGAGTTCCTCCGAATGGCCGAATGTGATTGCCGAGATTAAGTTTTGTAGTCCGAGTGCAGGCCCCATTCGAAAAAGAGCTCCAGGAAAGCTCATCGAGATAGCGCAATCTTACGAGCGAGGTGGAGCCTCGGCGATTAGCGTCCTTTGTGATCGTGCTGGCTTTTGTGGAAGCCCGCTAGACCTCAGACGTGTGCGGAGTGTCACGCGGACACCGTTGCTCTTCAAAGAGTTTGTGCTTGATGAAGTACAACTTCATTTAGCTCGTGCGATGGGCGCAAGTTATGTATTGCTGCTTGTATGCGTATTGGATCAGGTCGAGTTAGTTCGCTTGATCGTCAAAACACGTGAGCTTGGCATGGAAGCTGTCGTTGAGTGTGCTTCGGCCGAAGAGCTGAGCCGTGTGCTGGATACAAGCGCAACGATTGTTGGCATCAACTCCCGTGATTTACGTAGTTTTAGCGTCGACTCTCAACGAGCAAAAGAGTTGGTGCAAATTATCCCCGATACAAAAATAGCTGTGTATATGAGCGGCATTAAGTCCAAAGAAGAGTTTCAAGCCATGCGCGATTCACGTGTCGATGCTGTGCTTATGGGTGAATCTTTGATGCGACAAAACGAACCGGATCGCTTCCTAAGCACTTTGTTTGATCGTTGAAGTTTCTGGAAATCGTGCAACGAAACAGGCTCCTTTATCAAGGTGATCTTTGATCGAGATGCTGCCACCATGTGCATCCATGATTTGTTTGACCAAAGCTAGACCTAAACCGACACCATGAAGCCGGCCCGTGAAAAACATATCAAAAAGTTTGTCCTTTTTAGCTGGAGGAATTCCTGGGCCTTCATCGACAACTTCCAAACAACTTGCGTTCATTGCATCTCGATAGAGATGGATGCCAATCTTCGAGTTACTAGGTGCTACTTGCAAAGCGTTTCGGATCAAATTCCAAAGTACTTGCCTTACTTGATCGGCGTCTACCATGGCGACGACAGGGGGCTCCGGAAGGTTAAGTTCAAATGCAATTTGCGTCTCGCGAGCGAGTCCTTTTGAGATGACTTCGACTACATCAGTGCACAATTTGTTGAGGTTAACCTCGCTGCGCGTTGTTTCTCTAGGAATGCCAAGTTCCAACATGGTCGTGACAAGTGCATTGAGACGTTCGGTTTCTGCTAGAATAATGTCGAGGAGGCGCCTGTCGGCATCGTTGTAGCTTTGTGAATCACGGATGATTTCCACCGATCCTGAAATTGAGCCCAGAGGGTTACGAATTTCATGGGCAAGTCCAGCCGCTAGGCGTCCAAGTGATGCCAGTCGTTCTGCACTGCGCGCAGCACTTCGCAGCTTTTCAATTTCTGTGAGGTCTTGAAAGAGTATGAGTTCTCCGTGAATCTGGCCTTCAGCATCACGCAAAGGACTAGAGCTATAGCCTACAGGAAATTCTGTTCCGTCGATTCGTTTGCCGCTTCCGCCTGAACGTTTTACGGTTTCATCTTCAAAAGAACTATCCATTATTGGATCTGGAAAAAAATCATAGACGTAAAGACCGATAAGTTTTTCGGCTTCCTCCCCCAAGATGCGTGCTCCTGATGGATTGACGGTTCGAATAATTCCGTTGATATCTGTCGTAATTAAGCCGGATGAAAGCGAGCGAATAATGTCTTCGTTCAACCGAGCATAACGTGCAGCATCGGAAGTAGCTTGTTGCAATCGTCCGCCCGCCAAGCGCAATCGCGAGGATAAGTTGCTGGCAAGTAGAGTAACGACGACAAGGCCAAGCGCATGTAAAAGCGCGAAGATGGTCACCTCGGCATCGAGAGAATAAGCCTTGTTACCGGTTTGGTCCGAGGGAAAGGGCAGGATTTCCCCTGCCAGTCCAAAACCGATGATCGCGTACAGAATAATGCTTGCAATTCCTGTGAAACGAGAGCTCTTCGGGCCTATCGTAATCGCGGCCATCAGAATCTGAATGCCATAAAGGAAAGGGAAAAGACTCGTGAAGCCACCTGTAAGGTAGATTAGACAGGACGACAGTAGTAAGTCCCAACCGATTTGTATGAAGGCAAAGAGATGGGTGTTGATCTTTTTTCGTAAGGCTAGCGCGGAAGCCAAAGACGTTGCGTAGGTTGCAACAATCAACACGAGTAAGAAGCGTGTTGTGAATCCTTGAAACTTTGGGTCTTGATCAATGGTTAGAGCAAGCGTTCCGCCGAGCAACAGCGTGGCTACAATCAATCGGCCAGCTATTAGCAATATCAAGCGTTGCTTAACCTTGCTGTCGGCAGGCTTAGAGTTGTCGGATAGAAAGGGCGTGATGACTGAATGCCGAACCTGCGGCTCGCTCATTCCGTCTTCACTGCTCCGGCAATGTTGAAGATGGGTAGATACATCGCGATAAGCATAAATCCGACCATGCCTCCGATGACTACCATCATGAGTGGCTCAAGCATGGATGTCATTGCACCAACGGCAACATCCACTTCCTCTTCGTAGAAATCTGCAATTTTGGTCAGCATTTGATCCATGGCACCGGTTTCCTCTCCAACGCCAATCATTTGCACGACCATAGGAGGAAAGACTTTCGTTTCCATTAGTGGTTCGGCAACGGTAGTACCTTCTTTGACGCGATCCGCCGTATCCATAATCGCTTTTTCAATAATGACGTTTCCAGCAGATTTACCGACGATGTTCATCGCTTCGAGAATGGGAACACCAGAGCTGAGCAAGGTTCCCATGGTCCGCGTAAAACGGGCGACTGCAATCTTTCGTATCACAGGGCCCATGATAGGCATGGTTAAGAATAGTCGATGCCAAATTTCTTTCCAGCGGGGATTTTGTAGCTGTAGCTGATGCTAGTTACGACAATTACGATGCCTAATATGATCCATACAAGGTTGCTTACGACGGAGTGAGACATGTTAATAACAAAACGTGTCAGTCCAGGCAGCGCATCTTCGGCGCCAAAATCTTTAAACATGTTTTCGAAGGTGGGAATAACCCAAATCAAAAGGATGGAAAGCACGACAATCGCAATCATCATAACGCCAATAGGGTAGACCATAGCGCCACGGACCTGTCGCTTTAACTTAACACGTTTCTCAATGTACACTGCAAGGCGGTTTAGGATGGTATCCATGATGCCGCCGATTTCTCCGGCTGCTACAAGGTTGACATACAGCTCATCAAACACCTTTGGATGTTTTCGTAGGGCATCAGAAAATGTCGAGCCTTGTTCGACCTGCCCCTTAATGTCGCGAATCACTTTGGCAAAAAGTTTGTTTTCTCCTTGTCCAGAAAGGATATCAAGACATTGTACGATAGGCAGACCTGCATCGATCATCGTAGAGAACTGACGGGTAAAAATAACGAGTTCTTTTTGCGATACTGGAGAACCAAAGGAGATGCTTAAATCCCTTGGTTTCTTTTTCACCTTGATAGGCGAATAGTTTTGTGCCCGGAGCCGATTATTTGCAGCTTCAATAGACTCGGCTTCGATCATTCCTTTCTTGATCTCGCCGGTACGTGCTTTGGCTTCGTAAACAAACTCAGGCATACTTTTACAATTCTACTCGAAATTCGGGCTTGTGGTCAAAACTCGGCCAATTACTTCGAGCGCTTGGAGCCTGTGCTCATCTGTTGTCCGCGCTCGACCATGGTTGCTAACTCGACTGGGTCAGGCGAACGTGTCATCGCCTCGTCGTGGGTAATCTTTCCCGTTGTAAACAAGGATAGCAGCGATTGGTTGAGTGTTTGCATACCACTCGTACCTTGTCCTACCTGCATGGACGAGTAGATCTGGTGAACCTTGTCTTCACGTATCAGATTGCGGATGGCTGGGTTTGGAATCATGATTTCCAAAGCGGGCACCCGTCCATTTCCAGAGGCCAGTGGAAGCAGTGTTTGCGAAACAACTCCCTGCAACACGAAAGAAAGCTGTGCTCGTATTTGTGGTTGCTGATGGGCAGGAAATGCGTCGATAATACGGTTAATCGACTGAACGGCGCCGTTTGTATGCAACGTAGCAAAGACTAAATGACCCGTTTCCGAGATCGTCATGGCTGCTTCGATGGTTTCAAGATCACGCATTTCACCAACAAGCACGACATCCGGATCTTGACGTAAGATGGACTTCAGGGCGGCTGTAAAAGACCAGGTATCGCGTCCGATCTCTCGTTGGTTCACCAAGCACGATTTGTGAGGATGAACGTATTCGATGGGATCTTCAATTGTGACGATGTGCTTGCGACTCTCGCGGTTGATCTTGTCGATTATGGCTGCCAACGTAGTTGATTTACCGGATCCTGTTGGCCCTGTGATAAGCACCAATCCTCGCGGAAGTTGGGCCATACCGGCGATTACAAGAGGTAGACCGAGATCTTCGAAGCTTTGTATTTTGTATGGGATGATACGAAAAGCACCTGCTACGGCACCGCGTTGCATGAAGATATTGGCACGAAAACGTGCGAGGTTTTTTACGCCGAACGAAAGATCAAGCTCATTGTTTTTTTCAAATTTAACTTTTTGCTCTTCGCTTAGGATTGAATAGCACAGTTGTTTGGTTTCAATTTGTCCCAACGGAGGTGTTCGGAGCGGAATTAACGAGCCGTCGATTCGTACTTGGGGTGGCGACCCGGTCGTGACGTGCAAATCAGAACCTCCACGTTCAACCATGACACGTAGAAGCTGTTGCAAATTGAAACGAGGTTGCTGTTCATCCTCAAAGCCTTGCATGCACTAAGTGTATCAGATCACGATCCTAGTAGGGCATTTGCGGTACATAATTTAGTGCACACACTGTAGGCGACAGATTTCGACGGTTTTTTGCCACTGCTTTCCGCCTTACAACGAACTGCTGCGAAAAAGGGCCCTTTTCGGAGCCATGCACGTCTGCGTTCGATGAAATTGACACGCTTGGTGGCGGCTTGCGCGGTAAGGAGTGCTCCCTCCATACCAAGTCCGGGTAGGACTTGGTCGTTGCACAGGATTAAGTTTCGCAGTGGCGTTCTCAAGGGCAAGCCGCCAAGCCCATGTAATCCTCGCGTGGGGTACTCCCACATGGTTGGCATGGTTTGCGGACCGCGTGTCCAAGGTTGATCGACATGAACCTTCATTTTATCGCCAGGCGATGTGGGAACCTTGCCATCGTGAGGTGAGTCAATGAGCTCGATATGATCTTGAATAAAAGGGAAAACCTGTTCGAGCTTTCCAATCGTATCCTCCCGAAGGGTGTCTAGGCTCAGGTCTCGATGTTTATCAATACGAAGAAAGCCTCCAACACAAAGGAGCACTTTATCGTCCTCAGGCCACGGATGCTGTTGTACGTGAAGAATTTCATCGTTTCGTTCTGCGCTCGATGCGCTGGAAACAACGAGTAGGTCTCCTTGGGTGGAAGGCGGGATACAGTTTCGCGGAATGAGAAGATTTACAGTGAAGCGCGCGAAATGGGCTGCGGGCTGGCCAACACGCTCAAAGAGTGGCTCCAAAGGGTGTCGATCCTCAAGTAGTTCCAGAAATTCATTTAATGACGTGCCGACGAGAACCGTTTTCGCGCCTACTTCTTTTTCCGAATTTGCGAGTTCAATCTCGGTGGCTCCTTTTGCGTTGAGAATGATTTTCGATGCTCTATCGTCGTCCCAAATCTCTCCTCCATAGGCTAAGATTTTTTCGCGAAGCTTTTGTTCAAAGAACAGTTCTCCTGCGGCCAGATCTTGGCCTCGCGTGAAAAGTGCAAAAGCACGCGCCAAATCGACGGGAGCGGGGTTATCGGGCCGATCGAAGGCCGTGCATTGGTAAATAGCTCCAATGGATTTTCGAAAAGGGTGCTGGGTGGGGAAATCTTCAAGAAGGTATCCTTGTTGAACCAGTGCACGATTGACGGTTTGAAAGAAGCGCAAACCAAGTTGCAGGCTGTCTTTTAGGCCGGCGGGCGGTAGGCTGAGTTGTGTGCGAGTTAAGCGTGAAAAAGCTTCCGATAGGGTTTCACACTGTTCGAAAAAACGACTTGCTAGAGCTGTTATTTCTGGAAACTCACGCTCAATTTCTTTTTCGTTATCGAAGCGATTGGGCCCAAGCGTGAAGCGATGATTTGGCAGACAGACTTGCAAAGCGTGTTGTCTGTTGATGGTGTTTTTCTTTAACTCTTGACCTAGACCAAGCTTGGCTAAAATATGCGTCGATAGGGTCGAGCTCAGCCCATAGCTTCTCGAAGTAAGCCGCGGCAGTTCAATTCCGTTGATCCGGTAAGAATACGGATAAGTGTTTTGCCCAAGCACAAGAACCCGGAAGCCGCCTTTCGCCAAGAAAGCCGCACTCGCTAAGGCCGGTGGTGTTGTTCCTAAGATCAACACATCATAAAAACGCGCAGACATAAAACTATTCCTGAAGAGGCGGCGAGAAGAGAAAGGTGGACTCCGTTGTGGTTTTTTTCACAGAAAGGGTGACAGGATTTAATGTGATTTCCCCTGATGCGATACGTCTTACAACTGAGCAGAGCAAAGGATGTTCGGTTTTTTGGATACGTTCATGCAGTGTTTGAGCGCTGTCTTCAAGCATCACGGGCACAGCAGCTTGGGCGAGGATGGGGCCTGTGTCCACACCTTGATCGACAAGGTGCACCGTGGCTCCGCTAATACGGACGCCTGCATCGATGGCTTGCTGTTGTGCATGAAGGCCAGGGAAGCAAGGCAGAAGCGAAGGGTGAATGTTGATCGTGTAGTTGCCGTGCCGGCAGAGAAATTGATTGTCTAAGATTCGCATAAACCCAGCTAAGACAACCAGCTGAGCATCATAAGCAGCCACTGCGTCGGCCTAGGCTTTGTTCCATGAGTCACGGCGTTCATGGTCCTTTTTCAAGATCAACCGAACTGGAATACCTTCGTCTTTTGCGATTTGGACTGCATAGCATTTTGCTTTCTCGGAGAGTACCGCGACGATTTGAAAATCGTCGGGAGTGCGCTTTGCTTCTGAGATTAGAGCGCTAAGGTTGCTTCCCTTTCCAGACGCTAAAACGACAATTCGCATCATCTGAAAACCACTCGAGCGCCGTGCTCGCTTTTGATGACCTTGCCCAATTCAAAATAAGTTTCATCTTGAGTATCAAGAAGCGTTTTTACTCGTGATAGCTTTTTGCTTTCAACGAGGAGTATCATTCCAACGCCTAAATTGAAGACACGTCGCATTTCGTCTTCTGATATTTGTCCGCTACGTGCGATAAGCTCAAAAATCGCAGGTCTGCTCCAAGCCTCGGTGTCAATCTCGGCTGCATAACCTTCTGGTAAGATACGTGGCAGGTTCTCAACAATCCCGCCGCCAGTAACGTGACATAGACCATCGATAAGCTGCTCTGCTAGCAGAGGTTTGAGAGCTTTGACATAGATTTTCGTGGGTCGAAGTAGTGCGCTTGCCAAGGGTTCATCGAGTTCCGATGGTTTATCTTCTAGCTTGAAAGCTTTGGTTTCAAAAAGGGCTGCTCTTGCCAGTGCATAGCCGTTGGAGTGGAGTCCCGTTGAAGGCAAAGCAATGATGACATGGTTTTCGTTAATGCTTTCAGAATTCAATATGCGAGCGCGCTCAACAATGCCTACACAAAAGCCAGCCAAATCGTATTCTCCTCCCTGGTAGAAGCCAGGGAGTTCGGCGGTTTCCCCGCCGATCAAGGCACAGTCGGCCTCGCGGCATCCTTGAGCAATACCAGAGACGACGGCCTCAGCCTGATCGATTTGCAGCTTGCCGGTGGCAAAGTAATCAAGAAAAAATAACGGAGAGGCTCCCACGGTGAGCACATCATTGACACACATTGCAACGAGATCGATTCCGATGCTCGAGTTATTGTTGAGCTCAAAGGCGAGTTTGAGTTTTGTGCCGACGCCGTCGGTGCCGGAAACGAGCACAGGATCGTTGAGTCCTTTGGGCAGCGACATAAGTCCCGCAAAGCCGCCCACGCTTGAAAGCACATGGGGTGTACGGGTCGAATGCACGTGCTTTTTGATGCGATCGATAAATGCGTTACCAGCGTCGATGCTGACGCCTGCTTTTGAATAGTCTAGGCCGCTCACAGTCCAGGGAAGCTAGCGAAAGCTACCTTCGCGGTCAATGTCTCAGAGAGACAGAGCACTGGTTATTTCCTTTGTAGATAAGGGTTTAGGCGTGAATCGTCATCTTTGACTGCCGATGGGGTACGGCGGGGCTAAAGTTGCTCTTTAGATCTTCAATAGGGATTGTCTTTGATAATCTTGCCCGACGCAGGAGTTTTGGGCCGAGGACGTGGCCTAACGGGTTTCTTTGCTTTAACGGGAGCCTTGACTGCCTTAGGAGCCGCCTCTTTTTGCAAAGTGAGCGTAATGCTTCGCGGTCTATCCACAGTAACTGTCATGCTGCGCGTGACATATCCAGTCGCCTTCGCCTCAAATAACAAGCTACTACCTGACTCTACTTCGCTCTTAAAAGGATTCGAGACCTCAAGCCCATTCATGGTAACGCTTGCTTCGATTGGGAGTGCCTGGATTTGTAGTTCAAGCAATTCGGGTGCTGCGGGCTTCTCAACCTTGGTGCCCGAGACGGGTTTGGGGGCTTTTTTAGCTGGGGTAGAGCTTGCAGCTGCGCCAGTGGATGGCGCCTTTTCAGAGGCTTGTGCGTTGCTTGGTTCAGGTTGTTTTTCGGGGTTATCGTCGGAGCCACCTAGTGCCCATGTGCCAAGTGCAACTAAGACTATGGCAGCTGCGCCCGCTCCGATCATGAGTGTTTTTTTGGACGGTGCCTTCTTTTCGGGCAGTTCTACTGGGAAGTCATCGGCCATTGGCTGGGACTGCCAGGCAGCGGATTGTTTTGATGCCGATGCGGTTGCGGATGATGTGAAGGTATTTTGATCTTCGGTATCCGGATCCGGTTTGCGCAATAAGGTTTCAGCGAAGCCTACTTCAGCAAGCGCACGGGCCTGCTGCGCTGGAAAGTCTGCAGGATCCGATTTCGGAGCATCGGATGCAATTTGAGTAGCCTTCCAAGGCGCAACATGGGTTGCGGCTAGGGCTTCAAAGTGCTCAACGTCGAAAGAGCCATCTTTAGCCCAATCGACTAGACCTTGTGTTTCTAAGCTTTGCCGATCTTTCATTATCATCATTATAGAGTACCCTTCTCGGGTTTGGTAGTTTCGTTTATGTGCCCCAATGTCCGACATGCTTTGAAAATCCAATTAAAAAAAGCCCTCAAAGCATGCTATTGACAAAATATAGCATGCTTTTGCCTTCAACGTTGCCGATATTGCTTGTGTTTTGCTTGCAGCTTTTCGCGTGTCGTCCTTCCTTAGCCGACAGGGAGGGAGAGGGGGCGCAGTCAACTCAAAGCAAAAGCCATTCATCTCGAGTGGCCGTTAGAACGAAACAGGATGCTGCCAGTCCCTCGAAGAGAAAGGTGCGGCTTGAAGAGGTGGTGCTGCCGCAAAAGGGCTCTAGTTCGACAATTAGTCACACCCTAAGCAGTTCGACGGTTAGTTTTCGTTTTGATGGTCCAGTGGTTTTTAAATCACTCGATCCGATTGTTGAACACGACGGTTTGCGAAGGTGGGGCATCGCGATGACGGATGTCATCATTCCTTCCGGACTACAGTTGCCTAGACGCTGGACGCCCTTTGGTCCAGATAACGCAGCGTTCAGGTTCAAACATGACAAGACGGTGGTAGTCGAATTCTTGCTTCCGAATCGCTGGCAAGTTCGGGTTGGCTTTCTGCCCGCTCCTTTTCAAATTGTCGTTGATTTTGATACGGAACAAGTAGGCATCGCTCTGCCCACTAAACCCTTTGTCGTTGTTCTTGATCCAGGCCATGGGGGGCAAGACACTGGAGCAAAAGCAGCTGACGGAAATAAGGAAGCGGACTATGCGCTCGATATAGCTCGTCGTGTGCAACTCGTTATCAAGAGATTGGTTCCAGGAGCCAAGGTTTTTCTAACACGTAAGACGGATCGCTTTATCACTTTGGAAGAGCGCGCAACCATGGCAAATCGCTTGGAAGCTGATCTTTTGTTTCCATACACCTAAACGCACTTCCCAATCCAGAAGAGGGCGGTATTGCAACTTTTGTTCTTGACACAAGCGATGACAAACATGCTTTGAGATTAGCTGCGCGAGAAAATGGCGTTGACGAGTCAAAGGTAAGTGGGTTGCAGACCGTCCTTGCATCTTTACAGCGTCAAGGCCAAATGCCGAAATCTGAGCGCCTGGCAGCTTTGATTCATCGTGGTCTTTTGGCTTCTGCCAGACAACATTATCCGACAGTAGAGGACCGAGGTATAAGACGCGCTTTGTTTTTCGTGCTTGCCGGGGTTCACGTACCATCGGTGCTTGTCGAAGCGTCGTTTATGACTAATCCTACCGAGGCACAGCTTCTCAAGACACGACGTTACCGGCAGTTGCTAGCTGAGGGTGTTGCCGAAGGCATGCTGAGCTATTTGAGTGAAAATGAGTAATTCGAACAAACAACATACAGTCACAGGCGATGGCAAGTCAGTGCAAATTCAACTGAATGAACAGCTTGCAAAGCTTAAAACGTTTCGGCGTTCCATTAGTGATTATCTAGGAAGTGACGAAGCGGGCATGGTAGCGGCAGGACAGCATGCTCAGCACATGCACGTATTACTTGAAGTTTAGCAAAGAGTAGTGAGGACATTCTAACAAAAATAAAAAAACGCGCTGCCCTTGCAGCGGTTGGAAGCTTTGCAAGAGGCACGCTTGCTCCTTTTGCGGATGTGGATGTGGTTTTGTTATGTGATGATCCGGAAGATAAACACGTGCAGCTTTGGGCAGAAGCTCTTTTATATCCGCTTTGGGATGCCAAGCTTAGCGTAGGGCACGCTGTGCGTGGGGTTGAAGAAACGTTAGCGCTCGCTACCAACGACTTGACCACCGCGACGACTCTGCTTGATTTGCAGCCCATCGTTGGTGACTCCAGTTTGGTCAACGAACTCAAAAAACAGGGTTTAGAAAAACTCCAATCAAAGCATTCGAGGCATTTTCTAAAGATGCTCCGTGATGATACGGCTGCACGCCATGAACGCTTTGGTGGCTCTCTTTTTTTGCTTGAGCCGGAGGTGAAACTTGGCCGTGGAGGCCTTCGCGATTCGGATGTAATTGGCTGGGTAGCCAGAACAAGTTGGAATGCCGTCGAGCTCGCTGATCTAGTCGCACAGGACAGGCTTCATAGTCGCGAACTGCTGGAGCTCGAGCAGAGTTGTGAGTTTTTGTGGCGTGTGCGAAATGCACTTCATGTTCGAGCTCAAAGGAAGCAAGATCGACTTACTTTTGAAGACCAAGAAGAGATTGCGCTTCTTTTTGCATATGTCGATGCAGAGGATCTCGCGGTCGAACAATTTATGCGGCACTACTATCAGCATGCCCAAACCATAGCATCGGTTACCGACCGTCTACTTGCGCGGGCGACGAGCTCGACCTTGCCTCGAAGTAAGCCGACTGAGCTTGGCAGCGGAGTGGCGCAAAGCGAAGAGGAAATTATTTTTTCTGATTTTTCTAGTTTGGAAAATGAGCCAATTTCGGCACTGCATTTTTATCGTCAAGTCGTGCGTCAAGATAAGAGACCTTCGGTGTTGGGTCGCGACGCTGTGGCGCGAAAAGCGGGAGATGAAAACTGGTGCAAGGCATTGAGAGCGCATCCTGAAGCGGCTTCCTTGTTTCTCGAATTGCTTTCGTTTGAAGGTGTTGCAAAGGTACGTAGAGGCTCCATCTTGGGAGAGTTGCTTGAAGTCGGTTTGATCCTCGCGATGATTCCCGAGTTTGAGCACGTGCGTGGCCGTGTTCAACATGACATCTATCACGTGTACACCGTTGATGTGCATTCTGTGGCTGCTGTCGATCGATTAGCGGCTATTGCTCGAGGTGATTTCGCAGAGGAATGGCCTTTAGCCACACACCTGGCTACAGATTCTTCGCGGCGCAGGCCGCTTCAACTTGCTTTGTTGCTTCATGATATCGGCAAGGGTCGCAAAGGTCACCATGCCGACATTGGAGCCGATATCGCAAAGAAAGTCTGCGAGCGCCTTGGTATACAAGAAGTCGACGCTCAACATATCGAGTGGCTGGTTCGCGCTCATTTGCGTCTTTATCATTGGGCGATGCGGCGAGATATTAGTGATCCCATTATTATCGAAGAAGTTATCAAAGAAGTACGCTCGGTTGATCGACTAAGGGATCTGTACTTACTTACAATTGCTGATTTATCTACCACGAGTCCGCATGCACTTAATGCATGGAAAGATCGCATGCTTGATAGTTTATTCCGGACTGCGGTGGACGCTATGGATGGCTCAGCGTCGCTGTCACGTCAGGAGCGCGCGGCTGATATAAGAGAACAGCTTTTAGCAAACACAAAAGATCAAGCAGAGCAACTACGACTGACGCGTTTCTGGACTGGTCTTCCTAGACGATATGTGCTTTCAAACACTCCCGAAGCAATTCGTGCTCATGCTGCAATTTATAACGACAATGCATCAAAGCCATTGAGCCTGGTTGTTCGCGAAGGACCCGATCCTGAACTCAAGGAAATGATCCTGTTGAGTGAGGATAAACCAGGCTTGCTTGCTTCGGTTGCTAAAGTGTTTTTTGCGCATCACATCGAAGTGCGCTCTGCACAAATTTACACGCGTTTACAAGAGGGCGGAAAAAGAGAAGTGTTTGACGTCTTCTACGTTGCAACAAAGAGAAAAATAAACGGGCAGTTTCTGAGCGCTCTTCAAGATGCAATTGCTGGTCTACTCTCTGGCGACCAAGCCTCCAAGGAAATCATTCAAAAGCGTTCAAATCCACCTGTTTGGACCAAACGTAAACAACCTAAGGTTTCAACAAAGATAAATGTCGACAATAATTCCTCTCGGTATTTCACGGTGTTTGATGTGTATACTCATGATCATGCAGGTCTGCTTTACACTATTTCCCAGGTGTTCCATGAAGAGGGCCTCACCATTGGACTATCCAAACTCAGCACCGAAGGCGTGAGCGTTGCTGACGTTTTTTATGTGCAAACCTTGAAGGAAGAAAAAATCGAAGACAAAGAGGCTCTCGACTCCCTTAAGAGTAAACTTAAAAACGCGCTAGAAAGACTGTACAAGGAAAAACAATGAAACAAATACACGAAATAGGATTGTTGTTGTATGTGGCTGCATTTGGGTGTGCGGGCGTAACACCTAGTCCTGAGGAGCAACAAAACGAAACGAAGGAGCAACAGGCGAGTGAGCACGAAGATGCTCTCGTTCCGGATGCAAGTCCATTGGTAAAAAGGGGAGAGCGCTATATGAGCATTGGCGAGCTTGGTGAAGCAAGTGCATCATTTCGTTCAGCGATTATTGAAAACGCACAAGATGCACGCGCCTATTTTGATCTTGGTTTGGTGCTAGAGCTGCAGGGACAACCTCAGTTAGCTATCCCGGAGTATCAAGAGGCGGAACGGCTTTTACCGCAGTTTGTTCAGGCAAAGAACAATCTTGCGGTGCTGCTTCGCGAGCAGGGTAACCTAAGGCGCGCTCAGGAATTACTGAGCGACGCAGTAAAAATTGATCCAACTTACGGAGACGCTTGGTTGAACTTAGCGCTTAGCTTCGAAGATTCAAGGCAACTCGACAAAGCTAAAGTTGCTTATCAGCGAGCCATCAAACTACTTCCGTCTGACCCTCTTCCTCTCACTAACCTAGCTTTGATTGAGCTTGCTGCAAATGATGTGAATGCGGCGAAGACAAAATTGCAAAAGGCTTATCCGCTTGCGCGAAACGACGCCCAAATGCTTATCGAGATAGCAAGCGGTCTGCGGCGTGCTGGAGATGCAGCACTGGCGGTTAGGGTGTTAGGTAACGTGAAAACATTGCTTAAAGAATTGCCCCCTGCGGTCTTGGCCGAACTTGCCATCGCACAGCATGCAAATGGCGCATCCGAGCAATCATTGGCTACGTTGGATGAGCTTGAGAAAAAAGACTCGAAGTATACCGCCGTTCATTATTTTCGCGGAAGCATTCTTGCTGCTATGGGAAGTTATGCAAAAGCTGCACAAAGCTTTCGTCGTTATCTTAAACAAGAACCAAAGGGTGCTTTTACGGAAAAGAGCAAAGCTCACTTGGAAGAAATACAACGTCTTCAGAAAAACAAATGAAGCGAGAAGTATTGCGAATTGTCCTGAGCATCGGCCTGATGTGCTTGGGTTGTTCGGGAAATTCAGCATACCAAGGTACCACGGTTCGTGAAAACGACGAGGTGCGTATCGACTTGATTGATGCAGATGGCGCTCAGCTTCCAATTGAGGCGTTCCGGGGACATCCTTTACTGGTTTTTGTTTTTACGACCTTTGATGGCTATTCACAGATTGCTTTGCATCATGTGGAAACCTTCCACAAAACTCATTCTGAAATAACGATACTGGCAATTGCCGTACAGCCTGAACCAGGCCGTATTCTCAGAGCGTTCAAGGCAAGTTTGCAGGCTGATTTTTCAATTGCCTACGATCCCAGCAACTCACTTCTCCAAGGAAAAAGCGATTTTGGTGTTTTAAACGTCATCCCTGCTTACTTTCTGCTCGATAAGCAAGGCAAAATAAGCAAAAGCTACCAAGGTCCCATGACAGATGATCAGCTAGTCCAATGGCTTGACTAACGGTACCCAAGATCGACCTATAGCTGCCAAGCTTGCAAAGAGACGTAGGGTTCCCATGCTCAAAGGAGAAAATTTTACTTTCCGATGTCGCGGTGGGCTAGTGATACGGCGGGCATGGATGAGAAACGCTGTACAATTCTCGGCTCAGTGCGACTGAGCGGTGTTTTCCACCTGTGCAGCCTAGGGCCACCGTAAGGTAAGCTTTGCCTTCTCGTTCGTAGTTCGGAATGTGCCGACGAAGGAGCTGCTCAATGTCAGCTAGCAATTCTTGGCTTTGTTGTGCCTTTAGAACGAAGTCGCTCACGTCGGGGTCTTCCCCCGTCTTGGCCTTTAATTCTGGGACGAAGTGGGGGTTGGGCAGCGCACGCAAATCGAAAACCAAATCAGCATCGATTGGCAACCCATACTTAAAGCCAAAGGACATGAAACGTAGCACCATGGGTAGCCGTTCGCTTTTTCCTGCCTCGGCATATTCAGACAGCAGGCGCTTTAGCTCGTGTACGGTGAGCGAGCTTGTATCGACTACGTAGCTGGCACGTTCTCGAAGTGAAGCAAGTTGTTCTCGCTCCCGTGCAATGGCGCCCGGCAAATCTCCTGCGGGTGCCAATCTGTGAGGTCTGCGGCTTTCGCTAAAGCGCCGCACGAGTGTTTCGTCTTGGCAGTCCAAAAAGAGGACTTCGAGCTCATGGCCTTGTGCGCTGAGTCGATCTAAGACTTCGTCGGTGCCTTCCAAAAAGGTGCCCGTGCGAAGGTCTATCCCAAGCGCCACCCAGTTCACGCCGTCAGTGTCTTCAAGCATGTGTATTAAATCTGGCGCAAGAGCGGGAGGGAGGTTATCGACGCAATAAAAGCCGAGATCCTCTAAGACGTGCAAAGCCGTGCTCCGGCCTGCACCTGACATGCCTGTAACTATAACAATTCGCACGTGCCACCGGCACCCTAGTGGTGTGTTGTTCTCTATTGTCTAGAGTGCTGCTCTAGATCTTACCTGCTTCGGTCAGGTTTTGCCATGGCATCCGCTGAGGAACGACGGCGGCGCTGATTGGCGTACTTCTTGCTTCTTCGAATTTGCCGATCGATTTTGTCCATGACGAGGTCAACGGAGGCGTAGAGGCTGTCGGAGCCTTCGTGCCCAAGATAGGTGTTCCCATCGGCACTGATGTTCATGTCGATGCATTGCAAGTGCCCGTCCAATGAAGCGGTGATTTCGGCGTCTAAAGGCGTATCTGAGTACTTTTGCAACCTAGCAACTTTGTGTCGCGCGTATTCCCGCAGCGCGTCTGAAGGATCCATATCCCTAAACGTGAACGCGATTCTCATGCTTCCTCCCCGGTTTTGTGTTTTCAAAAGCTGTTTATGTAGAAACAACTAAGCTCTAAAAATATTTCTTACGCTTTGAAGAACTAAGGATACCTAACATTTCTCGATATTTTGCAACGGTTCGGCGAGCGATGACGATGCCCTGCGCAGAAAGCATTTCCACGAGTTTTTGGTCGCTTAGCGGTGATTTGGAGTCTTCATCGGCGATGAATTTCTTTATCTTCTGTTTGACGCTTTCTGAGGCGATGTCTTCGGTGTGGCTGCGTCGGATTCCGCTGTTGAAAAAATATTTTAGTTCGAAAATTCCCTGAGGCGTGTGAACGTACTTATTGTTCGTGACGCGTGAGACGGTGCTTTCGTGCATCTCAACCGTTTCGGCGACGTCCCTAAGAATCATTGGCTTGAGATGGGCGACACCTTTTTCAAAAAAGTCTTTTTGTTTTTCAACAATGCATTCCGTGACCCGAACGATGGTTTTGCGTCGTTGGTCGATGCTGCGAATAAGCCACTGCGCACTTCTTAGTTTGTTTTGGATGTATTCTTTTGCTTCTGTGCTTTCTCCAGAAAACGCTGAACGATAGAAGGAACTAATACGCAACCGAGGCATACCGTCGTCGTTTGATACGACAAAATATTTATCACCGACCTTATGCACATAGACATCGGGGGTGATGTATTGAGGATCCTCGGTGGTGAAGGAACGTGCAGGGCGTGGCTCCAGGCCTCCGATCAACTCGGCTGCATCGTAGACGTCTTCCAACGAAAAGTTTAGCGCTTTGGCGATGGCGTTGTAGTTGCGTTTCTCGAGATCCGAAATATGATTCTCGATAATTGCGCGCACAAGCATATCCATGCCGTAGTGCTCAGCTTGGATAAGCAAACACTCTTTGAGATCGCGAGAAGCTACTCCGACAGGATCAAAGCGTTGAATCAGTTTGACCACTTCTTCCGCATCTTCCGGATCGATCTCGGCTTCTTGGGCCAGTTTGGGTACAACTTCGCTTGGCTCGAGGCCTTCGATACGTAAGTAGCCACGCTCATCGAGGTTGCCAAAGACCAGGGCTGCAAAGTTCTTCTCTTCCTCAATAAAATCAGTCATCTGCAATTGCCAAGTGAGGTGCTCGGCAATGGTCTCGGCGCGTGTTGCTGTTTGATCGACCCCAGGAAGCTCGTCGTTGTCGCCTCGTCGAATCGTTGGCATGGGGGCTTGATTGGCGTGGTTTTCGAGATAGCGCTCCCAGTCAATATCGTTTGAGTTGTCCGAAGCTGCGCTGTTGTCGCCATCCACGCTTTCAGCTTGAACATTGTCCTTGGGGCTATCGTTGGTCTCTGCCTGCTCTTCGAGCACGGGATTTTCCAACATTTCTTCTCGTACTGATTCAACCAGCTCCATGCGGGACATTTGCAGAAGCTTAATCGCTTGCTGCAATTGGGGTGTCATGACAAGTTGCTGGGACAGCTTGAGCTGCTGTTTTAGCTCCATCGTTCTGTCCTTGAAAAAACTTCTCTCACGCCTTTAGTGTAGCGTCCTAGCGCCAAGCAGGAAAGTCTTAAGCATCATTCCAGGCCCGTGAAATGCCTTTAGAAATCAGTTTTGTGGGCGTTTGAGTGTCCGTGTAGGAGAAGTCAGCGAACGATTGATACAACAAAAGAGTGGTGGGCTCCGAGTGCATGGGATATTGTAGGCAGAGCAAACAAATGTCATATTGCTAGTGGTTTTTGGGACTGTCGCAGGGTGGTGGCGATAGTTTAACCTAGGTCATCCTTCCGGGAGTGTGTTTCTTGCCAGTGCCGACACTTGTACTTTTAGGCTTTTCAACAGGCCTTGCTGCGGCGCTCGCTGCACGTGGCGATCTGTGCCTTAGCCCGCGACCCGCGCTGTTTTCTCGGGCCTGTGGTGCTTATTTCATCTTCATGCTTCTGGTCTTGCTTCCGCAAACTGCATATTTTTACATCTTTCATGGCGATTGGTCGCTTCTTTACCTCATGGATACTGCAACCATACCTTCTGCTCTGGTGCTGTTGGGTTTTATGTTGCAGATTCTCATTGGACTTGCCGGCTTTTTGCTCGGCGCATTTTGGGTGAGAGGACATCGAGAGGGCCTCGTTCTGGCCATGGCGGGCGTCGGTGCACTCGGTGCGATCGCATTGGTCCTGGTCTTTTGGAACCGCTTGTCGGTGGTGGGGAGTTACGCTCAGTTCCACGGGCAATTTGGACTAACGTCGTATGGAAGTGGGGCAGTCTTTCAAGGCACGCTCACCATGGGCCTGGTTTTGGGCCTGGGAGTGGCTTATTTGCTCGTCAGGTTGTTCTCGGCAGGCAGACAACTCGGCTTATAACGAGGCCGCTCCTGCCGAAAAGGCGCTAAATCATCATAAAAATAGCGATTTAACTGTAGGATTACGGTCCACCGCACTCCAACAATTCTGCAAAAGGGTATATGGTAGTTGCACCGATGCTTATTTATGCGTAAAAAGCGGTTCCGATAAAAAAGAGGTTTGTTGTGTATATTCATCAATTTGCAGATTCAGCTGGACGTTCCCGTACGAAGAGCAAGCGATTGCGCGCTAAGCTAAAGGCCAAGAACCGCCGTCGCGTTAATCGCATGGGCGGAAAGAAGCTTTCACGTCGATTGCACAAAAAGCGTTAAAGTCGTCCTTCCTTCGGACTGCTTATGGTGAACCGACCTATCTACGTCATTAGTGACTCAACTGGCGAGACCGCCGAGCGTGTGGTCCGTGCTGCCTTGTTGCAATTTCCTCAGCACAAAGTTCGAGTTCGCGTTTTCACAAGAGTACGGGACCAAGAGCGAGCGCAAAAGGTTCTCGAGAAAGCAAAAGAGGACCAAGCCATGGTTGTATTCACCTTGGTTTCTCCGGAGATGCGAGATTTTTTTCACGCTTGGTCAGTTGAGAACGATTTGGGTGCAGTCGATGTGATTGGCGCCCTTATGGGAAAAGTGTCTAACTTTTTGCAGGCTAATCCCACCTATGTTCCGTCTTCCGCGCTACCTCTGTCAGATGACTATTTTAAGCGAGTTGAGGCTATTGAGTTTGCGGTTAAAAGCGACGATGGACGTGAGCCGCGTAATCTAAGCCGGGCTGATCTTATTTTAACCGGTGTGAGTCGAACGAGTAAAACGCCGCTCTCGACCTATTTGGCAGGGCGCGGCCTTAAAGTTGCCAATGTCCCTTTGGTTCTTGGTGTGGACCCTCCTCCTGAACTATTTGAAATTCCTCCGGAGCGGGTTGTAGGGTTGACGATTGATCTAAATCAACTCTTGGAAATTCGTCGTGCACGTTTACAGCAACTTGGCATGCCTTCAGAGACCAACTATGCCATGCGTGACCATATTCGTGAGGAGCTTGATTACACCAATTCGATATTCGCGCAGCATCCGGATTGGTTCATTGTGGATGTAAGTGGACGAGCTATTGAAGAAACGGCTGCCATTGTGCTCGAGTACGTCAAGGACCGTGAAGAACGGCGACTGAGCGAGTAAGACAGCGATATTTTGCGTGATTGATTGGCTAGGGGTGTACATTTCAGCCAAGTCCGTACAGCACAACTCTTTGTAGAGAAGTCGAGTACCATTGCGGCGTGTTTGGCCGGCATTCACTTGGTCTCCGATGATGCCAATGAATTAAAGTTTCGGTTTTTTTAGCCGTATTAACTAGTTGAATTGAAATGTCACCAATTCTCCCAGCGCAGTTGAAACCAACCGGTATTCCTTCGGTACCACCGTGGGAAATCTTGGTGGACCACTCGCCTCTTCCGACCCTGGTGGCAGCCCATGAAGTTGTTATGTACGCCAATAGCGAAATGCAAAAATTTCTTCGTTATGATCCTGTTGGAAAGAGTCTAACGAGCGTTGTCTTAGTTAACGACCTTGAAGCAATGTTGAAATTTGAATCGCAAGCAACGCTCAGTTTGCCTCTCAAGACGACAATGGCAAAGGTCGACTCTCAGATTCGCGCTGTGATATTGCATTTTTCAGCTGAACAAACAGGTCTTGCTGTCTATGTTCTTGGAAATCGATGCATCGAGAAATTAAGTGAAAGTACTCAGTGCATGTCTAGAGCCACCACCGCAGAGGATGTAGCGGCGAGTGTGCTTCATAACCTTAGCAATGCTCTAAACACGGTTAGTGTCTCTTCCGACCTTCTGCATGCAGGTCTTCGCGATTCGCGTCTTCCCCAGATTGAAAAAGCCATTGGGATTCTGACGGAGCATGAAGATGGCATGACAAGTTTTCTTGGGACCAAGGACGCTGAGGTCATCATAAAATATCTAAGTGCGGCAATTGCAGAAGTTGCAAAAAAGAATGCTGATCTAGTAAACGAAAGCAATGTCGTCCGTGGCACACTTCGTCACATTCATTCTCTGATTAGCACTCAGCAGCGTTACGCCAAATCCACGGGTAGGGCTGAGCCTTGTCTGCTGCAGGAGTTGATCGATGACGCTGCCTCGTTTGTGAGCGCGTCTTGTCAGCGTCATGCTATCTTTTTGACGACCAATGTTGTGGATGCGCCAAATCAAATCGTTGTGGATCGACACCGGGTGCTGCAAATCCTTATCAACCTTGTAATGAACGCAGAACAGTCGCTAAAAGTAAGCGAGCGCATGGACAAAGCGATTTGCATTAAGGCTGCATCGCTTGGAAGTGACTTTTTTTGTATTACTGTTAGTGACAATGGTCTTGGAATTGCGGAAGAAAATATGAGCAGGGTTTTTAGTCATGGCTTTACAACCAAGAAAAACGGTCATGGTTATGGTTTGTATAATTCACACAATACTGCGAAAGCCATGGGAGGCATTTTGAGCTGCAGCAGTTTTGGAATAAACCAAGGTGCTATTTTTCGCCTTGAACTTCCGATAACTCCGGTTGAGAAAGTAGACTAACCCTTATTCTCCGACTATGCCGCATCAAGAAACAGAACAGCGACCCAATGCCTTTGAGAATACAATGGATTCGAAATCACGTATTTTAGTTGTCGATGACAACGAGCAGATTCACAGCGACTTCCAAAAAATTCTCGCACCCCAGTCATCGACAAGTTCGGAGCTTGCCGCTCTTGAAGAAGCCTTGTTTGAAAAACCGACATCCAATGTTCCGGATCTAAGTTTCAAGATCGATTCAGCGTATCAAGGCAAAGAAGCTCTAGGGCTGGTTCGACAGGCTATTCAAGAAAATCAGCCCTATGCGGTTGCTTTTATAGACGTGAGGATGCCGCCTGGTTGGGATGGTATCGAGACGACTTCTGAAATATGGAAAGTTGATCCTGACATTCAAATTGTCATCTGCACGGCGTATTCGGACTATTCCTGGGAACAGATGATTTCCATCCTTGGTCAAAGTGATCGTCTCCTTATATTAAAGAAACCTTTCAATACCATTGAGGTTCGCCAGCTCGCATCGGCATTAACGGAAAAGTGGTATGCCATACGGAGCAACCGGATTTTATTGCATGGGCTTGAAAGCCAGGTGAAGCTGCGAACTCGAGATTTGCAAAACGCTAACGAACAACTGCGCCATGAGATGGAAGAACGGTTGCGAGCTGAACGCAGTTTGAGGCGGACGCAAAAACTGGAGGCCCTTGGCAGACTGACGGGTGGGATCAGTCACGAAATAAATAATCCGTTGAGCTATGTCTTGGCCAATCTGGATTTTTGTCAAGTAGAGTTGACTAAACTGAAGGAACAATGGCGTGAGATTGATGTAGACGAGTTGTGTGAGGTGATTCAAGAAGCTATCGAGGGTGGCGAACGCATTAAGAAAATTATTCAAGATGTACAAGCTTTTTCTCGCTATGAAGAAGGTGATACTACCGAAGTTGACGTTGTTTCTACCATGCAAGGAGCGGTTAAGCTTCTGCACAATCAACTGCACCATCAAGTGCAGCTTGTAACCGATTTTCAAGAGGTCCCACTTGTGATGGCTGATCGGTGGCGTCTTGAGCAGGTTTTTGTTAATCTTATTGTTAACGCTTTAAAAGCGATGGAACAAGACAACCCTAACAAAGAAATCCGTCTGACGATACAAACTCGGCAGGACGGCAATGTTGTTGTTGAAGTCTGTGACAATGGAGTCGGGATTCCCGAGGAAGTCATGAGCCGTATTTTTGATCCGTTTTTTACAACACGCGATGTTGGAGAAGGTACAGGGCTTGGGTTGTCTATTTGTCGTACGATAATCAACGGTTTTCAGGGCGAGATAGAGCTAATCAACAATGCCAACAAAGGCGTATCGGCGGTAGTTACTTTGTTGCGTGCGCAAGAATCTGAACGAAAAGTGGGTGCTGAACAAGGACTTGTGGAAGGAAAGGATTTCGAAGAAATGGAAAAGCAAAGTGCCAAAGCCAGCATTCTGATTGTCGATGATGAAGAAAATGTAGGAAGAGCTCTGAAGCGTTTGTTGTCCGGCTACGATACTCAAGTAAGCACGGACGCGAAAGAAGCGCTGGATTTGTATAAACATGACCATTTTGATTTGGTGCTTTGTGATCTTATGATGCCAGGAATGAATGGTATGGATTTATTCCATGAGCTAGAGAAATTGGGTTCCGATCACGCAGATCGCATGGTTTTTGCTACCGGCGGTGCGTTTACCCCGGCGGCAGAAAATTTTCTGAAATCAATACCGAATCCTTGGCTGCAGAAACCTTTTGCAAAAGACAAAACCATCGATTTGATTGAAACGCGTCTTTCGTCGTTGAGAGCAAGCTAAGGGGCTTTTGTATTGGGCATTCGCAGAGGATAGCCGGGCTGGCCACATTTGTATTTATCAACGGTGAGCAAAGCCGCTTTACCGCGATAGTATTTCAGAGGTATATAGGAAATAGCGCCTGGGATTTTGGCTATGACTTTTTCTAGCAATAACAGCGAAGGAATTGTCCTGATCGATCGAGCGTTTCCACGAATTTTTTGATCGACCCAAAAGCGACCAGCTTCTTCTGGGCTCATGTTTAGGACCGCTCTGTCAAAAGCAACGCGTATTGAGTTTCCTGCCGGCAGGTTGAAGGGACGAATGCGAACTCCAGATGGAGCATTGTTGGGGTTGGCTATGAAAATGTCGCGTAAAAGAGAATGAGATACCGACGAGAGTTTTGTTGTTTCTGAAGCGATAACACATAGGGCTTCATCGTTATGGTCGCCGGCGTTTGCGTCTTTTACTCCTAGAAGCAAAGTTAATGTGACGACGAGTATTTGAATTAGCAATGGCAATTGAACTCCTTAGAAAAACCAAGCCACTTGAAATGAAAGTCCGTTTAGTGGGGCTCCAAATACGGTATCGGATGGTGCGCCCGGTAAAACAACACGGATGTACTCTCCTTTCAATACGACGTTTGGGATCGGTCGTATATTCAATCCAGCGATTAGTATGACAGTGCGTTCTGAGATTTTTGTCCCCGAATTGTAGAGTTCCCCACTTACATAAGGTCGTATCCCAAACCATGGCAGTTCATACATGGTGATGAGATAGGAGCCCCATGCTCGGCGGTTCGAAGCGTATGCTCCAGGATAGACTTCAGGGCGTTTCCCGTTCTTATAACTTAGCTCATTAACAACCGCCTCTGCTTGAAAGAGCCAGGGGCCTAGCGTCCATCGAGCATCGGCTGCCATCGAGAACTCGGTGAATTGTTCATTGAGTGGCCGTCGAACCGCAGCATCAATGGTACTCAGTACAGCTCCGCGGTCTGTGTACTCGCCCCAGTAGCCTGAAAGGCCAAGTTGCAGATCACCCAACCACTGTCCCCTAAGATACAGACGGCCGCCCAACGCCTTGTTATTGTCGAGATCCTGATACGAATCGACTGGTCCACGACCATTGGATACCGTCAGATGGTAACCTACGGTTGTATGGCCCATGGAGCTTGAGCCAAGCAGCTGTAGTCCCGTCTGGCGTTCAGGAAAGAGCTGCTCTCCGATAATGTATGGTCGATTTATGGTAATTACCGTAGGCGAGCCGTGATCGACGTTCCAGATGCCGTAAGGTGTGAGCCAGATGCCCGCACGTAGGGTGGCCATTGGATGGGCTGTATATTCGACCCACGCCCGCTCGATTTCTACCCCTCCCCAACGCAATGGCCTGTTCGTCTCGCTGTAGTCTGCAACCGAGGTGTTTTGTCGGTTGGCTGTACCGGATGGCGACAGGGTACTTGTGTCTAGTGCACCGTTTGGCAGTAGCAAAAAACGAATCTCAGATAAGCTTCGCCAATTTTCTGCTAACTTAGCATCAAGATAAAGATTTAGATTTCCAAGTGCAAAACTGGAGTATGGATCGTGAACATTGGACCACGAATCGGCACTGTCATAAAGCGGCACATTCAAAGTAAAATCGGAAAATCCGTACAACTGCAATGACGGTTCGTTTTCCTTGTAGGCCTCAAGCGACGAAGCCTCGGCAAGAGCGACTTCGTCGAGTAATAATTCATCTGTGTTCCGCTCGTCGATATCTACATCAACGCTGTCATCGTTAAGCTTTTTTGAAGAGCTTTCTTCCTTTTGTTTGGCGTCGGTCTGTTTGACGTCCCCCGAAGGAGTGGAGGGCTTATCCTCGGCCGGCTGCTTCTGAGACTCTTTTTTTACTGTCTCATCCTGCGCCGCCAAGCTCTGATCTTGTGCTGTTGCAATCGAGCTTTGAGTGATCAGAACGAAAACACCGGTACATAAAACGGAATTTCTACTGAGGTTCTTTTTCATTCGATCGTTTCCTTAGATTTTCCATGGCTCGCAACTTACCGTCACATTATCAACGGGGCGTTTGCAGTAGTTGGTCGTTGCAGTTCGCTCGCATATATAGCCCTCAGTTAACTCGCAATCTTCATCTGTCGTGCATCCTGAAACGGTGCAGTAGCCACTGTCAGCTCCCTCCGGTCTAAAACAATAACTGTAAATCGGATCCGCGCACCCCTCGGTCTCATTGCATTCTGTGCCCAAGGCTTCAGCAAAACAGGCACAGCTCAGAGGCGATCTTTGAAATCCATCTAAGCACTGGCAACTTGAACCAATTGCGATTTCATTTTCACCGCATGGGATACAGCCGTCGTCTCCGAGCACCTCAGCAGGCGGGCAGGAACAAAGGCCGTATCGATCCAGTATTTGCCCTGCTTCACATCGCTCGTTGTTGTCCACCAAGCATGACAGTGCGAGCAGAATCACTACTAAAAAACCAACTGTTTTCAGCCAAGGTAAATGGTTCATCATCACTCCAAACATGTTGTGTGAAACAAAGTTAATTTATGCTCGTGGACCGTTTGTGTGACCAAAGAAAAATTTTCAGTTTGGTGGCTCAATGGGAAGTTCCAGGTGAAATATAGCCCCCTGTCCAATACCTTTGCTATGCATGGTGAGGTCGCCGCCAAGTTCTTTGGCGGCATTTGCGCTGTTGTGCAGACCAAAACCGTGCCCTCCTACTTTTGTTGTAAAACCATAGTTAAAGATTTTCATTGCAACCTGTGGATTGATGCCAGTGCCCGTGTCTTCGACCTCTAGCGCAACAGACTGATCCGAGCTCGCAGTTCGTATGGTGATAGACCGTTTGTCTTTGTCAATGTCCATAAGTGCATCTCGCGCGTTGCTAAGCAAGTTGACGACAATTTGGAAAACTTTGTGCCGATCAATTGAAATAAATTTCTCATCATGAAACTCTTTTTGCACGGCGATATGATGCCGTTTGAACGACGAGGAGTTCATACGTAACACTTCCTCAACCAGTAAGCTGATTTTGGTGTTTTCGACTGCTCCAACGACTGCTTTTGCATGAGCTTGTTGTTGCGAGACAATCACTTTTACATGGTCGATGTTCGATTGCAGGGATTTGAGCTCCTCGTTAATGTTCATCTTCTCCTCGCCGAGCGATTGATCAACTAGCTTTAGAAGCCGAAACATCTTTTTTTCGCGCTCCTCATCCCTTGCTCGTTGTTGTCGGTCGCTGTCTTGTTGCTCAAGAGCAGACACAATTTGGTGCAGAGTAGAGCTTTTTGATTTGTCCAACTTTTCTTTGATGAGGTTTGCGGAAACATTAATGCTGTTTAGGACATTGCCTACGTTATGGAGCACACACACCGCCACGTCAGCCATGCCTGCTTTGCGGCAAGCCTGAACGAGTTCAGTCTGGATTTTTTGCATTTTTATAAGGTTTATTTCGAGTTCTTCGTTTGCAGTTTGTAAATCAGCGGTTCGCTTTAGGACCTTGTTCTCAAGTGTGACGCTTAATTCCCGAAAACTCTTTAGACTTGACTCCGTTAGTTTTACAATTGGCCCGACATAAAAGCGTACAAAAGCCAGACTGAGTACAAGAGCAAACGCACAGCCCAGCGCAATCAGGAGTATGAAGTTTTCCAAAGCTAGATTTCCGACGTTCAGGCGTGCTTTGGAGACGGCTACTGCTACTTTCCCTATTTTGACGCCTTCAATTACCGAGAACTTCCGAGCGATGAAGTAATGCTCTGTTTCATGAAAATCTTTTTCATCGTTCATAAAGCTGCGCCAATCGAGCTCTCTAGGCCATTTTCCTTGGTGCCACAGGGCCTCGTTATCCTCGTTTAAGACGACTACAGCGACCACGTCTCCGGGGCTATTAAGAAGGCGATAGGCTTGGTTTACCGCATGGATGTCCATGGCAGCTATTCCGTAGTCCGCCCGCATGGCCATCTCTTCGGCGAGTTGCAACGTTCGCCATTTTAGATCTTTACGCACTTCCTGATTGATGGCCTCAATGGTGTTTCTTGCGAACAAGAGAAAAAGGCTAGTGACACCTAGGATGAGTATTGTGTTGAACACAATTAGGGTGACACTCAATCGCGTGCTCGATAGCAAGCGTGATGTGTGACTGCCTTCTGAGCTCATTCGCTTCGAGTTAAACAAAAAATCCTTCTTTCCTCCGTGTAGAACGGTAGTTAGCGTTAAAACTTGAATGATTTTGTTGTTTTGTTCTCATGATGCATGGCCTTAACCTGTCGGTCGGTGTGCTCATGCCATCACGGAAGTGTTTTTGAGGACTATTTTGCAGCTAAGAGCCTTGCTGTCTTGCTACACGCTATTGGCTAACCGTTGTGAGCGATGTTGGCCGCTTGGCTTAAAATGCCACTGGTGACGCGTAGGCGTCGTGATAGTTCACGGGCTATATTGGTAATGAGCGCTGCATAGGTGCGCATGTCACGATCAAATATAAGAGTGCGTATTTGCTGTGCGCTCAAGGGAAGTAAAATGCTTGGCGCGAGAGCTCGCACAGAGGCAGAACGGGGCTGAGGGTCAAGCAACGACATTTCACCAAACCAGCCGCCGGGTCCGAGCATGGCAACACGGACAAATTGATTGCCTTTGTCAAGACTCTTAACGACTTCGAGTTCGCCACTTAGGACGACATAAAGCGAAAGATCTTGCTTTCCTTCGGATACGATTTCCACACCCGTTTCGATAGGCTGAGGTTTGAGTTCACTTTCCAGAATCGCCAAAGTCTCTTCATCAAAGTTATGAAACAATGACAGTCGCGATAGCGTTGCCCGGGTTATTGCAAAATGCTCTTTGGTATCTTCTCTTAAGTACATGTCCATAGGGTTTCACCTAGCACCATGTTATCGATAAGACGGGTTTGACCCAAATAGCCCGCGAAGGCCACGACAGCACCTTTGAATGCCGAACCTGACAGTTCCGTCATGTTTTCCGGATCAAACATGCCAAAATAGTCTATTTTGTCCATGTTTTCTTGCAAAATAACTTTAGCCTGCGCCAGGGCTTTTTGAGGGTCTTTTTGCCCGACTGCAAAGGCTTTCGCTGTTTCAAGCAGTGCTTGGGGAATTGCACAGGCTCGTTTGTAAGCTTTTTCATCGAGGTAGGCGTTGCGCGAAGAGAGCGCTAAGCCGCGTCTGTCTCTCACAATGGGCGCAGCGATCAGTGATACAGGAAGGTTGAGATCCTGGACCATGCGTTCAATGATCTTGAACTGTTGATAGTCTTTGCGTCCAAAGACTGCAGTGCACGGACCGCAAAGATTGAATAGTTTTAGAACAACTGTGCAAACACCATCAAAATGACCAGGTCGAAATTGACCTTCAAGGACCGTGGCGAGTTTTGGTACACTTACGGTGGTTTGATAGCCTTGTGGGTACATGGATTGCACAGTAGGCGCAAAGACCGTATCCACGCCCGCGTTTGTGCACCGTTCAAGATCCTTGTCCAGTGTTCTCGGGTAGAGGGCTAAGTCTTCTTTTGGGCCAAATTGAGTGGGGTTAACAAAGATACTCACCACGCAGATATCGGCTTGCTCTTTTGCGAGGCGAACAAGTTCGAGATGGCCATGGTGCAATGCTCCCATCGTAGGAACGAAGGCAATACTCTTTCCTTCGATGCGTTGATGGTTGCAGCGTTGATAAAACTCGTTAGCTTCCCTAACGAGGGTGGTCACGTATCACTCACGATGTGCAGATTCGGCTTTGAAGGCGACGGCTCGGAAGGTTCTTTTTTGTTTTTTTCGTAGGTGTGTTCCATCTCCGGAAAACGACCGTGTTGCACATCGTCGATAAAGCGCGCAGTGGCTTTGATTCCCTGCTCAAAAAAATTGGAATAATGCTTGACGAAACGAGGCGCAGGATCAGGGCTGAGGCCCAATAGATCGTAGCCAACAAGAACCTGTCCATCGCAAGTTGGGCTTGCACCGATCCCAATCGTTGGAATGTCGAGACTCTCGGTAATGGCTTGTGCCAAATCTTCTGGCACAGCTTCGATGACAAGTGCGTAGGCTCCAGCGTCTTGAATGGCTTTGGCGTCTTGAATAATTGAGTCGGCCTCTTTTGGGTCACGACCTTGTACACGAAAGCCGCCGTAACGATGGACGCTCTGCGGCGTGAGCCCAACATGGCCCATGACTGGAATGCCTGCATTGACCAAGGCTTCAACGGTTTTTGCGCTTCTTAACCCACCTTCGAGTTTGACGGCTTGGGCCTGGCCTTCAGAGAGACAACGCCCCGCGTTGCGTAGGGTTTGTTCGGTCGAAAGATGATAGCTCATAAAGGGAAGATCGGCGACGAGATGCGCGCGATAGCTTCCACGTGCGACGGCTTTGCAGTGGTAGATGATTTCATCGATACTAACGGCTAGGGTGTTTGGATGGCCTTGAATCACCATTCCGAGCGAATCACCCACAAGCAAGGCATCCACGCCCGCGTCGTCAAAAATACGCGCAAAGGTTGCATCGTAGGCGGTGACCATAGTGATGCGAGTATTGTTTTTACGCTGGGATAGTTCAGGGGCACCAAGGCGTGAGTTCTGCTTGGCTTTTGTAGCTGGCTGGTTCATGGAATGCTCTGCCATCGATCGCGGCCGAAGTAAGTTTCGGTCCCCGTCTAGACACGGCCTAGACTACCATAATTGTCAAGCTCTTCAACGACCGGAGAGGGGGCGTTCAATTAAGCGATGAATTGCTTAATGTGCCGAGATTTTTTCTATTTGCTGGAAGACGATGGCGGGGTTATCTTCGCAAGCTTGTTTATGGGGGCTGCTCTAAGATGATGGATCGAGCCAGTTCCTTCTAAGAGGGAACGTATCTCCATGGTGAAAAAAAAGCAGTCCACTGCACCAATAAAAAAAGTCATCGGGTGGCGTGAGTGGCTGTGTTTGCCGGATCTTGGTGTGCAAAGCATCAAAGCCAAGGTCGATACCGGAGCGCGCAGCTCCTCGCTGCATGCTTTTGATGTTTCCATAGAGCAAAGCCCGGAGGGGCGACTGGTTAGCTTTAAAGTGCATCCTATTCAGCATGATTCGAAAAGCACCGTAAGCTGTCGTGTTCCTTTATTTGATCAGCGATGGGTTCGTAGCTCTAACGGTAAACGAGAGTATCGTCCAGTGATTCGAACAACGGTTGAATCATGGATGAACAATGGTTGATTGATTTGACTTTGACTTCCCGAGATGTCATGGGCTTTCGAATGTTGCTTGGACGGGAAGCCATTCGAAAACGTTTTTTAGTGGATGCTGGTCGGTCCTTTCTTGGTGACGCGACTAGACTTTTCCAAGCTAGGCAAAGCGAGTTATGAAGATAGGGATTCTTTCTAGAAAATCAGAATTGTATTCAACTCAACGTTTGGTTGAATCAGCCCAGTCGCGTGGACACGAAGTACGCGTCGTTGACTATTCGCGTTGCTACATGAATATCACCTCGCTACGGCCGCAAGTGCTTTATGGGGGCGAGGCTCTTCATTTTGATGCAGTGATTCCGCGTATTGGAGCATCGCTTACCTTTTATGGTACGGCTGTGGTGCGGCAGTTTGAGATGATGGGAGTCTATTCTTCAAACACCTCCCAGGCGATTTCCCGTTCGCGCGACAAGCTTCGCGCGCTTCAGCTTTTGGCACGCGAGGGGATTGGCTTACCTGTCACCGGTTTTGCGCGTTCGACAAAGGACGTTGACGGCCTGATTAGCGTTGTTGGCGGAGCGCCGCTTATTGTGAAGCTTCTTGAAGGCACGCAAGGCGTGGGCGTAGTGTTAGCTGAGACCCTTAAAGCAGCGGAATCGGTCATTGGTGCCTTTCGGCAGTTGGACGCAAACATTCTGGTTCAAGAATTTATAGCTGAGGCTGGAGGGGCAGATGTGCGGGCCTTTGTCGTCGGCAACAAGGTCGTTGCATCGATGATGCGCCAAGGGCCGCAAGGTGAGTTTCGATCCAATCTGCATCGAGGCGGCACGGCTATGCATGTAAAGCTGACGCCCGAAGAGCGAAGCACTGCAGTGCGATCCGCCAAAACGCTTGGCCTTCGCGTGGCAGGTGTCGATATGCTGCGCTCAAACCATGGGCCTCTGGTCATGGAGGTTAACTCATCACCCGGCCTTGAGGGCATCGAAGAGGCGTGCGATAAAGATGTCGCTGGCGCAATTATCGAACACATTGAACGACATGCCAAACCCGGTAAAACCAAAGACCGCATCCAAGGTTGAGTCAGCGCCCTTTTACATGGGTAGCGATGTTATCAAAGCTGGTAGCATGTCTCGACTTGAGCTTGCTGTAGCCAATCTGCCCACGGGTAATAAAATTTCCTTGCCGGTGGCGGTTCTTCACGGCAAAAAACAGGGACCCTGTATTTGGCTTAGCGCAGCGGTTCATGGCGATGAGCTCAACGGCATTGCGGTGATTCAGTCCGTGGTGGACAGCATTGACCCAAAGAAATTAAGTGGAACGCTAATCGCGCTTCCGGTGATCAATGTGTTTGGTCTTATTAATCATTCTCGGTATTTGCCCGATCGACGGGATCTAAACCGAAGTTTTCCAGGCTCTTTGCGTGGATCACTTGCTTCACAACTCGCTGATTTGTTTGTCCGTGAGGTCATGCGCCGTTGTGATTTCGGGATTGATATCCATACGGGGTCGGGTGGTCGTTGCAATCTTCCACAGATCCGAGCGGATCTCGACGATAAAAAAACGGCTCGGCTTGCAAAGGCATTTGGGGCACCCGCTACGATTCATGCGCAACTGCGTCGTGGCTCGCTTCGCGCCGCTGCTGTTGACCTCGGTATACGTACTCTTTTGTACGAAACAGGAGATGCTTACCGCTTTGATAAAAGCGGTATTCGTTGCGGCATCAACGGGATCTTAGCTGTGATGAAATCGCTTGGCATGCTTGAGCAGGCCCCGGAGAACAGGGGGAGCAAGTCCTTTGTTGCTCAATCGAGCACTTGGGTTCGGAGTAAGCGTAGTGGCTTTTGCGAGCTTGCCGTCGAGCTAGGAGAATACGTCAAAAGTGGACAGCAGATAGCGTCAGTGTTTACGCCTCTTGGCAAGGAGCGATCACGTATGCGTGCTGAGAGTGACGGGATGGTCATTGGTATCCAACGCCATGCATTGGTCAACAAAGGCGATGCGATAATTCACATCGCTGAAAGAATAAAAACTTAGTTATTGAGCTCTAAGTTTGCCCAGCAGTTCATGACATTGCAAGCCGAGTTCCGACTCTTCGCCAAGAAGAGCGGTAGCGCGCTGCAATGCTTTTTGGGCTTCGGCATTGGCATTGAGTTCGTGAAGCAGTTGACCGAGCTTGGCGTAGTAGCGTCCGTGGTTTTTGGTGTCACTACCTTCGCTAAGCAAGCGATATAAGTCTGCAGCGCGCTGCAGGTTGCCTTGTTCTTCCAGAAGTTCCGCCAATTGGCTGGTCGAGCCTGGTGGCAGGTCGATATGTCCGCGGGCGATCAGCTCTTCGACCATGCGCTCAAAGTTAGCAATGGCTTCTTCTTTTTTACCCATCGCAGCCAGATTCATTCCAAGTTCAATCCACACTTGAACATTCGGCTGGACGTCGTCCATCATTTCTAAAACGGTTTCAAGGATTTCAATCGCCTCAAGGTGATGTTCTTTGTCGCGCAGAAACGCAGCAAGAGCCATGTAAGGTCGAGGGTCGTCATGAAGCGCATCCATGGCATTTTGAAGTTCCTCGACGACTCCTTCAAAATCATTGGCATCGTTGGCAATTCTTGCGAGCTCCATGTGAGCGCTAAGTCTGGTTTCCTGACCAGAGCTTTGGGGTAATCGCTGCAAAAACAGACGAAATGCTTCTTTTGCTTCGTTATCTTGCTCGTTCAGGAGCCTTAGTCGACCAAGTTCGAAGAGTAGGTAGACAGGATGCTCTGCGTCTTTGGCCAGAGCTTCAAAATAGCTCAAGGCATCCGAAAAGCGTTCTTCGTGAAAAGCGCGCAAACCTTCTTCAAAGTCTGAACCGTAGCCATTGTACTCAGCTTGCTGCGCATCGTCCCATGCGCTTTGCATAATCTGAACTTGTTCGTGCACGGAGGGAGGAGCCCCAACGACGCTCGCGACGGCAGCTTGTTTTTCAAGTGACTCCAAAAGAAGCTGCGCCTCATTGATGTTCTCTGGGGTAGGGCGAATCTCTTGCATGGCGTGGAGCTCTTCGACGGCCAGATCGACGTCTCCCTGTTCAATGAGGCGGTTTGCTTCGGTAAGTCGTTGCTTGCCAATCGCCGTTGCACAGTTTTGGATGGTGCCGCGGATGGTTTCATTGAGCTGGACCGAACCCTGTTTGTTGGCGCGAAGCGCTTTTTCAAGAAGTAGTTTTGCTTCGCCAAAGCGTGCTTGACTGATGAGTTGCTCCGCTTTTTGCAACAAACTTTCAGAGCATTGCTTGGCGAAAATCTTTCCGAATGAAAACATGAATACCATCTCCTAGGTTGCGAATAGTCTGCGATAGTTTGACCGAAAGGAAAAGGCTTTTTAGTTTCGCCCTTATACCACTAGCGCTTTTCTTTTTTGGCCAAGCGCTGCCGTGCAGCGGCTTTTAGTGGAGATGACACGTTGCGAGATCGTGACAGGTTCTTTAGATCGTTGTCCCTTAAATGGCTCAGGAAACGTAGCGAAATCCCGATAGGTGTTTTTGAATTGAAAACCAAGGCTTTTTTGATTTCGTAGTTGCGAAGCCATTCACGCTTGTTGCCAATATAGCGTAAGATTTCCTCTCCGACTTCTCTGCTTTGTGCAAACGAAGCTGCTTCAACTTCAGTCGCACGGGGAGAGCTTACTGCAGCGTAGGCCACTTGCTTGTTTGTATCTCGAATGAGGAGTGAGCGCGCAGCGGCATTGCCGACCATCGCCAATCGCATCTTGTCGGCCTTGCTAAGCTCCGTCACAAGAATCGAAAGTGGTTTGTACTTCGATTTAATTTCCTCAGAGCCGTCGACCATGTCCCTTTCGATAGCTTCCTCTTCATCGGAATCTTCTTTAAGGGTTTTCTTAAACAATTCGTCAGAAGGCAGTGCTTCTTCGGATGCTTCGGGAATGAGCTGTCCGTGAATAGCTTCAGCATGGGCCTTAAAGGAGGGAATGCCCGTAAGGTCAATGTTGTTGCGAACAGCTAAATCAATAAGACGATCGGCTGTGGACATACGCATGTTTGGGTTTTTGTACAGCGTTTCAATGATCAACGGGCTTTGAAGTAAACGTTGCTCATTGACGGCGATTCGCTCACAAAGCATTTCAGACGCACTTCGTGCAATACGATTGATGGTTTCTGAGTCCGTATATCTATTGGATACCAGCGATTCAAAAAGTGGACTGTTTCCTGCCAAATTATCGGCAATCCCATCAAGGAAGGGTGCAGGGATGTTCGCTTCGCAAGCTGACCTTAGAATATTTTCGGGAAGTTTATCGTACGACTCTTTGGCGGTTTGGGCGACCTGCTTGTCTTCATCGGCAGCAAGTTGAAGCAAAAGGCAAACAAGATAGTGACCCTTAACTGGCACAAGACCTTTAGCTGCCATGGCTTTAGCAGGCCCAGGGGCTTTCGGATCACCAAAGCGCTTCAGCTCTTCAGGCAACTGATCAACAGGCAATGGAAGCCTAGGCAGAGTACTCATTCCACAATTCTATCCCATAAACCCAATCCTGTCGGCTTTTCATTCTGAATTTATGTGTGTAAAGGTATTCCGTTAACGAAATAGTCAAATTCGCCCTTGGTCTTGAGTCGAGGAGCGTGTCGCCTTGCAGGAGCATCTGCCCAGAGCGCTTGAAGTGTTCTCGAGAGATTCGTTCGCCACTGGTTTTGCCGAGCAAGTATTCTTGAGAGCTCCAGCAAGGCGACACGCTCCTCGACTCTCTCAAGCTTATCGGTTCAAATTTCTCATTGAAGATTGAGCCAGAGCTTCGGATCGAGGGCGCGGGTGCCCAGGCGTAGCTCGAAAAATAGCACAGCAGGGTTTGTATCGTTTGCAAGTTTGGCAATCACGGTTCCTGTCGAAACCTGATCCCCTACAGAAACCGCAAAACTACCAAGACCACCATAGACGCTATAATAACGTTCCCCGTGATCCAGAATCACAATCTGACCGTAGGAGCCGTAGTTATCGGCGAAGGCAACCCGTCCGTTGGCGGCAGAATAAACCGGAGCACCTGCGCTCGTAATAAATTCAAGGCCTGCTCCCTCACTCTCGGGGCGCTCGGCACTGCGGACCGATTGATAGGCTTCTACAGGCGCGGCGAGTTTGCCGCGAAGTTGTTCAAAATACGAGCTGGATGCTTCTCCTGATGCAGAGGAAAAGGAGATCCCCTGTTTCATTGCGCCGTAAGCATTGCGAGTGTTGACATCGAGATTATCCCAGTGAGCCGCAGCGTTCGGAGACGAATCAATAGGAAGCTGCAGGCTTAGCCCGCCCCCAAACTGAAGTGTGTCCATTTGGTTTTCATAGTTTGCAATTTTGCCAGCAAGCATTTCCGAACGATCATTCAGACCTTGCCAGTGTCGGCTCAGTTCCTTGAGCTTTGATAAGTTCTGAGCCACAAGTTTTTCCAAGCGGTTGATTCGCGCTGAATGAGACAGCAAAGCGTCAAAACCACCTGCGACCGGCAAGGTTCCAGCGCGCCTAAGCCGATACAAGCTCTGTGTATGCGTGCGCAAGGCTGTCTTTGCGCTGCTGAGGTTTGTGTCTATGGACATCATCTCGGTATCAATGCGAGCCTTCTCCGCCCGAAGAATCTCAAGCTCACCAAGCAGTTGGCTGATGTCCGTAACATTCGAGTGCTGAGAAAGCGTTGTAAGGCCATTTTGACTGTGGGCAATCGGTACGAGGCTTCCAAGGGCAGCAGCACAAAGCAAGCGAACGATCATTTTTCTCGAGCATATGCCTGCTAAGGTAATCATGGCTATGGATTCTCCCGAAGGTAGCGGTGAACCGACACAAAGCTGCCCAAGCTTCCCATAAGTAATCCAAGACCGATAAGCATCAAGCCTGAACCGAGTCCAAGGAAACTTGCACGCATGCCAGTAAAGACAGTGAGCGCTGCATCGATTTGTGGACGCATCAGTAAGAAAATCAGACTAAGGCAAAGCAAGGCGATTCCAGCAGAAGCCAGACCCTGCACCGCCCCTTCGACGAGAAAAGGACTACGAATGTAACTGTTTGTCGCCCCACAGAGCTTTAGGACTCGGATCTCATCGGAACGATTGCTCACTGCCAAACGGATCGTGTTTGCAACGACGGCAATCACACACAGAGCAACCAGGAGAGCGAGCAATGTAGCTGCCGTGTGTGCGGTTGAGAGCAATGCTTGCATGGGTCCGAACCAGGCCGCGTAGGTTTCAACATCTTCGGCAGCTGGAAACTCTTTGATGTGCTCCGATAGGTTTCTTATCCGGCTTTTATCGATGCCTTCGGCGATGCGAATCTCCAGCGATGCTGGAAAGGCGTCGGCAGGTACCGAAGCAAGGACACTGTCAAGCTCAGCGTCTTTAAGAAACTGAGTTTTAGCATCGTCGCTACTCAAGTAATGAACTGCACTAAACTCGGACATGCTTTGAAGAGCAAGTTGCAATTGCCTTACATCGTCCGTGCGGGATCCGTCACGCAAAAAGATGGTCATGCGGTTGCTCTGTGACCATTGATGCGCCATTTTTGAGAGATTGCCGATGGCGAGCAGTGACGTTGCCAGGCAGAGGAAAGCGACTGAAAGACTTACAATCGAGACCAAGTAAATCTTTTTGTTTTCTTGCATGCCGCGTTTTGAGCGTTTGATGAGTGTTCCAAGATCCATGATTGTTCCTATCCGGTAAGTGCTCTGATGTCGCTGTGGTACGATTGAAGACCATGACGTGCTTCGGTAATACTTCCTTCATCAAGCACGATGAGACGGTGTGGACGTGCTTCAAGCAAGGCATGATCGTGTGTGGCAAAAAGAACGGTAATGCCTGAAGCATTCACCTCTTCAAACAACGTGAGAATATCCAGTGCAAGATGTGGATCGAGATTGCCGGTAGGCTCGTCTGCCAGGATAATCGCAGGCTCGGTGACGATGGCGCGAGCCACCGCAACACGTTGTTGTTCTCCGCCGGAAAGTGATGCCACTTTATCACGTCCGCGACCTGCTAGACCGACGCGCTCAAGGGCTTCACTTACACGTGAGCGTACCAAGCGAGTGGGCATGCCAAGGATTTCCATAGGGATGGCCACGTTTTCAGCAACGGACCATTGGTCGATGACGCGGAAGTCTTGATAGACAATCCCAATGTTGCGACGCAAAAAGGTACGGATTCATCACGGAGTTTGCACACGTCACGACCGCAAAAAAGATTTGTCCGTGTTCAGCAGGGTACTCGCGATTGACAAGTTTTAGTAACGTGCTTTTCCCGCGCCGCTTGGTCCGGTGATAAAGACAAACTCACCGCGCTCGACACTGAGCGAAAGATTTTTCAGAATAGCTTTGTCACGATCGAAGTATTTGCTTACGTCGATCATTTCCAAAATCGGCCGCGGCGTGTCTCGAGGAACGCTGCCGCCGGCTCGAAAAAAGGAAAAAGGTCGTACAACGTTGTTTTGTTGTTCACCGTCGTCGCGGGATCGAAAGCGAACACTTGAAAAAATATCTTTGCTGGCCATGGGACATAGGTAGCAGTATGTAGTCCATATAAGCAAAAAACGTACATGCACCTACACATTGTGCGATGTTTGCATGTAACTATCTGAAATATATGGCTTTAGTTAAAAGTTAGGGGCTTGTTTCCAGGGCCATGGTGATGGATCGGCTGCCCAAGGGCTGGAAAAAGCGCGCTCCAGGTAAGTTTCGGCGAGCTTTCCATGCGGAGAAAAAGCCCAAATGGGTTCTTGAGAAACGTCGGCAAGATAAGCGTAGTAACGCCAGATAAATAGACCCGCGAACCAGGGCTTGGAGGCGAAAGCAGAAAGCATGGCGTGATAGCCGCGAACCTGCTCGTTTTCATCGTAGTTGACCTCGGATGTTTGTTCCGGCCACTGCCAGGGGTGAAAGAGGGTGTCTTTACGGCTTGTGAAACCAAGTTCAGTAAATATTAATGGCTTATTAATCACCTGTATAAGTTCTTTAAGCTCAGCCACGGCTTCTTCGGCTTTGATTTTGTTTTCGTAAGGTGTGTTTTTCTCCCAGGCCAGCTCGTAAAAAGCGTTGACGCCAATCACATCAAGTAAATCCCAAAAAGCACATCGATGGTTTCTTGGTACCAGTTGGCGCTGTAGGTAAGCAGGCCCGGAAAAACATCTCGAACTTGTGCAATAAGCGTTTTCCAATAGTGGCCATAGCGTCCAGAAAAGGTCTGGCATTCTTGGCCAATGGCATACATATCGACGCCCCAGTCGCCAGCATCCTTGGCCCATGCGACAATAAAACGTCGATACGATTCTAAAAATTGCTTCCAACGCGCCTCGCTGCCTGGATCGATGCTGCGTCTTTCGCCTCCGGCTTCCATCCAGATATGTGGCACAAGCATCACCCGGATATTGCGCGCGTGCGCCTGGGCCACGATGTCTTTCATGGCCTGACGGTTTTGTTCGTAGGGCGCTTCAAAGTCCATGCGGATTTCAGTCGAGCGATCGTTCCACATCCGGCCATAGGGCGTAATGGCTACCCAGTTCACGCCCATGCGCTTTAGTTCATCGAGCAGCTCAGCACTGGCGCTGCTGCCGTAGCCGCGATTGGGATGCTGGCTTGACTCAATCGGACCAATGGTAACGCCGCGGATGGCAGAAAGGCCTGTGTCGGGCCATGAGTTTGCCTCAACAGAGAAGGTCTCAAGTTGAGCGGAAGCGACAGATGTAGCAGGAAATAGGCAGAAAAGAAGACAAAAGTGGCGTAATTTTGGAAAAAACATGACAGGGTGTGCTGCACATGCCTAGTGGTTGGAGCTGTGCTGCAAAAAAACGGTTTTAGCCGCCACCGCGTTTTAGCTCTTGGAGTACCAGTTTGGCAACGGCTTTGAGTGTTTCAAACACGCCTTCGCCAGTGGTGGCGATAGCCTCGAAATGCAAGGTTCCGATTGGGTTGAGTAGGGTACGTAGCTCTTCAACCGAAGCTACGCCTGGCATGTCTCGCTTGTTGTATTGAATCACGTAGGGCAGTTTCTCAAGCTCGTAACCTTGCTCGATGAGATTGATTTTAAGGTTATCGAGTGATTCGGCGTTGGCTTCGATACGGGCAATTTGGGAGTCGGCTACGAACACGACGCCATCGACGCCTTTAAGAATCAGCTTTCGTGAAGCATCGTAAAAAACCTGACCTGGCACGGTGTACAGATGAAAACGGGTTTTAAAGCCGCGAATTTCGCCAAGAGCGAGGGGCAGAAAATCAAAAAACAAGGTGCGTTCTGTTTCCGTGGCCAAGGAAATCATCTTGCCTTTGGCTTCGGGGTTGGTCTTGTTATAGATGTACTGAAGGTTGGTCGTTTTTCCACACAGACCAGGGCCATAGTAGACTATTTTGCAGTTGATTTCGCGCGACAGGTAGTTGATGAAAGACATCGTTGGCCCGGTTTATCCTTAGTCGTTAAATAGATTGTCGATATCGTCGTCGGTGATTTCGGCAAAGGGAGTTTCCCGGTTGGGGTCCTGTACCTTCATAAGAAGCTTTTCAAAGATCAGATTAAGTTCTTCACTGGACCGTTTGACGCGCAAGCGTACCAGTCCCAAGCTGGTTTTATTATCGAATATCACTACCAAAATAACACGATTGCCAACAAGCTGAATATGAATGTTGGCTTTTTTCCCCTTCGTGAGTGGGTGGGTGGTCGTTTTCGCGCAGCAGTTTCGCCATGCCACCGGTAGCGGCAATGTTGCCGGCTGTGAGCGATGCAAGTGACGTTGTGTCGAGTTGCTCAGTGTCGCGTGATGCAGCGATGAGCTGGCCGTTCTTATCAATGATAAAGACGACGCGTGCATTGGCTTCGGAGACGAGTCGTTCCACGATGGCTTGAATCTGATGGAATTCCTCCTCGTACATTACCATTTGCGGACTGGTCATTTTTGCTTCTTTACCTCAGGCTAAGTCTATCGCTAAACATAGGCTCACGCGCACTATCGCCCGCTTGGCTAATGCTATAGTCGTAGCAAAGCCTGTGCCTTACGTAAAGTTGTTAGCTTTTTTGGGGCAAGCGAGTGAGCTTTGTGGCTTCTGCACCGCATCCGGGATGCCCTGAGACCTTATCGTAGGGGAACGGGGGTGTTTGGCTTACATGGCCTCAAAGAGCGTCGGGGTTTAAACTAGAGTTATGGTGTTGTTCTACTCAACTGCGCCAGCTCGACGTGAAGCTGAGCTCGAAGAAGCCATTGCTTCGTTGGCAGAGCTCTTGTGGCGCGCCTCAGCACATTCTTTTCCCGGCGCGGGAAAGGCAAGTGCGCTTCAGGATCATCTGATGCAGTGGGCGATGAAGGATCCGGCGTTTAAAACTGATCTTTTTCGTTTTGTTGATGTGTTGCCGTCACTGCAAACGCCTCAGATGCTAAGTGAGCACCTTCGCGAGTACCTGCTTTCTGACGGTCGGTCGGCGCCGTGGGCTATTGATAAGTTGCTACGGTTGGCCTCGAAGGAAAGTGTATCAAGCGTTTCGATTGGACAGATTCGCAAGCAAGTGCAGGGCATGGCCAAACGTTTTATCGCGGGTACAAACCTTCAAGATGCGCGAAAAACTCTGTCTGTTTTGGCTGAAAAAGGCTTGCTTAGCACTCTGGATTTGCTTGGTGAGATGGCGGTGAGCGAAAAAGAAGCGGAGCAGTACCAAGCGAGTTATTTGGTTCTTTTAGAGGAGTTGCGGGTGCAGGCAGCGGCTTGGCCCTTTCAAGAGGGCTTGCTTCGCAATCACAAAACCATACTTCCAGCAGCTCAGCTTAGTCTTAAGCTTTCGACTTTGTATTCCCAGTTTGATCCAGCAGCCATGAAGGAATCGGTAGAGCGCTGCTATGAGCGGCTTGCAGTGGTTGCGGCCAAGGCGCGCGAATATGACATCGGCCTTAACATTGATATTGAGCAGTTTGATAAGCATGAGTTCGCCTTTCAGGTGTTTGAAAAAATTGCTAAGGATCCTGCGTTCTGTGATTGGCCTCATCTCGGTATTGTCGTTCAGGCCTATTTGAGAACTTCGGAGCAGGACGTCGAGCGGCTGCTCAGTCTCGTCAAAGGTCGCGGAGCCCCCGTTGGGGTGCGTTTAGTCAAAGGGGCGTATTGGGACTACGAAACCTTGCTGGCTGAGCAACGTGACTGGCCTTGCCCGGTCTTTGGCAGCAAAGAGCACACTGATGCGAACTACGAGAAACTAACTCGTTTATTGCTTGAATCGAATGAATGGCTTTGGCCGGCTTTTGCTAGCCATAACCTTCGCTCTCTCGCGCATGCCATGTGCGTGGCTGAAGCGATGGCTTTGCCCAAAGAGAGTTATGAGTTGCAGATGCTCTATGGTATGGCTGGGGGCGAATGCCAGGAACTTATTAAGCGTGGCCATCGTGTCCGTCTTTATGTTCCCGTGGGCGAGCTCATTGCTGGCATGGCTTATCTGGTGCGCCGTCTGCTTGAGAACACTTCCAATGAAGGTTTTTTGAAGCAAACGAAGGAAAATGCTGAGTCTCTAAAAAAGTTATTAACAAAACCAACTGCTGAAAACCAACCCATGCCTTCTTCGTCCAAGATGGTTTTTGATGACGTGACAGGATCGTTTTCAAACTGTCCGCTGAGTGATTTTTCAAAAGCTGAAACGCGGGATGCTTTTATGCGTGCTCTTGAACAGGAGAAAAAAACCTTTCCTTGTGAAGTGCCAATATGTGTTGGTGGCGAAAAGCTGCTGTCGCAAAAGCAAGTCGTGAAACGTTATTGTCCGAGCGATCATAGTTTGCACGTTGCGACAGTGCATTATGCAACTGCCGATGATGTAAACAGGGCTTTGGATATTGCCCAGAGTCATACTGCCCGATGGCGCACGACTTCCGTGGAGCACCGGGCCAAGTTGCTATTAGATCTTGCTCGCTTGATGAATGAGCGGCGCTACCGTCTGGCTGCCCGTATTTGTTTCGAGATCGGAAAACCTTGGCATGAAGCCGATGCTGATGTTGCAGAGGGCATTGATTTTTGTGGCTACTATGCGCGCATGGCCATGCAGGAACTCGCCCCGCGACGAATCACAAGTCCTCCAGGTGAAGATAATACCTTGAAGTATGAAGGACGTGGCGTAGCTGTGGTGATTGCGCCTTGGAATTTCCCGTTGGCTATTTTGTGCGGAATGAGCACTGCCGCGCTTGTTGCAGGCAATACCTTGATCATGAAAGCCGCGGAGCAATCGAGCGCGGTGGGCTATGCGTTGTTGGAGTTGATGCACGAAGCGGGCTTTCCTACTGGTGTGGTGCAATTTTTGCCTGGCCTTGGACAAGACCTCGGGCCTGCGCTGGTTAGTGATAGGCGTGTATCGACTATCGCTTTTACGGGTAGTCGCGAGGTGGGTGTTGCCATTGCAGGGCAAGCTTCAAAGATCCAAGCAGGGCAGCATCAGCTCAAACGCGTGGTGTGCGAGATGGGTGGTAAAAATGCAATCATCGTTGATGACGATGCAGACCTGGATGAAGCTGTGCTTGGCGTTGTTCACAGTGCTTTTGATTTTGCGGGTCAAAAATGTTCGGCTTGCAGTCGGGTGATTGTGCTCAATGGTATCTATGATCTGTTTGTCGAGCGTCTAAGAGAAGCAGTGCGTTCCTTGGTGTGGGCGCGGCGAACGAGCCGCTTCATCGTGTGGGTCCTGTGATTGACAAAGAGGCGCATGAACGAATTTGGCCTTGCTTGATGGCTTTGGCTCTGAGCTTAGGGTGCTGGCGCAAGCAGAAGTTCATGAAGGTGGCTATTTCATTGCACCGACCCTAGTTGAAGTGCAAAACCCGAAACACGAGATCATGCAAAGCGAGCTTTTTGCTCCGATTCTCGCACTAATACGTGCTGCTGATTTTGCCGATGCACTCAGAATCGCAAATGATTCGGACTATGCGCTCACGGGCGCTGTTTATTCGCGACTGCCATCGCATCTGGAACTGGCACGGCGTGAGTTTCGTGTCGGCAACCTTTATCTCAATCGTGGTTGCACAGGTGCGTATGTAAACCGGCAGCCTTTCGGTGGATTTGGCATGAGCGGTACCGGACCGAAAGCGGGCGGGCCGGGTTATCTACTGCAATTTGCGGATGCAAGAGTGGTCACAGAAAATACAGTGCGCCGAGGCTTTGCGCCCGAAAATTGATTCATTCTATTCGACGATAACTTGCCTAGCGAATCGATAGGTGACGGCCGTTTCGGCATCACAGCTATCATTTTCGAGATTTGGTGAGTCGTCACTTCAATGCAGCAGCCACTTGGTAGATCTGATCTCCGAGATCGCGTAAGAATTGATTTTCATTGGCAAGATGTGGCTTGACGCTAAGCCTGACAGTTGCCCGCTGATCACTGTAGTCTATACCGGGGCATGCGATGTTGTCTGCTGTATCTTCTAGCATTTCTAACTCAGACAATAAATCTGTGAGATCGACGCGAATATTGGATGCAGCGCCTGCATCGGTGAAGTCAGGCTCTTCTGTTGCTTCGTCGCCGGATACATTGCGGAAACCATAAAAGGTCATTGCCGCTCTGCTTTGTTGGCCGTCTTCCATGATCCAGGAACCTTTACGCATGGCAGCACACACAACGCTTTCCCCACATCCATCGATCAGCTCTCCTAGTTCATTGTTAGGATGGGATATGACTCCTGACCAGTTAACTCGTGCATCTAGATCGGCGTAGCCGCTTACATAGTAGTATGGATCTTCCGATTCGTGCGTTCTCACATCAAACCGTGTCTGGTATTGAGCGTTAATAAACTTGTCCAATCCAGCTGACGAAGTAACAAAAAGGCCAGTCGTTGTTCCGTAAAACTCGTTTTCGAAAATCGCAGAGGCGCCGGAGCCATTCTCCAGCTCCGAGCCGATGTCGGTGCTGCAGCCGATCAAGGATATAAAAACAACGGTACTTAAGAAAATCCTCATTTTAAGTGCTCCTGCAACCAAAGCTATGCATCTTCCATGCCAGGAAAAGCAAGTGTTGATCCTAAATTGCGATTTTCGTAGAAAATTACAATCATTTTGAACGATCTCTTGTTCTCAAATACCTACATACACACGCAGGGACTTAGTAGTGACTGGGTTCAAAAGTCACCATTTGAGGAGCATGACTGACAGTAAATGTATCGCCGGCGCTCTATTTTTTCATGGCCAAGGCTACTAGTTTAAAGAGCTCGAAAACCGGAATGGTCAAAAAGGAGAGCACTAGGACGACCAACCATTCGTTGAGGTCTAGCAGATGACTCTTAAACACAGGGTGCAACACTGGAAGAAAAATAGCCACAAGATGAACCGCTGCGCTTGCGAGGACAGCGACCCAGAGCAATACGTTTTGAAAAAGACCGACGGAAAAAATTGAGTTGCGCGTGCTGCGGCAATTGAAGGCATGAAAGAGTGGGGCGATAGCTAAGAGTGTAAAGGCCATCGAACGCGCTCGTTCGAGTTGCTCCGATGGTGTTATGTCGCGCCAGAAACTTGGATAAAAATCTGGGATCAGAAAGATTCCTAGGGCGCTTATACCCATGAACAAACCAATGAAAAGAATACCTGCGGACTCATGAAGGCCCAGCAAGGACGCGCTGCTCGGGCGAGGTTTTTCTTTCATTTGTTTGCGTTGTGGTGGATCGACTCCCAAAGCAAGTGCTGGCAAGCCGTTGGTAACTAAGTTGATCCATAGAAGCTGCAAGGGGGTGAATTGGGGCCATGGAAAGAATGAGCCGACGATAACGGCAATGACTAGTCCTGCGTTGGAACTCAGCAAGAAGAAAATAGATTTCTGGATATTCTGATAAATCGCGCGGCCTTGCTTTACTGCTTCAACGATAGAGGCAAAGTTATCGTCTTTGAGAACCATCTCTGCTGCTTCGCGCGCTACGTCAGTTCCGCTTTGCCCCATGGCCACGCCGATTTGAGCCTCCCGTAAAGCGGGAGCATCATTGACACCATCACCGGTCATTGCGACGACTTGGCCTGTGTTTTTGAGTGCACGTACGATGCGAAGTTTCTGTTCAGCCGTGACTCTGGCAAAAACCGAAGTTCTCTTCAAAATTGACTCCAATCGCTGATCTTCGAGATCATCGATTTCGGTTCCTGTTAGGGCAATTGAATCATCGGTCCACATGCCAAGCTCACGTGCAATGGCTATGGCAGTGAGTTTATGATCGCCGGTGATCATGGCGGTGCGAATGCCGGCTTGATGGCAGGCGTGAACGGCTTCGGTGGCTTCTTCTCTTGGTGGGTCCATCATGGCCACCAATCCGAGAAAGGTGAGATCGGTTTCGGCTTGTTCGGCGGAGTCCACTGTGCCGGCGGCATCGCGCCGTGCAAGAGCTAAGACACGATAGGCACGGGAAGATAGTTCTTCGTTGTGGGTGATGAATTTCGCGCGAGTCTTTTCATCAAGCGTTTGAATTTGCTGCCCTACGAGAATGTGTGAGCATCGAGCAAGCAGGACATCGGGAGAGCCTTTGCTGTACACCTGACTTTTTCCATCGTGCTCCAGAACAACCGACATCATTTTTCGGTCGCTATCAAAAGGAAAGCTTTTTACGAGACGCCTATGCTCTAGTAGTGCACTCTTTTCAATGCCTAGCTTGTGGCCCAGCGTTAAGAGTGCGCCTTCGGTGGGATCCCCGATGGTTTTCCATTCGCCGTCTTTTTCTTGGACGTTTGCTGTGGTGCACAGGACGGCTGATTCGACGAGTTTTTCTAGGCTTCCGGTGGTTTTTTCTAGGGCCTTGCCGTTTTGCTCCAGGTGCCCGGTGGGGGAGTAGCCAACGCCGGTTACATTGAAAGCACCTTCGGCGTTTTCAATGTGTTGAACCGTCATGGCGTTTTGCGTCAGGGTGCCAGTCTTGTCGCTGCAGATGATGGTGGCCGAGCCTAGGGTTTCAACCGCAGGCAGCTTGCGAATCAAGGCGCCGCGCTGGGCCATGCGCTGCATACCAAGGGCCAGGGTAATGGTTGTGATAGCAGGTAGCCCTTCTGGGATGGCAGCTACAGCTAGGCTTACCGCGGTGAGCAGTAAACTCGTCCAATCATTGTGTCCACGTAGGATTCCAATCGTAAACAATCCGACACTGATTAAGAGACAAGCAAAAAGAATGAATTTACCAAACTGGGCAAGGCGGTGTTCAAGCGGGGTTTGTTCCCGTTTCACAGATTGGATGAGCACGCCGATGCTGCCAAGTTCAGTAAAACGACCGGTATGGGCGACAATGCCTCGGGCATGGCCTCGTGTGCTGATGGTACCCATGAAAACCAAGTTGGCACGTTCAGCAAGCGGGGTTTCATTCGCAAGTAAAAGATCTGCCTTTTTTTCGACCGGAACGGATTCGCCAGTGAGTGCTGCTTCTTCGACTGAAAATTCGCTTCTTTGAATCAGGCGCATGTCAGCAGGCACTGCGTCACCGGCCTCAAGTTCAACAATGTCCCCGGGTACGAGTTCGAAGGCTGGAACAATTTGCAGCTTTGCATTGCGAATCACGCGCGCATTGGGTGCAGCCATCTTTTGCAATGAGTCAAGGGCGGCCTCTGCTTTGCGCTCTTGCACGAAGCCGAGTAGTGCGTTTAGTGCCACGATAAGAAGAATCGCTATGGTGTCGCCAAAACGAGACAACCACGATGCGCTTTCAGGATCTTCGCTAAGGGCGACTCCAAAAGCGACCACTGCTGCTAAAAGCAGCGCCCCTACCAGCGGATTGGCAAATTGCGAAGCAAGTTGTAGGAGTGCAGTCGGTTTTGAAGTTTTGGGCAAGCTATTGTGACCGAACTGCTCCAGGCGCTTTTGTATCTCTTGACTACTAAGGCCATTAACCTGATCACTTTCCCAGTATTGAATAACTTCGCTGGCCGTCATGGCATGCCAGCGTTTATCGATCTGTTTTTGTATTTCTTCCATGAACTGAAGGCGGAGTGTAGCAGGCAAGTGCCAACTTTTGCATCAAGCTTGCTTCACCTATTACAATTAGGCCAAAAAACCGGCTACTTGGCAAATGCTCCCGGGACAGCTATGGGCAGGGCAGAAGGATGTAAATCGGTATGCGATGGTTTTTTAGACTTTTTTTTAACTTGATTCGATTGAGTTTGTTTTTCGTTTGGTTGCCTTTGCGCCTTTTTGCTCGTCCGCGTGGACCTTGGGCCATGTTGGTGGTGCATTCGCATATCGTTCAGTTCGCAAGTTCAGAAGGCTGGTTGCGAAAGCTGCTTTTGAGGATGTCGTCCGAGAAACAAAGTAGCCTTGCAGAGTTGCGCGAGATGGTGGAAGCGATTATTGAAAGTCAGGCCATCGAGAAAGTACTCATCAAGTTGCCTCATTTGCATGCAGGCTGGACGACATGCCAGGAGCTTCGTGAACTGATCGAGCAACTCAACGAGGCAGGTAAACATACGGTGATCTTTTTGAGTCACGGGGCAACGAACCGTGAGTACTATGTGGCCTGTGCGGCAAAGGAATGGATGCCGCCGCATGCTTCGTTGAGCGTGCTTGGTGTGGGCTCGAGTATTTGTATCCGAAAAAGCTCTTGCAAAAACTTGGTGTGGATATGCAAGTGTTTGCTTGCGGTCGCTATAAGACCGCAGCAGAGCGTTTCGATTCCGAGCAGATGAGCGATGCGCAACGTGAACAGACGCTAGAGATATTGCAGGCAGTTGATGCGAGTATTCGCCAAGCGGTTGCTAGGCGTTTTGAACACAATCCCGGCGCGGTTGATTTGTTGTTTCAGAACACGCCTTGCCTGGGTGAGGCCGCTTTAAACGAGAAATATGTGGACGTTCTCTGCGCAAAAGACGAGCTCAAAGAGAAATTGGGTCTTGAGGGAAAGGGCGTTTTTGCGAGCCGTGCAGAGCGTTTGCTTCGCTATAGAAAGCGTACGCTTTGGCGTCCGTTGCTTAACAAGCCCGCCGTCGCGGTGATTGAAATCCATGGAATGATTGTTGCTGAGCAAGGCCAACTTATGGCCAAAGCTGTCTGTGAAAAAAGCATGCTCAAGGCCATTGCGAAAGCCAAAAAAGACAAAAAGCTGCTCGGTGTATTGCTTGATATCAATTCACCAGGTGGTTCTGCAGAAGTGAGTGAAACGGTCTATCGAGCGATTAGAAAATTGAGCGAGGAGAAACCGGTTGTTGCTTATTTCTCGGACGTTGCAGCAAGCGGTGGTTATTTTATCGGAGTTGCTGCGAGTTCAATTGTTGCACGACCGCTAGCGATAACAGGTTCCATTGGCGTTATTTCAATGAAGCCAGTGCTTGACCGAGTCTTGCAGGGCTTGGGTGTCAAGGTCGAACGGGTTGAAGTATCGCCGCACAGCACAATGTTTAGCCCTTGGCGTCGGTTGCAGCACTCGGAAGCTGACATTATTCGACGAGAAGCCGATGTGTTTTATCAGCGTTTCATTGACGTCGTTGCCAAAGGCAGGGCGCTCTCGAACGAGCAGGTCCAAGAGTATGCACAGGGCCGCGTCTGGACCGGAGAGGCTGCACATCGGCGAGGGCTGGTCGATGAGCTTGGCGGTGTGGCTACTGCCCTTGATTGCTTGGCTAAAGCAATTCCGGGTTGCGGGAGTGGTCGAGAATTGCAAACTCGCACAATTACTGTAAGAAAAAGGCAAAGCGTTCCAGCGTGGCTTGGCGCATCCGTAGGGCTGCTTGGTCGTTATGGCTCAGATGTTGGAGATCTCTTAAATTTGTGTCTGAGCCGAGAAAAAGTGTTTTACTATGAACCGAATCTGCCTACCGAATAGGCTGGAGAATGGAGCCGGTTATGCATGGGTTAGCAAAAGCTACAGTTTTCGCATTGTTATTAGTCGCTTGCGGTGGTGGCAGTGCAAATATTAAATCGGGTCCCATGCCCAAAGGAGGATCCTTTGAAGGCGTATGGTTTTCTCCACAGTACGGTCGTTTAGATCTTCGGCAAACCGGACAAATTGTTATTGGCGAGTATACGAAGGATGAGCGCTTGGGCCGTATCCAGGGTCGCGTTGCGGGTAATGTCCTTCGCTTTCAATGGACAGAAAAGCGTGAGTTGATTCAGGGCATGCCTCGTGAAACTCAAGGGCGTGGTTATTTTGTCTACCTTATTGACACCGACGGTGACCATAAACTCCAAGGTGAGTGGGGGCACGATTCGGAAGAAAAAGGTGGAGGCCCTTGGAACGCCGTCAAATCGATGAAGCTGCACCCACGGCTTTCATCCGAGGATCACCCTGAAGACAATGCCGTTGGCCAGGAAGGCGTTGAGGATGAATCGGTGACCGAAGCGCTTAGCGATGATAAGGAGCCAAAAACCGAATCTAAGAAAGCGCCTAAAAAAGAGGAAGAAAAACAGCCAAAGCAAGGTCCAAAGGGCTTCGACAACATTGACGATTTAAGCGACTTATAGTCGTCATGAAGAAACGTGTTGTCGTTGCGTATCACGGTCATTGTTTTGATGGCATGGCCTCCGCGGCTATGTTAAGCCGGTTTTTATTGGATACGATGGATTCTTCGCTCCGTTTTGAATATCGTCCCCTTGATCATCAACCTGGAGGCTCCTTTGTCCCATCAAATATTCTTGATGGGGATATCAATGCCGTGGTCGATTTTCGCTATACGATTTCGGGACGATTGGACTGGTGGTTTGATCATCATATCACTGGCATTGTTGGAGAAGATGAGCGAGCACATTTTGATTCACACGACAAAAGCCAAAAATTTTTTGATCCCAGCTATGGTTCATGCTGCAAGCTGATAGCCGATATCGGGCAGAAAGTATTTTCGTGGAAAGTTTCCGAGTTGGCTGAGCTTGTGCATTGGGCGGATTTGATAGACACCGCTAGCTTTCCTTCAGCACAAGCTGCTGTGGAACTCAAAGAGCCTGCTTTGCAATTGATGACGGTGATTGAGACGTACGGAGATGCTGGTTTTTTGGCGCCACGAATCGAAAAACTCGCTCAAGGGCAAAGCGTAAATACGGTGGCAATGGATCCGGAAGTTCAACGTCTGTTCAAGCCATTAAAAGAGGCGGTTTCAGATAACTGTCGTGTAATTGAAAAAGTCGCGGTCGAAAAAAATGGCGTTGTAAGTTTTGATGTAAGCAATATAGGCACCGATAGATACAATAAGTTCATTCCCTATTGGCTTTTCCCCAATGCGCGCTACTGCGTTGCCGTAAGTTTGGGCAACGAACGCGCGAAGGTATCCGTTGGCGTGAATCCTTGGTCGAAACAAAAAAGGGATGTCGATATTTCTGCGATATGTGCCGAATATGGAGGCGGAGGCCATCCCGTTGTAGGCGCAGTAAGTCTCGAGCCCTCCGAAATCAAAAAAGCAAGACGTATCGCTCAGGAAATAACTGAACGCCTCGGCCAACAAGAATCGTAGGCTACCGACCGTGGCCCAATGCTAAAAGGCCGAGATACAGCTCAATATATTGTAGCCAAACTCTTTCATAAAAGAGAACTCATGAGCTTGCGTTTCCTATTCGGGATGAGCATCTCCCCAGGTATAGCTCCCCACCCCCTATATACTCGCCACTGCAGTCACGTAATCCGGTTGGTGTTGATAATGCTCGGTCATCAGCGTTTCAGCATGTTCGGGCGCCGGCATGGGCAGCGATTTCACAAGCCGAAGACGTTCCCGCGGAAACGTCGGTGCTCCTAACAGCGCCGTGCCGTCTGGCGTATGAAAACTCCAACTGTTTTGCTGTTTGCTCAACGTAAACCCATCTTCATGCACCGCGCGATGATGCTTTGTGCATAGCAATATCAGGTTATCAAGCTTGGTCTCTCCACCATGTGCCCAGTGCTTAACGTGATGCGCATGCAAGAACTTTGTATGCGTGCAGCCTGGAAACTTGCAACCTTGGTCGCGCAATCTTAGGGCCCTCGAGATAGCCGGCGGAATCGTGCGCGCCTTGCGACCAATATCGAGCACATTTCCGTGTTTATCTTCTTTCACTGCTACAAGCGAGCTATCGCAACACAAACGCCGGAATGTTTCTGGCGCAAGCCGTGAGCCGTCTTCAAGCCGCGCGCTCCAGCCGTCTTCTTCTGAAAGCACATCTTTTTTCAGATGCACATAAAGCTGCGTTTGCTCTGCCGAAGGCCGTGAAGCCGTGCCATGGGCCAGAAAACTCTCAGCCATCATCAAGAGCGCATCGCTCTGGTCCGTCGCCGAAGCCGGGGAGGGCGCTGCTTCAGGCTCGGGCGTTTCCGCGGAGATTTTTCCCGAGCGCTTCTCAGAAGTTTCCGCAGAAACGTCGCTTTCGGTTTCCCGCGCCTCGCTTTGCGCTGCCTGCAAAGCTTTCAGTACCACCAGCGCCTCTTCTTTGGGAAGCTGCACTTCAAAACGCACCATGCCTTCGTCGGTCTCCCAATGCCGCAGGTAGCGCTCCATCTTGCCTTGCTCTGTGGCCTCTTCAAGGTTTTGCAATTTGCGATACTGCCGGCAAATCTTCTCAAGCTGCGATGCGCTGCTATCAAGTGCAAGCGCCACCAGCCGCGCTTCGTTCGCAGGAGTTGCAATGCGCGTGATCGCTCTAACCTTAGAGTAACTCAGTTTCCCCTCACGCATCTGCGCATCCACCGTTGGAAGTTCCGCCAGCGCATGCGCCACTCTCACGTGCTCACGTGCCGCGCCCAAGCTCATCCCCACACGCCAAGAAAGCCAATGCGCGCAACTAAGCGCTCCCTGTTTGCGCGGCCCACCGCCTTCATCAAAGGCCCGAATCAGCAAGAGCAGCCGATGCGTCGCCAGCGAAATCTGAGCCGCCAAAAGCCCAATCTCCTCGCCAATTTGATCAATATCTTCAACCCTTTTCACCGCTATACTGTGCATGCGCTCAGTATACCCAAACCACCTCCAAAACCAAGCCCAGGCAGGTGTTTTTCTGGGTTTTTTAATCTGAAAAAAATCCCTTTCCCCACGCAACTACTGCCGTCACTGGCCGATAATCAAAGGGGGTGTGCGGGCTGGTCGGCAGACTTAAAATATGAGCTGGCAGCTTTACACGAAAAGGCGCCGGCACCTGCTTGGGTTCTAGTGACCCAGAAGTATTTCCTGATCATCGGGATGACAGAAAATAAACCTTTGGGCATGTTTGCAGATTCTTGAATTCAAACACCTAATGTACCCTGAATCTACGTTGCGAGATATTTCATTTGCGACGAATAGCAACGACGGAGTGGCGGGCAACACACCGCACTCGACGATGGCGTCTGAACAGATAAAACGATGGCCCTTAGGTGCTTTCAACACTCCCCACTTAACAACTTTTGAGGAAGCCATACATTGGTCAAAATTTAATATCGTGCGCCCTTTGTTGAAGATCCTGCTTGGTATCGCCTTATCACGAGTAAAACCGACTCCTTTCTTTTCAAGAATCTCTTCAGCTGCACGGGTGAGTTTGTCAGGTACTACTCCGTTGATTGGAATTTCGTGGTTGTCTTCCTGGGAAAAGCGAAGTCGGATTCTCCATATACACGAGTAAGAACTTATGATTTCGTGGTCGATTGATTGTTCTTTCAAGGCACGATCCACCTGTTGTTGAAACGTGGTTTCGTGTTTAGTAAAAAACTGTTGCTCAGTCACATGATCCCACGACCGCCAGGTGCAGAAAACCTTGTTATCCGATTTTGCTGGAAAGACTTTTTTCGACCCTGTTTGCAATACAGAAACAAGGCCCTTTTCGTTGGCGAATCTTCGGATATGAGCTGCACTTACTATGTGCTGGTTGCAGGACAGCTGGTGCGGATTGCCTTGCGTGGTACGGTTTCTCTGTTTCATATGAAAAAGGTAACAAAACAACCATTTGGATGGGAGATTTGCATGAAAGCTACGAGCGGTTTTTTCGGCGCGCGCGTCCGGCTAATTGTTGTTTGCGTTTCTTCTGTTGTTGTTTTGATAGTTTCTTGTTCATTTTTGTAGTCTTCGGTTCATTGTCTAAAGGAAACTCCCAGCGGGTTGCTTCTTTTTTTATACCTTCCTTGAAGTATTCGAATTTCGCATAGAGTTTTTGAGCGTTTTCTTGGTCTTTCTTCGTCCACGATCGTGCGTTAAAATAGAGTGTATCTTCCGACATGCCTTCCGCGTAGGGTTCTGTAGCAATGCCGCAAATATCCAGGGCCGAAGGATTTAGGTGCTTCACTACGAGACACATATGCTCAAGCATTGTACGGCGAGCAGTTCTATAATCATCATAGTCAACGGAGGGTGGTTTAGGAAGTACCAGAAAAACCCAGTATGGATCCCCCGACAACCAGGGGAGTACATATTGTTTTCGCATCGAGTTTGGTGGAGTTGTCGCCACCGCGTTCAATAAAATGTTGCTTAGTTCTCGCCGTCGAAAGCGATTTTCTCTGGCCATCCAGCGTAGAAGTTTTTCCTGCTCTTCAACGCCTCCTCCAGTTGAGAAGTGTTGAGTGTTGTTCACAATGTGATGTGCGAATTTTTCGATTAGTTTGTCCCAACAATAGCTCGGCTCATCGGCCTTTTGCTTTGCTGCACACTGCTCACTATCTTTCCAAGAAGACCAAAAGGTTTCGTCAATGTAGACGGCATCGTATTTTTTACCGTCTTCAAACTCAAAGTCGTACCCGTTTCTGGCATCATTTGTATTTCGGAGGTAACAGCCGAGTAAATCTTCCTCGCCAGTTGCAACGACTTTGTCGTGCGCACAAAAAAACTTTTCTTTTTTATCAAGGTATGTGCAGAAATCAGAAATAGTATCGACTGTTTCAAGCACTATGTCCAAGGCCACTTCATCAAAAATATGGAAAAAGTTGCCGTGGGAATCAAAACTTCCTAATTGGAAAGGGCGATCCAAACATTGCTCAAGAGTTTGATTTGTGACGAACAGGCTTCCTGTACCGCCCCATGTATCAAGACTCGCCTGAGCAGTTCCACGACAGGTCAGTATTCGGTGAAACCTAGGTTGTTTTGGTAGTTCTACCGGAAATCTTTGATTGCACCTTTTGTCCAAGAATATGCGATTCTGGTGTTTTAGTAACCATCTTTCGGCGCCAAGCACCTGTTCTGATGATTTGATTACCGCATCGCGATACCAACGTTTCCACGCTACGCTTAGATCGGAGTGCTTTCCGAATCTACAGTGCTTGTCGGAGAAAATAAGCACGTCATTCCCAAACACAACTAGCAGATCACATAGCTCTTTTCCTTCTCCCTTGTTTCGTTGGCCTTGGTCACGAAAAAGGTTTGGATAACTCCAAAGCCTCAAGAACGCCTTGCGGCAAAGTCGTTCCAGGTAAGCCTCGGATTCCGTCACAGGACCAGATTTTTTTGCTTTATCGTTCGCGTTGATCATTCAAACATTTGTGGACATAAAGGGAAGGTTCTGGCGTCCTCGCATCGAGCTTGTCATTTAATTTTCCCAAGATGTCACTACTCACTCACAAACCTCTTCTTCATCGCAGGCGCAGCCGGGTGGGGTGTGGCAGGTGTAGGAGCGGGAGATGCAGGTGTTGCCGCAGGCCTGGCCTTTGCGGCAGACTTTGCAGCATTGGCTGCGCGGTATGCAGGAGAGTGTGCTTGCGCGAAGCTCTGTTGCTTCAGTTCGCGGAGCCGTGTCCACAGCGGGTTCGAAAAACATACATGAAAGTAGAAATAGCGTTGCCCAATGACCCATAGTTTAGTTAACGGCAGCGCTGAAAATAATTTTAGAAGTATTTTAGCTCACGGTGTTTTTGGTGTGTGAGCGCGGCACAATGTCGTATCCGTGACAGGTGCAGTTGCCGTTACTGTGTCCGCATCTGTTTCCGTTGCCGTGACGGTTTCTGAAATTGTGACTGTGACAGAATCAGCGTCAGAAACGGAAGCGGAGACAGGCACAGTCATGGGAACGGTTACAGATACAGAACCGGAAGCACTTGGCTGAATAGGAGGCTGGGGTAGTGCCCTTTCGAAGTCGAAGTCGAAGTCGGGGGACGCCACCCATTTTGGGAAATAAGGTAACCGTCCCTCGGTTACGCGCAGTGTTCTTCGCTAGCCAATGGCTCAAAATCGAAATGGCGAATGTTTAATGCCTTGGCTACTCTTACACATGTCGCAAGCGTTGGATTATATCCTTCCGCAGTGAATAGCCTTCGCACAGCTTCTGGTTTCATCCCCACTTTTAGAGCAAGTGCCTGTTTAGTCAAACCCTGTTTCTCCCGAGCTTTATCAAGCATGCGAATTACCTCTCGTACACCTTGGTCAATCGCATCGATTTCTTTTCGTTCTTTCTGGTAAGCTTCGGCAAATGCGGGATCTTGCATCTGCTGCTCGAAGTACCGATCAAAGCCTGTTTTTTTCCTCTTTGCCATGCTCTGATCGTAACACAAATGTTACGAATCACAAGAGCGTAACAAAAAGACGAGTAATTTCAGATGTCGGAAGATTCAGTCTGGGCAGGTTCGCCAAATCAATGGGTCAACTTTCCTCATTACCGTGTAACGGTGTTGGGTCGTGCGTTTGAATGTATGTGATCAGGCGGTTGTTTGGCCTAAAGCATGTCCCCAGCTGAACTCGTTATGAAACAGCGGGGCAACTACCGCGTGGGTCGCAATTTGACGACCCGGCCTTATTCCTATTCCGTGTTCTCGTTAAAGAATGCGAGCTGTTCACGTGCCAAACGCAGGCCGATTGCAATTACGAGTTGCTCACGAGTTAGCTTTTGGCCGACAAAACTTGTGTCGCAGCTACTCGGATCAAAGTGCTCTTCAAGGGTGTTGTCTAAAGACTGCGTTTTTTCGGTTGACTGCTTGTGCAGGGGAATACCGTTAATATAATAAAGTGTTTCCCTTGCAATAAGGAAAGTTCCGCGAATCGTTAGCTCGTTTTGGGAAGCACTAAAGTCTGCCTCTATTGGACCAGAGTTCTCGCCCAACGCTTGCCAGGTGTAGCCGATACCGTCCCCTTCATCTACCCAGACCGCCTCTAACTTCGCTTCTAAGGTCTCAGGATCCAAGCTTCCTTGAACCTCAATGTCCCATTCGTCGCCATCGTTTGCGATCATGTCAAGTTCGTAATTCCCATCGGAACCCGGTGCTGTATCAAGTAGAACTTCGACCGTGTAGTGGTTGCCTTGCAAATCAAACGACGCTTCCTCAAGTGGACAGGTCCTTTGTTGAGCGGCGTTTGTAGATTCAAGTGTGCCGTCGGTACTCTCAAGTGCACAGCTGCCTGATGCCAAGACAAACATAGCAATCGCAGCATGGATATAATTCTTCATGTCTATGGTCTCCCGTTTTCGATCTTCACGCACAATGTACGCAAAATCTATGCCCGCCTCGATCGGAAATTAAACTAACAAATTCAGTAGTACCCGTGGCTACAGTAGTTGCCATGGGTGCTTTAGGCCTAACCTTAAAGGTTCCAGGCCGTTTGCTTTGAAGATTCAGTCTGGGCAGGTTCGCCAAATCAAAAGGATCCCCATGCGCCCGCGGCGTGGGGCGACGTTCTTTTAGGTTTGAGTGCCACGCACGCGCAGGATGGCACGCCGCGCGCCAACGATCCCTTTGGGTGGACAATAGTTCCCAGTGAAGATGCACCTTCATGGTGCATGGCCGAAAACCATTGTGGTTTTTACGGTGAAGTAATGGCATGCCAATTGCAGCTTACAATCGATTAAGATGTTTTTTTGGTACAAACATGCAAGTAAGCCGAGCACCTTGTGGGTGCTTGTGAGTTTGTTTTTTGCAGCGTGCGTGCCCTTTGAGGCTGAGAGCACCGGTGAGTCCGGATCTGCTCAAAGCAATGCATCGACTATGATGGGCCAACATGCTGAGTGCGGTGGCCCGACAAGTGGAATGTTTTTTGACTCTGCTTCTCGAAGTTGTGTTTCAGAAGGTGAAGGTGTTGAAACCACGTTGCGCCAAGCGCAACCTGGCATGCCGATGGGAGGTCTGCACCCGATTGCTCATGAACAACACCTTGCAACAGGGCAAGATCGAGATACGCCCACCGCTGAACTCGCTGCGAAATATGATTATTTCAGACAACTCGAAGCTCCCAATGCTCTAAAAGCCGATGGCGATATTGACGGCTGGAAACTTGGCGCATCGTTTGCCTACAAACGATTGCTTGCCGAGCAGTTTGCTTTGCCATTACTTGCGCAAGAGAGCGCTTCTTTGAACCAAACTGAAGCCATGATTGGCTACGGGCTCTATCAACTTTCGGAAGGCAAAATTGATCCAACCCTCTATGGAGCAGCGCAACGCATGGCCGATCAATACGAACGTCTGCTGTGGCAAGATGAGAGATTGGCGCCCATGTCTCGTGCGCTTGGCAGCGAAGATATCAGCGCGAAAAAATTTCAAGACTGTGTGAATGTTTTGGGAAGAGAGTCGGACTATATTCTGCTGGATACTGCAACGGCAGGCTGTGCCTCTATTTTCTTGGCGGTGGTTCCTGAGATCCAAGCGTTAAATGCGCAGCGGCAAGTGTATGACAATGTATTGCTTGAGCGCTACATCGAGAGCGCTGAACTTTTGCAACAACGCACCATGGCTTTGGGCGGCAGCGCGATTGTTCATGTCTCCGAGGAACCGGCTTTGTTTTTGCACTTTCGGGAATTGGGGATCAATGTGCTTACGGCATTTCATGCCGTCGTGGATCCAGAGCTTCAAGCCCAAGCGATGTACGGTCATTTGCGCATGACGCTCGAAGTCGAGGTCAAAGGTGTTGACGGGCAACCAGCGGTAAGTACCCAAACCTTAGGGCAGTGGGCCCATCAGTTGGTGCATAAGACAAGCTCGAACGCAAGCTCTCAAGCTGAGCGTTTGTCCTATTTCGCAGACGCTTTTTTGCAGGTGATTGGTCAGCTTCGAAGCAACAACACAGCCGTCACCGAAGAGCTTTCCTCAAACGCAATCGATCCAGAAAAAGCCTGGCATTATGGTTTGTTGATGCAACACAGTGGTCTTATGAGTTTGTACGGCGGCTATGATGGCTTGGGTCAACCCATGGGCTTTCAGCGCATTCATGATGTGCTGCTAGGGGAAGCCGAAGCCCACGAAATACCGCGACCGATGTTGGCTTTGGGAGCGTTGGCAACGTGCGCCACAACGATGTGGGTGCTTGGTCCAGCAAGCCCAGGGGCCGCAGTGGTATGCGCTCTTGGAGCATGGGTGTCTGTGACGGAATACCAACGTTTTGCCCAGCTTGTGAGCGTGGCGAATACCGCAGCGTTTGTGGGACTCGAATACAGTTTAGTGCCTGCTCCCTTATCGCTTAACTTGCAGCGCAGACTCCGTGTCGCAGGTTTTTGGGCGGCGGCCGATATCGTGCTTTCGGTGGCCGATGTTGCCTTGTCACTAACCGATGCATTTGCGCTTGCCAAAAGTCGGCAATGGTTTGCTGCGGATGAGCAGCTCAATGCGCGAATCGATGAAATAATCGACAACCACGCTACGTTGCGCAAACTTTTCCCTATTGAAGATGCCTACGCTGCGGGTCCGAAAGAGATTATGAAGATGACGGTCAACGCTCACCCTGGAACCACTCATATCCCTGGAAACGTGCACGTGCGTGGACAATATTGGGATATACTTAGACAATACGCTCGAGAGTATACCTTTGTTTTGGGCGAGGACGATTTAGACAAGCTAAGAGGAACAGGTAAGTGGCTAATCAACTGGACCTACTCCGAGACAAAACAAAGCTATGAAGTGAGGATGTTGCAAATGGTGGATGCTCGCACGCTGTTGCCAAACGACTTGCTGCAACGGGTAGAGCTGAACAATCACTTGGCAGACGCCATCTCAGACTTTAATAAGCAACGTGGCGTTTCCCACGATTGGATGCACGATTCGGTGTTCACGCATTACATAAACCGTGCAACGATCGAGTTTACCCCAGATAGCCGTTTGATCATTGAAGGCGATTTCAAACCAATAACCGGTGAGGATTTTCCGACCTTTTTGGAGTTGTTTCGCGCGCTGTCCCCAGCTGGTTACCGAGTCGAATTTACTCCCTAGTCTGATCCCCAAGCTGGATAAATTGACCAAGAATCGCTTTGGGGACATGCTTTAGGTGAATTAGCGATGCAATCTTAAGGAGTTGCAAACCGGATCGCGGTGCCTTTTTCTCACTCATAGGGTCCCGCGGTCGTGCGTTTGAATGTATGTGATCATGCGGTTATTTAGACTAAAGCATGTCTCCAGTTTCCCCAGTTTAATTGGTGCAGCGGGCAAGGAGTTGGTCTTTGGTGCACACTTGCTCGAAATCAAAATCGTGAGGCTTTGATAGGGCTGCGTAGCTTTCTGGATCGAAGTTCGTCCAGCGAAGACCCAGGATCTCGCCGCCACCTACGGTCATGGCTGAGATGCCTTCTTGGCTGCTTGTCCATGTTGCGTTGTTGCGTTCAAACACCATCCAAGAATAGTCGCTGTTGCAAAAGCAGTCTTCTATTGCTGGATCGCAGCCTGTCAGTTCATTGTCGTTTGGCCCCGCTCCACAAATTGCTTGGCCAAAACCTGCTCCGAAGTCTTGTGTTGCGATAGTGATTCCGGCGCTTGCAAATAGATCGGTGAGACTTACTTGCGTTCCGGCTTCTTGCAGTTCCAAGCATTCAACGCAGTAATTTTCATCATCAAAACTAACCACCAGTGCAATTCCGGTATCCGTCAGCACCTCGCTTTTTTCCGATGCGCAAGCCGCTATACAAAGCAAACAAGCAGTAATAACCCATGACAGTTTTGTTTTCATTTCACTTTCCTTTGTTATCCAAAGAAGTGATGAAGACACATTCCAAATATGGAAGTTGCCCCTTTCACCCCGAAGGAGGTTGATCTTTAAAAGCTTGGTAGGTCTCCTGGCTTCCGGATCCACCCAAAAACGTTCCTTCCCAGCTTGCGCCAGTGGTTTTATCGTTTTTAGTCCTCGGTTACAGTGGCGGGGGCCGCGTTGGATTTTAACCAACTTCCCTTAGCACCAAATCCTTATCGCAAAGTAACTAAACGCATTCCGTGTTTTTGTCTAGTGTCCCTTGAGTAGATCAAAGCAAAACTTTTAGAGTTGTTGTCTTCGGTATTATTTCCTGTCACAAAGCAGCAAGTTATGAAAGTCGTTCACACATTGGCATGCCTTGTTATTCTTGCTGCCTGTACATCGGAAGAGCACACACCCTTCGGTTTGGATTGTGACCGGGGCTTTGCGGAAACTGTTTTAGCCATGCCCAACTACGGTGACCATGCCGGCTTTGGTCAGGAGTATTTTCCTGACATCGTTCTAGGTCCTCCTCAAGGTGAGGGTGCGTCCCAAGGATCCCTCGATGTTCTCTCTCTTGGTGTTGGTGGAAGCATAGCGTTTGATTTTTCTGAAAATTGCATTGTGGATGGCGAAGGTTCTGATTTTATCGTGTTTGAGAATCCCTTTTTCGTGGGAGGAGAGGCAGCAAATGTTTACAGCGAGCTTGCGCAAATAAGCGTGAGTGAAAATGGCGAAACTTGGCAGAGTTTTCCCTGCGATGCGGAGCATCCGAATGAGAGTTCTTGCGCTGGAATTCATCCTGTTTTTACCAATCCAGACAATGGTATCAGCCCCTTTGATCCACAGGACTCTGGGGGTGACTTATTTGATTTGGCGGAGCTAGGGCTCAGTCGCGCGTGCTATTTACGCATTCAAGACCTAAGCGAATCGGGTCAAAGTCCCAGCGCTGGTTTCGATCTTGATGCGATTGCTACTTTGCATCGCGAGTGTTTGTAGTCTCCTCTTTGTACAGTTGCTCACAGAAGACTATGGTCTCTTCTGTCTACGAACGGACTCAAAATGGACGCTACGTTTGCGTTGAGCACGTTAGTACTAGTAAAAAGCGCTTGGGAGGCTTTTGGACGGAGTATTTGGAATATGTAGTCCTCGCAGGCGGTTGGCTAGTCTTCGATGGTATCCATTCTGTCGCTGGATGTGTGGGAGGCTACTGGAAGGTCATGCTTTTGTGGCGTGACAGCATGCACGCCACGACGCAACACAGAGAACAACCGCTCTAAGATGCTCATCACTGCCAAGATGGCTCCAGTCACAAGGGTGATTGCGATAGCCACACCATAGAGGTCTAATCCGGCTGCAGCGCCGATTGCGGCAAGGATCCAAATTACTGCCGCGGATGTCATACCGTGTACAGTTTCTCCGCGAGAGAGGATGACTCCACCTCCAAGAAAACCAACGCCAACGATTACCTGCCCCAATAACCGCGCTGGGTCTCCCGATGGCCCCTCTAGGTAAGATCCCATCCGAACGAAGGTAGCGCTTCCCAGACATATTAATGCACTGGTTCGTACACCCGCAGGTTTGCCTTTGACTTGCCGTTCGAGTCCGATTGCTGCACCACAAAACGTGGCGAGCGCTAATCGAATCCAAAAACTTGTTTCAAACACTTCAGCAAAGTGCATACGTGGAATTGTAAACTGTTTCTCGTAAGTTGAAAAGCCGTAGGACCCTTCTTTTCGCTTTGCAAATACTCTCCCAAGAGGCTCCCGCCCGGCTAAGCCGACAGCGTGACGACGCGATTGCTATAGTGTATCGCGAATGTTTGTAGTCTTCTTAGGCACTTGCTTGCGGAGGAATACTGTCTCGTCCGCAAAGTAGTATTGCGCAGTTTTTACATTTTGCGCGCTTGATACGATCACAAAGCGCAACCAAGTCAAAGTCTGAATCAAGAACCGCACCGTCGGTGGCTCGACCACTTACTTGATCGTAACGTGCGTTGTCAAGAGCAATCCATTGACCTCGGTATTCGTCGTTGCAACAAATATCTTTCCAGTTCATTAGTTCCATACAGTTTGCAATCCTGGTGCCCCGTTATTATTTGATGACACCTGAAACGGTGCCGGGGCTTACGTCTCCTGCAATGAAAGGTCAAGTGGAAAAAGAGGGTTCTCGATAAAAAGCGCTATGTTTTCAGATATTTGACGCTAGCTTTTGGGGTCGGTACACTGCATTTTATAGCCGACAAAAGGAGGAATCTTGAACGGAGACAAACGCGATCCAATGATGGTTTGGTTTCTCATCGTAGTGACCTGCGGACTTTATGGTTTGTATTGGTACTACGTGATGGGCAGTGACTTGAAAAGCTATTTGGCTGATGAAAGTATCAACCCTGCGGTGGATATCATCATTCTTCTCGTCTGTGGTTTTTACGGTCTGTATCTTCCTATCAAATATGGAAAGCTCATTCAGCGAGCGCAGCAAAAAAGCCGGCATGGCTGATGCGAGCGATCAGGGGAGTGCTCTTTTTGTTATTATCTTTTTTGTGTGGTTACGGTTACGTGAAGATGCAAGAAGAGCTTAATAAAGTTTGGGCTTCAGCATAGCTTGGATCGATGGTCATGAAGGCAAGGTGGATATCAGCTTTTGCCTTCATGGCTTTTGTTTTGCTTCTTTTCTTTGAAGTGCCGCTGTGTCCGGTGAAGAACCTGTTCGGAGTCCCCTGTCCTGGATGTGGGTTAAGCCGAGCGGGATTGGCGTTGCTTCAAGGACACTGGCTAAAGGCATGGCATTACCATCCCTTGATTTTCTTTTTCCTTCCTTTGTTGACTTTGTTGGGAGCAGCAGCTTTTTTCCCAAAGCTGCAAACTGCACTAAACAGGGTGCCCGTTTGGTTTTGGGCTACTTTCGTCCTCTTAAGCCTTATTCTTTGGGGGGGCCGGTTGTGCGGCTATTTCGGGGGACATCCGGATGCGATTGATCTTTCTCGATCGGTCCTGGGAAAGTTGTTCCACTTTCTCAATGCTTAGTGCCCTACAGTGGAATGTTTCCGTGTTTGCGAGGCGGGTTGTAGTCTCGCTTATTAGCGATGAGCTGTAGTCCCTGGCAGACACGACGTCGCGTTTGACGTGCTTCGATAATTTCGTCGACAAATCCAAGTTCAGCAGCGCGGAATGGCGTTGCAAAGTTGTCACGGTATTGCTCGATGAACTCTGCTCGTGCTTTGGCTTTGTCTTTTGCGCCCTGTATTTCTTTGCGGTAGACGATATTAACCGCTCCTTCGGGCCCCATGACTGCGATTTCTGCTGTTGGATAGGCTAGGTTCAAATCGCCGCGCAGATGCTTTGAGCTCATCACATCGTAGGCGCCGCCATAGGCTTTGCGAGCAATGATGGTTATTTTGGGCACCGTGGCGTGCGCAAAAGCATAAAGAAGTTTTGCGCCGTGGCGAATAATGCCACCAAACTCTTGGTCCGCTCCGGGAAGAAAACCAGGAACATCGACGAAGGTGACTATGGGCAGATTAAAGCAATCACAAAAACGCACGAAGCGAGCTGCTTTGACCGATGCGTTGATGTCCAAACAACCTGCAAGAACCATGGGTTGATTTGCCACGATACCGACGGGCATTCCGTCATAACGCGCAAAACCAATCACCATGTTTTGAGCGTAGTCTTGTTGTATTTCAAAAAAATGACCCTGGTCTACCGAGCCCTGAATTAGCGTGCGTATATCGTAGGGCTTACTCGGATCCTCGGGAACCACCGAATCAAGAGCCGTATCCTCGCGATCCCATGGATCGTTGCTTTTCAAAATCGGGGGATTCTCTTGATTGTTGGAGGGCAAAAAAGAGAGAAGTTCACGAATCGTTTTTAGGCAATGTGCATCGTCGTTGCAGGCAAAGTGAGCCACGCCACTTTTTTCGTTGTGGGTTTTTGCGCCGCCGAGCTCTTCTTTACTGACTTCCTCATGGGTCACGGCTTTGATCACGTCGGGGCCGGTGATGAACATGTACGAAGTGTTTTTAACCATCAATACAAAGTCGGTGATGGCAGGGCTATATACTGCGCCACCAGCGCAAGGTCCCATAATGGCACTGATTTGAGGAATAACTCCTGAGGCCAGCGTGTTGCGAAGAAAAATGTCTGCATAGCCAGCAAGCGATGCTACGCCCTCTTGGATACGTGCGCCACCCGAATCATTCAAGCCAATGACAGGTGCGCCCACTTTCGTTGCAAGATCCATGACTTTGCATACTTTCGAAGCGTTGGCCTGACTTAGCGAACCTCCAAAGACCGTGAAGTCTTGGGCAAACACGAACACTTTACGGCCTTCGACATTGCCGTAGCCCGTGATTACGCCGTCACCGGGAACCTTTTGGCTTTGCATATCGAAGTCATAGCAGCGATGGCTTACCAAACGATCGACTTCGACAAAGGAACCCTCATCAAGCAGAGCAGAGATGCGCTCACGTGCGGTCATTTTTCCCGCAGCATGTTGTTTGTCGATGCGCGCCTGTCCTCCGCCGAGTTCGGCGAGCTGATTAAGTTTTTCAAGTGTATCGTGTGAGCGGTCGCTTCGCATAGTTAGCCTTTGGCTAAAGCTAACACAAAGCGATCAAGATCCTCTAGGGAGTGTTTCTCGGTCACTGCGACCAGAAACTCGTTTCTCATGTGTGGGAAAAAGCGAGCAAGTTCTAGACCGCCAACGATACCGGCTTTTTCGAGCGAAGCTAGGCTGGATTTGGCACCTTTGTCGCTGCGTACTGTAAACTCATTGAAGGTTGGAGCCGAAAAAGCAATGTCGTAACCGTCGCATTTACGGATGGCTGCCTTCAAATACTCGGCTTTTTCAAAGCAATTTTGACCGATTTGCACAAATCCCTTTTTGCCGAGCAAGGCCACGCGGATGGCGAAAGCCAGAGCAATAAGACCATGATTGGTACAGATATTGGAGGTCGCGCGTTCACGACGAATGTGTTGTTCACGCGTTGAAAGTGTTAAAACAAAGCCGCGTGCTCCAGTGCTGTCTGTCGTTTGGCCCACCAAGCGACCAGGCATTTGTCTTAGAAAATCTTTTTTACAGCTGAACAGTCCAACCCCAGGGCCGCCAAGTTGCGGCGGCACTGCAAGTGCCTGACCTTCTCCAACGGCAATATCAACACCGAGGCTGCCTGGAGCCTTAAGCAACGAAAGCGCGTAGGGTTCGGCGGTTGCGCTGATGAGCAAGACGCCTTTTTCATTGCACAACTTCTGGATGCTCTTTAAATCTTCAACGCAGCCAAAAAAATTGGGATAGCCCACAACAAACGCTGCGATGTCGGTTGTGAGTAGTTCGTTTAGTTTAGCAAGGTCTGTTTGACCCTTGCTGTCGAGAGGGGCTGACTTTAAGTCCGGTTTGCCGTCATCGATTCCTTGCAAGTAAGTCTGTACCGTTTGAATGTATTCTGGATGAAGTCCATCCGATAGAAGGCAAGTGCTGCGTTTGGTGATGCGGCGAGCCATCAACACAGCTTCAGCCGTCGCGCTGGCTCCATCATACATGGATGCGTTGGCGACATCCATGTCAAAGAGCTGGCAGACCATGGTTTGGAATTCGTAGATAGATTGCAGTGTGCCTTGCGCTACCTCGGCTTGATAGGGCGTGTACGCGGTATAAAACTCATTGCGCCCGAGCAGTTGATCCACTGCGGGCGGGATGTGATGGGCATAATTGCCTGCACCAAGAAAGGGAGACAAATGAGCCGGCATCGGATTTTGCCGCGAGCGTTTTGAGATGGGACATCAGAGCCGCTTCATCAAGGGCAGGTTCGAGTTTAAGGTCTCCGTCGAGACGAACGTCCGTAGGAATGGTATAAAAAAGGGCATCGACATCGGGGACGCCAATGACCTTTAACATTTCCTTAATCTCGGATTCGGTGTGCGGCAAATAACGCATTGTTTGCTTAGTCCTGTTCTGCGACAAAGGTGGCGTAGCTTGCTGCATCCATGAGCTCTTCGAGTTGGCTTTGATCGCTGATGCGAATACGCAACATCCAACCTTGCCCATAGGTGTCATCGTTGATGAGCTCTGGTTTATCAGCGAGGGCTTCGTTGACCTCTATCACTTCACCATCAACCGGCGAAAAAAGCTCGCTTACTGTTTTGACCGATTCAATGTCGCCAAAACGCTCACCGGCTTTGATCGAGCTGCCCACCGACGGCAAATCAACCAGAGTCACATCACCGAGCTGCTCGACTGCAAAGGCTGTAATGCCAACTGTAATGCTGTCTTGTTCTAGCTTGGCCCATTCATGTTCCTTGGTGTAGCGGCGGTCTTCGGGAAATTGCGTGTCACTCATGCTTTTCTCTCTCACGTTTATCGTTTGTAAAAAGGTGTGGGGACGACCTCTGCCTCGATGGCTTTGTCTCGGATTTGTACGTGAACTTGGCTGCCAAGCGAAGCAAATTCGCTTTTCACGTAGGCTAGCGCAATGGCTTTATCCAGGCTGGGGCTGGGCGAGCCGCTGGTGATTTGTCCAATGACTTGTCCTTGCGCATCAAGCACAGGGTACCCATGTCGGCCGATGCCACGTCCGAGCATCTGCATACCCACCAATTTTCGCGATAGGGCTCGCTTTTTTAGCTCCATCAAGGCGGCTTTCCCTCGGAAATCAGCAGAGTCAAGTTTTACAGCCCAACCCAAGCCTGCCTCGAAGGGGTTTGTTTCTTCGGTGATTTCGTTGCCATAAAGAGAGAGTCTGGCTTCTAAGCGCAAGGTGTCGCGTGCGCCCAGACCGATCGGCTTTGCGCCGTGTACGAGGATGCTGCGCCATAGGGCAGGAGCGTCGGCGTTGGTACAGAAAATTTCAAAGCCATCTTCGCCGGTGTAGCCAGTTCGCGCCAGCTTACAAGCAATGCCATCGAGCTTATCTTCGCTGTACGCAAAGCGGGGCAAATCCAAGATACTGTCTTGGGCGCCAAGTTTTGCCATAATGGAGATGGCTTCGGGGCCTTGAAGGGCTAAGAGCGCCAGATCATCGGAGCGGTCGCTGTATTCACAATCAAACGCATCGGCATGCGTTTTGAAAATTGTGCTTATCTTTCCACGGTTGGAAGCGTTGCATACGACAAGGAATTCGCTGCTGCTTTTGCGATACACAATCAGATCGTCATGAACCCCACCATTCTCGTTACAGCAAAGGCAATACAGCGCTCGGCCCGAAGCAAGTTTCGCGATGTTTCCGGTCACCAAGCTATCGAGCATGCGCTCAGCGTCGGGACCGGTAATAACGAGTTCTCCCATGTGTGAGACGTCAAACAGTCCAGCGTGCTGACGTACGGCGAGGTGCTCTTTTACAATTCCCTCATACTGCACCGGCATCTGCCAGCCAGAAAATGGCACAATGCGTGCACCGAGTCGTTTGTGTTCCTCGAAAAGAGGTGTTTTTCGTAGCCCTGTTTCCACAGCGCTCGACCCTATCGGGGCTTTTTAGGGCTGGCAATGGCCGCATTCATAAAAAAGAGACAACTTTTCCCTTTTGTGGCCGATGACAGGGTGCGGTCACACTGACAGCTCGGCCAAGGTAGATATGGAAAAGATTTTACTTTCTCGCGACGGAGAAGTCGTTGCGGCGTTTTTGCTCAATCCAGGGAGTCTCTAGGTTGGTCGAGCCAATAACTCGGATATCATTATTGACGATCCGAGCGTGGCCGAACGTCATCTGCTCCTAGCGAGGCAGGGAGGAACGGTCATGGCTTACGATCTGCGCGATATCAAACAAAAACCTTCCATTTTTCCACCCGGGCAAGCCATTCATATTGGCCAACGACATACGCTTTTGCGTCATTTTGATCATCGCGTAAAAAAAGAGATTGAAACCGAACCGCTTGCTCAGCGGGCTGAGGATCTGTCATCGCGTTACCATCTTTTGGTGGGCAGTTCCCAAGATGCTCGAAAAATAGTGATAGAAGATAAAGCCGTGCACGTGGGCACCGATAGCGACAACGGTCTTGTGCTCTACGATTCAGCGGTAAGCCGCCGACACTGTCGTTTGGAGCCCGGCGCTCGTGGTCTTCGTATTCGGGATCTTGGTAGCACCAATGGTACCTGGGTTGATGGTGTTCAAGTCCTGTGTGCTCAGCTTGAGCACGGTATGAGGGTTCGGGTGGGTAAGACCACCCTTTATGTCGTTCGTGCTGAAACTGACGATAAGACAGACACAAAGGGGATCGATGGTTTTGTAGCCAAAAGTCTAGCGATGCAACATGTGGTATCGGAAGTCGAACGTTTCTGTCGTTTTTCTTGGCCGGTGCTTATCGCCGGTCCAACGGGCGTTGGTAAGGAAAGCATTGCACGCAATCTTCATCGCAAATCAATCCGCAAGAATGGACCTTTTGTTGCCCTCAATGCTGGAGGCTTGCCCCACGACCTTATGGAAAGTGAACTCTTTGGTCATGAAAAAGGGGCATTCACCGGAGCTGTGAATGCGCACAAAGGCGCCTTTGAACGAGCGAACGGCGGTGTCCTGTTTCTTGATGAAATAGGAGAGCTTCCGCTTAGTGCTCAAGCGAGGCTTTTACGAGTGCTGGAAAACTGGGAAGTGCTGCGTGTTGGCGGGGAGAGCTCTTTTTCGGTCGATTTACGACTTGTTTGCGCGACACATCGTGACTTGCCAAAATTAGTCGAAGCGGGCGAGTTCCGTGCGGACCTTTACTATCGCATTGCTCGCCTAGTCATTAAAGTGCCAGCTCTAAAGGAACGTCTTGAAGAACTTCGACCTTTAGCGGAACATTTTCTCAATGAAATGCGCGCAGAGCTTGGCCCTCGAGCGTTGGGGCAAGATGCTTTCGATCGATTGTGCCTGCACCACTGGCCCGGTAACGTTCGTGAGTTTCGAAATGTTTTGTGCGCCGCGGCGGTGAGTGCAGTGACGCCCAGCATCACTGCTGCGGACATCGATCACGCCTTTGTTCGTTTGGGCATCGAAGGTTCTGCGGACTATCCCATCGAGTCAATTGAACAGATGTTGGTTGAGCACAAAGGAAATCTATCATCGGTTGCAAGAGCGCTTGGCATTCCTCGTTCAACTCTTCGCGATCGACTCAGGACGAAAAAATAATCAACGATCTTCCCTAAACAACCGCAAACGAAGCGCTACTAAATCTGCGGCTACCGCTAGCGCTTGTCGTGTGTTCGCTGATTTAGAACGACCGGCCAGTCGGGGGCGGCAAGGGACGATGACCACTGAATAAGGCTCTTGTGCGCGCAGCATGCGAATAGGAAATTCAAATTTAAAAAGAAACTATCCGATGGAAGTTTTTTTCGATTGAAGAGCAAGCGGCGAAACAGATAGGGGCCGTCGCTTTTTAGCCGCACTCCAAGAAGCAAAAATATCAGGGTGCGTACGCCCCAGGACAATATCTTTCGATGCACGCCATCGTTGCGGTTTTCGTAAACCGAAAAAACAATATTGCTTTTGTTTTCATATTGCGATGACATGAGGATCCCCAAAGCTTCAGGCGGGATTTGCCCGTCAGCTGGCAGAAAACTTACCCATTCACCTCGAGCAGCTGCAACGCCCGTCTTGAGGGCCGCACCGATTCCAGAACGTTGTTTGTGCCGCAGACAGCGGTGTTCAATGCCGGCCAAAGACCGTTTCGCGATTTCAAGCGATGTGTCCGTTGAGCCGTCGTCTACAAATACAATTTCGGATGAAACAGGGTTTGCCCGAAGCCAACTGATAAGCTCAGTCATGACCGGCGGTATGTTTTCTGACTCGTTGTACGCGAACACGACGATGCTAAGTTTTACAGGGCTCATGGTGGACGCATCCGTAGTTTCTTTGCCGGAACCCCAGCCATTATGCTGTAGGCTTCGACATCTTTGGTGACCACCGCGCCGGCTCCAATTTGGGCACCTTTGCCGATGTGCACACCCGGCAAAATAATTGCGCCGCTGCCAATATCCACATGATCGTCGATGATGACCTCAGCATATGTAACCGAAGATTCAAGGATGGCCTTTTCGCGGCCTTCTTCCTGGTGCTGCGAAGTCAGTATCTTTACCCCAGGGCCGATGCCGACTTGTTTGCCAATGCGAAGTCCGCCAGCGCTGTGAAAGAAACACTGTTGTCCAATCCAGCTTTTATCACCGATGAGCATTTCATTCTTGTAGTAGGCTTTCAGAATGCTTTGATGTCCGATATAAACATTGTGACCCAAATGAATGTTTTCCGGATGAAAGACCAGCACGCCCGTCTCAAACACGGGATCATCGCCACATGAAGCGAAGTCCTCGATGGAAAAATGACCGCTGCCGTGGCTTTGATGGCGCATGGGGAAAGTATACCTTGTTTAGCAAAAAACGGCAGATTTTAGCTTATTCTTTGCTGCGAAGCGCTTGACATTCGGGGCCTCAGTGCGTTCAAAGGGCAGTATCTTCTTTGTTTGCCTTGGATTGGAGCGGGTATGTTGAAGCAATGGCTTGGAAAAAGCTATTTGGGTAACTCGGTTGAGGAATGGGCCCTCGCTTTGGGCGTTGCGCTTGCTGTGTGGATTGCTTTGGCGGTGACGCGCAGAGTTGTGATTTTTCGACTGGCGAAGATTGCGAAACGAACCACGAGTTCGGTCGATGACGTCATTGTCGAAGTGCTTGAAGCTACGCGAGCTTTTTCTCATATTGCGCTCGCGATCTTTGTTGCTTCTCATTTCTTAGAGCTATCATCAAAAGCGACCGATATTCTAAGAACGGTTGTGATGGTAGCTCTGCTGCTGCAAGTCGGTTTTTGGGCGCAACGTGGTGTTAATGTTGGCGTAGCGAAATGGAAGGAGAACAAGGGCGACTCTTCTGGAGCACGCACAATGAGTGCTGCAATCACTTTTATTGGACGATTGGTAATTTGGTCACTGGTCCTTGTTTCGGTGCTTTCACAATTGGGTGTGAAGGTTGGAGCAGTCGTCACGGGTCTTGGGATTGGTGGTATCGCCGTTGCCTTAGCTGTGCAAAATGTGCTCGGCGACCTGCTTGCCTCACTGTCGCTTTATTTCGATACGCCTTTTGATATTGGTGATTTTATTGTTACCGGTGGCAGCAAAGGCACGGTTGAAAAAATTGGCCTTCGCTCGACTCGAGTGCGTGCTTTGTCAGGTGAGCAGCTTGTATTTCCAAATGCCGAACTCGCTAATAAATTGATCCAAAACTACAAACGCATGGAGGAGCGACGGATCGACTTTCGCCTTGGACTTGTTTATGGCACGCCCTACGACAAGCTCAAGCGGGTGCCTGCAATCATCGAAGAGATTATTTCCGGGATGGAAGGCGTTCGTTTTGATCGCAGCCATTTCTCGAGTTACGGTGACTTCTCGCTTGTTTTTGAGACCGTCTATTTTGTGCTTAGTCCTGATTACGCCGTGTTTATGGACAAACAGCAAAGCCTTTTTTTGGCTCTCTATGAGCGATTTGAAAAAGAAGGTCTAGATTTTGCCTTCCCAACGCAGACCCTTCATTTGGTAAAAGAGCAAGCTTAGCTACAGAAGCTTTCTATCCGAAGGCAGTTCCAGGTAGCCAAGATCAGGACCCTTCGGGATAAAGCCCGTGGGATTAAGTTGTCGGTGACTTCCGTAGTAGTGCCGTTTGATGTGATCGAGGTTGCAGTATTCCGAGACTCCGGGCATCTGATAGATGTCGCGCAAATAGCCCGATAGATTTTTATACTGCATCAGCAAACGATTATTGCATTTAAAATGTACATAATAGACTGGATCAAATCGCAATAGCGTTGTGAACAAGCAGATATCAGCTTCTGTAAGCTGATCGCCGCATAAAAAGCGCTGCTTTTCCAAAAGACGATCCCATTGGTCCAAGGCATCAAACAGGGTATCGAAGGCGTGGTTATAGGCGGCTTGGCTTTGCGCAAAACCGCAGCGGTATACGCCGTTGTTGATGGGTTCGTAGATTTCATCAATGCGTTGGTCAATCAATGGCTGCAAATGATCCGGACAAAGGTCAAGATCCTTGTTGGCAAAGCGATGCATTGCTTTATCGAGCATGCGCAAAATGTCTCGAGACTCATTGTTGACGATAGTGTTGGTTTTTGTGTCCCAGAGTACAGGCACAGTGACACGGCCAGTGTAGTCTCTTTGTGCGGCTACGTAGACTTGCCACAGATAGTTTGCTTTTAGATGAGGATCGGGATCAACTCTATCATCGCTCCTGAACTCCCAACCGTGCTCGCCCATATGGGGGTGAACAGCCGTAAAGGAGACAGCATGCTGAAGTTGTTTGAGCGCAATAACTGTTAAGGTTCGATGAGCCCATGGACAAGCATAGGAGACATAGAGATGATAACGCCCTGCTTCTGCGGAAAAAAGAGCATCTTCTTTATCCTCAATCCAATTCTGAATGAGCTCTGCTGCCGTTGGAACTCCCCTTTTTGGTTCGTTTCCCATTGCTCTTTTGTTTGCCATTTACCCTGGTACAGTTGTCCTGACATCGCAATTACCGTCATACGGAGCGAAGCATGGTTCGTCAACCCATGACAATCCTTCAGTCGTGTTGAGGCAGGTTTACTCTGAGAGTGAGCAGGTCTTGTGTCTTTTCAACCGTGCTGAATGCTCGGCACGCCCTGGGCAATGCTGTTTCAATCACTTTTTGCATTGCCGTAAAGCTTGTTCCAAATCACTCGGGCTATGCCATTGAGATATCCAAAGCAATCCAAAATCATTGTTCGCTTTCTTTAACACAAAGACGCGATCCCCAAGCCAACCTTCGGCGGCCAGATTGGCTTCTGTTTCATCCGATGCTTGATCAAAATACACACGGAACACCAACTCGCCGAGAGTGTCCTGATGCAAAATCACAAGTTCGGTTGAATCTGCGAATCCCGATGGAAGTTCGATGCGCTTTGATTTCTTTCGGCTTTGCTTAGGGTGGAAGATTTCAGCCATCGATTGGGGTGGTTTGCGATATCGCCGATTGATTGCGCGCCATCCACCCTGTTTAAAAAGTTTGGCGGCGTAGATAGTGCCGTCGGCATAGGGCGCGAGCATTTGCGCTTGTACGATGGCTGGCGCTGCGCGCAATGCTTTGCTCGGAACGCTTGCCATGGCAATTTTGGCAAGTTTGTCTTTCATGGCGAGAAGACCCGCAAGCATCTGTTCGGTCGAAATCCCCATTAAATCCGCGGTAAATGCAAGCATGGCCAAGGTTGCATCGCCTTCGACAAGCGATTGAAATGCAAGGCTTTCATCGGTGCTTTGAAGGTTTTTATAAAGTTTCCTGAGTCCCAAGCGTTGATCTTGAAGCGCATGTGCAAGTTCGTGAACTAAGACCGCACTTGCTTCATCAGGATAGAGCAGCAGTTGGGGCTTTTCCTTAAAGCCTTCAGCCAAACTTTCGCGGAGGACCATGATTTGCCGGTCAGCATCGTAATAGGCCAAAAGCTGCTCGCCGATGATTTCCATAACTTCGCCGTTCAGTTTTCGCTCGTTTTAATCAGACCAAGCATGCGATAGATGCTTTGCTCAAAAAACAAATCCTCGGTGTCCATGCGAGCGATTACGTTTTGAGTAATACCTTGCTGTGATTCTGTGTATATCGCCAAGGCTTTGCGAAACTTTAATTGGCGAACTTTTTCCGCCATGCGAATCAGAGGCTTTAGGTTGTTGAGTTCTGTTTTAGAAAGGGTTTCTTCGGTACTATCATTGAGAGGCGTTGTGTTTTTTTTCTCCACCTTTGCTGAAGGAGGCATCGTGGGCCAAGAGCATCTTACTTCCGGTTTAGATAGTGCTTTTGCTTCTGGTTTCTGGGCTATAGGGCCTCGAGCTGCTTCTATAGGATGCGTGGCGCTCCGCTTACTATGATTCGAAGTGCAAGCAGCCAATGCGATCAGAAGCACGACACAGTTTTTTATCACTTTAAAATTAGAACTTGCCATAGTCTTTAGGGCAATAGGGGTTCTGGTCGTGGTTCAAGATGAGCGGATAGGGGGCTGGCCTCATTGGCGAGTTCCGGGGCGACGCTTAGGAAGGCATCGAGCGCGACGCGTGCTGATTCGAAATCGCCTTCGGCAAGACGGAGCCATGCGAGTTGCAGAACCGAACGAGGGTCTCCACGCTCAAGTTGTGCGTCCAAAAGTGCGCGTGCGGCTTCATCGGATCCCATGGCCCAGAGTAGTGATGCAGCTTCACGCACCGCGTCCTCTTTTGAAAGTAGAAAGGTATGAGGTTCGTGTACTGCAGGTGGTGGAATCAGGGTTTTCTTTACGGATGCTTCATTGAGCAAGGTCAGTTCGTGTTCGCTGAGATCAAACAAAGCATAACGTATGGCCTGTAGGGCTTCGTCGCTACGATTACTAAGCACTAAACGTTTGGCGCGATGGACTTCGTAGTAACGAAGCACTGCAGCGGCGGTACCATAATCACCGCGTGGTCCAAGCATGGTGTCGCGCCCAATAGCGGAGGTCCAACGTTCGGCCATGGAGCTGTCCAGCATGGATTGCGCGAAGTTCTGCCCTTGGCTTGGCAGAAATACATAGGCTCCCAGAACGTATCCTTGGCCTCGCGTCGGTTTATGCGATTCTGACAGAATTGGCATCTTTTGATGGTATTTAATGACAATTCCGTCATTAAAAGCCTCAAAAGCATGACTGCCTTGTCCACGCAGCGGAATGCCGTCCATGCCGCGGTGTTTGGCCAAACGCTTCCAGTGCCAAGATGAAGTCGCAAGACCACTGATGAACAAGGGAACATCGGGACGAGCCCCGTCGATGCTTTTCGCTTGCATCCAACTGGCTGCGAAAAAATCGGTTTCGACAATAACAAGCGCATGGGGTGGGGCTGCTTCGGTCAATGCGCCACTCAGTGTTTCAAGCGCGGGTACATCTGCTTCAAAAGCATGTGCAACGCGCGGCAAGGAAGGAATATTTAAAGCAATTAACGCTATGGCTCCGATAGCGAGAACACGATTTTCATGATCTTCGGCAAAGAGCACAAAGCCGGTGACGCCCAGAGCAAGGAGCAGTGCGGTGATGGGTCCAAAGTATGCGACGTTGTCTGGGTTGCTGGTTTCAAGTGCCTGAAGGGATGCGGCCATGAGAGAAACAAAAAGTAGGGTGACGAGCCACAGCAGAGTGGACCACGACCTGCTTTGTTTTTTTAACAAGGGTAGAGCAAGCAAGGCTACGCCGATGAGTGGAAGCATACCGCATGCGCTTAGGCTGTATCCGATGGCATCGGCCAGCTGCACTACGGCGCTGCTTTGCTCAACTCCCAAGTTCATACGGTAAGCTTTTGCGCTAAGGTAGTCCCAAAATCCGGCAAGATTTGTGGGATCTCCCCAGGTTTCGGCACCTGCCTTTGCGCGCAAAGGCAGCCATGCGTAGACAAAAGCGCCCAACAAACCAGCCACTGTGAGCCAACTGAGCTGTTTTACACGAAACCAGTGGCGAAGGGGGCTTATCAAGGCGCTGATCAGTGCTGCGCCTAAGATAACCAGTGCGTGCGGCGGATGCACCGCAAAACACAAACCAAAGGCAAGGGCTGCTTGATAAAGGTACGATGCTTTGTAATCCTTTTTCCACTGCACAATGCGGCACAACGCGAACAGGGTTAGACTGAGCGACAGACCGTAGACTTCGATGCGCATGGCTTGGCGAATCACGGGTGGGCTAAGCAGCAATGCAATTGCTGCGGCATCCGGGGCAAAGCGTAGGGCTTTACTGCTCCAGTTTGCATTCTCAAGGTTTTCGGCGATGGCTTTGCCACACAGCGTGAAGTGGAGTGCTTCAATAAGGCGAGCTAGCCAAAAAGCTGCAAGTAGTTCGGTGAGCAGACTCAATAGCGCCATGCGATAGGGGATGGGGCCGACGGGTATCCACGCGATGGCGTGGGCGAGGATGGCGTGCAGTGGCTGACCCGGTGGATGGGATGCCCCAAGATCCCAGGCAGCAGCGGCAAGCTCGCCTGCATCATAAACCGAAGGTCCCGCACTGAGATAAAGCACACCAATGCATGCATAAAAACACAACAGTGGAATACGCCAGGGAGTGTTGCTGCAAAAAGGCATGTCTCAACAGCATAGCGCGTCTGCTGCAAGTTGGATATTTTAGACACTTTTCAGGTGCTGCTCGAGTCGATGAGCACCGCTTTTTCCTAAAAGCTCGTCGGCTCTTAGCGGATTACTAAAATCGGGCTCGCCGCGAAACCAAGTGCGTTGGCGGCGTGCGTAAATGCGTGTTGCTTTTTCGCTTTGCGCAGACTCTCCTCCAGAGGCTCGGAAGCAAGTAAGTGCGGTAGCAATTGTCGGTAACCCACACTACCAAGTGCTCGGCAATGTGGACCATAGTGCGACAGAAGCATCTCAATCTCGCTTAGCCAACCCGCTTCGATCATGCGATCCGCACGCGCGTTGAGTCGCTCTTGATGCTCCGGGCTGTGATCGTCCAAAAATATATGGAGCGCATCATAACGTGCTTCTCCTAAAGCATGCTCTTCGCGAAGCTTTCCAAGCGCTTGACCGGTCTGCTCGTAGACTTCCAAGGCGCGCACGATGCGCACGGTATCGTTTTCATGAATTGCTTTTGCGCCGATTGGATCGACCTGAGCGAGGCGCGTATGCATGGTTTTGGTTCCCAGTTTATGGGCTTCGTTTGTGAGCATTTCACGAAGCGCTGCGTCGACTTTAGGTAAATCAAGTAAGCCTCGGAGCAGCGCACGCAGCCAAAGCCCCGTTCCACCCACGACAATGGCTGTTTTTCCTCGCCGATGAATGTCCGCAATGGCTTGATCGGCAAGCTTGGCATAGTCAACGGCATCGATGGGTGCATCGGGGTCGGCGGCATCGATCAGATGATGCTTAATGCCTTGAAGTTCACTCTCTGTGGGTTTGGCTGAGCCAATATCAAAACCGCGGTAGACCTGAACAGAATCAGCACCGACGAGTTCGGCATCGAACCGTTTAGCTATCTCAATAGCGCACTGGGTTTTGCCGGTTCCCGTCGGCCCGGCAATCACGATCATGGCATTGGCTTTTTTCATTGCAAGACTAGCCTAAGAGTGGATTACTATGTCTGAAAAGGCTAGCGTGTGTGCGATGGGTTGGTCGTGATGGCAATGTCCTTGAAAGTCCGATACCTCATCGAGAGCGGATAAGAGGGCTTTGCATTCATGCGCAGACATCGCATCGCCAGCGCTTCGCGAGGCATGACAAGCCATGGTAGCGAGCACAGTGTCCATGCGGTCGCTGAAACTTCGTTGTGCGGTATGTGTGATTTCGCTTAGCGCATCGTTTATCAATAGCTCGACGCTAAGGTGAGCCAGTTGGGCAGGAACCTCGTCGATAAGCAGGGCATCGTCTGCGATGGCCCGCGATTCGATGCCAAGCGATTCAAGGGCTTCGTGATGTTCTAGCGCATACGCCATGCGCTTAGGGTCCAAGGTGACGCGTTCTGGAAAGAGCAGCCGCTGTTTAGTGACAGAGCCCTCGGTGAATGCTTTGTGAAGTTTTGCAAACCGTATGCGTTCATCTGCGGCGTGCTGATCCAAGATGTAGAGAGCATCCTGTCCTTCGCATAAGATGTACATGTTTTTTAATTGCGCAATGAAGCGCAGTTGAGCGAAAAAGCCTAGAGACTGACTTTGACTATCTAAGTTGGGGCTGCCGTAGCTCGTCTGCTTTTGATTCAGCGATAGAATACCTTCGCTTAGATGCTGGGCCATAGCGGGGTAGAAACCCGGCGGTCTTTGTGAAGCGTTTGCGGCGCCTTCGTTCGAGTGTCGGGCGATGTTAAGCCAATTGCTCTTGGCAAGTTCCTTGCTCAAGCTGCGTGAGACAATGTCGAGAATGCGACGTGGTTTTGCAAAGCGAATTTCTGTTTTTTGAGGATGAACGTTGACGTCGATTTCTGCGGCGGGCACTTCGATGAACAACGCGCCAAAGGGATAGCGACCGGGCGGCATGACACTTCCATAAGCGAAGGCAAGCGCATGAGCTAAGCCTCGGTCTTTGACGGGTCTTCGATTGACCAAAATACGTAACCCACTGCTGTTGCTTCGCGCTCGCTCAGGTGGAGCCAATGCGGCTTCGATGCTTACTTCCTCGTGCTTTACTCGGAAAGGTAGCATGGTGCTTTCGCGCAATATGCTGGATGCCCGAGACAGGTGATCGTTGTGGCGCTGGTAGTCGCGAATTAAACGGCCATCTCGCACAAGCCTGAAATGAACTTGGGGGTTGGCCAAAGCTGCGTTCATGACGACTTCGGCGATGTGCGAGTTTTCCGTGGTGGTGGATTTAAGAAATTGTAGACGAGCTGGAACGTTGAAAAAGAGCTCAGCGATTTCAATGCGAGTGCCAGGGGCGCAGCCGATGTCGGCAACTGCGGCGGGCCGGCTGCCCTCGCTGCTGATCCGTGTTCCGACAGGATCATCGGTGCGCCGAGTTTGGATGGCCCAACGAGAAACAGAGACAATGGCGGCCAGTGCTTCGCCACGAAAACCAAAACTTTGAAGCTCAGCGAGTTCTTCAAAGCGGGAAAGTTTGCTTGTGGCGTGCCGCGAAGTGCATAGTTGGGCATTGCTGCGAGTCATGCCTTTGCCGTTATCGATGACGACAATGCTGCCTAGACCACCGTTACTGATCTCGACATCGATGCGGTCTGCCCCTGCATCAAGCGAATTTTCCACCAGCTCCTTGACCACGGAAGCAGGCCGAGAAACCACTTCACCAGCCGCAATTTTGTCGATCAGGCTGTCTTCAAGGAGCCTAATATCGTCGCACATGCCCCGACACTATGTTGCCGCTGCTTGCCTTGCAACCAAACAGAGGGCAGTTAGGCAGTGGACCCGATGTAGTCATCCGGGTATGATAGCACTAAGTAGGTAAAATCACCCATCAATGAATGCAAACGCGGCCATCCGAGTCATGAGAAGCTGTCCAAGCTGCAATAGAGAATACCCCGGTGGGGAGATGTTCTGCCCACTTGATGGGACACGTATAAGGTCGCCGTCCATGGCGGTACAGGGCACGGATGTCGATCCTTTGCTTGGCGTGGTGGTTTCTGGGCGCTACAAGATCTTGCGTCGCATTGGCGAGGGCGGCATGGGCATTGTCTATGAAGCCCAACACGTGGTGATCGAGAAACGTGTAGCACTCAAGGTCTTGCGTGATGACTTTTCCAAGCGTCCCGAAGTGGTAGAGCGGTTTAGGCAAGAGGCTCGAAGTGCATCACGTATTGGCCATGACAACATCATCGACATCTCAGACTTTGGTGAAATACCAAATGGCGCAAGTTATTTTGTCATGGAAATGCTTGATGGCGAAGATCTTGCCATGCGTTTAGAGCGTGAGGGGCTTTTGGATCCCTTTGATGCTGTTGATGTTATATTGCAATGTTGCCGTGGCTTGGGTGCAGCGCATGCCAAAGGGATTGTCCATCGCGACATGAAACCTGAGAATATCTTTCTCATCGAGCGCGAAGGGCGTAGTGGTTTTGTAAAACTGGTGGATTTCGGTATCGCTAAAATGAGCGATCTTGAAACGGCAGGTGAACCTGGGCGCAAGCTTACGAAAACCGGCATGATTTTCGGAACCCCTGAGTACATGTCTCCTGAGCAAGCCGGCGGCAAATCACTTGATCACCGTGTGGATGTCTATGCTCTGGGCGTGATTTTGTACGAGTTGCTGGTTGGGCGGGTTCCTTTCGTGGGTGATACTTTTATGGGTATCCTAACCCAGCATATGTTTGAGCAACCGCCTCCTCTTAGGGAAATCAATCCTAAAGTCGAAGTGGCCCCTGAGCTTGAAGGCATTGTGTACAAGGCCATGTCGAAAGACCCGCTCGACCGTTTTCAAACCATGGACGAAATGTCGATGGCTTTGCAGCGCGCGATGGGGCTTGAAGCGCCTGATCTCAGTGGTCGATTCAATCTTTCTTCGACATCAGGGGTCATGCGACGAACAAGTTCTGGCCGCTTTGTGCGTAGCACTCCATCCGGCGTCCAAGCGTTTGCGGATACACAATATCTTCCGGGTGAACGCAAAATTAACGGCAAGCTTTGGATAGCCGTTGGCGCAGTGCTTGCTCTTGCAGCCGGAGGTGCGGCCTTGGCCCTGACGCAAGGCAATCCTGCTGCGCAAAACTCCGCTCCCAAGGATGAAATGCAAGCGGTCAAGGAGCAAGGCTCGGCGCTCGAGTCTCTGGAAAAGAACGACACAGAGAGCCCGAAAGCGACCGAGCCAGAAAAAGTTAAGATTAGTGTGACGACCGATCCCGTTGGTGCACAGATTAGCATTGAGGGGCAGGGCCAAGTCTGCGCAAGCACGCCTTGTGACTTTGAAGCAACAAAGGGCTCTTCAATTCGGTTGCTTGCATCAAAAGGAGAAAGAACTGCTAGCCGTGATCTTGGCGCTGAAGCAGACAGTCATGTTGAGCTTGCGCTTGAAGAAGCTGTGGTTCGGCGCAAAACACGAAGAACACCGCCTCGTGAAAAGCAAGCGCAAACAGAAGCTAAGCCAGCATTAAAACCCAAGGAAGATTCAGCGGAAAGCAAACCTACTGCGAACGTAAAAGTGCGAGCCACCGGTGATTTGAAGATCCCTGACGTCTTCCGTTGAATTTTATTTTGCAGCTAGGAAATAGGCTGTTAGCAGTAGATAAATCGGCGTTAGAATCATAACCGAGCGCAGCATGAAGGCGAAGAAGCTTGGCATTTTATAACGGGCTTCTTCAGCAATTGCTTTAACCATAAAGTTGGGTCCGTTCCCAATATAGGTATTCGCTCCCATAAAGACTGCTCCACAACTGAGCGCTGCAAGATGCATGTGGCTGATTCCAACGATTTGCGAGGGTAAATCAAGCGATTGAGCTGTTGTAAGGAAGGTCAGATAGGTTGGTGCGTTGTCGAGCACAGAGGATAAGAATCCTGTGGTGAGGAAGAACTCCCAGGCGTAGTGAAGACCAAGCTCAGGGCCTTTGTTCTCGAGAATCGCCAGAGCGGGGACCATGGTAATGAAGATCCCAAGGAAAAGCACCGCAACTTCGATAATGGGAGAAAAAGTAAACATATTTGCAATACGAGGTGCGCGCGGAGCAAATTTCCAAGACAACAGGGTAAACAATCCCATGCTAAGTTCGCGATAAGGACTTGGCAGAAAGACAGAACCCACTACACCTGCAAGAAAGAGTATGTTTAGGTTTCCGTGAATACGTAGTGGGATACTCACACTGATATCTCGTGCGAGATCCGCCACGTCTTCTCTGGTGTAGGCTCGACTGTCCCAAAGGTAGAAAAGAATCAACAGGTATCCAACGCAGATAAGCCAAGCGGGCCATAAGTGCAGGGTCCAGAAAAAAGGAACCCCGCGTAAATAACCAAGAAAAAGTGGTGGATCGCCAAGTGGGGTAAGCAAGCCTGCGCAGTTCGATACGATCAGGATGAAAAGAAAAGGAATGTGCGCAACGTGTTTGCGTTGTTGATTGATGCGAAGCATTGGCCGAATAAGCAACATGCTTGCACCCGTGGTACCGATGATATTGGCGAGTACGGCTCCAATGGCCAACATCAAGACATTTTTCCCGGGTGTCCCTTGGATGTCTCCGGAAATATGAATCCCGCCAGCGATAATGTAGAGCGCGCCGAGAAGTGCAATGAACGCCGTGTACTCATGCAAGGCATGCCAGAGCCCTTCCTGATAGCGCAGTAGCAAGTAAGCTAGAATTGGAGCTGTTACGATGCTGCTGAAGATGGCACGGTTGCGATTGCTCTCCCACCATTTGTGCGCAACCAAAGGCATAAGAGCGATTCCCAAAAGAATGATGACAAAAGGTGCAATAGCGATCATTGGAACAGTTGCTCCAAAATGTTCGACTGCGGGAGAATGAGCACTGTGTTGCATAAGAGCGCCTCAACAACGTGAAGGACTTGCCTTGCGCAAAGTCTTGCCTTGCGCGAGCCGAACCATAGCAAAGCTTGTCTCGTTTGTGGGAAAATCTAGCTTCAAAAGATGAACATGCCAAAGCGGGAATACCGGTCGTTGCGGTAGGCTTTTCGCTGGGGGGGGTTCGTTATTCTGCTGCGGAAAGGGTCTCGCTTGGCGTATGCAACTGCGAAATGCGTTGCCAATTGCCATTGCCTGAGGTATGTCAAAGCATGCGTTTTATCTCGCTTTCGCTTGTCGGGTTGCTTTTTTTATTTGTTCCTAGCCACCATGTTTTCGCCCAGTTTGCGCGGTCGGTGCCCCTTGTTGAAGCACCGCCTGTTTCAATCACAGGTGTGGATGATGCGCTTGCAGTTGACGTCAACCCAGCGCTTCTCTCTTTTCTGCCTGCCTGGAGTCTTGTGTACGTGCACATGGATGGCAGTAATCGCAGTGACTTTGCCACCCGGGGTGATGCGTTCTATGCGGCCATGCCTTTGCCATTTGGTTTTGCGCTAGGTGCGAGTGCACAGAGCTTGCGACCTACCGATGCTTCGTTTGCGCCCAATGGTGGTGCAGGAAGTTTGGCGCTCTCCTTTTCGCCTGCGCGAACAATGGCAGTTGGTACGGCGTTTCGTTTTATAAGTTCAGATTCTGCTTTGCTCGATAATGTGACGACGGTGGATGCCAGTATGGTATGGCGTCCGAGCACTTGGCTTGGCTTTAGTTTAATCGGTCGAGACCTTACAAGTCCCGAGAACCTGGCGCGTTCGTATGTCTTTGCAACAGGTATAAGACCTTTGGGCGACCGTAGTTTAGGCATCGAAGTGGCGGCCACGACTGACGATGATGCGCGTGTTGGTCTAAGAGGCGTTCTCGATACTGCTATTCCTTATTTTGGACGCTTTCAAGTTGCAGCAGAAGGCAAGCGATTAAGCGATGTCGATCGCGAATGGCTTTTGACGGGAGGCTTGGTCTTTCAATGGGGGCATGCCAGTTTTGCTGCCGGTGCGCTTTATGGCGATGGCTTCAATGAGCGTCCAGGTTGGTACATTATGGAAAGGCTCGAAGGCGCAGAGCGTCCCGGACCCGCCATGGCCATGGATTCCTTTGTGATTGATGTGGAAGTGGAAGGCGGTCTTTCTGAGCGCAAAATGTTATCCACCTTGCACAACTTGGATGCGTTGCGTTTTGATAAGCGTGTTCAGGGTGTGATGCTTCGTTTTCGCTCCTCTGGTCTGGGTCAGGCGGATGCACAGGAGTTTCGCTTAGCGGTGATGGCTTTACGTGCTGCCGGGAAAAAAGTGCTTTGTCATTTGGATGCGGCTTCGGGGAGCGAGTTTTACGCATGCAAAGGAGCCGATGCGATTTGGCTCGACCCTGCGGGTGGAATACGTCTTGTAGGCCCCTCGTTGCGCTTTTTGCATATCGCCGAATTGATGGAAAAGGTCGGTGTGCGAGCTGATTTTGAGAAAATTGGTCGCTACAAGAGTGCTCCCGAAATGTTGCAGAGCAACAGCATGAGCGATGCTGCGCGAGAGCAACGTGAGGCCTTGCTTTCAGATGTCTATCAGCGCTTTTTGGTGGATGTTGCCAAGGACAGTCATCTTGAGACGGCCAAGATCAGGCAATGGGTGGACAACGGGCCTTATCTTAGCACCGAAGCGTCAGAGGCGGGTTTAGTTGACGCGCTAACTGATGAAATGGACATGAACCCTTTGCTGGAAAAGCAGTTTGACGGCCTTCCTGTTTTGCGTGATTCACTTCCGGTTGAACACGAGAAGCATTGGGGCGTTCCGCCACGTATTGGTGTTGTGGTAATCGACGGCGATATCATCGATGGTCAGAACGTGGACATTCCTTTTGTGAACATCCATATGAGCGGCTCACGAAGTGTACGTAAAACCATTGAAAACTTTGCCAACGACCCGAGTATTCGCGCGATTGTCGTGCGCATTAACAGCCCTGGTGGTTCGGCCATGGCATCGGATCAAATCTGGCGCGCGCTCAAGCGTGCCAAGGAACGTAAACCAGTGATTGCATCGCTTGGTGCAGTGGCGGCAAGTGGTGGTTACTATGTTGCTTCGGTAGCTGATGAAATATGGGCCGATCCGTCGACAGTGACGGGATCGATTGGTGTCTTTTTTGGAAAAGTGGACATTGCGCCGTTGGCAGAGCGACTTGGCATTCATGTCGAGCTTTTAGGTCGCGGTAAACGTCACGGAGTTGAATCCATGTGGCGACCATTTTCGGACGAAGAACGCGCCATGCTGCGGGATAAAATTCAAAAGTGGTATGCGATGTTTGTGGCGCGCGTTGCCGCTGGGCGAGGACTTAGTGAGAAAAAGGTCGATAGCTTAGCGCGCGGCAGGATTTGGTCAGGCGATGCGGCAATGCGGCATGGCCTTGTGGATCGTTTGGGTGGTTATATTGGTGCGATTAGTCGTGCACGTGAGCTAGCAGGTTTGTCTGATGATGCGGAAGTTGTGTTGCGACCCGAACGGCCAAGTTCGTTGCTTGATTATGTGCTTGGCACCGGCCAGAGCACCGATGCGAGTGTTGCAGAGGCCTTGCTGCAGATGAGTCCTGAGATGCGTGGACTTGTTCAAATGGTAGCTGCTATGCAACAGTTGCCACCAGGCGTAGCCCTCGCGCGCCTTCCTTGGATAAGCTCCGAAGATCTTTAGGATCATTGTCATTATGCGAACGCGCTCATTAGGAAAAACAGGAATCAAGCTTAGCGAACTTTCCTTAGGCACGTGGGGCCTTGCCAGCGGAGCTTATGGTCCAGTGGGTCTGAGCCAGTTCGTTCGAACGCTGAGCGCTGCTTACGATAAAGGCATACGTAGTTTTGATATGGCGCCACTTTGGGGCGAGGGCGAGTCCGAAAGCACAGTGGCGATGGCAGTTGGTCCGCGGCGCTCGGAAGTTGTTTATGTGACGCGCGCAGGGCGTCGTATGGAAAAAGATAAAACTCTAAGCGATTTTTCAGTCAAGCAGTTGCGAAAAGACTGCGAGAAGTCGCTTGAGCGTTTGCAGACCGACTACATCGATGTGTGGCTGCTTCATAACCCACCCGAAAGTGGTTACGATAAAGATGAAGTTGCTGCCTTGGCTGGTAAACTAAAAGAAGAAGGTAAGATCAAAAGCTTTGGGGTGAGTATTGGTAGCGTGACCGCTGGACGCGATGCGCTGCAAATGGGCGCAGAAGTCATCTGTTATGTTCACCACTTACTGAATCCAAGCATTTGGAATGCGCTTGGGACTGTTTTCAAAGAAAAAGAGTGTGGGCTTTTGGTGCGTTCGGTACTAGCGCATGGTCTGCTCTGTGGCCATTGGGGCAGCACAAAGAGTTTTGTCAAAGGCGATCATCGCGCGGAGCGTTGGAAAGCAGACACTTTTGCGGTGCGTTTGCGGCAGCTTTCTAATTTTCGTTTCTTGCTTGAAGCTTCGCTGCGTTCTATGAGTCATGCAGCCTTTCGATACGCGCTATCCGAGGCGCAAGTGAGCTCGCTTCTGTTGGGAGCCAAAAACCCAGCGCAAATAGATGAAGCTCTTGCCGCCTTAGAAGAGCAAAGTGCTTTGAGTGAAACACTGAAAAACCGCATCGCTGAAGTGCAACGTGGCGTGTGGATAAGCAGCGCCGGTGATATAGCCTCGAACGAGCCTGCAACGGTTGCACGGGAACAATAGGTTTTGGCAATAATTTATGACATTACATGCCAAAAATGGCATGTAGAAGGTGTAAAACATGACAGGGTTGTCTGCTGACGAAGTGAAGATTTATACGGATGGAGCCTGCTCTGGTAACCCTGGTCCGTGCGGGGTTGGCGTACTGCTCATGGAAGGCGAGCTAGTCAAAGAACTTTCCGAATACCTTGGCCAGGGCACCAACAACATTGCTGAGCTTACTGCCATTCTTCGTGCAGCTGAGGCGCTGGCTGGAAGCACTAAAACTGTGCGCATTTATTCAGACAGCCAATACGCTATCGGTGTGCTCAGCAAAAACTGGAAAGCCAAAGCCAATCAAGAACTGGTCGCGAAGACAAAGTTAGCGCTTGGAAAACTCAGTCATGTTGAACTGCACTATGTCCGTGGCCACTCCGGCGATCCCCACAACGAACGCGCGGATGAACTCGCCGTCCAAGCCGTCCAAACCCAACAAACCACCGGCTGGAAATAAGTCGATCCAGGATCCCGTATTTTTTCCTTCGTGATTACAACGGTTTGAATACCACACCGCGATTTTTTGAATTGTTCCTGCTGGATGCGCTCGTCTGCAGCTTTGCTGAGAAGGAGCGTTTATTTACACGAACACTAGATGGCTTGACTGCGATCCGGGCGTTCGTAGCGACGGCGATCGGTGGGTAGTCGGGTCGCTAGTTTTTCTTCGATGGTGCGAAGCTTTGGATGATCCAGGACACAGTTGCGTTTCAGATCAAAGAAACTTTCATATGCTCGTGCGCGCGTGGCTGAGTTTATTCCCAAACTTAGGTACCAGGGGCTAGGCGTCCAGAGCTTGGCAATGCTTGAATGCACTCGATCTGATTTAGTATGAAGACCCAAGGACGACCATCCTGCCCAATACGACGAAGCGTCGATACCTGCACGTAGAGGGTTAGAGTCAATATAGACCGTCGCTGCTCCGAGATAGCTATCGTCTAGAATCACATTGCTCCAGAAACGTTCTTCAAAGAGTTTTCCTGAGCCCTTGCGCGAGAGATTACGATGGCGTGCGTATTGCTGGCACACAAAATGGCACAATCGTGCGAGGCTGTCATCGAATGTCGGCACCACCAAGAGATGGACGTGGTTCTTCATCAAAGCAAAAGCGTTCAGTGTGCAATTGTAGCGGCACAAGGCTTTAGCAAGAAGGGTTGTGAATTGTAGACACTCTTTTCTGTACGAGAAAAGACAACGACGGTTGTTTCCCCTAAAAACGATATGATGGGGCATGCCTGGCACGATTTCACGGGGTGTTTTTCTTAGCATCAATGCCTTATCGGCCATTGGGCTTCGAAGTTGCGTTTTCAAGAAATCGCGGTACGCCCATTAAGTCCTTGGAATTACTGGTGATTTTAGGGGTGATCCTGGATAGGGGTTTCGGTGTATAAGGGGGCGGATGAAACCTGAACTTCTTTGTCCGGCGGGTAGCAGGAAATCCATGCGTTATGCTTATGCTTATGGAGCGGATGCCGTTTACATTGGCCAGCCGCGCTATAGCTTGCGTGTTAGGGAAAACGAATTTTTCAAGCTTGCGGTGATTGATGAAGCGGTCACTGAAGCACATCGTCAACAGAAGAAAGTTTATATTGCATCGAATATCGCGCCGCATAATGCAAAGGTGCGAAGTTATTTGCGCGATATGGAGCCGGTGATTGCGATGAAACCGGATGCGTTGATTATGTCTGATCCGGGGCTCATCATGATGGTGCGCGAACGGTGGCCTGATGTGCCGGTGCATCTTTCGGTGCAGGCCAATACCGTTAACTTTGCTGCGGTTAAGTTTTGGCAGAAGCTGGGGCTTGAACGCATTATTCTATCGCGCGAGCTTTCCCTTGAGGAGATTGCTGAAATCAGGCAGGAGTGCCCTGATATGGAGCTTGAGGTTTTTGTGCATGGCGCGCTCTGCATTGCCTATTCTGGGCGTTGTTTGCTTTCAGGATACATGGCGAACCGCGATCCAAACCAAGGCGCGTGTACCAATGCTTGCCGCTGGAAGTATCAAGCGACTGAGGCTGTGCAGACTGAAGAAGGTAATTATGTGCCGACGGGCGCGGAGGAGCAGGAGGGTTTGAAACAGGAGCACTCGTGCTGCAAAGAGGGTGAACATGACCTGCCGGGCAAGGACAAAGTGTTTTTGCTTCAAGAAAAGATGCGCCCTGATGAGGTGATGCCAGCCTGGGAAGATGAGCATGGCACCTACATCATGAACTCCAAAGATTTGCGCGCTATTCAGCACGTGCGAAAGCTTGTTGAGCTTGGTATCGATTCGCTTAAGATCGAAGGGCGCACCAAGTCGCATTATTACGCGGCACGTACGGCACAAGCGTATCGAAAAGCGATCGATGATGCAGTAGCGGGTCAGGCTTTTGATGAAAGCTTGATGGATTCTTTGGACGGGCTTGCCAATCGCGGTTACACCGATGCCTTTTATGAGCGTCATCGACCCAATCAGCTTCAGAACTACGACATGGGCAACTCGAATCAAAAAAGCAGACAATTTGTTGGCGAACTTGTCGAGCAACGCGATGGCTTAGGGCGCGTCGAAGTGAAGAACCAGTTTCGCGTGGGCGATCAGCTTGAGCTCATGACACCCACCAGTACTGTTAATTTTGTCCTGGAACAGATGAAGGACAAAAGCGGAAAAGATATCGAACTTGTGAGTGGCTCGGGGCAGCAAGTGGATATATTGCTCCCTCAGAAGATGGATCTCGATTTTGGACTTCTCACGGTTTCACGTTGAGAATAACCAGTAATTCGTGTCGTTTGGCCGATAGTTTGTATTTATTGTGATTTGCCGTTAAACCAAAAACATGAATACACAGTCCAAAGTTTGGGCCACTGGCCTCATGTTGTTTTCTTTTGCCGTCGCGCTTTTGGGCGTGGCATGTTCTGACAGCGGCAGTAGTGATTCAGACGCTGGCACGGATGCTTCGTCCGATGCAAGCACATCCACTCAACTGGATCCGCAAGATTCAGAAAGTATCAAAAGCTTTTTGGTTGATGAGAGCTACTCTGACTTTATTTGTGAGCCAGCGCCTCGCGAGGCACGTGTTGGAAGTGCTCATGGCAGAGCACGTGTATGCATCAACTCAATTCTTAGAGACTCGCTACAAGCAGCAAACGATACGCATCCTGAAGGCAGCATAGCGATCAAAGAGCTCTATTCAAACACCGACGAGTTGGAAGGTCATGCCATGGTTATCAAGACCTCTGCGGGTGATAGCGATGATAGTTGGACCTGGTACGAGGCTTTGGCTCCCGACTACAGCAATCCAAGCTATGGAGTCGGCCTCAGTTCTTGCGCCATCTGTCACAGCGGCGCCACAGACCATATCTTCTTCGAGCTTCCCTAAGCAGTAATATGGGATCCGAAATGCTCAGCGGCTTGGTTTAGGGTGACGAAACGGCAGCCGTCTTGCTTGAGTTGGCTGATGGCGGCAACGAGAGCGCTTTTCTTCTGAGCGAGGGTTTTTCGTAAATCTGGCTGGTGAGGACGCAGGTAGCCAAGGTCGTCTTGTTCGGCATCGAGCAGATCCATACCGTGAAGCTCGAGGTTTACGAAAGGACGAGAGCGCATGCCTTTGGCAAAGCTCTGTGCAGCTTTATCCCCGAAAAGAACAACATTGGTGCCAATGAACGGAAAACGAAGGCGTGCGTTGCTTTGCACTCCTATGGGGAGTTCAAGTAAGCCGTTGCCACGTTTCCAATAGGGCGCTCCGATGCGATAAGGATTTGCAGGAGCAAAAAGCACCTTTGGTGTATCGGCGATGCTGGGACTTTTACGGCCACGAAGTTTGATCCAAGCCAGCGCAAGATGTTTTGCAACATAATACCACGGGCAGGGAAAAACGCTGCTGTCGTATTCAAGGCCAAGTTCTTCTAAAATGCGAAACACTTGATTGTTGATGGTGTAGCCTGGCGCGCGAAAACCTCTTGGTATCTTCCCTGTGACAGCCTCAATCGCTTTTTGTCCGCGTAACACGTCGTCGCGAATGCTATCCTCGCTTTGTTTTGAAAAATCATAACGGTGATGAAAGCTGTGGTTTGCAAGTTCATAGCCTTCCTTATGCAGGCTGCGAAGTGTCTCAGCATTTTTATCGCGTTCAAGGTCGCGCCCAATCACAAAAAAAGTCGCGGGAATATCTAACTCTTTGAAGGTTTGAGCTAACCTTGCAATAGCGTAGTCGTAAACTGGATGCGTGGGCTTTTGATCAATCTTCAGGCCATGAATCGCATGGTAGCAATCGATTTCATCGAGATCGACCGACACTGCGGCCAGCCGCTGCACGCTCACCCTTTAACTCGAATGGCGACGACGAGTTTGGTCAGGTTCTTTAGAACATTCGGGACACGGCGAACCAAGCCAATGGAAGGTGGCCTTTTTTCAAGCACTCGAACGGGAATCTCTTTGATTTGAATCTTGGCACGTTCCGCACGAATGACAAATTCGCTGGCGAACAAGTCTTTGTCGACGATGCAGGCTTCTGCAATCGGCAGCAATGCGTTTTTGCGAAAGGCCTTGAGCCCATGGGTGTCGGAGCCCTTGAAACCAAGGGCGACACGAAGCATGCCATTGATAACTACACTGCCCATGTGCCGCATCCAAGGCCGTTCATCACTCGCACCGTCGGCGAGTTTCGAGCCAATCACAAGGTCATGTTGTCCCGAGTCAAGCAATGCAACTGCTTGTTCGTGAAACTCAACGTCGCAGAGGTCAATCTCATCGCAGATGATAAGTTCCCCGTTGGCCATCATGATGCCTTCACGTAAAGCTTTACCGTAGTTTGGCTCGCCGAGACTAAAAGATCGGACTTGCGTGAAACGTTTGCTTAAGTCTTCTGCGATAGTGACTGTTTCGTCTTGCGATCCGTTTTCAGCGATGATGATTTCATAGCTCCAGCGCTTGTCGCGCAAACGGTCAATCAGGTCCACAATCGCTGCGTGTAAAATAGCTTCTTCATTGTAGACAGGAATCACAATGGAAACCCGAGGCTGGGAAGGAGAGGGAATCGTCATCCGTGGTTTGCCTGAGATGGGTTCAACATCAGGGGCGGGGATGGTCATTCGTGGCTTTTCGGTCATGTGCAGAGTTCCTCGGCTTGCTGAGCTGCCTTTTGGCCGAAGAGTAGCGCATCTTCCATCGAAGAGTAATTCCAATCGCCGTAACGCCCGGTCGGGATAATGTTATGTCGGGCTAAAAAGGGCTTAATTCTGTCTAGGGCACCGTAGTAGTTGTGATCGTACAGCACATAGGCATGGGAAATCAGCCGCGGAGATGCAAAGGCGACGTCGTCTGCTTTATCGATGATGCGCATTTCAATTAAACCCTCGATGACTTTTGGTAGCAAGATCGCCATATCGGGTTTTTCCCTCGAAGAAAGCTCGACGTACAGACCTGCTTTGCCTGGTGGCGCCATTTGTTCGCTAAAGTTGGAGTAGCAGCCAACGCGGTAAAATGGGAATCGCTCCTCGGGTACATAAGCCCAATGCAAATCAACCCCGCATGGCCTTTGTAAGGCAACGTCTAAATACCACAAGGGATTGCAGCGCAGTTTGCTTGCTGCTTCTTGAATGTCGGCTGGCAGGTCTTGGAGTAAAGCAAGTAATATATCCAAGGGAAGGGTTGCAATCAGTGCTTGATAGTCCCGACTGCCATCTTGGAAATGAATGCGTTTGTTTTGAAAATCGATGCTTGTGGGAGCGTGCTCGAGCAGCGTATGTTGCTCGAGGCCTTTGTAAAGGGCCTTAGGGAGCTCGCCGATGCCCTGCTTGGGATAGAGAAAATTGGTGTTGTAGCCAAGTTCGCGATCATTTTTGCCCACCGCACCAGCGATCACATCATCAAGTTTCGGCATGGGAACAAAGCGTGAACACCACTGCGCGGTAATCTCTCGTGGATGCGTTCCCCAAAGTTTGGCGTTGTAGGGGATCATGAAGTGCTTGCTAAAACCTTCACCGAAATATTTTAAGCAAAACTCTTCGAAGGTGTTTGGCTCGGTGGTCTGTGCTTGTTTTTGCAGAGCTTCCAAGAAACCGGTAAGGCATTCGTAGGCAATATCGGGGGGAAGGCCAAAGGTGTTTGCTTGGTAGGGATAGCGTGTGTAAACGCCATGGCTAAACACACGACTTTTGCGCTCCACGGTGACGGTGCGATCCTTAAGGAGGGTAGTGACCCAACGACGCATGGCCTCGTCGCGTAGATGCAAAAGATGACCTGTCCGATCGAAGCGATAGCCTTTCTCTTCGATGGTGATGGCATGCCCTCCAACAAAATCGTTACGTTCGTGGATTTCGTAGGGCCGCTTGAGGTGATGTCCGGCGGACATACCGGTCAGGCCGGCACCAATGATTTGGATGGGGCGGTCATTGGAGGCGGACTCTTTCCTGCCATAGCGCTCCCGTCAAGGTGTTTTGCATGCTTTAATGCGCCCTTAGTGTTGATGTTCTAGTCTTGGCTTACATTTACCGTACTAATTAAGGCATGCGCTTGCTTGCAGTGCAATTGACCGTTTCCGCTAAAAACAGCTGGAATTGCGGCGCTCTCGCCTTTTTTTACAGTGACCGAGTCGCGCTCAGCCTCGATGGTAATCTCGCCAGCGACAACGGTAAGCCCCATGAGATAACCGCTATCTGGAATCCGAAGGCTGCCGTTGCCCTGGATGCGGCTGACGTTTAGAAAATCAGAAGGCAGAGCTTTTGATCCTTTCCCGCAGAGTGCATCCAATTGAACGCTGCCGGTGGTGTTGGCTCTGCCGCTGCGCCGAAAGACGCGTGTAAGCCAAGCGTCATTTTCAGCAAGATCCCAGTTGGTGACTGCGAGTGCGTGATCGAGATGCAGCTCGCGCGGGCTACCTTGAGGATCCGCCGAGCCATCTTTGGCATAGCGGCGATTCCAATCCCAGTAACGATAAGTCACCCCTCGCTTACCGGGCAGGACATGTTGTGGCTCGATCAGGGTGACCCCCGCGCCGACTGCGTGAGGCATGCCGGCTTCAATCACCAAAAAATCACCTGGCTCGAGTGCCACGAAGTGAAGAAACTCAGAAAAGTCCCCTCGCTCCTGAAGACATTGGCGCATGGCCTCTTTGCTAGCGCCTTTTTTAAGGCCGACATAAACGCCGCTATTTGGCGAGGCTGCGAGCACATACCAACTCTCGGGTTTGCCGGCTTCCTCGGGTTTTAGTCCTTGGTAGTTATCGCTGGGATGAATTTGCACGGACAGGGCTTCTCCGGCATCAAGCAGCTTGACTAGCAATGCCGTTGAGTTGCGTCCGGCCTGATATTCCTTGCCCAGATAAGCCTCGGGCTCCGAAGCCAAAATCTCTGCCAGGCTTTGATTGCTTTGCATGGCGTAGGACGGAAAGTCCGGCTCGACCGATAGCTCCCAACTTTCACCTATCTGAGCGCTCGAAAAGTCGAGACCAAGTTCGTTTTTGAATTGCTTTGCAATTCGAGTGCCCGCCCATGGTGTGCGCTTTAAGGGTGTAAAATTGTTGGCTTTTAGGAGAATAGTTTTCACGGTAGAACTGTTTTGCATTTGAAAAAAAAAGTGTTGAAAGTTGACAGAAGCGCTTCGATACAGCAAATCTACACAGCAATGCCAATGTACCATGAAAGCGATCGTCGCGTGCATCGAGTTTACGTGACACGAAACACCGAGTATCACATCCGTCGTGACACTTGCGTTGGGGTTCGCGATATTAGCACCGGTCGCTGGCTTGGGGCGCATATGGCGCTTAACCGTAAGCTGTGCGGCGGATTGCGTTTTGGAGAAAAAGGCGTCGAGCCGAACTCGGGGGAACCGGATGTGGGTGAGTCTCTGTACTTTCAAAGCTCTGGACAGGATCTGGTCACGAGCATCGTGACGGAAGTGCAGCGTCCCCCCAAAGAGGTCGTGGCTACCTATACTTTGTGAAGGTTTGCTGTAATTTTTCCTTTTACTAGAGCGTGTCCCGAACGTCCGGACCGAGGGAAAAATCCCAAACTTCGAGCAGCTCGGAGAAGTGTGGGCGAGGCATATTGAACGCCATGGTGAGGAGCGATGGCATAAAAATGCGATGAATCGTAGCATTTTTCCCTGCGGGAGCGACGATCCGGACACGGTCTTGTGCCGTATTGCAGTTCTCGGGGATTTTAGCGGTCAGGTAACTTACTTGCGAGGCGAGTGTGGTATAATATCTGCTGGTGCCGGAAAGCGAAAACAAAGTCATTCGGGTAGTAGCAGCAGTGATCGAACGAGAGGGTCGATACCTCATCACCCAACGCAGAGCGACTGCTGTCCTTCCTCTGCTATGGGAATTTCCAGGGGGACGACGCGAAGAAGGTGAAAACGACACCGAAGCGCTTCAGCGTGAGATTGCTGAACGTCTTGATGCAAAGGTAGAAGTGGGACAACTCATCTCTTATGTGAGCCATCCTTATGCCCACTACACCGTCGATCTTTTTTTGTACGAGTGTCGCTTGTTGAGCGAAGCTCTTACGCCCAAAGCTGTGCTGAGCTACCGGTGGGTGCATTCCAAAGAGTTTGATGACTACGAGTTTACCCCAGCGGATGAAGCCTCGATGAACAAGCTTCTTGGGGTCGGTGGGTGAGTGTCGAGCGCGCGCCGGCGCGACACGAGCACTCCATTGTGTTGCTCAGCAATATGGAAAGCATTCCCGGCAAAGAGATTCTAGAATGCCTTGGCTTGGTGTCTGGCAGTACGGTTCGAGCCAAGCACCTTGGTCGAGATATGGTAGCAAGTTTAAAAAACATGGTCGGTGGTGAGCTCAAAGGTTATACCGAACTTTTGCAAGAAGCTCGTGAGGAAGCACTTCGACGTATGCAGAAAGAGGCTGAGCTGCGCGGGGCGAACGCTGTGCTCAATGTGCGATTCTCAACGAGTAGTGTAGCCCAGGGCGCCGCTGAGCTTTTTGCGTACGGCACTGCCGTGCGAGTCTCAGCGTGATTCAAGCAGCTTTTGTCCTCGCCATTGTAGCAACCATTATGGTGAGCTCTCGATTGCTGGAGCGCTATCATTTTAGACAGATCCGGTTGAGGGAAGAAACGTTTAGCCACATTCCGATTTCAACTAACTGCCCCTCCGGTCATGAAGTGGATGATTCGGAAGTTGCTTTGGTTACGGGGAGTATAGTGATCGCAGCCGATCGAGTTTCTCAGTTTCAGTTTTTATTACGTGCTTTGTTCGGTGGGCACATTACGCGCTACGATGCTCTTTTTGAACGTGCTCGCCGTGAAGCGTTGCTGAGACTCAAAGAGCAAGCGCTAGAGCTTAACTTCGAGCGAATCGTAAACGTGCGTCTGCAAACTGCGTTGCTAGGAGATAGCCATCGTTCCGAACAACGAAAAGTGAGAGTGGAAGTCTTGGCCTACGGTACGGCTACTCGTCGTAAAAAATAGGCGGACGCTTCTGGATGAAGCGTAAAAGCAACTGACGGTGCTCTTGGCTCAGCGATTCAAAGGCACCACCAATGCCGGGCTCGGAGTCCGAGGAAAAATCCATTGGGTCACGTACAAAACGTACTACTCCAAAAAGATTCATCTCGAAGCCACCAGGCAAAGTAAGGAGCAGGTGCACTGGGGTGCCTTTCGCCAAAACATTGTAGGTAGCTACGAATACGCCGCCTTCCGAGATTTCGCCGCTAAAGCCGACGAAAAGGTTGGTTTCAGTGTTTGCGCCAATATTGGCTTCGAGTTCCTGGCGCTCTGCGCTGATTGGTACAGAGACTGCTCTGTTTTCAGTGGCAGGGGCCCCGGATACTGCGGGCTGTGCTGAAGGCGAAGCCGATGCTGGATGCGGGGTGTGCGATGGGCTTTGCGGTGCGTGTGAAACTGGCGGAACCGAAGCTGCTTTGTCGGGTTGGATAGAGGGAGTATTCGCTACTGGTTTTGGCATTTGTGATGCCGTTTGGAATTGCGTTTTTGCGTAAGCAAATTTTTCCGCATCCGGCTGAGCATCGTGTGCCGGTGGGAAGCGCGTTTGCGCTGTGGAAAGAGGATAGAGGGTGGACATCGCTTCGGCGATTGTTTTTGTCGCAAGCTCGATGCCTTGGTTTTCAGCGCGAACATCTTGCAGTAGGGCGAGTGTTTGACTCAAGATGGCAATAGCCCTTTTAACGCAGCTTTTACCATCGACTTCCGAACTTGCATGTTCGGCTTCAAACAAAGCGCCTACTGCCCCAGCGATATTGGACGCTACTTCCATAACATCGCCGGGTATGTTTGTGTCTGCTTGCAAAGCTTCAAGAGCGGCACCGAGAGACGTTCGGGCAGTACTTGATTTTTCGACTCCAGAATAACTCATAGTGTTTGTCGGCCTCCGGGCACTGTTTTCAATAGTAACGTGAGTTGCACTGCTTTTTCAACAGATCGGCTAGCGTTTTATGAGTCAGCCATCCTTAAAGTTCCTTGGTAAATATCTGCCTGCCACGGTTTGGTCCGGCGTAGTGCCGGTCTTCATGAACCTGGAAACCAAGTGCGGTGTGAAAGCGCGCAGAGTCGCCATTTCCAAGAGGCGCGATAGCCTTCACTCCTTTTGCTCCCGCTTTAACGCAGCCTTTGATGAAGGTGTCGTACAGAGATCGTCCTACACCTTTGAGACGGTATTCTGGTTTGATGCCAACAAAATGAACGTATGCGATTGGAGGATCAGCGGGCGCCAGAAAGCCAAGCAGAAAGCCAACGACCTCCCCGTTGTTTTCTGCGACAATCGCGTGCTTCCCGAGCTCGTAGAAAAAACTGGATGCGCACGGTCGCGTGACAGTCCGCCGAACCAACTGTCGAGAACAGAAACAATATAGTCGAAATCTTTCTTTTTAATGCTTCGCGTGATCATGGCTATTGCAAGTTCGGGGCTGGTTCGATTGCTCCGAAGCGCTCTTCGTGTCGTGCGAGAGTCTCGCCCAGAGCAGAGTGAAAACGTTTGGCATGCGAAGGTGACATAAGCAGTCTAGACAGTAACCATCCTGCGCCACCTTGTACAAATGCAAAGTCCAATACGAAGGAATCGTGAGCGCTGCCGACTTGAGCCAAGTTGGCAAAGCGGCCCTTGGCAACCTCATCATCGGCTTTGATTTGAATTCCAACTGTACTTTGGTTCATGACTCCTCCTTAGTCCGGTGGTATAGCAGTCAATAGAGATCAGGTCGATGCATCAGCCTTCAAACAACGTTATCGCTATTGGTTTTTGTCCATTTTGCAGGGAAAGTTTTGAGAATTTAGCACTTTGTCCCGAGCATGAATTGCCGCTGGTCGAATGGCATGAATTGCCGCCCGATCCTTTTTCACAGAACATTCTCGAGAGCGAGACTGAAGTTCTTTCCTTTGGGTTTTCCTATGGACGGGCTTGGCTTTGCGCTGGGGCTTTGTGCTTGTTAGTGGGTTTTTTCTTGGATGCTTTTTCTGTAACGCTCAGCCGTGTGGCGTCGCCTTCTGCTTTTGAACTGGCGAATACAAAAGCGTTTAATCTTTGGACTATTCCGCTTTGCTCTTTTGTTGTCTTTGCGATCTGTTACCGCCGCCGAACACTCGTACGAATGCAATCGGCGCGAGCCGCTTTGCTGTTGGTGGCGTTGATGCCAATGGTCTCGCTCATTTTTACTTTTCTTGGCGTGCGCCGTTGGTTAGGCTCGCAACGAGACTTCTCGTTGCTTGAACCGCGCGGTGGTCTGTTTCTTTTGGGTTTAGGAATTATTTCGATGGTGGTTGGCGCACTACGTTTCGGGGTTCCTAGGCGCTCCAGACACATTCATGAATAAAGTATGTGTGATGCTGTGTGTGGGAATGCCCCTTTGTTTTTATTTCACTGCGACGCGCCGCAAATTATGCGGTAAGGCGCAGCTAATGTTCCAGCCCTGTCAGGTAAAGATGAACTATTTCAATAGATTCCCGTTGGTATAGTTGTTGCTTCAATTAGACCTTGGTTCTCAACAGTGGTGTTGGGACCAATCGTGGGGGTTGGATGAAATCGTTTTGCGTCGTCGTGTACGCGTTTGCGTCTTGTGTTTTACTCGCTTGTACAGGAACCGTTGACGGTGTCGGAGCCGGGAGTAGTTCTGGCGCCGGAAACAACATAACCAGCAATGGCAATGGAAGCGGAACCAGTAGTCAACCAAGTCCTGACTCTTATCGTCCTGATCAATTGCCGCCACGTCCGGAGCCCGGTTCTTGCGCGATTGCGGATGGTGCATTTTGTGAGACTTTCGAGAACCCACAGGCTGGAGGCCGCGGCGGGGATATGAATGAGCAGCTATGGGCTGTATCACGTTGGGGGCATGATGTTGGTTCGTGGTTTACCCGTAGACTTGCAAGTACCGAAGGCGGTTATGATTTTCCGGCCACCTTTTGCGGACAGAGTTTTTCGGACGTCGCGGTCGGAGAGGACTTTGGCATATGTGATGGCGAAGACAGCGCCGGTGTTTTGTCACAGCAACTGAACGAAGTCCTTCACGATACCGGCGACTTTGGTATCAACTCGATGATGATTCGGCAGCCCTTTGATTTTGCGGACCGGACAGGTGTTATTTCGTTTGATGTGGATGCAAAGTTGAATCCTAACAACGATGGTCACGGTTGGTGGGTAGAAATGTGGATTACTGAAGATCCCGAACCTGTCCCGTACCATGGTGCGCCTTCTGTCTATTCCTTTCCCCGAAATGGCGTCGGTTTTGCTTTTGAGGGGACGAACTGCAACAAAAGCAACTGGGAAAACAGCCTGACGCGTGTCTTTGTCTCACGTGACGGTGATATCCTGCACGAATACGGTCAATACGACTTTGATTCGACCGAGTGCTTTCTAACGCACGATAGTGTGCTCAATCATATGGAGGTCCATATTAATCAAGACAGTGCAGAGGTGTGGGCTTCGGACTACGATGATCCTTCAAGCTTTAGGCGTATTGCTGTGGTGAACAACCTTGACTTGAATTTCACTCGAGGTTTTGTGGCTTTTCAACACAGTCACTATAACGCGGCAAAAGCACAAGGTACGCCAAGCCAAGTTTTCCGTTGGGACAATATTGGTTTCGACGGACCTTCACTGCCATTGGTGCGTGCGTATGATGTTGCAGATAACATCCAAGCCAGCGGAAACACCGTGAAATGGGGGCGTAGCCTGAGTTCAAGCCAAGCCGTCTCGGTGAGTCTGCAAAATGTAGATCTTGATTCTGTCACATCGGCACTCTTTGATTTTACTTGGATGAATCCGTCCACGGGCATGGACTATCGAATCAACGGGGGGAGTTGGCACCGCTATGATGACAGCAATCCATCGGGCGGCTATGAAATCCGTGCCTTTTCTGTACCCTTGGACCTGGCGGAGTTACAATCGGGGAGCAATACGATTGAAATTAAGTCGCTTAATGAAAACGGGGGACCGCAGATTGCCAACATGGATCTTACGCTGCGTTATTGAGTTATGAAACTTCGATATTATCTATCGTGTAGTTTGCTTCTAAGTGCTTGCACGCAAGCGGATGGTGGAAACGAGTTTGGGGAGTACGAAGCTGTTTTCCAATCGCTTAGCCCAGAGGAGCTTCCCGCGGCACCTGAAGATATCAGCAATGCGTATGCGGATGATTCTGCTGCTGCGGCACTTGGGCAAAAATTTTTTGATACACGGTTTTCTGGGCCTTTGTTGGAAAGCGACAACAATGGTCTATCCGGTACAGTCGGCAATGCAGGCGAAACTGGAAAACTTGCTTGCGCGAGTTGCCACGTTCCTGAGGATAGTTTTGTCGATACTCGAAGTACCCGATATCAAGTATCGCTCGGTGCCGGATGGACAACCCGCCGTGCTCCTTCTTTGCTTGATGTTGGACAGGCCAAGTTGCTCATGTGGGATGGGCGCCACGATGCGGCTTACAACCAGGTCTTTGCTCCGATAGAAAAAGCCATGGAGCTTAACAGTTCGCGTCTGTTTGTGGCTCAGCAGATCCAGCGTTATTATCTGGGCGAATATGAAAGCGTTTTTGGGCCTTTTCCAGACATCAGCGCTTTTGCGGCATTGGATGCAAGCGAAGCAGGCTGCACCGAGATGCCACATCAGACGGATAGCCCCGAGCTCGTTGACCGCAATGCAAGCTGCGAGAAGCCCTACGACGACAACGTGACCCGGGTGGCCGTCAATTTCGGTAAAGCGCTCAGCGCTTACCTGCGGCAGCTTAGCTGTGGTCAGAGCCGGTTTGATAACTGGGTGCATGGCGATAGCAGCGCACTGAATGATGGAGAAAAGCGGGGGGCGCTGCTTTTTGTTGGCAAAGCTGGTTGCGTTTCTTGCCATTCTGGTCCGTTTTTCAGCGATCAACGGTTTTACAATGTTGGTTTACCGAGCGCGACTGTGGCGAACTTTATGCAGGTGGGTAACGATCCTGGAGCGAGTGAAGGTCTCGCTGCGATGTTGGAGGATCCCCTAAACGTACGCGGCATTTTTAGCGATGGCGATGATGGCCGACTCGATGCTTACGAAAGCATCGACTTCGAGTCTCTGCTAGGGGCCTTCCGTACCCCGGGTCTGCGCTGCGTGGCTCAGCGTCCGACCTACAGCCATACGGGTCAGTTAAGAAGCCTGGAAGACGTTGTGGCCTTCTTTAGTAAGGGGGGTGCCAGTGGTGGGTTTTTGGGTACCGACGTTCTAAGTCCACTTGATTTGACAGATGCCGAAGAAACTGACCTTGTCGCCTTCTTAAAAACACTGGATGGACCCGGACCCGATCCAGCATTGCTCACCGCGCCATAGAGGTGGGCCTGTCCCGGAACGGCGAGGAAAGTGGCTCAGCGTTCAATGATCAGGGCTGACCGAGAGCGAGTTGGCTGGTAGAGCCAGCGTAGTTGTGTGGCCATCAATCCTTTGGAGGTTTGGCTGGCTCCTTGCCAAGTCGTCCTGACTCAAAAAAGCTGTTGCCGCTTCATTCTGTCACTTTTCCTCTGGGAGAGGTCGTCGGCTCATGGTAAGTCAGTACGATTGAACGCCCTAAGGGGCGTAGAAGGAGTACGTAGATGCTTCATCCAGATACTGAATTGTGTTTCATCAGCCCTGAGATAGGTTATGGGGTTGTTGCAACACGCGATATTCCGCGTGGGACAATCACGTGGGTACTTGATCCTTTAGACCAAATCTTAAGTCCACGCAGACTTGACCTTCTAGATAGAACACATGCGGAGATTCTAGAAACCTATACTTGGCGTGATGCCAAGGGACGACGCATCATGTGTTGGGATTTTGGCAGATATATGAACCATCATTGTGATGCCAACACTTTTGCCATTGGCGGGGTGGAGTTCGAGATTGCGGTTCAGGACATTCCTGCAGGGGTACAAATTAGTAGTGATTATGGTGCGCTTAATCTTGAAAGGCCTTTTGCCTGCCGATGCGGTTCGGAGCAATGCAGGGGAACGATTTACCCTGAGGACTTTGAGCGGCTTGCTTCACGATGGGATGCGAAGATTCAGGAGGCAGTCGTGGATATAGACCGGACCGTGCAACCTCTCTTTTCTCACCTATCTGAGGAAGATAAACGTTTTTGTCAAAGTGAGCATTTGCCCGGAAATACGCCATCGATTCTTGCTCATCGCTATAGGGCTAAAGTGCAAAGAGTTAACGGCAAAGTAAACAACGCATTGACGCCCTAAACTGCGGAGGGAATCGGTAGTGTTTGTCTTTCTATCTTTGAGCGGTGCTGCTTCTTGCAGCACCGCTTTTTTAATGTTTGTGAGCTTCGAATCTTTTCGGCGCCATTTTGAATTAGAGCGTTTGACTGAGTCGGCCTGAAACACGCGATAGCGGTACGCTTTTCTGCAATGTGTCAGTCTGTGCCAAGCATGTGACTGGTAGGAAGTAGCGATACACAGATGAGCTCGAATTTCAGCGAGAAGATAGGCACTGGTAAATGGCACAGTCTTTGCAATGCCTTCAAGCAACGAAGTCCTACGACAATTTTCAAAAGGTTGATCCATGAAAAAACGAGATGTCTTGCAAAGCCCAAACTCGCGACACGGAGTCCCGTGCTATTTAAACCAGTGCCTCTTTATGGTTTTGGCTTTTCTGCTTTTAGCGCTTTGTGCGTGTTCACATTCCTATGAGGACAACTATAGCTTTGCGAAGGGTAGTTTGCGTAGCATTGAAGATTGCGATGCACTTGGGGCTGCTGTTAAAGCTAGACTTTGGGAAAAGATCAAAGAAAGTATTAATGACAATGAAAAAGCGTTGCTTGATGCAATCGATTCAGGCTTTAAATATTATGGACTTTGCTATACAGGACCGAACTACGAGGATGGCTACGGTTCTGCTGACGCGGGTGTGGCGAGCACAGCCGCGCAAGACACCGCTCCTAGGCCCCTAAGCGCTGATGAATACAGTAGTACAAATAATCAAGTCGCCGGAGTTGATGAAGCTGATTTTATAAAAAACGATGGCACTTTTATTTACGTGCTTGCTGGAAATATCTTGCAAATCCTTCAAGGCTGGCCGGCCACAGACTTCAATGTTGTCTCGGAAACCACTATCGAGGCAATGCCCCAAAAGCTTTTTGTAACCGATACTAGGGCTGTGGTTTTAGCTTCACCCGAGCCGAGCTGCGATGGACAAAACATTGACTATAACAATTATGGCGCGCCTTCGGACTATAATCCCTATTATTCATCCTCTGGCTTTGAGCTTTTTGTTTACGACATTGAGAATCGCAAGGCACCTAAGCTCCTAGAGCGTATCGAGCATAGTGGAAACTTTGTGGATTCACGACGGATTGCGAATGATATTCATGTTGTGCTTAGCGATGCGTCGTCAATGCTTTCCGATATTGATTACTATCCCGCCAGTCTGGCTGAAGCATATTGCGATGATGCAGATCAGGTTTCTCGTGAAGATGTTCAAGTCGCTTTCGAGCGGCTGCGCCGAAGAATGCATGCGCGAGTTTACAGCCTCGTGCTTGATGAGCATATCCCCCATGGCACCGTTTATCGCTACGACGGGGGACAGCAAGATGAGGGGCAGCCTTTGAACGCAAGCTGTCAGGGCTTTTATGAAGCGCCCGTAGACAGCGGCAATGATTACCTTTCGGTGTTATCGCTTGCTCTTGATAAAGAAAATGCGGTGGCATCGACGACAATCGTGGGCGGGGAGGGCGAAGTTTACTCGTCAAGTGAGAGTCTGTACGTTGCAAGTGTTTACTATGAACAAAGTGACTCTGTGGCTCTGGCAGGGACGGTTCAAAGTCCTGGCTACTATCCTGGATTTTCTGGCAGCGAATCTACCCTTGTGCATAAACTAGCGTTGTCCTCCGGAGCAAAACCAGCGGAGTATCGAGGATCTGGAAATGTTCCAGGGCGTGTGCTCAACCAGTTTTCGATGGATGAGCACAATGGCTTTTTACGCATTGCAACAACTCAAGGCTATGTTGGCTCGGGGGGTGATAGCAGCAACGGTCTGTATGTTCTTGAGGAGGGTGCTGACGCTACGGGTAAAGTTGCTTTGAACGTGACAGGCTCAATTGATGGTTTAGCGAAAACGGAAGACATTCGTTCGGTGCGCTTTGACGGCGACCGTGGTTTTGTGGTCACTTTCAAAAAACCGATCCTTTGTATACCTTTGATTTGAGTAATCCACGTGCACCCAAGGTAACGGGCGAGCTAAAGATTCCGGGTTTCTCTACCTACATGCATTTTATGGATGAAACTCATCTGCTCACCATCGGTTTTGATGCAAGTGATCAAGGCGATTTTGCCTGGTTCACTGGCATCATGCTGCAGATCTTTGATGTGCAAGGGGATACTGCGACTCTGCTACACAAAGAAATCATTGGAAGCCGTGGGACGACCTCGGATGCAACGGATGATCATCTCGCCTTTAACTACTTCCCTTCAGATGCTTCGGGTAGGGCTGGTAAGTTAGCAATCCCCATGGGTATCTGTGAAGGTGGCAATCAAGATGGAGGCTATGGCTCCGAGCTTACCTTTAATGGCTTGCTGGTTTTTGATGTGAGCGTTGAGCAAGGTTTTTCTTTGACGGGTATGCTCGATCACCAGATGCCGCACAAGAGCAGAGTTCGCCGTACTATTGGGGCGGCAGCGATTGCTACAACTGGTGGCAATCACCGAACTCCGCGGTCAAGCGCAGCATTTTCATGCGGGGAAATGGCGATGAAATCGTCTATTCGGTTGCGCCGGATCGAATTCGGATGGTGAATACTCAAAACTTCGCCGAGCTCCTGGTCGACCACGCCCTGCCCGAAGAGCCTGCATGGTGTGAATAAGTATTCCGAGACGCTACTTTGTTTATTTGAACAAGGTAGCGTCTCGGGTCTTCACCGACAGCACTCACCCTACAGGTATAAGCCCATAGATGTCTAGGATGCCTCTAGATCGCTCGTGGCTCAGTAGCGTTTGTCCCGGTTTGTGTTAATCTAAAGCGATAGTGGGTAGGCCTACCAATATGCCAAATCTGGTTTGGAGCGTGCTGTTAACCGCAGTCATTTTTCTATTGTATGGTTTTGAATACGACACACTACCGGACGATAATCTGATAAAGAACCCGTGGTTTCATGGTGAAAACCCTAGTGATAGCGACTATTGCCAGGATACTCAGAAGTTTTGGGAAAAGAATACGGTATCTGGGGGCGGTAGTTGGGGTGGTAGCGAAAAGACACAAGATCCAACCGATATAAACTGCGTTGTCGGTGGTAAAACATGGACGGGCCACGCCATTCGTTGGGCCGATCAGGGTAGTGATACCTTTTATCCCAACCAAGACGCCAAGTTTTGGCAAGTGGTTGGACCGGTATCCGACAGTGAAAAACAACTTAATTTTCATTTTCTCATGGTCTTCCATCGCATGAGCCATTTCAGAGCGCAGATCTCTGGTTCCAGCAGCGGCTCCGGTCCATGGAACGTGGTTTGGACGCCTATTGATACGGCTTGGACTCAAACGTGTGGGGCCAATGGCTGCAACGACTGCGACGGCAATGGCAATCGCGATTGTCTGTGGGATGATGTTACCAATCGAGAGCTGGGTCCTTTCGCATTGAGTACGACCATTGCTACGGGCTACGCTTATTACAAGGTGGAGTTCCTCGGAAATTATCCCAATCCGGATAACTCTGCTACGGGCGATGTGGGAGGAAAAATTGCACGCGTTTACTTTAGCGTGGGTGATCCACCACCGGGATCTGTAGGGGGCGAAGGCCCTGGTGGCAATGGTGGCGTCGATGGCAATACCGATGGTGGAATAAGCGGGGGTTCGGATTCGGGTACGAGTAGCGAGGATGCCGGAACTGACGGAATCTTGCCAGCTCCGAGCACCGACGGCGGGTGTGCTTGTTATGTGGCGGATTCCAACGATCAGAGCACCATGCAACTTTTAGGGTGGTTTTTTATGGCGGTGCTTCTGAGGCGCTGCTCTCGTTCCTAGACAGCTTTTTATCTACGAACTCAGCTAACAAAGGCCATTGGCCGCTAGCGAAGTTTGAGTTAAAGTAGGTTTTTCAAGCGAGCTTTTTTGATCCGTTCTTTGGTTGCAAAACGATGTCATCGCGGTCCTAGCTTCCAAGTGACTATCTTGGCGATAGCAAGTGCTTGTCTTTCAAACAGTTTATGGGTGTCCAAAGTCTGGGCGCAACATGCTGCTGCTTCGGAGCAAAGCAAAGTTGAGCGTAGCGAGCTAGCTATAGCGGCGATTCTTTCCTTCGTGCTTTTGATTTCCCTTGCTTATCTTGGAGCCCATCCACGCGTTCAGAAATGGGAACGGCGCTTAGGTATCTCGCAAATGGTGACTTCGGGTTTTCCCTTTTTAGCCTTAGGTTTGCTCAGCCAGCTTCCTAGCTTAAGGGATTTTACTCAACCCCCTCTTAAAGCAACTCACCCCTTTGCTTCATCTAGGCTTAGGTTGGCTAGGCTTACTGACCGGTTTTCATTTTCAGCTTCGCTCTTTGGATGCCTTGCCACGTGGAACTTTTCGGATTGTGTCACTTAGTACCGCACTGCCTGCTGCGCTGGTCATGTTGTGCTCTTTTTGTTTTATGTACCTTGCGCAAGGGAATGCTTCGGTACTTATCGTGTGGCGGGATGCAGCAGCGCTTGGGGTGGCGGGAGCAATGGGTGCGCCCATGGCAAGGCACATATTGAAGGCCAATCGAATTCCTTCCAAGCAAATTAATTTTCTTCAAGATATCTATCGGCTCGATGACGTTGCTTGCATTGTTGGTTTAGCTTTTCTTGGTGCTTATTTTAGACCTCGTTTGGTTAAAGTTGCTTGGCAGCTTCCCGGAACGGCCTGGCTCCTCATCACCTTGGGACTCGGTATGACGGTAGGGGTGGTGATCTATGTCATGCTTCGTCGCAAACTTAGCCACGCTGAACTAACAACGGTGATCCTTGGCTGTGTGGCGTTTTCTTCCGGCATGGCAGCGTATCTTGCGCTTTCGCCTCTTGTGCTCAGTTTCATCGTGGGCGTTCTTTTAACGAATCTTCCGGGTGCATATAAAGCGCGGGTGGTTACAACGCTAAGTAGTTTGGAGCGACCTATTTATCTTTTGTTTTTGTTCGTCGTAGGAGCGCATTGGAACAGCGCCGAAGCGTATGGATGGTGGCTTTTACCGATTTTTGTGGTGGCACGCGTCGTTGCTCGTTTTTTGAGCACGCGCCTATCGCTTCGAACTGAACTTGGGCATCTCATTCGAGGAAACGAGTTGGGTTTCGTTGCAGCGCCGATGGGAGCTTTGGCTGTGGCTACCATTGTGAGCGTGCAGATTTTCTACCATAGCGAGCATATTACCTGGATGGTGACTGCCGTGGTCGGTGGTGCGGTAATCAGTGAGCTTTCTGCGCAAGGGCTTCTCAGGTACGGCATTCGCTTCGTGCGTCGTAAGCATGAAACATCGGCCAAGCTGAGCAAGGAGAGTTCAGCATGATACGACGCATCTTCGTGATTGGTACAATAGCAGCGTTCATGCAGGCTGCGCGCTCCTTTGTGCCTCAAGGAGCCGTTACTGTGGCGGGTGCCGATACCATTTTGGCGGCCGGGTTTGTGTTGCTGATTGCATTTTATTCAGGACGCCTTTTTGCCGGCTTGGGGTTGCCGAAACTCACTGGCTACATTGCTGCCGGCGTTGTTTTTGGACCCAGTGCCATCGAACTGCTGAGTGAGCAGATGTTGACGGATTTGCGGTTGGTTAATGGCGTGGCTGTATGTCTTATCGCGCTGAGTGCTGGGATTGAAACCGACTTGCGTGCTTTACGTTCTTTGCTCAAGGCCATTGCATGGATAAGCGCCTTGGCAGTGCTTGGCACCATTGCCTTGCTTACGCTGACTCTATTCCTGCTTAAGGATTATCTTTCATTTTTTCACGGCCTTGATGTCTTGCAAGCGGTGTCGGTAGCTGGCGTCTTGGCAGTAACCATTGCAGCTCAGTCGCCCGCCGTAGTGGTCGCGCTTCGTGAGGAGCTCCGAGCGGACGGCCCGTTGATCCGAACCATCCTTGGTGTCGTTGTGATTGCTGATTTATTGGTGATTGTTTGCTTTGCCTTGATGTCATCGGTGGCGCAAATGTCGCTAGGCGGCGGTCCGGGGGTGCAGGCCACGGTGCAAAAAATGCTGTGGGAAATCTTTGGATCGATTGGGGCTGGGCTGGTCGTTGCTTTGGCTTTTTTCACCTACTTGCGCAAAGTAAGACAAAACGAGGCGATGTTTTTGCTTGCGGTATGCATTGTAGTAGCCGAAATAGGGCAGCGTATTGAGCTTGATCCTTTGATTGTGGCACTGACTGCCGGGGTGACATTAAAGAACACGACCGGTCTTGGCGAGCGCTTGGTGAGTAGTATCGAAGTGACCACAACGCCGGTGTTTGTGTTGTTTTTCGCGGTGGCGGGTGCCACGATTCACCTCGATGTTTTAGCGTCGGTCGGTCCAATCGCGTTGCTTTTAGTCGTAGTGCGTGCAGCGGGATTTTTTGGCGGCAATGCTGTGGCCAGCCGTATCGCCAACGCTCCATCTGTGGTGGTCAAGTATGCCGCATTTGGTCTTTTGCCTCAGGCGGGGCTAGCGCTAGCGCTGGCTCTGCTTTTTTCTCAGACCTTTCCTAGTCTGGGGCAAAGCGCAGCGGGCCTTGTTTTAGGCGTTGTGGCAATCAATGAACTTATCGCGCCCGTATTGTTGCGGACCGTGCTGCTACGGTCCGGGGAAGGCAAGAACATCACCGAAACTGTTCCACAAAGTGCGGCTAGCTAAGATGTCCGGCTTCTTTCAGTGTGTTCATAAAGGCTTGTTCAAGAGTGTGTTTCAATGGCGCAAGATGGCGTACTTGAAAATCCTGTTCGGTGGCTACACGGATGAGCTCTGTTGCGGAAATGTTTTGCGGTACAGTGATCTGTAAAGTGTCGCCCTTGATAGTCGCTGTGTAAGATGCTTGCTCCATCGTTGTTTCGAGCTTTTTTAGATCTCCTTTGCCCCGCAACTCAAAGCAACGTTGTTTTTGAGAGAGTAGGGGCGCAAGTTCGCCGTTGTAAAGCACGGTGCCGGAAGAGAGCACAATGATTTGCTCACAGGTGCGTTCCACATCAGGAAGAATATGGGTGGATAAAATCACGCTAGCCCCGCTTCGTGCTGGAATATCCGCGATGAGATTGAGCATCTCTTCGCGACCACGTGGGTCGAGACCACTGGTGGGTTCATCAAGCAGTAAAAGTTTTGGATTGCCCACCAACGCTTGAGCAAGGCGAGCACGTTGCCTCATTCCTGTTGAAAAGCCACCAAGCTTGCGGTAGCGCGCTTCGCCAAGACCCACGTAGTGCAGCACTTGGTGAGCGCGTGCAACGGCTTCGGAATGAGGCAAGCCACAAAGCTCAGCCGCCAAGGTCGTGTATTGGTGGGCGCTTAGATCCGGGATGACGGTATCGCCCTCAGGCATGTAGCCAATTTGGGCTCGTAACGTGGTCGCATTGGCCTTAACGTCTAAGCCGAGCACGTTCATACTTCCGGCCGATGGATGCACGATCCCTAGAATCAGTTTAAGTAAAGTGCTTTTGCCTGCTCCATTGGGGCCAAGCAGTCCGATGGTTCCTTTGGGGCTTTGCACGGTGATATCCGCAAGGGCCTCTAAATCACCATAGCGTTTGGAAAGGTTTTTAGATCGAGCAGCAACATGACTTTCTTATAGATCGAAGCAGGATTTTGCGATAGTTGGGCGATAAAATCGCCTGAGGTACTCCGTGTTTGCTTCAGTTTTGTGCTAACTTCTTCAAACAATATGCGTATTTTATCGCGACGAGTTTTGTTTATAGCGGTGGTCCTGGGGATTCTTGCCGCGTTGGTGTTTTTCGCTGGGGATCGCAAAGTGGGCTACTTGACGGTTTTGAGCAGCCTTTCAAAGATGCGCTTGCGCGAGGTGACTATTCGGTAGCTATGTTGCTGCTATTTGCTGCGGGCCTTGCCACGAGTTTAACGCCTTGTGTTTACCCGATGATCACCATCACCGTAGGCGTGTTTGGTGCAAAGCAAGCAGAGTCGCGTTTGCAAGGTGCACTTCTGTCAACAAGTTTCGTGTTTGGCATAGTTGCACTTTTTACGCCCCTTGGTTTGGTGGCTGCCCTAAGTGGTGGTGTCTTTGGAGAGCTGTTGGCAAGCCAAGTGGTGCTCTATGCCTTAGCGGCAGTTTTTGCGCTTTTGGCTGCGTCGATGTTTGGCGCGTTTGACTTGGCACTTCCGCCGGCCTTACAAACCAAACTTGCTCAAGTGGGAGGCGTGGGCTATCGCGGCGCCTTTGCGCTTGGCTTGGTGAGCGCAGTGATCGCCGCGCCTTGTACCGGTCCTGTGCTTGGCTTTTTGCTGCCTTGGATAGGCAGCAGTGGCAATCTAGCCTTTGGAGCCTTTGGTCTGAGCGCTTATGCGCTTGGTTTGGGTATGCTCTTTTGGTTTGTCGGCACCTTTGCGGTGTCCTTGCCCAAATCCGGTGAATGGTTGGAGTGGGTAAAGAGCTTGTTTGGGATTGTCATGTTGGTAGCGGCTGTCTACTACGTGCGGGATCTGGTGCCGCTCATCTCCGGAATCGCGGTGCGTACCCAGTTTTTGCTTGGCACATCGGTGGGCTTGTTGATCCTTGGTCTTGCACTAGGCGCTGTGGATTTAAGTTTTCATACGCCGCTGGTTCGGATACGAATCCAGAAAGCTCTGGCGGTGTTTTGTGCGATGGCGGGACTTGTGGGCCTTTTGCTCTACGCGGAAGCCTTGCCCCCAGGCGCGAAAATTTCCTGGCAAGACGATTTAGTAGCCGCCCGTGAGCAAGCCAAACAACAAGGCAAACCTATGCTTGTTGATTTCGGAGCATCCTGGTGCGTGGCTTGCGGTGAACTCGATCGTCATACTTTTTCAGATCCGCGTATTGTGCGTGAACTCAAGCGGTTTGTTACCGTGCGTGTCGATCTAAGCCCCGGTAGCATCAACGATCAAAAACGGAGTTGGCTTGGCAGTTACAAACAAAATGGCCTACCACTCGTGGTGGTGCACGCAGTTAACGGCGCCGAAGTTGGCCGCATAACTAACTTCGTTCAACCCGAGGCGATGCTCGAAGCCCTGCAAAAAGTAGATTAACTCATACTTTCGTATCGCGTCATCTTGTGTGCAAAAGCTATGAAGGTCTTGTCCCACTGCGTTACTATGAAATAGCAGCGCGACATTGTGTTTGAGCATAGAATGCTTAGCAGCGGTTAGCCCCGAGGAAGGGTACCCCTGAGGGGCTTCCAGTTTAACGATCGATCGTAAACGAGGTTGGCGCTCCCGGGAAGATTCGAACTTCCGACCCACCGCTTAGGAAGCGGTTGCTCTATCCATCTGAGCTACGGGAGCCTTTGATTTTCATGCAGTGCTTGCTTATCAAAAACGCGCTTAATAAGTCAAAAGTGAAAATTGGGGGGTGCCTTGAAGGTTTTTTGCACCATTCAGGCTTTCGAGTTCAATGAGAAAAAAAGCCGCACAGACTGAAGCTTTTTGTTTTTCAATGAGCTCAATACTGGCTTTCGCTGTTCCGCCGGTAGCTAGCACATCGTCGATCAGCAGGACCGAGTCTTTGAGGCCGACGGCATCCTTGTGGATCTCGACGGCATCGCTTCCGTACTCAAGGTTGTATGCCACACGGTCGGTCTCGGCAGGTAGTTTGCCAGGCTTACGAATCGGAACAAAAGCTTTGTGAAGGCGAGCGGCGAGGGCGGCTCCGAAAATAAAGCCGCGTGACTCGATGCCAGCGACGACATCGACTTTGTAGTTTGCTGCGGCGACTTCGAACAGCGAGAGACTCAAGTTGAAGGCTTGAGGGTTGGCAAGAAGCGGCGTGATATCCCGAAACAAAATGCCTTCTTTGGGAAAGTTGGGCACTTCTCGGATGTGTTTTTGCAGCATTTCGGTTTGGACAAGTTGAATGCTCATGACGTCTCTTTGGCGAATGTGTTTTGGACAAGTGAAGAGGCAAAGTCAAAGTGTTTGTCTTGCGTAGCTTCGAGGCTCAATGGTGTTAGGGAGGCAAATCCAGCATCGACTGCGTCGGTATCGGTGCCTTCGGAGGGTTGGTGAAGTGCTCCTGGACCGCCCACCCAATAGTACTTGGTGCCGCGAGGATCTTTGCGTACGGTGACTTCGTCTTTATAAAGCCGCTCACCTAAACGGCTAAGGCGAAGACCTTTGGCTCGAGTGGCCGGAAAATTAACGTTGATGAGGACAGCATGTCCACCCGGCTTTGCCTGCTGCAGTGTCTGAGCAACAATGTCGCGAGCGGTCCGGCTGGCCTCTTCAAGATAAGCGAGATTCAAGGAGGAAAAAGCAAGGGAAGGTATGCCGCGCAATGCTCCTTCACGCGCTGCGGCGACGGTTCCGGAATAAAAAATATCAGTGCCAAGGTTTGCGCCGTGGTTAATGCCAGAGACCACAAGGTCGGGTCGTCTTGGCAGTAAGTCTTTGCTATGAAGTGCTACGTACACACAGTCAACAGGTGTGCCGTCGGTAGCAAAAACGCATTCGCTTACTTTGCGAACACGCAGCGGGTGTCGCAGCGTAATGGCATGACTTCGCCCGCTGTGCTCACGTTCCGGTGCGACCACATAGACCTGAGCAATGGGTTCAAGTGCCTGATGAAGTGCGCGCAGGCCATGTGCAGAAACGCCGTCATCGTTGGCCAATAAAATCAATGGGCGATCACTCATAACCTAACATCCGAAAAAATCAGTCGGGGCGACTGGATTCGAACCAGCGACCCCAAGACCCCCAGTCTTGTGCGCTAACCAGACTGCGCTACGCCCCGAACCCCAAAAGGGGCCTCACCATACACTTTGTAGATTCCCTGGCAAGAGCAAAGCGCAGCAAAAGATGGCAAAAGCGTTGGGCTTTCCGTTCTTAGCGGTGCTCGGAGCGGCTACGGGTGCCCGCGCGTACCAAAGCCCGGCGCAACTGTTGTTCGGTCGGAGCGCTAGGCGCGCGATCGGGGTGTTCCTGCACCTCATCGATGTGCCGTAAGAGCAGGCTAAGTTGTTCGCGAATCGCAAGCAGGTCGGCCCGCAGGTTGGTCTCTCGGACCGCTTCCTGCCTTTCCTGGACTTCAGGTTGGCCTTCTTTTTGGCGGACGATTTCCCGAAGGCGTTTGCGTGCACCCGGTACGGTAAAACCGTCTTCGTGTAGAAGCTTGCGAATCATGACAGCGAGCTCGACGTCGCGCCGCCGATACACGCGATGCGAGCCGCGTGTCTTCATAGGCTTTAGAACTGCGAACTCTTCTTCCCAGTAACGAAGCACGTGAGCCTTTACGCCCACGATGTTAGCTACTTCGCCTATCCGGAAAAAAAGTTTATCTGGTAGAGATGCAGCAGACAAAGTTCACCTTCAAAAAACTTCATCTGTTGTACACCAAGATTTCTTGTTTAGAAAGAGGAAGATGAATTTGAGTGATTGCCGTCGTTTCCAGGCTTGCGATTGTTGTTGTAGCGCTCTGGGTTTAAAATATTTTTCAGTACTTGACTTGGCTTAAAAGTTAGAACTCGCCTTGCGCTAATCGGTTGTGGTTCGCCCGTGCGGGGATTTCGACCGATACGTTCTTTTTTATCGCGTACAACGAAATTGCCGAAGCCAGAAAGTTTAATCTTTTCACCTTCAGCGAGTACATCTTTCATCGTATCGAAAATGGATTCGACGAGCTCAGCTGCTTCTTTTTTTGAAAAACCGCCAACCTCTTCGTAAACGCGATCGATGAGTTCAGCTTTTGTCATCGTGTGGTCTTTATTCACGTTTTGCCTCTCTTGTTACTCTACTATGCAAACACGGCTTGTCGACAAAAACAAGCTGAAGGCCTCTTCAATACAGGCGGTGACATGTGGGTAAGCTACCAGAATTACTGAAAAAAAGCAGGTTTTCGCGTTTCTTAGCGCAGGCTGCCGTCCAGGCGCTTGGCCAGGGCCTGGGTTACTTGGCCGTGGAGTTTGTCAATTGCCTTGTCGGTGAGCGTGTTTTCCGGGTCTCGGTAGTAGATGCGTAGGGCTAGACTTTTGTGCTGTTCAGGGAGCTGATTCCCACGGTACAGGTCAAAGAGTTCTACTTTTTCGATCAATTTCTGATTTTGTTCATCAAAATTCTGCATCACCGTCTCAAGGGTGATCTCTTCTTTAACGAGTAGAGCGATGTCTCGCGTGCTGTGCGGGAATTTCGGCAAGCTTTTTGCTTGTGGGAGCCTAAGTTTTTTCTCGACAAGAATAAGCGCGTCTAAAGCGATTGAAGCATAGACGATCTGCCCGCGCAGCTCGAAAGCTTCAGCGACATCGGGATGAAGTACTCCGACGTGCCCGATATCGAGTTCGGCGAGTTTGATGATCGCGCTTTTCTTTGGATGCAAAAAAGCTAGTTCGTTTTCAAGCTCTTCGTTTCGATAGACAATCGGATCGACGGCATACTGGCGCCGAAGGAGGTTGATAATCAACCCTTTGCCATCGAAGAAATCCATTTCTTCGTTTTCGGTGATCCATTCCTTTTTGGGGCCGCACAGCACGAAGTCGAAGCTATAGCGTTCCGAAGGTAATTCAGCGTTTGGCAGTGGAAAATACGAGCGTGCGAGTTCGAATAGGCAGAGACGATCTTCTTGGTAGCGTTGGGCATGCTGCAGGTTGTTTAGCAGACCAGGTAGCAGCGAGGTGCGCATCACCGATCGTTCTTCTGAAAGGGGGTTCAGCAACGGTAGAGCGTCAGTATTTTGTTTCGCTTTTTCAGATCGTTGGTTGAACAAAACGCGTAGTTGATAGTCTCACGAAGACCAAGGGAGGCAGCATTTTGCCGGAGGCTTCGTTTGAGGCGCTCGGCAGCATCGTGTTCGCTTGAGCTTGCTTGGATATAGGGGATCTCTGTTGGAATCTTATCGTAGCCCCATACGCGACCTATTTCTTCGATGAGATCGATTTCGCGAGTGATGTCTGGACGAAAGCTCGGTACAGTGACTTCCCAGTCCTGTGCTTTGTTTTTGAGTTGGCAGCCTAGATGCTCAAGAATCTGTTGCGCTGTCGGTTTTTCAACAGCAGTGCCGAGGACCTGCTCGATGCGTGCGTGTCTCAAATGGATTTTGAATGCTTCCTGAGGTCTGGGGTATACATCGCTTGCCTTTGGCTCGATGCGCGCTCCGGCAAGTTTGGCCATCAGGGCCGAAGCCTGGGCCACGACGTACCGTGCATCATTCGGATCGACGCCACGTTCAAAACGATGACTTGCTTCGGTGTGCATGCTGTGTCGGCGTGCTCCACGTCGTACAACAGTGGGCGAAAAATAGGCGCACTCTATCAAAAGTTTGCTACTTGAGCTCTGGACGCTGCTTTTCTCTCCGCCCATGATTCCGGCTAGAGCGATTGGCTCGCTGCCGTCAGCTATGATGAGATCTTCTTTGCTAAGCTTACGATCCATGCCATCGAGCGTTTCAATTGTTTCGCTCTGTTTTGCAAAGCGTACGCGAATCTGATTGCCTTTTAATCGATCAAGATCAAAGGCATGAATCGGATGTCCGGTGAGCAAAAGTATATAGTTGGTGACGTCGACGACGTTGTTGATGGCGCGCTCACCGAGGGTATGGAGCAAGTAGCGTAGCCAGAAAGGCGAGGGGGCTATCTTGGCGCCTGTAAGGAGGCTAGCTGCATAGCGAGGGCAAGCCTCGGGCGCTTCGATGGTGATGGGGGTGCTGGGTAGTCCAGAGCTAAAATCAAGTTTGGCTTCGATGTATGGGAGCTTGAAGGTTTTGCCGAATAGCGTGCAAAGCTCACGCGCTAAGCCCAGATGGCCCAAACAATCGGGGCGATTTGGCGTAAGGCCCAAATGCAAAATGCTGTCTTGCAGTTCAAGGGCTTTGTCGAGTTGTGTTCCTGCTTCGATGCTCTTTTGTTTATCGAGGACTAGAATGCCACTTTCGTCGCTTCCGATGTCTAGTTCGCTCTCGGCGCACAGCATGCCCTGCGAGAGTTCGCCGGCTACCCGACGCTCAGCTATCTCAAGGCCATTGGGAAGTTTGGCACCGAGCTCGGCCAATGCAACAAGACCGCCTCGCTCCGGTACGTTGGCTGCGCCGCACACCACCTGTCGTTCAGATCGGCCGTTCCATACTTGAACAAGCGTGAGTTTGTCGGAATTGGGGTGCGCTTTTTTTTCGCGCACTTCGCCAACAACGATATTGGCGTTGCTGAGATAAGGCGTTGTAATTTCTTCGACTTCGATTCCTGCGAAAGTAAGTCGATGGGCGAGGGTCTCTGGGCTTTCATCGATACCCGTAAGTTGTCGTAGCCATTGTGTTGAAGCGCGCATAGTCTAAAAGAAACGCAAAAAGCGTTCATCGTTTTCGTATAATAATCGGATGTTATCAATACCGTGCCGCAGCATGGCAATGCGGTCGATGCCCATACCGAAAGCAAAGCCTGTGTAAAGCTCTGGATCGTAGCCGACGTGTTCAAAAACGACGGGGTGCACCATGCCGCAGCCGAGTACTTCAAGCCAGCCGGTGTTTTTGCAGACGCGGCAGTTTACATTGCTTTTGCCATGGCAAAGCACACAGCCGATATCCATTTCAGCGCCAGGCTCGACAAAAGGATAGTAGCTCGGGCGAAAGCGTACGGGGATATCAGGGCCAAACATAGCATCGACAAAGCGCCGGAGCGTGCCCTTGAGGTGGGCGAAGGTGATGTTTTTATCCACCAATAGTCCCTCGATTTGAAAGAACATAGGTGAGTGGGTCGCGTCATCATCGCGACGATAGACCGCTCCAGGTGCAACCACAGCAAGCGGTGGTTTGTGTTTGAGCATTTCACGAACTTGGATGGTGGACGTATGGGTGCGCAAAAGCCCTCCGCCGGAGACAAAAAAGCTGTCCTGCATATCGGTTGCAGGGTGATCGGGCGGAAAACCCAGCATTTCGAAGTTGTATTTCTCAAGCTCGATTTCTGGGCCGTCGGCAACGTTGAAACCCATCGCCACGAAGACATCAACTAAGGCGTTTCGAGTTCGTGTGATTGGATGTTCGCTGCCGGGGCGTACATGTTTGCCCGGAAGACTTACGTCCAGTGCAGGACCTTGAAGATCGGCTTGCTTGCTTGCTTCAGCGATACTTTGAAGCTGCGCTGAAAAAGCAGCTTCGATTTGTTGCTTGAGCTGGTTGATTTTCTGACCGTACTCGCGTCGCTTTTCCGTAGGTAGTTTAGGGATGAGCTTAAGCAAGGATGTAAGCTCGCCCTTGCTACCAGCGTAGCGCGCGTTAATACGTCGCAGTTCTTGTTCGGTTTGAGCTGCTCGTAAATCGTTTTCAAAACTCGACGAAAGTGCCTGCAGGCTAGAATCGCACTGCGTTACAGCTTCGTTTGGGTTCATCCTTGAGCGCGGGAAGCAGATTGCCCAACTTTGGCCACAGCCTGGAATCCGGCTGGGTCGCGAACAGCGATGTCGGCAAGAACCTTGCGATCAAGGCGTACATCCGAACGCTTTAGACTGCCCATCAAACGACTGTAGCTAAGACCGAGGCCTCTTGCTGCTGCGTTGATGCGAGCAATCCATAGGCGACGAAAATCACGTTTTTGGCTTTGCGATGTGCAAAAGCATACACCCAAGCACGGTGCACGTTTTCAACTGCAATTGAAAATTGCCTCGAACGAGCGCCGTAAAATCCTTTGGCGTGTTTCAAAACTCGGTTTCTTCGTCGTCTGGCTTTAAATCCTCGGCGTGCGCGGGGCATCACTTCCTCCTAGTTGGCGTAAGGTAGCAGGCGCATAATGCGCTTTTCATCAGCCTTATCCACCATGTCGTTCTTGCGAAGTCGACGTAGCTGGTTTGAGGCCTTGCCATGGGTCATCATGTGGCTTTTGCCAGCTTTACCGCGGCGAATTCGTCCGGAACCGCTTATTTTGAAGCGTTTGGCAGCAGCACTGTTGGTTTTCATTTTAGGCATAGCTATCCTTGTTTGCGACTTTACTGGCCTTCAAACCTGCTCGATACGCAAGGCGCGTTTTTTAGGGCTGTTAGGCTAAGAAGTCAAGCTGTCGTGTGAGATTGTGCGTTCGAATTTCCTACTAAGCTCAAATTTGTCGAATCATTCTGCTTTTTCCGCGGTTTGGGAGGTTGAAGAAGAGATCCGATGGCTGACCACGGGGCCTGCTGCTTTCTTTGGCACGACTGTGCCCCGAGGCGCCAAGAGCAAGGTCATGGTGCGGCCTTCCATGCGTCCGGCTTGCTCGACGATACCGATGTCGGTGGTGGCTTCAGCAATAATGGTGAGCTGAGAGCGTGCCGTTTCTGGGTGGGTGATTTCACGGCCTCGGAAGCGGCAAGTGATTTTCACTTTGTTTCCTTCTTCCAAGAAGCGCCGAATGTGCCTGACTTTGACCTGCATGTCGTGATCGTCGGTCTTGGGTCTGAGCTTGATTTCCTTGATCGAGACCACGGTTTGTCTTTTCGAGCTTCTTTTTGTTTCTTAGCTTCCTCGTACTTGAACTTTCCAAAGTCCATGACTTTGCATACAGGAGGACTTGCTTTGGGGTTGACCTCGACAAGGTCTAGCTCGTTTTCTCTAGCTAAGCGTAAGGCTTTGTGCGTATCCATGACGCCAAGCATGCCGCCGTCGGGTCCGATGACTCGAATTTCGGGGACGCGAATTCGTTCGTTAGTGCGGGGTCCGTGAAATACACGACGTCTATTGTTATCCATAGGTTTTGAGATGATTCATTCTTTCTTCGAGCAGGGCATCTTGCTCTGCTGGGTTGTTGTTGTCTCGCCGTGGCGACACCTGAAATAGTTCCATGCTGGATGCATCGCTTAAGAAGCTCGGTACGATGGCGGGCAGTTTTCGACCGTCATCTTTTGGATAAATTCGGAGGTAGAGACAAAGCCCAAGTCTTTGTTCTCGTCGCGAGAGCGAAGCGCTACACCGTTTTCGCTGACTTCTTTTTCTCCAATAATGGCTAGGAAAGGAATTCGCATCAGACGTGCGTTTCGAATTTTTGCGCCGAGTTTGTCACTTGATCCATCAATTTGTGCTCTAATATTGGCAGATCTACACTGGCTAAGCAAGCCTTCTGCAAAGTCATTGAATTTTTCGCTGACAGTCAGAAATCGTACTTGTTCGGGGGCGAGCCAGGTAGGGAAAGCGCCACCAACGTGTTCGATCAGAACACCCATGAATCTTTCGATCGATCCGAGGAGTGCTCGATGAAGGACAATTGGGCGATGGTTCTGATTGTCTTCGCCCACGAAGGTTAAATCAAAACGTTCTGGCATATTAAAATCGACTTGGATGGTGCCAAGCTGCCAAGAACGACCAATGGCGTCATTGAGATGAAACTCTATTTTGGGTCCGTAGAACACGCCTTCGCCTTCGGCGATTTGATAGCTAAGGCCTTTGTTCTTTACGGCTGTTTCGAGTGCCTCTTCAGCGCTGTCCCATTGCGCATCGCTGCCGAGTCGTTCGATGGGCCGTGTTGCGATCATCACGTTTAAGTCGGAAAAACCAAAATCTTGATAGACCTCAAAGACTAAATCAATAAAACGAGAGATTTCGTCTTGTATGTCGTCGGGTTTGCAGAAGATATGAGCGTCGTCTTGGGCGAAGGTGCGCACGCGAGTCAGACCTTGGGTTACCCCGCTTCGTTCGTAGCGGTGAAGACGTCCAAAGTCGGCGAAGCGTAAGGGGAGCTCACGGTAACTGCGTTTGCTCATGCCGTACATCAAGGCGTGCCCCGGACAGTTCATGGGTTTGATGCAGAAACGATGCTCGTCGTCGTTTTTTGATTCTTCGGTTACCGCGAAATACATGTTCGGGGTGTAAGCAGGCAGATGTCCTGAGGTGTGAAAGAGTTTGGCATCAAAAATCTGCGGTGTGACTACTTCGTCGTATCCGTGGCGTGTGTAGGCGGCCCGGATGTATTCAACAAGGCGATTGTAGATGAGCGCTCCCTTTGGCAAAAAGAAAGGCGAGGCGGGAGCCCAGGGGTGGAAACCAAAGAGTTCAAGCTCTTTGCCGAGTTTGCGATGGTCGCGCTTTTTTGCTTCTTCAAGTTGGTTCAGATGGGCGCGTAAGGCTTTGGCAGAGGGAAAGGCCGTGCCATAAATGCGTTGCAGCATTTTGTTGCGCTCGTCGCCGCGCCAATAGGCCCCTGCAACGCCGGTAAGCTTAATGGCCTTTAGAAAAGACGTCCTCGGAACGTGAGGGCCTTTGCAGAGGTCGAACCAGCTGCCGTGTCGGTAGAGCGTAATCGGCTCTTCAAGTCCTTCGAGGATTTCAAGTTTGTAGATCTCGCCCATCTCTTTGAACAGCTTGGCTGCTTCGTTGCGGCTGACTTCTTCGCGAGAGAAAGGATGATCGGCTTCGATGATCTCGAGCATGGCTTTTTCAATGCGCTCAAGATCATCTTCGCTGAACTGCCCCTCTGGGCGATCGAAATCATAGTAAAAGCCATTGCCAATAGCAGGGCCTATGGTCACTTGGGTTCCAGGAAACAGTCGTTGAACTGCGTCTGCCATGACATGAGCCGTTGAATGTCGGATGACGTCCAGTGCCTTTGGAGAGTCGGCATTCAAGGCCTCGATAGAACTGTCAGGATCGACTGGTGTATGTAAATCGACAATATTCCCGTTTACCAAAGCAGCCACAACTTGTGGGGTGTGTTTGCCTTGTTTTTCAAGAATTTCTTTTATGGTCGAGAGGTTTTTGTTGGTGTTCGCGGAACTCATCGCGCTTTCGTTTAACATGTGCCTTAATTATATGCGGTAGGCACGGGCGGGATTGAACCGCCGACCCCTACCTTGTCAAGGTAGTGCTCTACCACTGAGCTACGTGCCTGGCTGTGTTGTGGCATTGGGACGCAGACCTAGCGCCACCCATCAAGGGTGTCAAGAAGGCGTTAGCAAAGCTTTAACTGTTTGGACCGCTGCGTGGCAGCGCTCCAAAGAGGGGATTCACGCGAATCCCCTCCCAAGGACGCTTCGCGCCTTGGCTCCCACCCCAGCGGGCTCGCTTTGCTCGCAGGGGTGGCTGGGTAGGTAATTTTGGAATTGCTTAAGTTTTTGGCTTTAACTGTTTGGACCGCTGCGTGGCAGCGCTCCAAAGAGGGGATTCACGCGAATCCCCTCCCGAACGCGCTTCGCGCCTTGGCTCCCTCCCCAGCGGGCTCGCTTTGCGAGCGGGAGGGGGGGTGGTGGAAAAGGTTGATTGGAAAACTAGTGTGGGGGCTTTTTAGGTGTTTGTGCTAAGATGGGGGGCTGTGACGGAGAAAGTTTCTTTTGTTGATGTGTTGAAGGCTTGGCCAGTGGTGCGTGGCTATTTGCCCAAAACGCCGCTTTATCGCTACGCGAATTTGAGTTCGCGTTGGGGCTTGGATGCCTATGTAAAGCATGAAAATCACATGCCTATCGGAGCGTTTAAGGTTCGGGGTGGGATTAATCTGTTTGCCAATTTGAGCGATGCGGAACGAGCACGAGGGGTCGTGACGGCAACGCGTGGCAATCACGGCTTGTCAATTGCTTACGCAGCTCGAGCTTTTGGATCGCGCGCCGTTATTTTTGTGCCCCGAGGAAATAATCCGGAAAAAAACGCTGGAATGGAGGCTTTGGGGGCAAAACTAGTCGAATATGGTCGCGATTTTGATGAAGCACGCGAAGAAGCAGAAGCTTACTCTAAAAATGAGCACATGCGTTATGTGCATCCTGCCAACGAAGCTCTGTTGATTGCTGGATCTGGCACGTATGCCGTCGAAATTATACAGGAACTTCCTGAGGTTGATGTTATCATCGTTCCGATGGGTGGTGGTAGCGGCGCAAGCGGAGTCGTTTTAAGCGTCCAAGCGCTAAAACCCTCGGTAAAAGTTATCGGTGTGCAAAGCGAACGCGCGCCGGCTCTGGCGAAGTCGATTGCCACGGGCACCCTTCAGGAAACTGAGCAAGCTGATACCTTTGCCGATGGGCTAGCCACGCGTGTGGCTTTTGAGCTCCCTCTTTCGATCTTGCAAGGTAAACTCGATCGCGTCGTGCTGCTTAGTGAAGAGGAAATGCGCCAAGGCGTAAAACTTGCCCTTGAAATGACTCACAATCCCGCCGAGGGTGCCGCTGCGGCGGTTTACGCTGCTGCAGATAAGTTGCGGCAGGAATTGCGGGGCAAGAAGGTGGTTTTGATCCACTCCGGGCACAACATCGATCGCAACACCTTACGTTGGGCACTAGGCCTCTACGACTGCTAAAATCACTTTTCCAACCGCGCTCCAAACAGTTAAACCCCGCTAAAAATCATCACCTGCTTGTAGATCTTGGTCAATTACGGTTTGCGCTTGGCTTTTAAGGCTGATATCCCTCCTCAGCAATGCAACACAACCCACCATCGAATGGCGAGGTGCCTGTCCATCGTCCGCTCCCAAGCGTGGATATTCCGTTGCTTCGCGAAGAGCGTCGTCATCGGGCACGTATGGTTTGGCTTGGTCCGCTTATCGCGCTTTTGGCTGGCTTGAGTATCGCTGGAGGATGGTTTTTCCGTCAGTGGGTGCTGGCTCGCCATGACGATAGTGATACTTCCGCCGCCGCGCTAAGCGCAAACGCTGATACCTCGGATGAAGAGCAAACGGACGACGAATCCGAGCTTGGCGAAGACGATGGGCAGAAGGCAAGCACGGATGAGAGTCTTTCTGCTGTAGGCGAGACCGAAGAGAAGCCCGCGCAAACAGCAAAGGCTGTTTTTGCTCCATTGAAGAATGATGAGCACTTGAACCGAAGCAGTACATCGTTTGGTAAGGCAAAAGGTTTTCAAGATGCGCTTATCAAAGCGGGTGTCAGTGAAGAAGAGTCTGAGCCGCTTATCGATAGCCTCAAAGGCATTCTCGATTTTAGGCGTTGTCAGCCTTCCGATCAGATCGTTCTTGAAAAAGATGAGCAGGGGATGTTGCGTGCCTTTGAATACCACGTCAGCTCAACACGGATTTTCCGCGCGGAGCGCACCGGTAAAGATAGTTTTACGGCCAAGCAAAAAGAAGTCAAAACGACTACCGTTCGAGTGGGGCGTGGTGGGCGCGTTAAAAACTCGCTGGGTGATGCCTTGGAAAAAGCGGGACTTGGACGTTCGCTTGTGGGCTCCTTTGTGCAGGTTTTTAACTCACGTTTCTCGTTTACAACGGATACCAGAGAGGGTGATTCGTTTCGGATTGTGGTCGACGAGATTCATTTGCGTGGGGAGTTTCTCCGATATGGCACGGTGCACGCTCTGGAATACCGTAGTCAGAAGCGTGGCACCTTAAAGTGCTATTGGTATGAAGCGCAGAAGGGTGCCCCCGAATTCTTCGATGAAACAGGTCGGGCTATTCAAGGGGGTTGGCTGCGTACGCCTTTGCGCTACGAGTACGTCTCCTCGCCTTTTGCGAACAAACGTTTTCATCCGATTCTTAAGCGCAACATGCCGCATCACGGGATTGACTATGTGGCAGCCTCCGGAGTGCCCGTGTGGGCTGCTGCCGATGGGCGGGTGAGCTTTGTTGGCGAAAAGGGACCCAATGGAAACTTGGTTGTAATCAATCACAACAACGGTTACCAAAGCTACTACGCGCATCTTTTGCGCTTTACCAAAGGTATTAAAAAAGGGCAGCGTATGAAGCGCTACGATGTGCTTGGCTATGTCGGATCAACGGGACGTTCAACTGCTCCGCATTTGCATTTTGGGTTGAAGCGTGGCGGACGATTTGTCGATCCTGTTGAGGTGCTCAATACGCCGGGAAATCCGCTGAAGGGCAGTGCAGCAAAGCAGTTTCAGCGGCATTCGCAAGCTCTTTTGCGAGAGTTAGAACGCATACCCATCCATTGATTTTTTGATGTCTCATTGAGTTTGCTCCGGGTTGTTTACAGGAGTAGCAAAAGCGCTCTTGTCGCGATAGGCTCCGGCCGCGTTGGCGTTATGAATGAAGCTACATTGAAACACTCCCCTAAAGATTGGGCTATCTTTTTTGTTGTTCCTATTGGATTAGGCGCTTTGATGCTCATCCTGGGGCTCGGGCATTTTGGAATTTGGGATCCATGGGAGCTCGAAATTGCAGAAAGCGTACGCTCGGCTTTTGAAGGGCAAGCGCAAAAGAGTCCTTGGTTGCTTCGTGAATTGCTTCTTTATTGGAGCTATGGATTTTTTGGTTTCCATGAATGGGTAGGGCGATTGCCCCTCTTTGTGTCTGGATTGCTTTTGCTTGTCACCCAGTGGGCGTTGCTTTTTTATTTTGTTTCAATGCGTGCCGCGTTTGTCTCGACGCTTATCGCGCTGAGTACGCCGCTGTTCTTGCTCAATAGCCGTCAGATGATGGGTAGTTCCGTTGCGGTGTTGGGACAGTCTTTGTTGTTCTTTGCCCTGATGCTTTTAGGGTTTACGAATTGGTACGCGAATAAAAAGCGAGCGCTAATAGTTGGACTCTTTTTGTTTTTTGCGCTCGGCGTAGCGGTATCAAGCCAAGGTGTGCTTTTGGGAGTAATACCGCCGGCATTGGCTGTTTTTGTGAGTCAACTTGTTGCGCCACACCGAGACAAAAACCGCTTTGTTTTTCTCGCATCTTTTGCGTCGGTACTTGCTCTCCTTGTGCTCAAGGTGGGTTGGTCCGTGCTGCAGGATCGGTCTTTTTTTAGTTGGTGGTTGGGTGGGGCTGCGCAGGGTTTGCAGCCTCCAGGTTTTGATAAGGTTGCAGAACTTATCTTTCACGCCTTTATGCCTTGGAGTGCACTGCTCCCGGCAAGCGTTCTGCTTTTCTTCAGTTCAAAGCACAGCGAGCAAGAAGGTGATGCTGTGGCGATGGGCGAAAACGCTTTACGGCTTTCACTCTTGCTTTGGTTTGTGTTTTCGTGTGCTGCTAATTTGTTGTTTAGTTCACGGTACGGGCACACGCTTCAGATTCCTATTGTGCCCTTATCATCGCTTACTGCGTTGTTTCTGCTTTGGAGCATGGATAGACGGCAGACTTCTCTTTTTGTGGTGGTTACGACTGCTTTGCTTTGTTTGCTCTTAATCCGAGATATCGCGCTTTATCCGGAAAGTCCGCTACTAGCGCTCGGACTTCCGAATATGCATGTTCCTGAAAGTTACAATCCCAGGAAATGGTGGGCGGCTCTTTTATTGTTGTTTGCCATGTTGAGTGTGTTTACTTGGGGCACTTCATTTTCGATAGTTAGGCCGGCCTGGGGCGCTCCGTATCGATTGATGCAAAAGCAGTGGCGTGCATCCCTTGGGAACAAACTTTGGCTTGGTGTATTTGCTTTAGCTTACCTAGCTGTATGTGCGCTTGGCTTACTTAGTTTTCTCATCCCAACGAGATTGCCTCTCGCGGTGCTCGCCATTAAGGCTTTGCGAGCTGCCTGTTTGCTTCCCTTGGTGATAGCGCTTGGAGTGGCTGGCTTTCAAGCTACCGCGTGGTTTTTCTCTAAACTTGGTCGCGCGCGTTTTATCGCGCCTCTGTTTGCCGGCTTGTTGCTCGGAGTATATCTAAGTCAGGTCTATACGCCGCAAGTCAGTGCGCATTTTTCTCCGCGTCAGGTGTATGCAACCTTTCTTAGTCTTTCCAAAGCGAAAGAAGCACTTGCGGTGTATCGGGTCGATGCGACGTCGGGGAAATACTATGCAGGACGGGAACCTGAAACGCTTAGTAAAGAAGCTGAGTTGCTAAATTATTTGCAAAGCAAGTCGCGCGTCTGGGTTGTTCTTCCCAGCGATGAATTTGCAAAAATCGATCGCTTGTTTCGTAAGCAACAGCACAAGCACCTTTTTCTAGCGCATGCTTCAAGTGCTAAAATTTACCTAGCGAGCAACAAGGCCATCTCCGGCGTCAAAAACGAAAACCCTCTGCTTTACTCCGTGCGAAAGACCGCACCCAAAGTGCAATTTCCGGTTGGAAAAACGTTCGGGGATCGGATTGAGCTTGTCGGCTACAATTAAAATTATCTCACGATGGGTACGTAGCAGCCGGTGAGGAATTTACCATAAGTTGGGTTTTTCGCGTGCTTGCCGCTGTGCCAGGCAACTATCAGCTCTTTGTCCACATCGACGGTCATGGCCAGCGTCTAAACGGCGATCATGAGCCTGTTGAAGGACTTTACCCTGTGCGTTTTTGGCAACAAGGTGACGTAATTATCGATAGCCAGACCTTAAGCACTCCGGTGAATTTCAGGCCTGGCTCCTACACCATGTTCCTTGGCTTCTATAGCGGACCGACCCGGCTTAAGGTTCCGGGTTCGGATGATGATCGCTTGGCTGCAGGTCAGCTGCCTGTGCGCTGAGCCAGCTTGGGGCGCTTGGACGTTGTGGAGCGGTTGGTGTGCTGTCGTTCCGAAGCAGCGCTTGAATTGCGCCATTTCTGTCATAGTTAGGATGAATAGCACGAATTGATTAGCTTTTTTCGTTGGCACGACCCTTGCTTTTATAACGAGCATGGGCAGACACCAGGGAAACTACAGTGATGGATCCGTCTCCGGATTGTTTAGCCGTCGCATTTTACGAGACGGCAAGTTAATCGCAGCGCTGACGCTTCTTCTAAGCGGTTGCGTAGGCGCCATATCAGGTTTGGGCGGAGCTTCCGGAAATGGTGGCGCCGGGGATCAAAGCGATCTTGCTTCGGAACTGGTGAACGGCCGGTTGAGACAGCGTATTTGGCGCCTGACGCCAAGCGAGTTCGCGGCGGAGATGAGCGTGCTTTTTGGAAGCCAAGTTCCAGACCTTGGCAATCTTCCAGAAGGCTCACCGGTCAATGGCTTTACCAACGGAGCAGCAGGACTCATGGTCGATGAGACAACGTCCTCGGCAACGTTTTACGCGACGGAAGACTATGCGGGATACGTTGCCGACAACGCGGCCACGCTCGTGCAATGCGAGGGAGCCACTGTCGGGAGTCGCGAATGTGCTCAGATATTTCTTTCCTCGCTTGCGAGCCGAGCTTATCGCAGACCGGTTGAATCTTCAGAACTTGATGCGCTTATGGCGCTTTATGATAACGGCGCGACGGATGATTTTGCCACCGGCATCAAAGTCTCGGTCCATGCCGTGCTCAACTCTCCTTTCTTCCTTTATCGGACAGAAATCGGTGATGCTGCGACTCAAAACGGTGATGAACGCAAACTGACCCAGTATGAAATTGCGTCAATGCTTTCTTTCATCATCACAGGGCATTCGCCTGATCAGGAACTGCTCAACGCAGCGCAAAACGGTGAGCTCTACGACGCTGCGGTACGCACGGAGCATGCGCGCCGTCTTTTTGAGAGTTCTTCGGAGGTGTGGGGTCGATTTGCGCTTCAATGGCTCGATCTCGGCCGGCTCGATTTGGCCACGAAGCAAGGGGAGCTTTATCCACAGTTTAGTGAACAACTCGTCGAGGAGATGAGACAAGAGACCCAGAGTTTTGTGCAAAACATATTTGTCGAGCAAAAAGGCAGCTTCGTGGATCTGTTCACGGCGAGCTACACCTGGACGACTCCTGCTTTGGCAGACATCTATGGCGCTACTCACCCTGGCTCCGGCTTAGCCAAGATTGATCTTGATCCAAGCACACGTTCTGGTGTGCTCACTCAGCTAAGCTGGCTGACAAACTTTGCAGGAACGGCAGACTCTTCGCTGGAACGTCGCGGTCTGTTTGTTTGGCGCAACTTGATTTGCAATGTGATCCCTCCTCCGCCAGCAGGTGCAGCGCAACAACAAGCTTCCCTTGTGGCTGCGGATGCGAGCAAAGAAGAGATCGTGCTTGCTCGGGCCGCGACCCCAACTTGCAACGGTTGCCATCAGGTGATGGATCCGATTGGCATGGGTCTTGAGAACTACGGCGCGCTTGGCGAGTATCGCGACCAGGTGGACGGCAACACCGTCAATCCGGTAGGCACCATTCCTGATTTTGGTTCCTTTACCGGTGCTGTGGAACTTTCTGCGACGATTGCCCAAGATCCGACAGCACAGGCCTGTTTTTCCCAACGATTCGCCCAGTATGTCCTTGGAAGCGACCTTGGATCTCCAAATGAGACCGATTGGTTAAATTCGGCCCACGAAAGCTTTTTAAGTCACACTACAACTATCGAAGAACTCTTGGTGGGCTTGGTAGCTCACGAGGGCTTCATTGAACGCAACACCGGTGGGAGCTAAAGAAAGATGAGCAAATTTTACAACAACCTGCTTAACCGCAGGCGCTTCATGACCGCTCTAGGGATAAGCGCTGTAGGCTTGCCAGTGGCAGGGGCCTTTTTGAAGAATCGTTTGCGCGCGCAGTCTGCGGGATCGCCGGTTCGGTTTTTGGCAGTGAAAACCTTTCATGGCAACCACCGCGACATTTGGATTCCGCGCAGTACTTCTGGGGCCGAACCGGGCAATGCGGATATGGCTCTATCGGATCTAACCTTTGATTATGATCTGTGTACATTGAAGCCTCTACAGGCTTGGCGCGATCACGTCACCGTTCTTGATGGGATTGATCATGCTATACTTGCCGAAATCGAACCTGGTTTTGCTGGCCATGAACGTGCCTCGGCAGCCCTCACTGGCTACGGTGTCTCGGACGGTCAGGCCAATGGTGGCGGTCCATCGGTGGATCAAATCCTAAAGACCCAACTTGGAAGCGCCGCCGGTAAGTCTTTGGTTCTTGGAGCCGACAGCTCGGGATTGACAGGATTTTCTTTCAACAATTCCGGCGTTCCGATCGAGCCCGAAGACAATCCGGTTAAGGCCTTTAACGATGCTTTTGCTGGTTTTGTCGGGCAGGGCGATCCTCAAGCAGAGCGGGACCGTGCTCTGCGCACTTCGATCCTTGATCACAATGTCGCGGAGATTAACCGCCTGCGCTCTGAGCTAACGGGAGCCGAGCGCGAGAAACTTGATGCTCATTTGGCAGGTCTAGAGAATCTTGAGCAGCAATTAAACCGCATCATCAGTTGCGATAGTCCAAGTGCCCCCGGTGCTCCTTCCGGATCGGACTGGCAGTACGTGGATAACGCTGTTAGCGGACAAGCACATGTGATCGCACAAGCCTTTGCCTGCGACGTCTCTCGCGTCGCCACCTTGCACATTCTCGGAGACTATCCAACGCCGCAATTGAACTTGCCAGAGATGCCCCCGGGCGCGATGAATACTTATGGTCAGTTTCACAACGGCGTGACCCATTTGATTTGGGACTCTCAGCCCAAGGTCGGCTCTGCTGTGCACGAGGTCTACTCAATCGGCCAGCAGTGGATGACCAAGAATTTCGTGGCGATTCTCGAAGCTTTGAACCAACCTGATCCGCTTGGCGAAGGAACCATCTTGGACAATACCATCATCTATTGGACGAACGAGTTGGGTGCCAATGGTGGACATGCTGACGATTACGACAATATCCCGGTTGTCATTGGTGGTGGCGGTGGTGGCGCCATCAAGCAGGGCCGCTACCTAAAACTACGCAGCCCGAACAGCAGCAACTATGTCCCTCATAACAAAGTTTTCACTTCGATATGCCATGCCATGGGCCTCGATACCATCAACTACGTTGGTGATCCTCGGGCTGCGGGCATCTCCAAGTACCAAGGCCCGCTTTCGGAACTTATGACTTAGGGCAGAGGGCGTCTCGGCGGGCATTTGCTCTACTTTTTTTCAAAAGTTGCCTTGCGGCCGTGCAAAGTGTAGGCCAGGGTATGATCACCATGTCAAAACGAGCGCCCTCGGATGCCATCGACCGACGTAAACACGAACGCTTCTTAGCTTCGATATCCGTTGATTACACGCATGGGGACACCTTTTTATTTTCCTACATTCACGACATCAGTGAGATGGGTATTTTTATTCGTTCCGATGACCCCTTGGAAATCGGCAGCGAGCTGACCTTGCGTTTTAATGATGAGCAGGGTGAGCCTTTGGAAATCGAAGGCGAAGTGGTGTGGATTAATCACGTGCGCGAAGCTGCTCACGATGGTACACCCGGCATGGGCGTGCAGTTTAAGAATCTAGGTGCGGCCGATCGTGAGCGCGTGTTTAACCTGGTTAAGACCATTGCCTACCTTCGAGAAGAGCACTACGAGCAAAACAACTAGCGCCAAGCGCGTGCTTTGCGTTTTTGACAAGTTCAAAGACAGCATGAGTCCCGAGCAAGTGGCTTCTGTGGCCCGACAAAGCATCGAGGCGACATGCCAAAATTGGCATGTTTTAAGCGTTTTTCTTGCCGATGGTGGCGAGAATTTCGCTAAAATCATGACAGATCTGTCTTCTGGAGCAATTCAAAAGCTCACTGTTCAGGGGCCTCGGGACAGCGAGGTTGAGGCAGCGTTTGGTGTGGCCGAAATTGCGAACCTTGCTTTACCGCTGCGTGAGCTTCTCGCGTTCAAGGCCAATGGCACTGTGGCGTTTTTGGAAATGGCGCAGAGTAGTGGTTTGCAGAGTTTGGCGATGGAGCAGCGCGATCCGTGGCTTACGAGCAGCGTTGGCACAGGACAGTCTCTTATCGAAGCAAGCAAACACGGTGTTTCATCAATGGTCATGGGACTCGGCGGAAGTGCCACCCAAGATTTGGCACTTGGCGCGCTGATGGCCTTGGGACTTGAGTGCTACGATGCCGACGGAAAGGTCGTATCCGATGCATCGCCTGCCCATTGGTCACGCATCGCGTGTCTCGATAAAAGCAAGCTGCTAGCTTTGCCGCCGTTGTGGCTAGCTTGTGATGTTAAAAACCCCTTACTAGGCCCACAGGGTACGGTTTATCAATACGCGCTGCAAAAGGGCTTGGCCAAGGAAGATTTGGCCGAACTAGAAAAACAAACGGCGCGGATGGCGCGGCTGCTTTTGGACTGCTTCAAAAAAGAGGAGTCGTGGATGGAGCGCGAGGGAATGGGCGCAGCCGGAGGCATGGCTTTTGGCCTGGGCGTTGCATACGATGCTCACATTGCCTCGGGCGCACAGCTTATCGAGCATGCTTTGGATTTAAAACGACGTATTCAAGACGTTGATTTGGTGATCACCGGCGAAGGTCGCTTTGATCGCACTTCCTTGTATGGCAAAGGGCCCGTTTCCGTTCTTGAACTTGCCTCTGAGCTTGGAAAACCGGCCTTGCTGATAGCCGGACGCGTCGAGCACGAGGCCAAAGAGCAGCTCAGGCAGCGTTATCCGGCCTTAGAAGTGCTCGAACTAAGTCCCGCCACGATGCCGCTTGAGCAAGCCCTTCGCGAAGCCCCAAGCTTGCTTGCCAAAGCGCTGGAGCAGTGGCTCAAGCAGAGCTAGTCGTCAGAAGCGAGCATAAGTTTGGCGTGCACCGAGAAGGCTTGAGTATTGGAACATCGTAGGTCACGGTTCAAGCGCCTTGCCGAATTCCAATTAGATATAGATCCGGCGTTTTATAGTTATTGGAGTCTTACCTAACCAACCCAACGCTTTTGCTTGCCGACTCAGTCGAGTTGCTGCACGCAATAGAGGCGTGCAGTGGTGTTGCACGGGGTAAGCGTTTGGTGCACAGCAGCATACTCTCTTGTAGTCGTTCGAACATTTCCAGCAACACCTTTGTGTAAATAACTGTCGCTTGGGGCTTGGCTGGAGGTCCATTTTTCACAATCGTCGAGCAACGCTGCTTCAGTAAAATTGACACCAGAAATCCAATAGGTTCCCGTCCATGCGATTTGAACTTGTCCATTGAAAATCTGATTACCATTTTGGTCACGATCTGGAGCGTTGGTTAATTCCAAACCATTGAGGCCTACTGTTGCAAGGTGCTCCCAGTTGTCTGCAACGCGGGCGCCATCGCCCGTCCGCACGTAGGGAAGGTAGGATCTAAAAAAGTCTTTACGATTGCCAACAAAGTCATCGCTTGTACTTAGAAGTGCGCGGAAATGGCCGCTGAGATTTGCGCCTGTGGCAGCGTTTTGACAATCGTTGTCTGCACCGGCAATGCCGCCCAAGTTGCCGTTGCTCGCAAAACTTGTGGCGAAGATGATTCGCGCCGGAAGGCAGGGTAGATCCGAGCGCAGGCAACTATTGGTGACGCTGCACCAGCCGCAGTTGTTTGTGGTGGCATTGCACGCTGTCTCGTCGGTGAAACTGGCGCAACTGCAGCTTGTGTTTGCGCTGTCGACACAGGTGTCCGTTTTTTCACAGTATTTGCAGCCCTCGACGCTTGCGCACTCGGTGAGGCTCACGCTTGAGCAACTTGAATTGCATAAACTCGCATTTGAGGCCTCCAAACACAAACCGGATCCTCCACACCAAAAGCAGCTATCGCTTTGCGCGTTGCACTCGCTTTCGGTGGCGACTCCGCTACAGTTATTGCTTGGTCCAACGTCCGCAGTGTTGCAAATACCAAGTTCGGTACACGGGTCGATGGTACCCGAATCCGTGTCCGGTTTAGCACTACCGCTGCAATGGATTGCGAACATGCTAAGCAAAAGGAAGATCTTACAACCGGGCCTGAACATTACCGTAAAACAATGCTAGCACGTTTCTATTAGCGAACGAAAAAGTAAATGGTGTCGTGTAGGGCGAAGTGCGTAAAATACGCACGGAGTTGTTGGTTTAGCTTGCGATGTGAGCGTTGCTTTCAAGGATGTAGTCCTCTCCGTTCCAGTGACCACCGTAGGCTTGGCATTGCTGATCCTTGATGTCGTAAAGCCAAATGCCTTCGCGGCCTTGGTGGGTGCTGCTGCCGCAACAAAATATTGGTATGCCGACCTGTTCGCGAGGCAGAAAATAGCGGTGGTGGATATGACCGTGCACCAGCATGCCTTGTATGAGCTTGGCTTTGAGGATAGCCATTAGTGCATCGGCATTGCCGAGGCCGTGCCGGGGGGTGTCTAGTTTACCGTTTTTTTTGTAAGGCGCGTAATGGGTAGCGACAACGATGAAGCGCTTTTGCATCTCGGGCTGATCGAGTAGGGTATCCAGAGCTTTAAGCTGATCTTCGGAAATAAAGCCGTCGGAGCGCCAAAAGGCACGATGGGCAATAGCGCTGTTTAGGACCACAACACTGCAGTTTGGATCGAGGTGACGCAGCAGAGGGTAGGACTGCCGTCCTGCGCCCGGTGCCGTATCGGAAACAAGAAACTCGCCAAAGGCTTGCTCGAAGCGCCGTTCTTTGATGGCTCGGAAGGTGTAGACGTCGTGGTTGCCGGGCATGGTGATGAAGCGCGGGGAGGCTTCAATAAGTACTTGCATAAGTTCACGTGCTTCACTCATCTCTTCGCTGCTACCCAGTGAGGTGTAATCCCCGGTGCACAGCACAGCATCGACTTGCTGCGCTTTGGCAAGCTTGGCCAGTGCAGCAAGTTGAGCCGGGATTTGGGTAAAGAGCTTGCTTCGGCGCAAAGCGAGATTGACGGCACCGGCCAGCCGCTTGCTTGCAAAGTCGTGATGTTCAAGCAGACGCAGAGGTGCGTGCACGTGCACGTCGCTAAGATGCAGTATTTTACTCACTGCTCAACGTGGATTGAGTTAACTAAAGCGCTGAATGCTGTTTCAGCCAGTGCAACGGTTTTACTTGGTCCGGTGAGCTTGAAAAACACAGGTCCTTGTGGCCCTTGTGCAATGGCAGCAAGCATGCGTTGTTTTGTTTTAGCGCCTTCTCCGCCGGCATGAGGAGCCATCATGGGGCCTGGATCATAGATGCCAGAAACATCGACGGTAGTAATCCCAAGTGCTCCCACCTTTGTTTTGGCGATCTTAGCGGCGGCTTGGCTGCTTGAGCCGTCTTCTTGACTGAACTGAGCTATCCATCGGTCGATGTTGCTTTGTACATCGCCGCCTTGGCCCGTCCCGAAGTAAAACACTGCAAGTGTTGCATCTGCTTTGCTCTGGCCCGAGACTTTGTATTGCGCAGCACGCATATTCGATGAAGGTGTTTCTTCTTCAAAAAGGCGTGGTGGATTCCAAACGAGGCTGCCCGCCATCGGTAGGCCGTTTTTGCTTTTGCTGGCTTGAGCACTTGCTTCGACGCCTTGCATATCGAGCCCGGCGTGGGGATCGTCCATGCCGTCGTGAGTATTTGGATGGCCAGGAGGAAGGGATGGCGACTCTTGGCTTGGCGCTGCTGCGCTTTGATGCTCGGCTGATGGAGGGATCTTCGGTCCTCTTGTGCAGGCGCATAAAGCGCACAGTGAAATCAGGCTGGGTATTAAGGCTCGCATGGCTTTCTCCTCGTCATCTTTGGCACCCTTGAAAACAAAGGTATTCCCGTGTGTAGGTAAAAAGCTGCTGAGTTTCAAGGGTGTTGGGCAAAATGACGATTGCCAAGGGCAAAAGCGGGGGGTAGAGGGTGGGACATGAAAACCATCGGCCTATTGGACCTGTTCTTTGCAGGGCGTGAGTCTCCCGAACTTTTGAGTGATGCCGTGGCGACCTTGGTATTTATGGCGACGGTGATGTTGCTACGAGCGTTGTTTTCGCGACTTGTACGCGGCGCGCAGAGTGTGTCCGAACAACCCAAGCTACGGTGGACCGTGCAGCTGCGCTGGCTTTCGTATTTGCTCATCGGTGGCGGGGTGTTGGTCATCTGGTCCACTGAGCTTCGAACCATGGCTGTGGGTGTCATGGCTTTTGCGGTGGCCATCGTAATTGCGACCAAAGAGTTGGTGCTATGCGTACTTGGCGCCATTTTACGAGCAAGTTCCAAGGCGTTTACAGTGGGCGACCGCATTGAAATTGACGGTATCCGAGGTGATGTCATTGATCACGGTCTGCTGGCAACGACTGTTCTTGAAATAGGACCGGGTCTTCAACGAACGGGGCGAGCGGTTACGATTCCAAACAGTCAGTTGCTAAGTAAATCCGTCGTCAATGAGACCTTTACGGATGCTTATGTACTTCACGTCATCCGTATTCCTTTGAATTTTTCTGCGGACTGGCGCGGGATTGAACGGGCTGTTCTCAACGTCGCCCAAGAGGTGTGCAAAGATTTTTTGCCAGAAGCCAGAAACTACATGGAAAAAAGCGCAAAACTACATGGGCTTGCTTCTCCGGTTGTTGAGCCTCGGGTCGCTGTGGAAATTGAAAATCCGGATGAGCTTTTACTTTTGCTTCGAGTGCCAACGCCGGCTCGGAAAAAAGGCCGTACTGAACAGCGCATCCTAAAGAAGCTATTACAGGATCACATTGGGCTTTTTGGACATAGCGATGCCCTCAAGGAAAGATAGCGCTACTATCCACTCCAGTATCGCGACTTAGACCAAAGCGTAAGTTCAAGCATTGAATGGCTTGGCCTGCTGCGCCTTTTACCAAGTTATCGATGGCAGCTTGTGCAATCACTCGGCCAGTGCGTTTGTCCACCGTGTAACTCAGGTGGCACTGGTTTGATCCGCGCACATGCAGCGTGTCTGGGTTTTGTCCGCCGTCAAGCACATGAACAAGCGCTGAGTCTTTGTAAAGAATTTTGGCCGCCTCTGTGCATTGCTCTGCGGTGAGCGTTGCATCGCTACTTTTAGCGTACACCGTAGCGAGAATGCCGCGCGTCATCGGAATAAGATGTGGACTGAAGGTGATGGTGACTTGCTCCTCAGCGAGTTTGCTAAGGCTCTGTTCGATTTCAGGCGTATGACGGTGAAGGCCGCCCATTTTATAAGCACGAACGCCCTCGCTGCACTCGGCAAAATGGCTTGCCGCGCTCGGTGTTTTGCCTGCGCCCGACACCCCGCTTTTGGCATCGACAATGATCGTATCAAGAGCAATCAGCTTGTTTTTGATCAGGGGAGCCGCCGCAAGCACGCTTGCTGTTGGGTAGCAACCTGGTACGGAGATGATATCGGCTTGATCGATGCCTTCTGGGAAAAGATCGACCATGCCGTACACTGCTTTTTTCAAAAGTTGGGGCGCAAGGTGCTTTGCGTACCACTTTTCGTAGACACTCTGCTCAGTCAATCGAAAGTCGGCAGACAAATCAATTGCGCAAACGCCTTGTTTGTTTAGCCTGCTGACGTGCTCCATGCTGGTCTGATGAGGCAGTGCCAATAAGGCTGCATCGACTTTGTCGCTAAGATCGTAAGCGTCGAGCGACTCCACAACAACATCGCGATAGCAAGCGAGTTGAGGATGAATCCGTCCGAGTGGTGTGCCAACTTGGCTTCGGCCAAGTGCATGACACAAGCGAAGCGAAGGATGAGACGCAATTAAACGCAGCAGCTCGGCGCCGGTGTAGCCCGAGATACCGAGCACCGCCAGCCGCAGCTGTGTTCCTTTGTCCATGGCAATCCTTTGAAGGTATTCTTAGCGCTTGGAGTACTGGAACTTCTTGCGAGCGCCGGGCTGACCAGGCTTTTTACGCTCTTTTTCGCGAGCATCGCGAGTGAGCAATCCTGCTTTTTTCAGTGGTGCACGGAAGGTGTCATCGACACTTAGAAGGGCGCGCGAGATGCCATGCCGTACAGCTTCAGCTTGAGCAGCAAGTCCACCACCGCTTACGTTGCAGGTGATGTCGTATTCGTTTTCTTTGCCGAGTACGCCAAAAGGTTGGTTGACGATCATGCCGGAGGTTGAGCGAGTGAAGTAACTTTCAAGCTCTGCACCATTGACGATGATTTTTCCGTTACCTTCTTTAAGAAAGACACGTGCGACAGCGTTTTTGCGCCGGCCGGTTCCATAGTGACGTCCGTGAATCGTTGTCATGGTTTAAGCATTTCCTTTCCAGTTTTCTGGCTTCTGAGCGGCATGAGGATGTTCTGCGCCCGCATAGACTTTAAGTTTACCGTGCATTTTTTCACCGATGTGATTTTTAGGAAGCATACCGCGCACAGCTTTTTCAATGACGAATGCAGGCTTGCGTGCACGCAGTTGCCGGTAAGGTTCGGCATGGAAGCCTCCGGGAATACCGGAGTGCTTGTAGTACATTTTGCCATCAAGTTTGTTGCCGGTAAGTTTTACTTTTTCCGCGTTGATGACAACAACGAAATCACCCGTATCGACGTGGGGCGTGAAAATGGCTTTGTGTTTGCCACGAAGGATGGTTGCGATTTGAGATGCCAAACGGCCAAGCGGTTGTTCGTTCGCGTCCATAACGAACCATTTGGGCTCTTGTTCTTCTTGTTTTGCGATGTAGCTTTTCACGGCTTCCTCTACGTCTAAGGGAATTCGCCACTTTAGACGGCTAAAGCATGATTTCCCTGGATAGGCGGCGGAGCATGGCCTCCATTGCCCATGCTGTCAAGCCACAGCTCGCTAAAAAAGGGGCTTTTGGCCTTGATATGAAGGGTGTGAATAGAGCGCTCTCGCCGGCGTCTAAAAAGCATAGTATGGTTGAAACAGTAATAAAATCAGCTGTTTTTAGCCCGGGAAGAGAAAAGGCATGACTAGTACCTCAAAATTTGCGCTGTTTTTCACGGTTTATGCGGCTTTAGCTGCTAGTTCAACCGCATTCGCACAAAACACTGGCAAGGTGGAGTGCACGATCCTAGAGAACGCTAGTGCAGCGTCTGGGACGATCGAGCTAAAGGGTTCAGATGGTGAGCTTATTTCAGGTTCCTGTGGTGGACCTGTGTCGGCTCCGGCTGGAAAGTACAGTGTTGAGCTTAGACTTGATGGCGCATTGGACCACCCTAAGAAAACGAGCACTGTGGAGGTTAAATCAGGCGAAACTTCACAATTAAAGGCAGATTTTTCGACGGGTATTCTCCAAATTCAGGCCCAAGAGGGGGAACGACGGGTCGCAGCGATGGCCACGGTGTACCGAGGCTCGAGCCGGGTTGGTAGCCTTGGAATGGGCGTTACAGCGCATTTAAGCACCGGAAGCTATGATGTGGTGGTTCGCTACCGGAGCAAAGAAAAGCGATTTTCGGGGGTGACCTTATCCGCTCAACAAAAACGGGTCCTCAACGCTGCTTTTTAGTTCTTTGCTGAGCTTTTCTTGAGCTAATCTCGGTGATTGTTTGCTGGCGGCTCCTCATATGGGTCTGGCCCACCTTGCCATTGTGCTTTTGGCTGAGAAATTCGGCTCCCAGACGGGCTTTCGTTCAACTCTATCGAAAAGCCCTTGAGGCAACGCTGTTACTTGAGATGGGTCTCTGGTAGTTTCCGCCCATTGTGAGCCCTGAGAAACCCCGGTTTTCATCGCTGCCACCACAGCAACCCTACGAGCCGCATCCATTTTTACGATGGGTGTATCGGCGGTTTTTTAGTCATATCCACGTGGATGAGCGTTGGAGCGGAAGTGTTAGTGATGCAGCGGCACGCGGCTTAGTCGTTTACGTGATGCGGTCAATTTCGTGGCTTGATTTTCTGTGTCTCGATTTTCTATTGAAGCGTTACGGGCTCCCACTTGTTCATTTTGCCAATGATTTAGGGCTTTGGATTCTTGAACCTTTCGGAAAAGGGGAGAGACGGTTGAGTCTTCGTCGCCAAGTGCCGGAAGAAAATGCTCTACGTAAGACCTTACAGGATAAGGCGAGTGCGCTTTTGTTCTTGAGACGTCCACCAAGTCTAGCTGCGAAAGCTCGGCGTGGTGAGACTCCAAACGAAGATCTCATCAAGGTGCTGGTGGCTGAGCAACGGGCGAGTGAGCAACCGATTCTTCTGGTCCCGCAAACCTTTGTTTGGACTAAGCTGCCGCCCAACCGTCAACGCGGTTTGCTCGACATGCTCTTCGGTCCAAGCGAGTGGCCTGGCCGGTTGCGTGTGCTAACTCAGTTTATTTTAAACTATCGCAACGTTTTGCTTCGTTCAGGAAAGCCCTTTGACTTATCCGCGTTTGTTGAAGCGCATCGTGATCTTAGTGACGAACGTATTGCTGAGAAGATACGCTATGCCCTGCTGCGTCGTTTAGAACGAGAGCGAACTTTGGTTCTTGGTCCTATCAAAAAGGGACCCGCGCGTTTACGTGACGAGATTTTGCGAAGTCCTCGCGTGCGCAAGCATATGCAATCGGCGATGCGTACGACAGGAAAAGCCTTGGCAGCAATTCAAAAAGAGGCCAGCCGAGATCTAAAGAAGCTTATTGCAGCGCCAAGTTCCACTGTTTTGGCGATGTTGCATCGCATGTGCGAATGGGTTTGGCACAAGATCTACGATGGGTTGGTCGTGGATAAAGAGGGGCTTGCGAAGGTAAGGGAAGCGGCGCGGCAGGGCACCTTGGTGTTTTTGCCAAGCCATAAAAGCCACATGGACTATATCGTGCTTGACGATGTCCTCTACGCTAACGCCATCCTTCCGCCTTTGGTTGCAGCGGGTGATAACCTGAGCTTTTGGCCTATCGGACCGATTTTACGTCGCGCTGGAGCATTTTTCATTCGTCGCTCGTTTCGCGGTAGCAAGCTTTATAGCGCGTTGGTGGATGCCTATATTCGTAAGATCATTGTTGAAGGTTTTAACTTGGAGTTCTTCATTGAAGGTGGTCGGTCACGCACAGGCAAGTTGCTTATGCCTAAGTTTGGCCTGCTCTCGATGGTCGTGGATGCAATTGTAACGCTTAGAAATAAAAAGGTGTTTTTTGTTCCGATATATATTGGCTACGAGCGCATTATTGAGGAAGAGAGCTACCAGCATGAAGTGAGTGGCGGGGAGAAGCGCAAAGAGAATTTTAGTGAGTTTTTGAAAAGCACGCGTGTACTGCGCTCGCGTTATGGGAGACTTTACGTCGAGTTTGGGCAGATTTTAGATTTTGATCAGGTTGCGCAACAGTACAAACTAAAGCGCAACCCGGAACTTCCGCAAAGTGTATCGCCACGGGATCTCAGCCCATCGATGCGTCGGGCGCTTGTCCAGCATCTTGCTCATCGAGTGGCTTACGAGATTAATAATGTTACTGTGCTTACTCCGGCTTCGCTTGTAGCGTTGGCTTTGTTGCTCCATGAAAAGCGAGGTATCCACTATTCTGAAGTGTTGCGGCTTTGCGACACGCTCCTTGTGTTACTACGCGAAAAAGGTGTGCGTTTATCCGAGCCCCTGGAAGATGAGCAGGGCAAACTTCGCGACGATGCTGTTGCTGGGGCGCTTTCGCTTTTTGTCGACAGCCGCTTGGTGACGCAGCATGGCGATAGCGAAGATCCAATTTTGAGTGTGCCTGAAGAGCGCCGGGTGGCCCTTGAATATTACAAGAATAATATTTTGCACTTTTTTGTGCCCCGAGCGCTCAACGCCGTTGCTCTGTTGGCTGGAGGCAAGACCGAGGTTGACGCTGCCAAGTTGAAAGATCGTGTGCTCAACCTTTCGAAGTTTTTTAAACATGAATTCATTTTTCGTGTGGGTGTTAGCTTCGAGACGGCTTTTGAAGAAGAGCTTCGCGGGATGATTGATCGCGGCGAGTTTCAGAGAAAAGGGGACATGCTAGTGATAGGCGAAGGCGAAGCAGCAGCCCGGTTGTCTTTATATGCTTCGATGATTCGGAGTTATTTAGAGAGCTATTTTCTTGCTGTACGGGCTTCGCAGTTTTTAATCAAAGGGCCGATGACCCATAAAGAGTGGTCAAAAAGAGCTCTGGCGATGGGGCAACGCATGTATTTGTCGGGAGAGATTCAACGTCGAGAATCGCTTTCAAGGCCAAACCTGGACAACGCACTTAAAGCGATGCGTGACCATCACCTCGTGGCTCTGGAGTCCTCGAACGAGATCAACCCAGGCAAGTTTCTTAAAAGCATGCAGGACGTTCAAAAATCCGAACAATACATCAAAAAATTCATTATCTAGGCGACTTATTGATACCGAGGGTAGGGTCAGGGCGAAGGGTTGTACTTAGGAGCCTTCAAGACTGCGTACTGCGGAAGGCTCGGAGCTTCTGTACTCCCCATGTATCAGCAGAGCGCCACGTGCAGACGCTCCTAAGTACAACCCTTCGCCCTGACCTAAACCAGCAAACGTCGCACAGTTTTCAAGACCCAATCGATCATGAAATGTCTTCACTGATGATACGGTCGTGATGTGTTCGAATATGAAGTGTGATTTTATGTCAGGGTCATTCTGAGCCGTAGCGTTAGCGGTCTTGTTGGCTTGGAATAGGGGTGCTCATCTGGAGTGTCTGCATGTGGCGCATTAGTGATCGTGTGGGATCAAGTGAGGTCTAAGGCATCCGCAGTGGTTGGTCTTGAAGGCTCCAGATGAGCACCCCTATTCCAAGCAATCGTTTTGCAGGACACGATCTTCTAATAGAAGTTATCTAGGGAATTAGGCTGTTGTTGTTTTTAAGCCTTGGCCGTAGAGGAAGACTTCTACGCTTTCTTTGCGGACGGCTTCGGGGCGGATCACCCGGGTTTTTTTAAAAGTTTTTTTCACCTGATCGTAACACGAGTCAAAATCGGGTCCTTGAAAGATTTTGGCAACAAAACGTCCTTCGGGATTTAACATGGTTTTGGCCAACTCGAGCGCGTGAAGCACTAGTTCTACGCTGCGAAAATGATCGAGTTGCTTAGTGCCTGTTGTCGATGGTGCCATGTCGCTCATCACAACGTCATAGCCTTCTGGGCAAGCCATCTCAGCGCTATCAATTTTGTAAATATCGCCTTGAATAAAATGAAGGTTTTTCAGTGGCGGCAAGCTTAGAGTGTTAAGATCAATCGCCAGGATTTTTCCTTGCTGGCCGAGTTTCCTTGAAGCGTACAGGCTCCATGAACCTGGTGCGGCGCCCAAGTCTAGAACATGTTTTGCAGACTTAAATAGAGCGGTGCGGCGGTCAATCTCTTCAAGCTTAAACACCGAGCGAGCCGGATAACCCAGCGCCTTGGCTTTTAGCGCAAAGTGGTCTTGCTCCCGGCCTCCGCTTTTGCGTTTTTTTGCCAACTCGGCTTAGTTTTTATTGTCAGCGCGACGTGGTTTGACCGTGCTACGGACGGTGACAACGCCTCCACGAGGGCCTGGTACTGCGCCTTTGACAAGGACGAGTTGCTCGTCATCAAGCACTTTTTCGATGCTGAGTCGAAGCATGGTGACGCGCTCGTTGCCGTATTGGCCGGCCATTTTCACGTTCGGGAAAGTACGGCCAGGCGTCATGTTGGCGCCAATTGAACCACCGTGTCGGCGGTATTCATGGGTACCATGAGTGTCTGTTGCAGCTCCGGAGAAATTCCAGCGCTTCATAACGCCGGTAAAGCCTCGGCCAATGCTGGTTCCCGAGACGTCGACGAACTGACCTGCTTCAAATATCTCCGAGGGCTTGAGTGTTTGGCCGACTTCGTATTTGGCGACGGTTTCCTCGGAGAGCCGAAACTCACGAATGATACGAGGAGCTTTGATCCCAGCCTTTTGAAAAAGCCCTCTTGGGCTTTGTTGATAAGCTTTTCGCGCTTGCTGCCGAAGCCTAAAATTAGGGCCGAATAGCCGTCACGCTCGGTGGTTCGCTTTCCCACGACAACGCAGGGTCCAATTTGGATGGCGGTGACGCGTCCAACGCTTCCGTCTTCGCGAAAAATCTGTGTATTTCCTAGCTTTTTTGCCGATAAGGCCCATGTTAGTATTCATGGTGGTGCTCCTGATGAAGCGCGGAGCATACGAGAGTTGCAGCAAAGGTCAAGCACGAGACCTCACTATTGTGGTGTTTCTGCTGCATTTGCGCCTCGGCAACGAAAAAACGGGTCTGACCCCTTTTGGCGAGGTGGCATGTGATTTGCATCGGAGACTATACAATAATGTGTACATCCAAACGGGCTACGGCCCTGTTTTTCCTTTTTGTTAGGCCTTTAGGGCTAGTTAGCGGCGCTCCAGCGTTGGACGGACCATGAGGCTTTTTCTACCCAAGGGGCCTATTTGGACCTCGTCGAATTACCCAGCAGCCTGATTGTTGGCCGTTGTGAGCGTGGGGTACTGGCCTTTTATGCAGGGGGACTTCGCGATGAAGCGATCGTATCGAGCTCCCAGGACTGTATTTCCAGGCAGAACGTCTAGCTTGGTGATGAACTACAGCCGCGCGAAACCAGTGGAATTGAGCGAATACTAAGCCGGAAGCGCATCGAAGCCATAGAGTTTTTCGGCGTTTCGTGTGCTTAGCTCGCGGATGCGCTCGAGGCTTTGACCGCGTAGTTCGGCAATTTTTTTTGCCGTGTGTACAAGCAAGCTGGGTTCGTTGCGTTTGCCGCGTTTGGGTATGGGGGCCAGAAACGGTGCATCGGTTTCAATCAAAAGCGCATCGTCGGGCTGCGCCGCGGCCGCCAGTTGTATTTCAATGGCTGTTTTGAAGGTGACGATGCCGCTGAAGGAGGACACAAAGCCCAAATCCAGCGCGCGCCGCGCAAAGACGGTATCTTCACTGAAGCAATGAATCACGCCACCAATCTCAGAGGCCTTTTCTTCTTTGAGAATGCGAATCGTGTCGTCGGCTGCGTTGCGTGTGTGCACGATGATCGGTTTTTTCAGTGTCTTACCAAGTGCAATGAACTGGCGAAACACCTCTTGCTGCACCTCGTGGGGCGAATGCGAGTAGTGATAGTCAAGACCGGTCTCGCCAATGGCGACTACCTGCTTTTTTGTGGCCAGCGCTTGTAGGCTATCGAGGGTACTTTGCTGAACGTTTTTGGCATCGTGGGGATGGATCCCCACCGAGGCGACGATGTGATTTGGATACCGTTCGCTAAGAGCTATAGCGGCTTGGGCCGAGCGCAGATCCTCACCAGCGCCAATCGTGCACATCTTTAGAACACCTGCATCAAAGCTGCGTTGAAGCACGTCATCGATATCGCTTTCAAAGGAATCGAAATCGAGATGGCAATGTGAATCGAAAAAATAGCCTTGGCTGGCACTGGGCAATTTAACTTACCTTACTTCCGATGACGAGATCTTTGTCGACACCGAGCACGGACAGCCCCTCGGCATCGCTTGCTGCAAGCACCATGCCTTGAGATTCCAGGCCCATCATTTTACGAGGTGGAAGGTTAGCAACAATCGTGAGTTTTTTTCCGATGAGTTGTTCTGGCTCGTAGTGTTTGCCGATTCCAGCGAGGATTTGCCGAGGTTTGCTTTCACCAATATCGATTTGCAGCTTAAGGAGCTTGTCGCTCTTGGGTATGCGTTCTGCTTCTTTGACCTCGCCAATTCGTAACTCGACCTTGAAGAAATCATCGATACTTATGTGCCCTTCGGTCATGGCTTTATCCTTTTTATCTTTCTTGCTGGACGTTTTGGTGCTTGGCTTTGCTGGCGCTTCGACGTCGAGCACGCCCAGACGTCTTAGGATTTGTTTTTCCTGGTCTTTGTCGATGCGCGCAAAAAGCGCTGTGCCGCCTTTGGTTTGTGTGCCGGCAAGCAGGGCACCCCAAGCGTTTGGCCACAAGTCGACGTCCTCCGTTGGCATGATGGGCGCCAGTCCGAGTTGGGCGCGTAGCTCGCTGCTTTTGTTTGGCATGATGGGCCAGATCATGACACTAAGCCAACGCAGAGCTTCCATGGTGGTGTAACAGACCTCAGCCAGACGTTGTTTGTCTCCCGTTTTAGCCAGGGTCCATGGTGCGGTCTGATCCACGTAACGGTTGGCTGATGCGACAAGTTCCCAAATGGTATCAAGCGCGCGATTGGGCGCGATTGCATCCAGATGACAAGCGGCTTGTTCGCTGCAGCGGTGAGCGGTTTGGATAAGCTCCTTGTCGATATCCTGAAGCGTGCTTGGATCCACATGCGGTACCTTGGCATTGAGATGGTTTGTGACAATACCACCGACGATGCGCTGCAATAGATTGCCAAGCCCGTTGGAGAGCTCGCCGTTGTAGCGCGCAAAGAGGCTTGCGTGACTGAAATCACCGTCTTGGCCGAAGCCAACATCGCGCATCAGGTAGTAACGAAGTACGTCCGATCCAAAAGCAGCTACCATGGGCTCTGGCGACAGAAAGTTACCGAGGCTTTTGGACATCTTCTCACCGTTTACGGTCAGCCATCCATGGGCCCAAACCTGGGTGGGGGGCTCAAGCCCTGCACTCATGAGAAAGGCTGGCCAGAAGACAGCATGAAAACGCAGTATGTCCTTGCCGACAATGTGTATGGTCTCGCTCTTGGGTGGCCAGAACTTATCAAAGAGCGGAGCTTGCTCTTCGCCTTCGGTAGGAGCACCTAGCGCGCTGATGTAGTTCGTGAGCGCGTCAAACCAAACATACATGACGTGCGCAGAGTTCGCTGGCACTGGTATGCCCCAACGGAAACTTGTTCTGGAAATAGACAGGTCACGCAAACCTTCTTTGACGAAGCTTTTTACTTCGTTGAAGCGGCCTTCGGGTTTTACAAAATTGGGGTGTGCCTCGTAAAAATCAAGAAGCTTTTGCGTGTATTCACTAAGTTTGAAAAAATAGCTTTCTTCTTTAATGCGTTCGACTGGTTTTTTGTGATCGGGGCATAAGCGGTCGGGGAGCAATTCTTTTTCCGTGTAGAAACGCTCGCATCCCACGCAGTACCAGTCTTCGTAGTTGTCTAGGTAAATGTCGCCGTTTGCATCGACGCGTTTCCAAAGCGCCTGGACACGTTTGCGGTGACGGGCTTCGGTCGTGCGAATAAAATCGTCGTAATGACAGTCGAGCATATCCCACGCTTCTTGGAAGGGTGGGGCCATCCGGTTGACGAACTCCTGTGGTTCAAGACCGTCTTCTTTGGCACGCCGTTCGATCTTGAGACCGTGCTCATCAAGGCCCGTCAAAAAGCGGGTGGGCCTGCCTCGTAAGCGCTGATATCGAGCGATGACGTCGGTGGCCACTGTCGAGTAAGTCGTCCCAAGGTGGGGCTTGTCGTTGACGTAATAAATGGGTGTGGTGATGTAAAAAGGCTTCACGGCGGGCAAGCTTTAGCACGTCTGCGCAAGTTCAAAAAGCATGGCTTCAAGGGTAAGTTGCGGGGTGGCGAGTTTTTCAAGGGCACGATGCGTTTTGCGAATAATCGAAAGCCGGATTAAAGCCTTGTCGCTATAAGGCTCGCGCTGCGCTAGCGCACGCTCGACTGGCAGGCTGGATGGAGGTTCAGCCACGGATGGCAGTTGAGCTGCTAGTCGCGCAGGGACATTCAGGCCTTGGACGGCCTGGTCACGGTACAGCCAGGCAAGGGTTTGAAGTTTGATAAGTTTTTTCTCGTCGGCCGCTAAACTTTCAGCAAGATCAAAGAGCTCTGCCGGATCTTTCTTCTCGAGAGCGCGATCGATGGCTAGGGTATCTTCGATTAAATGCTCAAGAGCTGGCTCTGCTGCCAAGCTAAGCGCTCGGTCTGCCTGACCATTGCATAGAGCGATGGCCAATTGGCGTCTGGGTTGCGGTGTGTTGTGTTCTTCTAAAATGCTTTCGATCACCTCATGGGGCAGGGGCCGAAAGCGCAAGCGCTGGCAGCGTGACCGTATGGTCGATAGCAGTGCTGCAGGGCGCTCGCTCAAGAGAATAAAATGAAGGTTGTTTTTGGGTTCTTCCAAGGTCTTGAGCAAAGCATTCGCTGCTTCGGCTTGGTGTGAAGGAAAAGCTTTTTCTACTTCGGTGAAGATGACAAAGGCTGCGCGTCCTTCAAAAGGGGCGAAACGCGTAAAAGGTAAAATCTCCTCACGGATCAACTCGACTTTGACATTGCCGCTGCCCTCGGCCCGGGGCTCTACAATCCGTAGATCCGGATGGTTTCCCTCGATGGCTCGCAGACATGCCTTGCACTGCCCGCAAGCATCCTTTGTTTTTTCCGTGCAAAAAAAGCTTTGCGCAAGAGCGATTGCGGCCATTTTTTTTGCCAACGCCACTGGGCCCTTCAAAGAGGTAGCTGTGTGCCAGATGGTCGTTTTGTAAAGCGTGCTCGAGAGTTCGTAGCGCGGCGTTTTGAGCCTTGATGGTGCGAAATGCGTGCATAAAACGAAGTTCTTAGGGTTCGGGCAGGGTCTCATCCAGTTCAAACATACTGGCCGCTACCATTTCAAGTGCTTCGATAACCTCTGTGTTGTCTAAAGCGTCGGGCTCGACGAAACTTTGCATGACCAAACCATCAAGTAATCCATTTAATAGGCGAGGCAGAAGGAAAGAGGGACTTTAGGTTTGAGTCCCAAGGCCTTGATGTGCGGCGCAAGATGTTCGGTGACCTGACTGGCTGCTAAACGATAGTAGCCTGCAAGTTTCGGTCGTAAGGATGGGTCGTGCAGACTTTGCGCGAGCAAATCGGCCACGACCGCCGCCTCATCGCTGCGTCCTGCGCGAACATGCCACAGTTCATGCAACGCAGCGCGCACTGATTCCAGGGCATCGCCACCTTGATCCCAAGCTTCTTGGGTACGCTTTTGAACAACGGTGCAAGCATGTTCCAGGACCTCGGAGATCAGGGCTTCTTTGGTCGGAAAGTGGTAGTGCACAGCGCCTTTGGACATGCCGGCTTCTTTGGCGATATCAAGCAAGCTGGTGTGCGCATAACCCTGCCGCGCGATAACGTGGGTTGCCGCTTCGACGATGTGGGTGATGCTTTGTTCGGATTTGCGTGAAGCCATCTCGAGAGCCAACCTGCCGAGTCCTGTATTTTTCGTCAAGGCAGAAACGGAGGCTTCATCACTTTTAGGGCGCATTTTGAGATGTGATTACAGGGAAACACCAATATGATAGGTGTTTGCCATGGAAAAAGATGGAAAAGGTCAGAACTTTCCGGAACTGGTATCGGTGATGCAACGGCTTCTTGCGCCTGATGGCTGTCCTTGGGATCGGGAGCAAAGCTTCAAAAGCTTGCGCGCTTATGTGATCGAAGAAGCTTATGAAGTGGTTGAGGCAATCGAGCATGAAAACTTTGAGGCTCTGTGTGAGGAGCTTGGTGATTTGCTGTTGCAAGTTGTGTTTCAAGCGGAGCTTGCCAGGGCCGCAGGATATTTTGGTCCCGATGATGTGATTCAAGGCATTTGCGATAAACTGCTACGTCGTCATCCGCATGTTTTTGGTGATGCTGAAGCCAAAGACGAAAAAGAAGCGCTCGAGCACTGGGAAGCTCTCAAAGCTCAAGAAAAGAAAAACCGCGGTCGGCTTGATGGCGTTCCTCAGAACTTACCAGCGCTGCTACGCGCCTATCGTGTGGGCGAGAAAGCCTCAAGTGTTGGCTACGACTGGAAAGATACGGGCGGCATCCGGGCTAAGATAACTGAAGAGTTAGCGGAGCTCGATCAGGCTATTGAAGATGATGATAGCAATGCTATCGAGCATGAACTTGGGGATGTTCTGTTTGCGCTTTGCAGTTTGGGACGTCATAGAAAAATTGATCCTGAAGTTGCGTTGCGCGGAACCTTGGATCGTTTTGCTAAACGCTTTGCGTGGGTTGAGCAAGAAGCTAAACGCAGCGGTAAAGCGATCGAGCGCTTAAGCGATTCGCAACGCGATGCGCTGTGGCAAAGTGCCAAGATGGCAAGCGATGAAGCAGGGAGCTAGTTCTTTATAAAGCGCTAGTTGCAGACGGGGGCTTGTGGGGGAGGTTGATCAGGCATGAGCAGACAACATGCCCAGTTGTTGCATTGCGGACCGTTAACGATACCGAGATCGGTAAAGCCGGGATCACAACTGGGCGCACAGGCATAATGTTGGGGAATATCTTCCGGGCAGACTGCGCCATAGCCAAAACCACCGTCGCCGGTATAGCCCTCGCAAATCAGGTATTCGTTAATACGGCATGCGCAGCTTGGATCATTTCGGCCATCGCAGTTTTGCTCTGCTTGAGCTTTGCAATCAACGGGTTCATCAATCGGTCCTGGGTCGGGATCCGGTAGTGGATCCGGATCAGGGTTGGTACCGGGATCTGTTGGATCGGTTCCAGGATCAATGGGCTCATAGCTTGGCCATCCCCAGTCAAATGCGGACGATGAACTGCCGTCGCTTTGACATTGCTCTGAAGCTTCAACACATTGTGGGGCGCCATTGATGCAAAATTTTTCAAACATGGGACAACCGTTTTCGTAGGTATCGCCCGAGCAATTGAGTTCTTGTCCAGGCAACCAATCTTGCACGTTGTCATCGGTATATCCGTTTCCGTCGTCATCGATACCATTGCAAATTTCAACATCGGAACTGCCTTGCCTTACGGTCTGTACGTCTGCAATCTCTAGGCAGCCGCTCAATGTGCTAAAGCCGATAAGAATTCCCACATGGAGAAGCCGGTGCTTGTTTAGGGCTCGTTTGTGTGGAGACATGGCCATCGTGGATGATTATGGGTTGCCAAATAAATCTTTTGGTACGCTCGTTGCACACTCGTAGGTGTTTTTGCCGTTGGTTGGGAAGATGCTGCAGATACCGGTTCCCTTTGCTTCATAGTTAAAACGAAGCGTCATCAATCCAGTTTCCAGCGAACTTAGAGTGTAAGTCCAAAAGTAACGCGAGCTAACAAAGCTTGAGTTGTCATTGTTGAAAGTTGCCGTTGGGGTTCCCGCGCCCTCTAAATCAAGTTCGATGCATCCAAGTGGATCATCATGTTCGACAACGACGGTCACTTCACCTTGAACTGCATCGATATCGGTGACGGTGAAGTTACTGCAATCACCGATGTCAGCAAGGGGACCTTGTGTGCCAAGATCTGACGTGCCGGTTGATGTAGCGGATTCTTTTTCGAGTTCTGGAGCAAGCCCTTGGAGTTCGAGAAGTCTATGCATAGCATCAACGATCTCGTCATCGGAAAAGTTAGGATGCGTGATATGGACCGCGGTAATAGAAGTGCTCATTAACTCACCTGCACGTTCTGGGGTTTTGAGCACCTGTAAAAAGACATCGATGTCGGTTGGTGTCCCGCTAAACGCATCGAGATGCACATGCTGGCCAATATAGGGTTGTTCCGTCATGGTTCCAATGACCTGTCCTGCGCGTACACTATCGCCGCTTTGAACCAAAAGCTCGTCTATGTGAACAATGTTGACGACGATGTCGAATCCCTTGGATAGGCTCGTTGGGTCTTCAAGCTCGATTCGATCGCAAGCGATGGTCGTATAGTTTTTTGAGAGCAAGCTTGATAATGGAGTCTGTGGCGAAACATCTTGAGGATCAGTTGCGTTAATCCAGTAGTCCGATGTCCCCGCGCTTAGAACTGTTCCTGTGCAAACTGAAACGACTTCAACACCCTGAACACGGCCAAGATCAATGGCGCGTTCGTGCGGGCTGCCAAGCTCGTGTCCAGTCTCTGCGACAACTCCAATCTCGGGCACCTTTTGCCAAAACCGTGTGGGAATGGCGGAATCAACGGGGTACTTAAGAAGTGCAATCGTTTCGTTGTCCCCAGTGTTATTTTCAGAAGATTGGTTCTGATAATCTTGATCGCCTTGCTCCCCAATGCCCACTGCTGCACAGGCATGTAGGATAAGGGTGGACATGGCTAAAGTGTAAGATAGTGCTTTCATGTTTTCTGTCCTCACACAGAAAACGAAGCAATTTTGATGCCAAGTGCTGTTTAGCTCTTTCGCATTGAAAAACGCATCATTTCAGTCCAATGCCTGTAAGGCATTGACTACTTTGCGGTACACAGAGTAGGGTAGATAGATCGCGTGTTGGCGACTATTCACCCCGGAAGTGATATCGCAGTGCTGCCCTAAAATACCGACTGGATGCAGCAGCCTTGATAGCAGTACTCGCCGGCGCCGCATGCTCCTGTTGCCGAGCAAGCTGTGCCGCCGTTGCAAGTTGGCTGACTGTTACACTCAGGAGGCAAATCGCTTTCGGTTTTGCCTAAGCAGAGCTCACACGTGCCGCAGTCGTTACCGCATGCGGTTGATTTTGTGCAAGTGGGACAGATGTCCGTGTCGCCATCACAAGGGTGGTTTTGTCAATCGTCGGAACTGGCGATTGGCAATGCAGGGCGAGGTGGCATCTTGGGCACTGGCGAACTCAACAATACGACAGGATGCGGCTTTTTTGAGCTCTCTTGTTTTCAATACCTTGTAGGATGGAGCCATGGCCTCGAAGTCACATGAACAGTGCATGGTGATCGTATGAAACCGCGTCGCGTGATCGATACGACCAGCACGCCGGATGGCGCCACCTTGCAGCTTGTCTGGGAACGTGGACACTACGTGATTCGCATCTCCGGTGTGACGCTCATGTCGAGTGAAATGCATGGCTCTGAAGAGGCCATGGCCGCTGCTGCTGCTGAGCTTCTTGGTGATAGAGCGAAGTCAGCCAAAGTTTTGGTTGGGGGGTTGGGCATGGGTTTTACCTTGCGCGCCGCGCTCGATGCGTTTGGAAAAGGTGCGCGCATCACAGTTGCAGAACTTATCCCGGCCGTGGTGGCCTACAATCGAGGTGTGCTAGGACCTTTGGCCGAAAGGCCACTCGCTGATAAACGCGTTACGCTTTATCACGGAGATGTTCGTGATGCATTACGTGTAGCGCCCTGGGATGCCATCTTGATGGATGTTGACAATGGACCGGACGCTTTTACCACCACTACCAATGAAAGCCTTTACGATTGGTTGGGGGTTAAAGCCATGGCCGAAGCTCTTGCTCCAGGAGGCGTGCTCGTGCTTTGGTCGGTCGAAGCGAACTCTTCTTTTGAAAAAAGCCTCAAACGAGCAGGCCTAAAAAGTGAGTCCCGCCGCGTCCGAGCGCGCTTGGGCGCCAAGGGTGCACGACATACTTTGTTCATTGCACAACGAATTTCGTTCTAGCGGCGTCTAGCTTCCTGATGGAGGCACACAGGCTTTTTGCCAGAGCTGGGCTCGCCGCCCACCCACTCGATGTTGGCGCTGCAGTTGGATTCATTATCAAGGCTGCGGTTTTCGTTGCACTCTGCTTTATCGACACAAATGCGAAAGCAGTAGTTCGATGAGCCTGAAATGCCATCGCTATGTTTAACGCACGCTGAAGCATCCGGGCAATCGTCATGGGAAAGGCAATCCCGAAGGCCGCAGTAGCCGCCTTTAAATTCTGTAAGGCAGATCTGTTCATCCAGGGTGCATTGGTCACTTGTCGTGCATTCCGCGCCCACGCCTAGCAAATCAGCCTCTGTGTCATCATCATCGCATGACAACGACAGAGTACAAACAAACAACATTCCAACAAGACAAAGGCGCGACATGAATCCCTCCGAGATTAAATCTCGGTCATACTACGCGCGTTCGGCTGAAAATGCCAAAACGTCTTGCAACGAGTCTGCATTGCAAAAAAGCATGATTAATCGGTCTAGGCCAAGGGCATTGCCTGCGCAGGGGGGGAGGCCATGCTCCAATGCTGCCAAGAATTTTTCATCAAGCGGGTAGGGAGCTTTGCCGAGTTGTTTTCTTTTTGCTTGCTCCTCAAGGCAACGTTGACGTTGAGCCTTTGCATCCGTGAGTTCACCATAGGCATTGCAAAGTTCGATACCGGCAATGTAGGCCTCGGCGCGCTCGGCGACTGCTGGGTTGCTTTCCTTTAGTTTTGCAAGTGAAGCCATCGATGCGGGGTAGTCGACCAAAAAGCAAGGACGCTCGTGTCCAAGTTGGGGTTCGACTTGCTCAATGAGCACCCGATAAAACTGCTCTTCATCTTCTGCTGCCAAGCGTAGGGCGTCGTGCCTTGCATACTTGGCAAAGGCTTCTTGGACGCTGATGCGTGGCCAAGGTGGACTAAGATCAAAGCGTTTGTCTTTCCACGTCAGCGTTGTGCTCCCTTGTAGACGTTGGTGGATGCTGGCGATGAGCCTTTCGGTTTCCTTCAAAACATCATCAAGCGTGCTCTGCGTTCGGTACCATTCCAACATGCAAAACTCAGGTTCGTGCAGGCTGCCAAGCTCTTCTGCACGAAAACAGTGTGCGACTTGGTAGATGCGATCAAAGCCTGCGCTTAGCAGCCGCTTCATTTGGTATTCTGGGCTGGTGCATAAGAAGCGTTTGTTTTTAGCGGCTTCTACTACAAAAGCATCCAGGTGCACCTCTGTTCCGGGGCTCGGAACCATGCTTGGGGTTTGCACTTCCAGATAGTCTTGCTCACTATACCAAGTGCGCAAGCCTGGAATTCGCGCACGAGTCTCAATGTGTTTTCGGCGTTTTCCGTTTTGCTCGGAAAACCATGTGCGGTCGTTACTTTTTAACACGCTCGACGTATTGGCCGTTGCGTGTATCGACTTTGATCGTCTCGCCCTCGGTAACAAATAGCGGCACGTTTACGGTAAGGCCGGTTTCCATAATGGCTGGTTTGGTTGCGCCTGTGGCGGTATCACCTTTGAAGCCCGGATCCGTTTGCGTGATTTGTAGTTCGGCGAAGTTAGGGAGGGTGACACCGATGGCTTTGCCGTCAAAAAGCAAAACATCCACCATCGTACCATCCAATAAGTATCCTTTGGCGTCGACCATTTGTTCTTCCATGATCTGGATTTGATCGTAGGTCCCAGTGTCCATGAACACATAGTTGTCGCCTTCCTTATAAAGGAACTGCATTTGGCGTTCTTCAAGGTCGGCTTTTTCAAGTTTCTCGCCCGACTTGTAAGTTTTTTCGATCACGTTTCCGTTGATCATGTTTTTCATTTTTGTACGCGTAAAGGCTTGGCCTTTACCGGGTTTAACGAATTGAAAATCGACCACCACGTAGGGAGTTCCGTCAATCTGGATTTTTAGGCCTTTTTTAACGTCGGAGGTTTCGTACATGCTTATCTTGCCTTCTAGTTAGAGATTGATGTTTTAAAAATGAGCGTCTCACCAGGCTTTGAGACCATGTCGGAGGGCTCTGCGGTTACCATGACTTGGAAATGATGCATAGGGGTTGCTGCCATGAGGAAGCCGTGACGCTTGGTTTCGTCGAATTCCAGGGCCCCAGCGCGCTGGATCTCGTTGCTGTTCTGGATGAACCACACCATAAAAGTATTGAGATCTTTGCCAAGCTGGTCAGGCTTGGGCAGGCTATATAGCTTCATGATGATAAGCTGATTTCCGCCCTCGAGGGATTCGCTTTGGACCGACCCACTGAGTTTCGGTGCTAATTTCGTACCTTTTGCTGATATTTGCCCACCCGAAGCACAGGCGCTGAGCACTAAAACAGCCGGTAGAAACAAGGCATAGGTAAGATGAGGTAGGCAAGAGACTTTCATGACGGTGTTTTCTAGGGCTCGGGCATGGCGTCGTCAAGCGGGCTGGCATATTATGAGCTGTGTCCATGTCTTCGATGCGTACTCTGGCCAGTATGATTGATCATACGCTTCTTGACCCAGAAGCAAGCGAAGCAGCTCATGAGAAACTTTGCCGTGAAGCATTGGACTTTGCTTTTGCATCTGTGTGCGTGAGACCTAAGTGGGTTTCTTTTTGCAAAAAAATGTTAAAAACTCCAACGTTTCGATAGCCTCTGTTGTTGCTTTTCCCGAGGGCAATCAACCTAGTTTTGAAAAAGCTAAAGAGGCCGAGACTGCTGTTGCGGACGGAGCCGTTGAGCTTGATATGGTGATCGACCATCAAGCCTTGCGTGATAGTGAGTACGCTGCGGTACATCGGGATATTGCAACCGTGGTGATGGCTTCAGGTCCCGCTCGAGTTAAAGCCATTATCGAAACGGATTTACTTGATCATGAACAAAAATGCGTTGCTGCTGCCATTGTTAAAGCAGCCGGTGCTCACTACGTAAAAACATCCACAGGTACACTGGGCAAAGGAGCAACGGTCAACGATGTAGCGCTGTTGCGGCGAGTTGTCGGCAGAGACCTAGGGGTGAAGGCTTCGGGCGGAATTCGCAACGTCGATCAGGCACGGGCATTAATTATGGCTGGTGCTAGTCGTCTAGGCACAAGCGCCGGGGTATTGATTTGTAAGAGCCGCACCCGCTGATTGCGAGGAGCTTTTTCTCGCTTTGGCTCAGGTCTAGCGCCGTAGGGAAGGGAAGGGGGGGGGGGGGGGGGGAGGAAGAGGGCGGGGAAAGAAAAAAGAGGAGAGGAGGAAAGGGGGGGGGCGCCTACCCCAGTTGATTTAAGGGCGCCGGGCCCCGGGCGTGATAATACCGGGTACGGTAAGTTCACGCTCCATGGCTCCTGTTTGGGGCAGGTTTTGGCCTTGCCTTTTATTCCAGTAGCGGCGCCAGAGGAGCATGATGGCAGGCATCGTGAGTACGGATGCAAAAAGACAGGTCACTTCGCTAATGGCCATAGCGGCGCCAAAGGAGTTAATGGCTTGGTTCGAGCTTGCATACAGCGACATGTACCCAATCACCGTCGTCAAAGAGCAAAGTACGACAGCGCCGCCGGTCTCTTCGACGGCATAGCGAATAGCAGCAACGCGTTCGGTCCCGCGCACAGCTTCAGCCGCGTAACGTCTCATCACATTCACGCCGTAATCGACACCGTTACCAAAGGTGATGGGAAAAGCGACAAAGTTAAGAAAGTTTAATTTAATGCCGGCCAAAGCCATGCTGGCGCCCATCCAAAGAATGCCTAAGAGAAGTGAGCCGAGGGTAAGCAGGCGTCGCAGCCAGCGATTGAAGGCAAAAAGTAATAGAAGTGCAGTTGCCAAGAGTGAAGCCGCAATCGCAAGTGGGCCATCTTGCCAAATGGATTCGAGCATGTCGGCAAAGATGGGGGGCCGCCCAGCAAGTGGCGGACGTTGGTTGTCGCTCGTGCGTACGGCTCGAATGTCATTTGACCAGCGCACTAAATACCGTCCGTCCCAGTTTGATGCACTATCGGACTGTTCGATAAATATCAGACGTCCGATGCTTCCATCTCGAAGTCTAAATGGCGCACGCAAGGCTTCGGGTAGGTCGCTAACGCGAAGCAGCGGATAGTGCTCGTGGGGCATGTAATCTTGGATGGTTTTTTGCTGTTTGTCGCTCGCAAATTCCTTGATGTCGAGCAGCGATTTACGGATATCCGCGAGCACAAGCTGTTTGTCTTGTTGGTGGTCCGGCAGAAAATCATAAATGCTTCGAACCTGACCGTAGTCGGCCTTGCCCTCATCGCGCCGCTTTTCAAGTTTTTGCTCAAGGACCTGGGCTTCACTTGGGCTGGGTGCCATCATGATAATTACAACCGTTCCTGAAGCCGTGCGGCTTAGAAACTCGTTGACCCGGTCGTTCAGAAGTTGCGATGTAGTGTTGTGCTCTTGGACAGAACGCAATTTGTTGATGTCGTATTCAAGGGGATCGTCGGATATGGCCTTGGCGACAATGAAAATACTTGCAAATCCGAACAGCGCGGAGACTGTTACAATGGTCTTGGGCCATTGATAGATTAGGTTGGCAAAGAAAATGCCGTAAGGCGCTCGATGTTGTTTTCGTGTTTTGGTGATCAAGGGCCTGTAATTTTCCCAAATGCGCACCAGGGCTGGCAGAAGTACCATGGATCCGATCCAACACAAGGCCATTCCCACGCTTCCAATGATGCCGAAATCGCGAAACCCTCTAAAATCGGTAATAGTAAGCGAGCCGTAGGCAAGTGCTGCGGCGAGTGATGCCGTGAGCGTAGCGCCCCACACGCCATAGTGTGTTTTGGCGATGGCAGCGTTGGTGCCTTTGCCTTTGCGTCGTTCTTCGAAATAGCGAGCAAGCCAAATAATGTTAGGGTTAACCCCATTGCCAATAACAATGCTGCCCAAAAAAAGCCGTGCTTGTGTTGAGGTAGTCGACCGCGTACTCCGCGCAGGCAAAGGTGAGTACAACTGGCGGGATAAGGCTAAGACCAAGCAAGGGGATGGCACGAAGACGTAAAAAGAAAATAAAAATAGCGAGTAGCACCAAAATAATTGTGGCGGTGGTCGCCACAACGAGCTCTTCGGTAATGGCTTCGTGCTCTTCAAGTGCTTCGGGTACATCGCCTGCCATGCTGATTTTTAAATCGTTGGCATAGCTTTTAGGGTGAAGACTTTGGGCGATGTCGGTCACGCGTTTTATCAGCGCTTTAGATGGCTCAGGGTCTCCTCCCTCGATGTTGGTACGGATAAAAATTACCAAAAGATTGCCGTCAGGATGAACGTAGTAGCCGCTTGGAAAATGCCCAAACTCGGAGCTGCGCGCCTCGGCTTTTTCCTTGGCAGAATTAACTAGGCTATCGATCTCGGGCGGTGGTTTGTTTTCGAGATCAATATACAGCGGATTGGCGTGAAGCTTTTCGTAGGAGACGCGATCTTGCAAATCATCACGAAACTCTTCCAAGTCTTCAAGAGACATGAATAGATGTTTGTGCTCTTCAACAAAGTCTTTGTAGCTGCCAATGTTCCAGTCGATGCGTAAGATCTTACCTGCCAGAGCTTGATTCAAAAGCGGCACGAGAGCTTTGGCAAAGCGTTGCATTGCTTCTACATTGGTCGATTCAAGAGCAACGGTGAGGGTGGATACGCCGCCTACTTGATCACCAATTTGATCGAGATCACGCACGCTGGCTTTTGTTTCAGGAAGAAGGGCACGCCAGTGACTGTTCAGGTCGAGCTTTAGCGCCACAGGGAGTGCTAATGCCGCCAAGGCGAAGGCCACAGCAACGATGAGCCATGGTTTGCGACATTGGCTTCGAAGTAGTGTTGCGTAAATGTACCTAAATAGCCCCACGAGCGCGGAAGCTAGCACGTATATCCCTAAAGGAGGAAGGTCAAAACTAGCCCCGTTCGACCTCTAGTTCATCGGTTTCCCAGTGCAGAAAACCACCGTTTAGGAAAGCCACTGGGACACCCATTTTTTGCAAGCGCTCGGCTAAATCGCGCGCTTCATCGGTGCCGCGTCCGTATAGGACACGTTGTTTCCCATCATTTGGCGCAAGTTCGTCTAGGTGTTTTTCGATATCGGCTTCGGGGAGATTGATGGCTGAGGGGATGCGAAAGCGTGCATACGAGCTTGGATCGCGGATATCGACTGGCAGCACCTTGTTTTGCCGAATCAGGACAGCGAGGTCCTTCGGGCTGAATTCAGGGGATCCGGCTGGGAGTACGGGCTTTATAAAAGTAAGCAAGGCTTGCTTATCAACAGCGCCGGTGAGCTGATCGACAGCGCGCCCTTCGTTGATCAGCACCAACATCGGGATGGATTGCACACGAAAACCTTGTGCAATCATGGGACTCGCATCCACATCGACACGCACAATCTTCAGTTTGCCTTCAAGTTCCAGAGCCAGCTCATTTAGAATTGGTTCAATGATTTTGCAGGGTTGGCACCAGTCGGCGTACAAATCGACTAAAACAGGGAGCTCGGCCTGTAGCACGGCGGCCTGGAAATTCTGCTCGGTAACGGTTTGTATGGGCATTTTCTTTGCTATTAACGGAGCTTCTGCTTTTTAGCAAGTCGGCTGAAGATCATTTCCAGGGTGAAATTGCTGTCGAAAATTGCGGCTTTTGCTAAGCTGCGAGCGAGGAAGGAAAAAGATGTCTCGCTTATACCTGTGCTTTGCTTTTTCGATCGCTTTGCTTTTCGCTGCTCTATCCGCTCCATCAACAGCCAAGGCTTACCCTCGGCGTTTTGTAGAACGTCCGTTGGTCCTGCCGACAGCGACCTTACGGCTTGATGCAACCTTTCCCTTGGTTTCAGTGGATGTGCCAAACGATGATCGCATCAATACCTTTTCAATGTTGCTTGGTTTAGGCGTAGGGGTCACTCCGAAGCTTGAACTTGGAGCAGTGCTGTTACCTCAACAGCTCGCCGGCGACTTTGAATACCGTAACCCAAGTTTTTACGGTTTGTACAAACTGCTCGATACACGCATCGTTGATATCGCCTTTCGTGGTGATTTGTATTTGCCTTTTGATAATGCTCGGGAATACGTCAACGGAGCAGTGATGCCTTTTTCTCCTTGGTTCGGTGATGCAGCCGTGGGGATTCCCATAAGACTTCACATTGCTGATGTGGCTCGTCTTGATACCGGAGCACATCTCGGTTTGGTCTTTACGGATCCTTGGGGCAGTCGTTTTACTTTTCCTCTTCAACTTAGCTTGCAAGCGACGGAAGATTTTTTCATTGGCCCTCAAACTGGCATACAGGTTGTAGACGGTGACCGTGTGGATATTCCCTTTGGTATCTTTGCGGGCACAACTTTCGGGCCTGCAAACCGTCCGATTCTTGATTTGCTAGGCAAGTTTTATCTGCCTGATGTTGACGTAGGCTTTGATGTGTTTGTGCTGAGTGTGGGTTTGAATATCTATCTCTATTTGTAGGACGGTAATTTGGCAAATATCTCATACGGCAAAACGCAAATGATGTGGGCTAAGGCTGCACAGTCCATGGTGGCTGGTGAAGGCCATAGTGAAACCGTGATGGATGTACTTCACGCTCGCGCCATGCGGCACTTCGGAGATGGTCTGCGTCAGTACTTAACCGTACGACTTGCTGATGCTGCCATGGCTGAACACATCTATAACGAAGTGCATCGCTCAGCCTCCGTTTGGCCCACAGAACGCTTGATACAGCCGCCCGGTGCCAAAGCCCAACTGTACGGACTTGCACGCCGTCTGGCCAACCAAGCGCTGGAAGCAGAACGTTCGATGACACGTTCACGAAATAGCTTGCCATGGCGTCCGCCGAGAGAAGATGTTCCATCAAGTTACGTTCGTGCATTGAGTTATTTTCGTTCAGGTCTCGATCCGGTAGACGCTGAACTGCTTGAACTCTATTTCGTTCGCGAGCTGTCCTTTGAAGAGATAGCTTTTGTGGTGGATCGACCGCTTTCGGAAATCGAGAGCGACATGGCGCGCTTGATTCCGCATGCCCAGGAAATCGTGGGTGAGGCGCCTCCAAGCAAGATGGGTGGACTTGCTGGAGCAATGATCGAGGCCTTTGCCATGGGCCCTCATCTCGGAGCAGCCGAGGTCACCACGCATGTGGAAGAAGAAGAGCGTCCTCCTCTTCCAACAGGCACGCTAGTTGGCGGCCGTTATCAAGTTGAAACACGAGCAGGGACCGGATCCTTTGGTGATGTGTACCGTTGCAACGATTCGGAAGTCGAAGGGCACGTCGTAGCGCTCAAGTTACTACACCATGCGGCGATTTCTGAGAAAGCCCGCGCGTCTGCTTTGCGTGAGTTGCGGCTGATTGCTTCTGTGTTTCATCCCTCGATTGTGCTTTTCAAAGACCATGGCTGGTTTGAAGACCGCCTTTGGTTTGTGATGCCCTGGTATCACGGCGAAACGCTCGAAGATCGCATCAACCGTGCGCCACTGAGTCGTGCCGAAGCGCGCCATATTTTTGAGCCTTTAGCGCGCGCTTTGGCTGCCATGCACGCAGCGGGGGTGCGTCACCAAGACATCAAGCCGGAAAATATTTTTCTTGCACACACTTCCAGTTTTGGCCTTGGCTTTGAAGACAACGTGCTTCCTGTGCTTTTGGATTTAGGTGTGGCGGCTACCGAAGCCGAAGTGTTTTTGGCCGGCACACCCATGTACTTTGCCCCCGAAGTTGCTGCGCCCTTTGCATCGGTTCCGAACTCCAAAGAGATTACCGGCAAAGCAGACATCTTTTCATTGGCGCTTGCCCTGCGAAACGCCCTCGAGCCGGACACCCAAGAAGAGGTCGAAGGTGGCGCTATCGAGGCTTTTGTGCGGCATCGCGTGCAGAATATCCCGGAGTTTCCTCGGGGCGATCAACTTAAATATCTGCTTCCTTCTTTCAAACGCTGGCTGGCGGTGGATCCGGATGAGCGACCGACGGCCGAAGAGTTTGCCGATGAACTTTCCATCTTGACGCGACCGGAAGAACGCCGTGAGCGCCGGTTACGCACACTTCGATGGCTTGTTCCAGCCGTGGTTGCCATAGCCGTAAGTTTTGCTGCGGTGGTCATGTTGTTTTCGAAGCAAGCAGAAATTCAGCGCTTGCAAGCCCAGCGTGCACGTACCGAAGCGGCTTCTTTAAAAGGCGATCTTAATGCGCTTGAAGAAGACATCACGGATTTAAGGCAGCAATACCAAAGCAGCAAATACACGCGCCAACAATTAGCGGACAAACTTGCCGACGCAGAGGGCGAAGTCCGAGCGCTGAGCGCTCGTTTTGATCGCGTTAGCGCGCAACGCCGCGCTCTTCAAAAATCTTTAGAGGAAGAAGAGAGCAAAGTTAAAGACTTAAGTTCGAAACTCGAAACCACGCAAATCTCTTTGCAACAAGAAACGACGCGTGCCAACCAATTGCGAACGGACCTGGGCAGCGCAAAAAGCCAAATCACTTCGCTCAGCGCTGATTTGCAAGGTGCACAACGCAACGTGAGTCGACTTGAAACCGACTTAGAAAAAAGCAAGGTTCAGCAAAACTCCTTGCGCGGCGACTTGCAAAGTGCACGCTCTGATTTGGCAGCTGAAAAAGCACGCGCAAGGCGAATTGAGAGCGATCTTGAAAAAGCCAATGCTGGGCAGCGCAATGCTGAGCGTGAAGTGGCTGATCTAAGGCGCACCGTCCAGAGGCTACAACGTGAGCTCGATGCATTGCGGCGGGCAGGCTCGCCAGCGCGAACCCCTTAGCCAATGCTTTCCAAGCATAGAGGGGTTGACCCCAGCTTTGGTGACATATGTCCCCAGTGTAGTGTGAGTTAGGGGCCAGTGGGCCCCTTGCTCGGTCCTGCCTTGTTGTAATCACTAAACAAATTTTTTCCAACGGATTGGCACGCGCATTGCTTAACTACAATGTGAAAACCATTCATCTTTTTTGCCATCGCATGGAGCTTTTGCAGTAAAAGGTGCGACACCAGAACGGACTGACTCCGAAGCGTGTCGGGGGAAAGCGAACAGCAAGTGATAAAAAGCCCAAGAAACTTTAGTTGGTTGAGTCTTTCGCTGCTGCTTATCGGATGTGCTCAAGGAGCCGAAATCAATCCGAGCCTGAGCCCCGATGCCTCGGACTCGCCACAAGATCTTGCCTTTCTTAATGACGGCGGCACCGGTTTGGCAGTTGATGTTTTGGACTGTGATCCTGGTTTTTCCTTTGCGCCAACGCCTCCTGAAACCAGTAAGATCAACAAGGTTACTTATGAGAGCAAGGTTCGGGGCTATACCTATGTGAGTTATGTATTCGAAGGGCTGGGCAGCGTCGTTGCAGAAAATTTAGTGGTGGAAACTCCAAAGGAAACTGGGGATCGTTGGCGCTGGACTTGGGATGTTACCTTTGCTGAGGGTGGACTGGGCACTATTTATTTTAAAGCGAGTGAAATTGATGAAGGGGATCGACCCAGCTGTCAGTTTCGCGTGACGGCGAATGGACCGGCTCCGGACGTTGTGCCTCCGTTTGACGATCCCATGTGCGCGGAATCTTGTCCGGTTGTGGGGACGAACCTTGCCGGACCGACCCAATTTCCTCCCGATGGATGGTCGGGCGACTGGATTACTTTGGATTCGGCGGGCAATTGCGAAGGCGGGCATTGTCGAATTTGGTGCCCCTATGATCCCGCCCCTGGTAACCATCACACCGAGGCGTGTTGGCTTAGCTGGGAGCAACGCTTTATGAACTACGAAGACGCTTGTCGTTCGTATTGCAACAACAACACCGAAGGTGTTTGGAGTGAAACTGGCCACTATTGTGGCCCTCAATGAAGAGCACGTCCCAGACCTGTTTATTCGCGTTTTGCCGATGCGCCTAAAAATAGGTGGGAAATATATCTTGACTCCCCGGCTAACTTGATCTAATTGAAAATGATTATCATGAACGTTTTTGATCAAGCTCTTTCGGACTCTTCCAATTTTTATGGGAAATTCAACATCAGGCCGTTTCGGCGCTTTGGCCTTTTTGGGATTGTGGCGGTATCGCTTCTGCTGCATGGCCTGGCCTTTGCTGCGCTTGGCTTGTGTTCCATTGCGGAAGCCTCCGAAACGTTGCCGGCTGAGATTAGTTTCAGCATTGTGGGCGGCGAACTCTCATTGGGCGGTGAAACAAGTGGTGCAGATTCGGTACCCGAGCCCAAGAAAGTTCGTGTTCAGTCTCACAGAGCACAACCAAGCGCCGTGGCTTCCGAGAGTTCCATAGCGGTTGTTGATGCAGTGGAACATGCCGACTCCGGTGCGGAACAGGAAGCTTTGAGTAACGAGGGTTCGGCTTCGATCCCAACGAGCGGGCAGGGAAGTTCAGGTGGCTCTGCTTTATCCGAGGGTCATGGGGGCGGGGGCGGCTCGGCCAACATTGCAGGGCTCACGCGTGGCTGGATCAGCGCAGTAGGGCAGTTGCTTTTTCAAAGCGCTGCGCGTCGTTATCCGAGTGCGGCGCGTTTGCAGCGTTTAGAAGGCACAGTAGCTTTGCTGGTGAGGATTGATGCCTTGGGCGCCATTACAAAGGTGAGCGTTAAAACATCATCGGGGCATAGCGTGCTCGATCATGCTGCGCTTGCTGCGGTCCGCTCGATTGGGCGAGTGCCGGCGCCACCCAGCGTCATTCATTGGCGTCCACGGGCATTTACTTTGCCCATTGTTTATCGATTGAATTAATCACTTCACAACATCGAGGAGACAGGCAGATGGTTGCGGGATTATATACACGGGCTTATATTGAAAATGACATTCAGCTTCAAAAACGAGCAAGGCTCGTCCGAGCTTTGGGTTTGGCTTTCCTGACCTGTTTTTTTCTGGTTTTTTCAGCGTGCGAAGATTCAAACGCAAGCGAGCCAGGCCCGACGGACTACACGTTTTTAGCGCGCGACAGTGAGCTTTCAAGCGTATCGTATTCCGGTCAAATCTTGCGGCACGTACTTATTGAAGAACTTAATGATTACATCGCCGGGCTTACGGCGCGGATTGATAGCAGTCAGTTGCAGCCTGCCGAAGGCGACATTGCTCAAGACCTTAACTTTTATTACCGCTTTGATAGCGAGGTTGGCGGGCAAGTGGATTTGACACTGCCAAGTGAACTGCCCCTTGTGCAACAAAGCTACGATGACGTGGCTTCAGGTAAAAACCTGCATGAAAAACTCGCTGGCGTGGATGCGACGGGCCAGCACAAGGATTGGTCGACTTCCTTTGCTGGCTTTGAGCACGAGGATGTAAGATCTCCTGAAAGTCTCGTTGATTTTCTTTTTGACCAACTCGATGCGCTTGCTGTAGCGCGCAGCCACGGCGATGTGGGCATGGCCCCGGATGGCAGCCCGCTTCAAGTGCTTCATGTGACCGAAGAGGGTTGGGACATCAAAGAGCTGATCGAAGAGTTTATGTTGGGCGCCGTGATTTTCTCGCAAGCCACGGACGATTACTTGGACAGTGATCTTGAGGATCATGGTCTCAATGCTTCACACGACATGCTCGAAGAAGGCGAAAACGCAACGGTGCTTGAGCATCATTGGGATGAAGCTTTTGGCTATTTTGGCGCAGCACGTGACTATCTCGAATACAGCGTCGATGAGATTGTTACTCCGGGCTATCGTGACAGCAACGGTGATGGCGAGGTGGATCTGCAAAGTGAGTATAACTTTGCCTTTAGTGTTAAAGCGGCTCAACGTGATCGCGACAGTATCGTTCCCACTGATTTTACCGGCGACATTTTCAGAGCCTTCCGTGATGGACGGACGCTGCTAGCGTCGGTCGATGGCGCGCTATCCGATGCTGAGCACGCATCCTTGCTTGGGTATCGGGATGTGATTGTGTCGACCTGGGAAAAGGTGATTGCGGCCACGCTGATCCATTGCATTAATGAAACGCTCGCAGATACGGTGGCCTTGGGTAGTGAAGCTTATGATTTTTATGATCATGCAGAGCACTTCTCGGAGATGAAAGGCTTTGCACTGGCGCTGCAGTTCTCGCCTTTCTCTCCTTTGAGTGACGCGCAGTTTAATGCCCTTCATGAAAAAATCGGTCTCTACCCTGTGCTTGCACAAGGCGATGCCGCAGGGTATCAGGCAGCGCTGCTCGAGGCCCGAGCGCTCTTAGCCGAAGTCTATGCCTTTGATGAGGGCAATCTTGGTAACGATCAGGGTAAAAGCGGGTGGTGACAAAAATGTCGTTAATTAAGTTCAAAAGTAGACACAATTGGCATGTTTTCGGGTATTTAGTTGCCATTTTTGGCATGTGCCTAAATCTAAGCTGTGGCGGCTCATCGAACAGCGAAGCCGATCCAGGAGCGGCTTTTGATCGCAACGCTATGCTTTTGCACCTTGGAAACGAAGTCATTGTTCCGGCGTTGCAAGCGTTGGATGACCGCGCGGCATCCTTACTCGATGCCACCGCTGCCTATCAAGCTGCTGTGCAAAATGGTGGTGATGTGCAAGCGGCGCATGCAGCGGCGCAAGCGGCTTGGAAGCAAAGCATGCTTGCTCTGCAAGAACTTGAACCGATGCAGGTGGGTCCGGCTGGCTCAAGTGCTGCGGGTGGCGCCAAAGGCGGCATGGACTTGCGTGATGAACTTTATTCTTGGCCTACAGTGAGCGGTTGCCGTGTCGATCAAGAACTGATTACGCAAGGGTTTCAAGTAGCTGACTTTTTCGAGCAAGAGCTGGTCAATGTCTACGGTCTTGATGCTCTGGAGTATTTGCTTTTTGTCGACAGCGCAGACCACAGCTGTGCTTCGCAAACGGGTATTGATGCCGACTGGGATGCGCTTAGTGAAGATGAACTACTGCTTCGTCGAGCAAGCTATGCAGCTACGGCAGCAGCTTACTTTAAGAAAACCACTTCAAAGCTTCTGACCTTGTGGCAAAGCGACGGTGGAAATTTTATTGCGGCGTTTACAGAACCTGGCATCGGGGACTCGCCTTACGATGATGAGCGTTGCGCTGTCGATGAAGTTTTTGCTGCGTTGTATCATTTAGAACTCGGACTCAAAGATCAAAAGCTGGGTGTGCCTGCTGGCATTCGCGTGGAGTGCAGCAAGGATGTGTGTCCTGAACTTGTGGAGTCGGTGTGGGCGAAACATTCCAAGGAAAACATCGGGGCTAACTTGAAGGGCTTTGAAGCGTTGTTTTTTGGTAAAGAGGGCTTGGGCTTCGACGACTTTTTGGTGGAGCTTGGCGCGCAAAGCCTCGCAACTGAGCTTCGCAATCAGTTCGATGCGATCTTAGCCGCCTATGCGCAAATCCAAGGCACTCTTAGTGAAGCTCTTGTCTTGGAACTCGATCAGGTTGTAGCGCTACATACAGCCGTCAAAAACTTCATGGACATTGTCAAAAGTCAGGTCGTAAGCGTGCTTGGTTTGCGTGTGCCACTGGAGGCGGACGGTGACAACGATTAAAGAACGCATCATCACAGCGCTTTTTAGAGAAAAAGACATCGCTTCGCTCGCGGCGTTTCGCATGCTCTTTGCTGCTGTGATGTTTAGCGGGCTTGTCCGCTTTTTGTTACAAGGTTGGGTGGATACGCTTTATGTGCAGCCTACCTTTTTCTTTCACTACGATGGCTTTTCCTGGGTGAGGGTATGGCCCGAGTGGGGCATCTACCTTCACTACGCTTTGCTGATGTTGCTTGCCTTGTTTATCGGCGTAGGTTTTATGTATCGCCTCAGTTGTGCGCTCTTTTTCCTGGCCTTTAGCTACCTGCAGCTCATGGATGTGAGCAACTACCTTAACCACTACTACTTGGTGGCGCTGCTTGCTTTGCTGCTTTGTTTTCTGCCTGCCCATCACTGCTGGTCGGTGGACGCCTGGCTGTTTCCAAAACTTCGCGAGGATCGCGTCGCAGCATGGACGATTTATCTGCTGCGTTTTCAAATCGCCTTGGTCTATCTCTATGCAGCGCTTGCGAAAGTGAACAGCGATTGGCTGCTTTATGCACAACCGTTGGGGCTTTGGATGGGAGCGCGCACGCATCTTCCGATCATCGGCCCTTTTCTTGGTGCACCTTGGGTGGCTTATCTGCTTAGTTGGGCTGGCTTTTTGTACGATGCGAGCATTGTCTTTTGGCTTTCGTGGCGGCGGAGTAGGCCCTTTGCCTATCTCGTGGTGCTCGCGTTTCATGCCATGACATATGTGTTTTTCAGCATTGGGATGGTTCCTTTCATCATGTCGAGTGTGACCTTGATTTTCTTTTCCCCAAGTTGGCCACGCATTTTGCTGCAGCGGATGCGGCGGTTTTTTCCGAAAGCATCGAAGCGAGTTGAGCCTCGGTCTTTTGCGATGGACAGCGGAGCCATTCGTGCCCCGGCCTGGACGCTACACCGACGCTTGGGCGCGATGGCGCTGCTTGCTTACCTTGTCTTTCAAACGGTTTTTCCTCTGAGGCACTTTGCCTATCCAGGCAACGTGCTGTGGAATGAAGAGGGCATGCGCTTTGCGTGGAAAGTCATGGTGCGTGAGAAAAACGGCAGCATTACTTATTTTGTTCAGCCTCGAGGCAGATTGAGCGCGCGCTCGAGCGGCGCGAGCACTGCTAAGAAACGCTATCAAGTCTCGCCACACGACTATCTGACCTTTAGGCAGGCTCAAGAAATGAGCTCGCAGCCGGATTTGATTGTCAAACTTGCCGAGCACATCGCAGATGATTTTCAGAGACGGGGTTTTGGAGCCGTTGATGTGTATGCCGAAGCGCTAGTTTCGCTTAACGGTCGAGCGCCCGCTTTACTGCTGGATCCATCGGTGGACCTTAGTAAAGGATCTGCTGCACTTAAGGGCAAAGACTGGATTTTGCCTGAACCCAACACTGCACCGATTAGGTTGGCATCACGATGAAATATTCTGTTTTTATATTTAGTTTGGCTTGTTTACTTTCCGCGGAAGCTTTCGCTCAGGAAGTTGCAAAAGAAAAAGGGGAGGGCGCAGGCGAGGAGCCCATCGATATGGAGTCGCTCCTGATGGTGGATCCGGTTGTGGTGCAAAGCACGCCGATCGATGTGTCACGAGTGGGTGGTTCAGCCAATGTGATCACGCAAAAAGAACTTGAGCGTTTCGAATACGATGACGTGCATCAGGTCCTCAAGCAGGTACCCGGTGTTTACGTGCGGCAAGAAGATGGTTTTGGTTTGCGCCCCAATATCGGCATGCGTGGGGTGAACTCCGATCGAAGCAGTAAAGTTAACCTAATGGAAGATGATGTATTGCTTGGGCCTGCACCGTATTCGGCGCAAGCAGCCTACTATTTTCCGTTGAGTATACGTATGGTGGGCATGGAAGTGTTCAAGGGTCCGGGCTCCATTCCTTATGGCCCGAACACAATTGGTGGCGCCATCAATTGGCTCACCCGGCCCATTCCGGAGCAAAGTGAAGGCGATTTGGATCTTTCGGTGGGCCAATACCGCAGCGGAAGGTTTCACGGCAACTATGGTATGCGCAGCAAGTACGCAGGCTTTCTCATTGATGGCGTGCATTTGCAAAGCGACGGTTTTAAAAATCTCGATGGTGGCGGCAACACCGGCTTTGATAAAAATGAGATGCTGGCCAAGTTTCAGATCAATACCGATCCGGATGAGCTTCGTTATCAGTCCTTGGAGTTACGACTTGGTTATTCCAATGAAACTTCCAACGAGACCTATCTTGGCCTATCCGACGCTGATTTTGCAGCGACTCCCTACAGGCGCTACGCTGCGAGCCAATTGGGACTCATGGACTGGTGGCGCACGCAAATCCAAGTTCGTCATTACCTGAGAATCAGCGATAGCATTGAAGTGAAAACCACCGCCTATCGGCATGATTTTTCACGCTCTTGGCGTAAACTTAATCGCTTCAGCGGAGGACCCGCGCTCTTTGATGTGCTCAATCAACCCTTCGGGCAAGCAGCGGTGTATGAATCAATTTTGCAAGGCCAGCAAGATTCTGAAGGACCGGATCAAAATCTTATGGTTGGTATCAACCAACGTGATTTTGTCTCGCAAGGCATCCAAAGCACGACGACCTGGTCATATGAAAAAGACTGGTTCTCCCAGCAACTCGAGCTTGGTTTTCGCTTTCACTACGATGAAATCAAGCGCAATCACACCGAAGATCCCTATCGGATGCTGGCTTCCACCTTGGTTCCTACCCAAGATCCGCGTCAGTTGATTTTGCAAAATCAAGTCAAAACAAATGCTTGGTCGTTTCACACTTTGGATCGCATACAACTGGGCGAATCGTTATTGCTCACGCCGGGTCTACGTGTGGAGATGATCGATTGGCAGTATCGCAACAGCACGGATGCGACTGCCGTAATAGAGCAAAACGATTTTTATACCGTGCTTATTCCTGGGATTGGAGCTGTTTATCAATTGATTCCAGAGCTGTCTGTGCTTGCAGGCGTTCATCGAGGCTTTTCTCCGGCGGCACCGGGTCCCGAAAAAAACGCAAAGCCGGAAACAAGCGTGAACTACGAAGCTGGGCTGCGCTTTTCGAAGGAGCAAAGCAAAGCAGAGCTTGTTGGTTTCTTCAATGACTATTCAAACATGACGGCCGTTTGTTCTTTTAATCGTGGCTGTAGCGATGAGTCCATTGGTAGCCAGACCAACGCGGGCTCGGTGTTTGTCTATGGCCTCGAGGCCAGCGCATCGCAGGACCTTCCTCTGTGGTGGGATTTTGCTTTGCATACACAAGCGGCCTACACCCTGACGCTTTCGGATTTTCAAAATGATTTTACTTCAAGCGATCCCTTGCTTGCGGATGTTTCCAAGGGTGATGCTTTGCCCTACATACCGGTGCATCAACTTAACTTTATCGTTGGGGTGAATCATCCGACTTGGGGCGTTGATTTGTCGGGTACCTACGTGGGTGAGATGCGAGATGTGGCAGGGCAGGGTCCGATTCCGACTGCCGAGCGCATCAATGATTACATCGTTTTTGATCTTGCCGGTCGCTACAAGCTCAGCGACAAGCATGAACTATACGCCCGTATTGATAATCTGTTTGACAATGAATACATGGTTTCACGCAGGCCTTATGGTTTACGGCCAGGTAAGCCCTTTTTATTCATGGTGGGCTACAAAGGGCACTTCGGTCCGTAGTGAGACAAAGTCCAAGACCGATTTGCCGCGAAGGGTGTAGCTTCACGATGGGGAGTTGCCTTTTCCTAGCTTGAGCACAAAGTCATACACGCTTCTACCTAGGCCGTCGAAACGTACATGCGTTTTTCAATTTTGGTCAGCTTGCCTGATTTTTCCAAAGTGTCTCCCGTGGCAAAACGTGGTATCATTTGAAGAGCATGACATCCGCACGACTCTTTCGATATTTTTCTTTTTTATGCCTGGTGTTGTTAGCGCATTGCGCTAAATCTTTAGTTGATTTGGAAAACAGGGAATGTCCGTGCGTTGAAGGTTACATTTGCAACGAAGCAACGAATCTTTGCGTGAGCTCTCTTTCTTCTGACGATGCGGGTCTTGGTGGGGATGTTTTTGAAGATGTTTTGTCCGAGGCATCCGTGGACGCATCGGCAGACACGCCGACGGATACCCCGACGGATACCCCGACGGATACCCCGACGGACACCCCGACGGATACGCCCAACTCGCTGCCTTGCGATTCGGGTTTTACAATAAGCCCAACAGTTTCAGCACCCTTTAGTTTTGATTTTTTTCATATTCAACCCCTGGCGAACTTTGCGGTGAATTTCGTGGCGATTTCCGGTTCAGCGACTTTGAGTGTCGGGCAGACTTCTTCCACACCGGTCGATGGAGGTTTTGTTTTTACGTTCGGCGTCACTGGTTCCGGCTCGGGCGTTATTGAAATGGAGGTGGTTGCCGATCCCTCGGCAGCTGTATACGGCACTTGCCGATTTAACCTCGTTTCAAACTAAACATAACCGAAAAACAAGTCTTCTTTCATTACTGGACCCACGAAATGGCTTTAGTTAGGGTTGGTTAAAAGGAGCAAGCGTTTTGGAGTCAATAGCGTAAACTCTATGGAACCGTATGCTTTAGTGGGGCGCGATTTCGTTTGATTGTATAGCCAAGCCCTCTAGGCTATGCTTCTTGAACGTATCATGTGGCCTATAGCAGCTTCGATGAAGCAAAGACTAGCCATTACGCTCAGTGTTGCCGCGGCTGCGCTGGTCTGGTTTTTACCTTTTGACTTGCAGCCGCTTGTCCATCGTTTTTCGGTGGTGTTTGTGCTCGTGTTGGGCCTATGGCTAAGCGAAGCCATTCCGATAGCAGCGACTGCTCTGCTTATTGCACCCTTTTTTGTGATTATGGGAATATGCAACGCGAAGCAAGCTTTTGCGCCTTATGCGAATCCGTTGCTTTTTCTGTTCGTCGGTGGCTTTTTTATCGCTCGGTCCATGGCCCTTCATGGTCTCGATCGGCGTATTGCCTTTGCCTTACTTCGCCAGCCAGCTGCCGGCAAATCGACGCGTCGTATTTTTATGACGCTCTTAGCTGTTGTCGTACTGCTTTCGATGTGGATTTCGAACACCGCAACTGCCGCTTTGCTGATTCCTATAACGATGGGGCTAGTGAATGCCATTGAAGAGCATGAGCAAAATGCTGCGCTCAAAGAGCGAGCAGTGCTTTCGGTGGCCTATGCTTGTTCGATTGGCGGACTTGGCACACCGGTTGGTAGCCCGCCAAATCTCATCACCATGGAGTTTTTAAAACAAGCTGGATTTGCCTTGGATTTTCTGGGATGGATCAAAGTTGCCTTGCCAACCGCGCTTGCTCTTCTTGCGGTGCTCTACTGGTACAGGCGTCCAAAACTGATTGTGTTGGGAGACTTTAAATTGCGCAAGGTCGAGCTTGGCCCTTGGAGCCGAGGCGAGAAGATCACGGCGCTTAGTTTGAGCTTGGCTATCATTGGTTGGATGTTGCCCTCGGCTTTTAAACTGGCAGGTTCAAGTATCGCGGCAGAGCTTGAGCACAATCTTCCTCCAGGGGTAGTCGCCATGTTGGCGACGATTCCTTTGTTTGCCGTATTCGATCCTAAGCACAAAGAGGTCGTCTTGCCGTGGAAAGAGGCAACCAAAATTGATTGGGGCATCATCATGCTTTTTGGCGGGGGACTTTCGCTTGGTAAGCAGATGATGGATACAGGATTTGCTGAAGTGCTTGGGCAGGGTTTGCTTCAGGCGACGGGCTTTACCAACCTTTGGCTTTTGGTGTGCTGCTTTGCTTTGTTTACAACTTTCTTCACTGAAGTCTGTTCCAACATGGCATCGGCTAGCATGCTTGTGCCTTTGGCGATCAGTGTGTGCAAGCAGCTTAATTTGCCCTTAGCGCCAGTGGTGCTGGCCGTTGGCATCAGTGCAAGTTGTGCGTTTATGTTGCCTATTGCGACAGGTCCTAACGCCATTGCTTACGGTACAGGTGTGCTCAACATGAAAACAATGATTCGTTCCGGTTTTGTTTTGAATCTCGTGTGTACAGCGGTAATCGTCCTGATGTTGCATCTTTTGTGTAAGCTCTATGGCTGGGCTTAATGGGACGAATACAAACGAGCTTGTGCGATCAGAGCACCAGCCAACCCAGATCGGACTGAAGAGTGTGTTGCCATATCCCTGGTCGCCTTGCTTGCCAATACCTTGCACATTTGAGCCCACTGATTTTGCTAAGGTGTACATGATGTCGGAGAGTTTCGCTTGGTTGTTTACATCGATAAACTGCCCAGTTTTGAGTGCTCCGCCGGCGCCGCCACCGACGATGGCGAAGTGGTTGCCAAGTTCGTGCGCTCCAGAATAGATGCTTTCAGAGGTGCAGAATACAGCCGTGTTGTCGAGAACCGTTCCAGCGCCTTCCGGAATCGCCGCAAGTTGCTTTAGGAAATAAGCATACTCTTCCATCACGTAGCGGGTCGTGTCACTGAGTTTTCCAGAGCCTGTATGGGTTAATCCGAGATGATGGGATTCGGTGACGCCTGAAACATCGCTCAGAACGGCGTTGGTCTGGGTGCCAATGAATTCAATGTTGAACACCCGTGTCAGATCACAGGCTATGGCAAGGGCGAGAAGATCGGCCATCGGACGATGGGCCTGACGTGGGCTTTGTCCTGTGCCGAACTCATCACCATCATTTATTTCAATGGGATTTTGAATCTCGGAACCCGAGACCGTGGGACGATCCGGACAACTGCAATCAGTGTTCGGATCGCGACGAAGCCTGCGTTCCAAAGCGTCAATCGCTTGCAAATGCTGCTCGATGCGTTGTTGGTCGTTGATGCTCACACGCTTTTGCAGGGCCTTGGCGTCTTGCAAAATCGCATCGACAACGAGCAGTTGCCGTTGTGCACGTTCATCCATGCTTGGTGTATTGCCCACGGGACTTGCTCCTGTGGTGCATCCGGCAAATAGCAAATCAAATAGGTTTCGTGGATCAGAATGCAAGGAGATAAAATTTCCATTGGCGGTGAAGGCGGATTTTCCAGCATGTCCGCCAAAGGAGCATTGCGCGCCCACAAAGTCTTCGCCGTAAGTTGAACGATAGCCACGCGCTCGGAAATCTTCTGCGATCACCTGATCAATGGAAGCTGCGTTGGCTACGCCCTGGCCAAGTCGATTTCCAGGGTTTCCTGTTCCTGATAGAGCTACAGTGTGATGGATGTTGTGACTCACACCAGGATCACCACTGTAGGTAGTTGATAGGCGCGATAGAATATTTACTTTGTCTTTAATAGCTGGATCAGCAAGAGGCTCGGTTTGATAACGTGGAGTCCAGTTGCTCCCTGTTGTGCTTGGGAAAAACTCATTGATGCTTGAGGTGTTGGGTTGATAGACGCCGCCTCCAAAGTACCAGACGCCAAAGCGCAGGATCGATGTGCCATCGCCATAGGCTGTGCCGTGCACGTTAAACATCGCTTCAAGGGGAGGAAGGGCTACTGCAATGGCTGCTCCGCCGCACAGACCTCGCAACAGGGTGCGCCTTGAGATATGTGTTTTGTTCTTGCGTGCTGCCATTCTATTCTCCTGCTCGCTGCCCGAGTAAAAAGGCTTGCGATACAAGCAGTTCCTCGAGCAAAGGACGGATTTGTCCGGTGGATAAAAACCCTTCCCATTGCGCAGGAAGAACTTCGCTTAGTTCCCAGTCGGTTTCGGTGTGACCCACTACACCGCGGAACAGGTGACGTGCGACGCACGCGGCCGCTTCGTCACGCTCGGAAAGCAAATCGGCAATCTGTTCTGGTCCGTCCACTGGCACCTCGGGGGCATCGCCGATAGCGGGGAAGGCGCCGGAAATGTCAATCAAGCCGTTGCTATCATTGGGCTCAAGTGCGCCAATGCCGTCAAATGCACCAAAGGCATACCCCACCGGATCAAATCTTGAATGGCAACCGACACAACTTGGCTCGGAGATGTGAAGTTCACGCAATTCGCGTTCACTTAGTCCTTGGTTTGCTGCATCTTCGCGAGCCGCAGCCAATTGGGGTGCGAGATTGGAGGGCGGTGGAGGAACCACGCCGCAAAGTATTTTTTCAAACACGAAGAAGCCTCGCAAAGTTGAAGAGGGATGGTCGGTATCGCCTAGGCGTGCAAGAACACCTGCACGACTTAGAATTCCTTTACGCTCCGGCTCTGCTACCTGCATTTCCATAAAGGTTGCCGTATCTGCTGGCCCCTCAAGTCCATACAAATTAGCCAGGCGACTATTGACGTAGACACGGTCGGTGTTGAACGCTGTCATAAAATTTTGATTGGCTGCACTGAAACGATCGAGTAACCACTGGAGCTCCGTTTTCATGTCGGCAAACAGAGCACTGCTTGCGGTCGGATAGACCTCGGTGTTTTTTACGATTTGATCGAGCTCACTGAGCATAAAGTATTCACTAAGTACGCGCATGATGCCTTGCTCGGCTTTGGGATCGTTTAGCAAGCGTTGAATGTGGGGGCGAAGGGTATCGGGGTTACTCAACTCGCCACGTTCGGCCGCGTCGAGAAGCTCGCTGTCGGGTGGTAAGTCCCATAGACCTAAACTCAAGCGAGAAGCGATTTCAAAATCGGTGAATCGGCGAAAGCCGGAAGGATCACTTTGCCCGTTTTCTTCGACATACATAAAATTCGGGCTCTGCAGAAAACCTGCCATCACGTAGGAGATGGCTTCGGCCGAGGAGCTTGTTGCGGCAAGGGTTTCGTAAAGAGTCTGATAGCGTGATGCTTCATCGGTGGACAGAGGTCTGCGCCATGCCATGCGCCCAAAGCGATTAATAAAGTGTTGCAAACATACGGTGTCAATCGCCCCAGGATCGCACCCTACAAGCACTGTTGCGCGTGCTTCATCAGCAAAGGCAAGCTCTACCGCATCAAAAGCCGTCGAACTCATGGTATCCATTTCAGATCCCGCCACTACGGCCTGGTAGGCATTAACAGCCGAAAAATCCGGAGCCGCCGATGGGTGTCGGCAACATACTCAGCAAATCGCTTTCCTCCGCTGAAAGCTGCAGCAGCACGGCTAACGCGCCGCGAATTTGATTGGGAGTGAGGAGGCGAAGATTCATTTCGCCGGGGCCTGGTCCGATCACGGTTCGTTCTTTGGATGAAGACGAACTCGAGTTATTGGTAGCGATGATCCCTGTGCAAGCAAAGAGTGCGACGCTTAACACAGCAATGCCTATTTCCCTTTTTCTCACCACGTAAAGAGGATTGCAAAGAGCGTACCAGAAACTCATGAGGAAATTATTCCAGTTTTCTGTGGATTGCTTCGGCCAATCAGAGCATGAGCCGTACCAGGAGCTTCGTAGGCGCCCATGGCTCTAGTATTCATCGGCTCCGATGTCATAAGCGCTGCCGCTTGGTCTACTTTCCCCCTCTATGTCGTCGATCAGCAGGGGTGTAAGATCCATCCCGTTGTCGATTGCCGTGGCGCCTGACTTCAGATGAAGGTCCTCCGAGCCAGGAGTAAGGTCGACAAAAGTTGAGGCAGAGCTAACCCCATGGAAGGTAGTCATTCCCGGCGCAGAATTGTCCGAGCTGATGTTATGATTTGAATTTCCCAGGGAAGCTTCAAAGGTACTATCGTACGAGTACGAGTTGTAAAAGAAAGCTTTGGCGCCCGAACCAACATCAAGAGCCGCCACGTTTTTGACGTAGATTGTCGATACTGAACCAGAACTCCACGCTTCACCGATGCAACCATAAACAGTGGGCTGATCGTCAGCTTGTACGCACTGATACAGAGTAGTGTTTTGAACTTCAAGCGAGCATCCGAGGCAGCTGTCGTGAAGAATTCCAGCGCGTGCGATGTTGTATACCAATGAGTTTTGAACGGTGACGGTAATACTGTTGGTGTTCTCAAGGCCGATGCCGTTTGCATCGGAGTTGCTTTGTGCGCCGTGTCCGTCATCGTGCACTATCAAATGATGGAGCAGGATTTGATCGCCGCCCGGACCGATGTTGATGGCGTCATAACTGCCTGCTGAGTTTGTGGACCACCCGGTTATTTCTAGCCAGGAAATACGCAGGTAAGGGTCTTTGGCCTGGATGGCGTGTCCAGGAGTTGCTGGTGAAAGTATTGAACCACTTCCCGCAAAACCGTTGTGTTTTGCAACTTCGGCTGAGGTGAGCTCCATATAATAGGAAGCACTGGTGGTGGAGCCGTCAATCCTAACATTTTCGGTGAATGGAGCGTCGTTGTACATGACGCCCACTTCAATGCGTGTTTCGCTAACAAGATTGCCTTGACGCGCACTTTCCCATGCGTTGATCGCAATAAAAGCACGCTCAAAACGATAACTTACCGCCGAGTGAGTGCTTGATGCGATCGATTGCAGCGTGACTTGTGTGGTGGATTGCCGGTCAAGGACGTAAATAGTCTCTTCGCCAGCGCCGCCCGGATCAAGGACCAGTCGATCCCCTCGTCCTACATTGAGGGGAAGGGATGCTCCCGCTGCAAAGCTAACAGCGTTGCTACCAGCTGTGACTGATGCAGTGCCAATGGCGTAGAGGGTTCCTGAATTTCTGCCGATAGAAAAATAGTTAATGTTTGAGCCGGAACAAATGTTTGCGTCGCATATCCCGCTGGTACAGTCTGAGCCCGTGTTGCAACTCTGGCCGTTAATACAACTGCTACACAAACTACCACCGCAATCGATATCTGTTTCGTCTTGGTTTAGCGTACCATCGGAACATGACGGTGCTTGGCAAACGTTGGCAGTGCAAACGGACGAGCTACAGTCCACGCCGGAGATGCAACTCTGACCAGTTGTACAAGCCCCACATAAACTACCGCCGCAGTCGATATCTGTTTCATCTTGGTTTTGTACACCATCGGAGCAGGAAGACGTCTGGCAGATGTTCGTGATGCAGACTCCACTGTTGCAATCACTGCCTATAGAACAACCGGCTCCGTCTGAACAACTGGCGCACGAGCTACCGCCGCAATCGATGTCTGTTTCGTCTTGATTTAGTGCGGTATCAGAGCAAGAGGGTGCTTGGCAAGTGTTGCCGGTGCAAACCTTTGAACTGCAGTCGCTGCTGGTCGAGCAGTTTTGTCCGTTGTTGCAGTTCGAACACGAGCTACCGCCGCAATCGATGTCTGTTTCGTCTTGATTTAGTGCGGCATCAGAGCAAGAGGGTGCTTGGCAAGTGTTGCCGGTGCAAACCTTTGAACTGCAGTCGCTGCTGGTCGAGCAGTTTTGTCCGCTGTTGCAGCTCGAACACAAGCTACCACCGCAATCGATGTCTGTTTCGTCTTGGTTTTGTACACCATCGGAGCAGGAAGGTGTCTGACAGACCTTAGCCACACACACATTCGAACTGCAATCGCCGTCGAGGAGGCATCCATTACCATTTGCGCAACGATTGCAGAGACTTCCTCCGCAATCGGTATCGCTTTCATCTTGACTTAGGATGCCATCTGAACAGGAAAGGTCAAGGCAGACGCCGAGTGCGCAGTTGTTGGTGCTGCAGTCACTGCTAACAAGGCAAGTGTTTCCTGAAGGACAGGGTTCGCATTGGATCCCGCCGCAATCAATATCGCTTTCGTCTTGATTTTGTATTCCGTCTGAGCACAGGTTCTGTGGCGTGCCAATCTCGCCGGTATCGCCTAGCTCGCTTGCAACAGGATCGTATCCGAAACGGCCACAACCGACGGCAGTCCATAATAGCAAATGGAGCAAGCAACGCATCATTCAATTATAGCATAAATTTATGTTTTCAAGCCATTTAATTCCGTTTTATAAGTAAAATTACTGTATACATGTATTGTGTTGAAGGAGTATGAACGCGGGCTATTGTTAAAATGGAAAAACAATAGAATAGGCTTTTTTTGCTCGAGAGGTCTGCGGCAGCAACGTGTGGCGACCTTTTCACGTGTTTATATTCGAGCCTTACGTTGCCTTAGTCTCTCGAGCTCAAATCTCAGTTTAGGGCACGACGGGGAATAGTGTTTAGGCTCTATCCTACCGATCAAGGAGTATTATTGTGCGTGGCTTTGAAAGGGATGTTGGTAGTCGCGAAGCGGAAGTGCGCCAGCAAGATTTCTCAGAGTATGCGTTATGTCGATGCTTGTAAGATGGACCGAAGGGTGAAGGAGGGAACGCCGATTGGATAGTCAGGTAGACGGATCGTTCTAAAAGCGTTGTTTTGACAATTGTGTAGGCCGGGTATAGATGAAAAGTCATGCGTTTATGGGTAATGGTTCTTGCTTTGATGGTTGCATGTGCTCATGAGAGTTCGAACCAGAGTCGGTCCTATCGGAATACGAACCCAAGCACGCGGCAAACGCAACAAGCAGTCCAAAACTCCGGGGATCCTAAAAGACCACCCCAGCGCTGGATTGACACTGAAGAGTTGCTTGCTGAGCATCCGCGTCATCCGCTTGTTCATGGTTTTCCCGCTCACACCAAAGAAGGTTTTGTGATTGCAGATGAGTTTTCTGAGGGGAGGGTGCTGCAAGAGCACGATCTCATTTTGCAAGTGCTTAGTAGCGAAGGTCAGGTCCGTGATGAATTTATCATCCTTAGTGAAGATGAGTATAAGGAACATCATAACGATCCAAGTTTTCGAACCCGAGTCGAACAGCGCGTAGCCGCTGCACTCGGTCGTATCAATGCACAACCCGATTCATTCCATTCCTTTTCGTTGCGAGCTGGAAAAAACAAGAAAATCGACGGAGAAGCTAGCGATCTGACCTTGCACTACGACCCAGATACTCTTTCTGTAAAGGTGAGCCAAGCTAATACGGGTCGTTCGATTCATCGAAAATTGAAGTTTGAAACGGCCCAGCCTTCTGGTGAGAATCTGTGCCAAGCGGTGGACCCGATGTTAGCGGGAGCTTGGGCTTCACGTTTGCGAGATTTTATCGTGCTTCGCATCCGTTTTTCAGGCAAGGTGGACACCTGCCGTCAGCCAGGAGACCGTTTTGAGGTGCTTCAGCTCAGCCATGGAACAGAGTAGCGCCGTGGCGCTATTGAAAACTTAGGACACCAAGCATTGCATCGACTATGCCAACGAGACTTTCTCCGGCAATGAGACCCGCTGCAATAACCAAAACAAAACGAGTGGACCATGTTTTTGCGTATTTGAAAGTAAGTGCAGCAAGCATAGCTCCCAAAAACATCGAAATGCTGTTCCAAGCGGGCAAAACAAAAGCCAACCCCATACTTGCCGCGCTTGGTATATAGTTTAGAGCAGCTGAACTCATGCGGTTCTCTGCTAAAGCTAAGAGCAATCCTACGAATGCAGCAACGCCCATTGCGGTTGTGCTATGAGGCGGAAGGTGCTGCCAGCCATGCATGAAAACTTCTGCTACGGCCTTCCACGTAGCAACTGCCGGTGCTGGCCACTGAGGCGTTAGTAGAAGCTTTTTTGGATCGGGCAGAAGCATTGTGTAAACGACGGATCCAACAACTGAACCCGCAACTACTCCTAAGAGTTGCCCAACGCCTTGGACTTCTGGTTTTGCTTTTAGAATATATCCTGCTTTTAGGTCATGCATCATGTCCGCGCATTGACTTGCTGCTCCGCCGGTCACGTTTGCAGCCATGAGGTTGTTGGTGGGATTTGAAGGGGAAATCACAGCAAAAGACATTTGGGTGATTTTGCCCATCGCGCCGATTGGCGTGATGCCGGTTTCGCCAGCGACACGCGCAGCGACGACAGCAAGCACAAGGGTTAGTACAACAGCACACAATGCTTCAAATATTCCAATATCGAAGAAAGTGATTTGCAGCGCGACAACAAAAAGACAGGCCAAAAGCGACAATGCAATGAAAGGTTTCTGATGGCTTATGTTTCTCTCAGAAGAAAGAGTTAATGATTTACGTTTTGTTTTTAGAAGTCCCGGAAGTTGCAAGGCGAACGACATCAATGAGGCAACTACCATTAGGGTGACCCCAGGCCATAAAAGCCATTCCAATCCCGTAGCAAACAAAGAAACTTCGGGTGTTGCTTGCGGTATCGACACCCAACCTTGAGCGATAACCCATGGAAGTAGAATGCCCCAAGCTACAATGGCGCCAAGCAAGAGCGAAACCCCAGCCCGTGGGCCAATAATGGCTCCAAAACCGAGCATCAACAAGGAAGGATCAAGGGCGAACCCTAGTTTGCTGAAGGATAGAGTAGACGATGCTTTCGTTGTTGCGGGTATGGAAACATGCAACGCGCCTGGTATGCCAAATTTAGCAAGGCCGTGACTAAAACTATCGAAGATTTTAAGCGATGCGGCGACTACCCCGGCTGTGAGCAGTGCTTGAATGCGACGGCTTGCCTCTTTGCCTTTTTCATAAATGTTTTGCAGGGTCTCAGCGGTGGCGATTCCTGAGGGGAAAGAAAGTTCCGCAACTAAATAAGGGCGGAGAAACAAGCCCACTACGACTCCCAACAAGCTTACGGACAAAACCCAGAGCATCAGTTGCCATAGAGCGAGGCTCTGATTGGTAATCAGTGTGAGTGCTGGGATGGGTGCGACAAGACCCGCTCCCGCAATCGATGCCGCGGCTGATGCAGTGGTTTGGTTGAGATTGTTTTCTAGAATGCCCCAGGAGGATGCTAACTTTACACGATGAAGGCCTTGCCACCATCCGTAGCTCAACAAAGCTGCGGTGATTGACATGTTGAAGGACCAGCCTATTTTAAGCCCAGCGTAGATATTGCAAGGGCACAGCAATGCACCTAGGAGCATACCTGTCACAATTGCGCGGAAACTGAGTTCTTTAGCGGATTTCAGGCTTTCGATCTGTGGATCAATAACAACTCAAACTAGGAATTTTTTTCACAAAATTCAAGATGTATTTCTGTTTGAGGTCTCGATCATATCTTACGTTTTCTTTTCCTTTAAAAGAAGCAATCAACGCTTGATACTTGCGATAAATTTTCATCAACTTGGCTTATGCAATTCCAAAAAACCTCCACATCCAAAACATTGGCGCTCATTGCGCATGACAACAAAAAAGCCGACATGGTTGCATTTGCCATGGAGCACGCAAACACTTTGAAGAAGTATCAGTTGGTTGGAACAGGAACCACCGGAAAGCTACTCCAAGAGAAATGTGATCTTGATGTCACTTTGTTTTTATCTGGCCCAGTTGGGGGCGATGCGCAGATAGCTGCGATGGTTGCTGAGGGTAAGATTAAAGCCGTGTTTTTCTTCATTGATCCGCTAGGAAAACATCCTCATGATCCAGACATTCAAGGCTTGATGCGCATCTGCAACGTTCACGACGTTCCTCTCGCCACAAATGCAGCAACTGCCAAGTACATTATCTCGAATCATGCCCTTTGATTGCTGAAGGGTTTATCCGACACTGGATGTCTAGAGGAATGCGCAAAGATCGGTGAGTGTTTCAAGTGGATGCGTTGGCGATTCTGCGAGCAATGTTGCTCGAGGATTCGGTCCCCAGAGTGCGGCGGCACTTGCTAGGCCACCGCGCTTCGCGCTTTGTAGATCGAATACGGCATCGCCTACATATACCGTTTGTTCTGGCGCTACGCCAAGACGTTTGCAGGCCAAATGCAGCGGTGCAGGGTGAGGCTTGTGCTTTGTGGTGTCTTCAGCAAAGACCATGGTATCCAGGTGTTGCGATAGGCCATGTTGTTTGATCGACATCATGGCTGAATCACAATGCTTGGATGTTACGATCCCGCAGTGCTTGACGCGTGAGCGAATCTGAGCGAGTGCATCGAGAGTGCCCCCGTAGAGCTGCATTTCAGGAATGAGTTTTTGATTGTGCGTGCGATAGTGTTGTGTCATCAAAAGGGCAGTGTCCGGATTCCCAGAAATCTCCAGCATTTGTTGCATGAGTGGACGTCCCAAACGTGCCGTGATTGCAGCTTCATCGAGTGCATGATCCGGTAAAAAAGTATCAAGCGTGTGGAGAAAGGATTCGATGATCTTCGGTATGGAATAAAGCAGTGTTCCGTCAAGATCGAAAAGCACCGCACGGTAACTCACTTCGCACATTGGGGTCACTCTCCTGGTGTTTTTAGGCTTTTAAAACAGGTCAATTTTTATACATTCCTGGGAGTTCTTCAGAAGAGAAAGTTCAGGATTGCAACCCTTTCGGCCGTAAAAAAAAGAGTTAAATTAGGAGGAAAGTGACCCCAAGATTTTATCGGCCATGGCTTGGGTGCTCAGTGGTGAGTTTTGGCTAAGGTCTGCTGTACGGGCGCCACTGGCGATGACATGGCTTACGGCCTGCTCGATGCTTATTGCTTATTTTTCCAAACCTAAGCTATGGCGCAAGAGCATCGCCGCGCTGAGAATGGTGCCAACGGGATTCGCAATGCCTTTGCCTGCAATATCGGGGGCTGAGCCGTGAATGGGTTCATAAAGTCCACGACTGCCTTCGCCAAGGGATGCGCTCGGTAGCATGCCTAGCGATCCGGTTAACACAGCAGCTTCATCTGAAAGAATGTCGCCAAACATGTTTTCGGTCACAAGTACATCAAAGTCTTTTGCTGAGGTGACAAGACGCATGGCAGCCGAGTCGACCAACTGATGCTCCAGTTCAATCTCGGGGTAATCTTTACCGACTTCAGTGGCCACACTACGCCATAAACGTGAGGACTCAAGTACATTGGCTTTATCGACTGAAGTGACTTTCTTCCGGCGGCCTTTGGCGATGTTAAAGGCAAGCTGTACGATGCGTTTGATTTCTTTAGTGGTGTAAACCATCGTATCCAAGGCGCGTTCACCGTCGGTGCGAGCTTCACGAAGGCGTGGCTCGCCGAAGTAAATGCCGCCTGTGAGTTCGCGTACCACCATCATATCAACGCCTTCCAAGCGCTCAGCTTTAAGCGGTGACGATGCGGCAAGTTCGGGGAAAATCTTCACAGGTCGGAGGTTAGCGAATAAATCAAGGCCTTTGCGAATGCCAAGCAAGCCTTGCTCGGGTCTTACCTTGGCTTTGGGATTGTCCCACTTGGGGCCACCCACAGCGCCGAGTAAAATCGCATCGGCTTTTTTCGCGCTGGCCAAAGTATCAGCGGGTAGAGCTTCTCCGGTTTCGTCGATAGCGATGCCGCCAATCAGTTTGCTTTCAAAGATGAATTCATGTCCAAACTTGGATGCAACCGCTTCAAGAATTTTTTTAGCTTCTCGAACGATTTCTGGGCCGATGCCATCCCCTGGAAGAAGAATAATAGTTGCTTTCATGAAGGTGCCTCTACTGCGGTGTCTTGTGTTTTGTTAGTGCCCTGAAGCGTTTAAAAGGCCGTACTCTATACCATCAACAAGAGCTCTTAGCGAGGCTTGGATAATATTTCCTGATGCGCCCACGGTGCTCCAAGTTTCATTGCTGTTGCTGCTGTCGATGAGCACTCTGACGCTGGACGAGGTACCATCGGTGCTATCAAGAATACGTACCTTGTAGTCGGATAAGCGAATATTTTCGATCTCAGGTAACCACGAGCCAAGCGCTTTACGCAAAGCAGCATCCAATGCTGCGACCGGTCCATCACCGTCTGCAATGGCATGTTCGATGTGATCTCCGATGGCTACTTTGACAGTCGCTTCAGCGTAAGTGTCGATGCCTTGGCGCTTGCCCACTTTGACTTCGTAGTCCATGACTTTGAACGGGGCTTTGTAGGCGGGTAGTCGACGTTGCAGAAGCAAGGCGACAGAAGCTTCGGCCGCTTCAAAAGAAAAGCCGGCTGCTTCGCATTCCTTGATGTGTTTTAGCACTTCAATTTCAATGCCAGGGTCCACATCAAGACCGTGCTCTTCGGCCCTGCTTAGTACGTTGCCGCGGCCTGAAAGCTCGCTTACGACGGTACGCATTTCATTGCCGACCACGGATGGATCAATGTGCTGATACGAATCGGCGCTGCGGCGCATGGCGGCCACATGCACTCCGCCTTTGTGAGCAAAGGCACTGCGACCGACATAAGGCAAATGGTCATTGAATGGTAGGTTGGCAAGTTGGGTGACAAAGCGAGAAACTTCGTGAAGCTCTTTTAATTTGCCTTCAGGTAGACATTTGAAAGCCATTTTTAGTTCAAGATCGCCGATCACGGAAATCAAGTTGGCGTTGCCGCACCGTTCTCCATAACCGTTGATAGTGCCTTGAACATGGCTTGCGCCGCCTCGGATTGCAGCAATACTGTTGGCCACAGCGCAATCGGTATCGTTGTGAGCGTGAATGCCTACCGGGTGCTTGAGTTCCTTGCGAACATGAGCGGTGATGGTTTCAATGTCCCAAGGTAAGCTTCCGCCGTTGGTATCGCAGAGCACTAAGACCTCAGCCCCGCCACGTTTGGCTGCCTTCAGCGTTTCAAGGGCATAGCTTGCATCGGTGCGATAGCCATCAAAAAAATGCTCCGCATCATAGACGACGCGCTTGCCTTGTGCTTTTAGGTAAGCTGCACTTTCTTCGATTAACTGTAGATTGATGTCAGGCGTGGTGCGCAATACCTCGGTGACGTGCAACACCCAGCTTTTTCCAAACAAAGTGCAAACCGGCGTCTGGGCCTGAATCAATGTATTGAGGCTGACGTCATCTTCAACAGTGCAAGTGACGCGCCGAGTTGAACCAAAAGCTGTGATGGCAGCATGCTTCCACTGGATGTCTTTGGCTCGCTCGAAGAACTCGGCATCTTTTGGATTTGAACCCGGCCAGCCGCCCTCGATGAAAGCAACCCCGAGTGCATCAAGACGCTGAGCAATGCGAATTTTATCCTGGCACGAATAGGAAATGCCTTCGCTCTGGGTGCCATCCCGTAGGGTGGTATCATAGATGTCGATGTGTTTGGCCACCATGGTGTTATGCTTGCTCGTATGCCGCAATCTTGTTTTCAAATCCGAGAATGTACTCAAGCTGATCGATACCTTGCAGCAAACAATATTTGCTGAAGTCATCGATAGGGAAGCTCTGCTTTGAGCCATCAGGCAGCGTGAGTGTTTGTGATGCGAGATCAATACTTACTGTGGTTCTTGGATCGCTTTTGATCGCTGCAAGCAAAGACTGCTGGGTTTTCGTGTCTACTTCAATGGGAAGAAGACCGTTTTTCAGTGCGTTGTTTTTAAAGATGTCCGCAAAGGAAATTGCAATCACGGCACGCAGGCCCCAGCCCACAAGGGCCCATGGAGCATGTTCCCGTGAGGAGCCCGACCCAAAGTTCTGGCCTGCGACTAGGACCTGAGCGCCCTGGCTTTGTGGAAAGTTGAGCGGAAATTCTGGATTGGGACTTCCGTCTTCAAGGTAGCGCCAGTCGCAAAAGAGTTGTTTTCCGAGCCCTTGTTTATCCGTTACTTTAAAAACGCGCCGGGATAATTTGGTCGGTGTCGATATTGTCGCTAGGAATGGCGACCATGTGTGAGGTTAGTGTGCTAAAGCTTGCCATGTGTTTTCCTTTAATAAGTTTGGAGTCTAAACGAGGGTTCGAGGATCGGTGACGCAGCCTTTGATGGCTGATGCTACGGCAGTCAGTGGAGAAGCGAGAAAGGTACGACCACCTTTGCCTTGCCGTCCTTCAAAGTTGCGGTTGCTGGTGCTCACTGCATACTGCCCCGGTTTGAGTTGATCGCCATTCATCGCGATGCACATGGAGCAGCCTGGGTTGCGCCATTCGGCTCCAGCTTCGGTAAAGATTTTATCAAGGCCTTCGGCTTCAGCTTGCTCTTTGATGCTTTGAGAGCCAGGCACTACTAGTGTTTGCACTTGCGCTGAGACCTTGCGTCCTTTGAGCATGCCTGCCGCAGCACGAAGATCGGATATGCGTGAATTGGTGCATGAACCAATAAACACCACATCGATTTTGTTTCCAGCAAGAGCTTTGCCTGCTTCGATGCCCATGTAGCTAAGCGCTTTTTTGAAGTTTGCTTGATCCGATGGATCCGAGAAACTCTCGACTGAAGGAATGGCTTCGTTTATGCCAACGCCCATGCCCGGGTTGGTTCCGTAAGTAATCATGGGCTCAAGTTTCGATGCATCAATAGTGATTGATTTATCAAAGACTGCTCCATCATCGCTTGGAAGTTTACGCCACTCAGCAACCGCCTTATCCCAGGCGGCACCTTTCGGAGCACGCTCGCGTCCAGCTAGGTACTCAAAAGTGGTGTCGTCTGGCGCGATTAGACCTGCACGAGCCCCAGCCTCAATGCTCATGTTGCATACGGTCATGCGCGCTTCCATGTCCAAGGCCCGTATTGCATCACCGCGGTACTCAAGCACATACCCTGTGCCGCCACCTGTGCCGATTTTTGCACAAAGAGCCAAGATAATATCTTTAGCGCCTACTCCAGGCGAAAGTTTCCCATCGACCCGCACTTCAAAGGTTTTGGCTTTGCGCTGTAGCAAGCACTGTGTTGCAAGCACATGCTCGACTTCGCTTGTGCCGATACCAAAAGCAAGTGAGCCGAAAGCACCATGCGTTGAGGTGTGACTATCGCCGCAGACGATGGTCATGCCTGGCTGGGTTAGACCCATCTCCGGTCCAATCACGTGCACGATACCGTTTTTAGGGTCATCAAGCCCCTCAAGTTCAATGCCAAACTCTTTGCAGTTATCGCGCAGCTTTTGCATCTGCGCTTGCGCTTGCGTATCAAGCACACGAAGCTTTTTTGGCACAGTGGGTGTGGAATGATCCATGGTCGCAAAGGTTCGATCGGGACGCCGCACCTTTAAGCCTCGCCCACGCAGACCGTCAAAAGCCTGTGGTGAAGTCACTTCGTGAATCAAATGCAGATCAATATAAAGGATGGCTGGTCTGCCAGCTTCTTCTGCGACAATGTGTTTATTCCAGATTTTTTCGAAAAGTGTTTTGGGCATGTTCCTGCTAAGTGTTAAGGGGTTGGGGGTTATGTGCAGCATGTGCTGCTACACAAGAAATGGTTTTACGAGGACGCCTTTGCGACCTTGACTGTTTTGTTTTTAATCCGATTGGGCTCAAGATGAGAAAGCAGACGGTTGAGCGCTGACAGGTATGCTTTAGCACTGGCCACCAAGATGTCCGGGTCGGCTCCATGGCCGTAGAAAATCTGCTGGCCACGACCATGTTGTGGGCTCTTTGCTTTTTTGGCTTGTGTGCTGCGAATGCGGACGCTTACCTCGCCAAGTGCGTCGATACCTTCGGTCACAGCGTGCACGGAGTACTCAAGCAAATCGCTTGGCGCTTTTACTACGTCATCAATGGCTTTGAACAATGCATCAATGGGACCACTGCCTACCGAGGCTTGGGTGTGTACTTGTCCGTCTGCGCCTTTAAGGCGAATGGTCGCTGTAGGCAGACCTTCAAGTGCAGAGCTCACTTGCAGCCGATCAATACTGAAGAATTCCTGGGCGGGTCTGAACTCGATGCTCGCAAGTGCGACCAAGTCCGCGTCAGTTACGCTCTTTTTCTTATCGGCTAGACGTTTAAATTCAGCAAAGACTTTGTCGAGCTGCTCACCTTCCAACGAATAACCAAGTTCTTGAAGGCGCACCGCAAAAGCATGTCTCCCAGAGTGCTTCCCCAATACAAGTTGGGTTTGCGTAGCTCCCACGGTCTCAGGTCGCATGATTTCGTAGGTCTCTTCATGCTTAAGCATACCGTCTTGATGGATGCCCGCTTCATGAGCAAACGCGTTCGCGCCAACGATTGCTTTGTTGGGTTGAACAACCATGCCTGTGGTCTTGCTGACCAAACGACTGGCACGTGTAAGCTGTGTGGTATCGATGCCTGTCTCAAGGCCAATCGCATTTTTGCGCGTATGAAGCGCCATCACGATTTCTTCGAGCGAGGTGTTTCCTGCGCGCTCGCCAATGCCGTTGACAGCGACTTCAACTTGTCGTGCTCCGGCATTGATGCCAGCTAGCGAGTTGGCTGTCGCAAGGCCCAAATCGTTGTGGCAATGCACGGAGACAGTGGTGTTTTCGATGCCTTTGACTTTGGTGAAGATATCCGCAATGCGCACACCGAACTCGCTCGGAAGGGTGTAGCCTACGGTGTCCGGAATATTGAGCGTGCTAGCTCCTGCGGCAATGGCAACTTCCAGCACTTCGTGCATGAACTCGGGCTCGGTTCGCCCGGCATCTTCCGGACTGAATTCCACATCCTTACATAAAGACGCTGCGTAGCGCACCATTTCATCGACGCGCTTAAGCACTTCTTCTTTGCTCATACGCAATTTGTGCTCACGGTGAATGGGCGAGGTCGCTATGAAGGTATGAATGCGCGGGTGCATGGCTGCTTTCACAGCTTCCCAAGCTTGATCGATATCCTTGCTTTGCGCGCGAGCTAAGCCGCAAATCGTAGGCGGAGCCTTTGATGGACGTCCTTCAATGCGTTGTGTTCCCACGGATTCTGCAATGGCCCGAACTGCTGCAAGATCATCGGGCGATGCTGCGGGAAACCCAGCTTCGATCACATCCACGCCGAGTCTTGAGATTGTGCGTGCAATCTCAAGCTTCTCTGTGGAAGTCATGCTGGCTCCGGGGGACTGTTCCCCATCCCGTAGCGTCGTATCAAAGATCTTTACATAGTTCGGGCTATCACTGCTCATGCTTAGTCTCCTGCTTTGATTTTCACTGGATCGACAAAAGGCATCATGTCGCGCAACTTGGCGCCGACTTTTTCGATTTGCATCTTGTTCGTCACGTTGTTTTTTCTTGTAGTTGGGCCGGCCCGCTTCGTTTTCAGCAATCCAGTCCTTGGCGAACTTGCCGGATTGGATGTCCCCCAAGATGGCTTTCATTGCGGCTTTGGTTTGATCGGTGATCACACGAGGGCCAGAGACATAGTCGCCTTGCTCAGCGGTATCGCTGATGGAGTAGCGCATGTAGTTCAAGCCTCCGCGGTACATTAAATCAACAATCAGCTTGAGCTCATGAAGGCATTCAAAATAGGCAATTTCAGGTTGGTAGCCCGCGTCAACCAAGGTCTGAAAGCCTGCTTTAACAAGTTCAGCCGTTCCGCCGCAAAGTACGGCCTGCTCACCAAACAAGTCCGTTTCGGTTTCTTCCGTAAAGGTCGTGGTGAGCACCCCTGCACGTCCACCACCAATGGCCGAAGCGTAGGAGAGCGCAAGTGCATCCGCTTTGCCACTCGCATCTTGATGCACGGCAAGCAAGCAAGGCACGCCGCCGCCTTCTTGATAGGTCTCACGCACGCGATGGCCAGGCCCCTTGGGCGCAATCATACTGACGTCCACGTTTTTCGGCGGCTCGATTTCATCGTAGCGAATGTTAAAACCGTGAGCAAACATGAGCGTCTTGCCTTCTTTAAGGCTCGGTTCGATGTGTTCTTTGTAAATCGCCTTTTGCGAGGTGTCGGGGGTTAGAATCATGATCACGTCTGCTTCTGCAGCAGCATCGCGAACGTTTTTCACCGTAAGACCGTCGGCCTGAGCTTTTGCTTTTGAGCGACTGCCATCGTGTAAACCAATGCGCACGTCCACGCCGCTTTCTTTTAGATTTAGGGCATGTGCGTGGCCTTGGGAGCCGTAACCGATCACGGCTACTTTTTTACCTTTGATAAGTGCCAAATCGGCGTCTTTGTCGTAACGAATCTCAACCATGTGTAACGTTTCCTTTCCAAAAATTTTTATGCTGCTCGAATTTTTCCAAGATTCAATTTGGGCACAGAAATCTCTGCACCCCGTTTCATTGAAATCGCGCCTGTTTGCACGATCTCAGCTACGCCAAAAGGCTGTAGCACCGTAACGAAGCCTTCGATTTTTTCGAGGGCGCCGGTAATCTCCACGATCAGAGCCTCCGGTGCAATATCCACCACGTGAGCCCTAAAAACATTGCAAATTTCAAGCGCTTGAGCCCGTTTTTCGGGCTTCATTACAAGCTTGATAAGGGCTAGGTGCCTAGTGACTGAGGGTGTTTCGGTGATGTCCTCGACGCTAAGCACGTTGACCATTTTGTATAGATTGGCAGAAAAGCGCTGCGCCATGTCGGAATCGGATTCGACGACAATCGTCATGCGTGAGACTCCGGGCTCGTGCGTGCGGCCAACATTCAGAGAGACAATGTTGTAAGCGCGGCGCCTGAAGAGCGATGCAACGCGGTTTAGTACGCCGGGTTTATCTTCGACATACACAACAAAGGTGCGAGATTCTTTTTGGGTCATTCTTCGTCCTCACCGGTTTCATAAATGGGATTGTGTTTTGCTTTTTCTTTTTTAGGGGGAGGGTTGCTTTCAGGTCGACGGATCATGTCGTGCAAATCGGCGCCAGAGGGCACCATCGGATAAACGCTGTCTTCTTGCTCCACCCGAAAATCAATCAGCACGGTGCCTTCTGTTTTACGCGCTTGCTCGATGGCATTTTGAACATCGGCACGCTTGGTGACGCGTAAGCCAGTAAGCCCATGTGCATCGGCAAGTTTGACAAAATCAGGGCTTAGCATCGGCGTTGCTGCATAACGGCCGCCGTAGAAAAACTCTTGCCACTGTCGCACCATGCCTAAAAAGCCGTTGTTGATGATCGCGATGTTGATCTTCACGCCTTCTTGTTTGCAAGTGCAAAGCTCAGAAGCCGTCATTTGAAAACCGCCGTCTCCTGCAATGACCCATATCTCATGGTCTGGCTGTGCGAAATAAGCCCCAATGGCCGCAGGCAAAGCAAAGCCCATGGTACCAAGTCCGCCGGAAGTAAGCAGTCTGCGTGCGTAGTCATGCTTGTAGTACTGCGCTTCCCACATCTGATGCTGTCCCACGTCCGTGACGACAATGGCTTTGCCTTCGGTGAAGCGCCACAAATCATTGATCACATGGGCTGCATAGAGTTTCCCTTCGTCGGGAAGCTGCTGGATGTCGCGTACAGCTGAATCGCCCTTGAGCTCATCGATGCGTGCATGCCAACCGCTAAGTGTTTGTTTTGTAGCGCGCGGAATCAGTTTTTTAAGTGTGGTGTACACATCGCCAACAAGCGGCACATCCACTTTGACGTTTTTGTTGATTTCAGCCTGATCAAGCTCAGCGTGAATCTTTTTCGCATTCGGTGCATAGTTTTTGATGTTGCCGGTAACGCGATCATCAAAACGCATGCCAAGAGCAATCAGCAAATCGGCTTCTTGAATGGCCTTGTTGACCCACGCTTCGCCGTGCATGCCCATCATGCCCAAGTTGCGCTTGTGGGTTGCAGGAAAGCCGCCCAAACCAAGCAAGGTGTTGGTGACTGGAATGTCGGTTTTATTGACGAACTCCAAGAGCAAATCGGTTGCGCCTGCCTGCACAACACCGTGTCCAGCTAGAATCACGGGGCGTTTGGCTTGGCCGATGAGTTTAAGGGCTTCTTCAAACACCTCGGGCAGAGGATCGTAGTTCGGCCGATAACCGGGCAGCACCACTTCTTCGTTACTCCATTCAAAGATAGCGTTGTTTTGTTGGGCATCTTTGGTGATGTCGACGACCACCGGGCCTGGGCGGCCATGGGTCGCCACATGAAAGGCTTCCTTAATAGTGGGAGCAATCTCCTCGGCACGCGTAACCAGGTAATTGTGTTTGGTCACTGGAAGCGTAACGCCGGTAATGTCGGTTTCTTGGAAGGCGTCGGTGCCAAGCAGGGTGGAAGGGACCTGACCGGTGATCGCGACCATGGGAATCGAGTCAAGCATGGCCGTTGCAAGTCCGGTCACAAGATTGGTTGCTCCAGGTCCTGAGGTGGCAATGCACACTCCGGTTCGACCCGATGCTCGGGTGTAACCATCGGCCATGTGTGAAGCACCCTGTTCATGACGAACCAGGACGTGTTTGATGTCGTACTTTAGCATCGCATCGTAGGCAGGCATGATGGCGCCGCCTGGATAACCGAACACCACCTCAACTCCCTGTTTCTTTAACGACTCCCAGATGATTTCCGCTCCGGTGAGTTCCTTGCCTTCGTTGTTTGGCTTTGCTTTGCTGCTCGGCGCACCAGCAGCACTCTTCGCCTCGGCTTTGTATTGTTTTACGCTGTGTGTCATGGTTATTTGTTCCGTTTTGCCTAAGAAAAAGCCCCTGCATCCGGGTGGATGAGGGGGCTGGGAAAGTGCCTACGCAGCACGAACTTAGCCAGCCCCCCCGCTAATGAGGAGAATGCCAAGGAGTACTACGACCAATTGCACAGAAAACACAGCACTATTCAGGCTTTTGCCGTGAATTTTGGTCTGTGTGCCTTCTGCTTTCATGATGTGGCTACTCTGATACGCAAAATCGATAAAGTCAAGCAACAAAGCTACACGATTGAGTCCGTATAAAGTCCCCCAAATTTGTGTGTTTCTAATGCAAACGCGGTGAACACGCGTTGAAGCCGGTATCGGCACCTGCATCCTTTGGATTTGAAAAACTACATGTATTCCCGCGAAAATTGGAAGATTTTCCCGCGCGCTTAAAGTTTGTGCTAAGATTAGAGTGTATAACTTATGAAAAGGTGTTTTCGCATTCGAGTTCGGGCTGCCGTTGGGCACGGTTTGGTTCTGTCTGCTGCGTTGGTCCTAAGCAGTTGCCAGTCCTCGCACGGCAATGAAGTAAGCGTGAGTCGAAATGACTGCGTCGTATGCCACTTGCCGGACTACCAAGCGACAACCACTCCTGCGCACGACGGTTTGTTCCCAACCACCTGCGGCGATTGCCACACACAGAGCGAATGGATCCCGGCGAAGGCTTTCAATCACGAATGGTTTCCATTGGAAAATGCCCACGCTGAAGTGGCATGTGCCACCTGTCACGTTAACGGTTATGAGCCGGGAGCGACACCCAACACTTGCGTGGGCTGTCATCTCGACGATTACAATTCAAGTACCTTTCCGGGCCATCAAGATTTTCCTACAACTTGTGAAAATTGCCATACGACCGTGGCTTGGAAACCGGCCAACGGTGGCAATCATCCGGAAAACGCTTTCCCTATTGAGCGCGGTGCGCACTCGGGAATTGTCTGTTTGGACTGTCATAACAACTCGCTGCCCGCGCCCTTCAATACGCCGATCATGGGAGCCAATGCCGATTGTGTGGGCTGCCACACTGGTGAGCACGCGTTATCAAGCATGAACGGTAAACACAGTGACGTGAGTCAATACACCAACTACCGTGACAACCCTCCTACAGGTTATGCCCAACATAACTTCTGCCTTATCTGCCATCCGAACGGTGGTGGCGGCGACTAAGCTCACAGGGCTGTATTGCTCTAAAACAGCATGTACGGCTGCTGCTATACCACCATCGCAGCAGAGAAATCGATAGTGTTTCCGCTGTCCGGATCGCCTGGTATCGTGCCAAAACGAAGCGTTCGGTCTATCGACCGTTGTTTTTAGCCCGGATTGAATCCCTATGTCACTTGAGCTTTACGGAACACCACGGTCTCACTTTACACGTATCGTGCGTATCGTGTGCCATGAACTTGATGTGGACTACCGCTGGATTGACGTAGGCAACGTTGCCGAAGCCGAGCCGTTTGGTGCGAATCCCTTGATGCAAGTGCCTGTGCTGGTGGATGAGGATCTCAGGGTATTCGATTCACATCATATCTGTTGCTATCTGGTCCAGCGGCAAAAAGCAGATCCCTTGGGCATTAATGCCTTGAGCTGGACCGATTACAACATGCTCACGGTAATTCGCGGCGTCATGCATGCCGAAGTTCGACTGGTTTTGGCAGAGCGCTGCGGGATGGAACTCGTAGGCGGGATGTTTGATAAAACTCGCGCCACGTTGCGACATGGTTTGTCCTGGATCAATGATGGCATCGAAGAGCACGGCGAGTTTGACTACCTTCGAGCTTGCGCCATCGCAATGTGGGATCATCTGCTGCTATACAATAACGCCGAAAAAACAGACGCTCCTCGCCTGAGGCGAATTCTCGAGCAATTCAACGACCGACCCAGCATCACACAAACCCGGCCTTCTTAATCCTTTTTGAATAAACGCGAAGGCGGCTTTTGAGTTAAGGTATTGAAATTATGCAATAAACTTCCGAAACGCTTCTTTCTGCACTGTCTTTTCATTTGTGGTGTAAATAAATTATTTTGCCTGCACGGTATTTTCTGTCATGTTTAATTCTGCCCATGAATCAAGCACGCGGATACCTGCTGTTGATGTTCTTTTTTGCTGTATCAGCATGCGGGCGGCTGGGATACGACTCCGTCAACACACAGAGCTTGCTGCTTGATTCGGACCAAGACGGTGTTCCAGATAGCGAAGAGCTTTTTGGCGATAGCGATAGCGATGGCTTAGCGAACTTCCTCGATGATGACGATGATGGCGACAGTTTGCCAACAGCGTTTGAAGTCAGTGAAGAAGCAAAAGCAGGGGGTGATGTCGATGGGGATGGCACGGTGGCTTATCTCGATACCGATTCCGATGGCGATGGGATTTTAGATTCCGAAGAGCTGGGCGATGATTTGGACGGCGATGGTCTGCCCAACTTTCTAGATACCGACAGCGACGGGATGGCATCCCTGATAGTGACGATGCCGACACTTTTTGTGCCGATGGTCGAAAAGATTTTAGTGAAAGCGATGTGGATTGCGGTGGTGCAGGCTGCTCGGGCTGCGCCGATGAAAAAAGCTGCAGCGTCAATACGGATTGTCAATCGATGGAATGTGGTTCAACAGGCACCTGCATTGCTACGTCGTGTAGCGATGGGCAAAAGAGTGGGGATGAAACAGATGTGGATTGTGGTGGCTCGAGCTGTAGTGCGTGCGCGAATGGCCTAAGCTGTAATGCCGGCAATGATTGTGCATCCGGCGTGTGCACGGGCAACATCTGTCAAGCTCCGAGTTGTTCCGATGGCGCACAAAATCAAGATGAAACGGGGATCGATTGCGGCGGCGGCAGCTGCAGCATCTGTGCTGCGGGACAGGGCTGCTTGCTTCCAAGCGATTGCAGTTCTGGAGTATGCACGGGCAACGTCTGCCAAGCAGCCACGTGTTCCGATAGCGTCAATAACCAAGACGAAACAGATGTGGATTGCGGCGGCAGCGTGTGCGGAGTGTGTAGCGATGGCGCAGGCTGTCTTGCGGGGACGGATTGCAGCTCTGGGGTGTGCACGAACAACATCTGCCAAGTGGCGACTTGTTCCGATAGCGTCAACAACCAAGACGAGACGGATGTGGACTGCGGAGGCAGCACTTGCGGAGTGTGTAGCGATGGCGCAGGCTGTCTTGCAGGAACGGATTGTAGCTCTGGGGTGTGCACTGGAAACATATGTCAATCGCCCACCTGTTCCGATAGCACATGGAACCAAGATGAGACCGATGTCGATTGTGGCGGAAGTAGCTGTGGACCCTGCTCGGATGGCAGCAGCTGCTCGATTGCAGCCGATTGTCAATCAGGAGTATGCACCGGCAACGTCTGCCAAGTGCCAACTTGTACGGACACGATTCAAAACTTTGATGAAAGCGATGTGGACTGCGGCGGAAGCATGTGTGCAGGCTGCACGGCAGGCCAAAGCTGTCTTATTGCAGCCGATTGTCAATCGTTGGTGTGCACAGGCAATGTCTGCCAGGCGGCCACGTGTTCGGATACGGTTTGGAACCAAGACGAAAGCGATGTGGATTGCGGCGGCAGCAGCTGCTCGGTGTGCACGGCAGGACAGGGCTGCTCGGCTGGCAGCGATTGCGATTCAGGGGTATGCAGCGGCAACATTTGCCAAGCGCCCACCTGTAGCGACAGTGTGCGAAACTTTGATGAAACAGACATCGATTGTGGCGGCACGGTGTGCGGCACTTGCACCACAGGTCAAAGCTGCAGTGCTGGCAGCGATTGTGACTCTTCGGTGTGCACGGGCAACGTGTGTCAAGCAGCGACTTGTTCGGATGGTTTTTGGAACCAAGATGAAACCACGACCGATTGTGGCGGAAGCATTTGCTCGCCCTGTCCACCGGGAGGGAGCTGCTTGGTAGGGAGCGATTGCGACTCTGGTGTGTGCACAGGCAACCTCTGCCAAGCGCCAACTTGCTCCGATAGCGTGCAAAACCAAGATGAGACGGGTGTGGATTGCGGGGGCGCTAGCTGCGGTGCGTGCCCAACTGGCGCGGCTACCATTGCCGCTGGGCCTTATCATGTGTGTGCTTTGTCGGCGAGCGGTACAGTGCGCTGCTGGGGTAACGGGGCATACGGGAATCTCGGATATGGCAATACAACCACTATAGGTGACAACGAAACGCCTGCCTCCGCAGGAGACGTCAACGTGGGCGGCACTGTTGTTCAACTAATAGCGGGTCAATCACACACTTGTGCTTTGCTAAGTACTGGAAACGTTCGTTGTTGGGGCAGTGGGACCTACGGCCAACTCGGTTATGGCAACACCACGTCGATTGGCGACAATGAAACGCCAGCCTCCGCTGGGGACGTGAATGTCGGCGGAACGGTGGTCCAAATTGAAGCGGGCACTTATTTTACTTGCGCCCTCCTTGATACGGGCAACGTGCGATGTTGGGGCCGTGCTACCAACGGTTGCTTAGGCTACGGCAACACCAATAATATCGGAGACGATGAGACGCCGGCCTCTGCTGGTGATGTTAACGTTGGTGGAACTGTGGTTCAACTCTCTGCCGGTCCTAACCACGTCTGTGCCCTGCTCGATACGGGTAATGTCCGGTGTTGGGGCTCTGGGGCCTTCGGTATGAGCGGCTACCACGCTACGATGACCATTGGTGACAACGAAACTCCTGCGTCGATGGGTGATGTCAATGTGGGTGGTACGGTCGTTCAAGTGAGCGCTGGTGGTGTGCACACTTGCGCCCTGCTTGATACTGGCAATGTGCGTTGTTGGGGGTTGGCCACTGAGGGACAAATCGGGTACGGCAATACTACCAACATCGGTGACAACGAATATCCTTTTACGGCTGGCGACGTCAATGTGGGCGCCACGGTGAGTTCTATTGCCATGGGCGACAACCATACCTGTGTCTTACTCGATACCGGTGATGTACGTTGCTGGGGTTTCAATAGCAAAGGACAGCTCGGTTACGCAAATACGACCATCATCGGCGACAACGAAGTGCCTTCTGTGGCCGGTAACGTAACGGTGGGCGGCAGTGTGAATCAACTCGACTTAGGTGGGGATCAAAGCTGCGCTCTTCTCAGTACCGGAGCCGTACGTTGTTGGGGCACCGGAAGCATCGGTTATCCTGGCTACTCCGGATTTATTGGCGACAATGAAACGCCCGCTTCAGCAGGCGACATCACGGTGTATTAATACTAGGGGAATTTCCTGGCTGTTTCTTCTCGCAAAATTTTTTTTGGGGACATGCTATTGCTTAGGATTTCTGAATAACAGAATGATTGCATATGCTTGTACACCTAGCCGCGGGACCGTGCTTTGCAGTGATCAAAATTGTGACTACCTAATGATTTTTGAACACGTCAAGGAGTTGTTTGGCGGCGGCAGCGGGGGTGATTTGGCCGTTGCGTACTTGCTTTTCGATGGTGGGGATGGCTTTGCTGACGTCGGGGTGGTTTCGAAAGAGCTCCAATAGACTTTCATCGAGGAGTTTCCACATCCAGCGAATGGCTTGCTCTTTGCGTTTTTCCGACAGCTGGCCTCGTTCTTCAAGTTGTTTGCGATGTTTTAAAATCTGCTGCCAGATTTCATCGAGGCCTTCGCCTTTTAGGCCGCTGCAAAGCTGTACCGGAGGTAGCCACTCATTGTCGTGCGTTTGGGTAATACGCAGAGCCCCTTTGTAATGGCTTGCTGCGAGTTTGGCTTTGTTGAGGTTTTCTCCGTCGGCTTTGTTCACGGCAATCATGTCGACCATTTCGAGTAAGCCGCGTTTGATGCCTTGCAGTTCATCGCCAGCGCCTGGCAGCATGAGCGCCAAAAAGAAATCAACCATCTCCGAGACGATGGTTTCGGATTGTCCAACGCCAACGGTTTCAATCAGCACGACATCAAAGCCTGCGGCTTCACATAGAAGAAGTGTTTCTTGGGTGCGCCTGGCTACACCGCCTAAGGCGCCTGGTGTGGGAGAGGGCCGAATGAATGCATCGTCATGGTTTGCAAGCTTGCGCATGCCAGTTTTATCGCCCATGATGCTTCCGCCGGTCACCGCACTGCGCGGAGCGATCGCTAGCACAGCCACGCGATGATCTTTTTCCATTAGATGCATCCTAAAAGCCTCGATGAAGGTGCTCTTGCCGACGCCGGGCACGCCGGTAATACCAACGCGATAGCCTTTTCCGGTATGGGCTAGCAGTTTAGCGAGCAGTTCTTGTGCAAGGTTGCGATGGTTTGGGTTCGTGCTTTCAACTAAAGTGATGCTGCGGCCAAGAGCGTTGCGGTCGTTATTGAGCACGCCCTTAGCGAGCTTGACCACGTCATACACTTGCTTCATGAAAGGGAGATATCCAGTTTGTTGCACAGCTGCTTAAGCAAGTCCTGGGCAGCATCGCTGATCACTGTTCCAGGGCCAAACACCATGGCAGCACCCATGTCTTTAACAGTCTTAAAATCATCGGGTGGAATTACGCCGCCAACCACAACCATGATGTCTTCGCGCCCTAAATCTTTGAGCGCTTTTTTGAGAGCTGGAAGCAAGGTCAAGTGTCCGGCTGCAAGTGAGCTTACGCCTACGAGATGTACATCGTTTTCGACAGCCTGCTTTGCTGTTTCTTCCGGCGTGTTGAACAGAGGACCTACGTCCACATCAAAGCCCAAATCCGCAAAGGCCGAAGCGATGACTTTTTGTCCTCGGTCATGGCCATCTTGTCCCATCTTGGCCACCAAAATACGTGGGCGACGTCCCTCATGTTTGCTGAACGCTTCAATGAGTTTTTGGATGGTTTTCATGGCAGCAGAATCACTTCCAAAGGTTTTAGCATAAACGCCGGTGACTGTGTGAATCTCAGCATGGTATCGTCCAAACACTTTTTCAAGTGCATCGCTGATTTCTCCGACAGTGGCTTTAGCTCGAGCTGCTTTGACAGCCAAGTCCAAAAGATTTGCTTTGTTTGACGCTGCTTCGGTCAAAGCCTGCAAGGCTCTATCGCATTCTTTTTGATCGCGTTGATCGCGCAGGGCCTTAAGTCGAGCGAGCTGCTTGCTGCGAACGCTTGAGTTGTCCACTTTGAGGACCTCAAGAGGCGCTTCATTTTGCAGTGGATATTTGTTGATGCCCACAATGGTTTGCTGTTTGGAATCAATGCGCGCTTGGATTCGAGCAGCAGACTCTTCGATGCGCCTCTTAGGGATGCCTGCTTCGATGGCTTTGGCCATGCCGCCAAACGATTCCACTTCTTGAATGTGCTCCCAGGTTTTTTGCACGAGGTCGTGGGTGAGTTTTTCAACGTAGTAACTTCCTCCCCCGGGATCGACGACGGCACAAGTGTCGGTCTCTTGCTGCAAAAAGAGCTGGGTGTTTCGTGCAATGCGTGCGCTAAAATCAGTGGGCAAAGCGATGGCTTCATCAAGCGAGTTGGTGTGAAGCGATTGGGTATGTCCGTGTGTTGCAGCCATGGCTTCAAGGCAAGTGCGGATGACGTTGTTGTACACATCTTGTGCAGTGAGCGACCAACCCGAGGTTTGGCTGTGCGTGCGCAAACACATCGATTTGCTGTTTTTTGGATTGAACTGTTTGACGAGTTTAGCCCACAGCAATCGTCCTGCGCGCATCTTGGCGACTTCCATGAAGTAGTTCATGCCGATGGCCCAGAAAAAAGACATTCTGGGTGCAAAGGCATCGACCCCAAGGCCTGCGGCAAGCCCTGCGCGGATGTATTCCACGCCATCGCAGAGCGTGTAAGCCAGCTCCAAATCAGCTGTCGCGCCGGCTTCCTGCATGTGGTAGCCGGAGATGCTTATGCTGTTGAAGCGGGGCATGTTTTGCGCGGTGAACTGAAAGATGTCGGAGATAATGCGCATCGATGGGGTGGGTGGATAAATATAGGTGTTGCGCACCATAAACTCTTTGAGGATGTCGTTTTGGATGGTGCCGGAAAGCTTTTCCATCGAGACGCCTTGTTCTTCAGCGGCAACGATGTACATCGCTAAAATCGGTAGTACCGCCCCGTTCATCGTCATCGAGACGCTCATTTCATCCAGCGGAATTCCGTCGAAAAGCACGTGCATATCGAGGATCGAATCAATGGCTACGCCCGCCATCCCGACGTCGGCGCTCACACGTGGATGGTCGGAGTCGTAGCCGCGGTGGGTTGCGAGATCAAAAGCAATGGAAAGGCCCTTTTGTCCGGCTTTAAGATTGCGGCGGTAAAAAGCATTGCTTTCTTCGGCCGTGGAAAAGCCGGCGTATTGCCTTACGGTCCAGGGACGTGAGACATACATCGTGGAATAGGGACCTCGCAAAAAGGGTGCGATACCGGGCATGGTTTGTAGATGGTTGACTTCATCACGGTCCGCTTTGGTGTACAGTGACTTGATATCAATGCCTTCGGGGCTTTTCCACACTGAAGCGTTCTGCGCTACGTGCGACGGTCTTGCTTGTGTGGAAGTGCTGGGATAGTTGATTGATTTGAAATTGGGAATCGTATTCATGCTTCAACTCCTAATACTGAGTGCAATTCACTTAGTGTTGTTAGCGTGCTGCAACCAAGAAAAATAAAGTTATCAATACCGGCTTGTTTGAATTGTTGCTCATGTTCACCAGGATAGCCTGCGAGAAGAACGTGTTTTGCGCCGGCTTCTTTGAGCGCTTTGCACACGGGCTGAGCGTACTCTTGATAGAGCTCATCCGAAGAGCAGATAATCACGACGTCGGTAGGCGTTTTTTTGTAGGTCCGCATGAGCTCGTCGACGCTTTGGAAACTTTGATCGGAAAGCGCTTGAATGCCGCCAGCTTCGAGGAAGTTTTGGCTGAACATGGTGCGTGGGATGTGTTTGGCCAAAGGGCCCATGTTGGCTAACAGAACCCTCGGCCTAGTGCCGTGCTTTTTGAGATAGCGATCGCTTGCATCACGTAGATGCTCAAAGTCTTCCGCAAAACGAATGGCTTTCAAATCCGCCACCGTTGCTACCGAACCATCCTTCTTTAACGCTTGCTCTTTTAGTTCGCGTGCAAGGGTGGCGGCAGGTAGGCCTTCTTCAAGGGCGGTGAGGCTGGCTTCAAAGGCGGAGGAGCAATCCGCCAGAGCTGCCTGAAACGAGGTTTTTGCATTTTTTGTTGCTTCAGGAACAGAGTTTTTGTGTGTTGTTGAGTTTGTTGAAGGGAGAGGTTGTTCGTTGAGGTTAGGAAACTCACTTACGCCAGTGATTGGAAACTTTCGTGTGGCAATGAGTGCGCTTCGTTTCTCGCGCGCCGCTTTAATTCGGTCGTGAATCCAACCGCTTTGCAGCGCCTTAGCAAAACCGCCTTGGGCTTCGATGCTTTGGAACATGGACCATGCAGCTTGAGCTAGTTGTTCGGTGCGACTTTCAACAAACCAACTTCCTCCGGCCGGATCTTGAACTGTTTTCAGATGCCCTTCCTGCTGAAGGATAAGTGCGGTGTTGCGTGCTAGTCGTCTTGCACTTTCATCGGACGGACGTAAAGCACTGTCGTAGGGTGATACGCTGACGCTGTCGACATCGCTCATCATCGCGACGGCAGTCGAGACGGTTGTTCGCAGCAAGTTGACCCACGGATCGCGTTGGCAAAGCATGCGCTCGGAGCTGTGAACATGCATGCGCAAGTTCACAAGATCTTGCTCAGCACCGCATTCCTTGAGGGCCAGCGCAAGCAATTTGCGAGATGCTCGGATTTTGGCGAGTTCAGAGAACATTTCGGTGCCAACACTTTGTTCGACCACCATCTGTTTTATCACTTGGGATACCGACAGCCCGTCGCGAGCATAGGCCCGCAGATAGTCAACAAAACTTGCGAGAAGAAAGGCAAGCTCTTGGACCTGACTTGCCCCAGCGTTGTGCAATGCAGAAGAGGAGACGCGCAGGCTTCGCGAGCGTGGCAATTGCTTGACAGTGTAACGAGCAAGGTCCTGTGCACGGTCAAGTGCGCTTTGGAGGGAGATGGGCAATTCCCCGTCGCGCACAAGGGCCTCAAAGGGATCGGCATTAAACTGAGCATTGAGTTTGTCGGCAGAGACACCCGCTTTGCGGCTTGCAACCACAAGCAGCGCGGCCATTTCAAAGAAATCAGCCCCGGCATCAAGTTGCAGCTCGGTCTGCTGGACGAGAGCACTTTTTGAGAGCTCAAGCATATCGGTTATCGAATTGACTGCGATGCCGTCTTTTGCGTCGGTAGTGTGTAGCGAGCTGGTGCGCATACGCACGGCGCTGAGTCCTTGCTTGATCTCACTGTCGATGCTCTGTCCAATCTTTTCCTTGCTTCCGAATCGGCAGATGCCGGTTATCTTTATAGATGGCTCTGCATTGTTTTGAAGAGCCAAGCCCCTTTCAAAAGGATGTTGTCCTGGCAGCTGGCTTGTATCGCCGAAAGAGGCTTCGTCGATAGCGGAGTAAAGTGGTCCGATTTTCTGATCATCCAAAGTGCTTTTGACCAGCTTGCGTTCAAAGGGTGCGCCTTTGAGATCTTTATCAACGAGAGTTTTCCATTGCTCGTATGAAACCGCGTTAAAATCGTAATCAAAAGGCGTGCTGCTTTTTTCCATTTGACCTTAGCCTCCTCGGTGGCAAAGTGCTTTTACCACTACAAAAACCGTCTTTCCTTTAGGTAGAGCCAAAAACCATGGGGCGTGGTGAGCGGGGATGGTGTGATGCATCCGGCGGACAGCGTCCCTCTTTTTGTGGCTAAACTCTTCGAGAGATATCAAAGCTTATCGCCTTGAGGACTGTTGCCGGGAAGTTAACACCTCCAGCTCAAAGACGCACGAAAAATCGATCCGAATCTCCGCTCTGGAAGTCGTTTTAAAAGAATAAAAAAAGCGTGCGCTTTATAGTTGCCTTTTGTAGAGTTCATCTCATACATAGCGACCTTGGGTTGAGGCACACGACGAGCGGCTCCCGCTCGAAGGCCAGCTAAAGCATGCGTGCAGAGTAAGAGTTGAGGCATGCATGACGCTAACAAGCAAGAAGCACAGGAGAGAGAGCTATGATCCAGGCAAAAGGAATCAATCACATTGGCATTGCTGTGCGTTCGATTGAAGATAAGCGAGCGTTTTATGAAGAGATTTTAGGTGGACGTTTTGACGGTGTTGAGGAAGTGCCCGATCAAAAAGTTCGAGTTGGCTTCTTTTTGTTTGGCGCGCCGGGGCATGAAGTTCGTATTGAATTGCTTGAGCCGACCTCCGATGATTCACCCGTTGCAAAATTTCTTGAAAAACGTGGCGAAGGGATGCATCATATCGCTTATTCAGTTGACGGTATTGATTCGCGTTTGAAAGCACTAGGGGAGAGCGACGTCAGACTGATTGACAGTACAGCTCGCGCTGGAGCACACCACACAAAGATTGCATTTCTTCATCCTAAAAGTTCCGGTGGCGTCCTTACGGAGATTTGCGAACCAGCAAAAGCATAGAGCACTCGGCAGCACAGAAAGCCGAGTTACAAAACATCACTTATAGGGTTAGTTCATGAACAGAGATCGATTTACACGTTTATCCGCCCAAGATGCGGCGGCAGTGGTTAAAGACGGAAATACCGTAGGCTTTTCTGGTTTTACGGCGGCGGGATCGCCCAAAGCGGTACCTCGAGCGATTGCAGATTTTGCTAAAGCCGAACATGCGGCCAACAAGAATTTCAAGATTCGAGTGATCGCTGGTGCATCGACGGGAGCAAGCCTTGATGAAGCATTGGCTCAAGCGGAGGCTATATCCTGGCGCACCCCGTTTCAAGCATCGCCAACACTGCGAAAGCAAATCAACAATCAACAAGTCGAATTCATCGACATGCATTTATCCCATGTGCCCCAAAGCATTGAATTTGGTTTCATTGGAAAAATCGATGTGGCGGTCATTGAAGCAACTGATATTACCGCTGATGGCCGTGTGTATTTAAGTGCATCGGGTGGCATTTCGCCAAGTTTGCTTCGTCACGCTGATAAAATCATTATTGAGCTAAATGAATATCACAGCAAACGGCTTTGCGAGATGCACGACGTCGCTATCTTGCCTACGCCCCCACATCGAGAAGCAATTCATATCTTTCATCCGATGGAACGAATCGGAACGCCATTTGCTTGGGTCGATCCCAAGAAAATCGTCGGCATTGTTGAGACCAATGAAGCCGACGGCATTTCTGAGTTCAGTGAATCCAACGAAGCTTGCCTAAAGATCGCTCAGCACGTTGTACGGTTCTTGGTCGATGAGACCAAAGCGGGGCGAGTCCCAGAAAGTCTATTGCCGTTGCAAGGTGGGGTTGGAAACATTTCGAATGCGGTTTTCGGAGGCATTGGCCAGTGCGATGACATTCAACCTTTCCATATGTACACTGAGGTTTTTCAAGACACGCTCCTCGATTTGATGGAATCAGGGCGCATGCTAGGTGCATCAACTTGCAGTCTTACGCTCAGTGACGACAAATTGCGCAAGATGTACGACAACATGGATTATTTTGCGCCGCGGCTTGTGATCCGACCGCAAGAGCTTTCCAATAACCCTGGTGTTATTCGCAGACTAGGCGTGATTTCCATCAATGCGGTTCTTGAAGTAGACATGTACGGCTGCGCTAATTCGACGCACGTATGTGGCACGCACATGATGAATGGCGTTGGTGGCTCAGGCGATTTCGTGCGCAATGCCTATCTCTCAATATTAGTGACGCCTAGCGTAGCCAAAGGCGGAAAAATTTCTGCTATCGTTCCGATGGTTAGCCATGTTGACCACAACGAGCATTCCTTGCAAATCGTAGTCACTGAGCAAGGCCTCGCGGACTTGCGCGGCTTAGGACCCATCGAGCGAGCGAAGTGTATTATCAACAACTGTGCTCATCCGGACTACCGCGATTATCTTTTTAGGTATATGGAGAATTCCCGCATGGGACATTTGCGGCACGATTTAGGCAAAGTGTTTGAACTTCACGAAAACCTTCTTCGCAACGGCCAAATGCTCCCCTAGAAAATTTTTCGTCGAGAACCTTCTTGACATTTTTCTGCCCGAACAGGGCACGCATACGAAAGAAAAGCCATGCCATTAAATCAACAAGATGCGGCCATCAAACTGCGCGAGCTGCGGGAAACCGCTCGCCTAGGTGGAGGGCAGCAGCGCATTGATGCGCAACACAAACGCGGTCGTTACACGGCCAGAGAACGAATCGACATGCTTCTTGACGAAGGAAGCTTTGAAGAAATGGATATGTTCGTCAAGCATCGTTGCCGAGACTTTGGCCTAGATAAGCAGGAGTACTACGGCGATGGCGTGATTTGTGGTTACGGGACCATTAACTCACGACAAGTCTTTATCTTTTCACAAGACTTTACCGTGCTCGGTGGTTCGCTTTCGGAGGCCTACGCAAAAAAGATTTGCAAGGTGATGGATGCGGCCATGAAAGTGGGAGCTCCGATTATTGGCTTGAACGATTCTGGAGGTGCTCGCATTCAAGAAGGCGTGCTTTCTTTGGCCGGTTACGCCGATATATTCTTGCGCAACACGCGGGCTTCCGGTGTCGTGCCGCAAATCTCGGCGATTCTTGGTCCCTGCGCAGGCGGTGCGGTGTATTCACCAGCGCTTACTGACTTTACGGTAATGAACAAAGGCTCGTACATGTTCATTACTGGACCCAAAGTAGTAAAAACCGTCACGCATGAAGATGTAACGCCAGAGGATCTCGGTGGCGCAGTTGTGCATGCCGCGAAGAGCGGCGTCAGCCATTTTTTGACGGAAACAGAAGAAGAAAGCCTGGAGCTGATTCGTGTGCTTCTAAGTTATTTGCCGCAAAACAATCTGGGCGAACCTCCTGTTCTCAATTGCACCGATCCGATTAGTCGTACTGAAGATGCGCTCAACGCTATCATCCCGGATAATCCCAATCGTGCTTACGACATGAAGGAGCTGGTGAGACTCGTTGTGGATGACAAAAACATGCTTGAAGTTCAAGCACGCTACGCGCCAAACATTATTACAGCTTTCGCGCGGCTCAATGGCCGTTCGGTGGGTGTTGTTGCAAACCAGCCAAAATATCTAGCTGGCGTATTGGACAACAATGCATCACGCAAGGCCGCACGTTTTGTGCGCTTGTGTGACTGCTTCAACATTCCTCTCATCACCTTTGTGGATGTTCCTGGTTTTTTGCCGGGCACCTCGCAAGAGCACAACGGCATCATTCTTCACGGGGCCAAACTGCTCTACGCCTACGCTGAGGCTACGGTGCCCAAGCTTACCGTCATTACCAAAAAAGCCTATGGCGGCGCTTACGATGTGATGGCTTCCAAGCATCTTAAAGCAGACATCAACTATGCATGGCCCACTGCTGAAATCGCTGTGATGGGTGCAGCAGGTGCTGTTGAGATTTTGCACGCGAAGGAACTAAAAGATGCTGCCGATCCTGCGGCTCGGGGTGCTGAACTTGTGCATGAGTACGAGGAGCGCTTTTTGAATCCTTATCAGGCTGCTGCACACGGCTACATCGATGACATTATCCAGCCCGATCGAACGCGGTTTCGTCTGATTCGTGCGCTTGAAATGCTCAATACCAAGCGCGAGACCTTGCCTCCCAAAAAGCATGGAAACGTGCCGCTATGAAAAGCCTCGTTAACCTAAAGCAAAACATTTTGTTTTTGCTTGGCTCTTGCCTTGCATCGCTTGTTGCGAACCAGGTTTTGGCGCAGCAAGAGGCTGCAGCAGCGGATGCCTCGCTTGGTTTTGGCATGACCATCGTTGTGGTCGGGCTAAGCATGGTGTTTGGGGGTCTGTTCTTTATTTTTCTTTTGATGGTTGTCTTGCAGAAAGTGATTGATGGACAAGCAACCAAAAACAAGCAGTCTTCAAAAGACAACAAGAAAGAAGAAGTCCTCGAGCTTCCCGACGATACGGAACATGCGATTGCGCTTGCGCTGTACATGGATCCACGCATTTTCGATGAGGAGCTAACATCGAAACTGTCGATCAAGAAGGTGACCAAACCTTACTCGCCTTGGTGGCATTCGGGAAAAACTATCAGCATTTACAATAATCAACATATCTTTGAGCGGCCTGTCGCTGACAGGCAAGCTGGGAAAAAGTGAGGTGCCATCGTGTCGCAGTTCGTCTTCCGAATTAACGGTAAACCCTATGAAGTAACCATTGATGGCTTTGAGCGCGGCCTTGCTAACGTGACGGTCAATGGCGAAACTTACGATGTCGAAATCAGCAAACAAAAAGCATCGTCCGTCAAAATCGAGCGCCCCAACGTGGTGCCGGGAACAGGGCCGCAACCCGCACGTGTTGCTCCTCAAGGAGGGGTAGGCAGCGTCAAAGCGCCGATTCCCGGTCAAATCTTGGCCATTCATGTCAAAGCTGGCGATACGGTGACTTCGGGCCAGGCTTTGTGTGTGCTTGAAGCCATGAAAATGGAAAATGAGATTCAAGCCACTCGCGGTGGCGTTATCGATCAAGTCCATGTGCAACAAGGGCAGTCGGTCGGCGAAGGCGACCCGCTCTTCACTATCAAGGAATAAAACAGTGTCTAACATCTGGTATGATCTGTTCCAAGGAACAGGCTTTAGTAACTTTCATTACACTCACGGCATTATGATCGTTGTGGGGCTGTTTTTTGTCTTTTTAGCAATTGCCAAAGATTGCGAACCGCTTTTACTCTTGCCCATTGGCTTTGGCATTATCGTTGGAAATATCCCCGTTCCTGAGGCACTCGGTATTTCTTTTCGTGCGGACAACAGTGTGTTCAGTATCTTCTACGACGGCATCAGGCGGGGTTGGTTTCCGCCGTTGATCTTTTTGGGCATCGGCGCCATGACCGATTTTTCGGCGCTCTTATCAAACCCCAAATTGCTCTTTTTAGGGGCCGCTGCGCAGGCGGGCATTTTCTTAACCTTGGTGGGCGCGCTCGCGATGGGCTTTACGCCGCAAGAAGCTGGCGCGATTGGTATCATTGGTGGTGCAGACGGTCCGACCTCGATTTTCCTCGCCTCCAAACTTGCGCCGCATTTGTTGGGAGCCATCGCGATAGCTGGCTATTCCTACATCGCGCTTGTGCCAGTGCTTCAGCCGCCGGTTATGAAGCTTTTGACCACCAAAAAAGAGCGATTGATTCGCATGAAAACGCCTCGCAAGGTTTCGAAAAAGAAAAGATCATTTTCCCAATTCTTGCATGTGTGGCAAGTGGCATGGTGGCGCCTGGCGCTATCGTCTTGCTCGGCATGTTGTTTTTGGGAAACTTGCTCAAAGAATCGCTTGTGACTGAACGTCTTGCGAACACGGCGCGAAATGCTCTGATAGACGTGGTCACTGTTCTTTTGTCTTTTTGCATTGTTATCAGTACCGAAGCAAAAGGTTTTTTTACCGCTGATTCCCTCATTTTCTTTGGTCTTGGTGCGGCTTCGTTCTTGGTGGCAACAGCAAGTGGTATTATGGTGGCGAAGTTTATGAATTTGTTCTTGCGCGGCGATGCTCGGCTCAATCCGCTCATCGGTGCTGCGGGTGTATCGGCGGTGCCAGACTCTGCACGTGTGGTGCACGTGGTGGGTCAGGAATCCGACAACACGAATTATCTGTTGTCCCATGCCATGGGCCCGAACGTTGCCGGCGTGATTGGCTCGGCCATTGCTGCCGGTGTTTTGCTCTCGCTACTTCGTTAAACGAGCATAGTGTTGGCATGACAAAACTGGCATGTTTTATGGATGAAAGTTGCCACCTTTTTCATCTTTTTCAAAAATTCATGCCATTCTTGCGGCGCACGAGCCAGGACAAAACCAGTAGCCACAGCACGATGGCCGGCAACTGAAAGACAAAAACTTGGCCTGTGGTGGTGCTGCAGGAACAACCGCTCTTTGGCGTTGAAGTGCTCGGGGTCGTGGCGGCATCTGAATCGGCCTCAGCGTCCTGTAAAACATCTGCATCGCTTGGGCTTCCTGCATCGACGATAGGATCCGGTGTCTCCGTTCCGCAATTAATCGTGGCGCTCGACCATACCCAATGATCGCTTGAGGTTGCGGTTCCGCTCACATCATACGAAGTCCCGTTCCATATATCATCGTTGCCAAAAGCAATCATTTTTATATCGGTGTTGCAGGCAGCGATGCCCAAAAAACGTCCATGGCTGTCTTGGTTGACGGTGGTCCAGTTTATTTGAGCAATGAGTTCGTCATTCGAGTTCCACACGCTAAGATACTTCGTCGTAGTAGGCACTCCGGTATAAAGTCCGGCGACAAGGCCAAAGCGATGCACGGGTGGATCGAACACGGCTACGCCACAATTGACGGCAACCATGCCTTGAGCGATGCCGTCATTGTCCAAGATGTACGACCCTGCTGGATCAACGCGCAGGCATTCGGTATAAGATGCGCCAATATCGGGCGTAACGCTCGTTGTATTAAAATGCAAAGTCATGCCGCTGCTTTGGTATTGATCTTCTGCGATGACTGAATAGTCGACGTTGCTTTCACCGAACTCGGCAACCATTGGTCCGGTTCCCATCTCGCCAAGTGAATTCAAAAGGACAAGCTCATGAAAGCTAAAGGGATCGGTAATAAACTCAACCGTATCGGCGTATGCCAGTTGCGGGAGCGTTACCACGGACAAAACGCTGGCTGCGGCGATGGTGATAAGGATATCGCGAAAGTTACAGAGATGTGTTTTCATGATGCTGTTTCCGGAGGACTACCTTGATATTGACACGCGTGGGACAATACACCAATAAAACGTAGATTCTCCGTGGACATCTTTTCGTGCCCATAGGAGTAGGCCACTGGAGTCCAGCGTTATCACGTGGCTATAGCCAGCGCTCCTACATTCTGAAACTTAGATAGAACCGTCCGCGCAGCTTGAAAGCCGTGAGGGGCACGCGGATGGTATCGACGAGCATCGTATCGTTATAACGTGCGAATTAAATAAGCATCGCCTATCTCGCTTAGGTCGACAACAATGGGCCGGATGGCTGCATGTGGGCGACTTTCGGTTTTGCGCACACTTTGCCTACAAAAAGGGCTACGCTCTTGGCCTTTTTGCTAGTATGCTACCGGCACCATGAATGATGGATTCCATATCGAAACCCTTGGTGAGACACGTATCAAATCCCCCATCAAACTGGGGACCCAGCCCGGGGATCTCCTTGCTGATTTTACAGCCGAAGATGCAAGGGTTGTCACCGACACTAATATTAAAGCGATTCAGCGCCATATGGCTGCGGGAACCGAACCTCCTTCGCTGGAATTGGCCGGACCGCGAGAGCACATTTATTTTGAACCATCCAAGCTTCGCGTCGGCATCGTCACCTGTGGAGGTCTTTGCCCCGGCATCAATGATGTGATCCGTGCGCTTGTCATGACCCTTCACCATGGCTATGGCGTCGCATCGATTCACGGCTTCAAATATGGATACGCGGGACTCAATCCGGAATACGAATATCCTGTGGTCGATCTCAGCCCTGCCTCAGTGCGCGATGTCCACGGTACTGGCGGTACCATCTTGGGTACCTCGCGTGGAGGACAGCCCATTGAAGTCATGATTGATACCTTGGAGCAGCTTGATATACGTCTGCTATTTACCATTGGGGGTGACGGCACATTTCGCGCAGCGCATGCTATTCACGAGCAGCTTAAAGCGCGCGGCGTCAAAACCGGGGTGGTCGCGATTCCTAAAACCATCGACAACGACATTCCCATGGTTGAACGTACCTTTGGGTTTGACACAGCGGTTGCATTGGCTTCAAGTGCGATTCAATCCGCCCACTCCGAAGCCATATCGGCTGCAAGCGGTATTGGTCTGGTCAAACTCATGGGAAGGCATGCCGGTTTCATTGCGGCGAATGCAGCGCTCGCCAATCGCAATGTTAACCTGGTGCTTGTCCCGGAAGTCCCTTTTGATCTTGAGGGTGACTCCGGTCTTTATCGTTATTTAGAGAAGCGTTTTTCCAAAGCGAAATCCACGGTCATCGTGGTGGCTGAGGGCGCAGGGCAGCACCATCTTCCTTCGGAAAAAAGCACGGATGCTTCAGGGAACAAAAAACTTGGCGACATTGGAACTTTCTTGAAGCAGCAAATCGAGAAAACCTTTGCGTATCGAAAGAACTTGACGCTCAAATACATTGATCCGAGCTACATGATTCGCTCAGCGCCCCCGACACCTCACGATTCAATTTTCTGTGGCTACGTGGCTCAAGCCGCTGCGCATGCAGGGATGGCAGGAAAAACCGGTATGGCCGTAGGCCGCGCCCACGGTGCCTTTACCCACATTCCTCTGCAAACGTTGGTGCATAAGCAAAAGCGAGTGGATCCAGAAGGTCAGCTCTGGCTTTCGGTCTTGGAGTCCACCGGCCAGCCTTTCACGCTTACATCCTCGAACCGAGGTTAAGCGCAGAGTGCTGCAACGCCATCGTAGCCCGATCGCGTGGCGTGGATGGCTGGTAGTTGAGGTCTTTAGGATGCAGTCTGCGATGACCTAAAGCTACCTGCTGGTCGCTGAACATTATCGCCGTGTAAGAAAAAAAAACTGCACTAAATTAGGAGGCCAGTAGGAGGCATTCATTTTGGAGTCTTGTTCGTCGAGATGATTGAAAAGCTCGTGGATGTTTGCCGTGGCTAGTCCGATGCTCGTATCGGCAGCTCCGTAATAGATTCGGACTTCTTCGCCGTCGAGGACCCACCCACAAGGAAACACGACATCAGCTACATCACCTGTACGCTCGTAGTGTTCACGCGGCCCAAACACCCATTCTTTCGATCGTCGAAGCACATGCGTTGGATTTTCCAAGTCGAGCAGAGCAAGGCCTAGTCTATAAAGGCAGCCTGCTGCAGTGTTGCGCACGCCGTGGTAGAGCAAGAGCCAACCACGATCGGTTTTAAGAGGAGGTGGTGAGAGGCCGATCTTGTTTGCATCCCACCACGCGCCATCGCGTGCATGAAGCAAAATCTGATGATCGCCCCAATGCTTGAGATCCGGTGAAAAGGAAATCCAAATATGTGCGCCCATTCGTATGCCGGCGGTCATGGGTCGATGCAAGAGTGCCCAACGGCCACCAAATCGGACCGGAAACAAGGCTGCGTCTTTGTCATCAGGTGTTGTGACTGGGCCGAGGCGCTCAAAGGTGCAGAAATCTTCGGTTGTGGCCAATGCAACTAAAGGGCCACCGCGAGAAAAAGCAGTATAGGCAACAATCCAGCGTTTCTCTTCTTCGAGATAGGTAATGCGAGGGTCTTCGACTCCCCATATTTCTTCGGGATGGTTTTCCGGATCGGGGCAGAAGGTGGGTTGCTCGTCAATGCGCCAGCCTGTGATGCCATTCTTACTTCGGGCGACCGTGAGATGAGACAGTCCAGAGCGGTCTTCAACACGTAGCAACAAAAGAGTTTCCCCATCCACTATTGCGGCGGCAGGGTTGAAGACACTGTTCGCCGAGTAGGGCATTTGATCGCGCGTGAGAATTGGATTGCCGTCGTGCCTGAGGAACAGTTCTTTGTATTTTTCGTATTCCATAATTTCTCTAACTCCAATTAATTTATTGTGTAATATTTCTGTATGCAGAATAGGCTACAGTGTTTGTGCGCTGACTTGTGCTGACACGTGACCGGCTAAGTTCTGTCGATCACTGGCTTCGGTGTCCCGAGCCCAACCGAGTTCGCCTTCAGCTTGAAGGCGAAGCAACGCGACCAATGACGATAGCCACGATAAAGTCGACTCTGCTCCTTGATTTTCATTGACTTCGGAAGCTGAAAGACCGTCGCTGCATCCACCGGAGACTGAATCATACAAGGGCAAACCAAGGTCGTTGTCTCCCAAAAACCAGCGAAAGGCTCGAAGCGCTTCATCGAGCCAACGGTTTTCCTGAGTTGCGCGATAGGCTGCAATACATGCGGCAATTGTTAACTCAGCTTCAATAGGCTGCTGGTCAAAACGTGCTTTTTCATCCGCTCGGTTAAACCAACCTCGGTTTCCAACGGGAGCAAAGTGGCCGTTTTCAATCTGTTTATCGACGAGCCAGGCTAAAGAGTTGAGCCCGGATTGCAGCATGGATTGCTCATTCATATCGAGGCCGACCTGGATCAGTGCATGAGAAAGCATGGCATTGCCGTAGGTAAGTGCGGCTTCTGGCCAGGGCCATTGCGCATTGCTTTCAGCTTTTTGAAACCTTGATGTAGACGTTGAGCAAGAAGGGTTTGAGTTCTTCGCGCTGCGCTGTCGCCTGAAAAAGATTCCAAATAGTAGTGCAGTCCCAGTAGTGCCGGGCTTATGGCGCGAAGTGCGTGAACTTTCTCAAGTTGAGGAAGGACCGATTGAAGAAGCGAGGCAGCGATTCGTTTTGCGTGAACATCTTCGAGTTTTGCCGAGGCAACACCAAGAGCCCATGCTGCACGCCCTTGGCAGTCCTCGGAACCTGCTTCTTCGGTAAACTTTCGATCGTAGGTCATGAAGTTTCGGAACATGCCAGTTTCGGGACGATAGGCGTGTTGTAGAAATGCCAGATAGCGATCAATCAAAACGTCTAGTGTTGTTGTATCATCCAGTTGAAGGCGCGCACGAGCAGCAAAGATCAGTGCTCGTGCATTGTCATCGGTGCAGTATCCATGGTCGCGATGCGGAGTGATACCAACTGCATGTTGGAGCATGCCCGTATCATCGGTCATGCGTTTTTAAGTGACGAAGGTCGAGATCGGGCAAGCGCGCTTCATGCAAGTGCTCTTTCTGTCCAGAAAAGATAGGGCGAGGTGGGCGTGCACGTTCTTGGATGACGTCGTTGATAAGCTGCATGTATTTCTTAGCAATCTTGGGCCATGTACTCTGTCTTGCATAATCATAGGCTGCTTTGCGCATGGCATGCCTCGCGGTTTCATTACTGAACAATTCGGAAATGATTTGTGCAGTGGCTTCAGAATCTTGAAAGGGTACGAGTTTGCCTCTGCCCTCAGCGAGCGCCTCTTTGGCGTGAAGATAAGGGGTCGAGACCACTGCTTTTCCAGCGCCCATCGCATAGGCAAGCGTGCCCGATGTGATTTGTTCTTCGCTGGGATAGGTTGTGACGTAGATATCCGTCGCTCCTAAAAACTCATAAAGTTGATCGAGTTCGACAAAGCGATCGTAAAACATGACGCGGTCATCGACCTTGAGTTCGCGAGCCAAACGCTCCAGACTATGGCGGTAGGCTTCCCCCTGGAATTTTCGCACATGGGGATGGGTTGCTCCAAGTATAAGATAGACAATCTGCGGGTGTTTCGCTGCGATGTCAGCAAGCGCACGGATCACCTGCTCGATTCCCTTTCCTGGAGAAAGAAGACCAAAGGTGAGTAGAACTTTTTTTCCAGCTACGCCAAATTGGTCTTTGTAGTAGTTTGGATCGACAAAAGGAAGATCGGGGATTCCGTGTGGAATCACTGCAATGCGCTCTTTTGCAATGTTGTAGACGTCTCGGAGCAACTGATATCCCGCATGGGTCATGGTCACAAGTCGATCGGAAAGACGCGCAAGCTCGAGTACAACAGCTCTTTGCGAAGGTGAAGGCTCGCGCAAGATGGTGTGAAGAGTACTGATGACAGGCATGCGAAGCTGTCCAAGCAAGCGAAGGACGTGTCTTCCGTCTTCGCCACCGTAGATGCCGTATTCGTGTTGCAGGCAGACAGCATCAAGTCTCGCGATGTTGAGATAGTCGGCCGCTTGTCGATAGTCTTGAAGTGTTTTTTGGCCAATTTCAAAACGCACTTCGTTTGGGTAGTCGTATCCATGCGAGCTATCGTTCATTGCGACGACAGCGGGATGCGCATATTCATCGGAACTAGAGATGGCATGCGAAAGATCTTGTGTAAAGGTTGCGATACCGCAACGGCGAGGTGGATAGCTTCCGACAAGCGCAATTGACAGTTTACTGTCTTGTGGTTTGCTGAATGACTTAAGCATGATTGACAAAGGTTTGCTCATGACTTCCCTCATTCTTGGATGGTGGCATCTAGGCCGAGTGCTGGTACCGCCGTATTATTTTGCGTGCGCTTCTGCATTGCATGCAGCTAGCCAGCACTACGGTGTAAAGCGATTCTACAGCAAGGCAACATAACTAGCCATGGCTGAAGGGACTTTTAAAACATCAATTATTTCAATGATTTGCTGCCTGGAGTCGGCGTTTGTTTTCAGGTTATTGTAGGGCGTAATTGCGAAGTATCAAGCCCTTATCGAATATGTGCACGGTAACTAACGTTATCAAGCTCGGTGTGTGTTTCATTGTAGATGCGGATGGTGGTTTGGAAGTCCTGGTTGCTGACGCCTGAACCGGCCTCGACCCAATACCATGCGTAGAAATAGGCTTTGCCGCCACTGTAGCCCTTCTGAAACGCGATGGGCTTTGGTACTTCTGCCTGGCATTCGTAGTCGGGCGTAGTGTTTGCGGGTATGGCGCAAGCGTGGGCTTCGGCATATGCGACAGTTCCGATATGCCCGTCAAAACGTGCAAGGACCCAATAGCTCTTATCGTTTGCAGGTAGAGTATAGACAAAGTTGTCAGTCGTGCTGATGCTTTGCTCGTCGAAAGGTGTCCAGATTGGGTAGCCACCGTTCTCGGGGATGACGGCTTGATCGTGGTCGGCTGTCGGCAAACAGTGAAGGGGGCCGTCTGTATAGAAGCCGTCAAGCCATTGGCAGACACCGCTCTCGCTAAGGCTTAAAGTGGTTGGCGCGGCTACCACGCTAAAATCAACACTGGCGTTCGGGATTGGTTGGCCATTGAGCCACAGGGTTGCGGTCCATTCACCCGGAGCAATATACTGGAAGGTGCTGAAATCTCCAGCGCATTCGTCGTAGTTGTCCCAACATCCGCTGCTCGTCATGCCTTCAGCAAGATCAGTGAAGCCGTCAAAAATGTAAGCTGTGCTTGGGCTACCAGCTGGACTCACTTGCACAGACGGATAGAGCCCCGAACGGTTTCCTCCGACATAGTCTCCGAAATGTGATTGTCCGCGCGCTTCGCGTGCGCATCCGGAAAAAATAACAAAATCCGCCGTTGTGTATTGAGAAGGGGATCGATCAAGTGCCAGTCGCGCTTGGCCGACTGCACCACAGTCTTGCCAGGTCACCGCAGCTTGTCCGGATTCGGTGGTGGTATCTGTTGCGACGCTGCAACCGAAGGTTGTGAAACTTATGCACCATGCTAGCCAGTATTTTGCCATGCGAACTTCCTTTATTGCCGATGCCCTATTGATACGCCAGAATTTTGTAAAGCACGAAGGAATTGAGAGCATTGGTCTGCTGTCGAGCGCATGCGCTCGTCGATGCAAAAAATGAGCCAGACAACGGACAACGATAGTTTGGCTTTGTGCCTAGGTAATTGCTTGATTTTTACGACGAGATGCCAAGCGCAACAACGCGTGCTTGGTCTTGCCAGCTCAAAGTTGGGGTACTCATACCCCAGTAGCCGGCAACTCGTGTTGCACATGGTTAGGGTTGACTTACTCGAGGATTCCGCATGGCTTGTTGATGGCAGACATATGAGCCACAGCAATTCAAGGGCTTTGAGTTTCTGCTTTATCTTAGGCTGCATAACGGGTAGTACAGCGCTGGCATGTTACGTCGCTTTGCTCAAAACCTTGTTTTTTGTCGGAGCCTTAGACCTGGTTGGCTGTGTTTGGTATGGCTTGTTTTGGGCTGTAATCGAACGGGCCCTGCTCAAGAACAATTTCAAGGGATTGTGGAGCTAGAGCAGCGCTATCTTGCATTTGAAGTGGGCGGTCGGGTCACGTCGGTACAGGTACGCCGAGGAGACGATGTCGATGCAGGCGCGTTGGTGGCCACCCTTGATCCGGTGGCCGAGCAAGTAGCGCGTCTCGCGCGTTACGAAGAAGCCTCGGCTGCGCGCTCGCAACTTGAATTAATCGAAGCAGGTGCGCGGCCCGAGGAAATTAGCGCACTCGCTTCGCGTCTAAATGCAGCGACTGCTAGCGAAAAACTCTTGGAAAAGAACTTTGCGCGAGAACGATCGCTTCACGACAAAGGAGTGACGCCGCAAGAAAGAGTTGATGAACTCGAGACGCAATACGAGCGAGCTAAAGCGGAGCGGCAAGCTTTGGCAAAACAGCTTGCGATATTGCGCAAAGGTGCACGTAAGCAGGAAGTGCAAAGTGCTTCAGCTCGTGCAGAAGCGGCCAATGCCGCGGTCAAGCTTGAAGATGTTCGTCTTGGTTTGCATGAGTTGCGCGTGCCCAGCGATGGAGGACGAGTGCTTGAGCGGCACGTTGAGCCGGGTGAAGTTGTGATGCCTGGCACTCCGGTGATTACTTTGGGGGATGTTAAGCGCCCTTATGTCGAAGTCTTTGTGCCTCAAAACGATCTTGACGGCATCAAAACGGAAATAGACGCAACCGTGCAAAGCGATTCGCTTCGCCATCCTTTGCATGGCAAAGTAGAGTACATCGCGCAGCGTACGGAGTTCACCCCACGGTTTTTGTTCAGTGAACGTGAGCGACCGAATCTGGTGATTCGCGTAAGGGTGGTGATCGACGATCCGAAGCAAGAGCTGCACGCGGGTGTTCCGGCTTTTGTGCGTTTTGATCGCAGAAGAGGCAAACCGTGAGCACGGCTTCGGATGCTCTTGTTATTGAAACCGAACATTTGGCGCGACGCTTTGGTGAATTTGTCGCCGTCAAAGATGTCTCGCTTTCGGTAAAAACCGGAGAGATTTTTGGTGTGCTCGGTCCGAACGGTGCTGGCAAGTCGACCACCATTCGCATGCTCTGCGGTATTTTGGATCCAAGCGGGGGGCGCGGCACGGTGGTGGGTTACGATATTGCCAAGGATGCAGAACGCATTAAAGAGCGCATTGGCTACATGACTCAGCGTTTTAGTTTGTACGAAGATTTAACCGTGATTGAAAACCTGCGCTTTTATGCTGGCATTTACGGTGTGCCTCCGGAAAAAACGACGTGCTCGCGTTGATGAAGTGCTCGAGCACGCAGGCCTTACCAAGCGCCGCACGCAACTGGCAGGAACTCTTTCTGGAGGCTGGAAGCAGCGCGTGGCTTTGGCCAGTGCGACGATTCATGAGCCTCCACTTTTGTTTCTTGATGAGCCCACGGCAGGTGTCGATCCGGTTTCGCGCAGGGAATTTTGGGAGGAGATTCACCGTCTTTCTGCGTCTGGAACCACTGTGCTTTTAACCACTCATTACATGGATGAAGCGGAGCGTTGTCATCGCCTGGCTTTTATTTTTCGAGGTGAGCTGCTCGATACCGGCACACCGGAGCAAATTGTGGCTCGTCGTCATCTAAGGGCTATTGAAGTTGAAGTTGAGCGCGCTACCGAGGCCAGCGCGTTGCTTCGCGACCATCCCGAAGTGGATGAAGTGAGCCATTGGGGGCATGTGTTACGGGTGGCAACAGTGGGTGGTCGTGATCCCGAAAGTATAGTGCATGAGAGTTTGTCGAAAGCTGGCATTGACCTCGTTTCGGCTCGAGAGAGTCGGGTCAACGTTGAAGATGCTTTTGTGTCGATGGTGCGCCATGATCAGCAGAGGAGCTCATGAACCTTCGGCCCTTGGTTATTGCGCGTAAGGAGCTTTTGCAGCTTCGTCGGGATCGGTTGACCATGGCTATGATGCTGGCGCTTCCGGTGGTGCAGCTCCTGCTGTTTGGTTATGCGATCAATACGGATGTGCGGCACATCCCGATGGTGGTCTTTGATCAGGATGGCAGCGCTGAATCGCGAGATTTAGTTCGCAGCATGGAAGCAACGGAGTTTTACGACGTTGTCGGAGCCGTAAGAGACTACGATGAAGTTGAGCAGGCGCTTCGTTCGGCGACGGCTCGCGTGGCGTTGGTTTTTCCTCCAGCTTATGCATCGGATCTGGCACGAAGGCGCACTGCGCACGTGCAGCTTGTGGTTGATGGATCGGATCCTCAGATTGTAGCTAGCGCCACGAACACCGCCGCATCGCTGGTTGCAGCACGGTCCAATGAGTTGATGGTTGCGCACTTGATTCGCAGTGGCTCAGGCCCAGTGGTGCAGCCCATAAGCATTGAGCCCTCGACGTGGTACAATCCCGAACTTCGCACTGCTGTTTTTGTCGTGCCTGGTTTGGTTGGTGTAATTTTGACGATGACGATGGTCATGCTTACCGCGATGGCCATCGCTCGAGAGCGAGAGCGCGGTACGCTTGAGCAGCTCGTGGTCTCTCCGGTCAAACGTATTGAACTTATCGTGGGGAAAATTCTGCCGTACATTGTAATTGGCTATTTGCAGATGACCTTGGTTCTTGGCGCAGGTCGCATCGTGTTTGATGTCCCCATTCATGGCTCGATTGTTATGCTCTACATCCTGGCTTTCGTGTTTATTGCGGCCAACCTTGCACTTGGTCTTTTTTTCTCCACGCTGGCAACAACGCAGCAGCAAGCCATGCAAATGTCTTTTTTCTTTCTGCTCCCGAATATTTTACTAAGCGGCTTTATGTTTCCTTTTGAGGGCATGCCCGAGCCTGCTCAATGGTTTGCTCAGATTCTTCCGCTTACACATTTTTTACGCATTGTGCGTGGCATCACTCTAAAAGACAGCACGTTTATGGACGTTGCTCCGGAGCTTTTTTGGCTGAGCGTCATTCTGCTGGTGCTTGTGTTTTTAGCTTCAGTGCGTTTCAGTAAAAAGATTGCCTAGGGCTAGAAACTCTGGGAAAGCACGATAAATAGCCCACCACAGGCTTTGACCTTTCGTGTTTGGCTACCGAGGCGTTTCGAACATCTTTCGATGTCTTGAAGTGTATATACGTGTCGCTATTGTAGCTTTTGCAGCCTGTTCGTGGTGTGTTAAGCTGAGAGTTTGTTTGGGCATGAATAAATCTTGTTGGGGGTGGTTGTTATGCGCTTTTGTTCTTGTTTGCTTGGGACAGCTCTGTTTACTGTTTCATTTCTAACCGTTTCTTGTACTGAAAAAGCCTCAACAGGTGTTTCGCTTGATGCCGGGTCTGACCAAAATGATAGCTTGCTTGATAGTGGACAAGCCGATGTGCAGCTCGATGAAGATGTTGTTGTTACGGTTATAGACAATTTGGCCAACGGCTCGACATGTGCAAGTGACGAGCAATGTGTTTCTGGTTTCTGTCATCCCTCTTTTGATAGGTGTCAGACTCCTGACTGTTTTGACGGTTTTCAAAATGGTGATGAAACAGCTCTTGATTGTGGTGGCGGCTGTGTTCAATGCGGAGCAATTGGCGCCCCTTGTGTCCAACATGATGATTGTGATTCGGGTTATTGCTCCTTGACGAATCACTGCTTGGAGCCGAGTTGCTTTGACGGTTTTCAAAATGGCGATGAGACAGGGGTGGACTGTGGTGGTAGTTGTGGTGCTTGCAGTCCTTGTTCCAGTCTCGCTCAGCAAGATCCTGAATACGAGACAGTAGATACTTCGGCCTATGGCTTGGTAGCCGGAAATGCTCAACTCGTGCTCGATCCACATGACGGTAGTGGTCCCTTTCGGTTTAATTTGGTGACTGAGCTAGGTACAGCACTTAGCGTCAATGGAGTGGCTGCTGATAAAATCAGAGTAAGTGGCATGGCGGACGATGGTGGTGTCGTTGGCTGGTATGAAACCAGTTCTGGTAGTGGCATGGAATTTCGAGCTGTGTATTGGGCTGCAGGACAAAATGTGGGCACCGTGTTGTGGACGGACCGCGATGCTAAGGCTATCGCCGTTGACAACAATCCACACGTTGTGTTTTTGGAACGGGTCGGGGGTGCCGTTTCAGCGAAAATAGTTAAACTGAGTTCAAGTGCGGAACACGATTTGCCCATAGCGACATCCTGTGGATATCCGCGGGATCTCAGAGTTTCCCCCGATGAGTTGTCTGATGAGCGGGAGTTGCCGGCTTATGTGACGGGAACGCATGTTTGGGATGATGGTTTTACCGTTGTGTATACCGGTGGTTTTTGGGGCTCTGTGAGTGGTAGCGGATGGGGAACTGATCTTTATACTGGAAACGGCCAAAATTTTGCCACGGCCACGGATACCTACGCCCGTACATACGGACTTCGGCGCTATACCTACGCGACCAATGGTTTATATCTTGTTGCGTCTGTTGTAGGTGCTCTAGGGCCGGACGAAGCTTCGGTTCAAGCTGCAGAATGGACGCTGGATCCTCTCGGCCTTGCGGGCGCCCACTACACCAGGGCGTTCTATGAGTTTGAGGTTCCTGTCGATCGCAGTGTTGCGCTTTCCGTTAACGCTTCGTCGATGGTGGTCGGAGTCGCCACGGTGACGCAGACCGGAACGCAACGCGCGTGGATTGGTAACACAACAGAACACACAGTGCCGGCCAACTACGAGCAGTTTCTTGATACGCAAGTGCCGACTTTGTATGAAAAGATTCCTAAGGTGTACGGGATTGACAATGATGGGAACATTTTGGCTGAAGCTGAACGACAGGAAAATACTCAGGTAGTAACATTCTTTGTTGTACTGAAGCCCTTACCTTCACCCAGCTCAGGTGTGCTTTATGACGTTGTAGAGATTGCAGCAAAGAATTAGATTTGATCCTCTAGCGGGGCGCTCAGCGCTGGGCATTTTCCCTAGCGCTCGATGGACAACTACAGAAAAACAGCGTGTGGAAACTGTTTCGATTTTCTATTGCTGGGATGGTAGCATTCACTGTGCGAGCTTTGGGAAGGTGATACGATGCTTGCTGTGTGATAGCGCTATGAATCTTCAAATGAGGGGTTTATGATGATGCATAGGTTAGTTTTCGGGATTTTAGCCCTGTTGTCGGTAGCGTTGATTGATTGTGGCTCAAGCAAAACGAAAAATCATCTAAGCGATGCAAGTGTTCAGGACGCCTTGCCGGATAGCGCAACAGACGCTTCGGTGGACGGTGGCGATAGTGACGGCGACGGCATCAGTGACATCGACGAAGGGCAACAAAGTAATCGTGATACCGATGGCGATGGCACGCCTGATTACTTGGATCTTGATTCCGACGGAGACTGTCGCTCCGATGAAGATGAAGCACAAACGGCTTCTCCCGTAGATAGCGATAATGATGGCAAGGCGGACTATCTGGACCTTGATAGCGATAACGATGGCCTTAGCGATGGTGATGAAGACAAGGACTGTGATGGCGTTAAGGACGCGGGCGAAACCAGTGCCCGACTTGCCGACACAGATTCAGATGGTGCTAGCGATTTGATTGAAGTAACCGTGAGTACGGATCCTAACGATGCCAGCGACAATCCGAATGCGAATGGCGATTTGGTGTTTGTCATGCAGCCAAGTACAGCGCCGCAGCCTGAAGATGAGACATTGGCATTTGAGCCAAAGCTACAGGCTGTGGATATGTATGTGCTGCTGGATCGCTCAGGCTCGATGGCAACGGAAATCGCTTCGATTCGCGATAACTTGGCTACTGTCGTCAACAATCTAAGCTGTCCGCCTGTAGGTATTGGCGATCCAGCGGACTGTATTCCCGATCTTTGGGCTGGTGCTGGCAGTATTGGATATTCCGGTAGCGGCGGCCTACCTTACGAGAATCACGTAGACTTACAAGTTTCGCCAAGTTTTTCTAGTATCCCAACAACGGAACCAGGAGGCTGTTGTTCTGAGACATTGACCTTTGGGGTTTGGGCCGCTGTGACGGGTTCAGGTTCAGCGCAATCAGTGTGTACTTTGGATAGCGTCGCTGCGCGTGCAAGTTGTGCGGCATCGCCTGCCTCAACCAGTGGTTTCATTGGCTATGGCTATCCGTGTTTTCGTGAAGGTGCGCTTCCCGTTGTTTTGCTTGCGACCGATGAAGCTCCGCTCTCTAGCGCGGATACTTACGAGTGCCCCGCTTGGCCTGTTGTGAGCAATGAGTTGAATAATCGCGGGGCCAAACTGGTTGGCATTGTTGGTTCTGGCGCGTCTGCTGACGTGACGAGTGATCTGCAAACCATGGCTACCGCGACCGGAGCCGTTGATTCTACGCAAAACAATGCGCCTCTTGTTTTCGATGGGGCTTCGAGCAATGCCGCAAATGCTATCGAATCGGGCCTGCGTGCGCTGATAAGCGCCACTCCGTTGAGCCTGAATATTGAATTTTTGGATGATCAAAGTGATGCTGTCGATACGGAGTTTTCTTTTGTAGATCACATTGAAACACTCCAACTCGGAAGTGCAGAATGCTCCGATAATCTGACGGATGTCGATAGCAATGCCGATGGTTTTCAGGACCAATATGTCAACATAGTTCCAGAAACCCCGTTGTGTTGGAAGCTCGTCGTCAAAAACAACACAACTGTGCCCGCAACAAATACTGCACAACTTTTTACCGCGAAGCTTAGTGTCATTGCAGATAGTATTACCGAAGTAAGTACGCGTTCTCTTTATTTTATAGTGCCACCGAACTAAGCGCTAGGGTATGTGTTCAGATAGTGTCTATCTTTGCCGCTAGAATAAAATCGCTTTCGGTGAGTCCGTCGATTTTATGTGTCCAGATCTGAACCTTAACCAGAGCCCATGCTAGGTAGATATCTGGATGGTGTCCTTGCTCTTCTGCAATCTGTCCTACTTGATTTGTGAAGGCGAGGGCTTGTTTGAAGTCGTCAAAAGGAAAACTGCGTTCCAGATGATGGTTGTCGATGACTCTCCAATGTCGGTCAACTTGCGATAAAAGTTCTTGTGCTTTTTCACTTGCAAGAGGTGGAACGCCACCTTTGCAAGGTATGCATGTTTGTGCTGCTAGGTCAGCCATAGTGGGCGACGATAGCATAGCTATGGACTGCGAGCGATAGGGTGATTCTAGAGCCACAATTCCATTTGGATATTGCAGCGCATGTAGGGCGTTTCGGATTGAGGTAGTCGTTTGAAACCTAGCTTTTTGTAAAGTGCCATGGCCGGTGCAAGCGATGTGTTGCTCTCAAGATAAAGGCGCTCGGCACCTAGTTCTTTGGCGCGTTCCATGCATGCGTGTCCCAACAGCTCACCATAACCTCGCCGCTGAGCATGATCTGCCACGGCCATCTTTGCGAGTTCAAAACATGTGTTGTCTTTTTTGACAAGAGCGCTGCAGCCTAAAACGTCGTTTCCTTCAAGTAGAAATAAGATACACCCGCCAGGCTGTATAATTTTTTCTTCTGGATGCTCTAACGCAATCCTGTCGGTTTCTTCTAAGATAAAATAACGACGGATCCAGGCTTCGTTTAGGCTTTTAAAAGCATCTCTTAGCCCTGGACGAAAATCGACGATGGAGAGCTTGGGTGAGTGTGTCACGGGCATGCCTCGGGGTAGCTAAGGCCGAGGTCAATATCAAATTTTCCACTAAGCGTGACTTCATTGCCGCCAAGTTCTCCTGAACAATCCGCTAGCACGTTGTATAGGCTAAATTTGCGACCTTGATTCTCGATGCGGACACTGCATTGCTTTCAAAGACAAAACTTCCGTCATCGAAACTGCAAACACCGCTTAGGCTGCCAGTATTGCTGTACAGCGCGGTGTCTGTGATGGTTGCGCTATCGCTGTTTTCTGGAATAGCGGGAATACTAAGCAGAGGCGTTGTGTCTCGTTGAGGCTATCATCGCAATTGACGTTACTTTAGCTTAACGATTGCCGTCGGGGTACTTGATAGGCAATTCCACTGCGCTTCTATCTTGAATAGTTCAAAAGGTAATGAAAAGCCCTGAGGACGTTACTGAGATTTCATTGGCTGTGCTTTCTGCAGGCACATCGATACATACGGTGGCAGCTTGAGTCGAGGCATCCGATGTCGGAGTGCCGCCGTCCAGCACCGTAGCTGGGCCACCGCCGATGTTTCCGCCGCCGCCGCTACCGCCGACGCCTGGAGCTCTGGTTGCTGTAGAGCAACTTGCGGTAAAAATAACGAGCGTTAAGAAGAGAGTTTTCACAAACAACCCACGATCAGAGTTTGTGAGCTACGGCTTTGAGGATGTCGGATTCAGTCACAACCCCAACGAGTTTCTCGCTATCGTCAAGAACTGGCAGACAGCCGAAATGTCCAGAGACCAAAAGTTTTGCTGCATCACGGACGGAGCTGTTTTTATGCACGGTTTTAATGTCTCGGGTCATGACGGCGCCGACAAACGTTTCTGAGATGCGATGATCCAGTGAATTCGCCACGCTCGAAGGTTCAAGTGCGCTAACTGCCATGCGCAGAACATCGCGATGAGAAATCATCCCAACCACTTTTTCATCATCGACAACCGGCAGGTGGCGCATGCTGTATTTATCCATGTGTTTGCGAATCTTCTCGAGGTTGTCTTCTTCGTAAAGCACATGGACCGTGGTGGTCATGATGTCTGCGACTTTAAGATCTTCGACCATACTGTCCTCGTTTCATTGGAAATTACGGCAAATACTCGCGCACTGCTCGTAGCACATCAACATAACTCAAGATGCCTACCAAATTGTCGGAAATTGGATCAACGACGGGAAGTGCTCCGACACTTTGTTCTAATATAAGGTCAAGAGCTTCGCTGAGTTCGGCTTCGGGTTGAATGAGAACGACATCCGATGCCATGATTTTTGAGACAGGAGCTCTGAACTGTTTTGCTAGGCCCAATAGGGCATGTTCATCGACAGTCGATGAAGCATACACCGAGCGCAAGTCTCGATCGCTTATCATACCGATCAGCTTTTTCCCCTCTAAAACGGGTAGATGTCGGACGTTGCTTTCCTGCATGAGCGCCAATGCTTCAATGATGGGGAGGTCGTGTTGGATGACGATGGGCTCGGCGGTCATGATGTCTTGCACGTTCATGGTAGTACTCCTTCATGGGTTTGGAATGCCAGATGGTTTCCAAGGCGCCATCTTCCTATGTACAGCTCCATTGAACCTTCGCTGGCCAACTTCGTCAAGCTAACGGCTATTTGCTATGTCATAGCGTACCTGCTCTCACCCCGCGAGCAGAGCGAGCCCGCACAGGGGAGGGAGCCAAGGCGCGAAGCGAGCCCCGCAGGGGAGGGAGCCGACGCGCAAAGCGCGCTCGGGAGGGACTCGCGTGAGTCCCTCTTTGGGCGCTGCTGTGCAGCGGTCCAGCTCGGGAGGGGATTGTCGTGAATCCCCTCTTTGGAGCGCCGCTGCGCAGCGGTCCAAACAGTTAAAACCAGCCCCTTTACAGCTTGCAAAGCATGATTAAGCTAAAATTACGAGAAAGGAGGCCAATTATGAGCTTAATTCGAAGAACACAAAGGGCGCAATGGGATCCATTCAGTGAACTTGAGGAAATGAGTTCCCGGCTCTCCAGAGTGCTCGGTCAATGGCCTGGCACCGGAAACGAGGAACGTTTATCTCACACCGATTGGGTCCCCACAGTGAATGTTTCAGAATCTCCTGAACATTACTCTATTGAAGTTGAGTTGCCTGGGGTGACTAAGGAAAACGCTCATGTCGAAGTACACGATCGTGTCCTGACCGTGAGCGGAGAGCGCAAAGTCCAGGAAGAGAAGAAAAAAGCAAAGTATCACCGAATCGAGAGCTTTTATGGAAGCTTCATGAGGTCATTTTCTCTTCCGGAGGACGCGGATCAGGACAATATCAAGGCCAACTTCAAAGAGGGGCTTTTGCAAGTTGATGTTGCACGCAAGGCTCAAACAAGCCCGAAACTGAAGAAAATCGATATCAAATAAAGCATGAATAAGAAGGCGGCCTTACTCTTGTAGGGCCGCCTCTACTTTTGTAATTATATGTTTTGAGATATAGACTAGCTGCGCTTTAACCTGGAACTAAAACAGTTCTCCTCTTGATCAAAAGGTAGCTATGTCCTTTATTGCTTCGCTTGCGCTAGGAGGCGCTGCTGGTTTGGCTGCAGCCCCTCATTGTTTGGGAATGTGTGGTCCTTTGGCAGCCTATGCTTGCGCGCAGCGCCAAGGTCAGTCCTCGGCTTGGCTCTATCAACTTGGGCGCCTTGCAAGTTACGTGGTGCTGGGTGCATTGGCGGGGCACGCGGGGTCTTGGATCACCAACCGTTTTAGTCTTCCGTGGGTTTCGGCGCTGCTTTCCTGGTCGGTAGCGTTCGTGCTTTTGCTGGCGGCGTTCAAGTTTTTGTGGAAACCACGTGACCGGACTCTGGTGCAAACTCAGTCGTTGCAAAAGAAGAAACCCCGCTTTTCATTGTTAGAGTTTGTGCTTCGATTTATTCCGCGCCAGCCTTGGGCTGTGGGCTTAATGACGGGTTTTCTGCCTTGCGGAGCCTTAGCGGCTGCTCTTCTTTTAGCAGCAGGAGCCGAGAATGCTTTAGGCGGAGCACTGCGAATGGTGGGTTTCGCCGCAGCAAGTGCACCAGCTCTGCTTGGTGTCGGTTTACTTTCAGGTGTTTTGCGTCGATTTTCGCAGGGTGCAGGACGCTACGTTTTTGCGACAGCTTTTTTACTAGGTGCGGTGCTTTTTATATGGCGTCCGTTCAAAGCGATGTCTTCAAAAGCAGAGCATGATTGTTGCCATGACAACAGTCACGAAGCAATGAAAGCCAAGGATCAATAAGCATAGCAATGCGGCTACGTTGTCATGTGGCTGGCGGATGACGGACACAAAATAGTGCAATCTCAGCAACATGATATGAACCAATCGGTGGTTTTTAAAGCAGAGGCTTCCAACAAAGAGGCAACGGTATGCAAACATTGTGCATTGCCTCTTGGACCTGGATCCGTCGGCGAGTTTTGTTGCCGGGGCTGTCAGGTTGTCTTTAGTTTGCTTCACGAAGAGAAGCTAGGCCGGTACTATAGTTTGCGCCGAGGGCGCGGGATTCCGGTTGCCGATACAAATTCAAAAGCCGTTGATTTAAAGTGGTTAGAGCAACTGGAAAAGCAAAAGGTGTCCGAGGGAATCCAGCACGTGAGGCTAGATGTGCAAGGTCTGCACTGCACGGGCTGCGTTTGGCTATTTGAAACACTTTTTCGTCGTCAACAAGGTGCTTACCGCATTATTACCAATCCATCCTTGGGGTCGGTGGATCTGTCGGTTGATGAACATTTCCCTTTGAGGGAGTGGGTCTCTCAATTGCAAAGCTTTGGGTATCGTTTTGGGCCTCGCAGCAAAAAACGCGAGAAGCAAAGTGATTCCTTGTTGATACGCATGGGCATTTGTCTAGCGCTTGCTGGGAACGCAATGTTGTTTGCGATTGCGACCTATCTGGGTCTTCATGAAGGCGAACTGTATCGTTTTGTGAATACCGTAAATTTTTTCCTCTCGGTGATTGCCGTCATTGTAGGAGGTAGTGTCTTTTTTCGTTCGGCATGGACGGCGATTCAAAAGCGAGTACTGCATTTTGATGTCCCCATTGCTCTAGGCATTGGCCTTGCATTTTGCGGTTCACTCTTAGCTTTTGTGCGAGGCGTTCAACAAGTTGCTTACCATGACACCCTCACTATTTTTATAGCTTTGATGTTGTTGGGTCGCTTTTTGCAAGAACGAGCGCTTGAGCGCAATCGGCGCCATTTGTTGGCGATGGATGGCAGTGACGGTATTTTAGTTCGGCGTAGGGAAGGGAAGCAGGTTAATCTTTGTTCCCTGTGACACGATTCGTGACGGCGACATCTTGGTGCTGGCTATGGGTGACTTGTTGCCAGTGGATGCGGAGCTCCTTGATGAGCAAAGTCTCTTTTCTTTGGATTGGATCAACGGCGAAAGTGAAGCGAGACCTTACAAACAAGGCATGCGAGTCCCTGCTGGTTCGTTTCATATTGCTGAACATTCGGTCCAACTTAAAGCTGTGCAATCGTTTGACGATTCCGTTCTGGTAAGCTTGCTTCGAAATCCAGCGCTGGACTAAACGCCTTCGAAGTGGTGGCAAAAGTTGCCGGAATCTATGTTGTAGCAGTGCTTGGTATTGCTAGCCTTACTTTGCTGAGTTGGCTAGTACTGGGCGCGAACGTGTATCGCGCTTTGGAGATCACAACTTCGGTGTTGATTGTAAGTTGTCCCTGTGCTTTTGGCATTGCAACGCCATTGGCCTATCAACTGGTCTATGCGGGCTTGCGTCGTGCCGGTATTTTTGTGCGTCGTCTTGATTTCATTGAGCGAGTTCGCGCCGTAAAACACCTGGTATTCGATAAGACAGGAACGCTGACCACAGGACGAGCTAGTCTTCGTCATCCTGAGGCGCTTGGCTCCCTTGACGCTGAGGCCACAAGCGTTTTGTACAACCTAGCAATTGCAGCAACCATCCAAAAGCGATGGCCGTGCTGGATGCCATCGAGTCTAAGCCGGCTTTTATATCGGAGCTTAGTGTTCGCGAAATACCTGGAAAAGGTATGGAAACACGCTATCACGGAAAATTGTACCGTTTTGGTTCACATGCATGGGTCCAAAAAGGCGTTGAAAGTCATTTGCACGACCTTGTTTTTTGTGTTGACAACTTACTATACTTTCCGCTTCAAACAGACGAAACTCTGCGGCCAAACACGCGGAATGAATTGATGAGGCTCAGGGCAATGGGCTACGAGACTTGGATACTTAGCGGGGATGAACAACAAAGAACGCAAGTGTTAGGTCAGGAACTAGGACTATCGGAGTCCCACATTCTTGCTCAACGGCTTCCTGAAGAAAAAGCATCATGGCTCGAACAAGGAATTGGAAGGCATGCACTCATGATGGGCGATGGCGTCAATGATAGTCTTGCGGTAGAGCATGCGCTCTGCTCAGGAACGCCCGCTTTTGATCGACCTTTTATGCCGGCAAAAACTGATTTCTATCTGGTCACGCCAGGCTTAGCTCCACTACGTATTGCGCTTGTTGCGGCCAAGCGACTAGCAAAGGTGTTACTGTTTAACTTGAGTTTTGCTGTGCTCTACAACGTAGGCGCTGTTGCCGTGGCCGCGGCTGGCCTGATGACACCATGGCTTGCAGCCATTTTGATGCCGACGAGTTCCCTTCTACTCATTGTAGCGACAACGGCTGCACTCTCACAGAGGAGCGCTTTGTGGAAGTTTTAACACTGCTAATTTTTCTTAGTTTGACCTTGGTAGCGATGGCGGTCGCTTTTTACGTGTGGACTATCCTTCAGCACACGCACGAACATAGTGAACGCATGGCATTGTTGCCGCTTGAAGATGATGAAAGCCCTGAACGCTTTGCAAACGCAAACGTTAAGCAAGAATATTCAAAGGAGTAAAGTAGATGCAGACGAAGCGCATAACCTACAACGATCAGATATCCAGGCAGTTTGTCGCGGCATCGGTGATATGGGGAATCGTCGGGATGTTGGTGGGAGTGATCATCGCTGTTCAGCTTGCATTCTGGCAGGCCAACATCCCTCCGTTTTTGATTTTTAGCCGTCTACGTCCTTTGCACACCAATGCAGTTATTTTTGCGTTTGTGGGCAATATGATTTTTGCGGGCGTCTACTATTCAACGCAGCGCTTGGTCAAAGCTCGACTGGCTTCGGATTTGCTCGCGAAGATTCATTTTTGGGGCTGGCAGCTCATTATTGTTTCGGCAGCGCTTACCTTGCCTTTTGGTATTTCACAATCGAAAGAATATGCCGAGCTTGAATGGCCCATCGATATAGCCATCGCGCTTATTTGGGTGGTGTTTGCTGTCAACTTCTTTTGGACGCTTGCGAGGCGCAATGAAAAACATCTGTACGTTGCGCTCTGGTTTTATATTGCAACGCTTATTGCGATTGCTGTTTTGCATATCGTAAACAGTTTGGCGATTCCTGTTGGCTTCTTAGAGAGTTATCCCGTGTTTGCTGGGGTTCAAGATGCCCTGGTGCAGTGGTGGTACGGTCACAATGCTGTTGCTTTCTTTTTGACGACTCCCATCTTGGGCATCATGTATTACTTCCTGCCCAAAGCGGCGGATCGCCCCGTCTTCTCTTATCGCCTATCCATCGTTCATTTCTGGTCCTTGGTTTTCATTTATATTTTGCCAAGTTGGGGCGGCATGCTCAATGGTCTACTTACCTTGCGTGGTGCTTGGGATCGTCTACGGGAAGATCCCGTGCTCAAACTTTTTGCAGCGGGCGTGACCTTTTACGGGATGTCGACATTTGAAGGACCCTTGCTTTCGATCAAGAGCGTGAGTGGTTTGGCTCACTATACCGATTGGATTATTGCGCACGTGCACGCGGGCGGCCTTGGTTGGAACGGCTTTATGGCAGCTGGCATGTTCTATTGGATGGTACCCCGCCTATACGGCACAAAACTTCATTCTCGATCCGCAGCCAATGCGCATTTCTATCTCGGCACCTTTGGCATTGTGCTTTATGTCGCTTCGATGTGGATTGCCGGCATTACTCAAGGCTTGATGTGGCGTGCAGAGAACGACGGTGGCGGCCTGATGTATCCAAACTTCTTGGAGACCTTGATTGAGCTTAAACCGCTGTACTGGACGCGTGCCCTTGGCGGAACACTCTATCTTTTGGGCTTCATTTTGATGGCTTGGAACCTTGTGATGACTGCGAAGTCTGGCAAGGCTGTGGACGGAGAAACTGAAGCGGTGATTGAAGATTTTTCTTCTGAAGATGCCGTGCCTTGGCACAAACTAGCGTTTGCAAAACCCATCACGCTCATCTTGGCAGTTACAGTAATGGTAGTTGCCGTCGCATTCCTTAACGCGATAGCGGCCACTGTGATTATGGTGATAGCCATTAGTACAGCCATTGTTGGCGGGTTGGCGCTTGGTCTTGGTAAACAAGAACCCGGTCAAACAGCATGGCACCGCATTTTAGAGGGCAGGGCTGTGCTTTTCACGGTGTTTGTCACTATCTCTGTTATCGCAGGTGGTATTGCGGAGTTGGTACCCACCATCATGGCCGCTCCTGAAGCCATTGCATCGGCTAAGCAGACGCCATATTCAGCACTGGAACTTGAAGGGCGTGATATTTACGTCAATGAAGGTTGTTACGTATGCCATTCGCAAATGATACGGCCCTTCACCTGGGAGACGGCTCGCTACGGAGATGTGTCCACTGCGGACGATTCAGTATTTGATCATCCGTTTCAGTGGGGGTCGCGGCGTATCGGTCCTGACCTTGCGCGTGTTGGAGGCAAGTATTCGAACCTTTGGCACTACAGGCACATGATCGATCCGCGTGAGATTTCGCAACAGTCCAACATGCCGCCGTATCCATTCTTGGAAACGACCTCGGTGGATTTTTCAAAAACGGCAAGCAAATTTAGAGCTATGCGTGCGGTGGGTGTGCCCTATACGCCAGAGCAAATTGCCAATGCTGAAGAGTCAGCACGCATGCAGGCTGCGCAGATTGCTGCGGATTTGAAAAACGAAGGACAGAGTTCGGTTAAAGAAGATAGCAAGCTTGTTGCTTTGATCGCTTATTTGCAACGTTTGGGCTTCAAGGCAACACAAACTAAACAAGAACAACCCCAAGCCGTGCTGAGACCCACAGAGCAGTCTGCCGCGGGCACTACACAGAATGAGGTGGTTCATGATTAGCTGGATGGCCATGGAATTTTTTAGAAAAAGTCCTGTGCTCTATTTGCCCATGATTGCTTTGTTTCTTTTCATGCTGGTTTTTGTAGGAATAATCATTCGAACCTTTTGGAGGCGTGCTGCTGATCTGGATAAACTTGCACGCATGCCACTTGATGAAAAAGAGGGAGTGAGCCATGAGTGAAGTACGCCGCACCGATGAAATCCAAGGCGACATTATACACGAATACGACGGCATTGAAGAAGCCGACAATCGTTTGCCCAACTGGTGGCTCGCCACCTTCTACATCGCCGTTATCTTTGCCATCGGCTATTGGTTTTACTACCAGGTCTATGAATCGGGACTTCAGCCGCTTGCGGCTTACCAAGCCAAGATAGCTGAAAACAGCAACGCGCCCAAAGAAGAAGTGAGCGCCGAAATGCTAAACAGCATGTCAGCGGACGCCGCCGCTGTTGAAGCGGGCAAAGCAGTCTTTGTTGCCAATTGTGTGGCCTGCCATCTCGACAAAGGACAGGGCAATATTGGGCCCAACTTGACAGATGCATATTGGATCCATGGTGGGGCGGCTACCGACATCTATAAAATAGTGGACCAAGGTTTTGCTGCCAAAGGTATGCCTGCCTGGGGGCCAGTGCTTGGTGCAGAAAAGGCCAAGCAAGTGGTCGCTTTTGTGCTAACGTTACGTAATACGAACGTTCCAGGTAAAGCTCCGGAGGGAGAAGAGTGGAAAGAGGGTGGGGCTGAATCAGCTCCCGAAGAGCAAACTGTTGAGGAAACTGATAGCTCGGCTAATGAAGGTGCCAAAGCCCCCGCCGCATCGGATACGGCCAAGTTAGAAAACAAAGATGAAAAGCCTTCGAGCGCAGCGACACCGGATGCGGTGGAGGCGAAAGCAGTCAACTAGTGCTGCGCTTGGAAAGAAAGTGAAGCAAAGTCGCGACTCGAGGAATCCTCTTGCGCGACATGGGCCACTCCTTTCCCCTAAGGGCACTGGTCTCTGAGGTTAATCATGACAATCGCAACCGAGCAGACTACAAGCTCGATACGTCAAGACGGGCAGCGAAACTTTGTCCATCCGGCAGACGTAAAGGGACGCTTTACTTCGCTCCGAGCGCTGCTCTTCGTGGTGCTTATCGCCATATATGTCGCTTTGCCCTTTATTAAAATCGGTGGGCACCCTGCGATGTTTTTAGATTTGCAGCATCGAAGCTTTTACTTGTTTGGTTCGACCTTCAACGCTCAGGATTTCTGGTTGGTCTTTTTCCTAGTGACCGGACTTGCCTACGTCTTGTTCGTGTTGACCTCAATGTGGGGGCGCGTTTGGTGTGGCTACGCGTGTCCGCAGACTGTGTTTTTGGAGGGGGTTTATCGTCGCATTGAGCGCTGGGTTGAAGGTCCGCGGCAGACACGTCTTCGCCGTAACGCTGCTCCGGTGAACTTTGATAAAGTTTGGCGAAAGCTAATTAAGCATCTGCTGTTTATCGCAATCACTCTTGTTTTAGCCCATGTTTTTTTGAGTTATTTTGTGTCCTTGCCATCGATGATCAAGATGGTTCAAGGCTCTCCAGCTGAACATCCTACAGCCTTTGCTTGGGTGATGGCTTTTTCTGCTGTGTTTTATTTTAATTTCAGTTGGTTCCGTGAGCAGTTTTGCGTGATCATGTGTCCCTATGGCCGTATGCAGTCTGTACTTACCGATTCGGATACCATGGTCATCGGCTACGACGAAAAGCGCGGTGAGCCGCGGGGCAAAGTCTCTGATCCAAACAACGGTGATTGCATTAACTGTAACCGTTGCGTCGTGGTTTGCCCGACGGGTATTGATATACGAAACGGTCTTCAGATTGATTGCATTGGTTGCGCGGCATGTATTGATGCCTGCGATGAAATCATGCTCAAGATAGGGCGCCCTAAGGGTCTAGTGCGTTACGATTCATTAAATGGATTGCACGGCGAAGCAAAGAAATTCTTTAGGCCTAGACTTTGGTTCTATATTGCGATGGGCCTTATCGGGCTTACCGTGGCAACCATTGCTTTCCGTAGTCGCAGCGACTACGAAGCTAATTTATTGCGCATGCAAGGCGCTCCCTATCAGCTTCAAGATGGTAAGGTACGCAATTCGCTCGAACTTCATTTGGTAAACAAGCGGGAAAAGACCGCCGTGTTTAGCATTCAAGGTGTGGCCAAGCAGGGACAAGAGTTCATTATCCCTGCAACGACCGTCGAACTTGAATCACTGAAGTCTCGGCGCATACCTGTGTTTGTACTTGTCCCTCGCGGCAAAGCGAGTCAGATTCACAAAGTACAGTTGCGAATTAGAGCCGAAGGTAGTGAGACTGAGCAGATAGTTGAAGTCCCTTTCGTTAGCCCGAAAAACTAACTTGGATGAGGTCGTCTCGTAAAAGCTCAGGGCTAAGACGCGTACTTTCCTCCTTTTTGAGACGGTCGAGCATGTTGTCCACGAACTCAAGCACCGTTTGAGCGGCTTTTATGGAAGGCGCCATCGCAATGGCGCGGCAGTCTTCCAAGGTTTTCCGCTGGGTTGAGATTTCGTCCATAAGTCGGCTGGCACGCGCTTCGCCAAAACCGTCTGCATCACGTAGGGCGGGGGCCAAGAGCTTTTCCTGAAGGTTCAGGTGTTTGCTAAGGACCGAGAAAAGCTCCATGGCATCATCATGCATTTGCTCGAGCTTTGCTTTGGTGGCATTATTTTTGCTATTTTCAGCAGATAAACGAGTCTTATCGAGAAGGCGTCGGATGACGGCGTGCTCGGCAAGGACACGTGCACGCACTTCACCCGGAGTGAGCTCTCCGAGCCCTGTCAACGAACCGGAATCAAGTGTTTCGGCAAGCAATCGAACGGCATCGGTGGTGGTGAAAATCCCAACGGCCTTGGCGCCACTCATGACAACGGTGCAACCGTAGCGGTGAGTCGCCATGTGCCGTAGGACGCTGGCAATGGGTGTGGCAGGACTTACCGCAAAGGGCTCAGGCGTCATGGCCTCTTCTACTTTGGTGGCCTCTAAATCCAATGAACCCATGGCCTGAACCATCACGATATCCCGATCGGAAAGGATTCCAACAAGTTTGCCACCTTTGAGCACCGGTAGATGACGAATGCTGAACTCTCGCATTTTTTCCTGAGCAGCCAGAAGGGTTTGGTCCTGCCCGATGGAATGCGGCGATTTCGTCATAAAAACCTGAATAGGTTGCTGGGTGACAAACATTGGATACCCCCTTTTGAAAAAACCAAAAGCCGTGGGGAGCGCGCAATCAAACCATCCACAGAAGCATCGCGATTTTTGTGCGGCAGCGAAGGTTTCTTGTTCCCGTGGGCTATGAGCCTTTGGAGGAGAACAAAATATTCGTGTCGTGCAAAGCTCGTAAAGCCGCCAGAGATCCTACGTGCGAGAGCCCCTTACTTCACTATGAGCTTTTGTACCATTAACAAACAGGCTTTTTTTAAAAAAAAGACCCTTTTTTCGGATTTATTGGACTCTTGGCTTACCCTAGTCCAAAGAGGATTCTCTTCGTGTGCAAAACGCTTGACGTACGCTCGGTACTGGCCGATAAACTCCCGGAAAATGTAAAAGGGAGTTTCAATGGCCAAAGCTTCGAGTAAAGTTTCCCGTCCTTCTTATACAGACTTTCAGGCTTATCCGTCCGGCAGCTATGTGCCTCGTGGGATATTCTTCACCAAAGGCAAAGGAACTCATCGTAATCACCTGAGCTCATTTGAGCTCGCTCTTCGTGACGCTGGCGTTGAAAAAGCGAACTTGGTTACGGTCTCTTCGATTTTTCCTCCCGAGTGCACTATTCTTCCTCGCTCTCAAGGCGAGAAGCTAATTTTGCCTGGACAAATTGTGCACTGTGTGATGGCGCGACAAGCAACCGATGAGCCCCACCGCCTCATCTGTGCATCCATCGGCCTTGCTCGTCCGGCCGACCGCAGTCATTACGGTTATCTCTCTGAGCACCACTCTTATGGGGAAACAGCAAAAAAGGCGGGTGACTACGCTGAAGATCTCGCTGCAACCATGCTTGCGACCACACTTGGCGTCGAGTTTAATGCCGACACCGCTTACGATGAGCGTAAAGAAGTGTATCGAATGAGTGGAAAAATCGTTAACACGACCTCGATTACTCAAACAGCTCAAGGCCACAAAGACGGACAGTGGACCACCGTTGTGGCGCTTGCCGTATTTGTATTCTAGGGCTTAGTTCGTATTGTAGTGTTTTCGCTGCCTATAAATGAGCGTAGCGATGGCAAAGAGAAACCAAAAACTACCTGCGGGGTTTGATCGCCGCATTTGGATTGAGCAGCCGGTATCATTTGCTTGAGGAACGGATGCGTCCGTTTCGCCTGATCCCTCAGCGCTTGCGGCTACGTCGCTTACCGAGGTGGCTGGCGCCCCATCGGTGTTTAAAATTGTCCCATTGCTACTGATCGCCACTCCTCCGGAAGTGCTATTGGTGGTCTCAGTGCTATTGCCAGTGTTTGCCTTGCTCCCGCTTTGCACAAGTGCTGAGTTGATGAGTGAGACGAAGGCGTCGGTTCGGGTATAAAGGGAGATGCCGTTGCAGTTGGATACGCCTCGAGAAACCACTCCAAAGATACGGCCGTCATCTAGCAGGGCTGGTCCTCCTGAGTCACCAAAACATGTTGTCGGGCCATCAATCAAAAATTCTTTCTCGTTCAGTTGAATGATTTCGCTGGTTGCTTTTTGCTTTGTGCCTGCTTCACTGGTATTGCTGGGACCGACTTCTTGCTGCCCGTAGCCGACCGCGGTAATGGTATCGCCTTTTTTGGGAGGATTATCGGCCACCCAGTCAAAAACCGGAAGTGAGCCTGCTTCATCGAGAATAAGTAAGGCGATGTCTTTATTTTCTAGGTCATCACCCTCCGTTGTTACGACCTCTACTACATCGGCATAAGTGCCGCCGATAAACACACTGCTTCCGATACCAACTTCGATATCTCTGGTGCGCACATCAAGAATACAGTGCTTTGCTGTAAGCACAACCTTTGGTGCAATAAGAGCGCCAGTGCATAGTGCGCCATCAGCTATAATAAAGAGTACGCTTTCATGCCCAGCGTCATCGATGCCATCGATAATGGCATTCGGATGACCAGAAACATCAAGGTCTTCATCCATACCTTCCATGCAAGCGCTTAACATAACTAAGCCGACACCTGCACACATCAGAGCTGAATACCGTTGCCTCACACAGCTTAGCTATGCAAAAGCCATTCCTAGTTAAAATGCTAAAAAACTCGGTTTTTTGTTTACTGTGATGGACAATTTCTGTTCCTTCTGGAACATATTTGCGGAATAGGGAACTGTAGGTGCGCCTAAGTCAAGGCTCTAGAAGTAAAACAAGGTGCCAAGCTTGGCTTCGATTCCGTAGTTTTGAACACTGCCTTGTAGGTCAAGAGCGAACTGCCTAAAGGGTGCGTAGCGTAGGTTACTTACCAAAGAAAAAGCCAAAGGCGTTTGCTGGGTTGGAAACCAGCGGAACTTCCCAAGGGCTGTCCATAATAGATTTTGCGTAAAGCGTAGACGATAGCCAGCGCTTGGCCCGGCTCCGATGCGTACCCCATGTAGATCGCCAAGGCCCATAAGATTGGGTCCTGCAAGGATCTGCGTATCCATGGTTAGAAACAGCACTACCGCATCGCTGAAAAAAGCTTTAGCCGGTCCAGCTCCAACCTCTGCATTGGCAGCCAAGCAAGCCTGCCAGCCTTGTCGATAGACCGTCGTGGCGCCAGCATCCACATTCCATGAGAGTTGAAAATCATATTGCTCGATGGAATGAAGTGAAATAATTCGTACGAAGGATGCATGCTGAAGCTTTAGCTTGTGACCTTCCTGCCAATAGCGGAGTTTTGTCTTCAGAAATTCAATTTGGGCAAGATCCGGATAGCCAGGCGCTGGATCGGCAAGATCATGAAGTGCCAATCGAAAATCAAGCTGGCCGAAAAACTTGCCTTTGGAATGGTATCCGCCGGAGACATCAAAACGCTTTGAATCGTGGCCAAACTCGGGCCGTTTTAGCACGGGGGCTTTAGTCTCTAAGTCTTGGCTTGGTTTGGGGATGCTGGATCGGCGTGCCAATAGTTTCTGCTTTAACAGTGCTGCGCTTGAGTTGCGTTTGAAAATTAATGCCTTCATATAGCGCACGTCCACCAAATCGGCTGCGGCATCGAGTACGAGAATTTTGGTCTCGTCAGTCCAGTGTGATGGCAGCGGTCGGTCGGGGTCTTCCAAAAGCTTTCCGACCCAATCACTTTGTGATGCGTCAAGAGCAGAAAGGCGGGCAGCAAGTTGGTTGCGGGCAGAAGGTCGATGGCTGACCTGTTTGACGAGACTTGGATTGTAAAAAAGAGCTTTGATGGTATCTGCGGGAAGGACCGGAACGTTAACGTGCTTCAGAAGTTCTAGTTCGGGATAGGCGGCTTCAAGGAGCCCGAGGATATGGTAGGAGCAATTCTCGGTCATGTAGTAGTAGTCAAAATACGTACCGCCAAGCTCCCATAGATGCGCGACCAACATAATCAACGCTGGTTGGGGAAAATTGAGCTCGTAGGTCCAAAGGTCTCGGAACTCGTAGTCGTTGTATTTTCGAACTTTGTAATAAAAGGGCAGGCGCTTGAAGGTAGCAGGGAACATGCCGCTTAGGCCCTTGATGGCGTAGAGCACAGGGTTACTGGTATCCACGTCCGCAGAAAAATCAATCCCGTAATCCAAAAGCTCTTGCCGTTTTTCGGTAGTGAGTTCACGTCGTTTGTGGATACGAAGTAGGGTATGACCAAAAGCTGATGCGGGGTTGTTCAAGTAATAGGAGGAAAAGATAATGCTTACTGCGAAAGGATCCATCGCTTGCAAAAACTCCGTAAAGGCAGGGCATTGCTCGACTTTGAAAGCGACGGGTCCGGTTTGAGCTCTTTTAGAATAAAAGCAAAGCGTGCTGGAAAGCGGCAGACAGGATTTTGAAGCGCGGGGTGTTCTGGGGGCAATTCCGTGCTCGGCTCGGTGGTGCCAAACATGAATGCTGCAAGGGTTGCAATGAGCTCAGCTTCGGGATGCTGCTTGCCGTAAGGCGAAAGGAAAAAACCAGCTCCATCGACCTCGCTTTGATAACCTTTGCCTGTTTTGGCTGGGAGCCAATGTCCAAGCCTTAGCCACTGTTTCTTTTGAGCGAGGCCAGCTTGCAGTGCTTGTGCTTTAAGGGCTGCAAAGGCAGCTCCCCTGCTGTCGTTGGGTATGGGCTTGGGTGTGTTGATGGGGCTAAGGGTGACGCTGCCGCAGGCACAAGCAAACAAGCAGCTTAGTGCGATTGCGTAAGTCATTGGGCATCGAAAATTAAAATGGTGCAAAGACATCCTTTTCATAAAAAAGGCCTCGGCGCATAAGCGTCGAGGCCTTCCTTTGGTCATACAACCCTGTCCTTAGCTAAGGCTTTGGCAGGAAAGGCCCTTGTTTTGTTGCAAGGTGCGAACGACGGAGTCGCTGACTTTTTGATCCGAAACTTTCTCGTTAGGGAATATTTGCTTGAAGTTGCTCTGCAATGTGCTTCCAACAGCAGCATCGCTCTTGCAACCTGCAAGGGTGCTTAGGCTGGAGATGGTCTCACCGTGTCCGCGCGCGATGTCTTTGCAAGGGCTTCACGGTTGGTCTGAATGAAAGCTTTTGCACTGTTGATGTTTGGGCTGGTATCTCCGCAGTTACTCGTACCGGAGGTAATACCGAAGGTTTGGTTACCCGAGGTTCCGTTGAGCGTCGCAGCGAATACCTGCACGAAGCCATCACTGTCGATGAGCATCGATCCAAGACCACATCCTGCTGCGCCATAGGCATAAGCAGTCATTTGGAACATGCCCAAGCCTGCAGCAAATACACCGGCTGCCATGAGAACATTAAGTTTTCTTTGCATTCTTCCCCCTTTAAAAGGTTTGTTGTGCCCAGAGACTAAAGGTAAAAAGCAAGCAAAACAAGATATTTTCCTAAAGTGCGCCTTGACGGCGTTGAGGAAGCAGTTTGTAACGCTTGCTTATGCAGTCGACCAAGCTCCGTAAAGCAAAAACCCATAACCTCAAAGAGGTCAATCTCGAGCTTGAGCCAGGATCGCTCGTGGTGTTTGCAGGCCCTTCGGGTGCTGGAAAATCATCGCTTGCGTTTGCAACTCTCTACGCGGAAGGACAGCGTCGTTACGTCGAGAGTTTTAGTGCTTATGCGCGGCAATTCTTGGAGCGCCTGCCGCGGCCACCCGTCGAAAGTCTTGAACCGGTGGCGGCTGGTATCGCAGTCGATCGTCGAGGTTCCGTTAAAACCTCGCGCTCAACGGTGGCCACGATGACCGAGATCGTCGATTACGCCAAAAGCCTTTGGGCCCTCAGCTCGGAGTTGCATTGTGACAAATGTGGCAAGAAAATCGCCAAGGAACCGCCAGAAATGGCAGCAAAAAGGCTAATTCTTGCCAACTCTGGCAAGCGACTGCAAGTAAGCTATCGACTGAGTTTGCACCATATCGAGGACTTTGTGGGGGTGCGCGAACGTCTCTTGGCCGATGGCTACCGGCGAGTGATGGTAAGTGGCGAGACGCTTGATATTGAGACGCTGCGCCCGAGTGAGGGTTTGGGGCAAGAAGAAAAACAAGGCTGCGATCTTGGATGTGGTTACCGATCGTACGGTGGCCAAAGATACTCAAATTCGTCGTCTCACGGAGGCTTTGGAACACGCCTTCGAGCGCGGGCAGGGACACGCCTCGGTACACTTGGAAGATACACATCGCGAGGAACTTTCCGAGAAGCTGTATTGCTCCAATTGTTATCTGTCCTATGCGCCACCTAATGCGGGCTTGTTTTCTTTCAATAGTCCGATTGGGGCATGTGAACTGTGCCGAGGATTTGGCCGTACGATGGAAGTCGATTGGGAAAAAGTTATTCCCGATCCCAGCAAGAGTCTTGCAGAGGGTGTGATCAAAGCATGGACGGGCAAGTCGACAACCTGGGAACGAAAAAAACTCAAAGAGCACTGTGAGCGAGTCGGTCTGCCCTGGGATCGTCCCTACGATAAACTTAGCAAGGCGCAGCAAAGCTGGCTGCTTGATGGTGAGACGGGAGGCAAGCTCAAGTCGTGGAAACAGTGGTTTGGATTGCGCGCTTGGTTTTTGTGGCTTGAAAGCAAGGCTTACAAAGTTCATGTGCGCGTTTTTCTTGCAAGGTCCCGTAAATACGTGCCCTGCGAAGCCTGTGGCGGAAGTCGCTTGAAGCCTGAGGCCTTGCATTTTTATCTGGCTGGAAAAAACATAGCGCAATTTTACGCGATGCCCGTGAGTGAGGCGTTACGCTTTTTAGGCGAGCTTCCCAACAAAGATGCCGCGGTGGATTTGCTGCGTGATGAATGCAAAACCCGTCTGCAAACCTTGGCGGATGTCGGCCTCGAATACCTTGGTTTGGATCGTCCGCTGCGCAGTCTCTCGGGTGGTGAGTCGCAACGCGTGACCCTAAGCAGCGCGCTTTGCGCAGGTCTTAATGGTGCGATGTTCGTGCTCGATGAACCCACGGTGGGTTTGCACCCCTACAATGTGCACCAGTTGCTCAATACAGTTAAGGGACTTGGCAGTGGCGAGAACCTGGCGCTGGTGGTCGAGCATGATCCTCTTTTTGTGATGAGTGCAGACCGCGTGGTTGAACTTGGTCCGGGTGCAGGAGAGCAGGGCGGGCAAGTGTTTTTGACGGTGCGCCAAAGCTTTTGTTTAAAGCAGACACCGCTACCGCACAAAGTCTGCGAGGCCATTCAACCGAAACCCTTAGTAGGCGCAAACCCAAGGGCTGGATCACGTTGAGTGGTGCGAGCGGACACAACCTGCGTGATGTGACGGTTAAGATTCCGTTGGGCAATCTCTGTTGTGTTACCGGTTTGAGCGGGTCAGGAAAAAGCAGTTTGATTTTACAAACACTGGTGCCGGCCATCGAGCGAAGCTTGAAAGTTTCAGCGCCCAAAGCGCTGGCCTTTAAGACGTTGAAGGGGCATGAATCGTTGCTTGGCGTAGTAAGTGTCGATCAGCAGCCGCTTGGGCGCAGTTCGCGTGGCAATCCGGCTACCTATCTTGGCGCATGGGATGTGGTGCGCAAACGTTTTGCTTCGCAAGCTCTAGCCAAAGAGCGTGGCTACAAAGCAGGTTACTTTTCTTTCAACGTCACTGGAGGACGCTGTGAGAGCTGTAAAGGTGAAGGCGCCGAGACCGTCGAGATGCAGTTTTTGGCGGACGTGACTTTTCCCTGTCCAGAATGCAAAGGCAAGCGTTTCATCGGGCCGATTCTTGAAGTGCTCTATCAAGGCAAGAATATCGCGGACGTGCTTGAGATGACTGCCTCCTCCGCGCTGGATCATTTTAGCGATAGCGAGCTTGCGAAGAAACTCTCGTATGCCGTTGATGTCGAACCCCTTATGCGTTCACTGCAAACCTTGATCGACCGAGGCAATACGGTGATCGTTGTTGAGCACGACATGCGTGTGGCCGCGCGGAGTGACTACGTGATTGATCTTGGTCCGGGTGCTGGCGCGGCCGGCGGGCGCGTTGTGGCGGCGGGCGCTCCCAAAGACATTGCCAAAAGCGATTCCTTTACAGCTCCGTTTTTGAAACAAGCCTTGCAGAACCGTATCGTTTTACCGAGCCAGCTAAAGAAGGCTTCGCAGGCAGAACGACAGAGCGCAAGGGCTATGTCGGTTGCGCCACGTTCCGGCTACATCCAAGTGCTGGGTGCTCGCGAACACAACCTCAGAGATATCAGTATTGATTTGCCACGGGAGCAACTCGTGGTGATCACCGGTCCCAGCGGTAGCGGTAAGAGTACTCTGGCTTTTGATGTGGTGTTTGCTGAAGGACAACGACGCTTTTTAGAGACACTCTCGCCGTATGCACGGCAATATCTTCCGCAAATGCCGCGACCCGATGTTGATCGTGTTCGGGGTATACCCCCAAGCGTGGCACTTGAACAGCGCACTACGCGTGGCGGGGTCAATTCAACGGTAGCCACCGTCACGGAAGTGGCGCACTATCTGCGTTTGTTTTTTGCACGCGTTGGAGTTCTTCATTGCCTGGACTGCGATGAGCCTATAGCGCCGCGTCAAGCAGCAGCTATTGTGATGGATCTCAAAAAAGCGGCGGGGCGCGCTGGTAAGCTCAGTTTATATGCACCGGCGGTGCGTGGCCGCAAAGGCATCCATCGTGAACTGCTTGCGAAAGCACGGTCGTTGGGCATTAAGATGGCTCGTGTTGATGGCGAGCTAATAGAAATTACATCAGGCATGAAGCTCGATCGCTACAAGGAGCATGATATTGAGCTCTTGGTTGCAGAGTTAAAATCATCCGATCCCCTTTTTGAACAAGAAGTTCACCGAGCGCTTGCTTTGGGCGATGGTGTGCTCCACGCGCGTGGCGCAAAAAACAAACTGTGGCTGATGTCTTCGAAGTTCGCGTGCCCCAGTTGCGGTAAGGAGTACCCCGAGTTGGACCCACGCTTTTTCTCTTTCAACACACGGCAAGGTGCCTGCTCTGTGTGTGAGGGCAAAGGTGTGATCGAAACCGAAAGCAAACGAGGCAAGACTCGCTATCTTGACCAAAAGATTTGCACAGCGTGCGCAGGAACACGGCTTTCCAAGTTAGCGCGTGCCGTACGAATAGGCGATGCGCCGATTACTAGCTTTTTGGCGAAAAACGTCACGCAGTTGCGTAAGCACATGATGCAATTGGCCTTGAATGAACGTGATGCGCTGATTAGCAAAACCTTGCTCAAAGAACTTGATGCGCGGCTTGCGTTTTTGGAACAAGTTGGCGTGGGTTATCTTGGGCTGGATCGCGCAGCACAAACCCTAAGTGGTGGTGAGACGCAACGTGTTCGTTTGGCGGCACAACTTGGAAGCGGCCTTACGGGTGTGCTCTATGTGCTGGATGAACCCACGATTGGTTTGCATCCTCGTGACACCCATCTACTGATCGACGCACTTAAAGCGCTTGTGGCACGCGGTTGTTCCGTGCTGACAGTCGAGCACGACATGGATACAATTTTGGCGGCGGACTACGTGATTGATGTGGGTCCAAGTGGCGGAACCGGTGGCGGACAGATTGTTGCTCAAGGCACGCCCAAGCAACTCCTTAGAAACAAGGATTCCGTCACGGGCAAAGCGTTGAGCAAAGCCTCTGCACTCCCTCACCTCACAACGAAGACAAAAGCGCGTCATCACTTGAAGCTCACGGGCGCTGCTGAGCATAATTTGAAACAAGTGAATCTAGAGATTCCGCTTGGGCAATTGGTCGTGGTGACGGGGGTGAGTGGTAGCGGGAAAAGCACCCTGATACGTGGCGTGCTCCTTGCAGCGGTAAGAGAAGCATTGGGACTGCAGACTCCGGCACCTGGGACGTTTTCAAAACTTAGTGACCTTGGCCCCATAAAGCGGGCCGTTGAAATTGATCAAAGCCCCATTGGGCGCACGCCTCGTTCCGTGCCAGCGACTTACGTTGGGGTTTGGGATGAGATTCGCAAGCTTCTCGCTCAAGTGCCCGAAGCGCGTGCCCGTGGTTATAGCGCTAGCCGCTTTTCCTTTAATACCCAACCTGGTCGTTGTCCTGTTTGCGAAGGACAGGGTGCCAACGTCATGGAGATGGCCTTTTTGCCGGATGTCTTGGTGCCCTGTGAAGTATGCAAGGGGCAGCGTTTTAATCCTGACACGCTTGAGATTCGTTTGTTTGGGCTGAATGCTGGCGAGATTTTGAACTTGGATATCGCAGATGCGGTCGGTCGGTTCTCAAGTATTCCCAAGGTTCACAAAGCTCTCGCTTTGCTTGATGAATTGGGGCTTGGCTATTTGAAACTGGGTCAACCTTCGAACACTTTGAGCGGTGGCGAAGCACAACGCTTAAAACTCGTGGCAGAACTGAGCATCGGAAAAGGGGGAGATAGCCTTTACATCATGGATGAGCCCACCACGGGCTTGCATCGTAACGATGTAGAGCGACTGATTGCTCTGCTTAGACGTCTTATCGCACGCGGTGATTCCGTTGTGGTCATTGAGCATCAAACGGATGTCATGCTTCAAGCCGACTGGTTGGTTGATCTTGGCCCAGAAGGTGGTGAACACGGTGGTGAAATCGTAGCTCAGGGAACCATTAAACAGCTTTTGAAGAATAAACGTAGCCATACTGCTGCCATTCTCAATCATCTGCTGAAGGAAGAAACGTCGCTCGTCCTCGATGCGCAACGCATGTAGTTGCCAGGTATACCTTGGCGGCGGCAATTGTTGTTTCCACTGACATGGGGCATGCTGGCCTCGTTTGCATACTAAAGAGCCGATAAAACATACAGTGTAAGTCGCGAAACCATTCAGTGTTTTTGTTGGTCGAGTAAAGGATCGATCGCTGCGCTGCGAGCGGCGCTGTTGGCACACTATTCGCATTACCCCGATCGTAATGTCGCAAACTACGCGCAGTGTTAAGATAGGAAGTTTTCCAGGGATCACTCTTTTATTGGCTATTACCTGGTTTGCATTTGCTATCCTTTCCCCCACTGCTACAGCGAAAGACCTTGGTCCTTTTCCGGCCAACACGATTCGTGATGTTGCAAGCAAACACCAAGGTAAAATGACAGCTTGCTTTATGCTCGGATCGAACGGTTATAGAGATGGCATCTATCAAGTTAAAGTTGTTTTTTCGATTGATCAAAAAGGTCGTGTACGAGATGCGAAAGTAAAAAAACCAATGCAAGTCTTCCTGAGGTTGAACGGTGTATCTTGAAAAACATTCAAGCTTGGAGCTTTCCAAAGCCAAACAAAATGCCTTGGTAAAAGTCATCTATCCGATATCCTTTCAAAGCCTATGAACCTTGTGGCGTTTTTTGCTGTTTTTGTATTGAGTTGACAAGCGCCATGCATGATCCAATCTTGCACTAGAATGATGATTTTCTACGATGGAGAGTGTGCCATGTGCCATGGCTTTGTGCGTTTTGTGCTAGCCCGAACGAAAGGTGATCCTGTTTTTCGTTTTGCCCCAATAGGACATGGTGCATGGCAACGTATGTTAAGCGCTGAGCAACGTGATAGCGCCCCGGACAGCGTTGTCCTTTTGACCGACGACGATGAACTTCTTTTCCGCTCGGACGTTATGGTGTTTGTGATGCAACGACTGGGTGGTCTATGGCATGTCCCGGCGATGTTGCTAAAAGTCATTCCCCGTTTGATTCGAGATGTGGTGTATGATTGGGTGGCAAGAGTCCGAAAAACGGTTTTCGGTAGGACACCGCAGATGTGCCCCGTTGTTCCTGACCATCTCAAGAGGTGTTTTGATTTGTCATGAAACTTTTTTTGATCGACGGAACCTATGAACTGTTTCGAACGTACTACGGTGCGCCATCAGCGTTTTCGCCGTCCGGCGTTGAAGTGGGTGCAGTCCGTGGCCTTTTGCGTTCGCTGTTTGCACTCATGCGCGATGAGCGGCCTGATTTTATCGCTGCTGCCTTTGATCATGAAATCGAGTCTTTTCGTAATAAACTTTTTGATGGCTACAAAACAGGGGAGGGCATAGAGCATGCTTTGCTTGCCCAATTTTCTTTGGCGGAGGCAGCCGTAAGTTTGTTGGGTATCACTGTCTGGCCGATGCTGGAATTTGAAGCTGACGATGCTTTGGCAACCGCTGCAGCGCGATTTGCATCGCATCCCTCGATTGAGCAAGTCCTGCTTTGCTCACCCGATAAAGACCTTGCCCAGTGTGTCGAGGGCGACAAAGTTGTGATGTGGGATCGTAAACAAGCGAGGTTTTACAATGAAGCGGGCGTGGTCGAGAAGTTTGGTGTTTCGCCTGCTTCGATTCCCGATTACCTTGCCCTGGTGGGTGATAGCGCGGACGGCATTCCCGGCGTGCCACGTTGGGGTGCCAAATCAAGCGCTGCTGTGCTGGCCAAGTATCAAAGCATCGAGCGCATCCCACGAGAGCTTACGGACTGGCAGCTCAAGGTACGAGGCGCGGAGTCCTTAGTCAAATCGCTCTGTGAACACGAGTCTGAAGTCACGCTTTACAAGCAGCTTGCTACCTTACGCCGCGATGTTCCTTTGCAAGAAGAGCTCGACGATTTGCGGCCCAAGCCCATTGATCTGAAACAGGCAGAAGCTTTCCTTCAGGAAATCGGTGACACTCGCTTTTTATCGCAGCTTACTTCTTTTCTGAGCACTCGACCGTCGCAGTAAAAGTTCGCGCTGGAGAACCGACATGCAATATTTCTTCCTTTTTTTTCGCGCGGTCCAAGAGTGCTATCGGTTCCTTTTGGGTTTAGATGGTTGAAATATGGCATTGCTAGGTGTTGTTGCATTCGTTTTTGAGTTGAACAATGTGCATGTACCCATAGCCACGGTAGCGGACTTCTTTTTCCCAAGAGACGCATTGTTGTGAGGGCGCAGCAGGCTCGCCTTTCTTCTTATCGGCAGTGGCTGTGCTTTGGACAGAAGCGAGGCTAAGGATTGAAAATAGGAGTGATTTTCCAATAAAAGGTAGGGCGTGTTTCATTTTAACGCTCCTTCGTATTATTAAAGTCTAGCATAGATTTTGATGGGACTGTAGTGACACAAAAAGTGAGAAGAATTTCAACATGAAAACCGCAGAGCAATGGTTTGCGGAATACGATGAGAGTCATCGTCATCCGACGAACAAACGGGTGCATTGGGTGTGTGTGCCAGCTATCTTGTTTAGCACCATTGCTTTGTTTTGGTGTGTTCCTATTCCGTTTGTCACAAAGTTTATGCCGGAACCATTTCAGTTGTGGGCCAACATGGCGATTCCTTTGGTGCTGGGGGCATTGATCTTTTATTTTCGTATTTCAACGAGCATTTTCGTCGGTATGTTTTTTGTAGCTTCTTTGGCATTGTTTGCGAGTTTCTTGCTTTCGACTCTGCAAAATCCACCGCTTTGGGCGCTGGCTTTGGGGCTCTTCGTCGTGGCGTGGATAGGGCAGTTTTGGGGCCACAAAGTTGAAGGGAAAAAGCCATCTTTCCTAAAAGACCTGCAGTTTCTTTTTGTGGGTCCCGCGTGGGTCTTGGCGGTTTTGTATCGACGCTGGAATATCCCGATATAGCCGAGTTGTTGCTCGGTGCATGAGTGAGTATAGCGCGGCCGTAGTTTAGAGCTTGCTGTGTAAAATGCATCTGAGACCTTTGAGTCCAGCATATGCTCATGGGTTATAATTCCGCTTTTCATGTCTCGGGCGCCAAGATTTCAGCGACCAAGGGCACTTCCTACTAGATTCGTCTTTTGATTTAAGGGCTTTTTCTGCTTTTGTTGGATTTTTATGGTTTTACGGTTATATTTAAGGGATGTGCCTGACGAGGTTTCGTTCGCTCATTGGCGTAGTGTCTATTGTGGTTCTGTCCATGAGCTGTGGCCGTATTGGCTTTGATCCAATCGTGTTGCAGTCGCTTCAAGTCGATTCGGATAATGATTCGGTTCCAGACTCGGATGAGCTTAACGAAGACAGCGATCAGGACGGTCTATATAATTTCCTTGATGATGACGATGATGGCGACGGTATCCTTACCGAAACCGAAGTGCGCGAAGAGAACCGCCTTGGCGGTGACGTGGATGGCGATGGGATCCCCGCTTATCTTGACACCGAGTCCGATGGCGATGGGCTCGATGATTCACAAGAAGGGGAAGGCGATATCGATGGCGACGGTATTCCCAACTTCTTAGATCGCGATAGCGATGGGGACGGCATCAACGATGAGCTCGACCCCGATACCTTCTGTGGCGATGGACTACAGAACTTTGGCGAAAGCGATATCGATTGTGGCGGCAATTGTGGGTCGTGCTCCGATGGTCAAACTTGTTTTGTAAACGATGATTGCGCATCGGTGATTTGTGGATCAAGTAACATCTGTCTCGCTACGTGGTGCAGTGACGGAATAGTGAGCGGCGACGAGAGTGACGTCGACTGTGGTGGCAGTAGCTGTGATGCATGCGCCTTTGGTTCCGGTTGCACATTGTCGACTGACTGCCTCTCTGGGAATTGCAATGCTGGCACCTGCCAAGGGCTTACCTTTTACCGGGATTTTGATACCGATAGCTACGGTGATCCCGGCGATTCTGTTCTAGCGGATACTGCCCCTCCTGGTTATGTAAGCAATAGTAACGACTGTGATGATACGGATGGGACAATTCACCCTGGTTCATTAGAACTCTGTGATGGCCTTGACAACGACTGCAATGTCTCAAGCTTCGATGGTGCCGATGAATGCACCCCGAGTGAAAGTTGTGATGGCGTCAGTTGCAACCTCGCTGCAAGCGAATGGTTAGTCAGTATTGGAATCCCTGCGAACAACGACTTCGGTGGCGTGACCTCCAGAAGCGATGGAAGCATTGTGGTTGTAGGTACAGCAGGGTTTGGGCCTACGCGCGCTCTTGCTTTCGGTTTAGATGCTGGAGGTAATGAACAGTGGCATTTGAGTTTAATGGCGGAGGGACTAATACCGCTGGCGACGATGTCGCTGCAACTTCCGACGGTGGACTTGCGATTCTTGGGAGTTATAATTTGGATGTTTATCTAGCAAAACTCGATAGCACGCTGACGCCGGTATGGGCCAACTATTACGACTATGGATTTGATGGCGCGCTGGCACTTCTTGCGAGTGCTTCAGGGGCACTGTTTGTGGCCGCTCAAGCTGGAGGTCTGAATTATTTGCTTCGCATTGCTTCGGACGGGAGTCTGGTTTGGGCTCGTCAGTTCAGCGCTGGTGGTGGCACCATTGAGAAAATGGTTGAATTAAATAACGGAAACCTGCTTCTTGTGGGTAGCAATTGGGTGCTCGGTCAAGGGGGGCAAGATCTGTGGCTTGCTTCTATCGCGAGTGACGGTTCGCTTTCATGGGCAACTACCGTGGCGGGTTCAACAGGAGGCTGGGTCGATAAGGGGGCCGGGGCTTCGGCTAGCAATGATGGTGGCTTTTTTGCTGTAGGAGAATTCCGAATTGGAGGAATGTTTGGCGCGCCGGAGCAAGGCTTTTTGAAATTTAATGCTTCAGGCAACTTTCTTTGGGGCAAACGTATCAGTGTGGGAGGAGCTCACGACATCGCTGAGCTTCCCGACGGAACTCTTGCAACGAGTTTGTTTTTGCCGTCGGCGCCTGACAACCTCACTCAAGTTATCCATTATGATTCGACTGGAAACGTACTATGGGGCCGGCAGGCGCCTGTAGGGGGGACTATTTTTCATCCAGGGCGCGTATGGACGACTGCTTCAGGCGACATCGTCTCGTTAGGATTGGCGGGTGCCTATATGGGTGTATGGAAACAACCCTCCACCGGCTCAAGTATTAGTTGTGGCATCACTTCGTTTGCTCCAAGTGTTTCGGACTACACCCCAGCTTTCATTGACGATCAAACCGCGTTTACGACGCTAAGCAATATCACTGTAACAACCACAGCAGCCCCCTTGCCCGTTGGCAGTTCAACGGCATCGGCAACCTTGATCTGTAACTAGTACTCTGCCTGTACACAACTCCTGTTGCATCCGGGTGCGTTGAGAGCAGCAACAGCGCTGCACGAATTGTTCTGCTGTAAGTTGTATTAGAAACCGACGATGCGTTCTTTAAAGCGGTCAAAAAGGTAGCGGGCGTCGTGGGGACCAGCGGCGGCTTCGGGGTGGTACTGTACGCTGAAGGCCCCGGTTTCGAGGTGTTCGATGCCTTCGTTGGTCCCGTCATTGAGCTGGGTGTGAGTCGCTTTACAATTTTTGCTAAGGGATTCTGTGTTGACGCAAAAGCCATGATTTTGCGAGGTGACTTCGACGCGTCCCGTTTTCAAGTCTTTTACGGGTTGATTTAAACCGTGATGACCGAATTTTAGCTTATAGGTGCTTGCGCCAAGAGCCCTGCCTAAGATTTGATGGCCCAAGCAAATGCCAAAGAGTGCTTTTTTTCCAAGTAAGCTTTGAACTGTCTTGACTGCATAGTCGACTGGTTCGGGATCCCCTGGTCCATTGGATAGGAAAATGCCATCGGGATTTAGGGAAAGGATTTCGTCTGCCGTGGTACTGGCAGGAACCACAGTGACTTTGCATCCAACATCGACTAGACAGCGAAGGATGTTGAGTTTGATGCCAAAGTCCATCGCTACAACATGATGTTCTGTTTTGGCAGGTCGAGCGTGCGCTGGCGTGGCGCGAGCGTTATAAGGACGCATGGACCATTGCTTCGTCCCTTCCGTCCATTCGTAAGGGGTTTTGGTGGTGATTTGGCTTACCAGATCACGCCCTTCCATTGGAGCTTCTGCTTTGGCTTTATCGGCAAGCGATGATGCATCTTCGCAGCCAATAGCTGCCATCTGGGCCCCATGGTCGCGAATATGTCGGGTTAGCGCACGGGTATCGAGGTCTGCGATGCCGACGATGTTGAACTTTTGAGATAGTCATCAAGTGAGGAATCGCTGCGCCAGTTGCTGACGGTTTCAGAGTATTCGTGAATCACAAAACCGGCGAGGCGTGGATGGTTTGATTCGCGATCACTGTGATTGACGCCGGTATTCCCTATTTGTGGAGCGGTCATGCAGACGATTTGCGCGCAGTACGACGGATCGGAGATGACTTCTTGATAACCGGTCATGCCGGTGCAAAACACTGCTTCGCCAACCGTGCTTCCTTCGGCACCGAGTGTGCTGCCTTCAAAGCAGGTCCCATCTGCTAAAACCAATCGTGCTCTGCGCTTGCTCATCGTTTAAACACCAAACGTCCTTCTACCATGGTTGCGATGACCGCACCGGTGAGCTTTTTCCAAGAAACGGCGTGTTGCAAGACTTTGATGCAAGCGTCTGTGCGCTGGGCTCCCAAGTGTACTCCGGATCAATGATTGCGATGTCTGCACGCTGTTCTACTTTGAGCGTTCCGCCATCTACCCGAGCTAGTTTGGCAGGTGCGCTGCTCAGGCACTCGATAAGGCGCATGGCAGAAATTTTATCTTCGCGTAGCAAGGCAAATAGACCTGAAAGTGCGGTCTCAAGGCCGATCATGCCAGGTGCTGCCGCAGAAAACTCGCACTCTTTTTCAATGGAACTATGTGGCGCATGGTCGGTGGCAATGCAGTCAATGGTTCCGTCGGCAAGTGCTTCGCGCAGAATGTCTTGGTCCTCGCGGGGTCTTAGTGGAGGATTGACTTTGCATTCGGTTCGATATCCCAGCACATCAGAATCGGTAAACAGCAAATGATGGGGAGTCACTTCGGCTGAGACCGGCAGTCCTCTGGACTTTGCCTCGCGAATCATGGCGACTGCCGCGGCGCTCGAGATGTGAGCAACGTGGTAGCGGGCTTTGCAGTAGTCAACGAGTAAAAGATCTCGAGCAACGATAATGTCTTCGGCAACGCGTGGCCAGCCACGTAGGCCAAGGCGCGTGCTGATCGGTCCTTCGTGCATGTCTGCGCCAGCGGTGAGGTTATGGTCTTCGGCGTGTTGTGAGACGAGTAAGTCAAAGTCTTTGGCATACTCAAGCGCTTTGCGCATGACTTCAGAGTTCATCACGCACTTGCCATCGTCGCTTACGCCAATCGCGCCTGCTTCGCGCAAATCGCCCATCTCGCTTAGGATCTTACCTTCAAGACCTTTCGTGATAGCGGCAAAGGGAAAAAGTCGTGCTCCTGCAAGGCTTGTGGCTCGCGCCAACATGGTCTCGGTGATCGCGCGGGTATCGTTGACTGGGGTAGTGTTGGGCATCGCGCATACTGTGGTGAATCCTCCACGCGCTGCTGCCTTAAGCCCCGAAGCAATGTCTTCTTTGTATTCGTGTCCTGGTTCACGAAAATGGACGTGAAGGTCGATGAATCCAGGGCAGAGCCATTTGCCGCTTAAATCCCAATCATTTTAAGCTTGAGAAGGGATGTTCTTCGCAGCGTTTTTGCCAATTGCTGAGATTCGCCCTTTGTCCACAACAACGTCTCCTTGAAGGTCCATGTTAGCGGACGGATCAAGGATACGAGCGTTACGAAAGACAAACACGAGCTTCGCTTAGCCGAGGGGCCGTTTTGTGTCAACGCCTTACTTTGCATAAAGCAAAAGACCGAGGCAGATTTATTAGATAAAAAGTGCAACGGCCGAGGGCTTGCTCAGTCCTCGGCCGTGTGGTTGTTGGTAGTGGTTAGACCGCTTTGGCGAGCTCGTCTGCGCTGGGGGCGATCGTTCCCGTTTGCGTGGTGGCTGGCGCATTACGCTCCGCCACTTTTGCCTTCATTGCTTTGACCTTGCGGCAAAGAGACGGAAAGTCTTTGTGCCGAGGTGCGGTCGTAGGGCTGCCCCCACGAAGCAAGGATTGGATCACAAAATCCAGTAGCTGGATTTCACCTTCAGAAAAACTATTGCTGATTCGCATAACGGACGATCTAGCATCGCTTAGACATGGCGACAAGCTGTGAAATGCAATGTAAGGTCACATCACGTCACTCGATATTTAAGTTTATCTCGGAAGATCCTGTTTTTACGTAATTAATTTCACTTAACTAAAAACCAGATCTCTAGAAATGAAGGCGATCTCAAAGCGATCGTCCGCTGTCAAAAGGCGATCTGCTGTGGAGTCGTTTGAGTGGCTACCGATGATCGGAGGTGCTGACGCGGGTGACCTCGTCGAGGGTAGTGACCCCTTCGAGAGCTTTGAGAATGCCGGACATACGCAAGCTATTGATGCCTTCACGAATCATTTCTTGTTTGAGCTCGGCGGTCGAGCAACCTTGGAGGACCATTTCTTTGAGCCGTTCGGTAAAGGGCATGACTTCATAAAGTGCGACGCGGCCCTTGTAGCCTGTATTGCCACAAGCGCTGCAGCCAGCACCTTTAAAGATGCGGTCCTGCTGTATTTGCTCATCTGTAAGGCCGACTTCCCTTAGACTCTTTTCGTCCACCGTTACTTTTTCTTTGCATTCGCTGCAGATGCGGCGGGCCAAGCGCTGGGCAAGGATAAGATTCACGGACGAGGTGACCAAGAAGGGCTCGATACCCATGTTGAGCATACGAGAAACGGTGCTCGGTGCATCGTTGGTGTGCAGGGTTGAAAGGACCAAGTGACCGGTGAGCGCCGCTTTGACCGCGATTTCGCCCGTTTCAAAGTCGCGAATCTCACCGACCATGATGATATCGGGGTCCTGGCGCAAAAAGCTGCGCAAAGCCGCTGCGAAGTTTAGGCCGATGTCATCGTGCATTTGGCATTGGTTAATGCCCATCAAGTTGTACTCCACCGGATCTTCGGCGGTGCTAATGTTGGTGTCTATTTTGTTAAGTTCGCTGAGTGCTGAATAAAGAGTGGTCGTTTTTCCTGAACCCGTTGGGCCGGTAACCAAGACCATGCCAAAGGGCTGATTAATGGCGTACATAAAGTCGTCCAAGGCTTTTTGATCAAAACCAAGCTTGGTCATATCGAGCTGCAAGTTGCTCTTATCGAGCAGACGCATGACGATTTTCTCGCCCCACATCGTGGGAAGCACCGAGACACGGAAGTCCATTTCACGACCTTTGCCCATTTTGAGCTTGATGCGGCCGTCTTGCGGCAGACGACGCTCAGCAATATCGAGCGAGGACATGATCTTGAAACGCGATGAAATTGCGTTCTTGAGCTTAAGGGGAGGTTGCATTTCTTCATGCAACACACCGTCGATACGGTAACGAACACGCAGTTTCTTCTCGTAAGGCTCGATATGGATGTCCGATGCACGCTTCTTGATAGCGCTAAGCATGATGGCATTGCACAAGCGGATGACGGGTGCATCTTCGGAGGCTCGTGCTAGGTCGACTCCGCCGCCATCGTCGTCATCGGCGGTGACTTCGATTTCTTCTTCATCGAAGCCTTCCATGATTTCGTCGTACGAAATATCAGGTTCGTCGTGATAGTAACGCTCCAGAGCGGCCATGATCGCGGCTTCAGACGCGACAACAGGCTCGACGTTGTAGTTCGTTAAGAACTTAATATCGTCGATGGCGTGCAAGTTCGATGGATCGGACATTGCTACAATTAAGGACGAGCCAGATCGTGAGATGGGGACGATGCGATGCCTTTCAGCCACATCACGTGGAACAAGGCGTACGACTTCGGGATCGATGTCATATTCGGCTAAATTGACGGACTGAACATGGTATTTGTGACTAAGGAACTGGGTAATCTCGTCATCGGAGATAATGCCCATCTTAGCGAGTGAATAGCCAAGGGTGGTGTTGTTCTTTTGCTGATCGGTTTGAGCATCACGCAACTGCTGCAAACTAATACGCTTTTCACGAACAAGCAGCTCGCCCAGCCGAGTCGCCTGACCCCTTGAAATGCCCCGTTGACAACCGTCCCACCAAACATCAGATCCACTAGAAAACTTTAGCAGAGCCGTACCCGATTGGGCAACTCTGTGCCTCTTAAAAAAGCCTATGGACTATCTTGTTGTTTTAACTGGCAACTTGATGCTCTTGCCGCTACCGTTCCCCGGAGTGTGTGACTTACCATGACGTACATGGAGGACATCGGGAATGGGTCTCGGTGCTTAGCGTTGTGGGAAGTTATCTCATGTCCTTTTCGTTATAAAGGGGGATTCAATGCGATTGTACCGTTCGTTATTCGTTTCATTTCTAACTGTGGCTGCTTTGTTGATCACTAGTTCGGCTTTTGCCGAGCTTGGCAACTCGACACCACAATACACAGCTCGTTCAATGACCTTGGATGCGGGCACCTTGCGCGTTGACGTAGGACCTTCAGACTTTGGTCTTTTGAACTCGGGCGCTATCAACAACCGTCGTGGTCTCACGTTCAATAAAAGCGCTGGCGTTAGTGACTTGGGCGTTGGAGCAGGTATCGGTGCTGCCTATGGTGTGATGGATGGCCTTGAAATCGGCACACTCATTCTACCGTTGGCTATCAGTCCAGATTTCGATTACATGAACCCTGAATTTTATGGCCGTTACCGCTTGATGGATGGAGACACCCAGGTTGGCTTGCAAGTTGGTATGGTGCTGCCTGCACAGTCTGGAACCGACTTCGGTCTTTCAGCAGGCTTGCCTGTGTTGCTACGAATGGACAAAATGCGCATCGATACGGGTGCCGAGTTGGAGTTTATCTTTGCAACGGACCTACAGCTCAATATCGATATCCCATTTGCGCTGAACTACAGCGTGACCGATGCAGTCTTTATTGGTGGTCGCACAGGCTTGTTTTTTCAAGACTTCACCAATGTTGACTTTGATGGTTTGAGCATTCCGCTTGGTGCACAAGGTGGCTACACGCTTGATGGGGGAATTGCGGACCTTACTGCATGGTTTAACTTCCCGAACTTCATAAACACCTTCCCAGGTGGGGATGCGATTTTCTTGAAGAATTGGCAGCTTGGTCTTGGTGCCAACGTTTTTGCTAACTTCATGTAAAGCAGGGAGCTTTTGCTCTATCCATCGCCCGTTTCCTTGTGGAAGCGGGCGATTGTGTTTAAAGGAGAGTTTGAAGCGTATCGGCGATGAAAAAAATTCCGCGCATCATAAGTATCGATTTACTGCGCTTGGTGGCGACCTTCCAGATGGTGCAGGGCCATGCGGTGGATGCTGTTTTAGCTGAGCAGTACCGCTTTGGTGCGGTGCATGCCTTTTGGATTTATTTGCGTGGTTTCACGGCGCCAGCTTTTCTATTTGCGGCGGGCTTTGCTTACTATGTGACAACGCTGTGGGATTTCGAGGGTTACAAGAGCACGAAGAAGCGTCGAAACAAACGGCTTCGGCGCTCACTGCTGATTTTAGCTTTAGGCTATTTGATGCGTTTTCCTATTGGGTTGTTATCAAGTGATCCTGCAGTTCGGGCGCAGGCGCTCGATTCCTTTGCCTTGGTCGACATTTTGCAATGCATTGGTGTTTCGCTATTAATCTTGAAGCTGTTGTTTCCCTCGCAAAACGATCCTGGCAAGTCTGGGCGTTTTCAGCGTTTGCTGCGGTAGTTGCTTTTATGGGTGAAGGGTTTTTGCTGACTCGGATGCTCGTTTTCCCACGACCTTGATCGTGAATTACCTGAGCCATGCGCACGGTTCACTTTTCCCCTTGTTTCCTCACGCTGCGTATTTGTTTTCTGGTGTGTGTGTGGCTGCTTTTTGTGTTTCGCATGCCGAGCGTTCGAGTTTGCTCCGTTTGACGATATTGCTGGTCCTGGCTTTTGTGGTGCACCGCTTGCTCTTGCACTTTGAGCTGACGGCTTTCCGTTTTGAACGCTTGCTTGGTGTACTTGCCTTTACCTTATTGCTGACTTTGCTGTCCTCGCCCATCAAAAGGGTGACTGAACCGTGGCTGACTCTTTGCGCGCAAACCTTGGCGATTTACTACAGTCATGTTTGGTTCCTTTACGGCCATGGCTTTGGGGTGCGTGCTTGGGTCTACCCAGGCTGGGCGCCGCTGCCCTCAGCTGGCTTTGCTTTGGCATGCGTACTTGCTTTTGCTGCGTTTGGTTACTATTGGCCGAATTTAAAAGGGTATCTTGCAGCCTTGAATAGTAGGCCTAGCCGAGGTAAGGGACAGGGGCATTGAGGATAAAATGAGCGAAAAAAGCCAAAAATATAAGTTAAAAGCGCGAGATTCTGCAGATGCGATGGGCGAAGTCGAGCGGCCCACCTTTAAATGGAAAGTGGTGTTGCAGATTGCAGCAGCGTTTTTGATTTTGTGGGTGACTGCTTTTGGCACGGTTCAGTTCATCAGCTACTGGGGCGTAGGCGTAATGGCTGTGCTCACCTTAGTCGCCGTAGGCTTTGGCATCTACGTGTGGCGTCTCACAAAAAAATCTCAAGCGATTGCTGACATTCTCAGTACGGCGACTGATCCTGAAGGTCGGAAAAAAGCAATTGAAAAGCTTGAGGCTGAAAGTGGCAGCGATGCGCTAAAAGCACTGGCTCACGCTCAATTGGTAGCTCAAGAAAAACCGGCAGAGGCGGTGCGCATTCTTGAAGGCATTGATTTGAAAAAAGCTCCTGCGGTGGCTCAAGACGATGTGCGGGCCAATCTGGCGCTGATGTACCTGATGCAAAACCGCGCACGGGATGCAAGAACACTTGCGGATGAAATACGCTTAGACCGCCAACCCAATCCCAAATCCAAGGCACTTTATGCGGCGGTGGTTGCCGAATCCTTTTCACGCACGGGCAAGGCCGATGAAGCCAGCAAGCTTCTTGAGACTTACCGTCATGATGATCCTGCTTATGGTGAAGTCTCCGCGATGTTGTTGCGAGCCCAAGTCTATACGTTCAGCGCTATCAAAAAGCGTGGCCTTGCAAAGAAGGCCATGGAGTCGTTGGCGCAAACGGATCTGAATATGCTTGCGGGCTTTGTGCAAAAAGGCACACACCCCGAAATCATGCAAATGGCGAGGCAGATTTTAGGGGCTGCGGGTATGGCGCCTAAAATGAAAATGCGCGCGAAGATGCGTTAATGCCTTCTGAGACATGGACGATTCGCAAAGTTCTCTCATGGATGGGGGATGACTTTAGCAAACTTGGATTGCCCGACGCTCGGCTTGATGCAGAGCTTTTGGTGGCTCACGCGTTAAAGCTTGATCGCGTGCACCTTTATATGGATTTGGATCGGCCGCTTTTGCCCGCGGAACTTGTTCAGATCAAGCTTCTTTTAAAACGTCGGCGTGGTTTTGAGCCTGTGGCTTATATTCTCGGGCGCCGTGAGTTTTATGGACGTTCGTTTAACGTCAATTCCCATGTCCTTGTGCCGCGACCCGAAACGGAGCTTTTGGTTGAAAAGGCGCTTGCACTTGCGCCGAGCTCCGAGCCAGTCGAAGTCCTTGATTTATGTACCGGAAGCGGTGCGATTGCTGTAAGCATTGCGCTTGAGAAGCCTGACTGGCTTGTTTGCGCAAGCGATATTTCGCGCGATGCTCTAGAGATTGCCCGGAGCAATGTTGTTAAACATGAGGCGCAAGATCGAGTGGAGTTGATAGCCTCGGATCTATTTGCACAGCTTCAAGACCGACGCTTCGATGTGATCGTTTCCAACCCTCCCTATATTACAGAGGGTGAATGGCAGAGTCTTGCGCCGGATGTGACGGCGCATGAACCACGGCTTGCGTTGCTTGCCGGGGAAAAGGATTCGATGTAATTCAGAAGATTTTGAATCAGGCGAGAGCCCACCCTTAAAGACGAGGGACATCTCTTTTTAGAGATAGGTAAGGGGCAGGGAGAAGGGCTCAAAGCCTTACTGGCTCAGCATCCAGAGCTTCGCTTTGTTGCTTTTCATCTCGATTTGGCAGGAATTGAACGGGTCATGGAAGTGAAAGTTGCTTGACATGCGGGCTGCCACCCACTACTAACTGCCCGTTGTGGGACTGTTTTTCGGGGATCGTCTAACGGCAGGACACGAGTTTCTGGTACTCGTTATCTAGGTTCGAATCCTAGTCCCCGAACCAAGACGTCTATGGTTTAGGTCGAATCAGGCCAAAGTACAAAAGCCCCAGGCCGTCCGCTGTTGCGGCCGACCGTTTGACGGTGCTTTTGCGGTTCGAATCCTAGTCCCCGAACCAATTCTATACGAGATAGATCGAGCCCCAAGGGCTTTGGTTTTCTGGGGCTTTCAAGACTTGCAGCTCGGCGCATGAGCTAAGTCGTTCATTTCCAATTTTATCTTCGTGCTCTCTGGGAAGATGCCCCTGAAAACCAAAGCCCTTGGGGCTCTCAAGACTGCCAATCAGTGGTTCGGGGGCCGCGGTGGGGTTAATTATGGTCTGGATAGGTTGTTTTTGTGTTGATTTGCTCAGTAAGGGGTACCGGGCGGAGCAGTTTTGCTATATAAGCGCGGGGCTTGTAAGTGAGAATGAGGGTTGGCCCCATCGTCTAGCGGTTAGGACATCGGCCTCTCACGCCGGTAACACGGGTTCGAGTCCCGTTGGGGTCACCATTTATCTCGATCCAGGATCGCGTTCAAAAAGGGTAACGATTCGATAACGTTACAAACCACACCGCGATTTTTTGATAATGCCTGAAAAATGCCCGCAAATACAGCGAGTTGAGCTAGCGATGGTGCTCCGCGACCTAAACTGAATCTGTTTTGTGCGGTGGACGAGCATTTATCGCGCTGTGGGTTTTAAGTGTTTGAATTCCTTTTCATAATTAGGCGGGATCCTGGATCAGGATAGTGGCTCGCTAAATTGGGTGGCAGTCTTTATAAGGGCTCGGTATGAGTAGTAGGTGGACTTCGCAACTTAAGGCTAATTTTAACCTCGTGCGCTTTCGTCCTTGGCAGCTTGAAGCCATAACGGAGTTGCTCGAAGGAAGCGGCAAAGTGTTAGTGGTTGCTCCGACCGGAGGGGGCAAGTCGCTTTGCTATCAGTTTCCGGCCACGGTGTTTGACGGGACGAGTATTGTTATCTCGCCACTGATTGCGCTTATGGAAGATCAAGTGCGAGCTTTGGAGGCGCGGGGTATTGCTGCAACCTACCTTGCTTCAACATTGAATCCTGCCGAGCGACGTGCCCGAGAAGAGGCGATGAGCCAGGGTAGGTTCAAACTTGTCTATGTTGCTCCGGAGGCTTTGTTATCCGGGTTTCTGTTGAAACGACTAGTTGACCTTAGACCGCCTTTTGTTGCCGTCGATGAGGCACATTGCATTTCGCAATGGGGGCATGACTTTCGTCCTTCGTATCTTGAACTTGGCGCGGTGCTTCGGCAGCTGGGTGCGCCGCGTGTCCTTGCTTGCACTGCAACAGCTACGCCAATGGTGCGTGAAGAAATCCAAGAAAAGCTTGGGTTGCCAACGGCCGATAGTAATCTGGTGCTTCGTGGTTTTTCACGTCCAAATTTGCGCTTGAGTGCCATGGAAATCGATCAGAGCAAGGTTAGGCATTCGCTTTTGCTCGACGCGCTGAAGCAAGCTTTGGACAGTCCATCGAGTCCAAGTGGTGGCGCTATTATTTACACGGCCACTCGAAACAAAGCAGAGAGTCTTGCTTCATCGCTAAAGCGGGAAGGTTGGAATTGCGATGCTTATCATGCGGGTCTCTCAGCCAAGGTTCGTGAGAAAGTGAATAAGCGTTTCGCTCTACACAAGCTTAGCGTGGTCGTCGCCACCAATGCCTTTGGCATGGGTATTGATCGCGCAGATATTCGCTTGGTGGCGCACGTGCAAGCACCCGGTTCGGTTGAAGCCTATTATCAAGAAGTGGGCCGTGCAGGCCGCGACGGTCAACCCGCCGAAGGATTGCTTTTGAGTAGTTCGGGCGATTTTGGTTTGCGCCGCAAACTTATCGGCTACAGTAACGATCGTGAAAGCAATCCTGCTTATCTTGAGCGTCAATGGCAGCTTTTTTTAGACATGATGCGTTACATCGAAGCAGGCAGTTGTCGGCACGATTTTATTTTGCGCTATTTTGGTGACGAAAGAGAAACGCTTGGTGGCTGCGGACACTGCGATGTGTGTGAGAGGCTTGAAGAGAAACAGAGTGCCAAGCAAGACGAGGCTTTCACTACCGACGATGTGCAAATCGTGCGTAAGGCCTTGAGTGGTGTGGCGCGCAATCGTAGACGCGCAGGCCTTAGCGCAGTGGCCGATATGCTGGTTGGCGTAAAATCATCTCGACAGCGTGAGTTGGGGCTCGATCAACTTAGTACCTACGGTTTGCTAAAAGAGCATCCCAAGCCGTGGGTCATGGCTTTGTTGCGTCGTTTGATCACAGCCGGTTTGACCAATCTTAGCGCATCAGAGTTTCCGGTGCCTTACCTTACCGAACGTGGCGTTCGCGTGATGAAGGATCAAGAGCCCCCTAAGCTTTTGCTTCCGCCAGAGGATGCGGGGCAGCGGCGCAAGAATAAAAAAGCGTTGAGCAGTTCGAGCAGTACCGATCTTACCCTTAGCAATGCCGATCATATTTTGTTTGAAAAACTACGTGCGACACGCCTTGAGCTTGCCCGTGCTAAGGGCGTGCCTGCTTACATCATTTGCCACGACCGCACGCTAAAAGACATCGCGACGTTAAGACCAACAACGCTGCAAGAGCTAGCCGACGCTCACGGCATGGGTCCCGCTCGCATTGAAAACTACGGAAAACACCTGTGCAAACCGTAACCGGAGAAATATAACGGTGGACCGCCTTTTGCCTCAGTCTTTTTGTGCACGTGATGCGCTTTTGGTGGCTAGGGATCTCATTGGCATGCGTTTGCGACGAGGCGGCGTGGTGTTGCAGATCACCGAAACCGAGGCGTATCGTTTTCCGGATGACAGCGCGAACCATTGCCGGGCTGGTAAAACCAAACGCAATGCACCGATGTGGGGGCCAGCAGGTCATGCGTATGTCTATTTGTGCTACGGCATGCATCATATGTTGAACATCGTGACCGATGCGCAAGAGCAGGGTGCAGCCGTTCGATCCGTGCAGCAAAACCTATAAAGGGGCTGCCGACGATTCAGAAGCGGCGCGGTCATAAAAAAGGGACGGTGCTCCTTACCGGTCCTGGCAAGATTGGCGAAGCTCTCGGCATTGATACAGCTTTTAGTGGCCATCCTTTGTTCAAATCGGGCGAACTCGAGTTGCTCGAGGGCGATGCGCCGGAGTCTTTGCTCTGTGGTCCTCGGGTGGGTATCGGTTATGCCGACAAAAAGGACATCGAAGCGCCGTGGCGTTTCGCCGAAGCCAACTGTGCCTGGGTCACCGAGCGTAAAGCACTTAGCTGCTTGAACGATCCCAGTTTGCTTTGATGGTCTTGAAGGTGCCGGCTTCTTTTTCATCGAGGGCAAAGGCGCCATGTTTTTCAAGACGGCTTTTGATCTTATCTTTGTCTTGCTCCCAGCCGTGGGGAAGATCGAACTTGACTGAGACTGGCACGCCAGAAAGTAAGCCTTGGGCTTCAAGTGACCAGAGAATCTGTGCGGCAAGATATTGTCCTGCAATGGAACGAAGCGAACTTTTGCTCTTTGATGAGATGGCGAAGATATCGTAAAGCGCCACGGTGTCGTCGTCTAGACGCATGCTTTTGCGCATGGCTTCAAAAGCACTTGGCGCAATAGGCAGCTCTACAAGGTCGATGCCGCCAGTGTGTTGTCCGTCGAGAGCCATGGTGGCTCGCTCATAGGCTTTTGCATGCTGTTGAGTAAGCTCAGCAGCCTTGGCCGTGGCATGGTGAATGGCGGTAAGCAGAATAACGGGACTTGTCTCATGGTTGCTCATAGCTCGCCCCCTATACCCTAAAACCCAACGAGATGGGAGTCGCCTCTTGTCGGTATCTGTCAAAAGGATATACCTGCACGCGCGATGCGTATTCAAATCCACCCAGAGCATCCGGAACCCCATAAAATTCGCCAGGCTGTAGAGGCTTTGCGGCATGGAGGGGTGATTGCCTATCCGACGGATTCTACCTATGGGCTGGGCTGTGATGCCTTTCAAAAGAAAGCCATCGATCAACTCTACCGCATCAAGCAGTTAGCCAAAGATCATCCACTAACTTTGCTGTGCCCAGACCTAAGCCAGATTGCAAAATACGCTGTCGTGGATAACCAATCCTATCGTTTGATGCGAAGGCTGGTGCCGGGTCCTTATGTGTTTGTGCTTAGCGCTACCAAAGAAGTCCCGAAGTTACTTATGCGCAAACGTCGCACGGTTGGTATTCGTGTACCCGACCATCCTGTGGTTCATGCCTTGCTCGCGGAATACGGCGGACCGTTGGTGTCGACTTCAGCGTCCTATCAGGGTGACATTTTGCGTGATCCAGCAGAGATTGCGGCTCGTTTCCCGGCGGTGGCTGAGATCTTGGATGTCGAGCTTGGCGGTATGCATCCTTCCACGATTGTTGATTTAACCAGTGATGTTCCGGCCATTCTTCGCGAAGGGGCCGGCGACATCGAGGCTGTACTCGGCTCGATTCAATAATCCTGCTTGACAGAAGGCGCCGCCTGTAGGGAAGTGCACTCATCGGGCGTTTGTCTTGCCCACGAAGGAGTTTTTACGTGCCCCAACAACACCCTGCAGCGGATCCCTACGGCTCGCACCGCGTACTTTCTCCAACCGGCGCAGCCCCGGGTCAAGCGTGGAAGCTTAATCCCAACGTCGAGGAATTTTATAGCAACGAAATACTGCTCGATGTTGAGGCGCTCAGCATTGATGCGGGTAGTTTCCGTCAAATCGAAGGTAGTTCGGGCGTGGACGATGAAGGCATCATGCGTTTGATCACGCGCACCGTTAAAACCCGAGGCAAACAGCACAATCCAGTGACCGGATCGGGCGGTGTGCTCATGGGTAAAGTTGCAGCGATTGGCTCCGATTTGCAGGGTAAAATTGGGCTTGAGCCGGGCGAGCGCATCGTAAGCCTTGCATCGCTTACCGCCACGCCGTTGCAGCTTGAAAAAGTGCGTAAAGTCAATCGTGAATCCGGGCAAGTCGAGGTGCGCGGCCAAGCTGTGCTTTTTGAGGCTTATCCCTTTGCGAAACTACCTACCGACATGCCGGCCTCCGTTGCGCTCGCTGTGCTCAGTGTCTGCTCTGCGCCAGCGCTTTGCGCCAAACTTGCTGAAGGAAAAAGCAAAGTGCTCATTCTTGGTGCTGCTGGTAAAAGTGGATTGCTGTGTGCTGCAGCATGCCGCAAAGTGATGGGCGATCAAGCAAAGATTGTCGGCATCGACAGCGGTGATGATGCTATTGAACAAGCACGAGAGCTTGGCCTTTACACGGACCTTCTCTTGGGTAATGCAGCCGATCCACTTCTTATTCGTGAGCTATGCGCCGCTAAGGATCAAGCCGGCTTGTTCGACTTGGTGATCTCGTGTGTCAATGCCGGCGAAGTGGAAATGAGCGCGATGCTTGCCGTCAAAGAACTTGGCGCGCTGCTTTTCTTTTCCTCGTCTACCAATTTCAACCGCGCTGCTTACAGCGCACAGCTTTGCAGCAAAGAAGTCGAACTGCGTATTGGCGGCACCTATGTCAAAGGTCAAAGTGATGTTGCGCTTGGCCTAGTGCGTGAGCACGAAGGTCTCAAAGCGCTATTCAAAAAACGCTACGCCTAAAACCCAACCCATTCCAAAATTAGCCAGCAACCACCCCGCTCGCAAAGCGAGCCCGCAGGGGAGGGAGCCGACGCGCGAAGCGCGCTCGGGAGGGGATTGTCGTGAATCCCCTCTTTGGAGCGCTGCTGTGCAGCGGTACAAACAGTCAAAGCAAAAGAGCAAACCAATTTCAAAATTTGCTAGCCAGTCACCCCCGCGAGCAGCGCGAGCCCGCAGGGGAGGGAGCCGACGCGCGAAGCGCGCTCGGGAGGGGATTCGCGTGAATCCCCTCTTTGGAGCGCTGCTGTGCAGCGGTCCAAACAGTCAAGCGAGCCGACGCGCGAAGCGCGCTCGGGAGGGGATTGTCGTGAATCTCCTCTTTGGAGCGCTGCTGCGCAGCAGTACAAACAGTTAAGCCTATTTCACTTTAGCGATGAGCGCGTCCAGTACAGCATTAGCAGCTTGTGTTTTGGACATGGCTCCTAAGGCCTTCGCGTTTTGTTTGTCCACCAGCGTAAGCTCGGTGTGATCGCCCTCAAGGGCTTTGTTGGCCAAGTTGGCCACAATCAAATCGGCGCCCTTGCGCTCAAGTTTTTCTCGAGCTGAATTGACAAGATTGTCAGTTTCCAGACAAAAACCTGCCAAAATTGGCATGTTTTCTGTCTTTTTCTTGCTAATATTGGCAAGGATGTCTGGGTTGGGGGAGAGTTCCAAGCTGCGGGGCTCGCTGCTCTTTTTGATTTTCTGATCGACTTTTTTGGCCGGGCGATAATCTGCGACAGCCGCAGCCATGATCACGACATCGTTTTTCGGGCTGTGCTCGAGCACAACCCGATTCATCTCTTCTGCCGAGCGTACATCGATGCGGCGAATTGAGTTTGAGCAGTCGAGTTTGACCGGACCAGCTACAAGCGTAACTTCTGCGCCGCGTGCCAAGGCTTGCTCGGCCAAGGCAAAGCCCATTTTACCACTGGAGCGGTTTGTCAGGTAGCGCACCGGATCAATGTCTTCATAAGTTGGCCCAGCTGTAACGAGCACGCGTTTGTTTGCGTAGTCTTGCTTAGCAAAAAGTTTAGCCTGGAGCTTTTCGACAATGTGCTGCGGCTCGCTCATGCGACCTAAGCCTTGCTCACCGTTTGCAAGTGCGCCGTGCTCGGGGCCGATGAGCTGCACGCCGCGTTCTTTGAGTATGGCGATGTTGTGCTTGGTGGCTGGATGGCTCCACATGGAGGGATGCATTGCTGGAGCGATAAACACGGGACCTTTGAAGCAAAGTAAAGTCGCAGCGAGGATGTCATCGGCCATGCCATGGCTGATGCGCGCCAATAAATTGGCAGTTGCCGGCGCCACAACCATCGCATCAGCCCAACTTGCAAGTTCGACGTGCTTTTCTTCACCTTGTGGGGAAATCCAAAGATCACTCTCAACGGGGTGTCTGCTTAGAGCCGCAAAGCTCAGAGGGGTTACGAAATGCTTTGCCGATGGGGTCATGGCCACGCGCACGTCAAAACCAGCTCGTCCGAGTTCGCGCAAAAGGTAGACGCTCTTGAAGGCCGCGATACCGCCGCCAACGCCGAGCACGATGTGTTTGGATCGCACTTGCATACGCCATCTGTTTAGCATGAACTGGTCGCTTGCGCGAAAACAAAGTAGGATGCAGCACCCATGCGAATTGAGCCTAGTTTTGATGAGTTTGTTCGACTTTCGAAAGCCAGTACGGTGGTTCCGGTGTGCGCCGAGTGGGTGGCGGATACGCTAACGCCGGTGGCTGCCTTTGCCGCGCTTGGTCAGGGACCAGGCAGTTACTTGCTGGAAAGCGTGGTTGGCGGAGAACGCCTGGCTCGTTATTCTTTCGTGGGCTACGATTCAGATTTTATCATTCGCGCAGGTTGCGATTTTGTTGAGTTTGTCCGTGGCGATCAGATTGAGCGAAAAGAGCATCACGACCCGTGGGAGGCTTTGCGCGATTGCCTAAAGAAATACGAAGCACAGGCTGTGCCATGGTTGCCGCCGTTCTGGGGCGGGGCTGTGGGTTACGTTGCCTACGATGCGGTGCGAAGGTTTGAGCCAGCTGTTGGTGAAGGCAACGCCAAGGGTGGCGATCCCTATATTTACGCTTTTGCTGTGGGCGGCACGACCTTGGTGTTTGACAATGTGCTTCAAACGGTACGGCTTGTGCGCTCGGTGTTGGTTGGTGAGTCCCATGATTTGGTGGCAGCTTACGAGCGGGCCGTCGATAAGCTTCGCGCATGTGAAGAAAGCCTAAGCACTCCAAACCCTCCGTCGCATATTGTCCGGCCGGAGCCTGATGAACTCGCTCCTGAGCTTCCGCCTTCTTCTTTTGAGCGTTCGGCTTTTTGTACAGCTGTGGATCAAGCGCGTGAATACATTCGGGCTGGCGACATATTTCAGGTGGTGCTCTCGCAGTGTTTCAGACTGCCAAGCGATGATGTGGATCCCTTTGACGTGTATCGTGTGATGCGGGCCATCAACCCTTCGCCGTACAACTACTTTTTGCGTTTCCCTGAAGTGCGCATCGCGGGTGCAAGTCCTGAGACCATGGTCAAACTCGATGATCGGATCGCGCAATTACGGCCGATTGCTGGGACACGGCATCGCAGCTGGGACCTTGAAGAAGATTTACGCATCGAAGCCGAGCTGCTTGCGGATCCTAAAGAGTTGGCGGAGCACGTCATGCTTGTCGATCTTGGTCGCAACGATTTGGGCCGCATATGCACGACCGGAACAGTAGCGCTGACTGAGCAAATGGCCGTGGAGCGTTATTCGCACGTGATGCACATCGTTTCAAATGTCGCTGGCGAACTGCAAGGGGATAAAGATGCGATTGACGTCCTTGCCGCTACTTTTCCCGCTGGAACACTTTCAGGCGCCCCCAAGATTCGAGCGATGCAAATAATTGATGAGCTTGAACCGGAGCGTCGCGGCATCTACGGGGGGGCGGTCGGTTACATCAGTTTTGAAGGATCGATGGATATGGCGATCGCCATACGCACTGTGCTTGAAAGCCATGGCGAATTTCGCATCCAGGCAGGTGCTGGTATTGTAGCCGATAGCAAACCCGAATCTGAGTTCGAGGAAACCGTCAACAAAGCCCGCGCCTCCTTGCTAGCCGTAGAACACGCCCGCAGCAGCCACCGCCGAGCCGGCAACACCTAGATTCTGTTAGCTAGCAGTCACCCCGCGAGCAGAGCGAGCCCGCAGGGGAGGGAGCCGGCGCGCAAAGCGCGCTCGGGAGGGGAGACGCGTGTCTCCCCTCTTTGGAGCGCTGCTATGCAGCGGTACAAACAGTTAAAGCGAAAGAGCTCACCAATCCCAAAATTTGCCAGCAAGCACTCCCCGCGAGCAGAGCGAGCCCGCAGGGGAGGGAGCCGGCGCGCAAAGCGCGCTCGGGAGGGGAGACGCGTGTCTCCCCTCTTTGGAGCGCTGCTACGCAGCGCTGCAAACAGTAAAGCACTTAGCCTTTGACAGCGCTCCTAAGAGAGGCTAGAAAGCCGAAATCCCATTTGGGGTGGTAGTTAAGTTGGTTATAACGCCGGCCTGTCACGCCGGAGGCCGCGGGTTCGAGTCCCGTCCACCCCGCTACATCATATCCAGCAGAATTTTAGCATTGAGCACAACATCCCCCGCGGCCTGACGGCCTCACATCGGATAACTGCAGGGCGGCGTAAGGGTTGCAGGTAGTGGTGCTTGCTTCAAGTGGATGTCTCGCCGCTGATGAGGTGTCCGCTACGCGGCCACCGTTTAATGCGCGGCTCAGGTTCGAGTCCCGTCCACCCCGCTACATCATATCCAGCAGAATTTTAGCATTGAGCACAACATCCCCCGCGGCCTGACGGCCTCACATCGGATAACTGCAGGGCGGCGTAAGGGTTGCAGGTAGTGGTGCTTGCTTCAAGTGGATGTCTCGCCGCTGATGAGGTGTCCGCTACGCGGCCACCGTTTAATGCGCGGCTCAGGTTCGAGTCCCGTCCACCCCGCAAATTCCATCAGCTGGGCGTCGAGCTTTGACTGATCCAGCGTCCGATACTGCGTTGCCTGCTCATGCACCTTAAGTGCATTGCGCGGGCTACTCGTATCGTCCTTACCTAAGGCAAAGCTTAAAAGATGAAATGACGATGAAAATAGAACGTGCTACCTCTTTGCATGGTGGCCTTGGAACGGAGTAGCGCATGTCCTCAGACGAACAGCAGATCTTAACTCTCACATCTGAACTCAAGTTGCCTTTGATGACTTTGCCGATCAAGATGAGCTTGGTTCGTGTTGGTGAAAAGGTGGTGATGATTTCACCTTTGCCTGATCTGGAGCGCTTCAAGACTGAGATTGATGCGTTTGGTGTTCCCACGGATATCGTGGCACCGAATCTGTTTCACAGCAGTGGTGTTGAGGCTGCTGCCGAGCTTTATCCAACAGCACGGATCTGGGGTGTAAAGGGATTTGCTCGAAAGAGACCTCAGATAGCTTGGCAGGCTGTTCTTGGTGAGGGTGAATGGCCCTTCAGTCAAGAGCTGAGTATGTTTGAAATTGAAGGCATGCCTAAATTCAATGAAGTGGTGTTTCTTCATCGCCCATCTAAGACGCTTATCGCTACAGACCTTTGTTTTAATCACCTGAACGGCACGGGCTTTGGCTATTGGCTTGTTTTCAATCTTTTTGGAACTTACAGGAGATTTGCAGTGAGCCGTTTGTTCTTGAAGATGGTTAAAAACCGAGAAAGCTTTAATCGTTCTATCTCACAACTTCTCGAATCTGATTTTGAAAACATCATCATGGCGCACGGTTTGAACGTGACCGGTTCTGCTAAAGAAAAGTTGGTGTTGGCCTTGAAGGAAAAGCTTCCGGCTTTTTCCTATCCATAGAAATGCGCTCTAATTAGCTGGTGTGCACGCTCTCTGTTTTGCTCTGTCCTCGCTATTTAGGAAAGTTGCACCGCTTGAACTTCGAGTTCGATATCGATGCGCTCGCCTACCAGTAGGCCGCCTGCTTCGAGGGCCTGATTCCACTTGAGACCAAATTCCCGACGGTCCAAGGAGGTCGATGCGGTAAATGCCGCACGCTGATTGCCCCAGGGATCTTTGGCTTGACCGCCATAACTCATGTCGAGCACGACTTCTTTGCTAACTCCATGCAGGGTCAGTTTGCCATGGAGCTGATAGCGATCATCCTTTACTTTTTCGAGCTTTGTGCTTTTAAAGATGAGCTTGGGAAATTGCTCAACATCTAAAAAATCAGCGGATCGAAGGTGATTGTCGCGGTCCGCAACGCCAGTATCAATGCTCGACGCATCGATTTCAACTTCGACGCTACTCTTATTGAGATCCGTTTCATCCATGTGAATTGTTCCGCTCCAGGAAGCAAAGCGTCCTCGTACATTAGCAAACACCATGTGTTTCACGGAAAAGTTTATGCCTGAATGACTCACATCAATATTCCAGTTTGTATTTTGCATGCCTTGCTCCTTTTGTTTGAACCACACACAACATAGCGTCGTTCCGGTTATGCAACTAGTCATCAATAACTGGACTTATCGTTCCAAAAACGGAACGGAAGACCTTGTGTGGCTAGACAATGGCGGAAGGCCGAGAATTTCGTTTTTGCCTTGAAATGTGTCAGTTTTACAGGGCTTACCGTTTTCGGATACCGTCTTTGGCTCTTAGCTATCGTAGTGGCATGAAACGATTGAGTGCGGGGGTGCATTGTGGATGAGCAACAGAACCATGTGAAGATTGCGAAGCTTTGCTTCGTGGGGGCGCTTAGTGTTGGCGCGCTCAATGTTTTGGTTTGGTGGATGGCGGTCAATTCATCGGGGAGTGGTGGACCGTGGTTGGTTCTGTTTAGTGTCCTTGCTTTGCTGCAACTGATATTGGGTGTTGTGACGATTGTTCAGATGGTGCGTGCCAAAAAAGTTGTGCGCCGCAAAGCGCTATTCATTGCGGGAGGCGTGTTAACCCTTTTACTTGCATCAAGTGGCTGGCTTACGGGCATTTTCCTTGCGGCGCTGGGAGCCGGGGGTGGCTGGGGCAGGCCGCTTCGCGTGCGCGGAAGGCAGATCCATCCCGAGCTACGAGAAGGGAGCGAGTGGGCGATGGGGCCACGGCCGAGCGCCGATGGCTTGGATGCAGCAACGCGCCGTGCCCTTGAGGCCTTGTGGCTACATGATGCTCAAAAAGAACATGCTTCGGTTCCAGCCTTTGCGCGCATTAGTTGGCTGCTTGCTGCAGTGGGTGCGCCGCCGCGACTTCATCGTTGGGCGCAGCAATGTGCGCTGGAGGAGATCGAGCATACCGAGCGTTGCTTTGCGTTGGCCGCAGGTTACGCTGCTCGAAGTCATACGGTTGAGCCCATGCCAGACTTGCTGTTGGAGGGCATTGGGAAAATCGATGATCCCGTTCATTGTCTGGTCTACGAGAGCATTACGGATGGCTGCCAGCTTGAGGGTTTTAATGCAGACGTGGCAGCACGCTGCGCCGAAGTCTGTCAGGAGCCGGTGACTCGTCAGGTTTTAATACAAATCGCGAAAGACGAAGCTTGTCATGCCGAGTTTTCGTTGGCATTGCTGAATTGGGCTCTGGAAAAACATCCCACGCGGGCTCAGGCCGCAATGGAACAGGCCAGCAAAGATTTAGAAAAGTATCCAAGGCCAACAGCCTCGAGCTTCAAAGTGCGGCATCTTGTAAACGCTGCAAATCCGCGTGAGCTTAGACATCACGGCCGACTCGCCGATAGCGAGTGGGCAGAGATATGGCAACAGCGCCTCAACAAAACAACAGACCTGCTCAGCGCATCAAGTCCAGCATGCCGTCTAACAGCCTAAGCCGCAAACTTATTTTCACTTGCTCGAAACTTAGGGCGGCAAAGCGCATTCGTCTGTAGAGCTGCCCTTCGACTTAGCTACTCCTGTCCATTAGTTAATTTATAGGCAAAGTTTGGGCAGCTAAGGTCTTGTATCAACGCTAGAGTTTCTAGAGGCCCTTCTGGGAGCACGCCGATAAGATCAGTGATAAAAACATCGTAAACATCGGTGCCTGGGCTGCCGTTGACGTAATTGCGCAGAGAGTTCAGAAAACGGTCCACAGCCTGGCAGAGCTCGTAGCCTATGTCCGAAAGGGCTTCGGCAAACCAAGAGGGTAAGTTTCCATCGAGCAGTTCTAGAATGGCCCCTATGAAAACTTGAATCTTTGCCAGAAGTATCGAAATCGCTTCGCGCGCCGCTTCAAGGCAAGCCCGGTCGTCTTCGTCACACAATAGGAGCTGTGCGCGCAGGTCTTCAAGGGCTGCTTTGAGATCGACAAGCGTTTTTCCCATGTCTGTTTTCAGGCTTTCGTAGTCCGCATCACTTGGTTCTGGAATGCTTTGAACCGCCTGATAATGGATGTGCCATGCCTGAAACTGCTCTTCCAACGTAACTTCCTGTGCAAACAGCGTGTGACTAAGGTCTTGCAAAAAAGCGAGGAATACTGGTGCCAGTTGAGCGGTTTCGTAAAGCAGTAGTGCAGCGACCGCAATCAGAGCGATTGCTGCGGCCAGGATTAACAAGACGGCTTCTACTGTGAGTGATATCGGATCGACAATCAGGTTTTGCTTTGCAGAAAGTGTTTTCTTTTCCGGGTTACTGTCGGCAGAGGCGCAGTAACGCAGGCTGAAGGAAGGAGTAGTCGATAACAGCCTCCCGATCGCTGTATCCTGTCCCTGACTCAATCCTTGCTGCAGAGCAAACAACAACTGACAAGCACTAGGCGTGTTTGCGTCGATAAGCTCGTCGATGCTTAGCGTTCCATCAGCAAGTTGTTGCTGGTGTTGCTGAACAAAGATGGGTTGATAAACAGGTGAAGCATGCTCAACGACCCAGAGGACGAGATCTTTGCGACCCTCACGTGTAAGGATGTTCGCAATGGAAAAGTTGGGTAAAAAATCCTGTATGTTGTGATCGGCGACGCTTTGCTCATCAGGAAAGGCTTCTAGAGCATCAAACCAACCGGTGCGTCGAAGCGCAAGCGAAATCGCGTGTTTGACTTGCTCTTCACTTTTTTGCCGTGACTTCTGAGAGTTGACTGCGTCTGAAGACCTTTGCGTATCATTCGTGTAAGCACTGCACGCCATGGCGAGCGTACTTAGAACCAGGGCTAGACTTAGAAGTCTGCTTCTAAACATAAACAAGGTTTGTCGACGGTCTAAAAAAAACAATTTGGCCTCTCCCTTTGCCCCTTTGAGCTGGCTCTTATGTATGCAGGATGCGTGCCAGGGCTATGTTTGGACAGTCAGTCTATATTTATTTGGTTTTTTCCAACCACTCTTCTTTTTCTGGCATCGAGAGGGGGACTGTTGACCCTGGCAAAGTTGCTGCAAAAAGAGGCGCTTCGTTGCTAAGTCGTCGGTACGCCTCGTCTTGCTTTTATCATCGTGACTTCAGACTAAGTCTCTGCTTTATTCCAGAGTACCTGTAGTGATCTCGGAGGTGGCTGTGAAGCTTTGTTGTGTGACGCATGTGGATTTTGAAGGTCCGGGCTGTTTGGCGAGTTGGGCTGATGCGCATGGGCATGAGCTCGTGCGTGTGCAGCCTTCGAGTGGTGGGGTTTTGCCGGATACTTCGGGGGTTGATTTGCTCGTTGTGCTTGGAGGGCCGCAAAGTCCACTACGCTTGGATGTGTTTCCCTATTTGTCAGATGAGATTCGCTGGATTGAAACGATCATCGCTCAGAACAAGCCTGTCGTAGGCTTTTGTTTAGGCGCGCAGCTCATCGCGGAAGCTCTCGGGGCTAAGACGGAGCGGAGCCGGGAAAAAGAAGTTGGTGTATTTCCGGTGGATTTTACAAAAGAAGGGCGGATGGATCCTTTGCTTAAGTCTTTTCCTGATCGCTTTGATGTGCTGCACTGGCACTATGATATGCCCGGCCTTCCGAAAGACGCTGTGCTCTTGGCGCAGAGCAATGGCTGCGACAGGCAAGCTTTTCGTTTTGGAAGTAAAGTGTATGGTTTTCAGTTTCATATGGAATTTACGCATGAATCTATTCTTCCGCTGCTTGACCATGCCAAAGAAGACTTAGAGCCAAGCCGCTACACCCAGTCAAGAGAAAGCATCTTGAACGCAGATTTTGAGACCATGAACCAACGACTTGGTTTGTTTCTTGATGGACTTTCTGATGCGCATCGTTGAATGACAGTGTGATCAAGCAAGGTATGGGGCGCGGTGGAGCTTTATGTTCCGGGGCTTTCAAGACCACTGGGACAGCACGTGTGCAAACTTATATTTTCCCGTCATACCCTTCAAGCTCTGTGGGAACATGCCCCTACACACAAAACTCCACCGCGCCCATATGTTTAGCAATCACTCGGCGTAGTTTCTGCGTTCAGGAGTGGTTTAAACCACTGATAGAGGTCGTCAAAATTGAGATGGCGAGGGATGGGATTTTTCTGCACAACACGCGCCATGGCCACGGTATTCCAGATTGACTCGACGCTTCTTCGCGGGAAATGCGCCAGGATTGAATTGTAGAAGTCTGTCGAGGTTTCGTAGTGATGAGAACAAATTAGAGAATCCCAGGTTTTGCGTAACTCGGCTTTTCCCTTGATATCGATGATTTCAATTTCTTCGAATTGACGAGTCTCTGGATTTCCCCATGCCGATTGCATGAGCTTTTTGGCTTCAACGTCCGAGCTGGGGGCGCTGTATCCGAATATGGATAGTACAAACGCATGTTCTAAACTGTGTTTCAATTGATTCCATTGATCCTTGATGAAAGGGTCAGAGCTGTAGTCCTTTTTATTAATTGGATACAAGAGTCGTGAGGGGGCAAAAGGTTGTCCTTTCGACGATATGCGTCCAACGTGGCCGAAGATCTTGTTTTTGTGGTCGACACCTAGTGCTACACAACCATGCAGAAAAGCAGTCTGAGGTGGTTTTGTGAAAGCACAGTTGCGTTCTGTCGCTTGAAAAAGAAAAGGATCCCAATTGAAAGTAGCAATAAGATCTTTTTCTCGTAGTGATATGACGAGGTGATCATAGAGCGTGGGTTGTTCGGGTAATTGGAGTTTTGAAAAGTAACAGCGAATGAGGTCTTCAATTTCGCTAGTGGCCTCATGTTGTTGTTCCAGAAGCGTCGCGTATAGGCGTTCAAAATTCTGGTTTTTTCTGAACGGAATTTCATGCTTCTTAAGCACGGGCCCTAGTCCAACCGTCTCTACAAGATTGGACATGACAGGGAGTTTGCGGCCATTCTTATCTCCATTTGGAAATGCAGCTGCGCTTGCTCCAGCGCCGAGGATAACCACGTGTGGTTTACACTGTTTAGCCTCTCGTATTTGTTCCGCCACTGACCAGTTCATCGGTGTTCACTCCCAAGAAGTGAAGTTTATCGCGCTCAGATTGAAAAACAAAATATAGCTGAGTGTTGCAAGAGGGAGCGCTAAAGGGCTTTGTGTGGCAGGGGCATGTTCCCACAGAGCCCTAAGAACATGGTCGGAAACCATACGTTTGCATAGGTGCCGTCCTAGTAGTCTTGAAGGCCCCAGAATACAAAGGCCTTTAGCGCTCCCTTTGCGTTCTATGTAGGCTAGGCGTAATTGTTATGGATGGTATTTGCTTTTTTTCGAGAGTGGCGGCGTAGGAAGGTTCGGGCGCAGGCTTTTCCAAACGAATGGGAAAAATGGATGCGAGAGCGCGTGCCCTATGTGAATCAGTTGTCGGAGGAGTCGCTGACTGAACTTAGGAAGCACATTCTTGTGTTTGTTGACGAGAAGAACTTTGAAGGAGCGGCTGATTTGCAGATGACGGATGAGATCCGGGTAACCATTGCAGCGCAAGCTTGTATTCTGTTGTTGGGACGCAAGGCGGATTATTTCCCAGGCTTACAAAGCATTGTTGTCTATCCACGCACCTATATAGCAAAGACAATTCAATCGGCAGGCTCGCGCGTGTATACCGAGCAGATGGATGCGCGCTTGGGGGAGAGTTCAAGCCGAGGGGCAGTGGTTTTAGTTTGGGATGCCGTAAAGCGAGGTGCTGCGGATATACACGATGGGCACAATGTGGTGTTTCACGAATTTGCACATCAACTGGATCAACAAAGCGGTGATGCGAACGGTGCGCCGATTTTGGAACAACGTTCTCGCTACATCTCTTGGGCACGTGTGCTTTCGGAAGAGTTTGAGCGTTTGCAAAAAGCGCGGGATGCGGGTGGTGAAACCCTGCTTGATACCTATGGCGCCAAAAATCCTGCGGAGTTTTTTGCGGTCGCAACAGAGCATTTCTTCGAGCAAGGCCGTCAATTAAAGGAGCATCACCCGAAGCTCTACGAAGAGCTTAAGAACTTCTATCATCAGGACCCCGCCTGTCTCAAATAGATTGACGATAGAATTCTCGATGCTAGAGCGTGCCGTTCAAAAAATATTTGGAAAAAACAAGGTGTTAAAAGACCTTAAAAAAGCAGAAGGCATCCCGTCTATGGGGTTTGGTGACCCTGAGTGCGTGGTGGCTTGAGTCAAGTCGCGCATGTTTTTCTTTGGAATTTTAGGAGAATGCTGAGCTCGCAGATTGGAACGAAATTTGCTTGGCTATCGGGGCGACGTAAATGAAAGAAGGTACGAGTCGTTTAATGGAGTACATCATGCCCAAAATTCATCGTTGCGCAAAACGACTAACCGTGGTGACTTTGATCATCACGCTTGTGTTCTCTAGTGCTTCTGGATGTGCGGCACCCAGCAATACCGGTGAGCCGTCATTGGAGACTGATCGCGGCGCGATGGTGGAGCCCATCGAGTGGATTATCGCGGGGGTTCTCGCCGTTGGTGTAGCTGCTTACTACTATGTGATTTATCGTCCAACCTATCGACGGATTAATGGTGAGTATCCCGAGCAAACGCTTTCGGCTTTTGTTGTCGATTCGATTCAAAAACTAATCGCTCAGATAGCTCACGGTAGCGTCGATGCGCAGGAACAGGCCGCTGGTGCGCTAGCGGACATCCTGACGCCAATGCCCGTGACCCTAAACGCTATGGGGTGGCAGGAGCAATCCGAGTCATTGGCTACTATCTACGCCGGCATGGGTGAGATGAGTGTTACAGAGAAAACGTTTTTTACTTGGATTTCGCTCGTGTTGACCGCCTCTGCGCGGAACACCTTTGCAAGCGTTCAGCCGTTTTACGATCCAGGAAGCTGGGAGGATACTTGGCCGTTGTTTCCCGGCGCCCCGACGGTAAACGGTCCGAGTGATACCGGTGGTTTGGAAGACCTTGCAGGATATATTAGGCAAGATCTAACTGCTCGTCTTCTTGAGCGGTTAAACGATGGACGAGCGCGGCCGGATCTTCCTGAACTTGATCGTCTTATCAAAACGCTGAAGGAACGAGCAGAGTTGGATCAAAGTTTCATTGACGATCCCTCTTTGCAAGAAGATAAGACCGCTTATGAGCAGGACCTCGTTCAGTCCGAATTGCTCCGTGAGCTGTTGGAGCGTGTGAAGGAGTCTTACGATTGGGTTCGGATTGGATTAGAACTCCAAAATGCAGAGCACAATGGTCAAGTTGAACCAGGAACTGCTCAGCGATACTATCGTGAGATTTTTCGGAAGCTTACCGACGGCCTATCTGGAGCTGATGCACTGGAGACGATTGATGCCATTCATCGAAAAGCTATTGAGGGCGGAGTAGACGTGAGTTCCGAAGTGCTTCAGGACATGCTTGCCGCGCTGGCCGAGGTCAGTGAGGAAATTATTGCGGGTATGGACGAGTGGGAAGACTAGAATTTCCGGATGCAACTATGATGTGTTGTGATAGCTTTTCGTGTACATGCTAGTGTTTGAGCATGCCGAGTATCAGTCAGCTTGAGTATATGGTGGCCGTGTATCGGACGGGGCATTTTGGTAATGCTGCCGAGCTTTGTCGTGTGGCCCAGCCGACCTTGAGCGCGCAGATTCAACGAGCTGAGGAAGAGCTTGGTTTTGCGGTATTTGATCGGAGTCGCAAGCCGGTCACGCCCACGACGAGGGGCTATGCTATTTTAGAACAGGCTCAGGTGGTGGTTGGTGCACACGAGCGATTGATGAGTCAGGCGCGGCATCATGCAGAGAAATTTTCCGGTGATTTTTCTCTAGCACTTATTCCAACCTTGGCGCCGTATGTACTGCCGTGGTTTTTGAAAAACTTTGCTCAGCATTACCCCGAAGTTTTGTTGCATCTGTCGGAGAAAACAACGGAACAAATTGTCTCGGCGCTTCAAAAAGGTCTGCTTGATGCAGCGATTTTGGCGACTCCCTTGGGCGAGAGCGTTCTCGTTGAGGATGCGCTTTTTTATGATCCTTTCTATTTATATGCGCACAAAGCGGATCCTTTGCTAAAAAAGCGTGAAGTTAGCGTCAAAGATCTTAGAAACAATAAAATTTGGTTACTTGAAGACGGTCATTGTTTTCGCAACCAACTCTTAAACTATTGTCATATTAAAGAAGGTTGTGCGCAGTTTGCAAACGTTAACTTCTCAGCAGGAAGTTTTGAGACGCTTCGTAATCTCATTGATGCTGCGGGGGGCTACACGCTTTTCCCGGAGTCCTATGCGCAGACTTTGCCACGCACCGTGCAGCGTGAACAAATTCGGGCTTTTAGAGATCCGGTACCAACGCGTGAAGTAAGTCTTGTTTATCCTAAGCGATCCTGGAAGCTCGATCTTGTGCACGTACTTCGCAAAACGGTCCTTGCTGGTATTCCGCGAGTTCTTTCGCAATCCCCCCGAGCGAAAGCGCATTCTGAAGATCAGCTAGGTTGAAATCCTCGATCAGAGCAGCAGGAGGTGTCCCTAGTTGTATGGACACTCGCCTTCGCCTTGATAGTGCCCTTGGGTTTTGAGTTGTGATGTTAGATAGTCCCACATGTTACCTAGAGGCGATATTGGTGAACCTCCCAGCTGGAAGCGCTCGTCGATCTCGCTCAAGTCCGAAGGCGCGATGCTCTGGAGCTCGGCTTGGCTCACCCTACCGTCCACGTTGAGATCACAATCAGCAAGCCACTGCGCTAAACGTACAATGCCGCCTTCGCTGCCCTCTGGAAAGCCGTTAAAGAAAAGATGATCTCCGTGAATGGTTATCGCGACGGTCTGGTTGCTGCCAGGTGGTAAGTTGATTCCAGGGATGCCATCAATTTCGCACGGTCCAAAAAGCGTTGCGGCAGCCACCGCAAATTCAAAATGAATACGAGCGTTGCTAAAACAAGGAACACCTTTGGCGTTGCTGCCTTGTTCAGCAGCGTCAGCGACTTCAGCCAATGCGGGTGGTGGACAGGAGACTCCACTTTCCGAATTTAGCTCGCCTCGAATGAGATAGGTCAGTGCCTCTTGGTTAAAACGCTCTGCATCGGCTGCTTGAACGCTTGAGTGCGTTTCCGAACGCTTCGTTTCCGGTCGCGATTCGGTAGTGAAATTCCCATCTTCCGGGATCAAGGTCATTGATTTGCCAGAGTGCTAAGCCTGTGCTTGGGATACTTTTAAGATCAACGAGGTGCAGGTGTGGGTCGCTTTCCTGTTTGCTTTGATCGGTGGATAGCTTGACGGTGATATCTCCGATCAGGGTAAGGTAATTGTCGAATTGAACCTGCCAGCCATCTTGGATGTCTTCGAGATTGGTCCCTGCTTGCAGACCGCTAGTAATAGTGGTTTCCGCTTCAAGGCTAATGTCGAGGGTCCCTCCGCTGCTGCTGTTGCTGCAGTGGCTCACAAAGGAAATAAATAAAATGATTCCGGCTATTTTATGCATGGTACTCCTTAGATTCTCGAACGCTATTCTATTTGCAACACAGTTGCAATACGTGTTTTCGAGAAAATGCTTTTGCAAAAGGCGAAAAGCAAGTAGGTAGCTCGCTTCGAGCTGGATGTGATAAGGAGCGCTGGTAGACAATTTTGTCCGTGGTTAATTGGCAGGAAAAGAGACGGTAGATGATCATTGTCCTTGAAGCAAAAGTTAAAAATCGGCAGCGTATTGTAGATGAGGTCCTCAATTTGGCTTCTCACTATGAAGGTGTTAGCGCAAAGCCCTACGAGTTTTCTGGTACAGGTCATACCTTTACTGAGATTCACTTGATTGGCTCGACAGCGGCTGTGCCTACATCCCCTTTTGAGTCCCTGCCAGGAGTGTTGCGGGTCGTTCGCGTTTCTACCAAGTATCGACTTATTGGACGTCACGATGCGGACGAATTGCAAAACGTTGGCTTCGAATACAACGGGGTTAGGTTCGGGGATGATCATTTGAATATCTTCGCCGGATTATGTGCGGTGGATACCAAAGAGCACGTTGAGATGACGATGGCTGCGCTCAAAGAACAGGGCATTGTCACTACGCGCATGGGCGCTTACAAACCGCGAACCAGTCCTTATGATTTCCAAGGCCTGGGCAAGGCTTGTTTGCCTTATGTTTTTGAGCTCGCTGGCAAATACGGCGTTCGCGTTGTGAGCATGGAAGTTACCGATGCTCGCCACATCGATGAGATTCGCGAGGCGCTTGAGCAAAGCGGCAAGGCAACTGGAGTCATGCTGCAAATCGGAACACGTAATGCACAAAACTTTGAGCTCTTGCGTACGGTGGGTGAGCAAAAAGAATTTCCTGTGCTTTTCAAACGTGGCATGGGGATCACGCTCGAAGAATCACTTAATGCCTGCGAGTACATTGCGAGTGAAGGCAATCCCAACATTGTGTTTTGTTTGCGAGGCGTAAAGAGCTTGATGGCCGCTCCACATCGTAACCTAGTTGATTTTGGTCATGTTCCAGTTGTCCGCAGGCAAACGCGTTTGCCCGTGTGTGTCGATCCCTCACACAGCGTGGGCAAAGCTTCCGTTGCGCCCGATGGCATTATGGATATCTTTCACGTCACAGGGCAGGGCATCATCGCTGGCGCAACGATGGTCTTGGTTGATTTTCATCCACGTAAAGAAGTCGCCCTTTGCGACGGTCCCCAGGCCCTGGACCTAGAGCAACTCGCGCAATTCAACCACTACGCAAAAACCATCCGAAACTGCTACAAATCTCTAGTTCAAGACCTCACTCCCGCAGCTTAGTTATGACAAGACATCTCGGGACCTTAGGGGCAAGAGGGTCCCACTCCTGGGCTTTCAAGATCACTCGGTTGGCGTATTCAGCGGGGCTCTATCTTTCCGATTCTAACTTCGAGCGCTCTGGGCAGATGCCCATCCGTGGGACCCTCTTGCCCCTAAGGTCAACGCCATATGGAGTAACTCACGTAGTCAATTTTGTTTTGTCCCAAGCAAGCTATTTTTGATGGAGGCACGGAAAGCTAAGCAATGGGCTGCGCTAGAGGAGGTCTTGGGTGTAGGGGCATCTGCCCAGAGCGCCGGAAGAGCATAGCTTGATGTAGGGTGTGAGGGTGCATGCTGTCCAGATAGTCTTGAAAGCCCCGGAACCCAAGACCTCCTCTAGCGCGACACCCTTGGCAGTATTAACTTTTTGCGGCTAGCACGTAAGCGAAAATCAGCGGCGCTACGATGGTTGCGTCGGACTCGATCATGTACTTGGGCGTATCGGCTGCAAGTTTGCCCCAAGTGATTTTTTCATTGGGTACAGCGCCGCTGTAGGAGCCGTAGGAAGTCGTACTATCGCTGATCTGACAGAAATAGCCCCATAAAGGCACTTCCCAGAGCAGGTCTTGTCGCATTAAAGGGACTGCGCAGATGGGAAAGTCTCCAGCGATGCCACCACCGATTTGGAAAAAACCAATCGACGATTTGGGTGCTGTTTCTTTGTACCACTCAAGCAAAGCTTTCATGGCGTGCAAACCGGTTTTTACGGTGTTGAGGTTTTAACTTTGCCTTCAATGTGACGTGCTACAAAAATGTTGCCTAAGGTTGAGTCTTCCCAGCCCGGAACAAAGATCGGGAGATTCTTTTCGGCGGCAGCAAGCAGCCATGAATGTTTAGGATCGATTTGGTAGTCTTTTTCTAGAACCTTACTAAGCAGCAGTTCGTAGAAAAACTCATGAGGGAAGCGCGGCTTTTCCTCCTGATCGGCTTTCTGCCAGAGCTTTAATATGGGTTTTTCGATGTGTCTGAAGGCTTCTTCTTCGGGGATACAGGTATCGGTAACGCGATTCAGGCCCTTGGCAGCGAGGTCTGCTTCGTCTTGATCCGAGAGGGTGCGCCAGTTCGGCAAACGCTTGTAGTGCTCGTGAGCTACGAGATTGAAGACATCTTCTTCAAGGTTGGCTCCTGTACAGGTGATGGCGCCAACTTTGCCGGTCCGAATCATTTCCGCCAAGCTGATGCCAAGCTCAGCCGTGCTCATGGCCCCCGCTAAAGTTAGCATCATCTTGCCACCCTGATTCAGGTGCTCAATCCAGCCTTGTGCAGCATCTTTGAGCGAAGCTGCATTGAAGTGTCGGTAGTGTTGATCTATGAAGCGCGCAACGGCTTCGATGTCGTTCTTCGATGTGTCTTTCATGGCCGAAGAGGTATAACTTTCTTAGGGCACAAAATCGATACACGTTTTAATCAGCTCGAGATTTTTGATTTTTGGCAGCACATCGGGGTTATTGCTGCGCAGGGAGAGCTCAATTTGCATGTATTTGCCAGTCGGTTGGGGATCGGCAAAAGCGATCGCCTGGCCAACCTGGGGTACGTCAATTTCATCGCTCCATTCGGCGTCCAAAAGCGCAGCCTCGGTCGAAGCCGTGCGATAGCGAAGGGTTACCGGAGTCTCTGCGGTGATCGTTCCTTCGGATACCACGAAACCTTCCCACTGGGTGGTTTCACTACCACCGGTGCAGCCCATCGCGTTGAAGCGGTACGTGCCACCCTCAGCGATGAAGTTGAGGTTGAAGCCGGTAAAGTCGCTGTAGGTGTAGGGGAGGGTTCCCACCGGTTGGGTGTTCCAAGTGATGCCGTCAAAGTCTGCAAAAGCAGCCCGGCCATTGTTTTCATAACAAACGGTCCAAATTTTATCGTTCGCGGTCACGCCCACACCAACGGGTTGATTACAACCAACTGCGTTGAATTGGTCGGCGAGGGTCAAATCGTAGTTGAACTTCAGAACGCGCTGTGCGCTCCCCCCCCCAAAACCGTAATTTGCGTGACTCACTCCGATCCAAATGTAATCACGGCTAACAGCGATACCTCGACCGGTTCCATAGCTGCCGCTTGCGACCGTTGCAAACTCTTGTGTTTCTGGATTGTATCGAACAAGGATATCACTCCCGCTCTCTGAGGATGCGACGTAGATATTGCCATCACGATCAGCTGTTATTCCATAGCCGACGTCGCCATTGGGAAGGTCTGTCGCAAAAACAAACGCTGAACCATCGGCTTCAACGTAACCGATGCCGCGCTTACCAACACGACTGATCCACCAGATACGCCCTTGCACGTCTGTAACGCCGCCGTAAGGGGAAAACCCAGCCAAGTCTGTGTTCGTAAAGACAATTTCTGAATTGTTAGCACGTTTGGCCTTCTCGCCCGTGTAGGGGTCAAGGGCCACGATACCTCGTTTATTAGCGTCCCATTGGGAGTTGAGACCCACCCATACCCAGCCCGCAGCACCGTCGCGGTTTTTTCCGACCGCGAGTGCACGCGGAATCGAGTCATTCGCCGCTGCATCGGAGGTCCATAGAATACATTCATCCTCTGGGCCAACAAACTCATTTGGGTCATTGATATCAATGGTGCCGTCATCGTTCGCGTCATGACTGGTTTGAATACCGGCTTGCCCATTGCGTTCGTCACAGTGATTCGTTTTCTCTTCTTCGGTACTCCAATCTGCGAGTTTCGTTACGGTAGCGCCAGTATTAAACCCTCGATTCGAAACGTACGCATTGCCTTCTTGATCAATTGCCGTACGTGACGGACAGTTGCCAGTCGTTCCGTGGAAACCGTTGCAATCAACAGCCAGGTTCCAGGTAGAGGCACTGTGGGTGGTCACGCCACTGCCGGTTACTTTGGTTGTAATGCCTTTGGCAATCACAGACGGGTAGCGAGCCAATTCTTTTCCGGTTTCGGCGTCGAGTTTGGAAACAGTTCCTTCGCTCGAATTGGCAACCCAGACATGAAAATATTGCTTGTTGGTTTGGCTAATGGTGAGGGCTCCGTCCTCATCAATAACGATTCCTCCGCCGGAGTTGTTGTCATCGGGCGTATCCCAGCTGCCTGCTCCGCCACTGCCATCGGACGGAGGGTAGCTGTCCGAGCTGCAATTGAGTTTTGGAGCACTTGCGCAGTCGCCGCCACAAAGCATGTCGGCGTTTTCGTCGATGTCGCCATCGCAGTCGTTGTCCTGGCCGTCACAAAGTTCGGGGCTACCATTGTTGGCGTTGGTATCGTCACACACGACAGGCGTAATGCCGTCCATGGATCCATCTGCGCCAGCGTCGCCCTGGTCTGCTCCGTTTTTACTTCCACTGCAGCTCACGGTCATCCATAACGAGCACAAAAACAGGATTGAATAGAAACGAAAGCGAATTGACATAGAAAACTCCAGCGAAAATAAAATCAGAAAACTTGTTCGGTACAGGTCTTAATCAACTGTACATTTTTTACTTTGGGAAGAACATCGGGTTCTGAGGTGCTCATGCTGAGTTCGAGTTGAAGATAAGCGCCTTCGGGCTTGGGCTCGGCAAAGCTAACAACTTGTCCGATTTCTTCGGCATCATAATAGTCCGACCAAGTGGCATCGGAAAGTGCATTTTCGGTGTTTGCACTGCGCACTTTGAGCTTGACCGTTGTAGCGGCGGGAATGGAACCCTCGGAAATCACAAAGCCTTCCCAGCGCGTAGTTTGTCCGGATCCAGCGCAACCTTCGGCAATAAAACGATAACTACCATCTTCTGCAATGAAGTTAAGATTGTAACCGGTAAAGTCGCTGTAAGTGTAGGGTGTTGGTCCAACAGGATGGGTTTTCCAGTTGACTCCGTCGAAAAATGCGGCATCGCCGACTGAAATATTACCATAGTCTGGATGCACAACATCTTTTTGGCAAATCGCCCAAATTAGATTGTTGGCGGTAATACCCACGCCCACGGGTGCTTCGCACTGGATGCTATTGTGTTGTTCCACCAGGCTCAAGTCGCTTAGCTTGAATTGAAGTACGCGTTGCGCCAGCGAAGCGGCTACAGCATTTTGCCCTTCGTTATCCGGGGTGCGGCCGTTGTGGCTTACGCCAACCCAAATATGTTCGCGGTTCACCGTACTACCGCGCCCGTATCCGTAGTACAGGTCTGGATCCGATCCGATCTTGGCGCTCACACCAGTGTACTCTTGGGTGTTCGGGTTGTATCGCAAGAAAATGTCCTCACCGCCCGTCACCGCGACATAAATGTTGCCGTCTCGATCAGCGGTGATGCCATAGCCAAGGTCCTTGTTTGGTAGATTTCCGACGTAATGAAAGGCTTTGGTATCAGTATCGATGTAGGCAAGTCCTAGGTTTCCGCCACGAGACATAAACCAGATTCGGCCTTGCACGTCGGTTACCGCGCCATAGGTTGAAATTTCATTGATGGCCGCATGCCCAAATTTGATTTCACTATCATCTGAGCGCTTAGCGGGCAGCCCGGTGTACGGATCGAGTGCCCAAATGGCCCGAGCGTCAGGATGGTCTGCTCCAAACATGCCGACCCAAACGAAACCTGCCGCCCCGTCGCGGTTTTTACCTACAGCAAGCGCTCGCGGGGTAGCGCCGGTTCCCCCTACGTTTCGGGTCCACAAAATGCATTCGTCTGCGGGTCCAATGAATTCTTCCGGATCGTTGACGTCAATTCGACCGTCGCCGTTTTTGTCGTGGCTGGTTTGAATGCCATCGGTTCCGTTGCGGTCATCGCAGTTCTGTAGTTTTTCGGCGTCGTTTAGGTAGTCGGCGTATTTTGTGATAGTACCTTGCGCGAAAAAAGCGCGATTGGCGACGTAGGCGTTGCCGTCTTGGTCAAGAGACGTTCGTGAGGGGCAATTGCCGGTTACTTGGCTATAGCTGCCGCAAGCAACGTTCCATGCCAAAGCCCCATGGTTCATGGTGCCCACCTTCGTGGTGATGCCGTTAGCAATCACGCTCGGATAGCGCGCGACTTCCTTGCCGGTTTCAGCATCGAGTTTGGAAACGGTGCCTTCGCCGGTGTTGGCTACCCAAACGTGCATGTATTTTTGACTGCTTTGGCTCAGCGTTAGGGCGCCGTCTTCATCAAGGATAATTCCTCCGCCCGAGTTATCCGAATTGGGCTCTCCCCAGCTTCGAGTGCCGTTTGCATCGCTTTGCGGCGGGTAGGTTTGTGCGCTGCAGCTCGGAGCAGGATTGGTTGAACAATTATCGCTGCACAGCATATCGGCGTTTTCATCGATTTGTCCGTCGCAGTCATTGTCTTGGCCATCACAGTATTCGGGGGTGTCGTTGTTTGCGTTGCTCTCGTCGCACACGACCGAAGCATCGGGATTGCCTGTGCCCTTCGGGCTGCGGTCTTTTCCGCCACAGTTGAGTAATAAAACAAAACTAAATAGCCATGCAAAACGATAGTTGCGCGGGGGCAGTAGAATACTACTTCGAATCATGATTTTCCTTACTTTGGTGCACCAAGTCCTACAATGCAGCCAGGTTGCACTAGTATACGATTAACATAAACCTGACGCCAGGCGATACGATTCCTGAATGCTTGGCGCTATAATTTACAACGATTTTACCGCCATAGCAGTGAAAAAAAACATTAAAAGGGAATACTTTCTTCGGATCGTTGGTTATGGTTCAAAAATACTTAAATCCAATGGGGGCAGTATGCGTTTTTCGCTTGGTAAAGGTCGATCGTGGCAGAGCCGAAGTTTGGTAGCTGTGTGGGTTGCGAGCTTGGTTTTCAGTAGTTTTGCATGTTTGCATGGCTCTGAAGCTCAGGCGGTGGATCCTGGTGCAAAAGATAAAGGACCAAAAGCACAATCGGTGAGCGATACGATTTCGTTGCAAGCGAGCCGAGGCCCGGTGGCCGATGCCCAACGTTTAGGTGACGCTGTTTCTGTTGTTGCAGAGCAAGTCTCTCCGGCGGTTGTCAGCATGCGAGTTGAGACAAAGCAAAAAACCCCTGATAATCCATTTCAGTTTTTCTTTGGGCCTTTTGGACAACAGGGTCAGCAACCGGATGAGCGAGTCGTTCGCGGTAGTGGATCAGGCGTCGTTATACGCCCGGATGGCTATATCCTAACCAACAATCACGTGGTCGATAACGCTACGCGTATTGAAGTTATGTTTCATGACAAGCGGAGCTTTGTGGGCAAAGTTGTGGGGACCGATCCGGCAACAGACCTTGCTGTCGTCAAAATCGATGCGAAGGGGCTGCCTTATGCATCCTTTGCGGATACCAATAAAGCACGTGTTGGTCAGTGGGTCGTTGCAATAGGATCACCTTTTGGTTTGGACTATACCGTAACCGCAGGCGTGCTGAGCGCTGTTGGACGCGGCGGCATCGGCGCCAATGAGATAGAAGATTATCTGCAAACGGACGCAAGTATTAATCCTGGCAACTCCGGTGGTCCTCTTGTGAATCTTAAAGGTGAGGTGTTGGGAATCAACACGATGATTGTAGGACGAGGTACGGGTATCGGCTTTGCAGTTCCGGCGAGTCTTGCGCGCAACGTAAGCGATCAAATCATCTCGCACGGAACAGTAAAACGTGCATGGATCGGCGTGGGTTTTCAGGAACTAACGCCGGAGCTTGCAAGTCAGTTTGGTGTGAGCAAAGCCGATGGGGCTTTAGTAAGTAATGTCGAGCCGGGTGGTCCTGCTTCTAAATCAGGCGTCAAAACTGGCGATATTATCGTTTCGGTTGACGGGGCTCCGGTTACAGAAGGACGTGATTTGCTTCGCAATGTGCTTCGCAAAAAAGTAGGTAGTAAGATTGCTTTAGGAGTCGTGCGAAACAAAAAAACACTTAAGCTCTATCTCGTGACTGGAGAGCGACCGAACGAGCAAGGCGCTGCTGTGGGTGTGAAAGCTTCTCCTTCAGGTGCTGCTGCGCCAGGATTTGGTCTGCAGGTTCAGCCTCTTTCGCCACGTCTTGCCGAACAGTTGGGGGTAGCGGTAAAGAATGGCTTGGTTGTTACTGAGGTAGAGAGTGGGTCGCCTGCCGAACGCGCAGGGTTGCGTAAAGGTGATGTGATTAGTGAAGCTGACCACAAGTTAACCTCAACGCTTGCTCATCTGAATCAGGCGCTTAGTGATGGAAAAGCGTTGTTGCGAGTGCTTCGTAAAGACCGGAGCTTCTTTGCGGTATTGTTAAAAGATACAAACTAAAGTTGGTTCTTAGTCGCGGTCCATCAGGGTAATGGGGATATCCATGGCCAGGGCTTCGAGAAAGTCGTCGATTTCCCCACCGCGGCCCTCTGGGAAGGATAGGGAAATCAAGCCATCGTCATGGCTGTGCCAGGTGCTTAGCCCTTCGTAACCTTCCAAAATAAACCGAAAATAGGCGATTTGGCTTTTTTCCAGTCGAATGTATTGGGATTTCATCTGGGACATGGGGCAGCGAAAGCCTTTGGGCGCCTTTTTTGACGTCGATTGGCTTAGCTTCATACCATGTCCCGGAAGCGATGGGTACGAAGCATAGTCTACTAATGATCAGTATGTTGACGGCTTGTAGTGGAGGTCATGAAGATGCCTCGGATACAGCCAATTCCTCTGCAGAAACGACTCAGGGGAGCGAAGTCAGTGAACTACGTCTGGACAACCAAGAACAGCAGGAGCGCATTCGCGAGCTCGAGAGTCGTATTGCATTGATTGAATCCGAAGCTCGGGAACTTCGCACTGTCATGGCTTCTGATACGCCTGCTAAGGGGCAAACCGTGGTCATTTCACGACAGGACCCCCATGAGACGGACTCCGATGTTGCCGCTGAGGAGTGGAACAGTTCAGAAGAGGACGACAGTCTTGATGCGCAAGCGGACGGGCCTCGACCGATGCTGCGTCTTTATGGAGCTCCATCACTCGGCAGCTACGAGGAAGGCACTGCTGCTCCCCAGGCCAACTCGGCAAAGCACCCTAGTATTGAGCACTACCTTGCTGCACTGACGCTTGTTAGCAAACGTCACTATGCACAAGCTTATGAGGGCTTTGCTTCCTTTTTGAAAAAATACCCGAAGCATCCTTATGCAGACAACGCCCTCTATTGGATGGGTGAAGTGCGCTATGCCATGGGACAATACGAATTGGCGATTAAAGAGTTTGAACTTGCACTTCGCTATTTTCCAAAGGGTAATAAAATCTCAGACGTTATCTTGAAAATGGCCTATTCTTATTCGCGTATTGGCAATGCGAAAAAGGCGGGTTATTATTTTCGAAAGTTGACTGAAGAATACCCCGATAGCCGCGCTGCGATGATAGCAGCAGGGCAGGAGGCGTCGTGATACGACACACTAGAACGGAGCTCGTTGCTACTTGCGCGGTGCTGCTATCTTTTTTCTTTGCAGACGCCGCGCTGGCTCAATCGGACTCGGAGGAAATCACGGTTGCCGATCCATTTGGCTACCTTGAAGACAATCAAGGCTATGATGAAGAGGGGAATGCTTCAAAGCTAAGAGCAACACCTCGAGAGCTTCCGGATACCCATGTTGTAAAAACGGGTGATACTCTTTGGGACGTGACTGGTCACTATCTTGGGAATCCTTGGGAATGGCCAAAAATCTGGTCGTACAATCCCGACATTACAAATCCACATTGGATATATCCAGACTATGTCTTGCATCTTAAAGGTGACGGCGCGTCACCGCAGGTGTTGACGCTATCGACAGGACAGAAAGTTAGCATCAAACCTACTCGAAAAGCAGGTGTGGTCTATCTTAGAAACGAAGGATTCATAGAGAAAGACGTGCTCAAACAAGCTGGGACTCTCGTTGGAGCGGATGAAGAGCAGATGCTGCTAAGCGCTTACGATCGAGTTTACGTGACTTTTAAGGAACCGAAATACATCAAGCCTGGTGCAGAATATGTAATTTTTCATACCATGAACAAGCGGGATAGGGTCTCTGGCGAAGAAGGGGTTCTTGTAAGGATATATGGCATCGTGAAGCTTGAGGACTACGACGCAAGAAGCAAGGTCGCTACTGGAAGCATTACTGAGGCGCTTGATCCATTGAGCGTGGTTTCCTGGTTGCTCCGATGACACGTAGTTTTGTCGAAATTGATCCCGTTACGAATCAACAATCCCTTAGCGCCAAAGTCGTTGCGACTCTGAGACCGCGTGAGTTGCTTGGAGATGGTCGGGTTGTGTTTATTAACGTCGGTAAGAAGGATGGCGTTGTGCTGGGCAATCGCTTTTTAGTAATTCGTGAAGGTGATACCTGGCAAAAGGAGCTTTATGGTAAACCTGTAGAGCTGGGTGCTTCAACGCCACTTCCGGAGCAGCCGGAGCATTATCCGAAAGAGACGATAGCTGAGATGCGAGTCGTTGATGTGCAAAAAAATACGGCCGCTTGCATGATCACTTCATCACGGCGTCCTGTAGCTATCGGCGATACCGTAGAAATGCCCCGCGGCTACTGAGTTATATCGAGTGCACGCTGGCGCGGCGCGAGCACTATACTGACTACCGGGTGCATGGAGCAGAAGAGCTGCAACAGAGCCTTCAAGACTACCAACTGCGGGTGTCTTAAGTCTTGTCTATTCGACCGGTGCCTTAATGCGCCACATGCAGACGCTCTGTTGCAGCTCTTCTGCTCCATGCTTACAAGACTATATCCTCGGCCCTGCGTCTGTTTTCGTGATTGACGATGCCAAGCAGCGATAGGCTGCCAAGAAGGGTTCTGATCCGGAGCGTCTGCATGTGGCGTGAGAAAGAAAATATCGGGAGAAAAGAAGTTACAAGGCATCCGCAGTTTATGGTCTTGAGAGGCCCGAACAGAACCCGTCTTGGCGGCCGGCTCCACGCGGCTTGTTTCCAGCTAACTCAGGGCGTTTTGGTGTTCTCTTTTAAGGAGGATGCTGAGCCAGATCCAGAGGGCAAGGCCGGACAGGATCACGTAAGCGCGTTCTTTAGAGTTGGCATCGGCAAGCACAAACAATAAGACAAGAGATGCGCCTCCTTTTGCAAAGCGATAGCCAAACATGTCGATAAAGGCTTTTGCTCGAGTCTTGGCAGCATAGTTTAAGGGTAAATAAAGCAGTTCTTTGCTGGCACGAAACAAAGAATAATCGAGGGTCTTGCTCGTTACCTTTGCGGTCGCGTGTGTCAGAAAGTTGGCGATGAAAGTTGAGGCAGTTACTGGGATTGAAATGAGCAGGGGTATGGCGATCAGAAGGGAGCCCAGTCCGAGGGTTTTCACCACCAAGCCGGTACCGAGCTGGAGAAATAGGGACAAGGTATCAATGAGCGCGTAGATTTTTCCAGACATTCTTGTTCGTTGATCGACATCAACAAACGAGGTTTCAAGCGCGTGATTAAAGGAAAAAATCAATCCAGGTAATCTAATTTGAACGGTAAAATTAGCCCAAGCAGAAGAGCAAGGTAGACTATTGAGTCTTTTTGAAGCAGGTACTCCTCTGGATTTTTCTGTGCCGACGAAAAGGAAGCTTTGACTGGAAGGGATAGCCGGCTAAGCGCTAGGGCTGAGAGCGCTAGAAAAAAGGAACTGCTCCGAGCAAAGCATATTCAGAGCCTATGTACGAAGCAAGTGTTCCAGCAAAAAGATTTCCAAAGACACTGCCAGCCGAGCCACAGGCACAAAAAGCTCCGTAGGCCCACCGTGCTGCCGATAGTTTGAAGATGACACTTGCCCAACTCCATACGTTTTCAAGTAGAACGACGATATAGACGTCTTTCCACACATACAACACAAAGGTTGCTGCGTCAGAACCCTGTTTTTGCAGTAGCGCCAAAACAACTAGCAAGGCCGCGTTGATGAGCGCATTTGTCGCTAATACCGTTGCCAGCGAGTAGTGCTTTGCAAAACGACTGTAAATGGAAACAACAATCCCAGCACAACCGGCAACGCTTATCCACGCATAGGGCAGATAGTCACTTCCGAAACGCTCAAGAAAAATCGATTCTGAAGCTGGGCGTATTAGACCGTATCCAGCCAGAAGCAAAAAAGCGAAACCGCAAATCTGAAGAGTACTGTAGTAAATCTCCGAGCTGCGTGTTTCGCTTTTCTTTGCGTTGCTGTCGTTCAAAAGAGCATCCGGCCTGGCCTTCTGATAGACCGGTGTTGTCCAGAGGATGACTTAAGCGTAATCTTTCTCCATTCGCTCTTGATCTTCTTTGCAACGAATGCAGAGTGTTGTCTCGGGCCGCGCTTCTAGACGCTTAATCGAGATGGGCTCTTCACAGTTTTCACATATGCCAAACGTTTCATCTTCGATTTTCTTAAGCGCAGTATCGATTTTTTCGAGAAAAGTGCGCTCGCGGCCGCGAAGCCTGAAGGTGAACGACTGAATGTATTCACTTGAAGCAAGGTCCATTTCATCTGGAAGATCATTTGCATCGAGTGTCATATCCTCTGCAATCGTCTTTTGTGCGTTCGTGATAAGGTTCGTGCGCTTTTCCTCTAAAATAGTCTTTAGGCGCTTAAGATCGGTTTTTTTCATTTGACACGATTCCTTTCAAGGCAGCCTTTTGCCCTAGGGAGCCAGACAAAATAGGGCGCGTGATACCTGAAGTCAAGTCTTGGGACTTTTGTTTTCCCTAGTTGGGTGTTGATTTATTTCTTCTTTTTGCCGTGTAAACGACAATTTGCTCGCCTGGGTGCAGATCTCGGTAACGACTAAAGCGATTAATTCGGGTGAGTGATCCGACTGAAAGGTCAAAGCGCCGCGCGATCGATTTTAGCGTGTCTCCGTCTTTAACGGAATAAACGAGTCGAACGCGATCTTGCAGATGCTCGTGGTGATCAAAAAACGCAAGGCTACCGAGTATCAGAGCGTCGACATCTTGCCGATGCAGTAGATGTGGTTTTAGCCGTGCGTCTGGCTTATCGAGGTACAATCTAAGGTACATCCCTTGCAGTACAAGAGCGTTCGGGTCGATGTTATTCCAGCGCTGCACATCATCCAAGGAGATGCCAAAGTGCGTGCATAGAGCGTTGAGGCGCAGTGTGTCGGGTACGAGGAAATAGTATTCTTCACGTTCTTTGTCGGCTACACGGAACTCGGGAATGGTTACGACATGGGTCTGTTTGTGGTCTACAATAGGTAAGGAAACCGTAAGTCCTTCATGCTCAGCGTTGTTAAGACGCAAGGAGGTTTTTATGTGTTCTGCGTCGTTTTTTTCCGAACTTGAGGGTGGCGTGTAGGCTAAATCCATGGCACTTGCCTCGGATGATTTCGGAAGCAGCACATTGTATCCTCCGCTCTCGGGTGGCGTGCGGTTTTTTCGTAAGCAAGGATTGAGTTGTTTAAGCAGTTCTAGAGAGACATCGGTTTTCTTTGCGATATACGCAAGTGAGGTGCGAGGTGGCATGAGTATCGAGGTCAAAGCCAGCTCTTCACTCAAGTTGTTGTTGATGCCGAAGACCTTGCGGTTATAGCCCGCAATGCAACAAGCAATGATCCGTGCCACATAGTGGACGGTCTCAAAGGGTAGCCCTGCTTCAATATGGGAGAGTAGGTAGTAGTCGTTGGTATTGTACTTGCGGATGGCGCGACTCAAAGCGCCTGCCCCCATGTTGAAAGCCGCAAAAGCCAGAGGCCAGGTTCCAAAGCGTTCTTTCAGCTCCACAAGGTAGGTCCCGGCAGCCATGGTTGCTTTCTTTAAATCGTATCGCTCATCGATCCAACGGTTGCGTTGCAAGTCGTATTCCTCAGCGGTCACGCGCACGAATTGCCAGGGCCCTCCTGCGCCTGCAAATGATTTAGCCGCCAAATCAAAACCACTTTCGACCATTGCTACATAAAAAAGATCTTCTGGAAATCCATACTGTTGAAGGATCTCTCTGATGTAGTTCTCGAAAATCTCTCCTCGTGCAAACCACGTTTTGATGCGGTTCTGGCCACGCCGATCGTCGTGAAAAAAATGCAGGCACTCCAAGACACGTTCGTCTTGGTAGATGGGCAGGATAGGCATTTGAAGTTTTCCCAACCAGAGATCCGATTGGTTTTGAGACTGCCCTCGTTTGAATATGTTTTGGGTGCGTTGAGCAAAACAAGGCTGAGCAAGTCCGGAAGACAAGACCGCAACTACAGCGTAGATACAGAATCGCATGCTGTTGCTTGCTTGGGTATTAGCTCGCGACGCAGTTGCGGCCAGCAGCCTTGGCTTCGTAGAGCTTCGCATCGGAAGATTTAATAATTTCCTGTGCGCTCCAGTCGCTCTTGAGTTGGGTAGCGCCCACTGAGATAGCGACTCCAGACTGTGGACCGTTTTCGATGCGTTCTTCTTCAAAAATGAAATCATGAGCTTCTACCGCTTTGCGCATGCGCTCGCCGACCTCTTTGGCTCCTTCGATATCAGTCTCCGGGAGGACCACCATGAATTCCTCACCGCCATAGCGGCCGAGAACGTCGTCGGGGCGTAAAATTCCCCGAACGGTGGTGACAAGCTCTTTAAGTACATAATCTCCTGCAAGATGCCCGTAACTATCATTAATTTGTTTAAAATGATCAAGATCGCAGAGTAGCAGGGATAAGGGGCGTGCGTGACGTCGTGCGCGTGATATTTCTTTGTCTAATGTTTCAAGGATATAGCGCTTGTTGTAGGTCGTGGTGAGGGCATCGATGATGGTCATCCGATAGATGGCTTCGTGGTACTGACTTTCGATATCTGAGCCACTTAGGTACTTGAAAATTGTGTCACCAATTTTGATTTGGTCACCCCGCGTAAGATTGTAATCTTTCACTTGCTCATCGTTTACGTAAGTGCCGTTTGTTGAATCGAGATCGGTAATGCGCCACTGGACACCGTTTCTGCTTATACGGCAGTGTCGCCGTGACACGCTGTCGCTTTCAAGCACAAGGTCGTTTTCGCTTCCACGTCCGATGTTAATAGTGTCTTGTACAAAAAGACAACGCCGCCCCAGGTTCTCTGGCTTGGGAGAATAGATGACGACAACACAGTCCTCGCCCGTTCCCTTTCGCAACATTAAGTCGTCTAGAGGGGTAATCCGTGTTTTTATGTCTGATTGAACCACTATGGCCTTGCCTCGACCCTATCTAAAAAGCGCAGTTTATCTCCTGCGCTTTAAGGGTAGGGACCCTACGCGGGGAGGTCAAGCTAGAAAGAAAAAAGAGGGTAGGTAAATGTGTGTTTGTTTTGATGGCAGGGTATAGTTTAAACTGATGTTTGAGGTTCCTTGGCTAATGAGTTTTTAATGAGCGAACAAGCTCGAATTTTGGTTGTAGACGACGAGAAAGTAATTCGTGAGATCCTCGCAGATTTTCTGGAGCTCGAAGGCTTTAACGTCAGTACGGCAGATGATGGGCAAGCGGCGCTGACTGAGTTGTCGCGTTCGTCCTTTGATTTGGTCCTAACTGATCTCAAAATGCCAAACATGGGCGGCATCGAGCTACTTGCTGCTATTCGAGAGCACACGCCCCACGTCGTTACGATCATCATGACAGGTTTTGGAACGGTCGAGACTGCCATCGATGCGATGAAGCGAGGTGCGTACGACTACATTCTAAAACCATTCAAGGTTGAAGAGGTCGTTCACGCTATTCGTCGAGGTTTGGAGAAGAAAAAACTAGAAGCGGAGAACTTGCGACTAAAAGAAACGCTATCGCTTTACAAAGTGAGCGAAGCAATCGCTGCTAGTTTGTCTTTAGAGCAAGTTCTACAGACGATAAAAGATGCAGCGCTCGAGGAAGTTCAAGCCGACGTGGTGTTCGTCGTGTTAAGCGATGGCGAAGGTAACTATTTTGAACGGTTGCAGCAGACACGTGACGGTTTTTCAGAACATGTTGATCCTGGTTGTCTCGACAGTGCCGTTTTGAGCCGCCACTTTGCGGAGCAAAAAATCTTGTTGGCTCAGGATGAAGCAGGCTTGCAGTTTTTCAAAGATCCCCGAAGGGTGCTGGACTGAGTTCGATGATGGCCACAGCTCTTACGGTAAGAAACCACGCTGTTGGTTTTTTGGTTGTGGCGAGTTTAACGCATGGCAAACGTTTCGACGAAGGGCAGCGAAAGCTTCTAAGAATGGTAGCCAGTCGAGCGGCTGCCGCCATTGAAAACGCTAGGCTTTATGAAAATCTTCAATCGACATTCAAGCAGACCATTCGAGGGCTAGCCAGTGCAATCGATAAAATGGATCGCTATACGGCTGGACACTCTGAACGTGTGGCGGCTTACGCGCAGATCTTAGCGATTAAGCTCGGTCTGGGAGAAGCCGAAGTGGAGATTGTGAAGCAGTCGGCTTTGATGCATGACGTTGGGAAAATCGGCTGCGTGATGAATCTTAACAAGCCCGGTAAACTTTCTGAAGAGGAATACTCCGTTTTTCAGCGTCACCCTATTTACGGAAAAGATATACTCGAGCCCATAACGTTTCTGCATCCCTTGATTCCAGGTGTTCATTTGCATCATGAGCGCTGGGATGGCTATGGCTATCCTCTCGGATTAAAGGGTCAAGAAATCCCGCTCTATGCGCGTATTATTTCTGTAGCCGATACCTACGATGCGATGACGAGTGATCGTGCCTATCGTAAGGCTTTGCCACATAAAGTGGCGCTCGGTGAAATTAAACGTTGTTCTGGCAACCAATTCGATAAAAACGTTGCTGAAGAGTTTTTAGAGGCGATAGAGCTTCATCGGCAATCATCCGGCGAATAGCTCTAGATAATATCGTAAGGATAACCGTTATGCTCGTAGGTACTCTTAGCGACTTGTTTTAGGAGTTCGTCATTTTCTGTTTTGGCCTGGCGCAATCGCTCTGAAAGGCGAGCCTCAGCCATAGCGCAAAATGCCTTGCATAAATCAATCTGTCCTGCGCAAGCTTCTTCGCCTTTTTGTTCGATGGCTTGCGTGGTGCGACTCAGGACGGCAACGATACCAAAAAGATCGATGGCGACTTCAGCGATGCGTCGCTGGGCGAATTGTCGGTCGGTGATGTCTTTGCCGTGTTTGAACAAAATACGTTCTGTTTCTCGCGCCAGTGCTGCTGTGCATTCTTCAAACAACACAGCTTCTTTTTTAAGCGATGGGTGAACACGGTTAAGTCGCTCGCGGCCAAGCGCGCTACGTGCACGTTGAATGGCGAAATCGCTCAGTAGTCCAAAACCTTTGATAGGTTCTCGGATGGCTCTGGTCACTTCCTTGAGTTGCTTTCCTGGGCCTTGGATTCCTGAAAGCGCAATAAAGGCACGTAAGATTTCGTTGGTACCCTCGAAAATCATGTTGATTCGGGCGTCTCGAAGGTAGCGCTCGTAGGGATACTCACTCATGTAACCAATACCGGCAGCAATCTGCAGGGTCTCGTTTACGACTCGCCATAGGGTTTCCGACCCAAAGACTTTGCATATGGCGCTTTCAAGCGAATAGTCTTTGGCGCGCTTGCTGTCGATAAGCCCGGTCGTAAGGTAGGTCATCGACTCCAGGGCATAGGTTTCAGCCGCCATGTTAGCGATTTTCTCTTTGATCATGTCGAACTGACCAATAGGGCGACCAAAGGCATGGCGTTCGTTGACGCGTTCGGTTGCCAAGCCAAGCAGCATGCGGCAGCCTCCAACGCAGCCCGCTGCAAGTCCCAATCGCCCATTGTTTAAAACTTCCATGGCGACTTTGAATCCATGACCCGTTTCGCCTATGACGTTTGCTGCAGGCACTTTCACGTCTTCGAAAAATATTTCGGTGGTGGAAGAGCCACGTATGCCTAGCTTATCTTCATTTGGCCCGGAGCTTAGTCCTTCGCCGCGCTCAACGATGAGTGCGGTAATGCGAGGCTTGCTGCTTTCATCGTTTTGATTTGTTCTTGCGAACACCGTGAACACATCTGCGAATCCACCGTTGGTGATCCATATTTTAGAACCGTTTAGAATGTAGTGTTCTCCGTCGCTTGACAGCTCGGCTTTGGTGGTGATGCTTGCTGCATCGCTTCCTGCTCCAGGCTCGGTGAGAGCAAAGGCTGCGATGCATTCGCCGGTTGCCAAGCGAGGCAAATATTTCTTCTTTTGTGCTTCAGTGCCGAAAAGCACAATGGCTTTTAGTCCAATGGACTGATGCGCTCCAAGGGAGACCGCCAAGGATGAATCGATGGTAGCAACTTCTTGCATAACACGAGCGTAGGCCGTGTTGGAAAGACCAATGCCGTCGTATTCCTCAGGAATGCTCAAGCCAAACAAACCCATCTCTTTGAGTCCTTCAAGGACTTGCTTTGGAATGGCATGCTCACGATCAATCGCAGCTGCATCGATGTGAGATTCTGCAAATTTACGAACGTTAGCGAGAATGAGCTGAATGTTATCTTTTTCTTCGGTGTCTAGTTCCGGAAACGGGAAAACGAGGTCTTCGGCGATAACACCGTGAAAAACGCTTTTCATGAAACTGCTTTCGCGAGTTGAACTCATGGCTCCTCTGTTCCTTCAAGTTGTTCTTGTTCTGATTCTGCGGCGGCTTTCATTGCATGAAGATTGGCAGTGTGCTCTTCAATCATGTCTTTTTCGGTAGCCAATCCAGGTACCGGAAGCGGTTGCTCGCCTTTGTCTTTTGCGTCCTGCCAAGGATAGCGAATTCGAGTGTGGTACACATTGCATAGCGTTTCGGTAAGTTGGGTGGAGAGAATACGCAGGTCTTCTGCGGTGAGGCCTGATTCATCCAACTGCCCCTGTTTGAGTTTTACGAAAATAATACGCTGAACCATCTCAGCGAATTTTTCGCGTTCAGGTGGATCGATAGTTCGCGATGCGGCTTCAATGGAGTCGATAAGCATCAGAATCGCAGTCTCTTTGGTGCGAGGACGCATCCCGGGATAACGAAAATAGCTTTCGGGTAGCTCTTTGGGGTTTCCTCTCTCTAGACACTTGTGCCAAAAATATTCGGTAACGCTTGTGCCGTGGTGTGTGTAGGCAAACTCGATAACGGGTTCAGGGATTCCGCCACGGCGAAGAATATTTGTTCCTTCGATTACGTGGTGCATGATGGCATCAGCGCTGACGTCGGGCTCGAGTTTTTCGTGCGGGCTGACTTCACCAGGTTCGAGGTTTTCGATGAAATATTTGCATTGGCAGGTTTTTCCAAGGTCGTGATAGTAAGCCCCGATGCGAGTAAGCAGGGCATCTGCGCCCACAGCAGCGGATGCCTCTTCTGCAAGATTGGCCATCGCGCGTGAATGCTCCCAAGATCCCGGAGCTTCTTTCGCCATTTTTTGCAACAAGGGTTGATCAAGATCCGAGAGATCAAGCAATCGGCTACGCGATACGGCTCCTAGGAGGATAACAGCGGGGCCTTCGAGCACCAATGCGATGGGCCCAGATAAGAGTCCTCCAGCAGCGGCTGCAAGAAACACAGAATGAAAAGGGTCACTAATATCCACCATCAGGTCAAACGACGAGTAAAACAAAAAGCGAGCGGCAATAAGCATGGTTGCGGAGGCGATAGCCGCTCCAAACCCTGCGTTGATGAGGCCAGTCCAGCTTCGACGTTGTCCAAGGACCAAGTTGGCCGTCATGGTTCCTGCAAGGAAGACTGCCAATAGGTCCAAGCTAAAACCGCTAAAGGAAGAAGTCAGAAAACTTAAACCAATACTGACAATGAAGGCCGAGCGTCGATCAAGATAGCGTGCCACCCACAAGGTTGCCGCCGCGACAGGAACACAATACGAAGGTAGGGGGGTAAGTAAATAAAGCAGCTTGGTTGCTATAAGTAGCAAGGTAACCATCATGAGCAGACCGACCTGAGTTCGCAATAGCGCTCCTCGTCCCGGACTAAATCGCCGCAGGTAAGTCGTTAGCATCGTCAGAATCAAAAAATAAATGAGCCACAGGCCAATCAGACGTTCCGGTGTGGGTGGTCGTCTCGTGACTTCATAAGCACGGACCAGGGCTGCTAAAATAGGATCGTCAACTGTTTGTCCACGTTCCACTGTGGGCTGCATGATTTGAACGTGGTTCCTTCCTGTTTCCGGATCAAAGAAAGGAACTGCGGTGACAGGTAAGCGCAGCGTAACAGGTGCTGGTTTTGCTGGATCGACGCGGAGAGGTTCGAAAAAGCTCTCCGCAGTATTCGCCAAGGTAAGGACCGTTGCAGCAACAGAGCTGAGTACAAATCCGGCAGTAAGGCTTGCGATAAGTCGGGTGCGTAACATGGTTTTCCGGTCTACTATAAAACCAATTTCAAGGCTTCAACAAAGCTATTCACAATTACTGTAATCTGCTACCATGCCAAAAGGTGAATTGATATGCTCTCAAGTCTGTCTCCAGGGTTTTTAGTGGCCTCAACGGCAATGAAAGACCCTCACTTTCGTCGCGCCGTGGTGCTTTTGATCGAACATCAGCCGGAGGGCTCTTTCGGGTTTATTATCAATCGTCCGGCCAGTGTGGTGTTTGAGCACGTTATCGAGGAGCTGGGGCTGGATGCTGAGCTAGCAGATCAAAAGCACTTTGCGGTGCTCAATGGGGGGCCGGTTGCGCCACATACCGGCTGGATCGTTTTCGATCCTCAAGGTTCGGATATGCACGATGAGACGGCCGTGACCGTGAGCGAGCATCTTTGCGTTAGTGCGTCGCGTGATTTTTTGCAAACGATTGCGAAAGGTGAAGGCCCGCCTCGTAATGTGCTCGTTCTTGGCTATGCAGGATGGGATGCTGGCCAATTGGACGAAGAGTTAAAACAAGGGTCCTGGATTCCCATCGATCTAGACGAGCGTATTGTTTTTGACACACCGCATGAAGCGCGCTGGAAACACAGTCTTGATAGTCTCGGTATTGATCCCGCACGGCTTGTAAGCCACAGACTCGCCGAGGCTTGATTACGATCAATTTGATGCTTGTGGACCCGTAGCGATGCTCAACATGTTCGGTTGACGGGAATGCCGCCGTTGGATATGACGAGGAGGTTCATGCCAAGGAGCTGCTATGAATCAACTGTTTAAGCTTTTGAGTTTGGTCGTTTTAGTTTTGCCAGCTTGTCTTTATGCCAACGTAACTCAACCCTTGTCGTATCGGGCAAACACGACCGGCGATGCAGGGGAGGCGGCTAAAGCTACAGATAAAGTTGTTAAAGGCGAGTCTTGCAATCACATGATCCTGGGATTGGTTGCGTTTGGTGACGGTGGCTATGATGCGGCGGTAAAAGACGCTCTGAAATCTGCTCCCGGAGCCAAGTCGTTGTACGACGTGAAAACCGATGACAGTTTTTTGAATGCTGTGCTGGGTATATACATCGAGCGCTGCACCTTAGTGGAAGGCCGAGTCTTGCAATGACACGTTGCTTGTCGACCGTACTGCTCGTTGCTTTAAGTGGACTTGGTTGTGCAACGACCAGCAGTCCAAGCCAAAGGGCAGGTGGCAATTATGAACCACGAGCTCGCCATCTTGTTACTGGCATTCCAGTATTTAACATGACGACTGCTCCAGCGGCGTGGAACAGCAATACAGGTGGCGAGACCAGCAAGTATGCTCGCGTGCCTGGTTTGCATGGAGAAGCTTGCCAGTATGGGATTGGCGCTCCAGTACCCCTTGGTTTGCTCGATATTACCGATGGCCATGCCATAATCGTGCTGAGTGCTTCTGCTGGAAACGGCGGTTTTTCCGAAGCGTTGCAGGAGATTAAAAAGGCTCATCCAGAGGTTATTGCATTGGCCGATGTGCGCGCGGACATGAGCACCCTGGCGATACTCAGTGTCTTCTATAAAAGCTGCGTTCATGTGCATGGAACAGGTTTGAAAGTGGCCGTGATGTCCACTGGCGGTGGTGCTTCACCGCAAGCAATAAGTATACCGCAAGAAGCTCCATCCAGCGTGGCACCGGCCGAGGCGGGGATCGCCGATTCGGCTAGCCAAGCATTGCCCCCGTCAACAGCTCCATAGTTCGCAATGGATTGGCCCCAAAAGTGTTTTGGCGGCTGATTATTTGTCGACGAACTTTACAAAGCCATAGCGCGCGGGGGTGTGAAAATCACCAATGTGTAGTGCAGACCAGGCCACCGCGGTTTGCTGCTTGGGGTTTAGCCTGTTCATGACGTAGATATTGGCTCGCCAAGGCATGTTTTTGATATCGTCTTTTGTTATTGGCGCTTTTTCGAGGATACTTTGCCAGGGCAGAGCGAGTTCAACGGTATAGCCGGTGTCTTTGACGTCATCATTGGCTTTGCCGTGCATAACAGCACTGGCCACCACGTTACTGTCCCAGTTTCGAAGTCCAAAGGGCTGAGGATTTCTTGGACTTAAAAACTTCGTATCAAACACATGTCCGTTTGGAGCGACTTGGATTTCAAAATAGTTTTTCCCGGTGCCGCTCGGATCGATCTGAAGCTCAATGGCATCATGCTCCCAAAGGCGAGCATCATGTGTTGTGTGAGGACTTAGGATCTTTGAGTCGGTGACGACAAAAGCGAGATAAAGATAGCTTGTATCCCAAAACCAAAAAGCGCGTGCAGGAAAACTAGGAGGTCCGCCATCTAGGGGGGCGCGAAATGAAGTCTCTTTGGCTTGAAACCATTCCTTGGTATCGATTTTGCCGTCGATTACAGGGGGCGAGCTCGTGTAGGGGACGGAGATGCGAGGAATCAGACTGATCGTTTTAGGTTCTGGCGTCTTTTTGTTATCAGCTTTTTTAGAGCTACAAGCGAGTAATAGTGCAATCAGCTGCAACAAAAAAAAGAGTCTCTTCATTTGCGACTTTTCTTTCTCGATTTTTTTTGCATCTTGCGTTTGTTTTTGCGTTGGCTTTGTTTTTCTTTTGTTCTTTTTGGAACCGCTTGAGCAGGACTTCCTTGCTCCGCTACGGCGGCTTCAAGAAGGGATTCGGCAAGGTTTGCCATCATCGGGTTGTGCTCTAAGCCGCCGAGTCGCACTTTGCTCTTGAGTTGGTTGGCCATCGCAAGCTGAGACATGCCCGGGATTTTCCCGAGTAAACCCGCTTGCTTGCCGATGCCGCCAAACATTTGTTTCATGACCGCAAAGCGCTGAAGGAGTTCGGCGACCTCTTTGTCTTTGCTTCCCGATCCTTTTGCTACGCGTTTGATACGGTTAGGTTGCTTCTTAAAAAGCTCGATGCCTTGGCGTTCTTGCTGGGTCATGGAGCTAACAATGGCTTTGGTTTTGCCGAGCATCCGATCATCGATGTTCATGCCAGAAGGCATGCTCTCAGCGAAAAACGGGACTTTCTCCATAAGGTCCTGCAATGGACCCATTTGTTGAATCATCTGAAGCTGCTCGAGAAAATCGTTCAGCGTAAAGTTTCCCTTTAAGGAGACGTTTGGCGTCCTCTTCGGCTTTTTTCGACATCGCTAACCTTCTCAAAATCTTTCATCAGGCTAACGACGTCGCCAAACCCCAAAATGCGACTTGCCAGACCCTCGGCTCGGAAGACTTCGAGTTTATCGACCCCTTCGCCCATGCCGACAAAGCGAATAGGCACGCCAGTAGCTTCAGTAATAGACAGTGCTGCACCACCGCGGGCATCGCCATCGAGCTTGGTTAGGATGCTGCCGGACAAGCCAAGTCGTTCATGGAAAGTTTTTGCGGTTTGGACGGAGTTTTGACCAATCATGGCATCAATCACCAAGATTGCATGCTTTGGATTGAGATCCGTTTTGATGTGCTCGAGCTCGGCCATCAGCTCTTCATCAATGCTAAGACGGCCAGCGGTATCGTAGATCACCACATCGCGCTTTATCTTCCGCGCGTGATCGCGACCTCTTTTGCAGATTTCAAGTGGATTGCTTTCGGGCAGTGAAAATACGGGTACATCAATGCGCTCGCCCAGTGTCTGCAACTGCTCAATCGCGCCGGGACGTTGGGTGTCTGCTGCGACCAGAAGTACTTTTCTTCCCTGCTCTTGCTCAAGGAAACGAGCAAGTTTAGCTGCGGTGGTGGTTTTACCAGCACCTTGTAGACCGATAAGCATGATGCCGGTGATGGCCGGTGCGGTTTCAAATTCGAGCCCTTCACCATCAAAGCGCATCAAGGCTTCAAGTTCATCGTTGCAGATACGGATAAACTGCTCGGCAGGGCCGACTTTGGTTGCACCTTTTCCTGTTTTTAAAAGAGTGCTTACGGTTTGTCCCAGAGCTTTTTCCTGAACCCTTGCTAAAAAGGTCTCAGCTACGCCTAGCTCAACGTCGGCCTCGAGGAGCGATATGCGCACCTCTCTTAGCGCTTCTTTGAGGTTGGCCTCTGTCAGCTCGGTTTGTGCCGCCAGGCGATTTTTGGCGGCTCGAAATCCTTTACTTAGTGTCTCCAACATAACGTCAGGGGCACTGCTAGCATGGCTCTTTTAGGCAAGGCAAGGTTCCTTAGGGATGGTTGTGGAGCTGACCATGCAAATAGCGTAGCATGCCCGGAGTTTATGCCTGCGATCTCCTCAAAACAAAGCAGCTTGCCCAAAGCTGGTGATGATTCAACGCTCTACGTGCTCGATTTGAGTGGTTACGTCTTTCGGGCCTATCATGCCCTTCCGGAGCTTAGCAACGAGCAAGGTGAACCCACGCATGCGGTGTACGGTACAACCAATATGCTGCGCAAGCTTTTGCAAGACTGCAAGCCAAAGCTTTTCGCGGTGGCCATGGATTCGCGTGGGCCTTCGTTCAGACACGAAATGTTTGCAAAGTACAAGGCCAACCGTCCCCCTCCGCCCCCGGATCTTTCGCAACAAATGGAGCGCGTGCGGCAGATTGTTGAAGCGCACCGCTTTGTAACTATCTCCAAGCCGAGCGTTGAAGCGGACGACATCATCGCCACGCTTGTTCGCGATGCGCGCGGAGCCGGTCTAAAAGTAGTCATTGTCAGCGCCGACAAAGATCTTTTGCAACTTGTAGGTGACGACGTTGTGATGTTCGATAGCATGAGGAACAAAGTCTTCGATGCAAAAGCTACTCAGGATAAAATGGGTGTGCCGCCAGCGCAGGTGCGGGACTTGTTGGCGCTTACTGGTGACAGCTCCGATAACGTGCCGGGTGTGCCGTCTGTCGGACCCAAAACAGCTGCTAAGTTGCTTAGCGAGTTCGGGAGTCTTGAAGCAATTTATGATCACCTAGATAAGGTTTCCGGAAAATCTCTGAAAAGCAAACTTCAAGAGCACAAAGATCAAGCCTTTTTGTCGCAACGACTGGTGACGTTAAAGAATGATGTTTCTTTGGGAGTTGAAGTCGAGCAATGCCGCGTCACCGCGGTCGATGAACCTGCGCTACATGCCCTCTATCAGGAACTGGGCTTCTCAAAACTTGCTGGCGAAATAATAGCTCCACCCGCTGAAAAGCTTGATATCGAGCTTGTGTTGAGCTCAAACGACGCGATCGCTGCTTTTGATTTGCTTCAGTCAGCCAAGCAAATCGTGGCGATTCCATTTGTTGAACGCGCAGGTCGAAGCCCGTTGCTGGCGCTGGGTCTCGCGGCCATTGATTCACAACAGAACAAATTGAGCCGTGCATTTTGCTTTTTACCCAGCGCTGGGCCACTTTCGATCGTGCAGCTTGCGGAGCAGGTCAAAGAACTCATTGACAATGCGCAGCGTGAACTTTGCGTCACGGATGCAAAAATGCTTTGTCTTGCGACAGGCGTTTCACCCTTTGCTTCAGCAAAGCTAACCGATTTGATGTTAGCGAGTTATTTGCTTGAATCGGATCAACGCGGCCACGATCTTGCTGCTCTCGGGCAACGTTACCTAGGTGAGAACGTTCCTGCCGAAGGGGAGCTGCTCAAAGACTTGCATACCACACAGCAAAGTCTTGTCGGACAGAGCGACCATTCCGAACTTGGGAGTTTGGTCGCCAAGCGTTTAATGATGGTAGCGACGCTTGCTCCGATGCTTGAGGCAAAACTAAAAGAGCAGAAACTTTGGGAAGTGTATGCCGAACTGGAACTGCCCTTGGCGAAGGTTTTATCCAAGATGGAGTGGGTGGGAATTCGCCTCGATACCGAGGTTTTGAATCATTTATCCTCTGAGGCCTCGGTGAAAATGATTGAGCTTGAAAAAAAATGCCATGCTTTGGCTGGCAAAAGTTTCAACGTGAACTCTCCAAGACAGCTTGAGACTGTGCTTTTCGATGATTTGGGCCTTGCTGTGATCAAGCGAACTAAAACCGCTCGTTCAACCAATCAGGATGTGCTCGAGCAGCTGTCGCTTGAGCATGACTTGCCTTCGACTATCCTAGAGTACCGTTCGCTAGCAAAGTTGCAGAGCACCTACCTTGATGCGCTGCCAAGGCAGGTCAATCCAAAGACTGGTCGTGTGCACACCCAGTTCAATCAAGCGGTGGCCGCAACCGGCAGGCTTTCTTCCAGCGACCCCAACCTGCAGAATATACCCATCCGCACCGAACTAGGGCGGGCGGTCCGTAAAGCCTTTATTCCGGAAGATGGTTGGCTGATCTTTTCCGCCGACTACTCACAGATCGAGTTGCGAGTGCTTGCACACCTTAGCAAGGACAAAGAATTGTGCGCTGCCTTTATTAACGACTAGGATGTCCATTCTAAAACAGCCCAAGCGCTTTTTGGAGTAGGAGCTGAAGGGGTAACGCGGCAGATGCGTGGTCGGGCGAAGACCGTCAATTTTGCTGTGATCTACGGTCAAACAGAGTTTGCTCTGTCACGAAATCTCGGCATTTCACGTCAAGAAGCTAAGCGCTACATTGAAGCTTTTTTTGAAAAATACTCAGGAGTACGTGCTTTTATGGACGAAACTGTCGAGTCGGCGCGTAAGGAGGGTTTCGTTCGCACCATGCAGGGGCGTATTCGACGCATTGCAGACATCAACAGCAGCAACCGAAATATCCGTATGCATGCCGAACGTATGGCGTGCAATACGCCGATACAAGGCAGTGCCGCTGATTTGCTAAAACTAGCCATGATTCGCATCGATGATTTGCTAAGCGAACAAAACCTTCAGAGTCGTATGTTGCTTACGGTGCACGATGAACTTGTATTTGAAGTGCCTCCGCACGAAAAAGAAACAATGGAAAAACTTGTCCGTGAAGCCATGCAAAAGGTGACATCGTTGGATGTTCCTTTGCTGGTGGATGTCGGGTGGGGCGCCAATTGGGATGAAGCCCACTAAGAGCTATCGTGGATTCAATAGTTTAACTAGCTAAGCTTTCGGTAGACGCCGACGACCACGCCCAAAACGCGCGTTGAGCGCCATTCATTGCGATGGATGAGGATGGGCGCCATTTCACTATTGGCGGGCTCGAGTCGGATATGATCGCGCTCGGGGTAGAAATATTTACAGGTGGCTTCATCGCCTACCAAGGCCACAATGATTTGACCGCGCTGCGCTTCAATTTGCTTGCGGACAAAGACATAATCACCATCGTGGATACCTGCTTCAATCATCGAATCACCGCGGACCTTAAGCCCGAAGACTTCGCGTTCGCCATCGACGAGCATGCGATCGACGCGAACGGTGTCTTCAACATGTTCAATGGCTTCAAGAGGTTGACCGGCTGCGACACGTCCAATAATCGGAATTTCGATGATGTCGGCGTCGTGATGATGTTCCTGCGGCAGCGAGACCTTTGGAAAAGCCTGTGGGGTGAGTTTGAGCGTGCGGGACTTCATATCGGCTCGTGTGATGAAGCCTTTGCGTTCGAGCGCCCTTAAATGGTCGTTGACGCCGTTGGTACTGCGAATTCGAGTTCGTTGCCTATTTCGCGAAGGGTGGGTGGATAACCCTGCTCTTCAATCGAATCGCGAATAAACTCAAGTACTTTGTTTTGGCGTTCAGTCAGTTTTTCCATCAAGTCCCCCGGCTGTACAGATGAGTCGCACTGTGCAGATGGATAGTAATGAGCGTGAAGCCGGAAGTCAATTTCCTGGAGTATTCGCTGCCAGGTTCAAAACACTTGAGAAATGACCCTTGAGGTCGATTTGAACTTCAGTCTTTTCGGCCCGATTCCAGTAGCCGAATCCGCAGATCTGACGTGTATGAAGAGTGAAGGCACTCAACTCGATTTCAATTTTCTGAGCAGTTTCAAGTTGTTGTGTGGGATTGTCCTCGGCATCAAAAAAGCGGAGCAAAAACTGAAACTGGGAGATGGTTGCGGCCGATTGTTCTTCCGCCGAAACTCCACATAGGGAAAAATTTGAAGTTTCACCCTCTGATGTGGGGAAGTCGGAGAATAAATCATTTATGGCTGTGACGATCTCTTGGACATCGACAAAGCCGAGACCTTTGACTGCGTATGCTTCGTTCACGTCATCATACTCAATGTAATCAAAGATTCCCTTGATAGGGCCTTCTGAGATTTCAAGGCTTACTAAGCCCTGATCTTCGTTGGTTTGAACGCTGATTTTTGGCGTAGTCATGGATAGATGTAGGCGCTCGGCGGTTCCGTTACGATGAAGAAGAATACGATCTGGCCGATTGCTATCTCGAATGCTTACTTCAAATTCGCTGGGTTGCTCCTCGGCAGCAAGAAATGACACCTGCCCGGAGGAGATGTTCTCGTCAAATCCGTTGATGTTTTCCGTACATCCGGTGATGAGTAGCAAGCAAGCAGCCACGCTGATGCGAAGACTTTGTTTCGCGAAGTTGTGGTGCTCTGAGCTGGCTAAGGTGGGCATGTCAGCTGTTCAGTGCAATGCACGTGCCAACGCTTATCTTGCTGGAATTATTTACTTAATCCTTCATGTTTTCGCTAGCAAGTGGGGTCAGAGTCTTACCTGTCTCCACCGGCAAGGATTTTCAGTCCCCGAGTGGACTCTTTCAATACCGTTTGGTCTCGCATGTAAGGATGTGCCATCGCGATGTTCCCCCTGTGTAGTGTTGGCCTCGGCATGATTTGCACGTCTTCAAAAACGACCTCACTCCCTTTCGCAAGGGACCGCGTTCTGGGACTCAGGTCGAAACTATCGAACCCTTTTACCGCATCCTACCCGGAAGCATGAGGTAGGTGCTCTATCCAGATCATCTTATGTTTCTGTAATTTTTTACTCTTCATGTGTGTAGAATTACAATTTTATGATAAACTCTATGTATTGATAAAGAGGTGAATCATGGGGTTTAGCGGTATCTACGAGCTTCCCGTAGAACAAAGCAATTGGGTTTTCGACGGCCAGACAAATGTTTCAATGAATTGGCGCTATGGAGATGGACGCGCTGAGATACTCCAGCTTTACGAAAAAGGAAAAGCGAAACAATGGAATGCAACAGAACGCAGCGATTGGTCTATAGAAGTTGACCCCGACAATCCCATGGGTCTAGCAGACCAATCTATACCTATCTATGGAACCCGTGTTTGGGAACGGTTACCGGAGAGCAAACGCCGTGAGGTACGTAAACATGTACAAGCTTTCCAAATTTCCCAGTTTCTGCATGGCGAACAAGGAGCGCTTATTGCAACATCGAAACTAGTCCAGTCCGCTCCCAGCATCGATGAAAAATTCTTTGCTGCAACCCAAGCTATTGATGAAGCTCGGCATGTGGAGGTTTTTTCTCGACTACTACGTGACAAAATAAAAGTAGCTTATCCTATTAGTGAACAACTCAAGAAGCTTCTGGAGAATGGGCTCTCCGATCGTCGTTGGGATATGACCTATCTAACCATGCAGGTGCTCATCGAAGGTTTAGCGCTCGCAGCCTTCCAACGCTATCGCGATTACGGACTCAGCCAGTTACCCTCTAGTATTATGGCATACGTCATGCAAGATGAAGCGAGGCATGTCGCGTTCGGACGGATCGCGTTGCGACAGTATTATCCACAACTTTCCGAAAAGGAACGTGACGAACGCGAGGAATTCGCTGTCGAAGCTTGCCATCTCATGCTTGAACGCTATCAGCCGAAGGGTTTTTGGCAAGATTTGGATCTACCTGAGCAAGAATGTGCAGAAGCGATCACGTCTTCAGGGTTACAGCAGAATTTTCGTGAGAGAATCTTTTCGCGAGTCGTACCCACTATGAAGGATATAGGCCTTTGTGGTAAGCGGATCCGCGGTGCATACGAAGATATGGGGGTATTACACTTTTGCGATGTCGATGCTGGTGAGATTCTGGCCAACGATGAAAAGGTGGCTGAGCAGTTTGATGCGCTTCGCCTTGCCCAAGATTCCAAAGGAATTTAACAAAGAAACATTAAAGCACTTCCGCTGAACAGGTGAGCATTCGATGAATCAAGCGAAGGAAGACTGGAAGTACTGGCCTTGGGTCTGCTTACGCGGAGCTGGATTTCCCGTTAGCTGGGCCGGAAGTTTACGGATGGACTCATTGGTACAAGAGGCAAACTGTCTTTTAGTTCAAGAACAAGCTGTGCAAGAATTAAAGGAAAAAATTGTACTTCAAGCAGAGCGAATCATCGGAGAATATGATGGCGCACAACGACGGCCAATTGCCAAAGCGTTAAAATTGCTCCGGGTCGGAAAAGTTCCCGAGTCCTGTGGGCATCACGAACTAGACAAGGAGTTGCAAAAACTGGATCGAGCAGTACTTGGACTATCCGATCTATCAAAACGCTACGAAGAACACTATGACAATTCAGCTTTAACTCTGCGCAAAACCATACTTGGTATGACAGAGAACAATGCTTTTAGGGAAGCTCTAACTTGGCAAAACCTCGAAGCGTTGCATGGATCGATCGAAGCTTTACAAAAGATGCCTTTGCACAACAACAGCTCCGATTCCAGGCGCAGAGAGGCAGTCGTCGTTAGCTATATACAACGATACTCCACTAAAAACTCTTCAATAGGCTTTTTTGGACCAGTCGGATGGGGGTATTTGCGTGATAAAGAAATGCATCTAGATCTTCATTCTGGCGGTGCTCTCGTAAAAAATACTAGGGTTTACTTCGAGCACTGGGCTATCCAGCTCATAGCGGACAAACTTAGCGAGGATAGTAAGGTAAAAGAGTTTATCCCCCTAAAAAACCCATCCTCGAGTACATATAGTTTCCCACAAAGCTTATTTTGATTCTGAAAAACTTAACCTTACAGACAAGCAGCTCGATGTGTTGTCATGTTGTCTGAAAGGCTTGCCTGTACACAGTGTTTCAACAGAAACAGGCTTAGATAAAGAAGAAGTTTTTGAAATTTTGCGCATGCTTGTCGATAAGAACTTAGTTTCTTGGAAGATAGAAATTCCTTCTCAATCCACCGACCCGGACCAGGATTTAGTGCGCTTTATCCAAAAGCATTCATTAGACCAAAAACAAGTCTGTGATATTGCGAAGGTGCACGAGATACTTGCATGCAAGGATAAAGCAAAGTCATCCTTTGGTGAAATCCATGCGATCGAGAAAGTCTTGAAGGAAACAAACGATTTGTTTGAGAACTACACCGGTCAATCTTCTAAGCGGAAAGGGGGGCAAGCTTACGCCGGAAGAGATATCATGTACATGGATTGTTCGCGGGACGTAGACTTTTTTTTTGGAGAGGAGTTCTTGAAAAAAATTACCCCGCCAATGTCACTGCTATTGAAAAGCGTTCGTTGGTACACTTATGAAATCGCTAAGGTGTACAAAAAGATGGCAAGCGAAACAGTTGATAGCGCAAGCGCAAATAAGCGTGTCTGCTTAGCTGAGGTGCTGGATCGCATTATGCCTGAAATGCAAAGAAACTGGATTGAAAATAAACCAGCACCACAAATCGCGCCTATTGTGTCACTGTTTAGAGACAAATGGAGTAGGCTGTTGGGAGTCGATAGCAGCACGAGCTTGATACATCGGAGTTCACAGGAGCTTGAGTCCGCCGTGGACGAGGAATTCCATGCACCGTATCCTGGATGGCCCAGCGCACGGATCGCATCTCCTCGATTTTGCATCTCAGCCCCTTCATTGCGTGACGTTCAATCTGGGAACTACTTGATTGCTTGTACAGAACTCATGCCATCCATTAATTTTTTCTGTCATCCCGTAATGTATCTGTCCTACTCCAAGCCTTCCGGTTTTATAGAAGAGCTCCGAAAGGATGTCCCAATCGTTACGTGCACCATACCTTTTGAAGAAGGAAATAGAGTAGCTCGCCGTTTTTTTAAATCAGTGCGCAACACGTACAGTTTGTTAGTTGATTTTGCCTCTTCTGACTATCCACAAGAACGGAGACTAAGCGTCAAGGATCTCGTGGTTGAAAAAAACGGCACCGAATTGGTTGTTAGAAATATCAACAACAACGATTTGTATTCTCTCGAATCGGTCTTGGATGACCTTCTCTCAGCGGTAGCTTATCGAGACTGTCTATTAACCTGGGACCAAGACCATAGCCCACGTGTTCAAATAGATGACTTAGTTATTGCAAGAGAATCATGGACGATCCTTCCGAAAGACCTGGAACCCCTTTCAAAAGAACACACAAGCAATCGTTTCTTGGCAGCTCAGAGATGGCTAAAGAGAGCCGGACTTCCACAGCAGTTTTTTGCTTACCTTCCGCCGGAGTCCCCCTTGTATGTTGACTTTCAAAGTCCGATTTCCATCGATATCTTCTTAAAGCAAGTTAAACAAAAACATGGACCCTTTATGATCTCGGAGTTGTTCCCGACCCTTGAGAATACCTTTCTTCCAAACAGACAGGGCGAAACCTATACGAGTGAATTTCACCTCATTTCTGTTGATCCGTTATCTTGGACCTGCGGGTGGTCCGTTTTCGACTCCAGTTTGAAATAGAGAGTCTGACTAAGATAGATACATCATGTAGCCTGAAGCGGAATGGGACCGTGTTTCGTTTCAGTTGGATTCAGGGGACTATAACGTCCGTGTTTCTGTGCTGGGAACCTCACGCCCTATGAAATAGCCTTGTAATAGAACGCAACCGATTTCGGTTAGGATATGAGCTTCTTCTTCACATTCAACACCTTCAGCAATGGCGACAATTTTTCTTCTAGTGCATGCTGAACTATGCGCTCAAGTAATCGTCGACGGCGAGGTTGTTTGTGGATGTCTCGTACAAGGTCCATATCGAGTTTTACAAAATCGGGCTCCAGTATAGTCAGTGCATTGAGGCTTGCATGGCCGGATCCCAAATCATCTATTGCAATTTGGTAGCCGTTCTTTCTCAGCTCTGTGAGTCTTTTTTGAAAGCCAGGGATTTCTGTAATTGGTGTTTTTTCGGTAATCTCAAAAACGATTCGGTGAGCGTATGGAATTAAAGGGGAGTCTTTAGCGTAAAGCTCAGGGTCCTCAATTTCTGCGGGATGAAGATTGATGAACACTTTTACATCGGGAGGAAGATCTCCAATGCCTTCGACCACCCGGGAGCGCACTAAACGACTAAGACTCCAAATTTTGCCAGTCTGAACCGCAGCATGAAATAACTCGCCAACCCCCAGATGGCTTCCCAACTGCGAGCGGCTTAGTGCTTCAAAACCAAAGATTCGATTGTTCTGGATATCTTTTATAGGTTGATAAACTAGAGAAAGCTCTCTGCTTTGCAGCAAAGTATCAAGTTGTTCAGCACGATATGAAAATGCCTTCTTAGCTAGAGCTACTCCACTGGCTATTTGTTCCCTAAGTAAATGGCGTCGTGTTAGTCCATCATCGATGGTACTCTGCAAAGACTCCGCAACGTCTTCCAATAAGATAAACGAGTCAACACGAGCCAGGTTTGAGCCTTTCAGTGCAAAAACCAGATCACGAGATTCTATACATAGAACTCTCAGTGCCTGTGGACATGAGGCCATGGACCCGCCTAAAAGGTCTATGCCTAGAGTCGGTACTAAATTCTGGTCGGCTACAATGACGTCGAATGAAAAATCACGGCATGCCTCGGCAGCCTTTGCGGGCGTCGTAGCGAGTGTAATTTGATAGTCTCCGGTCGATAAACAGCGTTCTAGAAGAGTACGTTTTTCATCATCCGTACAAACGATAAGAACTCGCGGAAGTTTGGCCTTTTTTTGAGCCGTATCTTTTATGGTCAGTTCCGAGTCGTAGACCACGACACGATCACGGCCTGTCTCCTTTGCGATGTACAAGGCTTGATCGGCGTGCGAGATCAATTTATCAATAGAATGCCCATGCATCGGATAGATAGCAACTCCAACACTGATTGTTTGCTGCAGGCTTGCACCATTTATGATCTCTGAAACATTCAACTGTTTCACGGCAGTGGCGCAACGTGTTGCAACTTCACGGACATTTTCTCCGTGTGTTTCTGTTAGCAATACCGAAAACTCTTCTCCTCCCATGCGGGCGACATTATCACTTGTCCGTAATGTACCCGCTATGGCGTTGCTCGAAGCAATTAGTAAAGCGTCGCCTGCCGGATGACCAAAAGTATCATTTACAAGTTTGAATCGATCAAGATCACACATCATGATTGCAAGCGACCGATTGTGTCGGTGAGCAAGGTCAAGTGCTTTGTTCGCATATTTAACGAAAGCGCGACGATTCAACAAACCAGTCAATGGATCAGTTAAAGACAACCGAGTTACCTCTTCCAAAGCGGCTGAAAGTTCTCTAGTGCGCTGCTCGACCAGGCTCTCTAGGTCTGCGGCTCTGGCATGAGTAAGGCGTAGAAGGTCTTTGTAGTGCCCATGAAGCCGAGCGTCATCGCTTACGTCTCGAATAATCTGAACAAGTCCGATGATGTCTTTTTTCTCATTTTCAATGGGTATGAAAGAAAGATCAACAATATGGCTTTTTCCAGTTGCATCGCGTACTTCGACTTCAGCCAACCGCGTTGGGTCACGGCTCTCAATACATCGTTGCACCGTGTCTTTGTCTTGTCGTTCAGTTCGACCTAGAAGCGAATATGCTTGCTCCCCGTTTCTTAGAACTTTATTTAGTTCACGATGACGAAGACCTGTCATCGAAGCATAGAGGTTGTTGAAATGCAGTGGTTTTCCGCTGGGGTCTATAATAACCGCAGCATCTTGAATGCCGTTGACTACGGTACAGGCTAAACGCAATGCGATGTCTCTTTCGTTTACGTTTTTCCTGTCCATTCAAGTACTCCTAATCAATTTGTCGTTGGAAAAACGCGAAATAAGAATCTATCAAATCATCAAATTCAGAATTCTGACCACATGATTGACAAGTGGTGATTTCTACAACCTTCGTGATGGAGAAATCAGACATATCTTGGACGTTGTTTTGTTCGTTTCCGCATGAGCCGCAGTAATAGGGAACCAACACCGACGCTACAGATGCCTTGCCCTTCATGTTCGAAATCATGTTGAGCTGTCTTACGACTGGCGCTGAGCATTCTTCAAGAATTACTCGACGGTTTCCTTCACAGAGTTTGTCAATGAAGCGTATCCATTCGCGTACTCCAATCGAATTTATAGATTCAATACCGCTAAGGTTGAGCACTACAGGACCATCGATCTTTTCAAGCACGGAAGCGAAATCGCTCTGTTCCGTGATAGCACCCGAGAGTATAATCCGGGAATAATCATTTTTCGTGCCGCCATTTTTCCATTCTAAACTGCGATACATTTCGTCCTTCTCCTCATTAACCATAGCCATTGTTTCGGCGTTGGTTTTCCACAAAAATGTTAAAAGACTTGCCTCGCTTGATAAAATCTCGATACGAACCACGGACATCGACGATTCCAATAATTTCCGTCCGCTTATTACAACTTAGGTTGATTACGAAATGGGAAAGGGCATTGTAGGCCTGATAAAGGCCAAGTCCGGCTCCGCCAGTGTCCCAAGAAACTTGCTGCTCGCCGTTGCGAAAGCATTTTGCTAAATAATTTGTAACCTTATTTGCACGCAATGACCCAAATGAGTCTGCGACACTGATGCCTAAGCGATGCCCATCATAACATAGGACTGCTTCTATTTTTTCATCGACATCTAAAACGACCTCTTGGGATCTTGCCATGTCAGCATAACGCGGTTCGCTTTTCTTATCAGTGGGAGCATTATATACGGCATTCATCACGAGTTCGTCAGCCACGATGACATAGCTTTCAGCTAGTCGACTAGGTATGCCTACTTCTTTGGCGAACTGTTTGGCCTCCTCTATAAATTCTCGAGCATCGTGAGTAGAAAGGATTTCATAGTTTTTTTGCTTTGATGCCCATGAAAAATATTTTTTGATTCCAAAGATGTCATTCTGGATGATTTTCTGAATGGTGACCAGGAACTCGTCCGAGTCTTGATTGATGTTGTGAGCTAATAAGTTGGTTAGGCCATAGACCCCGAAGAGAACACCAAGATCTTCATGCGGGATATTTTGTGAATAAATCAGCAAGCGTCCATTCTTGCATTGCTCTGTTAGCGATTTCAGTAGAGTATCGCGGTCTTCAGGGAGAAAGGCGTCATAGTTAACGACGATCAATGCGTAGTCGTCTATTTTGTTAGCAGACGAGATTGTTTAATGGACTTCTATATTTCCAGCGGCAACCCGAACTATGTTGGAGATGCTCCTTTTTTGCTTTAAGCTAACTCCATCGAGCAGTAAGACTTTGCCAATTGGTTTTGCGGAAATCTGATCGTTTAAACAATGGTTAATCAAAGTCGCCTCTTGTTATCAAGTTTAGATGTAACCGTACTCGTTTTCAAGATAGTGCTTCTGTTAGGCCAGTGTTCACCATACATTATCCTACTCGGCAGTTTAGTTGAACGGCAGTGATGGTGTGCAGCTGCACTCGGGATATGGCAAAAGCTCTTGAACCAAAGCCAGCATTTTGATTCCTTGAAGCGCTTTGTTAAACACTAAATCTTGTTTTTAGAACGGAGTTGTAGTTCAAGTTCGTGAAGCGTTTTTTGAGTGCTTTCGGTTGTGTTAACCACCAAGACTTCTGAAAAATGTTTTTTTACTTCTGCAGCATTGTGAGCATCAGCTAGTACCACTGTTCTTCCATGTTCATTTTTTAGCTGTCTGATGTTCTCAACCACGACAACAGTGTGCCCTGCTTGTTCCAAAGCTCTGCTGAGGCTTTTGCTTTGACTGTTTCTGAAAATATGAACTTGCGTAGGTATGGCTGAACGTAATGGAACACGGTTAGCTTTCGCGTTGAGTTTTAATCCACACGCCTGTGCTATACCGACCGCAGGTCCGGTAACGCTCAGCATAACCAAACAACAAAATAACGCTAAAACCCGGATCATTGGACACCCCTTTTCACAAGCACATGCTTCTGTTCAGTATGACCTCAGCGAGTCAACATTCAAGTTTTTTTTCAGATACCTAACTGCCAGCTGATTCCGTTTCCGATGATTCGTGCTTCCCTTGTGTTATTGCCTTCTACTTGTAAGCGAAAGTACACATCATAATACAACGAATCAGAAAGCGCATAGGACATCCCACCTCCCAGTAATATTGAACGTTCATGGAGAATCGGGTCATGATAGTCCCGAATAATTTTGGGAAGGGTAGACCAGCGTTCCAGATTGCTACCGTAGTCACCGAAATTCAGACCACCATGCTGTAAGTAAAGGTCGGAAGCAATATAAGCTTGGAAATCGTAGGAGAAGAAATAACCAATTTGTAGACTGGCAGAACTCCTGTTTTGCGAGAATGATGCTGTTTCCGGAGCAATGTCAAAACGCTCGACCAATGAAAACTCGTATATGCCATGCAAATACAGTTCGGGTAGCCATGGTGCAAGCGTCATACCCAGGCTGATACCAAAGTGCATTTGTTTCAAACCTCGGCCTGCCGCGGCAAAGCCTTGAACTTCATAGTGACTCATTGGAAGTGACACTCCGAGCAAAGGAGTGATTGCGATCGGAGCATCAATAATCATGTAGCGAGCGTCGAGTCGGAAATCTTGGGGCACAAAATGAACGGAGCCGTCGTCATAGTCGCCATGTGGACCGAGAAATCCTCCGCTCCCGCCGTAGTACGGCAAGACAAACGGTATGGCCGCTCGGATTGCTAAGTTGTCAATCGGTACGTACTCCGCTTCAAGCGTTATTTGTTGGTTTATGACGGTTCCACCGGGGACTCGTATGCCATCCGCTACGATAGAGTCTGACCAATTCAGGCTGTGACTGAGTGAAGTGCTTAGGGTATGTGCTGGATTGACCCACGCTTGCGCTTGTGTTTTTAGCGGGAATACAAATATAGACAATACAATTGCTAAAACAGTGCTTGGAAAAAGGTGATTTTCAGTTTTAGCAAACAGCCTAGATTTACAAAGACCACAACGAATACAGTTATGTGATTTATAACCGTGTTCGTTGTGTATCCCTGCGTCCAGAAAGTGCCGTCTACTGTGTCGCACTCTTTTGATAGAAGCCGACTTTGCAGTTGGCAGCAATTAGATCAACGTTTCGTCCCTCGACGGTTTCAAAAGTATGTTGAAACAATCCGAAAAGGAAAGCGCCGGTATCCGGAATCAGATCGATGTATTCTTTCGGAACTGTCTTGCTGCCCTGATCGTATGGCATCGAACAGATTACGTGGTTACCTACGTTTTCTTCGAAAAACAGCAAGAAAGCGCCGACGCTTGGTTCATCAGTGGTGTCAAGCACCTCCCAAGTCATCGTGAAATCGCTTGCGGGATCTACCTCGAACAAACCTGGAATGACTGGGTCAGTGGTGAAGTCACCAGGCAAAAACAGGTCCCAGTCCTTGGCTGCAAATTCAGCACTGCCAGGGATCGTCACGTTGTAAGTCGTGTTAACGGGGTAGTCAGCAAAATTCTGCCAAAAGAAACCACGATCATGGTTGCTATACATACCGTCAACAATATCTGTACTGGAGTCAATCTGGTCTGTCTGACCACCACCCGTTAGGGTCATGGTGTCGCCAGGGTCGAGGTATTGTACGCCGTCTGGTAGAAATTGTGGCCACATTTGATCTCTTCGAATCGCATAACAGTCGCCTACACCGATTCGTTCAGGTTTCACCCCAGTATAGTCCCCAATAAAAAACGAGGTCATCTGCATGATTATGTTTCCGTACTCGTAGGTTCCATCCGGGAATACCATGCGCTCAAAACGAACTTCTCCTCCCTCAGGAAGATTATTTCCGTGAGATATTTGCTTGTCTTCAGCACAGGACATTAAGACGGTAATCCACAATGCCAAACCACTAAGCGACAACAGTCGTGTCATACTTGCCACCTTTCTTTTTTGAAGGATAACAGGCCTTGAACCTGGGATCGAGAAATCGTTTGATTTACAACTGCAGAGCACTGGCTCACAAAGGGAGTCGGTATGAAACGCAAAAGATACATGAAAGAGCTAAATTATAGGATTCCTGATGCAGGCGGAGGTCAGGGGAGCGGTGGTGAGCGAGCGATGGGTGCGTAAGCTGTATCGTGAACTGGGCCTATCCGTGATGATTCGCCGCAGGACAAAGCTAAACGAAAACTCCTGGGGCTCAAAGCAGCTATTTCGCTGTGCGCATACAACGTCGTTCGCTTGCTTGATAAGGCCACTCAAAAGCACGGTTTCCCCAAACCCATCCGTTGTGGCCACGGCCCAGAGTTTTGAAGCCGTATCTTCGATCAGTGAGCCACAGCGCACTTATCCTTTTTCTGGTATCGCTATTTCTGAAACGGCATAAACCTTCCATTTTTGTTCATATTTATGAAGTATGTAGATCACGTAGTACTGCTCAAATATCGTACCGTTTTTATGGTAACGACATCCATTGATACTGACGTGAGCCTTTGTTCCACAAATGCCTTCAACTGATACCCGTCTGGTGGTGGAATGAGTCCATGTTGTCGTTTTCGAAAAAAGTTCATTGCTTAGGGGGTAGCTGTCCAGCGATACGATTCCATCCATAGAAATAACGAGTAACGGATAATGAATATGCTCGTCTACGGCGTCCTTATCACCTCTTTCCCACGCGTCCCGAAGTGCACGAATGGTTGCTACAATATCATTTTCATTGCGTTCGTTCATACGAGAACCAAGTCCTTTATTGAAGCAACTGCTGTGAGTTTGATCAAATACTCTACTAGGCACGCTACACCTACACGCTACCCTGTACGCCTACAAAAAAACGACGTCTGTGTTTGTGGAAAAATTTTACGTGGACGTTTGTAAATTTTTATCTATAATAAATTATGGTGCGTCGATCTAGTAGATTACAACCGTAACTGGGAGGAAGAGTATGGTAAAACTCCAGGAAATTAGCGAATTGGAAGCAAAATTGAGGAGTTATAGCCCCCAGGAAGAGACCGAGCGGAAACTCAATATATCTTTCCTAGCTAACCATCTACTTCGCTATCCCGACTTTCTGACGAAGCGTCGCGATGAACTCGTGCGCGAAGGGCTGAAACGTCTGAAAGACACAGCGATAGCGCCGGAGGAAGAGGTTCCCCGCGTCCACTACAGTGAGATTGATCCAGAAGAATTCGAGCGATTAATGTGGGAGTCACCACATCCCATCATAGTTGAAGGGCTGCTGGAACGATTTGCTGCCATAAAAAAATGGTCACCAGATTTTTTTGATAAGCATTATGGAGACATTGCTGTTCCCGCAAACCCACCAGGAGGTGCGGCCTATCCGGGATATTCCATACCGATGAAACGCTTGGTTGAGGAAATGAAAACGGGAAGTCATAAAGAGACAAACTATCACTATGTGAGTAACTGGGCGGATGTATTCAATGATAACCCTGAGCTGAAATCGGATCTTCCGCTAGAGGAACTCAGCGAATTTGTTGGCGTAGAGAATCTAGGTGCGCAGCTTTTTATGGGAGCAGGGTCTCGCGGCACAAATTTTCATTGTGCCAACGTCATTAATTTTTTCTGTCAAATCTGGGGAGAAAAGACATGGTGGTTTGTTCATCCCAAGCACAGTAGCTACATGGAGCCTCTGAAATCGCATCCTGACATGCTCTACGTTTCGAGTATGATTGGTTTTCAGTCGACACCGCTTAGAACATTAGATACTGGTGAGATGGCATTGGCGAATTATGTCCCACGCCTCAAAGCTCATATTAAGCCGGGTGAAATATTGTTCATTCCAGCTTGGTGGTGGCATGCCGTGCAAAATACATCGGACAGCTCCTGCGGAGTAGCAACACGGTATGCCCCCTTCCGGTTGCGTTACACCCGGAAGACCAATCCACTATTTAATCTTCTGACATGGACCAGTTCCTATCAATATCGAAGCATTTATCAATGGAATGTCAAACGACAACTCAGAGACAGAGATGTCCATCAGCGTTTTCATTTGATTGGTAGGGCTTTTCGTGACGCCCATGCTCAGCTCGATCCCGGCGATAAGTCAGGCACTTAGTACGCAGAAATTGATTTGCTGAATGTTGAGGTCTACCCTGGACAACACAAACATGAGTGGTTGTCGCGATAGACAGTATCGAGGGGGAGGGCATTCAATAGGGTTAGTCATCCTTTATTTTATTGGATGGTTTCTTTATCAACCCATTGTCGTTTTTGCTGATGATTTGCCAACAGAGCTCTTTTGGCCAGACCGTTATGTTTTTCATCGAGCAGAGCGTGAGCAAGGTTTGCCTTCGCAAAATGTTACGTCTGTCACACAGGATCGTTTGGGGTTTATGTGGTTTGGAACCTACGATGGTCTTGCTAGGTATGATGGACAGCGTACGGTTGTTTATCGTAGTTCAAAAAATGATCTAAACACCGTTTCCGGAAACACAATTACCGATTTAACGATGACACCCGATGGGCTGCTTTGGATTGGGACTTTGGAAAATGGAGTAAGCAGTTTTGATTTCCGCAGCGCGAAGTTTACCCGTTATCTAGACTCCCGCTCTAAGAAGAGCGGTTACCAAAAAACGGGCGTGCTTTTTTTACACACGAGCCTCGATGGAACGCTTTGGGTTGGTACACGAGACGGCAAGCTTTTGCGTTTGCACATACCAGAAAATAAGTTCGAAGAGGAACATTTTTCAATGTTGGGTCAAAACTATGTAGTAAGTGCCGTGGCTGACGGTCCCAAAGGGAAAATTTGGATTGGTACTTTGTCAGGTGATCTGTTCTTATATGACCCGCATACAAAGCATGCAAAGAGCTACTATATAGGCGACTATATTTCTGCTCTGATGTACGAGCCACAAGCAAATGTGCTGTATATAGGCACTGACTGGAATGGCATGGTGGTTATGAATTTAACTACCATGGACCAAACACGGTACACCCATGAACACCATCAGTATGACAGTTTGCCCGGAAATGAAATAAGCGACTTTTTGTTTGATCCAGGTGGTCAGCTTTGGATAGCCACTTCGGGTGGGTTGGCCCGGTTTAACCAACATGCAAAAACGTTTTTGACTTATCATCCGGAGAGACAATTAGCTGGTCAATTAGTAGCTTCCTTGTGAATAAGCTTTTCATCGATCGTGATGATCAACTTTGGATAGCCATGGACGGTGGTGTTTCTCGAAAAGATCCCATTCGTGAGCTGTTTCAATGGCAACCTGATTTAGTCACTGCAATTTGCGAGAACGACGAGGGAGTGTGGTGGACGGCATCGTGGAAAGGAATGACTCGTTTTGATCCGAAAAACATGACTAAGAAGACGCTCAGTATAGATCAACTTGGCATCAGCTATAACAACAATGCTCCGATTACGTCATGCTACTACGACAAGAACCAGCTTTGGTTTTCGGTCCACAGTTTAGGTTTAGTTCGCTATGACGAAGATAGCGGAAAATTTGAAATCTTTACGAGCTCAAAGGGGCCCAGAGCTGTCGTTGCTAAGCACTGTAACTCAAATAGTCCCTTATTCAGATAACGGACTATTGCTTGGTACGCTAGGGTTTGGCTTAGCAACTTTTGATATGCAGACCAAGAAAGTTGAGCTTGTACTTGGTAGTGCCGGTTCGCAAGACTCAGACTACATATACAAAGTTTACAAAAGTCCTTTTACGAAAAACCGCTTCTGGATCGGGACTTTGAATGCTGGTCTGCTTGTGTGGAATACGGTTACCAACAATGTGTCTCATTTTCTCCATGATGAAGACGACGATTCTTCGCTTTCGAATAACACCGTGACTTCTGTTGTCGAGAGTGGTGGGAATGAAGTGTGGATCGGTACAGACGGCGGCGGTCTGAATAAGTTTGATCCTCAAACGGAAAAATTCGAACGTGTAGGTCTCGAAGCTGGACTTGAAGCACGAGTTATCAATGAAATCGCGATCGACGATACAAATACTCTTTGGCTAGCAACAAGTAGCCAGGGTTTGGTTAGATACAATCCCGAAAATCGAAGCCTCATGACTTTTGATTCCAAGGACGGGGCTCTTGATGAGTACAATCAAGGAGCAGGTTTCATGGGAAAATCAGGTCGGATCTTCTTTGGAGGTATCGATGGATTCATACGTTTTGACCCTCATGAAATTCATATCGACACTTCCGTCCCAACTCCGATCATAACCTCGTTCCTTATCAGGAATAAAATTGCCCAAACGGAGAAGCCGATTTGGGAGACTTCTCATATCGAAATGTCATATCGTGATGCCTATTTTGAGGCACACCTTGCAGCACTGTCTTTTGGGAACCCGCAACGCAATGTGTTTTCACATAGGCTTGTGGGGCTTCATGACGAGTGGGTTAAATCGAAGTCGAGCATCGTATCGTATTCCAGATTGGAACCGGGCCGCTACACACTCGAAATTAGAGCTTCAAATCGACATGGTGTCTGGAGCAAAAAGATGGCCAGATTATCCGTTGTCGTTGCCCCACCGCCATGGAAGAGTTGGTGGGCCTATCTCACATACGGGATTGTCATCTTGTTAATTTTATTTGAAATTACGCGCCGGCAGCGTGAAAAGTTTGAAGAAGCAAGGCGCTATGCTCGCCTTCAAGATGCCGAGCGCGAACTTGAGCTAACTGCTGTGGTTCAAAGCGGTTTGTTGCCCGAGAAAGATTTTATTGAGAACATCAATCTTTCTATTCAAGGTTTTTATCGACCCGCCGAAAAGTGCAGTGGCGACTGGTGGTGGTATGAACAACATGGCCGCAACATAACTAAGGTTGCAGTTGGTGATGTCTCAGGACATGGTGCAGGTCCAGCTATGGTGACAGCGGCTGTGGCCGCGGCGTTTCGCGTCACAGAGAATGAACCGAGTTTACCGATTAGGCTGAACAAAATCGACGAAGAAATCTACAAAGTGGGGCGACTCAAGTATCATATGACGCTAACGGTTCTGGATTTTTTGAACGAGAATAACAAAGTCTGCCTTTACAGTGCCGGAGGACTTCCTGCATTGCTCTTACCGTATGGACAGAGAAAAACCCGAGCGATCTCTGTGCCGAGTAATCCGTTGGGTTATTTGAAATGCGATATAGGTATCCATTCCTTTGAGTTTAATCCGGGAGACAGACTGCTCCTCTTCACGGATGGTATTGTAGAGACGAAAGGCGAAAAGGGGCGCGAGTATGGTATCCGTGGAATTTCGAAATTGCTCGAAGAATATTGCGAGTTGCCAATACAGCAGAGTGCGGCACAACTGGTAGCTCGATTGGATAGTTATCGAGCTGAGCGGCCACAGCAGGACGATTGGACCTTCGTTATTGCAGAAAGACCACTCGTGGGCTGAATACCATATCTTGTTCCGGGCACAGGCCTAAAACTGGTAAACAATCATGTTTTGGATATATCTTGCCTAGAGCAGTGTGATTTTTAAACAGACGAACGATTCTCTGGAGAAAAGCGCTATGACTGAGGAAAAACCGCAACCTAACCCTTATGATCGCTATAAAGTCAAAACAACGCTTAGCGGTAAACCTTTAGAAAAAATTATTTCGCCTTTCTGGGTTAGTGGTTTTAAGGAAGAGAATCCGGTTATTGATGAAATAACCGTCGATGGAAAGATAGCTATTTCGAAATGTCATGTCGAAACCCAGCATGTTTCACCTTTTGACGGTAAATATCATTTGAGTGTTTCGGGTGCCTTGGCATTGATCTTCCAGACGGCGATTGTTCATGGACACGTGCTATCTGCTCGTGATGAGAAGACAACCGAAATACTTTTGACTGATTTTAATATCACTCTCACTAAAATGATCATGCAGACTTCAGACATTACCGTTAAGCTTGAGCTTTATGCTCATTCAATTATTGAACCTACTGGGCGAAGGCAAAACCCCCGATCTTTTTTCTCGTCACGTTTCAGCATTTGTGATGACGCGTGGTGGGGCAAAATACAGGGCAGTGCTCCTTTTAGATGAGAGTGTGTTGATTGGGCACATTGGAGGAGAGACTCCGGATAAGAACAGCCATTGATATCACCGTAAAAATTTGCATTGGAAGAAATTGTCGTCGGTGTACTCAAGTAGCCTTCTTAGACACACAACTTAACGACCAGCTCGAATTCAATTAGCATCAGGATATGTCTAATGCTTTAGTGATCCAGATGCCTTGTTTGCAATCCTTTCATCAAAAACCAAACTCATTTAAACAGACTATCTACCGTTACTACGTTGTCGCTTTGCTAGTCATTGTGTCCGGTTGTGCGGCAGAAGTAGATGATCCGCTAGCTCAAGTCGATTCCGAGCAAGTCGCCAATGCATACGAGCTGGAAATGCAGATCGGGACGCAGAAGCTGACTTTCCCATTGAGTGCAAGTTTTATTGAGGAATGGAAGGGGCAAATTGCAAGGCTTGATGGCGATCCACAGCGACTTTCACAGTGGCTTAAGGACTCCGGTTCATTACCAGAGCTACAAGCTGCCCTTGCTAATAATCCAGATGCCACTTTAAAGCTTTCGTCCAAGACAACTAGTCCAGCTGCTTCGCCGCCGGCAGGACCCGAAACCCCATTTCCTCAACCCAATGTTAAGGTTGAGAATCCTGGTCAAATGCAGTCGTGTTCTGCAGCTGTGCATTTGAGCCCAACGTACGCGATTGGTTTTTTCGGCTACTATGAGATCCAGGGCATCGGAAAGTTTGTCGACTCACTTTATCGCGTTGCTCCAGATGAAGCGCTTGCGGGGATATGGATCGAAAAACGTTTGTGGGATCCTAAGCAGCGTTCTGGAATGAATTGGGTGTGTTTAGGGTTTTTTCCGTATGAAGGACTTAATCCCGGACTTGAGGATATTCTTCCTATGTTGCAAGACGACATCATTTTCGAGCCTGATTCTGTTGCAAAGCTTCAAACGGCTCTTAGTTCGATTCCGCAAGATCCCAGTTACCCTGATGATTTAACTCTTGAGCAAATGGAATGGGTGCGGGAAGACTTCGCTTCGTTTTTTCCAGAAAAAACCAATGGCGGGAGCTGGAGTTGGAACGGGCTTCCACAGCTCGATTTACCTAACCTTAATCCGGTTGTGGCTTTCGGCATAACGGTTGTTTTTTGGCTACTGGTGTTTGCGTTGGCCCTGTAGTGCGGCTCATCTAAAAGCATACATTGAGTGTAGGTAAAAAAATGGTTACTTGACTTTCACGCTGCTGGAATTTTGGAAAATACGACAGATTGTAGCACTTTGAGTACGTAGAGATTATACTTTTAGAGTGCGATTTCACAACGAAGAAGGGTGGTACCGTGGCCGCTAATTCTGGTTGCTTTGCAAGGACTACAGCTTGTCTGTGGTTTGTTGTCTGTATTGCCTGCAGTGATACTACTCAAACTCAAGGTGATCACGGTCCTGTCGCTGAGAACATTAGTGCTGCACTCGGTGAGATCATCCCTAGCGCCACCAACGAGGAACGAGAAGCTTTTGAGCGAGGAAAACAAGTGGCATTGCGTCGCTTTAAACGAAGCGATGGGCTCGGCCCAGCATTCAACGTAACATTCTGCGCATCATGCCATGAAAAACCAACCCTTGGAGGTGGTAGCGGGCTTTATCGTAATTTTATTTTGGCTGGCACATTTGATGAACAGAATGGGTTTAGTCCTGCGCAATCGGCTGGACCCGCTGGAGGAGTGATTCGAAAGTTTTACTATGGTAGCGACGAAAATGCTCAGCCAAGTGTGCCACAGGGACTAAATGTTCTGGCTGTGCGTAATGCAATTCCTTTTTTTGGGATTGGCTTGTTATCTGAAGTCGATGACACAGAAATACTTTCACGAGAAGATCCCAATGATCTTGATGGCGATGGAATCAGTGGAAAAGCGAATTACCAACTCGGCGTTGTCGGCCGTTTCGGTCGTAAGGCACAGACTAATTCCATCGAAGGATTCGTGAGAGGGCCACTTTTTAATCATCTTGGAATTACAACGGAGGCGCTTAGTTTTACGGATCGTGCACTCCTTCCGTTTGCAAATGCAGCTGACCTGGAAACCATGCGTTTTGTAGGAGACCTAGGTAAACTCCTAGAGCCTTTTGCTCAAGCTGCCATCAATACACCGTCTCTGGAAGACGACGACGGTGTAGACGATCCAGAACTTTCGAATTCGGAGCTTTTTGATCTTGTGTCATTTGCTCTGCTGCTGGCTGCTCCGCAAATCGAAGAGTTGGATGAAAGTGGAAGAAAAGGAAGAGAAATCTTCGATAGTCTTCAGTGCGGAAAATGCCATACGCCGCGATTGAAAAGCGCTCGGGGACCACTTCCTGTCTATTCAGATCTTCTCGTGCATGATATGGGATCGGCACTGGCTGATGGTTTTCCTATGCTTCGAGCCACGGGCAGTGAGTTTCGCACGCAGCCCCTTTGGGGCATTGCTGCGGTCGGGCCTTACCTCCACGATGGTCGTGCCGGAACCATTGAGGAGGCTATCGAGGCACACGGTGGTGAAGCACAGCGTGCGCGTGACGAGTACATGGATCTAACTGAAGATCAGAAAGCGGAGCTCAAGACCTTTCTGCTTTTACTTGGAGGTCGAGCTCAAAGTAGTCCTGGTCTTTTGCCTCAAGATGCGGCTGTTCCCGACGTTGGTGAGTATGGGGGACCCTATCGAGCTCTGGACGATTCTGAGCAAGCTTCGTTCCTTTCTGGTCGTCGAGTTTTCGACAAGGAGTTTTATTTTTCGGATGGAGTAGGAAACCCAGGTTTTAATGGAGATTCCTGTCGCGCTTGTCACTTTGATCCTGTTATCGGTGGAAGTGGTCCACGTGGAGTCAATGCAATGCGAACTGGATCAACCGATAGTGGTGGAAATTTCATTGCTCCTTCAGGAGGAACATTGCTACCGCGTCTTGGACGTTTGCTGGATCCTTTAGTGAAGCCTGAAGCACAAGTGAGTATTTTCGAGCATCGGCAAACGCCATCATTGTTTGGATTAGGGCTCATCGAAACGATCTCCGATGATGAGATTAAAGGGCACGCCGATCCAAACGATGATGATAGTGATGGGATTAGTGGCCGTGTCTCGATGCTTGCGGGGGATGTAATCGGTCGTTTTGGATGGAAAGCACAGATTCCAAGTTTGGAAGAGTTTACACGCGATGCAATTGGCGCTGAACTTGGTATGTCTATGGCCGAGAAAACGAATCTTTCTTTTGGAATAACTGAGGATAACGATGGCATCCCTGACCCGGAATTCTCAGACAGTGAAGCGGAAGCGTTGCTATTCTTTCTTAAGATGCTTGCTCCGCCCCCCCGGCAGGATTTCAGCAACGATGCCCAAGTCATGCATGGTGAAAGTGTATTTGAGACGATAGGTTGCGCGTCCTGCCACATACCCATTCTTCAGGGTGAAGATGGTCCGGTTGTGCTATATTCTGACTTGCTCCTTCACGAAGTACTGCCAATTACATCCGTGGGCATTGAGGATGGACCAGCAAGTATGGTCGAATTTCGTACAGCACCGTTATGGGGTATCAGTCAAACTGATCCCTATATGCATTCCGGTGAAGCCGATACACTGGCTGAAGCGATTGAACTTCATGACGGTGAAGCGGGGGCAGTTCGAGATGCATATTTGGCTTTGAGTGATGGGGATCGCCAAGCACTTATGGCGTTTTTAAATAGTTTGTAGAAAGCATCGACGTGCGTAAGGTCCTGCCTATTATTGTCCTGTCGTGCCTGGTTGTTTTATCTTGTTCAAAGAAGGGAGAGCATCAACTGAAGCCTTCCCCAGAATACGGTGAAGGCGCGCCACTTTGTAACAAACGGACTTCGGAGGGCCATACGATTCCAATCCAAGTGTTGCAAGACAATCGACTTGATGAAGTACAAACGATGTCTGCGATAGATATCGCTCGTGATTTTTTTTCATCCTACGGAATCGCTTTCTGTATGCTCGATCCACCCAGAGGCATCGGTAGACTGGACATTTTTCACGCAAAAACAACGCAAGGCGATGAATACAGAGAGAAACCCGTTGATAGGAAGAATGCGTCCGATAGATTTTTGATTCCGCTTCGAGAGTTTATCCGAACTTATGCAAGTCCGGCGCAAAGGGCTATAAACGTTGTTTTTGTGCCAACACTGCTTGACGAGCGCCACCCACTATCGAGTCATTTTGCTGAGCTTGAAGGGTTTGCAATCCTTCCGAGAAATCTTACGACAGTCCAAAATTTCCAAAAGCATCAACTTGTCGACCAAATTGGCATCGATCAGTTTACCCCTTCGGTTATTATCGATTTGCCAGCTGAGACATCAGATTTTTATCCCATTGGCATGACGCTCGCTCATGAGGTTGGCCATGTCTTAGGCTTGGCTCATGTCGATGACACGTCCAATCTCATGTCCGCATCAAAAGACAACAAAGCCCTACGCGGGCTTAATCCTGCACAAGTCAGGGCATTAAAGAATGCGTTGTTTTTTTCAGTTTTCCAGAAATCAAAAGCAAAAACTGGTTTGAATCGAAGCCGTGGCCCTTCTGAAATAGAGTGAGCTCAGCTAATGAATTTACCCCAAGACCTTCAAGAAATTTATGATGGCTTTGTTCTGGTTCCACCCGAGCTTGGAAGCCTTATTCAGAACTATGGTGCTGAAGGTGGTCCATCTTTTATGCAAGTTAAAAGAAAACTACCACCAAGACTTGGCAAACTTCTAAAGAAGAAAAAGGGTGTAAACTTCTTTAGGAGCGTTGCCGGGTTGTCTTGGTGGTGGTTTGTGGTGTGGGCATGTCTTTATGTATTTCTAAGAGAATGCAAATCGCATGCCAGAAGCATTCTAACGGAATGATTAGTTTTTTTCTGTATGCACTCGGCCGACCTTGGGGGCTTTTCTCACCCCTATGGGCTTTTGTCCCCACCTGAACGGAATAGATGTCCCCGGCACTCATCAACGAGATAAATTTCGTTGGCCTTTTATCCTTCTTTTTGCACGGTCACGGCAGCTTCTCGACCACGCCAAGCCGGTTTAGATAGTTACCCATATGTTTATCAATAGTAGTGGTGTGATTGATTAACCAGTCCACAAGGAACAGATTGATCTTGAAGAGGAGAAACTGCTTGTCGTGTTTCTTTGAGACAATTTCATCTCGAAGGATTTGATAGTATTCGATAAAGCGAATGTGCTCCTTGAGATGTTCCTTAAACAGAGGGTAGTGATGTTTATGCATCAGCAATTCCTCAGTGTGGAAATGCTCTTGAGTGTATCGAGCCAAGGAGTCCAGCACTTCATTGAGGTCGCCTTCTCCGTCTCCGTGCACCAACATTGAGACGCGATTTATGATGTCAAGCAAGTGTTTGTGCTGTTCATCTACCTCAGGAATGTTGATGCTATAGTCATCGCTCCAGCGAACCTGCAGCTCCATTTCGCCGGTGCCTTCGTGGACTCCCGTCTGCTTGAACGCGATGCATCTATTGAGATACAGGTCGGTGATGGTGTCGTTGGGAAGCTGTATTTGGCACTGCTTCAGCATGAGCTCTGCATTGTCGATGTCGCGCATGTGATAGCAGGCAAGGGCGTGTTCATGGTGTTCACGCAGTCGCTCTTTTGCGTGTCGAACTCGGTCTGGATCGTGGTTGAAGACCTCGAATATCGATTGGGGACGGGATTTGCCCCGCACTCGAATGCGATCAATGAAGCGAATCTGAAATTGCGAGGGATTCACCAGCGCGTTGTGGGTTGATTCAGAGATAATCAGAGGGCTTCGGTAGACCTTTGTAAGGGTTTCGATCCGAGAAGCGCTGTTGACGGTATCGCCAATCACTGTTCGCTGCATGCGTTCAGCGCTGCCCACCGTTCCCAACATCACGATGCCAGTATTGAGTCCGATACCGACGCGAAGTTCATCAGAGTCCCAAGCTGTTTTATCTGGATCCGATTTCAATGCTTTTAATATATCGAGGGATGCCGCTACAGCGTTGTCAGCGGGTCCATCAAAGAAGGCCAAGACTGCATCGCCCATGAACTTGTCTATGGCCCCCCCATGGCTAAGGATGATGGGCACAACCTGCTCAAGGAAGGCATTAATGAAGGTGAACACTTCTTGGGGCGTTTTTTGTTCGGACAGTGTCGTGAAATCCCGTATGTCAGCAAACAGAACAGTGAGTTTTTTTTCCATGCACTCGCCCAAATGCACCGAATCCATATCATCGCTTCCTAGTAAGATGCGGCATTTGTGTTGCAACTCGAGGTTTCTATTCCATCCCACGCAGGCGTTACGTGCCAGCTGAAAAAATTCGTCCCGATTAATTGGCTTTCGCACCAGCAACACGTCGTGTTTGATGCTTTCCTGGATTGTGTCGACGCTGTCATCACTGCCGTCGGTGGTAATAACGATGTAGATGCGATCATCGAGTGCGCGAATACGTCTTGCCGTTTCCAATCCATCGATGCCTGCACGGAGATGACTATCAACAAAAGCAACGGAGTAGGGCTGCGCACTGCCTAAAGCTTCGTGCACATACTTTAGCGCATGCTCTCCTTGGGAGACTGTCGTTAAATCATAAAAAATCGACTTCGAGCTGTCTGAGTCCTTTGCCTTATCGGTCGAAACGTCAGCAGAGATGGGATGTTTATCTGTTGGGGCAAAAACTTCATGGCAAAGCTCTAGAAGATGTTGATCTTCGTCCACAACCAAAATGCGGTTGTACATAGAGTCCATTTTTGCTCCTTCCTCAACATTACAGTACCTTCGTTTCAGGGAAAAAGTCTAAAGACTTGAGGTTCTGTACAAGCGAGAATCGAATCAATTGTATAGGAAAATTGTCCTAAGTTCTCGAAACATCGACAGGATGTTTTTTGCTAAACAAAAACGGCAATCGACCGACAGCGCAATGTACTCAAATTAGCGATAGCAGTTCGTCTCAACGCACCGGCTATTCACAGGGTGTAAACACTCGAATGGGTTCAGCTACCGTTCCCTTCGGTACGGTGAAAAAGGATTGCTTCGGACATTCGTTTAACTGAGCGCAAAAGATAAATTTTGATCCAGGCAAAAGCACCATGTCGTTAAAACGATTTTTATCGATCCATTTGTCAAAGGCGGTCTTGCCATCGGGACCGACGGCAACAACATGATAGCCAAAGGTACAATGGGATTCTAGGCGCACCATCTTCCCACCTTGCCTCCGGAGCTTTTTCATTAGCGATGCTTCTTGGTGTTGTTGGGCTTCTTGTCGCTTGGGTTGTTCTGCTGCGATGCTGGCGAGGCGTTCATTTTCCTGCACGCCGAACATTTCGCTGCCGTAGCTATGTTCCGGGGCAAGTTGTGTCGATTCCTCGGATGGGGAGCTTTTGCCGCATGCGAGCATTAATCCAAAAAAGCATAGGCTTAGGGTACGAATGTCTTTCTTCATTAAGATTTTCACGTTCTTCCGCTAGACGAGCTAGTCACGGAACTTTAACCAAAATTTTCCGGATTGCATCTGTGGCATGAGCAACAGGCTCCGCTTTGCTGATATCATTTATGTTTTCCCACTGTTCTTTCACGGATTCCAATGAAATGTCGCTGGGATCGAGTAATACGCCGGCGTTTTCGACGACTTCTGCTCGCGCAATACGATGAGCTCCGACTGTAAAGACACGACCAGTCTCGTCACATGCCTTGCTGCACAAAAAGCTTACCAGAGCACTCACAATGCTTGGGTCAAGTCGCTCCAACGCATCCGGTGGTAATATCGTTTCAGTCATTCTCGAGCGTGCTATGGGCGCAACGGCGTTGCAGCGGATGCTGTATTTCGCACCTTCGTGCGCGAGCGTCTTGCATAAACCAACGAGCGCCATTTTTGCTGCGCTGTAGTTGCTTTGTCCGAAGTTTCCATAAAGACCAGCTGCACTGCTTGTGAAAATGATCCGGCCGTAACTATGTTGCTTCATATGCGGCCACGCAGCGTGACTTAGCCACATGCTGCCGTTCAAATGAACATCAATCACACTCTGCCATTGTTCTTCTGTGATTTTTGAAAACGAGCTGTCGCGCAGGATACCAGCGTTGTTGATCACAATATCTATACGGCCGAAGGTATCGATGGCCTGCTGGACTATCCCAGCCGCTTGTCCAGCATCGCTTACGCTGTCGTAGTTTGCTGTAGCCTCGCCCCCTGCGGCTTGTATCTCGGCTACAACTGCATCGGCGTGCTTGTGGTTTTCTCCCCGTCCATCAAGACTTCTGCCTATGTCGTTGACAAGTACTTTGGCTCCGCGTGCCGCTAGCATCAGGGCATGGCTTCTGCCCAGACCACCGCCGGCGCCGCTGACGATAGCGACTTGACCTTCAAACGATAGCGTGGCGTCGTTTTCAGTCACAAGTCTTTTTTACGCTAATCGTGCGTGTAGTGTCGTTGAACATTCCTTCGACTTGCTTGTCGTCTTTGTCGAGCAACAGCAATTGAATTTGGTGCTCTCCTTCAGCGAGGTTTTCAATAAAATGAGGGACCCAACTGGTGATCATTCCGTTTGTAGTTCCATCAATCGTGTACTTAACTTTCATCCCATCGGCCGCCAGCGTTGCAACGTTAGTCAGGTAAAAGTCGAGCAAAATAGGCTCGCCGGCAGGGTAGCAACCCTTTGGCCTAGAATACGTGAGTAGAGGGGCTTTTTCATCAAACGCAAAAGCTTTGCTTTTGTTTTTGTAATGAAACACCGTCATCGCAAAAGGTGTGCCGACTTTAACTGATTCGTGGGTGGCGCGGCTTGGGAAGGTGCGAATCACATGACTGCCTTCAGACAAGGGATGGCCAAGATTATCGTGGACCACTGCGACCAGGTCGAGAGGCTTCGAGACGTCACGTAAAGCAATGTAAGGCTCGTTATCGACAATCAGATGCACGTGGTTGCCTTTTGCAGATAGTTCCCAATGATTTAACTTGTAGCTCACTGTAACAGGTCCTTTTTTTATAAGGCTGCCATTTTTCGGCGCGGTGAGCGCAATCTGGGGTGTTTGTCCCTCAATCGGCGTACGTTGCCCTCTGCTTACGGATACAAGCACCGGCTTCGGGCTTTTGGCGGGTGTCGCCTTTTTGTGATGTTTACTTTTACACGCGCTTGCATGCGCTTGATGCATCGGGGGGTATTCCGGAGGTGGAGCGCTCTTGTCGGCGCAATTTGCCGACAACACGATTGAGCACGCGATAAGTAAGGGGAAGTGTTTGGCGTATTGTATTGTCATGGCGTTTCCTTGGCTTGCTTTGTTTTTCGCGATCGCTTGCAGATAATAGTTTGCCTTCATTCGTCCTAAACAAAAGGGCGGCAGCTTGCAACCGGTGCAATCGGTTAATCCTCTTTTGCTTCATCAAAATCGCTGTCATTTAGCAAAAGACGCTGCAAAAGCTGGCCTTTTTCAAGCGCATTCAAAATATCCGGGACGTCGTTTTCGGTGACCCTTCCATAAAACGCGTGATCAGGCATGACCGCGATGACTGGCCCCACCCAGCACAAGTCCAAACAACTTGAGCCACAAATGCGAACTTGGCCATGAAGTCCGCGTGCTGCGATTCCTTTTTTTAGAAGGTCGCGTATTTTTTCGCTTTGACACGAAGAGCAACATCCTTTGGGATGTCCTTCGGGGCGTGTATTTTCGCAAACCCATAAATACTGTTTTCGTTTTGGCATCCTGTGTGAACCTTAGGTGAGTTGGTGAGAGCGCCTCTGGAACCTTAAAGTTAGCTTAGCGCTAGCGCCGAGTGAACATGTTTGGTACATCGAGTTCGACCGCACCAGTGCACGCAGTGGTATGGAGGAATCATGAAAAAAGTAGAAGCGATCATAAAACCTTTCAAGCTTGATGAGGTTAAAGAAGCTCTTTCTGAGGTGGGCGTCGAAGGCATGACAGTCACCGAAGTTAAGGGTTTCGGGCGGACAGGCGGTAAAAAAGAAGTCTACCGCGGCTCAGCCTATGTTGTAGATTTTGTCCCGAAAATAAAACTTGAAATCGTGGTAGCCGACTCCATGGTGCCGCAAGTCCTCGAAACCATTGAGCGTGCCGCCAAAACCGGCCGTGTTGGGGACGGTAAAGTATTTGTCTCGCCCGTTGAGGAGGCTGTTCGCATCCGTACTGGTGAGCGGGGCGAAGAAGCTATTTAAACAATATTGTTACTTTGGCGAAACATTCCTGAAACATTTCTGATCTATAAGTCGGCGCATGTCCAAAGAGATCCTAAGCCCTAAACAAGTTATCGAATTTGCCCGCAAACACGGGGCTGTCATGGCCGACCTGCGTTTCGTCGATTTGCCCGGTGTCTGGCAGCATACTTCAGTGCCCATCGAACGCATTGATGAAGATTGTTTTGAAGACGGTTTCGGTTTTGATGGCTCGTCCATCCGCGGATACCAGCCAATCAATGCCTCAGACATGCTCATCGTGCCAGATGCAGCAACCGCTCAAATGGATCCTTTTACAGCGCATCCCACCCTTGTGCTTACTTGCGACATTCATCATCCGGTGACCAAAGAGCCTTATGCACGAGACCCGCGCTTTATTGCCCGCAAAGCCGAGGCCTATCTCAAGCAAACTGGGATTGCAGACACTATCAACGTTGGTCCCGAAGCTGAGTTCTTTATTTTTGACGATGTGCGGTATGGTCAAACATCGAACGGCGCGTTCTACAGTGTGGATTCCGATGAAGCTGTTTGGAACACGGGTCGCGACGAAAAGCCTAACCTTGGTTATAAAATTAGACATAAAGGCGGTTACTTCCCGGTTGCCCCTACCGATAGTTTGATGGATTTGCGTACTGAGATTGTTCAGATTCTCAAATCAGTAGGCATGATCGTCGAAGTAAGTCATCACGAGGTAGCCACTGCCGGGCAGTGTGAAATCGACGTGCAGTATGAGCCACTTACAAAGATGGCCGACTCGCTCATGTGGTTTAAGTACATCGTCAAAAACACTGCTCGCCGTGCCGGCAAGACCGTAACCTTCATGCCAAAACCGTTGTTTGAGGACAATGGCAGCGGTATGCATTGCCATCAATCCTTGTGGAAGAATGGAAAACCGCTTTTTGCCGGCGAAGGTTATGCTGGGCTAAGTGAAACAGCACTACACTACATCGGTGGTATCCTTGCTCATGCACCTGCTCTTTGTGCACTGACCAATCCTACGACCAACAGCTACAAGCGCTTGGTGCCAGGTTTTGAAGCGCCTGTGAACTTGGCCTATAGCTCAGCCAATCGATCGGCGGCTATACGTATTCCAACCTATTCAACCTCGCCCAAGGCAAAGCGTATCGAAGCTCGCTTCCCGGATCCTTCAGGCAACCCCTATTTGAGTTTTGCAGCGATGATGCTTGCGGGCTTGGATGGTGTTCAGCGCAAGCTTGATCCAGGCGCCCCGCTCGACAAAGACATTTACTCGCTGAAGCCAGAGGAGCTCAAGGACGTTGCGCAGGTCCCTGGATCGCTTGATGGGGCCTTGGATGCCCTCGAAAAGGATCACGAGTTCTTGCTCAAGGGCGATGTCTTTACCTCGGAGGTTCTGACCGAGTGGGTGAGCTACAAGCGCCACAATGAGGTCGATCCAGTGCGTCTTAGGCCCACTCCTTACGAGTTTAGCTTGTACTACGATATCTGACACGGCCCCCTATCTGCGCTCGTGTGGCGCAGACAAGGGAAAATTGCTTGGACGTCTGTTTGACGTGCCGGTGTTGCGTCGGCTACCCTTAATACTAGATGAATTCGGGCAATATCACAGCGAGGCTCCTTAGACAGTTTCCCCAGGGAGCTTTTAGTCAGCTGATCGGACGCGCATCAGAACTTCGCGTGCCGTCACTACTGCTACGTCCTGTCATTGCAAGCTTTGCAAAGGTTTACGACGTTGATGTGCACGAAGCAGAAATTCCTGCTCAAGGCTTTGAATCATTTGATGATTTTTTTACGCGACGGCTCCGTTCCGATGCGCGCCCGCTTGCTTCTGGGGAAACAATCATGGCCGCGCCTTCGGATGGTAAAGTCATTGATGTCGGTCCGATAAGTGGCGGTGGCGAGCTTTTTATTAAGGGCCAACAGTACACTTTCGAGGAGCTACTTGGCGGCGAACAAGACAAGCGTCTGCAGGGCGGTAGTTTTGCAGTGCTTTACCTTTCTCCACGAGACTATCATCGCGTGCATTGTCCGCTTGATGCACGCGTATGCCGATGGTGGCGAATTACAGGGACGAGACATCCCGTTAACGCACTCGGCATGCGCTTCGTTCCCAAGCTTTTCGCAAGCAACGAGCGCGTTGTGGTACATTTGTACAGTGAGCATGTTGGAGATTTTTATCTCGTTATGGTTGCAGCTGCGGGTGTGGGCAATATCGAACTTTCCTTTGATCCCGAGTGTCGGAACGGCGAGGCATCTCGAAAGCAGTATTCCGAGACGGATTGGCCACACTTAGAAAAGGGTGAAGAGTTAGGCGTTTTTCATTTGGGCTCAACAGTGGTGTTGTTAACAACAAAAGAAAGTAACATCATAGCAAGTGTTGCATCAGGAGAGATGCTTCGCATGGGGCAAGCACTCGGACACAAGGCGTCTGATGAGTAGTGATGATCACAATGTCGACACGCTCGTCGATGGAGAAGCTTTGGACTCAGCTCAAGTCGATGGTGAAAACGGACAACAGGTACTTGCTGCGGCATCAAGTGACGCCTCTCTTATCGAAGCAAGGCCGACCGATCCTCCGGAAGCCAAGCTTGTTTTAGAGCTTGAGTCCGCGGAATTTCCGTCGCATGAGGAATTGGGGCTTGAACCTGATTTTGATGGCCTTTACCAGCCGTTTTCGAAGGAAGAAGTTACCGACGAAATTGACATGAGTTTGCGTGATGCCGAGCTTCGTGTTCTGGAAAATGAACCAACGCGGCGCAGGAAATCGCCAGCTGACGAGACCATCTCTCTTGAGGAGCCGGATGAAGTTCTCGACGATGGTGTTGCTGCAAAAGCTCTTCAGTCTAAAAAATCGTCGTCATCGAGGCCAGTTCCACCTCCACCGCCTGCGGGGTCCAACCAGCAGATCAAGCAAGTTTCGCTCGGACCGATGTCGAGCACCAAGCGATGGTGGGAGCAGTTTTTCAACGATGACTACCTTCGTTCCGTCAAGGCTCCGAGCCGCAAACAAGTTGCTCGCCAATGTGATTTTATTGAAGGTCGACTTGCGCTTGAATCCGGGGCAAGCATTCTTGATGTGGGTTGTGGTCTGGGGCTTCACGCCGTTGAGTTAGCTTCTCGTGGTTATGCCGTTGTGGGTCTTGATATTTCTTTGCCCATGCTTTCACGTGCATCGGAAGAAGCCCAGGAGCGTTCACAACGTTTGAATTTTTTGCACGCCGATATGCGTGAGCTTAGTTTTGAGCGCGCCTTCGATGCTGTTATTTGCTGGGGAACAACCTTTGGTTATTTCGACGATGAAAGCAATCGTCAGGTGATTGAACGGCTATACCGAACCTTGAAGCCAAAAGGTCGCATGCTGTTAGGTGTCTCGAATCGCGATTTTGTTGTTCGCACTCAACCCAATGTGGTTTGGTTTGAGGGAGATGCGTGTTTGTGCATGGAAGAGACCGCTTTCGATTACATCGCATCCCGTCTTGATGTGAAGCGTACCTTGTTGCTCGAGGGCGGCCGGCAGCGTGAGAGCAACTACTCCTTGCGTATGTACAACTTGCACGAAGTAGGTCACTTGCTTCACAATCAAGGTTTTCGTGTTGCCGAAGTGAGTGGAAGCACGGCAACACCGGGCGTTTTCTTCGGAGCAGATTCCCCGGAAATGCTTATCCTTGCTGAACGTCGGCCGTCGGCTCCTTTTTCGACGGTTGAAGTTCCGGATCCTGGATGGGACGATGAGACGGCCCGCCCGACACTTGTTGAAGAGCCTGGCTTTGACGAGGACACCCGTGTTCAAGACAGTGAGCCCGCCAAAGAAGAGTAGGTGTTCCCTTCCTTAACGAGGACATAAGCCGAAGCCAAACAAAGCTCGCGAAAAGCCCTGCCAACCAAGATGCCCTGAAAGAGTACGAGGCTATTGCCGGGCGCCGGGAGCTGGGGTGTTGGGCGGGATAATGGCTTCGGGGTCGAGCTCGACGTCGAGATCCTCGCCGAGAATTTTTCCGTTTTCCATGCGCAATGGGGTTGGGCGCTTTCCAAACATGGCGTCTGGATCGCTGATGCATAAAGCTTCTCGAAGCACTTCGTCCATATGTTCGACAAAGATAATCGTAATATTGTTGATCACCCGCTTAGGGATCTCTCGGAGGTCTTTTCTGTTGTCTCGTGGAACAATAATGCTTGAGATCCCAGCGCGATGTGCAGCAAGAATCTTTTCCTTGAGGCCTCCAATGGGCATGATTTTTCCACGCAGGGTGATTTCGCCAGTCATGGCAATGGCTCTGCGGACAGGAATCTTTGTGAAGGCACTCGCTATACTGGTTGCCATCGTAATGCCAGCACTGGGCCCATCCTTGGGCACAAACTCAGGAAAATGAATATGAATATCGACGTTCTGGTAAAAATCTTCTGCAAGCCCCAACATCTTATGACGTGAGCGAATGTAGCTGAGTGCCGCTTGAGCGGACTCTTGCATGCCTTTTTCCAGTAGTCCGGTGATCACAAGTTTGCCTTTGCCAGCGATCACTGCAACTTCACATTCCAAAATAGCTCCGCCATAGTTGGTGTAAGCAAGTCCGTTGGTCATGCCGATTTCATCGTGCTCACCGGCCTTGTCCGTGCGGTATTTTGGAGGTCCGAGGTATTTTGCAACGCTTTTTGCGCCGATGCGATAGGGCTTTGTCTCTTCAGTGGCGGTAACTACTTCACGTGCAATCTTGCGGAACAAGCTGCCGATTTCGCGTTCGAGGTTACGAACGCCGGCCTCTTTTGTGTACTGATGGACCAAAGAACGAAGTGCGTTTTCGGTTATCTCAATGGAGTGTCCGGCAAGGCCGGCCTCTTTTTGTTGTCTCGGCACCAAGTAGCGCTGAGCGATATTCATCTTTTCATACTCAGTGTAGCTAGTGAGCTGAATGATCTCCATGCGGTCCTGCAAAGGCAATGGAATCCCATGCAACGAGTTTGCAGTCGTGATGAACATGACATCTGAAAGGTCATAGTCGAGATCAAGGTAATGATCGGAAAAGTTTTTGTTTTGTTCGGGGTCTAAGACTTCGAGTAAAGCAGCTGCTGGATCCCCTCGGAAATCCGCAGACATCTTATCAACTTCATCAAGCAAAAATACCGGATTATCCGTGTCGGCTTTTCGCAGGGACTGAACAATGCGCCCTGGCATTGCACCGATGTAAGTGCGTCGATGCCCTCGTATTTCTGCTTCGTCGCGCACGCCGCCAAGCGAGAGTCTCACGAAGTTTCGTCCTGTGGCTCGTGCAATCGAGCGGGCAAGCGATGTCTTTCCGACACCTGGAGGACCAACAAGGCAAAGCACTGGGCCTCTTATCTGTTTGACAAGCGAGCGTACCGCCAGGTGCTCGAGGATGCGCTCTTTGACTTTCTGAAGCCCGTAATGATCCTCATCAAGAATCGCCTCGGCTTTGCTCAAATCGTAGTTTTCTTCGGCGCGTTCTCCCCACGGCAGGGCAATCACCCAGTCGACGTAGTTGCGGATCACGGTGGCTTCGGCACTCATGGGTTGCATGAGTTTGAGTTTGCGTAGCTCACGTTCGAGCTTTGATTCAGCTTCTTTGGACAGCGCTTTGTTCTGAATTTTCTCTTGCAGTTCTTCGAGTTCATTGCGGAATTCATCGCGCTCGCCGAGCTCTTTTTGAATCGCCTGCATCTGGTCGTTGAGGTAGTACTCTTTTTGAGTCCGTTCCATTTGACGTTTGACGCGGGAACGAATTTTTTTCTCAACCTGAAGAATCTCAATTTCGGAAGTCAAAAGCTCGTAGACGCGCTCTAGACGTTTGTCGACTTCTTCGGTTTGTAGCAAGTTCTGGCGATCATCCAGTTTGACATTGCTGAGATGGACAATAATGGAGTCAGCTAGCTTGTTGGCTTCTTCGATGGCCTCTAAAGTGCCCAGTGCCTCGGAGGGAATGCGTTTGTTGAGGCGCATGTACGACTCGAAGGTGGAGCGAACCGTACGCATGAGCGCTTGTGTCTCGACGGTGTCACTGCGCTTTTCTTCGATTTCGGAAGCTTCGCAAAGAAAGAAGCTTTCGTTTTGAACGAAACGTGAGATTTTAACTCGACACTTGCCTTCAACCAAGACTTTGACGGTGCCATCAGGCAGCCGAAGGAGTTGTACAATGTTTGCAAGCGTGCCTACGGTATAGATTTCATCGGCGGCGGGGTCGTTGATTTTGGCTTTTTCTGCGCAGCAAGGACGATTTTCTTGCTGTCGTTCATGGCGTGCTCGAGCGCATGAATTGATTTTTCGCGGCCGACAAATAGCGGCACCACCATGTGCGGAAACACAATGATGTCGCGTAAAGGCAATAAGGGAAGAGGCGAGGGCGCTTGTCCCTCTTCTGCGCCGTTCTCATTTCGGTTGAAAAACATCTCTAAATCCTTCGGCAAGTGTGTATCGTAACGCTTGCTTTGTCCATGGACAAAATGTCCGTCGGAACAATCACAAAACAAAGAAAAATCATACGCTTACGATTTTGCTTCCAGAGTGACCTCAGCAGGCTGCGCTTGGTCTTTACGCCATTTCAGCTTCTTTTTCGTAGACAATGAGTGGCTTATCGCCCTTGGTAATCACGTCGGAGTTGACGACTACTTCTTTGATTCCAGTTTCAGACGGCACATCAAACATAATCTCTAATAAGGCGCCTTCCAAAATTGCGCGCAGGCCGCGTGCTCCAGCATTTCGCTTGAGGGACTCACGGGCTACTGCACGCAAAGCGCCTTTGGCGAACTTGAGTTTGACCCCGTCCATCTCGAAGAGCTTGCCAAACTGTTTGACGAGTGCATTTTTCGGCGTGGTGAGGATATCAATCAACGCATCTTCATCGAGTTCATGGAGGGTGGCTACGACGGGTAGGCGACCAATAAACTCGGGGATAAGTCCAATGCGGAGCAAGTCCTCGGGTTGAACTTTTTCAAGAAGTTCGCCCACCGCGCGCTCTGTTTTGGAGGGTATATCGGCACCAAAGCCAAGTGTTTTTTCGCCCATACGTCGCTCGATAATTTTATCCAGGCCAACGAATGCTCCGCCGCAAATAAACAAAATGTTGCTGGTGTCGATCTGCAAAAACTCTTGCTGAGGGTGTTTGCGGCCACCTTTGGGGGGAACATTCGCAATAGTTCCTTCGATAATTTTCAAGAGGGCTTGCTGAACGCCTTCACCGCTTACATCGCGGGTGATGGAGGGATTATCGCCTTTGCGTGCGACTTTATCGATTTCATCGATGTAGACAATGCCTCGTTGGGCGCGTTCGACATCGTGATCCGCGTTTTGAAGCAACTGAACGATGATGTTTTCAACGTCTTCACCCACATAGCCAGCTTCAGTAAGAGTCGTAGCATCGGCTATAGCAAAGGGAACGTTGAGAACTTTAGCAAGCGTTTGAGCAAGGAGTGTTTTACCGGAACCGGTAGGTCCGAGCAGGAGAATATTGGATTTCTGTAGTTCAACGTCGTCGGTGCCTACTTTGCTTTCGATGCGTTTGTAGTGATTGTGAACGGCAACCGAGAGGATTTTCTTAGCTCGGTCCTGGCCTACGACATATTCATCAAGAACTGCTTTGATCTCAGCAGGCTTTGGAAGGGGGGCATTGGTACTGAGATTGTCTTCACGACCGACCTCTTCTGCAATGATGTCGTTGCACAGACCAATACATTCATCACAGATATATACAGTTGGACCAGCAATTAACTTTTTGACCTCTTTTTGGGATTTTCCACAAAAAGAGCATTGTAAATTACCATGACCATCTTCACGCCGTCGATCCACGAAAACTCCTTACTTCCTGTATCCTTGTAGTTTAACTCTCGAAATGCGCCACGGCAAGTAGTTGTCATGGCTTTGCACTTGGCAAAATCATGCCAACCCTGGCCCAGGAAGCCAAAGTGAGACATTCGCTGGAAACTACTACTTTTTATTGTCTTTTTTAATGACTTTTCGATGCTCAATCACATCGTCAATGATGCCATACACTTTGCCTTCTTCGGCGGAAAGGTAGCGATCGCGCTCGGTGTCTTCTTTGATTTTCTTTGCAGCCTGGCCGGTGTGTTGAGCCATGATGTCATTCATTTTGGCTCGAAGCGCCAAAATCTCGTTGGCGTGGATTTCGATATCCGAAGCTTGACCACGGAAGCCGCCGAGGGGCTGGTGGATCATGATACGGCTGTTGGGCAGGGCCTTGCGGCGGCCTCTATCTCCGGCTGCAAGAATCCATGCGGCCATCGATGCTGCTTGTCCTAAGCACACAGTGGCCACCGGGCAACGTACGTATTGCATGGTGTCGTAAATGGCCAATCCCGCCGTGATTACGCCACCGGGGCTGTTAATGTAGAGCAGAATCTCTTTGTCAGGATCTTCGCTTTCCAAAAAGAGCATCTGAGCAATGACAATGTTTGCGACATCGTCGTTGATTTCAGTGCCAAGAAAAATAATGCGGTCCTTTAACAGACGACTGTAAATGTCCCAGCTTCGTTCACCGCGGTGGGTGGTCTCAACGACTTGTGGGTAAGGAATAAAGGCACTGCTGGGACTAGAAAGGTCACTCATCGACGTTCTCCTGCGACTTAGTCGCTTTACTTTCGGTGATGGTAGCCTTCTCCTTCAAGAACTCAAGTAACTTGTCTTCAAAGAGCTGCGATCGCAGTGATTCAAGCTTCTCAGCGCCCAATTCTGCCTTGACTTTAGCGATATGCTTTGCAGATCGTTCTGCTATCTCGGCCAGCTTATTTTCGAGTTCCTTGTCGCTGACTTCGATTTTCTCCTGTTTGAGCAGAGCGCGGAACAATAAGGCTGTGCGAACTTTTCGTTCGGCTTTGGGCTGCATGTCTTTGACGATTTCTTCGCTCAGTGGAGCGTTTGCGCCGATGGATTGATAAAACCCGATAAAGTCTCGGAGCATGGCCTGATGTTGTTGGTTCACCAAGGATGGCGGTACATCGATTGGGTTTTTGGCGATGAGGGCGTCAATAAGGCTTTCTTGGAGCTCCGATTCAGCTTTGTGTTCTGCGCGATGTTCAAGTTGCTTCTTGATGTCGTCTTTAAGCGCTTTGAGTGTTTCAAACTCGCCGCAGTCTTTGGCAAATTCGTCATCGAGTTCAGGAAGCTGTTTTTGTTGGATTTGTTTAATGGTCACCGAGCAGGTGGCTTTTTTGCCTCGTAGCTCTTCATCCCCGTGATCGTCGGCAAAACTTAGTTCAATGTCCTTGCTTTCATTGATGCGCATGCCTTCAATGCCAGTTTCGATTTCGGGCAATAGGCCTGCTCCGCCGAGCTCAACTGCGCGGTTTTGAGTGCTCAGATCCTGACGAGGCACGCCTTCAAGCGCGACAGCGTAGTCCAAGGTCACGATGTCGCCCGATTTAGCTTTGTGCTTTTCATCTGTTGCAACCAAGTCGGCTTGACGCGCCCGAAGCTGCTCCAGCTCATCGTTGACCTGCTTTGCGCTGATCTTTACCGAAGGCTTGTTTGCTTTAAGCCCCGAGATGTCGACTTTTTCGATTTCTGGCTGCACTTCGAGCTTGGCGGTGAACTTCAATGCCTTGCCATGCTCTATGGTGGGTGGCTCAACCGAGGCCGGAGCTACAGGAGCCAAGTTGTGCTCGCTTACGGCACTTAGAATACCAGCTTCGACCATGTTGGCTGAGACCTGCTCCATGACTTTTTTGCCGTAGACCTGTTTTAAGACATGCTTGGGTGCCTTGCCGGGCCGAAAGCCCTTTATTTTTGAGGTACGGGCAAGTTCTTGATAGGTGCGGTCAAGATCTTTACTGATGTCGTCCCAGCTGACTTCCACATTGATTTCAACTTCGACTGAGCTTAGGTGATTGATTTTAGAGGGCATCTTTATCCTTAATCGTGGTTTGAACAGTCTCGCTTAGACTGATGAGTTCGATGTTTAGTTGTTGGGCCACGTCGAAAATGCGTTGATCCCGATAAAACTCGCCATAGACAATGCGGCGAATTCCAGCGTTGGCAATGCTCTTGAAGCAGGGCCAACAGGGCGATGCAGTGACATAGATATCGGAATTGTCAATAGAACTACCGTATCTGGCCGCTTGGATAATGGCGTTGATTTCTGCGTGGAGGGTGCGAACGCAGTGGCCATCTTCCATCATGTGACCGGCATCGTCGCAGTGATCCAAGCCTCGCACTGAGCCGTTGTAGCCGGTTGAAAGGATAGTTTTATCGCGTACGATGACCGCGCCGACGTGCTTGCGATCACAGGTGGAGCGGGTAGCAACCTCAAGCGCAATATTCATGAAATAGTGGTCCCAGGAAACACGAGCTTCTGCCATAGCCCGGCGAGGTAGCATGGCCGGCAGACTGAAACAACTGCCCGCTAAAGAACCTGCCTTGCAGGAGGGGGAAGAGCGCGGGTAATCAGTAGCCGCCGGCCTTTTAAAGAGGTGAAAAAACAGGCCCGGCAGCTTTTGGGGCGCGAGAGGCCATGCGCACTTTGGGCGGCTTCGTGGGCTTCTTTAGCGTCGGTTTCGCTAAGCCAATCGGAAAACCAGACCGCGGCGTAACGCCCTTTTGGATTTCGGTAGATCCCAAGTTTGTCTTGAAGCCAGCCTTCGGCTGCCTGGATAGCGGTTTGTCTTGGGTTGTTTTGAGCGAGATAACTCCGCCACACGAGTTCGCCTAGACTGTCTTCGATGATGAGTGTGTAGCCTAGAGGCAATTGTTTTGGCAGTGACATCGTTGGGAGTTTCGAGCGGAGCTTGCGAGTAAAATCAGCCGCTTCGGGGTGAAGCACTTCAGACATGGTCGTGGGTGGCGATGCATAGGCTTCGTTGACGGCTTTCCATCCGCCTTGGCTGTGAAGATGAGCGACAAAGCGCAAGCCATCGAGGTAGGGCGAGAGCAACATGGCTTGCAGAATGGGAGGTGCGTTGCGTAACTTTTCCGCAGGAAGCGCGCCAAAGCCATCGGTGGGCATGACTTGATCGAGCATATTTAGATTGCTGGTGAGCTTCGAGAGAGGAATCCCGAGCGCCGATGCAAAATCGGCAATCATCGCCAAGGTTGCGTCCCCTTCGACGAGCGCTTGAAAGGCAGCATCGGCGTCGGTCTTTCGTTTTTGACCATGAAGTTTGTGCAGGTTCAAATGCTGGCCTTGCAGAGCATGAACGAGTTCATGCACTAACACTGCGTGAGCTTCACCAAAGGTTTGCGTGTCTTTTTGAGCAAGGCCTGACACGACATCATTGCGCACCGCAAGGTATTCTTCTTTTGGATTGTAGTAACCAATCACTTGTTCCCCGAGCACATCGAGCAGCAAGGTGCCAAGGTCAGCGTCTGCATCGAGCAAGCCGAGCACGCCGAAGGTTATGTACGCTTCGTTGAGTTCCTCGGCGTCAATTTCGGATTCCAGGTATGCACGAATGAAATCATCGTCTTGAATGCGAATAGGCACGGGTGTCTTGAACTTAAGGTCCCTCACCTGTTCGGCGGTTTTGAGCAAGGGCCCCAGCGCTCGACTTTCCAGCGCGTTTGGAGCGCGGTCAATCGCTCCGTCCAGTTGTCCGTGAAATGCTTTGTTCGATGGTGTGGGTGAAAAACCGCACTGCTCGTAGAGCGCATCGCGATTGAGCCCGGGCGTTTGGATACGGACAGGGCTTGCTGGCCTTTCATGTTCCGGAGCCGAAGCACACCCGGTCCAAGCGTGGAGTGCAAAAGTAAGGAAAAGAGGAAAAAACGATTGTTTCATAGGGTGCTCGGGCTGGCCTAACCAGCTTCGAGTACCATGGCATAGCACAACGGGCGCTGTCCTGTTTTTTTGCGCAAAAAACTACGCAAAGCTTGCTTGGCAAGCTCACTGAGTCGTTCGGTGTCGGTATTTTTGTTTTTTGCCAACGCTGTTTCAACGGCTTTGCGAACATGGTCCTCTGCATCATCAATCAGCGATTCGTTATCGTCGGTATTGACGATGCCGCGCAAGAACACTTGCACCTCGCCCAACCAAGCTTCCTCGAAATCGACAACAAAAGAGACCACGGCAACGCCTAGGCGACCAAGCAATACACGGTCCTTCAGGGCCAAAGGGGAGAGCGGCCGGTTGGCTTGGATGTAGACTCGGCCCGTATGGTTTTGCTCCACAATCTCCATGCCCTCGGCGCTTAGCTCGACCACATCACCGTTTTCAATGACCAAGGTGTCACGAATTCCCAAATCGGTGGCCAAGGCAGCGTGGCGATTGAGATGATGAAAGGTGCCATGCACCGGGATGAAGCTCTGGGGGCGAGTAAACTGAATCATGCGTCGTTGTTCCTGCTGGCATGCATGACCACTGACATGGATTTCGGGATCATCTTTGCGACTCAGCACACGGACACCTCGACGCTCCAACGCATCAAGCATGCTGAACACTGATTTTTCACGCCCCGGAATGATTCGGGATGACATAAGCAACAAGTCGCCTGGGCCAAGAGTCGCTTGAGCGTGCTCGTCATATGCGATGCGATTGAGTGCTGAGCCTGTTTCGCCTTGGGTGCCTGTGGCGACCATGAGCAGTTGTTTGCGCGGGACATCTTGAGAGCTTTTTTCATCAACGAGCACGTCATCGAGATGCTGTATGAGTCCTAAGCTTCGCGCGATGGATAAGTGATTTTGTACGGAACGACCCAGTGGATACAGTTTTCGTCCGCTGCGTTTGGCGATGTCCACGAGCGAGCTAAGGCGGTAGGTGTTTGATGCGAAGATAGCCACGGCGACAGCGCCTTCGGCTTTGCGAATGTGACGCTCAAGCGCCTTGCGCACCGTTAGTTCGGAGCCTGCCACGCCGCTAGTATCGATGTTGGTTGAATCGCTGAGCAGCAGACGCACGCCTTCATCGCCTAGCTTTTTTAAACTCTCGGCATCAAAATGCACACCGTCGGTCGGCGTTGGATCGATCTTGAAATCACCGGAATGAATCACCGTGCCGACAGCTGTTTCAATCGCAAGTGCGGTCGCGCCGTTGATTGAGTGAGTCACGGGAAGGTGGGTGAAGCGAAAGGGTCCGAGCTCGTATTCGTCATGGGGTTTGATGCGACGAAGGTCGGGTGCTTTGGAAAAGCGATGTTCAGACAATCGCTTTTCAATAAGTTCAGCAGCGTAAGCAGGCGCCATGATCGGTACATGAAATTTTTTGAGCAGGTAAGGCAGGGCGCCAATGTGATCTTCGTGTCCGTGCGTAATCACCACGCCAACCAATGTGCTATCGGTTGATTCAAGATAAGAGAAGTCGGGATGAATGACGTCCACACCATTGTCGTCGTCATAAAAGGTGATGCCGCAATCGATGAGCACTATTTGCCCATCGTGCTCAATCATCAGGCAGTTCATGCCCACTTCACCCAGGCCGCCAAGCGGCATCAATCGAATTGCTTCATCCACAGCGCACAGCTAGTCCATAGCCTGCACAAAGGTCAAGGCTTAGTTGCTTGTTTCAAAAAGATCAGAGCACTAGTGAAGAAAATGGCTCACACGAAAGCAACGAAGATCGCATCAATACGTTGACGATGCTGCCCGGATGAGCGCACAACATGGGCATGGAACTTGAGTTTTATGGGGCTGCCGATGAAGTCACAGGATCATTGCACAGGCTTCGCTGCGCAGGGGCAGAAATATTACTGGATTGCGGACTATTCCAAGGACACCGTGAACAAAGCAATCGCCTGAACCGAGAGTTGCCATCTTGGGCCAGCAAGGCGAATGCGCTTGTGCTGAGTCATGCCCATCTTGATCACAGTGGCGGTATTCCAACCCTGGTTAAACGTGGTTTTGACGGCAACATCTATTGCACGCCACCGACACGTGACTTGTGCAGCGTGATGTTGCGTGATGCTGCGATGATTCAAGAGCAAGATGCGCGCTATCTCAATAAGCGCTATGCCAAAACAAAAGAGCACGAAGCTATTGAGCCTTTGTATCGTGTTGAAGATGCCCACCGAGCCATTGGACAGATGGTTTCGATTCCCTTTCATCGGCCACTTCCGATCGCGCCAGGCGTCACGCTTTGTTTTTATAATTCAGGACATGTGCTTGGCTCAGCCTTGGTGTGCTTAGACTTAGAAGAGGGCAATACGAAAAGACGCTTGCTTTTCACAGGCGACCTTGGTCGCGACGAACTTCCATTGCTCAAACCCCCAGAGATTGTGCCAGATGTCGACGTTCTCATTTGTGAAAGCACTTACGGTGATCGTCTTCATCCTGATATAGCGCGAATGGACGAGGAGCTTGCGAGCATTGTCACTAAGACCATTGGGCGTGGCGGCAGAGTATTGATTCCTACCTTTGCGCTTGAACGTGCTCAAGAAGTGTTGTTTGCGCTTGAGCGCCTGTCAGAAAAAGGCCGCGTGCCAGAGGTTCCTATCTATATTGACAGTCCGCTGGCGATTGCCATTACCGAGGTTTACAAGTTGCACGCCGAAAGCCTGGCTCCCGACGTTGCGCAGCGCATGCTTGAACGCAACGACCCTTTCTCCCCGCCTGGATTGCGTTATGTGTCTGAAATTGAAGATTCCAAAGTCCTTCAAAAAAGCAAAGAGCCGAGCATTGTGATCGCCGGCTCTGGCATGTGCGAAGCAGGGCGTATTTTGCACCATTTTCGCGATGGTCTTGGCCAGTCAAAAAATAGCGTCGTGATTGTAGGCTTCATGGCGCAGCACACTTTAGGCAGACGTCTCGTTGAAGGGCGTCATAAAGTTAAAGTCTTTGGCATCGAGCGGGATGTGTTAGCCGACGTGCACGTCCTAGGCGGACTTTCAGCCCACGCCGATCAAAACGACTTGAAAAACTTTGTCGCGCAAACCAACAACCATGGCCCACTCAAACAAATCGCACTAGCGCACGGGGAAGCCCCCGCCAAACGCGCCCTAAAAAACCTACTCGCATCCCAAATCAACGCCGATATCATCCTCGCCGAAAAGGGCAAAACGATGCCGTTATAGTTGAGCGTCCATCAGCAACCGAACCATCTTTCTAACTATTTGAAATTAGAGTTGCTCTTAGCGGCATGCCGCTATTAATCTATTTTTTTACGCAACATCGTTGCACGATGGCCGATAACCGGGGCATACCTAGGCAAATAGTTATCAAGGCGCGCAGATAGGTAGCGGGGGGTAGATGACCATTAGTAAGAAGCAATTGCTATTCGTGTTGGTTTTTCTTGGCATGATGATTGGGTGCGGTGGTGGCCCAGATCCAGTCAATTTTGGCCTCTCCGATGCTCCCGCTTGTGAGCTTTCAGCCGATTGCCCCGAGGGCTCGTATTGCGAGCTTGGCATTTGCTATCAGGAGTGCAGCACGAAAGATAGCTGTTCTGGTGGTGATTCGTGTTCCGAGCGCGGACGTTGTTCTGCCTCGGGAGATTCCGATGATCCTCCGGTTCAAACTCAGCGCTCTGCTACACTTTCCGTTGAGCAAGCGTTGCTTGATTTTGGCACCAATCGCGACACCGTCACGCTCACGCTGATCTCTAGCGATCCGGACATTCCTGTGCGCTACCGTCTTTCAGACGATGTCCCGTGGCTGCAGATTCCCGATGCGGACAGGCTTTCGGAGTTCACCGATCAAAAAGAAATTGAGCTGACTGTAGACCGCGCTCAAATCGGCGAGGGCGCAGCCCAGGGCTTTCTTTCCATCTATTCCTACGCAGGCGATGTGCTTGTGCCCGTGACCGTGCAAAACAGCATCGAAGGCATGTATCGGGGTGTGTACGCTTATGAAGATCCAGGTCTAGGTCAGCTGCCTATTCGCATGGCGGTTCGCAAACAAGAAGACGGCAGTTTTGATGTCTTGATCGATCCCGAATACTCGCTTGGTTTTTTGGAGCAGGAGGATGGCGCGTGGCCTGGCACCTCGATGCAAATGGACGATGACGGCGTGCTCAGTGGTAGCGTTGCGCAAGCCATCGACCCTGCTGAGCTAGTGACCGATCAGGACAAACTCTTTGTAGATGACAGGACCATGGCACGCAGTATGGCTTTTTCTTTGAGTACGGATTCGGCTGGCCTGCTTCAAGGACAGGTCACCGAACGCTGGTACGGGCTTTTGCCGCAACCGTTTAACACAAGTGCGCAGCTTTTGCTCGTGCGCGAATCAAGCACGGACCTTTCTGAGATTGTTGCTGCACCGGAAGTGCTGATCGATGAAGCCGAGTACAGTTATGACATTGAGACCATCAACATTAGACCGGAATGTCGAGATTATGCTGAAAGTCTCGTTTCAGCAGATTGCAGTACGGCAGGCACTTCCTCGGAAATGAACGTTTGCGGAACAGCTGTCATCAACAATACAGAGTCGCCAGAAAATCGATTCGTTGCAGCATTGCCCGCACAAAACAATGCAATTGAGCCAGTTTTTACTGATTTGGCCGAAAAATGCTTGACCGAAATACCGGAGAGTCTTCCGATGTCGACGGTTGCTAAGTGCATACACAACGCCAAGGCTTACTGCGCCCAGCAATTTGGAAGTCAAGCCTATGCAAAAGGGAACAAAACTGCAGGGGCTTATCTCATGGCAGCGGGAAGTGATGCCCGCGTTCAAGCGGCGATTGTTTTCCTTCAAGAACGCATCCTGCAAGCGTATCGCGCTGAATACCAGAGCACGGGGTCTGCCGCGCGGACTCAGGCAAACGCACTGTTGACGGAAGGTAGAAGCTTTCTTTCCAATGCGTTGATCCCATGGACACGTGAATGGAGACTTCCCCTTATCTATGAAGTCACAGCCACGACCGCTGAGGGCAATGACTACAAATTCATCCGAAACTTAGCTTTATTGCTTAGCAAAGATTGGAACGCAGCGGACTATCAACTCAACCTTGCTCTGCAAACCCGTTGGAACCAGGTGGACCCACAAGCCTATATCGATGGGCTTCGCAGTGGGTTAGATATAGAAGCGCTACACCGCCTTCCGATTGCTGTTGCCCTGGCGCATATGGCTAAGGCACAGGGCTCGGATGATTTGCCGCATCTCTTTGAGCTTGGCGAAGCTTTTAGCGCCATGGGCAGAAAATCGATCCAGATGTTGGAACACCCCGATAGCGTTTTTGGCAAAGACGCCAACTACGTTCCTTTCATTTACGACGCAAGACAGGTTGCCGATCGTGGAGCAACCAACCTAGCGCAACTCCTAAGCCGCGCCGCAGACCGCGTCGCGGATGCCATCGCCAAAGACCAAGAAGCACGTGATTTTGTATATCAAGTGGCAGGTCAGACCTACACTATGGATGAAAGACTTCTTGATGCTCAAGGGAGTTTTGAAGGCGAGCTGATTGACTTGTGTGGCGGCTCTGCATCCGCTCCGGATATTGAAAACTGCGGCAGTTCTGGCGGAGCGCTGGCAGGTGCAAATCTTGCTGCTAAGCAAAGTGCAACCGGAATCGTTTTGGCCGAGCAGCGTGTTAGAGCTCAAAGGCAGCGCATCTTGGCTCAAACTTCAAGGTTGCAACAAGTCAACGGCATCAGAAAAGATGCATTGCAGTTTGTGAGCGAGAGCAACAACGAGATAATTGATATTACCGAACGCCAAAATTCGACGAGTTTTTTTGGTAATTTGTTTGGGACAGGATTGGCCGTTGCCTCCGGGATTGCGCGTGCAGTGGCAGGCGATCCGTCGGGGCTCCCTGGTGCTCTAACTTCCGTTGCCGATACCTATGTTCAAAACGAAGTGCGCGACCTGGAAGCACAAAAAGAACAACTTCGTTCGGCAAAGGAACTCAAACTCATCGATGCGGATCGACAAGTCGAATACATCAACGGCATGACACAGATAAAAGAGCTCCGCATTGGTGCAGCGGAGCTTCGCATCGAGCAAACACAGGCTGCTATGGATCATTCAGCTCAGCTTTTAAATCAGCAGAATTTGTCCACGAAAGCACAGTTCACGGCGCAGCAATACAACCGCGTCATAGCTCATCGTAGCGGCGAGCGCTTTGGAGGCCTCAACGATCCTACTCTGCGAATGCTGCGTGATGAAGCGGTGATCCGGGCCATGGAATACCGTGAACGTGCGCGCGAAGCGGTGTTTGATGCAGCCAAGGCCTTTGAGTACGAAATCAACGCAACCTTGCCTGGCATCTACACCGACTTAATTCCGGCGTTTGATGTCAACTCAATCGAAGACTTTTTCAATTGTTTGAAAGACCAAGTGGATGAATCGCTTTTGGCCTATGGCGCGCCCCAAGCTAAAACCATGGAGCTTAGTCTAAAAGAAGACATTTTAAAGATCCGCGGCTCGATCATCGATCCTCAGACAGAGCACGAGATTTCGGCGCAAGAGCAATTTCAGCGTTTGCTTTTCAAACCAGGTCGGGCCGATGAACAAGGCGAGGTAAGCATGCCGTTCGAGACAAGTTTGTCACTGAACAACGGCGCCTTTAGCACAGGGCTTTGCAATGACTTTGTTACGGGCATCCGTGTGAAACTTATTGGCGATGGCCTCGGTGACGATCAGGCCACCGTGCGCCTTGTGCAACGGGGCGTGAGTTTTGTGCGAAGCTGTGAGTCGCCCGACAGTGTTGTTGAAGACATCGTTAACTCCTTTGAGCTTGCGCCGCGTGAGGCTGAAATCGATGCGGGCGTCAACACCTATCGCGACAACGTCGATACCCAGTTTTTCGGACGCTCGGTGGCTTCGTCAGCTTGGGAAATTGTCTTCCCCTCGGCCGACAAAGCCCCGGAAAATGAAGACCTAGACCTCTCGCGGCTTGAAGATATTGTTTTTGAACTTCAGCGCGAAGCTGTGACCCTATCGGAATACACCGGCTCCTTTGCTCCGAGCTGCAACTAAGGCGCATGATGCGTAATCTTTTTGCGAGCACCTTGGTTTTTGCTTGCACGCTCTGCCTGAGCGCAAGTGCGCAAGACCGCTCTGGCGTGCGCCCGGCTGTGATGAGCGTCCCATCGGGTCCGGGCTCCATCGAAGGCTTGGGGGAAGCCTTTGAGCCGCAACTGCAAGCAGGGTCAAGCACTTACGGGATCGATATTGATGTCCCGCCCGGTGTGGCAGGTTTCGAGCCTGAGGTGACCTTGCAATACAGCTCGGGCACGGGCTACGACGTGCTTGGCCTTGGCTGGTCGCTTTCTATGCCGGCGGTCGAGCGCAGCACCGATCGGCGCCTGCCGACGTACACCGTAGAGGACCGTTGGGTGCTTAGCGGCATGGGCGGCAAGGGCTCTGAAGAGCTAGTGCAGATGAGTGACGGCAGTTATCGTTTCGAAATCGAAGGCGCCTTTGCGCGCGGCCGGCGCTCGGGCGATGGTTTCATCTTTACCAACACTTCGGGCGTCATCTTTGAGTTCGATGGCTCAGCCAGCAGCGTGGTGCGGGATGGCAGCAAAGACTTTTCCTACGCTTTGACTGCACAAGAAGACACTTTTGGGCATCGCATCGAATACATCTACGATAAACCCGCAGGCGAGCGGCGTTATCTTACTTCGATTCGTTACAATCTTCACGCCGAAGGCAGCGTGAACGAAGTGCGCTTCTCTTACGAAGAGCGCCCCGATGCGCTCACTAGTTATCTGTCGGCTTTTGCTGTGCGCACCACAAAGCGCCTGAGCAAAATCGAAGTGCTCCATGCGGGTGAGCCCGTGCGCCAATATGACTTGAGCTACGAGCTTGGTACCGGCCTTTCACGCTTGGTCAAAGTTGAGCTCACCGGCAAAGATGGCGAGACCACGCTGCCAGCGCTTAGCTTGACGTATGCTGAGTTTGATGCCGCCATCGCGCCAAAGCAGATGCTCAATGGCCCCACGCGCGAACTTGGCGCAAGCGTCGAGATTGCCGATGTCAATGGCGATGCTTTGCCCGATGTGGTGCAGATGGACGCTTCGCTTGATGGCGGAGCATATCGTTTGCGGCCCAATCTTGATGGCACGCAGTTTGGTGAGTGGCAAAACATCGATTCGGCCTCCACTTGGCTCGATAATCCCGACACACAACTTGCCGATGTCAACGGCGATGGCGCCCCGGATGTGCTCGCGCGCCTCTCAAGCAGCAGCGATGGGCTGCGTTATTATCCGGGTGGGAGCACTGGTTTCGGCGCTGCGGTGGTGCTCAGTCCCAATCTCAGCCCCGCACCCAGCGATCCAAACGTAAAGTTCGTTGATCTCAATCATGACCGGCGCGTTGACTGGCTTCACATCGAAGCAAGCTCTGGCGATGTGCGCGTGGCCATCAATCAAGGCGACGGCACCTTTTCCGCCGTGCAAAACCTCGGGCAGCTTGCATCCGGTCAAGTGCTCACTTTCGATGGGGATGGTTTACGCCTGGCGGACATGAACGGCGATGGCTTGCAAGACATCGCGCAGCTGCGCTCGGGTTCTTTGCGGTATTTCCCGGCAAAAGGCTCAGGTCATTTCGGCAGCGTGGTGTCTATCTCAGGGGCGCCCACGCTCTCGAGCAGCGAACTTGAGCGCTCAAACCTGAGCGACATCGACGGCAACGGTCTTGCCGACTTAGTCGTTGTCAATGCCGCGCACGTACTGCTTTACTTGAACCTTGCAAGCTCAGCGCTCAGTGATGTGGTGCGCATCGAAAACACGCCTGGCTCGAGCAGTTCTATCCAAGTGCGTTTGTTCGACATCAACGCCAACGGCAGCACCGATGTGGTGTGGTTGGATCGGAGCCTGGGGGTCGATGAAGCATGGACCTATGTTGATGTGCTTGAGCAGGGCAAGCCGGGCTTACTAACGGCCATCGACAACTGCTTGGGCCAAGTTATTCGCATGGGCTACGCGGGCATCGGTGAGATGCGCGCCTGGGCCAATGAACACAGCCTCGATTGGAGCAAACGCTCGCCTCTTGGGCAAATGCTTCTCTCCCAGATGTGGATCGACGATAGTCTTGGCTCAGTTCAGCATTCGCGTTTTTACTATGCCGATGGCTATTTTGATCCTTACGAGCGTGAGTTTCGCGGTTTTGCCTACGCGCAGCGCATCGATGTCGGTGATGCAAGTCAGCCCACGCTTCATACTATCAGCACCTTTGATGTCGGCGAGACTGAAAAAGCCTTCAAAGGCTTGCCGCTTAGCACCATCAGACAAAATGCCGAGGGTGGCACCTTTGATCGCACGCAAAACAGCTATGAGCTGCGACTGTTTGATTCCGCGGATGCCGAGCGGCCTTTGCGTTTTGCCTATCTAAAGCAAAGCGACAGCGAAGTGTTTGAGCTTGGCGATACGCCTATCAAAACTCGAAAAACCTTCGAGTACGACGACTTTGGAAATGTCACCAAACAAGCAGAGTGGGGCATCATCGAAGGCGAGAACTTGCTTGCCGGGGGTGACGAGCGCATCACCACGCGCAGCTATGCGCAAAACACCGAGCGATGGATCTTGGGCGCGCTTGCTTCAGAGAAGATTAGCGATGCATCAGGTACGCGTATTACTGAAACACGCACCTATTATGACGGCTCCGCTTTTGAGGGATTGCCCTTGGGGCAAATCGAGCGCGGGGCTGTGAGCCGAAAAACAAGCTGGCGCTCGGGTGATGAGTTTGTCGATGCCGAGCGCAATGAACACGATGCGCACGGAAATATCTTGGCGCAAATCGATGGCCGCGATGGGCGCAGCGATTACGCTTACGATGAAAGCGGCACTTTTGTCACCGAAGAGATGCTCACGGTCGATGAATCACACGCGCTTACTTTCCGGGCGACCTACGATCCTGCTTTTGGCACCATGCTTTCATTTTTAGACCCCAATGAGCAAACGACGACTTTCGAGCACGATGCTCTCGGGCGCTTGATGACCATTATCGAGCCGGGCGATGGCAAAGAGCGACCCACCAAAAGCTATGAGTACACCCTTGGTACGCCCACCTCGGTGATTCGCGAGAGACTGATCAAAGACAGCGATTCGGACGACGTCGAAACCTCGATTACGCACGTCGATGGGCTTGGCCGTAAACGCGCTATCTTTGAAGATGCAGGAGACGGTTCATGGGCTGCAAGCGAGATTAAAAGCTACGGTCCTCGTGGTCTTGTAAGCTTTGCGCAGCGCCCGCTCTTTGCCAGCAACGCCGATTACCGCGAAGCGGACCGCGACCAAAGCGGCATTGAGCTCAGTTACGATGCCCTGGGCCGCCCGCTCAGCGAAGTCGAACCGGACGGCGCGATGCGAGCCTTTAGCTATGCGCCACTGCGCAGCTCGCGTTTTGATGAAAATAACAGGCGCCGAACAGACATCGTCGATGGCCTAGGGCGTCTTATCCAGCACGCTCAGCAAGGCGATGAAGACGATGCGGTTACAACGTACAGCTACAACGCGGCAGACAAATTAACAGAGCTTAGCGATGCACGCGGCAGCGTGCGGCGCTACACCTACAACGGCCTTTTGCAGCGCACCAAAGTCCAGGACCCCAATGCAGGCACATGGGAGTTTAGCTACGATGTGCCTGGTGGGCTCTTAAGCCGCACTGACCCAGAGGGGAATCAATTGCGCTATGTCTATGATGCTCGCGGCAGAGCGCTTGAAGAATGGCATCGGGCAAAAGATGGCGAAGAGCGCTTGTCCGTGCGCTATCATTACGATGAACGCTCAGAGCGTTTTTCGTGGATGCGCCACACCCAAGGTCAGCTTTCATGGGTCGAGGACGAAGTCGGCGAAGTGCACTTTGGTTACGATGCACGCGGTCGGGCCACGGATGAAGTGCGCCGCTGGAGCGACGGCACGGAGCATGCAAACTGGTCGGAATACGATTCGCAAGACCGCCTCAAACGCCGCGGCTACCCAAACAAGACCTATTTTGAAACTTCGTATGATGCGCGCGGACTCACCCAGAGCATCACTGGCTTGATCAGCAATGTGAGCTGGAGCGCATGGGGCAGCTTGCAAGAAGCCAGCTACGGCAACGGCGTAAAGAGCCAACGCGAGTATGATTCGCGGCAGCGCCTGCGGCACATGTTCTCTGGGGCCGGTAGCGCAACGCTACTTGATTTGCGGTTTGAGCTTGATCCGAGTTCACGTGTCATCGAGGAAACCGATGCCCGCGAGCTTAGCGCTGCGCTCAATCTCAGCGCTAGTTATAGCTACGATGCGCGTTATCGCTTGGCATCAGAGCAAAACCGGCTCGGAACCACCACCTTTAGCTACGATGTGATGTCCAATCTGCTTTCGGTGACTTCGGATCGCGCTGATCTTCCCGCACAAGTTGACTATGAATACACGGATTCAAACGGCCCTGATCGCGTCACTAAGTTTGCCGATGAGTCTTTGAAGTATGATGCCGCAGGCCGCTTGCTTGAAGATGGCGCGCGTGTTTTGGAATGGGACGCCAAAGGCCGCATTGCCAAAGTCGTCCGCGAAGATGAAAACGGCGCGCAAATCACCGAGAGCTACCAGTATGGCTACGATGATCGCCGAGTTATCAAACGCACCATAAGCAGTGATGGCGAAACAGAAGTGCGCTATCCCTCGCCGGATGTCGAAGTGCGCGAAGGAAAGATCATTCGCTACGTCGAGCTTGATAACAAACGCGCGATACGCCTTGATGCCGTGTCAGACTCGCATTCCGCGCAAGCATCGGCTGCAGCTGTATCAACTTTCGTTCAGTTTCCTAAACCGTCGTCACCGTGGCTGCTGTTGTTCGGACTTCTGGCTTTGCTTGCTTCGGTCATCTTCAGTTTTCTCAAACGCCGAAGCGTTGCGCTCGGTGCGCTTTCGCTCGCCAGTGTTCTGCTCAGCTGCGGTGGCGATGACTATGATCCGCATGCGGGCGTGCTCATCAGCGAGTGGCCTGCTGATGCCGAGCTGTACTTGCATGATTTGCACGGCAGCCCTGTGGTGCGCGCTGGCTCCGAAGGAGAAGTGCTCGCCCGCTACGCTTACAACGCGTATGGCAGTGTGCGGGGCCTGGAAGAGAGTAGCGCTGACCCATTTCGCTTTGCCGGCAACGAGTTCGACAAAGGCGCAGCCCTAGCTGATTTCAAAGCCAGACCCTACCGGCCCGAACTAAGCAGCTTCATCAAAGCATACCCTGTGGCCGTCTTCGATCCCGAAAGCATCATGCAGGAGCCCGAGCGGCTCAGCCCCTACAGTTATGCCCTCGGCGAACCCATCGGCATGACCGACCCGGATGGCATGCACCCTGGTCCTACGCCTGGTGGGTATAGACCACCCACGCTGTTTGACAAATTCAAAGACTTCGCAGGTGATTTCTACACGGACACAGTCGAAGGAATTATCAACAGTCCACCTGGTCCCGGTATGGTTTTCGGAGGCCTAAAGGGCGTCGGCAAAGCAAGCGCGTCCGGCATCGGCAAAGTCGCGAGCCGCTACGCTCCGAAAGCCACCAAGTTCATCGGCAAACAAGCCAGCCGCCTAAGCAAATGGGCCGGCCAAAAACTTTCTTCTGCCACGAAAGCTGTTGGTAATCGCATCTTGGGTGGCAGCGGTTCCCGAGCGGCCAAAAAGCTACACAGAGTGGGCTCGGAAAAGCGATATCCCAGGGGCATGCGTTCGGTAAACACGTCATCAAAGGTGGTGAATTTTTCGGAGCTTGGCATCAAGTCGCCCGAGGCGTTTGCGAAACATATCAACAAAGTAGTCGCGGGAGCGAAGGGCGCTAATGTACGACAGCTTGCGGGAGGACGAACTGCATATTGGGATGACCTGACTGGAACCGTCGTTATTCAGAACCCGAAAGCAGTCGATATGGGTACAGCATTTCGGCCGACCCTTGGTAAACAGTATTTCACAGATATCTTAAAATGAGGGAGAAAGCCGTGGCATTTGCATATTTGTCCGAGAAAGACATCGAAATCATAGGACAGTGCTTGGTCGCTTCGGTAAATGGTCCATTCTTTCCTGATTGGGAGTTCGCTACATTGTTTGGCTTAGAGCGAGAGGAAGTGGGAACTGTTATGCGCACTTGGCCGAATGTATTGGACGACGACAATAGTGCGTTGTTGGCAGTGAAAAATGCACTCGGGAACCTGGTGGGCTATCCGCATGGTGAGGAGTTGAGTCAGTTTGTTTCGGCGACCCCTGAGCAACTTCTCGAAATACTCAAAAGATATCTAATCGGAACATGTGAGCAAACAAGTTATCTGAAGGCAGTTCGCGATTGATAGTTTTGAGCACTAGGGCGTTCTAAAAAGGTGCTAAAAAGGTGCCAGCCTGAGGTATCCCTAAAAAGGTAAAAAGGTGCCAACGACTTTTAGTGGGAAGGCGCGGTAACATTCCTTTGGCTTTTGAGAGCTTGAAAACGGTGGTTGAATTTACTCGGCTCTGACCTTCGTTGCTTTGATGCGGGCCCTTGCGCAGGGTTGTTTTTCTTTTGAATTGGGTTTTGAGCGCAGCTATCCCTTGGACCAACCTTTTTGTCTAAGCGTGTTTGTTAGAAACAGAGTGTGGCGGTAATGCTTTCACAACCATCGAAACGCACAGGATAGCGTGTGGGCGGGAAACTTCCCGGAGGGAAAACGGCATCTAGCCAATTGCCTTGAGCGACGCACATCGCTCCTTCTCGGAAGGTTTGAACGAAGCGATGCCATACCTCATCAAACGCTGCTCTTAGCTTGGGCTCGGTGCTATGACAGCGCGGTTGCGGACTGCGCTTTGAGCTTTTTGGTCGGTCGGTGGTTTTGATGCGCTTGGCTTTTGCGCTTCTAAGCAAGGCTTTGCCTGATGCTTGGCGCTCCTGCTTCAAACGCAAGGCATCGCTTTTTAGTTCTTGCTCAAGCATCATGCGCCAAGGCTTTGCCAGAGGCGTAATGCGCAAAGGAACCCTTTTTTCAAAAGCCTTGCTCTTTTTAGGGCATCCCGCCTGCCACCACCGGCTTCGGTCCATCCAGCAAAAGCTTCTGCTTTTGTTCTGGAAGGTTTCAGGGAAACTGCTCAGTCCGGTATGCTGCCCTGCTTGGTTTACCAAACCCGCTTTGACAGGATTGTTTAGGGTGTAGACCATGCGTTCGATAAACGCGCCTTCATCAAGGATGGGGATGGCGCTGTAGCGACGCTGAAACATGGGGCCATTTCGGCCAAGGTGGCGGTTGATGTCCCGGGCTAGCATGCTTTGAAAACAGGCCATGAAATCGCTGAGGTTGCCAAGTGGCGCGCGAAGCACGAAGTGAAAATGGTTGGCCATAAAGACGAAGGCGAAGAGCTGTATTTCGTAAGTGGCGATGGCTTTGGCGAGACATCTGCCGATGATTTCGTTGACCTTATTGCTTGGTTTGAAAAAGAAACGCTGCTCAAAGGTGCGGTTGGTCACAAAATAGGCTTCTTCGGGCAAAAGACGACGTAGTGGGCGCGGCATGTTTACTTATCGACCGAGCCATCCTTCGGTTTCCTCATTTTCGTAAAAATGTGCTTGGCACCTTTGCGGCACCTTTGCGCCTTTGCGGCCTGGCCTCCTATGGCAACTGAAACAGAGCAGCCCGAGACCGCTTTGAATAACGATAGACCGGAGCGTGCTTGATCTTCGGGCGTGATCTGGAGTTCTGGGGACACCTTACTTATCTCTAAAAAGGTTCAGTAGGGTGCCCTTAGAACTAGAGTTTACGGTAAACGTAACAATGCATTTTCGGCCAAGTAGGGCTTTAGTATATGTACAAGCTGCCGCCTGAAGATGCGGTATCGCCTAGGGCAGCTGTGGCTCCGATAAACAGACTGTGACCACTGTCATCGAAGCAGAGGGAGCTTCCGAAATATTCTGCGAGTGTATTGTTTTTCGATTTGATGTAAGCGCTCTGCTCCCAGCTATCTTCGGTAGCACGAAAGACGTAAACGGCTCCTGCGTTATTGAGGTCGTCGTTGGACTGATCGCCGCCCACGCCAGTGGCGTTGCTTGCTTCAGAGTTGGCGCCTACGGCAAGCATGCTTCCATCCGAGCTCAAAGCGACACTGTGACCGAAATAGTCTCGTGGGTCTGTGTTGGAGGCCTTAACATAGGCAATTTGGCTAAAGCCAGCGGCACTTTGCCGTTTGTACAAGTAAACCGCTCCGGCGCTTTCCATGTGGTTGCTTGTTTGATCTCCATCGATTCCCTGAGCACTGCTGTCTTCTTGCGGCGCACCCACAGCAAGAAGGCTGCCATCGGCACTGAGCGAGACTGCTGAGGCAAAATTGTCATCCGATTCAATTTCAGTGTTGGAGGCTTTTAGATAGGCTTGTTCAGTCCAGGAGCTACCACCACTCATTTCAAAAACATAGGCGGCGCCAGCGCCACTTTCGTTAGGGGCTCCTACTACAAGGATGTTGCCCTCCGAACTTAGAGCAATAGCGCTGCCAAAGTTATCTTGCTTGTCGGTGTTTGAGGCCTTGATGTAAACTTGCTGAGCCCATGTGTCATCGCTCCGAGTAAAGAGATAGGCTGCTCCGGAATCGTTTTCTGCGTTGTCCTCCTGGTCACCATCGATTCCAGTGGCCGAGCTGTCTTCCCCTGTGGCTCCTACCGCCAGGGTGTTTCCATCGGCGCTTAGCGCAACAGCCATGCCAAAATTATCGAGCATTTCAGCGTTTGAAGCTTTGAGATAGGCTTGCTCAGACCACGAACCATCAGACGATTTCGTAAAAACATATACAGCTCCGGACTCCATCGGGTTATCTTTTCCGTTCATGCCCGGTTCCGCGCTGCCCTCGCTGGGGGCCCCCACCGCAAGCGTGCTTCCATCAGCGCTAAGCGCTAAGTCTGTCCCAAAGGTATCGTAGTCTTTGCCATTCGAGGCTTTGATGTAAGCTTGCTGAGACCATTCACCATGATCGTCAACGGTAAAAAGATAAACGGCGCCCGAGCCGGGGCTATCGTTATTGCTTCCATCGCCATCGATGCCCGTTGCTGAGCTCCCCTCGTAGCGAGCGCTGATAGCGACGGTGGTTCCATCAGCGCTTGAGGCGACAGCAAAGCCAAAGTAATCTCCTGGCTCAGCGTTGGTGGAATTAAGAACGCCGATGGTGTCGAGCATGTATTCGGCTGTGCTGATTGTTCTAGACTCCGCGCAGCCAAGGGCGTTGCATGCTTGCAACTTGTAGCGCGCGCTCTGCCATGGATAGTCATAGACGGCAATGCGATGTGCAAAGTCCGTGGTCTCAGGACTCAAATCTTCGCCAAGCGGTGTGTACGCTTCGCTGCCTTCGCTATCGAATAGGAGTTGGTAGCTTTCAATGCCTTCGATAGCTTCCCAATGAAAGGTTAAGGTTTTAACCGAAGGCTGAACTTCGAGTTTAGGTGTCGGGGTGCCTGTAACGGCCAAACATTGTCCATCAACTTCGTGCTGCTCCTCGGGACATTGTGTATCTGAGCATGCTCCGCTCAAGAAGAACAACAACAAGAGAGCCAAATTCGCAAAACATTTCATACAACAACAACCTCAATCTGCACGCTACAATAATCCCCATGAGATAGCCAGCGAGCATGCGCGTGAGCCCCGAGACAAACTACTTAACTGTGTAAGATTCCCGTCGGCAAAAAGCGCGAAACCGGACGATCAATAGAGGTAAACTGTCCCGGTGGAGATGTCTGCACCCTCGACGCCGGGAGCGCCTGCAAACAAACTGTCACCGTGCTCATCGAGGCTGAGGGAAATTCCAAAGAACTCCGCGAACTCAGTGGAGATTGGCGTGTTGTCCTTCAATTTGACGTAAGCGATTTGTGACCAGTTGGTTTTTGAATGGCGAAATACATAGATAGCGCCGGCATATTCAAAATCATTGTTGGATTGATCACCATTGATGCCTACGGCGTTGCTTGCCTCCCAGACGGCACCCACAGCTAAAGTGCTCCCGTCGGCACTCAAGGCCAAGCTAAAGCCAAAACCATCACCTGTATCGGTATTGGATGCTTTGATGTAGGTCGTTTGGCTCCAACTGCTGTTTTCTGCGCGCTCGAAAAGGTAAACAGCTCCTGCTTCTGGCATGTGGTTGCTTAGCTGATCGCCATCAATGCCTCGCGCGCTGCTAGCTTCGTTGAAGGTGCTAACACCCAATAGATTTCCATCTGCGCTCAGTGCCACTGCACTTCCAAAATTATCGTCTGCATCAGTGTTGGATGCTTTTAGGTAGGCCTGCTGAAACCAATCGTTGTCGCTACCGCGTACGAAAACGTAGGTGGCGCCGGCTTCGCTAGCGGAATCGTCGTTTGGATCGGTGTTTGCACTATCTTCGTAGATTGCTCCCACCGCAAGGGTGGTACCATCACCACTCAGTGCGACTGCGGCTCCAAAGTAATCGCCCGCACCAGTGTTGGATGCTTTTATATAGGCCTGCTGAGACCATGTTTCATTGCTTCGAGTAAACACGTACACAGCTCCTGAACTTTGCGCTTGGTTATCCGCTTGATCCCCGTTAATGCCGGTAGCTGAGCTTTTTTCGCCTCTTGCCCCCACAGCCAGGGTGTCGCCATCTGCACTGAGAGCAACAGTTGTTCCAAAAAAATCCCCGACCTCGGTATTTGAGGCTTTGATGTAAGCCTGCTGGGACCACACCCCCTCTGCTGATCGCGTAAACGCGTAGACGGCTCCAGAGGCTGGAGCATCATTATTATCTTCTCCATCGATACCAGTGCTGCTGCTACCTTCTCTCCAAGCCCCCACAACCAGAGTGCTTCCGTCGGCACTCAGAGCTAAACTGGAGCCAAAGTGATCGCCAGCGTCGGTATTCGATGCTTTGATGTACGCTTGCTGAAGCCATCCGGAGTCACCGTCGTTGACAAAAACATACACGGCTCCCGAGCCGCTGCTGCCGTTATCGCTTTCGTTACCATTGATACCGGTAGCCGAACTACTTTCTCCTGGAGCACTGATGGCAAGGGTGTTTCCATCCGCGCTTGTTGCAACAATACTACCAAACGAATCATTGAGATCCGCATTGCTAGCTTCAAGAACACCTATAGTGTCAAGCATGAGTTCGGTCGTGCCGATGGCGTCCGACTCAACGCAGCCAAGCGCGTTGCAGGCTTGCACTTTGTATTGCGCAGTGTCCCAGGGGTAAAGATAGACTGAGAGCTGATGTGCATAACTTAGAGTCTCAGCGCTCAAGTCCTCGCCAAGCTGTGTGTATTCTTCCGTGCCATCACTGTCCTGCAGTAGCTTGTAGTTGTCGGCCCCCTCGATAGCGTTCCAACTGAAGTTTAGCGTTTTGACCGAAGGCTGCACTGTGAGCTCGGGTGTTTGAGTGATCACAAACACACATTGCCCGTCGACTAGGTCATTGCCCTCAGGGCACTGTTCATCAGAGCAAGCGCACATCAGAACTACAAGAATCAACCCGATTTCCCTAAGATTTTTCATCTGCCATTAACCTCTTGTTGTCTAACTACATCGAAGCAGAGAGAGCTAACAAGGTTTTTTGCAGGATCCAGGATCCCATCAAAAAACAGCGCAAAATCAACTGCATAGAAACCACACCGCGATAGTTTAAATTTCAAATTATCGCGGCGTGGTTTCTAAGGCGTTGATATCATGAGCGGAAAAAGAAGGGATCCTGGATCTGTCGGGAGCCTTCAAGTATAGCGACTGCAGGCGATCGGATTTATTGGACGGAAGAGGATGCCATCCGATCGGCGACTCTGAATGGAGAAGACATCCAAATTGCAGCATCAGAGATTCCATCTCCCAACGAACTCTCTGTGATAGCAGTTCAGGATTAGTAAGAGGTGTCACGTGGCATAAGCTCCTCATAATGTGCCTGGCACTTTTGAGGGAACGCTACAGGAGTCGCTGCGCAGGGGTTAAATCGGGGGACACGAGATTTGTTTGGACACCTTGCCACAAAAAATGTGCCTGGCACGTTTTAGGCACGTTTTAGGGAAGACTGCGGGGGCCGTCGTTTAGTTTCTGAAATTTGAGAACAATTGCTGAGTTTATGGGTTGCTGAAAGTTGGGCGGTTTTGTGCTATTCTTGTAGGCGTAGACGATGGGCAAGGTTCAACCCAATAATCCGCTTCATGGCCTTACTTTAAAAAGTATTGTTGAAGATTTGGTGCAGAGGCGTGGCTTTGCGGATTTGGCGCGGGAGATTCCTATTCGCTGTTTTGAGTTTGATCCCAGCATAAAATCTGCTCTTACCTTTCTTCGCAAGACCGAATGGGCTCGGAAAAAAGTGGAAAAACTCTACTTAGCGGATCATTTTGAACGAGATTTCTAGGCCTGGGCCATTGGGGGCATCGCTAGATGCCGCACCATCTACGAACAAAAAAAACAGGGCAAAAACGCGAGCACTATGCTACGAAAAAGGCATCGTGTTCCTGGATTCTGAGAGTTTTATAAATGGCTGTTATGTTAAAGATTATGTTTTCGGTTTGGAGCGCTGCGCTAGTGCTTGGTGCGTGCATGGCTCATACCTCCGATGGAGCGCAGGATGCGGCTACAGAAGGCTTGCTCGCTCAGGGCCAGCATAGCCAAAGGCTTGATGGTTCAGAAACCGTTAGTACAAGGTTTCAGCTTTTTGCCGATGGACAGTTAGTGGCTCAAAGCTCGTTCCGCCGCCGCTTTGCCTCGACTAGGCAAAGTTGTGCTCAAAGTAGTTTCGTTCTTCTGAACGCAAAGCGAGAAATAATGTACGAACGAAGCTCAGCCAAGCTTTGTCTTTTTTTTAGTGGTTCTGAATCAAAACGAAAATACAGCAAAGTAAAAGAACAATCGCTGTCTGTAGCCATTCCTGTTGCACTTCTCGATGCTGCGAAGTACCTCGCTGTGCTTCATCATCGTCCGGAGCAAACGCCTAGCGCACTGCTCACTCGGCGCCTGACGGGCCAAGGAATATTCAAGATTCCGGCCAAAAATCCATAGTGGTGCGCAGGTTGTCCTGATCCAAGAATTTGCTTTGTTGAAATACGCCGGAAACATTTGTTCGTTATAGTTTCCCACTATCAAAGGGAGGCAACTATGGCGGGGATGAATCCGGCGAACCTGAGTTGGATGCTTATATCGACTTGCTTGCGAGCACTTTGCAGCCTGTGTGCTTTTGAAGCCCAGTGTTGATTAAGACGACGCTCTTGATACTTTTGGCGCAGCAAGGCCGTTCAGTACTTGTGCCCACTGCGGAGTGGGACTTGGTGAAAAAGTAGTGAAAAGGCGCTCGCTTTTCCCATGCCTTCACGTAGCCGGCATGGCAAGTCTGTTCATTGGTTCAACAGTTCTTGCTCAAGATACATCTTCATCTGCGCTGCTCGAAGAAGAAACACTACAAACCGAGACTCCAAGTCCCACTGAAGAAAAAGAAACAACGTCGATACCAACCCCGACAGCAACCTCCGAATCTGCGGGTGAGCCACCCATCGGACACAAGCCACAGTCCGTATCTGTTGTTCACGATAGTGAAGAAGCCTCCGATGAAACAAGTCATTGGTATGACGCAATCGACTTTCAAGCCTTTGTCGATGCCTATGCCAGACTGGATTGGAACTTTCCAAAGCCGCAAACAGAAACTGGCATGAACCGCGGTTATGATTTTTCAAATGGTTTTTCGTTTGCGTGGGTCGGGCTAGATTTGTCGTATGATAGTGGGCCTGTCGGGGGGAGCATTCAGTTGCGCTTTGGACCTTCGGTGCCACGTCTGCTTGGCGGCGATGCTGTGAGCTTTTCTTTCGATAACGTCAAACAAGCCTTTGTTTCATGGCGTCCTTTTGAAAGTCTACAGCTTGATTTTGGCCAGTTCGATACTGTGTATGGCATTGAAGTGGCCGATAGCCAATACAACATGAACTACACAAGAGGCACACTTTACTTTGTGGGCCAGCCCTTCTATCACAGCGGTTTGCGCGCACGCTTGAGTCTTTCGGAGATGTTTTCCCTCACCGGTCTTGTCGTCAATGGATGGAACAACACCATTGATAACAACATAGGAAAAACCTATGGCATCCAACTAAACTTTGATCTGCAAGACACTTTGCATGCAGCATTGGGATACCTCGGTGGCCCTGAGCAAGCGGATACCGACGATGCCGGAGCAAAGATACCTAACGCCAATGAACAATGGCGCCATTTTGTGGATGTGCTCGCAAGTATTCATGCAAGCGAAAAGCTTTCTTTGGACGTGAATGCAGATCTTGGCGCTGAAGACATTGGAAGCAGTTACGCTTTTTGGTGGGGCGTCATGGTCGGGGCCCGTTACTCGTTTGTAGACAGTTTTGCTTTGGCGCTCCGAGGTGAATATTTTTCGGACAAGGATGCCTTTCTGTTGGGTGTCGCCGATTTAGATTTGATCACCGGCACACTAACCTTGGATTATCAGCCTTCAAAACACCTGATCATTCGCCTCGATAACCGTGTGGATATGGCTTCCAACAACATTTATCCGCGCGGCACCAACCAACTCGAACAGCTTTCTGTCTCATCTGTCCTAGGGCTCGTCGCTATGGTGGGAAACTGAAAAAGGCGTTAGCCTCCGCCCTTGATTTAACTTCATTTGTATACGCCTTTTTGGAACTTGGATCGGTCGGGGTGGGGCAATAACGGGGCTCAGCACAGGTCGATAATGGCGTTAGGTCAATGTCCGATGCTCTGATTGTAGTCTTGTCCAGCTTGACCTAGTTGAACCAAATCTTCGGCAAGGCTTATGAGTTGTGAGCCTCTGCTGAAGCGACGTGCTTGTCCGAGTTTCAGAACCCACAACAGTTTTCCTAATGAGTTTAGCTTGCCGGCACGCAACTCGCCGAGGGTTTCAAAAACGGTTGCCGCTTTTTCGAGTCCTTTAGCCATCTTGACAAGGTCGCCGTCGGCTAAACTCTCAACGGCTTCGATTTGCTTACGCAACTCGTTAAGTGCTTCGGGTTTTACGCCGAGCTCTTCGAGGGCCTCCAGGGTGTCTCGCGCTGCGCCGGTGAACTTAAGAATGCCTTTTCTTACATCCTCGAGTGATTCGCCAATTTTAAGTGACTCTGTTGCTGCACGTGCGAAAACTTCACTAGCTCCAGCGAGTGAGCGTTCCATATGCGCAGTGAGTTCACCCAGAAAACTTGCGACGCTAGCGACGGTTTTGTTTCCGCGTACCAAGCTTCCATTGGGGCGCGTGCGCCTACTATGGAGGCGATCAGTAAGGCGTGGTTTATGCGATGCTGGCGGTAAGCCGCGTTAAGTTCGCCTTGTGAGGCAAGTGCGAGCGCTATGCCAATGTAGCGAAAGGCGTGTGTGAGCTCGACAAGGTGTCGGGACTGCTCCCATGCAGCGTACATCAACACGACATCGGTCACACATATACCAGCCCCGATCACTGCACCGACGCCCGTCCAGCCGAATTTTACAATAAGCCCGGCGCCGACCACGCAACCAACACCTGCAACGCCACCTGCGCCAGCAAAGGTAGCTTCATCAATTAGCTGTTCGCGGGCAATCTGCTGTTGCACACAGGCAAATTCAGGATGCTGATGCAAGAACTGATCAGTTAGGGTGCCGATTTGCACGATTTCCGGCAAGTCGCGTAAATTCCATTTTCGTTTGATAAGGTCGTCCTGCAATCCCATGGCATCCTCGGCGCCTTCACGTACTTCTTTGGCAAACCTACGGAATAGATCCGGAAGGTCATTGGGGTTGTTGGCGGAGGCTTGATTGATATCGATTACGGTTTGGGAGATCTGACGATCGGTGAAAATCCCGTTTTCATCGTGATCGAGAATGGGATAACCGGCTTCTTCGGCTTTAGCAGAAGTGTAAAGAAGAAATACGGTTTGAGCGATTGCTTTTGGAAGCTCTCGCATGCGAATATAGGGAGAGGGGCCCAGATTGTCCCCTAAATCGAGGTAAGGATCGCCTTCAACCTTAAGGGGGCCATCGTTTCCATCGGGCCACATGCCTTGCTTTAGAGATTCAAGGTCAGTACGTAGACCATCGATGTAAAACATATCGTTGCCTTCAGGAACGACTTCAGCAAGACCTTGAAGCAGAGCATCGTAAACAGCCATGCATTGCAGCACACTGAGGTCGTCTTGTGGATCGACATGGTAGTCGGCCGGGTTTTGTTGGTTCAGCGTGCCAACAGCAAAGGCCTGTTCCATCGTGGCGACGCAATTGCTGAGGACAGTTACGCCGCTGTCTTCAATCACTTTGATAATTGAACGAAGTTGTGATTCGTAAATAACACGCTCAAGGTATTCCGTGTAAAGCGCATGCAATTTAGCTACGTAGGCAGGGGAGGCTGCCGTCGTTTGAAAACCACTTAGGCCGCTTTGAACTTCTGGAAAATCGTAGTCTTCAGCTTCTGCTGGGACCAGATCCAATAGACTAATGGCTTCACGACGTTCAAACAAAAGAATTTGGTCGACCAGGCTGAGGTGTTGAAGCTGTTCTTCATCTTCGACAATTGCATCCAGCACGTCGAGGCCCACGCTTTGTCCTTGAATGAAAATGCCGTCTCCTGCGTAGAGCGCGGGTGTCTTGGCTGTGACATAATCCAAGTAGTCTTGCTTTTGTGCCTCGTACTCATCGCCGCTTAGTGTAGGACAAGCCTCGCTTTGATAGCCATCAAGGTCGGGCTCCTCTAACGCGCCGGTTTTTTCAGGCAGAGGAACCTCTACTCCCTCGGAGATTAAAGCAGGCTGGCAGCTGCCAAGCCAGGAACTGTTTTGCTGATCGAGCAGCCACGTGGCTGTTCCTGGAGAATGCACACACACTTCACCCGGGTTGGGGCATTGATGGCTCCAAACACATAAATTATCGAGATCGTTTTCTGTAAATGCAGATTGTGAGTTCGCCAGAGAGGTGTCGGTTGCCGGAGCGCAAGCCCAGAGCAGCGCCAAGCTAGTAAGCCCTACGTGTAAGGAGATTCGGGGCATAATAGGTGACTTCATGATGTTTTTCCTGGTCACCATGGAGCCTTGCAATAAGTGAGCCAGAGCTCACCAAAGGAGTTGGTCGTTTTTGGGCTGTTTTTGGCGTTCGTAAGTCGGTCTTTCGGGTCTTCTGTTCTTAATGGAGACAGAATTACCCATTGAAGGTTTGAAGGTAGGGGTCTTGCGTCCTGGTATGCCGCTGACTTCATAGGCTTAGAGAGCAAGTTGGGCTGAATCGAAGGTGATCGAGCCTAGAGTTTTTTCCAATACAATTGATTGGAAAATGCTCTAATGAGGGCTGTTTATCTTTTTATGAATTTGGTCCAACTTGCCTTGCAAGTGATTGGATGCACGGGCGCTTTGAGAGGCAGGAACGGTCTCCTAAAATGATTGCGTTTTTATTGAAGTGTTACTTGTGGTTGGACGGTTTGGTTGAGCGTTTTGCGAATCGTGTGCGCGATGCTGTGGGCGGGTTTTTGGAAGTGTGGCTTAGTGCGGAGCAGCAGAGCGAGTTGGTGCACATGTTTTACGATGGCCGGGTGCGTGATGGCGAGGAGCTTCACTCGTGGGAGGAGCCTTGGTTTTTGGCGGAGCTTCCGAAAGCTCCAGCGACGATTTTAGTGGGGGCTGCCGGACGTGGTCGAGAGGCGCAGTGGCTGGCGGCTAAAGGCTACGTGGTCGATGCTTTTGATCCACGACGTGATTCACAAGATGAGCTTCGCTTGTGCGCTCGTCGCAGTGCGCGCACGTCCTACGCCGAGTTTTGCGATGCTGTTTTGGATGGACGAAATAGTGCAGCAAGCATCTTTGCCAACGAGCACTACGATGCCGTGGTGTTAGGATGGTCGAGTTTTTCTCATATCATTGATCCAGAACACCATGCACGCCTGCTCGAAGCGTGCGTGCGCGTGACGGGCGATGGTCCGATTTTGTTTAGCTATAAGCAAAGCACGACGGTGCCTAAGATAGGACGAGCGCGTCGCGTCGGGCGCACCATGGCTCAGGCCTTAACCTACGGTAGCCCCACAGAGAAAAATCAGCGCTATTCCTACGCAGGTCGAGCGGGGTTTATGTACGCTTTTAGCGACGATGAGCTGATTGCTTTGGCAAAATCAATGACGCCACCCCGAACGGTGCATTGGGGAAGCCGATTGAGCTATCCGCATGCTGCGTTTGTCTTGGAAAAAGAAGCGCAAGCGATGCATTCATAACGACGTCTGAGTCAAGCTTTTGTGCTTGATCCGATCGCGGGCTGTCGCACAAGCCAGAAAGGGTGTGATTTGCAATTTTCATAAAGCAGCGCATGCTGTCTATATAATATATGGACAAACTAACGCAAAACGAGTCCTGGAAATTGCAATTGTTTTTCGACGGGGAGTGTCCGTTGTGCGCTCGGGAAGTGAATTGGGCGAAGCGGAGAAATACTCATGGGCAAGTGAAATTTACCGATATTGCAGCGCCGGATTTCAATGCTGAATCCTACGGTTTATCTCAGAGCGAATTGATGGACAAAATTCACGCTCGACTGCCCAGCGGTGAAATCCTGGTTGGCGTTGAGGTCTTTCGGCAGATGTACACGCTGCTTGGTTTTCCGCGTCTCGTGGCGCTAAGTCGTCTGGCTGGTGTAGAAACAGCACTGAATTGGTCCTATGGTAAATTTGCGAAAAATCGCCTTAAATGGACCGGACGCTGCACCAGGGAAAACTGTGCAGTGGGCAAATAGGAGCCGCTGAGCATGCTAGATGAAAATGAAGGTCTTTATCCAATGCGCGTGGTTGCTCGTCTGACCGGACTGAGTGCCGATACGGTTCGCGTGTGGGAGCGGCGCTATCAAGCGGTGACGCCTGAGCGAACGGATGGCGGCGCGCGGCGTTACTCTGCAAGCGAAGTTCGGCGACTGATACTTATGCGTGAAGCTACTGAGCAAGGGCATCCCATTCGTAAGATTGCTCGTTTAGGGGAGACTGAGCTGAAACAACTTCAGGAGCAGGCTCTTGGACCTGAGCCTGCGCATGAAGCCCAATACTCTGTCATTTATGATTATCTTAACGCTGTGCGACGTTTTGAAGGCGTTGAAGCAATGAAGCTTCTGGGACGGTCTGCGGCTTTTTTCTCGGCGCGCGATACGGTTTTTTCAGTGGTAATTCCCTTGCTTCACCGCGTAGGAAAAGAGTGGAGTGAGGGCCGCTTTTCGATTGCCCAAGAGCATCTTGTTTCCCAACAACTTGGCAGTGTACTTTGCACGATGCTTCGGCAGTTTTCTCCGCATCCAGGGGCGCCAAAGATTATTTTTGCAGGGCCGGAAAAACACTTTCATACTTTTGGGGCTTTGATTGGTGCCTTCATCGCTGCGTCACGCGGGATCGAGCCCGTGTTTTTGGGTGCAGATGTCCCGTTCTCGGAGCTTGAAGATGTGGTGAAAAAGAGTGGTGCTGAGGTGGTTGTGCTTAGCATGTTGCGAATGCTTCCGGATGAAGAACGCGACCGAACTCTTAATGCGCTCAATGCCTTAAGCAAACACTGCAAAGTATGGCTCGGCGTGCCAGAGGGTTATTGCCTCTCTAAGCTTTATACCGCAGGCACTGTGTTTCATCGTTTTGAGGACTTAGAAACGGCTCTTACCAACGAAATGATCTAAGTTTAGATTAATAGTTCGATGGCAAGTTCATCGAGCGTTTCAAACGCGTGTGTGGGCGCATAGCTAGCGAGTGTGCTCAAATCATAGCCTCCGCTTGCAACCGCAATGACCTCGGCTCCGAGCTCTTTGGCGGCAATCACATCCCGCGGTGTGTCGCCGATGACGATGGTTCGGCACTCAGCTGCGCTTCGTTGGAGTTTTTTTGCGCCGCGAGTTCTGCCAATGTCCAAGAGCAGCGTGCGGTCCTCTGCATCGGATCCAAAGCCGCCAAAGCTAAAAAAACCATCGAGCTTGGCCGGGGCGAGTTTAAGTTTTGCGCCTTTTTCCACGTTGCCGGTGCCAAGGCCGAGTGCAAGATGGCTATGCGTGCTGAGCGCATCCAGTAAGGGCCGAACGCCTTGAAGCACTTGATAGTCAGAGGCGTGCTGAAGCCGCTCTTCTAAAAAACCAAGGTAGACATCCAAGGTGCTTTGTATTCGCTCAGGACTTGGCTCTTGCTCGATGGCTTCAAGTGCTTGGCGCATGATGGCAAAATCAGTGCATCCTGCAAACTCGATGCTATCGCACGCGTCGTCTCGACCATAGCAATGCGCAAGGCTTTGTTTGAATGCTTTTCGGCCGACGCCACCTGTGTTTACAAGAGTGCCGTCGAGATCAAAGAGAAGAATCGTGGGTTGCATCAAGAATGGAAGATGTGCGGTTGCTCAAAAGAACAGTTAAACAAGACCGCTGATGTGTTGAGGACGGCTTCCAAGGCGTAGTTTTAAACGAACGCTGTTTGTGAGATGCAACTGGCTGCTGCTGCCAGGTCGTGCGGCCTGCACCGTGGGTGTGCGGTCAATGCCCTTGAGTTCCTTCGGATGCGCAATCAGCACTGGAAGATGGGCAATGCGTGCCAGTTCTTCGGCGACCGATCCGAGAATGAGTTTGCTTATTCCGGTGCGGCTGTGTGAGCCCACGACAAGATAATCGGCATCGATGTCCACGGCCACTTGATGAAGCTGTTTTGCGGCATCACCAATGCGCACGTGAATCACAGTGTCTTGCTCCCAATCGCTGGTTGGGAAAAACTCGTTGCTCTTATCAAGAACAAGGGCTTGAAGTTGTTTCGTGGCGGCTTCGATGTGGGCCAACATGGCATCGCTTTGTTTTGCCTCAGCGCTGCCTGTGGGCACGGCTAACACGTGGGTGACGTGCAGCTCGCCATGCTCGTAGCGTTTGGCCAGACGAATCGCTTCAACCAAAGCGTTCTCGCTCGTTTGGGTGAAATCGACACCAACCACAAAACGGGTCGGAAGTGCGGGCGGAGTAGACGTGGACATAGGGCCTCCCGTGAGTGCTCTACACGGTGAACCAATATTTGTGCCTTGTCCAGCGCGATTCGACGAGCGAAGGATGTCCTCGGGTCCTAAGGCGAGGTATGCGAAGAATTGTGCAGTAATTGCAGGTTTTTATGGTTGATGGGGTTTTGCGGATTGAGCCGCAGGGCAGTTTTGAAAGCTTGTTTGGCAACAGCAAAGTTTCTGTTTTCCAGCGCGACGATGCCAAGGCTTCGTTGATTGTGTTCAATGAGCGGGCGAGTACGTATGGCTTGCTTGGCCCAATGCCGCGCTTTTTCTTTTTCGCCAGCTCCGAGGAGCATAAGGGCATAGTTTGCTTGTGCCTTGTCGTTGTTTTTGTCCTGCGCTGCCTGATGCATGAGCTTTAGGGCCATGGCGAGGTCGCCTTTGCTGCGAGCGATGAGTGCTTTGTGAAGATAAGCGCGGCTTTTGCTTTGAGGTAATTGTTCTGCTTTATCGAGCCAGGTCCATGCTTGATCGATTGCGCCACGCTTTTCGAGTTCGTTGGCCACAGCGATCATGGCGGTGCCGTTTTTGGGATCGACAATGAGGGCTTGGCGGTAGAGTGCTTCGCTGCTCTTCCAGGCGGGGAGTTGCAGCAAGCTAAGCAGGCATTGGATCAGTACTAAGGCAACAGCGAGGAGCGAGCCGAGTCGCGTCCGCTGCAGAAAAGGAGCGATGCTGCACAGTGCAATAACCCAGGCCAGGCTTGGCAGAAGCATGTAGCGGTCCTGGGCAAGGTTTTGCAGAGGCGTGAGCAGATGGCTGACCGGGGCAAAGAAGATGCACCAAAGCCAAGCGGCGGCACGTAGCAATGGGGGGCAGCGTTTGCAAAGCATGACGGCGGCGAGGGCAGCCATAAAACAGAAACCAGCGATGAGCATGACGGCATCGGGATGGTTTGGATCAAGAGGATAACGGATACCGTAAGGTCCAAGGAGCGCCAGGCGTGAAAGGTAGTGTCCGTGCAAAAGAGCAAGGGTGCTTAGTTTTTGCAGCCAGCTTGGGTGCTCTTGCACCATGCCCACCATTTGACCCACCCACCACACAGGAACAAAGGCTGCCGTGCTACTTAGACAAAGGATGATCCAAGCAAAGGCATTTCGTTTTTTAAACAGCGCGGCGCTCGGAAGCTCGAGCCACACCAAAACCGCAAGCAAGGCTGGCGTGGTGATTCCTATGGCTTTGCTCCAAACCGACAAAATGCAACACAGGGCGGCGAGCGTAAGCGTCCACCAACGTGGGCTGCGCAAATGCTTTAAGAAAAGCAGTGCTGCGCAAAGCATGAACACGGCGCAAAGCAGGCCCTTGCGTTCCGAGAGCCAGGCAACGGCTTCGACATGCACGGGGTGGGTTAGGAAAACCAAACTGCCAAACCAGGCAAACTTTCGTTTTTCAAACAAACGCGCAAGCAGCAGAAACACCAGGGCACACAACACGCCGTAGAGCAGGGTGTTCGTAAAGTGAAAGCCTCCGTAGTGTTGGCCAAAGAGAGCAAAGTCGGCGGCAATGGACAGATCGCGAATCGGCAGATACTCGCTGCCCAACTGCAGGCGAAAGGGCACTGTAAGATCTGAAAAAAGCCGGAGGCTCAGGCCAAAGTCTAAGTTTTGAAGGCTGCGGTTGTTCTCAATAAGCCAAGGGTCATCGAGGGAAACCGTCGGGTAACTCCAGCTAAGGGCGTAGAGCACCATGCCGAGCCCCATGATAAAAAAGGCTCCCCAGCGCTCCAAGTGCCCCTCAAGAGCCTTTAGACGAGACGTGTCCATCACCAAGGCCATCCTATCGCAGCCATCCCATCCCCCCGAATTAACCGCCTCCCACGCCAAGGAACCAGGAAGTTCTGCCAACCCGCGTACCCCAAATAACGCCCGAATTCCCTCCCAAACATAGCTTTTCGCGAGCTTTTCCTAGGCGCGAGCGCGCCTGAAGGAAGGAGGAGGAGGGTACTTATGTACCGGACGACGAGTTCCGAAGCCGTAAGCCGCGGATGGGAAAAGCTCGCGAAAAGTCCCTGCTGCGAAGCGTAACGTGGCCTCTTTGCTGTTTGACCGTTTGTTTGCGGGCGTGTTACTCGACGGCCTACTATGGCAAAGTTACGGCTATTCTTTATTGGTTTCACGGCGTTGGTTCTTTTCCCTGCATTTGCAGAGGCACAACAGGCTAAGCAAAAAAAGCCTGTCGAGAAAAAAGAACAGGTGCGTGAAACGGACGATGCGCGGAGTTCTGAAGAGGACGCCGAGTCCGATACCGAAGCAACTGAAGGCAGTGACGAAGAAGCAGGTGATGCGGCAGCCGACGACGAGGACACGCCAACGCTTCGCGCACCTTCGATGGACATGCCGGATGTTAATTCGCTGAGCCCCATCGGAGAAGAAACCGAAGAGGAAGAAGACGACAGTTTCCTTTCTCCTGGAGAGGCTGCTGATCGTCTGGCTCGTGAAGGCGGCTTTGCTGCCGACAGCGATCCTGCGGCGCAAACCACGCCATGGACTTCGCCACAACCAGTGTTCGGCTTGCATGGTTATTTCCGCGTACGCGGTGAGCATCAAGATGGCTTTTGGTTGGGACGCACCCCGCCGCCGGGGCAAACAGCTGATCCCCCCTTTGATCGTTTCAGGCCCATTGAAAACCGCGATGGCGTTGATGTTAAAGGTGGATGCAGTGATGGCGCATTTGGAAACAGTCGCTGCGACACCGGCACGCTTTCCTATGCCAACATGCGTCTTCGTTTGATTCCAGAACTTAATCTCAGCGATGATGTTCGGGTAAAAGCTTGGATTGATGTGTTTGACAACATGGTCCTTGGCTCAACACCTTCGAACATCTCCGGTGATTTGCAGGCCATCAACTCGACGCAGGTTCCACTTAGCGCCGGTGTAAACTCGCTTGAAGACAGTATCATCGCCCGACGTGCGTGGGCAGAGGTCCGCAACCGGGCGCTTGGTGAATTGCGCTTTGGTCGCATGGGTTTCGATTGGGGCCTTGGCATGGTCTACAACGGTGGCGCCGGCATCGACGATGACTTTTCTACGGACGTGGACCGAATCATGGGCATCACGAATATCGCAGGCCTATACCTCATGGCAGTGTATGATTTTGCGGGTGAGGGGCTGATCAATCAAACCCAGCCGACTAACTTGCAGGGCCTTCCGTTTGATGCGGGACAAAAAGATGACGTCGACCAGTTTATGTTTGCTGTATCGCGGCGCGAGGATCCTGTGGAACAGAAAGAAAAGTTAGCGCGCGGCGAAGCTGTTTTGAATGCCGGTGCGCTTTTTGCTTACCGTAAACAGTTTATTTCCTCCGAAGCGAGCGGCAGTGGGCTTGGTGCAGTCGAGCCAGTGGACACAACCACGCTGAATCTGGTGCGACGAAACTACGAAAATTTCAATCCCGATGTCTGGGCCCAATTTCTCGTGGGCACGCTTCGCCTTGAAATCGAAGCATCACTCAACTTCGGAAGTGTCGAGAACACCGACCTGACTGCCTTTAACAAACAAGACTACAACATTTTGCAGTTTGGCTTCGCCTTTGAGAGCGAATACCGTTTGCTGGATGAAAAACTCGGTCTGTATTTTAACGCCGGTTTTGCCTCGGGTGACTCAGACGTTGAAGGCTTGGCGCTGGGCGATGATAGCTTTACGCAGCAACAAACCTTGGGATCGGTGGACAACACCATCTCGTCCATGAGTTTTCATCGTAACTATCGCATCGATTTGATTCTATGGCGCAACATCATGCAACGGATTTCCGGCGCGTATTATTTCAAGCCGGGCATCAGCTATGATTTTGTTCGCGGCGCTTTTGGGCAGCTGTTGGGCGCACGTCTTGATTTGATTTGGTCACGTGCTTCATCGCCCTTGCAAACATGGGGCAACGATCCAGACCTTGGCATTGAGATCAACGCTTCGCTTTATTATCGTAGCGAGGATGGTCCCGACCTTACTGACGGCTTTTTTGCGCTTGTGCAGTATGGTTTGCTCTTTCCTTTTTCTGGACTCGGCTATCTCGCGAACGAATTTCCTGCAGGAGAGCCTAGCCTTAATAACGCCTTTACACTTCGCACTGTCTTAGGCGTGCAGTTTTAGGCCTGTGGCAGCTAAGGCAAAGCAGCAAAAATCTGTTTTCGTATGCCGTGAGTGTGGCGCTTCTTCGCCGAAGTGGCTTGGTCGCTGCCCCTCATGCGGCGAATGGAGCTCTCTTGTTGAGGAGCGGATATCGCGCACGCAACTAAAATCGGGGCCATCTCGTGGTCTGGGAGCACCGAGGACCGGTCCACGAAAGCTTAGCGATATCGATGGGGACACTTCGCCGCGACTCGCGTCGGGACTTGGTGAACTGGATCGGGTTCTTGGTGGAGGATTGGTCCCAGGTGCGGTGATGCTGCTTGGTGGTGACCCCGGTATTGGTAAATCGACCTTGCTTATGCAGGTGGTGGCGTCTTTGGCGCAACGCAAAACAAAAGTGCTTTATCTCAGCGGAGAAGAGTCGGAGACGCAAATCGCATTGCGAGCAAAACGCATTTGCGGCGATGCTTCCGATCAAGTGTGGGTGTTTGCCAGCAATTCGCTCAACGAATTTGAAGCGCTTCCTGAGGAGCAAGTGCCGGAGGTGATGGTGGTCGATTCGGTGCAGACCTTGCGCGCCGAAGAGCTCGAATCCGCCGCTGGGAGCGTTAGCCAGCTTCGCGAGGTGACGGCGCGCTTGGTCGACTACGCAAAGAGCCGAAACGTCGCGCTTTTTCTAGTTGGGCATGTGACGAAAGATGGCATGCTGGCAGGGCCCAAGGTGCTTGAGCATCTGGTCGATACAGTGCTGTCGTTTGAGGGCGATAAAAACCACAACTATCGCATCTTACGCTCCGTGAAAAACCGTTTCGGTCCGGCCAATGAGCTTGCCATCTATAATATGAGCGCTGAGGGCCTTGCTGAAGTCCCCGATCCCAGTGCGCTGTTTTTAGCTGAACGAAACAGTGACAACGTGGGCTCGGTGGTGTTTGCCAGTGCGGAAGGCTCGCGGCCCTTGCTTGTGGAGATTCAAGCCTTGCTTGCCCCGGCGGTGTTTGGTGGGGCACGGAGGGTGGCCGATGGTCTCGATACCAATCGTCTTTCGATTTTGCTTGCTGTGCTGGAGCGCAAAGCTGGTTTGAGTGTGCTCGATCGCGATGTCTTTGTGAGCGTCGCTGGAGGCCTGAAGGTTGATGAGCCTGCCATGGATTTAGCGTTGTGTACGGCGATTGTTTCGAGTCTGCGGGATGTTCCGGTTCCGCGCGATACCGTGGTGCTTGGCGAGCTGGGCTTAACCGGTGAAGTGCGTTCGATTCCTCGTGCGCCATTGCGGCTTGCCGAAGCCGCAAAGCTGGGCTTTCGAAGGGCAATCGTCCCTGCCTCGACGTTGAAAAGTTTGAAGCAAACAAAAGAACTTAGCTCACTTCATATTCAAGCTGCGAGCACGCTTCAAGAGGCTTTGGAGCTCATCTTCTAGTTGTACAAGCACTGCGATCCAACGCAGCTTTGGCCTTTGAGGCTTTGGCCAAAGAGAGGAATCTTGTTGCAAGCGTTGCTGACACTATCAAAGCCGTGGTTCTGAATACGCATGGCATTCGGTCCTAGCGGATCGGTGAGTCGGTTCATCGCGTTTAGCATGGCAGTTTGTTTGCTCGGACCGTAGCCCACGCCGTACGGACCTCGCGTTCCTGTAAACGTTGCTAAGCTAAAATCCTGGCACTTGGCAACACCGACCCATAGATCTGGAATGCTTCTGTCAAAATGTTTTGTGAGCTCTTTGATTCGTGCTGCGAGCCAAGTGTTTTCCATATAGTCTTCAGCGAGATGATCGGTTCCGGTGCCATCGTGCTGACCGTTGTAACCTGGAGGTAAACCGAGCTCTCGGTTTTCTTTGTGCAGATCCAGGGCAGAGGATGCCATCCAATAGTTTTGGAACCACTCCTCGGCAAAGCTTGCATCGAGCAGCAAATCAGGGAAGTGTGCTTGAGCGATCAAGGAATATTCGCGATAGTAAGTTACGGCCTCTGTTAGCTCAGCAGCGACGCCACTTAGTTCATAGTGTGATAGCTCCTCAATGGCATTATCCACGTTTGCGACCAGTTCGGGCTGTGTAACCAGCTGAGCAAACGCGGAAGCTAAGGGAGCAACGTCGCTGCTGTTGGTTTCAGCTTGTTCAAGCTCGAGTCTCAGTTCTTGTAAGCTTGCCTGATACCAAGTCACAAAGGTCGTTTTGGCCAAGTCAGTCACTTGCCGCCAAGCGCCGACCATGTACCAGAGTTGCTTCACCGTTGTGAGGTTTTCTTCAAAAAGGCCGGAATTGACGTAGAGATAGGTCGGTATGAATAAGATGACTGCAACGAGGGCGAGTTCTACGGCCAAAGCTGCGCCGCCGGCTATTGCGGCAATCGCTTCCAGAATCGCACTGATTTCCACAAACTCGGGGCCAAGGCCAAGGGCAGAAGCTTCGTTGTCGTTGTCGATCCATTCCTGATCGTCGTGTTCGGCTAAAGGTGCACCACAGCCTGTGGTGGCAAAAAGCAAAGACGAAATCAGAATGCATGTTGTGAGTCTGTAAAGCATAGACTCCTCCCGTACCAATTAGGAATGCGAATTTCGTGCCAATTGTCTCCTGGAAAAAGATGTTAGATCTTCATGGGTTACAATAGGGGGGCATGTAGGTGTTTCGCCCTATGGATGGGGTCTTAATACGCCAAGTGGAGTTGATTCTTCCCACGGCAAGCCACGATGGTTTTGGCTGATGGCTATAAGTAGGCTCAGCTTTTGGGTTCAAGGCGCCCGTAGCGTAGCAAGTCTTCGGCGTGTGTTGCCATGCGCTTGCGCGTCGAAAGTTCGGAGTAAATCACACTACGTAGGCGTGCACCGGCTTGCTCTAAATCGTCGTTGACAACAAGGTAGTCGAACAATCCGTAGTGCTCAATTTCAAGGCGTGCTTTTTTAAAGCGCTTTTCGATGCTTTGCTCATCTTCGGAGGCCCGGCCACGCAAGCGACGCTCCAGTTCTTCCATGCTTGGCGGTAAGATGAAAACACCACAGGCTTGGGGCATTACGGCTTTGATTTGCCGTGCCCCTTGATAGTCGATGTCGAAAAAGATGCCACGTTTGCCCTGTTTGCGGGCTCGATCGAGTTCAGAACGTCCGGTGCCATAGAAGTTGCCGTGCACTTCAGCCCATTCTAAAAACGCATCTTGATCCACTTGTTTTTGGAAGTCATCGCGACTGACAAAGTGATAGTCCTTGCCGTCTACCTCGGTTTGTCTTGCTTTTCGAGTGGTATGCGAAACCGAGAAGGTGAAATCCGGGAAAGTGCGAAGCAACTCGCGAGTCAGGGTGGTCTTACCCGCACCCGAAGGCGAAGAGATGATCAGGAGCAGCAAGTCTTCCATGGGGACTAACTATACTACGTTCTGCGCTTGTTCGCGTAGTCTTTCCAAGGTGGTTTTTAATCCACCACTTTTTGGGCCATCAGGGCGTCTTGTGACTTGGAGCCGATGGTGTTGACCTCGCGGCCCATTTCTTGAAGCAGAAAATCGAGCTTTTTACCTTTGCTTGCTGTGCTGTCCTCAAGCAGAGCCCGACCTTGGACGACATGGGAGCTCAGCCGGGAAAGTTCTTCGGCAATGTCGCCGCGTTGAACGAGGATAGCAATTTCCTGCTCAAGCCGGCCTTCATCGAGCTTGTGCTTTGTTTCGGAAATAAGCTCGTTAATACGCGTTAAATATCGCTCGCGAAGTTGGGGTACTAAGCTGTTACGTCGGTCCGAGATGTCTTTAGCAAGTGTTTGAATAAGGTCGAAGTAAGAGAGTAATTCTTCTTGAAGTTTTGCTCCCTCTTTGTTTCGCATGGCTTCCAATTCAGCACAGGCGTCTTTGGTGGCTTGCTCAATCGATGCAACGATGGCTTTTTCTTCCCATTGCTCTTCGTGGTTGAATAAATCGGGTACCAATCGAAGCAGTTCAAAAGAAAGAGTTGCGTTTGGATCGAGCTCATCACGAAGCTCTCGCATCTGCTCCCAAAAATCACGGACAGCGTCTTTGTTGAGCGCAGGCGATGCACTGCCTGTACTGTCAATGCTTACGGTGGCCTCGATGTGACCACGGACGAGCCTTTGTTTTAGAAGATCTTCGATACTCGTCTGTGCCACACTCAAAGCGCGAGGTAAACGAACACGTAAATCTAAAAAGCGGTGATTGACCGCGCGCAGATTCACTTGGATACGGCTTTTTCCAAGCGGGGCCAACGCCTGGCCAAAACCGGTCATACTACGAAGCATTCCTTCTAAACCAGGCCGCGTTTGCGCTTAATTTCTTCCATGACCTTTTGATATTCGATTTCAAAGGTCGAGGTGCCTTCTTCAAGGTTTTTGATTTTGTCGCGCACTTCTCGCTCAACGTCGGCTTCCACATCCATGTGCTTGCGCATCACGGGAGTAATAGCCTTTCGTAAGACCGTATCGTCTACAAAGACTTCTGCAACGTTGTTGCTATGAAATAGCATTTCCAAAATCTGCTGGACCAAGTAGGGAAGAGCGTCGTCCGCTGAAGGTAGGCTCTTTTCTTTGGCCACTTGGCTCTTGATGCGGCCCAGGTTGCTGTAGCCCATGCCAGCTGCTTCCATGCGGTTCTTAGCTTCTTCGACAAGGCTGCGCTCCATGCGCAGGTATTCTTTCATGACCGATTCAAAGTCGAGCTGCACTTCTTCTTTGCTTTCGACCTCGATGTCGCCACTCTTGCAGAGCGTATCGACGAGCTCGGCGGCAATGGTTGGGATTTTTCCTGTATAAAGTCGCATTCCAATCGTTTCCTATGTTTGCAGGTTGACCCTGGGGTAGTGGGGGCGCCACATGGTGTGCTTGATTCGTTCTTTTAACGTCTTCTCATCGGTCTCGGCAGCGACACCTTCGCTCACCGCACATTTGCCAACTTCTAAAGCGATAGCTTCGCAGATGGTATTAAGTTCACTCAGGGGCGGGTATAGCAGTCCCTGTTCGAGATCGGAAGGTCGAACGCTGTGTGCAAGAGCTAGCGCGGCGGCCTTAAGCATGCCGTCCGTGATGCGTTTGGCTCCCGAAATGATGGCTCCAAGGCCGACTCCAGGGAAGACGTAGACGTTGTTGCCCTGCGATATTTTTATAAAACGCCCCCCATAGTTGACCGGTTCAAAGGGGCTTCCGGTTGCTATCAGAGCTTTGCCTTCGGTCCAGCGGATGATGTCCTCCGGGTTTCCTTCGGACATACTGGTGGGGTTGGAGAAAGGGAAATGGCGGGACGCTGCACAAAGCTCGCCATGGCTTTGACGACTTCTTCGTTAAAAATACACGACTGTCCCGATGTACCGATGAGGACCGTTGGCTTGATGGCTTTGATGCATGCAAGCAAGTCGTTTTTGTCCGTCGCGCTTAAGCCTTTTGCTTCTAGCAAGTCGATGGACCAGGCAAACTCCTTTTTGTAGCTATCATCGATTTCGCGGCCCTGGTGAATTAGTCCGCCGCTGTCGGTCACTGCGACTGAGGTCTCAAGAGCTTGTCCGTCAAGGCCCTCCATGGCCAAGCTTTCACGAAGCTGTCTTGCGATGCCGATTCCGGCAGCGCCACCGCCCACAATCAAGATGCGCTGGTCTTTGAGTGCAATCCCGCTGATGCGAGATGCGGCCATCACACCGGCAAGCGCGACCCCCGCGGTGCCTTGAATGTCGTCATTGAAGGAGCAAAGGCGATCGCGATAACGGTCAAGCAACCGAAAGGCGTTGGCTTTGCGAAAATCTTCCCACTGCAACACGGCGTTAGGAAAGCGTTTGGCAACGGCTTCAACGATCTTTCGACAAGCTCGTCGTATTCGTTGCCAGTAAGTCGTCGATGCCGCCAGCCCATGTAAAGCACATCGTTGAGCAACTCTTCGTTGTCGGTGCCAACGTCAAGACTAATGGGAAGGGTTTGTGTGGGATGGATGCCTGCGCCCACGGTGTAAAGGGCGAGCTTTCCGACCGAGATGCCCATGCCGCCCGCGCCCTGATCGCCAAGGCCAAGGATGCTTTGATTATCGGTGACCACGATGAGTCGGACATCGTCCCACGGGGCATTGCCTAATACATCGTAGATGTGACCTTTATCCGTGGGGGTGATCCAGATGCCGCGTCCGCGCCTGAAGATGTGGCTGAAGGTTTGGCAGGCCTGGCCCACCGTCGGTGTATAAACGACGGGCATGAACTCTTCGAGATGCTCCCAAAGGAGTCGATAAAACAAGACCGCGTTGCGTGCTTCGAGTTCTTGCAGTGCTACGAAACGCTCCAAGGCATCATGATGTCGGCAGATATAGCCATAAGCGCGCTGCAGTTGCTCTTCGATGCTGGTTTTGTGTTCAGGAAGCAAGCCCTGCAAGCCCAGGACCTTGCGCTCAGTGTTGGAAAAGGCGCTGCCGCGGTTGTACATGTTGTGCGAAAGCAAGGCGCGCCCACGAAGTGGGATTGTAATTTCGTCTTCGCCGTCGGCGCTGCGTTTTAGAGGGTAGTGTTCCATGAACCTGCTGTAGAGATAGGCTGGCTAAAATGGCATAAAAAGCCGCTCTCATGCAAGCGCCGAGTGGGGTAATTAGTGCATGGTTTCGGAATCTTTGCCGAAAAAGGTAAGTCTAATTCGAGATCTACGGACCTTGGTCCTATGGCTCCGTCAGCTCGGATCCCGATGCTATCGCGGCGATGTTCCTAGATTTCAGAACCGTCCTGGAGCCGTTTTTTCATACGACTAATGAGGTCATCCCAGCCTTCTTTCCGAATGATTCGGCCGAATTGGCTACGGTAATTGCGCACGAGACTCACTCCGTCCGTGGTGACATCGTAGACTTTCCAAGCGTCTCCTTCAGGGTGAAGCGAATACTCAATGGTAAGCTCAGGGGCGCGTTTTTTTACCTTCGACTTGGCTGTGGTGCGCACGATAACGCCGTCTTTCTCTTTGCGGCTTTCGTGGTACTTGATTTTGTATTCTTGAGTTGAGCTGAGATTTTGCTCGTAGTTGCGCTGAACAAGTTGGCGAAGTAAGTCGACGAACTGTTTGCGCTCCGACGCTGAGCGCTCGTTCCAATGCCGTGCCAAGGATCGCTTCGAGAGCTCTTCATAGTCGAGTAAGTTATTGAGGGCCTGCTTTAGCTTGTCAGAAAGCTCTGGGTTGTTCGCTTTGCTTTTCGGCAGAAGTTTTTCGACTTCGGCGTGTTTTTTCTTGAGAAAATCCACGGCGTCTTGTCCCTTAGCGAGAGCGCCGCTGGTAGGGAGCCATAGCAATAAGATGGCTAAAAGCAGTTGAATCGCGCGAATTTTCATAGTTATTCTCCAATAATCTAGCTGGCCTATCCTATAAAGACGTAAGAATTCTGGTTTCTATTCAACGCTTTTTCTGGGTGTCGCTGAGGCGCCAAACCGAAAAAGCGAAAATTCTAAGGCTGCAGCTGGCAAGCAGGTAGCTATTCGCAAGCTTTTTCCCAACGGTCAAGCGGAATGAGTTCGGTTCCGATGACGCGTTCGAGCTTGGAGGCGGCGGTGTTGAAGCTGCGAATGGATTCCGTGTGGCTAAAGCGTGCTGTGAAGTAGGCCTTGATGGCGTCGACCAGGTCTCGGGCTTCGGCAGTGCCGACCTGATAGCCCTGCGCAGCGGAGATAAACCATGCGCGGGTCGCAGAATGCCCCTTCTCCCATGAGCTTTCGCTTTTCCTTGCGTTTTCAAGTTCGTAGTACACCGAACTTACTTCGAGTTCGATGCCGCGTAAGGCTTCGTCTTTTTGAGCTAAGGTTTGCTCGAACAAGGCGTTGCTGCGCTTGGCGCGGTAGCTGTTTCCCCAAAGGTCCAATGACCATTTTGCCACGAGTCCCGCTGTAAGTGAGCGGGTATTGGCCCGGTCGATCACAAAGGCGTTGTCTTGGTCGTCGATGCCGGGTGCATAGCCATATAAGGCTGAGACCGCTAAGCCCAAGTCTGGAAAGTAGCCCGCTGTGGCAAGGTCGCTTTGTGCGCGCCGTGCAGCCAGGGCAGCCCCGAGCATTTGGACTTCCGGACGATGAATGTGCGCTGCACGTTGATACCAATCGAGTGGTTTTTCTTGAAAATCCGCAGGCTCCGATGGGCAATCGAGCTCATGGACCTCCTTGAGGCCCGTAAGTGTCCGCAACGCTGCGCGAGAAGTGTTTTCAAGTTGATTGGCTTCGGCACTTCGTGCCTGCACTTCGGCTAAGGTAGAGCTAAGCCGCCATCGGTCTGATTCTTTGATATCGGGATCGTCTTGCTCCAAGCGTTCTTCGACCGATTTAATAGCGGCATCGAGTTTGCCTTCGCCTTCGGAAATCATCTGCATGACGTCGAGCGAGAGTTGCAGGGCAAAATAAGCCCGCCTTACATCGAAGCGTAGGGTTGAAAGCATTTGGCGTTTCTCTTCCTTGGCCGCCTTGATGCCGGCTCGGGCAGCATCCTGGGCTGCGCCAATTTTCCCAAAAGTCCATAGCGGTATCGCGCCCTCAACACCTAGTTTTGCGATGGGTGCCCAGCTGCTGCCAAGGGGAAGCTCGGAGTTGGGACTGAAGATAGGTGTGCCGCGTGATTCAGGCGCAAGTCCGAAAGCGCCGATGACCTGAAACTGGAAGAAGGGCGATACCTTTGCTTCGGAAAGCTGTGCCTCAGCCGCAACGATCTTTTTGCGTGCAGCCAACAAACCAGGATAGTTACGTTCGGCCGCACGTATCATGTACGCAAGGCCAACATTCGAAGGCAGGCCGGTTAGCTTTGCCTGTGCCGCAAGACTAAACAAGGTCGTGCAAAGCACCAGCAAAAGCAAAACAAGGCGAATTCCTTTACCCATCATGCCCATCGTTCGCCGTTTTTACTCGACTATCCTTTAGGAAGCCATGCCCAAAAAGCGCTAAAAGCTTACTTTTTCGAGACAGCGTTCTATTTTTTCTTAGAAGTTGAAGCTTTTGAGCTGCTAGCTTCCCGGCCTTCGCCTTTGTTGTAGCGGCTGATCAACTCGTCCGTGAGGTCCAAATCGTTAGGCACCCATACCACGCCGCCTTCGCCGCGCTCGACAATCATGGTGTAGCCGCGTGTTTTGCCGACATTCTTTAAAATGCGTTCCATGCGCTCTACGATTTTTTTCGTAAGTTCGCCTTCTTGTGCGGCAAGCTCTTTTTGGTAGTCCACATACTTGGATTGCAGTGAAACGAAGCGCTTTTGGTAGTCTTCGAGTTTGACCTGCAACGCATCGCGCGAGAGCACGTCTTTTTTCTTCTCAAGCTCATCTTTCATGCTCTTGAGCTGCTTTTGGGATGAATCGAGGCTGTCTTGGCGCTTTTTGAATAGCTTTTTTAGGCGAGCTTTGGCCTGGCGACCATCTTCGGTCTCGTTGATGGCACGTTGCAAATCAACGACTGCAATCTTGTTGTTTTCAGCGGATGCTGTTGAAACAAAAAAAGCGGCGCCCAATAAAATGTTTAGCACTATTAGGGTTCTGCGAAAAATCATGGCCAATCCTCTTCCTTTTCCTAGGACGCCGGCTGTACACGCTCAAGCTAAGAGCGTCAAGGCGACCGAATTGTCTTACGCAATCAGGGCGTTTTGTACGCGCCCTCGAGTTGCCCAAAACGACAAATTCCTTATGCAAAGTTATGTGTATTTACTGATTCTCTGAATTTGAGACGTGCCTGACCCAGAACTATTCAAGGCGAGCGCGATTTAAAAGGAGTTGCCGAAGCTGAAGTTGAACACCACGCTGCGCTCGTAGCTGCGTCTGGAAAAGGGGATACCCCATTCAAAGCGCAAAGGAGGCAGGACCTGGGAGATCCAGCGGAAACCAAAGCCCCATGAGGTGCGCAATCGCCAAAAATCGTTACTGCAGGCATCGGTGCTCGGATCGCCGACCGAAGGTTGCGGCGCTTGGCACAAGGCGTCTTCAAGGTTCCAGGTATTGCCGCCATCGGTGAACACCACACCGCGAATACCGATTGGTTTAACAATCGGGAACTCAAGTTCCAGGTTGTAGAAGGCTTGCAGATTGCCACCGACAACGACGCCTTGGGCTGGTGCGATGCCGTTGGGATCGGTGGAGCGCGGCAGACCAATGCGCGGGCCGAGCGTTCGCAGGTAGTAGCCACGCACATCAAGCATGCCCCCGAGATAGAAGCGTTCAAAGATGGGCACTCCTCGTGGATTACGGGAGGTGATCAGCCCGAGTTCAGTGTTGAGCTTGAGTACAACGTTTTTGTTAAATAAGGGGTAGTAGTAGCGGCCAAAGAGACGATGGCGAATGAATGTATTGTTTGAGCCTAGAACTTCATCGGCTACTTCACTTGAGAGAGACGCGTACACACCTTCGGCGGGGAAGAGGCGGTTGTCGCGCGAATCCCAGGTCAGTGTGGCCGTCGCTGAGCTGGTTATGCCAGCTCGAAAGAGGTTGGCTAAAGGCAAGCGCTGGAAAATATTGAAGCCTTGAGCGGAGGATGTTCCAAAAAAGCCACTGGTTCGGGAACTGATGTCCACGTACTCCAGGGTGTACTGTCCAAACAGTTGAAGGTTTTCATGGAAAATGGGGTGACCAAAAGCAAGGCGTCCACCGGCACGGTCTTGGTTGAAGGCTGAAAACTGACGACTGGTTTTATAGGCATCGATAGCCATGGTCCATTCGGTATCGAGAAAATACGGTTCAACGAAGCGCAATTGCGCTAACTGGCGAATCCCTGATAGCTGAAGCTGCAAGGAAAGGGATTGGCCGCGACCGAAAATATTCTGCTGCTGCACTTGCGCGGTGAGGATAAAGCTTTCAATGGACGAGAAGCCTGCACCTATCTGAAAAGTTCCTGTGGAGCGCTCGGCGACTTCCACGTTGACCGTGAGACGGTCATCCGCGGTGCCAGCGCTTTCAGAAAAATCCACGCGCTCAAAATAACCGAGTTGCATGATGCGCTCTTTGGAGCGATCAAGTTTGCTTTGATTGTAGAGCTCTCCTTCTAAAAGTCGCATTTCACGGCGAATGACTTCATCGGCAGTGCGTGTGTTCCCTCGGATGTTGATGCGTTCGACGTAAACCTTTGGTCCTCGCGCAATGCTTACGTTGATATCAACGATACGCTTGCCATGGTCGAGTTTTGTTTCCGGTCGTACGACGGCCTTGGCATAGCCCTCGTCGCGGTACATGCGCGTGATTTCTAGCAGGTCTTTTTGAATCGTCGTGCTGCTAAACCAGTCGTCTCGCTCTAGATCGATCATGTTGCGCAGTTTGCGTTTGCCGCCAAGTGGCTGGATTTCTCGGCCGGCGCTGTCGAGTTCCGTCACAACAATCTCGCCGACTTTGAAACGAGGTCCTTCTTCAATATCGATACCGATATCGATGTGCTTGCGATCGGCGGTAATCTCAACACGTGGCTCACCGATTTGAGCGTTTAGGTAGCCCTGGTCATAGTAATAGGCTTGCAAGCGATTGACGTCTTCTTCGAAGACACTCTTTTGAAAGGTATCGCTTGAGGAAAGAAAGGAGAAAAAACCAGTTTCGCTGGTTTGCATGATGCCGCGAAGTTTCTCATCGTCAAGATGATAGTTTCCTGAAAAACGCATGCGTCGTACGGTCACTTCGTCGCCTTCGCGGATCATAAATACCACGGCGACTTCGTTGTTCGGCATCTTCGTAAGCTTGTAGTCGATGCGGGCCAGGTAGTGACCTTCTTCGGCGTACTTGTCACGCAACTTAACCACGTGTTTTCTAACTTCAGGTACCGAGAGAATTTCCCCCTCGGTCAGATCAACCACTTCTTCTAAGTCCTCGTCGTCAAGCTCGTCGTTGCCTTCGTAGCGGATGGCGCCAATGGCGGGTCGCTCGCGCACTTCGAGGCTAAGCACTACACCGGATCCGCGTTCTTTTGCATCGAAGATGATGTCATCGAAGTAACCCATTTTCCAGAGAGCATGCGCAGCGCGAGCAACATCCTCATCGCGGCAGACCGAACCGCGCTTAAGGCCCGTGGTCGCCTGGATGTCACGACTGCTTACCCGACGGTTGCCTCGAAGGACCAATCGCACAATGTCATTGCCGTCGCAGACGGTTTTCGGAACTTGGCTTGGGGTCTCGTTGGGCTCGTAGCTCTCTTCGCTGATTTCCTCATCGGCGGAGGAATCGTCGCCGCTGGCTGCGGATGTCGGGGGGGCCGTTGGGGTGGGTGCATCGGGGCTCAATAAAGGCGGATCGGCGCCTGGGTCCTGCGCCCAAGCCACGGGCGCGACCCCGAAGCTTAAAACAAGCCCAATCCAAGCCGCAGTCGAAAAACGCATAAGAAACAGTTTTGCGGGCTATACCTGCGTGAAGCGGCCTGGGTCAAGCAACACTTGCCTTATTATAGATTCGAGCCGGGGCTGCTCAGCGGGTTGTAAACTGAGCTGTTCCGATAAGCAGCCACTTCGTAGCGGGAAATGGATCTCAGTAATAACGGGATATGACTGTTGTGGCAGTTTTGTGCGCAAAAACATGACATTTTTGGCGTGTTTTCTTGGAAATTGTGACAATTTTCACGAAGGTCGTTCGCTCGCCGTAGCTTAGCTGCAAAAGCGAGGTCCATGATTGGCAAAACGATATGCAATGCGTCTTCCTGGTTGCAGAAGACAGAATTTGGATCATTTCAGACGGTTGGCGTGGCTCTGGAGGTTAGCGCTGAGTCGAAGTGATGGAGGATTCAGGGAGGTGACGGTGCGTCATTGACGCGTGCTTTCTTCAATAAACACGTAAAATCAACTTGATAGAAAACTTTTTTTATCGAATGGAAATCAGTTCTTGCAGCTTATGAAATAGGCGCTATCTATATCCGGTAACTTTTTGGAAATGTTTTCGAAACATTTTTCTAGGCGAAGCAGTTATGCCTGAAACAAAACAATCAGTACTTGGTATTTCCTTTGATGGGGTTGCGATGTCCGGACTCATCGCTGAGTTCCTGAAAGTCGCCCACTTCTTTCACGCGGAAGGTTACGAGACTTATCTCAATCTTGGTTACGATATCAAAGCTGACAAAGGTAACTTTTTTCGAAAAACGGCGAATGAGAAAAATCTGTTGCCCGCCTGGGTTGAACTCTGTGATTTTGAACTCGATGTGCTCAAAGGTCGATACAACGAGGAATTCGTTTCGTCCATTTTGGATGCCTATGTGACACGAGACTTGGATATTCCCATTGACGTAAATGCGCAGATCGAAGAGCTATCCGACGCTATTGCTGATGCGTTGGTCAACAAGTTTAACGAACTCAACGTAGCTTATCTGATCGTTGAAAATGGCACCTTGCCTGAAAATATTATTTTCACCAGTGCGTTGTACAAAGCGATTGAGCGATACGGTGTGGCATCGAAGCTAGGGAAGTACGTATTTTGGCGTGATCATGATCTCATGCAAACCAGTGAGCCGCTGGGTGCAAAATATGGTGCGTTTCCATATAAAAATGTGCCAAAACCAAAACGATCGAATTTTATTCAGTACATTGTTCAACATGACTTCAACAGGCGCCATCTCGTTAGCTGGGCAAATGTATCGAATATATCGGTGATCCCGAACTGTTTTTCGATGGAACGGAAAATGCCGACTTTGAAAAACTCGTCATCCCGGTCTGCTTTCGGAATTCCTGAGAATGCTTTTCTTATCGCTCATTGTACACGCATCATCCCCCAAAAGCGGATCGATAGAGAACTCTATCTATTGTCGGAGTTAATGAAACGCTTGCCTCAGAAGGACATCTATCTTTTTGTGACAGGTGACCCAGCCGAGAATCCCGCAGAAAGCGAGAAACTCATTGCGTATGCAAATCAACTCGGCATTTCGAAGCAAGTTGTGTTTGGCGGATGTTTTCCAACCTTTGACAGCGATTTCTTGAACGGCACAAAATCAGAGGGTTTTACGGTCTGGGATATTCTCGCGAACGCTGATCTAAGTTCGTTTTTGACCTCATATGACTATGAAAGTTACGGAAATCCAATTGGTGAAGCTATCGCAGCTGGTGTGCCATACCTTACTTCAACTTATTCGTTGTACGATGACGTGTACGGTAGGTCCGGCTTCCAGGGCATTTTAATGAAGACCTCCAAGGACCATGACGGGATGCCTGAGCCAGAGTTTGTTAATGAAGTCGCTGAGGCTATCGCAAACCCGCGTCAGCTAAAACAAATCGCGGAAAAAAACTTCGAGCTCGGCAAACAGCTTCTGTCGATGGAGTTTTTAAACGGAAAGATTAGAGCGTTTCTTAAAACGAGCAGGAGCAATCGTTCAAAGAAGACTGTCGTTCAACGTTACTCGGCAAGTGTGTAAGACGTTATGAAAACAAAAAAGATCACCATATCCGGTGCGAGTGGACTGTTGGGGGCTGAGCTAACCAAGGCTTTCTGCCAAGATCCTCACTATACCACCTGTGGTGTCTATCATGACCATCGTCCGCAAATCGCACATGCAAACTTGATCAAAGCGGATCTCACGCAAGAGCAGCAGGTTGAAAAAGTTGTTGAACTAGGTAATCCCGACGTCATTATCCACTGCGCAGGCATGGTTAGCCTTTTGGGATGCGAACAGCACAAGGAGCGAGCACGATCCATTAACGTAGAGATTACGAGGTATCTGGCACAATTTGCTCAAAAAAAGAACGCGAAGTTTATCTTTATTTCATCGGATTTTGTCTTTGATGGCAAAGTTGGGACTTATACGGAAAGCAGTGAGCCTCGCCCATTGAACTATTACGGAGAAACAAAGGTAGAGGGTGAAACGCTTGCCAGAGCAGTTGCTAATCACCTGGTTATTCGTACGACTTTTTTTGGAACAACTTACGTAAAAAAAGCAAAACAGAGTTACAACGAATGGATTGAAAGTTCGTTGAACGAGACCGGTAAAGCGTTTTGCTACATTAATCGGTATTTCTCGCCAGTGTCGACGATTACGCTTTCTTCGATAATCAAGAAGATGGTCGAAAAAGACGTCACAGGAGTCTATAATGTTAGTAGTGATAGACGCATATCTCGTTTCGAATTTGCGCAGTACTATGCTCAGGTTTGCGGACTTGATGTTGGCGATATTAAAGAAGCGGTTGATCCGGTAGCGATTCGTCCTTTTGATCTAAGCCTTGACAATACGAAGGTTAAAAAGCTGTTGGGTTTAGAAAGTATCAATGTACTTGATGAGATTGCTCTCCTAAGATCAAAGCAAAGGGATTCGCTTAACAAATCGCCGAAAACAAGGCCTGGCAGGGGGCCTTCTATCCTGCTTCCAGCGGAGTTGTCAGAGCCTCGTCGTGCTGGACGTGAGGAGCCACGAAAAAGAAGAAAGCCCAAATCCACAGTTCATCGTCATTCGGGAGCTTAGTGGGGGTTTCTTTATTTATTGTTGAGAAAACGCATACGATATGACGAAGAGCGAAGTCAAATATAGCATTACAATTCCAGTCTACAATGAAGCATCCAGGGTGGAAGATACGCTAAAATCTCTTTACGACCAGGTAGATAAGGATGGACTGCCGATTGCAAAAGAACACTATGAGGTTGTAATCGCCTATTCGCCATCGCAAGACGGAACGAAGGAAGTTGTGCTTTCCTTTAAGGAAAGGTATCCCGAGTTTAACCTAGATATTGTCGATGTGAAACCAAAAGGTTTAGTGCCAGCGCTTATCACCGGCATGAAGCATGCGATTGCTAAACATTTCGACCCTTTTGCAATGGGTAGGGGCTTGATTCTCTTGCTGACGCATGCCGATTGCGTTCACCAAAATGACTGGCTTTACTACCTTGTGACTACGCTCGAGTCTTCAGATGCAGCGATTTCGGTTTCGAGTTGTTACTACGATCGTCGTCAGTTTCTCTCTCGACCCAGGCTGTGGAGTCTGATTAGCCGCACCATGAATGCACGAGATAAGATCAATGAGATAACAGGCGGACTTCCGGAAGGCCGGGGCTATGCCGTGTATGCCAAAGACTATGTTGAAGCTGGAGGTATTAAAGAATTTTACCAGCTTAGCAATGGTAAGTTTATTGATCACTGCAGTGATGACATGGATTTTGGCGCTGAAATACGGGAAATGGGCAAGTCCATTGTATTTGCCAAGAACTCAAAAGTAAGAGCTGACTCGCGGCGAGTTGATCAAGATATCGCTTTGATGATCAAAGGGCTTACCTATGGTAAGGACGGGATCTTGAGCTAACGAATATTCGCAAAGAACACAAACGAGATAGCCTGAAAGATCTCGACGAAGCAGAACTCAAGTCTTTGCAAGACTATACGAATAAAGATTTCGTGCTTAAGTACATCATTCTGCCTTTGTTTCTTTCTCCTCAACTCTTTGAGAAAAGCGACGTTGAATCGTTTCTTGGGAAGATTTAGCGAATGCGCTTGAGAAGAGAATCCAGGAGATAAAGCTCCAAGAGGGCATGCCAAATTACAGGATGATGCATTCGTACCGCACCGCGTGTTATCGCTTGTACTTTGAGTTTGCTCCGGCGTTGTTTGAGCGGTGTCGACTTGAAATTGATGCTGATTTTGGAGACCTTCCTGAGTATCCTCAAGCAATTCGAAATGTTTCTGAGTTGATGAGCGAACTGGATATCCGGGATTTTTATTATTTTTATTCTGAAGATCGAGAGTCTGGAGAAGTCCACAACTATTTTGGCAACGGGGGAGTGTTTTAGAGATGACTGATTTGGAGACACGAGAATCGCTGACACGTTTCGATCCAGCGTATGCAAAACCCAGCGTTGTTGATTTGTTGCTGAACGATGACCTTCGGCGTTTGCGGGATTTCATTTCTGCTGATCCCTTCGGTTCACACGTTTTTCCTGGTGTTTTGGAAAACTATTCCGAGGAAAAGTACCTTGAAGATATGCATCGATCGTTGGCCAGTGCCCCTGAGTTTCATCTTTGGGGGACTATACCGCTTTGCAATTATCGCTGTAAGTTTTGCCAATTCGCGGTCATTGTTCGTCACCACAACGAAGAGAAAGGTTTGGCCCAATCATCCGATTGGGTTGAAATGAATAAGAAAGAAGCCAAACTTTTAATTGAAAAAGTCCCGCAAATTGCCAAAACTCCTGTTGGTGAATTTAACCTGTTCGGAGGTACTCCGACACAGCTACCCGACAGCGCTTTGTCTGATCTTATTGGGTTTTATTTAGACACTTTTAACTTCCTTCCAAGTTCATCGGTGCGCGTGGAAGGCTCCCGAGAGCATGACAACGAAGAAACTGCGACTGCTTAAGTCGATAGGCGTTAACAAGCTTTCCTATGGCATACAATCCTTTGACAATGAACAGCTAAGGATTTCAGGCAGGAATCACACTGGAGATGAAGCTGTTCGAGTGTATGAAGATGCCAGAAAACTGGGCTTTGACCGTATTTCAGGCGATTTGATTTATGGTCTTCCTGGTCAGTCGGTCGCTTCGTTCCTCAATGATGTTAAGCGATGTGTCGATCTTGGATTGGATACTATCGTTGTGACAAAACTTCATCTTCTTTCATTCAAGGAGACGAATACCGCGATAGCCGGGATTGCTCCGTCGGCATGGGAATCTGCTGCTCGTCGAAAGAAAGTGGAAGAAGATGGGCACCGATGGCCGAGCCTTGGTGAGGTTTACCAAATGCGCGAAGAGGCCGTTAAGATTCTCAATGATGCTGGCTACGATGAGCATCCGACGATGTACTTTCAGAAAAAGGAAACGGGGCCGGAACGCTGGAAGGCGATCATGGTTGATCAAGATAAGCAGTTTCCAGATATTGGTATTGGTCTTGGAGCAAGTCAGCAGAACGACCACTCAACGGCATCGGTTGAGACACACCCCAAGACCTACAGCGAGTTAATTGAACAGGGGCGAATCCCTTTTGGAAGTATTCGGGGCTTTGATGAAGAGGCGGAAAAAGGCAGATTCCTGCAAATGGCTCTTAGCGCCTGTGAGCCTGTATCAGCCGAGGCTTTCGAAGCGAAATTTTCTGAGCCGCTTTTTTCGCTTCCTATGGTGAACGATCTTAAAAAGCTTGAAAAGCATGGATTGTTGACGGTCGATACGAATAGAAAAATCATTACTCTCACGGAAACCGGAAAGACCTTGGTGGAAGCTATTATTCACATCGATTTATCGGATCTTAGTGGCAGCAAAGGGCGCGGAAAACGAAGTCTAGGCTTACTGCAAGCCAATGCAAGCTAAGTGTTTCCAGTAAGCGAAATTTGACGCCACGCTCCGCTATGAAAGCGCCACGCCAGTATCGCAGCAAGCGCGACGAGACAGCAAAGTAAACTTACCATTGCAGCGAGATATCCCCCATTGAATATAATGGCCGAGAAATAGGCAAGCGGTACAAAGAAAAGCCAAGAAAGTAAGATGCGCGCAAGCATGCACCAGAATGTATCGCCCGCTGCACGCAGTGTTTCCCCGTAGCTCATGCTGACCGCATCAAAAACCTGCCAAGTTGCACTTACTACTAGCATTGACGCTCCAATTCGGATCATTTCATTCGAGTCTTGGTCGAACGCAAACCAAAGCATGAGTTGTTCTGGTATGCACAAATAGAAAAAGCCTACAGTAACTTCCCACGCGATTGCTATTAATATAGTGGTTTTTAAAGTAGGCCACACTCGCGATGATTGTTTAGATCCTATGTGTTGTCCCGCAATAATAGCTCCTGCAGAGCTAACGCCAAACGCAGGCATATAGGAGGCGGTATTGATATTAAAGACGACCATTGCAGCGGCCAAAACGGTGGTTCCCAGTTGAGCAACGACGACGCTGATAAACACTGTAAACGCCGCAAATTCCAAGAATAAATTTGTTCCGTGGGGGAGCCCAAACCATAGTACACGCAAAAACTCCGAGCCTTTCATTGTGCGCAATGCCGCAAGATTATATTTACGCTGGTCGAATAGAAAAAAAACAAGCAAAGCGAGAAAGGCGATAATGCTTGCGATGGAACTCGCTATGCCAGCTCCTTTTGCGCCTAAGGCAGGTGCGCCCCAGTGACCTTCAATTAGAAGGAAGTTCAGAAAAACATTGCAAATCATACCGATGAGACCCGCGTTCATGTGCAATCGCGTTTTTCCTAGCCCTGCGTACCAATTACCAATAGCTTCTAGGCCTATCACTGCAAAAGCACCGATAAATCGGTAATACATATAATCTGCTATTTGGAGGCGAACAGACGTTTGATACGCAAAAAGATGCAAAAACCAAGGTAGGGCTGGCAGCAGTGCTATCACTATTAGTCCGGCCTGCGCGCTGAATATCAATCCGTACCAGGCATATCGTGTATTCGTTTGCTTATCATTCCGTCCCGCGAACTGAGCCGAAAAACTTTGCAGAATGAAAGCTGTGCCACAAGGCAGGGTTAGAATTGAAAAAGTATTTACCGATCCCGTGGTTACCGCCGCAAGACCTGCCTCGCCTAACGGGGCACTCATCAATGCATCGGAGAGACCCACTATAGCTTGAGTCGAACGTGCGATGATCATGGGCCAAGCAAGTTTGAGGATCGTGAATAGTAGTGGTGACCGAGTCATAGACGGGATAGGTTCTGTACCGTACAAGCAAAGCCGAGAAAAGGTAAATGGTTTTGCTTTGCAACATGTCTTAGTCGTTGCGTTTTTTAGGCAATTGGTCGCGAATGCCGTGACACGAAATAAAAAAAAGCTATATTGCTAGATATCTGTATTTCAATATTTGAACGCAAATTGCTTTTGCGTTGGTAGTCGTCCAAGCAATGTACGAAGCTTTCTCCTACACCAAATCTACACGTCTGGTTTTTATTGACGTTCTCCGAGGTCTAGCCATTGTATTAATGGCTCTCGACCATACTAGGGAATATTTCGGAGCATTTCCTTTTGATGCCCTTGATCTAACAAAAACCAATTCCGCACTATTTTTTACTCGTTTCATTAGTCATTTATGTGCACCGATTTTTGTTTTTTTATCAGGTGTTAGCGTTTGGCTTTATCGAAAAAAAAGGAAGTTGAATGCAAGGCAGCTTTCTGCGTTTCTATCCAAACGAGGTGCTTGGCTTATCGTTATTGAAGTTACAGTGGTCAATTTTTCCTGGTTCTTTGCGTATCCTCTCCTAGTGCTACAGGTGATATGGGTCATTGGTGTGTCGATGTTGATACTGTCTTTGCTTGTTTTTTGTCCCAGATGGGTTGTTGCAAGTTTTGCGGTACTCTCAATAGCGCTTCATAATTTAGCTGATGGAATCAGTCCTTCAAGTTTAGGTGCCTTCGATTGGCTCTGGATCATACTTCACGTACACGGATCAATTCCCACGCCAGGACTTCCTTTTGCACAAATCGATGTGATTTATCCATTGATTCCGTGGGTAGGTGTTATGGTTGCAGGTTATGTTTTAGCTCCGTTGTTGGTATTCGACGATGGTCGAAAAAATTGGAATTCGTGGTATATGGCAAGCTTCTGCTTAGTTGCTTTTATCCTCCTTCGTGGTTTTCACGGGTACGGTGAACCGGGTTTTTTTCCATCGCATAACGGGAAGTTTTTGGTGGCACGCGGTCCGCTTTACACAACCATGGCGTTTTTGAATACGACTAAATATCCACCTTCCCTTCAATTCCTATTGCTAACACTAGGATTGTTTTTTCTTGCTATCCCTTTGGCTAAGCGCGCACATGGTACTATCGCTGGTACGCTCAGCACGTTGGGTCGTGTGCCTTTCTTTTTCTATGTGCTTCACCTTCCTCTTATTCATTTTTGTTCGATGTTGTGGGTTTATACATCATTCGGACAATGGGACGGACCGCTCTTTACTCATTCCAATTGGCCTGCGGACATCCATGCCAGTCTGTTAAGGGTGTACATTGTGTGGATTGGTATCGTGGTATCGTTGCTCCCACTGTGTACGTGGTACGCACGATTTAAACGTTCCCATAGGTATTGGTGGCTTAGTTATTTGTAGCTGAGACTGGTCCCTTTTAGGTCTCGTTTCGAGTAGAGAGTATGGTTCGGTGGCTGGAAGGCCGTTGCGTTGGTGATGGCTAGACCAAGGAAGGACTACTCGTTCAGGTGAATCGACAATGTGTCTGCCGACATGTATAGGCCTTAGCATAACCAAGCCGAATAGGTCCGGAGAGTGAGTGCTCAGCGGCTCACTGGCCTTTGAGATCAAAGTGCTGAGGTTTTGCGTTCGTCTTTTTCGATGCGGCCGTCGCGCATGTGGACGACGCGAGGCATGCTTGCTGCGAGCTCGCGGTTGTGGGTGACGATGAGGAAGGTGGTGCCGTGCTTTTGTTAAGATCAAAAAAGAGCTTATGCACGGTGTCGCTTGTGGCGGTGTCCAGATTACCCGTGGGCTCATCGGCAAGCACGATATGGGGCTGCATGGTGAGGGCGCGGGCTAGGGCGACGCGCTGTTGCTCGCCACCTGAAAGCTCCGAAGGTCTGTGATTCAAGCGATGGGACATGCCCACGTCGTCTAGCAGGTCCGTTGCGCGCTTTTTTAGCGGGCCTCGAGGGCGTCCAGCAATCAAACCTGGCATCATGACATTTTCTAGGGCATTGAACTCGGGTAGCAGGTGATGAAACTGAAAGACAAAACCGATGCTCCTGTTACGAAACTCCGCTAGCTTTGCGCTCGAGTAGCGCGTGACATCCGTGCCTTGATAAAAGATCTGTCCGGAGCTTGGCAAATCAAGCGTGCCTAAAATATGGAGTAAGGTGCTTTTGCCGGCACCTGAAGGTCCGACCACGGACAGCATCTCGCCTGCATCAACGGAAAGATCCAGGTCTTTGAGAATTTCAAGCTTGAGACCGTCATGCATGAAATGCTTGCTGAGGTGTTCGATGTGTAGCTGTGGGGCGTTTTCGTTCATGGTGAGTTCAAAGTTAGTGTTCGCGAAGCGCATCGACAGGGCGGATGCGACTGGCTAAAATTGCAGGGTAGATGGTGACGAGGATGCATACCACAACCGATGCGATACCGACCAAGAGAAACTCAATGGGGTCGATGTTTACCGGAAGTTTATCGAGATAATACACCTCTGAAAGGTCAACTTGCATGAGTCCGAAGGCACTTAGGGCGGGCAATACAAAATGCTCTGCGAGGAAGCAGATCAAGTAGCCCAGGGACAAACCCATGGCAGCTCCGAATACGCCGATGAATGCACCGGCTAGGATGAATACGTAGACAATGCTTCTATCATCTCCACCCATGGCTTTAAGAATAGCCACCCCGCGTCTTTTTTCTTGCACCATCAAGCTGAGTAAACTGATGACGCAAAAGCTGGCTACCAAAATCGCAATGCCAAGGGTGACGAACATCGCTAGCTTTTCTAAAGCAAGCGCTCCAAAGAGATTGCTGTTTAGCTGTCGCCAATCCTTGATGGACAATGAACGATGCAGCGGAGCAAGCGCTGCTCTGATTTTAGTTGCAATGCTAGGTGCTTTCTCAATGGCGTTAACTTTGCTTTCAATTCCAGAGATGCTGTCGCCTACGCCTAAAAACTTTTGAGCAGAATCCAGCGTCATGTAGATGTGCTTCATGTCGTATTCGTACATGCCGCTATAAAAAATGCCTGCGATACGAAAAGGACGCGTTTTAGGCATCGGTCCGCTCGGTCCCAAATCGCCTCGTGGTGAGACAACGTTGACATCATCACCCACGAAAAGCCTTAGGGCGCGTGCAAGCTCTTGGCCGATAATAAGGCCAGGGAGCACTTCACGAGGGGCAAGCAGGGGCTCCGGAATCATCATGGTATCAAGAATGTCGTCGGTACTAGGAATGTCTGTTTGCTTAGCCAGGTGTTTTTCTTTTTTGAGTGCGCCTTCTTTTTTCTTTTTAGAAGATGAATTGCTGTTTTCGTCACGCTCTTCGTCTTCAAGGTTGAGCAGCTTTTCTGGATGATCGAGGTACTCTAGCTTTCCTGAACGCAATTGGCTGGGAAGGTTGGTGACTTTGCTAAGGGCATCGGTGGACATGCCGCGCAAAAGGGCGCCGCTAAGATTGGTGGCGCTTGAGACCATGACTTCGGCACTAAGGAAGGGTGCAGTTGTTTTGATTCCTTTAACCGAGTCAACACGGTCGATGATAGGCTGCCAGCCCTCAAGTTTTCCGCTCTGGGGGCTGATCACGATATGCGCGGTATTGCCAAGTATTTTTCGTTTTAGGTCGGTACGAAAACCGCCCATCACCGAAAGCGTTGTGGTGAGTGCGCAAGACGATACGGTGACTGCCAACAGAGCCAGGGCGGTGATGGCGCCTAAAAAACCGCTCTTTTTTGCGCGCAAAAAACGTGATGCTACAAAGACGCGAACGTTGATTCGTTCGGCTGCGTTCAGCATAAGCGGGATACTTCGGCGCGCTAGACGGAACAGGACAAGCAAGGTGATGACGAGTCTTGCTAGTGCGGTATAAACCGCCTCGGCTTTGTCGTTGGGTGGCTGAATTGGCCATGTAAGACTTGCGGCAACAAATGCAGCGAGGGCGATGGCATCAAAGGTCCACCAAAGGAAGTACCCTGCTTTTTTTGCGCTAGTGTTCATGCGCGCTCATCAGTCTCGGGCTTGAGCAGGGGAAACAACAAGACATCACGAATGGAGTGCTGTGAGCAAAGGGTCATGACCAGACGGTCAACGCCGAGTCCAAAACCTCCCGCGTTGGGCATGCCGTGCTGAAGTGCGCGAATGTAATCGGCATCGAAATCCATAGCTTCCTCGTCCCCAGCACTGCGGTTTTGCAATTGAGCTTTGAAACGTTCCGCTTGAATGTCTGGGTCGTTCAGTTCGCTAAAGGCGTTGGCAAGTTCTCGTCCTTCAACAAAAAGCTCGAAACGGTCCACCCAACGGGGATCGCTATCATTGGGCCTTGCAAGAGGAGAGACTTCAATCGGGTATTCTGTGATGAACACCGGAAGCGATTTATCCCCTGCTTGGTTACGATAGAGTTGCGTGAGTCGACCTTCGACAAGGTGCTCAAAGAGGAAAAAGACATTTTGACCGTAGCTCTTGCATTTACTAAGCTCGATTTGGGCGCGTTTTTCGAGTGATGCCGTGTTTTTCAAAAGCGCGTTGTTAACAGTGCTTTCATCGAACACGCCTTGCGCACCCAACGCTTCTCTCCAGGGGCCGAGTTCTTGTTCATCGAGTTTTGTTAGGCAGTCCGCGATGCTTTGACGGATGCTTACTTTAGCCCAGTTTTCTGAGAAATCGACGCTGCGCTCGGCGCTGAACTGAGGGAACTTGTCCAGCAGATGCGCATCGACATGCTTAATCATAGCCTCACACAAAGCGATCAAGTCATCGCAATCAGCATAAGCCATGTAGAACTCGAGCATAGTGAACTCGGGGTTGTGACGCGTGCTGATCCCTTCATTGCGAAAGGAGCGACCGATTTCATACACGCGTTCGAGGCCGCCTACGAGCAAACGCTTGAGGTAAAGCTCTGGTGCGATGCGCAGATAGAGCTTGGAGTCGAGGGCGTTGTGGTGTGTTTGAAAGGGTTTCGCTGTGGCTCCCCCACGCAAAGGATGCAAAAGCGGTGTTTCAACTTCAAGGAACTCGCGTTCATTTAGAAATTCACGGAGGGCAGAAACAATTAGGCTTCGTGCTCGAAATACTGTGGCGACGTCTGGGTTGGCAAAGAGGTCGACATAGCGTTCACGGTATCGCTTTTCAATGTCGGTCAGGCCATGCCACTTGGCCGGTGGTGGCAGCTGGGCTTTGCCGATGTGCTGGTAATGCTTCGCTTTGATGGCTGCATCGCCAGTGCGCGTTCGCATCAAGGGCCCCTTCACCAGGGCGTGGTCTGCCAGGTCGAGAGCGGCAAACTGCGAGGCCTCGTTTTCGCTAAGCTCGTCTTTGCGTACCAAGCTTTGCATGTCGCCAAGTGGCGTGCGGAAAACCACAAAAGGGCCGCGTTTGGCGATGATGCGACCGAAAAGCACGAACTGCTCAGCGTCGTCCTTTAGGTCGTGCTCGGTGGGAAGTTTGGCGCGTTCCGCTTCGCTTGTGATTAATGAAAACGCTTTTTTTCGGCTTTCGTTGTCTGCATGAAAGCCGTTGGGGTAAGGAAGGCTTCCTGCCTGCTTTAACGTTTCAGCCTTCTCTTTTCGCGTGGCAATGAGCTCGTCTTCGGTCGCCATGGTTAGTGTGTGCTTTCTTTTTTTCGTGCTTCGTCGCGGTCTGTAACCGCCATTAAATAGGCTTCAATAAAATCGTCTAAATCGCCGTCGAGTACGGCATCGACATTGCCAGATTTGTGTTCGGTGCGTTCATCTTTCACGAGGCGATAGGGAGCCATGGTGTAACTTCGAACCTGGGAGCCAAAGCCGATTTCCATCTTATTGCTGCCGTAGTTTTTTTCAAACGCCGCTTCGCGCTCTTGCCTGGCTTTTTTCGTAAAGGCGTCCTCGCAGCATTTTCATCGCAGTCGAGCGGTTTTTGTGTTGGGAGCGCTCAGCTTGGCATTGCACGACGATATTGGTGGGAAGGTGCGTAATGCGAATGGCTGACTCGGTACGGTTGACGTGCTGACCGCCCGCGCCGCTAGCGCGATAAGTATCAACGCGCAGGTCTTCCGGTTTGATTTCAATGTCGCCGACGTCTTCTTCAAGGTCAGGAACAACATAGACGGCTGCAAAGGATGTGTGCCGCCTGGCGCTGGCATCGTAAGGGCTGATACGAATCAAGCGGTGTACGCCGTTTTCAGCACGCAAATAGCCGTAGGCATAGGGTCCAGAGACTTGAAAAGAAACGCTCTTGATACCCGCTTCATCGCCGGGTTGATGATCGACAATCTCGGTTTTAAACCCGCGGCGCTCACACCACCGTAAATACATACGCATTAGCATTTCAGCCCAGTCTTGCGCTTCGGTGCCACCGGCTCCAGGATGAATGGTGACAATGGCATCAGAAGAATCTTCTGAGCCACTCAGCATGCGAGACAGTTCCATGCTGCGAAGCGATTTGCTCAGCTCGGGAAGGGTGGCTTGAAGTTCATTTAAAACTTCGGGATCCTCTTCGTCGCTGATCATGCTTAGCCACTCTGCAGCATCGGCAATGTTGCTCTGCAGTTTTTCGTAGTTGGCCAAGGTGGCTTCTAGGCCAGCGCGTTTGCGTAAAACGACTTGGGCGCCGTCTTGGTCATCCCAGAAACCTTCAACGCTTGTCTGGGCGTTGAGATGATCGATTTCCGAGCGTAGGCCCTCGAGGTCAAAGATACCTCCCCAGCGCATTCATTCGCTGTTTTAGGTCATCTAGAAGTTGCCGCATCTCACCCGGAGTGGTTGCCATGATAAGCAGGGACCTAGCGCGGGCTCTCCTCCGTGTCAACGCGTCGACACCTATCCAGTGAATGTTACCGAGTGTGCACCGAGACAGAGGGTCCTCATGCTCAAACAGTCCTCGCTTCGCTGCGGAACTGCGCGTGGGGCCCCTCTGTCTCGGTGCTTCACGACCTCTCACCAAAATATGCTTCGTACAGAGCGAACTGTTTTGCATTTCAAGTAGTGTTGCAAGCAGGCAGGAACGAATAGGCGAGGAGAAGGCTTTAGTCTCGCGAGCGCCGTGATAGCTAAATAGTGGTTTATTCCTCGGGAGGCCTGAGGTGGGAGGCGACGAGTTTGTCATACAGTAATGGGCCGAGACTATTCGTCATGAGCGTTTCGACGAGCGCGATGGTGCGTTGTCTTTGAACTTCGTCATCGTAGACAAAACCGATTCCCATGCCAGGCTCTTGTCCGTCTTTGCAGTCTTTTGGTTTTAGTCTCCAATGCACTCGACCCTTGAGGCGAAGTGGCTCCTCAACATTAGGAATAGTAAGTATAAAATGAAAGAGAGTCCCAATCGGCAAAGGACGTTCGGTGCGTATGAAGGTACCGCCACGACTGATGTTGTGCGTGTAGTCTGAAAAAAAAGTATTCAGACTTTGGTATTCCATCTTGAGTTCAATGGGACCGCGTTTGGACCGTCGTCGCTCGTTGGTTGAGTTTTTGGACAAGCTTAAGGGTAGTTTGACCCCACACGGAGGTCAAAGGTTTCAACAGCTCGACACCGAGAGCTTTACGCTGTGACGCTGTTTTTCTTCAATAGTCCTCGATGTTTTCATGAGTGTAAGGCCATGTGCTCTTGAAAACCCGGGCTGAACTGGTATACGCCCACAACCGGGTCAATGAGCGTGCGCATGAGGCATGTCTTCGTCCCGGGAATTTTAGCGATTGGATGGGCACCATGGATAACCCCGAAGTAGTGACAGATGATAACCCCGCCGAGTCAAAACAAGAGGCTCAAGATATAAGCGTTCCTGAGACTCCAGCTACCGAGCTTTCTGCAAATGAGCACTCTGAGCAGTCAAGCGATCAGCCATTGGATGCAAATGTAGCTGATGCGGGCGAATCTCACCTCGAGGCTCAGTCTTCAGACGTCGACTTAGCGATGGACACTGAAGTCAAGCCGCACGCAGAAGATGCTTCCGCGCAGCAGGCGGAAGGCACTACGCAGCAGGCCAAAGCACAAGGCAAGGCCACCAAAGCTAAAAAGAAGCGCAAGAAGAAGAAAGCTGGAGATGGACCCGCAAAAGTTGATGTTCAATCGACGGCTCCTTTTTGGCCGTTGATTCGATCGAAAAAAAGCCGTCATGCTTTTAGTGCAGGAGAAATCGTAGCTGGCAAGGTGACCGAGATTCGAGACGGCGCACTTGTTGTTGATTTGTTTGGCAAAGCGACCGCCTTTGCGTCTCAAGATGAAGCAAAAACCCCGGCCGAGTTGCCCCCGGCCGCGCAATCTGAGCCCCCCGCGATTGAAGCAACTGAACCGGCAACGCCCGAAACAGTTCCAAGCGAAGAGCCCCTAGAGGCGATAGCGCAGCAAGATCACACGAGCGTACCTGGCGCTGCTAGTGATGCTGCCAGCGACACTGTGCAAGAGCTAGAGACTGTGGTTGATCCTGTCCCTCCTGAAGGGTTGCCGCCACACGAGCAAGCGAAAGTTGGTGAGATTTTCAGAGGCCGAGTATCGGTTGTCTCCGAAAGCGGCCACGTTGCCCTTTACAATCGTGTGGTCGATCAAGCTGTTTCCAAAGCTCTTGTAACGCGTGCGCAAACTGGGCACACGACCGTTCCGGGTTTGGTGTTTGGTTATAACCGTGGTGGTTTCGATGTGCTTGTCTACGGCTTACGAGCCTTTTGCCCGGCAAGAGGCATGGCTCTGAAACCGATTGAAAAACCCGAAGAGTTTTTGGGTTTCGTTTTTGATTTTCGAGTTGCTGCAGCCAAAGAAAAGCACAACGACATCGTTGTCAGTCGCCGGCACATCCTGGAAAAAGAAGCCAAAGAGCGTGCCAAGCATGTGATTGAAACTCTGCATGTGGGACAAAGCGTCACCGGGAAAGTCGCGGAGATCCGTGATTTCGGCTTGTTCGTTGATCTAGGAGGCCTTGAAGGATTGCTGCATGCAAGTGAGCTTTCCTACGATCGAAGTGTCACTCCTAAGAACGTGGCAAAGATCGGTGACGATATCACCGTAAAAGTTCTCAAAGTGCTTGAGCCGCAACATAAGAAGGAACGCTACGAGCGAGTTTCACTTTCGCTAAAAGCTCTCGAGCCGGATCCTTGGGATGCTCACAAGGACATCCTAAAAGCAGGAAGTATTCAAAAAGGCAAAGCCACGAAGCTCATGGAGTTCGGTGCTTTTATTGAGCTTGCCGAGCATGTTGAGGGCTTGCTGCATATCACTGAGCTTGGAGATAAACTCGTCCATGCTGATCAAGCGTTAAAGGTTGGCGACGAAGTGGACGTGGTTGTCGAGCGGGTGGACCGCAAACAACGCCGCATTTCCTTATCAAAGCTTACACCCGACGAAGCAAAAGCGATGCTAGAGGCTCAGGCGCAAGGCGAAACCTTGCTTCCACTATCCAAACTTAAGGTTGGCGCACATGTTCCTGTACGCGTCACCAAAAGTGGCCGCCAAGGGCTCGATATTCATGTTGTCGGAGTCGCAGGCAAAAAAGGCCGCGGGTTCATTTCATCCAAAGATATGGGCGGCGCGAGCGCACAGGAGAAAAAAGATCTCTTTGCTGTCGGCGCCGAGCTCGAGGTGAAGATTATTCGCATCGAGCGAAACGGCTTGCTCAAGTGTTCACACCGTGGCTATTTGAACGACGAAGAAAAGCGTGCGGTCAAAGACTATCGTAAAGAATCCTCGAAGCAGAGCTTGGGTACGTTGGGTGATATTTTAAAGGCAAAGCTCTCGAGTTAAAGCTTTTTTTTGGAAATCTGCATCTTGCAGCTTTGCTGCGGCGCTGCTATCTAGTAGCCCATCTCATCGGGCGATTAACTCAGGGGTAGAGTGCCATCTTCACACGGTGGAAGTCGCTGGTTCAAATCCAGCATCGCCCACTAACTTTTACTCTTCCAGGCGCGCTTCGCCGCGTTCTTCGGCCCAGTGATAGGCGAAGGCTGCGCCAAACACAAAGACTTGGGCTGAATAATAAGCCCACAAAAACACCATCGCGATGGTACCCGCCCCACCGTAGGCCGAAAACAAAGCGAGTTTCTGCAGATACAGTCCAGCACCAAAAGAGCCGAGGACAAAAAGGGCAGAAGTCACAGTGGCACCCATGGCTACATTGCGCCATGAGAGACTCTTATCCGGCAGCCATTTGAAAACTAGCAAAAACATAAGGGCAAGCAAAACAAAAGCTGCAACAAGATCCACGCTGGTCTCGGAGTTGAACTGATTGAGCGGTGAGGGCAACCAACTTGAAAAATAGAGCACGAATGTTTTCCATAGCATAACCAGCATCATGACCAGGGCACAAAGACCAACGAGCACAAGGGCAATGACCCTTCGTTTGAGGGCTCGAGTTGTTAACTGATACCAGTGAAGTTCGGTGGAGCGCTTTACCTTCCAAATTTGGTTTAGGGCTACTCGTATTGAAGAAAACAAACGGCTACTCGCAAACAAAAGCACAAGCAGACCGAGTCCGGTGGCCAGGTTTCGACCTTCTGGATGTTGAGCTCGGCGCAGCAATTCCTGCAAATGCGTCGCTGCATCGGTACCAATGTAGAATCGTAGTTGTGAAAACATTTCGGCTTGTACGGCTTGTTCGCCTAAGAAAGTGCCGGCAAAAAGTACAACCGCGATGGCCAAAGGAGAAGCCGAGAGCAGCGCGTAAAAGGCAATCGCTGCGCTCACTAGCGACCCGTGCTGATCATGAAAGCTATGAAAGCTCTTTTTTATCACGCGACAAAAGACCATGTCACCGCAGCTATACCACGACCAATTGATTCTAGCGTAGCTCTGCTGCACAATGCCTCGGTTATGCTTATATATTCATGGAACGTTAATGGTATTCGAGCGGCCTGCAAAAAGGGTTTCCTCGATTGGTTTCAGCACTGCGGCGCAGATATTGTGGGTCTACAAGAGGTGCGCGCGAACGAAGAGCAGATCCCAGAAGAGTTGCGTGCTCCAGCGGGTTGGTATCGTCATTCGGTCAGTGCCGAACGCAAAGGTTATAGCGGCGTGACCTTGTATTCTCGTCAGGAACCCGACGAAGTTCATATCTCGCTTAGTGCGAAGGAATTTGACTGTGAGGGACGCTTGCAAGTGGCGCGGTTCGGTAAACTCTGGGTTGTAAACTGCTACTTTCCCAATGGAAATGGAAAGGACCGTGACAACAGTCGAGTGCTTTTCAAGCTGGCTTTCTATCAGCGCTTGTTTGACTATCTCGAGCCGGCCGTGAAAAAAAACGAGCGCTTGGTCGTTATGGGGGACTTCAATACGGCTCATACGGAAATTGATATTGCACGGCCCAAAGCGAACGAAAAGACAAGCGGCTTTTTGCCCGAAGAACGCGAGGAGTTTTCTCGTTGGCTCGGGCACGGCTACACCGACACCTTTCGGATGTTTACTTCTGATCCGCATCACTACAGTTGGTGGTCACAGCGTGCCGGAGCGCGTGCGCGTAACGTCGGCTGGAGGATTGACTACGTGCTTAGTTCAGATGCTCTGAAAAAGGAAATCACAGGAGCTCGTATTCATCCTGAAATCATGGGCTCCGATCATTGTCCGATTAGTGTCACTATCGCTTCTTAGTTTCAGGAGCAGGTTGAGTTTGAACAGAGTGCGCCGAGGCATCTAAGCGAAAGCATCCCGTCCAACTTCCTCGCGTGTTTGCAAAAGAGCTGCATGAAGCCATCTTCGTCGTGATTAAGTTCGTAGTAGATGGTGTAATATAGGGGCCGGCCTTCCTGCTCCTGCCAGAAAGCAAGCTCGGGGCTGAGCACGTCTTGCCACAGCATGCCTGGCGTCGCGCTGCTTCGAATCTGAATGCTGGGCAACAGGCCTTCGGTCTCGCTTTGAGCGTCATCGAACTCGAACCAGATTACAACAAGATCGTTGTCTTGATTTTGGTACGAGGTCGAGCGCACCCCTCGAAGTATAATTCCAAGACTGTCTCTAAGCTCAATGCTTTGCTGACAACTGAACCCTTCGGGAATAGGGGTATCCTGAGTTAAGGGCCCTATGGCTTGCGCAAGAAGTTGTCCATCAACGTTTTCATCCTCTTTTTCGGGTGAAACGGCTGTGCATGCGCTCAGTACAAGAAGCCCAAGAATGGAATGAAGCGATTTCATGGGCCACCAAGTTAGCACAGCGTTCTGATTCGTCGAGCGAATCCGGGCGGAGCTCTACTAGTCTGTGATAGAATAAGGCATGACGGATCGGATGGTGGCCTTAGCAGAGGAGGTTGTTTCGGGTTCGACACGCGCTGCGGCGCGGGCGATACGGCTGGTTGATGATCGAAGCGAGGGTTACGAGCGCCTGCTCGCTACGCTCTATCCTTACACGGGCAAGGCCATGGTGCTTGGCATTACGGGGACACCTGGCGCAGGTAAAAGTACTTTGGTTGCCGAGCTTGTGACATCGTTTCGCAAGGCCCAAAAAAAAGTTGGTGTGCTTGCGGTCGATCCCAGTAGTCCTTTTTCAGGCGGAGCAATTCTCGGTGACAGGATTCGCATGCAGGATCATTTTTTGGATCCGGGGGTATTCATCCGTTCCATTGCTACGCGAGGTGCGCTGGGTGGACTTTCCTTTTCCGCTTTGGACTTGTCCCGTGTGCTTGATGCTTTTGGTTGCGAGGTGGTGATCGTGGAGACCGTGGGCGTCGGACAAGACGAGCTGGATATTGCGCGCTTGGCTGATACAACGGTTGTGGTGAGTGCGCCTGGCCTTGGCGATGACATCCAAGCCGTTAAGGCTGGTATTTTGGAAATCGCCGACGTGTTTGTAGTGAACAAGAGTGACAAGCCTGGTGCAGATGCTGCAGTTGCCGATCTTGAACACATGGTAGCGCTTGGTTATGAAGTAGACGATGCTTTTAAAGCGCATCATCACGGCACAGCGCCCTTGGAGCCAAACAAAGCCAGATGCAACAACACGAACTGGGAACCTGTCATTATCAAGACCGTTGCAGCCACAGGGCAGGGCGTAGACGAACTAATGAATGCCGTTGGGGCTCATCAGCGGTTTTTGTTTGATACAGAGCCTGGAAAGCAAAAACGGCGGGAAAAACTAAAGGAACAGATGGGCTGGTTACTGGAACAGTCTGTTTTAACTCGAGTGCGTTCTTTATTGCAGACTGAACTTGACGAAGAAGTTGAACGAGTCTTGCAGATGAACGAGGATCCCTACACGGTAGTCCGTGAAATCACCGATAAGTTTTTGAGGAGGTGAAGCGTGAGTAAGCAGGTTTACATCGTTGGCAGTGCAAGAACACCGATAGCTTCTTTTTTGGGTAGCTTATCTTCTCTTACGGCGCCACAACTAGGAGCTACGGCGATAAGGGCAGCGCTTGAGCATGCAGGTCTCTCTGCAGATGCCATCGACGAATGTTATATGGGTAATGTGCTAAGTGCCGGAGTTGGCCAAGCCCCCGCACGTCAAGCTGCAAAAGGGGCGGGACTGCCGAACAACGTGCCTGCGACGACTATCAACAAGGTGTGCGGATCGGGGTTGCAATCAATCATCATGGGCCAAAAAGCGATTTTGCTGGATGATGCTGAGTTAGTGGTTGCTGGGGGCATGGAATCGATGAGCAACGCGCCTTATATTTTGCCCAAAGCACGCTCCGGCTATCGCATGGGTAACGGCGAGGTGATCGATACCATGGTGCACGATGGTCTTTGGGATCCCTACGGCAACATGCACATGGGTCATGCCGGTGAACTTTGTGCTAGAGAATGTAACTTTAGTCGGCAAGTGCAAGACGACTTTACAAAACAGTCTTACGAGCGTGCACTTCACGCGCAAACACAAGGCTGGTTTAAAGAAGAAATCGTGCCAGTCACCGTGACGGATCGCAAAGGCGATACGCTGGTATCCGAAGATGAAGAGCCAGGGCGAGCGCGACTGGATAAGCTTTCATCACTAAGGCCTGTGTTTGATAAAGATGGCACCATCACGGCAGCAAACGCTTCGTCTGTGAACGATGGCGCTGCCGCGGTTGTTTTGGCCAGCGAAGAGGCTGTCAAGCGGTACAAGTTACAGCCCCTCGCGCGTCTTGTTGCATATGCAGGTCATGCTCAGGCTCCAGAGTGGTTTACCACGGCACCGGTTGGCGCCACCGAGAAGGTATTGGCGCGCGCTCAGATGAAGGTTGACGATATTGATTTGTTTGAAATCAACGAAGCCTTTGCCGTCGTAGCGCTTGCTTGCATGCAGAAATCAGGCATTGATCCTGAAAAGACCAACGTGTTTGGCGGAGCTGTAGCGCTTGGTCATCCGATTGGAGCCACCGGGACGCGCTTGGTGGTGACCTTGCTTTCTGCGCTCGGGCAGCGGGGCAAAAAGCGAGGCCTTGCGACCTTGTGCATTGGCGGCGGTGAAGCCTTGGCGCTCATAGTCGAGCGTGTGTAACGAAAAAGAGATAACGCAACAACATAGCTAATCTGGAGGCGGAAGTGGATATCAAAGTGGTAGGCGTTTTAGGCGCAGGACAAATGGGTCGAGGCATTGCTCAAGTGACAGCGCAGGCTGGCTGCAACGTGTTGCTGCTTGATGTGGATCTTGCGCATGCCAAGCAAGGGCATGAACGAATTGGCAAAGACCTGTTGCGGCTTGTGGATAAAGGTAAAATGCAATCGGCTGAGCGTCAGACGATTTTGCAGCGCATAACGCCTAATCAGGATCTCAAGGTGCTTAGCGAGGCCGACCTTGTCATCGAAGCTGCTACGGAGCAGCAAGTCATCAAAGAAAAGCTTCTTAGCGATGCGGACAAAGTGATGAAGCCCGAGGCTCTTTTAGCCAGTAACACTTCTTCGATTTCGCTGACCAAACTGGCGGCTGTCACGTCGCGTCCGGACAAAGTCATTGGTATGCATTTTATGAATCCGGTGCCCGTGATGAAGCTTGTTGAAATCATCCCTGCGATTCAAAGTTCCGAAGAATGTGTTCAGACGATTAAGCAATTCGCGGCACGCTTGGGCAAAATGGTCGTAACCTCGAAAGATTCGCCCGGCTTTTTGGTCAATCGCATGTTGATGCCGTTTATTAACGAGGCGTGTTTTGCTCTGCAAGAAGGCCTGAGTAGTCCAGAGGAAATCGATGAGGGCGTGCGTTTGGGCCTCAATCATCCGATGGGACCTCTCGAGCTGGCTGACTTTGTGGGCCTCGACACGGTGCTCTACATTGCCGAGGTGCTTCATCGCGAGCTTGGTGACGATAAGTACAGACCCGCAACGATTCTGAGGAATTACGTGGCTGCAGGCTGGCTTGGCCGTAAAGCGGGACGTGGGTTTTACAACTACACTGAAAAGTAAAATAAATATCACCTTTCAATTGTGAATTAATATGCTAATTTCATATATTGGGGGATCTTTCTACGTTTGGCCTACTGAACAGGACTTCACTGCGCTTTGCGCTTAGCACCTGGCTTGGTGCATGGATGGCTACGTCCGGGCCTAATTTGCAACTCTTTGATTCGGGTGCTGCTGTCGCAGTGGCTCCCGGTGCTGACCTTTTGGCTACTCAAGAAGCTGGCGAGAGCTACGAGCTCAAGTTGCTCAGTTACAATATCTTCCTGCGGCCTGAAGTTGTCGATTGGATCCTCGGTTCGCGGGACCGGGCCGATTGTCGAGCGGCACCGCTCGCGGATGTTATCAAGCAAGGCGATTTCGATATTGTGGCGCTTCAGGAAACACAGCATCAGCCTGCTTGGGATAAGTTGGATCACCGTTTGGGATCCAGCTTACCGTTTCGCTTAACTGGGCAGCCTTCAGCTTTTGCCTGGGCGGATACACGTCCGGTTAATGGCGGAAATTCTCTGCTGAGTCGCTATCCAATTGAGCGCTTTTATACAGAATCGTATCGCAACTGCACCGCATCGGATTGCTTGGCGCGTAAGGGTTTTGTGCACGTCCTTATCAAAGTCGCACCCGACTTTAAGGTGAATGTGGTTGGCACGCACCTTAATAGCGGAAGTTCCATGCTTGCATGGCGCGCGCGTCGCAAGCAGCTCATTCAACTCGGTAGCTACTTGAACCACGAAGCACTTATCAAGGCATGGCCCACGGTGTTGCTTGGAGACCTTAACGTTGATGCGGGTCAGGGAGCAGATGTCGAACGGCACAAAGAAGCGATGGCTCAGCTGGTGATTGATGGTCTTGGTCCACCCCGTGACCCCTTTGGTGTGGCGTATGAAGATGACGCTGCACTCGAGCTTGCCAACAGTCGAAACTGCACGGGAAGTCGTGTTATTCCGTGTAAGAGCCCGAACGACCAACGCTTTTCGGATGAAAGGCGGCGTTTAGACTACGTACTCGTTTGGGATTCCGGCGATTACGAAGTTGAGGTCATGCAAAAGGATATCTTTAGCTACAAAGATACGGAGTGTGGAACACGCTATTTGAGTGACCACCAAGCGCCCTTTACGCAGCTTCGTTTCCAGAAGCGATAAAAATGGCATGTTTTCAGCGTTCTGTGCTCTACGAGCTCTTCAGCTTAGAACTACTCAAGGGCTGAAAATTTAGGTATTGTTCGCCCACGGGACTGCGTTAGACGAGTTTCACTAGCCAGTGTAGCGGCAGTTCTTGATGGCTACGCCTGTCCCAGAACAAGTAAAAGGATACCTTATGACTTCAGCGAAGTTTATTCAAAAAGAGCAACATAATGCGGTAACAGTTGTTACAATTTCTAGACCAGAAAAACTTAATGCGTTGAACCGTCAGGTTGTAACGGAACTGTATGAGATGGTTCAGGAAATATCCGGGAACAACGAAACGCGTTGCATGATTCTTACCGGAGCAGGGGATCGCGCTTTTATCTCCGGTGCTGACATCGCCGAGATGCAGGCGCTCAATCCCGGTCAGGCCACGGCCTTTGCCCAAATCGGACACAACTTGGTAGCCGCCCTTGAAAGGCTTTCTTTTCCAGTCATTGCTGCTGTCAATGGTTTTGCGCTTGGTGGGGGATGTGAGCTGGCTTTAGCCTGCGACTTTATTTACGCCTCGGATCGAGCGCAGTTGGGACAACCGGAAGTGAATCTCGGAGTGATTCCTGGCTTTGGAGGTATTCCGCGGCTTGCAAGGCGGGTGGGTATCGCAAGGGCGCGCGAACTGGTCTACACCGGCCGCTCCGTTGCTGCTGATGAAGCTCTACGCATTGGTCTCGTGAATGCCGTGTTCCCCTCTGCTGAGCTTATGGAAAAAACCATGAAAGTAGCGCAATCGATTGCGTCCATGGGGCCTTTGGCCATTCGCGCGGCTAAGCAGGTCTTGCGTGATGGTGAGGATAGGCTATTAGGAGATGCCGATGCGCTTGAAATACGGGCGTTTGCAGAGTGTTTTTCGACCGAGGATCAGCGTGAGGGCATGGCTGCCTTTATTGAAAAGCGCAAACCGAAGTACCGAGGAGAATAAGGCCACCATTCATGATTGTCTTGGAAAAGCTCAGTTGCCGCTTCACCGAGCGGAGACTGACCTCGCGCACGCCTGCTAATGAAGTTTTAGCGGTCGATAATGTCTCCCTAACGGTCGAAGAAGGTGAGATGTTGGTGCTCTTGGGAGGGTCGGGTTCTGGGAAAACCACGACGCTCAAAATGGTTAATCGCCTTATTGAACCAAGCTCCGGACGCGTGTTGCTTGATGGGCAAGATGTCTCGGAGTTTGAGCCGCACCTTTTGCGGCGCCGCATCGGTTACTGTTTTCAGCAGATCGGATTGTTTCCGCATATGACTGTAGCCGAAAACATCGGCATCACACCAAAGCTTCTGGGTTGGAGTCCTGAGCAAATCGGTTCGCGCATTAATGAAATGCTCGACATGGTTGAATTGGTACCTGATGAGTTTCGAGACCGGATGCCCGAACAACTCTCTGGCGGACAGAAGCAACGCGTGGGCGTAGCGCGTGCGATGGCTGCTAAACCACGTGTTATTTTATTTGACGAGCCTTTCGGCGCACTTGACCCACTTACCCGCGACAAATTGCAGCAATCGATACAACGGATCCGAAAAAAGCAAAACCTAACCTCATTTGTAACCCACGATATGGTCGAGGCTTTGATCCTTGCCGATCGTATTGCCGTTATGAATGAAGGCAAGCTTGTTCAAATAGGGACCCCACAAGAGCTTCTGAGCCGGCCGGCTGATGACTATGTGGCACAGCTTATGGCCACACCAACGCAGCAAGCCGACGCCATTGAGGATCTGCTCGAACAAGCGCGGCGCATGGAGTCTGGTTCATAAATCGTGGCTGATTTATTCCGAGACTTGCCCCGCAATCTAACTGGGCATTTACAGCTTTCGATATTGGCTTTGTGCCTGGGAACGGCTCTAAGCGTGCCTTTAGGGGTTTGGATAGCGCAACACAAAAAGTGGCAAAGTGTTTTTCTGGGCGGAGCCAGCGTGATCCAAACGATACCGACCTTGGCCTTGCTCGCCGTGATGGTCCCGACCTTAACCTTGCTTGGTACCTTTACGAGTCGCGTGTTTGGTTTTGCATTACCGAGTTTTGGTTTTGTTCCAGCGCTTATCGCGCTCACGCTTTACAGTATTTTGCCAATTCTCCAGAACACGGTGACCGGCCTTTCAGGCGTACTTGCCGCGTTGGTGCAAGCCGCTAAAGGCGTGGGCATGACTCCGGCGCAGCGACTCACGCAGGTTGAACTCCCGTTGGCGATGCCTGTGGTGGTTGCAGGCATTCGTACCGCTACCGTTTGGGTCGTCGGCATGGCAACGATTGCTACGCCGATTGGTGCTCCAAGTTTAGGAAATTACATTTTCAGTGGCCTTCAAACGCGAAACACACCAGCAATTTTGTTTGGCTGTGTTAGTGCTGCACTCTTGGCTCTGCTTTTGGACGGAATTATTAGTTCGCTTCAAAAGGGCATTCGACTCGGACAACGCCTTCGGGTGATCGTGGCCCTTGCGGTGTTGCTAGTGCTTGGCGCTTATGCGCTCGGTGCGGCTCTCTTTTCCGGTGCGAGTGCCCAAACAAGACCTATACGTGTTGGTGCAAAGACTTTTACAGAACAGTACATATTGAGTGAATTGTGAGCGAGCAAATTCGCAGAAGCACGGACAAGCCCGCGCGCGATTCGGTCATTGGGCTCAACAGTGGTGTTTGACGCACAAAGTCAGGAGACATCGATGTCTATGTCGAGTATTCAGGAACTTTGTGGACCACCGCGCTTGGGCACAGCGAAGCGCCCCCCAAAAGTGAATGGCTTCCCCGTATCGAAAAGGAACTAGCCAAAGATCACGGCATCGTCGTCTTGGGCGAGCTTGGTTTTGAAAACGCCTATGCCTTTGCCATGAACGAAAAGCGGGCGAATGAGGAGGGGATTCAGAGCCTTTCTGATTTGGCACGAATTGCTCCTCGCCTTCGTGTTGGTGGGGACTACGAGTTTTTTTCTCGCGAAGAGTGGAGAGCAGTGCGGCGAGAGTACGGCATGCAATTTCAAGACCTAAGAAGCATGGATCCTGCGCTGATGTATCAAGCCATCCAAAGCGATCATCTCGATGTGATCGCTGCTTACACCACCGATGGCCGAATCGCCGAGATGAAACTAAAGCTTCTTGAAGATGACAAGCATGCTATCCCACCTTACGAAGCGTTGCTCTTAGCCAATGCAGCTTTTGCGAGAAACAACCCTGATGCGGTGGATGCTTTAAAATTACTCATTGGAGCATTCAGTACCGAAATGATGCAACGCTTAAACTTCTTGGTGGATGGAAAAAAACAAAACATCGGACAAGTCGCTCGTTTATTTTGTGATAGCCTGAAGCAATAGATAAGGCTTCAATAGTCAAACTCAGCAATGACAGGCGCATGATCAGATGGCGATTTCCCTTTGCGTTCATTGCGGTCAATGCTGCTTGCGGTGCACACGTCCATCAGAATGGAGGTTGCAAAGACAAAATCGATGCGGACCCCATTGCCTTTGGGGAAAGCAAGTTCTCGATAGTCCCACCAGGAATAAAATCCGCCTTCCGGATGATGTTTGCGAAAAGTATCTTTTAGTCCCCAGTTCTGAATTTTTTCTAAAAGCATGCGCGCTTTTGGGTCGCACAAAACACTCTGCTCCCATTTTTCCGGGTGAGCGACATCGAGTGACGACGGCGCGATGTTAAAATCACCGCACACAAGCAAAGGCTTGCTGGGGTCGCAATGCTTTTGAAGATAGTTCGCGAAACGTTCCAACCACTGTAGCTTGTACGCGTGTTTATCCGATCCGACTTCGCTGCCATTCGGAACGTAGACACTGATGGCATCGAAGTTTGCAAAGCCTACGTGGATAAGGCGAGCCTGCGGATCGTCTGTGCCGTCATCCATCCCTCGCTTTTTGATGGTTCCTTGCTCACGGCTTAGGATGGCGACGCCATTGTAGGTAGGCTGCCCGTAGAGGGCAGCGTGGTAGCCCAGCTCGGCGACTTCTGAACTGGGAAAGACCTTCTCGATGCCCTTGAGTTCTTGCAGGCATAGAAGATCTGGGCCTTGGTTTTCAAGCCAGTTGAGCAGACGCTCTTTTCTGGCCCGCACTGAGTTCAGGTTCCACGAAGCTACTTTCATCTTTTGTGTTTTCCGAGTAAAACAACCGGCTATGCAACGCAAGGTTATTCAAACAGATAAGGCACCTGCTGCCATTGGCCCTTACTCGCAAGCTGTCCGCACGGGGAAGCTGCTTTTTGTTTCCGGACAAATCCCGCTTCGAGTGGGTGCTTCGGAGTTAGTCGATCCGACGGATGTCGGGCTTCAAACCCGTGTTGTTATGGAAAATATTGGAGAAATCTTGAAAGCTGCAGGCCTGACTTTCGAGCACGTCGTCAAGTCGACGATTTTTCTCACGGATCTTGCTAATTTTTCTGAAGTCAATGAGATTTATGGAAGCCATTTTAGTACCTACAAACCTGCTCGGGCGACTGTTCAGGTTGCTGCTCTTCCGAAGGGCGCAAAAGTAGAAATAGAGGTAGTTGCGAGTGATGATGACTAAAATGATTTTTTCTCTTTGCTTTGGCTTACTTTTCTTTTGCGTCGCTTGTGGAGGTGCCCCGAGTGCTCCTTCCGATATCGATAAAGATGGCATTCCTGACAAAATGGACAAATGCCCCAAAGACGCCGAAGACGATGACGGTTTTCAAGACGATGATGGTTGTCCCGACCCTGACAACGACCAAGATGGCATAGCGGATGCGAAGGATGAATGTCCTATTGCACCGGGTTCACCGGAAAATGACGGCTGCCCTGAATACATTCGCATCGAAGAGGGTGCCTTGGTTACTCTTCAAGGCATTCGTTTCAAAACAGGCGAGGCCGAGCTTCTTCCGGAAAGTGAAAAGGTACTAAGCGAAGTCGTTGCCGTTCTTAAAGTCAACCCGCAGTTAGGCCGACTTCGCATTGAAGGCCATGCCGATGATCGAGGCGAGGTGCCCTTTAATCTTGAGCTATCTGAAAAGCGTGCCAAGAGTGTACAAGATTGGTTAGTCGGGCGCGGCGTGGAAACCGAAAGGCTTGATGTGCGCGGATACGGTGAAAGCCAACCTATTCAAGACAACACAACACCTGAAGGCCGTTTTGCAAACCGTCGTGTTGAGTTTCGTATTCTATCGCGTTGAACTAACACTAGTTTTCGTTTAAGAAAGTCCTGAGCCATTCGGCTTGTTCTTTGCCCTGCTACCTGCGTTGCCATTCCTTGAATTATCAAGGGATAGTCCTGCGTCATGGCGCCTTGGCATTAGAGCAAAGCTCGGCGCCTCGGTGGCTCCAGACTTTCTTAAGCGAACACTAGTTTCAGGGGCTGCATTACGCATTAGGGTTGCTTGCATACGAAAGCTCAAAAAACGAGCCAAGGTCACGATGAGCTTGTTTTTGGCGCCAGTGACGACTACGGGCTTTTTTTGTTTGCCAAGGGCACTCAGCGCCTCTTTTACGACTTGTCCGGGACTTTGCGTAATGCTTTTGGGTGGAAGTTTGTTTGGGTCGCCGCCTGCACGATCAAAAAACTCGGTGGCGGTCGAGCCAGGGCACAGCGCCATAACATAAACCCCTCGTTTGCGTTGCTCCTCCCAGAGCGCTTGGCTAAGTGATACGACAAAGGATTTGCTTGCGCCGTAAAGAGCTCCCCCAAAAGGAAAGGGTAAAAATCCAAGCACAGATGCCAAGTTAATGAGCGCATCTCCCCGCTTGCTCTGCTTTAAAAAAGCATGTGAAAGTTTTAGCAAGGCATCACAGTTAACTCGATACATGAACTCAAGTTCGTCCCATGCCGTGTCACTAAAGGCGCCGTACACGCCAAGCCCTGCATTGTTTACGAGAAGATCATAAGACTGACCTGTAAGTTCTTGGCATACTTTTTCTATACCAGCTGCGTTAGAAAGGTCGGCTACCAGTATTCGATGACCTTTCCCTGGTAGAGTGTTTTTTAACTCGTTAAGTCTGTGTTGGTTTCGGGCCACCAAAGTTAGTTCGTAGCCTTGCGTAGCAAGCTGTTCGGAGAAGCTCTTACCAATACCGCTCGAAGCACCTGTAACTAATGCTCTTTTCATCAACACTGATTACCTGAAGCACCTTTTAAGTACAACGGGGTGGTTTCGGGCCGGAAAATCGCTTGGCTTGTGAAATCCGATGAAGTGGCGTCGAAAAAATAGCAAATAGAGTTAAAGTTTTTTGTTCCAATGTCGACACCTCCGCGCTCGCGAGTCATGCTTTAAATACCTTCGTGGAATGACCAAGAATTTTCGGCGAATCTTTCAAAGTGCGCTAAGATAGTAGTTGAAGAGGTGGAATAAGTTCGGTTTATTTAACGATAGCCACCGAGAAACAGACGGCGAAAAGCAATACGGAGATCCCATGTCTCAGGACGTGCACTACCTAAAAAAAGAGCTTTACGAACAGCTAGAACGTAGCCCTGAACTATTTGATTTTATTCAAGCGGGTTCCTTGGACGGTATTTGGTATTCGAACGTGGAAGATCCAAACGAGGAGTGGATGAGCGACGAGTTTAAGGCTTTGCTTGGCTACGAAGAGGATGAAATACCCAACGCGACATCATGGCGAACGCAGAACATTCATCCAGAAGACTTTAACGCTGAACTAAAGGCGTATCGATTGCATTGTGCCAATTCATCCTTTCCCTATGACCTTGTGCTTCGCTATAGGCATAAAACCGGTTCCACCGTGTGGGTGCGTAGCCGTGGGATGGCTATTCGTGATGAAGCAGGCAAAGCGATTCGTTTTTTGGGAGTCCATACCAATCTTACTGCGCTAAAAAATGCGGAAGAGCACGTGGTTTCTGTTCTGGAAGACTTAACGCTTGCCAGAGATGGCGCAAAAGAGCGCTATGCAAAACTGATCACGGTGATCGACAAGGCTCCTGTTGGAGTTCTTTTGACCACGGAGGATTTGCGTATTGAGCTCATGAGCGCGAGGGCTGCGCAAATTTACCAAATTGAGGATGCGCCGTCGGCTGCTGGCCAGAGTGTGTTCGAAGTATCCCCCTTCATAAAAGCCCAAAGAAGTTTTTATGAAAAAGCCCTTGAGGGTGAAGATGTTCAGCTGCTGAATGTAAAACAACAAATCAATTTCGAAGACAACTACGTTAACTTTCACTTTAGCCCTGTGCGAAGCCAGGACAAAACTGTGGGTGTACTGGTTGTGATGGAGAACGTTACCGAAGGTAAGCGGCATCAATCGCTTTTGGCACGCTCGGAACGGATGGTTTCCGTCGGTACGATGGCAGCGGGAGTATGTCATGAAATCAACAACTCGCTGGCGGTTGTTGTTGCCAATCTTGATTATTTAGCAAAGGAAGTTCGTGACCTTTCTGGAAAAATTTCGGTTGCACGTTCTCAGGAACTGAATGAAGCACTTGTAGAGGCGCAGGACTCTTCAGAGCGGATTCAATGTATCGTGCGAGACCTACGCACCTTTTCCAAAGCAGATGGATCAAAACCGGTTGTGGTTGATGTACACCACTCGATTGAAACTGCAATCAATATGAGCCTTGGAGAAATTCGCCGTACAGCAAAATTGGTGAAAGATTTTGGAACGCCACCGGAGGTCATGGCGGACGAGACCCATCTCGTGCAGATTTTAGTGAACCTTCTCGTCAATGCCGCACAATCAATTAAGAGTGGTGCGGACAACGCGATACGCATCGTGACAAAGAAAAGCAGCAGTGGCTCTGCGATCATCGAAATTCACGACACCGGTGTTGGTATTTCCAATGATGTTCGAAAACGTATTTTTGACCCGTTCTTTACCACCAAAAGCGATACCCAGGGGACGGGCTTGGGCTTGTCTGTTTCCCGTGGCTTGGTCGAAAACATGGGAGGAACCCTTCACTGCAAGAGTCAGCCGGGCAAGGGCAGCACTTTCTTTGTTGAATTACCCGCAGCGAATAAAAAGCTGGTTAGTGCACAGCCTACGCAACGTCCTGCTCCACAACAACAAGCTGACAGGGGCAGGGTCTTGGTCATTGATGATGATAAGACCGTGGCGTCTGCGATGTCACGTGTGCTTCGTGCGGAACATGATGTCGATGTTGTGAACGCGGCAAACGATGCCCTCATGAAGATACGATCCGGTGAGCAATACGATGTCGTGCTGTGTGACCTTGTCATGCCAAAAATGACCGGTATGGAATTTTTTGATATTCTTACCCATGAGTCCGAGGAATGTGCCAAAAAAGTCGTTTTCATTACCGGTGGCGCTTCTTCTCGTGAAGCACATGCTTTTCTCGATCGAGTAAGCAATCAGCGTTTCTACAAACCTTTTAATCCAAGGCAGCTTCGAGATTCGGTAAGAGCAATGGTTCCGCACACCTAAGGTGTCACGCGAAGGCTGACTGGAGCACGATGGACTGTCGTCGCGCAGGGCCAACACTAATTAAGCCATAGTCTCGTCCAACAAGCGCTGAGATGCGGTCAAGATATGCTCGTGCAGCGCTGGGCAGTTGCTCCAGTTTGGTGCATCCAGAGATGTCTTGTTGCCAGCCTTCAATCGTCTCGTAAATGGGTGTGACACTACCAAGAGACTCGCAGGGAAGGTGCTCGATACGCTCTCCGTCTAAATCATAGGCAACACAAAGTTGCAGTTCATCAAGTCCTGAGAGCACATCGAGTTTGGTTAGCGCAAGCTCGGTGATTCCGTTGACCTGCACAGCATAGCGTAGTGCTGGAATGTCGAGCCATCCACAGCGTCGTGCTCGACCGGTGGTGGCTCCAAACTCATCGCCTTTTTCTCGTAGGGCTTGGTTTTTTTCATCAGGGAGCTCCGTGGGGAAGGGGCCCTCTCCCACACGTGTGGTGTAGGCTTTTGTGATGCCAATAACTTTCTCGATGAAAGTTGGGCCAATGCCTGCTCCAGTGCAGGCTCCTCCGGCAGTGGTCGATGAACTGGTCACGTACGGGTAGGTGCCGTGATCGATATCAAGGAGTGTGCCTTGGGCGCCTTCAAATAGAATTTTTTTCTTTTCGGCGACGGCGTCAAATAGGACTTTTGAGGTATCGGTAATGAGCGGTGCGAGTGTTTTGCCATAGGCGCTAAGCTCGCTTAGCAGTTCGGTGAGATCTGGAAGCTTCGCGTTGTGTTTTTCAAGGAGCGGCTGCCAGTTGCTAAGGTTTTGCTCCAGAAGCTCTTTGAGCCGAGTGGGTTTAAGCAAGTCGCGCATACGCACCCCGCGTCGAGCTACTTTGTCCTCGTATGCTGGTCCAATGCCTCGCTTGGTGGTTCCAATTGCGCTTGGTCCGGAATCACGGAGGGCATCGATCGTTTTGTGATGCGGAAGCACGATGTGTGCACGATCCGAAATAAGAATACGAGCCCGGTTGAAGTTGGTTGATTCTTCGAGAAGCTCAATTTCGTGCAGTAAAACCTCAAGGTCGATGACCGTGCCCTGAGACAACATAATGTAGGGGCTGAGGATGAAGGGCTCCTGAGGGAACGAGATGAAAGACGTGCTTTGTGCTGCCTACGACAAGGGTATGTCCCGCGTTAGCGCCACCTGCGTAGCGCACCACCATGTCGGCGTCTTTGGATATAAAATCAACGATTTTCCCTTTTCCCTCGTCACCCCATTGAGCGCCAACGACGATTGTAACTGACATGGCAATCCTTTAGAGCTGGTGCTCCCGCCAAAATGTAAACTGTTTTTCGCGTGCTTATAGCCGAACCGCTAGCACGGAACGTACGTTGCTGAGCTTGCGCAACTCACTGAGTGTAGATTCTGTGACATCGCTGTCGACATTCCACACGGAAAGGGCAAGCCCTCCCTTTGACTCAAGACCAAGCTGCATCCGAGATATGTTTGTTTTTGCTTTTCCAAGCACGCTACCCACGGCACCAATTACGCCGGGCTGATCCTCGTTTAGCATGACAAGGGCTGAGCCTTCGAGCGCTGCATCGAGCTCGTAGCCATCTAAGGATACTAGGCGAGAATCACCTTTGACGCCCAGTACGCCGGTTGCGCGATGCTCTCCTTTGTTCCCGCTGACCAAGACTTCAACAGCATTAGCAAAGCTGCTGTGAGCTTGTTCTTCATAGACTTCCGAGACGCGAATGCCGCGCTCTTTGGCCTGGTAGGGTGCGCCCATTGAGTTGATAGGTTCATCCAAAAAGCCCTGCAAGTAACCTGCGATTGCCGTATGAGCAATGGGCCGAAGTCCAAGCTTTCCAGGCTCACCCCAACAGGTGATTTGTATTTTGTCGATTTCAATGGGTTCCAGTTGCCCAAGCAAAAGACCCATGCGCCTTGCTAAATTAATGTAAGGATTTAAGGTCTCAGCGATTTCTTTATTGATAGCAGGAACGTTGATTGAGTTGAGCACAGCGCCATTACGGAGATAGTCAATGGCCTGCTCGGCAACCTGAACGGCAACGCGCTCCTGAGCCTCCGAGGTCGAAGCCCCGAGATGCGGGGTGCAAACAACGTTGTCGAGCTTTAGCAAAGGATGGTCGGCCGAAGGAGGCTCCTGCTCAAACACATCGATGCCGGCGGAAGCAACTTTGCCCGATTCGATGGCGCGCCAAAGCGGCTTCGTCGATGATGCCGCCACGCGCAGCGTTTATGATAATAACGCCGTCTTTCATTTTCTTGAAGACATCGTCGTTGATAATGCCCTTGGTTTCAGGCGTTTTTGGCGTGTGAATCGTGATGAAGTCGGCGCGTTCATAGAGAGCCGGTAAATCCACGCGCTCAACACCAAGACTCGCAGCTTTTTCATTGCTGATCATTGGATCGTAAGCGATGACTTTCATGTGAAGGCCTTGTGCACGATCGGCTACGATGCGACCGATGTTGCCCAGGCCAATGACACCCAAGATCTTGCCCGCAACTTCGCGTCCTTGGAATTTATTTTTTTCCCATTTGCCTGCACGCATGGATGCGGTGGCTTGAGGAATCTTTCGGGCTGCTGAGAGCATCAAGCTAATGGCATGCTCAGCGGTGGTCACCGTGTTTCCCGTGGGCGTATTCATCACCACAACCCCGCGCATGCTGGCTGCAGGAACATCCACGTTGTCGACCCCGATACCGGCACGGCCTACTACTTTGAGACGGGTAGCCTTAGCCAGTACCTCTGCATTGACGTTGGTTGCAGAACGAATCAGCAAACCATCGTAATCAGCGATTTTGGCGCAGAGTTCATCGTGCGAAAGGCCTGGTAGGTAGTCGAACTCAACCCCTTCGGCTTGTTTGAGGACTTGGAGCCCAACTTCACTAAATTTGTCGGAAACTAGTATGCGTATGGTCATATTCACCCGGGCTCGAGCTACACCCAGCTGAGCCTAGCGTCAAGACTAAGAGGCCTGAAGTGCCTCATGCAGAATAACTCCCGTCGTCAGTTTGGGATATTGTTCCGTCAACAAACGCGCTCGCACGGTGTTGCCCACCCGCTCGACTACGTCTGTTTTTTCACAAGAGGTTACCGACTCTTGTTGCAAAAACTTCCTTGTCCTCGGAAAAATCTCGCTTCACTGACTCGGTCCGCTATCCTGCATCAGGCCCTTGAAGGCTGATACCGCCAAGGTGAATGAGCAAAATGAGTGGTGCGCGAGGATCGACTGGGCTCTCCCCACTGTACCGGCCGACGAGACGCGTTAGTTCGCTAAGCGGGCGAGATCGGTCCAAGGCGTGAAGTACCAGTTGCAATTGGTGCGGAAACTGACTTTGCGCGAGTTTCTGCAGTACCTCAGGATGCGGAACGACAAGTGCTGAGCCACGCGTATCTTCTAAAGTCGTATCAAGCTTTTGCTCGAGACGTCTTGCGATCCCTTCAAGCAAAACGCCCCAAGCATCGAGACCGAGAGGGAAACCACTCGGTGGCGCCTCAACATCACTATAATAGGAGCAGGTTCCAGACTCCCAGGAGAAAAGATCGATGAGCTTTTCTCTTACTTGTTCTGCGATATGTTGGAAGAGTTGCACCGGTTCCACCAAACCAAGCGCTGCAAGGGTTTCGCCTAAGCGACCTTCAAAACGCGGCATCACTGCCAGGGCCATATCAAGCTCTCCGCGGGAAATGACCTGTTTGCCAACGAGGTATTCCCCTAAGAGTTCTCCCGCTAAGTTTGAGCTGACGTATTCGGGAATACCATCGCGCAAATAAATTTCTTTGCGTACGCTCCCGAGCTCGCACAGTAAAAGTCCGCTCTGCTTGTCTAACGCAGCATGGCCTAAGATCGGAATGATTCCTCCGCCGGCCAAGGAATAATTGGCATCTGGCTTGGCCGTGGTGGTGAGGCGTTTCGTGATGGGTGTTTTACTGTCTTCACCGCCGGGTAAATGACGAGCGATATGCCTGGCAAGATCCGGCACCATTTCAATAGGGCGATAGGTCCCGCGGCCCACATCCACTTCATCGGATGCAGAAATCCGACCAGTTGCGATCGCTTCCACCATTTCGGCGTAAGTCCATGGGCCAAAATCGATGCCGTCCTCGGTCCGAACGCGATAGCGCAAGATAGGTACATCATGGGTCTGCACCCCTGATTCAAGCTCGAAGGTCATGGGGGTTGTGTCTGCATACGATGGTGCGTCGGCAGAATGAGGCGCAGGAGGCGTTGGCAAATCCAAGGTGACGCGCGACTCTCGTGAGGCACGTGCATCCCCTGTGATGTCCGACAAACGATCGCGAAGAAGGTCGGCAGGACTTTTGATCCCAGCCAGAAGTGCTTGTCGGAAATCTTTGGCATGCTGGTAGCGTGCTCTGGGATCTTTGTGCAGCCCTTGGATAATCGGTTGGGTGAGTTCTTCAGGTATTTTTGTCGCAAATTCCAAAAAAGGATGGATTTGCGCGTCGCGAATGGCGAGCAGTACACCAAGTTCAGTGCCTGCTGAAAAAAGAGAGCGTCCCATTAATAGTTCTGCTGCAATCGTAGCTGCTGCAAAAAGATCGCAACGACGATCGGCTATTTCACCGCGGACCTGCTCCGGGGCAAGATAACCCAGTTTGCCGCGTGCGCTCTCGTTGAGCGGCGCCTGAGGGAACTCTTTTCGTAGTTTGGTCCGAGCGATGCCGAAGTCACCGAGTTTCACGTCGCCGTGCACTGAAAGAAGGATATTCGACGGGCTTATGTCGTAATGGACGATATCAAGTGCTTTGCCGGTCTCATCGCTTGCGCTGTGAACAGCCTGCAGTCCCCGCAACAATTCGGAGACGATATAGATCGCGATCTCGGGTTCCAATTGAATGCTGTGGGTTTTTGTGTAGTGCTGAAGTTGTGAGAGGTTGACGCCGCGGACATACTCCATCACGAGGTAAGGGCGACCGTCTTCTTCGCCTTCAGAAAACATCTCCACGACGTTTTTATCGTGGATTCGCGATGCAAGGCGTGCTTCTTCCTTAAACATCGCGCGCGCCATTCCATCCTCGGCCAGAGTCGGAAGCATGCGTTTTACGACAACGATTCGCGCTTCACCTGCGGTACGAGGCTCTTCTGCCCTAAAGACTTCGGCCATACCGCCGACGGCAATGCGTTCCAGCAGTGTGTAGTGCCCAAAACGTGTCCGCTTTGGAGGTGGCGGGGGTGGCGATGGCGGTCGAGTTGTACGCACGTCTTAGAGTGTACATTGTCTTTATAGTGTTTGTCAGATGAAAGAAGCATCGGGGGCCTTGACGTGTGGGATGTTAAATCGGATATAAGCGCGCAGAAACTATCGAGAATCGTAGATTCCTTTGCAGCGCTAGAGGGTCACGGCACTTCTTATGCAAATTTTCCCACGAAAACTGAACCTTCTTCCCGTGATCGCTGGTATTGTCACTGTGGGGGCTTTGGTCGGTATCACCTTGGGTGTGTGGTACTACTTTTCGCCAAAAAACCTACAAGTCGGCTACGCACCTGAACAGCCGGTCCCCTATAGCCATCGGGTGCATGCCGGGCAACTCGGTATCGATTGCCGGTATTGTCACAGCAGCGTGGAAGTGTCCCAAGAGGCGGCGATCCCTCCGACTCAAACCTGCATGGGCTGTCATGCCATTGTTAAAGCCGATTCAGCTCGCCTCCGCAAGCTCGTGGCAAGTTGGAAAAGTGGCGATCCGATGGAATGGGTGCGCGTTCATAAACTGCCGGAACATAGTTACTTTGATCACAGCGTCCATTTGGCGGCAGGGGTGGGTTGCGCAAGTTGCCATGGCCGGATCGATAAAATGGAAGTCGTCGAGATCACGCAGCCTATAAGTATGAGCTGGTGCCTTGATTGTCACCGCAACCCAGGGCCGCATCTCCGTCCTTTGGATCAAATTACTAATATGGAGTGGGAGCCCAAGCCCGATCAAGCGAATGCTAACGTGGCTTCAGTGGCTCCACCAAAACACTGTTCGGGGTGTCATCGATGAGCGATCACAAGAAAACTTCAGGCAAGGGCAACGATGCGTTGATCGATCCTGCGAAACTGCTTGGGCGACGTGATTTTGTGGCCTTTGCAGGCCTAAGTGCTGCCATTGCAAGCCTTGAAGGCTGTATCCGCAGACCCGAAGAAAAGATTCTTCCTTACACGCATGCTCCTGAATACATGATTCCAGGGGTGCCTTTGCATTACGCCTCCGTGCTTGCGCATCGCGGTGATGCAGTGGGAGTGCTTGTCAAAAGTCATGAAGGTCGTCCCACTAAAATCGAGGGCAATCCTGAGCACCACTCAAGCCTGGGTTCAACCGATGCTGTGCTTCAAGCCGAGCTGCTCAACCTCTACGATGCGGAGCGTTCGCGATCCGTTATTAAAAGCGATGGCCAAGCGAAAAGTTCATGGCAGTCTTTTAGCGATGCTTTGAATGCCGAGCTTAAAACACGTGCAGAAGAACAAGGGCAGGGGCTGCGCTTTTTGTCCTTGCCGAGCGTCTCACCGACCGAGCAGCGCCTTAGAGAAGCCGTCTTGGCGCGCTTTCCCAAAGCAGCCTTCCATGTTTACAGCGCAATCGATCGCAGTGCGACGCACAAAGGAAGCAGCATTGCCTTTGGCAAACCGCTCCATGCCCAGGTTGATTTTGCCATTGCCCGTACCATTCTAGCGCTTGATTCGAACTTTCTGTCGACCGAAGTCGGCAGCATTCGTGCGGCCCGCGAATTTGCCCGGGCACGTCGTGTGTATTCCGAGCACGATGGCATGCTTCGTCTCTACGTTGTCGAAAGTGCACATTCGCTTACCGGCGCCAATGCCGATCACCGTTTAGCTTTGGCTTCAAGTCAAATAGCCAATTATCTCAAAGCCTTGTGTGCTGAACTTAGCACAAGCTATGGGCTTGATTTTGGTCCGCTGACGGCATCTGTTGCCGGTGCAAAAGCCAGCGATGTTCCAGAAAAATGGATCAAAGCTGTTGCCAAGGAACTCTACAATCATCGCGGTCTTGCTCCTGTGCTTGTGGGCCAGGGTCAGCCAGCGGCCGTTCATGCCCTTGCTCACGCGCTTAACAGTGCGCTTGGAAACGTGGGCATGAGCCTAAGCCTTTGTCCGGTAGTAGAGGACATTGTTGAAGAAAAGCAAAACGACCTTGCCACGCTTGTGGCCGACATGCAGTCGGGTCAGGTCAGTACGTTGATCGTGCTCGGCGGCAACCCTGTGTACAACGCGCCAGGGGATCTTGCATTTGCAGATGCTCTTTCCAAAGTGAAGTTTAGCGCACACCTTTCAACTCATTTCGACGAGAGCTCGGAGAAATGCACATGGCATCTGCCGCTTGCTCATGGCCTTGAGAGCTGGGGTGATTTGCGCGGGCTCGATGGTACGCTTGCGATTCAGCAACCTTTGATTGCTCCGCTCTTTGGTGGCCGCAGCGTGATCGAGTTGCTCGCCATGGTTGCAGGCGAAAAAGACTATCGGGGTTATGGCCAAGTCAGGCAGAGCTTTGCGACTTTGGTAGGCTCATCGGAAAGCAACTGGCGCAAAGCGTTGCATCAGGGTGTCGTTGAAGAGAGCGCCTTTGAAAAAGTGAGTGCGACTGCCGATTTTGCAGCAGTGAACGAGGCGCTTGCAGCACACAAAAATACAGCCGCGCCAAAGGCCGATGCGCTTGAGCTTGCGTTCGGGGTCGACCCCCGGATGGAAGATGGCCGCAACGCCAACAACGCGTGGTTGCTTGAGCTTCCGGACTCCATGACCAGCATTTGTTGGGACAATGCGGCGCTCTTTGCCCCTAAAACAGCCAAAGCTTTAGGCTTGGTGCGTGGCGATATGGTGCAACTAAGCGGCGGAGCCAAACATGACACTTCTGTCAGTTTTCCGGTGTTTTTATTGCCAGGAATGGCAGAAAACACGGCTTTTGTTGCCACAGGCTGGGGTCGTGCAAAGGGCGGTAAGCACGCCAAAGGTGCAGGGTTTAATGCTTCGGCGCTTCGTCAGAGCACGGCCATGTACTTGCGCTCGGGGATGCAAGTAAGTCGCACAGCGAAGCATTACACGCTTGTGCAGGTGCAAGAGCATGCTGAAATGGAAGGGCGGCCTTTGGCGCTGTCCGGAACACTTGACGAGTACCGTGCTCAACCTGACTTTGCACAGTACGAGTCGGTGGAGCCACCTGTGGGCCCGCTCTGGAAAGAGCAAGTGTACGACGGTCACAAATGGGGCATGAGCATTGATCTCAATGCCTGCACAGGTTGCAACGCGTACGATTGCGTGTCAGTCGGAAAACAACATTGCGACCGTCGGCAAAGAGCAAGTGCAAAAAGGTCGCGAGATGCACTGGATTCGCATCGATCGTTACTTTGAACAAAAGGGTGAAGAGGTCGAGACGGCATTTCAGCCGGTGGCGTGTCAGCAATGCGAAGAAGCGCCGTGCGAGAACGTATGTCCGGTCAACGCGACAACACACAGCCCGGAAGGCCTTAACGACATGGCCTACAATCGCTGCATTGGCACGCGCTACTGCATGAACAACTGCCCGTACAAAGTGCGTCGTTTCAACTTCCTAAACTATCACGGTGAGGAAGAGTTCATGGGCGAACCGGATGACGTAAAGCAGATGCAGTTCAACCCGAACGTCACAGTGCGCATGCGCGGTGTAATGGAGAAGTGCTCGTATTGTGTGCAGCGCATCCAGAGCGCAAAAATCACAAGCAAAGTTAATAAAACAGCTCTCAAAGATGGTGACATCCCGCCAGCTTGCGGCCAAGCTTGTCCGTCGCAAGCGATTGTCTTTGGTGATTTGAACGATAAAAACAGTATGGTCGCTAAACTTGCACAGCAACAACGTGGGTATCATCTGCTTGCGGATGTCGGCACTCAACCACGCACACGTTACCTTGCTAAACTTCGCAACCAAAACCCGGAGATGAAGGCATGAGCTATCATCGTCCCATGACAGAAATCGGCGAACGCGGCTTGCTTGACGAAGGCATGGACTTTCATCAGGTCACCGAAGCGGTAAGTCGTGTGACTGAACAAAAGGCCCCGCGCGGTTGGTGGATCTGCTTTTTGATTTCGCTAAGCGCAACTGGACTTTTGCTTGTCACCCTTACCTATGTGATTTGCATGGGTGTTGGTGTCTGGGGCAACAACAGCCCAGTTGCTTGGGGCTGGCCCATCACCAACTTTGTGTGGTGGATTGGTATCGGCCATGCAGGAACGCTGATTTCGGCGATTTTGTTTTTGTTCAGGCAGGGGTGGCGTACGTCGATCAACCGCTTTGCTGAAGCGATGACCATTTTTGCGGTGATGTGTGCCGGTATTTTCCCGGGCATCCACGTGGGCCGTATTTGGTTTGCGTATTACATGTTCCCGATTCCTAACCAGATGAGCATTTGGCCCAACTTTAAAAGCCCGCTGATTTGGGATGTGTTTGCGGTAAGTACCTATTTCACGATTTCCTTGCTCTTTTGGTACACTGGTTTGATTCCGGATCTGGCTACCTTGCGCGACCGCGCTAAAAGCAAAGTACGCAAGATGGTCTATGGCGCTTTCGCGCTCGGTTGGCGTGGCTCACATCGTCACTGGCAGCACTACGAGCGCGCTTATTTGATTCTGGCTGGCATCTCAACGCCGTTGGTGCTCTCGGTTCACTCTGTGGTTAGTTTTGACTTTGCAACCTCGGTGGTGCCCGGTTGGCACACCACGATTTTCCCGCCGTACTTTGTTGCGGGCGCGGTGTTTTCTGGTTTTGCGATGGTGCTCACCTTGCTTGTTATTGCTCGAGTTGTCTTTGGCATGACGGATTTGGTGCGCATGAAGCATCTGGAGCTCATGAACAAGTTCATGCTCGCGACCGGTAGCATGGTGGGTTACGCCTATGCGATGGAGTTTTTCATTGCCTGGTATTCGGGCAATGAGTACGAACGCTACGTCTTCATTAACCGTGCGTTAGGGCCTTATGCCTGGGCTTACTGGACGATGGTAAGCTGCAACGTGATTGTGCCTCAGTTTTTTTGGATAAAGCGCTTTCGTACCAGCATTCCTTTCATGTTTGCTGCTTCCATCTTGATTAATATTGGCATGTGGTTTGAACGCTTTGTGATTATTGCGACCTCGCTGCACCGGGACTATCTGCCTTCGGCGTGGGGTTACTTTAAGCCGACTTGGATTGATATTGCGCTCTACATTGGCTCGTTTGGTTTGTTCTTTACGCTCTTTTTGCTCTTCTTGCGTTGGTTGCCAATGATTGCCATGGCAGAAATCAAAGGCGTGCTTGCCAAAGCCGATCCGCATTTTGAGCATGAAGCAAGTCCGGCTCCAGCAGCGCTAAGCGCTCCGGAGGTTTCAGTATGACTCAAGGTAATACAAAAGCCCCTGCACTTGTTTTGGCTGAGTTTGAAACGCCCAAGGCCCTCATCCATGCGACCGAGGCCTTGCGCGATGCAGGTTACAAAAACTTCGATGCGCATACGCCGTATCCTGTACACGGCATGGACAAAGCCATGGGGCTTCGTGACACGCCGCTGGGCTGGCTTTCCTTGGGTGGAGGGATCACAGGCCTTCTGTCTGCTTTTGCCATGATGTATTGGATGAACGGGGTGGATTATCCGCTTGTGATTGGCGGAAAACCACCGGCTGCGATCCCATCCATGATTCCGGTGATGTTTGAGCTCACTATTTTGCTTACGGGCTTTGGCACCTTTTTTGGATTGCTTCATTTGATGAAGCTGCCGCGCCATCACCATCCAGTGTTTTACTCCGATCGTTTCGAGCGTTTTTCGGATGACCGTTTCTACCTTTCCGTAGCAGCCGAGGATCCCAAGTTCGATGCTTCAAAGACACAAGAGTTCCTGCAGACCTTAGCACCGAGTTATCTGGAGTTAGTGCACGAGGAAGAATCATGAAAACTTCATTTTTCATTTTAGTCTTGGCACTTGGGCTCGCCGCAGGTTGTCGTGGGCAGCGCTCCAAAGAAGCGCCGATTGTTCCTATTCGCAACATGTATCATCAGCCTCGTTACAACCCGCAGGCTGAGAGTCCATTCTTTCAGGACCGCCGCACCATGCGACCCGCTGTCGAAGGAACCGTCGCTCGAGAAATGGAAATTGAGCCGGAAGTGTCGCTCGGGCGTTTCTCAGATGATTCGGGTTATGTCCTTGAGATTCCGGATAGTGTTTCGGCAGGTTTTGCCGGTTGGTCCAACATGATGGACCGAGGACAGAAGCGCTACGCGATTTATTGCGCGCCTTGCCATGGCGCATCAGGCAACGGCGAAGGCATTGTTGTCAAACGCGGCATGCTTCCGCCACCGAGTTTTCATGACCCACGTTTGCGGCATATTCCTGATGGCCAACTCTATGCGACGATTCGCAATGGTCTGGGTAACATGCCGTCCTATCGTCATATGATTCCGGTGCAGGACCGTTGGGCCATCGTCGCGTATGTTCGTGCCTTGCAGCTTAGTCAAGCACCAAGCTCCGAGCTTGCTGTGGTTGAGCAGCCCAGCGATTCGGATTCAGAAGAAGTTAAAAAGGAGAGCTCGCCATGAGCGTAGCAAAGCAGAGCATTTCGTCTTCGGACTATCGAATTCCCAAAGGTGACGTCTTTGCGAGTCTTTGGAAGGCAGCTTTTGCTGTTTGTCTCGTGGGTGCTTTGGGTTGCTTTGTCGCTTACGGATCCAATCCCGAGCGTTTTGCTTTTTCCTATCTCTTTGCTTTTCTTTCCGTGCTTTTTCTCGCTCTTGGCTCGTTGTTCTTTATCTTGATTCAACATCTGACCAGTGCGAGCTGGGGAGTGACGACGCGACGAACGGCTGAGTTTTTTGCGGCTGGCATTCCTATTCTGGCGCTTTTGTTTCTGCCGGTTGCAGCTTCGATATCCACCCTGTACCCCTGGCACGCAAAAGATACGGAGCATCACGTCGCCCAGGCCCATTCGCAGGCTGCCGATCAGGGCGAGCACGGTCATGCAGAGGTGCATGGCAGTCGTCCTCATAATGAAAAAGCTTCACACCTTGCTCACGAAGGCATCGTGGCGAAAAAGACACCGTTTTTAAACGAGTCTTTTTTCCTATTGCGAGCGGGGCTTTATTTCTTAATCTGGATCTTCTTGGCACTTCGAGTGTTTCGTCTTTCAACGCAACAGGACGAGGACCGAGACCTGCGCAAAACCGTCAAGCTTCAAAACATGGCGGCGCCAAGTATTATCCTTTTTGGGCTTTCGCTGACCTTTGCTGCCTTTGACTGGATCATGTCCTTGGAGCCCGCTTGGTTTTCCACGATTTTTGGCGTTTATCTTTTTGCGACATCGGCGGTGGCTATTTTCGCTACGGTGATCGTTGTAACCTTGAGCTTCCGTTCACGCGGTTTTCTAAAAAATGCGGTCAATGTTGAGCACTACCACGACCTTGGTAAGCTGATGTTCGGCTTCGTTATCTTTTGGGCCTACATTGGTTTCTCTCAATTGCTCTTGATTTGTTATGCAGGAATCCCCGAAGAGGCGACCTTCTACCATTTGCGCTGGGATGGTGGAGCATGGCAGCAATTTAGTCTTTTCTTACTAGTCGGCCATTTTTTCTTTCCGTTTGCACTAATTCTTTCCCGCAATGTGAAGCGCACAACCGGTGTGCTCGGTTTTGCCGCAAGTTGGCTGTTGATCATGCACGTCATGGAGCTGTATTGGTTTGTGATGCCTAATGCTCCAACGGGGGGCTTCAGTCCGCATTGGATGGATGTCACATGCTTGTTATTTGTGGGCGGGTTGTATGGTAGCGTCGTGCTTTGGCAAATGACTCGGCACCCGCTTATTCCGATTGGCGATCCTCGCTTGGAACGTTCGCTTCATTTTGAAAACGCGTAGGTACTTATGGCAACGAATCAAAGCCCTCCCAAAACACAGTTGATTTTTTTGTATGTTGTACTTTCTGTGCTCGTGCTTGTGGCGCTTAAGCCTGTGCTTGACTCCTATTATTCATCCATGACAACTGCCGAGTTAACCGAGAAGGTGAGTAACCGGCCGGCTGTTGAACTTAAAGCGGTGAAAACGGCGCAGGCGCAGGTGATTGCAAAGGCCACTATGCCAGTTTCACGCGCGAAGCGTTTGCTGTTGCGGGATGGTCGAAACATCCCCGCGATTATGCCCAATGAGTCAAGTGATAGCCGTGCGATGGTGGGTTGGTTGCAATTCGGAGGCCATGTTCCTAACCCGGTGATGGAACCTGCCGCAAGCGAAGTGCTTGCCGAAAAAAATCCGCCTGTCATCGAAGAAGCCAGCTCTCAAGATCCGCTTCCTGTGCCTGAACAAAAGCAAAGCGTCACAAAGCCTCAGCCTGCTCTGCCGAAAGCGGCGCCGAAGGCGGTGCCGAAAGCCGATACTGCAGCGAATCCTGCTGCCGATACAGCCAGTCCTGCTCCGGAGAGTGTCCAATGATGTTGCATGCTCGACTGGCGTGTGTTTTAGCTTTTTTGTCGCTTCCAGTCGTGGTGCAAGCGCAGACAGATAACGTTAACGACAGGATGCCGGGCGTTGACGTCAAGGAAAAGCTGGGCGCCTCCGTGCCGCTTGAGCTTAGCTTCACCGACCATGAAGGCAAACAACGAAAACTTTCGGAGTTGTTCAATGGCCAAAAGCCCGTTCTGTTGAATCTGGCTTATCATTCATGTCCCGTGCTTTGTAGCATGGTGGTTCACGCTACGGTTGAAGGACTGCGCAACACGGACTGGAGCGTTGGAGAGCAGTTTGATGTACTTACGCTAAGCATCGATCCCAAAGACACTCCAGCCGATGCTGCTGAAAAGCGGGAAGAGATTCTAGAGCGCTACGGCCGTAAAAGCGCTGCTACTGGCTGGCATTTTTGGGTGGGTGACCAACAAAGCATTAGCAAGCTTACCAAAGCAGTCGGTTTCCAATACCGTTACGATGCAGAGCAAAAACAGTACGCACATCCTGCGGTAATTATACTGCTTAGTCCTGATGCACAGGTCATGCGTTATCTTTACGGGTTGAACTTTCCAGCGAATGATCTTCGTTTAGGGTTGCTCGAGGCATCCAAAGGTCATGCCATCACGACAACAGAAAAGATCATTCTCTTTTGTTATCATTACGAGCCAGGCGAGGGTTACGTTTTGTTTGCAACTCGGTTGATGCAAATTGGCGGCTTTTTAACTGTATTGCTACTGGGTGGTTTTTTGCTTTTGAGCTGGCGTCGTGAACGACGAAATAAGACGGGGGGCACTTCCATGCATCTGCCCGGTAAAACGATTAAGGGAACCTCATGAGACTAGCTAAGGTGGATACTTTTTCTCAATTGCCTGAAGCAGCTTCGACTTTGGCGAAGGGGCACGATGTCCTTTATTATTCTATCTACTGGCTAAGTGTTGTGCTTTTCGTCGCCATCATGGCTACGATGCTTTATTTCGTTGTACGGTTCCGACGCAAAAGTGACCGTGAACGAACTGGGCACACCATAGAGAACACCAAGCTTGAGATTGCTTGGACGATTCTTCCGCTCATTCCCATGTTCTTCATGTTTCATTACGGCTTTAAAGCATACATGGATGGTGCTGTAGCTCCTGTCGATGCGATGGAAGTTCGTGTGCTTGCGCGGCAATGGTCATGGGAGTTTGTCTATCCGGATGGCACAGCGTCACCGGGCGTGCTTGCGGTGCCGGTCAACAAGCCGGTCAAGTTGGTGCTTTCTTCTGAAGACGTGATTCATAGCTTTTACGTGCCTGAGTTTCGCGTGAAGCGCGATGTGGTGCCAGGCATGTATTCGACCCTTTGGTTTGAAGCGACCAAAGAGGGCGAGTACACCGCGTTTTGCACAGAATATTGTGGCGCTCCTCCCAATCAAAGCGAAAGTGGCCATTTTGGCATGCTTGCAACGGTTAAAGTCATGCCCGAAGCAGCTTTTACAAAGTGGCTTGAAGAAGCGGGTGGCCCGCCGGCAGGACAGAGTCCCGAGCAATGGGGTGAGTCGCTTTACACGCAGTACGCCTGTGTGACTTGCCACTCAAACAAGGCGGACGAAATGAAACAGGCACCCAATTTCTGGGGCGTCTGGGGGCGAAAAGAAAAGCTTGAGGATGGTTCGAGCATTGTGGTTGATGAAAACTACGTGCGGGAGTCTATCCTCGAGCCGAACGCAAAACGTGTTGCAGGATTTGGTGGCATTGTAATGCCGCCTTATGCGCTCAACGATGCCCAGATCGATGCGATTGTTGCATATTTGAAGAGTTTGAAGTGAGGAATCTATGACCAGCGCCGCTGCACCACCTGAACGAGAGAATTATATTAACTGTGCCCGAGGGTTAAAGTCTTGGCTCATTACCCTTGATCATAAGCGCATTGGCGTGCTGTATCTTATTTCGGTTCTGGTCGCATTTTTGGCAGGTGGCGTGTTCGCGTTGCTTATTCGAACCGAGTTGCTTACCCCCGGCAAAACCATTGTCGATGCGCACACCTACAATCAGATGTTTACGCTTCATGGCGCGATCATGGTGTTTGCCTTCATCATTCCGTCGATTCCTGCTGCTCTGGGTAACTTTGTCTTGCCTATTATGTTGGGCGCGAAGGATGTTGCTTTCCCGCGTTTGAACTTGGCGAGTTATTACATCTACGTCATCGGGACGGTGTTTTTGCTTGTGGCTTTGGTTAGTGGCTCACTTGATACCGGATGGACCTTCTACACTCCGTACAGCGTTCAAGAATCGGCGCCTGTCATACTCACCACAGCCGGTATATTTATTATGGGCTTTTCTTCGATTCTTACCGGCGTGAATTTTATCGCCACGGTACATAAAATGAGGGCACCAGGACTCACTTGGAAAAAGCTCAATCTATTTATTTGGGGCACCTACGCGACAAGCGTTATCCAGGTTCTTGCCACTCCGGTCTTGGCGATTACGTTGCTGCTTTTGCTCATGGAAAACGTCCTTCGTTTGGGCATCTTTGATCCGAAGCTTGGTGGCGATCCGATTTTGTTTCAGCACTTCTTCTGGTTCTATTCTCATCCTGCGGTCTACATCATGATTCTGCCTGGCATGGCGATTATCAGTGAACTGATCGCAACTTTTTCAAGGCATCAAATCTTTGGTTACTTTTTTGTCGCCATGAGTTCCGTTGCCTTGGCGATTTTGGGATTTTTGGTGTGGGGACACCATCTCTTTGTTTCTGGCATGTCGGAATATGCAACGATGGTGTTTTCAGCGCTTACCTTCCTGGTGGCTATTCCTTCGGCCGTCAAAGTATTTAACTGGACGGCTACCTTGTATAAAGGTTCCATTTCGCTTCAGTCTCCAATGCTATATGCGCTCTCGTTTATTGCGCTGTTTTCGATTGGCGGATTTACCGGTTTGTTTTTAGGCACCCTGGCTACCGATATCCATTTGCATGACACTTATTTCGTTGTTGCTCATTTCCATTATGTCATGGTGGGTGGAACCGTCTTTGCGTTTCTTGGGGGGGAAGGTGTGGCAAAAAGTAGCTTGGGCGCTCGTGTTTATTGGTTTCAATCTTACCTTTATGACCCAGTTTGTGCTTGGTTCACGCGGCATGCCTAGGCGCTACTACGATTACCTCGACCAGTATCAAGCCTTGCACGGCTTTTCTTCGGTTGGCGCTTATATTCTAGGTGTGGGTTTTGTGGTGATGTTGGGTATGTTTTTGAAATCACTTATCAGTGGTAAAACGTCATCGCGCAATCCATGGATGAGCGCCAGCTTCGAGTGGCAGACACCGACCCCACCTCCTTTTCATAACTTTGATGAAACACCCAACATGGTGGGTGGACCTTATGACTATGACTTAGCTGCCGATGAGGAGCTGTTTGATGAAGGAAAGAACCTTCCCGTCACCATCACAGCAAACCGCGTGCCAGCGGAATAGTAGAATAGGGGAGCAGGAAAAAAAAGTATGGCAAATACAACAACAGGCTCGCATTCCGACGAACATCACGAGCACCCTAGTTTTTTGCAGCATCATTTTGATACGCCTGCGCAGCAGTTTGATGCAGCCAAGCTCGGCATGTGGTTGTTTTTGGCTCAGGAAGTATTGTTTTTTAGTGGATTGTTTGTTGCCTACTTTGTTTTCCGCGCCTGGTATCCGGATGCTTTTGCCGCGGGTTCAAGGCAGCTTGACACTTTTTGGGGTACGGCAAATACTGGAGTGCTACTCTTTAGCAGCCTGACTGCTGCACTGGCGGTTCGCTCAGCGCAGCTTGGGCAGAAAAATCGCACCAGTGTCTTTTTGATCATAACGGTGCTTTGCGCATGCACCTTTATGGTGGTTAAGTATTTTGAGTATGCGCATAAGTTCCATCTTGGCTTATTGCCCGGCAAATACTTTAACCCGCAGCACTTGCATGATGGCGTAGTTCTTCCCGCGGAGACCGGTATTTTCTTTGGTTTGTACTTTATCATGACCGGTGTGCACGGTTTGCACGTGCTTATCGGTATTGGCGTCATCATTTGGATTTTGATCCGAAACATACGCGGCGAGTTTAGCGAGCGCTACTTCACGCCAGTGGATATTACGGCGCTCTATTGGCATCTTGTTGACCTTGTATGGATTTATTTGTTTCCGCTTTTGTATCTGATGGAGTAAACGGGAGAGGCTATGTCGGAATTTGACACGAACAGTCGCGAAGGCGAAGTCCACGCTCATATTGCCTCATGGCAGTTTTATGTGGGAATTCTTGGGGCGCTGCTCGTCCTTACGGCGCTTACCGTGGCAGTCTCCTTCGTTAAGCTCGGTCCACTGAATTTGGTTGTGGCGGTGGTTATTGCGACCATCAAGGCAAGCCTGGTGGTGACGTTTTTTATGCATCTCAAATATGACAACCGCTTCAACGCGCTGATCTTTTTGAGCTCACTTTTGTTTGTTGGTATCTTCTTGGCTTACACCTTCAACGATACTGCACATCGAGCGGAACTTGATTCGTACAATGGTGCTACCGTTTCCCCTGTGACAGGGGAAGTGGCGCCTGGCAGGCGCAAGTAGCTGTTATTTCCTACACGTGCAGGGCCTTTTGATTGCTAGGGCTTTTCGCGAGCTTTTCCTATCCGCGGCTTACCTCCTCGCTCCTCGTCGACAAGTACCGATGTACGTGTCTCCTCGTCGCTGTGGGGGCGCTCGCGCCTAGAAAAAGCTCGCGAAAAGTTGTGTTTGCACGCGGAGCTACCGCGCTTGATCTATTGGGTCACTTTGTCTCGCCCTGAAGGAGTAGGTTTTCTACTCTTCGTTTGGGTAGTAATTGAGTAGGGGTAAACGTTCAGCTCTGCCCTGACAGAACTGTCTCCAGTTTTTCATTTTGCCCTCTAGACCCCGTGCGTTTAGCATACAGGCGCGATAGGCACGCCGAGCGTGCTGCAAGTAAGGTCGCGCTTGGGCTTCAATAGTTTCTTTATAAATCTTTGCAATATCAGGTTCTGAATCAAGCTCGGCTGGCATCGGAATCGAAAGCAAAGTTTGCGCGATGTCTTCATGCATCAAAGCGACAATGCCACCAGCCATAATGCGCTGGCGGTGTTGTTCTTCTGCAGCTATCGATAGATCCTGCCTTGCAAGGTCAGCTGAGTGAGCTTTTTCTTTGAGCCAAGGCTGCAATGTTTCCTCAGACCACTGATTTAGTTCGTCGGCTGTTCGGCCGATGGGAAAGGGTGGCGGCGCAATGCTGAGACAGGCTTCGGCGAGTTCGACGCCTCGTTGCATGGTTTTGCTTAGTTTCGCGTTGGGGACGTCGGCCTCAGGAAGCGCTCTTATCGAAGGAGGGCCTTCTGGGTCTCCGGGGCGTGCTGAAGTTACAGCGTTAGGCTGGCTTCCCCCGCAGCCAAGCAAAAAACAGAGGATCCATAGTGGCGATCGTATCATCCAGCAATTGTAACACTAGTGCTGTGATGGGGAAAAGAATGGACCAAGCTCAGTGGGGAGCTGACGGTGGCCTGAGGAGAGAAAACGTAGGAATATCAGCGGTACTTTGAGCTTCTATGCGCAACACGAGGCGCGCTACTCCGAGCTCAGATGGCTTATTCTTTTCCCGATCGCTGCTCTGAATCTTGACGGATAGAAAAAGCGATGCATGTTGTAGGGCGTGAAGGAAAAGACAAAAATTGCGGTTCCAAAGGTGGGCAAAGGCATAAGCTTGAGCAAAGAGCGTGTGGATCAACTTCTAATTCACGGTAGGACTGAGGATGGCCAAGGGCTCAAAGTTCTACGGCGGCGGGATGACATCGTTGAAGCGGGTGTAGCTCATCCGCTTCGAGAGGGGCAATCCATCCAAGGTGAGGTGGTCCGATTGAAGCCTCACCCGGACTTTCCGTTGTTATGCGATGTTGAGGTTGAACTGGCGGATCCGAAATCCATGCGCAAAGGCCCATCGAAAGCGAGCACTCCTAGGTTCCGTGCCAACTGGAATACCATTTGGGGTAAAAGTAAAAAAACGCCTTCACCCTTAAACTAGGACGAGTTTTAAATTACTTGTTGAAAGTATTTGGTTTTTTTGGTTTTTTGGTTTTTCGAAGCAAGGTGAGGGCGGCTATGGCAGCAAGAATCGCTCCGCCTAACGCAAAAAACCAATCGGGAATTGTCTGTGTCACATTGCTGTGGTTAGCAGACTTCCTTCGCCTCGCAAGCACAACTTTAGGCCTGGATTATCCAGCTTTTCGGATTGAATCGTTGTATCAAGCACAGGAAGTAAGGTGCCGGTCCAGCCAATGACAGCGCGTGGGCTAAGATAAATTCCTTGGTCACTTGGGACGGGAAAGGCTTTAGGCTTTCCTGAGAGCGCTAGGATCACTTTTCCTTTTCCCTGCAGGTGAATCATCTGGTTGTCGTCCTCGGCAGGTAAACGACTGTTGCGGTAGTTTAAAGATGCACTAAAGGCGACAAGAGCGCTTTCTTTGATGCACAGTTTTTCCATTGCTAGATCGATACAGTAATAGCTTTGCGTTCTTGGCTTTTCCAATACGATAAAGGCTTTTTCGTGAATTTTAACAAGAGGCTTGCTTCCGCCCACAGCTTCGGGCGATGGATGACCGTGCATGATTCGCATCAGCGGTGTTGCGTCGAAATACCAATAGCCATACGGCTGCGATTTAATCGCAGGCACACGCCTTGCTTACAGGGAATCAAAGTTGTCCGTCGTCATCAATCGTGATGTCTTGAATCTGATCTGGATCAACTTTCCATTGTTCCAGTGAATGCTGAGGAGTCGCTTGAGCTACGATGCTTCGAATACCGGAGCGAGAAGGCATATCGCGATCATCGCTAAGGCTGGGAGGATAACTCTTTTCACGAATTGTTGGTGGTTCACTGCGTATATCAAGGCGTGCGAGCACCGTCTCGCTACCACCCGCTAAGGTTGCATGGGGCAGGCTTTGTGGTGGATGAGGGCTAAGTTGAGCCATCCATTCTTTGCGACCTGCTTGTTCAAATAGGTGGGTTGCTTCTTCCGGTCGACCCAGATTCCAATACGCAAGACCTAGCAAACAAAGCGCACGTTCGTGCTTGGGATGATGCGTTAGGAAATGGTGCAAATGAGGCAGGGCCAGAGCGGGCTGCTTACTGCGTAAAAAAGAAAGCGATAGATTCAAACGTAAGTTGAGCTCCTTGGGATAACGTTTGAGGAGGTTTTCAAAGATTTCGACCGCCAAAGGATACATTCCCATGCGGTAATAGGTGCGAGCTAGAAGGTCTTGGCTCCTGGCATCGGTTGGAGCATGCACCAAAGCCAGTTCGATTTCTTCCTTTGCTTCGATGGTTTGGTTTTGTTTGAGAAGGTCTATTGCCCGGTAAAGATGGAAGAGAAAGTCTTCCTGCTCCCTAACTGCGGGTGTGCGATATTGGGCCATTCAGCCATGCTAAAGGAGAGACTCCCTTTTAGGCCAATTTGTGATAAAGATTGAGCCATCAACTACCCAGGTGGTCCGGTGTCTGCACGTGGTCTGCGAAACAGCGTTCTGAATTTACCAAATCTTTTGACGATCTTACGCATCGTGGTGATTCCTTTTGTGCTGTGGCTGCTTTATAGCGGTACGCCTAAAATGTGCTTTTGGGCGGCCTTCGTTTATACCCTTGCCGTTATCACCGATGCGCTGGATGGCTGGTTAGCGCGTAAGTACGGCATAATTAGCATTCTCGGAAAGTTTCTGGATCCACTTGCCGGCAAGCTTATTGTGATGGCTATGTTGGTGGTGCTTGTGGATATGCAACGTGCCCCGGCTTGGCTTGTGGTGGTTATTGTGGCACGGGAACTAGCGATCAACGCCTTACGAAGCATCGCAGCAGGCGAGGGCATTGTCATGGCGGCTGGACGCGGGGGCAAAGACAAAACTGCTCTTCAAATGGTTGGTCTGCTCTTGCTTATCCTTCACTATCCCTATGATTTGTATTTTGGATTTACAACCGTAAGTGTTGATTTGCATCAAGTGGGTCTTGTCATTATGTACGTGAGCGTTGTGTTTGCTGTGATGAGCGCAGCAGAATACATGACAGCGTTCAGTCGAGCGGTGCGCACCCAAAGCGAGACCTAAGGGTGATCGACGATATCAAGTACCGTGGTCCAGGCGAAGGGATCGGTGCCAGTACTACCAATAGTTCCACTGCCGAAATCAATGCTACTCGCGCTACTCCCGCCGAGATAAGCTTTGCCACTATCGCTAACAAAGAGAGTTGCTCCGATATCATCCTGAGAGCTGCCGAGGTTTTCTGCCCATCCGATTGTTCCGTCTATGATATCAAAGCGTAGCAGTACGATGTCGGTGTCTGTTCCAGCTTGAAAGGTTTTTCCACTAAAAGTCAGATCTCCTGAGTAGCTTACCAGCGCATAGAGATAGCGGGATAAATCAGTATGCAGTTGAGCAAGAATGTCTGTATTTCCTGTGCTCTTTAGGTGATAAACCCATACGGGCGACCCTGAGGTGCTTGAAAGACAGCTTACGATGCCGCTGCCTAGGCTAGTGGTATCAAAGGAAGTCTGTCCAATCGTTACCTCGTCTCCAAACGTGGCATAGAAGCAAACGCGGTATGGGTCGGCTACGCGAATTGATAGGGGCGAATCTCCAGCTGTACTTCCCCAGTTTTTTGCCCAGCGCAACGTTCCGCTTGAAGTATAACTTGCCACGAAGACATCGGAGCTGCCTTCGTTTGCTAGAACACCATTTCCCAAATCGAAAGCATCGCTTGAAAACCATCCGGTAATATAAAAATTGTTGTTGCTGTCGATATCAATGGCAGTCACTTGGGTAGCCGATGAAGCTACGCCTATTGACATGGCGGAGGTCTCCGCGCCATTTGGATCGATTTTCAGGATTAGACCGTCGATTACGCCTTTTGCGACTACCGGATTTCCACTGAAAGTGAAGCTTCCTTCGAAAGAACCAGCGAGATAGGTGTTTCCGTTGATGTCGGTAACCATCCCATTTGCTTGATCGTTGCCTGTACCACCAAAGCGTTTTGCCCAACGCAGGGTTCCGTTGCTCAAAAAACTCGCTAGAAAAATATCGTAAGTGTTAGTATTTACACTTTGCAGGACTGTGCCGTCGAAATCGAGATTGATGGGGAAATGCCCTGCGATATAAAGGTTGTTGTTCGTAGAAACATTAGCTCCACTGACTTGCATCGTGTGAAAATCATTGCCGCCCGTAAACGGTGTGTGTTTTTTCCATGCCTGACTGCCAGAGCTTGATGATTTCTCGATAAACAGACGTGTGCTTGAACTTGCTGGCAGGCTCTCGAATTCGCCTTGCGTTCCAACGGAATACACGTTGCCGCTCGAATCAACGGCGATACCCTTTGTTAGTGCGAAGATAGTAGCTGGTAGACGGTCTCGTTCGGTATGCTGAACGGCCCACTCTGTTTGCCAGCAATCTGGACATCCACTGCCACCGCAGTCGATGCCAAGCTCTTGGGCGTTCCTTAGATTGTCCGAGCAACTTGCCTCGACACAGGTTTCAGAAGAGCAGATCTGCGATAGACAGTCGCTTGAGCGAAAACACGATAAGCCAGAACCGCATGCAGGGCATAGTGGGCCACCGCAATCGACATCGCTTTCATTTTCATTGTGAAGACCATCAGCGCAGAAATCCACACAACCTTGTTCAGGAATACACCACTGAATGTCTTGTACGCAGCTTTTTGCAAGGGATGTGTAAAGACACGCTCCATCGAGGCAGTTGGCTTCAGAGCAAGCATTTTGATCTGCGCAATCGGTGTTTTGCAAACATTGTAAATCAGGGCAATAACTTGGGTTGCCGGGATGGCATCGTGTATCGACGCAGTTTCCGGCCAAGCAGGCGGTTGCGTTTGGATCGCCATTCGTCTGCGGGCATTGCACGTTCAGGCAGCTGCGTGTGATGACAACAGTTAGGCCAAGTCTTCCCAATAGAATCACTTTGGTGGGTCTGGAAACAATAGTGTTTCCGTCGAAATCGAGCAACTCGACGGTAATAGTCATATCGCCAGTTTGCAGTTGTCTAAATTCGGCAATGCGTGCGGCAGCAATATAGTCATCTGTTTTGAGCGCTTCCGTTTCTGCGCCCAAAATGCCGGCATCGGTTTGTAGTGTTGTGCGAACGCCCACAAACTCAATGCCCGGGACGAGATCGGTGCGCAGCTCAACGATGAGCTCACGCTCAATGCTATCGGAACCGCAAGCAACGAGCGAAGCGCAAAACCATAGCCATGCTACTGCCTTAGCAAGTGAAATGGGGCGCCAACAGAAACAGAAGCGGCTCGAAAGCATTTCGTCGAGTATAGCAACCTTTGGCGGTTCATGGATGATTCTCGGCGCGATGGAGCGCAGAAAGTGTGTACAGTACGGAGAGGTAGGCGGTGTCGACTCCTCGCGAAGCTCATGGTATCTAACGGCTCTATGCTAGCGACCGAAGCAAGACAGGTGCGGCGCATTGTTGGCCGTATGGAGCGGGGCGAAGATGTTATAGAGGCATTTTTAAGCCTGGCGAAAGAACGACAAATTCGGTGCGGATGGATACGTGCTCTTGGGGCTTTCGAGTTTGTTGAACTGGCTGAATACGATCAGCAAGAGCAACGCTACCGTGCAGCGCGGGCCTTTGAGACTCAATCGGAAATTCTAGAGTTAAATGGCAACATCTCGCTCAAAGACGGCGAATGTTTTGTGCATTTGCATGCTACAATTTCGCGCGACACGGACAATGGTATCGAAGTTCTGGGCGGGCACTTGTTACGCGGTACGGCCTTTGCTTGCGAGTTTCTTGTGGAAAGTTTCGACGATGTGACCTTGCAACGGCGATACGATCCCGCAACTGGACTAGAGCTCTGGTCGCCTGACTTGGACTCCGTTTCAGTTTCTGGCAAACCAGCACCTGCCCCAGCGCCGGCGCGTAGCTCATCAGGCTTTCCGCGGCGTATGCCAAGCTCGTCTGGAACATTGAAAGCGGTGAGCGAGCGCCAAGGCGAGCGGCCCTCGTTCGTCGATATGCCGCGCATTACACAACCCACTCCGCCACCTGAACGCGCGCCTCGAGTGAGCGATGCTGGCCCATGGGAATCGCAATTTCCAGTGCAGGGCGATTGGGTGGAACATCCTCAGTATGGACTGTGCCAAATTCAAGCAATTATTGATAACAACGAACTCGTCGTTCGCCTAACAAGTGGTGCGCCTAAGACCATCCGCTTGGACTTTCTTGAACTGAGTGCGCCGATCATGCAGGGCAAACAACGCATCTATCGCATCCAACCGAAGCACACTCGATCATAGGGGTAAGTGGACAGGTAGTCCTACGCAGAGCGGACTTTTCCCGAGGTTTTGCAAACGAGCTCGCGCGGCCCAAGGGCTCGCTCAACATCTCCGGCTTACCGCGTCGCTCCTCGTCGGAAAGTACTGATGTACGTTCCTCCTCGTCGCTCCGGGGCGCTCGGATCTACGAAAACCTCGGAAAAAGAGTGTTCGATTGCCTTGGTTCTTGCTTGCAAAGTTCACCATTGCACCACGTGGTTTCGTGGTGACTGTTGACCCTAACTGTCCACTTACCAATAGGGTTAGGAATGCCCCAGCCTTACACGCGGATCCAGGCCGGCAACCGCAATGTCAGCAAGCGTATTACCAATTAGAACTGCGGCACATGAAATGGTCGTTACGCTGAGAATCATCATGTCATCCCAAGTGTTGAGTGATTCCCAGGCCAGTCGACCAATTCCAGGATAAGCAAAGATGGCTTCTGTGATGATGGCGCCTGAGACCAGCGTACGAAGCTGAAGACCCATGAGCGTCACGACAGGTAGCAGTGCATTGCGCACGCCGTGTGCTAAAATGACACGCACCGGGGAAAGGCCTTTGGCGCGAGCGGTGCGAACATAGTCACTAAACAGTTTCTCGATGAGCTCGCTGCGTATAAGGAGCGCATAGGTTGCGGCGCCAAAAATAGCCAAGGTAAATGCTGGCAAAATCGTGTGATAGATGCTGCTCCAAAGACCTAAGCCGTATCCACCCACCGGAAACCAGCCCAATCGAAAAGCCCACCAGTTTAAGAACAATAAACCCGTTAAAAAAGTAGGCGCGCTTATGCCAACAAAGCTAAGCGCCATAAGACTTGTGTCCAGATAACTGTTTCGAAAGCTGGCGGCGATGATGCCGACACTAAGACCGATAAGAAGTTCGAAAAACATGGCCATCGCACCCAAAAGCAAGGTTCGCGGCAATCGGGCTCCAATCACATCAACCACGGGTTGATCGTTTTGACGGGCACGGCCAAAATCGCCCTGCACGACGCCACCGATATAGCTAAGATACTGCTCAACAATCGGGCGATCCAAACCATGTTGTTTACGGTAGGCATCTAAAACACTTTGTTGCGCTTGCGGTCCGAAGCGAGCACGTGCTGGATCTCCGATGCCACGCACAGCGAAAAACACGCCGCTGATCACAACAAAGACGACGAATAAAGCCCAAAAAACGCGTTTGAGAATGAAGCGAAGCATGTCCATCAATTGTTACCTTTATGAAGAGGGCCAAGCAGAGCAAAGAAGCTTTCCTTGAAACGGCGTGCTGCTTGCGCGATGCGTCTGCGGGGCAAGTCAAGCCACACGTCGCGATACATTTCAGACCAAACTGGATGTGGGGTATAGCCTTTGACATAGGGCTGCCATGCTTCGGTTTTTAAATCGTTCCACATAAACGCCCATGGGGCATCCTGAGCAAGTATTTCCGATGCCCGAAGGTAAAGGACGCGACGTTTTTCCTTGTCCTGCTCGATACGCCCTTTGTCCAAAAGCGCATCAAGTTTGGGATTTCGATAAAAAGAACGGTTCTCTGAATCATGCTCATGAATCGCGCGACTGTGAAAAAGAATATCGAGAAAGTCAGCAGGATCAGGAAAGTCTTGCGACCAACCCGACATCATCATCGGTACTCGGTTGGGCTTGCCGGTTTCTTCCAGGTAGAGTGCAAAGGCAACAGGTTTTAGCCGTATTTTAATACCGATTTTTGCTAGGTCTTGTTGGGTAAGCTCACCGTAAAAGCGACCCGTGTTGCCATGTCCAATCCACATATCAACTTCTTCGGGTAGGCCTTCCGGATAGCCGGCTAGTCGCATTTCTTCCTTGGCCTTGGCGATATCGTACGTTTGTCGGCCCTTAAGTTCCGGATCGTAACCAAGCAGAGGTGGCGGGATAGGTTGATCGGTGACCCGTAAGCGATTATTGCGCGCTTTTTTCCACCCTTCGCGGTCAAGAGCGAACGATACTGCTCGGCGCAGGTGCACATTGTTAAAAGGCGGCATGCCGCAGTTCATCACCACGCCCCAAAGGTTAATATCCGCATACTCGGCGCGATAAGGAGCCCATTTGGATGAGTTTTTTAAAAAGAGGTAATCCGCTGGAGCAAAGCGATGAGCATGATCCAACTCGCCGTTGCGAAAACGCATCATGGCGGCATCTCGTGTTAAGTTTTCAAGGTAGACCATGGTGTCGGGATAAGGACGAGGTTTATCCCAGTAGTCTTTGTTGCGCCCAAAAACAAGTTTGACTCCCGATTCCCACTCTTGCAGTTTGAATGCACCCGTTCCGAAGATATGTTGCGAGACCGCCATTGGATATTTTTCATAGACCTCTTTTGGCACAGGATAAGCAAAGGTCATGGCCATGGCATTCAGGAAGGTTTGGTCAGGCTCGGTTAACTGAAACTCGATGGTGTAGTTATCTTTTACTGTAATGCCTGAAATGTGCTTGGTTTTCTTTTCTCGGTAGGCATCAACTCCTTGCAGCTGTGTGTAGAAAGTGAAGCCCGGAGAGCCTACATCGGGGTCTAGCATATGCTCCATCGACCAGCGTACATCGTGTGCGGTCAATGCTCTGCCGTTATGAAAGCGAATTCCTTTGCGCAGTTCAAAGATAAACGTTTTTCCGTCATCGGATATGCTTGGTAGGCTTTTTGCCAACATGGGAACCATGTTGGTCTCATTGTCATAGTCGAGCAGTCCATCAAACATCAGCTTAATCGCCATGTTTGATAACTCATCAAAGGCCATGTGCGGATCGAGGCTCTTTACGGTCGATTCGTGATGAAAAACAAAAGTTCCGCCGTGCTGTGCTTCGTTGTGTCCGGCACCCATAAATCGCGGACCGTCCGGAGGCTTTGGGCAGCCTAAAAGCAAAACAAGGGCTAGCGTTGAAGCCCACTTAGCTGTTTGGGTCCAATGCATCGCGGAGCCCCTCTCCCAGAAGATTAAAACCAAAGACCGTTGCTAAAATAAGCAGACCAGGTTGAACGGCGAGGCGCGGAAAGTGAGCCAGCATTTCCTGGGCATCGTGCAGCATTGAACCCCAGCTTGCTTGTGGTGGTTCAACACCTAGCCCAAGAAACGACATCGCGGACTCGACGATGATCATCTGGGCCACCATCGTGGTTGCAATCACAATGGTAGGGCCCAAAACGTTTGGCAGAACATGGCGCACTAAAATACGAGCGTGCGACATGCCGAGAGCGTGCGTGGCCAAGATGAATTCTTGTTCTCGAATCTGAATGGTTTTGGCTCTCACTATGCGAGCAAGGGTGGTCCATGAAAGAAAACCCAACAGCAAGTACAATGTCCATAAGTCCGGCCGAGCAATCACTCGCTTTATGGCAATGGCGATAATAAGGAAGGGCAGCGATAGGAGTAAGTCGACGCCGCGCATACTTAGACTGTCAATCATCCCTCCAAAATAGCCTGCTGTAATCCCTATGAAGAGGCCAATCGCTGTTGCAAGTAGCGTTGCAAAAAAGGCCACTTGTAGCGAGATGCGACCACCATGCAAGAGTCTTGAGAGTTGATCTCGACCGATGGGGTCGGCTCCCAATAAGAACATTCGATTGGGAGCGACAGGTGCTCCTTGCTCATCGAGTCCTTCATCCCTGAACTGTTGGTTGGGATCAAAGGGGGCGATATAGGGGCCGATAAACGCCAAGCCGGTGATGATGCCCACCAAGATGGCGCCAACAAGGGCTCCTTTGTTTTTTCGAAAACGTCGCCACGCTCGTTTATCCATAGTGCGGTTTTACACGGAGTCGAATGAGATCTGAAAAATCTCACCAAGATCTGTCTTTGTCGTTTTCTTGACACGATCTCTCTCGAGAAACTACATGTAGGATATATCCTTACTTTCTTCTTTTCGTCGCATAGATAAGCGTTTAATAAGTTGTTTAATAAATTAATAAAAAGTGATTGACATGTTTCTATTCATTAGAATACATTCATGTGCATTCAATAAATAGAATCTATTAATGGGAACATCCTGGACACAAAAAGACTTTGAGCGACTTGAGCGGATGCACCCGCGGGGCATGACGGTTCAGCAAATTGTCGAGGTTTTTACTGGACAGGGTGACAAGCTAACGGAAGCGACCTTTCGAAAGTACGTTCAGCTTGGTTTGCTGCCACGAAGCGTTCGCGTCGGGCGAAAAGGCAAACACAAAGGCTCTCAGGGCCTCTATCCGGCTACCGCAGTTCGGCAAATCGACTGGATCCGGCAGCTGATGGCGCAGGGTTTCACGATGGATGAAATCCAGCGCGAGTTTCTGTTCGTTCGCGGCGAGCTCGATGTACTGAGCCGACAGCTCGAGCGTGTGCTCATGCATATCAGCGAAGCCGCAGGTGTCAGCGTCGCTGAGGGTGCGGTTGATCCAATCAATGCACGGGCCATCAGCGAAGCCACCACCATTGCGCAAGATTTGATCAACAAACTGCGATCCATTGAACAGCGGCTTTCGATGCAAGCGCGCATGGCGAGGGCGGCGGTTTGAAAATTTTTAGCTGTATAGGGCGCGACTGTTACGCGGGCAAGCAACACTAAGGAGGGGAAGAATGGAAAAAGACAACGAGGCGATAAGCGAAAACAGCAGTCCCGAACCACAAACCGTTGAGATGCCAAGTAGCCATGGATCTCTTGCGTTAGCTGTTGAGCCTAACTCTAGTCCAGAAGAGCCAGAACGCCGCGGTCGTCGTAAACGTCGAGCAAGAACACGTGCGCGCACCATTTCCATTCGTCGCCTTAGTAAGACGGAGTTGAATCAAGGTCGTCTGCTCTATCCTGAAGCGGACTATTGGCGGCCCGTATCAAGAGAGCAATGTGCTGATATGGAGAGGCCATGTCCCTTTGTTTCGTGCAAATACCACCTTTATCTCGACATCCATCCGGTACGCGGTTCGATTAAAGTTAACTTTCCGGACCTTGAAGTGTGGGAGATGTCCGAGACCTGTGCTTTGGACATCGCTGACCGAGGCGGTATCACGCTTGAAGAGGTGGGAGAAATTATGAACCTAACACGTGAGCGTGTGCGTCAAGTTGAAACCCAAGGTCTATCCAGGCTTCAAGGGGACACCCATGTGGATCGACTCAAAGACTACGTGAGTTAAAAAATTTCATTTCAAGCTGCAGTAGCTTTTTTCTACGCGGGAGGATACGAGCCCCTCCCGCGTATTTTATATGGACCGTCGGGTTCGTTGGACTTTGGCGCCGATTAATCGCACACTGGGTGGATGGAAGCCACGCTGTCTTCATCGAGGTCGGCTAAGAGTGCGTCCTCTTCTAGCCTGACGATTATAGAACCTGCTACCGGAAAGAAACTTGGTGAAGTCCCCTTGATGGGAACCGCCGAGGTGCAAGTCGCGGTGAGTCGCGCCCGGGCGGCGCAAGCACGGTGGGCATCTCTTTCACCTCGTGAGCGTGCGCTTAGCATGCAGAGGTTTCGTGATGAAGTCGTTAAACGCGCCGATGAACTGGTTGATACACTGGTCAAAGAGTGCGGTAAGCCGAAAATGGAAGCCTTGGTGCAAGAAGTGATGGTCACCGCTGATTTGATGACCTTCTACATAAAACGCGGCCCAGCATGGCTTGCGCCCCGGAGACTTAAGTTACATCTCATGAAGCATCGTCGCAGCGAGCTTCACTACTTTCCGCGAGGGGTGGTTGGGATCATTTCCCTTGGAACTTTCCTCTCGTGATTCCGGCAGGGGATGTGGTGGCAGGGCTGCTGGCGGGTAACGCAGTCGTTCTAAAGCCAAGTGAAGTAACGCCCTTTATCGCACTAAAGTTAAAAGAGCTCTTTGATGCTTCGGGAATGGATCCTGAGCTCTTTCAGTTGATCACCGGGGATGGGCGTACAGGTGCGGCGCTGGTTGATGCTGGAATTGATAAGCTGGTATTTACTGGCGCAGTTCGCACAGGACGCAAGGTTGCAGCAGCTTGTGCTGAGCGTTTGATGCCTTGCACTGTTGAGTTGGGCGGAAAAGCCGCGGCGATTGTCTGCCAGGATGCAGATTTGGAACGTACTGCCCAAGCCTTGGTGTACGGTGGTTTTGTTAACAGTGGTCAAGTGTGCATCAGTGTTGAGAGGGTGTATGCGCATGAAAAGATTCACGACGCTTTGCTTGACCGTGTCGTTGCGCTTGTGAGTAAACTTCGGCAAGGGGATCCAGCAAGTTTAGATATCGATGTTGGGGCCATTATTTTTCCGCCTCAAGTTGATGTTGCCCAACGGCTCCTTGCCGATGCCAAGGAAAAGGGTGCATCCGTTCTGACGGGCGGAAAGCTTCGCGAGGGCGAAGGATTGTTTTTTGAGCCGACGGTTTTAAGTGCTTGCTCGCAGGACATGGCGGTGATGCGCGAGGAGATTTTTGGCCCGATTCTTCCTTTTATGAAAGTCAAAGATGAAAACGAGGCACTGGACCTTGCAAATGATTCCGAGCTTGGCTTGGCAGGCTACGTCTTTAGTCAAGATCCGATCAAAGCGCGTGATTTGGCCAAGCGGCTGCGTGCCGGCATGGTCATGGTCAATGACGTGCTAAGCGGCTATGGTATTGCCGAAGCGCCTTTTGGCGGATTGAAAAACAGTGGCATCGGACGGGTGCATGGCGAAGAAGGTCTGCTTGCGATGTGCGAGCAGCGGCATTTGTGTTTTGATCGCTTGACGATGAAACGTGACCCTTTCTGGTTTCCATATTCAGAAAAAACCTACCGGTGGCTGCGTAAAGCTTTGAATTGGCTATTCTGAGTGTTGCGGAGTTATCTGCCGTTAGACATCGAGCGTTTTGTATGATTGCATGCTAGCCAATTGAGAGTTAGCTTGGGGGAGTTGAAGCGGCCCAGAAGGTCGCCTGCTTCTTTGCGAAACAGGAGGAAAGTCCGAGCTCCATCGGGCGCGGTGCCAGTTAACGGCTGGCGGGAGTGATTCCGGGAAAGTGCCACAGAAAGTAAACCGCCACATCGCTTTTGGCCATGTGGTAAGGGTGAAAGGGTGAGGTAAGAGCTCACCGGAGTCTTGGTAACAAGGCTCGCATGGTAAACCCCACCAGGAGCAAGACGAAATAGGGAAGCGTTTGAGGATGGCCCATCCAAGTTTCCGGGTGACGTTGCTTGAGCCCTTTGGTGACAAAGGGCCTAGATGAATGACCTTCACTCAAGCCAAGGTAACAAGGCTTGAGGACAGGACTCGGCTTATCGGCCCTTCAACCGCAAAACGCCATGCTTCGGCATGGCGTTTTGCGTTTCTGCCGGTACAGATGCATGTCTGATGCTTAAAGTGCGATCAAGTGATCTTTGCTCGTCATAATTAAGCCGTTCAAGGCAACGTAAATTCGAAAGTCTCGCCGCAGTTCCATTGACCGTTGCCCGCGCCGGATCCCAGGCATGGATCACCGTTGCCACCGTATTGAACAATGACATTACGCAAAGCATCGTAAGCAATGCCGCCACTGTCTCTGGCGTCTGGAAAAAGTGCATTGCTAATGGAAAACCCGATTGGATATTCGTATTCCCAGGTTCCAGCTATTTCATAGCCGTCCCAACCGTTGCTCAGAACAATTCGACCTGTGGCAGGATCGTAAACAAAGTGGGCAAAGCCGCGCGGGGTTCCGGTGCAGTTGGTACATATCTGCATCCAGCTACTACCATTCCACGCCCACATGTCATCCAAGGCTTCGCCGGGGCCCGGCACGTAGCTTAAGGAGAAGGTGCCGCCGTAGACGACCATCTTGTTGCGTAAGTCGGGATTGGGCATGGCTATGGGCATAAAAACCATGGAGTTGCTATCATCCCAACGTGCACTCGGCCGCGTGGCGGGTGTGAAGGGCCCGTACCAAGCACTACCATCGTATTCAAAGACCTCGTCATAAAGTGTATCGAAGCCATTCCAGCCACCAAACACCACGGTACGTTGACGGATAGGATCATAGGCCATGTACACCGAGGCTCGAAAGCTCGGAGCGTTTCCATTGGGTGTAGCAAGTTGCCAGCTATTGCCATCCCATTCCCAAATACGTCCGGTGCCCCCATCGTTTATAAACACTTCAAGGACATCACGGGTCCTATCATAAGTCATGGTTGCATCGGTATAGGTGCCCACCCCACAGGGATCGCAAAGATTGGTCCAACTGTTTCCATCGTACTCCCACAACGCATCGCGAATGTTGTCGTTTTGATCAACTCCGCCATAGACCATGATCGTTTGACGTGTTTCGTGATAGACCGTTTTCGGGACTGCTAGGCGCAAAGGATGCGTTGCGCTTGAGGTCTGCCAGCTCCGGGTTAAGTTATTGTCAGGACAAGGCGCACAATCGCCATCGCAGTCTACTCCTCCTTCGTTGCCATTTTGCACTTGATCAAAGCAAGTAGCGGCCACACAAAGATTGTTTTCGCAGACAAGAGAGTCACACTCGCTGGGATCACCACATGGATCACCTACTTTACCGGGTCCAATACTGCCGCCGTCGTTTCCAGCATCGGAATCGGATGACCCGGTATCTGGCGTTGCTGCATCGTTTGTTCCAAGCGGATCAAGCGCAACCTTCCACAAGCTATGCACAGCACAAGCCCTATGATAAAGCCCTTAGCTCGAGGATTCATTTCTAGGCTACTTATAACACGGTGGGATAAAACTCTCAAAAAGCCTATCTATCCTCAAGAGTGTTATTGCTCTATTGCGAGCTTACCGTTCACCAAGCGCATCGGGCCATGGTCCATGGCGTTTTTGCGTTCTTATCGAGGGTGCTGAGCTAGGCCTGGCAAGGCTTGCCGATAGCTTGTGCTTTGTACTAGAAGTGTGGGTCTTGTGGCTGCTTTTCGATCCGAAACAGAACTTGAAAACAAGGTCTGGCTTTTCCGAGTTTTTTTTCTTGCGATAGCGTTGTTCTTCGCGTTGCTGTGTTTGTACGGTATTGGCAACTACTGGCAGTGGGGGCACGACGGCTACATGGGTGCGTCGATGAGTCAAGCGGCTCGCAACTCATTGCGTTTTGGCGTCGTCGGTCAAGCGTGGCAGTATTTTGGCTTTGAGCCGCCGAAGCCCGCTGATTTTTATACCAACCATCCTTTGTTGTTGAACTTTCATCTTATTGTGGCGCATACGCTTTTTGGTTTTTCCGAGTGGGCCGCACGGCTTGTGCCACTCAGTTATACCTTGGCGTTGTTCGTGCTCCTATGGTTTGTTGTCAGGCATTTTTATGGTCAGCTGACTGCTCTGTTTGCGGTGAGCATTTATGCACTCATTCCTCAGGATGTGATTTTTGCGCATCTGGTCTCGCACGAGCAAGGCGGCATGTTTTGGTGTTTGGCTGCGTTGGGCGTGCATCTGTATTGGCATGAACGGCAAAGGGCAACGCGCCGGGCCATGCTCAGTTTCGCCTGCCTTTGCATGGCCATGCAGTACGACTGGCCTGGTTACTACCTTGCGTTTTTCATTTGGCTCCATCAGCTCGGTCTAGGATTTGCGCTGTGGAAAAAGCATAGGCAGTGGCCGTTTGCTTGGAGTCTAGCTTTAGTTCTAGCGGTGCTCGTCTGGATTAACGCTTTTGTGTTTTTTGGTTGGATCTATCATCTTAAAGGTGGCCTCGGTGAAATGATTGCTTCGTTTCGTATGCGCAGCCAGCCCCTCGATTGGAAGCACTATCTTGAGAGCCAATGGCAGTGGAGCAAGGATTTGCGTGGATGGCTTCCCCATGTCCTGCTTACTTCATGGCTACTGTTCCGTTTGCTGCGTTTAGCCAAAGGTTTTGTCTCGCGAGACATGATCCCTTTTAGCTTTTTGCTAATTCAATTGGTTCAATCGACTTTGTTCAAACAGGCAGGTTCACTGCATGCGTACTGGACACTGTATCTCAATATCGCAATTGCGGTTGGCGGTGCTGAGCTTTTGTATGCATTGAGCCTCGCGGCTCAGCGCTGGTTTCGTTTTCCTGGTGAGCGGAGCGTTTTGTTGCTTGTCGTGGGCCTGTTTGTGTTTCAAGCTCCTTTTACGGTAAGGCAGCTTCGCTGGGCCGTTTCCACGGGGCATGCAAGTTATGTTGAGCCTTACCCGGAACAGTTTGATAAGGCCATGTGGTTTAAGGAGCTCGGCAAGCGCTACGGTCGACATACACACTATTTCATTGATCGTTCGCTCGGTGATGTGCGTATTGAGCTGCGTTACTATTTGGATGCTCCTAACGAAGATGTTCATCGTTTCATACTCCCTGTCGCGAAAAAGCAAAGCCCGGGGAAAAATGTACTGCTTATTGATAAACAAGCGGTGCGGAATAAAAAAGTGCTTGATAGCTTTTAAAACAACATCACCATGAGATTTGGCAGGACAGGTATATTGCGGTAACCCAAGGTCCAAACGAATTTGTAAAGCGATGGAGTCTTAAGTCCTTGGTTAAACCATGGTGGTGGGATTGGTTTGTGAATGAACGGCGAGCTCCGGTGGCATGGCAGCAGATTTAGTCGGTAAACAAGTGCAAGTAAACGATACCAAGGCAAGGGTTATGCTTTCAGTCATCGTCCCGATGTACAACGCGGAGTCCTTTGTTCAAGAGCGTATGACTGCGCTCGTGCAGTTTCTGAAAAGCGAGCCACTCGCTTTTGAAGTTATCGTGGTTGACGATGCGAGCACGGATAAAAGCGTCGCCTGCATTGAATCTTTACCGTTTGCCGAGATAGGGATCCGGAGAAATGAGCAGAACCAGGGTAAGTTTGCCAGCATTGCTAGGGGGATGGCTGCGGCGAGCGGCGAGCTTCGCATGTTTACGGATGCGGACTGCTCTTGTGATTTTTCCAATCTCAAGACCATGTTGGAACTGCTTAAGACAAGCGGTGCGGACATAGTCGTCGGGGATCGGCATTGGCCGTCTAGCAACTACATTACTCGAATGCCATTGTTCAGACGCCTCGTTTCAAAATGTTTCGCTAAAGTCGTTGATCTTGTACTAGGGATGGAGCTTGGTGATACGCAATGCGGACTAAAAGCAATGCGTGCAGAAACAAGCGATGCCATCTTTCCCTTGATGCACGAAAACCGTTTCGAAGGAGACGTTGAGCTTTTGCTCTTGGCTCGTTGTTTAGGTTTTCAGCTGCAGAGAATGCCGGTTGATTTGGCATTTCAAGGTCCAAGCACCGTTCGTTTGTTTCGTGATGGCTTGTCCATGTTCCGTGGGGTTTTTCGCATCCGCAGGCGATGGCTTAGGCATTTGCGGCCCTTGTTGAAAACCGAATGCCCGCCTGGTTTAGGTTTTGATCATCCTAGCATATCGTGAAAGGTTTTATGCTCGCGACATTAGGGATACGCGGGTATGCATGCGAGATTGTTGGGAGGGCCAAGCGAGGAGACTGGATCGGCAATGATCTCAAAGACAGCGATACCGCGTCCTTCGCAGTTTTCTCCTTCGGCGTGGAGTTCAATTTCAACGCGTTTGGTGCAGGCTCGTTCTGTCTCATCGCCATCTGGCCATTCACATCCGCAAGTCACTGTGCTCTGTCCAGACGATACGAGTTGGCATGTGTTCGCATTGGCGTCTGGATAGGGATAAAGACCGGTTTGCTGATCGAGGAGTGACGGATCCATGGTGTTGGGATCAATAAGTGAGTAGTCGGCTGGCACAATGTAATCTCCACCTCTAAAAACACGTAGAACGGGCACGGTCCATTGCGACGCATTGTCTAGAAGATAGGGTTGTCCGCCATATACCTCGCGACTTTGAACCCCCTCTAAGGATGCGTCGTTGGGTATAGCACAATGAGCTAAGGAGAGGTTTGTGGATGAGCCGGGACATTGGAAATCTTCGGAGCTGTGATGCATAGCGAGACTTTGTACATAGCTACGTTCGTATGCGCTGAGAGAATCGTCGGCTGCCGCTTTGACGACGAAAGGGTCTGGTCCCGGAGGACTTCCTTCAGGGGCTGGTGATCCAAAATACTCGATCCTTGGTGCTACGATTTCCACATCAATCGAGGTGGGCGCACCCAAAATATTTCCGAAAGTTTGGCATGACCAAGAGTCAAAACATGGGGGCTCATCAAACAACACGTGCAGCAGGCGCACTATGGCGTGGGAGTCGGGTTCGCATGCAAGCGCTTCTAAACAATTTCGTTTGTTTGCTGCGTCGGCGTAAGCTGCAAAGCCCTCTTGAGCGCTTTGATCCTTTCCCTCGATTCCTTGTCCATTGGGTTCACACCCGTTGACTAGGCATAGGCCAAGGGCACTCCATACGACTCGCAGGCGGAAGGTCATTGCCTTAACCATAAAGCAAGAAGCATTCCAGGCCAGCTTTTGTCGAAATCATTTGGTTTTTTTTCAACTATGACGGGATCAACGGCTGACTTTGGGGCCTAGTAAGTCATGGTAACGATGATGGTGTCCGTGTAAGTCCCCACATAGGCGTCTTGGCCCGCGGGGATGCGACCGTAGCTGTTAACCGTGGTTGCTGCTCCATCTGCTGGGATCAAGGGACCGTAAGTCGAGCTGCCTCCGCTACCATCACCCCAAACCACTGTACGGGAAGCATCCAGATAGATGTTGTAGTTTAAGCGATGGACGCCGCTTTGCATTTGGCGAGGAAAGTAGCTTGGCGCTCCGCCAATGCTTAGATCGATGCGAACGACATCGCCGGGCAGCACTCCGCTGCAACTGTAGCTAATGCTGCCTGCCGTATCGGCGTTGGGACCAAACACATCATAACTTCCAAAACTAAGTCCCGCGATGGCCGTAAAACCACAGCTAGCGGCTTGAGCTGGCAGACTCATCAACGAAAGTGCCATCACCACACAGGCTGCAAGACAAAGCTTTAGGCAGTTGCGCATCTTACTTGGCATTTTTACCTCGCGATACCTTATCATTTTTTTATTTCGGCTTTGGGCGTTGGCTGTTTGCTCTTTTTGCTTTTCTTAGACTTTGATTTCTTCTCGCTATCGTCTGTAGTCGAATCTTCGTTTTGCGTGTCTGGCGTCGCTTTGTCGTCTTTCGCACTTGGTTGTTTGAGAATACAACGGAGCGTACCCACTTTGCGAATCGATTCGTTTGTCGTAGCGCCACTTAGGTTAATGGCGAAATCACACGTTGCTGCTTCATGTTCGATGTGTGCCTTGTAGTGACCACCAGCAGGGAAATCTTCCAAATAGAATTCGCCGGCTGTGCCAAGCGGAGAGCTTAGGGCCTCTTCTACTGCCTGTACGCTCAGTTCACCGAAGGCTGGAACGATTGTTTTATCTCCGTCGATGATAACAACACGGCCATAAATGGCTTGTACTTTCTTGATATCAAAGCGAGCAACTACGCCACCGCGGTAGGGCGGCGCGATGAGTTTCGAGCTGCTATCCAGTTCCAGATCAAGGTCCAGGTCTTGATCATTGATACTTAGACGGTTGCCATAATAGTCAAGCATGTTGGGCACCAATAGATTGCCTGAGCTGTTGGTCGTGCCGACTTGTTGGTTGTTGAGATAACCGCGTACATCCTTTGCATCGGGCACTTGAATGAGTGCAAAACTGTTCATGACGGGGCGTGTCGGAAACAAACTTCCATCGATAAACACAAAGCCACCTGCGGCGGTCAGTACGGCGTTATTTTGGCCATTGACCCGCTCGAAGCTTGCTTCGTAACGCCCAAACGATGTTTGATACTGCCCGAGGACTGATGCCGCATCTGTCTCACCGACTGCTAAGTTTGCCCGGTAGCCGTAACCTTCACCCCAGCCAAGAGGCCGCTGCACCTGCAGGGATTCGGTAATTTTTTTATCAAACTGAGTGTGCGCTACGGATGCCGTGGTGTTGTCGCCGAAGAAGTGCGTAAGGGATACGAAACTCTCAAAATGATCTTGGCTGTTGATGTTTTGATAGGCGGTGGTTGCAACAAGGTTCGTTCGCGCCGTGATGCGCACACGACCAAGCAACGCCACCCGATCACGCTGCTGCTCGTCGCGATAACGGGCTGTGGTATATTGCAGGGTAACACTGGCTCTGGATCCAATCGGCAAAGCGCCATAGACATTGCCTTCGATGCGGGTGCGGTTGGTCTCAGGATGCAGGCTCACAATGGCATAGGCATTGCTTTGCGCCCGAAAAAGAGCTCCTGCGCTGAAGAGCTTTGAGAAATACGAATAGCTTAGCGAGCCAGCAACGCCGTTTTGGCCAGACTCGTGACTGCCTGCAACCCCTGCTTGGAACTGACCAAAGAGAAAACGAAAAGTAGCCGTCGGTCCACCGCTTACCATTGATTCGCCAGCTTCGGCGCGCAGCCCCGCACTGAGCCAATCGGTGAGACCTAAACGATGGTAGCCCTGAAACGCAGGGTCTCCATAGCTAAAGCTTTCTGTGCCGAAGTTTTCGCGCCGCACGCCAAGGGCGTAGCTGTAGTCGTGCAAGCCCGGTTTCAGAACACCCGTCGAATAGTAGTAAGGCGAAGAAAGTGTTTGCTGGCCACCAAAGGCATCACGAACCACTACGCGAGCGTTTCCTGCTCCAGTGACGAGCGGTACATTGTCCAGTTCGTAGGTGCCGGGATCGATTTGCTTACTCTGCACGAGTTGCCCATCGACATAGACATCCACGGTCGAAGGAGTTTGCACTGCGCCGCTCATACCAAAGGATGGAAAGCGCACAAAATAAGGATCGAGATCAAATTGCTTGGTAATTTTGACGCCGCCCATAAACAGACTGCCGCCCAATATTCCGTTGTTGCTAAAGCTGTCGCCAGCAATCAAACGGCGCATGTCTTTCGGGCTGTTAAGCGTGATGTTGCTTAGGCCGCGCACGAAACTTCCATCGTTTCGAACCGAAAAATTGTTGTACAGAAGATGCCCTTTGAAACTAAGCCCTGCTTCACTAAAAGCATCTGCTCGTTCAAAATCGAGCAAACGCAGTGAGTAGTTCATAAAGGCGCTCGTGTCGGTTCGGTATTCAATGTCATCGGGTTTGCGCTGTTTTGAAAAATCAAGCACGGTGTTGTTGGCTAGTACTTGATCCGTTGAAATGTCGAGGTGAAGCGTTTGTTCGTTCACCTTGTAGGTGACATGGGGTACGAGCGATGCCAAAGACAGGTGCTTGATGTCATCAATCGTTTTCTCTTCGCCATCGCTTGTGTCTATACCGCTTTGTGTGAGCTCCTCGGCGGGCATCCAAACATCGCCATCGTTAAGCAGCACCTGCACTTCGCCTTGCTCTGAATGATTGACGGACCAGGTCAAAATAGCCTTTTGTCCTACGTCCTCCTCTGCTTTGTCTTCGGGCTCCTCTTGCGCTTGAGTTGGCGGTTTGGCTGCTTCTTCGGTCTTTTTCTTTTTTCGTTTCTTTTGTGGCGCTTTGTTTTCGAGTGTCGCTTTATCGACAGCTTTATCCTGTGCCGAGGCGAGGGTGTTCGGTGAAGTGAGGTAAAACAGCACTACAAAACATAGGCTTCGTAGCAATAACTGAGATGTAAGCTTGCAGACGTTAAGGTGGGGAGTTTGCACACCTATGCTGAACCCTTGTATCTCTCTGGCTTTGCGCCTGTGCTGTTGTCCGCGTGGGTTCATCGTAATAAATGGGCGTCATGACCTGGGTTTGGGGCCTAAACTATTTTTGCGCATGGCATGCCTCAGGCGGAAGTGAATAGCTCAATGCGAGAGGCGATCGTTCTGCCGAACTGAGGACTTCGAGACTTTTAGTCTTTGAGCAAAGCGCTTTAGGCAACTCAACTTCGTAGCGACGCTTGTCTTTGGCAAGGACGTACCAGCCAGGTAATGTTTTTGAAAACAGTTCTTGCTTCGATGGGCCAAGACCCTTGACCAACACTTCACCCATCATGGTATGAACGTTTCCTTCGTTTTTAACGTCAAAAGAAAAACAACCTTCCTTTGCGGTCGCTTTGCCGAGGCTTACTTTTGTGATGGGGGTTTTCGGTGCAACGAAAATAGGAATGCTCATCCTTGTGAGTATTTGGATTTGCTGAGCATCTTGTTTCGTTTTTCGCGAAGGAAGTTCTTGAACGATGATGCGGTACGTTTTTTCACGACTTAACGCGCCATTGTCGGCTTGTTTGTTTTTTCGCGAAGCTTTGTTCAGCCCAACGCGAATGTTTCGTGCCTTGCCAGCATCGATACTGAGAATGCGGGGAAAGAAAATCACATCTTGAGTGGGTTTGAGTTCGACTTTGCCATCCAAGCTTTGCTTCCATTCAAAAGCCTCTATTTGGAAACGTAAATCGTCATTGGAGGTGTTGCGCAGCGCCAGCATGGCACTCGATTTGACGCTCTTGAGATCAAGGCGAGTCGGGTTGACGTTAAAGGTACTTGCGTGCGCAGCTCCACCGATCGATGCAGCAGCGCACGCAAGTAAAGTAAGCAAAGTTTGGCGCATGGCCACGGAAGACCTCGCCCTAGAACGAGACCGTTGCGGTCACAGTGTCGGTGTAGGTTCCGGTATCAGCATCTTGGCCGCCTGGGATGCGTCCGTAGATGTTGATGGTCGTTGGTGTGGTGGAAGTAGAGTTGTATGTGACCACCGATGGTGTGCCAACGTCTCCCCAAACCGTGGTGCGCGCTGCGTCTTGGTAGAGCGCATAGCTAAGTTGAGCTGTGCCGCTGTCCATTTGTCTGGCGGGTGCAGCTGCTGTGGATGTGCCTGTCGGGAAGCTACCTTGGTCCATACCAACAGTGGTGGAAGCTCCAGCGGTACATGCTACGGTTACTGTGCCGTTTGAATCCAATGGATTGGTTGCGTTAGCAACGACTGGATCGTAGCTGCCAAAGGTAATGCCTACCGTCGAGATCGTGCAATTCGATGAAACCGTGGCGGTCACCGTGAAACTCGAGGTTGCTGTTTGTGCCTGCGCTTGCACAGCAAAGAGCGCAAAGAACGCTGCCGCGATACTGATTTTTAGCCAAGACTTCATACTCATCTCCTCTTTCTCTTCGTGGTAGCCACAGAAATTGCGCGTACCGAAGTTCCAGTTTAGTCGTTTGGAGCATCAGGTAGCGAGTTTTTGGGGCTAAAAATCTGTCTTTTTGTAGGATAAACGCGTCCTTTGTCGCATGCATGCACCATGTTGATCGCGGCTTTGATGCCGAAGCGGTGGCCAATGCACCAAGCTTTAAGCGATAAGAAAGGCACTAAAACTGTGCTGATACGATCAAGACAGGGTTGTCATGAAAATCCTTTCATATATGCCAAATATGGCATGTTTGTTGTTTTTTATGCCAATCGGCATGCGGAGTTTGCCGAAGCCTCGGATGTGCAACTGGATTCCGATACCAGCTTTCATGCTTACGAGGTGCGTGGTCCGCGCGGCGGGGCCTATTTCACGCGCAGCAGGCTTACCCAAAACGTTGCCATGCGCTGGACTGGTTTTTTCGCCGATGAGCCCGATGGCGAGCGCGCGCTCGGGCGGCGCGAGCACTACGAGCAGCGCGTCAAGGTCTCTACGGTGTTGCAACTGCGCTTGGATCACGACTTTGGACAAAGTTGTTTGGTCGGCGATGTGTTTTGCGGTCTGGATGGTGACGGCAGCCAGCCGGGATTTTATCAGCCCTTCTATCGTCCGACGATGCTGGATGCACCGAACGCGTATCTTGAAGTATCGAACCTTCCTGGCGGGGTGTCCTTCCGAGCGGGCCGCATGCTTTGGTGGAATACGCTTGGTATTCGCAGGCTGGATGGCGCACGTTTTGGCTTTGCCCCGGCATCGTTTTTTGAAAGCTCTTTTTATTTGGGATCGGTCGTTCGCGCAAACAGCGTGCTTGGCAGCGAGACTTTTTCACCGCAAGGTCCAGCGCGTCTGGATGTGCAAGGTTTGGATGAGGCAAGGGCCCCTTACCTTGAGCCCAATCTCATCACTTGGATTGCGGGCAGCGATGTGCATTTGAATGCGGGGCAAGACCTGCGTTTGTCTGCTAGCGTAAGGCAGCTTTGGGAAGGCAGCGGCATTGCAGCCAAACGGGCCGGGCTTAGCGTGGATGCACATCCTGCGGCCTGGCTTAACTGTTCGGCTGCGGCTTCCTTTGACCTCGTTGATGGCGAGCTCTATCATGGCTTTGCACGAGCTGATGCTGATTTTGAAGACTGGGGGCTAAATGTCGCCTTTGATCGACGATTGCCGCGCTTTGATTGGGGGAGTATTTGGGCTTGGTTTCAGACGGCACCGATTTCGGAGTTGAGTGCAGGCGGACGCATTAAGCTTTCCGCGGATGCTGTGGTGAGTTCCAACATTATTGGACGCTACGCCGAGTTAGAAGACTCGAACGATATTGATGTGGGCACTGAAATCAAAGCAAGCTTTCGGACAGCGGCGCTTCGATGGCATGTATCTGGCTTTGCTTTTTCGGGCAATCTTGGGCCAGTCTCAGGCCTGCTTGCCTCGACGAGCTTTCCTTTTCATGCACGGATGCTGCTGCGTGCGCGCGCATCCCTTTGGCAATTTGATGATCCGTTTCAAGATGTTTTGGAAGGTGTTTCGGTTTCAGAAAGCTTGGGTATGGAATATCGCTTAAGCGCCCAAAGCACGGTTTTAGCTGAGCTCAATCACGCCGCTAACCGAGTGGTGTCACAACGTCTTAGAGCTTTGCTGGTCTTGAAAGTCGAGGCTTGGCGATGAAGCAAAAAGCAATAGCTCTGGTGGCATTGTGCGTTTCGCTGTTTGGCATCGCAGCCCTCGTGCTCGCGAAGGATACTGAGAAGGCATCCGTATCCGTTCTTATTTATCCGCCAAGCCATCGCGGCATCAAAGTCAATCACGATCATCGTGAACACAAAAAGCTTCGTTGCATGCGTTGTCATGAAGCGTCCAAGTCGAGAATACAAGCTTACGATGCACCTTTGGCCAAGGCGGAAAATTGCCTGCCTTGTCATAAAGAGCAGCTCACCTCCGCTCACGCGAAGCTTCGTGAAAAGCCATCGCCTATAGTGAGCGGCGAGCAGCAAGCGACGTGCGGCTATTGCCACAGGCTCCAAAGTGTTTCAGCTGGCAAATCGGTCGCGTCGGGAGCCCCTGCGCGTGCGCGTTTAAAGTTTTCACATAAGGTTCACGCGAAAAATAAAGCAAGTTGTCTTAGCTGCCATCGATCAATCGGCCCGAAGCAAAGCATGCCGTCGATGCGAAGCTGTTTTGCTTGCCATGGCAAGAGCAATTCAGCCGCCAAAGCGACTTGCACCACCTGTCACCTTTCACTTTCCGATGGTCGAATGAAAAGCCGCTTCAAGGAAGGTTGGCTCAATCCTCCACGCTGGCTTGGTGGTATGCATCATGACCTTGATTTTATGGTGTCACACCGCTGGATAGCTGCGGACAATGCGTCGCGTTGCGGCAACTGCCATAAAGAAAAAGATTGTGTGGACTGCCACGATGGCAAAGTAAGGCCTTGGCGTATTCATCCGAACGATTTTCTAAGCACCCATGGCCAACTTGCGCGCAGAAAAAGCGACCGGTGCACGAGCTGCCATGCGAGCCAAAGCTTTTGTATGGCCTGCCATGCACGTCTCGGGATTGCCAGTACTTCAGCTCCAAATACTAGAGCGCCAGGTCGGTTTCATCCTCCAGCTGCGGTCTGGGTTCGGGGACCTTCTCGTCATGCGATCGAGGCCCAGCGTTCATTAAGCAGTTGTATAAGCTGCCATTCGGAGCAGGATTGCGTGAGCTGCCATGGCGGCTTGGGCCTGGGTGCAGGGATTTCACCGCATCCGCCAGGGTTTTCGGCCAATTGCCAAAAATTCCTCGGGACGAATGATCGTGCTTGCAGACGTTGTCATATGGACCTTTCGGGCTTGTGTATGTAATAGTGCCGCCACGGAGGTACCGTGAACGAGTTAGTTCAATATTTGCTTCAGCATGCTTACATCGATTTTGAAGGCGACATCACCATGGACAAGGTGCGTCAATTTCTGCGCGAAGACGACAGCCGGGAGTCCCGGGCGTTGCTCTCAAAGCTTATCGAGGACAAAGGTCTGGATGAGTTTTTGGTGACCATTGCCGATTGTTTGAAAGAATACATCGGCAAAGGCGTGACCCCTGAGGTCGTCAAAGATCAGCTCAACATCTATAGTGAGTCGTAATCGTTGGTTTTTATTTGCTTTTTTCCTATGTGGCTGTGACCTCGCGGAGCGCTCTGTAAGTTCAGATCAGGGCGGTCCCGAGCTGCTTGTTTTTAGTCCGGAGGCCGGCGCTCAGAACGTTGTTCGCAATCCAATTTTGGTAGCCGACTTTAACCAGCGCTTGCATCCGAGCAGCATTCAATCTGCTAACTTGCGGCTCATCTCAGGTACGCGTCCGGTGCCGCTTGCGTTGCGCTGGGACATGGTCGAATCGCGGGTGATAGCGTCTCCGGAGAGTGCCGCCGGGCTTAAGGCTGGCGTCATTTATCGCTGGGTGCTTCAAAACCTGCAAAATTTACGAGGAGAGCCTCAGTCGGAGCAATTTGTTCTGCAGTTTCGTACCGGATCCGAATATGACGAAGAGCTAGCGGCATCAGAGCCTGTCGGTTTCGCTGCGGTTATGCCGATATTTGAGCAAAAGTGTGCCATAAAAGCCTGTCATGATTCCGCCGAGAGGTCTGTTTTGGGCCTTGATTTATCCTCCGCCGAAGGCATTCGCACTACAGCGATTGGTATGCCGTCGAAGCAATTCTTTCGCAGTACTGCGGGCTTAGGAGGCAGTGCGGGCGCTAGGACCCTAAGTGATCTTGCTATTTTGGATGTGCTTGCTGCTCAAGGGCGAGCTGCGCGTAGCTATCTCATGTACAAAGTATTAGCGGATCCGGTTATTTTGGGCGAACCCATGCCTCCGCCCGAGTTGGGCCTCGAGCTTGATCGCGAAGAGCTTCAGATGTTGCAGTCATGGATCACCCAAGGCGCCCCTACTGAATAACCGTGCTGCACTCCTTCAGGGCGGGACAAAGTGAGCTATCAGAACAAGCGCGGTAGCTCCGCTTGCAAACACAACTTTTCGCGAAAAGCCCTGGCAAACAAGATGCCCCGAACGGTTAAACTGTGCTTGCCAAGATATGAGGCATATGTTCTAGAACGCCTATGTTCAGATTGGCAGTTACCTTTGGTTGTTTCTTTTTGATTGCTTGCGGTGGCGCTTCTTCGCAGCTTCCTTCTAAGGAAACGAATACAAAAAAAAATGAAGTGGCGAAAACGGATGCTTCAAGTGATGCGCCAGCAGGCTTGTTGCAAGAAGAACAAGATCAATGGCGCAAGCTTGTGAGCTCGCTTCAAGCTCCTTGTGCTACAAAACAAAGCATTTTGCAGTGCAAAGGGCCAGCACCCAAAGATGCTTCGTGCTCGCCAACCTGTGAGTTAGCAAGCGAGTACATTGCGCGACTTGTTTCCAATAACTATCCAACTGACAGCATCGGAGATCTCTACCGCTTGCGTTTTGATTCGCGGGCTAAAGTTGCTTTCGATTACGATTCGATTGCGTTTCGCGGCAATCAGGACGCCGAAGTAACGATTCTTGCTTTTAGTGATTTTGAATGTCCCTTTTGTGCACTTACGGCTTCGCTGCTGGAACAGTTGCTTGAAGAATACGATGGTAAGATACGCATTGGGTTAAAACATTTTCCGTTACCTCAACATGAGATGGCCATCCCTGCAGCGAAGGCGGCCATTGCGGCGCAAGCTCAAGATAAGTTTTGGCCGATGCACGACGCGTTGTTTCAGAATCAGCGTGAGCTATCCGAGAAAAGCATTTTGGCTTCTGCAAAGAAAATAGGGCTAGATTTAAAGCGTTTTAAGAAAGATTGGAAATCCGAGCAAACCCAAGCTTTGCTCGATGCCGATTTGGAGCAGGCTCAAGGGTTGGGTCTTCGCGGCACACCCACATTGTTTATTAACGGAAGACTTTTCGCTGAGCCCTTTGAAGCATTGAAGCCTTATTTAGAAGAAGAGTTTTCCGTGGCTGCTTTAGAGACAACTGCTGCCAATGAGTCGGCCGCTAAAAATACTACGAAGCCATAATACGCAAACGTGCTTGGTGAACGAAATCGGCCAGCTGATTGCCGACGTAGTCTACGATATGAAAATCTTCTTCGTTGAAGGCCTCTTCGCCAATGCGATTGCAAAGCTGAAGTATGCCGAGCAATCGTCCTTCGTGATGCAAAGCGATGAGTAGCATGTTCTTAGGATCGGCAAGCAAGTGCCCATCAATGGCGGGATCAAAACGTGGATCGGACTTCGCATCAGGAACGTTAAAGGCTTCTTCAATGAGTTCGCTTGCGGCGTGAAGCAGGCCTCCGTTAGACGAGACAGCTTCACCTGTGTGCTGCTCTGATTGTTCACCTTCAGCGGAGACCAGGCGGAATTTATGGGCATTGATGTCGTAAAGATAAGCCCCAATAGCTTCGCACTTAATGTGTTGTTTTAGAAGCTGAGTCGTAAAATGCAGTCCTTCGGCAGGCGTGCTAAGTAGGTGCATGTCTTGAACTTCTTCAAACACGATCGCCAAACGGACTTCATGTTCACTCGTGAAGGTGCTGTGATGTCGCAATGGACTAATGGAGCGACCCGTCTGTACTGGTGCAATCGGTAAGAAATCCTCGTCTTGTGCGGCTGGCGCGGAGGATAGCGGCGCTTGGCTTTGAGCCTGTGGCGCAGCCGAAGCAGAAGATGCGGGCGCCTGGCTTTGTGCATGAGGAGCGGCGGAAGATGCGGGCGCCTGGCTTTGAGCAGCTGGCGCGGAAGATAGCGGCGCTTGGCTTTGAGCCTGTGGCGCAGCCGAAGCAGAAGATGCGGGCGCCTGGCTTTGTGCATGAGGAGCGGCGGAAGATGCGGGCGCCTGGCTTTGAGCAGTTGGCGCGGAAGATAGCGGCGCTTGGCTTTGAGCCTGTGGCGCAGCCGAAGCAGAAGATGCGGGCGCCTGGCTTTGTGCATGAGGTGCGGCGGAAGGTGCGGGCGTATGGCTTTGAGCAGTTGGCGCGGAAGATAGCGGCGCTTGGCTTTGTGCTTGTGGCGCAGCCGAAGTAAAAGGCGTGGGAGCCTCTCTTTGCGTTTGCGGGGCTGGTTCAGTGCTTTCGCTTGCAGTGGTGACGTATGGATCCCTCGCCAGTCTTTCCATTCTAAGGTGATGAGTGGTGCGGACAAAGGAGCTTCGCTCCAGGCGTGATCAAACACTGCCATGCTGATGTATTTGCCACGCGCTTTCATAGCGATGCCAGCGCGAAGCATTTCAAAAGCTCCTCGTAAGAGTCGCTCTGCAACATCGAGAGCTGTTCCTGGGTTTACGGTGTAGGCACGTTCTTTATAAAGGAGTGGTGCATCATCGGTCGGGTCGATATCGCGCTGGGTTAAAAGTGTCCAGCCACTTTCGCCGCTGTTTTTATGGGGAGCTTCACTTTGCTGCGCGGCTTGGGCAGCAGCGATTGCGTTGATGTCGATAGCTTGTCCGTAGGCCATGGTCTTTTTTACAGGGCGACTTTTCTTCAGAGGCGGGTTGCTTGCAGACGCAGCAGCGTTTGATGGTCGTGCTGAAAGGTTGGCGCCACTTAAGCCTTGTGGGTACTGCGAAGCAGAGGGAGGGGGGCTTGATGGCGGCTGATCTGGGGTGAGCACGTAGCTTCTTTGGCCCTTGGTATCAAGGATGGTGACTTTGCCGTCTTTTTGCACATCGCAGTTCGCGCCGCTTGGCAAGCCACCGTCTTCGCCGATTTCTTCTTTTCCGAGGCGTAATGCTGTGATCCAGTTGTCCGCGGCCACTTCCGTTTCTTGCAGAACCCGCGAACCTCCCAATGAGGTGACAACCAAACGCCAGCGCTTGTTACTCATAAGCAATATCCTAACATGTACATTGTAGAATTATGTAATTATTCCCGCAACCAATAAGCGGACGCAAGTTGATAAAATACAAACAAAAGGCTTTTTACTATTTGCTTGGCGTAGTATGTAAGCATCATCATGACCAAGACCTACGTGTTTGAATTGGAACATCCGAGAGCAAACCGGGGGATCCGAGCTTGCTCGGCGGAAAAGGAGCAGGCCTTAGTGAAATGGCATCGCTAGGCCTTCCCGTCCCTCCCGGTTTTACATTGAGTACCGCGCTTTGCACGGAATATTATGCCAATGATAAACGTTATCCCGAAAGTTTGCGTGAGCAAGTTGGAAAAGCGCTTTCGGCTGTAGAAAAGGTAGTTAAGCGACGCTTTGGTGACCCCGGAAATCCGATGCTGGTTTCGGTGCGTTCCGGTGCGCGTGTTTCGATGCCCGGTATGATGGATACCGTGCTCAACGTTGGCCTTAATGACGAGACCGTTGAAGGCTTGGGACGCAAACACGGTGACATGCGTTTTGCGCTCGATGCTTACCGGCGTCTACTGATGATGTACGGCGACGTTGTCCTTGGCGCCGAACGGCGAGCGTTTGAAAACGAGCTCGTCAATGTCAAAACCAAATTTGGCGATGCGCGCATGCCTGATCCTAAAGTTCCTGAGGAAGCTCTGCGTGAATTGATAGTGAGTTTCAAAAGCATTATTAGAGAGCAGTGTGGGGTTCCTTTTCCTCAAGATCCACAACAGCAGCTGTGGGGAGCTATTTCGGCGGTTTTTGATTCGTGGATGAATCCTCGCGCGAAGAGCTACCGGCGCATGTATAACTTCCCAGAGCATTGGGGTACTGCAGTCAACGTTCAGACTATGGTGTTTGGAAACCTCGGCAATGACAGTGGTTCCGGGGTGGTCTTTAGCCGCAATCCGTCCAATGGTGACAAGCATATTTTTGGTGAGTATTTGCAAAACGCGCAAGGCGAAGATGTCGTGGCCGGTACGCGCACGCCATCGACCATTCGCACACGCGATGGAAGCGGAGAATCCAACAAAAGCTCGATGGAAATGCTTGCTCCTCAAGGTTTCTCCGAGCTTTTGACTTTGATAGAGAAGCTTGAAAAACATCGCCGTGACATGCAGGACATTGAGTTTACGCTGGAGCAAGGCAAGCTGTGGATCTTGCAGACACGAAGCGGTAAGCGTACCGGCGAAGCTGCGGTGCGTATTGCAACGGACCTTGTCGCAGAAGGCTTGATATCCAAAGACGAGGCGGTGCTGCGTGTTGAGCCGGCTGCTTTGGATCAATTGATGCACCCTGTGCTTCCAGGTCCCAAGGAGCTTAGCAAAAAGGGCATTGAAGCTATGGCCAAAGGCCTTCCGGCAAGTCCGGGAGCGGCTTGCGGGCAAATTGTCCTGACTCCTGAAGAAGCTGAATCACGTGCCGCTAAAGGAATGTCTGTGGTGCTCGTGCGCAACGAGACAAGTCCGGATGATATTCGCGGTATGAAGGCTGCGGTTGGAATCCTGACGGCCACGGGCGGGATGACCTCGCATGCTGCGGTCGTGGCGCGCGGCATGGGCAAACCATGCGTTGTAGGAGCCAATGCGGTTAGCATCGATGAAGAAAAGCAAATCGTGCGTTTTAATCTTGCTGATGGTTCACGCAAGGAGCTTCAAGCAGGAGACATCATTAGTCTAGACGGTAGTCGTGGCTACATCTACGGCCAGGGCATTGAAGTGGCGCCTCTTTCTGGATCCAATGAGCGGCTTGATCTGTTGCTGAGTTGGGCAGACGAGTACCGCCGCATGGTGGTGCGTGCCAATGCTGATGCGCCAGCAGATGCCGCGTTGGCGCGGCGTTTTGGAGCGAAGGGCATTGGCTTGTGTCGTACCGAGCACATGTTCTTTGAAGAAGAGCGATTGCTTGCGGTGCGCTGTGTGCTGCTTGCCGACTCACCTTCCAAACGTGGTGATTGGTTAGCCAAGCTCAAAGAAGTGCAACGCAAAGACTTCTACGGCCTGTTCACCGAAATGGAGGGCCTGCCTGTGACCGTGCGACTTCTGGACTGGCCAATGCACGAGTTTATGCCACGTCTTGAAAAAGACATTAGTGCTGTGGCTAAGGCTTTGGGTGAACCATTGTCGGTGATTTCACGGCGCTCGTCATCCCTTCGGGAAAACAACCCGATGTTAGGACACCGTGGTGTGCGCTTAGGTTTAACGCATCCAGAAATCTATGCCATGCAAACGCATGCGATCATGGAAGCCGCTGCCGACTGTCATGAACAAGGTCATAGCTTGCATCCGGAAATCATGATCCCGCTTGTCTGTACGGCCAAAGAGATGAGTCTTGCTAAAGAGCTGGTTAAGAAATCAGCGCATGAGGTACTGGATCGTCGTAAAATCAGCATGGAGTTTTCCGTCGGGACTATGCTCGAGACCCCTCGTGCATGCCTTGTGGCGGATAAAATTGCTGAGCATGCCGAGTTCTGCTCCTTTGGAACCAATGACTTGACGCAAACAGTATACGGTATCAGTCGCGATGATGCGGGCAAGTTCTTCCCTCAGTACATGGGTGATGAGCTTTCGGTTCTTACGGTGGATCCCTTTTCATCGCTTGATCCAAAAGGCGTGGCTGAGTTGCTCAAAATAGCCGTTGAAAAAGCTCGTCGAACGCGCTCTGGGATTAAGATGGGCATTTGTGGTGAGCATGGCGGAGACCCTGAATCAATTGAAATCTGTGAAAGGGTAGGTTTGGACTATGTATCGTGCTCTCCCTTCCGTGTTCCGATTGCGCGCCTCGCTGCAGCCCAAGCTACGCTGAAGGAAAAAGAGTCAGCGTCAAATTCGACGATGGCTTTGTAAGAGCTGTATCGGGTTATACAGTACACGGAACTTAGAAGGATGACGGCTGCGTAGAGACGAAGCGCTGCTCCGGGGCTTTCAAGACCACGAACTGCGGAAGGCTTGTAACTTCCGTTTTCCCGATGTTTAATTGTGTGCGCCACATGCAGACGCCCCGGAGCAGCGCTTCGTCTCTACGCTCACAAGACCACTTGGGTTTCTGAAACAGGCTGAGCTATTCGCATGTGGCAGTTCTTAGCAGACATGGGCTAGCGCGGAGGGTGCTGATCCTGGCCCTTCAAGACTACTAACTGCGGATGGGTTGCAGCTACTTTTGTCCCAATATTTTCTTTTGTGCGCCACATGCAGCCGTCCAGGATCAGCACCCTTTGCGCTGGCCTGCCTTTGCTTTTCAATTGTAGCTTTCGCGGATCTGAAAGAGAATATACAGGCCAAGGATGGATAGGATCATGTTGGTGATGTTAAAGGCCAATAGCCATGCTTAGAACGTTGAAGAGTTCAGAGTAAAGAAGCCACGTCCATCCACTACGTGTTTTTTTGAACAATCCAGAAATAGCGCGAATGCTGCAATAGACTGCGCAAGCGCTTAGAGCCATGTGAGCGATGTACATGGCTGCTGAAGTAAAGCCAGAGAGGAAAGTTAGTGGTGCGAACAGGGTTCTTACAAGGGAGGCCACAAGGTAGATAGGGAAAAATATGGCAAGACCAATGGCGTTGATCCAGGCCATGTAAGTGGGTAATTTTTCTTTGAGCTCTGGAAAAGGAAAAGAAGGAGCTTTTTCTACGAGATAAGTGAAAAGCCAGCGTTCCAGATCAGCATATCGGCTATAGGGCTCGAAACTTGGCTGTTTTGGTTGCGGTGCTGCAAGTGGGCCTCGTTGATTGACATGTTCCATTGTGATTTTCCTCAAGTTGGGTGCCTAAGCACTTGTTTTTAGGTAGGTTGTGATTCAAAAGGACTGCAGCGAGACGGTGCATTCCTTTTGAATCACAACCTCGTATCGGCCAACCCTCCTTTGAGTTGCTTTTTAGGTTGGCGCCTGCTGAAAAATCGAGCTAAAGAGGCGCTATCTTATGCGTTATGCTTGTATTTCAGCACTGCTTTATGTCTACTTTTGGCTTGCTTTGGTTCCAGAAGCCGAAGCGCAGTTGGTGAATACCGAAGCACGGGCCTTTCGTTTGAATACAGGCGTCTTGGGCACTCCAAGCGATGAGGACGAAAATGGTAAGCGTCATACGGAGTATTACGCTCTTCTTTCAGGGACCTATCGTTTTGGTGATCATCTAGACCTTGGTCTTGGCTTGCCTGCGTTGTTGTTTGCGCCCGAAGTTGATTTAGCCAACCCCTACGTGTTTGGAACCTATGCTTTCATACACAAACCGGTTTGGTTGGCACTTGGTGTTCGTGCTGAGCCACCTCTGTTTTATGATACTGATTTTCGAACCTCGATTTGGTTTGGCGCAAATTTTTTTCTTGGGGACCTCTTTGAATTCGTGAGTTTTCCTTGGATACGGGTGCCCTTTTTGAATACCTCTGATCTACTGTATGGTTTAGATGTTGCTTTTGTATGGAACGTAGTTGACATTTTTGCCATGGGTCCGGTTGCCGGCATTCGCTACGACATTGATGGCTACGATACCTACAGCACCGGCTGGCGTGCTCGTTTCGTCTGGAACGAAGGCTCCAAAACGATAGCGTCTTTTTTCATCACCGCAGCTTTCAACGAGTTCCAGTTCACAAGCGACCAACTCTACCTCTTCGCCACCAGCACCTGGTTTGTGGAGTACTGAGAAACTCCTTTGCTAGCATCCTCCTAAACGGTCTACCAGGATGTTCAATATAGTATAGGTGCTGTTCAAGGTTGAAGGAACTGATCCGTAGACGTGTTGTATTTCGTTCTGTGTCTGCGGATCCGTCTCGTTTGCTAAGGCCGTAGCGAGGTCTGCTTTCAATTCGTTTTCGATCGATTTAAGTACAGGAAGTAAAAGGCATGCAACGTCCTTTGCTAATTCATTTCCACCCTTAACCAGGTCCCTTAGGCTTTTAAGGATTTGTGCAACCACGCCGTTGAGCTTTTGAATAAGCTCGTTCACTTCTCCTAGCTCGACGCCGCTAATTTCTCCACTTGCGACCTTGGCAGCCAGTTGTCTGATCTTCTCGTTGACAGCACGAATGATACCTTCGATGATTCCAGCAATAGTTTCGGCGTCGGCTCCTTCCGGAATCGTGATGGTTGTATCGCCTTCATTGCCGATTCCAGGAATGGTGATGGACTCCCCATCCATGATGGCATGGACGGTTTGATCAACCGTAAGAGCGCTGAACTCGGTGGTGATTTCAATGGCGTAGGTGTTACCCTCATAGGTTACCGTATTGGTTTCAATGGCATTCGCGTTGCTTTTGGTGGTGGCGCTGGTGGTACGGCCGAAGTTGAAGCTGGGAGCTGTGATGGAGGGCATGTGCTGGCTGGTATGCCATGCGGCATAAACGAGTAGAGCTAACACGAAAACTAAAACGATTGCATATTCGATAGTTCCTTGTGCATGAGCTGTGTTGACTCCGAGTAGTTCCGAGAATGCCTTGGCCAAAAGGGTTTGTCCTTCAAGCTGCTTAGGAGCGTTTGCACTGGCAAGTTTAAGTGATGGAAAGTAACTGGCAGCGCGCTGAGTTAGCAGTGTCGCAATCACGTTCTCTGCACCAGTAAGATGTCTGAAAACAGCAAAACTATCAGAAGCAGCCACTATCACAGGTTCAAGTGCTGATGTGGGGTCAGCTAAAAAGCTTTGGAGGTCTGAGGCGGGAACGCCAAAAACTTCGCTATAGTTATTGATGACTTTTTCAAGAGGACTGAGCTGAGCATCCGATAAAACAGTCGTGTCGAATAGTGTATCTGCCGCGTGTTGAATTAGCTCTTGTTCCGGTAAGCCATTTGGGTTGGGTAAGGTGACACCTGAGTACATAAGCTCGAGCATCAGAGAGGTCTTAAACGTTTCTTTATCCAAATTGTTAATCGTGGCGAAGAAGTCAAAAATAGCTGCGTCTTCGGAGACGGCGACATCCGTTGAATCCGAAGCAGGGGAGCAGCCGATTAGGCCGGGTCCGGTGAAGCTTAGGAGGGTGAAGAGTATGGCGGCGATGCTGCGTGTGAAGATGGGTGTTTTTTTCATGACAGAAGCTTTCATGTGGGCGGCTTTGTCTAATTAATTGAGCAAAAACTATGCCGATAGTGTTCAAGCCAGGCACAAAAAAGCGAGTATGAAATTGCTGAACATTTGTGTCGCTGGCGCGGGGTTGGTGCTGAGCTGAGGTTTGTGCACCTGGGGCTGGGGAGCACAATCACGTTTTAAGTTCCCAGTAGTGTCTGGACGATGACGTGGCGAGGATGTGTTTCTTGCGGCACCCGGGCACGGGAAACTTGTGTGGTATTCGACATTTCCCTTCAGCGGCCTACTCGCCGAATGAAACGCCCACATCAGCGCAATAGTAGCCAAGATTGGTTATCCAGTTTTCAACAGAGGTTACCCCTTCGTGGTCAACAACAAAGAGCTCTTCATAGATGCCCGTTTCTATCTCTGGATGATCTGCAAGTAAGCCCTGTAATATTTCTTGAAAATCAGCGATCGGCTCACCTCTGTCGAGTGCCTGCTTAAGGCGGAAGTAGGCTACTCCGTAGTCCTCAAGCCATGACGGCATCGTGCTTCGCCAAAGAGCAAACATCGCTTGGAGTGTTGCGATCATTTCCTGGACTATCGTACAGAAAGCTTCCATTGCAGCCGCATCAGGCGATATGACGCTAAGGACATGAACAATTATCTGGGCGATTGCTTTGCGAAGGAGAGCGAGGGATTCAGCAATCCTAGAGAGTTGTTCTGTATCTTGGGTAGCCATGGCCATTTCAAGAAGTCTTTGAAGGGCCTCGAGAATTTCCTTTAGTATTCTGGCCAGAACTTCTGGTGCCACGTCTCCGAGGTTTCCGATAAGCTCCTCGATGGCTTCACGTTCGTCGGGCGATATTTGGCCATCACTTCCAACCATTTCTAAAATAGTGCTTTCGGTTTCTGAAGTGATTAGCCGAAAATTCCCGAGGCTAACTTCAAGGTCCGCGATGTCGGTTTGAGAGATTTCGCCCTGAGCGTTGATATTCATCGGAGCAAACGATGCTTTGACGCCGGTTTCGGTTAGCGTGAGGTTTGTGTCGATGGCACGGTTAATGTCGCGCTGAGTTACTGTTGCTGCGCGACCAATCTGAAAGTTGGAAGCTAGGTTTCGAGCCGCAAGGTTTCCAGGCCCGTTGGGTCCGTACCAGTAAATGAGGAATACGATCGCAATAAGTGCAAGTATGACTAAAGGAATGGCAATCGCCTGCGCTTTGGCAGTGCTTGGTCCCAAAAGCTCATGGAAAGCCTTTGCGAAAAACTGCGTCGCTTTGTTTTTGTTGCTCGTCGTTCCTGCATCCAATGACGCGAGCTCTAGTTCCGGCAGGATATTTGCAATACGATTTTTGATCCATGGCGCCACAATGGTTGTGGCTATGGCTGCTTTATCGGTGTTGAAAACAGATTTTGATAGGTTCTGGGCAAGCTTAGTGATGGGTTCTGCAAAGAGCTCTTCGGCGCGTCCCGTTAATTCACCAACCACAGTCGAACGAATGATCTCTCCGCACGCTGTGTGAAAATCTCCGTTTGGAGAATACGATAAGAAATCCCTTGTGCACGCATCCGCCTCGGGCCACTGAGGTGTGTTAAAGTTGAGCACGAGTGTTTCGATGGTTTTCTGGAGGCGATTGTCTTGTCCTGAAAGAGCTTCAGCCTGAGCGCTCAGGCGCTCGACGGTTCTTTGGAATGCAAGGCGAGGCGTGTCATTGGAAGTCCTTCGTATTGTGGCTCCCGTGTACAAAAACTCCAACACCATGGCCTCGCCGAAAGTTCCGTTTTGAAGGTTTGCAAAGAAGCTGCCCAACCCTGCAAGAGCCTCATCCTGTGAAATTTGAACATCCGTTGAATCCGAAGCGGGCGAGCAGCCGAGTAGGCCGGGTCCGGTGAAGCTTAGGAGGGTGAAGAGTATGGCGGCGATGCTGCGCGTGAAGAGAGGTGTTTTTTTCATGACAGAAGCTTTCATGTGAGTGCCTTTGTTTATTTAACGAAGCAAAATCCATGCCGATAGCGTTCGCGTCTGGCACAAAAAGAAGCGTGTGAAATTACTGAACATTTGCGCGTAGGCTTGGTCCTGGCTCTGAGCTGAGGTTTACGCAGCTGGGGCTGAGGAGCACAAAAGCATTTTAAGTTCCCAGTAGGGTCACTACAGAGCTGCGGCGGTGGGGATAAGTCCGGTGCTCCCAGAGATAAAGGCCTTGCCAGGTGCCGAGGGCAAGGTTGTGATTTTGGATGGGGATGGAGAGCGAGTTTTGAGTGAGTACGCTGCGAATGTGGGCAGGCATGTCATCGGGGCCTTCGGCGCTGTGCACGTAGGATGGGTGGCCGTCTGGTACGAGTTTGCTCATGAACTGGTCTAAGTCATGACGGACATCGGGATCGGCATGTTCACAAAGAAGGAGCGATGCGCTGGTATGTTGCACAAACATATGCATCAAGCCTGTTTCGATGGTCGCGCCGGCTACGATGCCGCGGAGCTTGTCAGTGAGCTCGTAAAAGCCGCGGCCTTGTGTTTGGATGACTAACGATGTTTGAAAAGTCGCCATCGCGATGGCCGGTCATTTAGGAGTTAACTGGGCCTGATGGGCAAGCCAAAACGTTTTGTTTTCCGCCGCTTGAGATGCAATCAACGGCTACTGCTTCGAGTTGCTCGCGATAACTCACTTGTGGCTTTTGGTAAGGCCTGCGCTGATTTGCTGTTTTCGGATGGCTCGGTTCTATGTTGTTTTGCTTTTTCACGAAGTTCGCTCCCATGACTATGTAAGAAATCCTTTGCTACGTGACAAGAGCCAAGCGTCTTTTGCCCACCGGTAGCTCGCTCTGATCTTGTTTAAGTATATAATCGCCAAGAGGGTCTCCGGTGTACTGGGAGGCTAGTCCTGGACAGAAGGTTGGAGGTTTTCGATCACTAGGTAACGCGAGCATTTTCGCTCGAACCGCTTGGTTTTGTTCGCGGATCTTATCCAGTCTGGGTGAATGGTGCCAAAATTCAGAGACCAGTTGTTCGTGTAAGTTGGCGACTTTTTGACGCCATTGGACACAGGGAAAGACATCGCCAAAAGGATTGACAGTGAGGGTGGACGATCCGGTGCCGCAGTGTTTGCTTTTGTTTACGATGGGGACAGCCGAGTCGGTTTCGGGGGTGTTTGATATGCGCGATGAACGGCTCATATAGATAGTGTTGAGCTTTTCATTGGCTTTTGCGCTCGCCACGATGGCTAAAGGAGATCGATCGCCGTTGTCTCGGGGCTTAACTTCGCGATCGATTTGAAGTAGGACACCGAAGCGATCGCACAGTGCAAAAATCTCATCGAGCTCATGTTCGTTCCAGCGCGTAAGAACAGTGTTGACTTTGACTCGCAGACCTATCTCGAGCATGTCCGCGACATTGCGTTTCCAGCGATCGAAACTTCCTGCCACTTTGGTTTGTTTGTCGTGCGTTTCTGAGCTTGCGCCGTGCAAGCTCGTCTCGATAATGAAAGGAGATATCTCCCTTTGAATGCGCTTGGCGATGTTGTGAGTTAGTGCATGAGCATTGCTTTTGATGCGCACTACAAAGCCAAGGTGTTTGGCGGCTGCTCCAATGGTAAAGAAATCTTTGTGGGCAAGAGGCTCTCCTCCGCTAAGCACTACGGTGAGTACTTGCATTTCTGCAAGATCGTTAAGGATTTCGATGTACCGCTGTGTGCTAAGGGGCTGGCCCTCCAAGTCAAGGTCGTTGTAGCAAAATGCGCAATCAAGGTTACAGGCGTAGGTCAGCTCAAACAGTACCAATCGAAGCTGATTTTCTTCCCAAGCCTGCTGAGCTGAGCGTATGAAGTGCTTCATGTCCTTGTAGTGCTTGCGCCGCCCGAGCGCGCGCTCGACGTTTCGACAAGAACTCCAAGCTCGAGCATTTCTTGGGTAAAGGATGCTGCATCCTGCTGAGCTTCTTCAAGAGTCGTTTCAAACGCAGATACCATGCTTTGCGTCGTTTGCTCCAAGTCCAGTCCTTCTTGAAACTTGCCGAGCATCCATGCTCCGGTATCGTTCACGGAGATGACTTCTGCTGTGTCCTGGCGAATGATTAGGCCTTCGTTTCCAAGATGGCGAAAGCGGGCTTGGTCGTTCAAACGATACTTAGATAGGGTCATGTTAAAGAAGACGCTGCCAAAAACTTGGATTTAAAGCAAATCCAAGTCGCTTCACGGGCTTGTGGGTGGTTAAATCATTGAGATTCTCAATTAAGCGATCGAGAATCGTTTGGTCGTGATTGACGTAAGGTGATGCTGCAACAAGGGTGGCCAGGGCTTGCCCCCTTGGCATGGCCGACAGAAAGCCGTCGGGATCTTGAATAATTCGGTAGATTCCCTTGAGAGGCCGCGCACGATCTTCTGCGATGGTGCGCCCAAAGTCTCCTGCAAAAGGCAGCGGGCAGACGGTCCAACCATCGCGGCTTGGCAGTAGAGCGTTAAGTTCATCACTAAGAATGTTATATCCTTGCTTCTCGGAGATGCCGCACAAGGTGCTCTTGCCTGCGCCCGATGGGCCGAAGAAGATATATGCTTGGCCATCGTTTTCGACTCCGGCGCTATGCAGCACAACGCCTCCTTGCTTGCAGAACTGGTAGCAACAAAGAATGCGGAAGATGTTGTCGATGGGGTCTAGGAAAAATCGGTCGTGGCGTCTACTGGTCCACACGGTGGATCGCAGACCGTGGTTTTTTTCAATTTTGGCCATCCATTGCCAGCCCATGCACCACACGGTGTCTTGCGTCTGCTGAAGCTCGATTGCGTACTGCCAGCCGCTAGGCTCGATGGTGGTAAACAACGAAGCGTCCATTAACCGAAGCGTGATGTCTATCGGAGGAGTTGCCGTATCTTTATGTTTCGACAGGTCGCCGTAGCGCTGTTCAATCAACGCGGCTTCTTCATGGCCAAGTGCATTAAAACGATAGCGTGTTCTGGCCCAATCTACGGATACGGATGCCGTTCCCAAAGGAAGATAGTCTTGGGTCTGAGGAAACCCGCGTGGCAGCGTAGCGCCTATGCCTGTTTCGCCGAGCATGCGTGTAGTTTAGTCGTTTTTGATACAAAGAAAACTGCTTTATAAGCAATCAACGCATAGAGCCGGTTGATTGTCCAAAAGAGCCTGAGATCGCGCCAGCTCTGCATTCCATAAGCAGATCGATTGGAGCACTAGGCAAGCGCTTCGCGCAAGATAGCTGCGGTAGGAGAGTTCGGCTCTTGGATAAAACGATCACGCTCGCCTTGGGCAATAACCGTCCCACCTTCTGGGCCCGCGCCAGGTCCTAGCTCGATAATGTAGTCAGCCTCCGAGATGACTTGGGCTTGGTGATCAACGAGAACAACGGTATGCCCTTGTTCGACCAAGGATTGAAGCGCGCTTAGCACTATTTTGATGTCCGTGGGATGAAGGCCAGCGCTTGGTTCATCCAGCAAATAAAGGGTGTGGTTTTTCTGTGCGCGGCCAAGTTCTTTTGCGAGTTTCAGGCGCTGAGCTTCCCCTCCAGACAGAGTCGTTGCTGACTGGCCAAGTGGAACATAGCCCATGCCGACTTTACACATGGCTTCTAGAAGCCGAGCAGCTTTAGGAAAGGCGGAAAAAAGCTCGAGTGCTTCTTCTGCTGATAAGTCGAGTACGTCGCTTGCGCTATGGCCACGATAGCGAATGCTCAAGGTCTCTTCGTTGAAACGCGCGGCGGAGCACACGGGACAAGGATGTTGCGCGCTTAGGGCTACATCGAAATCAATTCCGACGATGCCTTGCCCTTGGCAATGCTCGCAGCGTCCACCTTTTGTGTTGAAACTAAATCGACTGGCTGAAAATCCTCGTGCCCTGGCTTCCGGAAGAGAGGCGAGAAGTTCACGAATCACGTCCCACAGGCCTGAGAAGGTCGCTGGAGTTGAACGAGCATTGCGTCCGATGGCTTTTTGATCCACCAGGATGCATTTATCAATGTGCTCGAGGCCTTTGATTCTTGGGGTTGCTGCTTTAAAGAAGGCTTGGGCTAAAGTTTGTGTGAGGAGTGCGCTTTTGCCAGAGCCGCTCGGACCCACTACGCAACTGAATCGCTTGAGGGGGATGGAGACGTCAATGTCTTTTAAATTAAAAGCCTTGGCGTGTTGGATCCTTAAGGTGGATTTGCTGTCTTGCTTTTGTCGTTGCGGCGGTGGTGTCAGGCGGCTAAACAAAAAAGGGCCCGTGACGGATTGTGCATCCTCTGCAAGTTCTTTTGGACTTCCCACGGCAACAATCTTTCCGCCGCGTTTCCCTGCGCCCGGACCAAAATCGATGATGAGATCGGATGCTTTCAGGGTTAGTGGATTGTGATCGATGACAATAACATTGTTGCCACGCTTCTGAAGAGCGTCGATGGCTTGCATGAGGTATCGATGGTCGAGTGGATGCAGTCCTTTTGAGGGCTCATCAAGAATATAGAGAATCCCGCTTGTCTCGCTACCGATATGTTTAAGAAAGTTTAAGCGTTGCGCCTCGCCGGCCGAAAGCTTCGGGGTAGGGCGTGCCAGTTCGAGATGGGTGAGTTTTAATGTTTCTGCCAAACTTAGTTGCTGCTCGATTACTCTGGGCAAGATGTTTAGAGCGGTTGGCAACTCGATAGAAAACGCCTGTTTGTGCAGCCATGCTCGAAGTGATCGAAGTGGCATCGTTCTAAGTTGAGTGTAACGGCGGCCCATGAGTTCGGTGAGCAATGCTTGCGGCCTAAGTCGTTCGCCTTTGCATTGTTTGCACGGCGCTGCGCCGGCGTTGCTTACACCTTTTACTTTACTTAGGCCGCTGCCAAAGCACTTTGGACAGGCGCCTTGTTGTGTCGAAAAGGAAAATAACGCGGCAGTGATGGGAGCCAACGTTAAATCACAGCTTTCACAATAGGGTCGTTGACTTAGGAAAAGCTCTTTCGAGTTTTCGGTTAGTACGCGCACTGTGTTACCGCTTTGGCGCACAGCCAGCGCAAGAGCTTCAGCAAGTCGTGCCTTTTTAGCCGTGTCGACTTTGAGGCGATCAATGTGAAGATCAAGGTTGTAGCTGACCGTGGGTTTTGCATCGAAGGACTCACTGAGTTCATGAACTTTTCCATCGACTGAAACACGAACAAAGCCGGCTGAACGCAAAGACTCGAGCTCGCTTTGAAGGCTACTTCCGGATTTTTTTCCCAAAGGCGCCAGTACGGCAATGCGAAGATTAGGCTCAAGCGCCAAAATTCGCGTCACCATGCTGCTTAAATCGTCACGGCTAAGAACTCTATCGCAGTTGGGGCAATGCGGTATGCCAAGATGGGAAGTTAGTGTCCCAAGGTGCTTTTCAATGTGGCTTTCACTCCCAACAGTGCAGTTGTTTGATTCGAGGTAGTCCGCGGCTCGAAGCGCGATAGTGACCGGAAGCCCTTGTACATAGTCAACTTTGGGTCCGTAGTTTCCGGAAAGCAGGGCAGATGCTTTGGGTCCCAGAGCTTGCAAATAACGGTGTTGCGCTTCTAGGAAAATGGTGTCGATAGCCAAGGAGCTTTTCCCTGAACCACTTGGTCCACTAAAAGCCACGAGTTTTCCCGTGGGAATCTCAATGGTTATGTTTTTTAGATTATGCTCGCGTGCGCCTTGAACAAGGATTGGCATCGGCTCAACCTTTGCTAAGCATGATGGCCATGGTTGCTGCGGCAAGCATGCCATCGGAATCGAACACTCCGTTTGCTGCAGCATCGTAAGCCACGCCGTGATCCACGCTGGTTCGGACAAAAGGCAGTCCCCAAGTGACATTGACCGAACTTGACCAGTCGAGGAGTTTGCAGGGGATAGTGGCTTGGTCGTGAAGCATGGTGACCACCCCGCTGTTGTAATCGTGTGCAGCCAAGCGCAATGCGGTTTCCGCTCCAAGGGGCCCGAGCAACTCGATGCTCTTGTTTTTGACAGCGGGAAGCTGTTTTGCTTCCTCGATGGCTGGATGAATGCGGTAATTTCTTCAGTGCCGAACATGCCGGCTTCACCCGCATGGGGATTGAGTCCGGTTACATAGAGCTTGCAAGGCGGTTTTAACTTTCCCGCATTGCAAAGGCTTGTGAGTGCTTCGCTGAGATGTTTGATAGTACGGTAAACTCGCCCAGTGGTGATTGCTTTTGGCGCATTGGCGATGGCTAAATGCGTACTTACGGTGCCGATGCGCAGGTTCGGGCCGAGAAAAAGCATACTTACTTCGTCACGCTCCAAGCCACAGGCTTGTGCGAGGTGCTCGGTATGGCCCGAAAAAGACGTGCCACTTAGTGCTACCGCTTCTTTACTCATCGGCGCGGTCACTAGTGCTCGGGCGTGTTGGTTGCGCAGGGCATCAATGGCTGCTTCGAGAAACAAAAGTTGTTTTCGCCGCCTTCAGCACTTGCCTTTCGTTGCTCAATGCATTCTTCAGAAACGCGAGCAAGGTCTACGATATGGATGCATGTCGAATCGCTTGTGCTTAAATCAGACAAGCTTGCCTTGGTGCGGTGAGGCACTTTCATGGCTTGTGCTAGCTTATGCAGTTGCTGCCCGTCCCCAAACAAAACACAAGACTGTTTTGTGAGCAGTTGTTTTGCCGCATGTAGTGAAATCATCGGGCCGATGCCTGCTGGATCGCCACAGCTTATGGCGAGGGGCTTTTTGTTCTGCGTGTTCTGCGGCACTGTTAATCCTGATCCGTTGGGCCTTTGATCTTGTAGCCCACCCCACGCACGGTTTCGAGCATCGCGGCACTCTCATCGAGTTTCATGCGCAAGCGTCGGATATGAATATCAACCGTACGACTTGTTCCATAATAGTCGACGCCCCAAACTCGCTCAAGGAGCTGATCACGGCGAAAAACCCTTCCGCGGTTTTCAATAAGAAATTTTAGCAAGGCAAACTCTTGTTGGGTCAGCTCGACGGGGCGGCCTTGAACCGTCACTTCATGGCCTGCGAGGTCGACGTTTAATGCGCCTAGCTTCAAGATTTCTTGGCTCGCAAAATCGCTGTGCTTCCATTCGCCACGACGAACGCGCATGTAGAGTTCTGCAGGAAGATAAGGGACCAAGACAAAATCATCAAAGCCATCGTGGGCTTGGAGACGTTGTATTGCGCCTACGGTGACTCCGATGAGGGCGGGCACGTTGCGTAAGGTTGGAATGGCCCTCAACCGGGAGAGGGCCGCTCGGCCAGCATCGACCTGATCGAGCGCTTCAATGAGAATGGCAGCAGGGGGGGGTTGTCCCTTGAGGACTAAATCGGCCTCGTCCCATAAATCCATGGTCCGGACACGACAGCCAAGCTGTTTTAGCACGGCAAGTCCACCTTCGGGCCGATTTATAGTGGCCGTATTTCCAACGACAAGTACCCACATTGCGGGAGTCGAGCTTCCTTTCTGGTCTTTTGGGCACTGTTGCACAATGACCTGTCATAGTCACCTGTCCTAGTCACCTCAGGACGGCCCGTGACCGTTACATGGGCTCTAACTGAAAGCTTTCGTTGACTCAAGACCGCAAAATGAGCGAATCTCGTGAACCTAGTGCACTAGCAGCCAGAAGGGGGAGCCATGTCATTTTGGTCCAATCTAAGTCCTGTCACCAAGACCTTGGTCGTATTTCTGGTTTTGGCGTTACTCTATTTCTTGCTGGCTTCCGTGGCCGGATTGCCGCCTTTTGTTGAAGTTGTCCAAGCTACGCAGCAAAGAGGAATTTGACCCCGGTATCAGGATGGCGGAGCGGCTTTTTGATCTAAATGTCGTCCATGGCTTTGATGAAGGAGTCATTGACTGTGATGCACAGCTCTCGTGCTTCGATGCTAGCGTCAAGCAATAACGCCACCGGATTGATTTCAACGGATTGCAAGTGCTCCCTCCAATCGTTAACAAAGCATGCGCTTTGCTCAAGCAGATTAAGGATGTTTTGCAGTCCGGGATCGGAAGGATCGGCAGGGTCGGATAGCAAACTGCGACCGCGTAAACGTTGCAATGCTTTGAGCGCTCGATCTTTTTTTGCCGGCAGGAAGGTGACCGTAAGGTCTTCGGAAGCCATGCCATGTGGATCGGCAAAGGAAATCTGAACGAATACAAATTTGTCTGCTAGCGGTGACATGCGTACGCGTAGCAGAGCACGTTCATGATGGCTTGCGCTTACCGTTACGCCAAGCAAACGCGCTTCGGGTGCGCGGTCTTGTGCTTGGGCCAGTATCTGTTGATACATTTCCTTTGCCCGAGAGGCGTTATCGACTGCGTTAGCTACGAGATCCGGATGATCCCAAGCCCGTAGGTCCGGTGAGGCCAGTGCGATGCGCACTGGAAAGCCGATGCGCGTCGCTTCTGAAGCCACACGAGATGCGCTTGTGTACATTTCTTCATCTCCGTAGGGAAGCCCGTAGGGGCGAAGCGCTGCCTTGCTTGCCGGATCCGAAAGCGCGCGAGGCGGTCCGAATAGAACATCCCGAATAGCTTGCTTATCGATGTCAGTAGCTTGGTAGGAAGCCGCAAAAATATCTTTTTCAAAGGGATCGGCCTGCTTAAAAGCATCCATCGCGACCGCGCACTCGTGACGCCTTCCTAAGATAACTTTATTGGTTTTCGAAGCGTTCTGCCATTCTACTAGAAAATCCTGCTCCGAATGCAGTTGCGGTCCCCCTCGTTTGGGTGAATGCATGATTGGTTTCAGGTGTTCGGCATCGAGAATATTTAAATGACGAATGTCTGCGCGCCACGGTGCAGGATCTTCCGTTCGAAATAATTGAATCGCGCATAGCAGCGCTCTCGTTGTTGGTACGGCTACCAAAGCAAGATCCAAAGCGAGCTCACGAATGGCCTTGCTCGAGCTGCCTTGGACGAGCAGGGCAAAAGCTGAAAAGGACTGTTTGTCGTGACTTTGTTTGGCGAGTGAGAGTAGCGCTTCAAGAGAAGGTAGGCTGTGGGTCGCAACCGATACTGGGCGATTGTTAGCAAGGAGATCGATGGCTTGCTTTAGCGGATCGCTTGTGAGTTCAACTTCAACTTTGATGCCTAGGCTGTCGGCATCGCTACGGATTTCCGCGGCTAGCTCCGGAGCATCACATAAGATTTTCCAAGATTTAGGCACTGGGTAGCAAGTGTAGATCCGAATTACCCAGGGGTAAAAAGACGGTCCTATCCCTGGAGGGACTCCCTAGCAAAAAGTCGATTTCCGAGGCTAGGAACCATGAGAAAAAATACTGGGATATCAAGAGCTTGACCGAACTTTGCTGCAAATGGTAAACAGGCTAAATCATGCGCGTAAAAATTATTCTGGGCAATCTTGTTGCGGTACTCCTTCTCGGACTTGGTTCATATGTGTTTGTCCGGCATGAGCTCGGCAAGAGAATATTAGGCGAGCTTGATGGCTCCATAACCAACAGCCAGGCGCTTTTTGAACGCTCTTGGCGGCTTTCTTCAACGGAATTTGTCAACTCCGTTCGCAGTCGCGCTGAGAGCCAACAAGTGCTGAGCGTATTTACTGCGCTTGATGAAACTGGACGGCGAACGCGTGCGTATGAAGCGTCTGAAGGGTTGATGCGTTGGTTCGAAGATCCTGCTCGGGGTATGGGAACCGCACCTGATATTGTGGTTATTACCGATGAGACCGGAAAGGTAATGGCTCGTAACGGTGATCGAAATCGCATGTATGGCGAATCGCTTGATCGCCAATTCAACGCGCTTCGTGACGTTTTGCAGGACGGTCAAGCTCGGGTGGATATATGGCCCATCGAAAAAGAAGGAAAACTACTGCGTACTGCGGTCGCTCCCGTTGTAGAGCGTGAGACCGGAGGCACCATTGGTACCGTGGTCGTAGGTTATGATCTTTCGGACGGTTTTGCCCAACGTGAAGCTTCCCTTCTTGGGCGCGAAGTCGCTTTCTTGGTTGATGGCCGAGGTGTGTATAGCTCTTCGCTACCAGGTAACGGCGTAGGCGACCTCAAGGCCTTTCTTTTTGGTCCCGCCAAGGACAAAACAGCTGCAGCATTAAGTGGTCAAGGCACATCGTTTGACCATTGGGTCGCATCGCTTGGGGGCGATGAGTTCATCGGTGTTACCGCTCCGCTACCCCTCGTGAAATCAGTTCCAATGGCTTTCGCTGTGATGGGCAACCGAAGTAAAGCATTGGGCAAGCTTGATGCAACAAATATCATTTTACTTCTAACCATCCTCTGTATCTTTGTGGTCTTTGGCTATGGTTTCGCGATTGGCACTCAGATTCTTAGACCCATCGAAGCCATCGAAGAGGGCGTTTTGGGCGTCATCAATGGCAATACCGATCTCAGGCTCGATATCGATAGTGCTGAACTGGGTGGCCTTGCCTTTCGCATCAATCAGCTATTGAACGTATTTACAGGTGTGTCCGAGGCAGACGATGGCCCTGGAGGCTCCGGGGCGCTTTCTCGCCCTCCAGAACCCATGGCCTGGAAAGGGGACGCTTTTGCGGCATCGGCGCAAGCTGCGGGCGCAGCTCCCCTTGGGAGCAGTTCCGATGGCTCAGTGGACGACGCGAATATAGCCCAAAAGCTCGCATCGGAGGACGAGGGGGCGTACTACGGACGTATCCATCAAGAATACGTAGCCGCAAAAAAAGCGGTAGGCGAAGATGTTTCGAATATTCCTAAGGAGCGATTTGTCGAACGGCTAAAAGCCAACGAAGCATCGCTTGCAAAGAAACATAGCTGTCGTATGGTGCGTTTCCAAGTACAAAACGCAAATGGCCAGGTCACGCTTCAACCCGTTCTAATCCGCTAGAACAAGCGCAGCCCGGCGGGCAGATGTGGGTAAACAGCCATGGCTTTTCTAGGTCTTTTTAAAGAAAACAAAGACAAAACGCTTCGAAAACACGCAGAGCGAATAGCAAATAAGCGTGCACAATCACCTGATCGGTGGGAATCCATTAAGGTTCTTTCGGCCATGAACACTCCCGAGGCTATTTCAGCCATGTTGGGTCGATTCACTTTCGTTTCCGATCCGAGTATTACCGATCAGGAAGAAAAAGATGCCGTCTTTGAGTCCGTTGTAAGTGCCAAAGAGATGGCTGTGTGACCGGTACGGAGCTTTTTAGCGCGTGCCGAGTCATTGGGCTGGCCCTTGAAGTTAATGGAGCATTTGCTCGATCAAGACGGCGTTGTTGCTGAGCTCCTAGCTTTGCTAGAAAACATGGATACGGAGTATGAACGTGATCCTCAAAGGAAAATACAAGTTTTAGCGGCCCTGGAGGAGCGCGAAGATTCCAGGATCAGTCAGACGATTGTGCGTTTTTTGGACGATGTTAATGAAACGGTTCGTTTCCATGCCGTTGGGGCTTTGTTCAACCAAGCCGAGGTTGAGGGCTGCAAGGACGCGCTTGAAAATCAGTTGATGGTTGATGAGAGCATGCGAGTGCGGGCTCGTATTCTGGATGGCTATGCAGCGCATGCCTGGCCGCTTCCTGCCGAAAAACGAAAGATCGACCTACCCACGGGTTACCGCCTGGACGCAAAGGGTATTCCTGTTCTTTCATGAGCGGCTGCTGGGATTTTCGATAAGCTAGCGTTGCTTTGGACTATTCGGAACGTGCGGCTTCAACTGGCAAGAAGAAGATCAAGCCGGCGGTGAACATGTGATTGAAATGGAAGATACGATCCTCCGAGTCAATTCGTCCGTCGGGAAAATCCCCACCGCCAAGATTACCATTTTCGTCTCGTCCGCCTTCGTCCGTTCCGGAGGTATTCCAGGAAAAGGGCAGAGCGCGCCAGCCGAGAGTGAGTCCCATAAACTCTGAAGCGTACATCGTAAGCTGAACACCAAAGGTGGGTGCAACGGCCGTTCGGCTCGCTCGTTGTCGTTGAGACTGCCTGCAAGGATCGTTTTCGTCTAATTCGACAGCTCCGCTAGCTAGACATACCGTTCCGCCGTTTTCATTGACGTTGGCTCGTTCGGTAATGCCGACAAGCGCAACACCAGCGAAGACCGAGAAATCAGTATCGAGAAAGAGCTTTTGAAACAGCGCCAGTTTGCCTCGAAGTGGAATGAAGTTTACTTCCAGTCCCGCTGCCCAGTTGATTTCACCAATTTGCTTTTTGAAGTCACCCGCATTGGGTAGAGAAAGCCTATTCCGGGAGGTGGACTGTCCACGTTTGCTTACCTGGTCCGTGAGCGCTGTGTCGATATGTACTGGCGCGAAAGCTCCCCAGAGGCCAAGGCCAATCCAGTCGGTGAACGCAAAGCCTAGCTTGCCTCCGAACATAATTGTGCGCGAGAACTCATCCTGAAGCGTAAAGCCAGCAAAAGGTTCAATCGATAAACGCGATTCCCTGAATATGCGGCAGCCCTTGCAAGCAGGCGCTCCAGCGAGTGGACCGGTAACCTGTACTTCCTGGGCAGAGGCGAAACTCGCACCTATCCCGCTAAGTAGGGTTATCAGTATAAAATTTTTAATCCAACGTGTTGTCACCCTCAACCTCTGCATGGCTTATTTGGGTAAGCGATAGTCAAAAGAAAATGGGAAAAATAAAGTAATACCTAAATGAACAGAGACATTGTTTGTCAATGTCGAGCCATCAGCCAACCACGTCCCAGGATCTCGGCGGGCCTCAGAGCTTAGCGGAACCTCTAAGTTCTCAAATTTTTCAAGATAAGCATAGTCACGTAGTTCACTAAATACTGCAAGATAGCGCGTCAAAAAGACTCGAAGGCCAATACCGACGTTGAAGGCTAGACGAAAGTTGAAATCAAAGTTTCGAAACTCCGGATCGACCACCGGAACGGGCCGCGTTCGCAAAAAGCCCAACCCGCCGACGACATAAGCGTCCCACTGGAAAATGTGATTATTGAACATCGCAAACTTTCCGTACAGCGGTACATAGGTAAAGTTGAGATGGGCTCCCAGCTGATATTCAGTGATTGGCACGCCCAAACGTGTTGAGCGTCTCACGTGGAAGTTTAGATCGGACTCGTTTTCAAGGCCTTGGTACCACATGAAGCTTGCACCTATCGCAAGCACGTTGGTCCACCAGTAGTTGAAGGCCAAAGCAAGGGCGGGATGGCTAACGTAGGGGTCATTGACGGTAAACGCTAGCGATGGAGAAAGCTCAAACCGGTTGAGACGCAAAGCATAGATCTGTTGAACGGCGTAAATTTCCTCGTCGGCTTCTTTCTTTTTTTTGCCTTTTTCACGCTCAGAATCGACGGATGAGTCTTCTGCTGCAAGCTCCCCGATGACGTCTAGTTCACCCTCGGCGCTTACGCTGGCTTCCTCGTCCGCGGAAACTTCCGTCTTAGCCTTGGCCTTAGTTTTCGCCTTAGGCGCTTCTTCTTCGACCTCATTAATGTCGAATGACATGTCTTGCCCCAATGCGGAGGCACTTGTGCCGAGCACTACAAAAAGAGCACCCAGTATGCAAAGTCTATTGGCAAGACGCCGATGTAAATCGCCCATGTAACCTAAACCGTCCGGATGTGACCCTTTTGACCGAGAGATAACCACGTATATCATGCTGACTCACTCAAATTCAACTTATTCAGCTCACTAGTGTTTGGAGTATCGTTGCTTTCAAACAAGGCGTCCACAAAAGTTGATGCTTCAAACGCTTGAAAGTCGTTGAGACCTTCGCCGATGCCTATGTAACGTATGGGAAGCTTCAGTTGATCGGCAATTGCTAAGGTAATCCCGCCTTTCGCGGTGCCATCAAGCTTGCTTAGTACAACCCCGGTTATGGGAAGTATGTCACTGAACAAACGCGCCTGTTGTAAAGCGTTTTGCCCGTTGGTGGCATCCACGACAAGCAAGATCTCCGCGAGGGGGTGCCCTGCGGCTTTTTCCGCGGACTTGGCGATCTTTCTTAGTTCTTCCATTAGATTTGCTTTGGTATGAAGCCGTCCAGCGGTATCAATGATGGCGATGTCGGTTGGCGTCGTTTTCGCGTGTTTCACTGTATCAAATGCAACTGAACCAGGGTCGGATTGCTCGCTTCCAGAGATCACCGTGCAGTTTGTGCGTTCTGCCCAGGCTTTTAATTGACCAACGGCTGCTGCGCGAAAGGTATCGGCCGCCCCGAGAACAACCGTTTTTCCCTTTTGCTTAAGATCATTTGCAATCTTAGCCACGGTAGTCGTTTTTCCGACGCCGTTTACCCCAACAATCAACCATACTTCGGGTTGCGAAGGTGATGTCCCCGGCCGCGGCGAGTGACGGGACGACTCAAAAAGCTCAATGGCAGCATGTTTCAAATACTCCAAAGGTTTTCTGGTCTTAGTGTCGTTTTCGCTGCTGTTCTCGAGCTTTTCCTTCAGTTTCGAAATGAGTTTTTCGGCGGTTGCGACGCCGACGTCTGCTCCAATTAGCGCCGTCTCCAACGAGGAGAAACTTTCTTCATCGAATCGGGATTTCTGATCAAAGAGCTTAGCGATTTTTGCAAAAAACCATCCCTACTTTTTGATAGGCCACCGCGTAGCGCAGATCGTTCTAGGTTTTCTTTTGCATGACCTAAGGTCGTCGGTTCAGAGGCTGGCGGATGTGGCGTTTTGTTCTCAGCAAGTTCTTCTTGCTTCTCGCTTTTTGGCTTGCTTGGAAGTTTAGACGTCCTAAGTTTCCAAAGCAGTGCTGCAAAGATGGTTGCAGCAAGAGCAGTGGCAGTAATGATTATCCACACCATAACGCCTGACACATACACCAACGCCGCAAGCTAGACTACCTTTGCATACGAGAGCTGGTTTAACGCATTGCCTTCCTGAGCGTTTTCTGGTCAACTTCAAAAGGAACTGTTGAAAAATGGCTCAGCGTGCCGTTCTACAGCCGTTCCTAAAACCAGGCTTTGAATGTTTTCCCTTTCCTTGCGTCTTATTAGATGTCCCGATTTCCTAAGTGGGCTATGGAAAGGAAGGTCGCTGGTGCGCGCTTGGTTATGCTTGTTACTTCTGCTTTCAGCCTGTTTTGTAGTCTGGCCAAGTGTGACGCAAGCTCAAAGTGCGCGTGCTAATTTTCTTATCAAGCGCCTAAAAACCTCGGACCATTTTCGCGTACGGGTTCAGGCTGCGCTCTCTTTGGGTGATATTCCAGCAAGCACACAGGTGCACCAAGCATTGGTCTCATCCCTTGACGATGACCATCCTGCTGTTCGGATGGCTGCCGTTGCTGCACTGGAAATGCAAAAGGATACCGATGCGCTTTCGGCTATCAGTAAACGGCTCCGTGATCGGGACCCAAAGGTTCGTAGTGCTGCAGCTCGTGCGATCTCGGTGATTGAAAAAGTACAAGAAGCGCGATCTGCGCAGAAATATTATGTCGGGGTAGGGCTGCCAGGCTCCAACGTTACCGGGCTTGCTCGCAAAGTTTTGGCAGAGATCCGAGAATTTCTCCGGGCCCGGGTGGCGGGCATGCCCGGCGTTCGTATGGTTCCTGATGATGAGAGTAAAAAGGAAGCTGCCCGAGTTTTGGCGGATGGGAGCTTAACCGGATTTTACGTCGATAGCTCCGTGGTAAAGCTCGAAGAAACCGCAGATGGACTGCGGGCCGAAGTATCGGTAATTATCAGTACGTATCCTGGCCATGATATTCGTGCCATGTTGAATGGAGCAGCTCGGGTCTCTGGTGGAGATCCAACATTAATGAGACGCAGAGCTATTGAAGGAGCCTTTTCAGGAGCGCTGAGACGATTACCCCAGGCAATGAAGACAGCAGGCGGAGGAAGGTAGATTTGTCCATGCAAAGTCGACCGACAATGAATACCAAACGGCAGTGGCGGAACTATCTGCTAGACAGCCGTTTTCAGTTTAAACACATCGGAATGGTGATGGCCGCAGTGCTTGTTGTTGCTGCAGTGCTAGGTTTTTTTGCATATGACTACTCTCAGGGGCAAACCGAAGCGCTTACCATACAGATGGCCATGCATCCGGATTTGAATCCGCAGGTCGCTTCCTCGCTTGAGCAGTGGGCAGCCGATCAAGATCGCCGTGTGCTTTTTGCCATCCTTCTCGGAGTGTTTTTGCTGGTGGTGGCCATGCTTGCTACCGGGCTTGTCGTGACACATCGTTTAGTGGGTCCGGCCTACAAACTTACTCGTCTGATTCGTGAAGTTGAGCTTGGCAATCTGAATATCAATGTTCGTTTTCGTAAAGGAGACGAACTGCAGGAGCTTGGCGATGCCTTTGCAGGGCTAGTCGCAAGTCTGCGTAGCAGGCAAGCCGACCAACGTGAGCTTGTTGAAAAAGTGTTGATTGAAGCCCGAGTAAAAGGTGTCTCACCGGATCTTGTTGCAGCGCTGGAAACGTGGGCCGAGGACCTGAGACGGAGCGTTTCTCAGAACGCTGAGTCGTAATAACACAGCTTGTATTGCTGCCCTTCCATACTAACCGCGGCCACGTCAAAACGAATGGAACGAAAGGGTGGTTTTTGCCTTTGCAACCACAACGAAGCGGCTTGTCGTAGGTTGGCTATCTTTTTTTCGGTGATCGATTCGGCGGGATCCATAAAACTAAGGGTGGATCGTGCTCGGACTTCGCAAAACACCAGAAGGGATGCTTTGCGAGCAACGATATCAAGCTCCAAGCGTCCCACACGTGCATTTCTCGCGAGGATTTCATAGCCCTCTGCCTCCAGATGCGCGGCAACAAAGTCTTCTGCTGCCTTGCCGAGTTTATGGGCGTGGTTCACGACACTATTTGCGTGGTATGCTGCTTTTTACGCAGTAGCTTCCTGCAATACCAGGGCTCGTCTCTTCACCAAAAATCTCTTCACAGCGAAAACCGTCTGGGCAATCGCAATTGGAGTTCTCGCCACCGCATTTACAGGTGCAATAGACACGATCAGCGACCTCATCGGTGGTGAGGCACCCATCTGTTCCTGAAAGAACGCCGTCTGCACAAACATTGGTTGGATCGCCCTGCAATTGATAAACAAGGCAGAACCGTGTGCGGCATTGTACGGAACTTGGTTCAATGTAGAACTCTTTTTCGTCAAAACCACCGCTTTGAATGGCCTCTGGAACACAGGGATCGCCAACACCCTCAACCTCGCATCCAAACGATGCCAAAGAAGCTAATATGAGCAGGGTAGTAACCAGTCTTGATATCACGGCTGCAGCCTTCCTTTTTTTGCTTACGAGGCATTTTCCCCGTCTAGACATGTGCTCGGATGGCGCCTTGCCCGCCTAGTCATATCTTCACGTGGCCTTCTGCCTGCTCGACAAAACACTAACCGACGGAAAGCTACGGCGCTCAGAACAAAGCTGTCAAGATGATGTGTGATAAAGGAACTATCGCCAAATCGCTTCCTTTGTCAGTTTGCGAGATTTTCGCTTGGCCTCCATCCGCTTTTTGCAAGGAGTTAGCCGCTCCTGCTGTAAAAACTTCCTTGTCCCCGGAAAAAACTCAATTCACCAATTCGCACCGCCATGTTCCAATAGTCGGGAGCGGTGGGCGTTTCTCTTGACTTAAAAGGCAAGCGCTTCCTATCATCAAATGCAAAATCCTAGGTAAAAAGAGGCCTTTATGTTTTCAAAACGCGCGCTGATGCGACTTTCGGTCGTAGTGTTGCTGAGTCTGGTTGTTTCTCCTGCATTGGCTAAGAAAATTTCTGCATCATCTTCTGCGATAGAACTCTTTGATGCTGGAAAGTTTGAAGATGCTGCCATTGCGCTTCGCGACGTGGTTGATGGGAAGGTGCGTGCTAATAAGAAGGATACCCAGAAGGCCGAATTCTATTTGGGGATGGCACTTTTCAATCTTAAGTTTTATCAATCTTCGTTGACGCTCTTCGATCAGATCGTTGCAACTGGCGATGGGCATCCCTATTTTGATGAAACCCTCGTGTGGCTCGCAAAGCTAGCCTCGGCACTGCCCGAATCGGCTGGCATTATCGAAAAAGTTGGCCAATACGATGTAGCGAAGCTCGATAAGCTTAAGGATGCCAAAGAAAAGGGCTTGTATGGACACGTGGTTTATCTCATGGGTCGCTTCAAGTATCAGCAAGAGGAGTTTGACGAAGCACTTTCTCTTTTTGGCAAGGTGCAGAAAAAGGACAAGTTTTACGCCCAGGCAAAACTTTTCGAAGGAATTACCCACGTTCGTCTAAGGCATGCACGTCCTGCGATTGCGAGCTTTCGAGCAGTTATTGACGCTGAGGATAGTGGTGATCTTGATGCTGGAAACGATGAGGAAAGGCTTGTCGATCTCGCATGGCTTTCTTTGGCCCGCGTCTACTACAAAGCATCCAATAAGGTTGACGAGGCTACCGGCGAATTTAGGGTAGACGGTCGTGTCTTAGGAAATGCCGTTGAAGCTTGGAATAAGATTGAACCCGGCAGTGAATATTGGCTTGATGCGATGTTCGAAGGTTCGTGGGCCTTTTTTCTAGCTGACGAATACTCGCGTGCGCTTGGAAACATCCATACCTTGCTGTCGCCGTATTTTGACAAAAATCATTACCCCGAGGCTTACGTCCTGAAAGCCGTGGTGTTTTTCTATAACTGCCAAATGGAAAACGCTTCAGCGATGGTCGAGAGGTTTCATGAGCTCTATGATCCGGTTCAAAATGAACTTGAAGGTGTTTTGGCTCAAAACACAGACAACTTGAAGTTCTATGATTTTCTTAAGGCAGTGCGCGCCGGGGAAGCAAACCTGTCTCCACGAATTCAAAGTATCGTGTACTCGGCCTTATCCGATCGACAGATCTTGAGGCATCTTGAGTACATTCGCTTGCTTGATGAAGAAGAAGGGCGCTTGAAGAGCAGTTCAAAGGTTTTTCAATCTTCTGCTGTTGGACAACAGATCTTACAGGACGTTGCGTTGGGCAAATCCTTCGCGGTGGATCAGGCTGGAGACCTAGCCCGTGCACGTTATGACCGCGTTCTTGCCGAACTCCAAGATTTAATGAATCAGGTCGATACGGTCGATGTCGAAGTTCTAAGTTACACCCGCGGTCAGTTATCGCAGGATATGCAGAATCAACAACTCGAAGCTTCACGATCGGGACGTGGTGACGTGGAAGTCGACGAAGAACATCAAGTGTGGCCCTTTGATGGCGAATACTGGCGTGACGAACTTGGGTTTTATAGGCAACAAGTGACATCACGTTGCGGAAGGTAAGAGAGAGAATGCTTAGACGACATTGGATTTCATTTGCGAGCATCGCATTGTTGGTTTTGCTGCCTCAGCGGTGCATGCTGCTCCGAAGAAGCCAAAAAAAGTAACTGCGGCACCCACGTCTGTTTCAAATATTTGTATTTCTCCAGATATCGCGCCGCAGCTTGATCAATGTCCTGCTTCTGGCCCGGATGTGAAGAAGATGTCAGGCCAGAGTGCTCCGCGTGCCGTTTTTCGGGCGCTTCGGTTCGAAAGAAGCAAAGCAAGGATCAAGATTATAAACCGGGTTTTGAAATCGATGCAGCCACGCGTCGTAACCGTGAACAAGTTGAGCGTAAACAGCGTGAACTGTTGCTAAGGGAAGCAAAGATCCTTGAACGTTTGATAGGAAATACGCCTGCAAGCAGTAAACGCCGACCGGAGATCCTTCTTCGTGCGGCTGAGACCTATTTCGAGCTTCAGCAAGACACAACTGGGCGTGTCCGTAGCTTCGATGAGCCGATTTTTAGCGCACGCCAGAAAAAACAGTCCGCTCAAGTTAAAAAACTTACAGCGCAGCAACGAAACTTGGAAAAAGAAGTGGATCGTTGGCGGCAGGAGGCTCTTCGTAAATATGCGATTCTAGTCAAAGAGCATCCCGATTTTCCGCGCATGGACGAAGTGCTTTTTTCTTTAGGCTTTGGTCTTGAGGAAATGAAACAGTTCGACCGCGCGCGTGAAGTTTACCACCGTTTGATCAAAAACTTTCCGAAGAGCCGGTTTATACCCAACGCCTATTTGTCTTTCGCTGAATATTACTTCGGTGAGAGCGACATGAGTGCAGCCTTAAAGTTTTATAAAAAGGTTAATGAAACGCCTCCAGAGCGCAATGCTGTTTATGGTTATGCTCTGTATAAGCAAGCTTGGGCCTACTACAATATCGAAGATTTCCGGAATGCGTTGAACAAATTCGTTGAGGTTGTGAAATTCGCAACTGGACATCCGGAGGCAAAGGACGGAAAGAACCTTGCTCGCCAGGCGCGTCGAGAGCTTGTTCTTCCTTACTCACAAGTGGGCAATCCTTCCAAGGCGTTGTCTTTTTTTCAAGAAGTGGCAACGGATCGCGACCAAGCGTTCGAGATGTTAGAAAATCTTGCTGAGCTCTACTTTGATACCGGTCAATGGGACAATACCATCGCAACTTATGAGACGCTTATCGAGCAGCGTCCTGGAAGCGATAAGAGTTGTTACTGGCAGGGTCGTATTACGGACGCGGTGATTTCGTCGCAACCCAAGCGTGAGCAGGTTGAAGAGCTAAAGAAAATGCTCTTCGTCTACAAAGCATTCGATAACAAGAAGCATCCGGCAAGCGCAAAAGAAGAGTGTAAGCAGGCCGCTGCAGGCTCGATGTTTCAGCTTGCGACGGCGTGGCATCGTGAAGCCGCTGGAACGGGAAAGACGCCAGGCACTAAAGATAAGAACACCATGCGTTTGGCCTCGCAGATCTATCAAAAGCTCGTTGAGGAATTTCCTGATATTCAGCAAATTAAATTCCCAAACATCGCACGTCGGGACTGGCCTACGCCGTATCGGATAGCGTATTTCCGCGCAGAGCTTTTGTGGAAAATGGAGAACTGGCAGGAATGTGGTCCGGCGTTTGACCAAGTGGTCGAAATGAACCCCAAGGGAGAATACACCTCGGATGCCGCTTATGCTGCTGTGCTTTGTTACAACAATTCCTATCAAAGCATCTACAAAACGCGAGAACGTGTGGTACGCGGGGGCGGCAAGGACAAGGAAGAAGACAAAGAGGTACTTGGGCCTAAACCTCTAGGTCCACTTGAAAAGGGTATGTTGGACGCTTTTCAACGTTACGTTTGTTACGTTCCAGATGGAGACAAGCTTCCTACGATTAAATACCGTCGTGCTCGTATTCTTTATGAAGCAAATCATTTTGAAGAAGCAGCAGTGCTTTTTAAAGAAATTGCTTGGAAGCATAAGGAAAGTGAGCTCGCCGAGTTTGCTGCAAACCTTTACCTCGATTCTCTCATCCTTATGGCAGAACAGGGACAGCCAAAGAGGCCTGCTTGTTACGCTACGATCGAGGAATCGTTGGATCCTTTGGAAAAATGGTTTTGTAGTTCCGAATCTGATCAGGAAGAGCATGAAGTGCTCTGCGATCGAACACGGGAGCTGCGCTGCAATACGCTCCGTAAAAAAGCCGAAACCTTGCAAGCTGCTAAGGACTACAAAAGGGGCGGCGGGTGCTTACGTTGGTATCTATCGTCGTTTCTACCAACATCCAGACCAATGCGGTGGTCGCATGGATGAGGTACTTTGGAATGCTGCACTCAACTTTGAGGCTGCACGGCTTTTGGGACGTGCAATTCGGGTACGCACAGCGTTGATTGAACGTTTCCCTGAAACCTCACTTGCTAAGCGAGCCATTTATCTTGTGGGAGCAAACTATCATGCACTCGCATTTTACGAGCGTGCTGCTGAGTATTATGAAACCTTTGCAAAGAAATATCCTGGTGAAGATGAGGGCTCTTGCGATGCCGACGATAAGAAAAACGGTACATGTGCCATAGCGCACGAAGCCCTCAAGAATGCCGTGTTTTTCCGTATTGGTCTCGGGCAAGATGATAAGGCCATTGACGACGCGAATATGTTTCAACGTAACTATGGTCCCAATGCCTCTCGAAAAGACCGACGCGTGCGGGACGCCGCACAGGTTATGTTCTCTTTAGGTCAAATCCACGAGAACAAGAAGGATTGGTCAAGTGTTGTGGAGCACTACCGTTCATGGCTACGACGCTATGCACAAACTGCAGATCCGCATCAGATCATTCAAGCTTACGTGTTTGTGGGTAATGCTTACCGCAATGCTCGGGATACCGTTAAAGCAGAGGCCTCTTATCGTTCTGCGATAAAAGCCTGGGACAAGGGGGGGCAGCGTAAGATTAGTCGACTGACCGAAGCGAGCGACGATGAAAAAGCTCGCTATATGATGATGGCCAAGGATGCTGTTTCTGAAGCGAAATTCTATGCGGCTGAAGGGCTGTTTCGAGTTTTTAGTCGCATTAAGTTTCCCGAGTATCAAGGTGGCAGACGCTTAGAGGAAGTTAACCGTTGGGCTCAGCGTGACTTTAAAAAGTGGCTTGAAAAGAAACGTGAAGCCATGGTCGATGCAGAAAAAGCATACAACGAAATTGCTGGGCTTGAAGTGCCTCGTTGGCAAATTGCTGCGGCTTCACGTGTAGGAGAGATGTACGCTAGTTTTATCGATGCGTTCCGTGAAGCTCCCGTACCTAAGGAGATTGAAAACGACGATGAACTCTACGGCGTCTATGTTGACGCTTTGGAAGCCCAGGCGACTAGCTTTGAGAAACCGGCAGTCGAGAAATTTGAGTTTTGCATTATCACCGCAACAAAAGTTCGGTGGTTCAATGAATTCTCAAAAACTTGCGAGTCAGAGTTGAATCGCCTTAATCCACGAGAATATCCATTGGCTTCTGAGTTGCGAGGCGGCGTTGATTTCGCCTACAACTCCGTGTCCGTTCCTGATCCCGTGGTGTTGAGTAAATGAAAACGGAGCAAAGTAAAATGAAGCAAGGTTTATTTCTCGCAGTGTTCGGATCTGAGAAAAGGTCGTTTGCTGCTTTGTTTGCAAGAACTGCGGTCGTGACGCTATGTTTGGTCACGGTAGCGTGCGGTGGTTCGGATAAAAAAGAGAGCGCAAAAAAAGACAGTATCTGGGGTTCGGGCGACGAGAGTACCGACACAGCCCTTAGTGATTTGAGTGCAGAGACTCAACGCAAGTGGAAGCATGCAAAGGAGCTTTTCATTCAATACGAAAAAGAGGGATGGAGCGACAGTGCCTGCAGCAGCACCAGCTCGGCCTTTGAGGATGCCTCAAGCAGTAGGAAAGGCGGTTTCGCCGAAGCTTTGTTTATGGCGGGCTTGTCGAAGGAGCGCTGCGGAGATAGTGATGACGCGAAAGATTTCTATGAAAAGACCCTTAGTCTGAACCCTAAATTTTGCAAAGCACGCGTTGGTATCGGTGTGATGCAGATGAGAGAAGGAAAGCGTTCGGATGCTCTGGTCACATTTAGCAATGCGATTAAGGATGATGCGCGCTGCACCGAGGGTTATGTTAACCTTGCTACGCTTCAGCGTGATTCGGCACGAACTTCAGAGCAGTACAAAGAGGCGTTAGATAATCTTCGTCGTGGACTTGCTATAGATGCCAACTACTTGCCAGCTTTTAATCAGATGGCGTTGCTGTATTTAGATTTGGCCAAAAAAGATAAAAAACTTTTGGATCTTGCCGAGGTTGTTTGCCGGCAGGCTCAGCAAATCAACGATAAATATGCGCCGATTTACAATACGTGGGGCCAGATAAATCTTGCTCAAGACAAGATCATTGAAGCCGCTGCTAAATTTCGTTATGCGACAGAACTCGACCCGAAGTTCTTCGAAGCTTATATGAACTTTGGCGAGATTACCTTGTCTTATCGAGGCTACGACGATGCAAAGGCAGCTTTCGAAAAAGCAGCATTGCTTCGTTCTAATAGCTACGATGCTCATCTAGGATTAGGCGCTGCATTACGCGGACTTAAGCAATTTGACGCTGCTGAAAAAAGTTACAAACAAGCTCAGGAACTGGATTCACGTAGGCCTGAATCCTACTTTAACCTAGGTGTGCTCTATCAGAACTACAAAGGTGGTTCGATCGATGACTTCTCCAAAGCCAAGGACTACTTTGAGGAGTTTTTGGATAAAGCGAAGTCTGGTGGTCAATTTGCCGAAAGCGTCGATGAAGTTCGCAGGCGTTGCCAGACCAGCAGCAGCCGACGCAAACGCAAGGGTGGAAAAAGTGAGTGCCAACCCGGACGGTTGCAAAATATCGAGCAAGCTTTGGCAGGATTGCGCGAAGCTGCCAAGATGCAGTCTGGCGGTAACTGAGATTCATGCCGACTAGGCAGGGCTCTGGCATGCGAGCCTTTGTAATTAAGTACAAGAATTGACCCCCAAATCGGCAGGGGCTACACTGAGGCCAATGAAGAAAAATTTGATATTGGTGGCCTTTGTTTGGTTGTCCTTAGGACTTTTCTCCGTAGCCTATGCGCAAGAAGAGGGTGGCGAGGTGCCGGCGGATAGCGGGAGTGAGGCGCCATCAGGACCAACGAATTATAATTTTGATGACGATTTGGTAACCGGTGATCTGGTTCGACCAGACGGCGAGCTGCTTAATGTCCGTCGTCGCGGGCGTCGTTCTTCGCTTATTCGAATTCGGGAAGACTTTACCCCAGAGATGTTGAAGTCAGTCGAAACCCTATAACCTTAGGAAGCTCACCCAGTGGCGAATACAAAAGCTTTGATTTTTGAAATTTACGAGGGCGACGAACTCGTCCGTACCGAAACTCTTCAGGGCGATGTCATCAAGCTCGGTAATTACCATCGAGCCATTTGCGCATTGAAGACGACTCTGTTTCTCGAATGCATGCCGTCATTGAGACAAACAGCGACGGCGAAGTTCATATTGTGGACCTTGGTTCGGCTGCCGGGACTGTCGTTAATGGCAAAAAGGTTAACAAAGCTCGGTTGGACGAGGGCGATGAGATCCGGTTGGGAAATACCCGCATCGTCGTACATTTTGCTCATGCTGGCGATGATGTGATCGACGCAGATGAGGCAACCATTGTTTCGGATGGTGGTACTTCAGGAATTCCGCCTTTGGCCTTTGCGGATGACGACAGAACAGCCGTAGGGCAAAGTCCTGCCAATTCGCCCATAGCGCGACCTTCAGGTCGACCGGCTGTCCCCTCCGCTCGTCCGCGAATTCCAACGCCTCAGGCGGCTTTTATGGCGCCGAGTCTTGGATCGGACCTTGAGGAAGAAGATCCTGAAAAGGTCCGATACGGTTTGCTTGCAAGTGGCCCACCGGTGGATCCTCATGATGTTGAAACGAGCGATCCTGCTGTCGAAGTTGTGGTGATGTGGGGAGACAACAGCGTTTTACACGTTGCGCATCTTTCGCCCCCGCGTGCATTTTACGTTGGAGAAGGATCGCTAAAGCCTAAAAAAGGCGAACTCGGCGTTGATTTCGTCATAGGTCGTGAAGCGATCGGCGTCGATCGTTTGCCCGTGGTGGTTGATGCCGGAGGAGGGGTTGCGGTCGTGATCCCGGATGGCGCTACTGGAGAAAATTTCTGTCGGAGATGATCACTGGGATCTGCAGGGGCTAGTTGTTGCAGGTAAAACCCAGCCATGCGCTGAGCTTGCTGGCGCTCAACAATATCGGTTACCTCCAGGAGCTGCTGCGACTGTTGCTTTCCGCGATTTCACTTTTGTGGTGCGTCCTGTGCAGGCTGGTAAGCCTATTATTGCGGGACCTGCTTTCGATTACCGTTCCCATCTTTGGACTGGTGTTTCAATTTTGGCGCATATCGCATTGCTATTGCTTATGTATTTCATGCCGCCATCACCGTCGTCACTTTCTTTAGAGCTGCTGAATCCTGATTCGCGGCTGGTGAAGTATTTGAGTGAGCCTCCCGAGACAATCGAGGAAGAGACTCCTGAATGGTTAAAAGGGCCGTCTGAATCCGAGGGCGGTAAAGGCAAACGTCATGATGGGGACGAAGGCCAAATGGGCAAGGAAGATTCCAAAAAGACTAAGAACCGGTACGGAATCGAAGGTCCTGAGGATAACCCCGATCCGCACATGGCGCGTGAGGAAGCTCTTCAAGAAGCTAAAACCGCAGGTATTCTTGGTGTGCTTGCTGCATCAACGGGTGCCTGGAATTCGCCGACCTCTCCTTACGGTAGGGACACCGCGTTGGGTAACGACCCGATGAGTGCACTGGGCGCGATGATGGGCGATCAAATCGGTGAAAACTTTGGTTTTCGAGGTTTAGGATTGCGAGGCACAGGTCGAGGGGGCGGCGGTACAGGCCAAGGCACCATCGGTTTGGGCAATCTTAACACGATTGGCCATGGTGGCGGCGGTGGCAGCGGCCAAGGTTATGGTCGAGGCGCAGGTGGTTTTGGTGGACGTACTGCACGGGTGCCCCAGATTTCGCAAGGTACAGCCGATGTTCGCGGTTCGCTTTCAAAGGAAGTCATCCGCCGTGTTATTCGACGCCACTTGAACGAAGTTCGTTTCTGTTACGAGCAGGAATTGCGGCAGCGACCCGACCTTGAGGGGCGTGTTTCCGTGAAATTTATTATTTCCCCGTCAGGCGCAGTGCAGTCCTCTGTCGTTGATGCCGGTAGTTCGACCTTGGGTGATAATTCTGTTCGAAGTTGCGTAGCCAATGCAGTGCGCCGATGGACTTTCCCTGCACCCGAAGGCGGCGGCGTTGTTATCGTCACCTATCCCTTTATGCTGACCTCCTCAGGCGGTTAAGCTTGTTTTTTGCCTAACTAGCAACGAAGCGTAGGGTTCCCATGCTCAAACAGTCCTCGCTGCGCTGCGGAACTGCGCGTGTAGGCTTGGCTCCTCCTTGCAAGCCCGGCTTGGATCTCTACCCTTTCGAGGATGAATTAAGGGCGACCGGGTCCAATTGGGTGAAAAGCTCGGGAAAAGTTTTGTTTGCTTATAAAGTTACCGCCTTGCAGGTATTGCTTGGCTTTGTTTGGACGCACATTGGAGGAGTGTTTGGGACAATGTGGTTGTTTTTATAGAATATTTTATACCTAAAGTCGTGCAATCATTTGAATCTAATACCTAAAGTCTCGTATTATTGCTGGAGTCGCATTTATAGCGACGGAATAAGGAGGCCTCATGCAGCATCGTAAGCTGCTCATTGGTGTTTTTCTACTCGTGCCCTTTGTTACGGGCGGCAATTGCTCACGCGCGCGTGTTGAGTCGATGAACAAAATGAACGAAGGCGTGATTAGCGCACAACAAAAACAATTGGCTTTGGCAGTTGAACAGCTAGAGCAAGCGACGGTGATTGATCCGACAAACGATCAAGCCTTTTGGAACCTAGGTATTGTGCACATCGAAATGCAAAAATACGAGCGTGCAAAAGATGATCTAAAACGTGCGCTTGCGGCCAAACCGGACTCCGCAAAATATCAAGAAAAACTTGGCAGTGTGTTAATCGAACTTAAGGATTGGGAATCTGCAAAAGAAGCTTTGGAAAAAGCTTTGGAGCTAGACCCATCATTGTTCAAGGCGCATTACAAATTGGCACAGGTTCAAGAAGAACTTGATGACCTACAGCATGCTTTGGAAAACTATACGGACGCTATCAAGAAAGCTCCGCGCTTCGTTGAAGCATATAGTGCGCTAGGCAGGCTTTATGCCGATCTGGGTTATCTCGATGAGTCACGTCAGGTGTTGGAAGAAGGGCTCAAAGTTGTGCAACCGAAGAGCGATGAAGAAGCGAATGTTAGGCAGCTCTTAGGAACAGTGTATCAACAGAAAAAAGAGTTTGAAAAAGCAGTGACTCAGTTTCAGGCTGCACTTGAAATCAAACCAGGACTTAGTGATGCATTGTTTTCGCTGGGTTGGACCTATTCGCTTTTGCAAAATCGCGAAGAAGCACGTCGTTATTTGAAAAAATTTGTAGAATCTGGAGCTGGTGCTCCCGATCATTATTTGAAAGCCGCTCGGGACAGACTAACCGAGATTGAAGAAGGCTACTAAGGAGGCTTCGTTGGCCGAAAAAGCTAAGTCAATTAAAGAACTCGACAAACAGATAGCCAAGTTTGAATCGCAAAAGCGCTGGTCGGATATGATTCGATCCATCGTGGCTAAGGCGGAGCTTGTAGAGGACGAAGCTGAAAAAGTTCAACTCTACAGTCGCGCGGCCTCGATGTATCTTGAGAAATCATCGAACCAGTCTGAAGCGATCAAATGTTATGAAGCCGTTTTAGAGTTCGATTCGAATAACGAAGAAGCCATCGTGCAGCTTAAGCAGATGTACGAGAAGCGTCGCGATTGGGAAAAGCTTATCGGCGTGATGCGGCGTGAGGCCGAAAGTCTCGATGACGATGCTCATTTTTCGGCCGTGCTCGAGATGGCGGAACTTGCAACGGAGCGTCTTCGTAAGCCGCAGATCTGTATTGAGCTTTGGCAGAGTGTTCTTGAGAAAGAACCAGAACACCCAGAGGCCTTGGCTAACCTAGCCAAACTCTACGAGCGGGGTAGAGATTGGGAGCCTTTAGCCAAGGTACTAGAAGTTCAAACGCAGCAGCTTACTGATCCAGCCGAGTTGATTAGTGCCCTTCAAACGCTGGGGGTTATCTATGCCGACAAGCTGAATGACAACCGTGGAGCTGTTCAAGTTTTTGAGCGAATCCTAGAAGTTGAGCCCACCGATAGGCGCGCGCAGGAGCAGCTCAAGAAACGCTACATTGAGTTAAAGGAATGGGACCAGCTCGAAATTTTTTTTGAAGAGACCGAGCGATGGGATGAGTTGATTCGTGTCCTTGAACGCGAGGCCGAGTCTCCTGACATATCTACCAAGGAGAAAGCCGACTTGCTGTTTCGCTCAGCTCGTCTGTGGGATACGCGAAAACAGAAGGCCGATCGCGCCGCACGCGCGTATGAAAAAATTCTAAGTATCGATCCAGGCAATCTTGATGCTGCCACCGCCCTTAGTCCGATTTATGAAAGTGCTGGTGATTCGAAAAAACTCGCCAAAGTTTATGAAGTCCGTCTAGAGCATGCAAAGGATGCTGACGAGAAAATATTTCTATTGCGCGAACTGGGTCTCATCTATGAGCAAAAGATTAAGGATCCGCAGACGGCTTTTGAGCGTTATCTCGCCGCGTTTAGTGTCGATCCGCAACGCGAATTGTTGCGTGAAGATGTCGAACGGCTCGTCTCGCAGGTCGACGGTTGGCAGGCGCTGTTGACGGCTTACGGCGACGCGATTGAAGCAGTAATTGATCCTGAAGCATCGGCAGAACTCCGTATTGGCTACGGTCGGGTACTTGGATCGGTGGGGCGTACAGATGACGCCATCGAGCAATATCGCCATGTGTACGAAGCTCAGCCTGAGAATACTTTGGCGATGGCTGCACTTGAACGCCTCTATAAAGAAAAGGGCGAGTACGATGCGCTTATTGAGATACAAGAACGCCGGGCCGAGCTTGAAACCGATCCCGATGCAAGAAAGAAACTCGACTACGACAGGGCTTCATTGCTTGCAAACGAGCTGAAGAAGACAAAGGCAGCCATAGCTGCTTACCAAAACATTATCGACACCTATGGTCCGGACGAAAAAGAAGCCTTCGATGCGCTTGGAGCGCTTTTTGCTGAGAAGGAACAATGGGAAGATCTTGCAGATTTGCTTGAGCAGCGCATCCAAACGGAGATTGATGAAGAAGGGCTTGCAAATCTAAAAAACACGCTTGGCTGATGTGTTTGATAAGCATTTACGGGATGGCAAACGAGCCGTCGATATTTACCGTGAAGTGCTGATCCTCATGCCGAGTCACGAAGCCGCTCGCGCAGCTCTCGAAGGTATGATGCGTCAGGAGCGTCATGCTGTTGATGCAGCGCGGGTGCTCGAGCCGGTGTACGAATCGCTGGGGGATTGGTCCTCGCTTGTTGATGCACTAAAAGCTCAGGTTCTTGATGTTGCGGATCCTTCGGAACGCTTGGATCTCCTTAACCGCATTGCGGAGATTTATTCCGTGCGTTTGAGCGATGCCCACAAGGCATTTGATGTCTATGCTGAAGCTTTCCGAGAAGTTCCCAATGAAGAAAGCATTTTGTCGCGCCTCGAGATGTTAGCTTCCGAGCAAGATCGCTATCAAGACCTCGTGAGGGTCCTGTCGTCTGTGGCTTCCAGTAGCAGTGATGCTGTCCAAGCGCGTAGCTGCTTGATGAAAGCCGCTGAAATAGAAGACATGCAGCGGGGAGACGTGGATGCGGCCATTGCTCTTTACTCCAGGGTGCTTGAGCAAAATCCAGGCGATCATGAGGCCTTGCAAGCTTTGGAAATTCTGCATCGAAGGGCTAGTCGCTGGGGTGATCTACTTCAGGTTCTTGAGAAACGAGTGGAGCTTAGCAACGATCTCGAGGAGAAAACTTCCTTTTTGATGGAGATGGCTCAAATTCAGGACGAACAACTTGGACAAGTTGATGAATCAATCCGTTGTTTTCAAGAGTTGTTGGGCCTCGATCCGACGAGTCTAAAAGCTTTGTCTGCCTTGGATGAACTTTTCGCACGTAAAGAAGATTGGCCGGAGTTGGCGGAGAATATTGAAAAACGTATTGCCCTTGAAGACGACATCGACCAGCAAAACAGCCTGATGTTACGGCTAGCTCAGCTTCGACTTCAGCATCTGGACTCTGTTGATAGTGCACTCGATGTCTATCGAGAAATACTTGAACGGGATCCGCAAAACCAAACAGCGCTTCAGGCTCTTGAAAACCTTGCGCAGATTAAGCCCAAGTACCAGGTCCAGGTCTCCGAGATTCTCGAGCCGGTATACCGTAGTTCGGGTGACGTAACGAAACTCATTGATGTTCATGAGATGCAAGTACAAAACAGCGACAGCGTTGGCCGAAGTGTTGAGCTTCTGCATCGCATCGCGCAGCTCAAGGAAGAGGCCTTGGGTGACTATCACGGAGCATTCAAGGACTATGCCCGAGCGCTGGCTGTTGACCCTTCGGATCCGCTTACGCAAGAAAATTTGGAGCGCTTGGCGAGCGCATCGGGCGCGTGGCAGGAGCTTGCGCAGGTGTATGAAAGTCAATTGGCCGAAGCAGAAGAGGACTCTCTTAGGGTTGCCCTACTAAATCAGTTGGCCGAAGTGCAGGAAAACTATCTTCAAGATTTTGATGGGGCAATCGCAAGCTACAAACAAGTGTTTGCGCTCGATGCGCGTCAGGTTGAGGCGGCCACGGCACTTCAGCGTCTTCATCAAAGTGTAGAAAACTACGAGGCCTTAGCCCAGGTTACTATCAAAAAGGCAGCTGCTCTTTCCTCCCCGGAAGAGCAAAAAGAGGAATTGCTTAAAGCCGCTTTGGTCTATGAGGAGATGCTTCATGCTCCGGAGCTTGCAGCCGACGTGTACAGTCAGGTGCTCGAGATTGATGAGTTTGAAGTTAGGGCACTCGATCGTCTTGTAAGCGTTTACCTGCAACTTGAAAAATGGACAGAGTTGCTTCGTGTATACAACCGGAAGATTGACGCAATTCTCGATCCAGAAGAAAAGAAGCGACTGCTTGTTGAAGTCGGAGCCGTGTATGAGCGCGAGCTTCAGCAACCCGAAAAGGCGATTGACACTTACCAGCGCATTCTCGAGATTGATCCCGAGGATCGTGTTGCAATTGCACGCTTGGACGTCTTGCATCAGGCTTCTGCAAATTGGACCGAATTGCTTTCGGTGCTTGAGCGCCAAGTTGATCTCGCCGAAGATCCAAGAGAAGCGTTAGCGCACCGTTTTCGTATTGCTGAGTTGTGGGATCAGAAGCTTGACGATGCGGCTCGAGCACTCGATGGCTATCGTGAGATTCTTCAATTTGAGCCGGAACATGCGGGTGTCCTTGAGGCACTCGAGCGGATGATTGCTGACGGGCGTTCGGCTTTGGTTGCGGCTGAGCTTCTCGAGCCGGTTTATCGTGTTCAGCCCAACCCCGCGAAGCTTGCTCAAGTGATCGAAGTTCAAGTCGCTCATTGTTCGGATGAGTTTAGGTCCGCAGAGCTATTGCAGCAGCTTGCGGAGCTTTATGAAGTTCAGTTGGGAGATGCCCGCCGCGCCTTTGACGCTTATGCGCGTGCGGTTGATGCGGATCCCGGAAGCGAGCAAATGCTTGCTTCCGTTGAGCGAATGGCGGATCAGCTTGGTGCTTGGGATGAACTGGCAAAGCTTTATGATGCGCAGATTGAGAAACTCGGCGAAGAGGCCCGCGTGGATTTGCTTGTCAGCATTGCTTTGCGCCATGCACAAATCCGGGAGATTCATGCTGCAGATGCTGAAGGCGCAATCACACGGTATAAGATCGCAATCTCGGCTGACCCTGGACAAATCGAAGCGCTTGCTGCCTTGGATCGATTGTATGCGTCGACCGGGCAATGGAATGAGCTTGCTGAGATCATTGCAAAGGAATTGCAGGTCGTTACCGACCCAAACGATATGCTGGCGCTGCAGATGCGGGAAGCTGAGCTTTATCGTGATGTTCTCTCTTCTCCGGATCGTGCGCTGGACCGTTATCGAGAGGTCCTTGCGGTGGAGCCTGAGTTTCCAGAAGCTGTTGCTGCGCTTGAAGAGATGTTGATTCGCGGTGTCCGTGTCGAGCCCGTTGGAGAGTTGCTTGGACCGATTTATCGAGATCGCCAGGATTGGGGACGGCTTATCGAGCTCAATCAGCATTTGTTGGCGATGCAGAGTGATGTTGCCGAACGCATTTCGCTTGAACATCAATTGCAGAAGTGTTTTCTGAACAAATCGGAGATGTGGAGCAAGCTTTTGACTGGTATCAGCGTGCGTTGATTGAGAATCCGACGCATGAATCCACTGTGCAAGAAACCGAGCGACTGGCTGCGGCTCTGGATGGATGGTCAACCTTGGCTAATACCTACGCACGTGCGCTAGAGCAGCAGAGTGATGGCGAGCGTTTGGCCATGGCGGGGTTTCGGCTCGCGCAACTCTATGAGCAAGAGTTGGGTGATATTGAACGAGCCGAGCAGACTTATCGTTTCGTCGTTGGCAAAAATAAAAAGGCAGTTGCATCGTTAGAGGCGCTTGATCGAATATACACGGAGCATGGTGCTTTTTCTGCGTTGCGTGACGTGCTTGAACTTCGGATTGCAGCGGTTAACGGCAGCCCTGAAGCATCGGATCTCAACTATCGGCTAGGTCAGTTGTTTCAACGTGAGTTGCATGCTCCTGCAGACGCGATTCGGGTCTATCAGCATATTATCAACGACTTGGATTCACAAAACATAGAAGCTCTTCATGCACTTCAACTTGCTTACTATGAAGGTGAGCAGTGGACTGCCTTGTTGGATGCTTACGAAAAAGAACTTGATATTGTCCTCGGCGATGATGCGCAAGCTGAAGTGCTAGGCAAGATGGCTCGTTTGGCTGCACAGCGATTGCAAGACACCGACAAAGGAATCAGCCTTTGGAAACGGGTCCTTGATATTCGGGGTGAAGACCGTGAAGCGCTTAGTGCTCTTGGTGAGATTTACGCGAAAACAGAAAACTGGCGAGACCTTGTCGATGTCCTGGAGCGTGAGGTTGCTGTAGCTGATGATGACAAAAACCGTGTGGCCATTTATACGGATCTTGCGCGTGTGTGGAATGACAAACTTCAGCGCGAAGGTAATGCTCTTGAAAACTGGGAACGCGTGCTTGATATTGATCCAGGCAATGCAGATGCCTTACTGGCGATGGCTCAGATTCATGAGAATGAAGGGGCTTACCAAGAGCTTGTTGAGACTTTGCACCGTATTGTTGATGCGGGCGCGGCAACTCTCGATGACGAGGCGCTCCAAAAGGTGCAGCTTAAAATGGGTTCAGTTTACAACGATAAGCTCGAGCAGCCCATGGAAGCCGTTGAAGCGTACCGGCAGGTATTGGAAATCAATCCGCGTAATTTCTCGGCGATTGAAGCTCTTGAAAAGATTCATGCTGAGCAGGGTCAATGGGATGCTTACATTGACGTGCTTGAAAGACGCATGGAAGCGACTGACGAGCCCGACGATAAGATCCAAGTGCTACTATCGATTGGGGAGGCTTGGGAGAGTAAAGCCGAAAATCCAGACGGAGGGGTTTCAGCTTTTGAGCGTGTGCTTGAACATGCGCCCATGCACGATGTCGCTTTTGAAAAACTTGAGGCCTTGCATCGAAGTGCCGAGCGTTGGGAGCCGCTTGTTGAGCTGTATTTGTCTCGTCTTGAATACACGGGGGAGCCCGATGCTCGTCGTGCACTGTTTTTCCGTGTGGCTTCTGTCTATGAAAAAGAGCTTCATGACAACGAACGAGCTTTTGATGCCTTACTGGTTGCGTGGACGGAGGATCTCAGTAACGAAGCAGTTTCTGCCGAACTAGAGCGACTTGCTGCGCTAACACAACGTTGGAACGAGCTTCTTAGTCAGGCAAACGAAGCGTTGCAGGAGGAAGAAGATCCCGAGTTGCGACTGACCCTTTGTTTGCGTTGTGCACGTTGGTACGGCACCGAGCTTGGGCATCTAGAGTATGCCATTCCTTACTATGAGGAAATCAGGCAACTTGATCCGGTCAACGTTCCAGCGATGCGCCAGCTTACTGAGCTTTATCGTAAAACAGAGCAGTGGCAGCTTCTTGCACAAGTTCTCGTGCAACTTGCTGACATGACCGACCAAGCTGGAGAGAAGATGCTTCGTTTGGTCGAGCTTGGTGAGCTTTGTGAAAACGAGCTGGGGGTTGCTGACCAGGCCATGCCTTACTACAAGCAAGCTCTGGACGTTGATAGCGCGAACGTTGAAGCCCTCGGGAAGCTGGAGCATGTTTATCGCAAAAGGGAGCTTTTCGATGAGCTTAAACGTACGTTGCAGCGAACGGTGGATACCCTCGGAGATGATCCTGCGAGCGTTGCCGCGCGTCTTGAGCTGGCGAAAGTTTACGAAGAGCACTTCAAGCAAGACCAGCAAGCCACTGATGTACTAAGTAAAGTGCTTGAAATTGAGCCGGGCAATCCAGGCGCGCTTAAAGCGTTGCAAGGCTTGTACACTCGACATGAAAACTGGCAGGAGCTCCGAAGCGTATTCGAATCTCAGCTTGATGCTGTGGAAACCGAGCGTCAGCGAATCGATGTGCACATGCAACTCGCAATGCTTTGGGAAGAGCAATTTGTTAAGCCGGAAAAAGCTGCTGAACATCTCGAGGAGGTGGTCGCGCTCGATCCAACGCATCATGACGCTTATCTTGGTCTTGCAAGAGTCTACCGACGTTTGCAGTCATGGGAATCTCTCATCGAGACTTACAATAGACATGCGACATCTGCTCCGGATCGCGATTTAAGATTATGCTCTTTAAGCGTATGGGTGAGGTCTATGCACATGAGCTTGAGCAACCAGAGCGTGCTATTGATGCCTATCTGAACGCACTTGATCTCGAGGACAACGATGTCGATGCACTTGATGCGCTTTCCGAACTGTATGCAAAAAAGGGCGATTACAGTGAGGCGATCCAGATCATGTCTAAACTCTCATCGTTGCTTGATGAGCCAGAGAAACAAGTTGCTTTGCGCTATCGAACGGGCCAAGTCACTTTGGAGCACATTGGTGATCTCAATGAAGCATTGACACATTTTGAAAGTGCTTTGGATATCGATGCGCATCATTTGCCTTCGCTTCGAGCGATGCGAAAGATTTACATTGATATGAGTGACTGGCATTCGGCCATTCGCATGTTAGAGCGCGAGATTGCGGCGCAGGATAACCCAAGGCAGATCTCAAAGGCTTATGTGGAACTGGGCAGGCTTTATGATGAGAAGCTTGAAGAGCATGAAAGAGCTGTTGAAGCCTACGGTAAAGCGCTTGAGCACGACAATTACAACGAAGATGCAGGTTTGCCGCTTGCCAAAGAGTTTCGCAAGCAAGGTGACTACAGCAAAGCAATGCCTTTGCTGCAGATGCTGATCAACACTGTAGATAAGCGGCCCAAAGAAGAGCAGTTTGAGCTTTGGGGCTTGCTTGGTGAGACTGCTGCTCGAGTCTCAGATAATACGCTTGCTGTTGAGGCCTATGAGCATGCGCACGCTCTTGATCCAAAGGAGCTCTCGTCATTGCTTGGTTTAGCGGAGGCTTACTATCGGAATCAAGCCTGGGATAAGGCGTTTAAGTCTTATCAGATGGCTTTGGTGCACCATCGCGATGCTCTCGAAAAAGAGGCAAGCACGGATATTTTCTTCCGTTTGGGCAATATCAAGCGTGAGCAAGGTGAAACGCGCAAGGCCTTGAATATGTTTGATAAGGCACTCGATGAAATCCCTACTCACCGTCCTTCGCTCGAAGCGATTATTTCGCTTCATGAAGAGCAAAAGGATTGGGAAAGGGTAGTGCATTTTAAAAAGCGCATGCTTGATGCTGTGGATGGGCAAGGTCAAATCCAGCTTTTGGACGAAATTGGTAGCATCTGGAGCGACCAACTTAAGAATCCGCAAAAAGCTATCGAGAGCTTTAACCGTGCAATTGAACTGAACCCAGATGACCATCGTATATTGCACAAAATGTTGGCCTTGTATCAAAAGACAAAGCAGTGGCCTAAAGCCGTTGAACTCATCGATCGTATCAGCGACTTGGATGAGCGGCCTTTAGCCAAAGCCAAGTATGCCTACACCTCAGGCGTTATTTATCGCGATGAGCTCAAGAATCCTGCGCTTGCGCTTGATAAATTTAGTGAGTGCTTGGATGCTGATCCAGACCAACTCAAAGCTTTCGAAGCGATTAATAAGTTGCTTACTCAAAAGAAGGATTGGAAGGGCTTGGAGCGTGCGTTTCGTAAGATGCTCCATCGCATTGTTGGTAAGGGGAACATCGAGCTCGAGTTTAATCTTTGGCACAACCTTGGCGTGATTTATCGCGATCGCATGCAGAATCATGAAAACGCTTCAGAGGCGTTTAAGATGGCAAGTGCTCTGAAACCTGAGGATATCACCGAGCATCAAATCCTTGCCGAGCTCTACCGAATTATGCCGGGTAAGAGCGCGGAGGCCATTAAGGAGCATCAATCGTTGCTTGACTGTGATGCATTTCGCGTTGACTCCTATAAAGAACTTTATAAGCTTTATTTTGAAGAGAGAGACTACGATAAGGCATGGTGTCTTTCATCGGCTCTAGTCTTTTTGCAAAAAGCACAAGAAGAGCACAAACAGTTCTACGCACAGTACAAGCCTAAGGGGCTCGTGAAGCCAAAACGTCGCTTAGATAACGATAACTGGGCGAGGGTAGTGCGACATCCTAATGAAGATCCTTTGCTTAGCGCGATGTTTCGCTCGATTTTGCCTGCCTTGTTAGGTATCAAAGCCGTTTCGGATAAGAACCTTGGTCTAAACAAAAAGCATTTGCATGACCCAGCAACGTCGACCGTTACTTTCGCAAAGACTTTTCATTTTGTGACGCAGATTCTCAATGTTGAGATAGTGCCACGCTTGTTCTTGCGGCCCGATGCTCCGGGCGGAGTTTTGCACGCAGTGACTCAACCACCGGCGATGGTAGCGGGCTCTTCAGTGTTGCAGGGCTTTAACCCACAGGACTTGACCTTCGTGGTGGCAAAGCATCTTTCCTATTACCGGCCGGAGTATTATATCCGCAAAGTTCTGCCTTCGCGCGATGAGCTTAAAGCAGCGCTTTTAGCTTCTGTACGAATCTGCGGTTTGGGCGTGCAAGATCCCAACATCGATCAGTGGGCTTCAGAGATCAGCGCGAATATGCAACCGGTTTACCTGGAACAGCTCAGGCGCGTATGTAAACAATTTGTCGAGGCAGGCGCTGTGACAAACGTTAAGCGATGGATTCGAGCCGTGGAGCTTACCGTGTGTCGCGTGGGCTTTTTGGTCAATGGTGAGCTGGAGACAGCTGCCCGGATGATTCAAGCTGAACCACAAGCTGGGCCCGATGATTTGCCTGCTAAAGACAAGATTTCCGAAATCGTACGTTACAGTGTTTCGGAAGACTATTTCGAAGCCCGCAAACTCCTTGGTGTACAAATCGACATCGGTTAATCCATGGAAAACTAGGGGCTCTCCCTAGCGGATGAACAAAGTTAGCTGACGGGCTCGGGAGATGCTTTTGCTAAGAGCGCTGAGTTGTTGGAGGCCGAATGCGGCGATGGGTAGCGGCAGGGCACTGTCGGCAATCATGCCGATGAGGACTAGGCATAGCATGAGCACAGAGATACCGGTGTATCTGAGAAACAATTGAGAGCAGCTGGCCGATGGGTTAGGGGTTAGTAGTCGTGTACGTTTCGTGTCGAGCCAGAAGCCAACAACGAACATCCATACGACAGCTAAGACCACAAGAGCGAGCACTGTCAAATCGTGGATACGCGGGTCGGGAAGAGTGAAAAGCTTTTTGTGAAGGCCATAGCCAAGCGCAGCTAAGCAGCCATGTCCTACAGCAACGGCACCAAGTGCGACAAAGCTTAACTGAAGTGCTTCTGGATAAAAGCTTAGTGAGCGTTCAAGCTGCCTTCGCAGTAGATGCTCGCCCTGGGCAGCACTTAGCATGGCCATGGAGAACAGCGGAGCGAGGAAAAATACGGCTAGTATTGGCGCAGCGCAATACGCCAGGGCGCCTAATGTAAACAGCGAAGCTGCGTGCTCAGCGATAAACAGTGCGTCTTTTTCCCGAAAGAGTAGGTCTAGGGGCGTGGCGAGAGTCCATGCGCACAAACACAAAGTGGCGTGCCACAGTAGAGTTACGGGAAGAATCGCCATGAGTGCTTTCATGGCCCCACCATGCCTAACAGCAATTGTCCTGCGTATAGCAGCTTTGAAAACCATTGTGTTTTTTCAACCGTTGATTTTGGCCACTGTTGATTACCTGGATTGGCATCCACAACGATGGATCGCTCCGAATCAAGCACTACGCGACGAATAGGACTTGTGCTTTGGTGGCTGAGGTGAATGGCTCCGGATTCAAAACGCAGCGCAAGACGGCTTGTTTTTCCGTTTTCATGAAGGATAGAAAGCCATAGGGGCAAAGGAATCGGGCTGTTGGTGCTGAGGTAAATTTCACTATGCCACTGCTGGCCGATTCGCGTGGAGTGAACATGACGCAGCCGGAAGTCGATGGCTGTTTGGCTTCTAAGGAGTGGGCGAAAAATTGTCTTGGAAAACCCCGGCCAATAGTGCTCATCAAACATGGCGTACAGGGCATCTGGCGTTGGATGCATAAAGCGAAAGTTACGGGCGTAGTGACCGAGGGTTTTAATCAGATGCTCAGAGCCCCAAATGCGCTTAATGGTTTCAAGCGTGGCTGCTGTTTTTGAGTAGACGGATGCCGCATAGTCGCTTTGGCAATATTCGCTTACAGGTAGAGTTGCATCAAGGGCGTGCGACAATAAGGAAGTCAGGTGGTCGAAAGGGTCGATGTGATGCAGGCTGCTTGGAAGCAAGGGCGAAGATGTTTTGCTGAGCATCTGCAAAAAATTCAGGCTACTCCACTCACTAAGACCCTCATCCAAAAAGGCATACTCAACTTCGTTGCTTGCAACGATGCCGTAAAACCATTGATGGGCAAGCTCATGCACTGTGACTAATGCTGGATAGGCGGCAAAGATCCCTTTCACAAACCACGGTCCAGAACTTACAAAGAGGGCGGGATATTCCATGGCCGCCACGCCATCGCCACTTCTCGGCGGAATAATTACTTTGAGCGTAGCGTAAGGATACGCACCATAGCTTTTTTCGAAAAAGGGCAGTGCTTTTTTTAGTAAGGCAAGTTGCAGTCTGACAGTGTCGCCATAACCAGGTGGTGCGCTGAGTATCACCTTGATTCGACCTATTTTTGTCTCGGTGCTGCGAAAAAATGGCGCAGCAGCCCAGACGATATCGTGCATACGGCGCGCGCTAAAGCGATAGTTGTTCCATCCTTTGCGCAAGCTTTTTCGCGCTGTTGCCCGTTGCAAACTACCTTGTATGCGGCCGGTACCTCGAGCTCTAAATCGTAGCTGCCAAAGTCGGAGTAAAATTCGCCGTAGCCGTGATACGGGAAAGTGCTGAAGCTGCCATCCGGATTATGCTTGGCTAACTTGGGAAACCATTGTGCTGCCATGAAAAAGTCATCTGCGTAGCCCATCCGTGCGACGATGTGAGGAAGTGTTGTTCGAAAATGAATCTGCAGGGTGATGGTATGACCCACGGGCAGTGCTTCTTTTAGAGTCACTCGAAGCTGGCTTTGATCGGCAAAGGCTAAGTTCGTTTCTGTGGATGCCCTTAGATTCTCGCCCTTGGCAGTCTGGATGGATAGGATTTGCAGATGCCCGGCGTGCTTCGGATCAAAATCGGCAAGGGATTCGGCCGATTCTCGAAAAACACTGTGCCTTTATGCGAAAAAGCATTGGGGTAGAGGTGAAAATCAAGGTGCTCGATAGGAAAGTCACTGCGGTTGGTAAACACAAGACGAAGCTTTGCTTCGATGCGGTGTGTTTCAGGAACGAGCTTTGCCGTAATAGTGTAGTGCGGCATCGTGCTTGGAAGGCGTTGCGCAAGAGCCGGACTGTCGGCTAAAAACAAAAGAGCCATGCCCACCATCCATAGCCATAGTTTTGTGCTTGAATCGCCTGAGCATTCGGCAGCGCTTGCTTGTTGGTTGGCCAAGCAGCTTAGCGGACAAGATCTTGTGTTGCTCGAAGGTGAACTCGGAGCTGGAAAAAGCTTTTTTGCTTCGGCGCTTGTGCATGCTTTAGGGGTTGCTGAATCAGTTCCGGTCACCAGTCCTACCTTTGCTCTCATGAACGAGTATCACGGCCGCATTCCGATCGTCCATGCCGACGTCTATCGTCTCGCTGACCCTGATGAGCTCTTTGAGCTAGGTTTGCTTGAAAAGCTCGAGGCTGGAGCTGTCGCCATTGTCGAGTGGGGCAACCTTATTCGTTCATCGTGCGAGCATTCCTATCTCAATGTTTTCCTGGAAATTCTCGGGCCTGATCGCCGCAGAGCGATCTTAGCTGCCGAAGGAAGCCGTCCGGAGGCTATTGTAGAGGCCGCGAAAGCCATGGATATCGTCGAGTTGCGCTAAAGCGGGCAGGCGAGCTTCAAAACGGGTTGCCGAGGGACGCGGGCTCTGGTAATCCCGCCCAAATGCCTCGGCGTGACGATGTCAAAAAGATTCTGTTGCTTGGTTCTGGGGCCCATTGTAATTGGCCAAGCATGTGAGTTTGACTATTCCGGCACCCAAGGCGCAAAAGCGCTGCGCCAAGAAGGCTATCAAGTTGTTCTGGTCAATTCCAATCCAGCGACGGTGATGACCGACCCCGAGTTTGCCGACCACACTTATGTGGAGCCTCTTGTGCCCGAAGTCGTCGAGGCGATTATCGAGCGTGAACGACCCGATGCCTTGCTTGCGACCTTAGGAGGGCAGACTGCCCTGAATCTAGCATTGGCGTTATCGGAACGTGGGGTGCTCGAGAAGTACGGGGTCAAGCTGCTTGGCGTGAGTCTCGATGCGATTCGTAAAGCCGAAGACCGTGAGTTGTTTAAGGCTGCTATGGAAAGCATCGGCCTGAAATGCGCCAAGGCAAAAGTCGCCAAAACGCTCGAGCAGGCTCAAGCAGCAGTCGATGAGATTGGTTTTCCCATTATTCTAAGACCTTCTTTCACGATGGGCGGTTCGGGTGGCGGCATTGCTCAGAATCAAGCCGAGTTTGATGAGGCGATTCGTTGGGCATTTTCACAGAGCCCAACCCATGAATGTTTAGTCGAACAAAGCGTGCTCGGGTGGAAAGAGTTTGAGCTCGAAGTAATTCGCGACAATGCGGATAACTTTGCGGTCATTTGCACGATTGAAAACTTCGATCCGATGGGCGTGCATACCGGTGATTCGATCACCATTGCTCCAGCGATGACGCTTACGGATCGTGAATACCAACGTATGCGCGATGCCGGCCGAGCGATCATCAGTGAAATCGGTGTTGAGACCGGCGGCTCAAACATTCAGTTCGCCATCAATCCTGCCGACGGCGAGCTTTTGGTAATCGAGATGAATCCCCGCGTTTCGCGCTCGAGTGCGCTGGCTTCCAAGGCCACAGGGTATCCCATTGCTAAAATCGCAGCCAAGCTTGCCGTGGGCTATCGCCTTGATGAGCTGCGCAACGACATCACGAACACCAATTCGGCCTTCGAGCCAAGCATTGATTACGTGGTTGCCAAGGTTCCGCGTTTCGCTTTTGAAAAGTTTCCCGGCGCCGACGTAAAGCTCAGTACGCAAATGAAATCAGTTGGCGAGGCCATGGCCATAGGACGCACCTTTAAAGAAGCTCTGCATAAAGCTGCGCGCTCGCTAGAAATCGGTCGCGAGGGACTGGTGTCGTTGATTGATCGTATCGATTACGTGGCCTTGGCCAAGCATATCGAAAGCCTAGAAGTCTCTCAAAGTTTGCGTTTGGCCGAATCGATACCGCCCGGCAAAGAAGCTGTAAAAGGGCAGGCGCTGGTTGATGCGCTAAAGAAAATCATCGCAGTGCCGATGTCCGATAGGCTTTGGTATCTTTGCGATGCATTGCGCGTGGGCATCAGTGAAGACGAAGTGCATGCGATTACAAAGATTGACCCTTGGTTCCTTCGGCAGTTAGGGCAGATCGTTCATCAGGAGAATATTCTTCGCAACGATTCGAGTCCACAGGCCCTATCAGAAGCTAAGCGTATGGGCTTTTCTGATGCGCAAATCGCCGGTTTACAAGGACAGAGTAGGGCAGCCGTACGAGAAAAGCGTCTTGAGCATGGCATCGTGCCCGGCTACTCGCGTGTCGATAGTTGCGCTGCGGAATTTCCGGCGCTTACGCCGTACATGTATTCAAGTTTTTCGGCGGACAATGAGGCTAAGCCCACCGACAAGAAGAAAATTATGATTCTTGGCGGAGGCCCTAACCGTATCGGTCAAGGTATCGAGTTTGACTACTGTTGTGTGCATGCTGCTTTTGCTCTGCGTGACATGGGTTTTGAGACCATCATGGTCAACTGCAATCCCGAGACGGTTTCAACGGACTACGACACTTCGGATCGCTTGTATTTCGAGCCGCTTACTTTTTGAGGATGTGATGTCTATCGTGGACATCGAAAAACCAGACGGCATCATTGTGCAGTTCGGTGGGCAAACGCCGCTCAAGCTGGCCGTGCCTTTAGAGCGCGCAGGCGCTACGATTCTTGGGACCTCTGCCGATGCGATTGATCGCGCTGAGGACCGCGAAAAATTTGAAGCTCTGCTCCAGAAGCTTGGTCTAGCCCGTCCTCGCGGTGGTATTGCGCGCGGTGTGAGCGAAGCGTTCCAGATTGCAGATGAGATTGGCTATCCAGTGCTTGTGCGACCGAGTTACGTGCTGGGTGGCCGCGCCATGGAGATAGTGCACAATCAAGAGCATCTCGCGCATTACATGACGCGTGCCGTCGAGGCGCTCGAAGATGGTGAGACCCGCACAATTTTGGTCGACAAGTTTCTTAAAGATGCGGTGGAAGTCGATGTCGACTGTATTTGCGATGGTCGCGATGTCGTGATTGGCGGCATCATGCAGCATGTGGAAGAAGCGGGCGTTCATTCGGGCGACTCGACAAGCGTCTTACCCGCGCATACGCTATCAAAGAAAGTTTTGGACGAAATCCGCGAAGCAACCAAAGACTTAGCGCTCGAGCTTGGTGTGCTTGGTTTGATGAACGTGCAATATGCTGTGCATCAACAAAAGGTTTATGTGATTGAGGTAAACCCGCGTGCATCACGCACCGTGCCCTTTGTGAGCAAAGTGATTGGCAGGCCTCTGGCTAAACTTGCCGCGCAGGTCCTTGCTGGCCGAAGTCTAAAAGAACTCGGGTTTACCGAAGAGATCGTGCCTAAGCATTATGGCGTTAAAGAATCGGTCTTTCCTTTTGCAAAGTTTGCCGGCGTTGACACTATTCTTGGCCCTGAAATGCGTTCAACGGGTGAGGTCATGGGCATTGCTGAGAGCTTCCCTGAAGCCTTTTCAAAAGCGGTCCTTGCAGGAGGAATGCGTTTGCCGGAAAAGGGCACGGTCTTCATCAGTGTACGCGATGCTGATAAAGCCTTAGCCGTCGAGCTCGCAGGAAGGCTTCACAAACTAGGCTTTAGGATTGCGGCCACGCGCGGCACAGCCAGCGCTATGCAAGATGCTGGAGTCCTCGCACAAAGCGTGCATAAAGTCATCGAAGGCGGACGACCCAACGTCGTCGACGTCATCGCCTCTGGCGATATCCACCTCGTGTTCAACACCACCGAGGGTGAAAAAGCCATCAAAGACAGCTACACCTTGCGCCGCCAAGCCCTGGTTTCGGGCGTACCCTATTTCACCACCATGCCGGCTGCCTGCGCCGTCACCGACGCCATCGAAGCTCCCCGCAAAGCCATCACCGTAAAATCCCTCCAAGAGTACAACCCGATCCAGGATCTCGCCTAAAAACACTAATGTTTACGGCGAGTTAAGGCCTGTGCCGCGATTTCTTGTCTGGTATCTAAAAATAGGAGCTTAGCGGCAGCGCTATGCTCTATCTTGATTGCAAAAAACAGCGCTTTTTTGGTTGGAATTCCAATTATCGCGCTGTGGCAGCTGTCTACTGGAATTTATTGTTGTAATCAAGCGGGATCCTGGATCCAAGTGGCGCAGGAGCTGTTCGTATACTGTTTGGCATAGTGGTTTTTGCCATAATTTTGGCGGTTTTTGGCTGGCATGAGCTTTGCATCTTCGTTTGATGTCTTGTTTTTATGTTTCTACAATGGAGGCCCAGCGTGATTGAAAAATGGTTAGCTTTTTTAAGTTCGGCAAATAAGGATCCGCAGGAGCGGGCCACTCGGCCGTCGTTCCCTCATTCCGATACATGGCATCGGTACAAAAACCAGGATCTCGAAGCAAAGCGCAGTGTGGGGCCCTCTGAGGCACCGGGCGATGAGGAAAGTCAGGAGCGGCATACGATCCCGGTTGAGCCGTTGATTGCAATTTGGCGTCGGCGTAAACTTGGCTTCAGTAACACACAATATCAGCTAGCTCCTGAGGAAAACGAAAGTAAGGGTTAACATCGGTTCGTCAAAGCTTCGGATTTTTGAAGGGCGAGCTGTCCGATACGATGAGATAGCGTGAGCAGGTTGTGTTGTCTTCGCTGTGATCCCAGCAATCAGGTTGATTCAGCCGCAATTTAGCTTGATTTCTTTAGCTTTTGCCATGGTTTAACCTTGCCTTTGGCAATTACTTAGGTGATGGTTAGCGGGACTTTTTCACCATGCGTTCCCGCTCCCACCTCAGCGCTTCTATTTTTTCATGCGGTAAGACTTCGCGTATTCCCGTGGCGGCTCTCGTTGTTTTAATCGGGTTTACCGCAGCCTCGTCGGTGGCAGCTGCGCAGGAACGTAGCTGGTTGGTTCTGCCCACGATGGATGCCTCGGCTGATCACGACATGGTCTTTCAAGCAGCTGTTCAGTTTTCAAAGGAGCTTAGCAGCCTTGGCATGCCTGTCTTTTATGAAGAAGAAGCCGCCATGCGTTATCAGCGCCTTGGCTCGGTGCCCTATGGCATGCTGGATGAAAAGGCTGTCAAAGCTCTTAACCACTGGGCCGAAAAAGCCCTCTATCATGCTTCCGGTGATGAGCATCGGCAGACGCACGAAGCTGTCACCCATTGCCTTGCGCCGGTCAAAAAACATCCGGAACTTTACAACCGCGATGCGGTGCTTGCTGAGTCAGTATTCAACGTGTGTCTGTACGAAGTGCGTTCGCTGATTGCGCAAAGCAAAAACGCGGAGGCCTATGCTCAGGCTCTCGATTGCCGCAGGCTTGTGTTGGACATCAAGCCATCCGTGCGCATGCATCCGCCTGAAGTGCGTGAACTGATGGCGCGTGTTGATAATGATCTTGCCTCTCATCCGGAACAAGCCTTGGACGTGCAAAGTGAGCCTTCGGGCTGTAATGTGTTCATCAATGGCCGTCGAATCGGCACCACTCCCTATCAACGCAAAGGCATTCCCAAGGGCGAGTATCATGTGCAAATTGACTGCCGTGGTGGGGATCTCAATCGCGTGCATCGCGTCAAAGTCGGCGGCGAGCCTACCGTAGTCAATATTGACAGCACCTTTGATGAAGCGCTTGTGACCGGTGATCAATTGGGATTGATGTACACATCCGTGTCCCAAGAAAATAGGCATCGTGTGCAAGATGCTTTGCGCGTTGCTCGAATCGTTCAGGCGCGCGAGGTGTTTTTGGTCACACCGACGCCTGAAGCTCAGGTCTTGCGTGTGGACCGGTTGCCACTGGCTCAGGGACAGGTGGTCGCTTCGCTGCTCGTGAAATGGACCGGTTCGCGTTTTGAAGGCGAGGCGCTTAGTGAAGGGGTGCCGGCCATGCTTGCGGGACAGTCGCTTGACTTGCGTGGTGTGGGCTCGAGGCCCACGGAAGCTTGGCAGCCAGCACCTGATGAGCATTCTGCTGGAGCGGCGCATGCAACTTGGCCGGGCTGGCTACTGGGAAGCCTGGGCTTGCTCAGCTACGGCATCGCGTGGGTAGGCGCAGCCGACTATGACAGTCAAGGGCCGCTCTTAGCCGACGTTGCCTTTTACGAATCCTTTGCTGCTGCTGGCGCGGTGCTCATGAGCTCTTCGTTGCTATGGCTTTTGCCTCCCGAAGATGGCGTGCCGTGGTGGTCCTGGCTTGCTGGCGCGGCGGGTGTCGGGCTTGGCGTTCTTGGCGCGGTGGATGTGCTGGGCACAGGCAATGTGCAGAGCCCCTACAGTGACATGCTGCTTTGGGGTAGTGTGCCCCTTGTCGGGATGCCTATAACTTATATCTTGAGGACGATTTTTGGTGTCGAGGATAATGCTTCTGAAGATTAAAGAGCGTATGCAAAACGCAACACAATAAAGGTATTTTAGGCAAGACATTGGCATGAAACGAGCAACAAAAACATTTGTTTTAGCGATTGCGACCTTGGCGCTGTGGTGCGTTGCGCTTTCGGCTTTGGCTCAAAGCGCGGTGATGCTTCCGATAGCGGGTCATCATGGCATCTCTCCAGCCGATCAACGCAACGCCATGCAGACGACGATCGAAGCGTTGAAGGAAAATGGTTATACGGTGATTACGCATCAAGAGGTGCTCGAGCGTCTCGATGAAGAGCACGCGTCACTGCAGAACTGTGTTGAGGGCAGTTGCATCCCTGCATTGCTTGATGCCTTCCACGCTGATGTCGCTGTTGGGCTTGCGCTCTGGGCTATGCGGAGCGGTTCGGGTCTAATGCGTGTTTACGATGTGGTGGTGAGTTTTCACGATGCTTTTGGGAATGTCGTTGAGGCACGTGCTGAAGTGATTAGGCAAGAGATTGCGGGCGCTTGCCGTAAGGCCTATGCCGAAGCTTCTGAGAAGGGCAAAACGCGGGGCATTGGGCATCCGAGCGATACTCGATCCGATGGCGCTATTGAGCAGCCGAAGGAGCGCGCTTCTGCTTGGAACTACGTGATTGCGGGCGGGTTTGGAGCGGCTGCCGTTGGGCTTTTGGTGCCGGCCATCTGGACTTTGGCCACGCTTGATGAATGCGCTAGTGGCGTGAATGCGACGGGTGGTTGCGATGAAGTGGTGACCTTCAATGCTTGGACGGCGCTTTTGCTTGCCGGTGGGGCGGCGGCCTTTGGTGGGGGGCTTTATATGCTGCTGGCGCAACCGATTACGGTGAGCGCGGATCCTGAACGACGTGCGGCGATGCTTTCTTGGCGGGGGAGTTTTAACATGGATGTTATAACACCTGTGGCGTTGAGGCGGCGAGGGGCCGCAGTGGATCAAGCTTGTCGCTCGCGCAGGCGCTCGCTTGGTACCTTCCCAAAAACCGCACTGTCGTTTGTTTTGGGCCCCTCCCAAATCGCTTGATCCACTGCGCCCCCTCGCCGCGGCATCAAAGCTTTTTGTTACACTTGGCTTTGTTTGCGCTGCTCATGTTGTCTGCGTGTCGTACGACTAAAAGTGACCCTGATTATTGTCCGGAGTGTGTTGAGGATGCCGGGCCTGATGTTTCTGGATGCGTTAGCAATGCGGTGTGCTTGGATGCGGGGGCGTCGTTTTGTGAGGTGGATGCGGGGATATGCACCGGTTGTATGAGGGATACAGATTGCACGCATATTAGCGGCAAGAATATGTGCAGCGCCGGGGCCTGCGTGCAGTGCACGCCTGAGGATGAAAGTGCGTGTGACGGCAAGAGTTGTGACCCTGAGAACAACAGCTGCACCGAAACCACGGTAGCAAGCATCGATACCTGCGAGCCTTGTGTAAGTGATACCGAGTGTGTGGCCGACCATAAGTGTGTGCCTTTAGATTACGACGGAAGCTTTCATGGAAACTATTGCATGAAGGTTTTGAGCGCGACGTGTGAGCGACCTTACCTGGTGGTGCTGAATAAAAAGAGCGTGCTGGCTGGTGAGGACGAAGCAGCAGAGCAGTTTTGCGGTATCAATGAAAGCCTAAGCAGCTGCGAAGCTGTGCTCGCGTTTATTAGCCCCTGCACCACCGACGGAAGCTGCCAAGTTGGAGGCAATGAAACGCCCATCTCCGGAGCTTTGTGCCGCACCGTCAACGGCTCCCCCTCCAAATGCACCTATAAGTGTAGTGCTCCTGCTCAGTGTCAAGATACTTTTGGCTGCACCAATTCCGGCAACGGCGTGGACTATTGCGGAGGGACTTGATGGCCATCTTGTCTGTGGTGCACGCGAAGAAAGGTCGCTTGGCAGAATTGGCGGAAATTCGTCCATTAACTGACAGAAACGGCGTGAAATTGGCATTAAATATGACAGTTTTGGCATGTCTTGTTTTTTCGCTGAGCTGCCGGGATAGGCATCCGCGGTTTTTGGATGAGTTTGATGTGGATTCAGGAGCAGACGCGCAAGTGGATAGTGGGCCTGAATGCGTAGGTAATGCCGGGTGCATGAACGCGGAGGCTTCGCGTTGTGAGTTGGATGGTGGGGTGTGCACTGAATGTATCAATGACTTGGACTGCGTGCACCTGAGCGCTTTGCCGTATTGCGAATCAGGTCAGTGTGTTGAATGCCGTATTGCGACAGAAGCTAGCGATTGCGGCGGAACTTTTTGCAGTGAAGAGGATTTTAGCTGCACGCAAGTGAGTACGGGGAGCAAAGACGTTTGCGAGAGCTGCACGGCCGATAATCAATGCAGTGCAGGCAGACGCTGCGTAAGTTTTACTTTTGACAGCACGCCCGTAGGAAGCTTTTGTTTTTTGCATGCTTCGTTGGGTTGCGGCGATACGGTGACCGCTCATCGGCCTTATCGGAGCAAAGTATCCGCGACAAGTGTCGATGGTGAAATCGGGGACTATTGTTTTCCGCCGACATCAACGACCTGCAAGGGCATTTCTGACACCCAAAGCCTTTCCTGCGCAAGCAACACTAGCTGCGGCGAGAGTCTTTTGGATGATGGTTACTGTCCCAGCGCCGGCAGCGGGGCGGGGTTTTGCTCGTATGAGTGCGGTGGTAATTTGGACTGCGCTCCAACGCTAAATTGCGCTGGAACCCCGTTGCACTGTCGACCGTAGGGAAAGAAGAGTGCATGCTTGGATTGAGGTGAATGGTGTACGCTAGATGTTTTGCTTATTGCCTGTGGTTGTGTCTATGGAGCTTGCTCGCTTTGAGCTGCTCGTCGGATTCTAAAAAGAATACGGATGCTGGCGCTTTAATATGCGATGATGCTTCGTTGTGTGATTGGCAGATGCTTCGCGTTGCGACTTCAACAGCGGCGGTTGCGTTGCGTGTGTCACGCAGAGTGATTGTGCGCATTTGGAAGCGACGCCAGCGTGCGATGATGGTCAATGCGTTGAGTGCAGCGCCGAAAACAATATGGCTTGTGCCGAAGGAGCCAATGCCTGTGACAACGTAAGCAAACAATGCACCGATACGCCGCTTCATTCAAAGAGTACTTGCCAAAGCTGCGTTTCAGATGCGGAGTGTGCAGAAGGGCATCTTTGTGTTCAAGAGCGTTACAAGGGGGATTCAAGTGGCCTTGGTTTTGTTTGTTTGAAGCTTCAATCGGAATATGGAGGGACTTGCAATACCGCAATAGGTCAGCCTTATGCGCAACTTTATCCAGGAGCCATCAGTATCGACGGGCAGACCGGTGATGTTTGTGAGTTGCGTGTCTCGACCTGCGCGGCGCATGCCGGTTTCGATACGACGCCTTGTGAGGGTGAAAGCGATACCGGGCATGATCAATGCGATGGCGATCATCCGCGCTCCGGCTATTGCTATCGTATCAGCGCAGGCGCCACTGAATACCGCTGTACGGTGCCTTGCATCACACCGCAAGATTGCCGGCTTAGCCCATCTGGCGTGACCGGCTGCACTGATGTATCGTTTATCACCAACATTCCTAACAACATTTGTGATTTCTAGCTGAGCTCTTTGCTTCACGGCGACTTTGTGGCTGTATATAGCGGCTTTGTGATACGATAGTGACTGGAACGCCTGTGTTATTCCGCCTAAGTTACCAGTCTGATCCCATGAGCGCGCGGCACGATAAGTTGCTTCGGCATTTGTACGTGGCAGCCGTGTTTTTGCTAGTCATGTTTGCCATCGGTAGCATGGGCTACTTTGTCTTGGGCGCGGGACGTTGGCGTTTTGATGAATGCCTTTACATGACGATTATCACAGTCTCGACGGTGGGCTACGCCGAGACCCTGCCCGGCCTTGGGCAAGTCGATTACGCGCGTCTTTGGACGAGCCTGTTGATCCTGCTTGGCAGCGGAACGCTGCTTTATTTTGCATCGACTTTTACGGCTTACATCGTTGAAGGCGACTTGCGTAACGTGTTTCGGAGAAAGCGAATGAACAAGCAAATCGAAGAACTCTCAAATCATATCGTCGTGTGCGGTGTCGGAACTACCGGCATGCACGTGGTGCATGAACTCATCGCAACCAAGCATCCCTTTGTGGTGATTGATAACAACGAGGGACGACTTACTGGTATTGCTGCCGCTGCCGAACGAGAATTTCCTTTCGTGCTTGGCGATGCAACCGACGATGCTTGCTTGCATGATGCTGGTATTGAACGCGCTTCGGGCATTGTGGTTGGGCTACATGATGATAAAGACAACTTGTTCGTGACGATTTCAGCCCGTGCGCTTAATCCAAAGCTGCGCATCATTGCCAAAGCCGTGGAACTCAGCGCAGGACCCAAATTGCTTCGCGCTGGTGCAGACACGGTGGTTTCTCCCAACTATATCGGCGGGGTTCGCATGGTCAGCGAAATGATTCGGCCCAAGGCTGTGCAGTTTTTGGATATCATGCTGCGCGACAAGGACCATACCTTACGTGTTGAAGAAGTGACGATTCCTGAAAACTCATCGCTTATTGGTTCGACCCTTCGACAATCGGAAATCCGGACCCAAGCGAATGTCCTTGTGATTGCAGTGCGCGAGCCGAACGGAAGCTACCGCTACAATCCTTCGGCTGAACTTGAGCTGCAGGCCGGTATGGTTCTTATCGTTTTGGTGCACACCGATGACATGCCCAAGCTCGAGCAAGCCGTGGCATAGAACCGGGCTCAAGCTGTTCATGGCGGAAAAGTAAATAATTTCGAGAACGTAGCTAGCGCTCCGATCCTTTGCTATGGTCACTACGTTTTATGAATGCTTTTTCTATCCCTTCGATGCGGCGCGCCAGCGTGGCTATCGTGCTGTGCTCAAGTCTTTTTTGTGCATGCGCTGTAAGTCCAGCGGCCGACCTCGAGGCCAATAGTGATCGGGTTGTGATTGCTGCTGCGGGGGTGGTGTTGATAGGCGCCGTAGGGGTGTTGGTGTTTGCTGCCGCCGTTTTGCTCGTGGTTGACTCTCTGCATCGCGCAGGTTTGCTTTCCTTTGATGTCCAGGCTTTCCTTACTGAGCTTGGCTGGCATATCCAGCAAGCGTTGCAGAGCTCCCCTGATCGAGAGCAAGGCCGGACCCAAGCGTACGCAAACGTGCTCCTGGATGAAACGAGACTGTTTTTTATGACAGCCGAAGCAAGTCAAGTTTCATCATTGCTTTTGGATGCATTCGCCTCGCTTGTTGCCCGCGATTCAACGGATCGAAATCTTGCTGAGCAGTGGCAGTTAGTTAGCGAAAGTTTTCGCGACGTTCATTCTTTACTGGAAGATCCCGAACAGGTTCAGCTTCGGGCTCAAAGTTTGGAGGCTGCTGGTTTTGGAGTGCTTTTCCTAGGACGCGACACTGAAGCCGTTTTGCGCGACACCGAGCTTTTTTTGAGGAGCATTTACTTCTTTGAGGCTGGATCTAACGGGGTTTCTGCTGATTCAAAGTTAGGCGATCCTTTGGAGACATTGCGAAGGCTAGTGCGGCTTAAAGATAGTCTCGAACGAGAGAAAAAAAAGATACTGGCAGAAGGTGAGTCTGCTGATCAAGCGTATGAGAGACATCGCCAAGAGACCTTGGCACTTATTGAATCCCAGCTTGCCGAGATCAACAATCTAATTGATGCGGTACGTGCGAAGATGGCGAATGATCTGCTCGCTCCGGAAGAGGACGAGTCATAAACACTCCTCATTAGCCTCAGCCTCTGCGGTAGAATCCTGATCGACGATGGGTGCAGGCTTCGGAGGCGCTGGCAGGCATAGACCCGCATCGGGGTTATCTGCACAGGGGTCGGGCGCGATGCAGTCTTCGCGTGCGCAGTCCACCGCTTCAGTCTGAGAAAATAGCGTATCCCAGCGCTCGAGGTCTTCGGCTTTATCGAGTGGCTCAGGAAGGACGGCCAGCCCGGCATAGGAGCTGCCGGTTCCGGTGCCGCCGATATTGCTGTCTTGGTGAATGGAGAAATGCAGATGCGGCCAATCAAAGGAGCTGCAGGCGTCTTGGTTTTGACAGCTTTGACCAAGTTCGCCCAATAACTGCCCTTTCTTGACGGTAGCGCCTACGGTGATTTTATCGTCGATGCTTTTTAGATGCGCGTAAAGGCTGTGGTAGTAATGGCCATCTTCAAGATTGTGACGCAACACAACACGTCTTCCAAAGTTGGACCAGCCGCCGGTGGCCCAACCGGATAGTGCAACGATACCATCGAGTGGTGCTATTACCGGTTTGCCAAGGCCGCCGTTGCTTTCGTTTGCATACTGCAAATCGAGTGCGTAGTAGTCATTGCCTTTGTAGGTCAAATCAATTCCGGTGTGCAGTTGAGATCCTGCATTGGGACCGTAGCCGGAACGAATCTGAATTTTGTATCCAGTCGGAAAGGGTAGTCCGAGGGGCTCAATGTTAGACGGAAACAAAACAGCGCCAGGTTCAAGTGCGGTAAGTTTTGCACGTGAGCCACAAACGCTCTGTTTGGAGACTTGCCCCTGACAAGCGAAACAAAGTCCCAACCAAGGCAACAGGGCAAGCCAAATGCCAACAACTTTCACTTGCCTATTTTAGCATACTGGGGCAGGTGGGAAGGTAATTTCGGAATTGGGTAAGTATTGAGCTTTAACAGTTTGTACCGCTGCGTAGCAGCGCTCCAAAGAGGGGATTCACGCGAATCCCCTCCCGAGCGCGCTATGCGCGTCGGCTCCCTCCCAGCGGGCTCGCTTTGCTCGCGGGGTGTTGGGTGAGGTAATTTTGTAGTTGGTTAAGTATTGAGCTTTAACAGTTTGTACCGCTGCGTAGCAGCGCTCCAAAGAGGGGATTCACGCGAATCCCCTCCCGAGCGCGCTATGCGCGTCGGCTCCCTCCCCAGCGGGCTCGCTTTGCTCGCGGGGTGTTGGGTGAGGTAATTTTGTAGTTGGTTAAGTGTTGAGCTTTAACAGTTTGTACCGCTGCGTGGCAGCGCTCCAAATAGGGGAGACACGCGTCTCCCCTCCCGAACGCGCTATGCGCGTCGGCTCCCTCCCCAGCGGGCTCGCTTTGCTCGCGGGGGCGGTGGGTGAGGTTATTTGGCTTTGTCTGTGGCTTTGGAAAAGCCTAGGGAGACGGAATTGATGCAGTAGCGCTGGCCTGTGGGTTTTGGACCATCGTCAAAGACGTGACCGAGGTGAGAGCCGCAATTGCCGCAGATGACTTCGGTGCGCACCATGCCGTGTGATGCGTCGCGCTCGAAGCGCACCGCATCTTCGCTTACCGGCTTAAAGAAACTTGGCCAGCCACTGCCCGAGTCGTATTTTGTATCGGAACTAAAAAGCGGTTCGCCACAGGCCGCGCAATGGTAGATGCCGCTTTCTTTGTGTTTGTAGTACTTGCCAGAAAAAGCGCGCTCGGTGCCTTTGTCGCGAAGTACGGCATATTCCTCTGGGCTGAGCTTTTCTTTCCACTCTTCATCGGTGAGGGCACAGCTTGGGGCTTTTGCTGGTGTTTTCACAGTCGCCTCTTCCTTTTGGGTTTCGTTTTGATCTTCGGCCGAGTTTGTTTTCTGTGACGTGGCTTTGGTTACCGATTCGCCGTGCTTTGCGGTGCTTGTGCTGCAACTTGAAGCACATAATACAAGTACGATCAAAATCCATCGGCCCATGAATCTAGCATGCGCACTCGGTCTTCTTTGTGCAAGCAGTTCATCCAAAAACAGAGTTTGTCCACGAAATTTGGCGTAATTTTAGATTTCAGCGCCGATGTTTAGGGAAAAGCCGCCGAAAGCGTTTTCATACAAACCGCCAAACTGAGGGTAGCCGAGCGGTACATAGTATTGAAGTTGGGCAAACCTTTCTGGAATGAAATGATAGTTCACACCGATAAAGGGCACGACGCCGTGTCGTGTAAAAGTCAGTGTAGAGCCGTCTTGGGGCGCGTTGCCAAAGCCAATGTTGCTGGCTGAGTTTTGCAGTGAAAGTCCACCAAACATCGCAAAGGCTTCGGAAAAATCATAGTTCATGCTGATCGATAGTCGATAGAGCAACAATCCATCGTGGCCACTGTCATTCAAGCTGTAGGTAGCTGGTGTTGTGGTGTCATCTTGAAGCTGCCAGACTGCCCAAGGCGCAATCACGATTGTTCCGGCAAGCGCAGTGCCAAAAGTCCAACCAGACTGCGCGATAGGAATCTGAAGCGCCGCGTTTAGACCCGCGCCCCAGACATTGTCATCTGGGACATCAAGCGTGCCTACTGTTGTTTTTTGAGAAAAAGCACGGTTCGACCAAAAAGCCTGAGCGCCGATGTTAAAGTATTTACTGATAGCGCGCCGTGCGATGCCATGAAACATAAGTTGGGCGGCGTGCATGGCGGGATCGCCGTCGGTGCCTACCTCGTCAGTGAGCGTGTCGGTGACGCTGATGCCGCCTGAAAATTGCCAATCCTTCTTCATCGGGGAAGCCAAGGGCTCCCCAATGGGTGTTGGCACCACCGCACTGCGCCGGTACGCTGTGTTTTGAGCACAGCCGCTGCCGAGGCTTAGTCCTAGGATAACAAGTAAATGGCTATAAACTTTTCGCATGATCTACCGGATCAGCAAAAATGATGCCAACAGTGCTTTCCCAGATAAACCACGTAATTTCACTTCCAACACAGCACGTTCAAGTGCGAGATGTGCCATTTTTGCCATAGTTGTGATTCAGGGGCACATATGAACGCCATATCACCCGTGTGTTGCAAGTCGTTAGGGAGCGACGCAAGACAAACGAGCCGAAACAAAATTTCCTTGGCCTGCGTCTTCGGCATAACTGAAAACGCCCCAACCATCTTCGAGAATCTTGATCATCATGCCTTGATTCATCGCTCCAATGTTGTAGGTGCTACGGTCGGCGTTACTGCCTTTGTAAAGTTCATAGCGGTTGCTGCCAACCATTTCGGCCGAAGTATTGACACGAATCGTGATGAGGTAGTTACTATCGCTGCTTTCAACTTCATCCCAGCCTAGAATCCAGCCCAGTGTTTCAGAGTGCCATGCCACGGCCGGTCTGCGTTGTGGTAGTGTGGCGTTGGGGCTGTTTTCGGCTTCGTAGAGGCCGGTTTGCACAAGACTGTCGCTTTGGGTATCAAGTTCTAACAACTCCATCACGACTATAGCGTTGGTATCATCGCCATAGCGATAGGCGAGGGCAAGCGTGTGCACGTTGCCCGAAACGGGTCCTTGCACCAACGCGACATCGCTAATCACTGCGTTTTGTTTGGCGGAACTAAACAGCCAAGTCGAAGAAGGCACAAGCTCTTGATTGCTCTCATCCCAAGTGACTTTGTAAATCACGATCCGTTGCTCATCTTTGTCAGCAAAGGCAAGCAACCAACCAAAGCCATCGACACCAAGCACAGCAGGGCCTCTGTCGTCGGTTGTTTTGCGCGGAGTGCCAGCGTCGCCCAGCAATACCGGCGTGACATCATGGGGAGTGAGGTATTCGGCGTTGTTGTTCTGCGACGCGGTATAAAGTCCTACAGCTTCGTGTTCCGGTGCAGTGCAATCGGCGGTGCAGTGTGCTTCAGATAATATTGTAGCGATAAGGAAGCGATTTGAAAGCGCACCCAGGCTAAGTTGAGCGACGGATAATGACGTGTCTAACGAAAAACCGTTAAGGAACAGATCATTGTCGAAAACGACAGTTTGACAAGGGGAGGCATAACATTCGGTACCACTTGAGATGGCGTTGGCCAGTCCTGCAATAGCGACATCGTGGACATTGCCCACGCTTGCTTTATTTGAGGCTAAGGCAAATTGGTTGCCGTATTCCGCTAACGCTAGTTCTGTTGCGTTTTCCAAAGTTGTTTCTGCATTGGTGTTGTTTGCCCGATCTGGATTGATAGGATTGAGCGTAAGTGGCGATTCGGCCCCAAAGTTTTCCAGGACCATGGCAAAGGCCACCGAAGGCGATGCGTTTGTCGATCCAAAAAAAAGCGATACAATATTTCCTGAATCGGCGATGTCAGCATAGCGTATCCCTGTGGCTTGTGTATCCGCGATAGCATAAGTATTCGCTGTGATGATGCGCTCGGCGTCTTCGTCGATGATCGTGTCGCAGTCGTTATCAATCGAATCACAGAGCTCTTCTGCGCCAGGGAAAATGCTATTGTCTTCGGGTCTACAATCGGCGACTTGACCATCACTTTCACAACCCGGATCCGGAGCCCCGTCGCTGTCGCTATCGACAGTAACAGGTTGACACGTTTTTTTACCTAGACTCGGATTGTCTTTGCACGCCCAAACGAGACAGGCATCACCCGTGGGCTCGGTGCTATTGAGTTCATCGCACACACTTTCTTGCCCTTCGCAGCTCTGTTGGGTGAAGTGAGCTCCATAGCCTGCGATGCCGCATGCGCCTGAAAAAAGAGCTAGCCATACAAATAAAATGCGCTTCATAAGCAAAGACAATGCCTTGCACTAGCTTAGCAAAAGCTCGGCCTAGCGCACATAAAGCTGCAAATCTATCTTGTTGAAATCATGTGTGTTATTTTATGTAGTCTGCGTAAAGGCATGATTTTGTAGGGAAAGTCCTTGAAATGTGCGAGCTGTGCTCTCATACTATGCAAGGCGGGAATCGCCTTCTAAGTTGTTGATATATCGGAGCATAATAGCCATGAAGAAGATACTAAGTTTGCTGGGCGCATTAAGTTGTGTGTGGAGCTGCGTAGCGGATGGAGCGAGCGAGCTTGGTGAACTAGGCAACGCTGAAAACGCAATGGGGACGCATAAAGCATTGCTCACCCCCAATCGCTTTTCCTTTAGACGAAACAGTGACCCATTGGGGTTTAGCATACGTGCCGCTTGGGAAGCAGCCAATCCTGATCCAATTGTGCGCATCGAGGGCAAAATCGTGGATGATGCCAATCCAAGCTATATTTTAGGTCAGACAACGATGGACGATCCCTATGATAAGTGTTCCAGTTTTGATCCCATTCCAAGTAACAATACCAAAGCCCATTTTAGTTGCGACTTTAATCCCAATACGATTGCAAAAGATGCGAACAACAAGCGAGAAATAATTTTCATTTTTGCCCTTGGCAATGTTGATGCTAGTGTCAAGGACGTTAGAGCTCAGTTCGACTATTATAACAGCGCGAATGAAATCGTTGACTCCGATAGCGTGATCTTGGGCGTTGATACTGCGATACGGGCTATGCGCTTTGATACTACTTACTATCCAACGATGGATGTTTATGTTCCGCTCGAATCGGTACACCAAGATCCAGCCAATCAACCGACTAGTTTTCTGATTTATGCGGATTGGGTGTCAATCTATGGGGAGTTTTTCAACTACATTCGCCTTACGCTGGACGGGATCGATCCAACCAGTATTGTCTTTGTTAGCAATGGCCCTACTGGCATCGGTCCGACTGCGATTACAAGTCCGATTTGCAGTGTCATAGGCACGACGCAATTGATAGAAACCGCCCCCGGCTCGGGCATTATGAAACCTCGCGTGACCTATGTTTGCACTACCTCGACTGGGTCGAGTTGGTTTGAGGCGCCCCTTCGTATTCAGGCGACCACCGCGAATCCTGCCAATTACAACGCAACGCCGACTATCTCACATTACAGCAACCTTCGATTACAAGGTCTGTTTGGGAAAATAGATTATGACCCCAATGGCCCAGGCTACGTGCCCATACTGGATGATTCGATCGAAAGCATCAGTGTCACCGTTCCCATGAGCTACATTTATCTTCCACTCGCCATCAAATAGACAGAGACAAGCAAGCATTCTAAGATCCTGGGTCATTGGTAATCGCAGCTATCGCCGAAGACGCAGCATACTTTTTCGCTGGAGGGTCGGTCTTTTTGATGGAAGCAATCACCTGAGCCACCGCACTCGCTGTTTTGGCTGCATCGGTAGGTGCAGAACTTAAAATCCAAATCGGCTGCATACATAGCAAGGCACAGCCCATCCGATAAACCTTCAGAAGCGCATTCGCTTTGGCTTTGATAGTTTTGGAATGCGGTGGATAGTGCATAACAGGTGGTGAGTTCTTCGTTGTGCATGCAAAAGGTGTGGGTTTGTCCGTCAATCGAAGTTTTCTCAACGCGCACGACATAAGGCGGTGTGCAATCTTCCGTGCTTTCGACTTTTTTCATGCACACATGGCCTTGGTCGCTACCATTGTAGTTGACGGGTACGCATAGAACCGGGCGGTTAGGGTCTCTTCCATTGCACTCCGTATCGGTCTCGCAGACGTCGCAAAAGCCGAGTCCATTCTCAGCCACCTTGTTTTCAGTGCAGCTTTTCGTTGAAAAGCGGCAGGAAAACTCCCCGCAGTCCTGCGCTTCAGTTTCAGGCGTGCATTCGATGCACACTTGATTGTTTAGGTCGCAACGCAGCTTGCCATCGTCTCGACCGGCGCAGTGTTCGTTGCGGCCATCACCCTCGGGTTTGGAGGCAAGCATGCCGTACAGTAGCCAGCCAACAGCAAGTCCTGCCACGCCGGCTCCAGACAACATCCAGCCTGCAAGTTCCGGCGGATCAAAGGGTCCTGAGCTTGAAAACGAATGCGCAGGGCGCCAGGCTTGATAGGGCTCGGGGCGCAAGGTGCGATAATCACGCGACTCGCCCCGCTGCATTTCAATGAGTGCGAGGTTGAGGGGATCGTGTTTGAGGCGCTTTTTGGATCGGCATACGACAAGAACAAACCATGTTCATCACTCCGAAGGGCCCCGTCAAACTGAGTGTCGATGAGATATTCGACATCGCGCGCACCAAGTTCGATACGGTGTTCACGGCCTTGGGCGTTGGTATCGCATACGGCTTGCACCCAATAGCTGCCCTGCGGCAGCCCACCTAAGGTTAATGGGGATGTGCCCATTTTTCGGCCATTGATCAGTACAAGACAGTTGTCAGGCGTACTGCGAATGCTTAGCGCGTGGCTGCTTTTTGCTAGTGCGCTGTCGACGGCGCGTACCTGCGTTACGACATCGGGCGGATGCTGAATGGTGTCAACTTTGATATTTGGGACAAGGGCTCGGCAGCGCCTTATTTGCACCTCGGCTTTGTTGGTCTGATTTGTTTCGACAAAGACGCGAGCCAGATACAAACACGCGTTGTACAGATGGAAGGCCCCCATGGGATCTGCGCTAATTGCGCTTGGTTTGTCAGTGGCGTTTTTTAGGCAGGGCTCAAGGATGGCCGTTGCGCGTTTGTACGAAGCGCCTGCGAGTTCATTGAGTGCTTCGTTGCCGGATGTTTCAATCTGTTTGATGGCCTTGGTGTCGACCGTGGGCGTAGGGTGCGAGGCTCGGTTTTCGAAAAGAGAAGCAAGTGAGCCGAGCTCCATGGCTGGATGACCGTTGGCGATCATCTCTTGGATAAGGGCTTGGGCAATCACTGGAACCGGGCTTTGGGCTTCGCTTTGATGCACTATCGGTATCAGCATCCATGCCCCATCATCTTGCGCGAAAGCCGAGGCGCTGCTGAGCACAGCGGCCAACAAACATAGCACAAGGGAGAAACTGAAAAATCGAGACTTGAAACAATGCACCACGGTCCCTAACTATAAGAGTATCGGCCGATTAACAACACGGTTGCGTAAAAACAAAAGTTTACAACGGTCCCGGATCTTGCCTGAAAACAATTGCAATAACAGATACTTAGAACCTATGCCGTGATTTTTGACGCGACACAGCTTTGGGGTGTGTTCTGTGTTATTGAAACGGCTAAGGAAAAAGCGGGGGATCCTGGATCGACTATGCTTGTGGCTGGTGAGGGTTTTGAGGACTGGATTTTTTTGGGGTTGCCTTCTTGGCCGGGACCGGGGCAGGAGTTTAAGACCGATGCGTTAGTGCGAGTGCCTGGCGGAGGCGCTGTCATTACTTCTGCTTGGCTTGCTCATTTAGGACGGCCGCCACGCCTTATTAGCGCACTTAGTCCAGATAGCGCATCCGTGATGAAGGAGCTTGGTGTGGAGCTTACAAATCTTCGTATGGCGGATGAAAAGAGCGCCGTAACGGTGGTGCTCTCAACCGCAGAAGACCGAAGTTTTCTAACCTACAATGGGGTGAACGCCCATTTGGAAGAACGACTTTTGTATGCCTTGCGCGAAGCAAGCGTTCAAGAGGTATTGGGCAGCTACCTGCATTTGGCGCTCGAGCCTCATGAGATCGGTAGCTGGATTGCTCTACTTAAGGAGTTGCGCGGCAAGGCATGCAGGGTGTCTTGGGATGCGGGCTACTCGGAAAGCTTGGCAAAGCATCCTGAGTTATTAGCACTAATGCGTGAAGTTGATGTGTTGTTCATAAACCACGATGAAGCGTTGCTTTATTCAAAACAGAATACGATCGAGCAAGCGCAAGCCTTTTGGCAAACACTCGGCTGCGAAGTTGTTATCAAACAAGGCAAAAACGGTGCGCTTTATCTTAGCGCTCAAGTGAGCGTGCATGCCCCTGCTCCCGCTATTGAGGCTAAGGATACGACCGGCGCTGGCGATGCTTTTAATGCTGGCTTTCTTTTTGCCCGACAGAACGGTAAATCGCCGCAAGAATGTCTTGCCCTTGGCAATGAGCTGGGCGCTCGGGCGGCGAGCCGAATCGGCGGTATGCCGCCTTTGCCTTCAGATTCCTGAGAAGCGCTGTTGTTTGCTGCGGGGGCCCTGTGCTAGACAGGTCTTTTTGTTTTTTGGTTGCTTATGAAAATTGCTGTAATCGGTGCAGCTGGGCTGCGATTTCCATTGCTTGCTTCAGGCTTTGCGCGTTCACACTTGCCCATTGAAGTAGTGCGCTGCTTTGATAGCGACCAGGAAAAACTACAGTATACTGTTGCCATCGCAAGTGCGCTTGCACCGAACTTGCGCTTCGAGGCGCATGGGGATCCTGCTGTCTGCGTTGAAGATGCTGATTTTATCTTTACCTCGATTCGAGTCGGAGGCATGGCTGGCCGAGCACGCGATGAGCAGATATGTTTTGAGCACGGTGTGCTTGGGCAAGAAACCATTGGCCCGGTCGGTTTTGCGATGGCGCTGCGAAGCATTGCGCCGATGCTAGAGTACGCGGAGCTAATCGCACGTTATGCGCCGAAGGCTTGGGTTATCAATTTCACCAATCCGGTTAGCATCATCACTCAGGCCTTGTTTAGCTCAAGGCATCAACGCATGGTGGGCATTTGCGATTCACCGACGGAGCTTTTCTGTGATGTGGCCAATGCGCTAGAGCTTGTGCCACGAGAGTGCCGCTTTGATTACATCGGTCTGAACCACCTTGGTTTCCTTCAAGAACTTTATTTCAACGGTGAGCCCCAGCTCCAGCGTTTATGGGAGAACAAGGGCGCTGCGGCAAAGGTTTATCGGCACGCTTTGTTTGAATCTGACGAGCTTGAGGCCCTTGCGATGCTACCAAGCGAGTATCTCTATTTTTACTTTCATGCCGAAAAGGCGCTGAAGAACATCGCCGCTTCAGGAAGCAGCCGTGGGCAGATGTTGCATGAGCAAAACGAAGCCTTTTGGGCCTCGATCACCTCCAAGCCAAATGACATGCTCGCGATTTACGAAAGCTATTTAAACAAACGCGATAGCTCCTATATGCAGATTGAAAGCGATGGTCAAAGCACAAAGCCGAAAGGCAAAGACTACGGGCTGACGGGCTACGATAAGATTGCGCTCAAAGTGGTTGAGGGAATTTACTTTAACAGCAAAGAAGTTTTGCCACTTAACGTTTTGAATCACGGTAACATCCCTGACTTGCTTGATGATGACGTTATCGAAGTACCTTGTTTGCTATCGAACCATGGTCCGCTTCCGCTTCATGCGGGTCCGCTTCCGGAGGCCTGCAAAGGCCTTGTGATGCAAGTCAAACACTACGAGCGCTTAACGACGCAGGCCGCGCTTGAGCAATCCGAGAGCAAGGCGGTTGAAGCTTTGGCGCACAACCCGCTTATCAAGGACCGCGCACAGGCCAAGACACTTTGCGATGCCTTGGGACCTTTTTGGTGAGCAGCACGCTCCTAAAACTTGATCGCGACATTGGTTTGTTTCAGGCCACGGGCACCAATATTCTAAGCATGGTTGGCGTGGGTCCCTTTTTGACCATCCCGGTCATGCTAAGCGCGATGGGAGGGCCACACATTTTATACGCATGGCTGCTTGGCGCGCTGATCGCGCTTTGCGATGGCCTTGTCTATGCTCAGCTTGGCGCTGCTTTACCTGGCAGTGGTGGCCCTTATGTGTATTTACGCGAAGCGTACAAGTCTTTTGGTTTTGGAAAGCTTCTTTCCTTTGTGTTTATTTTCCAGATTATCCTGACGGCGCCGCTTTCCATCGCCGGAGGAGCGGTGGGCTTTGCCGACTATCTCGGCTTTTACTGGCAGGACATGCCGCCGTGGCAGCACCATGGCATCGCAGCTTCGGTATGCATAGCGATGACGGCGCTGGTGTATCGCCCGATCAAGAGCATTGGCCGCATTTCGATGATCATGCTTGCGGTGGTTATGCTCACCTTGGGCTGGGTGATTGTGGCCGGTGGAATCAAAGCCGACTGGCATGCGGCCTTTGATTGGCCTGCTTCGGCGTTTCGCTTCGATGGTGACTTTTTTGCCAAGATAGGCACGGTCTCGCTCTTGGCCATGTACAACTACGGTGGTTACAACACCATTTGCAATATCGGCGAAGAGGTCAAAGAGCCCCATAAAACCATTCCGCGCGCCATTGTGCTTTCGATTGTCATTGTCGTGACGCTTTACGTGCTCATCAGTTCGTCCATGCTTGGCTTGGTGCCCTTTGATGAACTCGTTCATACAAAAACAGTGGCATCGGTATTCATCAGGCATGCTTTTTCAAATGCGCAAACAGGCGAGCTCGCTGCTCGGATCATGACTGCGCTCATCTTGTTTGTAACGGCCACCTCACTCTACGCGCTTATCCTTGGCTACTCGCGTATTCCCTTTGCAGCCGCGCGCGATGGCCAGTTTTTCAAAGTCTTCGGCAAGCTGCACGAAAAACACCACTTTCCGCATGTCTCGTTGCTCGTCATCGGCGCCGTGTCCTTGCCGTTTTGCTTTTTCTCACTTGGCAAACTCGTCGCCTGGCTCATGCAAATCCAAATCTTGGTGCAGTTCATCTGGCAATGCGCCGGTGTCATGCTCCTGCACCGCTACCGCAAAGACATCCCACAGCCTTTCACCATGTGGCTCTATCCCATTCCGGCACTTTTTGCCCTCAGCATGTGGAGCTACGTCTTTGTGACATCCCCACTCGAAGGCATCTTGTTTGCGGTTGGGTTTTTTGTAGTCGCTGTTTTTGCGTATGGCTTGTTTCGCAAGCTGCCACACGCGGAGCCCTGAACTAGGCTTTGAAGTGCTTTCGTATGAGTTCATGTACCACTGACACCGTTTGCAAGAAAAGGAGACGAATGTCTCCAGTGAGTGATTCTTCTCGGCTCTGTTCCCTTACAGAAACTTACCGTGTGTGACAACGAATCAGTTCGTTTGTTTTTTTTTATGATATCAAATCGTTAGATACGCATTCCTTCGGCTTTCTTTTCTTCACACTTTTTGGCCCAGTTTTTGCTTTATGTTCTGGAACAGGATTTTTAATCTCGTGTGCTGGAAGAAAGATGGTCGTACAATGAAAAGGTGTTTTGTTGTTTTTTTTGTTTCGATAGTTTCTTTGTTAGTGGGTTGTGGAGCAAGTGTTTCAAAAGAGGAAGGGGTACTTGCCGATTCAGAAGCCTCCATTGCTGAGGAACTGCGACAGCAGGAAGCGGCTGACTTTTTCCGAAATGATCCCGTTGTGCAAATTCTTCTAAATTCTTATACGCGCGACTTTGAATGCGATTTTAACCTAAAAGTCCCGGAATCTGTGTTGACGCAAATCGTAGAAGAAAATGGAGAGCGGTCCATTGCGGTTATGACTATAGGGTTGTGTAATCGCACCGACGGGCCAAAGCAAGTCGCTATGGTTCAAGCTCAAGTGTTGAATTCGTTCAAATCGTTCGGAACTCGTAAATTGCATTTCGGTAGTTTGCAAGGATACAGAGGCTCGTTCGATCTGAATACGATTTACTTTCGGGAATATTCTTTCACGGAAAATAGATTGTTTGCGGAACTACCGCTGTCCGGTGAAGAAGCAGACCTGTTTGGAGAGTTGGCCGCCCCGGTTGCAAACGCTAAAAATTCAGGAAGCTGTGTCCAAGATTTGCAGAGTTTTTTGTCAGAAGAAGGTGAGGGCTGGCAGAACGCAGAGAGGATTTCTCCTCCGTTGTCTTTGTCGTCCGAGTCTTGGGTTGCTGTGGCTTTGGGAAGCATGGCTGCTTGGCTTTCAACTAACTCTTTTCTCTATGTGGACTTGAACAAAGAACTCTGGATAGAGAGTTTGCCCATGCAAGTGAAAGACTTCATTTACCAGGCTGGAATGCTGAGTCTTTTGGCAGTAAAATACCCTCTTTTGGGTGGTGCGTTCATGCTCTATTTCGCGTCAGCGGCTCTAGTGATTGATATTTTGTGGACTTACGGAGGGGAAGCATTGGAAAATAAAACCGAGCAGATCCAGGAGTTCGCGCAGCTTTGGTGTCATTCGTAGAAGGAACAAAAAGACGACCTATAGCGGGGCCATTGGTGAATTCATCCGTCTAGCGCAACCCGGCTGTAAAGGTACTGCCGAAGCAGGTCTTTGGTATTTTCGTTGCTACCGAACGACACGTGGTCTGTGTGGGTCACAGAAGCATCTGTGGTTTGGCAAGCCAAAAATACCGTGTAATCTCGCTTCCTTGGTCCCACTTCAGTATGCGTCCGTAGGCCGAGGTAGCAGAAAACACACATAACGCAATTTTGTGAACATGCTACAATTGGCCAGTGTGCTCAAACTTCATGAAACTGAGCTTGTTTGCATGGTTGCTAACTGTCTCAGCGTGTTCAGGTGTGGTGGATTCAGCAAACGAGCGCGTAAGTCTTGATACCGACAGCTGTCAGAACCAAGACGATGGGCTTTATTGTTTGGCTCAGCACTTGATGGGGTGCCAGCAAGGTAAGGTTGTTTCCCACGATCACTGCGCTCGAGGTTGCGTGCTGAGCGAGGGGATGCCGCAATGCGTGCCTGAGCCGGTGGTGATGAATCCTGTGCAGTGTCCCGAGCTACCTACGATGCAAGGTGGTGTTCCGGAAGTCTCTGAGTGCAACCACATGGACTGGAAGCGCAGCGACGATGGCTTTTATATGGTGTCACGTTTTGGAAGTGATCACGATAGCTCGACCTATGGCCATGTGACGACCTGCGGCTATTTGCAAAGGCACTACGATTATCACGAATGCGTTTACGATAATGTGACCGGTGATTGCATTCAAGTCGAGTATACGATTCCCTGGGTTCAGGGACATGTGGACTATTCCCGAGACGATATGTTGGCCGCTGTCGAACAGAACCTTGACGACGATGTTCCTTTTCCCGAGTATTTCTATATTGCAGGGGCACAACGCTTTGGTTGTGGAACACGCTTACGTTTGAGTGACCTTTCTACGGGGCGATGTGTGGTGGTCTACAGCGAAGATGGTGGACCTGGCGCCGCGTATGAGATGCCGGATAAAGGCGCACGTCGTATTGTTGATGCTTCGCCTGCGGTGGTGGCTTATCTAAAGCTTGAGCATTGGGGTTGGGCGAACTCAACCTTGCTCTATGCCGAAGAAGCCTTGCCAGAAGATGTCCCGGGTCAGCGTTGCACTCCTTGTCAATCCACGGCCATGACGGAGCAAAACACTGCCGCCCCGAGCGTATTTCGAGTGAATCACATGATGCCAACGAGCAAGCAGTGCGAGCTGTAACTGGCATCGAGGGTATTTTGCGGTAAGCGTGAGGCTTGAGGTTGGTCTGGGATCGGAATGTCAGTTGACATTGAACTCAAGTCGATAGGATTCGACAAAGGGCGAGTCATTGGTGATGCATAGCTGACCGTTGCCGTTTTCTGCTCCTCCGCAAACGAAGTCGCCAACATCGATACGCGTCCTAAAAGGACTCAGGGAAATGTTGTCTTGCCCGCACACCACCGAGCCAGGTTCAGCTCCATCGGTGGAACTCTGAAGGTCGCCATAGTGACATTCTGGAAAACCGCTGAATACGCCAAGCGTATCGCACGCAAAACTTAACCTCGCCCGATAGACTCCTTGCTTGGTAACATTAATTATCGAAGCGGTCATGCTTGGGTTGTCTATCATGGACTGATTGACCGCTCGGTATGCAAAGCAAATCTCGGTTCCAGGGGGCAAGTCAAAGGTACGGCAAGCGTTGTGATTGTTTCCGGTGTCTTGGAGTATTCCCAGGTCGGTTGATGCAACAGCACTGCCATCCAAGGAGCAATCGGATGTTAGCGTGCTGTGTACGTGAAGCGGAATAGTGGTGCTCTGCTCGGAACAACCCATCCCTGAAGGAAGCTCTGCCGAGGGGTCTCCAGCGATTTGATACACAAAACTATCATGCGAAGCTGCGATAGCATCCCTAAAGCCATGAAGGTTTTGGAGCTCAACTTCGATAAAGGTATCGGAGGGAAGCGGCTGTGTTGTGCATTGACCCTCAACGAAAACACCCGGCAGTTTGAATGCAATCACTAGCCCTTGTCCATGCTCGTTTTGGAACTGAAAAGATTGCTGATACATGCAAGCAGGGTTTGCTCTATCGGTGGCGAGAGGAGTAAGTTCCATGTTCTGCAGGGAATTGAGATTAATCACCTCGCCTTCTGTCGAAGTATAGCTGAAGGCTGGAACGCTTAAGCTTGGCCGACTGCCTTGAGTCAGTCTGAAGGATTCGGCGCTAAGGCTCAATTCGCCCAGACCGCAACTTGCTCGAAGTTGAGCGCTTTCAAAGAACGAGCCTGATTCAGTGGAGTCCTCGAGTGGCGCCGCGCATGCCGCTGAGCCGATGATAATTGCAATGAGAAAAAAATAACGTGTTTGTTGCCAAGTAAGCATCGCTACCTCCTAACGCTTCGGTTTGGCCTGTGAATGGACTAGAGCAAGAAGTCGGTGAAGTCAAATGCAATCCAAGATAGATTTAAGGTGGGGACTGCTCGACGCGATTGAAAAAACCAACAATTTCGTTGCTGGGTATCGCAGAGCTAGTCCACTGCTTTACTTAATGCGCTGGCGCCTTTTTGGGTGACGCATCGCGCTGCAAGTTGACTGGCTTCGTTGGCGCTTTGCGTGGCTGTTTTGCCTTGGGCGAGGGCGCAGGCCAGCGCTGCGGCGTAGACATCGCCTGCGCCGGTTGGGTCGTGCTCGACTGCCGGATGCGCTGCGATGTGTTTGCTTCTGCCGTGCTCGTATAGGGTCGACCCTTTTGCGCCGTGCGTGAGTACCACGATGGGAACGTGCTCGCAGATGGGCTTAATCGCGGCTACAGGGTCCATGGGAAAATCGGTTTCGCTGACAACAACGGCGTTAAATTCGCCTAAACATGCCACTTCTGTCATGTTTTTTGGATAAATTTTGCCATCTCTGTCTGCTTGCCGCAGCCAGCCTTGCAGGCCTGCGACCGCTACTTTTCGGTCTTTGGGCAAGGACTGAGCGATGTGTTGCGGACTAAATTCGTTCATGACCGGACCCACAAAAACAATGTCGGCAGCAGGAAGATCTAGTTCGGGAGCCTCGGCGGTGGCGCGCACATACTGGTCGCGAAGGCCATCGAAATAATGATTCTCAAAGGTGGTGGTCGCGCTACTTGTTTTAAGCCTTGCATTGATACCTTGTCTTTTTAGCAGGGCGTGACTTAGGTAGTCGTTGCCCACCGAGGAGATCAAGGTGGTGCGTAAACCGAGATACGAAGCCGCCATGGATGCAAAAAAAGCAGGCCCTTCCGGCAGCAAACTTTTATCTCTTTGCACATCGTGCGTAAGCAATCCAACGGCCAAAAACTTCATCGTGGTGTCGTTCCTATCAAGGGACCTTCAAAAACTCCAGTCGAACATCAACCACACCGGCGCGAATCATGTCGAGCTCTTCGGCAGCGGCGCGAGAAAGATCAATGATGCGGCGCTCTGGGTCAGCAAAAGGGCCGCGGTCGTTGATGCGCACTACGACCGAGCGGCCGTTGTCTTTGCGTGTGACACGAACGAGGGTGCCAAAGGGCAGGGTGCGCGAAGCCGCGGTGAGTTTGTTCTTATCGTAGATGTCACCGTTGGCGGTGGTGTTACCATGAAGGGAGTCGTGATAGTAGCTGGCTCTGCCTTCGGTGCGCCAGGGATTGTCTTCATCGCTTGGCGTACGTGTTTGCGGATAGCAGCAGCTGCTAGCAAGGAGCACGAAGCTTAGTATTGAGCAGCGCGCAAGGCTTGTTTTTCTTGGATTCTTCATAGGCATCATGTTGGGGGATGATTTGCTGCCTTCATTTCGGTTTGTTGAACGCTGATGTTCATGGCTGAGGAAGCAACGCATGCTTTGCCCTTTGTTGCGTGGAGCTTCTCAAGGATGCGTGAAAAAAGTTTATGCTTAACAACGCGCCGCTGATCGAAACGAACGGTGTAACGAAGCGTGTAGGTGATCCAGTTGTGATCAAAACCCATGGTGATGAGCGGCTTTGTAGTCGCTGACTCAAGCGGATAGCGTTTTTGCATTGCCTTCCAAGTCATGGATGATTCGTTTTCGTAGTGACCGCAAACTTCATCGACTGTGTGCTCAAGAATTTGCTGAACGAGTGATCGATCGCTACCAAAGCGTATTGGTACCGTGATTTCATCCCAAAGAAATGGAAAATCCCCAGAGTAGTTCACCACCGGTGCTTTGAAGACAAAACTATTGGCCACTCGGACAAATCGTCCGTTGTACAAATCACCATCAACCCATTGGCCGATTTCTGAGAGCGTGGTGCGCAAAAGACCGATGTCGATGACATCCCCTTTAATGCCGCCAAGCTGAACTCGATCTCCTGTTTTGTAAAACCCTCCAAGGGAGACAGCGGTCCATCCAGCGATACTCATAATGACTTCTTGAAGCGCAAAGGCAATGCCGGCGCCAGCCACGCCCAGCATGACGGTCAGTTGGCTTAGTTTGTCACTAAAGATGGAGGCGATGCCCAAGGCGCCGAGCAAATAGCCAACGACAGCGACAAGTTTTCGTATACGATAGCGGTTGTCTTTATCCTCGATGTAGCGCGTGGCAAAGCGCTGGATGATGCGAACTGCAGCGAAAGTAGCTACCAGCAGGATAAGCGCGGTTAGCAGACGCCCGGTGTTCGGGTTCAGCACCCAATTCGATACGCTGTTTTTCCATGCATCAAATGAGGAGGTCATGGTGAGCTATCTAACATACAAAGTGCTAAGACGCTTTGCCGAGTCATTTCCTTTTCTCCTTGATACTTTAGCGATTTGCATGGATGGTAACCGAGAATCCATGACTTTTCGATGCTCCCAGACAAAGGCTCTTTATCGAGGCATCTTCCTAGCCCATGCTTTCGCCTTCGTTTGTGTTTTTTGTTCACCGGCCGTCGCTCAGGTTCCGGCGGCAAATGAAGCGAAGGCTCAAGCCAAGCAAGGAGACGAGAAGGGCCCTCGCATCGCCGAGCTGCAACAGCTTGCCGATCACCTTGAATCGTTGTTGGCAGGAAAGCTTGCCGCTGATGTGGATCCAAGGGCCTTGTTGGCTCTTGAGCCCGATCCGGAGCTTCAGGAACCCGCTGCGGTGTTTGCTTACGTGACGGGTGCCCGAAAAGAGCTGCCCGAAGAACTTCGTGATCCAAACAATCCCTTGCTGGCGGCTAAGGCCCGGGTATGGACCTTGAAGCGGCGTTTTGTGCAACTTGCAAAGCATCGCCAAGCGAAGCTGATTAGCGATCACGCGCGACGCAGAGAATTGGCTGCAGAGCAGGCCTCCAAACAAGCCGTTGATCAAAAAAAGCTCCTTTCATTGAAGAAGCGGATTAAGTCGATTCGAGAGTTTATGGCTGCTCAGATGGATCCATCGCTCGAGCCAATGGATGTGTTGCGCGTAGACCTGAGTGATTTGCGTAAGCTCGAAGGCGTTTCAAGCAAGACAAAGCGCCCCCTTCCACCGTTGTCCGATCAGACGCCAAAAACGGCAAGCGATACAGCTCTGCCTCAAGGCGCTGCATTGCCGTCAAGTTTGGCTGCAGCAGAGCAGCAGTTGGACCAGCTTCTTTTTACCTTTTTCCAACTTCCCGCGGAGGAGCAACGACGGTTGTTTGAGCTACACAAGCAGCAGCAACTCGCTCGTCAAAATGAGTTGGCGTCACATAAACAGCTCGACAAAGCTAAGCAAGAAGCTGAACGCGCCGCCCAAGAACGCCATAAAATCTTGCAAGCGCTCAAGCATGCAAGAAGTGAGCAAGCTAGGCGTGCGGCCGAGCTCGAAGCAAGTTTGCTTCACATCAAAGAACAGCAGGCCTTGTTTCGGAGTGGCTTGTTGAGGAAGCAGCAGGAGCTTGATAAGACAAAAGAACTGGCCCTGGGCTGGGAGCGGCAAGTTAAGGAGCTGATGCAAGGCGCTCTTTGGCAACGCAGTCATCAGGAAAAGGCCGATGTCCTTTACGATGAACTTGTATCCCAACTTGAAACAATTCGTAAAGAGTTTGCGGTTCAGTTGCGGGCGTTGTCCCGTTCGGATGTCACCGTTCCTGTGCCAAAACCTCTTGAAGAAAGTGAGCTTCTTCAAGAGACAGCAAAGTCTGTTCGAAAAACACACAAAGCCTTGATGGTTCAAGCGGCAAAACTACAAGATTACTACGACAAGACCTTGTGGAAAACGGCAACAACGCAACGCGACGCGCTTGTGAGCATGAACCAAGCTCGGCTTGATTTGTTGCAGTTGCTTACACCAAATAGGCGCCATCGGCTCCAAAGCTTTGGCCCGGAGGGATTGGCCCAGGCTCAACGTGAGCTTTTTCAGATGAGTCTTGAGTTGCGCTATCATGTACTGGCTGCGCCGATTCTTATAAAAAAAATCATGCTCAGCCTGCGCAACAACGCGCTGTCCTTTAGTTTTTCCGTTGCTAAACTTCTTTTGCTGATACTTGCATTCCGTTGGTGGCGGCGTCACGGAGGACGTTATCTCGTGAAGCTACGCGACCATTGGACTTCTGTGCGGCCAGTGACGAGCGTAAGCCAGGTAGGTGCCATCGTGGTGTGGTACATCGAACATGTTCGAAGGCCTCTGGAGTGGCTGTTGCTGTTTGGTCTGATCTTTAACTGGTCTGGCGTCTTTTCGGGTGTGCCCGAGTTTTACTATCTTTGGCTTGTTGCCAAGTGGGGGCTGATTGGCGCTTTGACCATACGCCTGCTTGATGCTTTGGTCGTGCGTCAGGGCGATGGCCGCAGCAAAAAGGACACATCAGGGTTACGTATTCGTTCGTTGCGATTGATAGGTGCCGTTGTCGTCTTGATAGGGCTGATACTTTCGTTCACAGCTCAAAGTGTTGGTAAGGGCGCTATCTATCACTGGGTGCTTTGGAGTTGTTGGTTTTCGATTGTTCCCTTCGGAGTGCTGCTGGTGCGGTGGTGGCGCTCGATCATTGTCACGAGGCTCGAAGCGTTGGGACCGTCTCATCGCTTGGCCGATTGGGCGATGCAACACCACAACAGTGTGGTTGGTTTTGTCGTTGTCACAATAGGAGGCTTTTACCTGCTTGTTCACGGTATTTACCGTTTTGTCTTAAGCCATCTAAGCCAACTGGAAGTTATTCAACGCGCGCTGGCTTATCTTTTTCGCAGACAAGTGGCAAAGCGCAATCAATCCATTGCTGCTCCATCGTACAAAGCGCCGCTGCCTGAAGAGCTTTATGCTGCGCTGGATCCTTTGGCACCCGCAAAGCATTTTTGCTCGGGTGTTATGGAAGATAGACTCGGTGTCGTGCGGAAATTGGCGCGCGATAAAAACAACACCATTGCGGCGGTGATTGGTGAGCGTGGCTTAGGCAAGAGTACGTTTTTGCGGCAGGTGGTCGAAGGGCTACCAGCTTCAGAGTTATGCTTTGTGCGTTGCACGCCCGGTGGATTCGACGTCTTTTGTGAGCAGGTGGCAAAAGAGCTTGGCTTTTCAAAACATCCAAACGAAGATGAGCTGGTTTTGGCGATGCGCGAAAAAGGGCCAAGACTTGTGTGCATTGATGATGCTCACCGCTTGGTGCGTCCAGTGATTGGTGGTTTGGCTGACTTGGATCGGTTGAATGAATTTGCACGGAAAGTTGGATCCAGCACGTCTTGGATTATCGCGCTGTCTTCGCCAGCTTGGCAATATGTTGAACGTGCACGCAGCGACCGTGCTCTTTTTGATGAAGTTGTTTATTTGCGTCCATGGAGTGAGAGTCAGATTGCCGAGCTTATCGCTACGCGAAGTGATGGGGTGATTCCTGAACTTGATTTTCGAGATTTGGTTGTCCCTCGGCATTTTGATCCGGCGAGTTATCAGAGTGAATCGGAACGCACAAAAACCGATTACATTCGTATGCTTTGGGACTATGCGGATGGAAATCCTGCCGTAGCGCTTTACTATTGGAGAGAGTCATTGCACCTCAGTTCCGCTGGGAAGACCCGTGTAAATCTATTTGATCCACCCGAGGTTCGTGGCGCTACAACACTGCCCATGTCCTTGTACTTTGTTCTTCGTGCGATTGTGCAGCTGGAACTGGCTCTTGAGTCGGACATTGTTGAGTGTACGGCTTTAAGGCCGGCGGATGTTGCCGATGCGCTCCGCTTTGCCCGGACCCGGTCTTACATCGAGACCGTGGGGCAACGCATTCAGATCGCATTACCCTGGTATCGGGCCATCACTGTGCTGCTGCAGCGCCAACATCTTTTGGTGACCCAATGACCGAAAAACTCGTTGGGCGAATAAGACAGATTACCGGCTTTGTTACGGTCAGCGCTCTGGGCTTGTGCAGTACTACGGCATGGGCAGTCGACTCGCAGGTCAACCCCGATTTGAGCCAGCTCACGCGATTGGTGCGCTGGAGTGGTGTGCTGAGTTCAATCGTCGTGATTTTTGGCGCATGGTTAGCCCTAAGGTTCAGTCATGATTTGACAGATCATCTAAGCAAACGTTTCACCAGTCATCGCATGGTGTTTCATAAACTTGCGACCTTTTTTCAGTTTTTTGTTTATATCAACACGGGTATCGTCGTTGTGCTGCTTAGCGTCCGAATCGACGACAAGGTGTTGGCCCTGTTAGGAGGAACGGCTGCTGTTTCCATTGGTTTTGCCATAAAAGATCTAGTCGCATCGTTTATCGCCGGAATCATGATCATGATCGACCGACCTTTTCAAGTTGGTGATCGCGTCACGTTTGGTGGTGAGTACGGCGACATCACCAAAATCGGTTTAAGGTCGGTGCGTTTGCAAACGCTAAACGACAATACGGTGACCATCCCCAATAACAAGTTTCTTAATGATATGACCTCCTGCGGAAATTATGGCGCACTCGACATGCAGGTTGTGATGGATTTTTTGTGGGGGTTGATCAAGACGTTGCTCTCGCGCGAGATGTCGTGGTTGAAGCTGCGCTGACAAGTCGCTACGTCTTTTTGCCCAAGAGTGTGGTCGTGTTGGTGAATCAAGTCATCCACGATAATTATGTAGCGGTTCGTTTGCGGCTTAAGGCTTACGTGCTCGACACGCGTCATGAAAAAGCTTTCGAAACGGATGTGAACTTGCGGGTGATGCAAGCGTTCCGCGAGCGATATATCGAGCCACCCGCGGTGCTGCACCGCCAAGTGGACCGAAAGTCTTGAGTGTGGCGCTGATTATGAATGCCTGTTCAAGGCGTGTTCTGACGCTGGCCGTGCTGTTCTGTTTTCTTTTGCAGACCCAAAATGCCCACGCTGATGCTTTGGTGACGGATCGGCCGGGAAATGGCAACGCAGCGCGTGTCGTGGACTCGAAGCGTGTTCAAGTTGAAACAAGCGCGCTTTATGCGTTGGAGCAGGGCGCCGCGACCGATGTTCATCGGATGAGTTTTCCAACTTGGCTGCGTTGGGGCGTTTTGGATGGAGCCGAGTTGCGATTGGCAAGCTCTCTTGTAGGCTGGCAAATGAAGCCAAGGAAAGATGTGCTTACTCCGGACCGTTGGCTCGGAAGCAAGTTGCAGCTACTGCGCGCATCTAGCAGTCCCTGCGATTTGGCATTTGTGTTTGATGTTGAACTGCCAACAGGGACTGGTTCGGTTGGGAACAATCTTGTGTTGCCGGAGTTCCGTTTACTTAGCAGTTGGTCTCTGCGATCGGGCTTTGCTTTGTTGCTCAATCTCGGTGCGGATTTGCCCGAACTTGGCTCCAGGCGCGTGCTTCGAATGATTCATGTGATTAATCTTAGCTATGCCTTACCGTGGTGGAATCAGGCAGTGAGTGTCTTTGTCGAGTATTACGGCAGACTGCCTCTTTCTTTTAATGATAGCGCCATCGCACAAATCGATGCGGGCTTGACCTGGCGCATCACAAGCGATGTGCAAGTTGATTTTTACACTCAGCATGCTCTGAGCAATGCTTCGCCTGATGTGCAACTAAGTCTTGGCTTCAGCGCACGAATGTAGCGCTCGTTTGCATTCTTTTCATAGATGACATCTTTGTCTAGTATGCGTGCCAATGAACGATGTTTCCGCAAGGCCCAAAGGGACTGAAGCTTTTTTTGTTTCGGTGTTTGCCTTCGTCGTGTTTTCTGGAAGGCTTGGGGGAGAACTTGCTTGTTTTGCGCAAGGCGTGGTTATTGAAAAGTCCCTAGGCGTAGATCCTTGGCTGGTGTTGACGGTGCTTTATACCTCTGTGCTTTCGCTTCTTATGGCTTTGATCGTACTTGCCGCATCGCTCTGGAACTTCAAGAAGCAAGGTCTTTTTCCCTACTCGGTGTTGTCCAGAAAAAACATTCGTGGCGTGAGCGTTAGCTTGATGGTTTACGGAATGTTGGGCAGTTTGCTGCCATGGGTGCTTGGCCGTTATTTTGAGGCCAAGGATATTGTTTTCGTCGTTTTGGGATTTTTGCTTTTTATTGTGCTGTGGGTGCCTTTGCGCTTAGCGGACCATGCGATGTCCGATTCATCGAATGTTGTGCAGGGGCCGGGCCGGATCAATTTTTATCTTGTTGTTGTGTTTGTTGTTTTTGGAGTACAGGGCTTCTTTGACGCTTATTTGCTTTGATGCGATGAAAAAGGGTCAGGCTCTAAACGAAATCGATGCAGGATGCGGGTTGCGCAGTATCCAAATTGGTTTGAAAGCGAAAGAGCAAGGTTGTCAACCCGCTAACGCTGTGGTTTTTGAAGGTAGACGAGATAGTGGTAGCCCTTGCGGTACCTTAGGTGTTTGGCGAAACGATAGTGATGTCTGAACCACGGATGTCTGGCGAGATTGCTTTCTATGGCGCTCAGAAAAACTGAAGGAGGTGGTTGTTGTGTTTGCCACGACTTGTGCCAGGCACGTGTGCGCAGCACGATAGCCTGAGGCGCTTTGCGATCCAAATGGGCGATGGGCAGCCTTTTTCCTAAATACGCCCCAGGTTGCATTGCGATGACGGGATCCGTAAGACCTGCAAGGTCAACAATGAACAAGTCATGTTGGTAGCCGACAAGACCGATGTCTACTAAGGCGGCGCTTTTTACGTTCTGCGATAGATAGCGCCCAAGCAAAGAAGCACGCTCGCTTTGAAGATGTGCCGCTGCGGCAATACGGGGAAGTTGAACCGTGCTGTCAACGATAGGAAGCAAAAACACCATCCCCAGGCAAGGGCAGCCAGCAAGCCCGTCTCTTCGCTGATAAAGCTCTATGACGGCAATACTAAGAAAAGCACAGAAAGCTGGAAGGATGGGTACAAATAAACGAAAGCCGGGCATCCAGTCGCCGCCGACCGCGAGTACAGCGATGCAATGTGTGGCAAGAAGAATGAGCCCAAGCAACAATATTTTGCGTTGTTTTGCGAGTATAGCGATGAGCATCATGCCCAGTCCAAGGCCGAGTACGCCAAGCGCAAGTGTGCTGTAGCGCAAACCATTTAACAACGAAAAGGGTTTGGCTTGAATACTGAGGGGCAGGGCCTGTCCAAACATGAAGACGCGAAACCCGGCAACGCTGAGTACTCCGATCCCGCTTAGGCCCAATGCGGCTATCCGGTGTTTGCGTGCTGAGCTTAGCAAGATAAGCAGGGCGACAAAACCACAAAGCAAGCATTCCGGACGTAGCCATGCCAGGCATAGATTAGCTAAGCCCAGACATAGTCCTGCGTAAGGTGTTGAGCGGAGAGCTGAGAAAATCACGACGCTCAGCGTAAGGGTAGCTAAGCCGGTTTCAAGACCCGATGAAGACCAAACCCAAAGGTTGATTTCGCAAGCGCATCCCAACACAACCAGTATGGCAGCGACTGTTTTGTGACTATCGGCTACGCTATAGGCTGCAAAATGAGCAGCCATGGCAACGGCCAGCGCGGATGAAGTAATTGAGGCGATCTTGGCGAAGTTGATAGGGTCCAATCCAAGCACTTCGGCAGTGATCATTGGAACAATCCAGAGGGGGCCAGTCACGCCGTCTGAGCGCAGATGGGGATTAAAGGCATAGCCTGCGCCGATGACGATGTTTTTCGCATAGCGCGCGACAATCCAAGCATCGTCAATCGTGAAGGCCCAGCAAACGCTTGCCAGCGTGATGCACAGCGCCGCGCATAGAGCCAAAAACCATTTAGAGCTGAGCGCTTCGTTTGGCCAAATACTTTTGATGGTATTCCTCTGCACGGTGAAAGGCTCCGGCTTTTGCGATTTCAGTGACGATGGGCTCGTTGAAGCGTGCTTGTTTCTCACACTGCGCTTTGCTTTGCTGAGCTAGCTCGCGCTGCTCTTCATTGTGGTAGAAAATGGCGGAGCGGTACTGACTGCCAATGTCCGGGCCCTGACGGTGGTATTGGGTGGGGTCGTGCATTGTCCAAAAGGCATCCAGTAGTCCTTCGTAGCTGATGCGATCGGGATCGAAACTCAGGGTGACGGCCTCGGCGTGCCCGGTTTGGCCGCTGCATACCTGCTCATAGCTTGCGGAGTCGGTATGCCCGCCGGTATAGCCCACTTCGCTTCTCAAAACGCCGTCCAAAGCAGCAAATTTAGCTTCGATCCCCCAAAAACAGCCTGCGGCAAAAGTGGCCTGCTCGAGCTTGCTCATCGTGTGTATTTCCTTTGAATAGATGACCTTTTTGACCCATTTGCCCGAAAGCAGCAAGGGCGGCCAGGGTGTTTATCCTGGCGGAAGAGAAGGCTTGCGCTTGACGCTGGGCATAAGTGCGGGTATTTTCCCTCGATTCTGATACCCCCCCAACAGGACTTAGACATGGTTACGATTCGACTTGCCCGCTTTGGGTGTAAAAACGACCTTTTTATCACATTGTTGTTCAAGACAAGCAGTTTAGCCGTGATGGCCGCTTTCTCGAGCAAGTGGGCACTTACAACCCAACTCAGCCGATGGAGCAAGCTCGCATCCAGCATGACCGCGTTGATTACTGGAAAGAAAACGGCGCGCAGGTAAGTGAGACCTTGCAAAAAGTGCTTCGTGTACACCGCAAAGCACTTAGTGCTGCGACAGCTTAAGTTTAAAAACACAATGGACCAAATGAAAGACCTTATAGAGTACATTGCTCGCTCTCTGGTGGACAATCCGGAAGGCGTCAATGTGCAAGCTGTTGAAGGCGAGCAGACGTTAATTCTCGAGCTCACCGTAGATGGCGATGATTTGGGCAAAGTCATTGGTAAAGATGGGCGAACAGCCCGCGCCATGCGCACATTGCTGGCTGCGACCTCTGCGCGCTCCGGCAAGCGTGCGGTTCTAGAAATCCTTGAGTAGCCGAGCCCAGGATCTTGAGTTAGTTGCTCTGGGACGGGTTGCACGCGCTCACGGGATTGTGGGTGAGTTGCGGATTCATTTGTACAATCCTGATTCAGCTGTTCTGCGCGAGCAAAAAGAGATTATCCTGCTTCACAATGGGCAGCGGAGCACGCTGCGCATTCACAAAGCACGTGAGGTCCCTAAAGCGCTTCTTCTTAGCATTGACGGGATCCGCACGCGCACACAAGCTGAAGCTTGGCAGGGGGCAGAGGTCTGTGTACCGAGCGATGCCTTACCTGCGCTTGACGATCAGGAATATTACATCAAAGACCTTGTGGGTATGCAGGTTTATGACGCCGACGAGCAAGCGCTCGGACAAGTCATCGACGTGCTTAGTTATCCATCGGTGGATTGTTTGGTGGTAAACAGCGCCGATGGGCGACGCGAGGTTCCTATGATTGACGACTTTGTGTTGCACGTGGATACTTCAAAAGGCCTCGTCATCGTTCAGCGCTGGGACGAGTTTGAAATCCAACCCGATTAGGGCGGTGAGTGCTGCGATGGACATTGCGATTGTTACCCTTTTTCCTGAGTTGTTTGACTCCTATTTGAGAGCCGCGCTGCTTGGTAAAGCGCTCGAGCAGCAGCGTTTTTCGCTGCAATGCATCAATCCACGCTCATTCACACAGGATAAACATCAAAGCGTGGACGATCTGCCCTACGGCGGCGGAAGCGGCATGGTAATGAAAGCGGAGCCTTTGGTGAAGGCCATGGAGTCTTTCGAAAGCGATGGCAAACGAAGCCATCGGATTATGCTCAGTGCGAGTGGCAAAGTCTTTAAACAAGGCGATGCACAACGACTAAGCGAAAAGGAAAGACTTACTTTTCTATGTGGTCGTTACGAAGGCATCGATGATCGTGTGAGTCATTTTGTCGATGAAGAACTTTCCTTGGGTGATTTCGTGTTAATGGGAGGTGAAGCAGCCGCCATGGCGATGATCGAAAGCACGGTACGCTTGTTGCCCGGTGTGATCGGCAATCCGGAATCGTTGCTTCACGAATCGCATGCGCAATCGCAACTTGAATACCCTCAATACACACGTCCCCCTGAGTTTCGAGGGTATCCAGTGCCCGAGGTCTTGCTAAGTGGCGATCATGGTGCCATTGAGCGTTACCGTCAGGAACAATCCCTTATTCGTACGCGCAGTAGACGGCCTGAGCTCATTGAACAGCAGGGACAATCGACCGTAGACAAGAAGAAGCCATGAACAGCAAAAACATTTTTATCGGTCTGGTTCACTATCCGATACGTGATCGAGCAGGCGGCACCGTGAGCACGGCGGTAACAAATCTCGACATTCACGACCTTGCCAGGCTGGCCCGCAGCTACGGTCTTGGGGGCTACTATTTAATCACGCCAATTAGTGCACAGCGTGAACTTTCTGCGAGGGTGCTGAAGCATTGGCTCGATGGTCCGGGAAAGAGCCGCGTGCCTGAGCGCAGTGAGGCGCTTAAAACCGTGCGCGTGGTTTCAAACGTCGAGCAAGCGTGCGAGTCCATCCGCGGGGAAACCACGAGTGATCCCTTCCTTTGGGTTACCGCGGCTCGAAAAACAAAAGCAAAGCTTTAGAGAGTTATGCGCAAGCCAGCGCACAACTTGAGCAAGACCAGGCGCCTGTTTTGCTTCTTTTCGGAACGGGGCATGGCCTTGCCGATGAGCTGATTGAGCAAGCCGATGCGCTTCTTCCTCCGATACGGGCTTATTCGGATTACAATCACCTGTCAGTGCGTACGGCGGCTGCGATTACCCTGGACCGATTGATTGGCGAGAAGTGATGATAACTGGTCAGCCCGTGGTGCCCGCAGGCACTTTTTCCGAGGTTTTCGTAGCTTCGGCTTACGTCCGCGGACCTCGTCGTCAGGTACCGATGTACCATCCTCCTCAGTCCTGTTGGCGCGCTCGAATCTACGAAAACCTCGAAAAAAGAATTGTCTTCTAGCTTTGTCCTCGTGTTCGTATACTTTTTTGTTAACTGGCCAGCGCGTTTGTCTAGAAAATATATGGACAAAATAAGTTTTATGGCAAATTTAGGGCTTTTTTGACCCTTTTTACGTGTTTTTCGGCGGAAAACTCGTTGTGTAGGGCTTCGCGAATGCGGCCGTCTTGGCCAATCACGTAGGTCACGCGTTTTGGCAACATACCAAAGTACATCGCCTTGTAATCATTCGCGATAGTTCGGTTTGGATCGCTTAAAAGCGGGTAGTTAAGCCGATTGGCTTGGGCAAAGCTTGTATGGGAGTCGGAGGAATCTGCGCTCACCCCAACGATTTGCCCCGAAAACCCAGCTAGCTCGCTTGAAAGATCGCGAAAAGCACACACCTCTTTGCTGCAGACCGGCGTGAAGTCTTTGGGATAGAAGAACAGTACAACCGGCCCCTTCTTTAGTGTGTCGCTGAGGGTGAAGTGCTCACCGGCATGGGTTTGTCCTTGAATTTCGGGAGCTTTTTCGCCTATCTTTAGCATGCGGCCTAGGCTTTCAAACCCTGAGGATTTTGGCAATGCTTCTGTGAACGAAGGCTCGCTTTTCGCCTGATAAATCAGTCGTAGTTGACTGACTTTAGGCGGCATGCTAGCAAACGCGCTCTGTAGGGACTGCCTCAAAATAGCTCCCGTCGCCAGCTCGCAAGATTGTTTCCGATGACGGCGTCAGTTTTTTCGCAAGAAGTAACCACTCTTGCTGCAAAAACGTTCTTGTCATCGAAAAAATCTTGCTTCGCTTGCTCGGTCCGCTCTTCTGAAACAGTCCCATGAAAGAGAGTGCTTTTCCATGAGCCAGCCTGTCCCACAAATCCAAGCCCTAGAAAATGCTCAACGCCGCGAGCTTCCAAAGTTCCGTGTTGGCGACACTGTTAACGTTCATTATCTGATTCGTGAAGGCGAAAAAGAGCGTGTTCAGGTCTTTAAAGGCACGGTGATTCGCAAATCAGGCGGAGGACTCGGAGCCACCTTCTGTGTGCGTAAAGTCTCCTACAACGTTGGTGTAGAGCGTATCTTCCCTCTGCATTCGCCACGTATTCAGCTGGTTGAAGTGCTAAGCCAAGGCAAAGTGCGCCAATCCAAGCTCTTTTATTTGCGCGAGCTTCGCGGCAAAAAGGCGCGCATCAAAGACCGAAACCAGAATTAGGGCTGGCGCTATTTTGGCCAGGCTACGGCAGGATGCCATAGTGACGTGCGGAGGTTAGCCTAAGGCACGATGGATATTGGCATCATAGGTTATGGTCGTTTTGCCCAGGTGCTTGCTTCGATTCTAAGTCCGGAGCATCGGCTCTTTATCTACGAGCCCAAGGGCAGCTCTGTATTGCCCCCGGCAGGCTCTTCGTTTGTCAGTGAAGAGCAAGCGCTGGCACAAGCCGTTATTTTCTACGCGGTGCCCATCAATGCCCTTGAGGGCGTTTTGGCCAAGCATGCTCCGGTGTTCCGCAAAGACGGAAAAAGCAGACTCGTGCTTGATGTGCTGTCGGTCAAGCTTCACGCCAAACAGGTCTTTGAGCGCCACTTACCGAGTAGTGTAAAGGCTATCTTATTGCATCCGATGTTTGGCCCTGACAGCGTGCGTGAGCAGGGCTTCAACGATTTGCCCATGGTCATGGACCGCTTTTGCGCAAGCGAGCAGCAAGTGAACTATTGGACCGGCTTTTTTCAAGGCAAGGGTTTGCATGTCATAGCAATGAGCGCCGAGGAGCACGATCGCAAAGCGGCCTGGTCTCAGGGTGTGACTCATTTTATTGGTCGCGTGCTCGATGAGATGAAGCTTGCAGCGACCGACATCGATACCTTGGGCGCAAAACGGCTTTTGGAGATTCGCGATCAAGTTTGCAATGACAGCTGGGAGCTGTTTACCGACTTGCAAACAAAGAATCCGTACACGATTGATATGCGTGTGGCCCTCGGTAAAGCGGTTGATCGCATTTACAACAGTCTTTGCCTAATCGCGTGTTTCAAGAACGCTGGGCGGTAGGCATTCAAGGCGGTCAGGGCAGTTTTAACGAAGAAGCAGCGCAGTACTACATCCAGCGCAATGACCTTAATCCTTTTGACATTCATTATTTGTACACTACGGAGCAGGTGCTGAAGGCTTTGCATGAAGGCCGCATTGATCGCGGTCAGTTTGCGGTGCACAACTCAACAGGTGGCATGGTTGGGGAAAGCGTCGATGCCATGGCGAACTACAAGTTTCGTATCGTTGAGCAGTTTTCGATTAAAATCTCACATGCATTGATGATCCGTCCTGATACACGGCTTGAGCAAGTGGATTCGGTGATGGCGCACCCTCAGGTCTTTAAGCAGTGCAAAGAAAATCTTGCTCAAAAATATGAAAGACTTAAACAAGTGAGCGGCACAGGAGAGCTGATTGACTCGGCCAACGCCGCCAAGCAATTGGCTGCAGGTGATTTAAGTTCAAATCATGCAGTGATGGGCAGTAAGATTCTGGCTGAGTTGTTTGATCTTAGACTGGTAGAAGACAATTTGCAGGATTTGAAAGATAACTACACGAGTTTTCTTTGGGTGGAGCGACCATGAAACAATGGCTTTGTATGGGGTTGTGTGCGCTGTTTTTACTTAGCGCATGCGAGAAAAAAGACAGCAAGCCTGAGCAACGGCTCATCCTGAGTAAACATCGCCCTGAAGCCCAGGCCTGGATCAAGCGCATTATTGAGCGGCACGAAAAGGGCACAAAGCTTGCGGCTGAACATCTTGCGCCGGGCTTTACTGTACAAGACGACGAGCGAGCTGAGCAAATGCGAGTTGCTTTGCGTCTTATGAGTCAGCCGCCTAAAGGAATCTCCGAGCTTATTGCCTCCCCGAAGAGCTTCGTGGCTGCGGTTGACCTTGAAGGCAAGGTGATTGCCCGTGATGTAAAAAAGCAAGACGACAAAATGCAGGGCCTGAGTTTTTCTGATTATGCTCCCATCAAAAGTGCGCTCGCAGGCAAAGCGGATCATGGTCTTGTGAAATTTAAAGATGACAAAGGCGGGCCCGCTGCGGTGAGTTTGCTCTTCGCTCATCCTGCCAGTAGCGATGATGGTGTGGTGGGTGTGGTTGCGGTGGGCATTCCTCTTTGGCGGCTTGCCCAGGCGGTGAGCCAACAACTAAGAATCGAGTACGCCAGCGAGGCGAATCTTATTCTTTGGGCCTACCTCTTTTACGATGGACAGTTTCATCATTTTTCAACGCCACCTGAAGTCGATGACGCCCTGCCGTCCGTTGCTCAAATGTCGGCGAGGCTTCGAAAATCCCCCAACGGCTTTAGCGATGAGATGCAGGTTATGGGCAGAGCCTTTGGCCTCGGTGTTTTTGAAGCACCACGCATCGCCGACAAAGTTTACGTTGTTATCGTGCGTTCCGATTCGAAGTGAGGGAGGGAATCGCTCAGCCCTAGCTTTTTATTTCGCTTCACCTTGAAGCAATGATTGAAGCTTTTGTTTGCTTGGATCGTCGAGATTGTCTTGTTCTTTGCGACACTCGGCTTGGTGACTCAAAGCGTAGGGTAGGACTAAACACTGCTGAGCTCCCGGCGGAAGACTTTCGCAGTGCTCCATGAAGACTTCGTATTTTGGCATGGACTTGGGAATGCCCTCGGGGCTGTTTGCACGGAGCTTTTCCATAGCCGCCGAAAGGCCACGGTAGGCTTGATCGCAATCGTTGGGGCCTTCTTTTTCTTTTTCAGCGGCTGCAACAGCTTCCTGAATTGGTTTAGGTAGTGTTTCGGTTTTTACTGGCGCTTGTTCCGGCAGCTTTGTCTCTTGTTGCTCAACACGCGCCTGCGTGGGTATTCGAGCGCTGCTCTCAGGCTGCACTTGAACCTGCGAAGACTGCGTCTGTTTGTGCTCGCTGCAGTGTGTACTCAGGACTGAACTAACACAGAGCGTGATGGCGACGATGGGCTTAGGCATGGAGCGGAATCTAGCACCGTATTGCACCGCGTGCGAGGATGGAGTCGATTTACGCACGTGTGGCGGAGGAGCTAAGTTAGTGCTATCTACTAGCGGTTATGCATCTAAAAAGTAGTTTGTTGATGAGTCTTTTGGTTGTACTTCACGCTTGCTCCAGTGGTTCTGGGCCTTCGATCCCGAATCTTGCACTTGGCGAGGGCCATCCTGACCCTCTTGCTGTTGGTGAGGGAGAGGCGCGAGCAGGGACTTTGGAAGCAAGCGAGATTCCAGTGGACCCTACAGGTCTATCCACCATGAAAGCTGGACATTTCGTTCTGGCCAATAGCCGTATTGCTGTGGTCATCGAAGCAAAGCGTGATTCCGATTACTACGACCCGTGGGGCGGAAAAATCGGTGGTTTCGCGGTGATGAAAGACGGCGCGATGGTGCAATCTGCTGATTACAGCGAAGCGCTTGTGCTTATCGGTCGCTATACTGTGGAGCCTGAGCAAGTCGGCGTGCTTAATGACGGCTCGAACGGTGAAGCCGCAGTGGTTCGCGCCATCGGCCCGATGAAAGCCGTCCCGGCTCTCAACGAAATTGGAAAAACCTTTCTTCCGGATGACTACGATCAATTGCGAGTGGCCTACGATTACATTCTTGAGCCAGATGCTGATTACGTTGACGTTCGGCTTACCGTTGAGGTGACTTCGGGCGGGAATGTTTCCATCAACCATATCTTGAGTGCCTTTTATCAGGCTGAGCGTATGCCTCCCTTTATCGAAACGGCAGGTTTTGATGTTGGCGAAGTTGGCAACGATGAGAAGTTTCCATACATTGCTTTTATTGAAGAGTCTGCAAGTAGCTATGCTGCAACAAGTAGTTTGGGATCGCTTCAGGTTTATATTCCTTTGGTTTCTGGCTTTTCGACCTATTCAATGCCGCTTGAGACCAACCCCTTACCGGCGAAGGAACTCAGCGTGATTAATGCTGCCAGGTTCGTGGTCGGCAGCAAAGGGCTGGATGGCCTCAAGCAAGCCTATGCGCGTATGCAAGGTGATGCGCTCCGTGAAGTCATCGGCAGCGTCAAACAGGCTGACGATGCGCCTGCTGTAGGCTCCCGTGTCTATGCGCTTGATGAAAGCGGTGCGTTGTTGAGTAGGACCTTGGTGGATGCCGATGGAAATTTTGCTCTACATGTGCCTTCCGTGCCCGTCACACTCAAAGCGTGGCGGCTCGGCAATAACTTCAGCAATGAGCAGAGCTTGGCAAGCGATGAGAATACCGCCGCTTTGTCTTTTAGCGGCCAAGGCACGTTAAACGTTACGGTTCATGACGCCGACAACAACGACCTTGCCTTGCCCTCGCGGGTTCAGGTGCTTCCGGCGGCTAGCACGGTGATGCAGCTTCCTCCAGCAAGCTACGGCGAAAAGCCTCCGCACGACGGTCGTTTGCATCTGGCCTTCCCTTCCAAAGGGCAGGTCAGCTTGCCTGTTGCTGCGGGCGAGTATGATGTGCGGGTTTCTCGGGGCTATGAATATGATTTGTGGCAAAATCCGAGCCCGATTGAGGTGCAAGCGAACGAGACCGTGGATGTTGAGGCGAGTTTGAATCGCGTCGTTGAAACGCCTGGAGTCATGTGCGCCGATTATCATATCCATACCTATCAATCGGTTGACTCTCCAGATGATCCTGAAGTCAAAGTTAAGGGCGCAGTGGCCGATGGTCTGGAAATCTTAGTGCGTTCGGATCATGAATGGGTCTCGGACTTTGCGCCGGTGATTGCTGCGCTTGATGAAAGCGAAGGGAGCCATTTAGCTGATTTTGCTTTTGGTGTGCCATCGGAAGAACTCACTACCTTTGAGTGGGGGCATTTTGGTGTGCTGCCCTTACAACCCAATCCTGATGGTTAACGCGGGGGCTATTCGTTGGGTGGGCAAAACACCAAAAGAAGTATTCGATGAATTTAATCCTGAAACTGCAACGCCTGGATTACCCGAGCTTTGGGATGAAGATTTTAATGTGGTCGAGGTATTCAACAACAGTAGCTTTGAGAGCAATCGCGATGGCAATGTCAAAGATTGGTTTTCTTTGCTCAACAGTGGACGGCGCATCGTAGCGGTGGGCTCTTCGGACAGTCACAAAGTGGCAAGCTCTCCGGTCGGCTATCCGCGAACGTGTTTATCCTTAGGCACCGATGATCCAGCTGCGCTCACTGCCAATCAAGTTCGCGATGTGACGCGTTCGGGGGCTGCGTTTATCAGTGGCGGCATCTACCTTAATGTTAAAGAAAAAAGCAGTGGCAAAGGCCCGGGTGAGCAAGTGGATGGGGTTGGCGAAACAGCTACGCTATCGGTGTGTGCGCAGGCGCCAGACTGGATCGATGTGTACAGCTTTGAAGTGATCGTTGATGGCCAGAGCGTGAGCAGCTTTGAAGATGACGATGCGCGTAGTTTTTTCAGCATTGGTGGTAGCGGCGCTGCTCTGCCAGGGAATTGCCCTGATGGAAGCAGTGCAATTCGTTGGGCGGATGACATTGGCGTGAATGTCGCATCGGGCCAAATGGGTAGCTGGGTGGTGGTTGTCGTCCACGGTCAAAACTCCATGTCCGAAGTGCACCCCGGAAAAATCCCCTTTGCGGTGAGCAACCCAATCTATCTGACGCGCTAAGTGTTTCAGGACAAAGCCAGCCACAGCAGGCGCACCACTAAAGCCAGCACAAAGAGGCTAATGCCGACGGCGAGCCAAAAATGAGTGCGTGAACTGAAGGGCTCGGCGCGTCGCACAATGCGTCCACATAAAAAGAGAGCATAAAGATGTGCAACGACCGGCAGAATGAGCAACCCAAACACTGCACTGCGAAAAGCACGCTGAGCATCGTCATCGGAAGCCGACCTTGTCGGAGTCTCCTCAGCGCTCGTCGTTTCTAACGAGCTTTCGCTTTGCGAAGAGGCTCCTGCTTGATAGCTTTGCATCAAAGCTTTGGCTTGATCCAAGTCTTCGGTGTGCACCATCACGCGGCAGCCACCTAGCGCCGTTGAGAACAACCACAGATTGCTTGTGGTGTACTGGTCTGGCAAATAGCTTTGCACATCGTGTGCGCGCAGAAAGCTTGCTAAGAGCTCAGCCTGCTCCAAATCCGATAACTTAGCGAGCAAAACCCATGTACTTGATATTGGCATCAGACACGCCCCTACCACACCTTGGCGGCTTGTCCTACATATGCGGCTTTTCACGTCAAAAAGGGGTCTTTTCCCCCTCGCTTTGGGGTGACTAGACCGTGGTGACTTCCTACCTATCACAGAAACTGCGTGTTTTCTCGATTAGAGGCAGTGGCATGCCGGTTGCATAACTGAGGAACAACGAGGAATAAAAATGAAGGGTTTATCGATTTGTAGTGTTCTGTTTTGTATGCTCGTGAGTTTTTGCTCGATGCAGCAGGATTCTTTGGGGTCAAACAATGGTGCAATGCTTGATCCTGGAATTGAGGGTTCAAGCTTTTCGCTTTGGTTAGCCACATGTCAAGTTGTGAGGGAACGCGTTTGTGAGGTATTTAGCGACGGCGTGCCAGATACTGAAATCGAAGCAAGCTGTATGGCATCGGCTGATTCCTCTTTGTATTGTGCATCACCCGAGTTAGGCGCAACTGCTTATCAGAAGCTCCAACAAGGAGACGTGAATGGACTTAGCCTTCCGGAGGAATTGCTCTTAACGACCTCTCTAGAAGTGTGGGGTCTTGATCCGTACTTGTTTGGTCTATCAGGCGTGCATTGGAATCTAAGCTCAGAAATCCTTTCTCTTCGTGCTCAGTTAGTTGCTGAGGTGTCAAAAGTGTATGACGAGGAAGAAGACGTTGACAATGACAAGCTTCAGATGTCCGGTATTTATACGCGCGGCAAGTCTGGTCGGGGCTACAATCATCAAGGCTGCTATGAGTGGTGTATAGACTATTGCCGGAAGAAACATCGGGTGGATTTCTCTTGTGTTACGTATTGTATGGAAAACCGTTGTACCTATCGTCCCAGTGAGCCGGCGGAAAACTGGTTAAGCGATAAGTATGGGTCCCAATGGAAGGAAAGGGTTGAAGGGGATTTGTCTAAGCTTGTGCAAGCGATTGCATTCGATGCTGAGACACAGGAATTTTATACTGTTCTGGTATCGCCAAGCGATGAAAGTCTCGATGCTGAGTTGATTATGATTGGTCAGGATTTTCATGGAAGCTATCAGAACCTGTTTTTTACGCCTGAAGCGATTGAAGCGATATCGGATGGGTTACGCAGTGGCGGGTTGCTAGCTCTCGTGTTTGGCGGAGCGCTGCTCTACGGGCTCGGTTCTTCAGCGGCTGTTGTGTATTTCTTCTTGCTTAGTCTCAAGGACTACTTCGAGCCCCCAGCAGACGAGCCCATGTTCGCAGAAGCCATGACAGAACAACTGAATGCGATCTTTTAGTTGAAAATTTGTTTTTCACATCCTTAGGAAGAAGATCGTATGAATTTATTGTGTTTTTTTTAAATAATTGCATCTCTTATGTAATAGTATGGTATTATTATAACGTGGGCTATAGAGGCTACCTTGTATTTGCTTTGCTGCTATTTGGCGGCTGTGGGCGTTTGGGCTTTGAGTCGCAAGAACAAGCTTTGGAGTCGCCGGATGGTGAAACGGTCTGCTCGCAGTGTGCTGCAGATGAAAGTTGCCTCGTTGTGGGTGACTGTGACCCAGGCATGTGTACCGCCAATGGATGCCAGGCGCCAAATTGTTCGGACGGAGTAATCAACCAGGATGAGACAGATACCGATTGCGGGGGAAGCCATTGCGGAAGTTGCAACGATGGAGCGGGATGTCTAAACGATGCAGATTGCAGTTCATCGGTGTGTGCGGGTAACCTTTGCCAAGTCCCGAGCTGTACGGACGGCATGCAGAACCAAGACGAAACGGATATCGACTGTGGTGGCGAGCTGCGGGGCTTGTCCTTGCGCTGGCTGTGACATTGATGGAATTTGCTACGCAAACAACGATATAAATCCAAGCAATGAATGCGCTGTCTGTAACACGTCCACTTCGACAAGCACATGGTCGAATCAATCGAACGGTACGGTCTGTGCAAGCAGCGGAAGCTGTTCGAGTGGTTTATGCAACTCGTCAGGCTCAAACACTTTGAATAATTTACTCTTAGACGACTATAATGAATTGGGCGTAAGTATAGATGTGGATGGCGATCGCATGGTGATTGGAGCAGCGCATCAACAATGGGTTGATGTGCCCGGTAAAGCTTTCATTTACGAACGGGTTGCAAACAGCTGGCAGATGGTGGATGCCGATCCCAATACCCCCGGGGTTCAATATTTGCAGGCCTCGGATGGTGTCGATTTTGATGCTTTTGGGGATGATGTTGCACTTTCCGGTGACTATTTGGCGGTAAGTGCCGTTGGAGCCGACACAAGTGTTGGCGTTAATCGCGGCGCTGTCTATGTGTATGAACGCCAAAGCGATGGGACCTGGCTGCAAGTTGTGAAACTTGATTCGCCGTTTAATGACGAGATTGCTGGTTCTCCTCCTGGTCAGTTTGATCTCTATGGCTGGGCTGTTGCGATAGAAGGGACGATGCTGGCGGTGAGCGAGACGTGGCCTGGCGGTGGATGGATCCATACCTACGAGCGGATAGGCAGTGTTTGGACCTATCAAGAATCTCTTCAACCAGCGATTGTTGGCAACAACGATTTGTTTGGCGGAGCGCTTGCAATCGATGGAACACGAATGGCGGCCACAGCGCTTGGTTATCCAAGTGGTGCAGATCACGGAGCTGTGTTTGTCTACAATTACAACGCCGGGAGCTGGGGAAGCGAAACCTTCGTGGACACTGGCGGTGGAAATGACCACTACTTCGGAACGAGCGTTGCGCTAGAGGGTGACCGATTGATCGTTGGTGCACCGCAAGTCGATGATGACGATACAAATGGCGTTGGAGCCGGCTATGCGCGCGTGTATGACTTTTCTGGGAGTTGGACCCTCACCGCAACACTCAGCGAAGCAGCCAATCCACAAAACAAAGATGGGTTCGGTCGTTCGGTGGTCATTGAAAACGGCGTTATCGCCGTAGGAGCGTTCTTGATCGTTCCGCTGGACCGACAACTCTGGAGCCATCTATGTATTTCAGTCAAATGGCCTAGGTGCTTTGTTCAGACGCATTTATTCACCGCAAGCGATGCTCAAACTGATGATAGTCTGGGCCGTGCCTGTGCCATGCATAGTTCGCAAGAAATTATGGCTGGAGCCTATCTTGCGAACGGCACAAGTACAGAACAAGGCGAAGTTTATTTGTTTACTTATTAAACCCTGTCCCATGGCAGCAGTGCTAAGTTGAGCAGGTTTCTATCCGATTGAGGCATTGCTCTGGACTAAGCTCGAGCGTCCAAGGGCCGATATGGCCCGGTTCGGATACGGCGTTGCGCAGATAAGCTAAGAAACGATCACGTGGCCAGGGCTTTGCGCCAAAGCGTTCGAGATGCTCGGTGTAGCTTTGACAATCCACCAAGGTGTAGTCCCAGTCGATCAAATGGCCGAGCAAAGTGATGAAAGCGATTTTTGAAGCGTCGTTCTCGATGGCGAACATGGTTTCACCAAAAAACATACTGCCAAGTGCAACGCCGTAAAGACCGCCAACGAGCCTATCGCCTTGCCAGGCCTCGATGCTGTGTGCAAAACCGCGTTCGTGCAAAGCTTCGTAGCCTTCACGCATCTCATCGGTGATCCAGGTGCCTTGCTGTCCGGGACGTGGCACAGCAGCGCAAGCACTGATCACTTGCGAAAATGCAGTATCGAATCGAATCTCAAAAGGTTGTTTTCGAATGCGTCGTTTTAACGAACGGGAAAGATGGACTTGGCCTGGCTCAAGCACGTAACGCGGATCGGGACTAAACCAGAGCAGGGGCAAACCATGATGGGGCCATGGAAAAATGCCTTGGCTGTAGGCGAGTATCAGTCGTTCGACCGATAAATCGCCGCCGATGGCAACCAAGCCTTCAGGCCCTGCGCTCTCCGGAGGCGGAAAGATCAGAGCGGAGCCTAAAAGAGGCACCATGACAGAAGTGGCTTGTTGTTTTGAAAATTATGCCAAAAATGGCATGTTTTTAGCTGAAAACATGTCATTTTTTGGAATGGCTGTTTTCGAGTTGAAGGTCAATGTCGTTGTTTTTAACCTTGATATGCAACTTGGATGCGTTGGTGGTGTTCTCAAAGAGCAGGGTTTCGGCAAGGGGGCGTTTGAGCTTTTCTTCCACCAGCCGCGCCATCGGACGTGCGCCCATGGCTTGATCGTAGCCGTGTTCGGCAAACCACTGTCGCGCTTCGTCGCTGATGCTCAAGGTTAAGCCTTTTTCTTTAAGCATGGCCGAAAGCAAGGCAACTTCTTTATCAACAATGCGAAGCACGGTGTCTTTGCCAAGGGCATCAAAACGTACCCACGCGTCCAAGCGATTGCGAAACTCGGGGCTAAAAGTGCGCTCGATGGCGTTTTTCGCGCGATCGACATTCACGCCATCGGCCGCGCTGCCAAAACCAATATCGCGTGTACTCATTTCAAACGCACCTGCGTTGGTGGTCATGATGAGCACGACGTTGCGAAAATCAGCTTGTCGGCCCGTGTTGTCGGTGAGGGTGGCGTGGTCCATGATTTGCAAAAGCACATTGTATAAATCGGGGTGCGCTTTTTCGATTTCATCCAAGACGACCACGCAGGATGGGTTTTGCCGGACACCATCGGTAAGCATGCCGCCTTGCTCAAAGCCGACGTAGCCGGGAGGTGCGCCAATCAAGCGTGAGACGGTGTGTTTTTCCGAGTACTCGCTCATGTCAAAACGTAAAAACTCAACGCCCATGGCCTTGGCCAGTTGTTTGGCTAGTTCGGTTTTGCCGACGCCGGTAGGGCCCGAGAACAAAAAGGAGCCCACTGGTTTGTCTGGATCGCGCAGGCCAGCGCGGGATAGTTTAATGGCCGAGACGATGCGCTCAACCGCTTCGTTCTGGCCGAAGATGACTTCGCGAAGCTTATCGCCAAGGTGCTTAAGATGATCACGGTCTGAAACAGAGACGCTTTGTGCTGGCACCCCCGCCATGCGCGAAACCACCGCTTCGATGTCTTTGACGGTCACCTTGGGTGTCGATTTACGTCCGACTTTAAGCTGGCCAATGACACCTGCTTCGTCCATCACGTCGATGGCTTTATCGGGCAGACGCAAATCGCGTAGGAATTTTTGTGAAAGTTTGGCGGCCGCTTCAAGGGCGCGGTTTTCATAGCGCACGTGGTGATGGCTCTCGTAGCGCGCTTTGAGGCCCTTGAGGATTTGCACGGTTTCATCCACGCTGGGTTCTTTGACATCGATGCGTTGGAAGCGGCGGGACAAAGCGCGATCGTGATCAAAGGAGGCCTTAAAATCGCTGTGGGTGGTTGAGCCAATGCAGCGAAGTTTGCCTGAAGCAAGGGCTGGTTTCTGGATGTTCGAGGCATCCATCGAGCCACAGCTGGTCATGCCGGCTCCAACAATGGTGTGGATTTCATCGATAAAGACAATGGCGTTTTGCTGCTCTTGCAGAGCCTTGATCACCCCTTTGAGGCGTTCTTCAAATTGGCCGCGAAACTTGGTGCCTGCAAGTAAAGCTCCCATGTCGAGCGAGTAAATGATTGCGGAGCGCAAATGTTGAGGCACTTTGCCTTCGTAGATGCGTAACGCCAGGCCTTCGGCCAGGGCGGTTTTGCCCACGCCAGGATCACCCACAAAAAGCGGATTGTTTTTGCGGCGCCGAGCCAAGATGTAGATAGCGCGTTCGACTTCTTTGTCGCGGCCAATCAACGGATCGATGCGGCCGGCGGCGGCTTCTTCGACAAGATTGGTTGTAAATTCTGCAAGCGGGTCGTGGTCTTGCGCCGGTTCGTCATCATCGAGGCCGGGCTCGTCTTGTTTGCTGTGCTTGGAGGAAAGGGCGTGTGAAGGTGCAAGGTGCGAGACGTATTCTTTCAACGATAGGGCAGTGATGCCAGCCTGCTTTAATACATACACCGCATAGGACTCGACTTCATCAAACACTTCAATAAGTACACGTGCGCCATCTATCATGGGCGATTCGGAGTTCAGGGCATGAATAGCAGCGCGATGCAGCACCCGTTCAACGGCCAAGGTCTGTTGGGGGTTGGCTTGCGTCTCGTCGTTGATTTGTTCGATTTGCTCACTAAGAAAGGTGAGCAGTGTGTCTTTGAGTTTGTCGGGCGAGGATTTAAAGGAATCAAGCGCACCACGCACGGTGGTATCATCCATCAAACTTGCCACAAGATGCTCGACCGTCACGTAGGGGTGATGCAGCTTGGCTGCGAGTTCAAAGGCGGCTTTAATGCTCTTTTGCAGCTCTTTTGCAATGATCGGTGAAGCCATAGGCTAAGTGCCCTCCGGTTCCAAGCTAAGTTTCAAGGGGAATTCGTTTTCTTTTGCTAGGGTATCAACTGTGTGGATTTTCGTTTCAGCGATTTCGTGGGTGTATATGCCGGCGACCCCGCTGCCAGAGGTATGGACCTGCAGCATGATCTGGATGGCGACTGTTTCCGCGTGTCCGAATACATGGCAGAGGATGTCCACGACAAAGTCACGCGTGGTGTAATCGTCGTTATGCAAGATAACCTTGTACATGCGCGGCGGTCGAAGCGAGCTTTTCGGCCGGCTTAGGGTCTGAACACCCAGTTCATCATCTGATTTCGAATTTTGTGCCATAAGTCGCTGTAATCACCATCTAAATGCCAAAATACCACACCTCTTAATAATTTAGCTTAAGCATTGCTTTGAGCCAAACAAGCGAAATTGCCAAAAAATCAGCGAATTGAGGGTTTTATCCTAAATGCTTCGCTTTAGTAGAGGACCACGCGTGCGTAAAAATCGCTGTTTGTTTGATTGCTTATTTCTACAAACTGTTCGTCCGCCGAAATAATATGGGCCATGTCGCCAGCCGAAAGTGCTGCGGAGCGCCCATCGGAAGAAAAGGAAAGATAGACAAGAATCGCGCTCGGAACCCGGCCCAGACGGTGCTCGAGGCGTAAGAGCACTCGGCCGTTGTATTGGATCCAAGGCTCAGCATCGCTACCTGTCCAGGCACCGCTCTGCCAAACGCCGCTGGCACTTAGGCTCTCGGTTGGCAAGTCACTCAGCATGACCGTTTTTGTTTCCGCGGCTTTGGCTGTGCAGCCTGCCAAAAAGCACAGCAAGGCGATTCGAAAAAAATACAAGCTCATGGGCGCGTTGTAGCCTCTGGCTAGCAGGGCAACAAGGGCCGCTGGGAGGCTGCCTATAGCTTTTGTAATTTCAATCCCTTAGCGGTTGAGCCGAGGTGCGGGTTGGACCTGATCGATGTGCACTTCGTTGAGCAGGGGCTTAGCGTTCTCAAAGTCGCTGATGTTTTGCAAGGTGGTTTGGGCGATGTTTTGCAGGGCTTCTTGGGTTAAAAAGGCTTGATGCGAGGTGACGATGACGTTTGGGAAGGTCAGCAGTCTGGCAAGAACGTCGTCTTGTAAGACACGGTTGGATAAGTCTTGGAAAAAGACGCCTTCTTCTTCTTCGTACACATCAAGGCCGGCTGCGCCGAGCTGACCCGTTTTTAGAACTTCTATCAGTGCCGGGCTGTCAATGAGCGCGCCACGACTGGTGTTGATCAAAATGGCTCCTTTTTTCATCGCAGAGAGAGCCTCCGCATTGATTAGATGATGTGTTTCCGGTGTGAGCGGGACGTAGAGGCAAAGGATGTCGGATGTGCTGTAGAGTGTTTGGAGCGGCAAATACTCGACGCCGAGCTCGAAGACGAGTTCTTGGTCAGGCTTAACGTCGTGCGCGATGATGTGGCAGCCAAAGCCGCGGAAAATGCGGGCTGCGACCTTGCCAATGCGTCCTGTTCCGATGATGCCAACGGTTTTGCCGTGCAGATCAAAGCCCACGAGGCCATCGAGCGAAAAATTCCAATCGCGCACACGATTGTAGGCACGGAAAATTTTTCGGTTGAGTGCCAGCAGCAAGGCCACTGAGTGCTCGGCTACTGCAAAAGGTGAATATTCAGGTACGCGAACAATTTTAATGCCCAGCTCGGCGGCTGCTTTTAGATCAACGTGATTGTAGCCGGCAGAGCGAAGCGCTACGAGCTTTACGCTGCACTCTTTGAGTATCTGAAGAGTCTCTTTATCCACGGTGTCGTTAACAAAGGAGCAGACGGCTGTGTGCCCCTTGGCAAGCATGGCGGTGTTGTGAGTCAGCCTTGGTTCCAGGAAGGTGATATCGTGCTGGATTGTTTGGTTTTGTGCTTCAAACGATTTGCGATCATAATGGTGAGCATCAAAAAACGCGATTTTCATAACCCTCGTTTGGCTTAGCGTTAAAAATAATTAGCGAAGTAAGTGATGATAAGGTCAGCGCCGGCACGTTTGATGGCGGTGAGTGATTCACGCATGGCGGCTTCTTCATCGAGGGCACCGGCAGCAGCTGCGTGTTTGATCATCGCGTACTCGCCGCTGACTTGATAGGCCACCACTGGCACATCCACCGCATCGCGCACGTCGCTTACAATATCAAGGTAGGGCAGAGCCGGCTTGACCATGACCATGTCGGCACCTTGTTCGATATCGAGCATAAGCTCACGCATGGCTTCACGGCGGTTGGCCGGATCCATTTGGTAGCCACGTCGGTCTCCTTCAGAAGGCGCACTTTGCGCTGCATCGCGAAAGGGTCCGTAAAAAGCGCTGGCGTATTTGATGGCGTAACTGAGGATAGCAACTTGATCAAACCCTTTGTTATCGAGGGTGGCACGAATGCTGCCGATGCGGCCGTCCATCATGTCGCTGGGTGCTACAATGTCGGCTCCTGCTTCGGCATGGCAAAGCGCCTCTTTTTGCAAAAGCGTGAGCGTTGCATCGTTGTTTACTTGAAGCTCTCCGTTGCGGTCTTTTTCAAGCACGCCGCAATGGCCGTGATTGGTGTACTCGCACATGCACACGTCGGTGATCACAACCAAGTGTGGAACTGCTTTTTTGATGGCGACGATACTTTGGGCGACTGGGCCTTTGGGATCCCAAGCGGAGCTGCCTTCGGCATCTTTGCGCTCGGGTATACCAAACAGGATAATCCCGCCGAGTCCCTTGTCCGCCGCTTGTTTCGCGGCATCAACTGCTCGGTCTGCGCTTAGGTGAAATACGCCAGGCAGCGAAGCAATTTCTTTTTTGATACCGGAGCCCGGCACCACAAAGAGCGGTAAAATAAGCTGGGAAGCTTTAACTTCGGTTTCTCGCACTAAAGCGCGGATGCTTTCATTGCGGCGCAAGCGCCTTGGCCTAAAGACGAGATCACTCATGACTGTAGTATGCCTCCAGGGCTTCGATCAGCCCAGTAGTCGTGTAACTTTTGCTTGCACGTCGACTTTAAGGCCCATGTTTTTAGCGGTCTGTGCCGTGATGGGGCCGATACAAGCGATGACTAATTGACTTAGCAGATCTTTAGCTTCGTTTCCAAGTAACTGTACAGCGTGCTCGACGGTGGATGATGATGTGAAGGTGACCGCATCCACTTGGCGGTTCACGATGGATTGCTTGAGTTCTTGAATCGCTTCTTCGGTGGGCTGTTTTGTGCGGTAGACCGCGAGCACATCGACTGTTGCTCCGGCTTCCTTCAGCGTCTTTGGCAGGACGTCGCGCGCGCTTTGTGCACGGGCTATCAATACCTTTGCGCCTTTTAGGCCTTTGCTATCGCTTGCTAAAAGTGCTTCGGTCAGGCTTTCGGCGACATATTCTTGCGGTGTGATGTCGGCCCGCAGACCATAGTGCTTCAAGGCCATGGCCGTGGCAGGGCCGATGGTGGCGATTTTCCCATGGCCAAAAGCGCGCGCATCGAGGCCTTCGTTTTGTAGCGCTTCGAAAAAGCAGTGTACGCCGTTGGCGCTGGTGAATAGGACCCAGCGGTAGTCTTCGAGTGTTTTAATTGCGGCGCGTACTTGAGCCGATTGCGCTAGCGACTCTAAGACGATGGTTGCGGCTTCAAGGGGCATGGCGCCAGCATCACGCAACAAGGCAGAAAAGTCGGAGGCTTGATGGCTCATGCGTGTTACCCAGATGCGTTTGCCAAACAAGGCTTTTCGATCGTACCAGCGCAAGCGATGACGCAGCGAAACCACGTCGCCGACTATGGTAAGTGCTGGCATGCCGATGTTCGCGTCTTGGGCCAGCTTGGCGATGGTGCTGACTTGGCCGATGATGGTGCGCTGTGAAGGAAGCGAAGCCGACTGCACGACTGCTGCGGGGGTGTCTGCTGCTCTGCCGTGTTCCATCAGTAGCTGCATCAATACATCAAGCTTGCGCATGCCCATAAACAAGACCAGCGTTTGAGTAGCGGTGGCGAGTTTTGCCCAATCGTGTGCGCTGCGATCTTTTTCAGGAGATTCAGTGGCGGTGACATAGGCGACGCTGCTTGAAAGCTCACGGTGGGTCAGGGAGATGCCGGCATAGGCGGTAGCGGCCATCGGGGAGGGCACGCCTGGGACGACTTCAAAAGGAATCCCTGCCGCACCGAGCGCTTCAGCTTCTTCAGAGCCTCGACCAAAGAGGAAGGGGTCGCCTCCTTTGAGCCGTACCACTGTATGGCCGGCTCGCGCTTCGTCAATGAGCGCTTCGTTGATGCTACTTTGGCGGTTTTTGGGGTCGCCGCCGCGTTTGCCAACAAAGCGTACTTGCGCACCTGTTTTGCAATGCCGGAGTAGCTCGGGATGAATCAAAGCATCGTGGAGCACCACGTCGGCTTCTTCAAGGAGACGCAGAGCTTTGCAGGTAATAAGGCCAGGATCGCCCGGCCCAGCCCCAAGTAAATAAACCTTTCCAACTTGCTTTGACATGGCCCTCAGCATCGCACGTTCCGTGCGGTTTTTGGAGTGCGAATCAACGAGGCTCCAAAGAGGCTGTGTTTTGATGCCGAAAGCTGTGCTACGTCCGGAGCATGGCGAACAAATTACTTCTTATCGTCCTTTTTGCGATGGCGTCGTGCAACAAGAACGCTCCGTCTGCCCAAAAGGAAAACAGCTCAACACAACAGCAAGCCGAGGACGATGCTCCCGCAAGCAAAGCGAGCCTGGCTTCGGTGACCTTGAGTCCGCCGGGTCAAGCAGCTGTAACGGTGCAAGTTGAGCTTGCGCAGACAGAGGCCGAGCGGAGCCGTGGCCTTATGTTTCGAAAAGAACTTCCAGAAACGCAAGGTATGCTGTTTTTGTTTGAACGACCCACGCGCTTGAGATTTTGGATGAAGAATACCTATTTGCCGCTCGATATGATCTTTATTACCGATGAGTACCGAGTTCTTGGCAGTGTGCAATACGCAGAGCCGCTCACCACAATACCTCGACGTGTCGAAGGGCTTTCGCAATATGTGCTCGAGGTGAACGCCGGTTTTGTTCAGAAGCAGGGCATCGTCGATGGAACGCAGGTTCGATTTAATAATGTTCCAGGTCAGCCTATCTCAAAAGCAGCGTCCAGCGATTTGTCTGATTCGTCCGCATTGCAATTGGAGCCAAGCTCACCCGATCCTCTGGATGGCAAATTTTCCTTGTCGCAAGCCACGGCGGGCCTTCGGAATAAGAAGAACGTTCAGGCAAAGATAGTGACTTCCTTGGGTACGCTTAGCTGTAAGCTTTTTGCTGGCAAGACACCAAACACAGTTGCCAACTTTGTTGGACTTGCCCGGGGCTTACGTCCGTTTTGGGATCCGAAGCTGGGCAGTTGGCAGAAAGGTCCTTATTTTGATGGCACGACTTTCCATCGAGTGATTCCAGGTTTCATGATTCAAGGAGGCGACATCGTGGGTGATGGTCGAGGCACGCCCGGCTATGCGATCAAAGATGAGATGGTGGAAGGTTTAAAGCACGACAAAGCTGGTCTGCTTTGTATGGCCAATCGGGGCCCTCACACAAACGGCGCCCAATTTTTTATTACGGATGGAGCAGCCCCTCATTTGGACCAAATGAACAGCTTCACCATTTTCGGCGAATGTGAACCGCTCTCGCTCGTGGCTAAGATTGCGCGTGTGCCTCAAAGCGGTCCGCCGAGTAACACACCGAAGCAGGCCGTGACTATCGAGCATCTTAGTATTGAATAAGAGTCCGCTATTCTTTTGTCTTTTGCGAGCTTGTGGAGGATGTGCTTTTAACCTGGGGCTCAAGGCGCTCGCCGTCTTTGCTCTTTTTGAAGCGTATTTCCGTGTGCAGGTCGACTGTGAGGTTTTGCAGGGCTTTTTCTAGTTCGCTTACAATGTCTGTGGCGTGCAGGACGTCGCGGACTTCGCGTGCTACGATTTTCAAAATAGCTTTCTTGGTGTCATCGACCTGCGCAAAGACATAGTTGGCCATTTCCTTGGGGAGTCTTGCGTCGCCTACCACTCCGCGCAAAGCACCATCGGTGCGGTTTAAGGTGTTTAATCCTGCTTCGATGCCTTTCTCGAAGCCTTTGCGTAGTAGTTCGGGCAAAATCCGCTCGAAGCTTGATGGCCGTCGTTCGTATTCGAATTCGTCGTCTGGATCGTCACTGAATGCGTGCGTTTCAGCGTGCTCTTTGTCTCGATCGGTATCTTGGCCGTTCATTTTGCATTATGGCAGAGAATCTCAGAAACGCCAAACTCCCAACCGGTCTTTGTGGTTTTTGAGAGCAACAAAAAAACCGATTTTTTTGCAGCGAACGCTTGCACCGTGAGCAATTGATTGTAGACCTATAGAAGGCATGGTTAAGAGGGGCCACCGTAGGCTGTCTCTTGTGCATCAAGTGTGGCATAGAGGGGTGGGGATTTTACTGAATGCGTACCCAATACAACGAGGTGGACTTTAAACGTGAAGGCGAGGCGTTGCCGTACTTTGCAATGACAGTCGATCGTTTGCGCTTTCAGAGTATCCAAGAGCTTGCGCGACACCGAAAGATCCTCGTCCTGGGCAGTGGGCGCGTTGACGTGCTCAATGCTTTGCAAGGCCTTAGTCGTGAAGTTGAAGTGGTGGTGGAGAAAAAGTCAGCCGATTTGAACGATTCATCGATTGCTCTGCATGAAGCTTCGGTAACAAAACTTCCTTTTGAAGATCATTCCTTCGATGTGGTCTGTTGTTTCGATGGCTTTGCAAGTCAGTTCGATACGCCAGTTGTGCTTCGCGAGATGGTGCGAGTGGCTCGGCCTGGTGGGTACGTCGTGGCGGAGTTTAATAACGTGTTGAGTTTGAACTTTGTTACTCGAAAATTAAGCTTGGCGGTTGGTCGAGGGGCAAACCTGCTAGCAGAGACCTGGATAAGCCCTTGGGTGGTGCGAAAGATTGTCCCTGCTGGAGCACGTTTGCTGGAGTGTCGTGGCCTTGGTCTTGCTGAGCAGCTCCCCACGCTCTCTTTTGTGCCTTTTGCGAGGCGCGTGCAGGAGCGGGCCAAGAAAGCTGCGCTCGCTTCCCCTTTACGCGTGTTGGCGGATTCCTTCATTGCCATCCTTCAAAAAGAGCAGCCAGAGTAAAATGAATCTCGCTCTTGCCACGCTTTGGACGCCACGCTATAGGTCGAAACGATGAAAGGCGAAGCACATCAACCGAATTTAATGGAGCTGCGCAAACGTGCCGAAGGCATGCTTGCAAAATCCTGTGAACGCTCGAAGGTTGAACCTGTCTTGCAACGCATCGCCGAGCACGCCAACGAAGGCAGCGACCTAAGTTTGTTTGCTTATCGTAATCTTGCCGAGTTGTGGCTCGAGGAAAATCCTTGGAAAGCTGCTCTTTATTTACGACGGGTTCTTAAGACAACTTCCAACGACGATGTTGCGCATGCGCTGCTTGGTTTGTGCCAAACGCTTTTGGGTAACTACGGTGCGGCTGTTGCAGCTTACCGTCGTGCGCTTCAAGTGGCCCCGAAGAATCCATGGTATCATCACAACTTGGGTCATCTGCTTGATGTGGCTTTGGGCGCTTCATTTGAAGCCGTCTCTCATTTGCGAAAGGCGCATGAACATGCGCCAACAGAACATGAAATCACTGCGTCGCTTGCGCACTGTCTCGCGGGCTTAGGCGAGCTTGATGAAGCACAGGCATTGGCGCAACTTGCCCTGGATGCAGCTCCAAGTAATAGAGGTCATCGAGAGCTTGCTCTTTGGATTGATGAAGGAGCCCCACAGCCGCAGGGTCCACACGAACTTTTTGACAGTGCGCCAGCGTTTAGTGCGAGTAGACGCGGAGCTGGTTTTTCAGAATTGCCATCGCCTATACGTGAAGACGATGGAGAGGAAAAAGCGACTTATGGCCAATCCAAATATACTCGGTCAAGTCAAGTGCTTGATGTCTTAGCGCAAGAGATGGAACAAGCTGGCCTGCCACAGGATATGTTTCATTCAGCGGTGGCGCTTTGGAACGACTACAAAGAGAGCAAGAGCGTTCGGGTTAACAAGCCCGAGGCTTATGCGGCTGCAGTAGAGTACGCCATTGTATTGGTTAACAAGATCGATGGAGTTACCCGCTCTTCGGTAGCAAAGCGTTACGGCGTTAACGCCAATACGGTAAGTACGCGTTACAACGATATTCGTGATCAGCTTGCATTGCAGCCTGGCGACCCACGATACGCACGCTGTGTGTAGTTTATCGTGCTTGCCATTGTTCAAGACTATTTCCTAAAACGACGCTGGCTCCTCGCTGCGTGTGTCGTGCTTGGGGTTGTTTGGGCTCTGCAAGGCAGTCAAGCTAGGAATGAGCATTTGGGCAAAGCGCTTTCGGAGCTGCTTGAGCCAGAGGGCATCGTTGTGAAGCAAGACTCGGTGTTGCGTATGGACCCCCCAAAGAAAGTTGTGCTTCAAAGTCCGATATTGTTTTTGGGTAAAACAAACAACGAGGCCTATGATCTGTACTATGCAACTGTTCGCGAGGGCGGCTCTGGGCAACTATGGGATCTTAGTCATCTTAGAAACCTGACGCGCACAAGTAGCGCGGATGAGAGCATGCTCAGGTTGTTTGGCCATTTTGCTGCGTATGCTTCACGCGTAGGTGACGGATTCGATGCGGTCACTGTTCTTGATTTGCGGGGAGAAGGCGCAAAAGAGACGGCTTGGCCGTGGTTTGCGCGTTTGCAAAATGCCATTTCAAATTATCAGGAGTTTGGACGCTTTGAGGGCTTTGGGAAAACCAGGTTTCAGTTGAGCCAAGCCAGTAAAACGCTGCGACTGTATGCACGTAAGAATCATTTGCTCGTTGCAAACAACGACCAGTTGCTTGAGCTAGGTGAAGGCGATTTGCAAAGGGATCTAAGCGTGCACGGACTTGTGCGCAGACCGACGGAAAAAGCGCAACCTGGATTGATTACCTGGTTGGTCGATACGGTTCGTAAAGTTTCCTGGATCGGGCCTGCCCCTATCGAGTGGTTGGAGCACCGTGTGTTTTAGCCTTGAAGATTTTGTTCACCGTGTATCGTTCCGGGTTTTTGGAAGCGATAGTGCGAGTGAAGCGGCCGAGGACCTGGGGCTGAAAGCCGGAAAGTATTTGCTTGAAGCAACGGATCCTGAGATGGGCTGGCCACCCCAGGCGCTTCGGCCTGCTCTAAGTCCTCCGATTGCCGGTGAGGGCAAATGGCTGGTGATCAAAAACGATCCTTATGTGAGAAGTTATCCTGGCAGTCCCGCGGCTTTCGTGCAGACCTTTATTCGTACGGACGAAGAACGTCGATTTACGCGTGTTTACATTACCATGTGGGATCCTCGTCAAGTGCAGCTTCATATTGCGATGGGAACCAAAGAGCCTGAAAGCGCGACCGGAGAGACAGGGACAGGAAGGATCCTCGCGATGACTTTTACGATGAGGCATCTCGTTGGCGCTTTAACGGTGGGTTTCAGGCCTTGCATGGTGAGTTTGGAATGATGGCCGATGGACGGGTGTACTTACCGCCCAAGCCTTGGGCTGCAACGGTTGCTGTTTACGATGATGGTCATGTCGGGATGGGATCATGGCCGCCGCCTCCGGGAGGTTCGGGTGGTTACGATGAAGCTGCTGCAACGCGGCAGATTCCAGAAGACATGGTTGCGATGCGACAAAATCTCACGAGCGTGGTTGAAGATGGCGTGTACAATCCCTGGAAACGATGGTGGTGGGGAGCCGCTCCACAACATGCTGGGGAGCAAACCTATATCGATCGTTCGGGGCTGTGTGTCACAGAAGAGGGCTTTTTGGCTTTTTTCTGGGGGAAATCCATGGGAGCTGATGCCTTGGGTGCGGCGATGCTTGCGGCGCGATGCTTGCGAGGTCTTCATCTTGATATGAACAGCAAGCACACTGGTTTTGAGTTTTATAACGTTTTGCCCAGGCCCGATGACTTTGTGAACACGGAGCCTGATGAAGACGATTTTCAAGCCACGATGGCTGTACCCGATACCAATCGTTACATCGCACGTTCCCGCAAGGCTGTGCGCACCATGGCGATGATGCGCTTTCCACGTTACATTCGCCGTGATCCCCGTGACTTTTTCTATTTGACGTTGCGACCTGTTCTTCCGGGCCCCAAACTTAATGTTGCAAATCAAAACATCGAGTTTTCAACCAAAGGACTGCCACACCGTGGTTGGCCGCATGCTTTTGCACGCGCTTGCCTGAAGAGCCATGATGGGAATTGCACGTGGCTGCTTCGTGTGGATCCGAACCGAGTCCTACCGCAGAACAGTGAGACTTCCGAAGGCAAGGATGTCCTTGCTTTTCTTACGGCGCCTAAGCGCGAGAAACATAGGCGCCTGGCGTTGTATGTCCAGAAAAGTAAATTAGGCTTCGGATTTCAGTTTGGCGTAGGGAAGCTGCCAGATCAGGCCGAGGCCTTAGCCTATGGCGATCGCTTGCAGTCAAAGGATAACTCTACGAGCGTCGCAGTCGGGGTGGACCAGGATGGCTTTCTTGTTTACGCAGAGCGTCATTCTCAAGACAAACGGCCCTTGGCGGCCTTGTTTGCAGCCATGGGTATCCGCGAAGCGATAAGCCTAAATGACGAGCAGCGCTTTGTTTTTTCGACGAAACTCGGCCTGGCTGGCCTTGATGGTCATGCAAGCGCGATTGACGAAAATACCGAGAAAAAAGCCTTCGTAGCGCTCGAAACAGGCTTGGCTGAAGTGATTTTTCCTGACAACACGCCGTTGCCCTATCATCGGTGGGCTTATGCGCAGGGCAAACGGGTACGTTACTTTCCCGAAGAACATAAACCTCGCTTTCGGGCGCCTGGAATGGAAGAGAAAGCAGAAGATGCACCCAAGCAAGCAGATCCCTGAGCTCGCGTTGCCTTGTACATGGTGCAAAGTCACAGTGAAAGCAGAAATAGTTGCATTCGAACGTTTTTGCTTCAATTTGAACACAGAAAGTCTTGACCCATGTACCTTTCATCCCGGAAACTGCCGGCCTCTCCGAAACTCGCCGCTATTGGAACAACTGACGATGCAAAGGCTTACGACGTGACAAAGCCTATACCCTTTGGCAACTACTTATTACTCGACAGAATCAACGTGGGCGGCATGGCTGAAGTTTACAAAGCCATGGCGCTTGGTGAAAAAGGCTTCGAGCGTTTTGTTGCCGTCAAACGGATTCTTCCGAGTATCGCGGCCGATGAATCCTTTATTACAATGTTTGTCGATGAAGCCGAATTGCTGCTCAGCTTCATCATCCCAACATCGCCCGCGTCTTTGATTTAGGCAAAGTTGAGGACAGCTATTACATTGCGCTTGAGTATATCCGAGGAAAAGACCTTCGCGTGCTTTTTGACCGGGCGCGCAAACAAGGCAGCCCTCTGTCCATACCCTTTGCCTGTTCTATCATGATGAAAGTGTGCGAAGGCTTGGATTTCGCTCACAACAAGCGCACTTCGGATGGTGAACCGTTGAATCTTGTGCACCGAGACGTATCACAGCAAAATATCCTTGTTTCCTATGACGGTGAAGTAAAAATCATTGATTTTGGCGTGGCTAAGGCAGCAGGCAAAGTAAGTAAGACAGAGGCCGGCATCCTCAAGGGCAAGTTTAGCTATATGTCGCCCGAGCAGGTGAGGGGACTGCCTTTGGATCAGCGCAGTGATGTTTTTGCTTTGGGGATTTGTCTGTACGAGCTTTTAACCAACGAACGCTTGTTCGTCGGTGAAAGTGATTTCTCTACACTTGAGAAAGTGCGCAATGTGGAGATCATGCCGCCGAGCACTTACAACCGTCGTATTCCTGAAGAACTTGAACATATCGTGCTTCGCTCACTTTCAAAGGATGCAGCTGATCGTCAATCAAGTGCACTTCAAATCCGAGATGACCTTGAAAGCTTTTTATACGCCAGTGGTCAGTCGTTTTCGCCAAAGGAACTTAAAGCGTATATGAAAGAGCAGTTTAAAGAAGAAATCGAAGCAGAGAATAAAAAGGAAGCGGAGCAAATTAAACTTTATGCTCACGAGTTTCAGTCCGTGGCTAAAACGATAGAGCAAGCCAAAGTAGCCGAACCGGCTCTGGAATCTTCGACCTCAAAAAAAGAAAAGGATTCTACGAGCAATGCGCCAGAAACACAATCCTTTGTTCCGAGTGCGCCTCCACCGCCTGGTTTCTTAAATCAAAACGCAAAACGTGTTTCTATACCGCCGCCTTTGCGGGAAGCTGCGACTGGTACGGCAGCGAAGAGCGCTGCGATGAATGTGTCCAGTTCTGAAGTCACTTGGGTAGATGATGAGCCCGACACACGTCTTTACGACGAGACGGACGACGAGCCTACTAAGGCTGCTGAAAAACCATTTTCGCGTGCTCCACGTTCCGCGGTTTCAGGCGGACGACCCTTTATTCCCTGGTCTTCTACGATTTCCAGAGCTCTTTCTCCTCAGGGCTTGGATCGAAGGAAGCTGATCCCGGGGCTTGGCGTCGTGGTAGTTGCGGTGGTGCTGGCGGTTTACTTTTGGCCGAGCAAGGGTGCGATCCTGCAGCTTTCGACCGAACCGACGGATCCCGTTGTGCTATTAGACAACCGTCCGGTCTCCTCACTTTCAAGCCCGTTTGTGGTGACTGATGTTGAGCCGGGCAAAGAGCATAATCTTGAAGTCCGTAAAACAGGATATGAGCCCTGGGCTACCACACTAAAGGTTAATCCTGGGCAAGTGTTGGAGCTTCCAACGGTTCGCTTGAGACCAATTGGTTCAAGTACATCGCCCGGAATGCAAGCTACGACGAACAGTGGCTTCCTTTTGGAGACTGTTCCTGCCGGGGCTCAGGTCTATATTGACGGTGAACTGTTTAGTGACCCAAGTCCTGTTCGCGTTGCGGACCTCGAGCCGGGCACTTATGAAATTCGAGTTACACACAATGGTGATTACTTACCCTGGACCAAGCAGATTCATTTAACTTCAGGTCATTTTATGACCTTGCCCACAATTAAGCTTCAAAGCAGCAAGGCCGCTTTGCACGTTAGTAGTGACCCGATTGGTGCGCAGGTGACTTTGTCGCGCGGCCAGGACAAAAATGCTCAAGGCAGCACTCCTGTTGAGACGAGCGTGGACTTTAAGGACGGGCCATGGGTCTTGAGGGTAGACAAAGAGGGCTATGAGCCTTTTGAGCAGACCCTTGTTGTTCCGAGCGGCAAGAGCTCGATTGATATCCAAGCAACTTTGCGGAAACAAAACGCGGCAATCGCTAGCAAAACAGTTTCTGTAACAGAAAAAGCAGAGCGAGCTCCTAGGCCGCGCGCTAAGGCTGAAAGTTCGACGAGTTCGAAGGCAGGTACCGGTACCTTGCAAATCAACTCACGGCCTTGGTCTCAGGTATACGTTGATGGCAAAGCTATGGGCGTGACCCCGCAGATGAGCCTTAAGCTTTCCGCTGGTTCGCATAAAATCCGATTGCATAATCCAGATTTTAATCTAGAAAAAACAATCAACGTTTCGATTAAAGCCGGACAAACGACAAAACAAATCATCTCGCTGCAGCCTTAAGGAGCGATGCGTGAGACCCTATTCTAAGGGGTCACGGACGATGAGTGGACCAAATGGAACGAGTTTTCCTTTGCGGTTCATTTGCGCCTTACGCTCGTAGAGCGAATAGTTCCCGTCGCCGTCTAAGTCACCCTCGGCGCGTACGATAAACACCGGTGTTCGTGGCGGAAAAGACAAGTTGCAGCCGCTTTTCGTTGGCAGAAAGGAATAGCGGTAGCGCAGCTTTTGGTCGTTTTTGATGCCGAGAATTTTCCAATTAGCGCGTGCTTTTTTCTTGAGTTTAGCGATGCGCAACCACTTGCGCTTTGCCGAGGGGCGCTTCGGGGTAGGGCCTGCTTTCTCAGGCAAACATTGCTGAAGTCGTCCGTGATTATGGACCTGTTCAAAATAGGAGGCGGCATGGTTGTGTATCTGTTCAAGGATTTGAACTGCTTCGTCCGTTTTGTCGCTTCGAAAGTTTTTAAAAAAAGTCGGGATGCCAATGGCTAGAACGCTGCCGACGACAGCAACGATAAGCGAAGTTTCAAGCAAGGAGAGTCCCTGCAGGGATCGGGGTCTAAATCGTGGCGATGGCAATCGTTACTCCAGTTCAGCGTGGTAAAGCCTTCTATAAACGGCTCTTTCGATACCACTCTAAATCAATTGTTTCAAAGTCGATGCGTTCACCGACGAGGAGGTAGAGGGTGGGGCTTAGGTAGGGGTATTGCTCCTGTCGCTCTCGGGAAAACTCCGCAAAAGCAGCTTGCAAGGCTTCTGCATAGGCCTGGTCGCTTAAGCTCGAGATTTGCGCCTTGATGTTTTCCTTTGTGTCGGGATCCTGGATCGTTGCGTAGATTTCAACCAAGTGACGCAGCGCTTGTTCGGTTTGTCCCAAACGCTTGAGTTCAGAAGCGTTGCTCAAAGCCAGCCACGAAGGTCCTGCTCCCAGACGTGCCGCCGTTTCAAGATAGGGGATCCCATCTGCTTTAGCGCGGTTTTTCTCCTCGTCGTTATCAAGTAGCGGAGGCAATTCATAGGTAAGTGTTGCGCCCAAATCCCAAGCAAGCTCGCCATCATCTGGGAAAAGAGCGACGCCCTTCTTGAGGTAGTCTGCGGCTTTGTAAGCATCTTTTGAGGTGATCTTACCCGTACGGTACAGCGCTACATTGCCGACCCAGAGATAGGCCTGCCTAAAATAAGGATCCAAGCGGAGCATGGCATCGACGTAGTTGAAGAGATACTTTACCTCGCCCTTGTGTTGTATTTCTTCACCAAAGTAGACTAGTGCTCGCAGCCAAAGCAAATCGCAGAGTGCCATTTTGTGTCCAAGCGAAAAGGTGGCAAGCCACTGTTTCGGGGGCACGTAGTAGACGTCCTCATAGCGTTGGTGCGCCATGTAATAGTTTAACGCGGGCAGGCGGAAACTTCGCATGCCGATGCCCAATGTGCAAAGCAGTCCTAGGACAAGGGCCGTCTTTTTGTAGTCACGCGACATGCCGGGATTGTACAATTTTTTTCGAGGGCCTGCTGCAAAATGGCTCCTGAGCTTTCCGCGTAAAATCGACAGAAAAACAAAACCCCCGCAAGTCAAAGACTTGCGGGGGTTTTTCTCCATCAATACTAGCTAGACTTATTCGGTCTCGTTCTGGATGAAGAAGCCACGAGAATGGTAGAGCTCGTTGTTTGCATCCGAGCCAATAGCAAGCTCGAAGGTGCTGTTTGTATCATCACCATCAAGGTCACCATGTGCAGCGAAGGTGTAGATCGTGGTATCCGATGCAGTGTTCGTGCAGCTAGCGCCTGCAGAAGTCACCTGATAACCAAAATATACAAAGTCAGCAACGGCGAAGCCAAGGGCTGCCCAACCTGCGTTTGACGTGATGAAGTTAGTCTGTTGCTTATCCGCACCTGGATCGGCAGGAGTTAAGGCGATACTAGCCACCGTGCAGTTACCAGCAGCGGTTGCAGTGAGCCCTTGCGTGCTACGCTCTTGGTTGTAGTAGCTCGCTGCGCCTTTGAAAAGAGCGTTGAGGTTACCTGTTGCCTCTGAAGTCTTGGAACGACGAACATAACCAACGAATGCTGGAATGGCGACCGCGGCCAAGATACCCAAAATTGCAACCACAATCATTAACTCGATGAGTGTGAAACCTTCTTTTTTCCGTAATAGTTTTGACATGCCTTAAATCCTCCTTGAGTGTTTTCTTCTCAGCCCCAGAATCTCACAGCTACCGAAGCCTGGTCGAGTTCTTTGCAAAGCGCGTACCAAGTTCTGGGCTCTGGGATTATGCCGGGTTTCTAAGTTCTTTACCAAATATTAGCTTTTCAAGCTGACGTAAAATGTCATTGTTGAGCGCTTGCGCTGACAAAATCCGTCAACCGCGGAGCTGTCGATGCAGGTACATCGACCTACAAGGTAATGAAGCAGCCTTGCGGCGCGATCTCATAGCTTCTGCTAGGTGCACATAGGCTTTGTTTTTGCGCCTGCTTAGTCCCAGCCCTTGTCTTGATCGATGTAAATGCTGCTACTTGCGGAATAGGATTCAAATAAGACGGTGGTTCCATCTTCATCGAGATCGGCCACTGCTTGAGAGACAAACCAAAAGTCGCCGCCATCGTAACCTAGGCTGCTTCCGAAACCGGAGCCCGATGGATCGGTCCCAGGAAATCCAGCAACGGTCGAATAACGGAATCGGACAGCCGAATCAGGAGATGCTCCGAGTTGCGACCAGTTGGTCGGCGGGCTTCCCCAATCCACACTGTCGTAGGCGAGGGCGGCAGTGGGCCAGCGTGTGGTAGGGGCACCAGATACATTGCAATACTGGCCGAATTCAGCGCGATAGGATTCTTGACGTTGTTTGATCTCGGCCAGAAACGTGACCGCCTCGGTGGTTTTTGATTTGTAGACGTAGGCGGTAAAGGTCGGAACTGCGATAGCTGATAAAATGCCGATGATGGCTACCGTGACCATGAGTTCGATGAGCGTATAGCCCTGCTTGGGAGGACGAATGTAGTCGTTTGTGTGCACGCATGAATCCCACGTTCTTAACTATAACACGGCTACAATGTGAAGCCACGTTAGTTTTCGTTTTGCTCATGCTCATCTCCTTCGTCCATGTCGTATTTTGCAAGTCGGTAACGAAATGAACGGAAGCTAAGGCCTAAGAGCTTAGCTGCCTGGGTACGTACGCCGCCTGCGCGCTCGAGTGATGTGCGCAACAGGGCACGTTCGATAGTCCCAAGATAGGCGTCCAAATCAAAACTTCCGTCGGTCGGCAAATCAGCAACAATCTCGGGTGAACCGCCAAGGGACTCCTCTGGCAAGTCTGTGGCGTGAATAAGGTCGCCACTGGCTAAGGTCACCGCGTGCTCGACAATGTTTTCCAGTTCTCGAACATTGCCGGGATAAGGCAGGCCAAGAAGGATTTTTAGTGCTTCTGGTGAAAACTTAATTTTTTTACCTTGAAGGGCCGTATGCTTAGCGAGCAAGTGTTCCGCTAGCAAAGGAATGTCTTCCCGGCGCTCGCGCAGAGCGGGAAGTCTCAAACGAATAACGTTCAGCCGATAGAATAAATCTTGCCTAAATAGATTCGCTGCAACATCGGCTTCAAGATCACGGTTGGTCGCAGCGACCACGCGGACATCAACACTCTGTTCCTCATCGGAGCCCACGGCGCGCACTTTGCGTTCTTGCAGTACGCGCAGAATTTTTACTTGCAGTGGCATGGGCAACTCACCGATTTCATCAAGAAACAATGTTCCACCATCGGCTGCGCGAATGAGGCCTTCTTTGCTCGATGTTGCGCCCGTGAACGAGCCTTTTTCGTGTCCAAAAAGCTCGCTTTCCATGAGGTTTTCTGGCAAAGCGCCGCAGTTAACCACGACGAAAGGCGCTGCGGCGCGATCGCCAATCTTGTGCAGCGAGCGGGCAACGATTTCTTTTCCGGTGCCGCTTTCGCCGGTAATAAGCACGCTGCTTGGTGCGGAGGCTACTTTTTCGACCATGGTCATCACGCGCAACATGACAGCGCTTTTGCCGATGATCTCTCCAGTACGCTGTCCTTCATGAACGCGTACACGCAAGGACTGGTTTTCTTTGACGATGGCTTGTTTTTCTAAAGCCTTTTCTACCGTTGCTAGCAGTTCGTGGTTTTTGAAAGGTTTTTGAACATAGTCGTAGGCGCCAAGACGCATCGCTTCAACGGCCTGTTCGGTCGTGGCGTATGCTGTAATCAAAATGATTTGACTGGATGGGTCGCGCTGTCGCGCAGCTTTAAGAACGTCCATGCCGGAGCCATCGGGCATGGATAGATCGGTTATGACAATATCAAAAGGAGCGCTTGTTTTGATTTTCTTGGCGGCTTCGAGCGCGCCACTGACGGTGCTCACTTTGTACTGTTCGCGCGATAGCAGAACGTCCAACATGTTGCGCATGCTGGGTTCATCATCACATACAAGTACCCGCTGTCCGTTCATGAGCTCTGTGTGACCTTCGTTACAAGCGTTACAGCGAAAAGCCGGTACGCGAAGCTTTTTTGAAATCGGTTGATTTCACCACAACGGCACAGACTTGACTGTCTTCCGCAAAAACACGGCCTGCGTCCGCGGATTCGATGTCCAAAGCCGTATCACTAAAGGCAATGCTTTTGACCCGCGCAACTTCGAGCCCTTGACCGAGCTCTCCAAGATGCACGACAATATCCATATTTTCGGAAAATTCATAGCGGCCCTTGGTCTCGCTGACGCCATCCAGGCTTAGAAGTAGCTTCTTTAGGGTTTCTTTATCCATAGCGCCTCATCCTTTCTCTGCTTGCTCTCTAGGTCAAGTGTTTGGTGCATCTGCTCTTGTCCCTTTGATCGGCTTTAAGCTAGAGCAGATGCATGGCTGAATCAGACATTCTTGTGGCAGAGGACGGCGAGTGCATGGTTTGGACCTTAAACAGGCCCGCACAAAGTAACGCTCTATCGCAAGCCATGCTGAATCAAATGCATGATCTTGCGCTCGAGCTAGGCAGCAAGCATGCGCCCCGCGCCCTTATTATCACAGGGGCGGGCGGTAGGGCGTTTTGCGCAGGGGCCGATCTCAAAGAGCGTTTGTCGATGTCTGAGAGCGATGTTTCTGATTTTTTGAGCCTGCTTCGTGAGACCTTCACGCTGATTGATCGCGCGCCAGTGCCTACGGTTGCCGCGATAAACGGCGCAGCGCTCGGCGGCGGTCTAGAGCTTGCACTAGCTTGCGATTTTCGCGTGGCCATCGATGGTATCAAGCTGGGCCTTCCAGAAACCCGTTTAGCGATTATTCCGGGTGCTGGCGGCACGCAGCGATTGAGTCGTGTGGTGGGTTTGCAAATGGCCAAACGGATGATTCTGAGCGCTGAGCCCGTCGAGAGCGCTGAGGCCAAGCGCCGAGGTCTCGTTGATGAATTGGCGCTTGCAGATCTTAACGTGGTGGATGCCGCTAGAGCCTGGCTTGCGCCGATATTGCAAAATGGGCCCATCGCCATCGCGGCGGCGCTTGAAGCTGTGGACTCCAGCTATGATGTGGATCTTGAGCAAGGCCTTGATATCGAAGCGGCTTGCTATAAACGCACCTTATCAAGCCAGGACCGCTTAGAGGCACTTCGTGCCTTTGCCGAAAAGCGCAAAGCGCAGTTCAAAGGGCAGTAGTAGCCAGACCTTTGCGATAACCCCCGCAAAATCAGTTTGTTCATTATTTAACATAATATATCTTCTGCGAACAGGTGTTGTGAAGCTGGGGGCTTGGGTTTGGCGTCTACTGGCGTTAGAACTGTGGCCGTTATGTACAAATCTCTGTGCTGCTTGTTTGTTGTTTCGTTGCTGGCTGGTTGCGATGAGAACGTGCTCAGCGAGTTTCCTGTTGGGCTTGAACCGCTTGAGGAAAATCTGGCGGGTGTGCCCGCGGAGCTTGATGGCGATCCTTTTCCAGAGACGCTCAATATGATTTCGGGTTCCAAGGATGGCTACGACTGGGTTCACGCGCGTGGCTTTGTTCATGCACCGGTTGCCGAGGTTTATGCGGCGCTCAGCACGCCACTAGCTTCGGTGGACCGGCGCGAAGTCGATCGATGGGAAATTGTGGAGGAACAGCCTGAATCCGAGCTCTACGACTTTGTTTATACGGTAAAAAACACCAAAAACGCCCTTATTACGGTTCATTACGACGTGCAATGGCGGCACGGTGTGGTTGAGCGAACGGACGACGGTGAACCGGACATAACCGCAACGCGGTATCAGAAGATCTGGGGAACGAGTTATATCGATTTACTTGAAGGCTCTGTGCTTGCCTACGGTCGCGATGAGACTTTAACCGAGCTGGAATTTGTGCATCATCTGGATGCAACCCGCGCTGGGGTCTCGCAAATTAAGTCCTTTATCGGCGATTACTATGCGGACGTGCTTGCTATCGTTCGCGATACACCCATGCCCGAATTTTAGTGTTGTTTAGGCCAAAATAGTTCAAATTTGATAACAAATTCCGCTGGAATTGACTAAATTACAGCTGCAGAGAAAACAAGCGTCCGCCGTTGGACATGACGTAGGCCCGGCCGCTTGCCACGGAAATCGATGCTGAAAAGCCGTATCCAGCCTCGATCCGAGACAGCTCGCTGCCATCGTGTGAGGCGATGGCCAAAAGCGCGCCGGAGCTTTCCCCTACCAGCACCCTGTCGCCCAAAATCGCAGCTCGGCTTGGCGCTCCGCGCTCGATTTCTTTTTCCATACCAGCCGTTTTGTGAGCAAGTCGACCATGATTAAACCGTGATCCGATGAGCTCACGAGCAGATGATCGCCGTGTTTGACGATTTCAGTGATGCCGGTCCATTCATTTTGATGCCACCGCACGCCACCGCCGGACAGTTCAATCGCAAAGACGCCACCTGAAAACGATGCGACGTATACGACATCGTCAACTTGCACAGGCGTGGTGTCGATATCGACGAAACGCTCGGGACTACCCATGGGTTGCTCGACTTCAACCGAGGTGTCCCGCTCCCAGAGCACGTTGCCAGAAACAGGATCAAGGGCTACGACCATTCCGTCGGTAAAGCCTGTGATAATTTTGCCGTCGGCCTCTAGTAAGCCAGCGCGACCTGCAATCGCAAAGCCGTCAGGTGCTTCGCGCCGGTAGCTCCAAATCTCTTTGCCGTCGTTGCGTGATAAGGCAATCACCTGATCGGAGTCGGTTACGACGAAAAGACGGTCAGCGGCCAAGACGGGGGTTTGATGCACGGGTCCTTTGACCTTGGCGCGCCAACGCAGCATGCCGCTGCTTGCGTTCAGCGCATGTATCACAGCATCTTCAGTGCCGAAGTACAGTTCATCGCGATCCGGATCAAAAGCGGGTTTGCTTTGAATCGCAGCGCTCGCGTTGTAGTGATAGACTTTGCTTCCGCCGCCGGAGAGTGCCCAAAAACGCCCTTCGGATGTGCCGATGTAGACGCGGTCGTGCTCTGGGTCGAGCGCTGCAGCGCTGAGCTCAACGGGCGCATACGGTCCTCCGCCGCTGAGCTTTGAGACCAGTGTTTTGGCCCATCGAAAAACAAAAGCGTTGGTTCCGGCTGCGGTGCGCTCAGAGCGCCGGTCGTTGGGCCAGCCGTAACTGTCTTTAACTCCGCCGCAGTAGGCCAACAACAAGCAAAAGGCCAAAGCCGCCCTATTCTTTTTCATCACTCGCCTGGCTCGCCGGGAGCTTGCTGATTTTTCAGTTGCTCAAGCAATTTTTGAATTTGTTCGGGTGACATGCCGCCAGCACCATCGCCGCCAGCTCCTCCACCGAGTCCACCCATGCCACCTAAGCCGCCAAGCGAACCAAAGGGATTCGCTGAGGCAGCCGATTGGCTCGCGCTTAGCTTGCCGTCCGGCAGTAAAGATGCATCGATCTCAAGCAGAAAAAGCTCTGCTTCTGAAAGCAAATACGCTGGAGCTTCGCTTTTCTCATCGCGAAGCCGCACGACAAGGTTGGCCAGGGTTTTGCCCGCTTTGTCTTTGTTGCCCGTTGCCACAAGCAATCGTGCTTCGTGATAGTCGGCGATATCGCCCAACACCGCTTGATGTTTTGTGCGCATGCTCTGTATTTCTTTCAGCGCTTCGTCGTAGTTCTTTTCGCTTTCAAAGCTGTAGAGATAACCCTCGAAGGCTTCAATCAGCTGCATGGTGTTGTCGGCGCCGGAGAGCGCTTCTTTATATAACGCTTTGGCTTCGGCGACCTTGCCAGCCTTTAGTACAATGGCGCCTTTGCCCAGGCGCGCCCATTTGGCCGCTTTGGTACTCGGATAAGCTGATATGACTTTCGAGAAGCGTTCCTCGGCTTTTTTCGATCGCGCTTCAGCGTTTTTGAAGCTTTCCACTACTTTAATTGAATCGTCTTGCTCAGCACTAACTTCGCTGCTCAGTGGTGCGCTTACCGTGGCAATGGCCTTGCTCAAGGAATCCGCTGCGGCGGCGGAGCGTCGTGAGGCATGCCATAAACCGGCGGTGAGGCCAACAACGATAAGCACGCTAAGAATCCCTGCAAAAGCCACTTTTTGGCGGTGAGCTGCGACCCAATCGCCAAGGTGTGAAGCTCGTCTTAAAACCTCTTCTTCCATGACCGGCCGCCCTTTTTTAGCGGCCTTCTTTGCGGCTTTCGCTGCTTTTTGAGCGGCAAGACGTTGTCCTGCGGTTTGACGCTCTTTGGAATCGTCGTGCTTTGGGGTTTTCGATTGCTCTGCGCTTGAGTCTGTCACTTTGATATTGCCTTTTTTTTAGGCCACCTTTTGATGGTCCAAGCTTGACTGCCGAGCTGATGTCTATAATACGCCAGTAGACCTAGTCAATGATCAGTCCTTTTTTGTGCCATACAAGAGCGCCTTCGGTGCAGCGGTTTTTCGCGAACTTTCCGGAGCTTCGGCTTTCTGGCTCGCTCTATGTGCGCAAACCCTGTAGCGCTTGCTGCCATGCTTTTCGTGCTTGTTGCGCTACCGAGGTCGGTTTGGGCTTATGATGGCAGTCTGGGGCTCGGCGTGCATCTTGGCTATGGCGCTTCCTTTGACTCAGAGCTCGAAAGTGCGCACGGCTTGGGTTTAGGGATCGATGCCAATTTGGGCTTGAATGACACCTGGTCGCTTTTAGGGCATGCGAGTTTCATGTTGCACCCGGCGAATCAGCAAGTCGGGCGAATGCTTGGTGGAGCCGAACTGGTCTACATGCTTGATGTGTTGAGCTGGGTGCCCTTTTTCGGAGCAGGTGCTTTTGCTCAACTGGATATGGCCAGCGGACAAAGCGATAGCAACGTAGGCGTCAATGGAATTGTCGGGCTCGATTACTTCGTGTCTCGCGAATTGCTTATGGGCCTCGATATCCGGCCGTTTTTAAATCTTTCCAATTTCAATACCGATCCTGCATACCTGACGGTTAATCTACGATTGACCTGGCTGCTTGAGCTTTAACGAGTTTTTGCGAACTCTGCGGGATTGATACATAGATAGGGCTCGAGGCGTTCGAGCGTTTTTTTTCCGATGCCACTTACTTCGTCAAGCTCGCGTATCGATGCAAAGGAGCCGTGTTGAGCGCGAAACGTGTAAATAGCTTGAGCGCGTTTTGGACCAAGGCCCGGTAGCAGCGCGAGCTGCTCGGCGCTTGCAGCGTTTGGATCCAAGCAGCCTTGGCTCGCCATTGTCTCAGTGTTTTGCTGCCCTTTGGCGCAAACATGCTTGCTTGCTCGTGTTGGGATGCTTGGGCATGGTTGATGCGCCAGGCGCTGCCCCAAGCCAAAAGCAATAAGACGCTCAGACAGAAAAACTCGGCGAGATGACCGATGTGTTGCTCTTTCATACGAGCGTTATCGGCCGGTTATGCGGGTGGTTGCGTCGAATTCTTTCCCAGGCCAAAGCCTTGATGAAGCGCGTGCACGGCAAGTTCGGCGTACTTGGAATGAATCAGCACCGAGACTTTGATTTCGCTTGTGCTAATCGCAATGATGTTGATGCTCTCGTCGGCCAAGATGCGAAAAGTTTTCGCTGCGACGCCTGCATGCGAGCGCATGCCCGCGCCTACGATGGAGACTTTAACGACTGCTTCATCCACAACGATTTCGCCGCCGCCGACTGCCCTGGAAACACTCTCGGCAATTTCCTTGGCGCGTTTCACATCGCTCTTGGTGCAGGTGAAAGTTAAGTCGGTGCTGCCTTGAGCCGAGACGTTTTGAATGATCATGTCGACTGAAATGTTTGCCTCGGAAAGAGGTTCAAACACCGAGGCCACAATGCCGGGATGATCGGGCACTGCACGGATGGTGAGTTTGGTTTCGTTTTTATCGTAGGTCACCCCAGCAACAACCACGGCTTCGAGATTGTCTTCGGGAACGACCCAGGTTCCTGGTCTATCGGAAAAGCTTGAGCGCACATGCACTGGTACCGCATATTTCATGGCAATTTCAACTGATCTAATTTGCAGAACTTTCGCACCCAGCGACGCCAGTTCCAGCATTTCTTCGTAGCTAATTTGTTCGATTTTCTGGGCGTTTTTGCAGATATTGGGGTCGGTGGTGTAAACGCCATCGACGTCTGTATAAATCTCACAACATTCAGCCCCGGTGGCTGCGGCAATGGCTACGGCCGTGGTATCGGAGCCTCCACGGCCAAGGGTGGTGATGTTGCCATCCTTGTCCATGCCCTGAAAACCGGGAATTACAGCGACCCTGCCCTGCTCTAAGGTCTCGTTGAGCTTGGCACTTTCGATGGTGCGAATGCGCGCTTTGGTAAAGGCATTGTCGGTTAAAATACGAACTTGATGACCGAGAAGCGATCGTGCGGGCACACCCATGTTGTTCAGCACGATCGAAAGCAAGGCTGCTGTGACCTGCTCGCCGGTGGATACCAGCGCATCGACTTCGCGTGCTTCAGGGCTCACTGCGAGCTGCTGACTCATCGCAAGCAAACGATTGGTTTCGCCTGACATGGCGCTAACCACCACAGCGACGTCTTTGCCCGAGGCGCGAGTCTTCGCCACACGCTCGGCTACTTTTTGAATGCGCTCGAGAGTGCCGACGCTCGTGCCGCCGTATTTTTGAACCACCAAGGCCATAGCGGCGCATACTAGATTGCTTCTGCCTGGAGTCAATGCAAAGATGAGACGATTCCTTCCGTCTTTGCTACGCGTCTGGCCTCAGAAACAACTTTGCTTAAAATATGAGACAGGGTCTGGGCTTGATTTTTATCTATTTGTATTTATTTGTAAATTTTACTTACACTGCCTTGGTTCGTGCCAAGGTTTGCGTGATGTTAGCTGCTTCGTTACACGTAGAGTGTTTGTCCCAAGTCTATCGTTCCATGGCCAGGGTAACTTCTGCTCACGCTATTCGCTCAGTTTGCCATCCAGAGCCTGTAGGCCGTGCTACCAGGGCCTCGACCGTCTTCGCATCGAAATGGACCAAGTGGGATGTCCACGTAACCACTTGCCGGATGTGAGAATTGTTTTGGATCCATGCTCGGACGATAATTTCGTATGAGCTTTTGGGGAATATATTCACTTGAAAAATTTCCAACGACACGTATGAATTGAAAGCCCATTTCAATTGCACACTGTGCAAGATAATACAAAACTCTACAAATCAATCCGCTTTCCATCGCATCGAATGCGTAAAATCTTTGAATGTCAATCGTCAGGTAGGAACTGTTGTCGAGCAATCCCAAGATCAATTCGTCGACAGCAATGAGACCGAGTGTCGATGGATCGTCTATGATTGATTGCCCCAAATTATCAAGTTCATCTTTTAGATTTTTGCACATGTTCGAATCGGGATCGCCGTTGGGATCATCGGGCGGTGGCCCAAACTGGCTTGGGGAAAGTTCTTGAAGCACTTTGGCCCATTGTCGCCAACTTTCTGCAGCCGCAGCCCAGCTTTCTTCGTCGTACTCGCGCTCAAGGTCTTCAGGAGGCGTCAGCACTTCGCCGTTTGCACCGAGCACGATGCCATATGTTTTGTAGCCTTGCTCCGCTTCGTAGAGCTGAGCTTCGAGTTGCTGTGCTGAGATACTGTGTTGTTCTATCGCGGCGTATGCTTTGCCAACTAGATCGGCAATGGCACGACCACCCTGAGCAGGGATGCTTTCATCGCCTCGAATGATAAGATCGAAGGTGCCAAGCACCGCCCCGATTGCCGCCGTGATCATGGCGGCCGTAGCCACGATGCCGTAAGTGGCCACAAGGTAGGCTACCGCACCCGTGATAACAAGAAGCAGTTCGTCCTCGCTCTGCTGGAGTTCCGTGTCGTCATGTGATTCAACGGCGCAGTTGACACTACCTAGGAACAGCGATGAGGCCAGTGCCAAACAAATTAGTCGTTGGTATCGGAAGCTTTTTGGTCGTGATGTGTAGGTTTCCATGCGCGGCCTCTCTCTTAAAACACTCTACCGACTCTGGCATGCAATTGGCGCGCCAACACGAATGACGTTTAGGTTAAAAAGGAGTGATCCCAAAATAACCCGCCGATTTAGCTGGTTCTCCAGAAACACTAGAGAAACTCTCAGCTTACGATCACGCACTCTGTCCTACCCAGTTTGATGGTAATCTTATCCCCAGCCTGGGACCTTTGCAGGCCGCTTATAAGGCTTGCCGCTGTGACGTTATCGCCGATACGATGATGGCTCGATTGAATTTCATTTGATCTTTTTGGCGCCCGAAATCGCAAAGTCAAACTCCTAATCTGCCAAGTACCGCCCTTCGGTATTGAGCGTTTTTTTAGGCAGGTCATAGGCAATGGTTTTTGCCTTGTTCCTATCGCTACCCGTCACCGCGCAGCCCAAAACAGTGCTCAAACATAGCGCGCCCACGCTCATCCATCGAAACGGCCAATTTTTGCAATCCATGTTCTCGCTCCTTGCCGAATCGGCCCGAGCAAACAGGAGTTGCGTATCAAGGAGAACTATTGCATGTCCTGCAATATCCCATTTCGTCATCGATCTTAGATATCGGAGGGAAAGTATGCAAATCAGATGCGATTGCGGAATATTTAGAGCTGAGCTAGCGGCTTTTCCGCGCAACCCGCCAGGACGCTTGGTGTGCTACTGCGATGATTGCCAAAGCTATCTTGAAAAACTTGGGCGGCAGGATTTGCTTGATCCTTACGACGGCACGGAAATCGTGCCGGTCTACCCTTCTGAATTTAACATTGTGTCAGGACAGCAAGCCTTGCGATGCAATCGTCTCAGTGAGCAGGGTCTTAACCGTTGGTCAACGACCTGTTGCAACTCACCCATCGCAAACACGCGTGCGCGATTCCCTTGGGTCGGGCTTATCCATTCAACCTTTACGGTAGATGATCCAACGTACTTAGAAAAAACATTCGGCGCGGTTCGTAGTCGCATTTACGGCCGCTACGCCAAAGAAGGTCATCCATTCCCTATCGCAGAGAAAATGGGCCTCAAGGACATGCTTGCTGTTCTACCCTTTCTATTAAAGGGATTTATGTTGAAAAAACATCGGCACTCACAGTTTTTCAAAGACGATGGCACCTCCCCCATCGCTGAGCCCAGCATCTTATCGTAGTTGGCTTAGTGCTAAACCGAGGGAATAGCGAAGCGTGTCGGTGTCGCTTTTGGCTCCAATGGCGCTCTTCAGTGCATGTAGTTTTTCTAAATCGCTTTGAGAGAAGCGAAAGCTTTTGAGTACGGATGGCATTTTGCCGCGATGCCCTACTCTTGTGATCCATTGCATGTAGTCTTCGGCAGCGACGCCACGAAAGCTAGGCGCTGTCTTCCCTGCCCGAATGGCTTTGCAAACCGCTTCAAGGTCCTTTGCAAGAGTGAGCGTGCCGTAAAAGATACCAGGCTTTTTCATTACAAGCGCAGGCAAGAGTTCCAAGATACGCATTTCGTATTGGCCAGCCCACAAAGCATCGTCCAGTTTGATTTTGCCTCGGTAAGTTCCTATGTGGAGCATGGTTGTGTCCAACAAACCAAGGTCGATCAATTTACCCACAACGCGCACAAAACGTCGATCACGATATATCGTATCGAGTTCTACTGCTTTTTTCGTTGCTCTGCACTGAAGCGTATGCCGTGTCATTTCACAAACCCTTCCAAATCGACATTGTATTTCTTCGCCAGCTCAACAAACATATCGCTTGCACCACGAGCGAGATAAGCCGCAATCAGTTGGTGATTTTTCTGAGGAGCTTTAATGGCTTTGGCTAACAACACGTAATCGGCCAGAGCGATTTGTCCTTGGATATGAGTTCCTTGGTAGACCGTTTGGTATTGTGTTTCTTTTGGCATCCACCCTTCATGACCCACCGGGTCCAATACTTTACCATGTTGCTTAAGTAGTTTCTCAAACTGCATCTGAACAGCATGCTCATAGTCGGCGTATACATCGACGTCATTGGTTGCAATGAGCGGCAAATCAATCTTGCTTTCAAGAAGCGCAGTTTGACCGAATACGCGAATCTTACAGGGACGATAGAGCGGTAGCCCGTCCCGTCGAAAGCTCTGATTCTCTCTTTCGACCCAATCGTTCAACGCTGCAAAGACCTCGACAAGCATAATGTTAGTATAGCGCTTTTATATGTACATACAAATTATAAATAAGCAAAACCATTCGCTTCTTCGCTTTCTCCATGGGTTTAGGATCGGCATAGTCAACTCATTGATATAAATGACGTTTTCAGGCAAAGCGCAGCGACTGCACTCAGCAAACACCCGCGCCTTGTCTAAAAAGCTAAGTCATATCATAGGTTTGTGTCTATCGATCCCGGACCCAATACCTGTAATCGGACGTTATCGCGAAGCAATCTCAGTCGATGGGTGGTCCGATGCAATCCGTTGGGCATTTGGTAGCTGAGCTGCAGTAACGTTTGCCTGGATTGCAGAAATCCACACAACATGTGGGTTGTGCAGACGGGCAATCGCAGCTGATCGGGCCGCCGTCAACTTGTTGAAAACCGCCATCCAAGGGGCAAATCGGCGTGATTTGATCGCAGACGTTACCCGAGTCACCTTGCTCGTAACAACCGCTACAGGTTGAATCGCCGCAACACACCTGCGTGCTGCTGCAAGTGGTGCCAAAACAATCGGTGCCTCCGTCACTGGACACATCCTCAACGCTACTGTCATTCGCATCGCTAACCGAAGCGTCGCCGTTATTGCCACTATCGTCGCAGCCCACGCTCAGCGATAGCATCAAAGCAAACAGCCAAATAGGGGTCAGGTCGTGAAATGACTACTAACGGCATGCTACGACGCAGAGAACGGTCTGGTATAATGGTTGGGTTTCAGGTCCTCTTACTTTGAAAGAAATTTCAGGGTGTTCTCCGTTCGTCCAAGCGGATTCGAAGCGTGTCTATCCATCGGTGTCTTTGTCCACCATGTAGCAAAAACACGACCTGACCCCTATTTTGACTTTGCTAGAGTTGTGCGTCACCGGGGTGTCAACCCTTCCATTTCGGAAAATACCGTTCTTTTATGCCGTCCATAAGTTCTTGTTGTTGCCGCTGACCAATAGGGCTTAGTTCTAAAGTTATGCCTTCAAGGAAATCGGGATATCCGAATCGAAGATTTCGAAATTGGATTCGTTCCCACCACTGGGTTATACGTTCAAAATACTCAAGGCAAGAGCTTTGGTGAGCAAAATGCTCGAGTTCCGCAACGCTGGCTAATCGTATGCCTTTCAATCCTGTGCCTTGAAGCCAATTGAAATGTTTTGCGATTTGTTCGAAGCCAAGGAAAGAAACAAATTCGTCCAGTGTTATAACAACACCTACCCATTCCTGCACGGCCTCAAGCTCAGGTATTTCCGGGAAAAGTTGTTTGCGCCAGGCGTTGTTGGGGGCCATTTGGCGCTTGGATGTTTCTTCGAGACACAACGAGCAATTCAAAAAAGTTGTAAAGTCGCTCATTTCAATGTCTGCTCCAACACCTATTCTTGATTTACACTCGATAACTATGCCTTTTTGGCCCTGTATCCACACAAAATCTGGAGCCGCGGGTCTTGGCTGCTTTTCCAGCAAAAAATCGTCGACGCGGTAGATGGCCTCGTTTTCTGAGTTGCAAGCGTTTGATAGACTTTCCCAGATCACCTGTTCGAAACAACGTCCGCGCACGCCGCCCAGAGTCTTCTTAGATTGCTGGCAAAATTCTCCGTGGTTTGCAAGGAAAGCTTCAAACCTTTGAATTAGTCGAACTGATGCAATCCACTGCAGCAGCTTTGGCGCAACCAGAAGGTACGCGTGGTCGTCTTCTTGCTTGCGTTTCAGAATCGGTTTGTCGAACAATTGATGTCCAATATTCTTGGCGAGAAGATCTGCGACATATTTGCCTATTTCTTTTTGTGACGTTTGTTGCTCAGGCAGCTCGACAGTTAGGCGATCCCAGACTGCTACCATCGATTTCCTTAGCTCATTGTTGTTGCTCTGGTTGAGTGGCAAATTTAGACAACCCGCAAGATTTTTAGCCCTCCCGTCTGTTTCAACAAAGTGTTCGAAACACAATACGAATACTACAAAATCTTCGGCGCTCGCGCCTAAGTATTGTTGACTGTTGTCTACACCATCACTAACTTCCTCGACAAACGCGTTGTGGATACGAAGAGAAGCCAGCAGATTACTCATCTGCCAATGTCGTCCAAAAACTTGGTAAGCCATTTTTCGAGCGACACCCCAACCTTTGACCACTTCTTGCACTTGAGATTGGTTCATTGTGGTCAACACCGAACTCCATTTCTTCTTTCTCTCCCAAAGTTCCTTTCATTTGCCCATAATCCAATCGTTCGCTTCTTTGGTAGCAATGGTTTTGGTATTCTCGTCCCAATTGCCTTCCGTGGCGGCGTAGATTTCTTGAACCAAATGGGTCAAAACGCGCTCGTTTGGATCATTGTCACCATCGACGGGACAAACATCTAAAGCGAACGAAATTATCCGCGGTAGGTAAACCTCGAAGAGAGCGGCAATAAGCGGACGACTTTGTACCGGTGCATCGCGCGGTTCGTTCTCGGGATCCGTATAAGTAAGCCAACGAATTCTCGCCGTAATCTCCGCCAAACCGATTAAGCCAAAACGCTGAAGCCTTTCTAGGACTTCGACTTCGCGTGGTGGCCAACGGCGAGGCTCTTCGAGCAAATCGCTTGCCAGATAAGGGATAAGTCTCCCCTCGAATTCCTGAACCTGCACAGCGGAAGACTAGCTTTTACGAAAGAATCCAACAACCATTGTTTTTGTCATTTATGCGCTTACGTTAGATATTACAGTACAGGTCGCTTCCCGCGTTGGGGTCTTCGCAGACACGTGTCGGGTTGCAATCTGCGCTGTCCCCGCACGGATAGGTGCAGCGATTGTCGGAGCCTCCTACTTTGCGGCAAATCGCGCCAAGAGTATCGGTTTCCACGTCGTCAATGGTGCATTTGCCATCTTCGGTGCAGGGTTTGTTCCAGGCCAGTATTGCTTCGCATGTGGCAAGCTCTTGGTTAATGCCGCAGAAAGTCCCTGGTGCTGAGCCGTCTGCCGATGAGACGCTTACTAAATCTAACACGGTCTGAAAAGGTTCCACACAATCACCGTTTGCAATCTTTAAACAGTAGTTCCCATGAAACTCGGGTGGGTCGCCATATTGCATAGGGACGCATTTGTGGTTTGCTTTGCACTGTGCATCGGCCACGCACGCTTGGCAGTTTTCTGCATCATCCGGGTCAAACTCACTGCAAGTGACTTGCGTGACATCGCAGACTTTGCCGCCGCAAGCGGCATCAAGGTCTTCGCTGCAGGCTGTTTTACATACTCCTGCGCTGACATCGCATGCTGTTTTCCCCGTGATGCCTGCGCAATCGCTTGATTCCTGGCAAGCCACGCAGCTTAGGGTTGCTGCATCACAGCGCGCCGTTGCTTCGTTCGTGCAATCGGCACTGCTTGTGCACTCACCGCACTGGCCGCTACTCTCGTCACACAGTGGTTTGCTTTCATCGCTGCAATCGTTTGCGTCACGGCATTGCACGCATTCTTTTTTGTCTAAATCGCATATCGGTGTCTCCGCTGGGCATTGCTGGCCGCAAGGACCTAAGTCGTCGCTGCTGCTGGTGCAGCTTAGGAGGATGAGGCTGGTGACAACTAAGAAGTAGCGCATAATGGGTTAGTCAATGTTGCAGTACAAATCAATCCCTGCTTCGGGGTCTTCACAAACACGCGTCAGATTGCACTCTACACTGTCGATGCACGGATAGGTGCAGCGGTTCCCGAGGCCCGTAAGTGGCCTGCAAATCGCAGCTGGTACATCCACTTCCACATCATCAATGGTGCATTTGCCATCGGATGTGCAGGGTTTGCTCCAGGCGAGTACTGCTTCACAGGTGGTTAAGCTTGGATTCACCCCACAAAAACCTTCCGGATCAGCATTATCTGCAGAAGAAACGCTTACCTCGGATATCACCGCAGTAAACGGCTCTACGCAATCATTGTTCTCAATCTTTAAACAGTAGTTCCCATGAAACTCGGGTGGGTCGCCGTATTGCATGGGGACGCATTTGTGATTCGCTTTGCATTGCGCATCGGCCACACATGCTTGACAGTTATCAGCGCTTGTGGGGTCAAACTCACTGCAAGTGCCTTGCGTGACATCGCAGACTTTGCCGCCGCAAGCGGCATCAAGGTCTTCGTTGCAGGCTGTTTTGCATACTCCTGCGCTGACATCGCATGCTGTTTTCCCCGTGATGCCTGCGCAATCGCTTGATTCTTGGCACGCGATGCAGCTGAGGGTTGCTGCATCACAGCGCGCAGCTGCTTCGTCTGTGCAATCAGCACTGCTTGCGCACTCACCGCAGCGACCAGTGGTCTCTTCACACAGCGGCTTAGCTTCATCACTGCAATCGTTTGCGTCACGGCATTGCACGCATTCTTTTTTGTCTAAATCGCATATGGGCGTCTCCGCGGGGCATTGCTGGCCGCAGGCGCTGTTTTTTGGATCGCCATTACTGGTGAATTCGCAAGCAGCAGCCAACAGTAAAAATGAGGCCGTCCAGAGTGTGTAAAATGCGCGCATTAGAAGTCTCCTCTTATTTGTATGCCGGTTTGGGTTTTACCGTCGGTTTGCAATTGCACACGGATGGGTTGAAAGATGGCGAAGAAGCCTGCGCCGAGTAGCGATGCAATGCCGACGCCAAGCGAGAGATATCCCCATGGGCTGAGTGTCACTTCGTCATCGCACACGTCCGAGAGGTTGCGGCTGCCTCTGCACTCGCCGTTGTTGATGGCGGTGCGAGCGAAGGTGGCTACTCCGAACACACCAACTGCGCCAAGGACTCCAGCGATGGGCCAGTTCCAGACGGAGGCTTTGTCGGTGGGCAGATTGGGGTCGACTTTGAGATCAACGCGAAGGCGTTGTTGAGGCTCTTCGGATGGGATGTGGATTTGTTTTTCGTAGGGCAGATGGCCGTCAAGGGTGATGCGGAGTTGGTAGGTGCCGGGTTTGAGGCTTCCGTGGTAAGGAAGGACGCCGACGTCGGTGCCATCGAGTTTGACAAGAGCGCCTTTGGGGCCGCCGTCGATGATGAGGGTGCGTTCTTGTCCCATCTTGAGATTGGCAAGAGCTTTGTAAAAGGCGCTTGCGGTGGCTTTTTCAAGGGCGCCCTGCTCTTCGTTGGTCTCGGCGCTGCTGGAGTGATGGCCTCTGCCAGGCTCTTCAAGACTTACGGCAACTTGCAGCATTTGTTTTTCTTTTTGTTGCCACAGCGCCACGCCGACGATGAGTTCGGCGCCAGTGGCTTTGGCTAAGGGCTCGATGCAGGCGGCGGTCTTGCATTGCTGAAGGGAGGCATCGGAGAGTGGTTTTTCTTGCAAGTCGCGGATGCGGTAGCCTTCTTGGCGAAGGAGGGTTTTGACTTTGGCGCGGACGGAATAGAACGCATTCAGAGCCATATATTTCACGTGGTTAAATTTCTCTCCTAAAACTAGCTTCAAGTTAACGGGCACGCACGACTCCGGATGAGGGCACCTCTAGAGATTTCTTGTAGGCAGAAACCTCGGCTATGATTTTAGGATCTATAGTTTTAGGGAGTTCTTTCAATGAGCGAAGCGCTCGTCTGGATCCGGCCAAATTCGTAATCTTTTCGCATTTCTTGTCTTTTGTTTTTCCTGAGACACACCGGTCTCGAGCCTTGGCAAGAGAAACCTCATCTTCACTCACCCTGGAGTAGATGGAAGTGTAGACTCGCATTGCTTCGGTAGTTTTGTTCGCAGGTTGATCTGTTAGGCGAGAAAAAGCATACGAAATGTATTCAGGAATGTTATCGACCGGGATATCCCTGAGAACCAATAAATCACGTAGTTCATCTCGGTTTTCTGGTTGGTTGTTAGCTACGTAGTTAATCCATGAAAAAGCCGCTAGGAGCTCTCTAACAATCCGGTCAGTACAAGTAGGTTTCTTAGCCGTTTCTATGGTCTGTTTTATGGTTTCGACGACCTTCATGACTAAATCTGGATCAATAATCACTTGCAAAACGGAGAGAATCTGCTTCCAAGGGAGATTGCAAAGGCCTGAAGCCACATAACAGCTGGGGTGTGATTCAAAAGCGCGTTCTTCCATCACTTTGCAACTTATTGATCTTGAGACTGCTTTTTGAAGACATAGTCTGGTTCTTTCTGACCATTTTTTTAGTGAAGAAGGCCACGCACTCTCTGCCTTGCTAAATTTTCCGCAATATTTATAGCCGTAGGAAAATAAGTAGTCAGAGGGTTCTGTTTTCTGCAGCCAGCATCTCGTTTGGTTCTCGAGTTCTGGATAAAATTCGCAGTTTTGGGAGGACTGCGCTGGGGTTGCAAAAGCAATTTGGGGACAAATGAAAAAAAATAAAACGACTAACTCTTTTCGATAAATACACATGCCATTTTGGGAATTTTAGGTCGCATCGCAATACTTGGGGCTACCATCGCCCGGGTCTTTACAAACACGTGTGGAATTGCACTCCACGTCATCTTCGCATGGATAGGCGCAGCTGTTGTCAGCGCCAGCCACTTTTCTGCAAAAACTTCCAAGGGCTTCTTCACCGTTAACCACGCAAATGCTCTCCATCGTACATGGATCCCCCCAAGCGAGTACGGCTTCACACGTAGTGAGAGATTCATTGACACCACAATAGCTATTTGGTTCAGAGTCTTCCGCAGACGAAACGCTAACTTTATCAACTACTGTTCGAAACGGATTCGAACAATCACCGTTTTCAATTTGCAGGCAATAGTTGCCGTATGCACTGCCGTCGTAATCCATAGGCACACATTTGTGGTTTGTTTTGCATTCGGAGTCGGCTTGGCAGGCCATGCAGTTTTCGACGGATTCTGTTTCAGTTTGAGTGCAGGTGTTGGTGGCGGGGTTGCAGGAGTAGACTTTGTCGCCGTCTGTGCAATGTTCGTCGTCTTGGCCAACGAAACATTGGACGCAGGTGCCGGAGCTTACTAAGCACAACGGGGATTGAGGGTCAGTGCAGTCGTCGTTGGAGTCGCAGGCGATGCAGGTGTTTGTGGTGGTATCGCAAACGCCTTTGTTTTCGATATGCGCGCAGTCGGTATCTTGCGTGCAACCAGTGCAGCTTCCTGCATCAGAGCAGAAGCTTGCTTCAGCGGCTAGGCAGTGTTCTGTGCTGCTGAGGCAGGAGACGCATTGTTTGAGGTCAGTGTTGCAGTAAGGTTGTGGGTCTTCGCAGAACTTTCCGCAGGGGCTATTTTCGGGGTCGCCCTTGCCTGTGATTTCGCAGGCAGTGAGGCTGCCGAGTAGTACGAGTAGCGTTACGGCTTTTCTTTGGTTCAAAAAACGCATTAGAACTCCCCTTGTAGTTGGATTGCGGCATGTGTTTGGCCATCGCTTTGCAGTTGTACTCGGATGGGCTGAAAGATGGCGAAGAAGCCGGCGCCAAGTAGCGAGGCGATCCCGACACCCAATGAGATATAGCCCCACGGGCTTAGTTTGACTTCGTCATCGCAAAAACCAGTAAGGTCACGACTGCTTCGGCATTCGCCGTTGTTGATGGCGGTGCGTGCGAAGGTGGCTACTCCGAACACACCAACTGCGCCAAGGACTCCAGCGATGGGCCAGTTCCAGATGGAGGCTTTGTCGGTGGGGACATCGGGGTCGGGTTGTAGCGTGACCTTGAGATGCTGCTCGGGGGCGTCGCTTGTGATGTGAATCTGGTTTGTGTAGGGCAAGTGGTCTTTAAGGGTGACTGTTAGGGTGTAGGTTCCGGGTTTGATTTGGCCTTGGTATGGGAGGACGCCGACGTCGGTGCCATCGAGTTTGACAAGAGCGCCTTTGGGGCCGCCGTCGATGATGAGGGTGCGCTCTTCGCCTAGGCTAAGGGTGGCGAGGGTTTTGCGGAAGGCTTTTTCGGTGGCGCTTTGAAGTGCGCCCTCTTCTTCTGTGGCATCGACGCTGGAGGAATGATGGGCTCCGCCAGGCTCTTCGAAGCTTACGGCGACTTGCAGCATTTGTTTTTCTTTTTGCAGCCACAGCGCCACACCGACGATGAGCTCGGCGCCAGTGGCTTTGGCTAAGGGCTCGATGCAGGCTGCGCTTTTGCACGCTTGAAGGGAGGCATCGGAGAGTGGTTTTTCTTGCAAGTCGCGGATGCGGTAGCCTTCAGAGCGCGCGGTGGTGGATGTGCTTTGATTATACCTTGTTTTTTGTATCGTCACTAAAGTATTCATATTTCGATCCCGAACTCCGTTAGTGACACCATCTATCAATAATCCATATTCGTATGGCGGTCGACCTCGTCTGCGACACGATCAATATATTTCGAAAATTCTTCTTTTGTTTTCATGGCTGCGCGGTACTCGTTCATTGCCTCTTGGTCAAAGCGAACATTCAACCCAGACGAAACCCATTCATGAGCGAACGCGAAATGTCCTTGGGTCAAAAAACGATCAAACTCATCAAAAATTGAAAACACTTCATGGATTTCAGGACCTTCAAAAAGAAATCCTCGAGCATGCGCCTTTGGGTAACGTGATAAACCAGCTGGGCATGCACCCAGCTCGGGAACATGAAAGGCGATTGCCCTCGACTCTATCCCTATTCCACCGTGTGTTATTGGGTTCCTCCACACATCCCGAATTCGGATGAGTTGGTCATATAGGCCCTTCGCGTGATCATCGTCCAAATCGAGCAACTGTTTTGCTTTGCCACCCCAATGTAACCGCAGGAATCCCTCGACGTCCTCCGGCAATTTCTCCGCAAACGCCACAGCAAGAACAAAAAAATGCTCTGTTTTACTAAAATACGCGTCAATTGCCGCTGCCGCGCAGGCACTTCCATGTTCGGTTTTTTTATCAAACGGAAACGGAAATCGTGCTTTATCGAGAAAGACCTTGGCTTGCTCCCGTAGGAAACAGTAACGTGCATCAAAACGACGGTATAAGTTTTGAACGGTAAAGTTCCGGTTTTTTAGCTGCTTCGGGAAAAGATCTTGGGAAAAATATTCTTCGACTATTGAACAAAGTCTATTGCAACGGCGCAAGAGGTCTTCTGCCAAGGGCTTTGAACAACCTATCCCAGTACGACAGTCTAACCCAAATTTCCGAAGCTCAAACGCAAACGGCATATTTCGGAAGCCGAACCAAACCACCCAACGGGTTTTTTCAAAGGGGCCATCCGCTACCAGAGGCAGAAGCTTTGTAAGACCAAACAAGAGTAATTCCGGTACGGCCAGAAACCTAAGCGTTGTGGCGCTCCCAAGTTGACCACCGTCAGGTTCAAGTATTTTCCTGATTGATGTCATCTCCGAGTCAGGCGCATCTTTTGTAGCATCACCCAAAACCCTTTTGGCTTTTTCTTTCGCTTCCTGAAATTTTGGAGAGTCGCAATAGCTCACTATTACAGGTTACCTCAGGAAGGTACGTCCGCACAGAGTGCAGGTCGTGCGTTGCCGCAGTTGCTGTCGGTGCAGCTCAAGAGCGTGAAACAAATGAGAACGGTAAGGAATGAACGCATGAAAATATCAGTTAGGTGGGGCTGCATCACAGTAGTCAGGGTTGCTGCCTCCGGCGTCGAAGCAAATGCGTGAGGGGTTGCATTCTAAGTAGTCATTGCACGGATAGGTACAACTATTGGCTGAGCTGGCAACGGTTCGACATAGGCTTCCCAAAGCCTCCTCTCCGTTAAAAAGGCATTTGCTGTCTACTGAGCAGGGTTGTCCCCAAGCGAGGACGGCCTCGCAGGTGGTAAGGTTTTCAACGATGCCGCAAAAAACTTCCGGCTCGGAATCCCCAGGGGAAGAGACGCTCACTTTGTTGAGCGATGATCGGAATGGTTCAACACAATCTGCGTTGTTTATTTTTAAACAATAGTTCCCATGAAAGCTTGTGTCGTAATCCATGGGGACACATTTGTGGTTGGCGATGCATTCAGAATCGGCGACGCAGCTTTGGCAGTTGGTTTTGGAAGCTTTTTCGACGGTGGTCGAGCACACGACGCCGTCTGGTTCGCAGATGTAATCACCGCAGGCTTCTTCTTTGCCGGCAGTGCAGACTTCGCACGTTCCGCTGACGCAGATGGAAAGGCCGCTGACTGAATCGCAATCGGCATCTTCGGTGCAGGCCACGCATGCCCCGGCTGTGGTGTCGCAGTGCGCTAAGGCGGAGCTGGTGCATTCACTGCTATCAAGGCATTCAGGGCCGCATTGCCCTTCTCTGCATGTGGGGCCATCGGCATGGCCTTCGCAGTGGGTGTTTTCTAGGCAGGTGACGCATTTGCCGGGCTCGGTGTCACAGTAAGGTGTGGGGGCGTTGCAACTGGTATCAAGGGCGCATTCGACGCCGAATTTTTCGCAGCTGTAAACAGTCACGGCGCTAAGAAGTAGTGCAAAAGAGACAAGGAATATTTTTAACGTGAAGTTCATGTTTCTTTTTCTCCTAAAACGCTTGGTTCCATTGCAGCCCGGCTTGGGTTGGGCCGAGGTTGAGGTTGAAGGCTTGAGTTTGTTTGCGGGTTTCGTTTGGTTTTGTATCGTCTGCGCCGAGCAGATACCAAAGCAGAGCTCCGATGATGGCGCCAGCGCCCACGGCAACAGCGCTGCCCATTAAGATACGATTGGGTCTTTCACCGCCGATGCAGGATCCAGAAGCATTTTTGGCTTGGCAGTCTTCGGCGAGTAGGCCGATGATGCCTCCAGTGAGTACAAGCGCGCCTGCTCCACCGACTATCAGTGGTCCCACAACGGGACGATCGGAACTCCATTCTTTTTCAAGTTTAACTTTGATGTGATGCTGGGGGGCGTCGCTTGTGATGTGAATCTGGTTTGTGTAGGGCAAGTGGTCTTTAAGGGTGACTGTTAGGGTGTAGGTTCCGGGTTTGATTTGGCCTTGGTATGGGAGGACGCCGACGTCGGTGCCATCGAGTTTGACAAGAGCGCCTTTGGGGCCGCCGCCGATGATGAGGGTGCGTTCTTGTCCGAGGCTAAGCGTGGCGAGGGTTTTGCGAAAGGCTTTTTCGGTGGCCGCTTCAAGGGCGCCCTGCTCTTCGTTGGCCTCGGTGCTGCTGGAGTGATGGCCTCTGCCAGGCTCTTCAAGACTTACGGCAACTTGCAGCATTTGTTTTTCTTTTTGTTGCCACAGCGCCACGCCGACGATGAGTTCGGCGCCAGTGGCTTTGGCTAAGGGCTCGATGCAGGCTGCGCTTTTGCACGCTTGAAGGGAGGCATCGGAGAGTGGTTTTTCTTGCAAGTCGCGGATGCGGTAGCCTTCAGAGCGCAATAGGCTTTTGATTTTGGCGCGCACGGTGGCTTGGACGCCTTGGGGGAGCTCTTCGGTGGGGCTTCCGCCGGGCAGTAAGAGCGTGGCGTTTTTGTGTTGGGCTTGGGCGCTTAGGGAGGCCAAGCTTATGAGTAAAAGGGATGCAGCGAAAGTAAGTTTATGATTCATCGGTTCACCAGTTGACGGTCCATTGGATGCGGGCTTGGGTGCTATCGGCGCTCAGCTTTAGGTCTTGGGTTTTATTGTCAGTCAGGCTGCGCAAAAGGTATATCACAGGAATGCTGAGCAGGGGCAGCGCGTGCATGGCGAGCGTGCTGCCAAGGGCGAGCATGTCGTTGCGGCCGGCGCAAACCTTTTGCTCGCAGCTGCCGGCGAAAAGCGCGATGGCGCTGCCAGCTCCTGCAAGGGCAACGCCGGCGCCACCGGCAAGCCAAGCGAGCGTGGGCACGCCCCGTGCATCTGGCAGCCAAAAAGGCAGCGCGGCGGTGATAAGGCTTGCGCCCACAGCGCTGCTGAGCATGGGAAAGAGCATGGCGTCGTTGGCAGCTTGTTGACGATCCAAGTAGTCGGGGTCAGTGGACTCGGCGGCGCGCACGAGTTTGGCCTTGGCAAAGACGTTGGGAAGGAGCGCGGCGCCGGTGATGCTTGCGGCGATGCCGGTGAGGCCCAGCGCGAAACCAACAATGCCGGGGCCTGAGCCCTGCGTTGATGTGTCTTCTGAGCCTGGTGGGCCGAGCGTTTCGGGTTTGAACTCGCCTGAGCTGTTCCAGGGCTCGATGGTGCTAGCCGTCGCGGTGCTGAGATCAAGCGATTGTTCCCGAATCAAGGTTTCGGCTATTTTGCTTGCTTGAGGAAGCAGTTCGTAGGCTTGGTTGCTTTGAGGAATAAAAACAACGGAGGCTAAGACTTCGGCATCGTCGCTGCGAATACGATCGGCGCGAAGGCGTTGCGAGTCAACCGGTGTGATCAGCCAAACTTCGTTTGCGCTGAGTACTTCGGCGACGAGGTGTGCATGGCTGAGTCGTTCGTTTTGCTCACGCTCTACGTTGTCATAGCTTAGGTGCAAGTCCGGATCGGTGCGCACGATTTCATCGAAGCGAGTGTCGATGTGGAGCTCTGTAGCTTGGGCTCCAACCACGATGCGGTGCACGCGGACGGTTTTGCGCATGGGGCATTCGACCTTGATGCGATATTCGCGCGGGATGAGCGGATAGTCTTTCAGAGGAGTTTGCCCTACCCGATTGCCGCTGATCCAGATGGGGCACTGGTTGGCATCGGCCGTGATGCTGAGGCTGCCTTTGGGAGCAGCAGCAATTTCAGCGTCGACCGAGGAGACCATGTCGATGACTTCGGGGGGATGATCGTAGCTATCGGGCGAGATATGGGGCACGAGTTGTCGACAACGTCTGGCAGCATCAAGGGCTTCGCGGTCATGGCCCTCTTCGATGTCGGAGCGCACCAGATAAAGGCAAGCATTGAGCAAAGCGCGCGCGCTACTCTCATCGGAGCTGACGGATTCAAGGACGCGCTGGGCTTGTTTAAGTAGATGCTCGACGGTTTGCCGGGCGCGGCCGTAGTTGCCATCAACAACCTGCGATAAGGCTTTTTCAGTATCACGCTTGAGCTCTTTAAGATCAGCTTCCTGAATGGGATTGGATTCACTCGATGCGCGCGCTTCGAACAAAGTACGGGCGCCATCAAGGCTCATCGCGGGCTGACGAAGCTCAAGCAGTGCTTGCGCTAAAGCTTCAGCGGCTGCATGCGAACGCCCTTCTGGACCGCCGGGCAATGAGCGCATTACGAGCCATTTGTTTTGATCCTGGGCAACGGTTGACGAAGTGCAGAACAAATAAAATAGCCCCATGGCGAGGAAATGCTTTGAAGTTTTGGTCAGTTTGTTCATTTCAATTATTGATGGATTTGAAAAGCAAAAGGGGTGAAGTCTATGTCATCCGTCGATCCAATTGTTAAGTCGCTACTAATGGTTACTTTGCCTTTGTGAAACCCCAGCGCATTTACGTTTTTTGAAGTAGGAACTGTTGCGACTCTGATCAAAATCGAGGTTTCGGTACTGGGTACGGTTTGAGTCCAACGAACTCTGCCGTCATTGACGCCCAGTCGAGATACAAAACCAACCCAGTCGTCGGTAGCAGGGCTATGCCATGTGGCTGGCTCAAAACCAAAACTTTGTTTGAAGGCTCCGGTCACATAAACATTGCCCTTGCCGTCGACTGAAATGTCTTGTCCGGAGGAAATCCCACCATGCGAGAAGCGTTCCCATATTTTTGCTCCAGTCCCAGTATCGATAGTAAATAGATATGCTCGGTCTGAGCGCGCGCCGGTAACCACGAGTTTTTCATTTGTGCTATCAAGTGCCGCTTTCCACATCGTCGGTATTTAAGGAGTCTGTGTATACCCATTCGCTATCTCCGGTCTGAGCATTTAGCGCGAGTACGGTGGCGCTTGGTTCTTTGACGGTCTCGCCGACACCAAAGTTTGCGTTGTTGTCAGAAAAACCGATGGCATAAACGCGGTTTTCATCACTCACGATGTCCTGTAGGTTATCGAATGGTAAGGCTCTGGCCCAAAGTGGTGTGGCATTATTGTCCAACCCCATTACAAAGATTGGTCCATTGCTCGAGTCGAGACCTATGTCGGTTGAGACATCCCAAGTTTCAGAAAATGATCCAGCAAGATAAATATTGCCTTGCCCATCCTCACTGATGGCTACTGCGCGCGTATAGACACTGTTGCCAATAGCCCAGGCTTGGTTTACTTCTGCTGTTGATACGTTGAATTGAACAAGGAATGCGTTTGTTGCAAAGTCGTTGGCTCCAGAAGCTGGGCTGCTGAGTGTTTGACCAGCAAAGTTGACGTCTTCACCCTTGAACCCTCCAGTTATCCACAGATTTCCGTCGCCATCTACAACCGTGTCGGATGGGGTGATTGAAAAAGTTGTATCGTAAATTTCCTTGATCCAATCCAACGAATGATCGGTTTTAAATTTGTATAACACAACGCCGTCTATTGAGTCGGTTTTTCCCATCCATTGGATCAACGTGTTGCCATCGGGATCTTCGTGAATTGTCCCCAACAACAAGGTTTGCGAAAGGGGTTGAGTAGTATTTTGTCCAGCTATATCGAGTTCTGAAAAACTGAGGTTAGCGCAACGTGATTCTTGTCCATTTACAGTGCAATATTGTTCTTCTCCACAGCTTGTATCGCAGCCTCCACAACTTTGTTGACTGAGCAAATCACTTTCGCATCCGTTTGAGAGCCCGTCCTGAAGGTCCCCATCGCAATCGTCGAAACCCTCAGCGCATGTATAACTGCAGATATAATTGGCATTGCATTCGACATCGCCATGCACACGAAGGGGACATTGTTCCGTGTTTTGACATTCTAGACTGTCCAGGGAGACGCAACGTGAATCGATTTGGGCTGTACCTTCGGCACAGTCCGGGTCGCTATTGCATTGGGGTAAACTCGACAAGGTCAATGCAAGTATTAAAAGACTTATTCTTTTCATGGCGCCACCTTTACAAAGGCTTTCTGAGCTGCATTGCCGCTACCCAAAGACCCGGTGCCAAAGTCGAACGGTCCGTTGAACTCAACAAGACTGTAAAGAGCTCCTGCCTCGGTTAAAATCATGTCAAAAAGCATTTCGTTGTCCTGTGCGCTCCAGAGCTTTGACCACGTGATTTGCTTTGCACTTGGACGGTAACGCAAGATGAAAATGTCTCGGTTTTGTGAATTGCCCGGAAGCGTATAGGGCTTCCAACTACCCTCGCTGCTACCGCCAATATACAAGTCCCCGAAAGCGTCGATCTCGATGGACGCTATCTCTCCCGCGATGACATCCCATGTTTTGTGGGAATTGAGACTGCCGTCCTCCAGAGAAAGGCTGGCTATCATAGGTCGTTGCGCTTCATGTCCGCCAACCCATACGGTTTGTTCGCCGATGCTTAGAGTATTGCAACCGTCATTACCCGGGCCTCCAAAGGTCTGCACCCAACGCAAAGCTCCATTGCTTGCATTGAATGCCATGATGAAGATGTCAGTTCCTCCAATGGTCTCCCGTGTCACTCCATCGCCGAAGTTGTCTGTTGCGTTATCTGTGCCACCAAAATTGCCACATAGAATGACATGGTCTGCTTTGGCTTCAAGTGTGCCAAGCGGTGGCATTCCTGGGATGAGCGTGTTTGGCATGCTAAACGACAGTCCGGTGATCCACTGAACGTCCATGTTTTGCGTATCGAGTTTGGTGATGAACATATTGTTTGGTGGTTGAACTAGACTTTCGCCAACAACCACGTTTATGTTGTCGTTCATTGTACCCGCTACGAAAACCGAATCAGACGCAATGTCGAATAGTGGTCCTTCGATTTGGTTGCCTGCGAAAACAAAGTCCTTTGCGCTAAGCATGGATCCATCGCTTGGATCGATGGCGAGGATACTCATGTGAGTGGCGCCGTCGGTGATGTCTTCAAACACTGGCGACGCATTGTACGACGGTGCTTTAGCGGAAGGTGACAGCATTCCAAGAAACAAACGATCGCCTCCCATCTCTAGACGTTCAGAGTCCGCTTCAAAGTCGACATCCCACAACGAACTGCCATTGCCGTCATAACTTGAAAGCGTTTCAGTATCGGCGGTATGGGTTATGAGAAAAAATTGATCACTACTGCCTACGGCCAAGTGCTGTGTTTCGTCAGGCACCACTTGCGCCCACTCGACATGCAGGGTGCTTGGATCAGATTGGTCTTGGGCTTGCGGGTCGATGCATTGGCCGTCTTGCTTTTGTTTAGTGCTTGGGCAGCGGACTTCGGCGCAGGCGTTTAGTGTGGCTAGGGAGATGGCCAGATAGAATAAGGTGCGATGGCTTGGTTTGAGGTGCGTTTGATGGGGCATGCGAAATAACGCACAACCTAGCACACCGCTGTGGTGTTCGGCTAGCTATGGTATACTAAAAAGCAGTTATAAGAGGCTGTTTGTTTGCCAGAGCCATGTTAAAAAATCTCGCCACGGCAGGATTTCAATGCCTTCACTGGTTTTACGTGGACGGGTGTCGAGCGAGACTAGCATGAGCCTTGCTTTGGGATATTCCTCGGCAAAGGCTTTGAGCCCTTTTAGATGGTTGGCATTGACGTGTTGGGTTGACTTGATTTCGATAGCGATATCCGCGTCGCCTAAAATGAAATCGACTTCAAATCCTGAGGCGGTACGCCAATAACACAGAGGATAGCGCTGCTGTCCATAGGCTAAGCGAGCTACAAGTTCCATGTAGATGAAGTGCTCAAAGGCTTGACCAAACAGTTCGGAGCCTGCTTCAACTTTGCCGCGTCGCGTGAGCTCAGCAACTACTCCGAGATCAAAAAAATAAAATTTCGGTGTTTCAATAGTTCGACGTTTGACGCGTTTGCGGAATGCGGGGAGGAAATTCCCAACCAGTGTGTCCGCTAGAATTTGATAGTATGATTTGACAGTTTGTGGACTGACGCCGCAGTCTCGTCCTACGGTAGTGTAACTTAGTATCTCGGCGTTGCTTAACGCGGCGACTTGTAGAAATCGCGAAAAGATATCAAGGCGTCGTACCAGAGCCTCTGCTTGAATTTCTTCTTTTAGATACTCCCCAACGTAGGCATCGCGGAGCGCATCGTAATGCTTGCTGTCGTAGTGCCTGGGCAACAGTCCACGATTTAATGCTTTGCTCAATGAGAAGTCTTCGATTTCTGTGGATACCAATGGTTTAAGTTCATAGCGAAGCGCACGTCCCCCAAGGAGATTGGCATGGGAACTTTTGAGTTTGCGTGCACTGGAGCCACACAGCACAAAGCGAAGCCCGCGATTCTCAATGAGCCAGTGCACCTCGTCGAGAAGTTCAGGAAGCTTTTGGACTTCGTCTATAATTATCGGTTCATGCTGGTTTTTGCCATTGAGCCCTTTTGCTTCGCAGTCTTCACGAAGTAGCCCAGGATCGGAGAGCAAGCGACGATAGTCTCGGCTTAGGAGCAAATCGTAGCGAATGGCTTGTGGGAACAGCGAGCTCAGCAAAGTGCTTTTCCCGGTCTGTCGGGGACCCCATAAAAAACAGCTTTCTTTTGATGATAGTGCGAGGGTTTGCCTGCGTTTATACATGATAATGATAACCCTTACTTAGGATTATCATGGCTTCTGGGCGCTGGCAAGGGAGACCTAACTTTAGCTGGTCTGCTTTTTCTTGGCTGGCTTTTCTTTTTTTTCTTCGGGAGCTTTGGGCTCTTTTTTCTTTTCGGGTTCGGGGGCTTTGCTGGGCGGGCCGTAGTCGGCGAGCAGCTTTTTGCGTAGCTGGCTTAGCAGCATGCTTTCAACGTAGCTGGGCATGCCGGGGATTTGCACAACGGTTTTGATGATGCCCTTTTTATCTTTGTCTTTGATGAGCTCGATGCTGGCAGGGAACTCTTTGTTGTTTTCTTGGTAGCGAAAGAGCAAAAATCCCATTTTCTCGTCGCGTTCATCGACCGGATAGCGCATGTCCACAAGCACGAGGCGCACCGCTGTGCTCCAAAGCTGGGTGTAGCTGTACTCAAAGTCTTCTTCGCTTCTAGCGTGAGCCGGCTTGGGTGAAGCCAGAGCGAAAACCGACAGGAATAGAAACCATCGCAGCATGCCTACATGCTAAGCAAAGCAGCACACGAAGCGCCATTTTTCTGCAATGAAGCGATTTAACGATGCAGGATGTGCCAAGCCACGGCGGACCAAGCCCCAAAGGTGGCGAGATAAACGGTGGTATCGAGGATCATGACGGTCATACGCTCTACTTTTTGTCGCATCGCAACAAAGTGAAGGCATGATCATGCAGGCAGATGCCTCTTTGTGGCAAGTTTTGCGGAATTACCCAGGACTGCTTGGTCGCGTTAGCAAATCTTTCATGTGAAGTTTCATGGTGTAGACGGGAATCAGGCCTACGAGCGCTACGAAGCTGGCTTGGATGGTGTAGAGCAAAAAGATAAAGACGGAGCCGGGGCCGGCCACGATACTTTCGGCCAAGTAGAGTTTGAGGCCAACGGAGACTGCCAGTTGGAAGTTGCCAAACAAGCCTGGGCCTGCGGGCAAAAGGACGCCTAAGGCTAAGATACCAACCAAGCCGACTGCGTGATCAAGTCCGATGGGCAGGCCACAGCCGCGTGCCAAAAACCACATGCCAAGCGCGTTGATGCCCCAGTAAAGCAAGGTTTCAACCACGAAGGGCACGAACAGTGCGGGACGGCTGAGTACGCCTAGGCCATTGGCCAGGCTGTCGAGTTTTTCGCTGACCAGATGCGAGAGTCGGTCTGAAAACAAACCAATGGTTTTGCGCACAAGCTTCAGGGCGAACTTACGCTGGTATAAAAACAAACCGAGCATGATGAAGGCTGCGGCGAAAACAATCAGCATGGTGTAGCCGTAGTACGGCAAGGACTTGACCAAAGTATCGTCGCTTGGAACTCGGTCGATAAAGAACAAGGCCCAGACGACAAAGAGCGTGGTGACCAGGCCGTCGAGCACGCGCTCAATGGCGACGGTGCCGATGCCGGCTGACATAGGAATGCCGAGGCGCAATTTGCCAAGCACAGGCCTGACGAACTCGCCTAAACGCAAAGGCAAAGCGAAGATGGCAAAGAAGCTGATCCAGCAGATGCGGACGCATTCGGGGATGCGAATCGGATAGATTTGGGCGATGAGGTAGCGCCAGCGTGTGGCGCGAAACCAATGGTTGGCGACCAAAAGCACGATGTAGCCGGGGATGGCCCACCATTTGACCACGGAAAAGGCTGAAGGCGATGGCAATAAAGGCACGCCGCATTTGGAGACTAACCATGCAAACAACGCGCCGAGCGCGATGGAGGTGATAAGCTTTGGTAAGAGGTGTTTGAGCATTCGATAACTTTGTGGCTTCGATGAAGCGCGCTGCATACCTTGCGAGGATATCGACTTCGACATTGACGACCCCGCCCTGGGCGAGCTTTTTAAAGCATGTGTGCTCCAGCGTATAGGGCACTAGCATCACTTCGAAACGATTTTGCCTCACTTCGTTGACGGTGAGGCTTACGCCATCAAGTGCGATGGAGCCCTTTTTCGCGACAAAGGGGGCAAGCTCGTTCGGGATTTCAAACTCGAGCTGAGCATTTTGACCCACCGGGGTTGCGCTTATCAAATGTGCTTTTCCATCGATGTGGCCGGTGACAATGTGGCCGCCTAGGCGGTCGCTGGCGCGAAGGGCTCGTTCAAGATGAAGCTGCGTGCCGACTTGAACGCTTTCTAGGGTCGTCAAACGAAGCGTTTCGTTGGATGCTTCGGCGCTGAAGTGCATGCCATCGATGGCGGATACGGTAAGGCAGGTGCCATTGACCGCGATGGATTCACCCAGCACAAGCGCATCGAAGCTGCTTTTGATCGTGATTTGCAAGCCCTCCGGGATAGTTTTGCACGAATGCAGCTCGCCAAGGCTTTCGATGATGCCGGTGAACATGGCTACAAGGCTCCTTCGAGCAAGATATCCTCGCCGATTTGCGTGACGCGGCTGTGTTTGAGGCGCAAGACATCGTCCATGGTGCGGGTGTCTTGCACATCAAGCAAGGGCATGGCGTTTTTGTCGGCAAACAAGATGGGGGCGATAAAAAGCATCACGCGGTCGATTAGCTTTTGCTTCATAAAGGCGCTGTGCACACGGCTGCCACCTTCGATAAGAACATGCATGTAATCGCGACGACCCAGTTCTTCGAGCACCTCAGCAAGTTTTAATCCGCCCTCCTCGTCTTCTGCGATTTGAAATAGCTCGGCGCCGGCTTCAAGCAAAGCGCGCTCATTCTCGATGCTTGCTTTTGGGCCATGAAAAATCAGGCAAGGCTTGGGCGAAGAGCTAAGAATTTTGGCTTGTGGTGGCGTTTTTAGAGTGGGATCGAGCACTGCGCGCAAAGGCTGCGGCGCATCGCTGTCTCGTACGTTGAGTTCGGGATCATCGGCAAGCACAGTCTGCACGCCGACGATGACGCATCCTGTCTCTGCGCGTTTGTCTCGTGCAAGTTTTCGCGCTGCTTCGCCCGTGATCCATTTCGATTGGCCGTTTGCGGTAGCGATGCGACCATCCAGACTGAGCGCGGCTTTGAGGGTGACCAGCGGGATGCCGGTGGTGTAGTGCTTCTTAAAGTCAGCCACGAGCTCTTCGGCTTCGGATTGGCATACACCGAGCTCGACTTCGAGGCCGGCTTGTTTCAAACGTTCATAACCGGAGGGCAGTCGATTGGCTGGATCAAGGCAGCCGATGACGATGCGCGCGATGCTTGCTTCGATGATAGCATCGGTGCAGGGTTGCGTACGGCCGTGGTGGTTGCAGGGCTCGAGCGTCACGTAAAGCGTAGCGCCTTTTGCGGCCTCCAACGAGCCTTCGAGCGCAGCGACTTCGGCATGGGCAAGGCCCACTTGTTTATGAAAGCCTGTGCTCAGCACCTTCCCGTCTTTGACCAGCACGGCTCCCACATGAGGGTTGGGACTGGTAAATCCACGCTTGGCTTCGCGAAGGGCAAGCTGCATCATCTCTTCATCAAAGGAAGCGCTCACTGTGAACCCTCCGGTGGATCGTCGAGCAAATGCGATAATGCGCCCATGAACTCGTGGATGTCTTTGAAACTGCGGTACACGCTTGCAAAGCGAACGTAGGCGACTTGATCAATGTCGCGGAGTTTTTCCATGAGTTTTTCACCGATGAGCGATGAGTGCACTTCTTTTTCGCCGAGTTCAACAAGCTCGCGCTCAACTTGGCTTACCAATTGATCCAACGCTTCGCTTGAAACGGGGCGTTTCTCGCAAGCACGCCGCAGTCCTGATAAGACTTTCAAACGATCAAAGGGCTCACGACGGTCATCTTTTTTGATCACCAGAGGCAGGACTTGCTCGACGCGCTCGTAGGTGGTGTAGCGTCTTGTGCAGCCTTCGCATTCACGCCGGCGCCGCGTGACTTCGCCGCCTTGCGATAGTCGCGAGTCCATGACTCTGTTTTCAAGCACACCGCAAAAAGGACATTTCATAAATACCTTAAGGAAAACGTTGGGCGGGTTTGCCGCGGTTGTAGATGAAACGGAAGTAGCCGGAAAGATCCGCGTAGTTGTCGTCTGGAGTTTCGGAATTCTCAAAATGCAGGGCATCCAGCACGGCATCAATGCTGACTGCGTCTTTGTCTTCTTCAGGAGCGTAGATAGCGTTGAAGGTGATGGTACCCGAGGTGGCATAGAGTGAGACGGGTGTTTTCCTGCGTTCGACGGGGCAAGTTTCGTTGAGAAAAAGAACCGCTTCCCAAAGCCCGTCGTCTACGGTCAGGGGTTGTTCGAGCATGTCGTTTTGAAGAGCGCTCGCATCGTCAATGTAAATAAACATGCCATCGCTGCGGATTTGCAAATCGCTGCCGTGCTGAAGCAGGATATCCAGCCGCTCCTCGCGGGGCTCGGCCGAGAAAAAATTGGGATCGAGATGGTATGTTCCCTGTTTGTTGCAATCTTTGAGCGCGATTTGCCCGTCGATTTCGCCTTCGCCCTCGCCCACTGCGCATCCTAAACCAACGAAAAGCAAAACCAAAAGGCAGCTTTTAGGCAATGTAGCCTCCTGCAAGTACCGCATCGTCTTTATAAATCACCGCGGCTTGCCCTGGCGTAATCGCAAATTGTTGCTCGTCAAACTCGGCGATAAAGCCATCGCTGGTGGGCTGCACGCGTGCATCACTTGGCTCGTGCCGATAGCGAATGCGAACTTTGGCGCGAAAGGCGTGTTCGGGTTTAGGAACAAGCCAACTGACTCCTTCGGCGCGAACTTCTTTTGCGCCCAAGCTGGAGCGCTCGCCGACAACCACTTTGTCTTCTTCGGGCAAGATACGTAGCACGTAGCGCGGCTTACCGCCTCCGAGACCCAGGCCTTTGCGTTGTCCGACGGTGAAGCGATGAACGCCGTCGTGCTCTGCAAGGGCTTGGTTGTTTTCATCGACAATGGTGCCGCTCTTTGAAAGAGAACGCTGGCGGTCGACAAAGCCGCCGATGTCGCCGTCGGGCACAAAGCATAGCGATTGGGACTCAGGTTTCGTTGCGTTGGGTAAGTTGTACTTTAGGGCAAGCTTTCGCACTTCGTCTTTGGTGAGCTCTCCAAGCGGAAAAAGCATGCGCTCAAACACAAAGCTTGGCACCCCGAACAAAAAGTAGCTTTGGTCTTTGTTGTAGTCGCGGCCACGCAGGATGGTGTTAACTTTGTCGCCGTCATGTTGCAGTCTGACGTAGTGTCCGGTAGCGACATGACTTGCGCCAAAGGCATCGGCCACTTCAAGTAAACGGGTCAGTTTGACGTGTTGATTGCACGAGACGCAGGGAATGGGCGTGCGGCCTTTGATGTAAGTATCCAAGAAAGGATCAACCACGGTGTTTCGGAAAGCTTTGCGTTCATCGAGCACGTAATGTGGAATGCCCAAATGATCACAACTGCGCCGAGCATCGTCGCGGTCTTCCGGTGCGCAGCATTTGCCAACTTGCTCGCCTTTACCAGCATCCCACAAGTGCAAGGTGACACCGACCAAGTCGTAACCCTGCTCTTTAAGCACGGCAGCGGCCAGCGAAGAATCCACTCCGCCGCTCATTGCGACCAAGACGCGTTTGATTGCTGTGCCCATCTACACGCTAACTGCGATGTTTAGTAGCGAAGATCAAGCCTTTTTCGTTCGAGGCGCGCTTGAGTTTGTTGTTTTCGCGTGGCATCGGCTCGGGAAAACCGGAACTGCCCAAAATTACAGTATACCACAAACTCGAATTCTTTTGAATAGAAAGCCGGAATCTCAAAGGATCACGGCGAAATCTGCATAGTTTTCCATGGCTTATTGGGCAAAGTTGCGTCTGCTGGCACGCTTGCCGCTTAAAGCTGAAATTTATTTGAGTTTCTTCTGCTGCATGCGCTCGATCACTTGGCTGAGTAAAGCTTTGGCGCTTTGGACTTCGTCTCTGCTGGTTATGGGCGCAAGGCTCATGCGCAGCGCGTTCTCCGAGCGCCAGGCTTCCTCGGGGTACATGGCACGCAAGATGGCCGAGCCAGTGGAAAGGCCCGATGTGCAAGCCGATCCGCCAGAAACGCACAATCCTTCGATGTCGAGCGCAGCAACCAAGAGCTCGCCTTTAAGGTCCGGGAAGCTTGCATTGCAAACGGTGGGGACGCGTTTGCTTTGCTCGGCGTTGATGTGTGCGCCAAGGGATTTGACATGGGCTTCAAGATCATCGCGCAGCACCCTAACCTCTTGCATGGCAGCGAGGCGGTTTTCAATATCGTTCATGGCTGCTCCAAATCCCACGGCGGCAATGACATCGTGACTGCCTGGGCGGCGGCCGCGTTCTTGTGAGCCGCCCTCGAGGAGCGATGTGAATGGTGCATCCCGTCTGATGTAAAGCGCACCGGCGCCACAGGGGCCGCCGATTTTATGCGAAGCGCAAGCAAGCGCGCTTATTGGAAGCTTTTCGATCGAGACAGGGATTTTGCCGACGGCCTGAGTGGCATCAACAAAAAACGGAAGCTTTTTTTCTTTGCATACCTCAGCGTAGTCGGCGATGGGAAAGATGCTGCCGCATTCATGGTTGACCCATTGGATAGCAACAAGTTCGGTTTCTGCTGTGATGAGTGCGGCTAGCTGCTCGGCCGAAGGGGGGATGCCTTGAGGGACAGGCAAACGTGTTACCTTGCTGCCTTGTTCGTGCCAGCGTGTGGCGGTGGCGCTGACAGCGGGATGCTCGATGGCGCTTACGATCACGTGTTTGGGACTAAAACCTGCTAGACCGATAAGTCCCAAGTTGCATGCTTCGGTGCCGCCTGCGGTGAGGACGATGTCGGCGGATGCAGCGCCAAGCGCTGTTGCGATTTGAGAGCGAGCTTTTTCAAGAAGAGCTCGCGCACGCTGGCCGGCTTGATGCACGCTCGACGGATTCGCCCAACCAAGTTTCTCTGCCTCGTGCATGGCTTGTAGAGCAAGATGGCTTGGAGGCGTGGCTGCATGGTGGTCAAAATAAATCACGGCACATGCTTATAGTAAAAAAAGCTAGCCTTAGACAGGTGCCGAGGCGGGGTTTTTTCGCGTATCCATGGGTGGGGCCTCCGGTGAGACCCATAAACGCACGCAAGTCCCCTTTAAGCGCAGTCCAGCGACGGCTTTGTCAGGAGGACTTTGGATGTCGATGTTCCCTCCAAGGCCTTGGGTGACACGTTGGGCAAAGGCCAGGCCGAGTCCGACACCGCCGTGACTGCGTGTTGGAGAGCCATCGGCTTGGTAGAAAGGCTCGAGGATTTTTTTGATGCGTTCCGGATCGACGCCTGGGCCAGCATCGGCTACTTCAAGGACATACTGTCGGCCTTGTTTGCTGTGATCTTCGAAGACTTGCAGCGCTATTTTCCCTCCAGGAGGCGTGAATTTTACGGCGTTGTCGAGCACGTGGATGATGGCGCGAAAGAGTTTGTCGGAATCGCCTCTGGCGGGCAAATCGACCGATGGCAGTTCGCTGATGATACGCACGTCGCCGTCTTCTGCGCGGGAAAGCGTCTCTTCGATGGCGCGTTTGACGAGCTCGCTAAAGTTGTATTTGCGGTCGTAAAAATGCATGCGTCCCGTTTCAAGGTGACTCATGTCGAGCAAGGTATCGATCAGAAAACGCAGCCTCTCAGTGGAAGCGCTCATGGCGTTTAGGCTCTTGAGTTGCAAGGGGGTGAGTTTACCGAGTTGCCCTTCGATGAACAAACGAAGGTAGCCCATGATGGGCGTAAGCGGAGTGGCTAGCTCGTGGGTGATGTTGCGCAAAAACTCGCGCCTAAGGCGTGCAAGTTCTTCGAGGCGTCGGTTGGCTTCCGAAAGCTCAATGACTTTTTCTTCCAAGTGTCGAACGATTTTTTGAGAGCGCAAGCGCAATGTTTCGGTGCCGCGATGCTCTTTGTAGACCGAGATGTTGAGCATGGCTTCGATGGTGCTCGCTAAGGTCTTGGCATCAAGCGGTTTCTTTAGATTGCCATCGGCGCCGACGGCCAGGCTGGCACGTTCGTCGATTTCGGTGGCCGCGGCAATGACGGGCACGCCATCAAGCTCGGCGATTCCCCGTAAGCGCAAAGTGACCTCGTAGCCGTCGAGATCAGGCAGGTCCATGTCGAGCAGCACTAAATCCGGGCGCTTTTCTTGAGCGAGGGAGATGCCTTCGAGCCCCGTTTTCGCAGCTTTGACTTCGTGACCGGCTGTTTGCAGGCTTTTGGCAACGAGGTCTCGATCCTCAGAAGCGGCATCTATATGTAAAATTAAGGCCATTGCAGGAAGATTACATTCCTTTGTTAAAAATGTCGCAAAAGTAGAAGAACAAAGCTTGGGGCCATGTTTTTGCCGGCTTGTATGGTAGTTTTTTTGCGGGATTCGCGAGCGGGGGGGGCCATCCCATCCCTCCCGGTCTTTGCTGGATCGGCCAAGTGCGATTGAAATGCTTGAAGCTCTGCTCAAGGGACTGTAATCCTTCTGCCATGCGCCAGGATTTGGGCAATCGACTGCTACGGGCAGGTCTCATTACGCGGGAGCAGCTCTCCTCGGCGCTGGCACAAGCTCAGCTTGAAGGCGGAGGCCTTGCTATAAAACTGGTGCAAGGCGGGTTGAACGAGGAGACCTTGGCTGGGGTGTTTTTGGCCGATGGCTACGGCCCGCTGGTTGGAATCGAGGAGCTCGCGACTGCAGACGGTAACGCGGTAAAGCGTATTCCCATCGACATGGCCCAGGAGTTTTTGGTGCTGCCGTTTGCGGTTGTTGCTGGTCGTTTGAAAGTTGCGATGGCCGATCCATCCAATTTCCATATGGTTTCCGAAATTGCGTTGGCTGCCAGCATGGAGGTGATCGCTCAGGTTGCCTATGTTTCGGATTTGCGTGTGGCGATTGAACACGTGCACCAAAATGCCGACACCTTTCAAAGCAGTTCTCCAGGAGCTTCAACGTCGCCGCCGGTGCAAAATCCATCGTGGCTGCAAGGACACGTTAACGCCCCTTCTTTTCCGTGGGTTGCGCCTCAGTCTGCAAGTGCGCATGCCGAGCGCGGTATCGATTCTATGGTAGGCGCGGCGCACCGGCCTGCTCAGCGGCCGCATGCATCCCCATCCGTACGACCGAGTGGTTTTAGCGATGAGCATCTGTTTATTCCACTCGCGGCAAGTCAGCATGGCAGTTATGCGCCCCCATCCAGGGAAAGTGTTTCGCGTTTTCCTGGGCCGCCACCGAGCGTTTTTGGTCCTGAAGAGACCGTTTCATACAATCCTCCGCCGGCCCCGGTGATGCCTAAAAAAGTAGTGGCCAAAGCTCCGCCCCCGCCTGCTGGTTCGTCTTGGTCCGACGTGGTGCCGCAGCAAAATCAGGCGCCTCAGCCCTCAAGCGAATCTGTTGCGCCAGCGATCGAGCATGCGGAAGATGACAGAGCGGTTGTGCCTCGGCGACGAAGGCATAGCAGTCTAATCGGTCAGCGCTTAAAGTCGCTACGGCCGACTCCGACACCTGTGCCCCCTGATGCAGGGCCAACCTTGGCTAGCATTCGCGCGAGTCGTGACAGCGATCAGGTCCTAAGGTTTGCCTGTTATGGCGCAGCAGCGGTAGCAAATGCAGCAGTTGCGATGGTGCTCCGCAAGGGAATGCTTGAAGGGCGCGAAGCAGCAGGCCTCGGTGTGCCTAAAGAAGCGATTCGTAAGATTTGGATTCCCACAGAAAGCCCGTCGGTGTTTCACGAAGTGCTTAGCAGTGGAGAGAGCTACCATGGACCTCATGGCCAGAGCGCTGCGGATATTTTGTTTCGCACTGCGACAGGCAGCACTGGACAGGAGCTTCTGGTTGAGCCGATGTTCTTGCACGGACGCATCGTTGCGCTTTTGTGCGTGGATGGCGTGCGTTTCGAAGGTCTCGGTAAAGAACGCGTGCGTACCTTGAGCTACGCTGTGTCTGAGGCGCTTGCTCGGATACTCATGACTCAGAAGCCATGACTCAGTCAAAAACAATTTTGAGGCTGCCCTACCTTTATCTTGGTTTAGGCGTGCTGCTCCTTGCGGCTTTTTTTTCATTGTCGCAAACCGCCAATGGGATCGAGATTGGTTTTTTTTCCAAGTTGGACACGTAGCACTGCCGGTGAAGTCCAGGCCTGGTTGGGCTATGTGTTTTTCCTGCTTCCCGCTGGAGCGTGTTTTGCCTTAGGGATCAGCCCCTTTATTGAAAAGACGGTGCTTCGCGCTTTGAAGGGTCTCGATGGCTTTTGTTCTCGAAGGGCCCTTGTCCTTGCACTTGGCATGAGTGTGATGCTTGCCGTGGTAGCAAGACTAATAAACATCTACGTCTTTCGAGAGTTTCCTTTTACCGACGATGAATGGGGGATTCGCTTTGGTGGACAGGTTTTGGCTAGCGGACGATTCATGGTGCCGATTCCGCATAGCATTGAAGCGCTGCCCTCCCGCTTTTTGTTTGGCAAAGATGGTTTTTATACTTCCTTTGATTGGCCCGGTGCGCTTGGTGTACCTGCGCTGGGAATTGTCTCAGGGCTGGGCAATGCTGTTTATGCGCTTGTTGCCGGCCTTGTTTGTTTTTTGATGCTGCTTTGCGCAGCCCAGCTATTGAACCGACGTTATGCGGCGCTTGCTGCGTTTTTTTTGCTGAGCTCGCCGATGATGATCTTGATTTCCGGCAGTACGCACGCTCAGAACGCATCGCGTCTGTGGATAGCTTTGTGTCTTTGTAGCTATGCGTTTTTCTAAAACACCCCGCTCGCTTGTGGCCGGTAGCAGTGCTTGGACTGTCGTATGGATGTGCGCTTGGCTTTCGTCCTGTCGAAAGCACGGCCTTGCTTTGGCCCCTGTTGGCGCATGTTATCTATTCAAGATTTCGTGATTACAAGCAGCTTGGTGTTTTTGCATGCAGTGTATTTGTCCCTGTTTTTGTTTGGGCGTGTTATTACAACCAAGTCACCGGGGCGTGGTGGTTGCCGAGCCGTTACGGCGCGAATCAACTTCCAAACATCCCTTCTCCGCATAGCCGCGGAGTGACTGCTGCGCTCGAGAGCACAGGCATTTTTTGGCACCGTTTTGGCGCTAATCTCTCCTACAACCTTCTGATGATTGCCATCTACCTACTCACTCCTCTTGGCATGGTGCTCGTGGGCTTGGGTGCGTTGTGTAATCGCACGACGAAGTTGTTGAGTTTGGGTGTGCTTACAGCTTTTGGTAGCACGATGCTGCATGATGATTCGGGCATTCATGCGGTTGGACCCATCCATTTTTCTGAAGCGGCACTGTTGCTGTTGTTGATCGCATTGTTTGGTCTTCGTTCCTTTGTGGGTTTTGTTTCGCAGCGACGTTGGCCCGTCTTTGCTGTGCTAAGTGCAACGATAGGGAGCATTGTAATCGCTGGCGCCGTGTTTGGGGCTTGGCAAGGACGCGCTCTACGTAAGCAAGCGGGCGTTCATGCTCAGGTTTATGGGTATTTTAGCCAGCCTATGTTTGCGAATGCTGTGGTGATGGTTCCGCCTTACTATGAGGTGAAGGATAAGACTGCCTTGGGCAAACACTACGGTGGCTTCGTGTTTGAATGGCGAAAGCTAAGTCCTGCTCGAAACGAGCGCACAGTTTTTGTTCACGATGAGCCTGATATTCTTCCCTTGCTAAAAAGGATTTTCCGGAACGAAAAATTATTCGCTGTGCTTTAGATCGACGCTTTCTGTCCTGCAAGCGCAGCCAAACGCTATCGAAGTGGACAGAATGAAGCGCTAGTGCTCTGATCGGAACCAAGGTATGACTTTTTTAGTAACAGGTGCGGCTGGCTTTATTGGATCGAATCTCGTGCATGCCTTGCGCACGCAGTATCCAGGCAGCAAAATCGTGAGTCTCGATAAGCTTAGCTATTGCGGCAATCTTGAAAACCTTGCCGATTTAAAAGCAGACCCGCATCACGCTTTTGAGCATGTGGACATTGCGGATCGGGCAGCGCTTGATCAGGTGTTCAAACGACATCAGCCGACGGTCGTGTTTCACTTGGCAGCCGAAACACATGTGGACCGCTCGATCCTTGGGCCGGAAGCCTTTATCGAAAACAATGTGCAAGGAACACTCGTGCTGTTGCAGGCCGCGCATGCACTTTGGGCTGGTGATAGCAGCGCGCGTTTTGTTCATGTCTCAACAGACGAGGTGTTTGGCTCACTTGGCAGTACGGGCTACTTCAACGAAAGCACGCCCTACGATCCTCAGAGCCCCTACTCGGCTTCAAAAGCGGCCAGTGATCATTTGGCGCGTGCTTGGCGCAACACTTATGGCTTGCCTACGATCATTACCAACTGCTCCAACAACTACGGACCCTATCAATTCCCGGAAAAACTTATTCCCGTTGTGATTAGCCGCGCCATCGAAAAGAAGCCGGTCCCGGTGTATGGCCAAGGCCAGAACATAAGAGATTGGCTTTTCGTGGGAGATCATTGCGATGCGCTCATCCTTGCTGCTCAAAAAGGCCAAGTGGGCGAGACTTATTGTATCGGCGGAGATAACGAACAGAAAAACATCGATCTAGTTGGCTTGCTTTTAGACACGGTTGATGAACTCCAAGGCCATGCAGCAGGCAGCAGTCGAGGGCTAATAACGTTCGTGCAGGATCGACCTGGCCATGACCTGCGTTACGCTATTGATGCTTCCAAGATTCAAAAGGAACTTGGCTGGGCGCCACGTACTGAGTTTAAGGTAGGGCTCAAAAAAACCGTTCAATGGTATTTAGATCATCAAGCGTGGTGGATGCGAGCAAAGAGCAAAGAGCACCGAGCTTTTGAAAACGAATGGTACAAAAACCGAGCATAAAAAAAGCGCTAACTTTAGTGTTTCGCTTTGCGATCACGCTGGTGTTTTTGTACTTTGTTTTGAGGTATCTTGACCTCGATTCCCTTCAGAAGACCTTTGGACGAACTCGTTTTTGGATTTTGTCGCTAAGCGTTCTGTGTTTGGGCCTCTCGGTGCTTTTGATGGCCATGCGATGGAAGCGGCTGTTGCAAATCGATGCGATATCGCCAGGCCTTGGCGAGCTCGTTCGCTATTATTTCGAATCGGGTTTTGTGGGGCTTTTTATTCCCACCATCGTCGGGGGCGATGTTTACCGCATCGTTCGGATTACACGCCGCTTTCCGAATGCGGTGCATTCATCGGTCAATGTGAGCATTGAGCGGATTATCGGCTTGTTTTGTTTGCTTGGACTCGGCGTTGCAGGGTTTGCTGCTTTTTCGGTATATGACCTTAGGCCCACGCTTCGCTATGGAATCGTTGCGGGAGGGGCTGGGCTGATTCTGTTAGTGACTTTTCTTCCTTCCCCGATATTGTCTCGGCTCGCAAAACACATCAGCCGTGAAAATAGATTTTACGCGGTTATTTTGCAGCTGAAAAATTATGCATCCAATCCGCGGCTTGTTGTTGCCCTCGTCCTTTTGTCGGTGCTTAGCCATCTTGCAAGCATGGCTTCAACCTACTTTGCTGCAGTTTCCTTGGGCATCGCGCTGAATCCTTTATTTTACATGACGGTGCTGCCGGCGGTTTGGTTGCTCGGCATGGTCCCCTCCTTTGGAGGAGTCGGTCCTCGCGAAGGAGGCCTGGTTTTTGTGTTAGCTCATGCTGGGGTTTCTGCACAAACTGCTGCCGCTGTTGCAGTGCTTACACTCTTTGTGCGCGTGCTTTGGGCTGGTGTGGGTGCGGTGCTACTGGTGACAGGAAACTATTCCTTCCGACCGAAAATGGACAAGGTATAGGGCCTGGGATACGGTTTCGGCCATGGGCCTATCACTACAAGAGCTGTTGAAGGCTACGACCTTTGAAGCCAAGGATCCAAGCGAGCTTGATAGTAAAGCCATGCTCCAGACCATGGAGCGTTATGCGTTTTTGCGCGTGCGTGGCGTGGTTGCCCCTGAAGCTGTGATCAAAGCAAAAGAGGCTTTCAAGAAACGGTTTTCAGCAAAAGATGATCATCCAAGTGTGGGCGAAGATCCGTCTGCTCTTCACGATAACTATCAGAAACTCTCGATTGGTGGTGCGCAGGGTTACGGTGTTTACCGGCCGCGGTGTTTGCGGACTATTTACAACCCCATTTGGGCAGAGGACATCTACGGCATGCGCGAGAACTTTCGCAAGCTTGCCCAAGTTCGCAACGTGCTCTATGGCCTTCCTCTCAACTTTGCGGTTGATAAGATCGATGATGGGATGTGGACGGCTGCGCGCATTCATCACTATCCGGCGGGTGGCGGATTCCTTATTTCCCATAAGGACAATGTCGTGCCGCGTATGCAGGAAGAAAAAGGATATCCTTCTTTTTATCAACTGATAATGGTGATGACTAAAAAGGGGGTTGATTTCCAAGAAGGTGGCGGTTTTGCCGTGATTGATGGCGAGCGCTATTTCTATGAAAGCGAAGTCGAATATGGCGATATCGTTGTTTACGATGGGCGAACAGAACATGGCGTTGGTGATATCGACCCATCAGAAACCTTTGATCAGAATTCCCCCGCAGGCCGCTTGGTTGCCTTTGCGACTTTGTACAAAACCATGTCCAAAGGCGAGAAGGTTTGGCAAGGTGGTTTACTGAATCCTCGAGAATAGAAGATGGATTCGCTGCATGTGGATGAATCTGAGCTTGGCCCGCTTCTAGGGGCGTGCCCGGTTTGTGGTTTTTCTGCAGAGCGAAAGCCCTACGTGCAGTTGCAGAGCCGTCCGGAGGTTACCCTGCTGCGGTGCGATTCGTGTGGAGGAAAAAGTGCATCTCGTTTTCCAAACGAAAGTTTTTTGGCAAGTTTGTACGATCCACAACACTATCATTCGGATTTGATTGAAAGCCCTAGAGCGCTTGCGCGTCTAGCCAGTCATATCGTCAAACACCTTCCAGTTCATCTTCGCAAAAAAGAACTTCGAATCGTTGATTTTGGCGGCTCAGATGGCTCGTTATCCAAGATGGTGTTGGAAAAACTTGCTGCTCAAGGCGGCAGTGGTAAAAGTACGGCTACAGTCGTTGACCTTTATACCAAAGAGAGTTCGGCACAGCTTCGTTTTATTGATGTTGAACGTTTTTGGCAAAGCACGGATCGTTATGATGTGGTGCTTGCTAGCGCGGTGATTGAACACCTGAGCAATCTACCTCAAGTGCTTTCTCAGCTGTTTGAGGTCTGCAGCCCAGGCGGATTGTTCTTTGCGCGCAGTCCGTGTGATGCTCCGCTGCAACGGTTTTTTCCGAACTATCGAGTGAAGTGGCCACGGCACCTTCACGATTTAGGCCCTGAGTTTTGGTCCAAATTTCCAAAGACCTTTGGGATCTCGGGCAAAGTGTTGCGTTCGGCTCCATCGATAGTCGAATCGGACTTTTCCATGCAACCTGTTCGCACCCTCCTTGCAACCGCGTTGAAATTTCCGGCGCATGTTGAGAATGCATTCATCAAGCCACTATTGCGTTATCAAATCAACCAGTGGGATTTAGTGGGCGGCTGGGAGTACTTTTTCCAAGTCGAACGTACGCTGGCTCGGCGCGAGCACCACAAAGACGAGCAATCTTCATGAGGGCGCGCAGCATTTACTTTGCTACAGCGCTCGGTGGCATGGCGATGTTCTTGGCAGCGTTGTTTCCGCTTTCCAACTCGGATGCTTACGGTCATTTAGCGCAAGGTAGACAAATTTGGGAATTGGGCTACGTGCCGTTGCTTGATTTTTTCTCCTATTGGAAGGCTGAACCGCAGGCTTGGCACAATTATGAATGGGGCAGCGATATCGTGCTTTGGAGCCTCTACCATTGGGGTGGCGCCAATGCGGTGGTAGTCGCTAAGCTTTTTCTGTTGTTGGGCTTTGTTTGGCTGCTCTTTCGTTTAGCGAGCTACCGATCTGAGAATCCCGCGGCTACGGCGTGGCTCACTGCTATCCTTCTCATTATTGCGTTGCCTGCTGCGCGAGTACGCCTAAGCGAGCGTCCTCACCTATTTGGTTATTTCTTTGCTGCTGCCCTGCTTTGCTTGTTAAGCATGCTGCTAAACGATAAAGCGAGCAAAAAGCAAGTAGGTCTTGGCTATGCTGCTATCACCGTGTTGCATCTTGTGTGGGTAAACCTCCATGGCTCGCACTTGCTTGGTCCTCTATTGGCTGGCGCTCACTTGTTAGCCGGCGTGAATAGAGCGTGGGTGTGGAAACGGATCTTGCCCGTGTTGGGCCTGCAAGTGCTTGCCTCTTGTGTTTCGCCGTATGGGCCTAAGATATTGCTTGATGCAATCGAGCACGTGCTTAGGCCAGAATACCGCGAGCTCGTCAGTGAGTGGGCGAAAGACTCGGTGGGCTATTCGCGTTGGCATCAGAACAGCGTCTACGGTTTTATGGCCCTAGCTGCTGTGCTGAGCCCTGCCATGTGGCGTGGCTCGCTTCTGTCGCGTGCACGTCTGATATCGGTGAGTATCCTTGCGGTGATGGCATTTCGTTCGCTCCGCTTTCATGCGCCCTTTGTCTTGCTCAGCGCTGGCTTGCTTGCTCCTACGCTTGCATCATGGATAAAGAAAACCTTTCCCTCCTACCACCGACCGGTCTACCTGTCTGCCGCACTCGCGAGCGCTGTGTTTGCAACGCTCGTGATTGTAAACGTCCCGCCTAATTTGGGTTTTGGTTTGGGTCGTCGTGAAAACCTATTACCAGCTGCTACCGGCCGCTATCTTTCGAGGAGGCTAAAGCACGCTCAAGTCTTAGCAGGTATCGACGATGCTTGGTACCTGATGTTCGCCATGCCAACGGCGAAGTTTTTGGTGGATGGGCGAGTGCCTTTTTACGGAGCGGCTTTTGTCTCGGAAGTCGCTGCCTCTTTTGCAACCCCCGCTGCTTTGGAGCAGCTGCTGTATCGCTACCCGAGCACCAATACCATTGTCACGGAGTTCGCCGCAGATGCGCAGGTTGCAGCAACTCAGGCATTGCTTCAGCATCCGGACTGGCAGTTGGTTAATATCGAAAACCACCACGCGGCTTTTGTTCGCAAAAGTCTGAGCACTGGTTTGAGGGATTTGACCAGGCTTCAGCCTCTCTATGATGCGGCGTGGGTGCTGGATTCTCAAACAAGCACCGGCGCTATCCGCCGCGAACTCGATGCGCTCGGTCATGACCCCAATAATCGTTTGTACAAATCCTGGGTTTCGGCGTTGTTGTTGCTGAGACCGCTTGCTCGTGAGGGTGCCCGAGCGGGATTTCGAGCTCCAGTGAACCAAACAGAGCGAGATGCCGCACACAAAGCGATGGCCTTACTCGGTAAAGTCTCCGATGCCATGTATTATTTTCCGATTGTTCATCTTCATCGTGCGATGGCATCGCTTGCTGCATGCGAACTCGAGCAAGTGCCTGCTGCATTGAAGCGGGCACGTCTTGAAGGTGACAACCGAGAAGCTCTGCTTACCGAAATGGAATGGATGTTGCGCGCTGGACAAACAGAAGAGGTCCGAGCTCGTATTAAGCAGGCGATGAACATGCCAGGTTTAAAAAGCGATCCATGGCTTTTGGCACTGTCGAGTCAGATTGATCTGCCTTCCCCTTGTAAGTAAGCTAAAAACTAAGCGTGCTTATTACTCGTAAGTGCAGGTGCGCGTCACCGGATCGCAGGATATGCGCTTTGCAGGAGTTGTATCGTCAATGTCATTTTGGACACTAGGCGGAAAGTCCTCTTCGATTTCAACGATGAAAACCATGCTGCATTGTCCACAGCTTGCGGTTGCAAGACATTCACCAAACTGTAAATCGCAACGGAAACAAAAATTTAGCCCATCGTGTCCACACTCAGGACATGTTGTGGCCATCAAATCGGCTTCCACATCCTGTACCCATTCGCTTTTGTCCTTACTCATAACCCCTCTTTTTTTAAGCCATCTGCTGGCGTCGAAAGAGAAGTTTGCAAAGGTCATGCCGTTTCTTGTTGATTGAATTGATTGAGGAAACCTCCTTGCTGGAACTTGGTTGGCTCTTGAAAGGAGCGCGTTAGAGTCCAGCGCCGCCGCAATGGCTCCATCAGGGCGTTCGTTCAGGGACTCTTGGATGCAAGGACTTTCCGCGAGCTTTTGCGATGCACGCGCACGCGTAGTGCGATCCACCTATCGAAAAACCGATCTCTGCTTTCTTGGGCGCGAATGGTTAACGGAAAAATGCCTGCTTTTTCGTAAAACGCACTGTTTCGCTGTAGTGTCGTGTCGGAGAGCAGCTGGTGGCAGATACATCGCACAAACGAAGTCGCGGCCGTGTCGCGGGTGAAAAATATTTTATTCTCGTATTGGGTTTCGTTTTAATCTTGGCGTTTTTTGCTCTTCGAAAAACCGCGGTGGGCTACAAAATTGTTTTTCTGACGCCTTTTACCGCTGCAAGCGCGGGTGAACTCTATTTTCTATTGTCGTATGCAGTGGTCCTTTGGCCTGGTGTTTTTCTGTTTGGGTTGGGTTTCGTAAGTCTGTTTTCGAACTGGACTGAACAGCTAACAAAACGGTGCGCCTTGCTGCTCAACAAACATGCGCGGGTTTATCTGCTTATCCTGTTCGTTTCGTCGTTGGCCTTTTATGCCGCGTTGCAACACTATGCTTCCCTGGGGTTTGACCTGTTGGATGACATTGCTCCTGCGCGATTTGGCGGAGAGATTTTGGCTTCCGGCCGCTGGCATCTGCCCTTTGTTGCTTGTTCTAAAGCGTTGCCGACTTTGTATTTGCAGGCTCACGATGGTTTTATATCGAGTTTTGACTATCTTGGTGGCCAACTGCTTTGGGCGCTATCTGTGCTGAGTCGGACTGGGTCGCTCATCTTTTTGCTTTTGTCTGCGCTAACCCCGTGCGTTGTAGCGATAGTACTTTATCGCGAAGCGGGAGTGCGCTGGGCTGTGGTTGGTGGAATGCTGCTCGTGCTATCACCGATGGGTAGTTTTGTGTCGGTAAGCAATCATCCGCACATTGGATCCCGTTTTCTCTTTGCGGTCAGTCTGCTTTTCTTCCAAAAAGCTATCAGGCAAGCGCAAACGAGGCAAAGTTTTTACTTCTTCTTTGTGCTGGGTTCTGCCATGCTGTTTCGCCCCTTTGAAATTGCCTTTCTTGCTTTACCTCTCGCCTTGTCGCTGCTTAGTGCGCTGCCAACGCACAAGCATCGTGTGCTCGCTCTATCGGGACTGCTTTTGCCGTGTCTGGTTTTTGCAGTTCATAATCGCATCCTCAGCGGTTCATTTTTCGTTCCAGGTCGTTTTGCTGTAAACGAGCTAACGGGATCTTTGAATCGACGCTCACTTTTGCCCCATGAGTTAGCTGAGAATTTCTCACTCCTTTGGACGCGGTTTGGAGCCAATCTAAATTATAATCTCATCAATCTGATCCTTTGGGGGCTTGGCCCGCTGCTTCTGCCATTTTTCTTTTTCGGCGCTATGCGCAATCGATTCGCACGACTTCTTTCGTATGGACTGGCTCTGGAGTTGTTTTTGGCATTGCTCCACGACGATCATGGATTGCACCATCTTGGCCCGATCCACTACGCGGATGCTTTGGTTCCTATGGTTATCGCGACAGCCTTGGGTCTGCGAGAAGCCGCGGAGCTGGCTATTCGCCACCGGATCCCCCGTCACTATGCCGCAATACTGCCCAGCGCAGCTCTGTTTTGCTTTGCGTGTTTTATCGGGCTTTATTCTGGTGTGCTACGTGAGCAAGCTTTGATGCAGCGTTCGGTTGCTATGTTTCTCGATGATCCGCGATTGGATCACAGTGTATTGCTTACGCCGGACTACGAGGAGGTATGGTCTCACTTGCTGCCGCCGCCCGAGTTTTCTGGCTCTCAAGTCAGGCACTGGCCGCCTTCTCATCCGGAACTAGCGGGACGTATCGTATTTGCCGACGATCGGGACGATATGCTCGCTGAGTTGCGTCATTGCTTTTCCGACCGTGACTTCTATCGTCTTCACCTTAATGCAAGCGGACAAAAATTGTCCATTGTGGCAATTTCAGAAGATAATACGAAGTGATGATTCCCTACAATGACCATTTTCTGGCTCCGAAGGAGCTTCAGTATGCAAGTGAATCGCTACGAAGCGGTCACATTGGCGCTGATGGACCTTTTACGACACGGGCCACAAATCAGCTCAAGAAAATCCTTGGTGCAGAATCGGTGATGTTGACGACATCCTGCACGCATGCCCTTGAGCTTAGTGCATTGCTACATGAACTGGGCCCTGACGATGAAGTCGTCATGCCATCTTTTACCTTTGCTTCGACCGCCAATGCGGTGACCCTGCGTGGCGCAACGATTCGCTTTGCAGATGTCTCTAAAGAAACTTTTTCGATGGAACTGCCCGAGCTGCAAGGTGCACTGACCGAAAAAACCACGGCCGTGATCGCTGTGCATTACGGAGGTGTATCCCGTGATATTGCAGAAACAGCTGCGTTTTGTAAGAAAAGCGGTTATAAATTTATCGAAGACAATGCACACGGCTTATTTGCTACGCACCGTGATAAAGCCTTGGGCTGCTTTGCTCCCTTGGCTGCGCTGAGCTTTCATGTGACCAAAAATATCAGTGTCGGCGTTGCCGGCGCGCTCGTGATCAATGATGCTTCATACCTTGCTCGGGCTGAAGTTCTTCGTGACAAAGGCACAAATCGTGCGGCCTTTATGCGCGGGGAAGTCGATCACTACACCTGGCAAGGTATGGGTTCTGCCTATGCGCCAGCGGATTATGTGGCTGCGGTTTTGTTGGCCCAATTGGAGCATGCTGATTTTATCCAAGCGCGCCGCAACAGCATCGTCGATATCTACCGTGAGCATTTGAGTCCCTATGCCCAGGAATTAGGCTTTGCTCTGCAAACGGTTCCAGAGCACACAAAATCTTCAGCGCATCTTTTTCCGGTGTACCTCCAAACGACGAGCATGCGTGATCCTGTTTTAAAACAGATGAAGCTGGCTGGTGTTCATTGCACATCGCACTATGAACCTTTGCACCTTGCTTATAAAGGCAAAGCTCAGCAGAGCCTTCCATTTACAGAGACGCTTAGTGCGGGCCTTATTCGCTTGCCTCTTCATCCTGCTCTTAGCGATGAGCAAGCCAACGAGGTTGCTCTTGCTTTTATAAGCACGTTGAAAAGCATCCGCTGACTTTGGTTTTTACTGCTCGAGTAAAGCGGAGGGATACTCGCTTGGGAAACGATGTAAATCATCGACGATTCCTTGCAGGTAGTCCCGATAAGGTGAGACCGGAAGCTGTCCAATACCTTGTTTGAACTGATCAAGTGAGCAAAAACCCGATCGTAGGGCTGCTTCTTCTGGAGAGCCGACGACCAGCCCTTGCCTGGTTTCAATGGCTTGAACAAAATTTCCAGCCGCGATCAAGCTGTCGGGTGTTCCTGTATCAAACCAAGCGAGTCCTCGCCCCATTTTAACTGCACGTAATCGCTTCTCACTTAGGTACATCTTGTTGAGGTCCGTGATTTCCAATTCCCCACGGTGCGATGCTTCCAAAAAACGCACGCGTTCGGAAACACCAGGCCCGTAAATATACATACCCGGGACTGCCCAATGCGATTTGGGCTGCTGAGGCTTTTCTTCAAGGCTTAGTGCTTTGCCATCGATGTCAAACTCAACCACACCGTAATCGGATGGGTTGCGCACTGGATAAGCAAATACCGTGGCGTCTTTTCCATTGCTCTTGATGGCTTTGCGTAGAAAATCCAAGCGCCCGTAAATTAGATTGTCTCCTAGCATGAGCATGACTGAGTCGTTGCCAATGAAATCTTGGCCAATGACGAGTGCCTCGGCAATACCGCGTGGCTGGTCCTGTTCAGCATAGCTCAGCCGAATCCCCCACTTTTTCCGTCCCCAAAAAGCTTCCCAAAGTTTGGCAAATCTTCGGGGGTTGAAATGATGAGTATCTCTTGGATCCCAGCTACTAACAGCGTGGTGAGCGAGTAGTAAACCATCGGCTTGTTGTACACTGGTTGTAGCTGTTTGCTTAAAACGGAGGTCATCGGGTAGAGGCGAGTCCCTCGTCCGCCAGCCAATAAGATCCCTTTGATGTGTTTCATCCTACACGTTCCCTTTTGGGCGATTTATCGCTCGCGCCTCACAATATACATTTCCATTTGATTTGATGCCCGCAGTATACGAATAAGATAGCTTCCGATAATGCCCAAAGTCATCAAGATGACGCCGGAAAAAAACAGCAAAAGAAGTACTTGGGTCATGAAACCTGAGACCCCGATACGGTTTAGTAGATACAACCGGAGATAGTTTAGTGCCAACCCTATGCTTGAAATCCACGACAGGAATCCCACCCAACCCACAAAGCGCAAGGGTAAGTCGGAGTAGTCGATGACCATGCATAGAAAGTAGTCGATGAGCCCCTTTAAACTGTAGGAGGACTTTCCATTCCGACGGGGGTCGTGGCTTACCGTGATATTGCTTATGCGGTGCGTGATGTGAAACAACAAAAAGCCCACTATCGGGTTAGTGCTCCGTAGTTTTACGACTTCATCGACTATTTGCCGGCGGATGATGCGAAAACTCGTTAGTTCAAGTTCTTTGGGAATACCAATGGTAAGTTGAGCGACCCTTTTAACGAGCCAGGTTCCCAGCGCTCGGATTGGACCATGCTTCTTTTTCTCATAGCGACCTACCACGACATCCGCATCGCTGTGCTTGATGGCTTCGTAGAGCAAAGCTATCTCACTTGGACGTTGTTGCAGGTCATCATCCAAGGTGACAACGAAACGGCCACGGGAGTAGCGAAGTCCGCAGAGAACCGCTCGCTGTTGCCCGAAGTTTTTTGTAAGTTGCACGAGCCGTATGTGCGAGTCTTTATCGGCGAGAGCGACAAGCTCTTCCCAGCTCCCGTCCGATGAGTTGTCGTCGACAAAGACGATTTCGTAAGACAGTCCAAGCTTTTCAAGCGCAAGGCTAAGTCGCTCATGCAGCTCTGCGAGCATCGTTTTGGAGCGATAGACTGGGATGACCACAGAAATCTCAAGATCTTGAGACGTCATGGCTCGATCCTAACATGTTGGCCGACAAAAGCCTTAATAACTAGCACAGTGCTCAAGAACAAGTTCTCCGATGGCTTCGGGTTTCAGTCCCCAGCGTTTGCCAAGCTCTTCCCACTCGAGCTGAGCGGGTCCTTCGTCTTGGCCTTCGTAAAAATTTTTACTCAGTGAGCCTGTGATGGTTTGCAGCCATGTACGCAAGGTTTCGATATCGGCAGGATTCCCGTCAAATGCTCTTTTCATCGCGTAGCCCAAATCCACATGCACGTATCCTGGCTCAAGCGAGAAACTGCGCGGGGTTTGAATCGCGTCCGGTTCTGGAAGGCCTCCGTTTAGGTCCTTGACGAGCAGATGTGCAAAGTCCAGGCCTGCTCTTCTGAAAAAATCAAAGAAGAGCCATGGCCGGCCATTGATCTCGATCACTTTCCACTGCCCGTCTTTTTGATCTCGAATGAACTCAATCATGAGAATGCCATGCCAGTTTAGCGCTGAAGCAACGGCCTGAGCCTGTTGAATAAGAATCCGCGGACTATGCAATCGAAGCACGGTCGCCGTGCCAAAAGGCGGCGGGTCAATCTCTTCTTTGATAGCTGCTGCGGCCATGCGAAGTTTGGCGTTTTCGTCTGCATAGACGTACATTGGGATTTCTTCCGCTGCGCTTTCAAAGACAACCGCTTCTTGCACAACGAGTTCAAAGCCGGCATCAATTTCGGTCTGAAGCTTCTTTTTCTAACTCGTCTTTGTTCTCGCAGCGAATGGCTTTTCGTCCCTGGTGCGCGCGATAAAAACTTTGTCCGTAGTCTTTGCGAGTGGGCTTGTAGACACAGGGATAAGGAACATTCTCTGCGGCTATCGTGATGTCGTGTTTGTTTTTGCAAGCGAAGGTTTTAGGCGCTGCAATACCTTTTGATTCAAGTAGCGCAGCACAACGATCTTTTTCGAGCACATCAAGCCGAGCTTGGTCAAAATGACGATTTCCCATCATGTAAAAATAGGGGCTGAAACGATCATAGTGATCCAGCATGAACATTAAGTTGGTATCACTGCTGGGCAATACCATAAGCGGCTGTCCGTATTTTGCGCGAAGCTTTTCTCCAAGCGCGATCATGTCTTCGACGGCTTGCTCGGCGTTCGTAAAAGGATTGGCGATTTGAATTGCGTTTCTGAAATGACAGGATGCTTCTGAATACCATGGTCCAGCCCCTGGCCAGGTGAAGATTACGGGGATTGGTATCGCTCCTGCTGCGGCCACCGAGCGCAGCAGTCCGGTAAACAAAATATCGTTACTGCGTAGAACAACGATGGGCGGTGCTGACACGGTCTATTTCTCTAAACGAAATGCCATGTGAAGAGGAATGTCTTTGACTGGCGAAAAAAATGCCGGATCGAGTTCGAGGTGTTTATCAAGCACGCGTAGCTCCTTAACTACTGGCATAGACCTAAATCCCACAGCTTCAAAAGCATCAAAGTAGTCTTGCAAGGTTTTATGCACGGCTTGGACACGAAGTTCTGTGCCATCCCGGCAAAAAATCTTGCCCTGGTTTTGACAGTCCACGCCTGAAAAATAGCCGCGCCCTTCCATGTCAAAGTAAAAAGGAGCGCTTTTTTCTTGGCGCATGAAGGCGAAACATGGATGGGGGACTGAAAACACAAACTGCCCTCCACCTTTGAGCACACGATGCATTTCTTTCATCGCGACTTGCATGTCGCGTGTGCTAATGTAGTTAAAAACAAAGACAGCAAGTACGAGATCAAAGCTTTCCGATGGAAGATCAAGCTTGCGTACATCCCCTTGCTGATACTCGATACCTAAAGACTGTTCTTGCTCTTGGGCCTTGGCGAGGTCCACCATCTTTTCGGAAAGCTCGATACCGAGCACGCGCGAAGCGCCCCGTATCCTCATTTCTCGTGAGCAGTAACCTTCGCCGCAACCGGCATCCAAAACTGAACGCCCTGTGACATCTCCGCATAAATCGAAAACGGCTGGCCTTCCAGTAAAATCGGATAAACTATTCGGCTCTTTTCGCTTCCAACGGCTTGCATCTGTATTGTAGAGTTTGCGTGTTTCCACTACAAAGCCTGCTCATCTTTTGCGGTGATGGCCCGCGCCAACATCACATCCCAGACAGCGGCTCGCAGGTTCAGAGCCGAGATAGCTCCGAAGCGAATGGCTTCGCGTTTGTTGCTCCGATCCGCTGCAAGGTCTTTGGCGATTTGAATCAAATGATCGGCGTGCTCTTCGTCGCATTTAGCGTGCAGCTCAAAAAAGAAACGATCATCGTCGCTAAGCGAGCTGTGCAGCTTTAGCCCTTCGTTGATATAACCGTAGATGGTTGGCACGACGAACTCGGTACCAATCCCCATGCCGCCAAGTGCTACGCCGGGTTGCCTTGACTGACATTTTTGCAAAAACAAATCCCGCCAGACCAAGACCGTGGGCGCCGGGCGGTGCTCTTTGTCGAAAGCCTCATTCACACCCGCTGCTTCTCGAAACATTTGGAACAAGCGCGTGTGTGGGATTTTAGCGAGCTCATTGCTGTTAGGATCGCCTTTTTCTTCTTCAAGATTATGATAAATGAGTTCTCGATGCGCGTCTTTTTCCAAACTACCAATGACGCCTTCAAGATAACTTATAAACTCTCGCCCATAAAAACCATATTGATAGGCGTAGTCGCGAACGGCCCAGGCCATGTCGGGTAAATCACCGGAAGCCAGTCGTTGCAAATAGGGATGATGAACTGCTCTGTGTTCAAGCGCTTCTCGGCATAGCGCATCGATAAACTCATCGGCTGATCCGCTGTATAGAAGTTGCCATGATGCGTGGCGTGACATGCTCCGCATTTTAGCTCAGAAGATTGAAAATGGACACAAAGCGTCAATGGTAGGAACATGCCCACATGGACTCGATACAGGGAAGTAAAAAGACTCGACGGGAGTTCTTAGAGCTCAGTGGCCAAGCTGCCTTTGTGGCAGCAGCTGGCAGCGTCATGCTTAGCGGCGTGGCTTGTGGGGATTCAAGCAAAAAACTTCGCATTGGGGTGGTCGGCGGTAACTTTGGTCTTGAATTTCCTTTTCATTTACATCCCAACGCTCAAGTCACGGCGGTAAGTGATTTGCGCGAGGAGCGGTTAAAGAGACTGCAAGGTCTTCATACGAAAGCTACGCCCTACCCATCGCTTGAGGAACTGCTTAAAAAGGAAAAGAACATCGATGCAGTAGCCTTGTTCACGGAAGGCCCACAACACGCGAAGCATGTGCTTGCCTGCTTTGATCGTGGTCTTCACGTATTGTGCGCTGTGCCAGCGTGTTTTTCGTTGGACGAAGCCCAAGCGTTGACTGACAAGCAAAAGAAAACAGGTCTCACCTACATGATGGCGGAGACGAGTTACTATCGTGCGGGCTGCATTTTTGCGCGTGAAATGTATCAGCGTAAAACGTTTGGCGAGCTTTTCTACACCGAGGCCGAATACTATCATGACCGCGGAAGCCTTACCGAGCTCGTTACGAACAAACAAACGCGCTTTTGGGATCCGGATGGCAAGCCCAGCTGGCGACAAGGTATTCCGCCCATGTTCTATCCAACACACGCGATTGGCTTTTTGGTTGGCGTCACCAAAGAGCGCATCAGTAAAGTCTCAGCGCTTGGTTGGGGAAACAAACATCCCTTTTTAGAAGGGAACCGTTACAACAATCACTATTGGAACGAAACAGCGCTCATGCAAACCGACAAAGGCCATGCGTTGCGTTGCAATATCTTCTGGCTTTGCGGAGCGGGCGGTGAACGAGCGCAATGGTTTGGTGAAAACGGCACACTGCTTATGGCCAACGAGGGGTGTCATGGCCCCATCAATCATCCACGGGGCGGACGTGCGCAACGCATCACCATGCCGGATTATTGGAATTCCGATATGTTGCCCAAGCCATGACGCGTCCATTCGGCTCATGGCAACGCTCACCCTTTCATCATCCACGAGTTCGTAAGCGCCACCCTAAGCCACCGAACGGCAGCGATTCCCCTAGCGGATGCACTCGCGATGACGGTACCAGGGCTCATCGCCCATCAAAGCGCCCTCAAAGGCGGCGAGCAACTCGATGTGCCTAGTTTTGGATAGGTCTTATGGCCACAACAGTAGCCATCGGGGGGTGTGCATCTGGGGTAATTTGTCCTTAGTAATAAATTACATAAGTGATTTCAGTTGTTCGAGACCTGGCGCAGAACTTGCATGTGTTGCACCTGTTAACCTTTGGAGTCCGGCGCCTATGAGACCTGTATTGTCCCTCCTGTTAATCTTACTGCTACTGCTCAGTGTGAGCTGTGCGCCTTCCAAAAGCAGTGACATTGGAAGTGGTGGCTGGGCCCAAAGCGCCGATACGGCGGGATGTTTCTTCTCATTTAATAGTGAAAAATCGTATTTGCTAAGCGGCATTTTTCGTCGTCCTCTTAGGGAAACCGTAGACATGACGGTAAACTGGTTCAAGGGACTGTTCCAGCCGCAAGATTCTTTCCAGATCAGTTTTAGTTTTCACCACACTGACGATGGTGCTGCTCAAGGAACGGAAACAACCCTGAACGTAAACAACGGCGAACAATGCATTCTTGATCTGCGTCGCGTTGTGCAAAGGTATATTGAATCTAAGATGAATCCGTGTGAGCTTGCTGACTTAGGAGCAAGTGGCGTTGTCTCATCACGCGACTTTACGCAAACCGTGCTCAATCTGTTGCTTCGCATGCTCATTGAAGAGCAAGTTGGCGATGGGGCGCTGGCAGAAGACATTGCAGCCGACATTGAAACAGCGCAGGCAGTTTTGGCAGAACAAAGTTGTTCCGGTGCGCCACTGGATCGTCCAGGTCTTCAAACCTTAGCTTCCAACATGCAGAGCTATGCCGGCGATAGCGGTAAGCAAATCATTTTCTTGCTTGATTACGATGGAACGCTTGCTCCGATCGTAGCTTTGCCGCAACTCGCAGCGCCTGACGAAGAGTTGCTTGCCTTGTTGCCGCAGGTGGCCGATCGTTCAAGCGAAACACATGTTGTTAGTGGTCGTGGTCAAGCTGACCTTCAGGACTGGCTCGGATCACTTCCCATTGGTCTTCATGCTGAACACGGCTTGCTTTCAAGTAACATCCCGACGAGTGGTCAAGCACGTCAGTGGGTGGTTGACCCTCGTTTGCCCGAAGAACGCATCGAGGAAATTAAACAAGAGCGTGATCGCGTGATCCGTCCTATCCTCGAAAGCGCCATCAATGATCCTGCTCTTTACGTCGATGGAGCATCTCCGTTATGGACCGATCCAGCCACGGGCAAGCAATACCCAGCCTTGCTTATCGAGGAAAAATACATTTCTCTCGTCTTGCATTTCCGAGCAGCCGAGGAGGTTCTTGGTCGTGATCTTGAAGCATGGGCCGATGGCTGGCGAGAACAACTCGAAACAGCTATTGCTGCCAACAATCTTCCGCTTGTAGTCACGGGTCAGCCCGCCGACAAAAACCGCGAAGTTCAAATCGATAAGGACGCGATTGGAATTGCCGATGTGCAAATTCACAAAGGTAAAATTGCGAATGGGGTAACGGAGCATTTTGATTTGAGCAAACCCACCTTGATTATCGCAGCGGGCGACTCCGGAACCGATGAAGACCTTTTCGAAGCGATTCACTCAATCGAGGAAGCAAACGAAGCTGTTGAATCGTACACCATCCACGTTGGTGCACTTAAGGAAGGCGTAAGCACGGCCGCTCGATTCATCGTCGATAGTCCGGCCGAGATTCGCTACCTTCTTCAACAGTTTGTGAACTAAGCTACCGTTTGGGCTTCCGCTTCGCTATTGTTTTCGCTCTCGGTTGCCTTCTCGGACTTGGATTCGATATCTTTTGCGCTGCCGTTATCGTCTGCAGAAGCGCTTTGCTTAGCAGACTCTGAGCTATCCGAAGACTCATCGTTATCTTGTGAAGCGTCTGTTTCGTTTTCACTTGATGTTGACGCGTTGCCATCACGGTTTCGGTCACGACCTCTTCTGCGACGACGACTTCGTCCCATGCGGTTTCGATTGTCGCCTCCGCCTTGTTCTCGGTCTTTTGGACCGCCGTCTTGGATGTCCAGCGTATCGCTGCCAGCGAGAGCTGCGAGCAAATCAAACTGCGGCAAGCTCAAGATAACGCTGCTCTTTTCAAGGCCGATAGAGACAGCCTCTAGCGCATCTGTCCAGTCATAACCATCAAACATGAGACATGGCGCTGTACCAGCAATGTTCGATTCAGCGCGAGCGTCTTGGCTCACTCGACCCAAGGTCACGAACCAAGCAGCGCTGGCATTGCCGTAGTGGTGGAGTCCGCCGCGGGTTTGCTCAACAAGACCCTTATCGATGTCTGAGCCGTCTCGGCGCACAACGATGGCAAGATGGGTTTCGTTGCGTCCAATGCGCTGAACACCGGCAAAATGCAATTCCCTGGCTGAACTGCCAGGTCTGCGTACAGCGCGAACTGCGTGCACGCCTTCGGCGTTGAGCCAAGAAGCAACGAGTTCAGCAAAGCCAGCCACGGGAAGTGCCGCGACCTGTTTGAGAAAGAGCTTATGAATCTCTTGTCGCTGTTCTCGCGCGAGGCGTCGTATGTTTTCCTCAACCCGCACGGCCTCTGCGCTGATTAGCCAATCGGTGAGCCACAAACGCTCACCGGCTAAGCGAAAGCGCGCTCGTTTGCCTTCGGCGCGGCGTCCAGCATTATCGGCACGCAACGCAGCAGCCACGGTCGGCACCAAGGCTCGGGCTTGACCTTGCAGGCGTCCTTTGCGCACTAAGCGATCGGCAACCCATTCAAGATCGCGCATGCCTCGTTCTTCGGCATCGAGCACGGCTAGTACAGCATCGGCGAGGCCTTTTGCGGTGAGTTCGTCATCTTCGGGCTCGCGATCCCAATTGCCAGCGAGTTTGAAGCTTGGTTCAGAGCGCTGGCTTCGAGCTTGATGCGGTTGTTGGGGGCGTCGTTGCTCATCGGATCGCGACTCGTTTGCGCCCTCGGGGCCACGATTTCGGCGTCGTTTCCGACGTTTTGAGCTGCGATCGGAGGAGCCCTTGCTTTCATCGAGTCCGGCTAAAATTGGCTCATCGTCGTCGTCTTCCTCGGGAAAGAGCCCTGCACCTGAAGAGGCTTCTTCATGATTCTCGTCTTCATCCTCTTCTCCCTGCGAAACGGAAACGCTGTTGAGCACTTCTTCTGGGATCTCAATATCCTCAGCACGAATGTCGTCGTCGCCATCGCTATCGGCTGCGGCCAGGACTTCTTCGCTAAATTCCTTGAGTCCAAAAACACCGGGTTTTACTTTCACGATGGATTGATCTCCTTCAAGTTTTTTCGCGATCATGGCCAATCGAGCGCTCATGGTCACTTCGGGCGATTTGCCAACGTGCGAGAGTAAATGTTTATCGATAGCCAGTTCGGTGATTTTTTTGTAATGCAATGGTCGGCCTACCTGGCGTAGGACCACAATTGCGGCTTCCGTAAAAGTCATTTGAAATTCCTATAGTTGGGGGAAAATCTAGAAAAGATTCGATGTTATGCGTACTCAGCCATTCCCAAGTTCCCCTGCTGATTGAGTCGGCTTTGTCGAGGACAGAAACCTCGCACGCGATGAGTGACGCCATGAGCCGAGTTCATATCACTGCTCGGCGTTCTGTGCAACGAAAGTTGAAATTGCATGTTTTTTTGGAAATTTCTGCCATAAATGGCATGTTTTTGGTTAAAAACATGCCAACATTGACATCTTTTGCGCTTTGGCTATGGTCCTGCCATGTCTGCAATCGATATTCGTAAAACTCATACTCTTGGTAAAGACAAAGCGCGAGAAGCCGCCGAGTCCCTCAGTGGCATGCTTAAGGACAAGTTCCAGGTTCAGACCCAATGGGACGGCGATGTTCTCAAGTTCGAGCGCAGTGGCGCCAAAGGCAGCATCGCCATCAGCGACACTGACGTGCATGTCAAAGTCGAACTCGGCCTCATGCTCAAAGCCTTTAAGGGCCAAGTCGAGGGTCAAGTTACAAAATACCTCGAAAAGTATCTAAAATAGATTTTTAGCATCCGGCTTGCTAAAGCTAGCTCATGAGTAGTCTAAAAGATAAACATATTGGCGTTTTGATGGGTGGTATAAGCGAGGAGCGCGAGATTTCCTTGCGCACCGGTGAAGCTATTTACGCGGCGCTCAAGAAGCAAGGATATCTTGTCTCCAAGATCATTGTGGACCGAGACGTGGACGTCACTCTGCGTAAAACCACCATCGACATGGCCTTTATCGCTTTGCATGGCACCTACGGCGAAGATGGCTGCATTCAAGGCCTGCTTGAGTTGCGCGGTATTCCTTATACGGGCTCCGGCGTCCTTGCGAGCGCCCTTTGCATGAACAAAGCCAAGAGCAAAGAGCTTTTCAGGCTGCACAATATTCCTACGGCGCCCTACTATCTTGTGCGTCGCGATCAGCTTGCTTCGTATAAGAAACTACACGAAGACTTTGCTTTTCCTGTCTTTGTAAAACCCAATAATCAAGGTTCGAGCGTAGGCGGCTCTCGTGCCCAAACGCTTGAAGAGCTTAAAGAAAGCCTCGAGCTTGCTGCCAAGTTCGATCACGAAATCCTTGTTGAACGCTTTGTTCCTGGTCGTGAAGTCACCATTGGCGTTTTGCATGGCAAAGCTCTTGGGGCGATTGAAATCGAGCCTAAACGCGAGTTTTACGATTACAAAGCGAAGTACGAAGCGGGTCAAAGCGAGTATCATTTCCCAGCGCGGCTATCCCAAGAGCACTACGATAGTGTGCTTGCGCTTGCTGAAAAGGCCAACGCTTGTTTGGGCGTAACCGGCGTAAGCCGTGTGGATACCTTGGTCACCGAAGGCGGCAACACCTACGTGCTTGAAGTCAATACGATGCCGGGCATGACCTCCGAGTCAAGTTTGGTTCCCAAAATTGCAGCCGGGCTTGGCTTCAGTTTCGAAGAGCTATGCGTTGCCATCCTTGAAGGCATTCCGCTTGCCAAAGCCCAGCAAAGCAAGGCGCAAACCAAGGTTTCGCCGGCTGCTGTGGCCACGTTGTGAGCTAAACCGGCTTGTTTTCTCTGGTTATCGGGTGGCTTTTCGGTTCAATGCACCGTAAAGTGCCGCCGCAATGCAGACAGAGAAACACTTAAAATCAATATTGGCGCAGCGCATCATGGTTCTCGATGGTGCGATGGGCACGATGATCCAAAAACACAAACTAAGCGAAGCCGACTACCGCGGCGCCTTGTTTGAAGAGCACGCTCATCCTCTTCAGGGCAACAACGACCTTTTGTGTCTCACACAGCCCAAGATTGTGCGCGGGGTGCATGAGGCCTTCCTCAAAGCAGGCTCCGACATCATTGAGACCAACACCTTCAATGCGACATCGATCGTGCAAACGGACTATCAGTTGCAAACGAAGGCTATCGAGATCAACCTGGCGGCGGCCAAAATAGCTCGCGAAGCCGCTGATAGCTTCAGCAAGCAGACGCCCGATAAACCACGTTTTGTGGCTGGCGCGATGGGTCCTTTGAACAAAACGCTAAGTTTGTCGCCGGATGTTAACGATCCTGGTTTTCGGGCTGTGACTTTTGATGAAGTGCGCCTGGCCTATCTTGAGCAGGTGCGTGCTTTGATGGATGGCGGCGTTGATTTGCTTTTGGTTGAGACGATTTTTGATACGCTAAATGCCAAAGCTGCGCTTTTTGCCATTCAAGAATGTTTTGAAGAAAAAGGCCGAAGGCTGCCGATTATGATCTCGGTCACTATCACAGACCGAAGCGGCCGAACCCTTTCCGGACAAACCATTGAAGCCTTCTGGGCCTCGATTGAACATGCCAAGCCCTTCTCTGTGGGTGTGAACTGCGCACTGGGCGCCAAAGATATGCGCCCCTACATTGCCGAGCTTAGCGAACTGGCCCATTGCTACATCAGCTGTTATCCAAACGCTGGACTTCCCAATGCCTTTGGCGAATACGATGAGCACCCAGAACAAACGGCTGCTCAACTTCAAGAATTTGCAAAGGACGGTTTGATCAACATCGTGGGTGGCTGCTGTGGCACCACGCCAGAGCACATCGCTGCCGTTGCCAAGACGCTGAGCGGCATCAGCCCGCGTTCGCTGCCTGAGACCAAGCCGCAATTTTGTCGTCTGAGTGGTCTTGAGCCCTACCGTTTGTCGGCCGACTCGAACTTTTCGATGATTGGTGAGCGCACCAACGTAACAGGCTCCAAGCGTTTTGAGCGCCTTATCAAAGAAGAAAAGCATCAGGAAGCGCTTGATGTGGCGCTGGAGCAAGTGCGCGGCGGGGCGAACATCCTTGATGTGAACATGGATGAGGGCATGCTTGATTCAGAAGGCGAAATGACGCGCTTTTTGAATCTCATCGCCTCGGAGCCAGAAATTTCGCGCATTCCTATTATGGTGGACAGCTCGAAATGGAGCGTGATTGAGGCTGGCCTCAAATGCTTGCAAGGCAAAGGCGTCGTTAACTCAATCTCGCTCAAGGAAGGACAAGAGGACTTCCTTAAAAAAGCAGCATTGATACAGCGCTACGGAGCTGCTGTGGTGGTTATGGCCTTTGATGAGCAAGGTCAGGCTGAAACGGCCGAACGAAAGCTTTCAATTTGCAAACGCGCCTATCAGCTTTTACGTGAGGAGCTTGATTTTAACGCGGAGGATATCTTCTTTGACCCCAACATCCTTGCGGTTGCTACGGGCATTGAGGAGCACAATGCTTTTGCTAAAAACTTTATTGAGGCCGTTCCGAAAATCAAAGAAGCTTGTCCGGGAGCTAAGATAAGCGGCGGAGTGAGCAATCTGTCCTTTTCCTTTCGGGGCAATGACATCGTGCGTGAAGCGATGCATGCGAGCTTTTTGTATCACGCGATTGCTGCGGGCATGGACATGGGCATTGTCAATGCCGGTCAGCTTGTGGTGTATGAAGATATTCCCAAAGACTTGCTTGAGCATATTGAAGATGTGCTTTTTTGCCGGCGTGAGGATGCGACCGAGCGACTTGTCGAATTTGCCGATACGGTTAAAGGAAGCGGTAAGAAGCGTGAGCGAGACTTAAGTTGGCGACAAGGCGATGTTCGAGAGCGCCTAAGCCATGCGTTGGTTCACGGTATCGTTGATTACATCGAAGCGGACACCGAGGAAGCCAGAAAAGAAGCTTCCAAACCACTTCATGTCATTGAAGGTCCGCTCATGGACGGGATGAAAGTGGTGGGTCAGCTTTTTGGTGCGGGTAAGATGTTTTTGCCTCAGGTCGTGAAAAGCGCGCGCGTGATGAAAAAAGCGGTAGCTTATTTGCAGCCCTACATGGAAAAGGAAAAGCAGACTGGAAACGCGCAAGGCAAAATCGTCATGGCCACCGTCAAGGGTGATGTGCATGATATTGGCAAAAACATTGTTGGCGTTGTTTTGGGTTGCAACAACTACGAGGTCATTGACCTTGGCGTGATGGTTCCAGCCGAGCGGATTTTGCAAACCGCTAAGGAACAAAATGCAGATGCCATTGGGCTAAGTGGTTTGATTACCCCGTCACTCGATGAAATGGTTCATGTTGCTAAAGAAATGCAGCGGCAAGGTTTTCACGTTCCACTGCTCATTGGCGGCGCGACGACAAGCAGGCAGCACACTGCTGTTAAGATTGCTCCGCAATACAAGGAAACGACTGCTCACGTCCTGGATGCATCGCTTGTGACGAGCGTGCTTTCTGATCTTCTGTCCGAGGAGCGCAAAGCTGCTTTTGACGAAAAAAACAAAATCGAGCAAGCACGCATGCAGCGTTTGTATGAGCAAAAACGCAGCAAGCCTGTTCTGCCTTTTATAACCACTGTCGAGAATGCGGCGAGACTCGAGTTTAATGCGAAGAGCGTTAGAAAGCCGGCTTTTTTGGGCACCCGAAGCTTTGATGATGTCAGTGTGGAGACGTTAATCCCGTACATCGACTGGTCGTTTTTCTTTACGGCGTGGCAGCTCAAAGGGAAATATCCCAAAATCCTTACTCATCCTGAGTACGGACAAGCTGCTCGGGAACTGTTCGATCACGGACGGCAAATGCTCGATACGATTGTCAAAGATCAAAGTTTGCATCTGGGCGGTGTGTACGGCTTTTTTCCGGCGAACCGCGATGGGCAGGACATCGTGCTCTATGAGGACGAAACGCGTGTTAAAGAGCGGTTGCGTTTTTGCATGCTTAGGCAGCAGCAAAGCAAGCCTGGCGATGATGTTTATTTTTCTTTGGCGGATTTTGTGGCGCCCAAGCAAGACGGCATACCCGATTACATAGGCGCGTTCGCTGTGACAGCCGGCCTCGGAGCCGATGAGCTTGCGGCCCGCTATCAAAAGGATCACGATGACTACAAAGCTATCATGGTCAAGTCGTTGGCCGATCGTTTGGCCGAGGCCTTTGCGGAGTACGCACACGAGCGCGCTCGTAAAGATTGGTATAGCCCCGAAGAGAACTTCGAGCCGCAAGCATTGCTTGATGAGAAGTTCTACGGCATTCGACCAGCCTTTGGCTATCCGGCCTGTCCCGACCACAGCGAAAAGCAAAAACTCTTTTCACTGCTCGAAGCAGAGAAATACAATATTGAGCTCACCGAACATTTTGCCATGCTGCCTGCAGCTAGCGTTAGCGGTGTCTATTTTGGCCATCCGAAGGCGCATTATTTTGCGGTTGGAAGCATTGACCGCGATCAAGTAGCGGATTATGCAACGCGCAAAGGATGCCTGTCAAAGAGGTAGAGCGTTGGCTCTTGCCCAACCTTGCTTACGATCCAGAGGCTTGATTTAGTCATGCACTTAGTGAAAATCGACGATGAGCTTCTTGCTGATGCTTCTGAAATAAGACGCGCAGAATGGCAAACGTTGATGAGCCTGTTTCTTGAAAGTCAGAACGAGCAAGCTCCAGTTCAAGACGCGCATTGTCTGCACTTGCGATTGTGTGATGAGACCATCTGTCTAAGTCTTCAAACGGAATCAGGGCAAAGCCTGAGCGATCATGCTATTTCTCGCGCAAGCATCTCTGAGCTTACTTATGAATACATTAACATCGTCTCACAACTCATGCAGGTTGAAGAGCAATGGAATTCGCATCGTTTGCAAGCGCTGGATATGGCCAAAAAATCGGTGCATGACGCTGCGGCACGAGAGCTGCAGGAACGGTGTCCCCAATTGGGGCTAAGCCAGAAAAGCGCGCGTTATTTGTTTTCGCTTATGGTTTCGCTTCTCATCGACACCACCAAGCTCTTGGGCGTGCACTCCCACCCGAGCTTTCGTTGACCGCTTCAAAAAGCAGTGCTACAGCCGGCGGCCATGAACCATGCAGCTGCCATACCCTGGTACCGTCAACCTTTTGCTTGGCTAAAACGCCTCTATGCTTGGACCCTAAGCTGGGCCGATAGCAAGTACGGTACCCCCGCTTTGGGTGTGTTGGCTTTTTTCTGAAGCGAGCTTTTTCCGATTCCGCCCGATGTGCTTTTGATGGCGCTCTCTCTTTCAAGGCCAAAAAAGCGTTGTGGTACGCCTTAGTCTGCACCGTGGGCTCTGTTCTTGGCGCGATGATGGGTTGGGTAATCGGTACGATGCTCTGGGCAGCGCTTGGGACCTTTTCAGCCTGCCCTGATTACGCTGGTGGTGCTTTTTTGTTTGAACACATTCCATCATTCAGTTGCGCGAACTTTGGCAAAGTACGTGACTTCTACGATGCGCACAGCTGGACGGCGCTTATCCTTGCTGCCTTTACCCCATTGCCTTTTAAAGTGTTCACCGTGGCCGCAGGTGTGTTCCATGTGAACTTTGCGGTTTTAGTCGCAGCCAGTGCTGTGGGCCGTGCCGGCCGTTTCTTTTTAGTCGGCGGCTTGATTCGCTTCTTTGGTCCACCAATTCGTGATTTCATCGATAAGTATTTCGAGCTGATGGTCGTACTGTTTTCAGCGCTTCTGATCGGTGGCTTTGCTGTCCTAAAATATATCCATTGAAGTCGTGTTGGACTTGCAACGACGGCTGTTTGTCTGAACGGTAATCGTTGTAAGCTTGTTCGTAGGATCAATACGACAGTGGCTCGATTAAGCGTCGAAAGGCGTGGGTTTGTGTAGACAAACTCATGCCTTTCGAGCGCCACAGCACTCTAATAGGATTTCAATCGCGTCATGCGCTCGGCATAGTTTTTTAGCACATCAAGGGTTTGCTTTTCGTGACTGAATACACTGTACCAGCCCTGGGGTTCATGAGGTGGATCGGCGCTCAAGTTTTGTTCTGGCTGCCATGGCTCACCGTAGTTGTTTTCGAGGGAGATTTGGCCGCCCCAAGCCCAAAAATTTGAGCCGCCCACATGAGGATGACGAAACGCTGCTTTGTAAATCGCATCAAGCACGGTACTGTAATAAGCACTGCGCAAGAGCGCTGGCGATTGCGGATCAAAGCTGCCAAAGTCTCGAGCGATGCCAAACTCTTCGAGCACGATAGGTTTGCCAAGTTTTTTCGCTCCGTCGATGTGTTGCGTGATGTAGCGAAGAGCCTGCTTTTTGGCAGAGTTGAAACTCTTTTGCTGCTTTTTTGGATCGAACCAGCCCCAGTTCTCGACCCATAGATGCATGGTGGCGTAGTCGATGCAGCTGCTCTTATGGTCGTTTATAAAATCAAGGCCGTGTGCTTTAGGTGCGGCTGAGTCTCCTTCGGAGCCCGTCGTGACCAAATGCCTTGGGTCGAGCGATTTAATGAAGCACGCGCTTTGATCGACCCAGCGTTGCATCGCCATGGCTTGGTTCATGCCACGCGCTTCGTTGCATAGTTCCCACGCCATGATTGCTGGATCATCTCGGTAGTAAAGATGACTGAGGGTATTACGACGATTAATGATGAAGGCGATATGGTCGCGTAAGCTTTGCTGTGCTTGTGCATGCTCGAAAAAGCGCGAAGTGTAATTTGAGAAACTTTGCCAATCCTGGCCTTCGTTAAAAGGATAAGGAATGCTCGAGCCTTCGTGCCAGGCGAGGTATTGAGCAAGCCCACCCGACCAAAACCAGTAGTTGGTGAGAAATAAAACAGCGTGCATGCCGCGCTTGGCAAGTGCCTGAAGGACAAAATCAAGGCCTTCGAGCAGCGCTTGGTTGTACTGACCCGGTGATTCCTGCATGGCTGGCGCAATGCGCCACGGGGCATCCGATGGCCCTTCACTTCCTGCCAAGATACGCAAATTGCGAATGCCAAGTGATTGTAGTTGATCAAGGTCCTGCTCCACACGCTTGCGACCCTCAACGCCCTGCGCGGCAAGATGAGGTCCATACCAATAGTTTGCCCCGACAAAGGCGTAGCGCTCTTGCCCTAAAACAAAGTGCTCATTGCGAACAGTGACAAAATCCTGTTCAGCTGGGGTATGGTCAGGTTGCATGGAGGATGACGGAATGCATGCCACCATGACATGGCTTAATCCTAAATAAAACAGCAAACTTTTCTTTGCAGACATGGCAGTCATGATAAAGCCTTGGCAGGCTAAGAGACGTCGAACAATGAGACAACACTGTTTTTTAATTGCGCTGACATTTTTCCTTTGGCTATGTTTTTCGAGTATGGTGTTGGCTGAACACCTTACGGTTGTGCCAGTCGCTGTGGCCGTCGCTCAAGAGGGGGGCAAAGCGGTTGCGGATAAGCCATGGCTTGAGCAGCGCATTGCCGTGGCCAATGCCTTGTTTAGCGCTCATGGTCTAAAGTTTAAACTCATTTCTATCAAAACCTTGCCTGCTCGGCATAGTCGTTTGCTATCGCGCGATGACCGTGATGCGCTTGGCGTATATGTAAAAAAAGGCGTACTCAATCTGTTTGTTGTGGCCTATTCAAAAGATGTGGATGACCCTTCTCAAAAGCGCCGCGGAGTGCATTGGCATCAACGTTCAGCAACGAATAAGCACTTTGTGATCCTGGCCAACTACAGTAGCCCGACGGTTCTGGCCCACGAACTTGGCCACTTTTTCGGCAACCCAAAACATAGCGACGTGCCCGATAACCTCATGAGCTACACCCGCCGCGGCGGAAAATTGTTCCTCGATCAAGAACAGAGTAGACGCATTAGGGAAAGCCTGAAGCGTTATCTTAGCACCGCAGAGCTTGTTCTTTCAGAGCAAAGCAGCCAGGAGTACCGCTGCATCAATCCTGTGCCCAAAACGTCCCAGTCCAACTGCTCTGTGCCCGAACAAATCCCATAATGCCAGAAATGGCATCAAAGATACGTTAAACATGCCAACTATGGCGTTAAAGCGTGTAGTTTTATGACAGTTTTTTTAGTCGTGTATTCTCGAGTTAATCGATAGAGATACTTGACAATTGGCGGTTTTGGCTTCAGTCTGCCGAGGTATGAAGCTTTCGAATAAGGGACGCTATGGGATTGAGGCAGTGCTCGACATGGCTTTTCATGGCGAAGGCAGTGCTTTGCAAATCAAGGATATTGCCGAGCGGCAGGCGATACCTCCCCGATTTTTGGAACAGATTTTTCAGGATCTAAAGCGTGTGGGCTTGGTTTCATCCAAACGTGGCCCCAAAGGCGGCTACCGCCTTGCGCAAAACCCCGCTCAGATCAAGTTGGGCGATATTATCCGCGCGGTCGAAGGCCCGATTAATCTGGGTTGTGAAGGACAGAAAGTTGGCTCGAGTCCGTTACGTCCGGTGATTGAAGAGGCGCTTGTTGATCTATCCAAACGCATCGATACCTGTCTTGATGGCATTAGCATTGCTCAACTTTGTGAGCGCGGTAAGCAACTTGGTTTGCATCGCACTTCGCCAAAGAGGCTGACCTATGTCATCTGATGCGCTTCATGTGAAAGCTCCGGTGGTTCAAAGCGTGCTTGAGCTTATTGGCAACTCACCGCTTATGCATATTAGGCATGTGCAGAGCCCTGAAGCAGGAGCGGTTTGGGCAAAGACGGAGTATTTCAATCCTGGAGGTTCGGTTAAAGACCGGATATGCCTTGCGATGCTCGAGCAAGCAGAGCGTGATGGTATCATCAAAAAAGGCTCCACGATAGTTGAGCCAACAAGTGGCAACACGGGTATTGGCCTCGCCGTGGTTTGTGCGGTCAAAGGCTACAAGCTTGTGCTGACCATGCCTGAGAGCATGTCGCTTGAGCGTCGCGCGCTGCTTGAAGCCTACGGTGCGGAGATTGTGCTCACCCAAGCTGAACGGGTGATGCAGGGCGCAATTGAAGCTGCGCACGATATTGTCAAAACACGCGGCGCTTTTATGCCGATGCAGTTTGACAACGAAGCGAATCCTGAGAGCCATGCAAAGAGTACGGCGCAGGAGATTATCAGTGCCATGGAAGACCAGAGCATCGATGCCTTTGTTTCCGCGGTGGGGACTGGCGGCACAATCAGCGGCGTTGGGCGCGTGTTCAAGAAACTCTACCCTTCATGCAAGATTATCGCGGTTGAACCTGAAAGCAGCCCCGTCTTGTCGGGCGGTGAGGCTGGTCCGACTAAGATTCAAGGCATTGGCGCCGGATTTATTCCGGAGAACTTTGATAGCGATGTCGTGGACGACGTGCGTTTGGTTTCCGACCGCCTTGCTTACGAGACCAAGAAAAAGCTTGCGCTCGAAGAGGGCTTGCTTGTGGGCATCAGTGCGGGCGCTAATGTGGCGATTGCTGCCGAAGTAGCGCGCGAGCTTGGCCCTGGCAAAAACGTGATCACAGTGCTTTGCGATACCGGTGAGCGGTATTTTAGTTTGGATAACTACTTTGCATCCTAAAGGAGAATGATATGGCTAACGTTACTGTAAGAATCCCAACCCCTTTGCGAAATCTGACCCAAGAAAAAGACGAAGTCAGTGCGTCGGGTAGTACCGTTCAAGATGTGATTGAGAACCTTGAGCAAAATTACCCTGGTATCAAAGACCGACTTTGCGATGAAAAAGGTGTGCGTCGTTTCGTGAACATTTACGCGAACGAAGAAGATATTCGTTTCCTCGATAACCTTGGTACTGAACTTAAAGACGGCGATTCACTGAGTATTGTTCCGGCGATTGCGGGAGGTCAGTAGTCCGCACCGTCAGTGCGGCTATGCCACCACGATGTCTGCGTCCATTAATCCATTTCGTTCCCGTCGCATGAACGACATCACCGAAGCCGTCGGCCGTACGCCTTTGGTGCGCCTTGGGCATATCGATGCCGAAGTGCCGGGTGTTGAGATTTATCTCAAGCTTGAATACCGCAATCCCGGTGGTTCGGTTAAAGACCGCCCTGCTCTGCGGATGATGCGTGATGCGATTGCGGACGGGCGGCTTAGCAAAGACAGAACACTCATCGATGCAACGAGCGGAAATACCGGAGTGGCCTATTCGATTTTTGGCGCTGCCCTTGGTTATAAAGTTGCGCTCGTGATGCCAGAAAATGTCTCGCAGGCTCGCAAGGATATCGCCAAGGCTTTTGGGACCGAGCTTATCTTTTCCGATCCCATGGAAGGCTCCGATGGCGCGATTGTGCATTGCAAACGACTGGTCGAGCAAAACCCCGAGGCCTATTTCTACCCCGATCAATATTCCAACCCCTCCAATCCCAAAGCGCACTATCTTGGTACCGGCCTGGAGCTCACTGAGCAGCTCGGAGCCAAGCTCACGCACTTCATTACTGGCCTTGGCACGACTGGCACCTTTATGGGGGTGAGCAAACGACTGCGTGAATACAACAAGGCGATTCGCTGCATTGCCATACAACCTTCAGAAGCTTTGCATGGTCTTGAAGGTCTAAAGCACATGGAATCATCCATGGTGCCGGCGATTTATGATGACAGCGCGCCAGATGAAACGATGCGAGTGAGTACCGAAGACGGCTGGGATATGGCGGACCGCATTGCTGCCGAAGAAGGCCTGCATGTGGGCCATTCCGCGGAGCCAATGTGTTTGGTGCTTTAGAGCTCGCTAAAGAGATTAAGCAAGGATGCATTGTAACAATCGCCTGTGATCGTGGTGACCGTTACTTTGCGCCGATGCGTTGGGAGAAGCATTATGAGTGGTGAAGCAGCCTGGATTAAGGGCAATCTTCGTATTGACAAAAAAGTACTCGATGAAATCGAAGCGCATGCGCTCGAGTGTTATCCAAGCGAGAGTTGCGGTTTTCTAGTGGGGCCAGTCGATGAGCCTCTACTTATCGACGCGTCGGTGCGTGAAGAAAACGAAGCAGACAAATATCACAAGCTTGATCCGGTAACTTTTCCGCGAACTTCGAAGATGTATTTTAAAATTAATGAGCTCAGAGCCACGCGTGCTTTTGAGCAAGGGGAAAAGAGCGGCCGGCCGATCAAAGCGATTTATCATTCGCATTGCGACGCCGGTGCTTACTTTTCAGAGGAAGACGCCGCCACCTTTGCTTCTGATAATCAGCTAATGTGGCCGTGTGCTTTCGTTGTGGTGAGTGTGCAAGCTGGAAAAATCGCTGATCGAAAGCTTTGGGTTCATCAAGAAGGTAGTAACGACTTTGTGGAGTCTTCGCTGAAGGTTCAATGACTCAAAGCGAGCACATAGACTGCGACTTGTTGATCCTTGGAGGCGGGGCCGCCGGTTGCGTGGCTGCCGTGGAGGCTGCGGAGCGTGCTCCGGATCTAAAAGTTGTGGTGCTTGAAAAGGCACACATCTACCGCAGTGGCTGCCTCGCTGCGGGCATTAGCGCGCTCAATGCTTATTTGAACCCGGGGGAGACCCCCGAGTCGTTCTTGCGCTACACGCAGCGCGATACGCATGGCGTGGTACGTGATGATTTGGTGCTCAGCATGGCCAAGGAGCTCAACGAACAGGTGCATCGCGTAGAGCAATGGGGACTTCCGATTGTGCGCGATGAGCTTGGTCGGCCCTTAAGGCGAGGCCGTGCTTCAATTAAGATTTTCGGTGAGCGCATCAAACCCATTATTGCCAAGCGCGCGGAAGCGTCGGGTGCGCGGATTATCAATCGCGTGAACGTTACGGGTTTAGCCGTGCATGAAGGCCGCGTGACGGGGGCCTATGGTTTTCATGTGCGTACGGGGCAGTTTTTTTCCGTCGCAGCAAAAGCCGTCCTGCTTTGCACGGGTGGCGCCGCTGGCCTCTACCGCCCTGCTAATCCGGGAAAGGCGGCGCATCGCATGTGGTATTCGCCCTACAATACTGGCGCGGGGCTCGCGATGGGCATTCGCAGTGGCGCGGAGATGACTTCTTTTGAGTTTCGCTTTATTCCCTTGCGGATCAAAGACGCGATTGCGCCGACCGGCGAGATTGCACAGTGGCTTGGCGCAAAGCAAATCAACGCACGCGGTGAAGCTTATCTTGATAAGTACTATCAAGAACTCGGCGGCTCGAAGATGCCGACTCAGGACCGTCTTTATGCAACGATAAAAGAACGTCAAGCTGGGCGCGGCCCTTGTTATCTTGATTTACGCGGAGTGGAGCCGAAGCGTCTGGAGTGGACAATCGCTTCCTATCTTTCGATGGCGCCTGCCGCGGCCATGATCATGTCGGATGAAGCTTATTACGCCAAACAGGGCGGCGAGATGGCGCCGGTGGAGATCACCGGAGGCGAGCCTCACGTTGTCGGAGGTCATGGGCTAAGCGGTTTTTGGGTGGACGATCAGCGCAAAACAACGTTGAAAGGTCTTTGGGCTGCGGGTGATGTAACCGGTGGATGCCCTAAAAAATACGCTCCTGGGGCTTGGGCCGAAGCCGTTATCGCAGTGCGAGATATGATTGAGCATGCACGCCATACACCAGCTGCTGCTTTGAATGCAAGCGAAGCAAAGAGCGAGCAGGCGCGCGTGATGGAGCCTCGCAACAACGCTGGCGGCATTGAGCCTTTTGAGCTTGAAGAACGGCTTCAGAAAATCATGGACGAGTATGCAGGGGGCATCAGTCGGGATTACGGTTATTCGGAAGGTGAGTTAAAGCTTGCGCGCTTGCACCTTAGGCGTTTGGAGGATGAGCTTGCCGTGCTCTATGCCAAGGATACGCACGAGCTTCTTCACGCGCACGAAGTGATCGATCGCGTCACCGTTGCGCAAAACTTGGTTGAACACATGCTTTATCGCACAGAGACTCGCTGGCATTGCTATCAAGAGCGTCTTGACTATCCAGAACGTGACGATGCGCGCTGGATGATCTTCGTTAACAGCCTGCGGGATGCGCAGGGGCAGACCACAATTGTGGAACGCCCCGTCGTTCGAGCTCCGATTACGATTCATTTGCCGGCTCTAGACGATGGCGCAGTCATTCGAAAGCACGGAAACTAGATGGGTATCTTTATCGACGAGACGATTTGCAATGGTTGCGGCACGGCCGAAGAAGCGATGTGCGTACGCGATTGCCCAGGTGATCTCATGATCATGAAAGACAATCATAAAGCCATGATTCGCGACAACCGTGAGTGTTGGGATTGTGCAGCGTGTGTTAAAGTATGCCCTACCCAAGCCATTCACATGCAGCTTCCTACGGCAGTCGTGGTACGAGGCGTTACGTTGCGAGGTCGAGCTATCAAGCCCAAAACGATTTGGCGCATTCGACAGCGCGATGGTTCCGAGCAGAGCTACGAGACACCAGCCAAAGGCAGTCCGCCCTTCAACCCCAATTTGTAAATGACAAAAGCGCATTCCATGCCTATGTTTTTTCCTATTGTTTGGTGATCTTTTCGCAACATTGTATATCTATTGGAGAAATAGATGTCCGGGCGAACTATCATTGTTGGAGATGTACACGGCTGCAGTGCTGAACTAGAAGCATTGTTGAAGCAGTGCGCTTTTGAGCAAGGGAGCGATGAAGTTATTTTTGTCGGGGACCTTGTTGGGAAAGGCCCGGATCCAGTGGGTGTCGTGGCACTAGCCCGAGATATCAAGGCAAAGATGGTCTTGGGGAATCACGATTGGCACGTGTTGCGTGTGCGGGATGCGCTCGATCACGGCAAACCTTCCTTGCATGCAAGTCATTCGCAACACCTTGCAGCAAGGAATCTAAGTGTCGAGGCGATTGCTTGGCTTAAAACACAACCGTTGTTTTTAAAGCTCCCCGAACATAACGCGATTGTCGTACATGCAGGATTAAGACAAGGCTTGCCGCTTGAAAAACAAGATCGGATTGAAATGATTACCATGCGAAGCGTGTTAAGCGAGGGACGTATCAGTAAGAAGATCACCAACGATTGTGAACCGTGGGCTAAGCTGTGGTCGGGGCCTGAGCACGTGGTCTTTGGGCACGACGCAATTCGCGGACTTCAGCAATATCCCTTTGCTACTGGTCTTGATACGGGATGTGTCTATGGCGGCAAACTAACTGCGCTGCTCTTTCCTGAACGAAAACTTATTTCCGTTGATGCGCAGGAAATCTATTTGCAGCGGGGCAAAAGAGAAGCGAAGTATTAGGGTTACAGTAGTCGATGAGCATTGAAGAAGATAAGGTGTTTGTATGCTTACTGCATGAAATCAAAGCAGGCGAAGCCCGTTCTGTACCGCTGCCTCGAAAACCCACCCATCTTGTTCCGTACACGGCCATCGTGTTGCGCACAAAAAGCGGAGAGCTGCGAGCTTATTTGAACGAATGCAAACACTTGCCCATCCCGCTTGATGCCGGCTCCGGTCAGTTCTGGGATTCCACGGGCAATCGGCTATTGTGCTCAACCCATGGCGCCCAATTTCAAGCCGAAGATGGCCGGTGCGTTCTAGGCCCCTGCCACGGCGCCAGCCTTGAGTGTTTGCCCTTGTGTGTTGAAGGCGACAAGGTTTTTGTTGGCAATTTTGCAACATAAAGCTGTCAAATCTGGTTTCGAGGCCTCTTTATCGCTGCCGCTTGAAGATGGGGTCTGATCCCCTCACGTGATGGTCGTGGCGTCTAATTTGGTTAATGTTTTCTACGAAATAGAGGCGGTACGTTTTTTGCAGTGATGCCTATGGCGTATGATCGTGTTGCTACATAGTCCTATCTGGAGATATCTGACACTGTGTTTGTGTGTCGGTGTGATTCCGGGATGTATTCCCGTGTTTGGAGCTGCTTTAGGGGGCGATGGCTCGGGACAAGGCTATGGAGCATGCCCTCTTGGGCTACAAGCCGAGTGTGATGGCGTTCAGTCTGCAACGACGGAGGGTGTGTTGATATGCGACCAACGTACGCATCAGTGCGTTAGCGCTGATACGGAAAACATCCAATATGCGGCCAACACTCAATACCACATTGGTTTAGCAGAGGCGTTGCATCCGGTGGCCGATGAGCAGTTGTCCGTTGCGCCACAACACAATTTCTTAGCGGACATCGAAACCATCAATGCGGGCCGCGCGACGGGTGAAAATCAATGGAAGACAAGAGCGGCGCTTAGTTACAAGCGTTTGCTTTCTGAGCGTTTTGCGATGCCCCTTCTTAAAAAGGAACAAGAGGCGATCACTAAGCTTGAGCAAGATATCGGCTATGCTGGCCTAACGAACAGTCGAGGATATTTTCAAAACCTGGCTCACTCGATGGCAGAGCAATATCAACGGTTGATGGAACACGATGCTTTTATCGAGCCCCTTGCGCGCACGATCGAAAAAGAAGCTCAAACGGCAGCAAAGCTTGATGAATGCCCTGCTGTCTTTCAATCAGAGTCCGGCAAGATTGATTTGAGCAACGCTTTGCTTCAACGCTGCACTGAGCTTTACACCGCGTTAATCCCGAAGTTAAGAGACATCAACGCCAAGCGCCAAAAGATAGACATGGCGATACTGGACAATTTGTATGAAACAGCATGGTGGCTCAGAGAGCTTTCTTCAAGCTTGTCCGATGAGATTCAAATTGATCAAACGATCGGGGGCGAATACGCCCATGCAAGAGAGCTCGCTGCATCGATGCTCTCGGTCTATCACACCTTGGTGGATGATGAGCTTGAGGCTCAAGCCATGTACAGTCATTTGCGTATACAGCTTGGTCTCGAAGTTCCTGTGGCAAGTTTTGGCGGTATGGAAACGCAAGAGGTGGTACTTCCCTTGGGACGTTGGGCCCAGATTGCGACAGGACAAGGGGAATACCTAGACCAATCTGTGGATGCCCGACTTGGATGGTTTACGAGTGCTCTAGTGCAAGCGCTTGACGTGCTCAAAATAAACAATGCACAGGCGCAAAGCATCGTGGCTCCCGGCAGCATCGTGATGTCGGAGGCCTGGGAGTACGCCTTGGTGATGGAGCAAAGTGGTCTGATGAGCCTATATGGAGGCTATAACGAGGTAGGGGCTCCTAAGGGCTATCAAGCCATCCACGACATCTTGCTTACCGAAGCCAAGGCGCAAGAGTTTGCGAAACCCGGCCTTGCAATCGCTTCAGCCGTGGCTTGCGTTGGAGTGACCTTAGCTTTGGGGCCCACAAGTTTGCCAGCGGTCGGAGTATGCCTCATCGCTACAGGTATCGGTATCTATCAATATTTCAAACTCGCACACTTGTCCGAGGTAGCCCAGACCTTTGCTTATGTAGGGTTAGAATACAGTTTGGTGCCGCCGAAAGAAGCGGTTCGTTTGCAGAAGAGTAGTCGAATCACAGGACTTGCTACCGTTGTGGATGTTATCTTTGCCACGGCAGATGTCGCTCACTCAATTCCCGGGCTCCTGCGCTTTGCACAACGTATCGGCGTTGTGGATGAAAGCATCACCCTAGAGCGTATCCAAGAAGCGATTCAAGCACGTTTTCAGAGCTTCTTTGATTTCTATCGTGCCGAGACTGTTTATGCGATGGGCTTTGAAGGCGTTAGGGAGCGCTTTATCTCTCTTGGAGCAGATGCTTCGGACATCGACAAGTTGGTTGAACGGCTGCTGTCTTTGCGCGAGCATGGCCTTTCTCAACTAGAACTTTCCGGCATTGATCTCGAAGATGCGCAAAGAATACTTTCAGGGCTTCATGATTATTCCAACAATGATCCTGCTGAAGTTAAGGCAGTGCTAGAGATTCTCGCGTCTCACATGAGGTTCGTTGACGTGGATGAGTATGTCTTTCATTTATCAGAGGCCATGTCTGCGTTTGCGTCAAGTGTACGAGAAGACGACGTGATCGTGTTTTTGAAAGAAATCAAAACCAACACGCAAGGTTCCGTCGTTACACGTGGGGAAGCGAAGAGCTCGGACTTCGTGGTTGATCTGTTTCGTGATTGGTTTGGGGACGGTAATCGGAATTTAAGTTATGCATTTGATACCAGTCGGCCCAATGTTTACTTTACTGGGCAGCTTGGCTCAGATGCTACCTTAGGTCCAGAAGCAATACTGGACTTGCTCGATGAGCTTCAACCAGAGCAGCGACTGCGTTTTGTTTACATGGACGACTGGTCGCTTGGTGGCCAACAAGCCGCTAAAAATTTTGAAGCAGCGTTGTACTCAATTTTTGATGGTACGCTTCATGATTCGCGAGTGGAATTCGACCTTGTTTTTGGTCTACGGCAAGACGACTCCCTCAAATTCGCCGAAACGTCGACCGAGATCCTTTCAAGACTTAATGTTTATGAAGGGCAGAGTCCTTTGCACATCGTTGATAGTTTGGAAAATCTACTTAGCCCACCGGAGCTGGAGCTTGTCTCAAAGGTGCTGCAAATACCTATCTACGATGACGCGATGGGTATAGGCCAGATGATGTTAACGCGTATCCCTTATCACATGGGTGACATAATTAACCATCCAAGTGTTTGGCGGAATATCGAAAATCCAACGGCTGTGTATTTTGGAGTCTTCCCCCCATCTCCTATGAATCAATGGGAGAAAACATTAATTATGAAACTGTTTAATGTTCCTATTCTGGATAAACCGTACTGAAAAAGGTATCGAAATACCTGCGGCTACAATGGTTAGCTAGCTGATTCTAGCGTTTTTGGATGCTGGAACCGATCTAGGTCCCAAGTCTGCCCAGGGCTTATCTTCGCTGTTTGGAATTAGTGCATCGCGTGCTGTTAGCACTTCGCAGCCGTCTTTGGTGATGGCGAGGGTATGTTCAAATTGAGCGGAAAGTGATCCGTCTGTGGTTACGGCGGTCCAGCCGTCGGAGAGAATCTCGCATTCATAGCCACCCAAGTTAATCATTGGCTCGATGGTAAAGACCATCCCAGCCTTGAGACGTTTGCCGGTGCCTGCTTTTCCGTGGTGAGGGATTTGCGGGGGCATGTGAAACTGACGACCGATGCCATGTCCGACAAAGTCACGCACAACCGAGCAGCCTTGTGCTTCGGCATAGTTTTGAATAGCCGCCCCGATATCACCAATGCGGGCAGAGGGTTTGGCTTGCTCGATGCCGAGTTCCAAGCAGCGGCGCGCAACTTCAACCACTTTTTTTGCACCATCGCTTGGCTCGCCGACGTAGTACATCGCGCTGGTATCCCCGTGAAAGCCGTGCTCCGTCGGAAAATACGAAGTGACATCGACGTTGATGATGTCGCCGTCTTTAAGTTTGTAGCCGCTGGGAATGCCATGGCAGACGACTTCGTTGACGCTGGTGCAAACGCTTTTTGGATAGCCTTTGTAGTTCAAGGGCGAAGGCCGAGCACCGTGCTCGATGGTAAAGTCATGACCCAAGGTGTTAATGTCGCCGGTGCTTATGCCAGGACGGATGTGCTCACCCACCATCACAAGTGTGCGTGCAGCCAGTTTGCACGCTTCTCTCAGTTGCTGGAGCATGGATTCGCTCATGATTTCAACTGCGCCCACGATTAAACCTTCTTTTCTAAGAATGCGCCTCGGGCATACCACAAAGTATAGGCCACGGCAGCTGCCAGGTTACCCATCGCAATCGTTGTCCACAACGCAACAGGTGGTAATCTTAAATATTCCGTGACGATAATCGATGCGGGTACGACCAAAAACAGCAAAAAAGCGCCGTCTATGACAAGGCTTGAGAGCGTCGCCCCGGCGCCTGTCATGGCTTGTGAAAGCACGAGAGCTACGCCGAGCACGCAGTAGCTCAAACCCACAATACGTAAATACTCTCGCCCTGCCTGAATGACTTTGGGCGAATGATCGAAAAAGCCGATAATCGGTTCGGCAAAATGCATGTAGGTTGCAACCAAGCCGATCATCAGGAAGAAATTAAAGGATGCGGCAATCCAGCCTGCTTGTTGTGCGCGTTTGCGCTGACCAGCGCCTAAGTTGGCTCCAACAAAAGTAGATGCGGCCGCGCCCCAGCCCATGCCGATAAAGAGCGCCATCGTTTCAAGTCGCAGACAAATGCTAAACGCTGTCAGCGAGCTTTGATCTCCGACGGTGGTGTAGTTGGAGCTGACGAGTGAAATGAAAGCAAGGACAGCTCCGACGCGTACAATGAGCTGGGCGCTCGACGGCCAGCCGATTCGCCACAGTGTTGCAAGCTCGCTTTTGATGGGCCTAAGATAGATGCGGTGGAAGCGCGGGCCGCCCTTGCGATGAACAAGCAGGAAAATCCCAAACAGGACTGGGACTGTGCGACCGAGAAGCGTGGCCCAGGCTGCTCCAACGACGCCCATGCGTGGGATAGCAAGTGCCTGTGCAAGCGGATCTGCCCACGCAAAAACCTCAGGACGCGGACCCGTTCCGTAGATAAACAGGATGTTGAGTAAAATATTCAAAAGGTTGCCGCCGACAAGCAGCGCTGCTGCCGATTTAGCGCTACCGAGTGCACGGAGAACGGCGGTGATTTGCAGCAAGAAGAAAATCGAAAAACAACCGCCTAAAATAATGCGCAAGTAAGGCACAGCTAAGTCAGCAGCAAGTCCTTTGACTTGCATAATGTCGCGAATCAAAACGTCGCTTCCGAAAAGTCCGAGCAGGCCAAAGGCGACGGAAAAAGCGCCGACCATCCACAGAGACAGCCAGGTCGCGCGACGAATCCCGCGCGTATCTTTTTCACCAAGCCGTCTTGAGATGACCGCAACGGCTGCCGTGGATGCGCCGTTAGAGACGATAGTAGCGAGGGCTGCGATCATGTCGCACACACCGAGTGCTGCGAGGCCTTCTGTTCCCTCTTGCAATCGGCCAATCATGAACATGTCGATGAGGTTGAACAGCGTGTGCAGGCCCATGCCGATGACCAAAGGCAGCCCGAAGCGCAATACCCCAAGGCTAAGATGGCCTTCGGTTAGGCGCTTAAAATTGCGTTCCTGTTTCTTTTCTTTGTTGGCGAAGAAGCCCGTTTTTACAGCACGACTCGACATAGCTTCGGATTGGTAGCACGCCTGCATTGACGGGGCCAAGCAAACATGGCACCAAGCTCGCTACTATGGACAAATACGAACAGCGATTTTCTCGTCAGAGCCAATTTTGGACCGGCCCTAAGTTGATTGCGCTTGCGGTGCTCGTGCTGGGTGCCGCACTTTCGGTCATTGTATATGCAGCCACCGTGATCCCGCAGATAGCTGGCTGAGTCCCGATGACTGACACCACAAACGACGATAAGCCAGTCCTAGAGTTGAGCATTTTGCCGATGCGTCTTGCGATTGCAAAGCGTAAACCCGATGCCACCATCCCAGCGTGGGCTCTAGGCTCTCCTTTTTTTTCCATTACCCGGACCGATGAAGAATTGTCGGTAGTGTGCGAAGAAGAGAAGATTCCGAAAGATCAAAACCCCGACAAGGGCTGGCGTTGCCTAAAAGTTCATGGGCCGATGCCGCTTGATGCTGTGGGCATTTTGGCCAGCCTTTCCACGGTGCTTGCCGCAGCAGAAATCAGTGTGTTTGCCATCGCTTCCTATGATACCGATTACATTCTCGTCAAAGCAGAGAAGCTCGAGCAAGCCATTCAAGCGCTCGACGGAAGTGGTTTTGTGATTCACACCCACGACGACGAGGCTCCGGATGAAGCGTGAAACTAGCCTGCGCAATTTTCTCTGCACACTCTTTTGTTTTTCTTTTGTTTCCAGCCCCTGTTTTGCGGATGGCCACAAACATCGTTCCAAACGTGGCATGGTGGAACGTTTTACCGATCCGGAAAATTGGGCGAAAAAGTTCGACGATCCTGAGCGCTATAACTGGCAGAAACCCGATGAAGTGATCAGCGCGCTTGGCCTTAGAGATGGACAGTCCATCGTCGATTTGGGGGCTGGCACAGGCTATTTTGCCGTGCGTTTAGCGAAGAAGTACCCCAAGAGTACGGTGCTTGGCATCGATCGGGAGCCTGAAATGGTTGACTATCTCAACCGTCGTGCGCTGCAAGAAAAACTGCTCAATCTAAGGGCTTTGCTTGCGAGTTCAAAGGATGCACGCATTCCGGGCAAAGTCGATTTGGTTTTTATTTGCAACACCTACCATCATTTCCAAGACCGTAAGACATACCTGAAGACTTGAAGAAGAGCTTAAGCCAACACGGGGCGATTGCAATTGTTGATTTCAAAATGGGTGAGATGCCCGTTGACCAAGCGAGAGCCATCGTCTCTGCCAGTTACAGCCTGATGAGGAAATGAAAAGCGCAGGACTGAAGCGTCGTTCGCTAAACGAGAGCCTCTTATCTTACCAGTACATTGCCATCTACGAGAACGCTACGAGCAACTAAGCACTATCTCGTGGGTGTGCCCGTTACCAACCGTATCTTGTTCGGTGGACATCAAAGTCACGGTTTGTCCCGTCAGCAAGGCTTCGAACTCGGCACTGCTTACAGTGACTTCGTGCCCATGACCGGTGTTGCCACCTTGGATATCGTAAGTTTTCTCGACTCCATCGATTGCGTCTTGATAACTTATAACGAGTTCATGCTGGCCGCTCGGGTGATTGTCTTTGATAACAACATCGACTCCCGTGAGGCAGTATGCACCTGAATCGGCATCGAGCGTTGCATCCGAAACCAAAGCATCGGATCCCGCATCGATCCGTTGACTTTCATCGTCACAGCAACAAGTACGGTCGCTACCATAAACACAACAGCATACCAGCGTATCATGACAGCCTCCTTTCTTTATCAGTGCGATCAGAATTGCATCGCGTTAGAAGCTGTTATCGGGTTTGCAATCGTTTAGCTACGCCCGTTGATCGTGTTAATCAAATAAAAAAAAGGCTCGACGGGGAGTGTCGAGCCTTTTACCATTCGCACAGGGCGAAGCGGCGAATGGCACATCCCGGGAGGGGGATGTAATCTAAGACTGTTTGGGCTTGCTTTCCGATCAGGAATCGAAATCCAATTCCTTGGGATCCTCTTTTGAAAATTCCTGCTCGGTGTTGAAAGTGGCCTCTTGGTACAGATCGTCCAAGGTGAACCCGATCTTTTGCGTGGGACGGATTTCCTCACGTTCAAATTCTTCGATACTTCGATAATGTTTGGGTCCCCGCATGATGGTTGGCCTCCTAAGCCGTTTTCGAGCAGAACAAATAGTTTGTTTGTAACTACTTTATCCTACATCTGACGACACAGTACCACCCACCTCTCAGAAGGCAAAAAAATGGAGAACATATTGGGGTAAGTATTGAAAGTGAAAAGCATATTTGACTATTTCAGCTGCTTCGTTGCCTAGTTAGCGCAGCACGCAGATGGAGCAGTCTCACACGGCTTCCCTCCCACCCCGGTGGGCCTTCCCTGCCTTGTAGGGCGAGGAAAAATTGGCGGAAAATAGGTGTTGAGTTGAGATGACATTGAAAGCTTTGAGGCGGACTGGTAATAGCTGTCTATGACTCAAGTTGTTGCTGTGGCGAACCAAAAAGGCGGGGTCGGAAAGACCACGACGGCGGTGAATTTAGCGGCCAGTTTCGCTGTCGCCGAGCAGCGGGTGCTGCTTGTTGATATCGATCCGCAGGGCAATGCTTCAAGCGGCGTAGGGCTTGATACCGCACAGCTCGAGGTGGGCACCTATCACGTTCTGCACCGTGATGCAGCAGCTATTTCTGCTATCAATGAGACCGACCTGCCAAATCTGAAGCTTATGCCTGCTTCGCCTGATTTGGCTGCGGTAGAGCTTGAGTTTGTCTCCTTCGAGGACCGAGCCTTGCGTCTCAAAGAAGCGCTTGAGCCGCTCAAGAGTGAATACGACTACATCGTGATTGATTGTCCGCCCTCACTTGGCATCTTGACCATTAACGCTTTGGCGGCGGCTGATTCGATTTTGGTGCCGATGCAGTGTGAGTACTATGCGCTTGAAGGACTTAGCCAGCTCATGAACACAGTAGAGCGTATCCGTAGCGGACTTAATCCGGAGCTCAAAATGGACGGCGTGCTGCTTTGTATGTTCGATGCACGAAGCAATCTCTCATCGCAAGTTGCAAGCGAGCTAAGAAAACATTTTCCCGTGTTCAACACTGTGATTCCGCGCAACATTCGTTTAGCTGAGGCTCCCTCGCACGGTAAACCCATTATCCTTTACGATTCTGCATCACGCGGTTCGGCCGGTTATCTCAATCTTGCGCGTGAGATTCTTAGCGGCCCCACTCCGCAAGCTGCCTAGTGGTTCATTATGGATTCTTCACGAACACCCAAACGCCGACCGTTAGGACGTGGTCTTGATGCGCTGCTTCCTTCCTCGGCACCTCAAAGCACGCAGTACAAAACCTTGCACGTAGCCGTCGAGGATTTAAGGCCCAACAGCGAGCAGCCTCGCAAGCGTTTTGATGAAGAGGCCCTTGAGGAACTGGCAAGTTCAATCAAAGAGCTTGGTGTGCTCGAGCCCTTGCTCGTGCGTAAACGTAACGACGGCACCTACGACATTGTTGCAGGTGAGCGTCGCTGGCGCGCAGCACAACGCGCCGGTGTGCTCAAAGTGCCAGTGTTTGTGCGCGAGCTCACCGAAAAGCAATCGTTTGAAGCCGCGCTCGTTGAAAACTTGCAACGTGAAGACCTCAACGCTGTTGAAACAGCTCGCGCATTTCAAAAGCTCATTGCCGATCACGGTCATACCCAAGAAAGCGTTGCGAAACGTCTAGGCAAAAGTCGTTCGGCTGTAGCCAACTCCGTTCGTTTGCTTTCATTGCCCGATGGTGTACTTGCGCGCATCGAAGCCGATGAACTCAGTGAAGGACACGGCCGTGCTCTGCTCGGCTTAGCTTCAGCGCAAGAGATGTCGTCGCTCGCCAAAGAAATTGTCGCACACAACCTTAGCGTGCGCGACACTGAAAAACGCGTCAAAGAGGCCTTAAAGCCCACAACGGCCAAGCCTGCAAGCAAGACCACCGATTCGGCCAACGTGCGTGATCTTGAAAAACGCCTCAGTAACGCTCTAGGCGCTACGGTCAAAGTCACCGACAAAAAGGGCAAAGGGCAGATTAGCATCCGTTACCACAGTTACGATGAACTCGATGGCCTTTTAGAGCGTCTGGTTCGCTAAACCATGCCTAGAAAGATTCGACATAAGCCGCGCTTTTGGGGTCGATTGCCAAGCCATAAGCGCCGCCATGTTCCGGGTCGTCCACCTGGATCGATCCCGCTCTCCAGCCGAAGCGCATAGGACCCATTTACATGCACTGTTTATGGGCCGGAAGCTTTGGAAGAGAAAGAGCATTGCGAGCTTGAGGATCTGAAAAAACTGCAGGCAACGTATCAAGTGGTTTGGCTCAATATTGTTGGCCTGCAAAACGTTGAGCTTATCCAACATTTGGGCAAGCTATTTAATCTTCATCCATTAGCGTTGGAAGATGTTGTATCGCTCGGTCAACGTCCCAAGCTCGATCAATACGAAGGTTCAGCCTTTATGGTGATGCATGCGCCCGAGCCGAGCGGCGAGCTCGAGTTTGAGCAGTACAGTATGTTTGTGGGCGAGAACTTTGTCATCACCATCCAAGAGCGGCCTGGCGATTGTCTCGAGCCTGTGCGTGACCGGCTGAGGCGAAGCGGTGGCCACATTCGCAAACGTCCGTCGGACTATCTGGCCTATGCCATTTTTGATACCATCGTGGATCACTATTTCCCGATGGTCGAAGGTTATCTCGAGAAAGTCGACAAGCTTGAAAACGATGTAATTGCCAACGATGCAGTCATCAACATCGAAGAGCTGCATCGCATCAGACACCTTCTGTTAAACCTACGCTTGATCCTCTGGCCAACCCGTGATGTAGCTGGCAGCGTGGCCGGCAAAGAGCAGCCCATTTTTTCTGCCGAAACCCGATTGTTCTTCCGCGATACGCATGATCACACCTTGCAACTTGGTGACATGGTCGATGCTTGTCGTAGTTCGGCCTCCGAGCTTATGGATTTGTACTTATCCAAGGTTAATGCGCGCATGGGCGAAGTGATGAAGGTGCTCACCCTAATCGCCACCATCTTCATGCCGCTTAGCTTTATCGCTGGCCTTTACGGCATGAACTTTGACAGACAATACCCTGGCAATATGCCGGAACTTGGTTTCCGCTACGGCTATTTTGCCGTGCTCACGCTCATGGGCACCATCGCCTTTGCCTTCGTCTTCTACTTCTGGAAAAAAGGCTGGATTGGTCGGAATACGTTAAAATAATTCCCGTGCGGTTTTAGTCGGTCGAAAAGGTCTGATCGACGGATCGCGCATAGAGTCCGCCGCCGGATTGGAGCACGGGGACAACGCATTCAATGAAGTCGTCGATGTCGTTGGTATTTAAATCTGTGTTGTTGGTGTAGTCGGCAAAGTCACATTCAAGAACGACCATGCCCCATGTCCAGTCGGTAGCGCTGCTCAGATCGCTAGGGTTGGACGCTGCTGCTGGAGATGCGCCAGTACAGCTCGCATCGCCTGGACCTGTGCCACTATCGTACACGCCGCCTCCTTCAATGCAGCTTGCAACAAATTGCAAATCAACTGCTGCTGTCGCCGCAGGTGGACTTGCGAAATCAAACGAAGTTGCTGTGCTCGGCAAGGCCCATAGAATATCAGGTATGCCATCCGAGCCATTCGCAGCATCGACAAAGAAACCATAGGCCCAGGCGCCGGTGGGTGCACTTGAGCTGTTAGCATAACTCTGCCAACTGAAAGCAGGCGTATCCCCTACGGCAGTGGCTCCCTCTGCCGGGGCTGTTAGAAGCACCGGTTCGTTGAATACCAAGTTTTGCGTGATATTTGCGCTTCCGTCGAGTCCGTCGAAATCAATACGGTAGGGCGAGTTGGCCAAAGTATCTGGATCGCCGGTCCCATCGGCGTCCAAAAAGGCAGACACCTGAGTGGAATCCGAAGACAAACTGGTCAAATTGACGAGACTGTAAGCTGTGCTTGCAGCATCAAGATACACGCTGCTCTCCGAGTCTTCATCGCGCACGCGAATGGCGATGGGAGCCGTCACCGAGGTGTTGTTGGTGATCGATCCGCTGATGGTGATGCTGCTGTCACTGCCGGAGTCCGTAACAAAATAGCTCTCCATGCCTTGTACACGCGCATCGTAGTCATCTCCTGCAATCGTATCCATATCGACAGCTTGGATGGTAACTCTGTACGAGGTATCATCGATAAGAGTGGTTGCTGTGCCGCTGGTACTGAGCGTTGGTCCGATGTCGGAAGAATAGCTGTTGCCCCAGATGGATGCATAATAAGTTACTGCGCCCGCTACTGTGTTCCAAGTATAGCTAGGGTCGAGTCCCGAGGCGCTTGCTCCGGTCGGTGAAGTTAGAGCAACCGTTCGGTCCAGCTTGGTGACGGTCTCGATGTTGTCAACTTCAACATGGATAAAATCAAGCAATGTATCGCGAAACGAAAACACGTAGTCTCCCGCGTCGTCTTGGGTCGGGTCAGCCCATCCGTAGCTATAACGCTGGTCGTCTAAGTGCTCATCGTAACTTGATCCGGTGTTGTCTGCGACTTGGTAATCGCAAGCCCCATCGTCCTTTAGAACGACCAGGTCTCCACTGGGATGCTTTACGGTGGGCGCGCTTAACTGGGCTTCATCGGCTGAGTTACTAATGAGCGCTGTTGCAAACATGTAAAACCCGCGGCATTGGCCAGAGCCGGGTACAAAGTTTCCGCTGTTCGCGGGGCTTTCAAGTTCCGGCGTGCGTGCTTCACCACTCTCGTGATAAGCGTAAACATTGAATGAGTAGTAGTATTTCGCGCTGCTTGCATCAACGATGCTGAGATTTGTGCCGGACATATCAGTGTCAGCGATGATCACCGCGCTGCTGGCGACCGATTGCGGATCCCCTGGAAGCGTGGGTTGTTCATCGGGTCCGACGATGTCACGAAAAGCGCGAACGAAGTACGTTCCGCGGCCTACATCAAAACTGTAGGGTGTGGAAGGAAGCAAAATACCGCTGGTTGCATCGATGGTGACGCTTTGCAATGCTTCGGTGCTTTGAGCACTTGGATAAAGGCGAACGTATACTTTGTCGCCAAGATTACTTCCGCTTGTTTGCTCAACTGTGCCGGACAAAGTTCGGGAAAATTGAGTAACGCTTACACTTGTTGGAGCCGAATCGCCCAAAGCATTGCTTTGATAGGCCCGGATGCTCAGTTCTGTTCCCGGAGCAACATCGGTATAACTAAGATCCACGCTAAAGTTTCCATCCGTGCCCACGGTGGCTTCTGCCATTGCAAGTGAGGTGGATTGCTCGAGCAATTCAACCGTAAGGCTAAGACCAGCTTCACCACTGCCAGTGACCGTGACAGGCGAATCGATTTCGTCGTTGGCTTCAGGCGAACTAATGCTCGGAGCATCTGGCACTAGACCTTGAGTTACGCTGACCGTCACGGCCTCGGATCTGCCATCGCTTGTGCTTTGCGTTACACTAATCACCAATTCGGTACCGTTGTCTTGCTCCGTAAAGTCGACCGTGACACTAAAGTTTCCGTTGCCGTCCACTGCAGATGTCCCTGTGCCAATTTGAGAATCCGCTGCCGAAACCGTTACGTCAATCGTAGCGCCTGCGAGGCCTGTTCCGGTGACTAGTACGGGACTTCCCACCACTGCGTCTTCAATTGGAGCTGTAATCGTCGGGGCCGCAACCGGAGTTGGCGTATCGTTGCTATCGCTACCGCAGGCAGAAAACACAACAAGTGCAAGCAAAATTGAAAAAAGAATCATTGAACGCTGCATAGTTTCTCCTAAGGTAGCGCCCAACAACTTGACGCAAGTTCGCTAGTCACAGATGCATGGCAGTGTTCCGCACCGCTTCTAAACTGTCAATTTACAAGTCTTTGCTCATTGAACACCCGAAGCAATGGGCGCTAAACAGCTGTGGCCACTTCTCATGCATTGGCCGGAATCGCGTCCGGACGTTTGGATTCCTACTTATACAAACACCCTGCTCGCTTGTTTATTCCGAGCTTAAGATTGCTTGTTTGAAAAGTTACTTGATGTAGGCTGCAAGTCCCACGGGATAGCTTTCTTGTGGGCATTCATTGTACAGCAGAACAAAGTAGCTATCGACAAAAGCGTTTTGAGGAAAGCTTAAATTCTTTGCTGCGGTGATTGCACTTTCACAAGGCGAAGGATGGTCACAGCCCCGTGCAGCAATCCATGGCGTGCCCGATGGTCCGATGCCTTGTGCCGCAGCATAGCAATGCGGTGTGCTTTTTCGAATGCTGTACCACGTCAATAAGGCATCCTGAAGGCTAGCAATCATCTTGCCGTAGCCCGGCAGTTGCCGAGCGAGTTCTTCAAAGTCACCCGCGCTAAGTTCACTTGAAGCCGTGGTAGCCAAGTTTAAGGCTTCCTTGCTTTCATACCAAGTCCTTGCCTCTTCAATTAAATCCACAAGGCGAATGTCCTCAGTTTTTCCCCACGCCAAAACCGCTGCTTGGACAGCAAGGCTAATGATGTCCGAGAACATGGCGGTGTTTTGTTGTGCTGCATAAAGCAAATCTTGAGCTATCTCGCCAAGCGCTTCGCCAGCAGGTTCATTAATCTCTCGAAGCAACGCCGCCAGCCACACAATCGCAATGGCGCAAATCAAAGCCGCTTCCCACGCCGCCAAGGTGATGGTCATCGCCCCAATCGTAATGCTTATCGGATCAGCAATCGCATCGTTGCTTTGATCAATTGATTCATCATCCATGGATGCAGAACAAGACGAACTTAGCAGTAGCGAAGCTATCAATATCAATCCTAAACGCTTCCGAGCAAATGCCGCCATGGGGAACTCCTACCCACTTAGTATGCAAAATCCATACCGCCCCAAACGCGCTACTCACTTGAACACACCCCAGAAAATCATTCAAGATTAATTCAACACACAACCCCACTGCACCCAAACCGAAGCCTCCAGACCCCGCCCGCGAGGCTCCTCCTCTCACGCGCTAAGCAGACGCAGTTCAGTTGCATTATTACAGATACGTGGTAATGTTGATCTAATCAAGGACAAGCCTAGTTGTGAGACTCTGGGGGAATAGCAAGTCGAAGATCCGCGGTCGCGGCGTACTCCGAGCGATGATTATTGCGACGATGATCATGGCGTGCGGACGCATTGGTTTTGATCACTTGCCTAATCCAAGCGATCCTGGAAACTCGTTGAACGATTCTGCCAGTAGCAGTTCGAACGGAAATGGGACGGGCGCTCCTGCCCGCGTGTGTACAAGTTCAGATTGCTGGTGGGATGATGACTATCCCGACCGTGTCGAACTTTTCGTGAGCGGTGGTGACACCTCCAGCGCAGACGGGCAACCTGTTTGGATCACCTCGGACGATCTTCCATCCGATGCGGCAGTGGACGAAGATTCTTTACGTGTCCTTTGTTGGGACACCAACGCCGGAGCCTACGTCGAAGTTGCTCATGCTGTCTACGACTGGGTAAATGACGACTACGATTCCTTAGGAGATACCAATGAAGTCTTCGATGGAAACGACGAATTAATTTTTCTAATGGTACCTAACAGCGACGGCACGACCGAATGCCATATCTACTACGGTTCCAATGACACCCCTGCCGCTTACCCCGTTGTCGAGCTGCAAACCGAAGGCTCGGGCTTTGACGATGTGATCGTCGATGGAATGCCTGGGTCCGCTTCGTCGATTTCCCGTATCGACAATGGCACCACGGTCTACCAGATCATGCTTAGCGACTCGCTTCCCTTTTGGAACGATGCGGCCAACTACACCTACCCCAGTAGTTCTGTGGGTCCGCGAATCAACAATCTAACTCTGCCCGACGGAACAGAGGTATACCCAACCGTAGTGGATGCGGCCGCGGGACCCGATCCTCTGATTCATACCATTCGCCTGGGCCCCAACCGTCATGACGGCACTTTCAATGTCGGTCCGGGCGCAAGCAACCGCTTTTTCCAACCCCATCTTGTTAACGGAGATGCCCATAGCCAGGTGCGCATCTTTAGCAGTCCCGTTGCAAGCGTCGTTGTCATTGACTCGGAGTTTTATTGCGCACAAGGAACGGGATGCGATCCTGTTGACCGCGGCGATGTGCGATTGATAGGCTACTTGTTTGATCGTGGCGATAGCAACGAGGTGCTTATGCGCTGGCGAATACGCGCATCAACCTCCACAACGATTGATCCTCACGACCAACTCGACGGCTACGCTTCGTTTTCCTACCTCGCCTACCTCATCGAGGACTACACCGAAAACATTCACGCCGTCGATATTGACACGGTGCGCTTCGGAGACTCGGGCGGTCCAGTCAACAGCCGCACGATGATTGGCCAAGCAGGATCAGACAGCCGTGTTTGCACTTCGGATGCTCGTTGGGGTCTCATGACAGACACCGACGGAGGCCCTTTTTCCGGAACGCTTTCCGTATTGCTCGAGGACTCACCCCAGCTTGTTCAAGGCGGGATGAGTCAATCACCCAGCTGGAACGGCTGTTGGTTCGACGATGGGACATTTATCTTCGAGCCCAACGGCTATCAGAGTGAATGGCATTTTACCTCCGATGAGTTCCGAACCTGGGGCGCAGCCGGTGATACCGTTGCGTACAACTACTGGATCTACGCGTACCCACACCCAGGCGCTGGAAACGATTACGACCCTGCTAACACAGCAGCCCTTTGGGTCGCTTCCTTCACCACAACCAGTCAACATCAATCAAAACCTTAGGATTAATTCAAGTGATGTACAGGGTATGGTGGCTCGGGACTCGCAAAATTTGTTTTGACTGTTAGAGTGCGTGGCGCGTGAGTGATTCGAAGCAACATAAGCTTGGTTTTAATCAAACTTGGTCGATGGCCGTGGGGGGCATGATTGGTGGCGGCATCTTTTCGACCTTGGGGGTTGTGGTCAGTATCGCTGGCGCTTGGGCATGGCTCAGTTTTGTGGCTGCGGGGCTGGTTGCTTTGGCGGCGGGTTATAGCTACGTCAAACTGGCGGCGAAGTACGGCGAAGGTGGCGGCGCGTTTACTTTTCTTCGAAAGATTAATGCCTTCGAGTTTGCCGGCAGTCTCTCGTGGGTGTTGATCGTCGGCTATGTGCTGACCAATGCCGTCTACGCCTTTACGTTTGGGGAGTACCTGGGTCACGTGGTCGGCTTGGGTCCATGGTTTGTGCGCGTGACCGGCGTTGCGATTATGGCGCTGTTCATCGGTGTGAACCTACGTGGTGTTGGCGATGCGGGGAATGTCGAAGTTATCCTCGTGTGGATTAAGCTTGTGGTACTTGTGGCGCTGGCCGGCTTTGGTCTTGCGCAATGGAATCCGCCGATGCTTTCCAAGGGCGTGCCGGATTCCGGAATTGGCGCGGCCTTGTTTGGTGCGGCTTCCATCTTTATGGCCTACGAAGGTTTTCAGCTGCTCACTTACGATTACGATGACATTGCCGATCCGAAAAAGACCCTGCCGCGTGCGGTCCTATCAGCCATCGCGCTGGTCGCAATCGTTTACGTAATCGTTGCTTTAGGCACAGCCATGCTCATCGGTGCCGATCAGGTCGTCGAGCACAAAGAAGTGGCCTTAGCAATTGCCGGACGAAAAGTCCTTGGCACGGCGGGGCTTATCGGTGTTACTGTGGCTGCTGCTTTTTCCACGGGCTCGGCTATTAATGCGACGCTTTTTGCGACAGCGCGACTGGCTTACACTGTTGCCGAAGACGGCGAGTTGCCAGCGTTTGTGGATCACAAAAACAAAAACGGCATCCCCGACCGCGCGGTGATAGCGTTTGGCGGTTTGGCGGCGCTCTTGGTGACCTTCGGTACCTTGACCACTCTCGTTGAAGCAGCAAGTTTGGCTTTTTTGTTCACCTTCACCGTTGTCGCGGCTCTGGCTTTTTAGAGCGAGCAGGCATGCGCTGGGTGACAGCCTTTGGAGCGTTAGCCGGAGCTTTGGCCAGTGCAGCGCTCATTGTTCGCCTGATACGCACCGATCCAATCGCCCTTGTGTTTCTCGTTGTCCTTGTACTAATCGCGGTGTTTGGCCGCCCTGTGTTGCTGCGCTACCTGAACAAGCGCTAGGTGGGGCGGCAAGAGTAAAAGGTGAACTCAATTTTTTTTCTGTTTTTTAGACGGCATGCTCACGGGGATTTCCAACATGCCGCTACCGTTGTGGCTTGATATTAAAAGTACATTCGTAGCGGGCGTATCGTCTGTATGCTCAATCGCAAGAGTGCACTCGGTGTTGGGCGGAAGCGTGAATGGTTGTTGCAGTGCGCAGGGATTGTTTCCTTGCTGTTTGAGCCCAAGCGAGACTTGAGGGAGATTCCACGCGAAGCCATCAACAAGCACTTCTTCATTGGAGATGTTTTTTAGAACCAACCGGTTCCGTTTTGGTTCAAGGGTGCTTTGAAACGCGTCGAGCACCGGGGCATACGGTCTTTGTGCTTCATCGATGGTGTGACGAAATCCTGGAAGCAGTCGTTCAAAAAGAGCTTGCAGTTCATCCGCTGGTTCAAAAAATGATGTGCCAATTTCCATGGCAATCGATGGAGTGCCCGTCATTCCATACAACCAATCATTCGCATCTCCGAATGCCGGGTAAGGGAGCGAGACAAGATCATACCCCACTAACCCTGCAACACTCTCAGCAATCCTTACTTGGTTGGGTTCGTTGGGTGCAGGGTCAGTTTCTCCTATCCAGGGCGCCATCACCCACTCGGAAAAGGCGTGAAGGTTCATGAATATTCCCGACAATCCAGGGTTGGCGGAAGAACTCATATCCTGAGGCCTGTTGGATGGAAACAACGAACTCAACAGCTTCTGCAGGGCGTCCACTTCGGGTTCCGAAGCCGGAGATTTTCCGGAATAATCCGAAGCGCAAACTGAGTCGGAGTCGTTTCTCCATCTCCAAGCAAAATTTCGGTTTAGATCGACTCCGTCTGTTTTACCAGTTTCATCTAAAGCGCAAGGTTGATCCTGGCTATGCGTGTTCTTTTTCCAAAGGGGGAAACCATTTTCCACTTTCATGCGTCCATCCGGGTTGTGCACTGGAATGAGCCAAATCTCCCGATGCTGCAAAACCCACTGCGACCAAGCGTCTTGTTGCCCGAGCAGATAGTTCGCCAGACGTACTACCATTTCCGGTGTGCTAATTTCCCGAGCGTGAGACGAGGCCAAAAACACAGCTTTGGGTTTAGCCTCGTTCAAATCGGCGGTGATTCTGTATGCCAGGAGCGGCCGCCCTTCCCAGCTCTCTCCGTATTTGTGAGCTTCAACACGATTCGGGTATCTCGTTTGAAGTTGGTCGAAAAATGTTTCAATCGCAGCAAGTGATAAATAAACACCATTCCCTAGTTCCTCGGGTGACGTGCCAAAGGGTATGCCATCTTCAAGCACCGAAAGCAGATCGGTTGTTCGGTCTTGATTGTAAGTAAGTCCAGCGCCTTGTGGAAAGGTAAATGTCCCATCGCGCAACGCTTCCATTTGAGAGCGAGTCAATATGACTTGCTGACGAGATGGTCCTGATCCCACGACATCAAAATACTGTTCGACCTTGGCAAAATCATCCGGTGAAGCAAGGTTAAGATCGAATACCGCCATAGCTTTGCCCGAGGCCACCACGGCAGAAAGCTCCGAGGATAGCGATGATTCGGAGGTCATTGGCGCACAGCCGCCGTTGGCCAGCAGCATAAAACCACCGGCAAGAACAAAAGCCAATCCTTGTGGGAAACATCGAATCATTGCAAAGATACATTCTTTAGGAGCAAGTAGTGTGCCACCCAAAAACAGGAAAAAAGCAATGGTTTCTACATGAAGAGCTGGAGACTATCGTCTCCTGTAACGGAAAAGATGGCTCGGATTGGCACAGATCGGCTTAGCGTGCCTGCATGCGGCGTTCGGCGGCTAGCAGGGTGTTTTCGAGGAGCATGGCGATGGTCATGGGGCCTACGCCGCCGGGAACTGGTGTGATGAATGCGGCGCGCTCGGCTGCGCTTTCAAACTCGACGTCACCAACGAGGCTGCCGTCTTCGAGGCGGTTGATGCCGACATCAAGGACGGTAGCGCCTTGTTTTACCAAGGAGCCTTTGACGAACTCAGGCTGTCCTACGGCGGCAACCAAGATGTCGGCTTCTTGAATGAGCTTATCAAGGTTGCTGGTGCGTGAGTGCGCGATGGTTACTGTGGCGTGTTTTTCAAGCAGCATCATGGCGATGGGTTTGCCCACCAAGTTGCTGCGGCCGATGACTAGAGCGCGTTTGCCTTTGGGATCGACTTTGTATTCTTCGAGCAGACGCATGCAGCCTGATGGGGTGCAGGGTCTTAAACCTGGCTCGCCCAAGGCAAGCAGGCCGGCATTGTAAGGATGAAGTCCGTCGACATCTTTGCGCGGATCGATGGCCAATAAGGCAGGTGTGGCAAGGAGGGTTTTGGGTAAAGGCAGCTGCAGCAAGATACCGTCGACTTCTTTATCGCTATTGAGCGTGCGAATCATTGCGAGCAGTTCGTCTTGATTGCTGTCTTTGCTCAAACGGTGCACGTTGCCGTGAATCCCGGCTTTGGCGGACGCGCGTTCTTTGTTGCGGACATAAATTTTTGATGCAGGATCTTCGCCAACAAGAATCACGTCGAGGCGTGCTTGGCGATCATACCGTTCTAAAAAAATCTTCGCTCGTTTGGCGACTTCGTCGCGAACCTTTTGGCCAATGGCTTTGCCGTCAATAAACTGTGCTGTCATGTTTTTGGCCCTTTTAATGCCAATTTTGGCATGTGTTTGCTGTTTTTATGCCGGTTCTGTCTGCTTGGCTGTTTCGCTTTTAGGATGGGGTTTGCGAAAACCATCGATGAGAAGGAGCACGACGCCCACGGTGATGGTGGCATCGGCGACGTTGAAAGTCGGCCACTCCCAGCCGTTTTGCAAGTGAAATCGGAAAAAATCGACGACGTAGCCACGCAACAGTCTATCGATAAGGTTGCCCAATGCGCCTGATGCGATGAAAGGCACGGCTGCTGCAAAGTAAGGTCCGCCATGACCTTTGTAGAGCATCCAAAACAGCATGATCACAGCGATGATGGCCGCGGAAGAAAAGAGCACCCGTCTAAAAAGCAAAGGCGTATTGTGCAGCATACTAAAAGCAGCGGCGCAGTTTTCGGCGTAGCGCAACTCAAAGTAGTCCTCGACCCAAACCACGGCGGGTTTGCGCAAACGTTGCATGAGTACCCTGCCCTGTGCGTCTTCTTCGCATGCGGGCGGTGCTTCAACCGTGCGCTCGGCTGATAAGTTTTCAAGGGCCCATTCTTTGCTGCCAAGATCAATGGCCGTCCAGAGGATGGTGGCTGCTAAGCAGCCCAGCATAACCTTCATGCTACGTGGTGTGAGAACTTGCTCGCTCATGCTTTAATAACCTCCTTGCAACGCGTGCAAAGTTCGGGGTGGACTTTTCCTACTTCGGGTCGGTGCCGCCAGCAACGCTCGCAGCGCTTGTCGTCTGTTTTGCTCACGCTGGCTTGCATCTGCTCGCCCACAGATAGTTCGACCGAGGCCACGGCAAGGGTTTCGGCGAGCTCGGCGCTGACCATCTTGATGGCTTTTGCTTCGGCTTCAGATACGCTTGCTTTGACAGCGGCTTCGCGACGATGCGCAAGGCTTTTGTCCTTGATGAGTGGTTCCATGGCGGCGTTAACAGCTAGCCGCAGCTTGTTCAGTACTTTGGCTGCATCAAGCAAGGCAGCATCGCCCGCTTGAGCTTCAATAGTTTCGAGCTTGCCTTCCAAAAAGACCGAGCTGTTTTGATCTTTGCCTGGCAAATAACGAAAAGCTTCATCGGCGGTGAAACACAGAATCGGCGCCAGCACGGCTAAGGTGCCCTCTGTAATGAAGGCCAAGGTGGCAAGCGTGGATTTGCGCCTGGGTGAGTCTTCGGCATCGCAGTAGAGGCGGTCTTTGATTACGTCGAGATAGTACGCGGACCAATCGCCGGCACAAAGCTCAACGGTGCTTTGAAAGACTTTGCGAAAATCATATTCGGCGTAGGCTTTGGTCATTTCAATCAAGTACTGACGCATGCGCGCCCTAGCCCAGGCATCGAGCGGATCAAGTTCGATACTTTGGGTGCTTGGCAGATAGCCGTCCAAGTTGCCGAGCAAAAAGCGCAAGGTGTTACGGATGCGGAAGTAGCTCTCGGAGACTTGCTCCAGGTGCTCTTCGGAGTAGCGCGGATCGGAGCGATAGTCTTGCGAAGAGGCCCAAGCGCGCAACATTTCAGCGCCGCGTTGTTTGATGATTTTTTCAGGTTCGATGTACTCGATTTTCTCACCGGCCTCGGCGCGGCGGCGAATCTCGCTTTTGGAATAAGGTCGGCCTTTGTCGTCACAGACAAAGCCATGGGTGAGCACGGTTTTGTAAGGCGCTTTGCCGTTCATGATAGCGCCGAGCAAAAGCGCGCTGTGAAACCAACCGCGGTGCTGATCGGAGCCTTCAAGGTACATGTCGGCGGGGACAGATAGCCCTTCGCCATAGTTGCCTGAGGCGAGCACGGCATGAAAAGAGGAGCCTGATTCAAACCAGACGTCCAGGATGCTTTGATCTTTTTGCCAATCGCTTGCGCCGCATGACGGACACTTTAGTCCCGGAGGCAAAAGCTCTTCGACTTCTTTTTCATACCAAATGTCGACGCCGTGTTTTTCGACGATGCCAATCATGTGTTTCATGACGGTATCGCTTAGCTCAGCGTGCTCGCAGGCCTTGCAATGAAAGGCGGGGATCGGTACGCCCCAACTGCGTTGCCGGGAAATGCACCAGTCCGGCCGATCTGCGAGCATGCCGTGGATGCGGTCGTAGCCCCACTTGGGCACCCAGTTCACTTCTTTGATGCTGCTTAGCGCAAGTTCACGCAGGCTTTTTTTGCTGCTCTTTAGTGGCTTGTCCATCAAGATGAACCATTGGGTTGTGGCGCGGAAAATCACCGGCTTTTTACAACGCCAGCAATGCGGGTAGCTGTGGGCGAGCGTTTGTCCGTTGGGATTGAGCAAATGGCCCTGCTCGCTTAGAAAATCAACAATGAGCGGATTGGCTTCGTGCACCTGCATGCCGCGCCACGCTTCAGGCGCTTCGTCAGTAAAGCGCGCTTCTTGGTTGACGGGTGCATAGGGCTCAAGGCCGTGTTTGCTGCCAAGGATGTAGTCGTCGGCGCCATGGCCAGGAGCAGTGTGCACAAGGCCAGTGCCGGCTTCGAGCGTGACGTAATCCGCCAGCAGAAAGGGTGATCCGCGATCGATAAAGGGGTGTCGCGGGATCAATCCTTCAAGTTCGCGGCCCTTGAGGGTGTTTGCAATGCCCTGGCCTTCTTTTTTGCTGGCTTTGAGCACCGCATGGCTCAGTTCTGAAGCCAAAAGCACGAGCTCATCACCAAGATCATAAAGTTGGTATTGAAAGTCGGGATGAAGCGCGATGGCCAAGTTTGCCGGCAAGGTCCAAGGCGTGGTGGTCCAGATCACCGCCGAGATGCGTTTGTGTGCTGGGGTGTCGTTTAGTTTAAATTTCTTAAGCAGCACGTTGCGCTCGCTGCCTTCAAAGGGGAAACGCACGTAGATGCTTGGCGATTCGTGATCGTCGTATTCGACTTCAGCTTCCGCAAGCGCGGTTTGGCAGGAGCCACACCAGTACACTGGCTTTTTTCCGCGTTCGATGGCGCCTTCGTTTACGCAAGCGCGGAGCACTTGCATGATGCCTTTTTCATAACGTGGCTGCATGGTGAGATAGGGCTCATCCCACTGGGCAAACACGCCGAGGCGCTCAAACTCGTTGCGCTGCACTTTAATCCATTTTTCCGCTTCCTTGCGGCAGGCTTTGCGCAAGCTGGCCTTGGGCACTTCGCGGGCTTTGTCCTTGCCCATGGCCCGCTCGACGTTGAGTTCAATCGGCAAGCCGTGGCAGTCCCATCCAGGTACAAAGTTAACGAAGTTGCCTGAAATAAGCTGTTGCTTGATCACGATGTCTTTTAGGATTTTATTGAAAACGGTGCCGTAGTGCAGATGGCCGTTGGCATAGGGCGGGCCGTCATGAAAGCAAAAGGCCGCTTTGCTTCCGCGTGCTTTTAGTATTTCGGAATAGAGCGAACGCTTCTGCCATGCTTTAAGTAGCTCCGGCTCTTTTTGCGCCAAGTTGGCACGCATGGGGAATGCTGTTTTTGGGAGTTTGATGGTTTTTTTGTATTCCATGGAGGGCTCGGGTCGCGCTAGCGCGCTCGATGATGGCAAAATCGTTGCGCTGCTTGCCTATCACGCTGGCCGCAAGCAAACAACGCTCTAGGAAGCTTAGGTATCGTGCTCGGTTTCGTGCGGATGGTGGTGATGTCGGCGGGCACGGTAAGCCAGGACCATTTTGTAGGAAAAGACATAGGCAATGGCGCCAGTGACTACGCCGATCAGCAAAGAGCCTACCCAGATTTCAGCGCCAACGTCCATGGCTTTGTCCCATAGGTTGATCCAAAAACCAGAGTCAAAGAGCTGATCGAGCCAGTGGCTCAAGCTTGGGCTATGACGGGCTACCTCCGATGCGACTTTTTTCTGGGGCCATCTGCCGTGCATGGTGAAGCTGCCGAGCTTCCAGGACAAGTAATAAAGAGGCACGGCCGTCAGAGGGTTGGTGACAAGGACGATGGGAATACCCGAAAGCTTGTTGGCTCGAAGGGCGGTGGCCATGGTCAGGTAGATGGCAATCTGAAGGCCCATGGTGGGTGTGCAGCCCACCAAGCAGCCGAGAAACACGCCGAATGCAATGCGATGGGGGGTGTCATTGACGCCCAGGACATGTTTTTTTAAAAGCGCCTTGACGCTATCACGCCATCCCATGTTGCAATTCCTTAAGACGACGTTTTTCGCGACGGCGTTTGTCGTAATGTTTTTTTAGTGTGGCTACTGATTGTGGCAGATCGATGATGATAAGGCGATCGAAGTCCCAATCGTTTGATAGGTTGCTGAGCACGCTTTCAATCGCTTGGGTTTCATCCAGAACTTCGATGCTTCTTCCGGGAATCAACATCGCAAAATTGCGAAGCTGCGCTTGTTTCATCATGGCAAACAATTGCTTTACACTGCTATCTGCAAGATTGGGATTGAAATCGGCTCGGAGGCCAAGTCCAAGCACGAAAATGCTCGGGAAGCGAAAGCGTTTTTGCGTTGGAAGCAAACATTGCTCGCCCGCTTTTCCGCTAAAATGGCCCTCTTTGATCAGTTGAGAGATTTGTGTGCAAAGGCGCCAATCGATGACGGCATTGACGCTGCGTAGCGGGCGCTCGTCTTCAAAAAGGGTAAGGCACAAGGCATCGACTTCCAAGGTGTCGATGTGTTCGAGGTCCGTGGCTTCGAAAAAAAGGCTTGTTTGCGTCATGATCGTTCAAGCTCGCGTGCGATTTTGTCCAACACTCCATTAACGAACGACGGGCTGTTCTCGGCACCAAAAAGTTTTGCAAGTTCGACTGCCTCGTTTAGTACAACGCGCACCGGAACATCCTTTTTTTCCCAAAGCTCGTAGACCGCTAACCTTAGCAAGTTGCGATCCACCAAAGGCATGCGTTCCAGACGCCAATGCTCACTTGCGCCTTGTAAAAACGCGTCGAGCTTCTCTATGGAGGCGCTGACACCTCGGCTCATTTCGTTTGCAAACTCCGGATCCGAACCATAGCTTTCAAAACACGCCCAATAGCGATTTATTCCCGTTTCGATATCCAGTTTCGCCAAATCGACAAAACAAAGAATTTGTAGCGCTGTGGCGCGGCTTAGTCTGCGTTTGCTTCGAGGCATGGGGGTTAGGTATCCATGGGGTGAATTGGCTGGATATTAAGTAAATAAACAAAACCTGGAAAGTTAGAGCCTGTCTTGTTTTTGGTCTGTAAATTGTTGTTTTTGGTTGAAAAAAACACTTCGCCAAGGCCTTTGTTCATGGCTCGGTGACTCCACGAAGCACGGAGCTCATTTCTAGCAGGCTCATGGCTGCATCGTAGCCTTTATTGCCGTGTTCTCCGCCGGCGCGGGCCATGGCTTCTTCGGTGGTGTTGGTGGTGAGTACTCCGGAACTGATTGGAACCTGCGTTTCGAGCATCACCTGCATAAGGCCAGCACAAAGACCGTCGAGCACGAACTCAAAATGAGGGGTGCCGCCGCGAATGATTGCGCCTAAAGTGACAATGCCAGCTGTCGTGTTCGTTTTTGCCAACTGTTGCGCCGCTAAGGGGATTTCCCATGCGCCGGGGACACGAATGATGCGAAGCGCTTCTTGCTTGATGCCTTGCTCCGCGAAGGCTTGAAGTGAGCCTGCGATTAAGTGCGCAACCACTGATTCATTGAATCGCGAGGCGATAACAGCAAAACGTTGATCGCTCTGCAGCGCGAGTTCGGTTGATTTCCACGTGATGTGTTTTCCAGTCGGCACGGGCTTAGACCTTGGAGGGGGCGTTAATGGACACTTGCTCAACGACTTTTAGCCCAAAAGCTTCCAGTCCTGCCATCTTTCGTGGACGATTGCTGAGCAGTCGAATCTGTTGCAGACCAAGTTTGGCCAGGATTTGTGCGCCAAGGCCGTATTCATGAAGCACCGCTGCGCTTTGCGTGGGCAATGATTCTTGTGTGCGTTCGCTTTGGTAGAGTCGGAGGTCTTCGGCCAGTTTCATGCGGGTTGGCAGAAACAAAAAGACACCGCAACCCTCTTGCTCGATGCGCCCCACGGCATCTTGGGCAGGCAGCCTGCCTTGGCACAGCGCGCCAAAAATATCGGTCAGTGCACTGCCCGTGTGCACGCGAACAAGCGTTGGCTCTGCGCTTAGCTTGCCCAAGGTCAGCGCCAAAAATTGCCTGCTCTCCGAGGGGCTTTGAAAGACGTGAGCTTGCCATTGCTGACCGCTCTTGGTTTTGATGTCGGCCGTTTCGATTTTTTCGACCAAGGATTCATGGGCCAGTCGATAGCGTACAAGATCCGCTACTGAGAGCATGCGCAATCCGTGAGTCTCTGAAAAACGAAGCAAATCTTGATGCCGAGCCATCGTCCCATCTTCGTTCATGATCTCGCAAATCACGGCAGAAGGTGCCCGTCCTGCAAGTTTGGCTAAGTCAACCGAGCCTTCCGTTTGTCCGGTTCGTTGCAGTACGCCTCCAGGCCTTGCACAGAGAGGAAAAATATGTCCGGGACTTATAAGGTCGTCTGCCTTCGCTTGCGGATTGACCGCGGTTTTAATGGTGAGGGCGCGGTCTGCTGCGCTGATCCCGGTGCTGACGCCGCGTGCCGCTTCGATGGATACGGTAAAGGCCGTTCCCATGGGCGAACGGTTGTTCAGTACCATCATGGGAAGTTGCAATCGTCTCACTTGGCTTTCTTCAAGGGCTAGGCAGATAAGGCCGCGTCCATGTAGCGCCATGAAGTTGACGGATTCAGGGTTGATTTGATCGGCAGCCATGCATAAATCGCCTTCGTTTTCGCGGTCCTCATCGTCGACAAGAATCACCATCTTACCGTCGCGGATGTCGGCGAGGGCTTGTTTTACGCGCTCGATGGCCTCGAGCTGGTCCGCGTGAATGGCTTTGTCCATGCGAAAGACCCTCTAACCCGCTTCGCCAGCATCGTCCAGCACTCTTTTGGGCCCTTCGCTGAGCAATTTAAAAGCTGGTTTTTCGCCAACTTGGCTGATCAAATGCTCGATGGCCTCTTTGACGAACGGCACGTGTTCAGGTCGGTGGCAGTCGCTGCAAGCAATCGTGTATAGCCCTCCATCAAGGAGCTTTTTTGCAGCGTGTTTGGCGTGTCGGCCGTATTTGCCAACCAAGGACATCAAATCAAGCTGCAGCAGCACTCCGAGTTCAGTATAGCGCTCAAGCCAGCCAAGATCGTGTTGGCTTTGCTCATAGCGTTCAGGATGCGCAAGCACCGGACTAAGCCCGTGCACTTTCATTTTGAAGAACTGGTTTTCGACGTTTAACGGCGGGCGGGCCGGATTGAATTCAACAAGTGCTGCTTTATCGCCGGGATAGCGTAAAAGCTTATCTTCGAGAAACATCTCCCAAAACACATCGTCGTAGTAATGCTCGGCCGCTAAACCAAGCTCGGGCAAACCGTCAACCAGCTCCGTTTCGGCGACAAAACGCTCAAAGGCAGCGCGCAAGGTGGTGGGGTTGTTATCAAACATGCCGGTGCGTATGTGAGGCGTGCAGACGACTTTTTTATAGCCGATGCTCTTAAGTGCCTTGAGTAGCTTGATGCTTTCTTCAAGCGAGCGCACGCCATCATCGACTGCGGGTAAATAGTGGCAATGCAGGTCAATGAAATCCATGTTCAAGCAGCTCTTTAGCACGCTTGATTAGATGATCATAATCATTGCGGGCTGGGTCCTCGAGCACCTCTTCGAGCAAAGCTTCGATCAGCAGACCGAGTTGTTTACTGGGCGCCAGATTGAGCTCTTTCATAAGGTCGCTTCCGTTGACGCGAAGGTCTTTGGCTGAGATGGCGTGGTTTTGTTCTTGAATGGATGCAATTCGTGCTTGCAATTCGTCAAGCAAGGCAAGCTCTTCATCCACGGCTCGACCCTTTGCCAAAGCATCGGCGCGGGCAAGCGCGACTAAGTCATCGAGCAAGTCTGTCCCGACGCGCTTGATAAATCGGCGCACGGCTGCATCGGTCCAATCGGCGCTGTAGCACACGAGGTGATGCTCAATGAGCCGAACGATAAAGCTGGTCTGTGCATTGGAAAAGCGGTGCTCTTTAAGCCATTTTTCGGCCATCCGAGCGCCAATCTTTTCGTGGTTGTAGAAGGTGAAGTCATTGGTTTTTAAAGAGTGTTCACGCGTGGCGGGTTTTCCGATGTCGTGCAACAGGGCCGCCATGCGCAACCCAATATCCTTGGAGTGATCGCGCCCCACTAGCGCGTGCTCGGCGTAATGCTCGGGTCGCGTTAGCGCGCGCTCGACCGGACATGCATCAAGACAAGCCATGGTGTGATGCCAAACATCAAACGCATGCCATTTGTTTTGCTCACACCCAAACTGATCCGACAATTTTGGGCAAACATAATCAAGCATTCCCGTGCGCCTCATCACCTCAAAGGCAAGCGAGGGCTGCTTTGCTTTCATGGTTTTGATGATTTCATCGCGAATGCGTTCTTTTGATACCTTTGAAAAGATTTCGAGCGCGCCAGGGATGGCTGCTTCAGTGGCGGGATCCAAATCAAACTCAAGAGTCGCTACAAAGCGCGCTGCTCTTAAGACCCTTAGACCATCTTCGCCAAAACGAGCTTCGGCTTGACCCACTGTGCGAATGGTTTTTCGTTTCAGATCATCCAGGCCACCGTAAGGATCGACCAATTGCTGCTCCCCTGGATCAAAAGCCATGGCGTTGATGGTGAAGTCGCGCCTGGCCAGGTCTTCTTCGATGGTGTCGACGAAGTGAACTTCGTCCGGGCGCCTACCATCGCTGTAACCCCGTTCAGTTCTTAAGGTGGTGAGCTCGTAGCTTTGCCCGCGGAAACGTACAGTGACGGTGCCGTGGGCAAGGCCTGTTGGGATCACTCGGGCAAACGCCTTGATGACCTGCTCTGGACGAGCGTTGGTGGCCAGATCCCAGTCGCTTACCTCTCGGCCGAGGAGCCGATCGCGCAATGAGCCGCCGACAACCCAGGCTTTAAAGCCCCTTTTTTCGAGCTGGATGAGCAGATCCCGTAGGTCCTTGGGCACTTCAATCATGGTGGTTAGTCTATCAGGCATTGTTCGTTCAGGCTGTCCCTAAGCGGCGATAGCCGTGGTGTCTGCTCTAAAGCAATTCAGCTAAAAACACGACCGTGGCTTGGCAATTCATGATAACGTCGCCAAAATAGCTTTTTTTCGCACATGGGCTAGTTTTGCTCCTGTCATAAAATGCTAAACGCTCGTTAATATCGAGTTTGGATAGACTGTGGATCACAACAAAATACGACCTAAACGACCCCTTTTCTTCTTCTTGCGAAGCCTTCTTGTCATTGCGGTGATTGGTTTGGCTTGCGGCGTTACCTTTGTCTGGCCAAAACGCAATGGCCTGGGTATTGCTATTGATACCTCACCGCGCGCTCAGGCGGCTCAAAAACGACTGCCCTACGATTTATCGCGACTGCAAGTGCTAAACCGTGTGATTCATCACGTGAACAAGCACTATGTGGCTCCAGAACGTGTGAGCCACAAGGACATGCTGCTGGCGGGTCTAAACGCCATTCAACGCAGCGTCCCGCCGGTGCTTATCCGCCACGAAAAATCGAGCAAGACCTTTACGGTGCTGGTCGATAACGAAGAGCGGACCTTTTCCGTTGAAGGCGTCAACAGTCCGTGGTCCCTTGCAAAACGTTTTCGTGACATTTTTAATTTTTTGCAAAAGTACATTGATGATGAAGACATCCAACTGCGTGACGTTGAATACGCCGCCGTCAATGGAGCGCTTCACACCCTTGATCCGCACTCGATATTGTTAACGCCGGAGTTTTATACTGAAATGCGCATGAGTACGCGCGGTGAGTTCGGCGGACTTGGCATCGTTATATCCATCCGTGATGGACTGCTTACCGTGATTAAGCCCATGCCTGATACACCCGCCACCAAGGGCGGACTGAAGCCTTATGATCGCATCGTCAAGATCAACGATGAGTCGACCCTTAACATGCCTTTGCAAGAAGCTGTCAATCGGCTGCGCGGTGCTCCAGGGTCCAGCGTTGATGTGTGGATTGTACGGCAGGCCAACAAAGGTTGGATCAAGCCTAAAAAAGTTAGACTTGAGCGCGCCGTGATTCATATTGAGTCGGTCGAAAGTAAGATGCTTGGCGATGGCGTCGGATACGTTCGGCTCAAGAGCTTTCAGGGCAACAGTACGGCCGATTTGAGTGCAGCGCTTGAGAAGCTACACAAAAAGGGACTGAAGTCTCTGGTTTTGGACCTTCGTGACAACCCCGGAGGCTTGCTTGAGCAAGCGGTTCGCGTCACAGACCTTTTCCTTGAGAGAGGCAGCATCGTTAGCACCCGTTCGAATGATGAGTCTCAGCGCGATGAAAAGTTTGCTACGCGTGAAGGAACGGAACCGAACTATCCAATGGTCGTGTTGGTCAACGGTGGCAGCGCATCCGCAAGCGAAATCGTGGCCGGCGCGCTCAAGAACCACAATCGCGCGCTTATCGTAGGTCAACGCACCTTTGGTAAGGGCTCGGTGCAGGTGTTGTACGACTACAACGACGGCTCAGCGCTTAAGCTTACGATCGCGCAGTACCTTACCCCGGGTGATGTATCCATTCAAGGCGTTGGCATCGTGCCTGATATCGCGATTGATCCGATTACGGTCGATAAAGAAGACATGGATCTAAGCGTTAATCACAAACGCATCCGTGAGGAAGACCTATCGCGTCACTTGACCAGCCAAAGCACGCGCAATGCAACAAAGCCTGCTGTTGTGATGGAATATTATCTTCCTAAAGAGGCGCGTAAAAAACTTCGCGAAAACGAAGAGGAAAACAATGACGAAAACGAACGCGAAGCGGAGTTTTTGATCGATTTTTCACATCAGATTTTGAAACACGCAAGCAATTCGGATCGTCGACGTTTGCTGAGTGGCTCAAGCGCTATCATTGCGCAGAGTCGACAGAACGAACTCAAACGCGCAGAAAAGGATTTACGTGCGATTGGTATCGATTGGTCTGTGGGACCTGACAAGGGCCCAAGTGACCTTGCTGTTGAAGTGAGCACCAATTCCAAGGATAACCATGCGACCGCAGGGCAGCCCTTTGAACTTAAGATCAAAGTGACGAACAACGGTAAAGTGCCTGTGTATCAGCTGCGCGGCATCACCAAGAGCGACTATCCGCTTTTTGATGATCGCGAACTTGTCTTTGGCAAGATTGCTCCCGGCAAAAGCAAACAGTGGTCCACGACCTTGGGCGTTTGTGAATCGCGACCGCTTGAGCTTCAAACGGCAAAACCAAAGGCAAACCAAGATCCTTGGGATGCCTTGCTAAAGCGCATCGGTAGAGACCAAGGTTCGCAAGTCTGTGTCGTGCCTTATTCGGCATTGGATCGTGCTGATGCTATCAAGATAGACTTCCAAGAGGCTCACGGTCACGCTCCAGGGCGAGAGCAAATCGCACGACCATTAGCGCGTTGCCCCGACCGCATTTGCTTACTTGCTTCAGCTTGCTGACGATGTGCAGGGCAATGGCGACGGAGAGGTTCAGCGCGGTGAGACTGCGACCTTGTATTTGCATGTCAAAAACGTTGGGCAGGGCAAGACCTATACAACACAGGCCAATCTGCAGAATCAAAGCGGCCGCGGCGTCCTTCTTAGAGGTGGTCGTTTTCGGGTGGACAGTATCGAGCCTGGCGAAGAACGCATCATCCCTTTTACCTTTAAGGTGCTTGAAGATTTTGAACAGCCCAAAGCTAAATTTGAAGTTTCATTAATCGACACTGACCTTCGCGTGTCATTCAATGAAAAGTTTGATGTTGTCGTAAACAAAGACGCTCAAATGCCGCAGGCCGATATAAGAACAGTGACAGTCATCAAGGGGGCGATTATTCACGAAAAGCCCAATGCGCGTTCTAGAAAGCTTGGAAACATTGAAAAAGACGGCAAGCAGTTTTCTGCTGAAGCTGCTCTCAATGGCTTTCTTCGAATCGATCTTGGTGAAGGACGACCCGGTTGGGTTGCTGCCAATAAAGTGTCTCCGAGCGCGCAACCTGGCGCAACAGGCGTGTTGCATGAGTATCTCTACCACCAACTTCCTGTGATCGCTTTGGATGTTGGAAACGATTTGGTCACGCGTCAGTCCAAGCTTCATGTCGAAGGCAGTGCTGCGGACAACAGCCGGGTGCGCGATGTCTATATTTTTGTGGGTTCAAAATAGGTGTTTTATCAATCAAACCGCAGAGCTTCGAATCCGAAAAAAGCTGATTTTTAAAACGGATTTGCCTCTTAATCCTGGCATAAACTACATCACAGTCTTTGCGCGAAAGAGCAACGACATGATAGCAAGAAAGACTTTGGTAGTACGGCGCGATGGTAAAGATGGCCAGTTGTTGGCGACACCCAAGAACATAGATGATTTGCTAGACGATGATTTGCTTGAAGCTGAATAAGAAACTGACTTGCAAATAAACAACATGTTCGAGACTCAGCGATTGCATGATAGTAGGAAGCGTTCCCTGCATACGTTTGCCGAGGTGTTGCGGTCATGATTGCGTTAGCTTTGGCACTGGTCTGCGTTGTCGCAAACGCTTTTTTTGTCGCAGCCGAGTTTGCGCTGGCCAAAGCGCGCCCTACTGCCTTAGAAGCTTTAGCTAAAGAAGGCGATAAACAAGCCGAGCGCGCTTGGCAGATGATGCTGCGGCTTGATGCTTACCTTACGGCAACTCAGCTCGGCATTACTTTTGCGTCTCTTGGTTTGGGCTGGTTGGGTGAGCCGGCGGTTGCAGATTTCATTCAACCTGCGCTTCGAAGCTTCGAGCTGCCGGAAGGGCTCGTTCATGGCATTGCTTTCAGTCTATCCTTCGCGGTTATAACTTTTCTTCACATTGTCCTTGGAGAGCTTGTTCCTAAATCGCTTGCGATTCAGCGGCCCGAAACTATCAGTCGGATGACTGCCGCTCCCATGCAGTTCTTTTATTATCTTACCTATCCTTTACAGATTATTTTCAATTCGATTACCAACGGCTTGCTAAAGCTGCTCGGCCTTGCCACTGCGGGTTCGGTAAGCTCGGTGCTCTCTGCCTCTGAAATTAAACTGATCATAAAGTCTTCCTTTGGCGACGATGGCGCGGAATCTACGAAGCGCGATTTGCTTGATCGTGTTCTTACTGGCATCGATCGTCCAGTCCGAACAGTGATGGTTCCTCGTGTTGATATGGTAACGCTCAATCTTAACGTGTCGTTTTCGGAATGCATTCGCGAGGTGCGTCGTCACGGTTACAGCCGCTACCCATTAATCGACGATGGCGATCCGGACAACGTTCGTGGTTACATATACGTCAAAGATTTGTTGATCGCTGAGCAAAGAGCGCGACAGGATATCCGCGAACTTCGCCGCGACATTCTGTTTATCCCAGAAACCCGCACAGTGGGCGATGCGCTTGGAGACTTTCAACGTCAGAAAATCCCTATTGCGATTGTGGTTGATGAGTACGGTGGAACGAGCGGTCTTGTTACCGCAGAGGATATCGTTGAAGAAATCGTAGGCGATATTCAAGACGAGACCGATGCTGAAGCTCCTAAAATCAGAGAACGGGGTCAAGACACCTGGGTCGTGAGCGGTTCGATCCCCATTCAGGATTTGGAACTCGAAGAGCTTAATATGGATATTTCGGAAGAGGGCGATACTCTAGGCGGTTATATTGTCGCGCACCTTGAGCGCTTGGCTTATCCAGGGGATGCAATCTATTCGGGAAAATACAAGCTGACCGTGGAAGATGTGAGGCGAAGACGCATTGAGCGTGTCGCCATTCGCCGTCTTAGCGATGAGGAGTTTGCGTCCAGTCGAGACAGCAAAGAAGAGCTTGAACGCTAAACACAACGCCCCTTTTGATTCGTAGTAATTGATGTGTTCCGGTTTTCTTGAGTTCGCGATTGCTTCTGTGTTCAGCTCTGTTAAGTTTAGCATAAAACTATGGAACCGAACGCAGCTCAATCGTTTTTTTCTCGTCTTTGGGATGACTATTCGCGAATCACGCCACAGGCAAACGCGATAAAACAGCTCTTGCATGAGTGCGGAGAGCGTTTTCGCAATGATCACGTAGCTATTCGTACTTTTGGGATGCCGGGGATTGATATCGAGCATCTTGAATCGTTTTTTACCGAGCTGGGCTATGTTGGTACCGGTGAATATCAGTTTGAGACAAAGAAACTTTTTGCCAAGAGCTACAGCCATCCTTCTAATGAGCTTCCTCGTGTATTTATCTCAGAGCTTATAATGAACAAGTGCTCAACTAAGCTGAATGCTTGCGTGAGAACTTTGATTGAAAGACTACCCTTGCCTCTTGATGCTCAGTCCTTACTGACCCAACAGGCGCTTTGGCCGACTGTAGAGTACGACGTATATCAAACGCTTCTGAAAGAATCCGAATATGCTGCTTGGGTAGCGGCCTTTGGAATTCGCGCCAATCATTTCACTGTTAACGCTGATGATTTGCAAGGATTCAAAGATTTGACCGAGTTGAATAATTTTCTTGTTGAACATGGATTTGCACTCAATCATCCGGAGTCGCCAGTTCATGGAAGTCCTGAGGAGCTTTTGGAGCAGTCTTCAACGCGTGCCGATGAGATTTTGTGGTCATTTGAAAATGGAGAGAAGCGCCGTATCCGTAGTTGCTACTATGAGTTCTGTAAACGGTACACCGATCCGAAAAGCGGAAAGCTGTACGATGGCTTTATCCCCGAAAGTGCGGATAAGATTTTTGAGTCAACGAATGTCAGATAATGTAGCTTTCGCCCGTTTATGCCTGCGCATCGTTAGGAAAAACGGTATTCCCAGCCCAGCGGCCAAGGCTACCTTGCCCCATTCTGACCATTCTGCTTGAGCGACCAAGCAAAGCGAGCAAAGCAAAGCGAGGCTTGGCAGGACAAATTGCGCGATTGCCTTAGCTTTCGAGTCATCGTTTTGTAGTCGTTGTTTTCGCATGAGGATGACGGAGATAGCGGTGGTTAGATATTGGGTCAGACGAGCAAGAACGCTTAGCACAGCGAGTCCTTCAAAACTTCCGGTGAAAGCAAAGAGCAAAGTGATGAGCCCGCTCAAAACGATTGCGATGGCCGGCGTGCGGTAGATAGGATGGACATATCCAACGATGCGGGGCATTTCATCGTGTTGAGCCATTGCATAAAGACAGCGAGGGATCACCAATGCATGCGCGGAGGCCATGCCAAATATGGATATAAGAATGCCGATCGAAATAAGCTGAGCTCCAGCTTCTCCAAAAACAACTCGGCTGGCATCAAGCACAGGGTTTTGCCGGCCCGCTACGTGATCGAGGTTGCCAAATACCATGGTGGTTACCCACAGATAGATTACTGTGGTTCCGATGATAATTGTGCCGAGCGCAGGTGCCATACGCTTTTTGGGTTGTTTCATTTCGCCTGCGGGGACGACTACCGATTCGAAACCCAAAAAGGCCCAAAACACCACTAAAACGGCCTTCCCTAAGTGCGACGTTTCAAAGTGCCCCATGCCCGAGAATCGCTGAGGAGAAAAAGTAAAAAGAGCTGCTGTGGCGAAAACCACGATGGGTAGAAGCTTTGCAAGGCTGAACACATTCGATACGCGCACCGAAGACGACGCCTCGGTAATTAAGGATGCTAAGACCCGTAACTAATGCGAGCAGTGTTGCTGCGTACGCAAATGTCGAAGGATGGTTGTCGTTTAGTGTCATCGCAAATCCGTGCGCGATTGCAGCCCAGGACAGCATGCGTGAGCACCAGTTGAGCCACCCTATTTCAAAGCCAACGAAGGCTCCTAAGTAATCACGTGCATACAAATAGGGGCCGCCGGTATCGGCGTAGTGCTTGGCAATGTCGGCAAAGCACCAGGCATTCAGTAAGGCAATAAGTCCGGCGATCAATACGGCAAACACGGCGCTTGGGCCGAGATCAACTGCGATCACCCCTGGTAAAAGAAATATACCCGCACCGATCATGCCGTTGACGCCAAGCGCGACTACGTCCCAAAAGCCCAACGAACGTTTAAGTCCATCCGATGTCGTATGGTTTGCAGATGAGTCGGCGCAAGACATGAACCCTGAGACTATGTCTCGTTGATCGTATGAAAATCAAGCGTGTTCATGGCAAAGAGCGCTTATGATTAAGGGGATTGGGCTCATCGATTCGCTAGCCTGTACCCTCTTTTGCTGTTTTTTGATACTGACAGGGTTGATTGCTATGTCGATTCTCGTCCGTTCCTTTTTGCCTGATGACTATGAAGCGTTTCGCGAGCTGAGGCTCCACGCGCTTCGCCATCAGTCGGGTGCTTTTGCTTCCAGTCTCAAGGAAGAGGAAATTCTATCCCGTAAGCAATGGATTGAAAAACTAAGTGGTGCTGAGGCTACTTCTTTTCTAGCGTGGGATGAATCCGTGTTGGTGGGGATGTGTGGCGTGTATTCACTTGCGCGCATGCGCATTAGGCACAAAGCTTATGTGTGGGGCATGTATATCGACCCTAAGCAGAGGGGCAAAGGTGTCGGTGAAAAGTTACTTGAGCAGTGTAAGCAATGGGCCATCGAGAACAATAAACGCACCTTGCTGCTTGCCGTGATGCAGAACAACACGAGCGCGATTCGCCTCTACGAACGCTTTGGTTTTGTGCGCTACGGCCTTGAGCCAGCTTCGATTGCTATCGATGGCGTCTATTATGACGATATCCTATTTGCCTTATCGCTTGAATCCAAAGAATAGTGATTTTCCTCCCACTAGCTGCTAGTGTTATCCAACCAGTATGGGTGAGAAACTTAGCGATGAAAAATTAGCGAGACGTGCTTTGCTAAGGAGCAGTGCCTATTGTGCGCCGGTGATTTTAGCTTCGCTCGTGTTTTCCGATCAAGCTGCTGCGCAGACGCAGTCCTGCACTCCAACCACCTGTGGCCCAGCCGGATGCCCTCCCAACGTTTGTGGTCCCGATAGCTGCACGCCCAACCCGTGCAATCCCAACACCTGTGGTCCGACCCGTTGTGTTCCTGATGGATGCAATCCAGATAATTGCAGGCCTCGCGCTTAGCCCTTGGCTCTAAAATTTTAGTCGAATGAACCTTGACCTTAGCGACACCAGCGTCTGCCGGGGTGAGGATTGCTCGACCAGCTAAGCTGTTGCTCCAAAAACGCTTCAACTTTTGCGTGCATGGGTCCCGCTTTTGCGTGCGCTTCTTTTGCACTAATGGTTTTGCTTTTTTTGCGATGCCTGGTTGCGATAACAGGTTTTGTTTTAAAAGAGCGAAGATGAGCCAAATGCCATGGGTAAATCGGAAAACCATCCCGACAGCCTTGCTTGATGTCGTTGGCATCACAAAACACTCGGATGTGCAGATGGTCGTCATGTGCCACGGAGGGCTGACACATGGCCGCTTCGGCAATGTCGACGATGTGTTTCGGTGCAGCGACACGTTTTGCTTCTTCAAGCAGCAAGCTTCGCAAATGCTCCACGATGAACAAGCGTTGCACATAGCTGCCAGCGCTTTCGATGAAAGCTTGGATAAAGGCCCAGGTTCGCTCGGTATCAAACTTCACGAAGACGTCATCCTTCGGGTCCAATAGATCTTGGAAATCCCAGCCTTCGCCTTTGGGATCGAGTGGAATGCCTTTGGGTTCACGGGGATTGCCGTCTTTGTCGAGCAAGAAAAAAAGCACATCCACATCGCGGCCCGCTTGGTGAGAGCCATGATGCACGATGGGACCGCCGTGCTCTAGCCCGATGTCGTTGATGTATAAGGGCTGGCCTGCTTTGGCGTGCTGCATGCGTTGAGCAGCCTCGGAGAGATAAGATAAAAGCTCGTAAGTTCCAAAGCGCGCTTCAGGATTGGGCCGTTTCGAATTGTGAATGAAGCCAATGCCTGAAGCGGGCATGCGTGCTGCGTTTACGATGGAGCCGTTCGATGGGCTGCCAGTGAGACCGAATCGATTTTGACAAGCTTCTCTATCGAAGGAGGGGTGTCTTCGCTGACAACGGTTTTGGGCGTTGTTGGTTCTTTTTCTTGAGCCAAAGCCTTGTTCGTGTGGCTCGCTCCATCATGCTGAGAGCAACTGCATGCTAGGATCGTGTAAACACTTGCAAACAAGGTGGGTACGTAACGCATCAGCAAATTAATCGCTCCGCGAGACCTTCAAGTCCTTCAGGCATGGTGCCCGTTTCACGTTTGTGGGCCCAAAGGACATCGCATACTTGATCGAGGCCCCATTGCAGTCCTACCGCGGAAGGTTTTTGTTCGATCGCAGCGGCGCAAAGCTGAGTTATGATATGTTCAAACTCATTGGCAACACCCAGAGCCTTTTGGTAGGTCCAGTTGACCTGTTTATTTCGCCAGCTTAATGCAAACCATTCAACGAAAGGTTCGGCCAAGCGAAAGGCGACGACAGCAGCTCCTGACTTTTTATCACCACAGAGCCACACCCGGTCATCGTCAAAAAGCTGCTCGCAGGAAGGCTGGTCTTTCAGTGCAATAAGTAGAGTCTGAGCGACCGCAGGATCCGTCTCCAAGGCTAAAAACCGTGCTAGAAGCGGCCAGCATACTATTTCTCCGGCCAAGGCATCATTGACGATGGCCCGAATCAGATTGATGCGGTCGGTAGGATTTAGCTCGCTATAAGCGGCGGCTAGGCCCTCTGCGACCTCCGGTTGTTGCTGCGCTTTGTCCAAAAGAAGCGCAAAAGGATGATGGACGCTCCGATTCACAAGGTACACCTTTGACTTATCATGGTATCACAGTTCTTGACGGCTGGTTAGATCGGTATGCTAAGCAAGTAAGAACGGAAGGCCATGGACGCAGACGATCAGTTTATCCAAGAGCATGAAGCTCTTGTCAAAGGCATTGCTCATAAAATTAAGGCCCAACTTGATCTGAGTTGCGAACTTGATGATTTAATTGCCTATGGTTTTCACGGCCTGCTTGAAGCGAAAAACCGTTTCGATGCAGAGCGCGGCATCCAATTCAATACCTTTGCCTACTATCGTGTGCGCGGAGCGATTATAGACGGCGTCCGTAAAATGGCATTTCTCCCGCGGCGGGCGCATGCGCGTCTCAAAGCAGCCGAATCCGCTGATTTGATCGCCGAAGAAGCGGCCGATGATCGAGCGCAGAATCCCGAGGCCCGCAAAGACGCACAAAAAACTGCCGAGGCCTTGCACGGTGTTTTAGGTCGCATGACCGCTGCTTATGTGGCTGGCGCACTCGGGCAGCACGAACAAGAAGAAAAAAGCGCGCCGGATTTTCGTCTTCAATCCGAAGAGCAGGCTGCTCAAGTTCGCGGAGCCCTGGAACACCTACCGGAGCGCGAAAAGGCGCTAATTGAGGGGTTTTATTTTCAAAACCGCAATTTTGACGAGGTGGCTCGTGAACTCGGTATTTCCAAGTCCTGGGCATCGCGTTTGCACAACAAAGCCCTTGATTTGCTGCGCCAGGCGCTCAGGGACCTTGCGTGATGCCTCGTTCGAGTTACCCGACTAGTCTGCGTTTTGTTAAGGCGTACTGGGTCACCTTTCAGGTTATTTTAAGCTACGTGCGGCTTCGGTTTCGTACTTACTTTGCCGGGCCGGACTACTATCAAAGCAATGTTGGCGCCATCCATCGGCGCAACGCGGAGCGTATAGAACAGACAATTTTGCAGCTCAAAGGCTTGTTTATCAAAGTCGGTCAATTGATTTCGATCATGACCAACTTTCTCCCTGAAGAGTTTCGAAAGCCTCTGCAGCGATTGCAAGACCAAGTCCCCGCCAGGCCGATTGAGGAGATTCGCAAACGCATTGAAGAGGAGTTGCACGGTAGCCCCGATACACTCTTTGCTTATTTTTGCGAGCAGCCCCTTGCAAGCGCATCCCTTGGACAGGTCCACCGCGCCAGGCTCAAAGACGGCACCGAAGTAGTTGTCAAAGTTCAACACCACGATATCGACCGAATCGTCCAGGCCGACTTGAAAACCATTTGGCGTATTTTGAGAGTCGTGCGCTGGTTTGTTCCGGTGCAGGGCATGGAGCTGATGTACCGACAAATCAAGGAGATGGTGTTTGCCGAGCTTGATTTTGAGCTTGAAGTGCTCTTTATGAGGCAAATAGCGGCAAACCTGGCGGACCTGCCCGACGTGGGCGTTCCGGCGCCGCTAGCCGAGTTTTGCACAAAAAAAGTCATGACCACCACCTTCGTGGATGGAAGCAAACTCACGGATCACGAAAAGCTCGAAATCTGGAAACTCAACCGCAAAGTTCTTGCTGAGCGCTTGGTACGGGCCTATTGCAAAATGATTTTTGTGGATGGCCTGTATCACGCGGATCCACATCCCGGAAATCTGATGATTACGCCCCATGGCGAGATTGTTTTGATTGATTTTGGAGCGGTGGCCGAGCTCTCGCCGTCCATGAAGCGCGGTATTCCTGATTTTCTTGAGGCTGTCATCAAGCGTGATACCCCTGGTATTTTCCGAGCCTTGCGTACGATGGGCTTCATCGCGCACGGCAATGAAGCAGAGCGCGCTTCAGAGCGCATTATCGAGTATTTTCATCGCAAATTTCAGGACGAGGTCAAGCTCGATAGCTTCAATCTAAAAGATATCAAAGTGGATCCGCAGCGCAGCCTCGAAAACTTGGTCGACCTAAAACGCCAGGAAATAGGCCTTCGAGAGCTGACGGGAGCCTTCCAGGTGCCCAAAGACTGGGTATTGCTGGAACGGACGATTTTGCTTTTAGCAGGCGTGTGCACGGACCTTGATCCCGACATGAATCCAATGGTCGTGATACGTCCCTATCTTGAAGAGTTCGTTTTAGGTGAGCATCGGGATTTCACCACACTTATATTAAACGCGACCAAAGAGACTGCTCTGAGCGCTCTAAGCGTTCCGGATGATCTGAGGCGCTATTTATCGAAAGCAAGTCGCGGCGAACTTGAGATTCGCGTTCGAAATTTTCCTGAGGCAGGGCAACTCATCTACACGGCAGCCCATCAATTGATTTATGCGCTCTTTTCGATGTTCTTTGGAACGGCTGCCATTTTTTTTCACCTTCAAGCCTGGTTCACCCTTAGCCGCTGGGCGAGCGGTTTCGCTGCAGCCTTTTTTGTCACGATGTTTTTCTCGTTCATGCGTACCCGTCGCCTATCCCGTCGCTAGACGACGTTGCCGGTGGCTAAGCTGCATCTGGCCGTTGATGTTAGGTGCTTTGTAAGTGGACAGGTAGTCCTGCGCAGAGCGGACTTTTCCCGGGCTTTCCGTATCTCCGGCTTACCGCGTCGCTCCTCGTGGGAAAGTACCAATGTACGTTCGTCCGCTGACCCTAACTGTCCACTTACGGTACTTTGGGTCTTGAGCATGTGGGTCTATGTGCGAAAAACATTGCGCACTGATACGAAGTTTTCGCAGTGAATGCTTCGCAGCCGCGGTTTTTTTGGCCAATTGACCGGTTTTTCATGCAATTTATTCCAGTAATTTCAGTTACTTACTGCGCTTTCGGCGATCGCCTTTGTTTGGCACGTTTTCTGCATATATCGACCCGTGAATAGGGAGGCATGCCATGGATGTAGCTACACAAACCGTTAAAGAGAGCGCCCAACGGGTCCTTTGTAACGGTTCAGAGCAAAAGACTTTGCGTATTTTAGCCAAGTCGACCTTAAAAGAGCTCAAAGAGGGTGGCCTTTCCTCGAAAGAGTTGGTTTGTTTCACCACAGAGCTCCTGGACTTGGTAGGCGACGACTTCGCCGAAGCCGCCGACGGAAAACTTTCGTAATAAACGGAAAAAAGGGTTGAAAATAAGCGTTAAAGCAAGCGTTTTCTCTTGATTGTTGGCGAGAACGCCGCTAATATTCGCTTCGAATAGACATTGGGACTGCTGCATTATGATATCCGGCGTCACCTGGTGCTCTTTGTTCGACTGAGTTGTTTTTACGAGAAATCGCCCTTGCTTGCTCGAGAGATTTCCCAGTGGTCGGAAAAGTCACTTCGTTGATCCGCTTCGCAAAACTGCATGGCCCCGCATTTGGAGAAGCAACATGGCAACACGAATTGGTATTAATGGTTTTGGACGAATCGGCCGCTGTGTCGTTCGCAGTCTTATTAGCTCTGGGAAAAAAGACATTGAAATCGCGGTCATCAACGACTTAGTCGATGCCCCTACTCTCGCCCATCTTTTGAAGTTTGATTCAGTACACCGTCAGTTTGAGCTGCCCGTGCGGGCTGAGGGCTCACAGCTTATCGTGGGTGATCACCGCATCGAAGTGGTTGCAGAGCGCGACCCTGCAAAACTGCCTTGGGCCAAGAACAAGGTCGACATCGTCATGGAGTGCACCGGTTTGTTCCGCAGCCAAGAAACAGCGGGCAAACATCTTAGCGCGGGTGCTAAGTACGTTATCGTCAGTGCGCCTGGCCAGGATTTGGCTGCTACCTTTTGCGTAGGCATTAACAGCGATTCCTTCGATGCGTCCAAACACAAGATTGTTTCCAACGCATCGTGCACCACCAACTGCTTGGCGCCGATTGCAAAGGTTTTGCAAGACAGTTTTGGCATCATTGCTGGCCATATGGTAACCGTGCATTCGTACACCAATGACCAACGCATTTTGGATTTGCCGCACAGTGATTTGCGTCGATCACGCGCAGCGGCTTTGTCGATGATTCCGACCAGCACGGGTGCTGCGAAAGCCATTGGCTTGGTGCTTCCTGAGCTCAAGGGCAAGTTGGACGGAACCGATATCCGTGTTCCGACCGCCGATGTATCTATTACCTGCCTTACTGCGCATGTCAGCAAAAAGACCACCGCTGAGGAGGTCAACAAGGCTTTGAAAGCCGCTTCAGAAGGTCCGCTTAAGGGCATTCTTGGTTTTGAAGAGCGTCCGCTTGTATCAAGTGACTTTATTGGTGATGCTCGGTCTTCTATCGTAGATGCTGCGCAAACTCAGGTGGTTGGCGGTGACATCGTTGAAGTACAGAGCTGGTATGACAACGAATGGGGCTTTTCAAATCGCATGATCGATTTGGCTCGTCACATTGCAAGTGCAAGCTAAGGCTATTATGATCAACAGTCTAAGTGATCTTGCCTTTGATGGCCGACGTGTTTTTTTGCGCTCGGATCTTAACGTGCCGCTCAAAGACGGAAAAGTCGCAGACGACTCTCGTATTCAAGCAAGCCTTCCAACATTGAAGGCTTTGCTTGATGGCGGAGCTCACGTGGTGCTCGCATCGCATTTGGGCAGGCCCAAGGGTGAAGTGAACCCCAAGTATTCGTTGGAACCTGTCGGCGCCTATCTTGCTGAGATGCTCGATATTGAGGTTAAGCTAACCGACAAGCCTGTTGGTGATGCTGCTCGCCAGGTGGTTTCTGAGCTTAAAAGCGGCGAGATAGCGCTACTTGAAAACTTGCGTTTTAATCGCGGTGAGGAAGCTAACGATGAAGGCTTTGCTAAAGATCTCGCTAAGCTGTGTGACGTGTATGTGAATGATGCCTTTGGCGCTGCCCATCGCAAGCACGCGTCGGTGTACGCGCTTGCGCAACTCATTCCTGAGCGTGCAGCTGGGCTGTTGCTTGAAAAAGAGCTTGAGGCATTGAGTAAACTGCGCAGCAATCCAGAAAAACCCTACGTCGCCGTACTCGGTGGTGCGAAAGTTTCGGATAAGATTAAAGTCATTGAGGCTTTGTTAGACAAAGTGGATGCTTTGATTATTGGCGGAGCCATGGCCAACACCTTCTTGGCAGCCCAAGGCAAACCGATGGGCAAGAGCCTGATGGAAACCGAAAAGCTTGCTATGGCGCGCAGCGTGCTATCGCGAGCCGAGGAAAAAGGCGTGAAGCTCATGTTGCCGGTCGATTTGGTTATCGCCGACAGCATCGAAGCAAGCGACGCTCGAGTGGTGCCGGTTGATGCGGTACCAAACGATGCCATGGCACTTGATGTGGGTCCTCAAAGCATGAGGAATTTTAGTCCTGTATTGCTTGCGGCAAAAACAGTGTTTTGGAACGGACCCATGGGTCTTTTTGAAAAGCCAGCCTTTTCTCAAGGCACCATGTCGATGGCCAAAGCGATTGCTGATTGCAAAGGACTTACCGTGGTCGGTGGTGGCGACAGTCTTGCTGCGGCTAAGCAATCTGGGCTATCGGAGCATTTCTCTCACTTATCAACCGGTGGAGGCGCATCCCTTGAGTTTCTTGAAGGATGCACTCTTCCTGGCGTGCAGGCGCTTGAACTATGACAGAGATACAACGCAGGCCGTTTATCGCGGGCAACTGGAAACTCAATAAAACGCAAGCTGAGGCATTTGCATTTTGTGAAGCTCTAAAACACAAAGCCGGTGAGTTCGACTACTGTGATTTGCTTGTTGCACCGACCTTTACTTCCCTTGCGATTGCTCGGGAAGCTCTGAAGAAAAGTGCTGTCGCTCTTGCTGCGCAAAACTGTTACGCCAAAGACGACGGCGCTTATACTGGTGAAGTCAGTGCGGCGTTGCTGCTCGATGCAGGATGCAGCCATGTGATTGTTGGCCATTCCGAGCGAAGGCAGCTTTTCTTTGAACGTGACGAAGATGTGCGGACGAAGTTCTGGGCAGCGCGACGACATCGACTGGTGCCTATCCTCTGTGTGGGAGAAACGCTTCAGGAACGCGAGGCAGGCGATGCCAGCAAAGTTGTGCTGCGCCAGCTGGCTGCAGTGCTTTCGGAATGTCCAGAGTCGCTGGAAGTCAATGATGTCGTGATTGCGTATGAGCCCGTTTGGGCCATTGGCACCGGTAAAACAGCGAGCCCTGAAGATGCCGAGCAGATGCACGCGGAAATACGTACAGCTCTTGAGAAGCACTTAGGCAAAACGCTTTGTTTTGGGATTCGCGTGCTTTACGGCGGAAGTGTCAAGCCTGATAACGCCACTCAACTGCTTTCAAAACCCAATATTGACGGTGCACTGATCGGTGGAGCGTCGCTTGACTTGGATAGTTTCTTGGCCATTGCGCGCGCTAGCGCTCCTTGTTCGTAGGCTAAATTTGCGGATCGGGCTATTTCGTGGGATGTCTGCCTGTCCTTGGCTGGTCCAATGTGCCCGATGCGCGTTGACATGCTCCGCGAGTATGCGAAAGTCGCCCGCTAGAGAAGGAAGATAAGATGTTTACGACCCTTGCTGTGATCTACGTGTTTATCTGCTTGTTTTTGATACTTGTGGTGCTTCTACAAGCCGGTAGAGGTGGCGGCATGGGAGCGGCTTTTGGTGGCAGTACTCAAACCGTGTTTGGTGGAGCTGGTGCTGGAAACTTTCTTACCAAGCTGACCGTTGCTTGCGCAGCCTTGTTCATGGTCTTATCGGCTACCCTCTCCTATCTTTCCTCCGGTCACGGCAAAAACGCTTTGGAAGAAGCCGCTCAGAAAACACAAGCCACCATCGACGCCAAAAAGAAGGCTGAAGAAAAGAAAAAAGCAGCGGCTGTAAAGCAAGCTGCAGAAGAAGCTGCCGGCCCCATGAGCAGTCCAGAGACCGCCGCGGATGAAGCTGCCCCTCTCGATGAGCCGGCCCCTGAAGCCCCAAAAACAGAATAGCCGCTTCCCCGATCCAGGATCCCGCTCAATTACCGCAAGGAATTCAAAAACTTGAGACCTACAGCGCGAAAGTTTGGGCATCCGGAAAAATCGCGGTGTGGGTCGTAAGTGTTTATAACTGTTCTGTTTTTTTGATGGGATCCTGGATCCGGTAGAGGTGGCTGTAGAGGCCGCCGGTGGCTAGGAGCTCCGTGTGGCTGCCTTGTTCGATGAGTTTTCCGTTGTTGAGGACGAGGATGTTGTCGGCTTCTCGGATGGTGGATAGGCGGTGCGCGACGACAATGGCCGTGCGGTGTTTCATGGTTTCTTTGATGGCGCGCTGCAAGATGACTTCGCTTTGGCTGTCGATGCTGGCCGTGGCTTCGTCAAGTACCAAGATGGACGAGTCGCGATAAAGCGCTCGTGCAAGTGCGATTAGCTGGCGTTGGCCCAAGCTGAGGTTGGCGCCACGTTCATCGATGATAAAATCCAAGGGTGGAATTTCTCCCGTGCTGTAGCTTTGTCCGAAGCCCACTCGTTCAAGTGCGGTGATGGCTTTGCTCTCGTCCGGCTTTGAGTCACCGACCGCGACGTTCTGCAAGAGACTTCCTGAAAAGAGCACGACGTCTTGAAGTACGCAGGAAAAACTTCTGCGCAGCTCACGAATGTCCCAGTCTTCAAGGAGCTTGCCATGTAGCAAAATGTGGCCTTTGTTGGCTTGGTATAGGCCTAGCAGCAGCGAGAGAATGGTGGTTTTTCCTGATCCGGTGGCACCCACAATAGCAAAGCTTTGTCCCTTTTTGATGTGAAATGATAGATCCTGAAGGACTGGGTTGTCATCACGGTAGCTAAAGCTTACGTGCTCAAAAAGTACCGCGATATTCGGATCAGTGGACAAGGAGGGCGCGTCCTGCTCTGACCTTTTGTTGAAGACACCGTCGCGTTCGTGAACTTGAAGCAATCCAAAAACGCGTTCGGCTGCTGCCATGGATTGTTGAATTACTGTGTATTTCGTTGACAAATCCCGTACTGGAACAAAAAAACGCTGCAGGTATTCGTAAAAAGCAGCGACCGTGCCGATGTACGCCGCTGCTTTGCTTTGCTCATCAAATAAGCCTGCCTGCACGCTAGCAAACCAAAGCACGACAGCAACGCAGACAAAAGCAGCCGACTCCACCATTGAATAAAGCAAGGCATCGTAGCGAATGCTTTGATAAGTCGCGTCACGATAGTCGCTATTGATGCTTCGGTATTCGGCTTGGCATTTTTTTTCTTGTCCGTAGGCTTGCACAGTCGCTACGCCGTTAACCTGTTCGGCCAAAAACGTATTCAATTCCGAAACTTTCTCCCTAACTATTCGAAAAAACTTACGCAATCGCCTTCGGCACCACTCGACAACAAGGGCCATGGGAGGAAGGGCAGCAAAAGCAAACAAGGACAATTTCCAGTCCAGTGCAAGCATGGCCACGACGATGCCAAGTAGCATTAAGATGTCTGCAAAAGCGGTCACGGCGCCAGATGCAAAGAACTCGCTGAGTGCGTCAATGTCGTTGGTTACGCGTGTGACGAGTTTTCCGATGGGTGTTTGATCGAAAACGCGTTGGTGAAGTCCCTGGATGTGTCTAAAGGTTTTGCTGCGCAAACTGGCCATGGCGCGCTGTCCTGAGAGCTGAACCCAGTAGATTTGGAAAAATCGTGCAAAAGCTTCGATTCCGATGGCTGCAAGGTAGCTGAGTGCAACTAGCCCAAGAGCGTGGACTCCTTTTCGAAATACGAAAACGTCGATGGCTTGTTTGATGAGATAGGGCTGCCACAACGCGGCGACGGCACTGATGGGCATCATGACGAGCGCAAGTGCCATCACTTTGGAATAGGGTTTGACTTCATGCCACAACGCTTTGAGTAATTGGCTGTCTTTCATGACAAGTCTTCCGTTGGCTGCGTTTGTTGCAAGGCATGAAGCTCGGCATACAGGCCACCCTGGCTGATTAAGTCATGATGGTTGCCTGATTCAATGATTTTTCCTTTGTCCATGACGTAAATCGTGTCGGCAATGCTTGCTGCAGCGATGCGGTTGGTAATCAGGAGCAGGCTTCGGTCGCTCACTGCGCCACGAAGGTTTTCAAGAATGTGAGCTTCGGTTTGTGCATCGACGGCGCTCAACGGATCATCGAGTACCATGACGGGGGTTTTGAGAAGCAGTGCACGCGCAAGTGCTACGCGCTGTTTTTGTCCACCGGAAAGCTGTACGCCCCGCTCTCCGACGACGGTCTCCAGGCCGTCGGCAAAGCTCTCGATGTCTTTGCTGAGACCGGCTGCAGAAGCGGCCTGCGCAATGGCCTGTTTTGATTCGGTGCTTTCGACATCGTCCAAAGCAAAGCCGATGTTTTTTGCGATGGTAGAAGAAAACAGAAAAGCTTCCTGTTGAGTGTAGCCGATGCACTGCCGTACTTGTCTCAGAGGAAGGTCGGTTACGTCGTGTCCATCGATAAACACCTGCCTTGCTTCGAGCGGGAGCAAACGCGCAAGCAGGGCTGCTACAGTGCTTTTCCCGCTACCTGTTCGCCCTACAATCGCTATCATTTGTCCACGATGCAGGTCGAAATCGATACCGCAGACAGCCTGGAGTTTATCGTAGGCGTGCCGCAGACCGCGTACTTTTAGCTCTCCGGTGATGGGCTTAACCTGTTGTGTTTGGCCGCCGTAGACCTCCGGTTTACTTGCCAGTACTTGCTGGACGCGCTCATACGACGCTTGGCCGCGCTGCCAGACACTAAGTACATAACCAAACGCCAAGGTGGGCCATACCAGCTGTCCAAGGTAAGCGTTGAAGGCTACAAACTCACCGATGCTGAGTTCTTTCGCAATAACCATTTGCCCACCGACCCAAAGCGAAATCAGCACGCCAAGCGAGCTGACGGCCATCAGCACTGGCCACATCAGCGCTCGCAACGTGACCAGAGCCATGTTGGCCTCAAGCGCTTGTTGATTGATGCGCTCAAAGCGCTTTAGCTCAGCTTCTTCGTTCGCAAAGGCCCGAACGACACGAATGGCTGAAAAACTTTCCTGTGCAATGTCGGAGAGCTGCCCTAGCCGTTGTTGATAGACTGTGCTGCGCAGGTAAATGTGTTTTGAAAAACTTCGCGCAAAGAATACGAAGAAAGGGTAAGGGATAAGCGACAGCAGACTCAGTTTGGGCGAAATGGTCAACATCAAGCCCATTGCTCCACCATAGGCAAACAAGGCATTTATGACGTGAAGCAGACCAAACCCACTCATGAAACGAACTTGCCCAATGTCGCTTGTGGCACGGCTCATGATTTGCCCTGTGCCCAAGCCACGAAAAAAAGTTGATCCGAGTTGATGCAAATGTATCAAAAAGCGATTACGCAAATCCCATTCGATATCGCGCCCCACGTTGAATAACCGCACTCGCGATAAAACACGCACTACCCCCATCAAGATGGCGCATATGACGACCCCAAGTGCGTAGCTTTTAACTTTCGCAAACGAGCCAACGCGAAAAGCGTCAATGGCGTAGCGAAGTAGCCACGGCACAGATTTTTCAAGCGCGTTGGTTGCAAGCAGCAAAACGGCACCACCTGCCAGGGTTGCTCTGTAGGGCCTTAGCTCCGGCAGAAAATGTTGGATGCCTCTGGGCAGAAGGCGGCTCAGGCTAGCTCCCAATGGGCCTCCTTGGGACAAGAGCTGCTGCATCGATGAAGCACGTAGTCATGGCCCTGCTTTTCGCCTAGTATAAGCCGTGCTGCAAGCTGTTTTCTAAAAAGGGCCATTACCTTGCCTGATTCAGGCGGGCGGCCTAAACTAGGCTGTCGAGCGCGCGCTAGCGCGGCGCGAGCATTGCATCGAGTGTAATTCATGAGGCGTTACGGATACGGTTTAACAGATGTTGGTCGAAAAAGGGTCTCCAATGAAGATTCTTTTTTGCTAGACGACGAGCTTGGCCTTTATGTTGTCGCAGACGGCATGGGTGGCCACAACGCTGGCGAGGTCGCCAGTCAAGAAGCCGTTGATGCGGTGCTGGGCATGGTCAGGCGGGAGAAGCACTTGCTCGAGAAGCTCGACGAGCCCGACGTCGATCACGAAAGCCTTCGCAAAGCGCTCCGCGTGATGGAGAGCGCGGTGCAAGGCGCAACCTACATGGTGTTCGGCATTGCTCAAGGGGATCCGGAGCAGGAAGGCATGGGCACAACGGTCTCGGCGCTGCTTTTGCGTGGTGAGTACGGCATCATGGCTCAGGTCGGTGATAGCCGCATTTATCTTGTGCGCGGCGGCAAAGCTTATCAGCTTACCGAGGACCACACGCTAATTGCATGGCAGCTGAAACAAGGCGTGATTACAAAAGAGGAGGCGGAACGCTCCCCGCATAAGAACATTATCACCCGCGCTGTCGGAAGCCGCGAGTACGTGCAGGTCGATACGCACGCATTTCTCGTTGAAAAACGTGATGGCTTTCTGCTTTGCTCGGACGGCTTACATGGCTACCTTAGCGACGAAGAGATCGGTCCCGTGATGCAACTCGGCCCAAAGCGTGCGACCAAGCATTTTATCGAAATTGCCAATGAGCGAGGCGGTAAAGACAATATCACTGCTGTGGCCGTCGAGCTTGAATAAGCAGTTATTAACGACAAAGGGATTCCCAGCCTGATGCTGACAATCCCTTTTTCGACCTAGAGCACCTTGCAGTGCAATGGCAGTGTCGTTACTTGCTTAGGTCCCCAAGTTTGCCTTTGAGAACATCGCCAAGTGTGGCGCCCTTTGAGCCACTGCTGCTAAGAGCAGTTGCGGTCTGAGTGCGTGCTTGGTTGTCTTCATACTTCAGAGCCTTGTCCACATCGACATCCCGCAAGGAAAGCTCAACACGGCGGTGCTCGGATTCAACTTCAGTGATGCGGGCTTTGATGATCTGCCCTTCTTTGACCACAGTGCTGGCATCAGTAACAGGTTCGTTGCTTAGCTCTGCGAGGCTGATGAAACCCTCAACTCCGCGCTGAAGCTCGACATAGGCGCCGGTATCAACGGTGGAAAGCACGCGCACTTCCAGTGAAGTACCGCTTGGATAGTCGTCCGCGACGCTGTGCCAAGGATCCTCGTAAAGTTGCTTGATACCCAAGGAAACTTTGCGCTCGTCGTGGTTGACCGCCAAGATGATGGCTTCAACTTCATCGCCCTTGTGATATATTTCAGCCGGATTTTCGATGCGCTGTGTCCAGCTCAGGTCACTCTTGTGAACCATGCCATCAACACCATCTTCGATGCCCACAAACACGCCGTACTCGGTGATCGAAACGATCTGCCCACGCACGATGTCGCCGGGATTATAACGTTTGGTGAAATCTTCCCAGGGGTCCGGAGCAAGCTGCTTGAGTCCAAGACTGATGCGCTTGTTGTCGGCGTCGACTTCAAGGACTTGGCATTCGACATCCTGGCCAACTTCAAGAAGCTTGGATGGGTGTTTGGCCTTACCCCAGCTCATTTCGCTGACGTGAATCAAACCTTCGATGCCGCTTTCGATCTGAACGAAAGCGCCGTAATCGGTGATTGATACAACCTTGCCAGCAATTTTCTTGCCCAGTGGGTAAGACTCCATGACATGAAGCCACGGATCTTCGGTCTTTTGCTTGAGACCAAGGGAGACGCGCTCGTTTTCTGGGTTGTACTTGAGCACGATGACTTCGATTTCATCGCCCACGTTGAATACTTCAGAAGGATGATTGATGCGCCCCCAGCTCATGTCGGTGATGTGCAGCAACCCATCGATGCCGCCCAGGTCCACAAAGGCGCCGTACTCGGTGATGTTCTTGATGATACCAGTGACCACCATGCCTTCTTCGAGTTGCTCAAGGGTCTGTGTTTTAAGCGCATCGCGTTCACGCTCAAGCAGTGCACGACGTGAAAGCACGATGTTGCCGCGCTTTTTATTGAACTTAATGACTTTAAAGCTGAAGGTTTCCCCAATGAGCTTGTCGAGATTGCGAATGGGTCGTAGATCGACCTGAGAGCCGGGCAAAAAGGCTTTGACTCCGCCACGAATGGTTACCGAAAGACCGCCCTTGACGCGTGCGGTGATGGTGCCATCAATGAGCTCTTCGGCTTCGCAAGCCGCGCTGATTTCGTCCCAAACTTTGAGCTTGTCAGCCCGCTCCTTGGAAAGAAGCACGAGACCATCGTCGCCTTCGGTGGCTTCAACAAACACATCAACTTTGTCGCCAGGCTGGACTTTGATACTGCCGGAAGGCTCGGTGAATTCACCTATTGGAATTACGCCTTCGGACTTGTAGCCGATATCAACAACAACGTTGTCCTTGCTGATTTGGACAACCCGGCCTTCAACGATTTCCCCATCCTTGAGAGCTTCTGATGCTGCGTTGGTTTGCTCGAATAACTCTGCAAAACCTCCGCCGCTCTGGGCGCTATTCTGCAGCTGTTCTGTGGTTGGTGTCATCGTCTCGGTAGGTCCTTTCGGCATTGTATTTTGAGGGCGAAAGCTAGCAGTGACAGGCAATGCTGTCAATCAGAGCAGCCATTCAAAAACACAGGGTAAATTTTGATGGCCGTTAAAAGCCCCGGGTTTTGCAAGATGTCCATTAACTGCCGGTTTTATTGCCAGGTTTGGCGAGAAAGCGCCTCTTTTAATGACAGTTTTGTCATCTCCCGTTATGCGCCCTTTTGGACGAGTTCAGCCAAGTGCTCAATGACTTGCTCCAGACTCATCTGGGTGCTGTCGATAATAATGGCGTCTTCTGCCGCTTTGAGCGGAGCTACCGCACGTCCAGAATCTTGAGCATCGCGCTCTTGGATTTGTGCTCTAACCTCTTCGAGCTTGCCTTCAATGCCGCGTCTTTTTAATTCAAGGAGACGTCGTTTAGCCCGCGCATCGACATCGGCGGTGAGAAAAAATTTGAACTCGGCATCCGGAAAAACGACGGTTGCGATGTCTCGACCTTCAAGCACCACGTTATCTTGTGAGCCAAGTTGCCGCTGAATATCCAAAAGGGCTTGCCGCACTTCGGGATGGCGAGACACATCGCTTGCTCCGCGCGAGATGTCGGGGCGCCGAATATCGTCCGATACGTCGACTTGATTCATCCACAGCCGAGGCTCTCCCTGGGCGTTGGAGCGAAATTCGAAATGAAGCTTTGCGCTGAGCGCGCCAAGTGCTTGGGCGTCGTTTACATCAATACCAGCTTGCTTTGCGGCAAGAGCAACGCCACGATAGAGGGCACCCGTGTCGACCAAGACAAAGCCAAGTCGTTTGGCCAAACCATGCGCAGCTGTGCTTTTTCCAGCACCGGCTGGACCATCGATGGCGACTTTAACTTTGGGTTTCGACAATGTCTGCTCCTAGTTCTTGCATCAATGAAACAAAGCCGGGAAAGCTTGTCTCGATGCATTCGGTATCCTCGATGATGCTTTGTCCATCAAGGGTCATGGCTAAAATAGCCGCGCTCATCGCAATACGGTGATCGCCCTCGGAGCAAACCTTGGCTGGATGAAGTTTAGCTCCACCGCTGATGCGCATGCCATCCTCAAACTCTTCGCAGGGTACGCCGAATGCTTTGAGTGTTTTTGCCATCACGCTAATGCGATCACTTTCTTTGACGCGAAGCTCGGCTGCATCGTTCAAAGACGATTCCCCGCGTGCAAGTGCTGCGAGGACACAAAAAATGGGCGCTTCATCGATCATGCGTGTGAGTAGTTCGCCGCCCAATGCCAGAGGGGCAATGTTGCCAGAGCTCATGTGAAGTTCTGCGACGGGCTCACCTCCGGCCGCTTCGCCTTTGGGCAGAATCTGTGGGGATGCACCCATCAAGCGCAAGGCATCCAAAAAGCCCGTGCGCGTTGGGTTGATCCCTACATCGCTTAGGCGAACGTCGCTGCCCGGGATGAGCCGCGCTGCGGCAAGCACAAAAGCTGCGCTTGATAAATCGGAAGGCACTTGCCAATGGAAAGCGTCCCAGCGAGCCGTCCATCCTCGCGGATCAAGATTCACCATAGACGCCATGCTCTGGATGGGTACCCCTAAGGAAAGCAGCATGCGTTCGGTGTGATCGCGCGACAAAACCGGCTCGCGCAATACTGTTGGGCCCTTGGCATACAAGCCACTTAGCAACAATGCACTTTTGACTTGAGCGCTTGAGACCGGCATGTCGTATTCGATGCCCAAGAGTGTTTCGCCCTCAATGAGTGGCGCAATCGACAAGGGTGGATAGACATTGTCGGCTTTTGCGCCCGATACACCTGCGATATGCGCTCCGCGTGCGCGCAGCGGCTCAACAATACGTTTCATGGGGCGTTTGCTAAGCGAGCTGTCGCCGATCAAACGAGCGCCGAACTTTTGAGCAGAAAGTAAGCCTGCAAGGAGGCGCATGCTGGTGCCGGAGTTGCCACAATCAAGCTCGGCTTTCGGCATACTAAGACCGTGAAGGCCCACTCCCCCTACCTTAGCTTTGTCGGCCTCTTGGTGAATGTCGACGCCCATTGCACCCAGAATGGTCGCTGTGGCGACATTGTCAGCACCGCCAGACAGTCCCTCGATAAGGCATTCGCCGCTGGAAAGCGCTGCGAAAAGCAGTGAGCGATGGCCGATTGATTTGTCCCCGGGTACACGAAGACTTCCGCGCAGCGCTTTGCCGCCGTGGATCGTGTAAGAACGCATGATTCAGCCGGTCCCGCCTTGCATTGGCACTAAGTTTTCAAAGCGTCCTAGAATATTCCAACAATGTGCCTTCGTTGAACTTGGCACGGACCAGCATCCGACCTGTTTCGGTGCTGACATTGAGACCGGACAAGATTGCATCGAGGCCCAATGCTCGTGCTAGCAGGTTGTTTTGGTAACGTCCGATCAAAGACTGCAAATACGATGCAGCGGACTCGAGTTTGGCTTGCTCCTTGGCATGGACGCCAAGCTCGGCCAGCGTTTCAGCGCCGAGCTGCACCGATAGGCCCATGTACTCGAAATCATCCACCAGACCCGTGATTGCACCAGAAGAAAGCACGCGTCCGCCCTGTGCGTTCAGTCGCTTGGAGGCCATGGATGTGGTTTGTGGACTGCTGCGCACCAAGATCGCAGCGCTACTCTGCTCAAAGCGATAATGCGTTGAGGGCTTCTCCCACCACGGCGATACTTTGCTCGGCGATGAGAGCTGTGCAAGCATGCGCTTCATTTCAGCTTGCGGTGCAATAAGCCATAGATCTTTTTGAAGTCGTTTTGTTTCGGCCCTGTCATCAATCTCTTTGGCAAGAGCCGAGACTTCCTCCTGGCTAAGAGAGGCTCGTACAACGGCCACGCCTGTATTTCCTTGCTCCGAGAGGAGTTTGCCCATGACAAGCTCTTGGCCTTTTTCAAGCAACACGTCTGCGGATTCTCGATCGGGTTCAATCGAGTTCATCATCTTGTTTTTGAGCTTGGGCGGGCTTTCTGAAAAAAGTTTTGATGCACGAAGTTGTGCAAAATCGATTCGCACTACGATGTCGGCTTCAGATGGCAGCATGGCACTTAGTTTGGTAGGAAGAATGAAGGCTTTGGCCTGAGCACTGGGTTTTGCCGAGCTGCCGCAAGCAGCCAAGAAAAGGAAAAGAGCGCTAACTATAAAAAGTCGTTTCATAGAAGCCTACTTACTATGTTCCTTTGAGATTGTCTTGTAGCTCTTGGAGCCTTAAAAGGGCGTCTATCGGCCTAAGAGTGTTTAGATCCATGGCTAAAATCGTCTCTTCGCAATCGCTCATTTTTGCATCGCTTTGTGTTTCAAAAAGCTCGCGTTGGGTTGGGATTGCTGAATCGTCCTGATGAAAACGCGGCTCTTCTGGAAGCTCTTGCAACAAGACTGCAGCGCGATCCAAAAGCTCTGGTGGTAAGCCTGCAAGTTTCGCCACAGCCACGCCATAGCTTTTACTTGCGACGCCTTCACTGAGTCGGTGAAAAAATACAACCTCGCCTTGCTGTTCCTTAGCAGTCACGTTGCAATTGAAGACGTGCTCACGGCGGTCGGCCAGTGCGCATAGGCCATGATAGTGAGTTGCGAATAGACATCGACACTTAACCGTGTCGGCAAAGTGCTCTGCAACGGCCCAAGCGATGGCCATGCCATCGAGACTGCTTGTCCCACGGCCCACTTCATCGAGCAGTACCAAGGAACGCTGCGTTGCGCCGCGGAGCATGGCGGCGGTCTCCTGCATCTCGACCATGAAGGTGCTTTGCCCTGCTGCAAGATTGTCGCTCGCGCCGATACGCGTGTAGATACGATCGACCATTCCGATACGTGCCTGCTCCGCTGGAACGAAACCACCTGATTGGGCCATGATCACAATAAGCGCGCATTGACGCATGACTGTCGATTTACCGGCCATGTTCGGCCCGGTAATAATCATCAGGCGTTTGGATCGTGCATCAAGTTTAATGGTGTTCGGCACAAAGCTGCCACGTTCAGCAAGCTGCTCAACAACGGGATGCCGGCTTTCTTTTAGCTCAAGGACGCAGCTTTCATCGACGATGGGCTTTGTATAATCAAAACAGGCAGCATTGTGTGCCCACGCTAGACTTACGTCCAGCCGTGCAAGTGCCACTGCAAGTTGCCTTACCTTAAGTGAGTCTTTGGCGATTTCTTCGCGCAACGCTTCAAAGCGTTTGCTTTGTATCGCTAACAGTTGTTGCTCGGCACTAAGAATCTTGCCTTGCAGCGCGTTCAGCTCCTCCGTCACAAAGCGCTCGGCATTGGTAAGCGTTTGCTTGCGGTGGTAGTGCGTGGGGACTTGCGAGAGGCGCGCCTTGGAGACCTCGATGTAATATCCAAAGGCGCGCGTGTAACGTATTTTTAGATTGCTTATGCCAGTTGTTTGGCGCTCTTGTGCTTCAAGCTCGAGCACATAGTCTTTGCTTGATTCGGCTAGTTTACGCAGCTCGTCCATGTCCTTGTCGATACCGGGACGAAACACTCTTCCGGCGGACAATGATAATGGAAGTTCATCGTGGAGCTCCTCCTGCAAGCGTTGTTTAATGCCTGAGCAGAGCTCTTTGGGGATCAGGCGCACGATTGCTCCCTTTGGATCAGGCGATGTTGTCTCGCTGAGCTGCGTAAACAGCCTCTCTGCGGCGATGATACCGTCGCGAAGAGCTCCGAGTTCGCGCGGTCCCCTACCCCTGTTTCGATCCGTGTCATTACGCGTTCAAGATCACTGATGGCCTTGAGTTCACGACGCAAGCGCTCGCGCAATGGAGCCAGGTCAATAAAAACTTCGACTTCATTGTGGCGCTTTTCGATTTCTGAAAGCTCACTCAAGGGATTGACAAGCCGGCGGCGAAAAAGGCGCGCGCCCATGGCAGTTTGCGTTTGGTCTAACAGGTGCAGCAGTGAACCTCTTCGTTCGCCTTCAAGGGTGCACACAAGCTCAAGGTTGCGCACCGCTGTTGGATCAAGCTGCATGTAGCGGCCGTTATCGCGCCTTTCAAAGGTGTAGCGAGTGAGTTGCTGTTTTGGCTGGTGTTTCCTTGCGTGATTGAGCGCGGCGTATACGGCCAGCTGAACGGTGCTGTCGAGTTCGGCGATTTGACGCTTGGTGTCTTGCTCGGCAAAACAAGATAAGTCTTCTGTTAGCTCGCCGCTAAGGGAAGTCATTGCATCGAGCGTTCGAAGCACGGCGTTCGGAAAGCTTCTCTTGATGGTGTTTGCGAAGTTTGCCGTTGCTTCAAAGAGCAAAATTTCGCTTGGGCTTAGACGTGCAAGCTCAACGAGCGCTTGAGCGCTATCAAGTAGCTGTGTTGCAACCAGGCGAGCTGTTGAGGCTTCAAGCGCACACAGGCCCCAATGCTCCGAGCCTTCGATTAAGGCAACGAGGAAGTTTTCAGCTTTGGCATCGAGGGCATCTTCTTCCAGGATGAGGCCCGGCGTAATCACTCGCACGACTTCCCTAGGAACCACACCCTTTATCGAGGTGGGGTCGGCCATTTGCTCGCAAAGCGCTACCGATTCGCCCATCTGTAAAAGCTTTGCAATGTACGATGATGCTGCATGGTGGGGCACGCCCGCCATGGGAATGGTTTGCCCTTGTTTGTCCTTGCCGCGTGAAGTTAGCGTGATGTCCAAAAGCTTTGAAACGCGTTCAGCATCATCACAAAACATTTCGTAGAAATCGCCGAGCCGGAAAAACAAAACAGCGTCAGGGTATTCGGCCTTGCAACGGAAATACTGCTGCATGACTGGAGTGTGGCGGCTGTGTTCGTTGTTTGAAACAGCCATCAATCAAAAAAGCTTTCAGCAAGCAAGGGGCTAAGGTCGTATTGAACGACGCCCGCGCTTGCTGAATCGACGGTGTACAATTTTCTATTTAAGGAATTATAGCGCATGGAGCTTGGTAAGGTGCCGTCGCCAACAAAGCTTCGTTGGGTGTTTGAAAGGCCAAAGTCTCCTGCAACTCTGCTGTAGAGCCGTTGCATTCTAAAGAAAATGCTGACTTGCTCGTTTTCCTGGAAGCCTTGAGCGCCTTGCGCGATTTGAAAGTTTAGCGCGGAACTCAGGTAAGGTCTTCCTACTAAGGCGCGTGTTTGCAAGGTGGGGCTTTGGTTTTTGTCGACGGTGCATAGTCCGTCGGATCTCGCAATGACGCGATGAAACACGCCGCTTTCGGTGCCGCTAACGAGGTAGGCGTCACGGGTGTGCACTTCGTAGTTAACCAGTTCGCCAAAGCATTCAGCGACTCGCGAAAAATTTGTTTGAATGCTACCGATGCTCTGATCGCTTAGGATTAAATGCTCATCAAAAGCGCGTTCGATTGCGAAGACGATGGGCAAATCGTCGCCAACGAGGTCCGTTTGAACCAGCTCTTCGCAGCCCTCTGGTGCCGAGGGAGGGAGCTCTGAGATAATCCAAAGCGAATCGCCTCCGTAGCCTGCTTCTGGATCACTTTGTGTATCAAGAGCGGAGTCCGCGACATTGCCGAAGCCAAGTACGCCCGCTGAGCAAAAGCCGCTGCTTGAGAGCATGCTGTGTGTTGCTGAATCGAGACTGCCTCCTCCGCCGCTTGCTAAAGCGATATTGCCGTTCCAGGTGGCTGTCCACGTTTCAAGAATTCGATCCCAGGGGTCCGCTTGAGCGCAGACAACAAGGGTCTCGCTTTGACTTGTGAGCGGATAGGCCCGCGCCTGTCCGGTAGAACAGCTTTCCAAAGGCGTCAGGTCGGGCAGCAGTTCAGCTTCGGTAAAGCCCTCTGCGTTTACGGTAGCGCTGCTTGAACGGGTGCTGATTTGAGGTGCCTCGATAAGTGAAATCTCGGAGGTGCTTAGTGCAACCAGTCGTGGCCTGTGGCGTTTGATGTAGACTTTGCTGTCCAAGTCATCGCTTGCTTTGGTGCAGCTCTGCCCTCCGCGACAGGGGGCATCTAAATCCCAAACGTCGATAAAGTTTAATACTCCGCTCGAGAGCGCTACAGCGACAAATACGCCGCGGAATTCACGTGCCGAAGCATCTTCTGCAAAAGCATTATCATCTGCACATAGCAAGGGAGTGTCGTAACTCGGCAGAACGACACTGAGAGCCCGAGCAGAAGCGTCCAAAGCAATGCGATCTACTCGTTGTTTTGCAGCGGTCGTGCTCACAAGCAGGTTGCCGGAATCGTAGTCGAGCACGGCCACGCTTCCGTCGACGGCGTCCAGGGCGTAGAGATAACGTACGCATTGTTGTGCATCAGGATTGTTGATGTCGCAGTCGCTCGAAAAATCACGCGGCACCACAGGGGTTAGTGCCATTGCGCGAACAGGGGAGCCCACGACAATTGGGTCCAGTTCAGCAGGGCTGCTTTGCGACAGCAGAGCATCGAGATCAATGACATGAACCACTGGTAATGCGGTATCTGAGACGAGCAAGTGATTGGAGTCTTTATCGAGCTCAAAAGTCCAAGGCTGAGGCGCTGCATCGTCGCAGTTCGGGTTGCAGCGTGTTGGCTCGGCATCCCTTAGGCTGAACTCGCCAACCGGGGCATCGGCTGGACACACTTTTTGATAGGAAGTCTCTTCAAGGGCAAGCGTTGGTTCGAGATTCGTTGGGAGACTCAGTGCAACGATTGTGGGCTCTGATAAACTGCCATCCTCAGCGATTGCAACCAAAGCGAGTGAGCCGAGTTCGGGTAAGGCAAGAATCAAGGTCTGCTCATCAGGCGAGAGAATCATATCCGTAGGTGAAGCTGGCAGCGGCAATGGCGGCAGCGTCTCGCTGTTTAACGGTAGGGTCGTGCGGCGGAAGATCTCGGTGGGCAGTACGGAAATGTCGCGTGAACCGAAGTTGGCGATGTAACTGTACTGCGGTCGTGTGGGGGGAACGACAACCGCTGAAGGGCCCTCGCCTACTGCCGGATAGGTATAACCGGGAACTCGGACGTCGTTATCAACGCGTTTGCTTTTTGTTGGTGCATCGTCACGTATTTCAATGGCAGCAATCTCACCGCGTGATTGCTGCGTCACCAGCACGTGAAGACGCAAATTGGTTGGCAGATAGGTGTCTGCTTCGGAAGGTGAGCGGCATTCTTCCAAAGGGCGTACCGTGTTGGTGTCAATGTCAAAGCAAACCCATTCGATGCGTCCGGACTGACCAAAGCTTGGTGGATCAATCACGATTGGGTTGGAACCGCAAAAGCAAAGCGTCGCGCACAAGCAGGCAAATGCCCAAGAAGACCATGTAAAAGAGCGCAGAATATGCATCACAACAACTCCTTGACCGTACGTGCTTCGCCAAGAACACCCAGCAGCTTAGGACTCTGCCCGTCGGCCAAGGGTGAAAGATCGACCACGCGGATTACCGAACTTGTGAAGTCCGTGACGTACAGAAGTTCGCGGGCTTCATCGACAGCAATGTCAAAAGGTCCGCTTAGGCCTGAGACAATCGTGCGTAGGCGCTCAAGTTCTGCATCGATCACGTATAACGCCGAAGCGTCAAAGCAGCTCACGAAAACATAAGCTGCGCTTTCGGGTCCAACATGAGCGATTCGAACCCGCGAAGGTCCGTTACCCACACCGATGACGTTGCTTAGCGCAAGTTTTCCGGCGGACACGGTGCTTCGCTCAAGGTCTGCGATTAGCAGTGCTTTGGGACGGCGCGCGACGATGTATGCCTTTTTACTTGGTGCATCGATCCAGATGTCACGGTTGTCGGCCCCGTCATCAAGATCTTCGATGGACAAGGAGCCTGAGCCATAGGCAAAGGAGCGCTCTGCGCTATTGGCGTCCCATGCGATGCCTATTTTTTGAACCTGAGCTAGGAGTCGATTCGTGGCCAGAACGGTGCGGTTGTAGGCGTCGTATCGCAATGAGCTAAGACCGTTGCCAAAGCCGCTGACGACATCGACCAGCGTTGGGACAAGCAGTCCGTCTTGTTGCGTTTGATCCAAAAACAAACTGACTTCGCCATTTCCGTGTCCAACCAGCACGTAGCTGCCGGCCGCGGGAGGCGCATCGAAGGCTTCCGTAAGGTCACCGGAAAGCACGGCCACGGGATTGCGAGGCATCACTTCGCCTCGAGGGTTATCGGAACTCGAGCGGCCTCGAGAAAATTCGGAGCTGCAATAATGTGGAAGCCCTCGTCCGCCACAGTCAAGGCTGCCGTCGGATGCTACCCGAATGTAGTTCAGGGACGAGTCGCTACTGAGCGGAACGAAAAGACGCTCTCCCTCTGGGCTTTGTGCGATTCCTGCCGCAAAGGAGCCTAAAAAAACCTCATGGCCATCGGGAAGAAAATTTTCATAGTCTTCATAGACGCAAGGTGGTGCATCACAGCTTTGCAAGCGCTCGGCCAAAAGGGTTAAGTCGATGCTTTGGACGCTGCCGTGATTATAACGGAGATCAAAGTTGGAGTTGGCTACAAATAGCCAACATGGTCCCTCGCCGCACTGCTGAGAGGATAAGGCAACAGCCGTGGGAAAGTTCAGTTTCTTTTGGGGCGGGTTGATGCCGTTATTGCTTAGATCACAGGCAAGCCCTGAGCATATAAGTAGGCAAAACCCGGCAAGATTAAGATATGTTTGCCTCATTTTCATTCGTTTTGGGGTTGTAAGCGTCTTTGTCCGCCTGAGCAAGCACTGTGTGCATGGGCTGGCAGGCTTTCTTACTCTTCCCAAGGATTGCGTATTTTGTCGGGTATTCCAGTATTTGAGGGGCTTGCAGGGCTCTTGCTTTTTTCTTTGATTCGGGTGCCTCCCCGAGGTTCGCGCTCAAGGCGTATGCGCAGCGAGCGTGGGGATTCGGCGTTGACGATGACTCGTTTGGGCAAGTAGCCGGGCTTTCGGAGCTCGATTTCGCGATCGCTTGCTGCTTCGGGGCGCGGAATCTCAAGCGGGGTAACCCCCAAAAGCAGCCCAGACTCCAGGACTTGCGCCGATATAGGTTCACTACTCAGTCGTACGGTTTCCGAGCTCGCCTCTTTTGAACCATCCTTTGCGGATGAAAGCGCGGTGTCTGGCTGGGAGCTTTCTTTTGCTGAGCCTGGAGTAGAACCCTCGTTTTGTTTGCTCCCCATCACACCGAGGCCGACACCGATGGCGACGAGGCCAAGTGCTAGAATCGCACCAGCCAGGATCGGTCGATAGTATTGCCAGAAACTGCTGCTTTTGCCTGAGGGCTTCCCCTTTTTAGCATTGCGCAATTGTTTCAGATTCAAGCCAAGATCTTTTGAACGTGTTGCGCCACTTTGAACCTGCACAAGGTCAGACAGCAAATCGCCCATGCTTTGGTAGCGATGGTCGGGGCTTTTGGCCATGCATTTTAGGATCAATGCTTCAAGAGCTTCGGGAACATTCTCAGCAAGCGGCTGCTCGGAAAGGCGTTGAGGCTGTTCGTACAGGTGCTTCGATAGGATGCCCATCCAGTTGTCGGCATCAAAAGGCACACTGCCACAAAGCATCTCGTAGATAATCACACCAATGGCGTAAATGTCGGTGCGTGAGTCAACCGGAGCGCCTGCGCATTGCTCGGGCGACATGTAATGAGGTGTTCCAAACACCTGCCCTGCACGAGTAAGCGTGCTTGCGCCTCCACTAACTTTGGCATCCTAAAATCTAAAATCTTTACAAAATCTTCGTCTTCCGCACGTGTGACGAGGTAGATGTTGTCTGGCTTAAGATCGCGATGCACAACGTCATTGCGGTGGGCTTGTTGAAGAGCTACGCACAGTTGCTTTGCGATGTGGATGGCGCGTTGCACCGAAAAGGGCTCACGGCTCAAGTTCATTGCTGCTTTGAGAGTGACCCCGTCAAGATATTCCATGACAAAGTAAGTGGCGCCGTCGGGCAAGTTCCCGAAGTCCATCACGTTGACGATGTTTTCATGGCCGATTGCACTAGCCGATTGTGCTTCTTGTTTAAAGCGCCGCGTCGAAAGGGCATCAAGGTTTTCACCACGCAGTACTTTGACAGCAAGTATTTTGCCCAAGGTGGTATGGCGAGCTTGGTAGACGATACCCATGCCCCCTTCGCCAATCATCCGCTGAATTTCATAACGACCATCGAGCACTTTGCCGACGAGAGGAGCCGGCGGCAAGGTCGTTACCGAATCTTGTTTGTCTTTGAGCATACGCGAGGACAAACGGGATTCGCGTGTATCGGGCCAGGTGTCTTGAGCTGCTCCGTGGGAGGTTTTATGGGCGTCATCGGGCCAGGTATCGACCGAGCCTGCATCGAAAGTTGGTCGTGAATTCTGATCGGAGTCGCCCGCCATGGTTAAGTACTTATCACCTTAAAGTCAGCGAGTCTGTTCATTTTTTCAACGATAGAAGCCAATAGTTTCAGTCGGTTTTCCTTGATGGCCACATCATCGACCATGACAAAACCTCTTCAAAGAAGCGATCGATGGGTTTGCGAAGCTCGCTTGCTGCCATGCTGAGAGCCTCGGCGTAGTTGCGTTTCTCTAGTGCGCTCTGCATCCGCGGCAAGAACTTATTGAGTACTTCATACAGCTCGCGCTCAGCACCGTCTTGAAGTAACTCGACATTGACCTTGCCTGCTTTGATGTCTTTGGTGATGTTGGCTGCTCTTTTAAAGGCCACGGCCAACGATTCAAACTCGGGCATGGTGCGAAACTCGGCAAGTGCCTGCATGCGTGCTTTGACATCGCGCAGCGAACCACCGTCCCAGGCCGATAGGCAGGCCTCGATTAGGTCACCGGGATATTTTTCTGCAAAGAGTGAACGTAAGCGTGAACAGAAAAAGTTGTGCACCGAGTTCAGGCAAATACCGCTGTCTTTCAGCGCTCCATCGGCGTACAGCTCATAGCTTGTCCGCAGGGCATCTGCCAAATGCAAATCCATAGGGCCGTCGAAGGCCATGCGAATCACGCCAAGGGCTGCGCGCCGCAGGGCAAAAGGATCCGCTGAGCCACTTGGTGTAATCCCGATACCAAAACAGCCGACTAAGGTGTCCAGGCGGTCTGCATACGCGATGGCGGCGCTCAACACATCATCAGGGACGCTGTCTTTTGCACCCTTCGGCAAATAGTGATCTTGGATCGCTTTGGCGACTTTGGGATCGTAGCCTTCTTTTAGAGCGTAGTGTCTGCCCATGATGCCTTGAAGCTCAGGGAACTCTCCGACCATCAAAGAGAGTAAGTCAGCTTTGCATAAGCTGGCGGCAGAGGCGCATAGCTCGCTCATCTCCCGTTCGTTAGTAAGGTCTTTACTGTTCTGCTTTAACAGCTCGACGCTTAAGGCGCGCAGACGCCGTGCTTTTTCGCCAAGGGATCCGAGTTTGGATTGAAACACAACGCCGTCGAGCTGTGCGCTGCGTTCCTTAAGATTGTGTTTCTGATCTTCGTTCACAAAGAAAAACGCATCTTGCAATCGAGCGCGAATGACGCGTCCGTTGCCCTTGCTAACGCTTTCTTTATCCTCTGCCGTGTTGGCGACCGTTAGAAAGTGCTGGCTGAGCTTTTTTGTCTTTGGGTTGCGTAGAGCGAAGTAGCGCTGATGGCCACGCATCACGGCAATGATGACTTCTTCGGGCAACCCCAAGAAGACTTCTTCAAAGGAGCCCACTACAACCTGAGGTTGTTCGACTAAATCCGCGCATTCGCCGATCAACGTTGGATCATAGAGGAGCTCTTCGCCGAGCGTCTTGGCCGCTTCTTTTAGTTGCTGCTCAATCAGCGCGCGGCGCTCTTCGGTATCGGCAATCACTTTGGCCGTACGCAAGGTTTCAAGATAGGCGGCGGCTTCCTTTACTTCGATTTCTTTCGGATAGAGAAAGCGATGTCCACGGCTTTTACGACCGGTACTGGTCTTCGCAAAATTAAAATCCAAGACCTGCTCATCAAGCAATGCGACGAGCCAATGGATGGGCCGGCCGAAGGCAATATCGCCTTGGCCCCAACGCATGGTTTTGGGAAAAGGGATTCGACTTGCTAGGCGAGGTAAAAGCTCGCTCAGAACGACTTTGGCGTCTTTGCCCCGCTCTTTGCGCTTTGCAACGACGTAGCTGCCTTTTTCGGTATCAATCGTGCCCAGTTGCTCAGCGGATACGCCGAGTTTTTCGGCAAATTTCTGGCCGGCTTTGCTTAGCTTGCCGTTGTCATCAAAGGCGATACGACTCGGTGGCCCTTGCACTTCTTCGTCAAGGTCGCGCTGCTTTTGGGCCACATCATCGATGAGCAGAGCCAGTAGCCGCGGGGTTCCGTAAGCCTTGATGTCTTTGTGCTCAAGACGGGCCTCGTTTAACATGTCCGTAGCTAGCCCTGGAAGTGCTGCAAGGGCTCCTTCAAGAAAAGATGCGGGGAGCTCTTCGACTCCAATTTCAAATAACAAGGAATGACTACTCATGCCGGCACTAACTTTCTTATCCTTTGGATGCGTCGTGTAGACTCACCACTACCCGAGTAACACGGTCTGCTCCGACCGTCACCGGGCGCATGATTTTGGGAGTTTTTCCAAAAGCCCGCAACTCAAGCACATGCGTTCCGGTACCCAAGCAAATTTGCTTTGTGGTGCGTCCTAAGAAGCGTTTTCCTTCGTAAATGTCGGCCCAGCCTCCGGGGGTAACGATGTTGACATAACCCATGATGATTTTGCTTTCGGAACGTCGCGGCACATTGCTCTTTTCATCATTCTTTAGGGTGCTCTGTTTTGGGAGATCCAGGCCGAAGGCCTCAACGGAATCAAGGGGAACCGGCGCAACCGCCCGAAGTCCAATGTCGAGCTCGGTCGTGCGTTGGTGTGTTTGCGCCGCGAAGGTGCGGCCAAGCGCTAAACCAAGCAGCACCAAGCCCAGGCCCGTGGCAAGGACTAAGCCGCTCAGTCCGCGGTTCTTCTTAGAAAACAGCCCACGAAAGCCTGCTCCGGAACTCGGCGGTGACGATTGCTCGAGTTTAGTTTCGCGCTCGTGGACGGTGGGGCCAGGCGAGCGGGCATGCGCCTCCATGACGGTTTCGACCCTGTGAAGTTTTTCGGCACGTTGTTCGCGGAACAGCTGCCGAAGCCAATCCGAAAGCTCGGCAGGTCCAGCGCTCTGGCCGATTTCGTTCACCACTTCAAGCAGGTCGCGTCCGAAATCGCGTGCGGTATCGTATCGTGATTCAGGATCGCGTTTGAGCGCGGAAAGCACTACGCGATCAAGACGTTTGGGAATGTTGGGTCGATGCGCGGATGGCGCTTCAACATCCAGGCTACCCACGGCCAGTATGGTGTCGACTTCCGAGTCTCGGCGAAAAAGCCGATGGGCGGTGAGCATCTCCCACAAGCATACGCCTAAGGCCCAGATGTCCGCGCGACGGTCAAAATCACGGGTCTTGATTTGCTCGGGCGCCATGTATGCATACTTGCCTTTGACGGTGCCCGTGGTGCTTTGGTGAAGCCGTTCTGTTGCAAAAGCCACCCCAAAATCGAGCACCCGAACGCTGCCATCGTAGTTCACAAAGAGATTGTGCGGCGAGACGTCGCGATGGACGACTCCAAGTGCTTTGCCGTTTTCATCCACAAGCTCATGCGCTGCATGCAGGCCCTCTGCTGCATCTGCAATCATTCGGCAAGCGAGCGCGTGCCATTTGGGTTCATCGAAACGCTCTGGCTCTTTAACCATGGCGTTCATGACCCCGGCAAGCGATTCGCCTACCAAGTATTCCATTGCCATGTAATAGGTTCCGGACACTTTGCCAAAATCGAAAATGCGGCAGACATTGGGGTGAGAAACGCGCGAAATAATACGCGCTTCGTCTAAAAACATGTCGACAAACTTACGGCGTTTGGCCAAATGAGGATGGATGCGCTTGAGCGCCACGGGCCGAACAAAACCCGCGGGTCCGAAGTCTCGGGCCAGATAGACTGTGCCCATACCGCCAGAGGCGATTTGGTAGCGAAGCTGATACTCGCCGAAGTTGCGCTCGGAGCCGGAAACGACCTCGGGCGCTTGTTCTTCGTTTTCTAAATCAAAAGAGAGTTCGTTGCTTTTGCTCACGGCGTCCCAAGCGCTGGAATCGAGGGTTGAGTGTTATCGCTCGAACGGCTTAGGTAGAGGATAAGCGCAATACTGCCGGCAATCAATGCGGCGGCTCCGGCGCCCAAGCCAAACCACAACAACTCGGAGTCTTGTTCTTTGTTTTGGGTGGGTTGCAACGAAGCTGATGTGACTTCGCCAATTTTAAAACGTTTCGGAAACTCGGGCGTTCCGAGACTGACTAAATCAACTCCGCCGGGGCCCTTGGCGATCGCGTAAAATTCTACATCTTCGCCACGCGGCGCAAGCACGCGCATGGTTTCGTTGCCTTCCTGCCAGTTGCTGCGGCCCCTTTTTCGGATATAGAGCTTTAGGTTGCGCACGAGTTGTCCGACGTCGTTTTTGACGACGCCTCGCAACAGCTCGCCGCCAAAAATAGTCTCGCGCTGGACCTGGACGCTAAGACGGCCCGGGCTGTGGGACAGGACCTCGTCAAAGGCTGCATTGACTTCAGGCGGCACACTTTTCTCAAAGGCATGATTGCGATGAACGGAAGCAAGCTGCACCAACATTCGCTTGAAGTTTTCTTCATCGTCCGTGGCAAAATACACAAGAGCTTTGCCTTCGAGCAAAGCTATCAAATCGGTGCGATTTAGATTCTCTGATTCTTCAGCTTTTTCAAACGAGGCCAAGGCTTGCGCAAACTGGGCTTGCTCGTAATAGTGCCGGCCCCGCGCAACGGCCCGTTGCCTGCCTTGTGCCTGACCGCCCCAGCCCGCAATTGTGGCATAAAAAAAGCGAAAACATGCCAATCTTGACGTATTTTCGGATTTTTATTAATCCCTGCATTGTGTTTAGCCGTCCTGACAAAGGGGGGAAATTGAGCGCCTGCCTTTGTGCAAAGTACGACTCGGCGCACGCTCGGGCTGCGTGCCTGACGCGGGTGATGTAGCGTTGACGTTCCGTGACACTGATGGCGCCACGTGCATCGAGCACGTTGAAATGATGGCTGCACTTAATCACGCAGTCATAAGCCGGCAAAACAAGGCGGCTTAGCGGATCTTCTTTATCAAAGATCAGTATCCCGCCCTTGCCTTTTTGCTCGCTCAGACCGAGTAGCATACGGCTCTGCGTCTCGTATTGATCAAAAAGTTCGCGATGCAAATCCACGCTCGCCGCCTCAAAATTATAGGTGCTCCACTCCCATTCGGCGCGTTTGCAAATCTGCCCGTAGCTAACACCCTTGGTCCATTGGAGATCATAGACGTTGTCGATGCCCTGCAGATACATCGCAATGCGTTCAAGTCCGTAGGTCAGCTCGCCTGCGATGGGCGTGCATTCGAGGCCGCCTACTTGTTGGAAATAGGTGAACTGAGTGATTTCCAGGCCGTCGAGCCAGACTTCCCATCCCAGGCCCCATGCGCCTAGCGTGGGTGATTCCCAATCGTCTTCAACAAAACGAATGTCGTGTTTGAGCGGATCGGTGCCAATGGCGCGCAACGAATCGAGGTAGAGTTCCTGAATCTCCAGGGGCGAAGGTTAAGGGATGACTTGGAACTGGTAGTACTGTTGCAAGCGGTTGGGATTGTCGCCGTAGCGGCCATCGGTAGGACGACGGGAAGGCTCAACATAGGCGACTTTCCAAGGCTCAGGCCCAATCGCTCGCAAGAAGGTTTGGGGGTTGAAGGTTCCTGCGCCGACTTCAGAGTTGTAGGGCTGAGCCAGCAAGCATCCTTGAGCTGCCCAAAAGTTTTGCAGGGTTACTATGAGGTCCTGAAAATACATGGCTATTTAGTGCTCGCGCTGCGCCAGCGCGTGCTCGACGCCATCTCAGTCGTCATCATCGTCATCCTCGTCGTCATCCTCGTCGTCATCCTCGTCGTCATCCTCGTTGTCATCCTCGTTGTCATCGTGGTCGTCGGTTACTTCTTCGTGCTCTTCTGCATCGGCGGCGGCCTCTGCAGCCAAGGCGATGCTTTCGGCGGCTTCTGCAACTTCGCGGTCGAGCTCTTCTTTGACTTCTTCAAAGGATGAGCCTGCTTTCTTTTCAAAAAGAATGCGGCTTTCCTCGCTCAGCTCGCTGAACTCACGCAAGGTTGGCAAGTCTTTGAGGGCTGCGAGTCCAAAGAACTCAAGGAAATACGAGGAGGTTCCGTACATCAACGGTCTGCCGGGCTCTTCTTTGCGTCCGATGATGCGAATGAGACCGCGATCAAGAGCGACTTTGAGGGCTGAGCCAGAATCAACGCCGCGAATCTCTTCGACCTCCGGACGGGTAATGGGCTGCCGATAAGCGACAATGGCGAGCACTTCAAGTTGTGCTTTGCTAAGGCGTATGGGCCTTTGGGCCAGAAATTGTTGCACTGCAGGTGCGCTTTGAGGTGAGGAGCGAAATTGGTAGCCGCCTGAGACTTCCACGAGTTCTACCCCGCGGTTTTGGTAATCGCCCATGAGTTCAGCGAGGGCTTCGCCAACCGCATCGCCGCCAGCCCCGGCGATTTTGGCGAGTTGCTGCTTGGTCACTGGTTTTTCAGCGACAAACACCAAGCTTTCGATGACTGTTTTTAGTTCGGTTTTTACGACCTTGTTCATTACTTCCTGCGTTGTCATTGGGGCGTTTCTGCCTCAGGCTCCTGCACAAAGGCAAGCTCCAGCTGAATGGGTGAGACCGGTTCGGCCTGCGCCAGACGCAAAAGCCTCATTTTTGCCATCTCCAGGACGGCCAAGAAGGTGACCACGAGATCGTATACCGGGACGTTGTCTCGGAAAAGCTCCGCGAAGTTGCAGATGCCTCGTTCGCGCAGCATATCGGTGAGCTCAGCGATGCGGTGCTGGACGCTGATGCGTTCAGGCTCGATTTCCCGAGTTAAATCGGCTTTGGCGCGTTGCAGCACCCCAGCGAAAGCATCGAGCAGCTTGAATAAGCCGATTTCGGCCAGTGGTGCGGGTCCGTCGGGCCTCGGAGCTTCGCTGCCCCGTGGAAAGACATCGCGGCCAGCGACTGGTTTTTCACCAAGCCGCTCGGAGACTTCCTTGTACTTTTGATATTCGAGCAAACGTTGGATGAGCTCGGTGCGCGGATCGCCCTGCTCGCCATCTTCGCTTTCCTCCTCGAGATCCTCGTGTGTGGGCACCAGGGTGCGCGATTTGAGGTGTGCTAAGGTGGCAGCCATTACGAGGTACTCGCTCGCCAAGTCCAAGTTCAGTTGCTTCATCAACTCAAGATAGGCAAGGTACTTCTCGGTGATAAAGGCAATCGGTAATTCTGAAATCTCGAGCTCGTGTTTGCGAATCAAATGCAGAAGTAAATCGAGTGGTCCTTCAAATTGCGGCAGCTGGATTTGAAATGCGCCTGCTTTTATTTCACTTCCAATGACTTCGTTCATAAGAACACGCTCACAAGCTGCAGCAGGCCTGTTTCAAGCCACATGCGGACGGGTTAATGATGCGAAAACCGATGAATTGCCAAGCGGTACGAAGAAGACCAAAATAAAAAGCATCATGGAGTAGCGATTAAGAAAGACTTTGAGTTTGGTGTAGCGATCCGGAATAAGATAGCCTCCGTCGAGCGGCGGAAGCGGAAAAAGATTGAACACGAACAATAGCACGTTAAGTGTAAACATCACGCCGCAAAATTGAAAAAGGATGTGTTCCGGAGGCAAGCCAAGGACAAGCGCTGCGCGCAAGCCGATGGCGGCTAGGAATGCCAGAAGCAGATTTGAGAAAGGTCCTGCAAGTGCGGTAAGTGCGGAGCCCTGCCACATGCTCACTCTGCGCGTAAAGTTAACCGGTTTAAATTGCACAGGCTTTGCGTAGCCAAAGAACCATCCCGTGCCACTGAGCATCAACATGGCGGGAAAAATCAAAGAGCCAAACAAATCCATGTGAGGAAGGGGCGAGAGCGTGAGACGGCCTTGGCGTTGGGGCGTATCGTCACCTAGACGCGTGGCGCTCCAGGCATGGGCAAACTCGTGTACCGAAAGCGAGAGAATCAGGGCTGGCATGCCAATGACCAGTGTTTCGAGGACCTTGGGGTTCATCCAGGCTCTCTTAGCTTAAATTGCCATCATCTGTACCTGAATTCGCGCTGGGGCCCGGAAATATTGGGATTACCAGTGAGCGACTTCAAAATCACGCAGCCAATCGCTTGGGGCTGAGCCGTTTAGCAGGGATCCTTCGCTCAGATAGGGGTACAGATCCTCAAAAGTGCTGGTTTCGTTATGGGCGGTGCGGCGGCAGATGTGCGAGGGCCTGATTCGCGCTGGATGATCCAGGCCGGCTGAAGCAACGAGATCCAAAAAGGCTTCGATGGTGTCATGATGATAACGCGCAACACGGCGTGCTTTGTCTTGGACGTTCAAGCCATAACCAAGGCTTGGATCGGTGGTGGCAACGCCCACGGGGCAGTCGTTGTTGTTGCAGCGCCGGGCCTGGATACAGCCGAGTGCGAACATCATGCTTCGAGCGCCGTTACACAAATCAGCACCGAGCGCCATGGCGCGCAAGATATGAAAACCAGTCACGACTTTACCGCTTGCAATGAGCCGGATTTTGTCACGTAGTCCGCAGCCCACCAAGGCGTTATGGACGGTTAGAAGTCCTTCGCGCAGAGGCGTGCCCACCGAGTTGGCAAACTCAAGGGGCGCTGCACCTGTACCGCCCTCTGCCCCGTCGATGACGATAAAATCAGGTAGTACCTCGGTTGCAGTCATGGCTTTGCAAATAGCTAAGAACTGCGAGCGATAGCCCATGCAGAGTTTGAAGCCAACAGGTTTGCCGCCGGATAGTTCACGAAGGTCCGCGACAAAATCCAAAAGGCCGGCCGGGGATGAAAAGGTAGAATGCGCAGGTGGTGAAATCACGTCGCGTCCCTCCGGCACGCCGCGAATCGTAGCAATCTCGTGGCTGACTTTTTTACCAGGCAGGATGCCGCCATGTGCGGGCTTTGCGCCCTGCGAGAGTTTGATCTCGATCATTTTGACGGATGGGTTTTGGCTTGTGTCTCTAAAACGCTCGGCTGAAAAACGACCCTGTTCATCACGGCAGCCGAAATAGCCCGTGCCGATTTGCCAACAAAGGTCACCGCCATCTTCCAAGTGATAGGGGCTTAGACCGCCTTCGCCAGTGTTGTGATAAAATCCACCAAGCTTAGCGCCAAGATTGAGCGCTCGAATCGCGTTGACTCCGAGGGAGCCGTAGCTCATGGCAGAGATGTTCAAATGAGAGGCTTCGTAAGGCTGTTTGCATTCGTCGCCACCGATTCGAACACGCGGTTCGACCTTAAGTGGCGTGAGTGGAGCGAGCGAATGATTCATCCACTCATGACCCACCCAGTAGACATCGCGTTGGGTGCCGAAAGGATGCGTTTGCAGCTCCCCTTTGGCGCGTTGATAGACGATGGAACGTAGTTCTCGATTGTAAGGTCGCCCTTGCCAGTTGGTTTCAACAAAGTATTGCTGAATTTCTGGGCGAAACGATTCGAGCCAATAACGAAAATGGCCAACAACAGGATAGTTGCGCAAAAGCGATCGTTTTTTTTGGACAACGTCGTAGATCCCTACCAGTGCAATGGGAAGTAAAAAGACCAGCATCCATCGTGCACCCTCAAACAGTGTTGCCAGTAACAGCAAAGGGAGCAGCAGAAATCCTACCAGTACCCAAAACAATCGTCGGGCTACAAAAGGTTTGCTCATGGCAATGAAGCTCTCATATTTATTTTTGGCAAAGCAAGATAAAAGTTCTGAAGCCAAACGCTGAAGCTGTGGTATGCACCCGCCTTACAAAAATGGCAGAGCGGTTGAACGAAGCACAGAGCGAAGCTGTACACCATCGGGGAGGTCCGTTGTTGGTGTTGGCGGGTGCTGGCAGTGGAAAGACGCGAGTGATTACCGAACGAATCGCCAGTCTTGTGCAGAGTGGCATTCCGCCCAAAGCGATTTTGGCGGTGAGTTTTACCAACAAAGCTGCCGGTGAAATGGCAGAGCGTCTTTGCGCTCTTATGCCGCCAAAACGTGCATCCGAGGTGTGGCTTTCGACCTTTCACAGTTTTGGCGTGCGTTTTATTCGCGAAGAAGCCGCCGAGTTTGGTTTTGCCGGCCGCTTTGTGATTTTGGATCAAGGCGACGCTCAGGGTCTTTTGCGAGAAATTGCCCATGGCATTCATCATCGTAAACTCGATATTTCGGCCATTATGGCGCGAATCTCGACGTGGAAGAATCACTTTTATGCGCCAGACGATGTGGTCGAGGGAAACACCGAATACGATACGGTGGCTAAAGAAGTGTATGGCGAATATGCCAGGACATTAAGGCGCATGCATGCGGTTGATTTCGATGATTTAGTGGTTGGTCCTGCGATGCTGTTGCGAAATAAGCCTGAGGTGCGAAAGCGTTGGGCGAAACGCTTTGCGCATATCTTGGTGGACGAGTTTCAGGACACAAACCGTGCGCAGCTCGAACTCGCAAAGCTTTTGTGTTCAACGCCCGCTAATATTTGTGCAGTGGGTGATGACGATCAGTCCATTTACGCGTGGCGAGGCGCGGATATCGAAAATATTTTGGATTTTGAGCAGCATTTTCCAGGAACAACCGTTGTAAAGCTAGAAAACAACTACCGAAGCACCGCTCCTATTTTGGATGTCGCCAATGCGGTGATTGCTGCTGCAAAACGTAAACGACACCCAAAGCAACTGAAGGCAACGAAGCGCGCTGGCAGGCCTGTTCGCTCAACCGTGCTTGAAGACAATGCCAAAGAAGCGGCGTTTGTTCGTATGGAGATAAGGCGGCTGAGGAAAAACGGAACTCAGCCTCGCGACATTGCCGTGCTCTACCGATCCAACCTTCAAGCACGTTTGATTGAAGAAGAGCTTCGCAGTGACGGGCAACCGTATCGCATGTTGGGTGGAACTCAGTTTTTTGAGCGCAAGGAGGTTAAAGACGCCATAGCGTATTTGCGCGCGGCATTGAATCCTTTTGATGAATTAGCCTTTCGTCGGATTTTAAACTACCCGCCACGCGGCATCGGGGACAGTTCCCTTGGCAAACTTGAGTATCTGGCACAGCAAGCTTCTGTTCCTTTGCGCAAAGCGCTTGGGCCTTTTTCGGAGCTCAAGGACTTGCCGCACGCGGCCAGGCAAGGTGCGGCTCATTTGCACCAGCAATTAACTCACGCCGCCAAATACTTGCGTGCAAATCAAAATCTAGCAGAGCAAACCCGTTCTTTTCTCGAGCAAGTGGGCTTAAGTCGTAAGTTCTTGGATGGTCAGGACGCGGCACAAGACAAGCGTGGACGCTACGCCAATATCGATTCTTTTTTGGAGTCGCTTGCCCGTCACGAGAAACGTGGCGAACAGAGCAAAAGCTCGCTTGATGATTTGCTTCAACGCCTTACTTTGCGCGATACCGACACCGAAGAAGATAAAGGAAACAAGGTGACGCTCTCGACGCTTCATGCGGCCAAAGGGCTTGAGTTCCCTTGCGTTTTTCTGATTGGTTGCAATGAAGGCACCTTGCCGCATAGCCGGACCTTGGATCCGAAGGTTACGGACATGGCTGGAGCGGATATCGAAGAGGAGCGCAGGCTTTTTTATGTGGGCATTACACGAGCTGAACGGGATCTGTATTTAACACGCATCAAGCAACGCAGCATGCGCGGGCGCACGCAGCTTTTGGCGCCTTCTCGTTTTATGCATGATATTCCTGAAAAGCTTCTCGAGAACTATGAGGCTCCGGAAACACAAGTGCCCGACTACGACGAAGTGCAAGACATGATTGCGGATATTCTCAAGCAGGTCTCGGGCGCAACACCAAGTGAACTAAGCTGAAAGCTCGTTTTCAGATCGACTATGCCGCAACCTGCAAGTAGCCTTCTTGAATGGCGTAGCTTTTAAGCTCATCGCGCAATTGATGTTTGGCCCGGTGCAAACGAGACATGACGGTACCAATCGGAACCTTAAGATCCTGGGAAGTTTCTTGGTAGCTGCTCTCATTAACGAGGATTTTAAGTACAATCGTTGAGCTCTCGGGCGATAGCTTATCAAGAGCGGATTCGACTTTATCAGACCACGTTGTGGCAAGCTCCGAGCTCAGGGATAGTTCCTCGGATTCGATGTCTGCTTGCTGGCTCAGTCGCTGGATGCCCTGCGCTTCTCGCTTTGTTTTGCGGCATTGGTCGATGAAAACGTTCTTCAAGATGCGGTGCATCCAAGCTCGGCTGTTTCCCTGTTGATGATCAAACTGAGGCCAGCTTTGCATGGCGCGCAATGCGGTTTCCTGAACAAGGTCGTCGGCATCGGCGTCGCTCCCAGACAGACGCCGTCCAGCACGTAAGAGCTCCTCTTGGTAGAGCGTAAAGACCGATTCAAAGCAGACGGTATGCTGCTTTGATGTAGGTGCGGTGTTTACGACAGGCGTCATTGCTTAATATCAATGCAAGAAGTGCTCCAGCCCGGCTTCTGTTAGAAGATCAATAATTCCAACATCTACAGGGAAAGGGATGGAGCGCAAAGTGACAAAAATGTCACTCAATGCAATTAAAGCTTGCACTTGTTGCGGAGTCATGTCTAGGGAAAGGTGTTTTGTTGAGACTACACGGTGGTTGAAAGTGAGCGTTCGATGACCCTGGGAACGGCTTCAGCAATCTGGCTGGCTAGCAGTCCCCTATCGCCCGTGCCGGCGAGTTTGGCCCCAAGCAAATGCAATAAAACACCGGCGCTGGCTGCATCAAACGGGTCGGTGTTATCGTTGAGTTGTGCAGCGATAATGCCGCTTAGCACATCGCCGCTTCCCGCGGTGGCCATGGCTGGGAAGCTGCCATCCACGATGCGAACGCGGCCATCGGTGGCTGCAATTACCGTGCATGCTCCTTTAAGTACTACGGTGCTGCCGCAACGTTCGCTCAGTGTTTTCGCTGCCGCGATGCGATTGCTTTGCACGCGTTCGGTATGCGTTCTTAGCAAGCGTGCAGCTTCTGCAGGATGCGGCGTAAGAATTCGCACAGCTTTGGCTTCGCTTAGTCGTTCGGCGCCACTTTGCCAGAAATTGAGAGCGTCAGCATCGAGCACAGTGGGCAAGGGAATGCTAAGATAGATGTCTTGGCCTAAGGCTTTTGCCTGCTCAAGACCCATGCCAGGCCCAATCACCAAAGCGTCCTTGTTTTGGCATAGTGTTGTCAATTGATCGGTCAGTGAATGTTCCGAAAAGACGAGCGCTTCAGACATGAACTCAGGGTAGCGGCCGTCAATGACCGTCTGTGTGTGAGCGTCGGTGGCAATGGTGACGAGCCCTGCTCCGCTATGCATTGCACCTTTTGCAGCCAATAGTGCGGCGCCACTTTTGCCTTTGCTTCCTCCGATAATCAAGAGATGGCCGGCCGTGCCTTTATGCGAGTTCAGCGCTCTTGGATGAAGCCAGCGTGGTAGATCCGTGGCCTCGATAAGCTTGTTGTCTGATGCGACTGGCGCTGGCACACCAATCGACTCGCAGCGGATATCGCCAGCATAGCCGCGCCCCGGAAACTGGTACAGACCCAACTTGCGTACACCAAAAGTCACCGTCAGCGCAGCTTGGATGGCAGCGCCAAGGATTTGTCCCGTGTTGGAATCGATGCCGCTCGGAACATCCATGGAAACGACCGGCAGCCCACGTTGATTGATAAGTTCTACGGCTTTACGGAAATCGCCAGCGAGCTCACGGCTAAGGCCAGTGCCAAATAACGCATCAACGACAAGTGTTGAAGTCGGAAGGCTGTCACGTAGTTCATCAAGACCGAGTGAAAGGGATCCAGCGCTGCGTTCCCAAGCTTCGGCATTGAGCTTTGCATCGCCGGTAAGTGAGCTTTTTTCGCCAATCAGTATTGCGTTTACGGAGATACCGAGCGCGTCGAGCTGCCTTGCGACGACAAAACCGTCTCCACCGTTTTGACCCGGGCCACACACGACCAGAACCGAAGAAAGTTTGTCGGCAAAGCTCTCCAAAATGCAGTTCGCTGCTCTTACGCCAGCGTTTTCCATCAAAAGTATACCGGGGATACCCAGCCCATGCACAGCGTGACGGTCAATAGCGCGGGCTTGTTCAGCAGTGAAAAGAGGAATCATGCGTCGTGCTCCAGGGTCAACCTCGTGTTCTGCGGATGTCTGCTGCGACTTTCGAACGCGCCTTAACTCCCGCCTGAATAACTCGGCGATAGGCGCCCACACATTGTTCAAGGCCGCAAAAAAGTGATTCGCTGATCAATGCGTGACCGATATTGAGCTCCGATAATTCAGGAACTTCACGGACGAGATCCTGAACGTTATCCAGTGTGAGGCCGTGTCCGGCTGCAACACTAAGCTTTTCATTCTGGTTGCTTGCGTGTGCTGCAGCAATTTGAAGCCGCATCATCTGCTGTTTTAGGCTTACCGCTTCGCGGGCGTGAGCAAGCTCACCGGTATGTAGCTCGATTGCAGAAGCGCCGACTTCAATCGAAGCTTCGACCTGCTCGATGTCCGGGCCGATAAATAGACTGACAGCTATGTTTGATTCCTGAAGTGTTGTGCAAAAACGGCGTATCAGCTCTGGATTTGCCACAACATCAAGTCCGCCTTCGGTGGTGCGTTCTTGTCGCTTTTCGGGCACCAAGGTAACGCAATCGGGCTTGTTTTGTAGAGCGATGCTCAGCATTTCGTCGGTGGCGGCCATTTCTAGATTCAAGCGGGTTTGTATGCCCTTTCGAATGTGCCTAAGATCATGGTCCTGAATGTGTCGCCGGTCTTCCCGCAAATGGATGGTGATTCCGTCGGCCCCAGCACGTTCGCAAAGGATAGCGGCACGTAAGGGGTCTGGATAAAGTTCGCCTCGGGCCTGACGGAGAGTGGCCACGTGATCGACGTTTACTTGCAGTCGGACAGTCACGGCCCCAATATATACTGACGGCTACTGGGATACCAGTTCAGCGAGAGCCACTCGCAAAGAGCTGTCCGTATAGAGAAAGCGGGTCTTTAGAGCCTCAATGGCATTTTGAGCGAGAAGGCGTCGATCCTGATCGATGGCGGAGTCCTGTGAGGATAGCAGAGCCAATATGTCCTGGGCGATCTCACGCATTTGCACTTGGCGTTGCGTGAAAAACGCTTGTCGGAGTTTTTTGATGTGCTCTGGGAAAAGACGTGCGTAGTCGACTTGCGCTCCAGGGTTATCGAGTGCATGGGCGCCTACCGAGCTAATGAGTGCTTTGCGAAACTTAGTTTTATCGTCGCTCACATCGAGTGTCTTTTCGACCTCGTTCATAAGTGCTTCGTCGGGCTCTTCATAACTGCCGGTACGCTTGTTAAATACGCGCTCGTTTTTTAGCGAATAGGATACATGTGTGATGTAGCGATCAAACATCTCCGCGTATTGTTTCTCTTCAACCAAGCCCGAACAGCTTCGCATCTCATCTTCAACGTATTCGAGCCATCGCTTTTTCACCTGGCTGATAAAGCCTCGGTGGTCTTGATAGCCGTTTTCCGCCGTTTCTTTCAAAAAGACATGGTCACCACGGATGCAGAGACGCTCGATTTGATCGAGTACAGCAAGGGGCGATAGATGATCGTAGCGAGCATCCTGCGCCGCATCGAGCAAAAGTGTGCGCAGTTCTCTTGGCGAGGCGCCTGACAAGCCTTCGTAAGGCACCAACGAGCTCGATTCTGCTCGTATATCCGCCAGGCCAGATTTCAGCGTGCCGCTTTCAGCTTGAGATAAACGCTCAGGGATGTGTCCCTTTGCATAAAGATCAGCTTTTTCCATGGGACTAAGTGTTGCAGCCACCTTGCCGAGCTTTGGATCAGCGTAGCGGGATTCTTGCGCTCGGCGCAGGCGGGTAAGCACGGACCAAATGGCTGCGAGCCGCACGGCGTGCGGCGCAACGTTGCAACTAAGATGCGGCAATATTTGCGATTCATAAATACGTTCTTCCAGCGTGTAGTCGAGCAGATATGGCATACGAATCGGTTCAAGACGGACGCGGAAGGAATTGTATTCGGGATGCTCGCGGAAAGCTGCCAGGTGAAGTTCGTTTGAGCTCGCGACAAACACACTGTTAATTGTAAGATTGGACATCGACAGAGGCACTTCGCCTTCCTCGATGGCGAGCAGCAGATACTTCCATGCTTCGAGTGGTCGTTTTAGTAAGTCGCTGTATTCGAGTAATCCGCCTGAAGCATCGACAAGGTCGCCGAAAGTCTCAAAAAGATTTGTAGCGCTAAGGGAAGCTGGGAGCGATGCAACGCTTTGGTCCGCAGTGATTTGTCGCTCGCGTGCATCGACAGACATTTGTGGCCCGATGGTTACCGCCCCAATCCGATAACGCCGTGATATTTGATAACGCTCGACACGAACGTGTGCAAGAACGCGTCCTAAATCACCCTGGTAGCTCGTCAACAAGGCCTGATAGACTTGTTGGTTTTTGTGACTTAACTCGCCATCGCGGATCCATTGAGGTGCATTGTCTTCGATGTCGTGCTCTTTATAAACTTGATTGATGAGCTTTTGACGTTCGTTTTTAGGCAACAACAAAAGCGGGCTTTCTCGGAGCTCGCTGCGCAGCTTAACTGCTATCGCGTCATCCTCAAGGTGGGCAAAGGTCTGCGCGTTTTGTGCAAGCGCGTCTTTGGATCCAAAACCAATGGTCTTGCCGTCTTGTCCACGTGGGAAGATCCAAGAAAAAGTATACAGAGCTCCAGCGTCCTCCCGTGAATACTTTTCCAGTCCTTGCATTACGCAATCGGCAAATGTGCTTTTGGCACTGCCGTTGGGACCGTGAAACAGGAGTAAACGATTTGCGCATCCTTCTCGAGAGAAGTTGCAAAGGACACGGTAAAAAGCGTTCTGCGCGTCTTCGTTGCCCACAAGGCGAGCCCGACGATCCGGTTTTTCAGCAGGATCGTTCAAGTCGTCAAAAAGAGCGAAACGTTGCACGGTGCCCCAGGGTTGCTTTACAGGATACTGGCCAAAGTACTCGAAACAGTCCTTAAGGTAGCGCGATGCATCACGGCTGTACGCCCAGGGGTCGCTTTGAAACAAGCCCAAAAAGTCGTCGAAGGACAGGACCCGTCGTTCAGCCGAATACTGCTCGCGAATTCTATCCGCTATCTGGGACATGCGGTCTCGCATTCCTAGAGTCTAGCACTTAGAAAAATAGGCAGGCAAACTAGCGCGATGCACTCGCGCTGCGGGGGCGATAAGGCCCTACATCGTGACCCCCTCGAAGAAGCTCCGTGAATGCTTCTGAAAAGCTAGATTTTGCTATACCTTCGCAAGCTTTCCAGCTAAACTTAAGGAGCTATGCAGCGCACGCAACAGCTTGGCCGTTACCAAGTGATGAATCGCATCGCGTTCGGGGGAATGGCCGAGATTTTTCGTGCCTTTACCTACGATGACGAGGGCTTTCGTCGTGACGTCGCTATTAAAAAGGTGCTGCCCCATTACCTCGAAGACCCTCAGTTTCTTGACATGCTTACCGACGAATTTAAGCTGGTAAGCTTTTTGAGACATCCCAACATTGCCGAGGTCTTCGAGTTGGCTGACGTTGAAGGAAGTTTGCTGATTGCCATGGAGTATGTGGACGGCAAAGACCTACGCTCGACCATTGACCGTCTGCACGATCAGCAAGCGATTCTTGATTTTGATAATGCGGTTTACATCATTGCTCGGTCGTTGGACGGTTTGCATCACGCGCACACTGCTCGTGACCTCACGGCGAGCCCCTAGCCATAGTGCATCGCGATTTCAGTCCCTCGAACATTTTGATTTCCTATGATGGTCGAGATACATTTGACTTCGGTATCGCAAAGGCGCGCAACAGTCGCATTCGCACCAAGACAGGCGTGATTAAGGGCAAAGTTCGTTACATGTCACCGGAGCAAACCTTTTGGGCAAGCTTTGGATGCGCGGAGCGATATTTTTAGCGCGGGCAGCGTGCTTTATGAACTTGTGTGTGGAAAGCCAGCTTTTCAGGCAGACAATGAAATGGATTTGATTTACGCAGTTCGAGAAGCGGCTCCTGTGCTTTGCCAGGCGATCAATCCGAAGATTCCGTTAAAATTAGCAAGGATCGTAGAGAAATCCATGTTTCGCTCACGTTCCGGACGTTATCAAACGGCGATTGAATTTCGTGATGCACTTTTGGATTTTCTTCGGAACTATAATCCGCACTACACGCGAACTAAGTTGGCCGATGCGCAGCGTAAGCTTTGGGCGAAAGAGATAAATCTCGAACTGCGCGCCATGGAAGAGTTTGCGGTAGGTGAGTCGGATGATGGTGGTTTCGGCACAAACCTCATTGCCGATGCGCTAGGCCCCAACGCTCCTTTTTCTAGCTTTAATCCTTCGCCTACGCATTCTTCATCCCGTGCTGACAAAACCAATCCGAATGTGGGACTGCATCAAGTTAATACCGCAATCGTAAGTTCGGATCATCCGGACAGACCAAGTGCTGTGCCGACTGCGCGAGAGCTTGCCGCGCCAAAACGGGATGAGATCGATGAGACGGCCGAGCACGATTTGCCTGGAGAACCAACCGAGGTTTCCGAGCAACGTGACGAAGATACCCAGTAGCAGCTGCTGAATCGTCTCTTCGTTTAAAATAAACGCGTGGGTTGGTTTCGCTCGTCGTTTGTTTTGCTGGTTATTTCTTCGACGGTAGCGAGCAGTTTTGCACTGCTTTGAGAAAGATGAAATCGGGCCACGGTCCGGTTGTCTGAGTTTTGCCATTTAACAAAAGCAATGAATTCCTTTTTTAGGACATTGTCTTTTCCGGAACGAATCGAGTTGTAGCCGCGCAGTGTTGGATCCGATGAAAAATAAAGGTCCCCATTCGACCATTGGCCTTTGTAGGTTGTTGATGGGCTTGCGTAGAGGTGAAAGGGTTGGTTGCCGTCAAGATCAGTGTCGGAGCGAATGACGCGAATGGTAACCTTTACAATGAGATCGGCAGCGCTTACGCGCTCTTTGAGTTCTTTGTACCACTGCTCATACCATTCTCCTTCGAGCAGTGTTGGGTCTGCAACCCAATCCACTCCGCCGTCAAAGGACAGAGCGTCTTGCTCTGAAAACACAGAGCTTGCTCTTATCTCGGGACCGCTTGCGCAGAATCCGAGCAAGACAGCGTACAATAATAATGCCGAGACGTTGCGGACAAACACAGTTACCTTTCCCACAAGGATAACAGATCTTGGGGCATTGGAGCGACAAACTCGACATTTTGTCCAGTGCCGGGATGCTCGATCCACAAACGGTGAGCGTGCAATGCATGGCGTTCGTGTCCTAGCCTCTCTCTAAGCGTATCCGTCATGCCCTCGTCAATGTAGTCGAAAAAAGGGCTGATGCCCTCCGGTCCATAGAGCTTGTCGCCGATAATCGGATGTCCTTTAGCGGAAAGATGAACGCGCAGTTGATGTTGTCTGCCTGTGTGAGGACGCAGACGAAGTAAACTTTTGTCTTTTTTTCGTTCGAGGACATCAAAGTGAGTTTCGGCCTGTGCCCCCTGCCCTTCGTTGCAAGTTTCCATAAGCAAGTGAAGACCTTGCTCGGCATGTCGCATGGGCAGTGAGATAGTTCCTTGATCTTCAAAGACACATCCGCGGACGATGGCGAGGTACTCTTTTTGCACACGCCGTCCCTCGAACTGAGCTTTGAGCGCTCTTTCTGTTGGCAAGTCGCGTGCACACACCAGCACGCCACTTGTTTCACGATCAAGACGGTGGGAGATACGCGGAACCCCATGTTCATAGTCTCGTTTTGAAGAAAGCTCAGGGTATTGCGATGGTACGTTGCCGTGGGGTGGACCGGTAAGCCGGCTGGTTTATTAACGACGCTCAACACATCGTCTTCATAGATGATCTGGTAATTGGTTGGGGTTTCAGGTTCTCGGAAACGCGTGCGTACAAGAAGGACCGTTTCTCCCCCAACGACCAAGTCGCCGGGCCGGCGCTTGCGGCCATCGGAACGGTAAGCGCAGGCGCGAACAATCGCGTTGGCGCGTGTTCGGGACAAGCGCGGGATCCTAAGTTGAATGAAACGATCTAAGCGTAAGCCAGCAAATTCATGTGCGACAGGGAATTGAAGTACGATTGAGTCCTCCGGACAGCCGGGTGGGGGTTTCAACAAGGGCAAAGCTCGCTACCATCCCTTCATGGCGCCTTTTTCAAAACGCCTTTTGGTTATCGCGTTCCTAGCATTATTGCTGGGTCCTGCAAATTCACTGCCGCCGCGGGTTGCTGATAGCAATGAAAACGAAGCATCGCACGATATGGACGATGGCGCAGAGGAAGAACTTCCACCGCTGAAGGGTGATTCGGTGATTGAAGGAAGCACGCTGTTTGATGATGGTCGAGCGTTTGAGGGCGTGTCTGTGAGCATCGCAGGCAGTGGCGTGTGGCCACCGAGAAGCGTAACTAGCAATGTTGAGGGGCGCTTTTCTTTTTCCGGTGTTCCGGCTGGCGTGTATGAACTCAACGCGACGGTGGGCCATTGGGTTTCAGAGCCCATTCAGGGCATCGTCGTTGAAGCAAAGGATAGAAAGACGGTGTCTTTCAAAATGGAGCAAGGGTTGCAGCTTGCAGGTGTTGTGATTGATGCACAAACAAGATGCCCGATTGAAGGCGCAGAACTGCTGCTCAGTGAGTATGGCGTCAGCCTCTTGCCGAAAGTATCGCAAAGTGATGGTAAGGGAGCTTTCTTGTTTCTTGCTTTGCGTCCTGTTGATCAACGCGTTTCCGTAAGAGCACAGGGTTACATTCCTGCGCTGGGTATTTCCCATCATCCAGGCAAAGGGCAAATCACCATTGAGCTAACGCGGGCGGCGACTCTTTCAGGAAAGGTAGTGGACGAAGAAGGTCGTCCCATCGATGGCGTGCAATTGGAAGTTCATGGCGACGGGCAAGACGAGGTGCCCATTTTCATGTCCGAAGAAACAGAACAGTTCCGTCTTTCTTTGTTTAATCAGCAGCAACAGGCCCCGCCCCGGTGCTAGCTGCAGGAGACCTTGGCGTGACTTATGGCAGTGTGCCTCGTATTCCGAAGCTTCCAATCCTTAACTCAAACAGTGCTCCAAAGCACAACACAGTTGCCAAAAGCACTTCTTTTTCAAGCGATAAGAACGGGGCGTTTTCGCTGATTGGTGTCCCGCCGGGCCATGTGACGATTGTTGGCCGTCATGCTGACTACGCTCTCGGCATTAGCGAGAGTCTGGAGGTAGTTGCAGGCGTCGATAAAAAAAACATTCTGCTTCACATGCCCAAGGGCGGTGAGCTTGCGGGCAAAGTACTGGATGCTGCATCGCAGGGCGTTTTTAGGCTGCGCATCCGTGATTGCGGAACGGGAGCTTTTCTCCAGGCACATCATGACAAATCGGAACGAGAGTTTAAGGCCGTTGCGTTTGTTAGGCAATGTGCTGGTCAAGGTGTTTTCTGGGACCGATTTGCTCGCCGAACAAGATGTTGTTGTGCAGTCCGGGCAGGTCCAGGAGCTGTTGTTTACGCTGGCAGATTCTTCAAACAGTTTGCGAGGACGTGTCATGGAGCGGGGCCTGTATGGCGTATCCGGTGCGCAAGTTACCGTTAAGGGTCGCAGCGGATCAGAACGAAAAACGGTGAGCGAGACCGATGGTCGTTTTGAATTGCGAGGTCTGGGTGATCCACCCTTTTTTGTTAGGGTTGATCATTCGGAGTTTGCACAAGTCGCCCTGTCTGGCGTCAGGCCAGGTGATGGAGAGTTGGTCATTGACCTTCGTTAAGGGGGAACGGCCTACGGAAAGCTGAGCAACTACTATACCGGGCAAGCAATAAATAACGCGACGGTGGTTGCTAAAGCTATCGCCAGCGCCAATGAGAGTCGTGTGCGTAGTCAAAAAAATGGAAGTTTCGCCTTGCCGCGTCTCGCTGAAGGGGAATACGACATTCGTATATCTGCGCCTGGCTATGTTACTGAACATCGCATGCTTGACATGAAAGTTCGCAGGCATGCTCCGAGCGAAATCGATTTAGGTGATATTACTCTTAAGTCTGCTGGCAGCGTGAGCGGGCAAGTCAGCGACCGTTATGGTCGGCCAGTTCCCGGGGCCCTTATTGCCTATCTCGATGGTGCCGTCGCCAAGACGACGGATGTACACAGTGATTCGAGCGGAGTTTTCAGTGTCCAAGGGCTACGTCCGGGGCGATATCTTTTCTATGCAACGCATCCGGTTTTGGGTGATGGACAGAGTAGGCGCCCTCACCGGATTTTCGAAGGAGAAAATACCCCAGACATCTTGATTCGTTTTGATAAAGCGATGCCGGTTACAGAAAATAATAGCCGATAAACACACTCAATACTGGCAGTTTGAAATAGCGTGAATAAAAATCACCAAGATAACTATCCAAGGCGGTGCTGGCTGCATCAATCACGGCCTGATCTCGTGCATCAGGCGCTGAAAGATCAATGCTTGATGTCGAAGCGAAGGACTGCAAATAGGCCAAGGCGATTTGCAAAGAAAAGTCGCCGATGCGCTGACGATATCCTAAGCCCACATGGAAGCTGTGCAAATCCGAGCGAAGCGCGACGTCTTGGTTTTGGTATTGCGCAGGAAGGTTCTGGCCGGTGGCTTCGCTAATCAAGGAGCCCGCAACGGCGTTTCCGCCAAATGCAGTAAGTGTATAGCCGCCGAAAAACTCCAACCCGATAGGATCGAAGGGGCGCCACCCAAAAGTAGCTCGCCAGGTAAAAGCATCGGTGAGCGCTGCTGAAATCAGCGTTGCAGTGGCTTGCCCATAAGCGTTCAGTTGTTGCGCGATGTCGTTTGCAAGCACGGCATATGTCTTAGGAAGCCATCCCGCTTCCATCTCCGCAAAAAGAAACCAATGGGCAGATGCAACGTACCCTTGACGCCAACTAGAAAAGGCGCGCTAGTGCCGATTGCGCCTTCAACGGCGATAGGACTTCCTTCTATGAATTGCGCATCTGCTAGCGCGGAGGTTGAGCATACGGCTATTAGCAAAACGAGCTGCCAGACGCGACGAAGACCCATGACATAAGGATATCATAGCCGGAACTGTTTCTAAACTTTGTCCGTATCAGCTCGCTTGTAGATACATAGGTTGTGGTACATCCAGCTCCAAGGCAGTTGCTTTCGATGGCCCAGAAAATAGCGCTCCAACTGGCCAGTGCTTTTTCGATCGTATTGCCAACCCATACCTTTCATACGATCCACCCAGTAGCGCCGAGGCTGTTCGTTGACGTGAAAATGACCGCCCTGCCCTGGTGGAGCACAGGATAAGATGCAGGTTTTAGCTCCGCGTGTGATGGTATTAAGTGCAACCTGCGCGTGCTCTTCTTCGATGTGCTCAAGAACGTCCACACACAAGGCGAGATCGAATTCCGTGAAGGGGCTGGTCAGGGAAAAGGGCAATCGTAGGTCGGCTAAAAGAAAGGGAAGATTGCCCGGCTGATGACTGATGCAAGCCGGCGCGACATCGATCCCTAAGACTTCGACTTTGCTTTCCATGAATGGTTCAAGGTGTAAGCCTGCTCCGCAACCAAAGTCCACGACCTTGCGAGGCTTTAAAAGGTCTAGAAGAGTCTTTGCGATAACGAGACAAGCCTGACGATACTCCGGGTTGCTTTTTCCGTATTGTGAGAAAAATGCATCGTCGTAAACCTCGTTTGCTTTGTAACCCACGACCGGTTGCGGCGCACTCAATGCTGAGGCATGGTCATTGTCGGAATCGTCGGGCATCTAGACTACGTGGTCTTGCCTTGTAAACTACGGTTTTTAAAAAGCTTTGCCGCCCATTTGATTCGAAAAGCCCTAAAATCCTCGAAGAGGCAGTACAAAGTGGGCACCATGACCAAGGTGAGTATGGTGGCAAAAGCTAAGCCAAAGATGACGGCAACGGCCATGGGTCCCCACCACTGTGAGGTGCTCGAGCCCACAATCAAACGAAAAGCCCGGAAATCGAACGAAATGCCTAGCGCCATCGGAACCAGACCGAGGATGGTCGTTGCTGCAGTTAGCATGACGGGTCGAAAACGAATCAAGCCAGCTTCGAGCAACGACTCTTTGACCTCCATGCCTTCATCTTGAAGCTGCTGAACGTATTCCAGTAATACGATTGCGTTGTTTACGACAACACCGGCTAAGGAAATAACGCCCAGCCCGGTCATGATTACGCCAAAAGGTGTTCCGGTAAGAAGCAGGCCCCAAAGCACGCCGATGAGCGAGAGGACCACTGTAAAGAGAATAATCAACGGTAAGTCAAAACGATTAAACTGACTCACCAATACGAGTAAGATTAAAAATAGGGCTACCAAAAAGGCCGTTGCAAGGAACTCCTGAGACTCGCGTTGCTCGTCGTCAGCGCCGCCAAGACGTAGACTGAGCTTCGATGGTGTCTTGGCTTTGTTCATGGCGTTTTGGACCGCCGCGCGAACTGCGTTTTCGTTGTAACCTTCAGCAACATCGGCCGAGATGGTAACGACACGTTTTTGGTCAACGTGCCGTATTGCGCCGCTTCCTCCTGCTAAGGTGTAGGATGCGACGGCCGAGAGCGGTACGGGGAAGGTTTCAGGGCTCTTGTCTTCACGCCCGGGGATGCGTAGTCCCAAAACGCTCTGTAAATCTCGTCGGTGCTCTGGTGTTACTTCAACCATGATGTCGTATTCATCTTCGCCGTCTCGAAAGACGCTGGCTTTTGTTCCGGCAACGGCTGTGCGGACGGTCGAAGCGATGGCGTTGGTGCTTGCGCCAACTTCTTTGGCAGCACCACGATCAATGCGGAGCCGCATTTCGGGTCGGCCCACTCGATAGTCGTCGGTAATGTCAGTGACTCCCGGAATGTTTTGCATGGTCCGGCGGAATTTTGCGGCAAACTCTCCGAGCTCGTGAAAATCCTCACCACTTACTTCTACAACGACAGGTTTACCAACCGGCGGCCCTTCCCGCTCTTTTTCAATTTTAATTTCAGCGCCTGTGATCATCGAAATCTTATTTCGAAGTCGTTCGATGGTTAGCCCTGTGTTTTCGACTCGGATATGTTGACCTTTGCGAGCCGTGGTGGCGTCAGGTAAGAAATCCAGCGTGATTTTCGCCTCGTATGGCACAGCCTGAGCTCCTGCCAGCGGGTCACCGCCGCCGCTCACTCCTGTTTCGGCGACAAAGATCTCAACGTTCTCTTCTTCAGCCAGTATTTCTTCGACTTGCCGCACGAGCCGGTCGGTTGCCTCGACGTCGGTACCGTCTGGAGCACGGATGGATATGGTTGCGCGGTTTGGTTCGGTTTCGGGAAAAAACTCGGTCCCGTGATTGAATATGCCGTAAATAACAAAGGTCACTATCAGAAGAGCAGTGCCGCACAGCGTAGAGAGCCATCGATGCTCGATCGACCAGAGCAACGCGTTTTTGTATAGCTGCAATGTACGGCTGGGTTTCTTGTTTTCAACGCTTTTCTCACTGCTTGTTCGACGCATGTACCGAGCAGCCACTACCGGCAGAACACCAATTGCAACGGCAAGCGAGCTGATTAGGACGATGATGACCGTTTTGGGTAAAAAGCCCATAAACTGTCCCATGATTCCCTGCCAAAACACGAGTGGGAAAAAGGCCGCTACGGTGGTTGCCGTAGAGGCAGCGACCGCAACAGCGACTTCTTGCGTGCCAATAACAGCTGCATCAAAGCGACTTTTGCCAAGCTCAAGATGACGGTAAATGTTTTCAACTAAAACAATGGCGTTATCAACCAACATGCCAAGCACTAGAATGAGCGAAAACAGAACGACCATGTTTAAGGTCATGCCAAAAGCCCAAATCAAAAGAATGCCCATTAGCATGGATAGCGGAATCGCTAGCGCCACGAGAAAACTGTTGCGCACTCCCATGAAGAAGAACAACACGAGTACGACGAGAAGCAATGCGGTGATGATGCCGTTTTCTAAGTCGGCGACCATGTCTTCAATGTTACGTGACTGATCTGCCAGTGCACGGTAAGAGACTCCTTTGGGCCAGCGTTTTGAATGCTTCTTGGCGAGCACTTTAATTTTATTAACAAGCTCCAAAATGTTGGCACCAGAACGCTTTGTGATTCCAATCGAAACGGCGGTTTGGCCGTTCATGCGTGCGTAGCTCTCGCGATCCTCGAAATCATCAAGAACGCGACCAACGTCGCGCACAAAGACAGCGCGGTCTCCGACTCGTTTAATGGCAACGTCTTCGAGTTCGGATGGGTCTTCAACATCACCCGGCACGCGCAGAAGAACACTCGAGTCGCCCGCGGTAACGTTTCCTCCCGGAATATTGACGTTTTCATCCGAGATCGCTCCGATGACATCGTTTAGTGAAAGTCCGTAGTGAGCCAAGCGAACGGGGTCAATCTGGACGCGTATCTCGCGTTCGCGTCCTCCACTCAGCGTTGCATCAAGTACGCCAGAGATGCGTTTCGCATCGTCTTGAAAATCTTCGGCGATGTTTTTGAGTTGAACTTCATCGACATCGCCAGCAATGGTGATAATCACGATGGGCCAGTCGCTAAAAGAGACTTCGCGAATCTCCGGATCTTCGATATCTTCGGGGAGTTTTGGCTTGGCGCGATCAACACGATCACGGACCCGTTGCAGGGCATCTTCAATGATGACTTCAGGCTCGAATTCGAGACTGATAATGCTTGCCCCTTCGGCCGATGTGGATGAAAGCTTTTTAAGGTCTTTTAGGCCCGCAATTTCATTTTCAATAGGTTGAGTAACTAGTGTTTCGATGTCTTCAGGTGAAACGCCGATGTAGGCTGTTGTTACCATCACGAACGGGATTTCGACATCCGGAGCAGCTTCGCGAGGCAGTGAGACGTAAGCCTTCCATCCAAAAACGGCCACGCATATGACGACAAGAAGAACTGTGGCCCTGCGCTTGATCAGTCCTGCTATCACTTGCTTTCCTCAAAGAAAATTCGTCCAGCTTGGCAACACTTCCCTTTGCGTGCGATGACAATTCGTCGCCCTCTTACCAAATTGCGCTGTCCGGTGGTTGCGATGACCTCGCCTTCTTTTAAGCCCTCGTCTACGACGATTTGATCCCCGATCACGCGGCCTAGCTTAAGAGTGCGCCAATGTGCTTTTCGCCCTTCGATAACAAAAACGCCGTTTTCTTTGAGCCGGGTAACGACAATCCCTTGAGGCAATACAATGCCTTGCTGCGTAACAGAGTCTTTGACAAGAACGTTGGCAATCATACCTGGCAGCAAGTGACGTTCCTTGTTCGCTACGCTTACATCGACTTCAAAGGCGCGGGTTTTGGGGTCCGCTGCCGGACTAATGTGTGCGATTTGTCCTTGAAATACTTGTCCGCTTGCACCGCTTGTGACTTCCACGGCAAGGCCTTGCTTAAGCGCAACCACGTCACGGTCAGGCACAGAAAGCGTCACCTTAACTGGGTCAAGCTGAACAAGACGTACAAGCGGCGCGCCAGGAGAAGCCACCTCGCCTCGTTCAACGTCGATATCGGCGATTGTCCCGGAAAACGGAGCGCGAAGTACCGATCGAGTCGCACGAATTTGTGCGCTCTTGAGACTTGCTTCGACGGCGAGATAACGCGTCTCGGCAGCTTCAAGCTCGGCTCTCGGAATCGTGTCCTTTAGTTGCTTTGAGCGTGTTAAATCGGCTTCGGCTTGATTGTGTTCAGCTTGCACGCGGGCAAGGTCAGCGTAGTAGGTTGAGCTATCGACGCGAACTAAAGGCGTCCCCTGCTTTACTTTGTCCCCTTTGTGGCAGTTGACGGCTTCAATAAACCCTCCAAGGGGTGCCGCTAAAAGTGCTTCGCGGGCCCCCTCCACTTCGCCAGGTAAACGCAGTTCCAAAGAGGTTGCTGAGCTACGTATCTCATTTTTTTGTTTTGTCTTTTTCGTTGGCTGAGTTGCATGCACAGAGCGCAAGGCACAGGCAAATGAGACGCAGGAGGGTGTTCATGCTCGGCTGGATACTCCTAGGAAAAGCAAAAAGCTAGTTTTGCCAAAAGGGTCATGTTTATATACATGAAACATGATACAATTAAGATTTAAGTGTTTTTTAATACTTTTTTTCTTTAACCAAGGCAAGCTCGGAGCCGGAAGATCATGCGCCCTATTTTCGACGCTTTTTACATACGCATCATCCTAGCGATTGGCTTGGCCCAGGATGTCGCGGCTTGTGCTTCGAGCGTTAATAAAAACGATAGCTTTAGACAGATTCAAGAACAAGAAGCGATTGTAGCTGAAGCTCGCAATCGATGTGATAGCGAAAAGGCGTGTCGAGCTGCCAATGCGCTATGTGACATTGCTTCTTCCGTTGATGACGACGATGCTACCACGCGTTGCTCGCAAGCTAAACGAAGCTGTGTTGTGCTGAGACAGCGTAAGACGCATTGTCGTTAAGGTTGAGGCTACTCAGGGCTGTTCGATGGCTTTTCGGACAAAAGCTAAAGGTGCGTTGTCATCAAATTCCATTGCTTTGCCCTTGCGATTGATGCCCATCAACCGAAACCACGAGTTTACCTCTGGAAAATCAACGGAATCAAGGTAGCGAGCGGTCATCCTTCCCCAAAAGGACTGGCCGAAAACATGATCCATACGGGATGCCATTTGCTCCGCAGACCATGCACGTTTGCTTGTGCCGCAACACTTGTAGAGTTCCTGAAGCGCAGAATCGAGGCTTTTGTGATTGTCGCTCGACATCCGTGACATGATGTCAACAGTCATTGCCATTGCTGCTCCTGCCCAATAGACCCGTCGGTATGCGCGTGTGCGGCGTGTCTCTTTGGATTCTTCTCGCAACGTTCTGCCTGTTCCCCCATTTTGACCCGCACGCATGCCGAGATACAGGTTTGACCACGCTTGCTCAGGGCTTTGTAAGCCAGCGCGTAGCCGTAGAACTTCTTGATAATATGTCGCGATGCCTTCGCTGATCCACATGTCGGAGCGCTTAACATAGGGTGTTACAAAGTGACTGAGTTCGTGTGTTGCAACCCAGTCTTTCCTAAGCGCGTCCGGTGTCGCATTTTTCGCAAGGAAAAAGAGCACGGAAGCATTTCCTCCGCGCCCTGCTAGGCCCAACTGAACCGTGTCTCTTGACCAGCCCGAAGACACCAAAAGGACTTGGACGTGTTTTCGGGGAAACTCACCGAACAACGATGCCACGGCGCGTGCACTTGACGTCAACCATGCTTCAATGTTTTGCCAGTCGATTTTCTCCAAGCCGTGTAAGCGTGCAATGCTAAAAGTTGCATCGTTGCTGCTGAAGGTTTTTTTCTCGAATTCACCAAACAGCGCGTAGCTTTCAAAGAGAAAGGCATCCTTCTGCACCATGTAGCCCCGTGAGCCTTTAGGCCAGGGCACTGAAATCTGAGTATTTTTTGGAAGGACAAAGTGAAGCTCAGCGAGGTCGATGTTTTTGCTTGCCGGTGCTTTTAGCCAAAGCGAGGTGGGCAGTAAAAGACTTCGCTTCTGGAAATTCTCAAAAAAAGGGAAATCAAAGCCATGTGAATTAAGCGCCACTTGGTAAGACAGTCGAGCAGTAGGTATCGCGACGTTGTGGGCGTTGACCTCTATGGTTTTAAAGTCGTCGGTGAGTGTGATTTGGTAAATCCAGTGCCGTGGGCTTGCTTTTTTTTGTTGAAACTGCGGGCTTGACGCGCAACTGAGCAACGCGAATAAGCCAAGGCAGCATAGGACGCGCTTGGTCCTATGCGCATCAAGCGGTCGCCATGGAAAGCGAATGCTAATCATTGCTTTTGGATTTACGGGAGCGCGACAAGCTACTGTGGCCGCTTCCGATAAAACCAAGATCCAAAAGCAAAGCGATAGCAACTAGCAGCCAACCAAAGGATTGACCGAGCCTGCAGCGCCGACCGAATTGTTTGCATAGGCAAAAGTGATCGTTGTAAGCGGAAGGAATAAAAAGCCCAGCACAATCCATAGGCCGCTTTGAAGGGCTCGGATTAGGTAGTTGCCCCAAAAACCAAAGAATAAACAAGGCCACTCGAGGAGCCGCCAGGGCGATGCACCCAATAAAACATGGCATGGTTTAAAACATAAGGCATAAAGCCTAGCTAAAGGCAAGGCATTTTAACGAGGCGGTGATGCTTCTAAAGCTTGGTTTAGAGCTGAGGCCGCCAGACCGCTGCGCTTTGGACGTACAACACGTCGACGTAACGGCCGAAAATAGCGTCAGCCCCGAGCTGCACTCGAAGCGTCGGCTCAATATCCCAGCTTAGCGCTCCACCGAAGCCCTGTTCTATCCACGAATCAAAATCGGCGTGGTATTGCGAAAGCGCAGGTCGGTAGTACGCCGATATATCCATGTCGCCTTGCAATGCAGTGCTTCCCAGGCCAACGCGCAGTGCATAGCTATCGAAAACATCGCTTGTGTTTGCGGTCAATGAGAGATCCGCGCGTCCTGTCTGAAAAAGCGAGAGTGCACGCAAGGCGAAAAATCCGCCCAAGTAGCCACTGTCTGTGTATTGCGTGGGGGCGATGTAACTGCCTCCTGCGTCAATGGCCCATTTATCAAAAAGAAGACCTGTGTCTGCGCCTACGGTGTAGCGCGCATCGGAGTTGCTGAGGCAGTCGATGGTGGTGGTTGTGTTTTGTGGATTGTCGGTGCAAAGCCAATTGTCCGGCAGAAAAGAAGCGAGCCAGCGTGATCGTTCTGGGCGGCGCATGTCAAAGCGAGCACCGCCATGCCATGGGCCGATGCGCGTTGCAATGTCCATCCCTCCAGCGGAGATTTGAAACTGAGAGGCATTCCAAGGATTGTCTTTGTCAAAGACGGACAGCTCCAGATTGCTACTGATTCGAGTTGATCCGGGATAAATAGCCGCAAAGGTACTAAGCCTTCGTTCATCCATGGAGCCATCGTAGATGGAGCCGTGGCCAACAATGTCCAGCGTGGGTCGCAAGTCGCTTTCATCGTCGCGATAAGAGCCCTGGACGCCAAAACGAGAGGCTGCAAAAGCAGGCGTTCCGTCGATGGGATCGGGAACAAATCCGCCAAAGGCTCCCACGTTGAAGCCTTTTGTCGCAGCGGCTTGCACGCGTACACCATCGAGCATGCCCAGCGTAGAGGCTGCATAACGCAAGCGTCCTAGTGAGGCGTAGGTTGCGGATGGGTTGCCATAAGCCATCTCGAGTTGCCGTACCCGAAGCAAGGGTCGTGATCCGGATGTGTTGCCGAGATTTCTGCCGTACCAAATTTGCAGGGCCGCATCGGTGTCAATGCTCATTGGGCTGGAGGATAGCGGCTCAGCGTGCAGTTTTCCTCGGATTTCACTCCTGCCGTAAGCACCTGTGCCGCCCGACAGCGGAACGATTCCACCTGTGGACGTCGATAGCTGTAGTTTCATTCGGCTGTTTTCTTCAAGACCTTGATCAATCGGAACGTAGCGTGGGCTTTGAGTTGTTGCGGGACGGACAGGCGCTGGCCACTGACCGCGATAGTTTGCGAGTTTTTGCGTGGCGCGCAAAGGACCTTCCGTTTTTTCGTTCACTGTTCGGACACGAACGCGTCCCTTAGCGCCTAAAGAGAGAGAATCTTTTTCAAGGGCCAATGTAGCGCTTGATGACGTTACTGCTGTGACGCGATAGGTTGCGTTGCGAAATCGTACCCGGTTTCCTACGCGTAGACCCGCTTCTCTGCCTGGCGTTATATAAGCGGTTTGCCCCGAGATATCGATCACCTCCACCCGAACCCATGCTCTGCGGGCATGCGCCAAGGATGGTGACGCTAGGGCAAGCGTTAAGGCCAAAGCACTGAGGCTAAGTGGCTTCACCTGGCAATACCTCCGGGATGGCAGTGCAGGCAGTTGGCCGCCTGAGGCGAGGGCAGCTTGCCTTGATGTTGTTGCTTCAAACGCAGAGTGTTGTGTGCATGACAACTGGTGCAACTTACAAGTCTCCGGTTATTTTCTGAGAGGTGGCAGCTTTCACAAGGACTCCCTTGGTGAGCTCCGTACGAGATGGCAAAGCGTATGTCATGACCCTGGGTAGATAATAACATGGCTGCGTTACCAGAAAAGATTGTGGGATCGACCGTGGCCGGGCTCCAGGCGATGGAGCGGTGACAAAGGGAGCAGTTGCGCGGGAACGCTTGTTGCGTGCTTGTTCCAGAGTGCAGCGGGTGGGTGTCAGGGCTGCGATATTCTGTCGCATGGCAAGAAAAACAATCGCTTGGGACAGTGCTAAACTCACGCCCGGTTGTCCGGGTATGGCATTGTGTGCAATCGAGCAGTGCGTGCATGCCGGTTAGCGGCAGCCTTGTGCGTCGATGTACCTCGATAGCGCGAACCTGACTGAAACTAACGGCTGAATGGCAGGAATCGCAGAAGCGGCCCAGTCGGCCTTCATGGTTATCGTGATGACAGCTGTTGCAATCACGTTTGATGTGCTTTCCTGGTTGATGACAGCCTAAGCATGGAACGACTTTATGACGCCCGGTTAAAGGAAAGCCGGTTTTTGCGTGATCGAAGCCGCTTTGCCCGGACGCAACGCCCTTCATGCGCCAACCTGAGGTGCTATGGCATGTGTCGCAGGCAACGGATTCAGTAAAACTTGCTGAACTCTTTTTGTCTTTCTTTTTTGAGGGTGTTGGCTCAGCGCTACCCTTCCCTTGAATCACTCCCAAACCAAGCACCAAGCCCAGCGCGAATACCGTCATGCTGTATGTCATCTTAGAGAGGGTCATTCGTGGGCCTTGTGGGGGTTGGCGTGACAGTCGCCGCATTTGGCATAGCCAAGGCGATACCAAATGACTTCTTCACCGTTGCGTAGCTTGTTTTCGGTATGACAAGCGTCGCATTTGAGAGCCTTGTGTTTGCCGGTAATAGCGTACCTTGTCTTTTTGTTGTGATCGAAATTCTTCATCACGAAATCCTGAGTATCGTGACAGAAAGCACACTCTCTTAGCGGCTCGGAGAGTCTAAACTGGCCTGCATGAATATCCTCGTGGCATCCAGTGCAATCGCGCGGAACACCTCGGTAGCTTGCTCCTTTTCCAGATTTTTGATCCGCTTTGGTGGGGGAATGGCATAGGACGCAAGCTGTCTGAGCATGGGCCCCCGTAAGCGGCCAAATGCTGTGGTCAATTTTTGGCTGATGCCAGCCTTGTGTTGAGTGGCAGTGAGCGCAGCCGCCGTCCGCCATCTCTTTTTCGAATTGGTCCCCATGGGGGTTTTCGTGGCACTCCATGCATTGCTGTTTGGCCAGAACAAAACTGTACCTTGGCCGTTTGCTTTCATGGCAATTGCTGCATGGCACCGCCACGTGCATGCCATCAAGCGCGAAATCTGCCTTTTTGTGTAGTCCAGCATCAAAGTTGCTTGGAGCAAAACCGTTTTCGGTGTGACAGCTTTCGCACAGGCCTTTGTCCCATCGGTAGAAAGCCTTTTTGTGGGGGTCGTCGTGACAATTGTTGCAGTGCTTGTAGCTTAATTTACGGTAACGTTTTTCTGTCGGCAACCGAGGGTTGTGACAGTTCTTGCACGACACAGAACGGTGCTCACCAACCAGCGGGAATACTGTAAGGCCGTGAGCGTCGAGGCCAGTTTTCTCAGGCAGCCCAAGCCATTCAATGGAGGCATGGCACTTTTTGCAATTTCGTCCAAACTTGGCTTCGTGCACCGGCGAATGGCATGACACGCAAGCGCTGCCTTTGCTTGGTTCACGGTCACTTCCTCGGTCGTGGCACTCGGCGCATTTTACGGAAGCGTGTCCGTTTCTGATACTAACACCGGGATGGTTTGCTCGCACCCGATGCAAGTCAGACCAAGCTTGTTCGGTGTGGCATGAAGTGCAACTTTGCCGAAAACGTCCTTTGTGGGGGTCGCTGTGGCAGTCGTTGCAGGCTGAAAACTTAAGCCCTTGATATTTTGCCGGCTGTCCGTGGCATTCCTTGCATTCGACGTCTTGATGTTTTCCGCGTAACGAAAAGCGAGTACGACTGTGATCGAAGTTTTCGACTTTGACGGATGACCACTTTTGTTCATTATGGCAACTTGTGCAGTCCGAGCCAAAGCGGCTCTTGTGAGGATCCTCATGGCAGCTCGTGCAGGTTGTATTCAAACCAAGATAAGTTGTGCTGCCTGCTTTCGTCTTTTTCTTATGGCACTTGCTGCAGTCGAGATCCGCATGGGCTCCGCGAAGTTTCCATCCGGCGTCGTTGTGCTGAAAACGCTTTCTGTTGCCGCCAGGCCACTGAATAAGTTTGGTGGAGCGTCCTAAGTGCTCGACGTGACAACTGCCACAGTCTTTTCCGCGGTATTTTCGACCATGGAGACCCGCGCTCTTGGCGATGCGTTGCCCAAGCTGCACGTGGCAGTCAAGACAAGCGCGCGATGATATACGTTTGCCCGAAGCGTGGCATTGATTGCATTGAGAGTCGCCGTCGAGTTCGTTGTGGTACTTTGAAAGTTTTCCGGGATTGAAAAACTGAGCCTGGGCCACGCTCGGAAGAGCAATAAGCGCAACGAGGGCGACTCGAAAAAAGAGATGAGCCATTAGGACAGAATCCACCTGTAGCCATAGTACCAAGCTACTGCGATATGAATAGCGACGGACAGAATCATCAAGATGGCAAAGAAGCGATGCAGCCCGCGCCAGCCACGCAATACAGCGGTGCCTGCTTCAGAGCGAAGGTCTCCGTTGATCGTATAGGCAAAGCGGCGACATAGTTTTCGCAGATTCTTTCTTTCGGGTTTTGATACCAAATGAGCGGTTCGACCTGGTATTTTTTTTACAATACGTTTTCGGCGTGCTCCCTCCGTAATTAATGCGGGCATATGCAGTAGTGCGCGAACCAAACCGGCGTTTGCGGGTAAGGGGTTTGTGCGTCTGTCGCCAATCGCGCGTTGCACTTCTTCGCTGAGCCCTGGAACATAGCTATCAAGCGTTGCCCAATAGACCGAAATGCGTCGATGGTCGGGTTTGGGAGCGATAGAATAAAGATACCGTCCGATGATGCCTGTTAACACGAGCAGGACAAGGCTTACTGAGGTAATGGTCGCTATGGGGTTGCGTGATTGAAAAGCCGAATGAAAGAGGACAAGTAAGGCTCCCGTAAGACCCGTGACCACGTGAATATTAAGCCACGTCTTAAGTGGCCCTAGCTGCAATCCCGCAAATTTTCGACGTACTAAGTAGAGCAAATTGGTTAGCATGAGGGCGAAGCCGGCGATGCCGTAGCCATGACCAACTAAGCCACCTGGGGAAAGCGAACGGAAATTTGGATGAGATGCACGTTCTTGAACAGGAAGCGAGTAGAAACTCCAGCCGTAATAGTAGAGAGCCGCGGCCAAACAGCCTAGTGCAATCGCGAAGAGTCCTGCGGTCATAGAGCGTCGCCTGGTAATGACGCGGGAGTAGCTGGCGGGCATGTCGTGCTGCATGTGCCCGAAACTATAGCCTTCTAAGTGTTCTTACAAAACGTTTTTCGCCATTTTTTTTCGCTGCGACTACAATGCGTTTTATGGAATCGATACAGATCTATGCGGGCTTGATCCTGGTTGCGGGACTTCTCTATGTGGTGTGGCGTGTTTTCGAGGGTCTTCATGAGCAGAAATCCAGCAAGGCTCTTGCTGCTGCCCATGAGCTGGGAGAGGTCCTTCCACCGAGTATTCATCCGAAAATCAACCCCGATCTGTGTATTGGTTCGGGTGCGTGTATCAAGGCTTGCCCGGAAAAAGGCGTGATTGGCATGGTGGGTGGTCGGGCTAATTTGGTCGGACCTTTGGCCTGCATTGGACATGGCGCTTGCGCTGCGGCCTGCCCTGTTCACGCGATCGAGCTAGTTTTTGGTACTGAAAAAGAGGCCTTGAGCTGCCCAAGGTCGATCCGCACTTCCAAACCAGTCAAGCAGGTGTTTACGTGATTGGTGAACTCGGCGGTATGGGGCTAATTCGAAACGCCATCAGTCAGGGTTCTCAAGCGGCGGATCATATTTTGAAAGGAAATCGCAGAGCATCAAAGCCCGGCGTATACGACGCGATAGTTGTGGGTGCCGGACCAGCAGGAATAAGCGCCACACTCAAGCTTATTGAAGGCGGCGCGAATGTTGTTTTGCTTGAAAAAGAAGCCTATGGCGGGACCATTGCACATTACCCACGCGCCAAAGTTGTTATGGCCGGGGTCTTGGATATTCCTATGTTCGGGAAAGTAAAGCGACGCAAGATGTCCAAAGAGCAGCTTCTTTCGCTTTGGGACGACATCCGGCAGCGTACGAATCTACCGGTTCAGACCGGTGAGCTTGTCGAGGGCCTGGAGCGGCGCTCGGATGGAACGTGGCTTGTAAAAAGCTCGACGCAGGCCTGGCCAGCAGCAAATGTGCTGCTGGCTTTGGGTAGACGCGGTTCACCGCGAAAGCTAGGCGTTGCAGGCGAAGAGCAGCACAAGGTTCACTACCGGTTGCTTGAGCCCAAAGAGTTTAAGCAAAAACATGTGCTGATCGTGGGTGGGGGAAACAGTGCCGTTGAGTCGGCTATTTCGTTAGCCGATGAAGGCAAATGCAAGTCCGTTACCATTAGCTACCGTCGGAGTACCTTTGGACGATGCCGTGCTGAAAATAAAAAGTTGATTACCGAAGCCATCGCCAAAGGCAAAGTTGTGGCCCTGATGCCTAGTAACGTAACGAAGATTGATGAAACAACGGTTACGCTTGATTGTGGTGACAAAGGCAACATTCGCATTGAGAATGACGCCATGATTATCCAGATCGGAGGAACCGCTCCGGCCAGCCTGCTTTCCACTTTCGGCATCGATTTGATTACCAAATATGGTGAGGCATGAAAGCTATCCAAAGCTGTTGTTGTGCTTTGTGTTTTTAACCGGCTTCTTCTTTTACCAGCAGTCCGGATGCACGCTTAAGTCGTTTCAGGGCAAGCAAGGTTGCGCGATGGGCTTGTTGCTCGAGCGTGGGGTCTGATTCGAGTATTTTCCTAGCCGCTGCGCGCGCTCGCTCGAGGAGTTCGGCATCGCGTTTCAGGTTGCCAAAGCGGAAGCCCACGACGCCAGACTGGCGTTGTCCAAAGAGCTCTCCTGGCCCGCGCAGTTGCAAGTCCTTTTCAGCAATCTCGAATCCATCTGAGCTTTCACACATAACCTCTAGTCTTGATTCAGCTTCTTCGCTTTGAGCCTCGTGGAGCAAGAGGCAGGCACTTGGCTGCCCTCCACGTCCGATGCGGCCTCTCAACTGATGAAGCTGCGCTAGCCCAAAGCGTTCAGCGTGCTCGATCACCATCAGGTTTGCGCGCGGGATATCCACGCCAACTTCGATCACGGTTGTGCTGACCAGGATTTGCGTTTTCCCTTCGACAAAATCAGCCATCACCTGTTGCCGAGAGGCATAGTCCAGTCGGCCATGCATAAGGCCCACGCCTTCTTTATGAAAAAGACGACTGAGTTCAGCGTAGCTCTCTTCTGCTGCACGGAGTGGCATGGCTTCGGAAACCTCGATGGATGGACAGACCACAAAAACCTGACCGCCTTTATTGAGTGCACGCTTAATAATATCGATGGCACGGTGGCGCTCGGCTACGGGGATCATCTTTGTAACAGGCGCTAGCCGTCCGGGCGGCATTTCGTCGACAACGCTTGTTTGAAGGTCCCCATAAAGAGCCAGTGCGAGCGAGCGCGGTATGGGCGTGGCCGTCATAACCAACAGGTGCGGAGCGAGTCTGCCTTCGGGGCTTGCTTTTTTAACGAGGCTAAGACGCTGCGATACGCCAAAACGATGTTGTTCATCCACTACCACGAAGCGCAGTCGCTTAAAGACGAAATCTTCGTTCATTAGCGCGTGTGTTCCCACGGCGACATGGATTTGGCCGGATGCGAGCGACTGTTTTAGCTCTTCTTTATGCTTGGATCGCATGCCGCCTAACACCAGCTCGACCCTTACATCCAAAGGCTCTAGCAGCTCTTTTAGCGAGCGGTAGTGTTGTTCAGCCAAGACCTCGGTAGGCGCCATGATAGCGACTTGGGTTTTGGCGGAAACCGCGTAAACCGAAGCGAGCGCTGCGACTGCTGTTTTTCCGCAACCGACATCGCCTTGGAGCAGGCGTCTCATGGGCGCATCTCTTTGCAGGTCTGTGATGATTTCCTTTAGCACTCTGCTTTGCGCTGATGTGAGTTTGAAAGGCAGGCTGCTTTTCAGACGCTTCACTTTTGCAGGCTCACCTTTGAGAGCTTCCGCTTCGTAGTCCCCTTGAGCTGCTCTTCGTTCATGAAGCGCAAGTTCCAGCAAGAAAAACTCTTCGTAGGCCAAGCGTTGATGATAGATGCTGGAAAAAGAATTGAGCGCATCGACTTCATCCAAACTTAGTTCATTCGAGGGAAAATGCAGCGCTACGAGCGCATCGTAAAGAGGCATGAGACCCTCTTCGTCTCGCATGGACTGTGGTATTGCATCTAAGATGTCATCCTTGCAGCGGTTGACGGAAGCTTGAATGGCTTTGTGCAAAGCCTTGCTCGGCACCCCTTGCATATCTGGATAACGGGTAATGACGGCGGCGTCCGCTTGCTCACTGTCGGTGAGCACTGCGGTGTCGGGGTGAGCTGCTGAGAGCACTCCCCGGTAGCGTTCAATACGGCCACTGACTCGAACAACAGCGCCATGCCGGTACTTTTTCAGATGATTGGGGAAAGCCGAAAACCATACAAGTCTTAAGACGGCATGGGGGCCATGCGGATCACTGGGCAATGGCGCTAGGCTTACCTCTGCCATGCGCCGGCCACGTGCATAGATCATTCGAGAGCCCAAAACAACGCCCATACTAACCTGTCGCTTTCCTTCTTCAAGCTGACTTAAGGGGGTGATCTGTCGCTCATCGACATAGTTCCGCGGTAGGATGAGAGGCAAATCACCGACCTGACATAGGCCCCGTTCGCGCAGTACGGCTCCCACGACCTTACCGATGCCAGGTAGTGTTTCGATTGCTGCTTCTGAGGGGATTGTTTTTCGATTCACTTCCAACGCACGGAGACAATTTCGTAGTTGCGAGTGCCGCCTGGTGCTTTGACTTGGGCTTCGTCGCCCTCATGTTTGCCAATGAGTGCTCGCGCCATGGGGGAAGTGACCGAAATCGTGCCGTTGGCAATATCCGATTCATCCGCGCCGACAATGCGGTATTCCACTACTTTGCCCGAATCGATATCTTCGAGTTTAACATAGGCTCCGAAACGGATTTTATCGCCGCCCAGGGTTGATGTGTCGATCACTTCGGCGCGCGCGAGTCTGTCTTCGATCTCCACGACGCGCTTCAACCATGCCTTGTTTTTCTTTAGCAGCATGGTACTCGGCATTCTCTTTAAATCGCCGTGTTCGCGCGCAATACCAATCTCTTGTGAGATTTTGGGCCGTTCGATTTCCGTAAGCAACTTAAGTTCTTTTTTCAGAGCAGCATGCCCCTCAAGTGTCATCGGTACCTTGTCCATAGCGTCCCGTACCTACCTTAGTCTCCTTTGTCAACGCTCAAAACACCTGTTTGCTAGCGCAAGAACAGCAAGAAATAGGGCTCGAAAGGCTGCCGTTTGCTCTTGGGTTCGGGGGCGAGCAAGGCTATAGTCCAGCGGCTATTATGACCGAGCAGCAGTTTTCTCAAAATGTGCGCCATCTGGAATATCAGGGCAAACATATTTATCTTGTAGGCACCGCCCACATTTCTCAAAAAAGTGTCGAAGAGGTGAACTACGTTATCGACACCCTTAAGCCCGATACGGTTTGTGTGGAGTTGGATCAGCTTCGTTACGAAACCCTCGTTGATGATCAACGATTTCGAAAGCTTGATTTGTTTCAAATCATTCGAGAAAAGAAAGTGCTGTTTGTGATGGCCAATTGGTGCTCTCGGCCTATCAGCGGAGGCTCGGTGCTTTGCTTGGTGTAAAGCCTGGCGCGGAGTTACTCGCCGCTACCGAAAAAGCAAAAGAGCATGGCGCAAAGCTCGTGTTAGCGGATCGGGACATTCAGGCTACGCTCAAGCGTACCTGGCGTAACCTTTCTTTTCTAAACAAGTTCCGACTGGTTTCGGTGATGTTTGGTGCGTTTTTCACAGCCAACGAAATTACCGAAGACACCATTGAAGAGCTCAAGGACCGAGACAGCTTGAGCGATGCGATGAAAGAGTTCGCTAAGGCCATGCCTCAAGTGCAAATTCCCCTTATTGACGAGCGTGATCGTTACTTGATGAGTTCGGTTCAAGAAGCCGAGGGGCAGACCATCGTCGCTGTGGTGGGCGCAGGTCACGTCGAAGGCATGGTTAGCTACCTGGGCCACACCATTAATAGACGGGAACTAACCGTTATTCCTCCACCTTCGCGATGGACGGCTTTGCTCAAGTGGATCATCCCCGCCATCGTACTTGCGGCGTTTGTCGTAGGTTACCAAAAACATGCGGGTGAGACACTAAGCGCCATGATCTACGCTTGGGTGTTGCCCAATGCCGTCGCTGCGGCGGCACTTAGCCTTTTGGCAGGCGCTAAACTATGGACAGTGCTTACTGCGTTTATTTCATCGCCCATTACCTCGCTTAATCCCACGATTGGCACGGGCATGGTTGCCGGTTTTGTTGAAGCCAAGCTTCGGCGTCCCACCGTGGAAGATGCGGAAGGTATTCAAGATGCCATGATGAGTGTTCGCGGCATTTATGCAAATCGCTTTACGCGCGTTCTGCTTGTTGCCGTGATGTCTTCCCTAGGCTCATCGCTTGGGGCATGGATAGGCGCAACCTGGGTCATATCGTTGCTCTAGTGCTCTGTCTAAAAGCGATTGACCGCTCCACCTTAGTTCGAAGTGGCCTGCAGGCACTCTCGAGTCGCGCGCCAAATATCGGCTCCCCCCGTCCTCCTGCGCGATTGCTTGCAAAATAGAGGTTGAGGCCATCTGCGCTTAGCGATGGTGTTGCCTCATTTCCACTGCTGTTGATATTGGCAACAAGTGAAGGCGTGCCGAAAGCGCTACTAAGCGTGCTGCGTGTTGCGGTCCAGATGTCGTTTTGCCCAACACCACCAGCGCGATCACTGGTGAAGAAAATCACTAGACCGTCACGCGAAAGTGAGCTGAAGCCGTCATCTGAACTGCTTGCCAATTCCGCTACCCGTGTTGGCGCAGAGAAAGGCACGGCGTCTGATGTTCGTGTGGATTGCCATATGTCAAAGCCGCCGGAACCTTGTGGCTGGTTTGAACTAAACATTAGCAACAGACCATTGTCGATCAACGATGGATCCAGCTGTGCCGAGTCTCCGCGATTAATATTAACAAAAATATCGTTTGTTGCGACAGTGAAACTGCTCTGCAGGCTTGTGCGAGTGGCATACAAAAGATTTCCATCGACCCCGAAGTCTATCCAAGAGTCGTAGGCTAGGTTGAGGTCTCCGTTCCACAGCGAAGGGCTATCGTTTGCTTTGCTGTCGTTTACGGCCGAAAGGCTAATGGGTGAGGAAAAAGCATCGTTTGTGCTAGCGCGACTGGCAACGTAGATATCCGCATCGCCCTGCCCTCCGCTTTTCCAGGATGCAAAATACAAGCTAAGATGATCTGCGCTTGGCGCTGGGTCCCATTCATCCGATGAAGAGTTGACGCCGCTCCCGAGGTTCGTCGGCGTTGAAAAAGGCCCATAGTAACACGTGCAACTACCGTTCTGACAGACATTGCTTTGGCAATCGGTTGTTGCGTTGCACTGCTTTCCCAGGTCGCATGGTGGACAGCTTCCGCCGCAGTCCACATCGCTTTCATCCGTGTTTCGGATTGCATCGTTGCAGCTTCCGATACTGATACCGCTGTCGTTCAATGTGCTCCCTGCATCAACATCGATGTCTGAGTCAGCAACTTGCGCATCGTTTCCAGCGTCGTGTTCCTGCAATGGTGCATCAAAAGCGTTGCACGCTCCGATTAGGCTCGCTGAAGCCCAAAAAATGAAAACCTTAAGCACTAACTTAGTATAGCCCCTAAATGTCTTTCAGCTAACAAACACGCATCCGATACCGAGGTGTGTGTGAAACGCGTGAACACCATACATGTGATCCCAAGACGCTGATCAACGCAGTAAAATGAGCTGGCTTTTGTGCATGAAGGGAGTAAACTCTGCTAAACTTAGGGCACGGTGCAAATACCACCCACCAGAATGCAGCTGGATTCTGTGCCGGAACCGATTCCGGACCGCACAGGTCTAGTGCTTCAAGACCGATACAAAATCGTTCGCAAACTCGGCGAAGGCGGTATGGGTGAGGTGTATGAGGCGGAGCATCTTCTGATAGGTAAACGCGTCGCAATTAAGTGTCTGCATCCACAGTTCGCGCGTGACCCTCGTGCGTTGGAACGTTTTAAACGTGAAGCGCGCACTGCTTCGATGGCAGGCAATGAGCATATCGTTGATGTTAATGATCTTGGCGTGCTACCAGACGGTTGTCCGTACATGGTGATGGAGTTTCTCGCAGGCCGTGAGCTTGCTGAGTTGATCGAAGATGAAGGACCCTTTTCCGTCGGTAGGTTGGTACGGATTGTTGAACAGGTGTGTGAGGCGCTTAGCGTCGTGCATGCGCAAGGCATCGTGCACCGTGACCTAAAGCCGCAGAATATCTTGATTGTTAAACGCAAGGGCAATCGCGACTTCGTGAAGATACTTGACTTTGGTGTCTCGAAAGTTCGCGAAGGCACCGATTCGATTCACAGCAGCTTAACGCGTACGGGCGCGCTGATTGGAACGCCACACTACATGGCGCCGGAACAGAGCAAGGGCTCAAAAAACACAGATCATCGTGCTGACATCTACGCTTTGGGCGTAATTATGTACCTGGGGCTAATCGGTAAGGTGCCTTTCGACGGCGAGACTCTTCCTGATCTCATTATGAACATAATGACAGAGGAAGCTGTGCCGCCGTCTCACATCCGTTCGGATCTTCCCACAGAGTTTAGCGAAATAGTCATGCGTGCTTTCGCAAAAAATCCGGATGACCGCTTTGCGACAGCGGCTGAGCTTGCAGAAGCTCTCGCGCCGTTTCGGGATATCGACTACATCCCAACCGTGAGTGACTTCGGCCGTGCCGATACAGACCCTCCAGTTCGCGCCATCGTACCGCGTACATCCGAACGTCCCGGCCCCATGCCCGGCGCTCGGATACAAACAATTTCCCATGTACGGCCAACACCTAGTCGCACTCCAATCCCAGCGCTAGGCGATAGCGCAAAAGCTTTCGTTGCGGGGTTCTTGCTGCTTGGAAGTATCGCTGGAGGCCTGATGTATTGGCGAGCGTCTACGGACGGCAACGCTTCGGAGAGCGAGCAGGCTTTGATTATGCAGCCAGGTGCACCTGCTGAGATAAAAAGCCCTGAGCCACCTCCGCCGCAAGACCGCGTGGCCATGCCCAGTGAAAAAGTTCGTATTCAGATTTCTGCCTCGCCGAGTGATGCCAGAATATATATCAACGGTGACTGGTTTCCGAATCCGCTTGATACCGAGCGGCCTCGTAGCCCTGATCCGGTGACAATTGAAGTGAAAAAGGAAGGCTATCAAAGCATGCGGCAAGCGGCCTTGTTTGATAACGATTTGGAGCTAAAGGTTGATTTAAAGCCCATTGCTAAGACTCATGTGCGACCTAAACCTACCCCCAATATCCCTAATGTAGCAGAAAGCTCGACGCGAACACCTCAAATACGGCAAACTGAGAGTCGTGAACGTAAAGTCCGCAAGAGTTTTTAAGCTTAGTTTAGCGTGTTTTCTTTGGATTAGCCTTGGCGCTTCTTTGGGAGTGGTGCATGCAAAGGATCACCCTAAGCAAAGGAAAGGTCGAAACCCGGCGGCGGCAAACCTTATCGAAGCGAAGCAACGGTTTAGCGAAGGCGTGCAGCTTGTAGAAGACGGCAATCACGAAGCCGCGATTGTTGAGTTTGAAGCATCCAACCGTTTGGTTCCGCGTCCCAATACCTTATACAATTTAGGCTTGAGTTACGAAGCTATTTTTCGTTACGAAAAAGCGCTTGAATACTATAAAGCGTATCTTCGTCAAGCTGAACGCGATGATCCGGACCGCCCTTCAGTCGTGAAAATTATCAAGCGTCTAAAAAACCGTTTGGGCGCACTTAATATTGAAACGACCCCAGCCGCCGAGGTTTGGCTTGGCGATCGGAAACTCGGCCTGGCACCTGGTAAGTTTTTGGTTCCGTCTGGGCGGCACGTGCTTGAAATTCGAAGCGAAGACTTTATTCCGGTAAGAAAACAAATCGACGTACTTGCCCGAAGCACGCAAAATATAGCGTTCAAACTCAAACCTGCCCAAATCACAGTGAAAGAGACTACCGGAATCTCGCCGGTGTGGTTTTGGACGGGCGTCGGGCTTACCGTCGTTAGCGCTGCGATTGGCAGCTACTTTGTCTTGCGTACGGTGAGTCTCAACGACGATGTTAAAAACGCAAACCCTCTGCTTCCTCTTGGCGAACAAATCGAAGAAGACCGCGATGAAGCAGCCCTCTATGCTGATATCTTTTTAATTTCTGCCGGTGCTCTTGCCATAGGCACATTGTTTACTGCTTTCTTTACACGCTGGACTGACGACGATAGCAAGCCTGGCAAAGACCGCGAACATGCTCGCCGTCCCACAATCACTCCATGGATGAGTTTTCAAAGCGCCGGCCTGGAACTAAAAGGTGAGCTCTAATTTTTTCTAAAGTTAATGACGTTTCAACCGTCGCTTGAATCTTTGTTTTCCGCTGGCCTGGAAACGAAAAAAATTGTTAACGTCCCAGCGGGCGTCGCTGTCTAGCGTCCATCCTTTGTGCAACGAAGCTTTCGGTGCCTTAACGAATAACGCAGTTCCATTGGAGGGTCGCTCATGGTTAACTCAGGTAAAAACCCGTTTTACGATGTTGTCATTATGGGCGGCGGTCCTGCGGGCGCAACATTAGCTGCGCTCTTGCGAAATCAAACAAAACTGAGCGTTTTGCTTTGCGAAAAAGAAAAATTCCCAAGAGAACATATCGGAGAGTCCTTCGCTAATCGCGTCATCCCGGGACTTGCGCTTAGCGGCGCGCTTGAAAAGGTTTTGGCCAGTGACTGCTATGTAAAGAAATATGGCGGCTACTATCTTTGGGAAAAAGATAAGCCAAGTACAACATTTTTTGAGCATACCGCTTGGAAAAAGGACGGTGTTCGGCGGTGGACTATTCACTGCAACCGGGCCGAGTTTGACGCGATTTTGCTCGAGCATGCCGAAAGCTGTGGGGTTGAAATATGGCAAGGTGCCGAAGTCACCCGCTACGAGAAACAAGGAGAGCTTAATAAAATTTCGGTTGCAAACCGGGGTGATGTTTATTGTCGTGTCTTTGTTGAAGCGGCAGGTAGCGACGCAGAAGCCATCTCTCTGAGTATCAAAACATTGCTATTTGGAACCATGTCCTTGGCGGCAAGCCAGCTCAAAGCCTTGACTACGATTGGAACATTTTTCGCAAAGACAATCTCTCGTCCATTGCCAATTTTGCCTTTGAGGATGGATGGTTCTGGTACATACCGGTTCCAAAAGTCATCAACGGAAAGCGGCAGCTTACACACTCGTTGGGACTTGTAACTGACCCGGCTGTGCTCAAGCGAGGTAAGCCCTATATGGATTTCAATGAAATCATTAAAGCAGCGCAGAGCGTGCCAGTGTTTAATGAACTGATTTCCGACGTTGTTCCGGTAGGCGACAAAGTAAGTACAGCTACAAACTACTCGATGATTAGCGAAAGACTTTGCGACTATGAAAATGGATGGATGTTGGTTGGAGATTCCGCCTATTTTGTGGATCCGCTGTTCTCATCTGGCGTCACTTTTGCGATTGGACATGCTCTAAGTGCCACGCTTGCGATTCGTTGCTTCTTCGATGAAAATTACTCGCGGGATGAGAAACGAGATATTTGGACTAGCTACAGTCGAGGTTGGAAACATATTGGCTCGAGTTTTGCGACGGTGATCGATCAATGGTATCATGCGATAGCCAACAATAGCCCAGGCAGCATGTTTTGGCGCGATCGAGCTTCGAAACTAAGTCCTCAGCTGCGAGACCAAACCTTTCAGGCCATCGTCGATACCGCGGTGAGCCCTGATTTGTTACATGTTCTTACCCGTGGTTCTGGCAATCTCGAAGACCTTGGTACCGAAACGTCAGCTTCTCAGCAGACCCTGATTGGTGAACATGCCCACTCGACTGATGTGTTGACGCTTGAAAGCGGAACCCAGGTTAAGAAAACTTATTCGGCGGGAGTAAATTACAACGTCGGAAATACGGATGGATCAGCGAGCCCCCACGTACGGGAGAGAATCGCTAGCTTCTGGAGAGACCCTGTTAAAAACGTATCCAGTCTCCCTCCTCTTTTTGGCAAGCCCGTTCCCTGTGCTACCATCTTTTCTCCCGACCACGAGTCGATGGCGGTTGAGTATATGGAGGACGTGGAAGAGGGGTTCGAAGTATGCCGTCTTTTGCAGGAAGAGCGTTATTCCTATGCCCAGCTTAGCAGTCGGCTTAGTTCGGCTCAAATGGGATTGGTGGGTCAACTGATCGTTGCGGGACTTGCGAAAAGCAAACAATCCGATGGGATTAGCCCCACGCGAACGGTCTAAGGGCGATGAGCAATCAGCAAAGACCTAGACCGGGAAAGCTATCGGAACGTGTCGTAGAACAAGGGTTTCCTCAGCATGTTTTTGGTTATGCTTTGGAAGATGATCTCGTGTTGTACTACGGCTTTACGGAAATAGTTTTTTTGTATCTCACCGGTGAGTTGCCAACATCCGAAAAAGCTAAGGCTTTCGATACTGCGATGATGTTGCAGTCGCCGATTTCAGTTCGCGAGGCACCTGCTCATGCTGCCATGCTGGCTCGACTCATGGGATCCCATTTGGCCAATGTGACAGGCATAGGAAGCGTAGCTTTGACGGAATGGGCTCGCTCTGTGACCGAGCAGCATCAGGAATTTTTAGAATGGTTGAATAAGCCGAACAAGGTATTGCCGGCGTGTGCTTATAGCGATTCAAGTGATAGTCGACAGTATAGAGAGATGTTAGTCGCACGTCTGGCTAAGGAAAATATTTCTATTGCCACTTTGGAACGCTCACTAAGTGCTGAGGCTGCACGCTTGGCTGTGTTTCACTGGGCTGGCTTGGTTCTTCCAGATCAAATGCTAGCGGCACTAGTGGTCGCGCGATTGCCGTGCGCTATAGCACAAGCGCTATCCCATTTGCCGAGTGAACTCATGAACTATCCGGCGAACATGCCAGAATTTCAGTATGAACGATGACTAAGCCTGTCACGATAAAAACCAAAGTCGGATTCTCTGATCTAGAAAAAGGTGAGAACTGGTATTTCGGATATCCGGTTTTGGCGGAACTGGCGGGGAGAACGAGCCTTACGGGGTTGAGCGTTCTTGCGTCACATGGGAAACAACTTTCGCTAAGCGAGCTTCGTGTGATTGACGATATCGCCACCGTAAACACAACTCCCGACCCACGCATTTGGCCTCTGAAGCTAGTGCGCCTTGTTGCGTCGTATGGTCACACCTTACCAGCCTTTGCCTGCATAAGCCTTGGGCTTGAGTCCGTCGCGATAGGTCCTTGGGAATATGGCACTGCAGCTGAGTTTTTGCTTGTCGTGGACAGAGCATTGGGCGATAGCGAGCCGTCCGATAGTGCAATAAAGCAAATTGCGCAAGCACATATGCTAAAACACGGACGATTGCCTGGGTTTGGGGTTCCTATGCGCCCTGTGGATGAACGCGTTCCAGTACTGCGCAAATGTCTCCTGGACAATTCGATGCGACATGAAAAGCGATACTGGAAACTATTTGAACGTCTGTCTCTTGTCGTACGCGAGTCTTTTCGTATTCAGGCACATATTTCAGGGGCTAGTGCTGCGGCCATGTTGGACATCGGATTGAGTCCCCGGACGATTTCCCTAGCTTCCGTCCTTAGCTATCAACACGTATTTATGGCGCATGCAGATGAGGGCGCGCAACAGTCTCTTTCTTCGCTATGTGTGATAGAATTGGATAAACTAGAGTTTAATTGTCCTGAACACCGAGTAAGTGATCGAAAAAAGAAATGGCTCGGTGCCTAGGCAAAATTAGATACACTTTTGCTGTTCATTGATTGGTGTGGCAATCTAGCCGCCGTGGGAAGAGGGTCGATAGAGCATGCAAGCGAAGGTTGAACAAGCAGCTCCTTCCAATACCGCGGATGAAAATGATCCGGCGGAAATTACCATCAAGGTTTTGTGGTGCCCTGCTCAGTACGTGGCCGATATGCATGGCGATGAAGCTTTGGATGAACTTGCTGCTCGAGCTAAGCTGTCCCGAAGTGATTTAGAAGGACAATCTTCTTGGATAAGCTTTCGGCAGGTAGGGGAATTCCTAAAAGGCGTTAGAGAGCTTACCGGCAGCGATGAATCCTATATGAATGCGTGTATTTATCGAATTCGCGATTCCTATGGTCCTTTGCGCTTTATCATATGGGCCGCTAGTCCTGACACGATACTGCGACTTGCTGCAAGAACGCTTCGTCTGTTTTCTTCCGTGAGCAAATACGAAGTGTTGTCTGAAGGCCGTAACTCGATACGATTAAAATATACCACGAGTGTGAAGGAGCATCGTTTGGTGTGCTTGTCTCGCCAGGCACAAACTGCGGCTCTGCCTACTTTGTGGGGGCTGCCTTCTGCTCAAATCAATGAGACGAAGTGTGTTGCTTGGGGCGATCCCTGCTGTGACTTTGAGTTGCGATGGTTTCGTAGAACTCGCCGCTTTACCGTGGCACTCGGTGGTTTGCTGGGTTTAGGATTATCCGCGCTAGCAGTGGCATGGCAGCCCTCTTTGTTGCCGGTGGTTGCCACGGTAGCTCTTAGTGCTTTTGGAATTGCTGCGGCTCTAGCTTGGGAGTTTCGCTCAACCTATCAAGCAAACCTTGGCGTAGGCAACGAAACACAGACCGCTTTGGAGCAGGTGGCGCAAGATGAAGCCGAAGCTCGCCAAGAAGTGATGGAGTTCAACCGTCGCCAACGGCAATGGACGCAAATGCTCGAAGAGCAAATACAGGAGCGCACCCAAGCGATGCAGGATGTTGTTGGGAAAATCCAGCGTATGCGCGAGGAGCGCGTAACAAGCTTGAGGGGATTTTCCCATGATCTTAGAAACCCGCTATCGGTAATGCGATCCAATATTGAGTATTTACGAGACTATGCAGAGAAGGTTCCCGACGGAAACGACGTACTTGATGATATTGATAACGCTACTCAAAAAATGGAGTTGATGCTCAATGAGTTGATGAATGTTGCTTCCGCAGAAACAGGTATGGTCAACTTCGTTCCTGAACGAATTGATATCGCGCCATTGACCGATCGATTGCGCCGACGTATGCGGGCTTTAGTTCATGGACGCGATATCCGTGTCAGCGTGCTTGCAAGCCGAGAAGCTCCGGCGTTTATCACGAGCGATCCACTTATCATCGATCGGGTGCTGGACAATCTAATGACAAACGCGGCCAAGTACACGGAGAGCGGAAGCGTCGTTATCGAGGTCGGTGGTTCCCCAGAAGTGTTTACGGTAAAAATTTCTGACACGGGCCGTGGAATTCCTAATGATAAAATTAGTAAGATTTTTCAGCCTGGCGGATCCGATAAGAGCTCCAGAGCGCGCAATAGTTTTGGTGTCGGGATGTCTGTTGTGGTGAAACTTTTGTCTCAGATTGGTGGGCGGCTTGAAGTGATGTCTCGCGCGGGTCAGGGTACAACCTTTTGGGCTCATTTCCCGCATGAATTGCGTGAGCGAAGCATTAGCAGTGCACCGGAAGGCAAAGATTATGATGAGTTGCTCCCAGTAGTGGTAAAAATTCACCCACCCTCCCCTTAGCGCTCTTCATTATTTGCTTGCTAGCTGCCATGAATCGATAACCTTGTGGATGTGTTCTGTTGATACCTCAGCAATGCGCAGTACTTTGTTCCGATGTCGTTGTCCCGAAATTAGTGCAATGGTTTTTTTGCTAACCCCGAGCTGCTTCGATAGAAAAGCAATTAACTCCTTGTTTGCCGCGCCATCAACTGGTGGTGCATTGAGCGCAACTTTCAGATAGTCGCCTTCAACACTCAACGCCCTTGTATTGGAAGCTCGTGGATTAACTCGAATACGCAAATGTATTGCATTCTCTTTCTGGTAAACAAAGGGCAGTTCGTCCATGGCTAATCCGACGGCATTATTTACGCAGTATGTTCTTGGCAATCACCATGCGCTGAACTTCGCTGGTGCCCTCACCTATTTCGCAAAGCTTTGCATCTCTTAGATGACGTTCCACAACGTATTCGCGCGTGTAGCCGTATCCGCCGTGAATCTGTATGGCGTGATTGCATGCTTCAGTAGCGGCTTCGGAGGCGTAAAGCTTTGCCATTGCTGCTTCGTTTGTATAAGGCTTGCCTTGATCTGCTAAGGATGCAGCTTTCCAGGTCAAAAGCCGAGCGGCATCAAGTTTTGTTCGACTGTTTGCGATCATCCATTGGATGGCTTGGAAGTTCGCAATGGTTTTGCCGAACTGTTCGCGTTCTTTTGCGTAGCTGATTGCTCGCTGCAACGCTCCTTCGCCGAGGCCCAATGCAAGCGAGGCGATGCTGATGCGTCCTGTGTCGAGTATTTTTAGCGTGTCGATAAAACCAGAATTGAGTTCACCAACACGTTGCGAGTCATCAAGCGCGACATTTTCAAGACTTAATTCAACGGTCTCACATGCACGCATGCCAAGTTTTTTTAGATGCTGGCTCACGGTAAATCCGGGCGTGCCTTTTTCCACCGCGAAGGCTGTGATTCCTTTTTGTTTTTTCGACGGGTCGGTTACAGCCATCACCACGCAAACTCCCGCACTTGCGCCGTGTGTGATAAACTGTTTGCTGCCATTTAGGAGCCATTGTTTATCTTGCTTTATCGCGCGTGTTTGCATGCTGCCGGCAGCATCGGAGCCTGAGCTGGGTTCGGTAAGCGCCCACGCACCGAGATATTCACCTGATGCAAGTTTGGGTAAGTACTTCTTTTTTAATTCCTCGCTGCCAAAGGTTGCAATGTGTGAAGAGCCAAGGCCATTGTGTGCAGCTACGCTCAATCCAAGCGAGCCATCTTCGCGACCAATTTCTTCGACAACAATTGAGTACGCAAGCGTATCAAGTCCAGCACCTCCGTATTCTTCCGGTAAGCGAATGCCCCAAAAGCCCATGTCGCCAACTTTTTTAACAATCTGAGTAGACATTTCTTCAGCCTGATCCCAGCACACCGCTTGCGGTCTCACTTCTTTTTGAGCGAATTCCCGTGCGTTCTGTTGAATCGAAGCGTGTAGATCATCAAGTTCAAAGCGCATGAGACACTGTATTAAGCTGCTTTAGGAATTACGTGGCTTCGCACCCACTGGATGATTTCCTCCAGGGGTGTGCCGGGAGTAAATAGTTCGTGAACGCCCTGGTTCTTGAGTACTTGGATGTCGTCTTCAGGAATGATTCCTCCGCCAAACACAAGGATGTCATCGGCGCCTTGTGCTTTGAGCGCTTGAATGACTGCTGGAAACGAGGTGGTGTGTGCTGCGGACATAATAGAAAGGCCGACGGCATCCACGTCTTCCTGCAGCGCTGCAGACGCAATCATTTCTGGCGTTTGATGAAGACCCGTATAGATCACCTCAAAGCCAGCATCACGCAGCGCGCGTGCAACAATTTTCGCACCGCGGTCGTGCCCGTCCAGCCCTGGCTTGGCCACTAAGATTCGAATGCGTCCAACGTTCATGCCTTATGGAATTATTGCAATCGCACCGAACATTAGCAAGTGAAAGAAAACTTAAAGTAATCAGATGTGGTTAGTTGCCCACCTTGCGGCTTCTCTTACATGGGATAGACAGCATGTTTTTTACGTTTTGAGCCGTGTATCTTTTGTCGGTACAAGTCGAAACGTGCGATGAGTTCAGAACGAAGTGTGTCACTTGGAATGACAGCGTCCACGACAAGCTCGCTTGCCAACTTTAAGAGATCGACATCTTGCCTGTACCGGTCCTGCTCCGTGTTTACGAAGCTTTCACGCTCTTTGCCATCCGGTAACTCCTGTATTTTTTTGTAGAAAACCGCGTTGACTGCTGCGCGAGGTCCCATGACGGCGATAGAGGCTGAAGTAAGAGCAAGGCAGCAGTCCGGCTCAAAAGCTGGCCCGCACATCGCATAAAGACCAGCTCCGTAGGCCTTGCGAACAATTACGCTAATGCAAGGAACCGTAGCTTCGCTTACCGCGCAGACCATTTTAGCTCCGGCGCGGATGATGCCTTGCTGCTCCACAGCCGAGCCAATCATAAAACCAGGCACATCGGCGAGATAGAGCAAGGGGACGTTAAAGGCATCGCATAGCTGAATGAAACGTGCGGCCTTGTTTGCGCTGTTTGGGAAAAGAACTCCGCCAAGATGTTTGGGCTGGTTGGCAACTACACCGATTGCATGACCATCAAGTCGCGCAAAACCGGTGACAATTTCTTGAGCATAAAGTTCTTTTATTTCAAAAAAACTATGCTCGTCGATGATAGCTTCGATCACTTGCATCATGTCGAAAGCTTTGTTTTCATCTTTCGGAATAACGGACTCGAGGGAGCCGACGCGTGTCGCTTTTTTGCTAGAGACCCTCGGCGGAAGTGTTTCGCAGTTTTGAGGCATATACCCAAGGTAGCGTTTGGCCATTTTGAGAGCCTGCTCTTCGTCTTGCACCAAAATGTCACCGCAGCCTGAGGTGCTGCAATGCATGCGCGCCCCGCCCATTTGCTCGAGGCTTACTTTTTCCCCGATAACCATCTCAGCCATGCGTGGGGAGCCTAGATACATCGAGGCGTTGCCTTCAACCATGAACACCACATCGCAAAATGCAGGAATGTAGGCCCCCCCTGCAGCGCTCGGTCCAAACAATAGGCAGATTTGAGGCATCACGCCGCTGAACTGAACTTGGTTGTAAAAGATGTGTCCGGCTCCGCGTCGTCCGGGAAACATGTGCAGCTGATCGGTGATTCGAGCGCCTGCAGAATCGACAAGATAGAATACGGGGCATCGAAGCGTCGCTGCGCCTTGTTGAAGTCTTAATTTTTTTTCAACTGTGCGCTTCCCCCACGATCCAGCTTTGACCGTGGAGTCGTTGGCAACGATGGCAACTGTGCGTGCATCGATTTTCGCAAAGCCTGTCACAACGCCGTCTGCGGGCAAGTCTTTCTCAACATGGTTTGCAAGTGTAGCGTCTTCGATGAACGAATTTTCGTCGACCAGCATCTCGATACGTTTGCGGGCAAAGAGTTTTCCCTTTTGCTTGTTTTGCTCGTGGTATTTATCTTTACCGCCCACCTGAACGGTCTTGATAAGTTGCTTTAGCTTTGAGTCGGTAGTCATGGCTTTATTATATGCGTGTGTGTTTGAGTTCCTTGCCATCCAGGCGCATGATGCTTCGCACCCGTAGCATCAGAGTGCCATGCGAGTCTATCAAGCGACCTGCCAGCCACTGCAAGTTGCCGGATTGCATTTCTTTGAATAGTAAGTCTATTTCGGATGGCGCATCGGCACTAGCGAGCGGAAGAGGCATGCCTGCTTCATCAAGCGCGTAGGCGCCCGCGGCAGTCTGTTCAAGCCGGACAGGCTTGATCCAGACAAACGGCTCCGCAAGTCCTGCAAAACTATTGATCGCGTTTCGGTAAAACGGCAAAAGTTCTTCAAATTGCGTATTGGCCATCGATTCGATGCGCGACCAGTCTGCAAACGGTACTTTGCCCGACACGACATATTGCAACAAGCGAATGCGCCGTGGGACACCGGGATAAACTTGGGCAAGCCCGACGTGAACGATTCGCGGACACGGGCCCGATGAGGCCCCATCGCCTCCCTGCAAACGCTCTTCACGAAACACCTCGCCCGATAGAGTGTCTACAAAGTATCTACGTTCTAGGGATGCTCGTCTTGTGCCAGAAAGCCATTCTCGCGCAATCTCGATCAAGACTCGGTCTTGCATGCGTTCGCTGATGGACGAGTCAAATCCTCGTGTTCCAAACCATGCAGCCAGTCGCGCCCGCCCTTCTTGTTTATGATCGTTCAAGTCTCGTGAAATCTGTGCGCCGGCAAAGAGTTGCGATGCCAGTTGATCTGCGTCGTGTTGCGAGATGGCGCGTTTGACTCGACCAAGCCAGCGTTCAAACCCAAGTGGATGGGGTTTGGGTGCAACGTGGACCAGTCCCGTGAAGTTGTCTTCTACCGATGGAGAATCCACCGCATCGACTCCGGCACGCACGGCGGAAGTCGCAAGCTCGTTGAGTCGCGCTGCAAAGGAGGTCGTGTCTTCTATGGGTGGTCGATCAAGGCTCGGTATGGTCCGATACACGCCAGTAAGGCCGGATTTTTCCCGCGTAATTTCGCCTTCCAGAGAAGCGGTTTTTGCTTGCGCTTGTTCTTCCTGTCCTAAAACCCACTGCATCGTTAAGAGCACGTGCTCACACTCCGCTCTACCGCAGGTGCAACTGTGAGCAACGCTCTCGGAGCGGTATTGGAGCGCGACAATTTCCGTCTGGCCCTTGTATCGCATGCTCAGGGTAATGCCATCAACAAAGGCCGAAGGCAGAGAGGTCGGATGCAACTGTTTGTAATGACCGAGCGATTTTTCGAGCAGAGCTTTCAGCGACTGACTCATGACGCATCTCCAAGCTGGAAGCTGTCACGTCGTCGCCGTAGTTCAAAGAGAATCGATGGCGGCGCAAAACGGAGGTCCAGAGCCAGCACTTCATCGATGATGCTTCTAGCGACATCGCTTCGGCCTTCTTGCTCGATTTGTTCTGCGCGGCGCAAAAAGCATAGCGCTAAGGTTCGTGCAACGAGTGGATTACGCTCAACATGGAACTTGTCTGCTTCGATGGACCGGCGAAAGGCAGAAAGTGCTTGCGCATAGCGTTCCTTGCGAGAGTGAATCATAGCAATCGATAAAAGAGGATGAACCCAGCCCGGCCGTCGGGAGGCTGCCCCTTCAAAGCGTGCGATAGCACGACGGGAAAAACCCAAAAGCATCCAAAACCAGCCACGGATATAGTCCCAGTAGCTTCGGATCCGAACGCTGGCAGGATCACGTTTGGCGGAAAGCTGTGCCTTTGAGACCGCCTGAAGTGCAAAGACAACGGTTTCGCTTTCCGGAATTTCTTCGCCACGTAAAAATAAGCGCTCGCGTACATCGTATAGAGCATCTTCGACTTCTGCACGAATGCTCGAAGCGCGCGGTGTTTGCAACATGTCTCTGAGCGGAATCAACGCGCGCAAATCGCCGATGCGTCCGAGGGTTCGCGTGGCTGCTAAGTTTAGCGGAAGGTCGTCTTCCTCCAAAAGTAAGGCAACGGTTTCAACATCTTCGCTGCTCCCAAGGGTCTCGAGTCCTTCGAGTACAAGCAAGAGCTGTGTTTTGTCGCGGTCGGTGAGATGTCCTTTCAGAAACTCCCTGCCCCGGACATCGCCTTGTAGGCCCAATGCCGCCGCTAAAATCAAGCGTTCGCGCACTGAAACGCTTCGTTCGAATGCGGAGGCTAACGCGGGATGAACCCTTGGATCGTCAATGCGGGCAAGACAGCGAGCGGCCTCGGAACTGGTGTGAAAATCATTGCTTTCCAGAAGCACACATAACGAAGGGACGATGCGTGAATCGCCGCAGTAGCGGAGTGAGACAAGCAACGCAAGTTGGTCTTCTGCATCTGCGATACCATCGCTGCCCTCTAAAACGGATGATAGATAGCAGAGTGTGGCATTGGAAAGATCTTTTGTGCGCAGTCCAAGCTGGGCACGTTGATCCACTGGCATCATGGCAAGGGGATTGGTGTGCACGCTGCCCTGCCAAAAGCCTTCCACATCTTTTTCCGTCTCCTCGGCAATGCGTTTCCATCGTGCTTGTTCGGCGCGCGCTTTGCGACCCACGGCGCCTGGGAGCATGCGCGAGACAAGGCCCAGTTCATAAGCGATATCGAGGTCTCGATTGTTTTGAATTGCATCAGCCAGTAACTTGAGCGCCTCATTGGGAACATCGTGCCGGATAATAGTCTCGATGCGTTGTGCCGCTGCACGTCGCAAGCGAAGCGATCCGGCATGCAGGATCGCAACGAGCGTGCGAATGTCGGAGATGTCCTCAAGTGCGCTCGTGCCTTGGTTGATGCTGTTGGTCAGCCGATCCAGCAGCGACTTGCCTTCGGCACTGTGCATCACCTTGCTTTCATCGACGGGCGGTCTGGGGTCCTGTTTTTTCTCGGGGCTGATGGAAAGCTGTTTTAGATTTTCGGCGGTGATGCCTCGCAACAGTTCATAAGCGACATGATTGTCTTCGGCGCTCTCATCTAGCCCTAGAAGATCTCGGGCTAGACCTGGGCTCTTGCCCACTCCCTTCTGAAAAGTTTTTTTTAGTTCCAACAAGTCCATGCGCGTTATTTTCCAAGTCGAGTCATGACTTGTTGAAGGTCTTGCCAGACAATGCGTTTGTGTTCGGGGTTGCGAAGCAAATAGGCTGGATGATACGTGGCTATCATATCAATACCCTGCCACTGACTCCAGCGTCCACGCCAACCGCTGCCTGACTCAGGTACCGCACCAAGAGCTTGTGCCGCACACCTGCCAAGTGCCACGATGGCTTTGGGTTGAACCGCTCTAATCTGTGCTTCGAGGAAGTGTAAACAGGCGGCGCTTTCGTCAGGAAGCGGTGTTCGGTTTTCAGGGGGCCTGCATTTTACCACGTTGCATATGTAGACTTGTTTGGGTTCATAGCGCATTGCGTTAATCATGCGATCAAGGAGCTGCCCTGCTTTTCCTACAAAAGGAAGGCCCTGCTGGTCCTCATAGTAGCCGGGGCCTTCGCCCACGAACAAAAGATCGGCTTTATCGTCACCGCGGGCGAATACGCTTTTCGTGCGACCTTTATGCAGAGGACAAGCCCTGCACTCTGCGGCCAGTTTAGCGAGCTCTTCAAGACTCTGGCTCATGCCTTGCTGCTCTTGGGTTTTGGCGGGTTGCGTAGGTAAAAGCTCGACAAAAGAGAGCATGGGCAGTCGGTGCTTGCTCATTTCCCACTGTAGGTGTGCGTGCGCTTGTTCAGCAAGGCTGCCTGCCGCTGGCTTTGTCTTGATGGATTGTGTCATTGCATCCCAGCTGAGGAATTAGCGAAAAACAAAGGCCGTGTGAACCGGGAAAGGCGCGAATTAATTCCGGCAAAAGCAATAAAGATAAGGAAAATCCAGCTTTTGATTTGGATCAGCATGAATAATCCGTATATAATCAGTAAAAGGGAGGCTTCCTACGTGAAATCGCATGCCAGGGTGCTTGTGACGGGTGATACCAACGTTGGCATCAAACGAAACCACAACGAAGACAATTACGCGATTCTCGAAGAGGACAACCTCTACATCGTTGCAGATGGTATGGGAGGTCATGCCTGTGGCGAGGTCGCGAGCAAACTTGCTATCGCAACATTGCGGGATTTTTTTAAGGCAACCAGTGCCGATCCAGAAGCGACTTGGCCTTACAAGATGGATCGCAGTCGCGGCTACGAGGAAAACCGACTCATCACTGGCATCAAGTTAGCGAATTTGCGAATTTTTGAATCCCAGCAAAAGGATTCCAAGCTTCGCGGTATGGGCACGACGCTTGTGGCCATTTCGGTAGGAGAATCCGGCGTGTATGTGGGTCACGTTGGTGATTCGCGTGTTTATCGCTTGCGTGATGGATACCTTGAGCAGCTCACCGAAGATCATTCGCTTTTGAACGATTACATAAAAATGCGTAAACTTTCAGAAGAAGAGATAAAGAATTTTCCGCACAAAAACGTCATCGTACGCGCGCTTGGCATGAAAGAGAACGTGCGCGTTGATACCATTCTGGATCAGCCACGCGCAGGTGATTTGTACATCCTGTGTAGCGATGGCTTGAGTGGGCCGGTCACGGACGAAGAAATTAAAGATATCGCAATCAACAACCCGGACCTAAAGAAACTTACCCAAGCATTGATCGACCGCGCCAACGAACACGGAGGCCCGGACAACGTTACCGTTGTAGCTGCACGTTGGTTGGGATCCGGCTAGCATTGCTCGTTCCGCGATCGGGCGGGACTCTATTCTCGGTCCATAGTGAGCCTGTGTTTTGGCGTGATAATGCTGTTGGTTACGCTTTGCCTGATCTGGCTTCGTGGCCAAACAATGCAGCGCGATAGTTTAATGCCTTCTGTGAGGCTTACATTCTTTCCGATGATGCAGCGGTCGAGTTCAATGTCTCGCGAAAGTGGCATGGTTTGTTTGTCGATGATGTTGCTGCCGGATAGCTGAATACTTGGCCATGCTGCGGAATCTTCGAGCAGCGACATGTTCGCTTCAAAATAGCTCGTCGGGGTGCTCACTTCATGCCATGGGTTGCTATCGAGCATGCCAACAATCGTTTCTCCGCGCTCGAGCCATGGCACATAGCCCTGGCGAATCACGCATCCGGCGTCGGGCAGCTGCTCTATCGCTTGCTTTGAGAGAATGTGAACGCCGGTAAACATGCAACGTTTTAGCGCTGGATCGACTGGCTCTTCGTTTCTAAGAATGCCGCATACCTTGCCATCGCTTCGCAGGTCGATAGCGCCGTAGTGGCTACCCTCGGCGCGAGCCTGAAGCAGCATCGTAGCGATAGCGCCGCTTTGTTTATGCAGCGCGATGGCTGAGCTCAAATCCGGCTGATAGACGAGTTTTCCATTGAATACGACGATTGCATCGTCTGGGTCTGTGCTGTCCAGCAAAAAAGCCCTGGCATTCTTCAGTCCGCCGGCAGTGCCAAGGATCTTCTGTTCGTGAAAAAAGGCCAGATTCACATCGGGCGGGACAAAGCCTTGCATGTGCTCGCGTAGCTCATCCGAGAGATAATGGCTGTTGACCGCAATGTCGCGTATGCCGTGCATGCTTAGGGTTTCTAAGGCAAAAGATATGACCGGTCGCCCCGCCACCGGGACGACGGGTTTGGGCAATAGTTCGCTAAGAGGCCTAAGACGCGTTCCAAATCCTGCAGCTAAAACCATGGCTCGCATTCGCTGAAGCTACCTAGCTTAAGCGTCTGTTGCAAAAAATCCCGCCGGAATGCCGGTGTTGGGGCTATTTTGCGCTTGCCGCGTTTTATGAGACAACAGTGCATGATTAAGCAAACTCAAAACTGGGCCGGTCTTACGACGCACGTCTTATGCGACTCTGCTGATGAGCCGGCAAAAAGAGTCTACGTGCTGTTTCATGGCTTTGGCGCGCCTGGCACGGATTTAGTCGATTTGCATCAGGTGCTCTACGCTCCTGCTGGCACAGCCTTTGCCTTTCCAGAGGCGCCGCATAGCCTCGGGCGCATTTTCGGACCGGTGGAATCCAGAGCGTGGTGGCACATTGATCTTGAACGTTTTGCTAACGCTACAAGCCCAAAAGCAATTGAAGCATTGTGCAACGAGTTGCCTGAAGGGGTGAAAGAGCTACGCGAACAGATGGTTGCGTTTTTCCAAACGATGCAAGCTCGTTTTAAAGTCAGCATGGAGCAAACTATTTTGGGTGGTTTTTCCCAAGGTTCAATGGTGGCACTCGATTCGGCCTTAGCGCTCGATTCGCGCGTGGGCGGCTTAGCCTTGCTATCTTCCAGTATTATTGATGGCAAAGGATGGGATGCGCACGTTGCCAAGTTGGACGGTGTGCCTGTGTATCAAAGTCATGGCACTCGGGATCCGATTCTTCCAATCGGGGTGGCTGAGACCTTAAGGGACAGGCTCAGCAAAGCCGGAGCGAAGCTAAGTTGGCATGCCTTCGAAGGCGAGCACGGCATTCCGCTCGAAGTCATCCAGGATCTGAATCGTTTTCTGGCCACTGTTTGAGGCGCAAAGCCGAGCGTACGCTTTGTTTACGCTTTGTTTTCGAACTGACCCATGGCGCGGAATTTTTGGTAGCGCTGCTCGCGTAGAGCGTTGGCGTCGAGCTTCTTTAGCTCGGATAGGTGTTGAGCAAGCGAGTGTTTGAGACTTGTTGCGGTTGCACGTAAGTCTCGGTGAGCTCCTCCAGCGGGCTCCGTGATCACTTCATCAACCAAACCAAGACCTTGTACTTCCGGTGCTCGCAGTTTGAGCTGCTCGGCGGCATCTGGTGCGCGTGCCCCATCGCGCCACAAAATCGACGCACATCCTTCTGGAGTAATCACGCTATAGGTTGCGAATTCGAGCATCAGAATGCGGTTAGCAACACCAAGTGCTAAAGCGCCGCCAGAGCCCCCTTCTCCAATTACAGTCGCAATAATCGGAACCTCAAGGCTGGCCATGACTATAAGCGAGTGACCGATGGCTTCGCTTTGGCCGCGCTCTTCGGCTCCGATGCCTGGATAGGCTCCGGGTGTATCAATAAAAGTAAAAATAGGTCGACTGAAACGATTTGCCAGCTCCATAATACGGCAGGCCTTACGGTAGCCTTCCGGGTGGGCCATTCCGAAGTTACGGTAGACTTTTTGTTTCGTGCTGCGACCTTTTTGTTGCCCGATAATGGCAACATGCTGATCATTGAAACGTCCGAATCCTGCGATGATCGCGGGATCATCGCTAAAACGTCGATCGCCGTGCAATTCTTGAAAGTCGGTGAATATGCGGTCGAGATAGTCACGGAAATAGGGTCGGTCCGGATGTCGACTCAACTGCACTTTTTGCCAAACATTAAGGTCGGCATAAATGCGCTTCTGCAGTTTTTGCGCTTTTTGCTCTAGCTTCTCAAGGTCAGCACCAACGTCAGCATGCGACGCTGCCACTTTCTTGAGCTTATGGATGCGCTCTTCAAGTTCGTATAAAGGTTTTTCAAAATCTAAAAAAGCCACAGCTAAAATTCCACTTTAGCCGTTCGCTCGACCTCAAACGGTTCGTTGTTGGTTTCGCAAACGACTTGATAGATTTTCAAGGCCTGCGACTTACCTTTTACCTGAGTGGGTGGCAAGGGCTTTGTTTTAACGTGGTCTTTACGGCCTTGTAGACCGATTCGCTGATAATAATCTCACCCTCTTTAGCCACGGAGCAAAGCCTTGCGCCTACATTAACCACGTCGCCGATCACGGTGTATTCCAGGGCCTGGCTACTTCCAAGATACCCGGCCACCACCTCGCCCGTGTTAATGCCAATGCCCATGCGCACCGTGCGCTGTCCTTTGATGATGCGTTGTGCATTGTATTTATCAAGCACGCCCTGCATTTCAATTGCGGTGCGCACTGCACGTACCGGATCGTCATCGTGCATTACCGGCGCACCGAAGAGCGCCATAATGGCATCACCCACAAATTTATCCAGAGTTCCTTCGTGCTTAAAGATGACTTCCACCATGAGCTCAAAATATTCATTGAGCATGGTGACCGTTTCTTGAGCGCTTTGGTTTTCAGCAATATTGGTAAAGCCACGAATGTCTGTAAAGAGTACCGTCGTCTCACGGAGTTGGCCGCCCTTCTCGAGCTTGACCGCGCCGCTCATAACTTCTTCAACGATGGCAGGCGACAGTAGCCTCTCGAATTGACCACGCATGACCGCGTCTTTTTCGATTTTATTTGCGTAGAAACTGTTTTGGATGGCAATAGCTGCTTGATTGGCCACGTTCTGAAAGAGCTGCAAATCTTTCTCTCGAAACGAATTCGTTGCAACTTTCGAGTCGAGCAAAATCACACCAAAGGTATGATCGGCATGCACCAAAGGAACGGCCATCGACGAGCGTATCCCCTGCATAATAACAGAACGCGCGCCGTGAAACCGTGCATCCATCGTCGCATCGCTTGAGAGCACGGCCGTTGAGTCACGAAGCACTTCGTTTGTGATCGTGCTTGATATGGTAAGCTGCTCATCCTCTGCTTTTTCATCGCGCATGTGAACGCAACGTGGCAGAAGATCGCCACTTTCATCGTCTACGAGCAGCACCACGCCTCGGTCGGCTGGAAACATTTCCATGAGTCGCGCCAATACTTTTTCAAGTAATTTATCGACATCCAATTCAAGGCCGATGGCTTTGGTTAGCTCGTAACCCAAACGAAGTTTTTCGTAGTCGCGACGTAAATCTTTTTCGTTCGCAATAAGTTTTTCCGATACAAAGCGTTGCTCACTGATCGGAGCCAGTCGCGTATGGATATGACTGTCAATGGATCCTGGTGTGATGGTGACTTGCGGAACGCGTTTCTTAGCTTTGAACTGGACCTTGTGAGAAAACACGATACGGGTTGTGCCCACCATGATTTCATCACCATCTTTGAGCTCCACGGAAGATGCCCGTTTACCATTGACCAATGTACCGTTGAGCGAATCAAGGTCTTTGAGATGATAACCTTCCTTGACCTTCCATATGCGGCAGTGGTTCTTTGAAGCGATGCGATCGAGGACCTGGATGTCGTTGTCCGGGTGTCGCCCAAGGGTGATGTTTTCCCCCAAGTTGTGCCGTTGTGGACCTTCAGGTCCGTAAATAGTCAGGTCCGCCATCGCAGGCCCCATGGTATGCGACCAAGCACTCCCCCGTAAAGTATGTCGAGCGGGCGCTTGCGCCGCGCGAGCTCGTTTGGGGTTGCCGGGCGCTTGCGCCGCGCGAGCTCGTTTGGGATGCCTTGCTCTTCAAGCGTTGAATTGCTTGCATCGCTTGTTAAAGCTTGCTAGTTTCCGTCTCCCGCTAAGTTTTAGGATGGCATATGGCACGTGTAACCGTTGAAGATTGTTTGAAACATGATGAAAATCGCTTTGCTTTGGTGGTTCTGGCCGCCCGGCGAGCTCGCCAGCTCATCAAAGGTGCACCTGCCCTTGTGCAAAGTAAAAACCGAGCGGCGGTTACAGCACTTCGCGAAATTGCGGGCAAGCGTGTCTATTTTACCCGTTCGGTTAAAGAAGTGACCAAAGAGTATATCGCGGAACAAAAAGCCGCCGATCCAATGCTCTAGGACGCTCTTACTCAACTGAGTTTTTACGACAGCTCTCGAGTTTGCCTTGGGTGTTTTTGCGATAAAAACGTCTAAGAAAGGTCGCCAGTTCGCCAAGGGCGCCCCGATGCACGAAGTGCTCTTCAATGTACTTTGCAAGCCTTGCAGCATGCCTTGATGCGGTGCGATAGCGCTCCCCGGCTTCGGAATGCTCGTGGTCAATAAAGCTTGTTTTTTCGAATAGATGGCGACGCAAGTGCCTGCTTCGCTCCATGATCACGCCTGCGCCTTGTCCCTGCAGAAGCGCCAAAGCGTACTTATCGATTTCAGCCTGAAGTTCCAGCTCGAGCAGCGAGACTTTATGTCCCCGACTTCCTCGATGATGAAGGTAAGCCACGTGGCTGACGCCCTCTGCAGCAAGGCAGAAGGCCTGGAAATGCGACTGATTGGCGAGTTGCCACGTCTCCGTGGTGGCGAGCAGGTCCAGCGCTTCCTTTTCAACATAAAGCCCAATGGCAATCTCATCGTCGTGTTCCCGAAACCAAACGACTTCACCGCGTTCGATATCATCACCTACGGCGGCTCGAGCGGTGTGTTCATCACAGGAAAAAGCTTCGATAGGCAAGCTTCGATCGAGGTCGTAGAGCTTGGCTAAGTTCTGATGGATATGCTTGAGTATCAATGCAGCTGCTTCTTTTTTGAGGCCTGAGGAAAGAGTCCGTGCTCACGGAGTCGTTCGGCCGCTATCGGCGAGCGCGTTAATCGCCAGCGCTCGTAGAGCTTTACGATGTCCTGCGGACTGCGCAGCGCGGTGCTTTCGCGAATGTCGTCGAGCACCCGCACAAAGGCTCCAAAACGTTTGGCCAGCTCGCCGTAAGTCTCCGCAAATTCAGCTTCGCGAGGCGTTTTGACGCGATGCGCAATTTGCCTTGCGGCTGAATAAGCTCTCTCTCCCATGGTCATGACGTAATCGCGGGTAATGCCCCGTCCGGTCAGGTTCTCCGCGAAAAATCCCGTACGGTACAAGGCGCGATCCCCCATGGACTTAAAGCGACGAAGGCGCTCTGGGCCCTCGGCTTCCATGGCCTTAGCGAATAGTTCAACCAAAGTATGGCGATGCTCTTCGATATCATCGTGGACCGCGAACTCCGCTAAAAGATTAACGAGGTAAAATTCCGTGCGTTCGTGTGTTTTTATGCCTTGGCGCCTCAAAGCAGCTAGCACACGGTCGCGAAAATATGCACGCATGTTCACGTGGCCTTCGATTGAACTCAAACTTGGACCTCCTTGAAAAGCGTCACCTCTATCAAGTATAGCTCAATTTTATGTTGCGAGCGAAATCGCCACGTGAAAAAAATGCCTACATGTAGGTCACGCGATCGTATCTTCGGTGATAACCTCATCCCGTGTTTTTTAATTCAAATAAAAACAACAGTTTATTAGTAAAGGGTGCCCTTCTCTTGACTCCCTCCCTCAGGTGGTTATGTTGCCCACGCTCTAGCAGTCTGGCAGACAGACTGCTAAAAAAATGCCGTCCATTGGCGACGGAAAGACCTTAGGAGGTTTGCGTTATGAAAATCAGGCCCCTTCAAGACCGTGTAATCATAAAACGGCTAGAAGAAGAAACTAAAACCAAAGGCGGAATCATTATTCCTGATTCTGCAAAAGAGAAACCCATTGAAGGCAAAGTGGTTGCAGTAGGCAACGGCAAAGTGCTCGAGGATGGCTCTGTTCGTAAGCTTGACCTCAAAAATGGTGATCGTGTGCTTTTTGGTAAGTACAGCGGCACCGAGGTGAAGATTGCTGGAGAAGAGCATCTCATTCTTCGTGAGGATGACATTTTAGGCGTAATCGAGAAATAATTTTAGGAGGAGAACTATATCATGGCAGCTAAAGAAATTTTATACGACACCGCAGCACGCGATCGTATTTTGGCAGGATTAAACACCCTTGCAAACGCCGTCAAAGTAACTTTGGGACCGAAGGGTCGCAACGTGGTCATCGAAAAGAGCTTTGGAGCTCCAACGGTCACCAAAGATGGCGTTACTGTTGCAAAGGAAATTGAAATCGAAAACCGTTTCGAGAACATGGGCGCACAAATGGTACGCGAAGTGGCCTCGAAAACTTCCGACGTGGCTGGTGACGGAACCACCACAGCGACTGTGCTTGCACAGGCTCTTTATCGCGAAGGCTCAAAGCTTGTGGCCGCTGGACACAATCCCATGGAGCTTAAGCGCGGCATTGATGCAGCCGTTCAGACTGTGATTGAGAAGCTGCAAAAACTCTCGAAGCCAACCAAAGATCCAAAAGAGATTGCTCAAGTTGGTTCGATCTCAGCCAACGGCGACGCAACCATCGGCAAGATTATTGCTGAGGCTATGGAGCGTGTTGGTAAAGAAGGCGTGATCACCGTTGAAGAAGCTAAAGGACTTGAGACCACGCTCGATGTGGTTGAAGGCATGCAGTTCGATCGCGGTTATCTTTCCCCTTACTTCATCTCGGATCCCGAGCGCATGGAAGTTGTTCTTGAAGACGCTTATGTGCTTATTTCTGAGAAGAAGATCTCAAACATGAAGGACCTTCTTCCTGTGCTTGAGGCCATTGCCCGTCAGCAGAAGCCCTTGCTTGTGCTTGCTGAAGATGTCGAAGGTGAAGCCCTTGCAACGCTTGTTGTGAACAAGCTTCGAGGAACTTTCCATGCTGCCGCTGTCAAAGCTCCTGGCTTTGGTGATCGTCGCAAGGAAATGCTCAAGGACATTGCTATCCTTACCGGTGGTCAGGTAGTGAGCGAAGAGCTTGGCATCAAGCTTGAAAGCGTCACCATCAACGACCTTGGTAAAGCAAAGCGCATTACTATCGACAAAGAGAACACCACGATTGTGGATGGCGCTGGTAAAAAGGCGGAGATCAAAGGCCGTATCGAAGCCATTCGTCGTCAAGTTGAAGAGACCAGTAGCGACTACGATCGCGAGAAACTCCAAGAACGCCTTGCGAAGTTGGTTGGTGGTGTAGCCGTTGTCAAAGTTGGCGCTGCAACTGAATTTGAGATGAAAGAAAAGAAGGCTCGTGTTGAAGATGCTTTGAACGCAACCCGTGCTGCTGTTGAAGAAGGTATCGTGCCTGGCGGTGGTACAGCGCTTTTGCGTTGCCAAGCATCGCTCGACAAGATTGACCTTAGTGAAGAGCAACGTTTTGGTGCCATGATTGTACGTCGTGCCATCGAAGAGCCTCTTCGTCAGATTGCTACAAACGCTGGCCTTGAAGGCTCGATTGTGGTTGACCGTGTGCGTAATGCTAAAGAAGCAACACATGGTTTCAACGCTGCCATCGAGAAGTACGAAGACCTTCTTAAAGCAGGCGTGATCGATCCAACCAAGGTTGTTCGCACGGCGCTTCAAAACGCTGCTTCAGTGGCAGGGCTTATGCTCACCACGGAGGCATTGATAGCGGAACGCCCAAAAGATGAAAAGGCTGCAGCTCCTCATGCACACGGTGGCGCACCAGGTGGCATGGGCGGCATGGATTTCTAATCCAGCAGCTCTGTTCTGCTCAAAAACGCCAAACTTTCTTCGGAAAGTTTGGCGTTTTTTCTTTAAAGCAAACGCTGGCTTTTAGTAAGGCTGCGGTCTGCTCAACGGTTAGTTTTCGTATGCTTGACGAATCGCTTCGAGCTCTTCGGATAGCTCGACGACCTGCTCCTGCAAAGTAAGCAATGATTCTTCAAGGGTACGTATCTCAATCGAATCGCGAAGAGCTTCGGGACTGGCGACGCTTGCTTCAAGGGCACGTATGCGTTGGTCGCGAATTTCCAGCTGAGCTGCCATGGATTTCATGATGATTTCGCGGTTGTTCGCTTGCCGTTGTTCTGCATCGACTTGCTCTTTAAGGGCGTCAAGTTCGGCTTTGAGATCATGTTCGGTATGCTTGGATTCATCCAGCGCCAAACGCAAGGCTTTGATGCCAATTTCACTTAAGTCAGCACCTTCCTGGATGGGTGGTTCTGAAAGTGGATTGCGCAGTCTAAGCGATTCGGGCAAAGGTTGCTTTGCAAGTTCATCGAGCTCTGTGAATGCGCTTTTAGCAATATGGATGCACTCTTGAAGCAGCGCTTGTTGTTTGGAAGATGAGACGGCTTGGCTGATTTCGGCAAGTCTTGATCGCAGGCCGGCCACTTCCCCGTGCAAGAAGCTTATTTCGCGTTTCCAGCTTGTTTTTGCCGCGCCAAGATCAAAAAAGGCCTGAGCGTTGAGTGTCGAGTTTGGTCGGGCACGCAGCTGTAAGAATCTTTGAGCAACTTTTGATAACGTTTAAGTTCCTCGTGCAACCATCGGTTTTCCTTTGATTGTTCGTAAAAGCGTGCTTCCAGTGCTGAAAGAGATTGACCGCTGGCTCGCTTTTGCCGAGGGCTAGGTGCTTTTGCCGAGGGTTTCGTGGACATTACACCAGAGATGTACCCATTCCTAACGCGGGAATCAACTTCATCCTGGATATGGGGTTTTTATGGGCTCAGGTGTTCTAGGAGCTTTTTGACGCTATCGGTGGATGGCGCGTTTGAAGCGGTAAAAGCAAGGGGGCCTTTTTCCTGCCTGGTCCGATCAAGTGTCCAGTCCAGCGCGGGAAAAACATCCTTAAGCGCTTCGTTAAGCTGGTCCTGGGCTTTTTCGGTTTCTGTCCCGATTTGCAGGCGATTGTGCACGCGCAGCAAAAACGAATCGCTTTGAAATTTTAGCTGTCCGTTGAAGCACGATTCGGTCTCAAGTTGCTCAGCGGCTTTGAGGGTGTAAGCGAAGGCTCTGTGTAACTGCTCGGACAGGCTCCCCGCAACGTCACGCTTGGCATGATAAAGGAGTCCCGTTTTGCCATCCTGCTGGTCGAGGCCGAGGTTGGCATAGTGGGCAATGAGCATCACGCCTGGGCCATGATGCACGTGACGGTAATCGGCTACGTCGATGAGCACGTCATCAAGGCTTCCTTGCTTGATCCATTCGTGAAAGACGCGAATGAAGTTCTCATGGTCCAGTGAGTCGTCGTTCTCGATAAAGAACTTGAGGTTAATCATGTAAGAGTCAGTTGCCACGGTATTGTCCTGCTTGGTTTTGGCTGATGCGGTCGTAGCAAGCATGAGCTGCTTCAATGAAGAGCTGCGCTTCTTCGACGGACTGATGTGCGAGTTCTTGATTGGCGGAAGTCTTGTGTCGCTTTTCGGCGGCAAAAAGGTAGTTTGCGAACTTAGCGCCCGCGTAAGGATCGTTAAAGAGCCCGGTGTCATGAAAGCGCGTGCGGAATTCGCTCAGAATATGTTCTGGCTCGTCCGTAATGTCGATGTTTTCGATTTGAACTAATGCTTTAGCGGCATCGAGCATCGCTCGAAAGGATTTTTCAAGCGAAAGTTGATGGTTGCCTTTGTCGAGTTCGACTTGAGCTTCAAATACCTGACGTTCACTTGCTGCAAGACCAAACATGGCCAAGGGGACGATTTCACCAGCGCACTCCCCTACTCCAATGTCACCAATTGTATATTCCCTCGGGTCACCCCAGTCGGTATAGTAGCTTCGGTCGTGGTCGTACTCGGGAACAATCATAAGCTCTTTTAAGAGCCCGCGTATTTCGGTTTTGCCTTTTCGACTGATCCAGGCTTGAAAGTTTTCATCGCCCTCTCGCTCGGCAAGATAAGTGTCGGTAAGTAGGTCCACTGTTTTGGGAATGCTTTTGGCCGGGACGGCGCCAATAGCAAGACCATAAGATCCACCGTTATTGGCCCATTGTCCGCCGAGCACAACTTGAAAATGCGGGACGCGGCGACCCTTAACATTGCGGGATACTCCCAAAAAGCCCAAATCGGCGATGTGGTGCTGTCCGCAAGAGTTAAAACAGCCACTACATTTAATACGCAGATCTTTGACCGGGTCTTTGAGCTCGGCGCGAGCGATTCTGTCGTTGATGTGTTTGCTCAGAGCTGCGGCAAGGCCACGCGATGCTGAAATACCAAGCTTGCAGGTATCGGTGCCAGGGCACGAGGTGACGTCTTCGATGCTGCTTGCTCCTGCGGCATCAAGGCCAACTTTCTGCAGCGCTTCAAAAAACTCTGGCAAATCAGCTTCTGGCAGCCAACGCAACGCTAAGTTCTGCTCAACGGTGGTGCACCAGGTATCGCCTGTATGGCGGCGTGCCAAATCAGCAAGTACGCGTGCTTGATCCGAGGTGAAATCGCCAAGCGGCAGACGAACGGTAGCTACGACATAACCGTCTTGCGCCTGTTTTCGAATGTTTGTTGCGCGCCAGCGTTTGAAAGCGTCAGAGAAGTTGCCGTCTACAAGAACCTTGCCTGGACGCAAAGGCTTTTCCTCGTACAGGCCAACACCATCAAGAGTGTGTTTGTCCTCCAGCAACGCATGCCAGCGGGGATCGGCCGGAATTGTTTTTCGCTCCTCGAGGACCAGCTTGCGAAACTCGTCGATGCCGAGCTTTGATATGAGAAACTTAATTCGTGCGCGCGCACGGTTGTTTTTCTCACCAAGCCGAGCAAATACACGACACACCGCCTGCGTCATCGGCAGTAGCTCTTTTTCAGGCAAAAACTCATCAAAGAGTTTGGCGTGCTGAGGCACAGACCCTAGGCCTCCGCCAACGTAAAACTCAAAGCCGCGCTCTTCGTTGCCATTGACGATGCGTTTTTTCGCCACCACACCAAGGTCGTGAATGTTGACCAAGCCACAAGCGTGATCTTTGCAACCGGAAAAAGCGATTTTAAACTTGCGTCCGAAATCTTGGACATCAGGATGTCCGAGCAAAAAGCGGGTGAGCGCGTTGGCATAGCTGCGTACGTCAAAGCTTTCGGTATTGCATACGCCCGCGTAAGGACAAGCGGTGATATTGCGCACACTGTTGCCGCAAGCTTCGCGCGTGGTGATGCCCACAACGGCAAGGCGCCGCATCATGTCGGGTGTATCTTCAATGTGCACGAAATGAAGCTGAATGTCTTGTCTTGTCGTGACGTGCAAAATAGCGTCGGAATACTCTTCGGCCACTTCAGCAAGCACATCAAGTTGATCGTTGGTAAGTCTGCCGTAAGGAATCTTAATGCGTTCCATCCCGGGAGCGTCCCAGACGGTGTCAGGGCCCTTCGTTAGCTCGCCGCATGGAAAATTAATTGCCTGAGAACTTTCACCATTGTGCCGCTTGCCATTATCGTAGCGCTGTCCGTAGACACCTCGGCGCAAACGCGCTTCGGCAAAAAGCTTTTCTTCGATTTTTCCTTGCTTACGAAGCTCAATCTGCGTTTCAAAAACGTCGATTTCCTCTGCCATGTCTTTGGGAATGCTTGCGGCAAGCCTGCTTTTCCAACTAAGTTCCGTCATAAAACCTTGCTTAATATTGATGGTGTGGTTCCCAGGGTTATGAAGGACTATTCCCGGGTTGTCAACTCAGGTATAGGCGAAGTCCTGTAAAACGTGGCAATAACAACGGGTTATGGTTTTCCTGTTCTTGACTGAAATAGTGAGAATTTGTTGCGCCGCGTTGCTTGTTTGACTTTGGAGAGCTTGGAAATTAAGGAGCTGTGAATATGGATAAGAGTTTTACAGTCGCTGTGGTGGGAGCAACCGGCCTAGTCGGCCAGACCATGCTCTCGATTTTGCATGAACGTAAGTTTCCGATTAAGCGCCTCGTTGCCGTCGCATCGAAGCGCAGTGCCGGCAAACGTGTGCAATTTGGCGATGGTGAAGTTGAGGTTAAGGCGATTGCTCCGCAAGTTTTTGAAGGCGTTGATATCGCAATTTTTTCAGCAGGCGGTGCGGTCTCGCGTGAGTGGGCGCCGATTGCTGCAAGCAAGGGTGCTGTGGTGATTGATAACTCCTCGGCTTGGCGCATGGATCCAGAAGTGCCTTTATGTGTCGCAGAGGTGAATATCGAGGCGGCAAAGCACCATCCAAAGGGCATCATTGCCAATCCGAACTGCTCAACCATGCAAATGCTTGTGGCGTTAAAACCGATTCACGATGTCTTTGGTATCGAGCGTATTGTAGTAGCGACCTACCAAGCTGCCAGTGGTGCAGGCGTTAATGCCGTTCAGGATCTTTACAAACAAACAGCAGCTTGGTCACAAGGCAAGACGCCCGAGCCGGGCAGCATTGGTGATATTCTGGCGGGCAACTTGCTGATGAAATGGAAATACGATCTTGAAACGGGCTATCACGAAGAAGAAACCAAGCTTGTTAATGAGACTAAAAAGATTCTCGGGGACCAGAGCATTCAAGTCTCTCCGACCGCAGTGCGGGTGCCGGTGGAAACGGGACATAGCGAAGCTGTCACGTTGATGACCCGCAGTCCTACAAGCGCCAAAGAGGTTCGGGCTTTGCTCGAAGCTGCACCTGGAGTCGAAGTGATCGATGATATAGCCAAGGGGCTCTACCCTGCTCCGCGGGATGTGGCCGGAAAAGATCCCGTTCTTGTGGGCAGAATTCGAGATGATATCGGGAATCCTGGCGGGGTGCAGCTGTGGATCGTAGGCGATAACATCCGAAAAGGAGCCGCGCTCAATGCTGTTCAGATTGCTGAAGGATTGTTTCTTTAGCAGCTAGGATTGTCAAACGTGCCTGACCGGCTACATGGGCTTTGGTTGACGCTTTGTCTTGCTTTTGTGGGGAAAGCGCCTGAGTTTTGACAAATTGTCGAATGTGGATGGGTTGGATCGTTGATTACAGGCTTTTTTTGACGGTGAATTTTGGCCCAATCTTTGCTACTAGCGACGCATGACTTTTATTTCTCGAATGGGCCGAGCATCGTTCCTCGGGTTACTCGCCGTTGTGGCCTTTCCTGCGCTTGGCATGGCGCAGATGACAGTGAAGGTGACCGCTATTGAAGGGCGCACGGGCGGCACGACCACGCTTGACCCCCTGAATAATCCGATAAGCCTTGCTGAGTGCACAAGCGGTACGAATCTGACGTTTGTGGTTCGAAACATACCCACTGACAAAAACAGTTTATCGGTATGGACAGGTAGCTCAGGCATTCCGTGTAACGATGTAGAAAATCGAAATTCCAACACGACGCAACCCAAATGCCACCTCGTTGAAGGGCTGTCGGACTTGAGCATCAACGGTTCGTCCACGAAAGAGGACTTTATTATTCCGGCTGATGCTTTGCGCGGCGCGTGTGACAACACGGAAGGTGTCCTCTATATCCTAGCCATTGACACCAATGAGTACGATGCAGTGGATGCCAATTCGTATGCTACCTTAAACTTTAGAATCGACGTTGATCCTCCTGGTAACCCAAGTAGTTTACAGGACGCAAGCGGTGATACCGCGGTGGGTCTCAATTGGGAGCAACTCGGATAAAAGTGATCTTCGTGGACATTTCATTTACGTCGATTACGCCGATGGACAAAGTTGCACGAGCGAGCGCTTGATTGAGGGTGAAGCTCCTCCAAGCGCGGAAGCTACCGGCTTGTATATTCGCGATCAAACGAGCAATACAGCGACAAGCTATTCTTTAGATGTTTCCGAGATGATTCCTGAATTTGGACAGAAAGCAGCCATCGCAGTGGCAGCGTACGATTTTGCGGGCAACGTAAGTACGCTATCAAACGTGGCCTGTGTGACGCGGCAGGAGTCGGTTGGTATTTATGAAAGCTTGTGCGAAGGACAAGGGCAAGACCCGGCCGACTGTAAGCTTGAAAGCTGTTCATTTCAGCGGGGACTGTCGTCATCGTCGGTAGCGCTTCTGTCGGTGCTTGGAGCCCTTCTTTTTTTCCGTAGGAGGCGTTCATGAAAAGCATCTGCTTGGGGGCGTTGATCTTCTTTGTGGCAGCCGGTGCTCATGCACAAAGCTGGGAGCCTGAGCTAAATCCAAACAAAAAGTTCGAAAGCGCGGAGCGCTTTGGGCTTGAGCTAAAGGGAGGTTCGTACAATCCGGCTGTTGGCGGGTCGGTTTGGGACAACAACATCAGTGATAGCGGACCACTCTTAGGTCTGGAGTTCGATGTCTATCCTATGCGAATTCCCTACTTTGGTTTGTTGGGTCTTGGATTTGGCCTTGGCTATGCGAACTTTGCAGGCTCAAGCCTCAATCCAGCGGGAGTGGCCATCAGCGAAAAGACGTCTCTGAACGTGGTTCCGCTTAGCGTCATGGCAGTGCTTCGCGTGGATGTGCTTTGGCGCGAACTTAATGTGCCCTTTGTGTTTGTCGGCAAGCTTGGTGGAGAACTGGCGTTTTGGGACATGAACACTGGCAACAACAATGTCGCCAATGGTTATTCCGGAGGCTTTCGCTGGGCTTTGCAAGCGGATCTTTATCTCGATTTTTTGGAGCCGAGTTCTGCACGCTCTTTGGATGAAGAATGGGGCATCAATCACACCTTTCTGTTTTTTGAACTCTTCGGCACAACGACTGGAAAAAAACCGAATTCCAACGTGGACCTTTCCGATACGTCCTGGGCTATTGGCCTTGGCGCTACTTTCTAGGGCGGAGATTCTGCTTTGATGAGGGAACGTGGTTGGCTGCTTACCCTGGCTTACGACGGCCTTAAGTACAGCGGCTGGCAGAAGCAACAGGGCTTAGCCACGGTCCAAGGCGTGCTCGAAGAGGCTATCGTTAAGATGGCAGGACATGAGGTCGCAACTTTTGCCGCTTCACGTACCGATGCCGGCGTACACGCTTTAGGACAACGCGTAAGCTTTGCAACAAGGAAAGAAATCTCCGAAGACGGTTGGTTTCGCGGCCTAAACACCTCACTGCCTCGCGATATATCAGTAAGGCATATCCAGCCGTGCGCGCCAGACTACAACCCGCGTTTTGATAGCGTCGAGAAGCGTTATCGTTACGTGATTGATACCGATCCGGGGCGTAACCCGCTTTTTCGCTTGCTGGCTTGGCACCGGCCATGGACCGAGGGACTGGATCTTGATGCCATGCAAAGAGCCGCGGAGTCGTTTTTAGGCGAACACGATTTTAAAGCATTTCGCTCTTCGGCCGATCCCCGAGAAAAAACGGTGCGAATCATTCGGGATATTACGGTGCAAACCGGTTTCGGGGCTGATTCAGGGCTGATTTGCGTCGAGATTTGCGGCAATGCTTTTTTGCACAACATGGTGCGCATCATGGTCGGCACTCTCGTCGAAATCGGCACGGGGCGTTACAATGAACACATCGTGCCCACCCTTCTCAGTAACTCGGCCGAACGAGCGCTTGCAGGACAAACAGCTCCTGCTCATGGGCTTTGCCTGATTGACGTTAAGCTTGGCAGGCAAAGAAAGGGATGAAAGCTTTTTTCGACAGTCTACCGTCTCTACTCGTTGTGTTTGCTACTCTAGTGGGCATCAATCACTCAAGAGCTCAAGCGCAGGCCGTTGCGCGAACAGCGATTGTGGTGTCCGGAGACTCCGATCAATGGTTGGTCGAGCAAGCAGAACGAATCGAAGAGCTTTTGAGGAACCAACCTGAACTTGTTTTGCCTGCTGATTCCGGGCTTAACTCGGTGCTGGCAGGCGTCTTTCCGGCAAACGTCACCTCTGCAAGTCAACGCGCGAGCAAGCTTCGCCGCAAACTTGGAGCAGGCGAAACTCGAGATGTTGCAGTCCTAAGGCGCCTGGGACAACAAATCGAATGCACATCGCTTGTGGTTGTCCGGCGGCAGAGCCACCGCATGTTTCTGTTTATGTTTGATGTAAAGCAAGCAGCATTTTTTACGAGGTCCTTGGATCTGGCTTCGATTTCGGATGTCTCGCTTCGTCGATACGTCACAATACGTGCTTTGGCAGCACAAAACGGCATGCCGCCACCTCCTAAGCCCCTACCCGTCGTGAATCACGGCGCGGTTCAGGCCGTACAACCCGTGGATCAGAAAGAAAACTGGTTTGAGGCCAATTGGCATATTTTGGTCTCGGTGGCTGTGGTTGGTGTGCTTGCAGGCGCGTACTTCGTTGCCCGAAATGCCGGTGACAGTCCCCAAAGCGTGATAGAATTTTCACTGGAATAGCTGCTGTATGAATTCGTCATCCCATACGCTAACTCAGAGGCTCAAATACTGCTTTGTCATCACGTGTATATTGGCGTGGCCCTGGCTTACGCCTTTCGGGTGCGCTGCGCCACAACCGCAACTGTATTCGAGCTCTGCTATTAGTCATCAAGCTAAGCCATCGCTATCGGAGCTTTGCCTTCCCAACCCGACGCCTGGAAGCTTGACTTCTGAGGCGGAGGTTTGTGGTCTTGGTGAAGAGATCAACGAAGAGCTCTTGCATTCTCTCTCACAGCCCCCTCCCCTTGAGGGCATCGACATTGAGACACCGGCGGCATCCCCCTTTGATTTTGTCGTTCTGCTTTCAATTGATGGCCTACGTAAAGATGCCGTGGGCACGGCAACGCCTGTGATGAAGAGCTTGATGAACCGGGGTGTATGGGCTGAGGATGCACGGACCATTGGGCATTCGCATACGCTTCCCTCTCATGCGTCCATGGTCAGTGGCGTCGATATCGGGGTGCATGGCATCAACTTTAATGCTTTCCGTCGTGGCTTTGGACGCATTCGTTTTCCAACTATTTTTAAAATAGCGAGCCTTGCGAATTTAGAGGTGGGGATGTTTGTCGCTAAACGCAAACTTGAGCTTTTGGACGATACTGGCGGAGCACTTGATTTTCAGGTGGGTGGGATGTTTTGCTCAAAGGTTGTGCGATCGGCTTCGAATTTTATTCGCAGCAAGAAAAGAGGGATCGCGTTTGTTCATTTCTCCGAACCCGATGCGGCAGGTCATTTGTACGGATGGATGTCGTGGCGTTACCGAAAAGCGGTCACGACGGCCGATCAGTGCGTTGGCGATTTGCTGTCTTTGATCGAACAGCGTGTCGATCAAAAGCGCACCCTGTTTATTGTGACTTCGGATCACGGAGGCTTCGGCAAAACACATGGGGCCCATCGCGATGAGAATAAAAGGATACCGTGGATCGCCTATAGCCCCGCCCTTGGTGCCAGCGTTATCGCAAGGCCTATATCCACGATGGACACCGCTGCAACGGTACTACAGGCCCTGGGGTTGCCCCAAGCGCGCCGGAGCGAGGGGCATGCTGTCATGGAGCTTATGGGGCCCAAGCCTAGCGCCCTAAGTGTGGCGAATTAGAAGCTCCAATTAGTGTTTTGGGTGTTTTCAGGAGTTTTAGGTGCTTTTCCGCTAACTTCGCTCCTTTTGCCAACGATCCTGATGGCAGGACCTTGCCTTGCTGAACATTAGCGTTGTAAAGGCCCGGTCGTGAGTTTAAAAAAGCAAATCGAGCGACGACGTACTTTCGCGATTATCTCCCATCCTGACGCTGGAAAAACGACCCTTACAGAGAAGCTACTTCTTTATGGTGGCGCGATTCATACTGCAGGAGCTGTCAAAGCCAGACGCTCCGCCCTGGCTTCGCGTAGTGACTGGATGGAGCTTGAACGCAAACGCGGCATTTCGGTCAGCAGTAGCGTTATGCAGTTTGATTTCGAAGACATCCGTTACAACCTACTTGATACCCCAGGCCACCAGGACTTTAGTGAAGATACCTATCGCACTTTAATGGCCGCCGATTGCGCGATCATGCTGATTGATGCGGCTAAGGGCGTTGAAGATCAAACACGTCGTTTGTTCAAGGTGTGTCGGATGCGAGGCATTCCAGTGGTCACCGTGGTTAATAAACTGGATTTGCCTGCGCGAGACCCTTTCGAGTTAATGGCTGAAGTGGAAGAGGTTTTGGAGCTGCCGACGGTTCCCTTTACCTGGCCCATAGGCAGTGGCCAACTCTTTCAAGGTGTATACAACTTGCGGCAAAAGAACGTGCTCAAGTTTATGCGAACTGCCGGAAACGCAAAACCGGTACCGGTGAAAACTGCTGGCATTGACGATCCGAAACTTTCGGAACTTCTCGGCGAAGATGCGGCAGAAGAGCTCAAGGGCAGCGTTGAGCTCCTCGAAGGCGCAGGAGAAGACTACGATAACGAGGCTTTCCTTCGTGGCGAAATTAGCCCTGTGTTTTTTCTAAGCGCGTTAAGTAATTTTGGTGTTGAGCCTTTCTTAGAGGCTTTTGCTAAGCTCTGCCCGGCTCCCGGGCGCACAAAAGCAGCCGACGGTAGCGATGTGCAGGCTGAAGACGAAGCCTTTTCCGCCTTTATCTTTAAGGTTCAAGCCAATATGGATCCGGCACATCGCGATCGCATTGCTTTTGCCCGCATATGTTCTGGGAAGTTTTCGGGTGGCTTACGTGTCCATCACGCTCGATTAAAGAAGGAAGTAAGGCTTGCGCACGCCCAGCAATTCATGGCGCAAGACCGGCAGATTGTCGAAGAGGCTTACGCCGGAGATATCGTTGGGTTGTTTGATCCCGGTTTGTTCAAAATTGGCGATACGCTAAGCAGCAATCCCGCATTGCTCTTTGATTCCGTGCCTCGTTTCTCGCCGGAACACTTTGCGCGTATTGAGCTTGATGATCCAATGAAGCGAAAACAGTTTCAAAAAGGGACTTCCCAGTTGTCCGAAGAAGGCACTGTGCAGTTGTTTTTTCAAGAAGGCCGCGAAAAAGACCCGATTGTTGGCGTTGTGGGCCAATTGCAGTTTGACGTGTTGGTTTATCGACTGGAGCACGAATACGGCGCGAAAGTCCGCATTAACAGCCTGCCATACCGCTATGCGCGTTGGGTCACCGGACCAAAAGACATCAAAGACATGCAACTTGCACGCGTTGCCATGCCGGTTTTGGATCAAGACAAGTACTTTGTAGCGTTGCTTCGCGACGATTGGGAGCTACGAAGTATTCAGGAAAACAACAAAAGCTGGCAATTCCACGAAACCGCTCCTCTGCACTTAGGCTAAGCGTTGCGAGGATACTTGGCGACTATTCTTTGGAAGCTTCTTTTTCCGGATGAATGGCGAACTTCGGGGAGTTTTCTGCGAGACGTTGCTTTTTGTTGGCTTTGCCTAAGCGAGCTCGTTTACGCCTGCGGATGCATTTCGTTTTCTTCGATAAGGACGACATAGTGGGGCGTTTTTAGCCTAGCTTGGCTTTTTGGTCAAATGCTTTGTTTTTCGGCTATTTACGAAGCTTTTGTCGGTAGCGAGCGTGGAGTCTCCTTGTAAACGGTCCGGGTTTGCCTTGGGCTATGCCAAGACCGTCGACAGCAACAACTGGAAAAACTTCACGGACAGAGCTTGTGATAAAGGCTTCATCTGCGGTGTAGATGTCTTGGGGATACAACGGCTGCTCGGATACGGGAACACCAAGGTCTCTTGCCGCCTCGATCAGCATGGTGCGCGTAATGCCGGGAAGAATCCCTGTGCTCAACGGTGGGGTACGGAGCACTCCATTTTTAATAATAAAAACGTTACTGCTTGAGCCTTCAAGCAACATACCTTCTTCAGAGAGAAAAACAGCCTCGTGATGTCCGTTCTCCTTAACTTCAGTGGCCGCAAGAAGATTACCGAGGTAGTTCGAGCTCTTTACTCCGGCGATGGAAGTGGCGGCGCCGTAGCGCCTGGCCGACACCAAAGCGACTGAAATACCTTTTTCATACGCGGCCTCATCTGGAACCTTAACCGGCGCTCGCAGGATAATTCGGCTGTAGGCGAAATCGGTGTCTAGGGAAAGCGATAGCGGTCCCGGGCCTCGCGTAATGACGACTCGCAGGTAGACGTCGCCGTCTTCCCGATTTGCTTGGATGAGCGCAAGAACCTCCGTTCGCAAAACCTGGATGTTAAAGGGCAAATTCATATGCACCCGCGATGCGGAACGAAATAACCGCTCGAGGTGCTGCTCGAGGAAGTGAGGCGCTCCATCGTAGGTGCGCAACACTTCAAACACGCTGTCTCCGTAAAGAAAACCACGATCCAACGCCGAGACTTGCGCGTGATCCGCGGGCATGATCTGCCCATCAATCGAAACTAAACCCTCGGGGATAAGTTTTGGCTTAGGTGAATTCGGTAAGTTTTTCTTTAGCGCGTTCATGGCCTGGAGACTCCGCTAAGGCGCGTTTTAGCATGTTTTTCGCCTGAAGGGAGTCGCCTTGCTTTGAGGCGATATCGCCTAAGTAAAAGTAAACATCGGCTTTAGTGATGCCGCTCTTTTCATCGAGCCGTTGCAGTAGAAGAGCACGGAACTTTTTCTGAGCTAAATCCCATTGCTCAAGCTTGTAACAAAGCATGCCATATTCGCGCAGCACATCGATGTTGCTTAGATCCATTTTGAATGCAAGATCGAAGTGCTCCAACGCTCTTTCGTTGTCGTTTACAGAAAGATAGGCGCTCGCGAGTTGTTGATGGATTACGGCAGCTTCTTTGTTGCGTGTCCTGCCATAACTCGTGACCAGCTGCTCTAGGATCTTAATCCGTTTTTCGGCATCTCCGTTTGCTTCGTACGCTTTGGCCAACAAAAGCAGGACTTCCTTGTCTTCTGTAAGGAAGCTAGCGGCTTGTTCGAACTGCGAGAGGGCCAAAGAGGGCTGCGTCAGCTGATCCTGGTACAAATGCCCCGCCTCTAAGTAAAGCGCCCCTTTGCGTTTTGTTTCAGCAACTTGCGACGCTTCAAACACCACGTGTTCTGCAAAAGTGCTGTAGCTTTCGGTTTGATTTGCTTGCTTGCGAATGAGTTCCCATAGCTCTTGGTTTGAAGGATCGGCGCTTCTGCATTCTAGCAATATCGACAACGCCTGCTCATGTTGTTCAAGCTTGTCAAACAAAAGTGTCGAAAGCTCGACACCGAAGCTTAGCTTGTTTGCGCCCGAAGACAGCTCGTAGAGCTCTTGCATCGTGTGTGCTGCATGCTCCCAGTTTTGCTCTTCAAGATACAACTTCTGCATTGCTTGCAGAATGTCTTCATGTTTTGAAAAAAGTGAATTGGCTTGTTCCAACGCCGTGAGGCTTAGCGCTGTATCCTTCATTTCGTGTAGAGCAAGATCCGCGGCTTTTTTGAAGTTAACTAGTGCTTGCTCTTCATTGCCTTTTTCGGCAAAGAACAAGGCTATTTGCCGATGGTATTCGTACAGATCAGAAGCCTCACTCAGCTCGCTTATCAAGGCAACTATTGCCGCGGCCTCTTCCGGGAGTTTTGAACGTTCCAACGACCAGTTCAGTGCACGGCGTCCAAGCTTGAGCTTCGTTTTGTCTTTTATACCCTTGTCCCTTAGGACGGGTTCAGCCAACGTGATCAAGCTGGACCAGCTTCCAGTCGCCTCGGCATATCGTTCTATTGCTGCAATGTATGCCGGATGGGTCGGGTCGAGCTGAAACAAAGCTTTATTCCATTGGAATGCTTGTTCTGGCTTCTCGAGTTGATCCTCCAAGAGCGTTGCGAGGCGCTGCATCAATTTCTCTGGAGGCGTTTCGTGGCAGGGTTCGCTAAGATGATGCTCAATTAAGGTTGCGAGTCTTTCATGCTCTTCGTTTGCAGAAAAAAGTTCCTCGAGCAAACGGTAGCGCTCTGCCTGCCAATCGCTACTTATCGCCGCTCTTTCAAGTGCTTCGACGGCATGAGTGGTATCTGTGCTCGAAGCGAAGATTTTAGAGAAGAGTGCTAACGCTTCTTCTTCGTTATGTAGCTTTTGAAGCTGAAGCATGGCCTGAGCAAGTTGCAGCTTGGTCTGTTTTTGAGGATCGACGATGCTCTCTAAGAGCTGCTTGATGGTCTCTATCGCTTCGGCCCAAAGTTCCTGCTCTTGTTGCAAAACAAGAAGTTCTTCAAGCACTTTTTCCGGTTCGTTGCTGCAGGTGGCGAGTTCAGTCAATGCCCAAATGGCTAGTTCTGGGTGCTGAATCTTGTGTAAAGCGTACTCGCTAAGTCGAGTGAGCAAATCGCTTTTGTCTACAAGAGGTAACTCTTGTTCAAGTTTTTTCTGGAGCGTTTTAGCTAGTTGAGCCCAAAGGCCTTCTTGTTCGGCAAGTCTCTCGAGCTCGCTTAGTTGATCAATGGCATGATTGGCATCCAATAAGAATGCGACCGATCGGGTATGAAATGCTGTCTCAGCCTTTTGGAGCTCCTGCTCTTGTATAGTGGCCAGCCTTTCAAGCAAAGACAGCTCTTCTTCGGGATCCGTATGGCGTTCGATCTGGCTTTCGAGGACCGAACATAGCCCTTCCCAGTCCCTTTGCTTACAAAAACCGGCTCGATGATTTCTCGAACTTGTTTTTCAAGCCCAGGCGTATGTATCAGTGATAGTAAACCCTCAGCAGCGCTGTCGTTTTCAGCGTGCTGCTGCAACACCAGCTTGTAGTGCTCGAATGCCTCGAGTTTTTTATCGAGCCGGTCTTTGGCAAGGTTTCCCGCTTGAACCAGTAAGGTGACGCGGTGCTCCGGGTCTTCTTCAAGTTCGACGATTTCTAGTACTTGCTCGTAGAGCTCAGGCCAAAGTTTTAGCTCGGCTAAAATGTCGTTTAGCTTGTAATTAAGAGACAAGCTTTGTGGGAGCTGATCAATGGCAAGTATCAGATGTTGCCGCGCTTCATCAAGCTCGCCGAGTTGTTGCCACTCTATCTGAGCCATGCGTTCATACAGCGTGGCGCGCTCGTTCGCGTCCATGGAGAGCTCTGCACGCTTTTGCAAAATAGAGAGAAGTGTTCGACCTTCTTGAGGCCGCGTTTGTACACAAAGCCGATCGAGTTTTTCCCAAGACTCTGCGTCCGCAGGGTCGTTTCTCGCGGCTTCGCTTAACATAGAATAGGCGCTAACTGCATCGTTTAAGCGGTTTTCGTAGAGTTCCGCGAGACGTTTGTACAGAACGGCTGCTTCGCCGCCTTCGCTCTTAGCTGCCAGCTTTTTGAGTGTTCTGGCAAGGGGTGAGTGCGCTTGCTGTTTTTCATAAAGTGCCGCTAGCCGCTCTAGAACTTGGATGTGTGCGCTTCCCGTTTTTATCTCAGCCAAGAGCTCAAGCGTGTGGGTTGCCATGTTGGTGTTCTCGAGGTGTGTCTCGTGAATCTCCGCGAGCTCATCTAAAAGTTCACTTCGGAGTTCTGCATTATTCGTTGTCTCTTTGGCGACCTGCTCAAGTACCGTCGCATAAGGTTGCCAAAGGTTGAATCCTTCAGCTAAGCGACGCATTTCGTCTCTGAATCTGTTTTTGGTCGGGCTCAAGCATGAAGGCTCGGCTCCACGCGTCCAGAGCCCAAGCGTGGTGTTTATTGCGGTCTTCCTGTAGGGCAGCAATTTCTCGTAACAACGCGAGCTTTTGTTCAGTCGTGTTGATAATGTCCAAGCGCGCTTCGTTGACAGCAATAAGCTTTTTCCACTGATCGAAGCTACGATACAACTCTTGCAAAATTAGAGTAACAGGATCATGCAGCGCTGGCTTTTGCACGAGTTCCTCGAGCTTGTTCAAGTACTCGCCGCGTTGCGGAAAAGAGTGTGCCGCTTGCTCGAGAATGCGAAGCGCCGAGTTTGCGTCGGATAAGTGTTCAATGAGCACTCGGACATGCTCCATGCGCACGGAATGCTCCTCGTTTTTTCCTGCCAAGCGGTCACTTTGGCTTTCAAGGAGTTTCGAATAAGCTTGCCAGTCGTTTTCGCTTTGAAAAAGCTCGCAAAGAGCAGAAAAGGCGTCTTGCTGTTCCGGTTCGTCTTCAAGTACCAACAAATAGCTTTCAATTGCGCGTGCGTTGTCGGCTAAGGTTTCCCTAAGGAGATTGGCGCGTTTCAAGAGAAACTCAACACGCTCTATTGGATCGGCGGCGTGAAGGGCAAGGTTTTCGTACAAACTCGCTAGTTTTTCATAGGAAGCGCTTCGCCACAAACTCGACTGCAATAGCGCTAGGGCTTTTTCATTGGTAGGGTCCCAGTCGATTACACGCTCTAGCACCGAAGCAGTAGGGCCCGCATCAAGCATGCGTTCTTCGCGAATTGAAGCCGAAGTCATCCCAATTTCAATCGCTAAGGTTGTGTCGGTGATATCTTCAAAAACGTCTTCAAAGACCGAAGCGCATTCTTCCCATTTCTCAAGCACCCGCGCTAAACGCAGGCTCGAGTCACGAGCTTCCTTTTCGAAAGGATCCAAACGGAACACGCGGACATAGGTGCTGAACGCTCCGTCAAGGTCTTCGAGGTGGTCTTCGAAGATTTCGGCCAAACGATAAAGTAACTCTTTTTTGTCGCTCGGATTCGTTACGAGTTCGATGTGATTCTGCATGACTGCAACGAGCCGCTTCCAGTCCATGGTTTGCAAGAGCACAGGCTCGAGCAACTGGGCAGCAACGATGGCTTTATCGATTGCGTCTTCATCAAAAACAAGCTTCTCTAGATATTCTCTTGCAGGGGCGAACTCGGGCTGCAGTTCCAAGGCTTGTTCAAAATGCCTCGAGCCTTCATCGCTGTCGTCTCGATGCTCAAAAAGCACGATTCCCAGGCGTGTGTGAATCTGTGCAGTATCCCCCTGCTCTTCTTCCAAGGCTTTCTCGTACAAAAATACCAAATCAACCCAGCGTTCGGTTTTTTCATAGAGACGTTCAAGCGCATCAAAAGCCTCTCCGCGCCTACTTTCTTGCATGACCTGTTCATAGGCTTCGATAGCGGCCGAAGAATCGCTCAGGTCGTGCTCGGCAATGTCCCCTTGCCTGAGCAATAAATGAACCCGGGCGACAGGATTGTCGAGCAGCGCTGTCTTTCTCTGAAGCACTTCCAATAAGCCCTGATGATTTCCTTGCGCAGCGTTGATTTCTTCAAGCGCATCGAGTGCGGCAGCATCATCTGCGCGTCGCTCAAGGACGAGTTCGTAGTACTTTTCAGCAAGTTTATGATCCTGCAGCTTTAGACGAGCGATGTCAGCGACAGAACCTAAGGTAGTAACGTGAAGATCCTCATCAAGAATGTTAGGCCCAATCTCTTTATAGATCTCAACGAGCTGTGGCCATTTACCGGCTTTTGCGGCTATCTCGTTGAGCTCAGGCAGTAACTGGGCGAGATCCGTTTCGCTTGGACAGCAAAGCGCTGCCTTGGCCATGAGCGCGAAGGCGCGCTCACTGTCTTCCAATTTCTCAAGAGCAAGCCGTGCGGCTCGCACGAAGCTACTGTATGCTTCGGAATGGTTATCGGATTCGGCAACAATCTCCAAAGCGTCGACAAGCTGATCGTGTTGTTCGTTTTGCGTTGAAACTGTACTAAGGACCCGCGCAGCAGCAACCCGTGTGGCTAAGGTGTCGTCCGACAAATACCCTTGAAGCATAAGCACGGCATCGCCGTGCAGAGAGTCTACCGCCAAAATTGATGCCAATGACTCAATGGCACGTTCCGTTTCATGCATATGCCGTGAAAAAACCTCGGCAACATGAAAGTTGAGTGCATTTCGCTCTTCAACATCTGGACTTCGATCACGAAGTTTCCAAAGAGTCTCGACCAAGTTCTCCCAGCGCGCAGCTTTCTCGTACAGACGAGCCAACATCTGGAGCGTGTCGTTGTCGGCACCAAACTCTGCTTCGGCATCTTCCAGTACCGAAATAGCCTCCTCGTTTTGTTGCAGTGCGTTTTCTAAAACCTCTGCAACTCTCTTTAGAGCAGCCTTTTTCTCGGTTTCTGCTTCCGCGATCTCGTAGTGGGCGCGAAGGACCTGCACAAGCTCTTCGCCATGCGATTCGGGTTGCAAAAGTTCTTCAAGGCCTAAAATTGCATCGCGATCGCGCGAGTCGAGATCAAGCCTTTTCTGATAGGCCGCAATCGCTGCTGGGAAGTTTTCCAGTTTGTAATGCAATAGCTGGCTCTGTTCGATAAGAGCATGGTGTTGCCTTTCGGCATCGTACTCATACTCGGCAAGATAGCCGAGCGTTTGAACCAACCCCGTAGTGTCGTTGAGTTGCCGTTGAATCTCCGCGAGCTTGCGCGATGCATCGACTGTCGAATCGAGGTCATCGACATCGATTTCGACAAGTCGCTGATAACTTTCCTTGGCTTTTTCTAGATTGTGTTCTTTGTCACCCCACAGCATGCCGAGGTCTCGGAGCAAGTCTTTCGCTAACGGCACATCGTCAGTTAAGCTCTTTGTTTTTTCTTCGAGCAGTTGCGCGAAAGACGGCAAACAGTCGGTGGCCTCAGCCAAACGCAGCAGCTCTTCCCTCACGAGCATGTCCGAGGGATCTTCGGAAAAGGCAACAGAAAGGGTGTCGAATGCTGCGCGTGGGTCCCTCAATCGCTGTTCTTGAAGCTCAGCGATACGATGATAAGTTGCTGTTCGCGTGCTCTGATCTTCGATGTCTTCAAGTTGCACGCGGAGCACGCGGGCTAACTCGGCATAGGCACCTTGGCTTTCAAACAGAGGCTCCAAGATTGCCGCTACGCGTGAACGGTGGTCTTTGTTTTCAAGGAGCCCTTCTAGTCCTTCTTGTGCACGGAGATGGGTGGGCTGTTCAACAAGGATGTACGAGTATTGATCAATGGCTCCGGTCAGGTCGTTGAGATATTTTTCGTAGACCTCGCCGAGTTGAAAGGCCGCGTCGATTTGCTCCTGCCCGGTGGTTTGATCAATGGCCTCGCGAAGCAATACGGCAAGGTTTTCCCAGTCTTTTGTGCGAACAAACAACCGTTCCAAGGCGCGACGTGACCGTAGGTGCTCAGGGTTAATGTCGAGCACTTGCCGGTACGCTTTTGCGGCGGAAACGGGATTGTCGGTTATTTCTTCATACAAAAAACAGAGCAGGAGCAAGGTTTTTGTCTTTTCTTCATAGTCGATGGAGGCGTCGATGTGGTCTTGGTAAAGCGTTTCCAGGGCTTCCCATTTTTCGTCGTTCAGATAACTGCTCCGAAGCGTTTCATAGGCATCGCTATCAAGGGGCTCGATGCTCAAAATACGCTTAAGACTCCATTCAAGTCCTGATGCGTTGCGCAGACTCGTTTCGTAGAGTTGCGCGAGCTTACGGGAAAGATCAACGTCGTCGCTCTCGGAAAGCTGGCCTTTTTCAAGTGTCTTACGAAACAGTTTGCATAGTTTCTTTTCGACCGAGGCTTTTTTCCCGGCTTCGATGATTTTCTCCCACAACTCCCGCTGCCAGGGTTCTGCTTTGAAAGCCGCCTCTAGGGCACTGTATTGCCCCTGGGCATCATCCTGCTCACCGCGCAGACTAGCAATTCGTAAACGTATTGCTTGTTTGTCCTCGGAGTATGCGAGGCTTCGTTCCAGCACCTCTAAGACGTGGGCTACATCACCGGCGCTTTCATAGCTATCAAGCAGATAAGGATCAATTTGAGCAGCGAGGGCATGGCTCTTTTGAGCAGTCAGATTCAGCTCATGGAGTAGCTCCGGATGACTGCCCTTGTCGCGGGCCGCTTGAAAAAACATCTCAATGGCTCGTTCGTCCTGCTCAAGCTTGTCACGCAACAACTTTCCGCATTCTAGATGCAGCAAAAAACGTTCTTCGTCGGTGCTCGTCCAGTCAAGCTTTCTTTCCAGCAAAAGCTCACGTTCGTCCCACTGACTGTGCTCAAGTGCGATACGAAGCAATTGGTCAAGCGTCTCGACATCCGATGGCTCGATATCCAACGCTTGCGTGTAGTGGTGCTTCGCGATGTCCAAATCGTGCAGCCCTTCTTCTGCGATACGTGCCAAGCTTAGATGAAGTTGACGTGCCGCCATCGGTGCCGTTTCTTGTTCGATGCGGCGCAGGTAGAGTTTCTTTAACTCCTTCCAGGCTTTGGTGTTTAGATAGGCTTTTTCCAGTTCATGAAAAGCCACTGTGTCTCCGGGTGACTGATCAAACACCGCCTTAAAATACGGCAGCGCACGCTCTTCATCTTCTAAGTCGTTCGCATAGCTTACTGCGAGCTGAAACTGGATACGTGCGCGATGCTCCGTGTTGGAGATTTGCTGAAGACTAAGTTCAAGTGCCTCGACAAAGTCAGCGTGCCGAGCAGTTTGTTTTGCAGCGTTTTGCAAGATTTCAAAAGCCTCTTGATCATCCGGATCGATTGCTAACGCCGCTTTGCTGTGCTCAAAAGCCAGCTCAGGATCCCTTAGCTTCTCGATAGAAAGCCGAGCTAAACGCTTAAGCAGGTGCAGCGTTGTTTCGCCGTCGTCGCTTGCTTGCCTAAGAAGTATTTGCAAAACACCTACCAGGCGATTCCATTTTTCCTCGCGCTCGTAGATAGGAACCAGCGCGTTTGCTGCGCGCACATGACCGGGGTCGACGGATAAAATACGCTCATAACTTCGAAACGCTCGAGCGGGCGCATCCAGTTTTTCTTCAAAGACGCGGGCAACGCGCAAGCTCAGTTCTATCTTTTGTGCAGGATCGCTGATCCGGTCCGCTGCACTGCTTAAAACATCGATAAGGGCTTCCCACTCTCCGGTTTTCTCGTAGATTGCCTCGATTCCGTCCCAGTCGTGATTCGAAAGGAGCGAAGTGCGCAATGAACGTATCGCTTTGACGTTTTGCGGTTCGTATTTGAGAAGCAGGCGCCAGAACTTGTTAGCCGTTTTAGCTTGCTTAAGTTGATCGGTGTAGATGCCGGCAATGCGTTCAATGGTGCGATTCCGCTGTTCAGCAGAAAGTGTCTCGAGCTGAGATTCAAGGTTTTTGACCAAGGTTTCCCATTGGCCGGTTTTGGACGCCAACCTGGTTATCGAATCATCGCTCTCGGGATCCTTTTCGTCGAGTTCGCTAATTTTCCTCCACAGCTCAAGCGCCTTGTCGTCGTTGCCGAGCTGATTCTCTGCAAGAGTTGCCAGCTCCTTAAGCGTCGAGATTTTTTGAGAAGCGGTGCTTTGGGCAGAAAGCTCTGATTCAAGCAAAGCGTAGAGCTCGGCCCATGCCCTTCGTTTGGTATAGATGTCTTTAAGCTCTTGCAGCGGGCTTTGGTCTTCGGGAAAGAGCCGGCGTATCTCTTGCAGACATCGAGCAGCTTCTGCGTGGTTTCCAAGTCTATCGAGCCAAATCTTCGCTATCGTTCGGTAGCTTTCTGCTCTTTCAGAGGAATCCTCGGCAAGCGCGGCTCGCTGCTCAATGTAAGTGATCGCATCGTTCCAACGTTCCATTTTTTGATAACGTTGAATCAGACCATCCAAGGCTTTTCGATCCTCCGAGTCAATCTCAAGTATCGATAGGTAGGTGTTGGCCACCATGACATCGGAATGGAGTTCGCTGTCGTAGACCGCAAGAAGTTCATAAAGCAGGTCAGTTTTCGCGACCGTGGCCGTCGCTGGAAGCTTTTCGACCTCATCCTTTAATAACTCGGCTAGAGCGTTCCATTTTTCGAAATTTCGATAAAGCGTTTTTAGGGCAGCAAAGGTGTCTGGATGATCGGGGTCAATCTTTTGCACTTGACGCCACGCATCGATCGCGCGTTCCGCTGTGACACTGTTTTCAGAAGCAACTTTTGCGATTTTAACAGCGAGGTCAAGCCGCGTATTGTCGTCGTTTGCAGCACGTTGAGCTTCCGTAAGAATGGCTAGTAGTCTCGGCTGATCTGCGACTTGCCGAAGTGTGTTTTGAAAAAAATCAAGAACGACTGGATGAGCTGGAGAGTGTTTTCGCAAACGAGCAAAATAGGGCTCAGCATCCGTGGGGGATTGCCGTTTTTTCCAATGAATCATTGCGACTTGCAGCAAAGCGCCTTCTTCGTCTTGGATATGCCTGTCGCTCCTTAAGGCACCTTCATACAACGCGACTAAATCATCCCAACGCTCCTGCGACGTGAACCACTCAGCGAGATAGGCCAAGGCTTCTTTGTGCGCCGGATGAAAAGAAACTATGCGTTCATAACAAGCAACTGCGCGTTCGGGCTGCTTTAAACGGTCACGTAAAACGCGCGCCGCTTGTTCAAAAAATAAAATTTTATCGTCGCTACCTCGCGCGGACTCAGCGGACTGCAAAAGAACTTCGACGAGTTCATTCCACTGGCCTTGTGCACCCAGAAGCCCGGCGTAAAGAAGCACGGTTTGTCGATCTCGAGGATTAAGTTGAAAGGATTCTCCAAAACTTCGCGCGGCTTCGTCAAAATCGCCTGCAAAGCTTTGGCGAATACTGGCAATTTCTCGCAATAGCCTGGCTTTTTCGGTTGGGTCAGCAATCTTTTCCAACTGTTTACTCTTCTTGCCAACGAGTACTTTCCAGTCGCTACCCAAACGCGAAAGTTTGTCTTGCTCCTCTACAATACGCGGGTCAGAAGGATCGAGCTGCCGGGCCTTTTCGAAAGCCTCCAGAGCCCCTTTGGGGTCAAAAAGACGTTCGGCTCGAAGCTCTCCAAGCAAGGCCCACAGCTCTGCTTTTTCTTCGTCTCTTTTTTTTGTCGAAAACTCCAAGAGCAGTTCAAGCAACGCCGCCGCAGCCGCCCACTCACCGCGTTGTACATGAAGTTCGCTAGCTGTCTTTAATAGTTCGAGTTCACTGCGTTCGGGTTGATGTTGTTTGAATATCGTTCGCAACGAATCGGCGGCGCTGATGTTATACGGATCGCCTTGCAGCGTTCCCAGGCAATTGGAAACCGAGGATGTGTGTGATTCAGTCAACCATTGAATTGTACAGACCGAAACGCCGTGCTGGCAAGCGATCTACATGGATTTGTTCGAGTTTAGAGCATAAGCAGCGCGGCCCATGACAGCGCACCCAGTGTAATTAAACCAGTGGTCAGATGTACGGTACTAATCGCTTGAAGCGTTCCGTAGTCATTTGCGCGATCCAAACCGAGAAGTTCGCCATTTGCTGAGACAATGCCCAAAACGGCTTGGACCGCCATGCCCCCAAAATGGATCCAACGTAGCCATTTGTGGGTGCGGATGTTCTTTGCGAACTCGCTTTGCCCTGCGGAAGCATCGTCCGGGTCGGGCATGAGCAGCGACAAGGTAAAGGTAGTGTAGTACAGCCCCGCGGTGAGCCCTGCGCTTACGGCGTGTAAAGCAGGGGTGCCCGAACATTGGGATTGGCCAAAAACAGCGTTGCCTTCAACGCAAGGATTGGACCCCTGCCCTGCGAAAACACCATAAAGATTGTAGTACTGAATCGCTCCGAACACGGTCGTAAGCGCCATCGAACCCCAGGTGGCGATCCCTAAAATGCGATGCCACTTGGCGAGTTCAGCTCGGTTATCTAGCGCTTTGAAATAGGCTTCTTCCTCTTCATTCTTCACATCCTCGCCGCTTTGATCCCCTTCGCCATCAGCACTAGCCTGCACTGCAAAGAGCGACGAAGGCGTAGCTGCTCCGAGTTCGGGCAAGCCCGGGTTCACAAAGGAAAGAGAAAAACCGAACACGGAGGTCACTAGACCGGTGTAAGCCGCAGCAAACATGTATTTTTCCTAACGGGACTGACTACTAGGCACTCCCTTTATTGACTTAGCGAGCGAAGACCGGCGCGGTGTACTTTGCCAGGAAGCTCCCGCCCAACAATCGCTTCGGCAACTTGCCCTGCTTGCCACAGTTTTTCAAGGTCCACGCCACTGTTGATGCCCATCCCATCGCACATGAACACAAAATCTTCGGTGGCCAGGTTTCCTGCAGCGCCCGGTGCGTATGGACACCCACCAAGCCCTGCTACCGAAGTGTCGTAGTCCGACACACCGTATTGCAGTCCCATGAGAGCGTTTGCCAGGGCAGTGCCTCGCGTATCGTGCAGGTGCAGCGCCACCTGTTTTTGCTCGATTTCTTTCGGACAAAGCTTGAGCGCTTGCTCGATATCGGCGGGCGTTGCAACGCCAATCGTATCGCCAAGAGAAACCTGGTAGCAGCCCATGGCCAACAAAGCTCGCATGACGGAAAGACTGTGCTCGGGCGCTATTTTTCCTTCATAAGGACAGCCCCAAAAGGTCGATACGTAACCACGAACACGTATGCCCTCGGCAAACGCCCTTGGGATGAGCTCACGGTACGCGCTAAGTGTCTCCTCGGTACTGCGATTGATGTTCTTCAGGTTGTGGGTTTCTGATGCGCTAACGACAACCGCCAGCTCTTTGATGCCGGCAGCCAAAGCCCGGTCAAGCCCCTTAAGATTAGGCATAGCGCTGAAAAACAACGTTCTCGGTCGGAGCTAGCGATCGTGTGACCTGCTCGGCGTCGGCAAGCTGCGGCACCCACTTGGGCGAAACAAAGCTCGTTACTTCGATGCGCCGCAACCCGGCTTCGACGAGCGCTTCAATAAGACGCACTTTGCGAGTCGTCGGCACCGTCACGGCCTCGTTTTGTAAGCCGTCACGAGGTGACACTTCATAAATAGAAACCTGCGAGGGCCAAGAAAGGCTCATCTTGGAAGTGTACCACGAATAGGCGAGAAAAAACTGCTTAGAAGCAAAGCGGAGCGCTTGCGAGTTACTCGCTTTTTTGCCGCTTTCACGCAATCTTCGCCTTATGTCATCTGAGGATTTACTTAATTTTATCGATCACAGCCCAACGCCCTTTCATGCGGTCGCTTCGCTCGAACAACGCCTGAGCTTGAAAGGCTTCCGTGAACTTAAACCAGATAGCGATTGGCGCATTGCATCTGGCGATAAAGTGTATGTCATCCAAGGTGGTAGCAGCATTATCGTGGCTGATTTTGGCAAAGGCGCTCTCTCGGAGCACGGGTTTCGGATCGTCACCTCCCATACGGACTCGCCAAACCTTCGACTCCGACCGAACCCGGATCTAAGCAGCAACGGCTACTACCAGCTGCGAACCGAAGTGTATGGTGGGGTGTTGCTGAGCACTTGGCTGGATCGGGATTTATCCATCGCTGGACGTGTTTTCTTCACGCACGAAGGATTAACGCAGAGCGTGTTGGTGCAATTCCCCAAGCCTTTGTTTCGGATACCGAATCTCGCCATTCATCTAAACCGAGCCGTGAACACCGACGGACTTAAGATCAACCCGCAGCTTCATTTGATGCCCATTGGAAAAACAACTGCTCAAGGAGCGAATGGTGGTCTACGGGAACTCTTATGTGAACATCTCAAAACAAAATTTCCTGCGCTGACTAGAGAAGATATCCTGAGTTGGGATTTGTCCTTGTACGATACGCAAAGCTCAGCCGTTGGGGGACTCGATTGTGAGTTCGTGTTCGCTCCGAGGATGGATAACCTTTGGTCGTGTTTTTCAGCCACGCAGGCCCTTGAGAAGTCGTCTGGCCAGCATGCCAGTACGGCCGTGTTGGCTTTTTTCGATCACGAAGAGTGCGGTTCACAAAGTGCTCAGGGGCTCATTCTGTGTTTTTTAAGGCATACGTTGAAACGCTTTATCTCTGCCTTGGGCGAAACAAACCAAGCCTGGGAAAAAACCCTTTCACGAAGTATTGCTATCTCGGCGGACATGGCTCACGCAGTGCACCCCAACTACAGCGATCGGCACGAGCCGGGACATCTGCCTCTTTTGGGAGGAGGCCCCGTGCTCAAAACCCATCACAACCAGTCCTACGCGACTGATGGCAGAGGCGCTGCATTGTTTGCTGAGCTTTGCAAAGCGGCAGGATGCTCAGCGCAACATTTTGTGAGTCGGGGCGACATGCCTTGTGGAAGCACGGTGGGGCCAATTACGGCCGCTCAGCTTGGCGTGATGACCCTTGACGTTGGCAGTCCTTTGCTCGCGATGCATTCCATCCGAGAAATGGCTTGTATCCATGATTTAGCGAGCTCCACGGCTTTGTTTCAGGCGTTTTTTAGCTATGAGTTGCTTGCGCAAGCTGCAGGATAAAGGTAATCCAGCGCGCATAGACTACTCGGGCCCACGGGTCCCTTTGGGAGAATAATTGTGCGTATCACAGTCGTTGGAACAGGTTATGTCGGATTGGTGACCGGCGCGGGTTTCTCGGAAATGGGCAACCACGTGTGCTGCGTCGATATCGATGAAAACAAAATTGCTGGCTTGCGAAAAGGCATCATGCCGATCTCTGAGCCAGGACTGCCGGAACTTGTGGCTCGAAACACGGAGCAGGGACGCCTGAGTTTTTCCTCAGACCTCGAAGCGGGTTTAGCGGGATCCGAAGCCGTGTTTGTTGCGGTAGGCACCCCGCCCCGCACCGACGGCGCAGCCAATCTCTCAGCGGTCGACAACGTGGTGGAATCCATCGCCAAGCTTGCAAAACACGAATTGGTGATTGTCTTAAAGAGCACCGTGCCGGTGGGCAGCAACGCTCGGGTGAAACGAATTGCGGAAAAAGTCAGCAAGCTACCAGTCCATATTGCTTCCAATCCAGAGTTCCTCAAAGAGGGGGATGCAGTTCGCGACTTTTTAAGGCCCGATCGCATTATCGTCGGTCTCGACGAGAGCGATTCCTTTGCCAAGAAGGTGATGGAGCGACTCTATCGTCCTTTGAGCCGGCAAAAAGAGCGGCTCTTGTGGATGGAACCTGCAAGTGCGGAGTTGAGCAAGTATGTCTCAAATACCATGTTAGCGTTGCGCATCTCGCTTATGAATGAGCTGTCCCATCTATGCGAGAAGGTGGGCGCCGACATCCATCAGGTTCGGGTGGGCATTGGCAGCGACAAGCGTATTGGAAATGAGTTTCTCTATGCAGGACCTGGCTATGGCGGCTCCTGCTTTCCGAAGGATGTTTCGGCCCTTGTGCACATGGGGCAAGAGCATGGGGTGGAAATGGAAATCACTTCCGCTATCAATCGGGTTAATCAGCGTCAAAAAGGCGTGCTTTTGCGTAAACTAAAGGCGGCTTACTATGGCGATTTGCGCGGCAAAAGCATCGCTCTATGGGGCATCGCTTTTTAAGCCCAAGACAGACGACATTCGAGAGTCTCCGGCACTTACGTTAATAGAAGGCTTGCTGTACGAGGGCGCGCGAGTGGTTGCGCACGACCCACAAGCGCTCGATGCGGCACGCGCGCATTTCAAAGACGCCCCCATGTCTATCGATTTTTGTTCGGATGCCTACGAGGCGATTCAAGGAGCCGATGCGCTTGTCCTTGTGACCGAGTGGCGCGAATATCAGAGCCCAGATTTTGAGCGCATACGAAAGTCACTCAAGCGACCGGTTCTCGTCGATGGCAGAAACATATGGTCAGCTTATGGGCTGAATAAACAGGGGTTTGAATACGCCGGTATTGGAACCAAGGCATAAAAGAGGGCAAATGAGCATTCAAGAATTGATTAAAAAACGCGAAGCTACTGTTGGTATCGTTGGCTTAGGCTACGTGGGATTGCCGCTTGCAAGAACGTTTTTTCGAGCAGGCCTCAAGGTGATGGGCTTCGATGTGGACGAACAAAAAATTGTTCAACTCGCCGAAGGCAAGAACTACCTTAAGCATTTGGGTGCCGATTTCACAAAAGAGATGGCCGCATCGGAGCGTTTTTCTGCGACCGGTGATTTTTCCAAACTCAAGCAGTGCGACGCTATTATTTTGTGTGTTCCAACCCCGCTGAACCGAACACTTAATCCGGATTTAAGTTTTGTTGAAGACACCACCGAGATCATTTCCAAGCATCTTCGGGCGGGACAGTTGGTGGTGCTTGAATCGACTACCTACCCTGGCACCACACGGGAGGTGATGCTGCCTATTTTGGAGAAAAGCGGCCTCAAGGTAAACAAGGATTTTTACCTGGCCTATTCTCCGGAACGCGAAGATCCGGGACGCGTGGATGCCAACACAAAAACGATTCCCAAGCTCGTGGGAGGACTTGATTCAACAAGTGGCGAGCTGGCGCGTGCGCTTTATGCAACGGCTATTGATACGGTGGTGCTCACCTCCTCCGCTGAAATCGCCGAATCCGCAAAACTGCTTGAAAACATCTACCGTTCAGTAAACATTGCGTTGGTCAACGAGATGAAAGTGATTCTCGGGGCTTTGGGCATCGATGTCTGGGAAGTCATTGATGCGGCCGCAACGAAGCCTTTTGGCTTTCAAGCCTTCTATCCTGGCCCCGGCCTCGGTGGTCACTGCATCCCCATTGATCCTTTTTATCTCTCGTACAAGGCTCGTGAGGCAGGCCAAATCACGCGTTTTATTGAGCTGGCTGGGGAAATAAACCGCGCGATGCCGAAGTATGTTGTGGACAAGCTCGTCCTTGCTCTGAACGACAAAGGCAAAGCCGTATCGCGCTCACGCGTGCTTGTTCTCGGGCTTGCTTACAAGCCCAATGTCGATGATGCACGTGAAAGTCCTAGTTTTGAGCTTGTTGAGCATATTGAAGAGCTTGGGGCAGAAGTTGACTACCACGATCCTCATATCCCTGTGCCTCCCAAAACTCGCGAGCATACTTTTAGCAAGCCGAGTATTGAATTGAGCGAGGCGACCTTGGGCAGCTACGATGCTGTGGTGATTGCGACGCATCATGACGCATACGATTGGAATTGGATTGCCAAGCACGCGCAATTGATTGTGGATACCCGAGGCGTGATGCGGTCTATCAAATCAACCGGAGCGGACTTGGTTTCTGCTTAATGGGTTGTTCCCAGCGTTTTGCGCTGTTTGGTGCCTGAAACATCAAGCGCCTGCAGTCGTTTCGCGCTTAGCGCATCAAGAAGAGCCAAGGCGAAGGTGCGTTCTGGCGATTGAACCGGGATGACGCTCGTGCGCGCTGCTGTCTTGCGCAGATTATCCAAGCTAAGCTGTTCTTTTGCATGGTGTAGGACTCTGTGAATCTCCTCAGAGCTCGAGGCGTGCATGAGTTCTTCCACATAGTCTAGTACAGCTTGGGGCAAGGAATGACCGCTTTGCTCGTTAAACTTCGGGACACCCAACAAGCGAGAAAAGTCGAGGTTTCCCGCAAGCCGAATTAGGCCCACAAAGACAATGCTGAGCACAATGATGGCGCCGCCAACTTGCCAGTTGCGACCCAGCGCAAGCGTAATAGCTCCAACGGTAAAGACGACCGAAAAGCCGTAGAGAATCAAAACAGCCCTGCGATGTGTAAGACCAAGCTCTAGCAATCGATGGTGAATGTGCCCACGGTCCGGAGAGAAGATGGGGCGTCGTTCCAAAAAACGCCTGGCCATGGCGAGGAGCGTATCCATGATCGGTACGCCGAGAGCAACCAGCGGCACGAGAATCGCGACCGTGGTGGAACTTTTGATGGCGCTGCCAAGCAAGGACATGGTGGCAAGCACGTAGCCCAAAAACATGCTGCCCGAATCACCCATGAAAATACTGGCCGGATTAAAATTGTAGACCAAAAAACCAAGCACTGCTCCGCCGAGGCTTGCAGCGAGCAGCATCACAAGATCGTTGTGGCCAATCACTGCCACAACGAAATTGGTTACGCATGCGAAAAAAGCAATCCCCGCAGCAAGTCCATCGAGCCCGTCGATCAAGTTCAAGGCGTTGATAATCGCGACAATCCAAAGGACGGTCACTGGTGCGGCAAAGATACCCATCTGCAGGATGCCCATGCCCGGTAAGTTCACCGCGTCGATGCGATAACCACAATAAAAGGCCACCAGAGCAGCAGCGATTTGTACGGCCAGTTTATGCCATGCGCGCACGCCTCGAAGGTCATCGAGGGCCCCTAAGCCGCAAACCAATAGGCCTCCAAAAACCAGACCGGCTGCATGGGATGGTTCTGCGAAAAACACGCGTGCTACGCCGGTGTCGAGCAAAAAAAGCGCAATAAAGGGTACGAAAAACGCTGCGGCTACGGCAAGCCCGCCCATGCGCGGGATGGCTCGTTCGTTGACTCGCCGTCCGCCTGGCGTATCGACCGCGCCAACACGGTGAGCGAAGATGCGCACCAAAGGGGTAAATAACGCGGCGCAAAGGACAGAAATAAGAAAGGCTGTGAGCGAACTAAGCATGTTTGTTGGCGACCTGGCCGATGAGCCGTTCGTACTGTTTGGTGCATACCGAGCGACTAAAATACTCTACGGCGGCCTGCCGCGCATTATGCCCTAAAAGACGCTGTTTGTCTTGGTCCTGCCATGTTTGTCGAATAATTTTAGCCAATTTTATGGGGTTTTCAGGCTCTGTTACGAGGCCGCACGCGTGGTTCTCGATGACTTTAGCAACCTCACTGTGCGTTTCGACACAAGCAAGGACGGGTCTGCCCGCTGCCATGATCCCATAGAGCTTGGAAGGAACGAGATCGCTGCTCACGCCGTTGCGCATTGGGACAAGGCCTATGTCACCAATTGCCAAGAGTTCAGCGAGCCGGTCCCGTGGCTGAGGGGGAACAAAGCGAAGATTTGTTAGCTGCAGCCCTTCGGCTTTAGCGATAAGACCTTCGGTAGCATTGCCCGCGCCAGCCAGGATAAATTGTACTGGAAGGTCTGCAAGCAAGGCTGCAGCTTCGAGCACAAGGTCTAAGCCTTGTGAAAGGCCAAGGTTGCCAGCGTAGAGCAAACAAAAGCGATCATCGATTTGCAGTTCTCTTCGAAGCGGCGTGTTTCGTTCGAGTGGAACAACTTGATCGGTATCGGCCCAGTTGGCAATGACTTTAATTCGGTCGCGCTCAATTCCTTTGGTCTCAAGCCGCTTCGCCATTCCCTCGGACAAAGTAACCAAACAATCTGCTTGTTTATAAAGCGCGGTGGAAACCGTATTGATGGCTCGGTAGGCAAAGCCGTCGGACAGCACTCCGAGATCCTTCGCAATGTCTGGATAGATGTCCTGAACCGAGTAAACAAAAGGCACGCCTTTGAGCGCTTTGAGCAGGGTTCCAGATACCCCAAGCAAGAGTGGGGGCGTTGAGAGCACGAGCACGACATCAGGTTGTCTGTCGAGCAAAGCATCAAGCAGCGAGCTCCCGAAGAAAGTTCCGTAGTTCAACAAACGCTGCGGAATGCTGCGGCGATTTGGCGTGTAAGACCATGTTCGATGAATGTGAACGCCATTACGACACTCGTAATTTTCAAGTGCGGGTTGCTTTTGCCCGGTATGATAGGAAGGTTGCGCGCTCAGGACGTCGACTTCGATGCCAGAACGAAATAAGTCTTCACACAGATCGGTGAGCAACTGCGCTGTTGCAGCCGTTTCTGGCCAATAATGCTGATGTAACACGAGTAAGCGCATGCTTTGAAAGAAAACCCGCTTTGTGTTATACTGTTAATTTTAACCCAAAGCTCGTTTTTCTCGGCGAGCAAGCTCGATGTCAGACTCAATCATCATGCGCACGAGCTCTTCGAAGCCTACTTTAGGTTGCCATCCGAGCTTTTGCCGTGCTTTTGAAGCGTCCCCAAGAAGCAAATCAACTTCCGCCGGCCTAAAATATTTCGGATCGATTTCCACTTTCTCTTTCAGATCAACTTCCGCGATCGATGCCGCAAGTTCCAAGAACTCTTTGACGCTGTGGGTCTCGCCCGTAGCGACTACGTAGTCGTCGGGCTCATCGACTTGAAGCATTCGCCACATGGCCTCAACATAGTCTCCAGCGAAACCCCAGTCGCGCTTAGCATCGAGGTTGCCTAGGAAAAGCTTTTTTTGCAAACCCACTTTGATGCGTCCCAATGCCCGGGTGATTTTACGTGTGACAAAGGTCTCGCCGCGTCGCGGGCTTTCGTGGTTGAACAGGATGCCGTTGACGGCAAACAAGTCGTAGGACTCTCGGTAGTTTTGAGTGATATAAAACGAATAGGCTTTGGCCGCGGCATAAGGGCTGCGCGGATGAAAAGGCGTAGTCTCTTTTTGAGGTGTCTCAACAACCTTGCCGTAGAGCTCAGACGATGAAGCTTGATAAAACTTGGGGCGAAGGCCGAGTTCACGGATGGTTTCAAGCAAGCGCACCGTGCCGAGGCCTGTGACCTCCCCTGTGTATTCTGGGACATCAAAACTGACCCGAACATGGCTTTGAGCGCCCAGGTTATAGACCTCATGCGGGTCCACTTCGCGAAGCACGCGGCTTAGCGCCGAGCCGTCGGCTAAGTCGCCATAGTGCAAAAACAGACGCGCTTCTGGGCTGTGGGGATCACGATAGAGATGGTCGATGCGTTCAGTGTTAAAGCTTGAAGATCGCCGTATAATACCGTGAACTTCATAGCCTTTTTCCAGCAAGAGTTCGGCAAGATAGCTGCCGTCTTGGCCCGTGATACCCGTTACAAGTGCGCGTTTTTTTGATGATGGATCCGTCATGTCACAGTGCTTTCTTGTTGTCTTGATACCACGTGATCGTTTTTCGCAAACCCTCTTTTAGAGAGGTTTGGGCCTTAAAATCAAAAAGTTCATGAGCCTTCGTGGTGTCCAACATGCGCCTAGGCTGTCCATTTGGCCGAGAACTATCCCAGTGGAGCTTGCCTTTAAAACCCGTGAGATCGGCGATGAGTTCAACAAGATCTTTCATTTTGATTTCAAATCCAGCCCCAAGATTTACCGGATCCGGCGAATCGTACAAGGCAGCGGCTCGCAACAGCCCCTCCACACAATCCTCGACGTAAAGGAACTCTCGGGTCGGGCTACCGTCACCCCACAACACTACTTCGTCCGCTCCGGAACCAACAGCGTCGATGCATTTGCGAATCATGGCGGGAATGACGTGGCTCGATTCCAGATCAAAGTTGTCGCGTGGCCCATACAAGTTAACCGGCATTAGTGAAATGATGGTGGTTCCGTATTGCTGCTTGTATGCAGAGGCCATCGTCATCAAAGCCTTTTTAGCAACACCGTACGGAGCATTGGTTTCCTCCGGATAACCGTTCCACAAGTCGGCTTCCTTGAAGGGTATCGGTGCAAACTTAGGGTAAGAGCAAATCGTTCCAACGAACACCGTTTTTTGAACGCCATACTTACGCGCTGCTTCAAACACGTTCATGCCCATCTGCATGTTCTCATAAAAATACTTGCCCGGGTTCTTTTGATTTGCCCCAATGCCGCCTACCCGCGCCGCAAGGTGGAAAATGAGGTCGGGTTTCTCTCTGTTCAGGAAAGCCTCCGTGGCGTTTGAATCCACCAAATCCACGTCCTGGCTGCTCGGTGCGCTAATTTGTGAGGCCCCTGCCCTTTTTAGCGCGTCGCAAACAAAGGAGCCCAAAAAGCCCTTGCCGCCTGTTACTGTGATTCGCTTGTTTTTGAAAAAGTTTTCCTGCATGGATCGATTCGACGAAAGGTTAGTCTGCTGTTTTACGCTTCTAACATGGCTTGTAACCGGATACGCTGAAAAGCAAAAGATGAAAAAAAGAACTTACGCTTACGCTCAATTTAGCCCTTTGGATTTCGCTTTCTTCAGGATCCAGGGTTCAGGGTTAGGCAATCTGCTGCTCCCTTGGGCCAGGTATGTTTTATACACTAAACAGCCAGGAATTCAGGGCATCGCACCAACGTGGGCTCAGTTTAAGCCGGGCCCCTACCTGCGGAACGAAAAAGATAAGCGTGGCTATGTTGGGCTATTTCGAGCTCGCAAGAACGAGCTCACTGGACTTCGAAAAGCGTTGGTGCTGCTAAGTAAAAAGCGACGCAACGAAAATTATTTATCAGAGCTCACGGTTCGTTCTGATGAGCTCGTCGTCTTTTCGGGACTCGGAAGGTACTTTCAGCCTTTGCATGAGCACCATGCTTTTATTCGGTCAAGTCTTTTAGAGATAGTCAAAGCGAAACCTCAGCACCCCGATTGGTTGACTCAAGCCATCGCTGTTCATGTACGACTCGGCGATTTTCAACAAGCCGGAACTTCGGCGTTCAATACGCGTTTGCCCCTGGCCTGGTACATTGAGAATGTACGGAAGCTTCGCGAGCTTTTAGGACAAGATACTCCTCTTGCAATTTTTTCTGACGGATCGGACGCGGAGCTAAAAGACCTGCTGTCGCTTCGGCATGCTGAACGTATGGATTTTGGATCCGCGATGGCTGATTTGCTTGCGCTCAGTCAAGCACGCGTATTAGTTGCATCAAACTCGACATTTAGCGCGTGGGCTTCTTTTCTGGGTCGAATGCCCTCACTGTGGCATGGAACGGGTTATATCAAAGACGTTTATCCGCAAGGAACCGGTAGCGAGCTATGCATCGAAGCGGGCTCGGCAATTGAGCTCGATTCCCTTGAGCGCCTTGTGCTCGGCGCAGATTCCTGCGGCTCTTGAAGATCAGTTTACCTGCTCTGGAATTTCGGCTAGTTTCCATCCATTCATGAACACCCCTGGTATACTTCCAAAAGGCTTTGTTGGGCACCTAGTCGATTTGTATCGCATTGGTTCTTTCAACTTTAACAATCCGCATAGTTATTCCAAGTTTCGCAACATCAACGCTGTGCGTCGACGAAGTGGCGCAAAAGTTCTAGTTGAAACGGGGACCTTTCGTGGTGTCACAACCAAACGTTGCGCTCCTCACTTTGAGAAAATCTTTACCATTGAACTCGATCCGACATTGGCAGCCGAATCGCGGCGCTACCTTTCTGTTTTTGATCATGTGAAGGTGATTGAGGGTGATGCGAACGAAGAAGTCACCAAGCTATTGCATGAAAGACAAATTGAATCGCCTGCGGTATTTTTTCTCGACGGACATTTTTCGGGAGGACAGACTGCGCACGGCGATTTGGCAGAGCCGGCTTTGGTGGTGCTTGAAGAGTTAGCAAAACATTTGGATTGTGTCGCGGGAATCATTATCGACGATTTCCGTGAGTTCGGTGTTGCTCCGGGTTGGCCAGAAAAATGGAAACTAATCCGTCTATGTGAAGAAAAGTTTGCGTCCGAGGGCTTTAAGCTAAGCGTGCACCTGGATCAGGTTATTGTTGAGCGACAGTCATGACCTAAACGACCTTGCCATGTATAGCTTCGCACATACCATTCTTGAAAAGCTCAGCAAGAGCAAACAAACTAGCATTGGTGTTTTCCGGTACATTTGGGAAAACCCGTCAAACAAGGGACAACGGCTATATCGGCTTTTTTTGGCCATGGGCTGGCAGATGTACAAGCGCACTATTGCTCGCCCTTTTGTTGTTCGGTTGGATAACGGGCAAAAATTCGTGGTCGATCCACAGTCCGCAAATTCGACAGGGGTGATTTACACACGCATTTATGAACCTCAGTACATCATGTTCTTGCGTGAACAACTTAATCAGCTCTCCGCGGGTACCATCATCGACGTTGGCGCTCATGTCGGTCTGTTTTCCTTGTTGCTTGCCCACCTATGTAGAGACGGTATTGCTTTTGAACCGGCGAGCGATAACTTCCGTTTCCTGGAAAGAAACTTGGAACTCAACCGCCTGAGTTCATTTCATGCGGTTGAGGCTGCCGTTTCGGATGAAGGGGGAGAAAAGGTATTTGAGATTACAGGCAGCTTTAGCGGCACCAATAGAATGAAGGACCAGGCTTTTTCACGTGATCATGCCGTTCACAACACAGTTACCGTAAAATCACTTACCCTGGATGACTATGTTTCGACTACGCCGCTTAGCTCACCTCTTCGTTTTGTCAAAATCGACACCGAGGGGCACGAAATCCAGGTGCTAAAAGGCGCAGTTGAGCTGCTTCGTTCGAGCCCCGAGGCCATTGCGCTGGTAGAAAACTCGGACTTTGCTGGGATTAACAGCTTTTTTACGGAATTGGATTGGCGGATTTGCACTGTGGATAAGCAAGGGAATCTAGTAACGGCAAAAGAAGGTGTGAGCCAAGCATACAATCTGATTGCTTGCGGACCAAAGCATCCGTTGTGGACACGTTTGAATAGTTATACCAACTGAGACATGCCTCGCTATACCAGACCCATACAACGTCCATTGATTCGCAAGACATCGGTTCATGCTGAGCCGCACAGCGCGGAGGAGCCTAGGATTTCTATCGTTGTCCCTAGCTATCAGCAAGGAAAGTTTCTTGAGCGAACGCTGCTTAGTGTTATTCAACAGGACTACCCAAACAAAGAGCTCATCGTAATGGATGGTGGCTCTACGGATGAGAGTGTTGATATTATCAAGCGCTATGAGAGAGAGATTTTTTACTGAAAAGCGAAAAAGACAGCGGTCAATCGAACGCTATCAATACAGGGTTCACACACGCCACCGGTGAGGTGTTCGCTTATCTAAACAGCGATGATCTACTTATAGCTCCAGATACCCTGACGCGAGTAGCTAGTTTTTTTCGATCGTACCCCGATGTTGGCGTCTTGCAGGGACACACTTTTGTGATCGACGCACAAGACCGCATTACCGGCATGGCCGCAGCAATCCCTTTTAGTATGAGAGACCGAGTGATCGGTATTTTCGGCATTCCGCAACAAGCTACCTTTTGGCGGCGTGATGTCTATGAGGCGGTGGGCGGCTTTAACGAGGCTAACCCGACGTGCATGGATGGCGAGTTCTATGTGCGTGCTGCATTAGCGAAAAAAAGTTTTGCTTGTGTCGATGAGGTTTTGGCGGCGTTCCGAGTGCATTCAGAGTCGATTTCAGGTTCGCAGCGACTTGGGAAAGTATACCGGGAGCATCTGGGACGCGTTGCCAATATGACGGGCGAGAAAAACATCGGGCGATTTGAACGTATGGCAAGAAATATTCGGGCAAAACTAATTCGCGCGTACGCAATGGCGCGCCACCACCCAGCCTTCGTTTTGCGCCGCTAGAGCCACAGTGTTTCAATCACCTCTCTGCCTCAGCGATTTGAGTGCAGGTTAGATCCCATAGCTCTTTTGATGACGGCTGTTTATCTGCCGCTTTGTACCAATCGGCGGTCATAAGGACGCACTGCGCAAGCTGAACAGCAGGGAACCAATTGAGACGGGAGGAAGCCTTGCTGTGGTCGAGTTTCAAGAAGTTCGCCTCAGGCATCGTTACGCCAGAGATGCTAGCTTCATCGTCAATGGTTGCCGCATCGCCCCATGCCTGAGCAAACAAGCCTGCGAGTGTTTTAACGGAGACTGCATCAGCAGCTTCGGGACCAAAGTTCCACGCTTCGGAATAGTCGGTTGCACAGTGATAGAGTTTTTCTGCCAGCCGTAGATAGCCACGCAGAGGATCAATAACGTGCTGCCAAGGACGGGTCGATGCCGGGTTGCGAATGACGACGGCCTCGTTTTTTAGAAAGGCGCGAACCATGTCTGGTACAATGCGATCAGCGCTCCAGTCACCGCCCCCAAGAACGTTGCCAGCTCGGGCGGACGCTAAGCCTAGCTTGTAGCCATCTACTTTCGCATACGACTCGCGGTACGCGTGGGTGATGAGTTCAGCGCAAGCTTTGCTGGAACTGTAGGGATCTTTACCTCCCAGGCGATCGTTTTCGCGATAACCCCAAAGCCATTCTTCGTTTGTGTAAACCTTGTCGGTGGTGACGATAAGCGCTGCTTTCACGGACTTGGTCTTTACGATCGCATCAAGTACATGGGCTGTCCCCATCACGTTTGTAGCGTAGGTCCCTAGTGGATCACGGTAAGATTGCCGAACGATGGGCTGTGCAGCCAGATGGAAAACGACTTCTGGCTCGAAGTTAGCTAGGCTGATGCGAACCACGTGGGCATCACGGATGTCACCTATTTCATGAAGGTCTAAGGAGGCCGGAAGATCGACTAGGTTAAACATGTCTTGTTTTTGTTGCGGAGCAAGTGCGAGACCCGCAACTTGAGCGCCCATGCTCTTTAGCCAGACACTCAACCACGTTCCTTTAAACCCGGTATGCCCGGTAACGAGCACCCGTCGGTTGTTCCAAAAGCCTTTGTCGATCAATCCCATTTCCGATGAATGCTACAGCCTTTTAATGGCGAAAGCCAAGCTTTGATTGATTCTGGTATGGTGTCTTGATAGTAGAAGCCATCTCATAAATACTGACCAAGGAATTCGTAGAGCAAGTGATTTGGCTGAAGCGCCCAGGAAGCGAGCAAATGCAGGGGCGTTTAAGAGCGCGAAGCGATCGCTTCTGGTGCATTGAACAAAAACGTAGGAATTTGCGGAGGGACAACCATACATGGATTCGGATGTCATGTTGCTTGCTGGAGGGCGGGGCCTGCGGCTCTCCGAGCTTACTGCTTCACAGCCTAAGTGCCTAGCACGCATCGGAGAGCGACCCATTCTTGAGCTCATCATGCAGCATTTTGCCAATCATGGCATGAAGCGCTTTGTGCTCTGTCTCGGTTATCGAGCAGATATGGTCGTTGACTATTTCCGAGTTCGGGCGCCGCAACTCGGATGGGAAGTCGTGTTTTCTGATGCGGGAGAAGATGCCTCAAAAGCGGAGCGTATTGCGGAAGCCCTAAGCTCTGTGCAGACGCCGCGCTTTATGCTTAGCTACGGCGATGACCTAAGTGATGTTGATCTATCGCAAGTTGTCAGCATGGCGCTAAAAGCGAACTCCATCGTTACGCTTACGGCGATACAGCCCTTCTCTCCCTTTGGCACGCTCCAAACGAACGCGGAGGGAATTGTTTCATGCTTCGAAGAAAAAAGCCGGATGGACTCGGGGATAAATGGGGGCTACATGAGCGTGTCGACCGAAATTGCTCCGCTGTTGACGCTGGGCGAACTGGAAGAAGAAGTATTTGCGGAGCTTGTCAAGCAAAAGAAAATTAGCGCTTACAAACATACTGGTTTTTGGAAATCCATGAACACTCACAAGGAGTTTTGCGAGATGAACACGATGCAACAAACGGGGCAGCTACGCTGGCTCAGCAAGCGTGGCTAGAGAGATTTTGGAGGATTCGCTGAACAACCCGACACAAAGAGTACTCGTTACTGGGGCAACTGGTTTTTTAGGGCGTCATCTATGTGTTTCTTTAAAAAAGCTAGGTTTTGTGGTTTTAGCTACCGCACGCAAACGAGACCTTGAGCTGGTTCATGTTGATGAATGGGTTGAATGCGACCTTTTAGAGCCTGTCGCCTTGGAGCAATTTTTATCGTCAAAGCCCATAGCGTACTGCTTTCACCTAGCCGCTTTATCCGATGGCCAAGACGTGGCGAACAGAGCCTCCTCGATACTGCGCCAAAACACCTTGGCTACCCTGAACTTGCTGAGCATTTTAGAAGCCCAAACGTCCAAGCCAAGTGTGCTTTTGCTTTCTTCTGCTCTCGCTGAGTCCGGTTGCCCGAAGAAGCTCAAAGCCGATCGAAGAAAAAGCAGTTGGTATGCGTATAGCAAACGCGTCTCGGAACTTGTTTTCGCTGCCTACAATAACAACGCAAGCTTATCGTCGGTGGCGGTTCGGGTGCCCAATGTCTACGGACCAGGCGATCAGAGCACGAGCCGGATTATCCCGAGCTTGTTTCGATCCTTGCTTGAGCAGAGCCGCTTTAATCTGCGAAGCTCTTCCGATACGCAAATCGAACTCGTCTACGTAGGTGATGTCGTTGCCGGACTATGCAAAATCCAGCGAGAACATGCTGCCATCGCAGGACATTACGGAGCAATGGCTCGCATCTATGGACGTCAAGGGCTGAGTCTTGAGCAAATCGTTCGGAAAGCACAGAGCCTTTTCCACTCGGACAGTAATGATGCTCAACTTGCAGGAAACGTTTCCCTGGATAAGCGAAGCTCTGAGGGCGAACTTTACGCTCTGCACGGAAGCACCCCGCTCGACGAAGGATTCCGTGCAACTCTTAACTGGTATCGCAATCAGAAAGATTCGCTAGCGCAATGAGAGGTAGCGCTAATATGGCATCAAAAAAAATCCGCATATTGAATTTGTCTTCGATGTTTGCTCCTTTTCAAATCGAACTTGCAAAAGCGCTACGGGCCAAAGGGGCCGACTACCACATTGCATTTTCTTCCTTTAGCGGAGAAGGACGAGGTAAGCATTGGACTCAAGAGTCTGCCCAAGGGCTAGACTACGTGCACTGTTACTCCGGTTGGTCCACGCGAAGAGAGCTCGGAGGGCATTTTGAGCAACTTGCGACAGAACTTAATCCTGATGTAATTATTGTTGGTGGCCTCGGTCGCACAGCGGTCTATCGTGCTAGCAAGAATCTATTGCGCAGCTTCAAAGGAATAGTAACGTTTTGGGCCGAAGCGCCTAACCGTACACGCTCATTTGCCGTCCGGATCGGCACGGCTGTTTTGCATCACCACCAATTGCAAAGAGCTCATTTCGTGATGGCCATCGGAAAAAGTGCACAGGCCTATTATTCACGACGGGCTCCTCAAAAAACGGTGCACCTGGTGCCCTATGGGCAGGATCTGTCTCATCATTTTGCGGTAAAACGGATCAGTCAGCCATCAAGGCCAGTGACCTTTCTGTTTTCTGGACAGCTTGTGGAGAGGAACAATATCAGAAATCTATGCGGAGCCATCGAGAAACTCAGCGTGACACACTCCAAGCAATGGAAATTTGTTTTTGGAGCTAAGGGGCCTCTACGGAGCGAAATCGATGCCCTGCTGAAAAGCAAAACAGAGATTTCGGAGTCCATCAGTTTTGACACTGAATACGCAACTTGGCTTGACCGTATTCGTCCGTTTGCGGATTCCGACCTTCTTGTATGCCCTTCAACCCATGCCGGATGGGGTCTTGTTGTGCCCGAAGCCATGGCAGCCGGAATGCCCGTAATCGCCACGAAATATGTTAATGCGGCTGATTTTCTCATAGAAAATGAGAAAAACGGGTTGTTGATCATGCCCGATGCGGAATCCATTCATACCGCGATGGCTTTTTTTATTGATAACCCTGGATGCGTTTCGATATTTGGTGAAGCGGCTAAAATAGCTGCAAAGTCGTGCGATGCCGATCAAGTAGCAGCGTTGATGCTTAGTTTGTTTAAAAGATATTGGCTGAAGTTGCGATCCTAACTTTCCTGGCTTGGCGCTGGGTTGCTCCGACGCTTGCTGCTCTTTGACCAATCGAAAAACAGTATCCATAGCGAACGCAAGAACTCCAAACACAAGCATCATTTGCTGCGTCACGTAACCGCGTGCCAAATAACAAGGAAGAACAACGCAGGTGGCCAGGAATGCGCAGCCCATCCAAAAACGTAAATGATCACGAAGCTGTTGATCAAAAAGATCTTTGCTTTGACGAATTGCATAACGGGCCCGTCTGAATAAGGAATACATAGCAAAAAAGAAAAACAAGACGCCAACAATCCCGGTTTCTGACAATATTTTCAGCAACGTTGTTTTGGCAACCAAAACACGGCCCGCCATAAAATAGGCGTATCGTTCAGGAATGTATCGCGCTGTGTAAAAATGCACCGCGCCTAAGCCAATTCCGGCAAATAGGTATTCAGGTTCGGCGGATAGGAAATTGAGTACAACCTGATCGTAGTCCTCGACGACATCACGATCAACGGTTCGCGCGGCCAATAGATCGGTTGCCTGTTCGCTGTCCTTAAATACCCCTGAAACCGCAAACGCGGAGAGCACCACGAAGGCGGCTAGTAGAGTTCGGATGCCGGCGAATGCTTGCTGCCTGCTTGTTTCCGTAGGGTTTGAAAATACCATCACGGACAAATGGGAGACTGTACCGAGCATCCATATATAGAATGCCGAGGTCGACATGGTAAGCACCATCATGCCAAACAAAAACCACCAGGTACGTGAAGCGGAGCGACTTTTTCTTTGTCGCAAGCTTTGGTAAATTTGTATAATCAGCAAGGCGACCACGATGGCCTGGCCAAGCCCCTTTGGCTCGCCTCCAAAGGAGGCTGGACGCAAAACGAAAGTTCCTCCAACACGTACCATACCGCTGCGAGGATCAAACTTGATGCCCTCTTGCTGAACGCTAAAAAACTGATCCAAAAAACCAATCGGTATGGGATCGGTACCCGTACCCAGAAAGTATGCGAACTGGAAATAGCCAATCACTGACAAGACGACACAGGAAAGAACATAGATCTTCGCGAGCCCTGCGATGTCTTTTGAGCTTCGTGCAAAACGTGGCACGATGAACACCGGCGCAATGGTCATAACAAACATAACGCACTGCGATATCAAACGACCTGTGCCGCCGCGCAAAGAACCGCCGGCGTACACAGTGTTTGGCACAAAAGGGATTTGGATGATTGTCCAGACGATACTAAATGCAGCGAAAACATAAAATCCACGAAGAGCAGAACGCGTCATCGGCTGTAGCTTTTTGCCTGGGTATACAACCCAAACGAAAAGCAGCATGACAACTACCGCACGATACGCTGTCAGCCTTAAGCCAACATCGAAACCAAGACCCTCCCAAGGGGCAAGAAAAAAAGCCAAATAGACTGCTTTCCTCGGCCTAAGAAAAACATATACGAAACAGATAGCAACTGCGATGAGTAAGAGAAGTTTCATGGAACTTTAGACGGTCAAGCGTTCGGCAATTTTCTCACATTGATCAAGCTTTGTATGCTTTATGGCTGGGTCTATTTGTGGCAACATAAGCGCCCGCGTCGAACATGCCTCAAATCCTTCATATTATTCCCTCGTTTTACCCTTCAGAATATTATGGTGGTCCGGCCGAATCCGCATATCATCTCTGCACGGCCTTAGCAAAACAGGGCTATAAAATTCACGTACTAACCACAAACGCGGATGGCCCAGAACGAATTGTTTCGGCTAGCGACGCTTCTGCCGACAGAGGGCTAGATGCAATTTCAGTGCACTATTGCAAACGAATTGGTCGGGGCGATTTTTCCATTGAGCAGTTGATACGTCTGCCCGCTGCCATACTACACGCCGATTTGGTCCATGTGCATGCTGTTTTCACGCCCGTTGTTCTCGTCGCGTTATTTTTTTCGCGATGTTTTGGCAAGCCGGTTGTCTGGACCCCTAGAGGGGCCCTTATGGCATGGGGGCGTAAAAAAAAGCGCATTCTAAAACAGCTGTGGATCGCCGTCGTGTTTGCGCTGGTTCAAGCCAAACGCAGCGTAGTCCATGCGACTTCGGACGATGAAGGATCGATGCTTTTGCAGGAACACAAGGGTGTGCAAGTGAGTGTTGTTCCCAACGGTGTCGACTTGCCGTCTTTACGGATGCGTTGGGATTCAAGGTCCAAAAAACGAATAGCTTTTTTAGGTCGGTTGGATCCCATCAAAGGTCTTGAGAATTTGCTCGAAGCGTGCCATTTGCTGCTGGAAAGCTCGTCCGCAAAGACTTGGCAGCTTGATATTTATGGAGGCGGTCCCGAGGCCTACCAGCTCAAGCTAGCAAGCCAATTGGGACAGCTTGGATTGAGCAATGCCGTGACTCTTAGAGGCCCAGTTGCGCGATCCGAGAAGAGTGCGGTGTTTTCTGAAATGGACTTATTTGTACTTCCTTCGGTCAGCGAGAATGTCGGATTGGTTGTGGTTGAGGCGTTGGCGCATGGTGTGCCTGTCATTGCCAGCAAGGGTAGCCCTTGGAAAATCTTGGAAGAAAAACGCTGCGGTTGGTGGACCGACAACACCCCTGCGTCCTTAGCGAATGCCATCGCGGCTGCACTCAATGAAGACTTGCCGGAATGGGGCGATCGAGGCCGAACGCTCGTCGAGCAGGACTTTAGCTGGGACAGCGTAGCTACCAAGTTAGCAGAGATTTACCAGCGTTTGCTTGCTAACTAGCCATTTCTTTGTCGGATTTTGGGCTTTCCTGAGCGGAATGGTTGCGATACGGTGCAGCACCCATAGACGACTTCCGTGACTCCTATGAATGAAACCTACCTTCAGAATCTCGAAGAACGAGAAAACTTTTTTGCACGTACTCCCTTTCGCAAGCTGATTGGCTCTCCTGGTAAAATGGCCAAAAGCCTGCTTATTGAACGCGTGCTTCAAGCAACGAGCCGAACGCATCCTTTTACAGCCGAAACCTTTTGGGGTGACCAAATGACGGTACTGCTTCCGGAAGCCGTTTCCGTCTCGATTCATCGCTATGGTTTTTTCGAATCAGATCTATCGAGGATGGTTGTTGGCTACCTCAAACCTGGCATGGTGTTCTTTGATGTGGGTGCCCATTTTGGTTATTACACCCTCTTAGCATCGCGTTTGGTTGGACCGCAGGGTCAAGTACATGCTTTTGAGCCTACTCCAAGCACTCGGTCCGTCTTGAAGAGAAATGCGGACGACAAAGCGAATGTTAGCTTATGTGCAGAGGCCGCCTGGGACAAAGAGGGAGTTCTTCAGTTACAAGACTATGGCACGCGCTATTTGGCGTTTAACACGCTTGGAGCCTCACGCTTACCCAATAACATACGAAGGAAAATTGACGTTAAAGAGATAAGCGTAAGCACGGTAACCCTTGACAATTATGCGAAGACATCCGGAGTTGTGCCCGACCTTGTTAAAATAGACGCCGAAAACTCAGAGCTTCAGGTGCTTGCGGGAATGAAAGCGTTGTTGGAAACGCGAAAGACAGCTATCGCTGTTGAAATGGGTGATTTCAACGATTCAGCCGATGCTTCAAGCCGTAAATTGTCAATCTTCTTACGGAAGCCGGCTATCAGCCATACGAGATGAAAAGCCATAACCTATCACCTCACGAAGCAAAAGAACGTTATCCCTTTTTGAATCTTCTTTTCTTGCCAAAATAAGCGCTAACGCAGAAGAGCCCTTGGGTGACGCAGAATTCTTAGCGCAATGCGCGGACTAAAGGATGCGCTAATACCGTATGCTTTGAGAACAAAAAAGGCCAAGAGATACCGTTGTACAGCACGCGAAAGCGTCACAGCTATCGCAATACCAACACCTTGCCAAAGGCTAGAAAACAATAAACCAAGCGCGACGAGAATAGCGGTCGCGAGCAGCGAGGTATTAAGTAAAAGCCGTTGTTTGTTGGTAAGCAATAGGAGCTGATCCGCGGCTCCTGTCCAAATACTCGCCGCATGGCCAATCGCCAAAATGATAAGAATCGAAGCCCCGGCACTGTAATACTCTCCCGCTAGAAGGGTTAGAAACCACGGAGCGCCTATACAGAGCAGGCCCAAAATTGCAAACGAGGGCAAACCAGCAATTGTTGCGCCTTTACGAAGCATGGCCTCACATTCTTTTGGTTTTTCATCAGGATGATAGTCGGCAAAAAATGGCCCTACGATAATTCCAAAAACCATGAGGGGCATCGTTGCCAAGGACGCTACCCTCGATGCAGCCCCGTAAAGGGCAACCTCTGATTCGCTTGCCATAAAACCAAGCACCCATAGGTCAATTTGGCTAATCGCCGTCACGGTAAAACTATTCATCAAGACCGGCCACGAATCGACTACGCCGCGTTTACACAACGCATAGAAAGGCAGATCGAGTGCACTCCTCCAGGAAGGCGCACCTGCATATCAACAAAGGAAAAAACAACTCCCAGCGCGGTGCTCCACAACAGCGTATCTGTCACAAACTTCAACTCATACTTCACTCCCATCGCGGCAGCGACCGCAAGTACGCCAACAAACAAGACACGCGAGAGCTGCGTGTAGAGCGCCATCCGTCCAAACTCTTTGTACCCTCGAAAGATACCCGGAGTAAGCATCTCTAACGCCATCGCAAGCATTAAAGCGATGATAGTCGGCGCTTGATCGTGGAGAAACTCAACGCCTGTCTTATCTGCCAAAAAACCGTTGACCGTGAGGAACACCATGCCTACAAGAAAACACATGGCAACCACTGTTACCGTGGTGCTGCGAATAACACGCTTGGCGTCTCCGTGTTCGCCACGGGCCACGTGTTCCGAAATATACCGCACAATCATCTGATTGATGCCAAAGGAGCCGAAAGCTGCTCCAAGCGAAGCAGTACTTCGAACGATGAAGAAAGCACCCAGTTCAGCAGGCGGAAGCAAGCGACCGAGAAGCGCAATCTGAGCGAAGCCAAACGCGACGCCTGAAACCGTGTTCAGCGAAACGAAAGCGCCGCCTCGGAAGAAGCGTGAGTTCAAAATTTTCCCAAACAGTTTCATGGTCAAAAACTACTTCAAAACGTCTAGGCAGTAGCATTTTGCGGACAAAGGTTTAACTAATTAGTGTATTTCTTTAGCCTATATGATGTACCCCCCTATCTCGACCACCACACTTTTAGGCTAAAAAGGAAGCTCTTAGACATGAACTTTTCGACGCCAATTTTACGTTTGGGCAAAAACACCGTAAGGAAGCTCGTTGAAAAGACGGGCTATCGATTGTCCCCTCTGCGCACGGATCCTGAGCGATATTTTCTTGGCTTTAGCAAACTTGATATCGCTCACGTTATCGATGTTGGAGCGAATAGAGGACAGTTTGTTCAGCTTGCAAAGCGTTGGTTTCCGCAAGCACACTTTATGTGTTTCGGAGCCTTTGCCTGAACTTTACAAGCAGCTAAAAACGTTTTGCGACCTAAATTATCCTGGCAGCGTCGAGTGCCATAACCTTGCTGTTGGACAAAACAACGAAGAGCTACAGATGCAACAACATACTGTTTTTTCCCGTCCTCGTCGCTTTTAAAAACCACTTCGCTCACCCATGAATTATGGCCCCAAACCATGAAGCAAAAGACCATCACCGTCTCATGCGTAACTTTGGATAGTTTCTTTGAAGGCAAGCAACTCGCGAAGCCATATATGGTTAAATTTGATGTCCAAGGATATGAACTCATGGCCATCAAGGGTGGCTCGGAGCTTTTGTCTGGGGCTGAACTCTGTCTTGTTGAAGTTAGTGTTGCCCCACTCTACGAGGGCCAAGCCACCTTCAGCGAAATCGTCATCGAACTTGAACGCGTTGGACTTCTCTATTCCGGCAATGTTTCTCAGCAGTTTACTCCAGATGGACGAATCGCCTACTTTGATGCTCTCTTTGCACGGAACTACCCCACGCGTTCACAAAGCATTGATTAAGCAACTGACTAATTTTGGTTCTGCTTTTCGTAAGCCACAACGTCGTCTACGATCTGCCGAATTGAACGAGTTGACTTCCAGTTGACCGCCGCATTGATCTTGGCGATGTCTGGGACACGCCGCCGCATGTCTTCAAAGCCTGGTGCGTAAGCCTGATCGTAGGGAACACGAACAATGCCCGCTTTGCTACCTGTGGCTTCTAAAACAACCGCAGCAAGCTGATTGATCGTAATTTCGTGGTTGCTACCAACGTTAAAAATTTCTCCTGATGTTTTTTCCGGAGCCTCGAGAATACGCATCAACGCGTCTACCGTATCGTAAACATGGCAAAAACAACGGCTTTGCTCGCCATCCCCATAAACTGTTATGTCCGAGCCCTGCAGGGCCTGCCTAACGAAACGCGGAACAACCATGCCGTAGGTCCCAATTTGTCCGGGGCCCACGGTGTTGAAAAGACGCAACACCGTGACAGGTAGTTGATGCTCGTTGTACGCAGCTAGTCCCAAAATTCGTCTAGAAGCTTACTCGCCGCATACGACCATCGACTACGCGACGAAGAACCAAGTAAAAGGTCGTCGTCCTCACTAAAAGGAACTTTGACGCCCTTTCCATACACTTCACTTGTGCTTGCGATCAGCGTGCGAGCTCGATAACGTCTTGCTGCATCGAGAACCAAATGCGTTCCAAGCACGTTGGTCTCAATGGTCTCGGTGGGCTTTTCCACGACAAGCTTCACGCCAACAGCCGCGGCAAGATGAACGATGGCGTCACTTTCGGCGGCTAGACGATCGAGCACCAAGGTGTTGGTCAAATCGTCAATAGCGAAACGAAAATTTGGCTTTCCAACGAACTCTTCTATGTTTTTAAACGCACCGGTGCTCATGTTGTCGAGCACACTTACTTGGTGTCCTTTATCGAGAAGCGCCCGAGTAAGGTGCCTGCCAATGAATCCAGCTCCACCAGTCACTAATACACGCATGCTTCTATATCCTTCTTTTTTTCCATTCGTCTATAAATTCCCAGTCAGCTATCAGTCCTTTTCGAATAAGCAACGTGAGCAACGTACCAAACATGCGCTCCCATTTTGCATCCTCAAGTACCGCACTGACATCGGCCCCTTGCGCCTGCGCAAGTAACGCATCGACCAAATCGGTTGCTGTAAGTGAGTGTTTGCTAACCGTGCCCTCGTTCTGCGTACCTTTTGCAGCCGGTAGTTTGAGCGTGGTTCCGTCCAGCAATGTTAAGGTTACCATGTTTGGAACTGATGCTCCGGTTTTACTGGTTTTTTGAGCCGGTTTTACCGCAGATAGCTCTGGTTTCGATTGGCGGGGAGGAATGGTCCAACCGCGCGAGAGCACGACCTCAGTCTTTGCTGGTGGCGGCACGCTCTCGGTGACCACGGCACGCTCCGGCTCAGGGCTTCGGCCAAAATAGTACACGGAAATGCGCGTCGAATTTCGGAGCGTGGTGCTACCATCAACCGAAATTCGCCGCTGTGCTCTGATCGTAAGGCCGACAGCGCTTCCTCGTCGGTTGGATCTTGCATGGCCACATACAAAACCTGCCTGCCATCACGCGCCGTGCGATCGTATACCGGAATAAGCGTGTATCTCTCGGCGGTTTCAGCTTTGACGTGATTGAGCAGCTCGCGTGTGAATTCGACGTGGTACAAAGAAACCCACGGAACGCTGAAAAGCTTGGATATCGTCTGGGCAAACTGCAACTCCGTAATAAGACCTTTATCGACGCAAATCCGCGAGACTAAGGTTGCGTGCTTCCGCTTCCTCAAGAATCGCTTTCAGGTCGCGTTTGTTAATAAGGCCTGCCTTTTGAAGTGCATCCCCTATGCTTTTTTGATCAATCACGTTACCCAGCCAAGTGAGGCTCTAACCTATGAAGCTCTCGGCAAAGCGTCAAGGACTTGGATGGTTCTTCAACCGAATGGATAATTACTGGGGTTTCCAAAACGCCTCAGAGCACGCACTTGCGTTTTGTATAGCCTTGGGCCCCCTGCTTTTCGCCGGAGCATTTCTCAAAAGCAGCATGGCCATCGCTGCAATAGTGGTTCTCGGGCTCTCACTTTTTCATATCCACAACAAACTGCCGGCCCGGTACTCGGTGTCGGCCAAGATACTTGCGCTCTCAATGGGGCTTGCTGTTTTGGCGACCGGACTGCAGATTCTTCCGCTACCATGCAATTGGTGGCTACCTTGGGGTGAGGCAAGCGTTCACGCTCAACGGTTCGCTTCCGAGATCAGCACGAAGAGCTCACCGCGCTTTTGCGTCTGGAATCTGAGTCCAGGCAACGGCAAAATTGAATTTATAAAGATAGTTATACTTTTTTGTGTATTCGTAAGTTACGCTTTTTTTTCAACAAGGGAGCAGCAACGCAAGCTTTACACGATCGTCGCTCTAAGTGTAACGGCGATGAGCATCATTGCGCTAGGGCACGCTCTGTTCGGTATCACGAGAGTCTTCGGGCTCTACCAGCCCCAGTTTGCACTACCGCGCCTGCCTGCTCCACTGCTTAACGACAACCATCTCGGGGGTACATGGCACTCGGCGCCCCTTTCATGCTCGCGCTCGCGGGCAAATCAAAAGGCAGCGGAATGCGGCGGGCATTCTGGTTCGGATGTTATGCGCTGTGTGCAATAACGGCGTTGTTAACCTTGTCGAGGGGAGGCGTTACCGCTTTCGTTTTTGGATCACTAATCTTTTTGCTGCTCCGACTACTCAACAATTCAAAACAAAGTAATCGAACGCGCGCTATCCGGCTTTTTTCCGGACTATCATTGAGCTTAGTGTTGGTTTGGCTTGGGGTATTTCAGTGGCTACCTGCGCGTTTTGTTGGTGATACCACAGCAAAACTCAAACTCTCATGGCAGGGCATGGCCGTTACTTGGGAGCACCCTTTTTTCGGGGCGGGACGCGGAGCTTTTTCCGACGCCTTCGTTAGACATTTCGGTGTATATAAGCGCTTTTCCTATCCAGAGTCCCTACCGATTCAGTGGGCAAGTGAGTGGGGGCTGCCGCTTGCAACCCTATTGCTGGTGTCTGTTTCTTTCGTACTTCTCTCGGTTCTAATTCAAAGCCGGTCATCCACACGGCAAGCAGCAACCGCGGGCCTGCTAAGTCTCGGCATTCACAACATTGTGGACTTCAGTTTCGAGTTACTTGGAATTTCGTTGGTCGTCGTGGCGCTGCTAGGCAACCTCGCGACCAACCCTCACCATCAAAGAGTGCAGAATTTTTCCATAAACACCACCAAGCGCCTTGGTTTTTTACTAAGCACCGTTGGGCTAGTTGCTGCTCTCGCCTTACTTGTTTATGGGAAACGCTGGGATCGACAGAATCTTCAGGACCAGTTGCTCAATGCATATGACGCGCCGCTGACTGATTTTGAGGACAAACTAGGACCCGTACTTTTGCAGTACCCTGCAGAGCCTGCCTTCTACGTAATCGCGGGAGCCAAAGACCTTCGCGACAACGGCCCAGATGCTTTTCGCCTCCTGAATCGCGCGATGGTACTGGCGCCAGGTTGGCCCATCCCGCATTTGCTAGTGGCCCAGTGGCTTTACGAGCATCACTTTGTCCATCAAGCGTTATTGGAGATCCGAGAAACGGCCAGTCGTCATCCGTCCATGACCTATTCTTTGATTTGTCGGATCGCGAAGGAAACTGCCGATGTGAACGCCATCTTGAAAGCAAGCCCTCAGACAGCGTTTCGGGTTGATTTTTTGGACCAGGCAGCGGGCTGTTTGCCGCCAACTGAACAAGCGCTGCTCGATGAAAAGATTCTTGAGCGCTACCCGGAACATCCGGCTGCCCTTCTTCGAAAGGCGCACCGGCTCGTTTACGCTGTGAACCAGGATGTACCCGCTGCAGTTCGCATTTTAGACAAGCTCAACCAAACGAACCCCAGTTATGAACCCGCTTGGATCGCGCATGTTGAGCTACTTAATCATGTGAAACAGCCGAAACAGGCCTTGGCGGTTGCCGAGAAGGCGAAATACCGCATCATCGATCGAGCTAGACTGCTGCGGGCTAAGGCGAACTCGTATGGCGAATTAGGTGATTTTGAAGCGATGCGCTCTGTTTTTTTCGATCTTGCGAGGTATCTCGCTTGATGCAACGGAAAAACTTGCGGATAATTGGTATTTTGAGGGCCAACTCGAGGAAAAGCTTGGCAATTTCGGGCATGCGCTGGCTGCTTTTGAGAAAGCGCAACGAATTTCGCCTCAAAGGCACTACTTAGAGAGCATCGCGCGGATTTCAAAGACCCTCGGGGATCACCGTCGAGCCTACCGAGCAGAACACGATTTGCAGCATCCATAGCTCGTCTAAATATGCCTTCTGATTTGCCTTAATCGCTACAATGGCGTAGGCACCTAGCCTCCCAACCGAGTGGAGCTTTGGGTTGTTTGTGTAGGTATAAAAATGGATTCTTTTGAGTCAACCATGCGGTTTAAGGATGATGAAGCGATCGATGCTTGGAAACTATTTCAACGTCTGTTCGCTCAGAAGTGGACCATTATCGGAGTCGCGCTCGCTGTAAGCACCGCTGTAACGCTATGGACGCTAAAACAGCCAAAAATATACCAAGGCACATGCGTCATCGAGTACGATCCGAACCCGCCGCGCCCCTTGGGTAGCGAAATCGAGGATGTGGCAAATCCCGCCGTGAGTTTTTGGCAAACCCAGGAATGGTACTCCACCCAGAACAAAATTATCGAGAGCCGTGCCATCTCCGAGAACGTTGTTAAAGAGCTGGGGCTCGATAAAAACGCAAAGTTTAACAATGTGCCTCAACCTAAACGCTCAAGCTTTAAGGGCGTTAGCGTAGATGAGGCCGCACAGAAACTACAAACTCGACTTGAAGTCGAACAGGTAGCCGAAACCAGGCTTGTTGAGGTGAGAGTTGAGGACCAGGATCCCAAGCGCGCAGCATTGCTCGCTAACACGGTAGCGAATGCCTACATTGATAAAACAATGCAGGACCGCATGGGTTCGACCATCAGTGCGCTTGAGTGGTTGAGTAAACAGCTTGATAAGCAAAAGCAGGAACTTGAAGAGGCCGAAAACGCTCTGCACGATTTTAAGCGCACAAACGACGTGCTTTCTCTATCGCTTGAAGACCGGCAAAACATCGTCGCGAATGACATCGAAAAATTCAGCGAAGCCCTCGCCGAAACACGCACCAAACGGATCGAACTTGCGGCACACCTTTCTCAACTCAAGGCTGCTTATAACGAAGACCCTCTAGAGGTAGATATCGCAAGCTTCACCGAGCACCCGGTCATTTCTGAGCTTCGCAACTCGTATCGTGAGAAACAAAGCGAGAAAGACTCGCTTGCTGTACGCTACGGTATATCTCACCCTAAAATGAAAAGCCTTGATGAGGAATTGTTGAGCATACGCAAGCAAATGCAGCATGAAATCAAGGGGCTTATTCGTAGCGTTGAGTCTCAGCTGCGCGAGGTCCAACAAACGGAAACAGGGCTGAGGGTTGCTGCAAAAGAGACTCACGAGGCCGGCCTTCAACTCAACAAACAGGGCATCCAGTACAACGCGCTAAAAAGGCAAGAGGAAAACCAAAGCAAGCTTTACAGCATCTTACTGGAACGAACGACGCAGACCGATTTAACGCGCATGCTGCATGTTACGCATGTACGGGTGGTGGACCGAGCGCTGCCGCCCAAATCGGCAGTCAAGCCACGGCTACTTCTCAACATCGCCATAGGGGTGTTGCTTGGTCTTTTGCTCGGGTTTGGTGCGGCCTTGCTATTGGTACGCTTGGACAGCACTCTACGTAGCCCAGAGGATGTTGAAAACCTCGGAGCAACCTTGCTTGGTGTTTTGCCGAAAATAAACGAAGGCAAAGACAAGGCGCCCAATGTATCGGACGGGAAACTCAGAGAAGCAGGCCCCGATTCGCCAAATCGGGATATCATTGTGCATGCTGACCCGATGAGTGCTGCTGCCGAATGCGTGCGCACTATTCGCACAAACCTAACTTTTATGGCCACCGATAACCCTTTCCATACCCTGGCTGTAACCAGCTCCGGACCATTGGAAGGTAAAACCACCGTCGCGACAAACCTTGCTATTGCCCTGGCGCAAACCGGTAAAAAGGTGCTGCTTGTTGACACCGACCTGAGGCGTCCTCGCATTCACAAGTCTTTCAAAGTGACCGCCGAGCTCGGCGTGACATCCGTGCTTGTGCGTGAAGTTCCATTGAAAGCGGCCATCCAATCAACCCAAATTCCAAATCTTGAGCTACTGCCGTGTGGGCCCATCCCCCCCAACCCTTCGGAGTTGTTGGGAGCAGGCGAGTTTGCGCATCTGCTTGCTGAATTGCGCAGCGAATACGACCGCGTTATTTTTGATAGTCCGCCTTTGGGAGCAGTCACTGACGCTGCGGTGATCGCGCCGCAGGTTGATGGAACCATCGTTGTTGTCCGCTCCAACAAAACCGGTCGAGAAGGGGCACGCGCTGCATTGCGTCGCCTGCGAGATGTTGAAGCCAAGGTGATAGGTGTTGTACTTAACGCCGTGGATTTGAATAACAAGAGCCATGGTTATGGCGGCTACTACTACTACAACTATGAATACCGAACCTCTCATGCGCCAGCGTCAAAAAATAGCAATGCGGCTTAATCGACCGCTTATCTTATGTGTTCTCTCGGTTCTCGCGAGCGTAGGATGCGAAGACTCCTCAAAGCGCTCAGGGACTACCGTGGCAGACAGGTCTGTGGGTGTCGGCTCACAGGATGCATTGTTAAGTTCTGGTGATATTTTTGAAGTACGCGTTTACGGCGAAAAAGAACTATCGGGCGAGTACCGCGTTGGACCGGATGGAACAATTGATTTCCCTTTTGTCGGTCATATTCAGGTTGCTGGATTTGCGCCATCGCAAATATCTGAAAGCATTGCCGCTAAACTGCGCGAAGGCGACTACTTGAAATCTCCTCAAGTTTCGGTCTTCGTTAAAGAATACACATCCAAACGTATAAGCGTCATGGGCGCGGTGAATAAAGATGGGACATTCCCCATCACCTCGGGCACAACCGTTGTTCAAGCCATCAGCTTAGCGGGCGGGTTTACTCCTTTGGCAAGCCGAAACGACGTCGTAGTAACGCGGCAAAGTGGCGGTGTACTTAAACGCTATAAAGTCGAAGTCGAATCCATCACCGAAGGCACTGAAGAAGATTTTCCGCTGCAAGCAGGTGATATCATTTACGTGCCCGAACGTGTTTTCTAAGAACAAGGAGCCATGCGTTGTCTTTTGAAGTGCGCAGCGACCAACCTAGCCCTCACTCCTTGGCGCACCGCCTTGCGCGCTTGTGCTGGTCCATTATTAACCAAACGGCATTTCGTCTTATTCCTAAGCCGTTTCATGGCTTGCGTCGAGCATTGCTTTGTTTATTCGGAGCAAAAATTGCCAAAGGAGCGTACGTTCACAGTAGCGTGATCGTGTGGGCTCCATGGAATCTGCACATGGCCAAAGGCAGCTGTTTGGGGCCTCGGGTCAATTGCTACAACGTTGACACGATCATACTCGATGAGTACGTGACCGTCTCACAAGGCGCTCATCTTTGCGCGGCTAGTCACGATTTCACGATACCCGAGTTTCCTCTCATCACGGCGCCTATTCATTTATGCAAGGGGGTTTGGATTGCAACAGAAGCCTTCATTGCCATGGGGATCACTGTTGGCGAAAATGCGGTAATAGGTGCACGTTCGGTGGTGATTCACGACATGCCACCAGGCATGGTCTGCGCTGGGCATCCATGCAAGCCTATTAAAGAACGACTGGCAAAGCTGAAGGCACGGTAGCACTATGCTATTGTTGAGCAACGCATGACTCATGGTTTTCGCAAAGCAAAAGTCGCCATCGTCTCTTCGGTTGGAGGGCATCTCACCGACGTGTTAAGTGTACTTCCCGCCTTTTCGGACGTGGAGCGCCTATGGATACTTCAAGACGAGTCACCCCTGCTTCCAGATAGCGAACGTGCTTTTGTCGTGGCCCATGCAGAACGAGATTTACGTGTTTTGTATAATTTTTTTGAATTCTTAGTCCTCTTTTCTCGGGAAAAACCGGACGTGGTTGTTTCACCAGGAGCGGGAATTGCGGTTCCAGCCGCTGTCATTGCAAGGCTGTTCGGAATTCCAGTTATCTATTTGGAGTGTTCGTGCTCGGTAGTGCAACTCAGCCTCACCGGAAGAATTATGCGATTTTTGACCTCGCGTTTTTTTGTGCAATGGCGCGGATTGGCTAGCAAGACCAAAGGGGCGCGGTACATTGGGGGCGTGTTTTGATTGTCGTCGTAACCGGTACGGGGCCTGCTTTTGATCGTCTTGCCGATGAGATAGCGCGGCTTAGCGCTTCGGATGAAAGCTTTTGGATGCAATTTGGGCAGGCAGAGCCTCGAGTGGGCGTAAACGGCGCAAAGTTTTTAGCCCGCGAGGAGCTCTTGATAAAAATGAAGCAAGCAGACGCGGTCATCAGTCATGGTGGCTGCGGATCCCTGCTTGATGCGATTTCGGCAGGGCACTGCCCTATTGTCGTGCCTCGCTTGGCTCGTTTTGGAGAAATCGTCAACGACCATCAGCTCGAGCTTGCTGAGCAACTCGTCGCAGAAGAAAAAGCATTGCTTGCCCGTGATATCGCTGAAGTCGAAAAACTCATCCCCATCGCGAAGAATAGAAAACTTAGCGACGAGCATATCTCCGAAGAAAAAGCGCTTGTGGCGGCACTGCGTAGCGAGATTCGCGAGGCCGCCAACCGCAGCTTTGCCAAGAAAAACCCTTTATTGTATCTTATGGGGTTTTTGCTTGCTTGGCTGCCGGTGCGTAGACACAAGGGATTGGGCAAATAGCCACACCGCTCTGGGGCCAGCCTAGCAACATAGCCCCAAAAACTGCCGACCTTCGCGTCAAAGAGAAAATGCTTGCGCAAAATTTGGCCAACACTGGCTTTAACTCTCTATACTTCACGTCCTTTTACCAACCCTGAAAGAAGGATACCCCTATGATTCGATCGTTTTTGCTGTCCATGTCGTGCTCGGCCTTCGCTCTACCTACTTTTTCATGCAGTAGCGACGATAGCAGCTCGAGCGGCGGCGAACTAATCGACAATCCTGCTGCCGCACAATCCGCGACTCAAGCAGTTGAGGATCTCAACGCCTTTCAAGCACTCAGCACCAACGAGCAAGATTCGGCGGCAATCGGTCAGGTTTACGGCTTGTTCGGGAACTATCAAAGTATGCTCAACGCAAAACTTGCGACGCAGAACAGTGCAGCGGCTCTTAGCACATCCGCCATTGACCTTTCAGAAATCGAAGCATTTTTTGCCAAAGGCGATTTTCCAGATTGCGTCACCAATGCATCTGGAACGGTAACCTACAATGACTGTTCCGTGAACGGCATCTACACCATCGATGGCACCCTCGAAGTCAGTGCGACAGGCTTTACAAGTAACCTTACCATCAGCTCAGACCTTGGCGGCTCAAGCACCTCAATCACAATGACCGGGTCGCTGACGTTGTCTGATACGGAAATCAGTGGTTCGGTAAATCAGACCGTAGCTATTAACGCGGGCGGCAATACCCTTGATTACACCATAAACGCTGATTACGACATCACGCTAAGCGATGGATGTGCAACGGCTGGTACCCTAAAGGTTGATGGAAATTGGTCTACGGGCACCTCCGGAGGTGACTATGACCTCAACATTACAGCAACCTTTGGTCCAACCTGCGGCGACGTAGTACTAAGCTAGGTCTTATTTACGAATCACCTAAACCTGAAGAGGCCTCCGCTTCGGCGGGGGCTTTTTTTTAGCGCAGCTCAAAATCTTTGCAGAACACAATCTTCACTTCACTGCTCTGGTAGTATTCAGCAAGGTGTTCTTGCACCGGATAGTCGTGAGCGCATCGCCCCTTGCCCTCATCAAAATGAAGGCAATCTTCGCAAGTGAAGCGTAGACTAAATTGGCGTCTTTCGGGCTGAAAACTGCCATTTTGGTCAATTTTCACTGCTATTCAATGCCAAACTTGTCAATTCGGCGTTGGTGCCGACCACCCTCAAAAGGCTGCTCGATAAAGCGATCAAAGATAGCTTCGGCAAGACCTTGGCCGATGACACGTTCTCCCAAACAAAGCACGTTTGCGTTGTTGTGGGCACGCGCCATCTGTGCGGCATAGCTGTTATAGCAAAGGGCAGCACGGATCTTTGAATGTCGATTTGCAACCATCGACATGCCAATACCCGTGCCGCAAACAAGGACGCCGAGGGCACCTTCCTGCGTCGCTACTTGCTCGCAAAGCAGGTGGGCAAAGTCGGGGTAATCGACCGAAGCAGTGCTTTGGGGACCGAGATCTATTAACTCGAGTGCGCTGTTTTCCTTTGCATACTCAAGCAAGCTTTGCTTAAGCGCAAAGCCAGCGTGATCGGATGCAATGAAAACCTTCATGATTGGTATTGTTTGAGTACCAGGGTTGCGTTCGTTCCACCAAAACCAAAGGAGTTGGTCAGGGCAATCTTGACCTCTCGTTTACGGGCTTCATGCGGAACAAAATCAACACCGGCGCATTCTGGCTCAATCGCATCGAGATTAATGGTTGGCGGAACTGCACCGTCGCGAATACTTAGTGCACTGATGACTGTTTCAAGGCCACCAGCCGCTCCCAACAGATGCCCTGTCATGGACTTGGTGCTTGAGACCCACAGGCCATTGCTTACGTGATCGCCAAAGACAGCTTTGATCGCTTTGGTCTCGTTCACATCGCCTACGCCGGTCGATGTTCCGTGCGCGTTGATATAGTCAACGTCCGTGGGGTTGAGCTTGGCATCGGCAATCGCTTCACGCATGGAACGTTGAGCGCCCTCGCCTTCTGGGGCGGGTTGAGTCAGATGATAGGCGTCTGCAGTCGCGCCGTAGCCAATGACTTCGGCAATGATGTTGGCGCCACGTTTTTTTGCGTACTCGAGTTCTTCTAAAATCACGATGCCGGCCCCTTCGGCAATGACAAAGCCGTCGCGATCCTTGTCAAAGGGACGACTGGCTTTTTCCGGGGCATCGTTTCGTGTCGAGAGTGCTTTCATCGCCGTAAAGCCAGCAACGCCCAGCGCAGTGGCGCTTGCTTCGGCCCCGCCAGCTACAGCGGCTAGCATGTGTCCACGCTGAATCCAGCGAAGCGCTTCGCCGATGGCGTGGGCACCCGAGGAGCAGGCGCTCGTGGTGGTGTAACTCGGGCCTTTGAAACCAAAGCGCATCGAGACCTGCCCGGGGGCCAGGTTTGTAATGCTTGAAGGAATAAAGTAAGGGGAAACCTTCTTGGGTCCTCGATCAAAGAGCGTCTTGCAAGACGCTTCGATCAACTCTAGGCCACACATTCCAACACCGATAAGGGTGCCGACATGTTCTTTTTCTGCATCGCTCGGATCAAAGCCTGCGGCCTTAACAGCCATGTCGCTTGCAGCGACGGCCATGTGAATAAAGCGAGCCATCTCCCGCAGGCGGCGTTTTTCAATCCAGTTTTCCGGATTAAAATCGCTGCATTCGCCTGCTATTTTCGACGGATGTTCGCTGGCATCAAAAAGGGTAATCGGGCCGATACCACTTTTGCCAGCAAGCAAAGCTTGCCAGGTGGCTTCTGCATCGCTAGCGCATGGGCTAACGGCACCTACTCCAGTGATAACGACCCTTTTAGTCACAATAACTTACCCTTGATAGATCTAGTTTTTTACGTGTCCGGTGATGTAACTGACAGCATCGCCAACGGTGCGAATTTTCTCGGTGTCTTCATCGGGGATATCAATTTCAAATTGCTCTTCAAACGCGAGCACGAGCTCGACGATGGCAAGCGAATCTGCGCCCAAATCATCGATGAACGATGCTTCATCCTTAATTTGCGCACCATCGACATCCAATTGCTGAGAAATAATCTCTTTTACCTTTTCTGCAACTTCACTCATTTGGCTTCCTCCATGCTGTTGCCCTATCTACAGACTCACGCGACGTAATCGCCGGCAGGCCTACACGTACATCCCTCCATTGACACGAAGCACTTGCCCCGTCACATAGCCAGCTTCTTCGCTCGCTAAATACACCACCGCTGCTGCAACTTCTTGCGCACTGCCTACGCGCCCGACGGGCGTTTGAGCAATGGCCGCTGTAAGCGCAGCTTCTGGGAGTGTGGAAGTCATGTCGGTGTCAATGAACCCTGGAGCAACAGCATTGACCGTTACCCCGCGCGATGCGTACTCCCTGGCCAGTGTTTTCGTCAAGCCAATAAGCGCAGCTTTTGATGCACTGTAGACGGCCTGTCCTGGATTTCCCGACTCGCCGACCACGCTTGAGATATTAATGATGCGGCCGTATTTCTTGCGCATCATCACGCGCATGGCGGATTTTGAACACAGAATGGCACCTGCAACGTTGGTTTCAAAGGTGCGCGCGATTTCTTCGGCTTTGACGCGCAGCAGCAAATTATCAAGCGCGATACCTGCGTTGTTAACCAAGATATCCAGACGGCCGTGCTTTTTAACGAGCTCGGAAATTGCGGCATCGCTTGCATCCGCGTCTGCAACATCAAAGCGAACGATCGTGGCACTCCCACCAACAGCTTCGATGGCCTCAGCGCTTTTACGAGCAGCCTCCTCGTTGCTTTGATAATTGATGACAACCGTGGCTCCGGACTGGGCAAGCGCAACACAAACGGCGCGACCAATCCCACGGGAGCCCCCCGTGACGAGCGCAACGCGTTCTTTGAGATCAAACATCAGGGCGACCTATGCTTGTTCACTGGGTACGGCTACAATTTCGCGACCCTTGTAGTGCCCACATGAGCCACATGCACGATGTGGTAACGTGACGTCACCGCAATTGGGGCATGGAATCAAGTTGGGAGCACTGACACGATCATGATTTGCGCGCCGTGAATCTCGTTTTGCACGTGTTGTACGTCTCTTTGGAACTGCCACCGTCTTACTCCTTCGAAGGCTCTGCCTTCGCGCTGAACTCTAATAAGGGCGCTAGCCGTGGGTCAATGCCCTGCTTTTGCCTGTTTTCGTCGTTAAAATCGGCTGGGGGCCGAATATGTTCGGGAATCGCTATGCCCTGGCAATCTTCCTTACAGAGGGGTTGTAGTGGGGCTTCTAACAGAATTTGGTCCCGAATGTAATCATCTAACTCAATCTCATCGCCAGAAAAGAACTCCCGCTCCAGTTCTTCAGGGGTAAGGTCCTTTTCGCCCGAATCTGGCCGAAATTCAGGGCCTTTTGCCGTGTAGAGCGCACTAAACTCGGTATCGAGCAAGATATGCGCATCCTCTAGACAGCGAAAACACTCCGCCACCAACGGAACTTGGATATTTCCGCGAAGATACACGTCTTTTCCGGTAAGTTGCGCTGAACAGCGCACCTCGCCCTCGGCAGTCTCTGGATCCGGACGCAGAATCTCATCATCGAGATTGGCACTAAGCCAGGCCCGAGAGAGCGGAAAAACGTAATCTTTCCCGTGCTCTTCGAGATGCTTCACATTGATGCGCATAGCAGCCATAACGGGCAGCGGTTTGACCGCAAAAGCGCCTAAAGTCAAGTGGGGGTGGCTGGGCAGGTAATGTGGCTGGCTAATTTTGGGATTGGTTAAGTCTTTAGCTTTAACTGTTTGGACCGCTGCGTAGCAGCGCTCCAAAGAGGGGATTCACGCGAATCCCCTCCCGAGCGCGCTATGCGCGTCGGCTCCCTCCCCAGCGGGCTCGCGCTGCTCGCGGGGTGACTGGGGAGGTAATTTTGGAATTGCTTAAGTTTTTGGCTTTGACTGTTTGGACCGCTGCGTAGCAGCGCTCCAAAGAGGGGATTCACGCGAATCCCCTCCCGAGCGCGCTATGCGCCTTGGCTCCCTCCCCAGCGGGGCTCGCTTTGCTCGCGGGGTGGTGGGTGAGGTTGTTTTGAAATTGGTGGCTTGCGAAGCGGTAGCGCAGCGGTTAGAAGGCGGCAGGATGAGCACGCTTCAGGCTGTAAAGGGAATGAATGACATTCTTCCCAGCGAAATCGCTAAATGGCAGCGTTTCGAGACGACGTTTCGAGACATTGCAGCGCGCTATGCGTTTTCCGAGATTCGGACGCCCATCGTTGAACCGACCGAGCTTTTTGCTCGGTCCATCGGCCAGGGCACCGATATTGTGCAAAAAGAAATGTACACCTTCGTGGACAAGGGCGAAAAATCCCTGACTTTGAGGCCTGAAGGTACAGCATCCACGGCTCGAGCCTTCATGCAACATCGTCTGGGGGCGCAAAGTCCTGTTAACAAACTTTTTTATCTCGGGCCAATGTATCGCCGCGAGCGGCCAGCCAAAGGTCGTTATCGGCAGTTCTTTCAAGCCGGCGCAGAATGGATTGGCGATGATTCGGCTTATGCCGACGCCGAAACCGTCGCCTTTGCACACAGCCTGCTTGATGCGCTCGGAATCAAAGAACATCGCATTTTAATTAACTCGATTGGCAGCAATGAAACCCGAGCCAACTATCGCAAAGCGCTTTATGACTTTCTCGAGCCAAAGACCGCTCAACTTTCCGTCGACAGTCAGAGGCGTTTGGAACTCAACCCGCTGCGCATTCTTGATTCCAAGGATCCAAAAGACAAAGCGTTGATAGGCGATGCTCCATCAATCCTTGATTTTCTCGGCGCCGATGACCGCGAGCATTTCCAGCAAGTGCAAGAAGCATTAACGCAACTTGGCATTGCTTTTGAAATCGAGACGCGGCTGGTGCGTGGTCTTGATTACTACAACCGCAGCCTGTTTGAGATACATGCCACCGCTGCGGACTTGGGTTCGCAAAGCGCTGTTTTGGGCGGCGGACGCTACGATGGCCTGCTTGAGACCTTGGGCGGCAAGGCTGCTCCAGCCACTGGCTTTGCAACCGGTATCGAACGCATGCTTTTAGCCATGCCCAACGCTGAGACCGCGCCGCAAATTGATGTAGCAGTGCTCGTTGCCGAAGCCTCATTGCGCGGGGATGCGCTTTTACTTACGGAACGACTCAGGCGCGCGGGCATGCGTGTTGATGCGGACTGGCGTGGGCTATCGCTCAAAAGCCAGTTGCGGCGAAGCGACAAACTCGGCGCTCCTTTTGCGGTCATTTTGGGTCAACGCGAGAAAGAAAACGGCGTTGTGCAGCTAAAGAGTCTCAAGAAGCATGAGCAAAAAGATGTAGGCATCGAGGGGCTCATTCCCTATCTGCAAAGCGAGCTGGAGTCACTATGAAATTAGCCATGACTCCTTTGTTTGTCCTTGCGCTCGCCGCGTTTCCTTCACAACTTTTCGCCCAAGACAGCGAGCCAAGCCAAGGCACCCAGGAGGAAAACTCCGATGAGCAGTTGCTGCCAGCATCCAAAGCGGTTTCCTGGCGGCCTTCTGAAGAAAAGAAGACCGAACAGGATTCCAGCTTCACGCTTCCCCCCGTTGAGTTAGCCAAGCGCAACAAAACCCGAACGCTGAGCGTGTTCCCTTTTTACTTTTCCAAACGCGGCCCCGGCTACTCCGAGTTGCTTGCCGGACCCTATTATAATCGTCGCAGCAAAGATCTAAACGCTGACGTTGCCTTTCCGTTCTACTGGTCCTTTCGCGGCAAAAAGAACAGCACGCTTGTCATTCCGCCCTTTCATTACCGCGGAGGCACTGGCTTTGATGTTGGGCTAAGCCCCCTGTTTTACCATGGCCAAGAAAAAGACAGGCACTACACCGTAATTCCGCCTTTGCTTAGTTTTGCATGGCGTGATCAAGACGACGCGTATACCTTTTCGACTCTTTTTTGGCGCGTTCGCCATCGCGACGACATCGACTGGGGCATCTTTCCTCTGCTTTGGATTAACAGTAACCCGCTATCGGAACGGATTTTACTGCCGCCGCTTTTCTTCCGCTTCGTCGACCGCGAGGAGCGCGATGCGCTCACAGTCGTCCCACCTTTTTATCATCATGTTTCACTCACAGGTGCCAAGTGGGGGCTTGCACCCCTTTTGTTTCATAGCCACGACAACAAGCACCAGAGCCTAACCCTTGCGCCGCTATTCCATTATTACCGCGGGAAGCAAAACTTTCGTCTGCTGACTCCCGTGGCCGGATACCTGGAGGATAAGGACAGCAGCTCGCTCTATGCCCTGCTCTATTTCAGGCATCGCGGGCGCACCGAATTGGATGCCTTTGCCCCATTCGTTTGGTCTTGGCGTAACCCTAGGCTCTACGAATCAGCCTTCGTCTTAGCACCGTTTTTGTGGCAGTTTAGCGACCCGTCTTCCTCAAGCTTTGTTCTAGCGCCCTTCTTTGGACGCTGGAAAACTCGCAACGTTTCAAGCACTTGGGTTACGCCGCTTGCTGCACACTGGGGCTCGGAGCGAAAAGACGCCGCCTTTACTTGGATTGCTCCTACTCTTCAATTTTCGCACGATCCCAACAGCAGAACCTTCAACCTTCATCCGATTATCTACTCCACCGAAGCTCGAACGCATCGACATCTGGTGGTCGCACCGCTGTATTGGGATTTCGAAGATTACGAAGAAGATTATCGAACATCGATTCTCTTTCCCCTCTTTTGGCGCTTTCGTAATCGCTCGACGGTGCACCAAGTGGCAGGACTCACTTACTACAACGAAGGACGCAAACACGGGAAGCGTTACTACCAGTTTCATCTGATCCCCTTTTTCGCCTATGGCTCACCTCGTCCAGGCGATCATTGGTGGACCGTGCTCTACGGTCTGGCAGGCTACGAGCGACAGGGCCGCTACGCACGCGCCCAAGCGCTATGGCTCATGAATTTTCAAACCGACTCGCCTGAAAATTAAAAGAGATTGCTTAGCGCTCGAAGAAAACGGGCGAAAGCCACGCCATTTCACCGTCGTTTTGCTCAATCCGTGCATACAAAAAGCGGCTGTGTTGATCGTTAAATTCCCACTCGACATGAAGCTCCGATTCTGCGGGCTCCTCGTACGGAATGCGATGAATCTCGCCTTGATCCGCCATAAACACAATGTTCTGGACAGGGGCTGTGGCTCGAATATCGAGCGTGACCATCATGGCTTTGTTGTGCTTGATGACACTTCCCATGGGCGCGCCGTCAACGCGAAAGTCCACAATGATTTTATCGCCGCTCGTGGCATAGCAACGACGTTCTTTGATGGCTGAAAGGATAGCTTCTCTGCTTTTCTCCCTGGCTTGCACAACTGTAAGCCCTGTTCGGAAAGGATCACGTTTTCGCGCCATACCGTGATGCCATAAAAGACCATGACTGTCTGAGCACGCAATGAAACCAAAACGAAGCCCTTGCTGCAAAGCGTTCAGTACCATTTGTTCTTTGTGCTCGCCGCGTTGACCAAGGGGATGATCCGCATACTCGTAGCAGCCGTGGCAGGAGCAAATCTCCCATACGGGCTGCTTGCGTTCGTCGTGCGCCTCCAAGTCTGCGCCCGTCCAGCCCACGTGATGCGGCACCGCAAAACCACCTGCGCTATAAACAGCATCAAGCAACTCTTTCCCGGTAGAAATCACGTCGCGGGATACAATCTCGCCGCCTTCCGACGAAAGATAAACGACTTTGTGTCCGGGACCAGGATAGGCTTTTGCTGTCCACTCGTAAGCATACAGCGTCACAAACTCACCGTCTTGATGATGACTCTCGGTGGTCTTGCACAGATAACGCCATTCGCCTGGCCCAATTCGCTTACCAAGGAAGGACTCGTGATCAGTGAGTGCACAGAAATCATCGCCATACTGGTAGCGCGCTCGCAAATAAGGCTCATCGGCGCCGCCAACGCCATCGGAATGAGCGCTGTGCTGATGAATGTCGCCAAACAGCGTCATCCGTTTTTCCTTGCTCAGACGCTCGGAGATGCTCTTTGCATGACGATGAATGGGCGATGGTGCCGTCAGCTCTTTTTCAGCAACGCAAGGCATAAGGAACTTTTGAGCATTGCCCAAAACCGGAAAGTCGTGTTTCGCAATTTCAATTCCCGCTCGCTCACGTCGTGCACTCAGAATGTGCGTTCCGGAGGCAACGGCAGCCACGCGACGACCGCGGCAGCCCCAGGTTGATTCAGCCCCCATCGGCACGCGGCGCGTCCAGCCTTGTTCACCAAGGCTCTGCCACCAAAAACAGTGCGAGCCGCGCCCAAACAGAGCCAAGCTGCCTTGCTCGCCGAGCACGAGACTTGGAAACTCAAAGCCCTGCTCTTCACCCTCGGCATCGCGATTAAGATCAGGCATGGGCGCTTTGGGCTCAAAGACCTGCCCTTGAAGGTTTACGAAGCGAAGCTCGATCCACTTGCTCACATCGACGCATTGCCGATCGCTTCGCCAGTTGTGATGAAAAGCAATCCAAGCGCCATCTTCGACCGCATACACCGCCGGAGCCAGCGCGATTGCTGGCTTTGACCAAAGCACGGCCTTTCCCTCCCCGCCGTATTGAGCCCATACGGTTGAAATCCCATCGCGGTGCTCCGTATGAACAGACCAGTTTTTATGCCGGGCAAGGCGTTCTTCTAAAGGGCTTTGTGCGATTTTGATAGCTGAAGCCGATGCATCCCAGCCCAAAATCGCATCCTGCTCTAGCACCAACTCTTCGTTACCTAAAAGCTCGCCTTGCTCGTTTGCTTCAAAGCGAAGCAGCGACTCATGCTTAGGTGTCCAAGCTATCGCGTACAACCAAAGCCGCCCCTCCGACCGATGCCATCTAGGATTGCGCAAATACCGGTCCGATTGTTGGGCAAGCAAAGTCATAAGCTGTGCTCAGAGCTTTTTCCTTTTAAGTTCATTAAGCAAACGCTCTATTCATCGTCACAATTGCCGTAGCCAAGCGCGCAAAGCTGTTTTCGGGTTTCATCGTCGATTTGAGTCGATTCTTGTTTAAGCTCTTTGCTGCCGCCTTGCTTAGCCGAAATCCAAGCTTGTCTGTCCCGGGCTCCCAGGAACTGTCCTAAAAGCGTACGACAATAGCGCCAGGCAATCGGTCGTTGTTTGCTTGAGAGCTCATGCTGCTCTGCCGGGTCAGTTTTCAAATCAAAGAGAGAGGCATCGCCGCGACCGCCTCGCTGAATAAGTTTCCAGCGTCCGGCAGTGATCACACGGCGATTATCAAGGAAGTCACTAAAGGCAACCGAAGGCCTCGCTGGCTCGAGCTGATTCATATAAGGCCACAAACTATGCCCTTCCATGGTGGGCGGTTCCTTGATGCCGCTTAGCTCAAGGAGCGTCGGTCCGATATCCAAGGTGCTTACAGTATGAGGAACCGCTATTTTCTTAGGCACAACACCAGGAAAGCGGAAACTAAGCGGCACATGAAGGAGCTCTTCATAAACCGAATGACCATGCCCGTATTTGCCATGATCGCCGAACTCTTCACCGTGATCCGCGGTAATTACAAACACCGTATCGTCGTACACGCCCCAAGCTTTGAGTTTTTCGATAAACTCTCCCAAATGATGGTCGTGATAACTTATTTCAGCATCATAGAGTGCTGCGAGTCTCGCTTTGTCACGTGACGAAAGCTCTATCTTTCCGCGTGAAGCGTCAACTTGGTTTTGTGAGGTATTCCTTGGGCTAATCGGGCCAGAGTAATCCTGTTTGTCGTAGAGCTGTAGAAACTCTCCGGGCGGATCATATGGCACGTGAGGATCAATGGTTTGAATGAAGGCGAAAAACTGATTGTCTTTGTTCTTTTCAATCCATTTTGATGCTTCAGTAAAAACATGCTCCGCATCCGAAATCTTCTTTTCACGAATATAGTTGGTGTAGTAGTCCCAACCCTGCTTGAAACCAAAACGGTCGGAGACATGGCCGTTTGCAATAAAGCTTCCGGTTCGATATCCGGCTTTGCGGTAAATCTCGCTAATGAGCAAGGCGCTCTCTGAAAGCTTGGACTCCATCTGCTTGGTGCGATGGCTCTCCGGATAAAGGGAGGTTAAAATCGATGCCACAGAAGGCTTGGTCCAGTTTTCAGGCGAATGGGCCTGCGTAAAAACAGCGCCTTGATCGCTCACCGTGTCAAGCACAGGAGTTTGGACGCGGCTGTTTTTATTGTAGGGCTTGAGCTTGTCGGCTCTCAAGGTATCAATAATCAACAACACGACGTTCTTCGCCGGCTTGATTTCCGGAAGGGCATCCTTTTGACTGACGAAAACAGCAGGGCTTGCCACGGCAATCTGACCGGCGCCCTTGTTCTTCATGTCGATACGCACGGTTTGACCCACGTATTCGTCCAAGGAAATCAAATGCTCGGTCCAATAGTCTTTCGTCTCGCCCGAAAACAGTGTTTTACTATTAAGGCCGTCGGCTTTTATAGTGACGCTCATTTGCGGCTTCTTTGATTCACTAAGCGCGCTCAATGCAAAACCAAGCTTGCCCTGCTCCGGAACCGTCACGTACCAAGTAAACTGGCTTGGTCCATCCAAGACCAAAGCATCTCGACGCTCTTTTTTGCGTTCAATTTTTTCAAAGAACGAGGTGAAACTTGGCACCTTCTGGGGCGTGGTCTCACTCTTTGGAAAGATCGCGAGGTAATCTACTGCAATCGAAACTTCTTCCCCGCCAACGTTCTTTGTGCCCCCAAGCCGCCACAACAAACTGTTTTCTCCAGGCTGAACATAAGCAGCATCAACGTCTATCGTGTATTCCGAAAACGCGTTGGCCTCTTTTAGTTGCAACGTCGAAAGGGCATGGCCGTTGATGTAGAGAGTAAGGTTGCGAGACCCTATGGCTTTGACGCGAAGCTTAAGAGACAGCGGTCCAACATGGTCCACCTGGAAAAAGCTGCGAGCCGTTGTCGATATAAGGTTTGTGTAGGTCGTCTGATTTTGGCTGAGGTCACGGCCCCAGCCGCTTCGCCAGTTGCCACCGGTGTATTTGGGGCGATTGGGCGTACCAAAATCAATGATCAACCCATCGCGATAGTGGATGTCAGCCAGATGAGCGTGCCCAAGCAAATCGTTTTGTTTCCGAAGGTCGCTAAATCGTGGGGTATCGCCAAGCTCTCCGAGAGCGGAAGCGGATCCCTCCGCTAGCTTGCTCCCTTTATTGCAGCCATAGGCAATTCCAAGGGCCATGACAAATACGATTGTGGCGATGCGGCGCCACTGGAATAAGTTAAAGAACAACTCTTTTTTCATAAATCCCGCCTTACCACGCGTCAGATCCAACGGTCAACGAAAGGTTCTTACACAAAAACCGAATGATTAGTCCCCCATTAAAGGAACTCTTATAAACTGAGTATAGCCAGGCTGGATTGCTACAAAACGGTAACTGGTTTCGTGATCCTTTCGGAAAGCCAGTTCATGCTGTCCAGCCGGAAGCGGCAACTCCGCGCGACTGTCCTTAGGCCGAAGGGATACTCGACGCCCGTTGATCCAGATCGCTGAGTTTTCGTCGCTACCAAGATCTTCAAGCACAAGCAAACCTTGGCCTTCTTTGACCACCGTTCCCAAAGCGTTGACGATTCCTTCTTGAACACGGCCGTAAAACTTTTCAGTTGCACTCTGATCTTCAACCCCTTGGTTTTCGGGCAGTGCGGAAGTTTCGGGAGTTTTCTTCGCGTTGCTTCCCTGTAGCGACGTGTTTTGTCTGGCAGCAGTGGCGGCTAGCACGGTCTCGTCATGCTGAACCATTTGCCAAACACGAAAACCGATAAAGCCCAAAGACACAAGAAACACCAAGCTCATGCCCCAAAGCCAATGATTGCTTCGGTTTTCTTTGGTGTCATCGTCGCTCAGCTTGGTGATATCAATAGCATCATCCTGGGCGTGACTACGCGGGGCGTGTGGCGACACGACCGGAGCCGTTGCTCTTGACGGGGAGTCTGGCCGCAAAGCCGCATCAAAATCGATGTGCAGCGAAGAGTCATACGAGGACGCAAATCCATCGGGAAGCTGGGGCAAATCGCCTTCTTCTGTGGTGGGCTGGGGGTGAAATTCATTCACCGGCGCAGCCACCCTTGGTTTTTCATTAACTGTTTTAGCCGGAAGGACATCCCGACGGCTTCGCTCATCTTCAAAAACAACATGCCCGGGCACTGACGAGCTATGGGCGGGAGGATAAGAAGAAATGCTTCTTTGGGTCTCTTCGACTAAAGACTGAAGGTCATCTTTGGTGCCTTGATCAGGCAATTGTTGAGCAGGCACGCCTTGTTCGATGAGCCAGTTTTGTTCCGAGGGACTTCGCGAATAGGATTGAGAGCTTGCTTCCATGTAGCTTGCGCCTGAAAGGCTATCGCTTATGATGCCACTCAAACTTCCGCCTATGGCTTCCGGCAACGATTCCCGTTGCTTGAGCGCCATCGCTACACGGTCTTCGCCCTCGGTACCGTAGGCACCTCGCAAGGCACCACGTCTGGCCATATCAACCAAAACAGCCTCTAGGGTCTGCGGCGCAACAGCTCCATTCAAGATGAGCTCGCGAGGTCCGCGGCCGGCGTAAAGTTCATTGACCACCCAACGCACGCGTTCTGGCGAAGTTCGTATAAAAGCGGACACGACTTCTTCGTTGAAACCAAGACTTGCAACGTGCATAAGCCCCGTTCCAGAAACGGCATCAATCAAAGCACCCAGAAAACGGGTTCCTCGGCGAAGTGAGTCCTCAAGGGCTTCGTCGAACACATGCCGAACAGGATCATCGGCTTCGGTAATAGTGAACCTGCCAGAAGTTGCACCGAGCAACTGTGGGAGCGCAGCTTCGCCTCGTGAAAACGAACCGTCTGTTGCCGTGCGAGTGAGGCTTGCAAAGCTTCCTTGGCGAATATCAACTTCAAATAAGTTCCAAGCATCGCGAAGAATAAGCCGTGCATTCGGGCGCACTGCGGCAATCGTTCTAAGCACTGGTACGATACCAATCCCTTCGAGTCTTCCCCGAACTTCGCCCCCGGCGTTAAGGCGCTCTTCAAGCCGTGCTCGTGGTTTGAGGACCTCGCGTACTTTTGCCAGAATCTGAGATGTTTTTGCTTCTTTTCGCAGATAAGCACTTGCGCCAGAGTTGAGTTCGCGCATGCGCTGCAAAAAATCATCTTTCCACGACAGCAGTATCACCGGAACGTCGGCCAAGCCAGGGTCGCGTTTGAGCTCACGACACAGCGCAAAGCCATCCATGACTGGCATTAAAATATCGCTTATCACCACATCCGGACGTTGCTCGCGGGCCAAGCGCAAAGCATCGAAACCATCACTTGCTTCCACAACTTTTGCGTTCTCTTCACGCAACAATCCTGCAAAAAACCAACGCACCGAAGGGTCGTCATCAACAATCAAGATACGACGGTTAGCAAGCGCAACATGGGAAGCCGCTTGCTCATCGGATGGATGCTGATCTTCCATGACGGCCACCATGGCTGGACCACCGCGCTCTGGCGCATCGCGAAAACGAATCTTGCCCTCGCTAGCCTTTACGACAGCTTCGCGCACCCGCGAAATGGCCGACCACGTTGCAGCGAGCACCTCGGAGCCATCGCCCAAATCGACCGCGCCATGTTTACCGTCTTGTTGCGAGTCCAATAAGCCTTTGCGAATCTCGCGAATCATGCGCTCGGCGATTTCGTCGGTGGTTACCGTTCCAAGCACATCAGTGCTTGCATGACCTTCGTCTGTGTCAGTAAGTTTTCGCAGCGCAGAAATTAAGTCTTTGGCCGGCACTGATTTAGCGAGTACAAGGTCAGCGCCCATTCGCGTAAAATACTCTTGTACCTCGCTATTTAACTGCTCTACGAAGACAAGCACTGGCACAAAGTCCGTCAGTGGATCACTGCGCAGCCTGCTGATAAGTGATTTGTCGTAGCCTTCCAGCATCTGAGCGCCGACGACCACAATATCTGGCGCAGTAGAACGGGCAAGGCGCAACGCTTCCTCATTATCTTGCGCGTGCAAAAGCTCGAAAGACTCCGCGGGCAGATTATCTTGAAGCTGATCTGCTGAGTTGTGGTTATCGACAAGCAGCACACTCAACACACCAAGAGATAGACGGGGATGCGATGATTTTTGTGCTGCACGCGGGCTCGATTTAGGCACGGGTACTGCTGTAAAGCTACCGCTCGCACGTTTCGGAGGCGACGTTGTTAGCAAACCACGAGAACGCTCAGTGTTTTTTTTATGCGTTGGCTCTTCTCTGCTTCCGCTATCATTTGCAAAACCAACCACAGTGGCAGGCGCTTGCTCTTGAGGTTGGGAAACCGATACGGAGTCGGGCGCCTGACTTTGCGAGCCCAAAGTTGGCAATGCAATAGCCAAGGTTTTCAAGACCTCAAGATCATCGCCGTTTACAGTTCGTTCGCTGCGAAGTACGCCCTCCACACGGTCCATCCCGACTTTCAACGCATCGACAAGGGTATCGTGTTGAAAGACTTGAGCGGATGCGTGCAACGCATGCAAGCGTCTTTTAAACTGCTCAAGTTCGTCGTGGCTGGCGCTCTGACTGCCCAGCTTAGCGATGCTTTGCCGCAACTCTTGCGACTTTCGAGGCAACGATGAGATGAAGCGACGTCGCGCAGCAGCTATCGGGCTATTTTGTCCAGACCAACTTGTCATGAGAATACACGGCACAAGTTATATCTTTTTTACAACCCACACCGATATCGGTTGTTTTTCGATACAACTTAGCTTGCTTATCTGCCATGAATGAGCCAAGAGTGCCAGCATATCTGCTATTTTGATATCGTTTTAGAGCGAAAAACTCTGAATGAACAACAGTTGGAAGCTCTGGCATGCGATTTATTGATGAAGTGGAAATTGAGGTACTCGGTGGGCACGGCGGAAATGGCTCAGCAGCCATGCGCCGGGAGAAGTACGTACCATTGGGGGGACCTGCGGGCGGCGACGGAGGAGCCGGCGGCGACGTTATTCTGCGCGCAGAAAGTCGCTTAAAAACCCTCTTAGACTTGCGTTTTCGGCGAATTTTCAAAGCAAAATCCGGTGGGCACGGCAAGGGCAAGGACATGCATGGTCGCGGCGGCGGAGATCTCTTTGTTGCTGTGCCTATCGGAACCCAAGTTTTCGACAAAGATTCTGGAAGGTTATTAATCGATCTTGATGAAGAAAATCAGACTTTTGTTGCTGCACACGGTGGCCGGGGTGGTCGCGGTAACCGGCACTTTGTCACTCCGACCGACCGAGCACCGCAAAGGTCCGAAGATGGCGAAGCTGGTGAGCACCGCTTTTTACGTCTCGAGCTCAAGCTTCTTGCGGATGTAGGCGTTGTTGGCTTTCCAAACGTAGGAAAAAGCACCTTTATTTCGGTTGTCTCTAGAGCCAAGGTCAAGATTGCGGACTACCCCTTTACGACTCTCGTGCCGAACCTCGGCGTGGTGAGCCTCGGGGAAGATCGCGAGTTCGTGCTTGCGGATATTCCCGGAATCATAGAGGGCGCCTCTGAGGGTGCCGGACTAGGGTTTCGCTTCTTGCGCCACGTCGAGCGTACGCGTGTCCTTATTCATATGTTATCGGTGGATCCCGGCGAAAACCGAGATCCTATCCGAGACTTTTCAATCTTGCTTAATGAGCTTGAAAAATTTTCAAAAAGAACTCGCACAGCGTCCGACCGTCGTAGTGCTCAATAAAATCGAGCTACCTGAAGTCGCTGCTAAACTCGAGGAAGTAAGGCAAGCTATCGAAAAAATGAACTATCCATTTTTCGCGATCTCGGCAGCTACCGGACAAGGGGTTGATGCGCTTCTCGACTACACCGAGAAATTGCAACGGGAAGAGCGAATGGACGCTCTTTCTGAATAGGCCTGCAGGCAGACCTATTCAGAAAGACGTTTAAATAAACTGCCATCGAATTGCAACGACGCAAAACATGCCAGAAGTGGCATGCTTTGCTATACTTAAGCGCCAAACCTGGCATGTTTTTGGTAAATTTACGCCAAAAAGACAGGTGGCGATATCAGCCTTGTCTGGAGACCCAATACGACTGCAGCTAAGTTAAGCGTCGATCGGAGTCGCTCTGTTTAAGCAGAGCGACTCCGATCGAGCGCCCCAGCAAATGGATTATGTTATTGCTTCTCCGGCGTCCAAGCTGTCTCAGCCAGATCACCTTCTTCAAAGCCGAACCAGATCTTCATTTGTTTGAGCAAAAACGCTGTGCCCTCTTTGGTGGCTAAATCAATGCGATAGGTGTTGATGTAGCGCACACTTTCTTGCAGCCACAGGTCCCACGCTTCTTTGGAAATTTTTTCGTAGAGTAACTGTCCAAACTCGGTTGGGAATGGCGGCTCTTTCAAAGCCGGCAGTTCTTTGCCAAGTTTGAGACACATTACGGTGCGATTTGGGTCAGCGTCTGGCATAAATCTTAGGCCTCACCGTAACCGACCATGCGCTGTTTTTCAGGGTCCCAGAGTTTGAGCGAAAAACACTTTGCCATGTCTTTAATGGCAAACGATGTGGTCTTTGGATGTTGAAGCTCTGGCATTGCAGCCATCACCTCAGGCAAACGGTAAAAGGGAATCGTCGGATTTAGATGATGAACGTGGTGATATCCAATGTTAGCTGTAAACCAGCGCATAATCGGGCCCGACTTTAGATAACTGGAGGAATGAAGCGCAGCATCCGTATAGTTCCATTCATGACGGGGCTGCACATGAACACCTTCGAAGTTGTGCTGTGCATAGAACAGATACCCGCCGGCAGCGAATGCAACCACAAGCGGCAAAAGGAGCGTAAAAAACCAAAGCGCCCAGCCACCGTAATAGATGATGGCTGCAGAAAGCATGCCGTGAAGCACGAGCGCCAGCAAAGAATCCCAGTTTTTACGAGGGTTACGCACGAAGGACGAAACACACATCCCGAACAGAAAAATAGTGATGTAGCCAAAGGCAATGTTTAGAGGATGCCTTGCAATACGGTACATAACACGCTGTCCGAGGGTCATTTGTTTCCACATCTCAGTTGTAACCATCGGATAAGAACCGACGTGCGAACCAACAATTTTAGCCGTATGCGCGTGATGGTAATTGTGCGTTTGCTTCCAGACGTTGGGAGGGGTGAGCACGTAGAGCCCGAAAGGATACATAACAAGCCACTTGGCGATCGCGGAGCGTTTCAAAATCGCATTGTGCAAGAAGTCATGATACAAGCAAAACATTCGCACGACCGTCAGTCCAAAGAGAACTGAAAACAGCGCGCGCACCGGCCACCAAAGAGGGACTGCGGTAACGGCCACGCACATCGCAAGCACAAGCAAAGTTATCCCAACATGCAACCAGCTTTGAAGGCGGTTTTCTTGCGCAAAGGACTTACTAGCTTGAATTAATTCGTTTCCTGTTCGCATAGGCACACCTGTTTCTATCTCCGGCGGCTTTATAGCACACCTCGTGCGAATTGGCAGGGCCTTCAGCAGCTTCTCGGACGCGAGGCTTCAGGCGGATTTAGAGCCGAATCGAGAGACAAGCTGCTTCAAAGCCCATTTTGCATGGTTTCGTAGAATTTCGGAGGGATGAGTACGAAGGATGTGTTTTAGCAATTTTATGTGCTTTTGCTCGCCGCGGTTTCCAAGCACGACCAAAACATTGCGTGCCATGCCGATCTGGGTCGGGCGTTTGAAGGGCGTGCCTGCCGTAAGGGCCTCAAACTGGGATGAGTCCATACTAAGCCAGTCCTCGAGCGCTACTTCGCGCATTCGATTTTTGATCTGACGATCTTGAGGCGTACTGTAGTCCACGGTTTTGTGTTTACCTCGATTATAGGGACAGATATCTTGGCACGCATCACATCCGAAGAGCCAACTGCCCACGCCTTTTCGCAATGGCTCTGGGATCGTTCCTCGGTTTTCGATGGTAAGATAGGCAATGCAGCGCCTGGCATCCAGCTTCCCCGGAGCTTCAAATGCTCGCGTCGGACAATGCTCCAAGCACAAACGGCATTCACCGCATCCTTGAGCGCAGGGCGCATCGGGGGGCAAAGGCGCTTCGCTAACAAGAGCTGCTAGAAAAACGTGTGAGCCAACGCCAGGTACGATCAAACAACAATTCTTACCCACAAAGCCAACCCCAGCACGTTCGGCCCATGCTCGTTCAAAGACCGGCATCGTGTCGAGGGCGATTCGTGTCTTGTATCCGGCTTGCTCGAGACAACTCGCCAACTGACGCAAAGGGGCACGCAGCGCGTTGTGATAGTCCCTGCCTTGGGCATATTGAGCCACCTTCGCCGGCCCGAAAGCAAAACTTGCATCGGCGTTTTTCCGATACGGCCTAGCTAAAACGACAATGCTTTTTGCCGTAGGCAGCATCCCCTGATGCAAAGGGTTTTCGCGCACGTCCGAGGTGCGTTTCATATAGTCCATGTCCGCCGCATAGCCGTCGGCCAACCATTGCCGCAGGCGCTCGGCCTCTACGCCAAGCGCTTGCGCCCGAGCGACGCCCATTGCAACAAAACCAAGCGCAAGGGCTTGTTCGCTGAGTTGCTCTTTTAGAGCGTTCAGTTCATCCGTATGCGGAGCCATCGTGATTTCTGTACTGCTTAGGCTCTTGTTGTCCCTTTGACGGCAGCGCTTTAGGACTCTTTTCCTTTACAGGTTCTTCGTGTCCATTTTTTTCTTCACGTTTCAAAGGAGCAGTGCCCGAAGGCACAACACCACCCCACTCCGGAGCGTCACGAAGCTTCATCGGCGCATGAGGCGCCATTCCCGGTGGGTTTGGCAAAATATAAGGCTCCGCATTAAATGTGCCGCATTGTCTTTCGTTTCGATAAAAAGCCCAATGCAAATACACTCGTCCATCGCCCGATAAAATTGACTGAGGTGCAGATGGATAAGGCTGCCCACGCATGACCGCGTTAAATGCGCCGTAATCAAAAGGCAAAAACCCACTTGTCTCAACCACGCCCACCCTATCGATCGTGCCATCTTGGGTAATAATAATCTCGAGTTTCGTTCGCAGGTTCGGATCGTTGAACAAGGGCTCTGAAGTGGGCAGTGACGCTAAAAAGCGGTCCGCAAACTCCCGATGCAATCTCCGATGCACCGCCGCTAAATAGCTTGCAAAGGGCGAGGCCGCAGCATTGAGCGCTGTCTGATTACCCGGTGTCACGTTGGGCACAAAGTTTTCAATGGCGGAACGAAACTCTTTCCAACGCTTTTGCCGCTGCCCGCTGCCTTTGTGTTTTGAGCGGTGCTGGCGAATATACTGCTCGCTATCAGCGCGCAGTTGATCTTGTCCCATTGTTTGCTCGAAGCTTTGCCAGCTAAGTTTGAGCCCATCAACGCCTCTAGCTGTCGGCGCAGAACGAAAAGCACTCGCATTGGCAGCTTTAGCGTTTTTCGAAATCACAATGCTCGATTCAGGATCCGTTAACTCGGCATCCTGCGAACTCGCACCTTTGGACGTAGCCACGGTCTGCGCCCTATTAACGCTCACGGGTTGCTTCGTGCTCTTTTCGGCCTCGGCCTCAGCTTGGGTTGCCGCACGCGACTCATCACCCTTTTGCTCCTTCAAATCGGCAACATCTTGCTCGTCGGAGTTGCCGTCTTCTTCGCTATCAATTGCCTTATCTTCGGGAAGCTCGGTGACTTGATCGTCACGCTGATAATTGGTCACCTTCGCAACCGTTTCCTTTTCGACGCGGCGATTTTGCTCAGCGACAAACTGACTGTCTTCGGGAGGAGCCACATCAGGGTTGTCACTACGCTGCTCAATCGACTGTTTATTCAGCACCTCGACCTTGGGCTCCTGCTGCTTTTGCTCCGCCGGCACGGGTTGTGCCACTTTCAGATTAAGTTGTTTTCTCTCTTGCTCAGGCTGAGCTTCGGCCGGCTTGGGTAATGGCTTATCCGCCTCGGGCTCCTGCCCGTCAGCTTGCTCAACAAAATCCACCTCGACCACTTCCGAGCGATCCGAGCGTTCATGGTTTGCCAATGACAAACGCTCATTGAGATAGCCAAGTACTGTGTACACAGGAAGGTGGATACCCACGGAAACAAGCAACGCAAGAGCGAAGGCAAAAGCTGCTGGTTTTCGATGCCGCGCAAGCATTGGCGCCGCGCGAGCTTGCTTGTGTCGAGCGGGCGTTGGCGCCGCGCGAGCTTTTCTGTGTGGCTTACGCTCACGGTTCATCTGCACAGTGTAGCCCTTCTATCGTAAAACGAAACCAAAGCGCTATCGCAAAGCGTTTTCAACTAGCCCTTGCTTGGCCCTTTTTATTGCAATTTCAGGAAAATTATCGCAAATTTCGCCAGTCCTCAGCAGAAAGGTACGTTTCTCATGCAATGGACAAATTCAGTGCAAAAGCTACTCGAACAGTATTGTTTTGATGAGGCCTCGTTTGCGTCTTTACGAGAGAAATTTCGTGCAGGTACGCTAAGCCCTTCAAGCGCTTATATCGAGGCGATTCCGAAACCACCCTTGCCCGATGATCTTAGCACTCTGCCGGATGCAGGCACCATGGAGTATTTGCGTCTCATAAAGATTGGCATGCAAAGCATCGCTCGAGGCGAAGTAGCGTCGTTAATTTTGGCAGGTGGTATGGCTACCCGTTTTGGGGGCAAAGTAAAAGCGTTGGTTCCGGTGCGCGGCGGTAAGACTTTTGCTGAGGTCAAAATGCAGGCCTTGTCGAAAATTGCTCATGATCTTGACCGACCGTTACCCGTCTGGTGGATGAGTAGCTTTGCCACCCATGAAACCCTGCAAACCTGGCTGGATAAACACCCCTTCGCTGGACTTAATGTCTCTCTTTTCTCCCAAGGGATAGCGCCGCGAATTTTCGAGAACGGGAGTTACTTCGACAACGGAACTAACGCTAGACAAAGCTGTTATGCGCCCGGGCATGGGGATACCCTGCGCTCGTTGAAGCGAAGTAAACTTTTGAAAAGCTTCCTTGCGCAGGGCGGCCGTTACCTGTTTATTTCGAATGTCGATAATTTATGCGCAACGCTCGATCCGTTGATTGTTGGGAAACACATCGATTCGGGCCACGCTCTTAGTTGCGAGGTTGCACAAAAGCATCCTGGCGACCAAGGTGGGGCTCCCGCATGGGTCAGGAATCGTTTGCAAGTCGTCGAGGGCTTTCGTTTTCCCCCGAGCTTCAATCAAGATAGCATTCCTGTATTCAGCACCAACACCTTCATCGCCAATGCTGAAGCGCTAAATATGGAGTACCCATTAAATTGGTATGCCGTGCGCAAAAACGTCGACGATCATGCCGTCATCCAGTTTGAGCAGTTGTTGGGGGATCTCACTTCTTTTATCGACACGCAGTTTTTATTGGTTAGCCGCGAAGGAACAGACAGTCGTTTTGAGCCCATGAAAACGCCCGCAGAGCTCGAACAACGTGCTCCCATTGTCTTTGATGCACTAAAGCATCGCGGCATCGAGCTTTGATCGTCGGAAACCACCGCTATTTTTTCGCCTTGCGCCTGCCCTTAAATTCGCCCACTTTTCAGCATTGGCTAGCAACTGTTTTTTATCGTCTTATTCTTGTCCAATCGACAGCGCTTCTTACAATGGTTTTTGCGTGCGGCGGCGACATCGGGTCGGGCGCGGCACACAACGACGCTGGCATTGACGGCGCGTTAGATATCCCCATTCCCGACTACGATTATTTCGTGTGAGCCGATCTCAAGCCGAAACAGTGGAGCTTGTACCGATTTACGGCGAGCACATCACGCTCTATAGACTTAGCAATGAGCCATGGGTCAAATTGCTGGGATGCTTTGCGGATGCCTGTTGGACTACGGAGCAATACAAGTCGGTTGCCTTGGCTTACGCAACGGCTACCAAAAGAGCAACCCCGACGCTCGCATCTTCCTGATTTCATTTCCCCTAACACACTTACCAGCAGTCCACTTGGCAAGGACTGGGCCGCCATGCTGCGTTCCTTGTTCACAGACAATCCAACCTTCTTACCGCTGCAAGATTCCATCAACGTTCAGCACGCCGAATATCGACATCCCCGGAATTGAACAATCCGAAGGCCTTTTTCACTCGCGCATTCCCGTTGCAAACGATGTCCCTATCCTCAGCGCATTGGTCACAAAAAAACTCGTTCGGCGATTCGGTTACCATATATCTCATCAATCGTTCTGAGCAAGACAAGCTTGATGTGGACATTGTGCTCGATAACTTTGTCCCTACCAGAACGGCACAACTCTGGCATCTAGAAGGTGAGGCGTTGAACTCAAAAAAAACTAAACACCAATGTGCATTTCACAGAAACCAGCCTCGAGAATCTCGAACGCTACTTTTCAGTAGAGCTGCCTGCCCATTCGGATACTGTTTTAGTCCTTCAAGAAGAACAACAGGCTGCCTTGAGCGACGAGGCCGCTCAAGGCAGCCCTGAATTACTCAACGCTCTGTCGCCAGGGCTCGAGTGCTTTTCGGACCTTGCCTTCGAAAGCGAGTTGCCCGCAGGCAGCGCCAATGTCATCGCCACGTTGTTTGCGCATGAAGACCGACAGGTGTCGCTCTCGTAGCCTTTCCTGAAACGCTTCGACGGTGTCCCAATCCGGGGCCTTGAGTATCGAGCCCTGAATGGGATTCATGGGGATGAGATTAATTTTCACGGGAAGCCCGCGCAGGGTACGCACGAGCGCATCGGCGTCTTTGAGGCTGTCGTTGTAACCCGCCATCAAGGTGTACTCGATGGTGTAACGCGCTCGCTTTGCAAGCGGATACTCACGCAGGCTTTTAAGCAGCTGCTCAATACGATGCTTTCGGTTGATGGGCATAAGCTTCGAGCGCACAGCGTTGTCTGTACTGTGCAAGGAAATCGCCAGTTGAATCTGCCCACCAAAATCCTTGCCGAGCTGATCAATTTGCGGCGCAAGCCCGCTTGTGGAAACGGTAATCCGCCGCGCTGAAAAATTCATGCCCTCGGGGTGCATAAGCACCACCAAAGCCCGGCAAAGCGCATCGTAGTTGTGCAAAGGCTCGCCCATGCCCATAAACACAAGGCGTTTTAATTTTTGTCCAGGCTTAAGCACGCTTCGGCCGATCAGTACCTGATCGATGATTTCAGAAGCGCTAAGTTGTCGTTTCAGCCCTGCTACTCCAGAGGCGCAAAAAACACAGCCCATAGCGCACCCGGCTTGGCTCGAAATACACTGGGTCACAATCTCTTCGACGGCATCCGCTGGCTTGTTGTGCGACGGGATGAGCACCGACTCAATCTTTTGCTTATCGTGCAGCTCGAGCACGAGCTTCTCGGTGTTATCCGAAGACTCATGATGTCGCTCGACGCTGAGCGCTTGCATGAGCTCGGTTTCATGAAGCTTGGAGCGCAACGACTTGGGAAGATTCGTCATGCCCTCGGGATCACGCACGCCGTGTTTGTGAATCCATTCAAATACCTGTTTGGCGCGATATTTGGGCTCGCCCCAACGCAGCAACACAGCCTCCACCTCTTCAGGCAGCATCTCTAAAAGCCCCTGTGGCGGAGCGAGCGTAGGACGTACAGTCATCGCGGGAGCTTAGCACAAAAAAACAAGACAGCTGCCTCGAAGCTGCGTTCCATGCTCAGGCGCTAAAAATCACTAAAATACAACCACTTAGCCTATGGAGGCTTACTTGTACCGACGAAGCAAGGCGTGGTTCTTTTGCACCAGCGTCATGAACCAGCGTTTTTGATTGCCTTTATTTCTAGCAAGACGATCAAACCCAAAAGACAGTAGTTGGTTATCGTCAGTAATCAACTGGGCTCTTTTGGAAACCCGCATCAAGCCTTGACGGTTAAGCTCAAATCGCTTTGCGATAGCGGCGGAGTCCAAAGGAAGGTCCGCTTGACTCTCTTTGAGCTGCCACGGTTTCAGTCCGCCGACAAGGATACCCGTGCCTTCCGGATCAATCCAAAGACGCGAATAGGGAAAGACTTTGACAAAGGTCGCGATGATGGAACGCATGTGCGCCGAACTAATCAGGTGAAAAGGAACCCACTGCGCAGCCATACCTCCTTCGCTTAGATTTGCGCGAACGAGCTGATAGAACTCAAGGGAATAAAGATGATTGCTTCCGGCAAAATTAGGCGGCATAGGCTCAAGGGTCACCACATCGTACGAAGCCTTGCTTCGTCTAAGAAACGCCCGACCATCCATAACGATGTAATTTACACCAGGTTTGTGCAGCACTCCTTCATTGCTTTGAAAAAACGGCGCCGCACGAAACACAGCCGGGTTCACGTCCGCAATATCAAGGATAGTCGGTCGGTGTTTCTTCAGCGCGTTGGCGGTCTGCCCCGTCCCAAAGCAAATCACAAGCGCACGCTCGAGACGACGGGCAGCAAGCGCGGGCAGATGACTCATCCAGGCCATATAGCGAGTGCCAGCGCCTTCTCCTGATGCCGTAAAACCGTCAATCACAAGGGCTTTATTTCCGCGGCGCTCTTTGCTCACCCACACCGTGCTATCAGGTCCCTCAGAAAGAAAGAGCACTTGCCCGTAGTCCTCGGAGCGAAAGCCTTGCACATGTGCGCTAGCTGAATGCTTGGATCCTGCGCTCCACGCAAAGATAAGCGCAGCCGCTGCCGCGCACACACTCAAGACACGATAGCGCCAGTTCTGCGCCACATACAGAGCCACGGGCAAAAGCAAAAGCGAGGCAAGCCAACTTGTCCGGGTTGCCCCAATGTTTGGCAACAACACGAAGCCGGCACACAACGAACCGGCAATCGCCCCCAGGGTATTGATCGCGTAAAGACGTCCCGAGCCGCTCGTGCTGTCGTGGATCTCAAGTAGCCATGGAAAAATAATGCCAAGCAACGCGATTGGAAGAACAACGACGAGCAATACCCGCACAAAGCGCAGAGCTGTAATCTGCAAGGATGCCGCATCGGTGGTGGTATAGCGGTCCATTTGATCAACAAAAGGCGTAGCCACCAGAATGCCAAGAATACATAAAGGAAGAACAAAAACTAAAAACTCTGGCCAGCGCTTTTTAATCCAACTGGCAAGCACTCCACCAAAAGAAAGCGCAAGCAAAAAGGCAGCAAGAATCGCGGCAAAGGCTTCCGTCGTTGACTGCATGGCAGCTCGTAACGACCGAAACCACGACACTTCCAAACAGAAAGTCGTAAAGCCGCTTACGAAGGCAAGCAGCAGATGCTCTGCTGGAATAGGGCTTGAAATAACAGCAACGCTTGAAGCATCAACCCTTTCGTTACCCTTAGAGAAGGCCCAAGTGGCAATGCTAAAGTTCATTCCTGCAGCAACATAGGCCGTCGCCCTAACCCCAAACAAAGGCAAGACAAGAAAAGTTGCCAGCAACACACCAAGTACAGCGCCCAAAACGTTCAGTGCATAGATCCCGCCAATGTTTAGTTCGCGTTTCTTTGCAAGCGGAATGAGCAAAGGCAAGGTAAGGCCCATCGCCGAGGCCGGAACGATCAAAAGCACGGCAGTCGCAATCACCTGAGTTAGCATCGCCAAAAGGGGCGACTGAGCATAGAGCCAGCTGTCCACCGCAGTAAGACCACGCAAACCAACTGGAACGAACAAACCACCTACGCCAATCGCTGCCTCAGCAAAACCGTAGAACAAAAACGAATTCGTAATCCGCCCGGATACTTCCCAGCGGTGTGCCAAGTAGCCACCCAGACCAAGCCCCGCCATCAGACACGCGAGAGTGACCGCCGTGCCGTAAGCCGAAACCCCAAACGCCAAAGCCGTATGATGTTGCCAAAGCACTTCCCAACCGAGCGCGCTCGCGCCCGATAAAAACACCACAACCCGAAAAATCAGCCGATGCATAGGATTCCTATGCTACAGGCAAACAAGCCAACAAGCCTGTTTTTCAGCAAAGCCTGTGTATGCATACGCGCGATGAGCGGTTGATAACCAGTGCCAACAGGACAATATCCTGGCCGTGGTGCCACGAAGAGAGCGTCCGTCTAAAAGCAAGCACGGCGGGGGATAACTAGACCGATTCGCTGTTCGATGCGAATGAAAATACGAGGCGAACTAATTTCCACTTTCGTAGTCATTCAGTTCTTGGTCAAAACAAAAAGCGATGCTTGCATCCACATCAAAATCAATTTTCAGATCATTGATGACACAAATAATGTAGGTCAGAACGGCCGCTAGACTGTCTTGGCCTGCAAGTAACAAAGCGGCATTTAGTTCCTGCAGCACCACTATAAGCTTTGCGGCGTACTCCAACAACAACTCCTGACCACCAGTGATTCGCGACAAGGCTATAAAGAAGTCCTCGAATAGCGCTCGAATAGCGCTGATGGCTTCTCGCAACTGCTCGAAGCAAGCCGTTTGTTCCTCGCCTTGGAGTTCACTGCATATCTGAACTTGCGCAACAGCAGCGCGCAGAAGAGCTTCAAGAGAATCCACCTGTTCTGGCTCGTCATCCCATTCCGTACTGATACGAACAATCCCCAGTTGGTTCACTGTTACTTCCCATTGAACTAGATACGCTTGCCATTCTGCGCTTTGGTACAAAGTGGCATAGTCAATCTGTGGCGATTGGGGCGGAAACAGCTGCGAACTCAAAGTCTGCCAAAATCGAGCTATGGCCGGACCAACGGTCGAGACAAGAAACTCAACTGCAAGACGAATAATAAGGTAGGCAACGATAACAATCGCTACCAACAATAAAACCATCACAGCGATACTCCCTGAAGCCGGCTCGAATACCATGTTTGGATTCGCCAGGCTTGGATCTTTGTCTGGAATAGCTGTTGCAGAGGAACAAAACGGAAGATTCAATTCAAAATCGCTTAAAAAAGTTCCAACAGCTGTTCCTTGTGCAGCTTCGAGTGTTTTTTCGATGCCCATCACGACCTCACAGCCACCCATCGGGTTTTGCGCGATCAGATCATCGATGTTCACTTGACCCTCAAAGAATTCCCCGTACTTTTCTTGAACGAAGGGCGGCTGGTAACTAACGTCAGCATGGCTTATGTACCAACGATCCAAATCACTTCGAGCGTTACTGCTAAAAATCAATTTTTTTAAATCGATATCTGGCAGAAAATCTTGATAGTTGTTTTCAACGGCTGCTTGCTCATCCGCATAAGCATTAAGATCGCGAAACCAGCCCGCTTGGGTAAACGCTAAAGTAATCGCGCGCTTCATTTGCTCTTCGCTGATCTTTTTAAAATCGTTCAAAGTAATAGCATCTGCAGAGCTTTGCTGCAGATCCTCAGTATGCATATCGCAAGCCATCAAAAGAGTACTGACCATAAGCACAAGACTGAGCGTTTTGCTGGTGAAAGAAGATAAGGATAATTTAAGATTAACACTTTGAAACGACATAAAACTCGAAACATGCACGAATCGTGCCAACTGCCAACAGCTCGCAAGAACACCAAAAACAGATAAATAAAAACAAACAAATAGACTCCAAATCTAATACTTCGATGATTGAACGTGCCCACCTGAACACACAGACAAAGAACGAATCGATCGGGGTCAACAACCTGATAGTCATCCCTAAAACGTGCCAGACACATTTTCCGTTGCAATAGCGTAAGTCCCGACCGATCCAGGATCCTCTCTTTGTCCGCCAAGCCTATCAACACGTTAAACCACACGCCGCGATAATTTAAATTTTGAACTATCGCGGTGTGGTCTTTATGCAATTGATTTTACGATGCTTTTTTCGCGGGATCCTGGATCCAACAAAAAACCTTGTTAGCTCTCTCTGCTTCGATGTAGTTAGACAACAAGAGGTTAATGGCCGATGAAATTTATCAGGGAAATAGGGTTGATTCTTGTAGTTCTGATGGGCGCTTGCTCCGATGAACGGTGCCCTGAGGGCAACGAGCTTGTGGACGGGCAATGCGTGTTTGTGATGACTCAGACACCCGAGCTCACCGTGCAGCCTTCGGTCAAAACGCTGAATTTCAGTTGGAACGCTATCGAGGGAGCCGACAACTACAAGCTACTGCAGGACAGTGATGGCACGGAAGAATACACGCAGCTTGGCGAGGATCTGAATGCCGATACCCTGAGCTATGCGCATCGTATCGCAGTATACCTTCATTCGTAGGATACTGCGCAATACAAAGTGCAGGCCTGCAACACGCTTGGCTGCGTGGAGTCGAACGCCATCGGCACGGCTGAACTCATGCTTGACACCATAGGTGCTCTTGAAGCTAGCAATGCGGATCTCAATGATTCGTTTGGTAGTATTGTTGCAACAAGCGCGGATGGAAGCACCCTAGCTATCAGCGCTCCTAGCGAAAGCAGTGCAGCTACCGGTATCAATGGTGACGAAGACGACAACAGCAGCAGCGACTCGGGGGCTGTGTATGTTTTTGTCAGGGATAGTGACTCCGGATGGCTTCAGCAAGCGTACATCAAAGCATCGAATACCGACGCTGGCGATCACTTTGGCTCCAGTTTAGCTCTGAGTGCCGATGGAGACACTTTGGTTGTAGGAGCTCGGGGAGAAAACAGCAGTAGCACGGGTATCGATGGAGAAGAAAACGATGCTGCTCCAGCCTCTGGAGCGGTCTACGCGTTTACGTGATCAGCAGAGGGGGTGTGGTCCCAACAGGCTTACATCAAAGCTTCAAATACCGGGCCCGGGGACTTTTTTGGAACAGCTGTTGCCCTCAGTGCAGATAGCAACACCCTGGCTGTGGGGGCAAGAAGCGAAGGCAGCTCAGCGACCGGCATCAACGGCGATCAAGAGGACAACCAAGCGCAAGGTTCTGGAGCCGTGTACGTGTTTACTCGCAGCGATGAAACCTGGTCTCAGCAAGCCTATCTCAAAGCGTCCAACGCTAGTGCATACGATAACTTTGGAACCACGGTGGCACTGAGCACTGATGGGAGCACCCTTGCGGTGGGAGCAACCACCGAAGATAGTGCAAACACCGATCCAAACGACGATTCCGCTAGCGGAGCCGGCGCTACCTACCTTTTCGTACGCGATAGCAGCAACAATTGGTTTCAGCAAGCCTACCTAAAAGCGTCCAACGCTGATGACGACGATAATTTTGGCTTCGCGGTAACACTGAGCAGTGATAGTGATCTATTGGCCGTAAGTGCATGGCAAGAAAGTAGCAGTGCTCAAGACATTGATGGCGATCAGGTAAGCAACCACAAGCCGGGAGCAGGAGCTGTTTACCTTCGAAAGTGTTAATGGTTGCATCCCTCAAGACCCAAATGGGTCCACGCTACGCCTTTTTATATTGCTGGGATTATTGTGAGTCTCAGACAAAACACGCAAGTTGCAAAAACATAAAGTGCGCGGTTACCTGCAGAACATTAATCAAATCAATATACTAGAGCACCCTAGCCTGGACCCTTCCCACACACATTTCACATTAGGGCAACTGATAAAACGCTCGTGCGCCCAGGTCCTGCCACAATGCGGGTGGTAATAGCTTATACAGCGCATCGGGATCGGAAAGCAACGTACGTAGCACATCAAGATGATCCATCTCGAAGCTTGCGTCTAGCCACAGGTCATTCGCTTCATGCCAGTTAAGGTGTTCTATAAGCCAGTCGTCGGCCACCACCAACATATCTTCGTCGATTCCTGTGTACCCGAAGTACTCCTGCCAGCGATCGGCGCGAACCTCAGTGGTAAAGTGAATGGCATCGGCATACAGTTCATCGAAGGGCACATTGTGTGCGACCGCTAATTCTTGCAAGACCGCTATTTGATCAGGGCTACTCACAATCGGTAGTTTCCGGGCAGTTTGACTCCCCTGCAGCAACAAATCGCCATGGCCACCGCTCACCAAAAAATCTAGGTAATGAAGCTGTTCCTCACTGAATACCATGCTAGAAACGTTGAGCCATTTCTCCGGGGTCATTGCACCGTCTGCTAACAGAGCTTGCGGGAAGTCACCAATAAATACAGCACCATTATTGGTTCGAGCAGCCGTAGGGATGCCCCCGACGAGATCATAAGCTGACGCGCTGTCGGGGAAATAATAAGCACCCTCAAATTTCCATGCTTCGCCCGCGGCCCCTTCAATCCTCTTGAAGCCCCAATGTGGCATTCCGTGCCGTTCCATAGCTTCGATAAAAAGTTTACCGGGTTCTCCTGCCTCATCGATGTGTGCAAGCACATCCCCGCGTGTGAACCCGAACACCGAATCAGGATGAAGCTGGAGTACTTCATCTCCGAAGCTACGGGAAAAAATCTGGGCATCGTATCGGCGAACCAAGTCAATAATATCGTGATAGACGTCGACCAGGTCGGCTCCCATACCCTGTCCGAGACGAAGCGTAGTCTCTGCTACATCGTCTTGTACTGCGGTGAGATCGACACCTTCATCAACGTAGCCTGCCGCTTTAGCGGCACCCAAAATATCCGAAGCCGCGGCTACGTCCAAACCGAAAAACAACACATCGAGTGCTACCAAGGCATTGGCCCAGTTAGAAGCCGTGCGCACCCTTTGCGACTCCGCAGATGGCACCAGACTATGCTCCAGTCCCACATAACTCAAGGTCTCAGCCGTGTTGGCCAAGGTATACAAAGGATACGCTTGATAGCCTCCCACGACGGTAGCTGCAGCGCACAAGCCAAGCGAGAGCGGGTTAGGCCCCGTTGCCACACCCAACCCTAAGCAAGCCAAACTACTCCCAATGACCAACCCCGGCGCCCAGTTTTCTTGGGCCTTGATTTCCGCCATGAGCTCGTCGTGAAAAGCCTGAAAGCCTAGCGGTTGACCACTTTCATCGTATCCGCCGTACAGCTGCATCAAGCCGCTGTATTCCATCGCCAAGCCCAGCGCATGCTCCTCGGTAATAGTTGCATCCGTGAGCATCGTCACATTATCTTGGTTGTTTTCTTTGAGCACGGTTACCGCTTGAATTAGAGCCAAACGAAACCATTCAATGCGTTCGGTCTCGGACCTGTCTTCGTACTCTAGCCCTTGCACCGCTATCTGCGCCCACTCGCCTAGAGGCTTTTCTTTATTGACAAGATTGTTCCAGAACTCACCCTCTATCTCCACATGCAAAGGCATGCGCAAATGCGCATAAGTGCTTTGCGCCGCCAGCTCAGGATCTACAATCCGGCGATATACGCCAAGCATCGCGATCGGCAAGTCGCGCAAATACACAAAGCGGTAGGGATCCTTAGCTCGCTCCACCACAATTTGTGCGTCAAAGCCTCCTTCGGCACGTTGACGAATCCATTGCGCTGCATGTTCGATGTGCTGAAACACTGTATCATGGACAAATTCACGATCATTGAGCAGACGTAATTTGTCGATCAGACCTTGATACAAAACCGCACAGCCATCGACCTTCGAGTTAATGACCAAAAAGTCTTCGCTCACACGAAACTCATCCACGCAACTTTCCAGTTCACGAACGTGGTAGTCGTTGTCTTTGAACCAACTAAACAGCGGCTCAAGCCGGGCGTCTTGCGCTAGCAAACGCTCGTATTTGTCGACCATTTGTTGTGCTACCGATTGAAAGTAACTCTGCGAGTTGTAGTACGAGGCTTGCCCTATTTTCCCCTCTAACGCATCGAGCGCTTGCATCTCTTGCGTGAGTAAGGGCAAGGCGTGCTCTTCACGCAACAACAACCGGTAGTACGCCAGCATATTGGAGTGCCACTGGCTGCTACCTGGATCCATTGTTTCATTTATTTCCGCAGCTCTATCGAGGTAGCCACTTTTAGCGTGCAACGCTTCTACAGGCGTCATCTCATCTTGTCCGTCGAGCAAATGGCGCTGCTTCGCCACCGTATGCAATGCGTAACCCATCATTCCTGGCCGTTTAGGCGCTACTACGATGGACAGCGCATCTTCCGCACTAACAAGCTGGCATTCATGCGCGGTGTTGCAGATCAATCCACTATCCCAATCACCACACTCGATGTGTTGACCAGTGGGACAAAGTCCATAACCTTGGCCTGCGCTATCTTGTCCCACGTCTGAACCAGACAAGGGCGCACACGCGCTCAATACGCCACAACACATCGTAAGATAAAGTAAGGATTTGTACGAAAACTGCTTCATAACACCTAAAGATAGAGCAAGAAGCATGCCGCCGATAAAACTGGCCTAGTGCTTTGAAATCCATGTACTAAAGAATTTCAGTGTTTTGATGTGTCACGCCTTGGTAGCGTTCACTGAGGACATCAAACCCCTCTAGCGCACGCCACACGGGTCAAATTTCGTAAAGTCACGTTGGTAAGTGTGTGGGAGGTTTGGGTCGTTTTGGTATTCTTCGCGTGAATCCATTGGGGGTGCTTGCATCGGGCCATCTGCCAGGTGAGATTGCCAAAACTGGCCAAAATTTCCGTCAACGCATTATTGTGGATGGCCCGCGATAAGAATGATCCGTTGAAATTGTTATCAAAAATGAAATCTCGCGGGTCTCTTTAAAAACGCGTTGGTCGCCTTGGTGGGTGGATGGAATTTATTGAATAATTTAGAGTTGTCAGCAACTGTGACATCCGAAATTATACACGTACGTACTAATTGTCATATCGCACGTACGCTTGGTGTGCTATCATTAAAGCATGAAGACCTCGGAACTTAGAGCCAACATCTATCGCGTCTTTGACGAAATTCTGCGTACGGGCAAGGCCGTTGTAATCGAACGCAATGGACGACGTCTGCGCATCGTGCCTGACGAGAGTGCTTCGATCATTGAACGGTTGCAAGACCGACCGGAGATATGGGCTTGTGATCCAGACAGTGTGGTTGAGCTCGATTGGGAATCAGAGTGGAGCGAATCGGATAAGGCATGAGCGAACAAGCTGCACTGCATCTCGATACACACATCGCCTTGTGGCTTTACGCCGGGGAGCGAGAACGTTTGCGCGTTTACGAAGCGCAGCTAAATAGCCACAAGTTATTTTGCTCCTCGCTTGTTAAACTCGAACTACAATATCTTTATGAGACAAGCCGTATCAAAGTTAAGGGTAAACAAATCGCAGATACTCTTTTCGGTGAACTTGGAATCTTGTTTACACAAAGCTCTCTTGGACAACTCACTGAAAAAGCGCTGCAACTTTCCTGGACTCGCGACCCTTTCGATCGTCTCATTTGTGCCGATGCCCTGGTTCACGACGCCAAACTACTGACGCGCGATCGAAGAATCATCCAAAACTTCGAAGCAGCATTGGCAGCACCTTAACCTATAGGGGCTTAAGTATCGACTGCGTCGCGCGCGATGTTATCCGCGTATACCTAACGGCGCGCGTCGTCGGGGCGCACCGAGAGCAAGAAGCGTTCGATAATACGATATCCCTCGGCTAACAATGGCAACTCGGTGTACTCGTTGCGCTGATGGGCTTGGGCTTGGGTGCCGGGGCCGAAGTTGACGGCTTTGACGCCAACGGCATCGAAACGTGCAACGTCAGTCCAAGCTTGTTTGGGCTCGACCGCTCGCACACCGCTGTCGGCTAGCTTTTTCACCAACGGGTCTGTGCCGTGTGGATGACCTGCAGGCGATAGATCCACCGGGACGACTTTCGCCCTACCCGCCACGATGCTCTCGAGTTCTTTGACCACATCCGTTGGGGTACGTCCGGGCGCAAAACGGAAGTTTACATTGACCTCAAAGATGTCGGGAACGATGTTGCGACTGCGACCGCCTTTGGCCATCGTCGGGCTGAGCACATCACGGTAGAGCAATCCGTCGATGATTTTTTCGACCGGCTCTCGCGCGCCCAACTCAGCCAAAACAGGCGCCGCTTTTACAATCGCATTGTCACCTTGCCAGGGCCGCGCGCTGTGTGCCGTGCGGCCTTCAAAAACAAGCGTAGCGTGCACCGAGCCTGTGCAGCCCAGCTGAAGCTTGTTGTCGCTCGGCTCAAGACAAATCGCTAAATCAAGCGAGCGCAGCACTTCAAACTCATCAATCATCGGCCCCAGGATATTCTCGTCAAACGGACCTTCTTCACGCTCGTAAAACACCAAATAAAGTTCAGCTGGTAAGTTTGAAAGATCCAAACGCTCAGCAAGTTCAATCATCACAGCCAAGCCCGACTTCATGTCGGCAGAGCCAGCTCCGTAAAGGCGTTCGCCTTCAATGCGCGCCGGACCATCATGCTGCGTGCGCACCGTATCGAGATGACCCACCAAGGCAATCTTCGGTAGTGACGGTCGATCATTTAGTTTAACCAGCAAGCTGTCGTGAAAACGAAAAACCGTGGCCTTCGGGACCGAGCGCCGCAAGCGTGCTTCGACATGATCACAAAGTGCTTTTTCCTCGCCGATGGGGCTATCAATCGCGGTGATTTCTAGCAAGGTTTTGGTGAGCGCATCGCTTAGAGCTGCATCATTCATGGCTAGACCGAAACCTGAAACTCACGAAGAGCGTCGTTGAGCGAGACTTTCTTATCGGTCGACTCGCTGCGTCTGCCGATAATCAGGGCGCAGGGAATTTGATACTCTCCTGCTGGAAACTCTTTTGCGCGGGTGCCGGGAATCACCACCGAACGCGGCGGAATATGCCCCTTCATGTGCACCGGCTCTTTAGCCGTGACGTCAATGATTTGCGTTGAAGACGTCAGTACCACGTTGGCTCCAAGCACAGCTTCAGCGCCCACATGCACGCCCTCGACTAAAATCGCACGAGAACCAATGAACGCACCATCCTCGATAATCACGGGCTTAGCCCCGGGCGGTTCAAGCACACCGCCGATACCGACGCCACCGGATAGATGCACATTCTTGCCAACTTGGGCGCAAGATCCCACGGTGGCCCACGTATCGACCATCGTGCCGCTTCCGACATAAGCGCCAATGTTGACGTAACCTGGCATCACCACACAGCCTGGTTCAAGAAAGGATCCGTAACGCACTGTGCCCGGGGGCACCACGCGCACCCTGGCTTGCTCCAAATTCTTCTTCAAGGGAATCTTGTCGTAAAACTCAAAAGGCGCACACTCCCAACGCTCCATGTTTTGCACGCCAAAATAAAGAAGGATGGCTTCTTTGAGCCAAGTGTTAACTTCCCACTCGCCGCTTTTTGGATTTTTTTCAGCGACGCGCACTTGGCCCTTATCCAAAAGCTCAATGGTCTCGAGGACCGCCTGCTGATAATGGTCGTCTTTGAGCTTATCGCGGTCTTGGTAAGCTTCTTCAATGGATTGTTTGAGTTTTTCAATAGACATTGTGGCGCGGACCATACGAAAAAAGCCAAAGCTTGATAAGCCCCCAGAAAAGACGCTAACTAAAGGCTGAATTTATGCCCGAATTGCCTGAAGTCGAAATCACCAAGCGCCAACTTGGCCCGCACCTCGTCGGTCATCGCATCGAAAAATCGCGATTTACCAAAGCAAGTTATTTCTTCTTAACTCCTCCAAGCACCCTACAACGCAAACTTCAAGACAGGGTTGTGACCAGGCTTGAGCGTCTGGGCAAATACCTGCTGCTCAGCTTCGAGACGGACGAACAGCTTCTACTTCACCTGGGCATGAGCGGGCAGCTCTTTTTCCCGGGACAATCAAGCGCGCTGCTGGATTCCTCCAAAAAAGGTCGCACGCTCAACTCAGAGGAGCAATGTCGCTTCAGCGCGGATGAGCACACGCACGCGCAGTTTATCCTCTCGAATAACAAACACTTGGTGTTTCGCGACGTGCGCAAGTTTGGAAAGATTCAGTGGCTTGCTCCAGGACAAAGCTCCGATCGGCTTAAAAAGCTCGGTCCCGATGCACTGAGTATCAGCGCAAAGCAACTGTGGACGGCTGCACAGCATCGCCGCATCGCTCTAAAAAGTTTTCTTTTGGATCAAAACGTCGTGGCTGGCATCGGCAATATCTACGCCGACGAGGCTTTGTTTTTGGCGAAACTGCATCCCGCCATGCCCGCCCACTCGCTCAGCAAAGAGCAAGCGAAGCTTCTGTGTACCAAGATAAAGCGTATTCTTAACGAAGCCATCGAAGCTGGCGGCTCCAGCTTAAAGGATTTCATTCAACCGGATGGCAAGCGGGGAAACTATCAAACTCAGCGCCTTGTCTATGGCCGCAAGGCAGAGCCCTGCCCTCGTTGCAATGCGCCCATCTCACACATCGTGCTGGGCGCACGCAGCAGCCATTTTTGCCCACGCTGCCAAGCTTAGAGCCTTCACGTCTTGCTCCGATTCAGCGAAGAAAGTGGAATAACGTTGTTTTGCAGGACGGCCACGGTTTGAGGAGCCGCAGACTGCGCCACAATGGCTCGTATCTGCTCGAAGTGTTCACGTTGCAGCGCACAAATACGTTCATAGTCCGCGTTCGAGCAGGCAAAGACATTGTAGTTCACCACGCCCGTGCGATTCTTTTGGACAGACGAATGCACCACCGACTGCTAATGCGCTAGCAACGTCCAAAACACGGCCGAGTTGTGATGCGTATCGACCGCTAACGCCTGACTAAGCACATGATGGCGACCATCCCATGCGATGACCTGCGCTTGCTCGAGCAACTTGAGCGTTTCTGCCACTACTTGCAACTCGAGACCGAGATAGTTTGCAATGAAGACATCGGAAGGCTCTGAGCGCTTTTGATAGGCTTGCGTCTCCAGTACGCGTGCGATGGCTTCAGCCCAAGGCACCGTCCAGGCAAGTTCTTGCAAAATGCGGCGCGCACGTTGCTCCTCACGCAATGAGGGAATCTGCTCAATACCCACAAGTTCATCCAGAAAGTCACCGACACGATGCGTGCATGCTTGGATCAAAGCCAAAAACTCCGGCAGCCTTGGCTCGCTTTTCGCTGAGAACCAACGACCCACCGAGTAGCGCGAATGACCCATGGCCTGTGCAACCGAGACCACGCTTTGCTTGCCTTTAAGCGCCGAGAGCCATAACGCAAGACCGAACTTGTCCAATGAAGCACAAAGCGCCACCGCATCCGCGCTCGACATAAACCGATTCATCGCAAGAGGCACATCCAAGCCCATCCGAAGGCAGGCCTTAAGCATGAGCAATCCGGTTGGAAACCGTCGCCCCGCCTCCCAATCGGCCGCGGTGTTGCTGCGATAATCAAGACGGCGCGAAAAGGCCATCTGTGAGCGATTGCCGCGAATGGTTCGCATAAGCTCTCGTGCTGCTAGTTTCACTACCCCAGAAAAGCACATTGCGTAGCGTATGCGGAGCCAACAAAGTGCAGAAATGCGAACGTTTCCTTGTTTTGGCTGTGCTCGCAATCATATTAGAATGATGGACCACGCATCATTCAAAGGGACGAGAGAACTTATGGCGATTTATCACTTACTTCAGGCTAGGGCCGCCCTAGCCATCGCATGCCTGGCGCTTTGCCTTGGGCTAGCGGCCTGCGCAAACTCCGAGGGGGGCCAATCCGGAGGAGGCACCAACACTGAAAATCCCCTATGCACCGAACTTTCACGACAAAGCATCGAGCGCGATACCATCGCTGAAGGATTTAGCGTCTCACTTGCCGACGAACTTGCTTTGTATACACAGGAGTTTTCTGGCGAACTTCTAGATGACAACGATGAGCTCGTCGGCCCCTTCTTCTTACAACTTACTGAAGCCGAAAACACGAAGCTCGAAGTCGTAAGACAAGAAGTTAATTCGGAATATGGTTCGATAGAGCCAGCGATTTTTCCCGTCAATGCGGGCGACAGCTGTGATGCCTTTTATGAGGCCAAGCTCGATTATCTCTTCCGAGTCGGCCCGGAAGATGCGCCCCTTGTGCAAATTGCCGGAACATATAATTTTCAATGGAGTAGCGCTCGGAAGCTAAACGCCTTTATCCAAAGCCCCATCGAGCAGGTGACGGGCTCCTATAAACCAAGCTTGGTCGCTGAGGCCTATCAAAACATTAACATGCATCTTTCCGTGTACAGCACACCATCGGAAACGATGCCACCAGAACCCAACGCCCTTGGCGGACAACTCGGTTGGCAGGGCGAGAAAATCAACGGGGATCCCGCCGAGCCCGACTCTACCGCCGAAGCTAAAAACGAAATCACAGGCACGTTCAGCCGCGAACTCTAAGTTTGTTCGGAGCTTTGAATGAAACTGCAGATGGTTTCTCTACTTTTTTGTAAAATGCACTTTAGCGTGCAAGTATTTATAATCCGAAAGATAGCCATCCGGGTTCAACACCGTGCTGTCAAACGGAACCAGCGACTCAAATGCGCAAGCACTGTCTTTGAGGACAGCGGTTTGGGCGCTTAGTGGCGTCGCCTTCCAGGCACCTGTTCCTGATTCCGCGGCAGGAAGCATGACCCAAACATGATCGATGCGGCGTCCGGGTTCCGGCGGAGCTTTGCACTCTGTAAGCGTACTGTCATGACAAGCTGAGCTTCCGTGTTCAGGATCGTTTTTCTGCCAGTCGCCGTGCACTTCGTTGTACACGTCGATGACACTGTCAACACAGCTTACTTGCGCGAACAACGCTCGAGTGCTCCAATATTCCTGGTTAAAATCTTCCGCTTCGATTGCGTTTTGGCATTCGCTGTCTTCTTCAGCGCACTGTGTCCCTTGGTAGACCACGTTGAGGTCGCCAAGCAACACCGTGGGCCAGTTTTTCCGTTCTGGATGCTGACATATTCGTTTTTCGATGAAGGAGACCATGGTTTGCAGTTGGCGCTCTCGCACCTGTACTTTATCCGATCCGCTGGCCTGCAGATGCGTGGTTAACACGTTAAGATCAATCCCATCGTCCAATGCACTGTTTTGTGAAGCGGGGACATGAATGGGCGCATACACCAAACCCTTGTCGGATAGACAATCCTCGCCTGCGCAGTCGCAATAGGCCCAGGCGGTGCTACCTAGCTCAAGGCTCCGTGCATCACTCGAATCAAAGAGGCCATCGTAGTCTTTATCCACGGCCTTGCCGACAAATCCGTGCTCGCTTAGCAAACTAAGACCACCGTTCGTGACTGAACGCGGATAGGAACCCAACTTGCCAGAAAACTCGACGCCATCATCGATGTAGCCGTTCTGCCCGTGGATATTGAAACACAAGCGCTCTAACCATGACGGCTGTTCAAAGGGGTTCCAATCTAGTTGAGTCCCCGCAGGAAGCGAAGTGAGCTCAGTGCTGTACAGTTGCACATCTTGACTGGAGCCATCCATGGCGAAATTGCTTTGTTGGACCAGGTTGTGTGTGTCGCCTACACGAAAGCTCTCTTGTAGGGCAACAACGTCAAAATGAAAGTCGCTGTCTTGTCCTTCCGGAGCTCGCAGCCAGTCTCCGATTTTCTCTGCTCTGCAGCTAGGATTGCTTCGAGGAAGCGGTCCAAGTCCAAGCTCTGGCGTACGCAAAAACACATTGAAAGTTAAGAAATCAACTTCAATGCCGCCACGCTGCTGACTACCAGACGAACCTTCAACAGCAGGCGCAGCACTGCATCCACTTATTACAGTCGTCACGCCCACTAATAGCAAACCACGGTATAGCAAAGGTACCTTCATGGTGCGATAAGTCGTTTTACTCATAGCACGCTATAGCCATGCAAATGTCAGGCCAGACAAAAGCCAAAAAAACATCAGTATTTTTCAGGAGTGAAAGTCCAAGCCTTCTAGGTATGGACCGTTGTGCCCAGTTAGGGATTATTTTGTCCCCAGCCGCACAAAGGGAATGGGGGGACCCTGGGCGACACCAAAGAAGCTTAGGTGATTGTAAACATCCCCTTCGATTACAGCGGACCAGGAGACGGTGTCCAAGCCTTCGACCAGCATTTCAGCTCCTGAAGACTCGCCAAACTGACCATCCCTCAGTTTAGAGCCTATTATCATTCTTGGAATGTTCTTCAGTATTCCGAACAACGATGGTGAGCCGACAATTATCGAAAGTTTTTGCGGCGAATCCGGATAAAAGAACAAACGAAAAAGCTTGAGGTTGATGGGAATAGACGCCACGCCAATCAGGTTAAACGAGCTTTGCGGCAAGGTTCGGCCATCGACGCTCACGGTCAACGACAAAGGTTCGATAACGCTTTTTCCTGCGCTGCCTGAAAAAGGCATCGTCACCAACAAACGCGCAATTAACAAACACGCCGTACTCACACCGGGCCTGGACGAGGCATAATAGTGTTTAAAAAACCGCGGCCCTACACCCGCCGGTGAACATGCAAAGGCAAGCAACCGTCTTTCGTCGCCGTCTTGATCGCGAACAGTGATATCCAGACTCGGTACCATTTCGATGGGAAGCTCGAAGCCTGAAACCAATCGTCCATTGAGTTGGCGCAAAAGTTCGACGCAATCGACACGATGCCCAAGATGGCTTGCTACAAAGTTAATCGTGCCAGAAGGCGTAATCAGCACGGCCGGCATCGCATGCGATTCCCACACCCTCGGAAAGGTATTCACAAACTCCCGCAGATAACAATGCAAGGTGCCATCCCCGCCATCAATCACCACGTACCGCGGCATCGCCGATGCCCAACTTGCAAGCAAAGCACGCAACTGCTCCATGCTCTGTGGTGCATGCACCTCAGCCAAATCGCCGGCCACAGCCTGCAACTGTCGCACGCGATTGGGACGATTGCGATTCTTACGGCTCTTTGGATTCGTTAGGACAACTACCGGCTTCATGCAATGAGCATGCTAACGAGATTAAGCGCAATGGGGAAGGCTTCCCTTCCCCATCAATGAGCAAATCGAGAAGCGTCCTCAGCTACCCAAACCCGGGAAGAAAAAGTTAACTTCGGCTTTGGCTGTCTCCGGACTATCGGAGCCATGACAGGCATTTTCCCCCACATCGGTACCGTAAGCTTTACGAATGGTGCCTGTATCTGCCTTGGCAGGATCAGTTGCACCCATCAGGTCGCGGTAGCGCGCAATAGCATTGTCCGCCTCAAGCGCACTAACCACCACTGGACCGCGAGTCATGAACTCGACAAGCTCGCCATAAAAAGGGCGCTCCTTGTGAACCGCGTAAAACTCCTCGGCTTGAGGTCGACTAAGATGAATCATGCGCAAGCCCTTGATGTTTAGGCCCGCTTTTTCAATCATCGCTAAGATGTTGCCGATGTTCTGTTTTTCAACTGCATCCGGTTTAATGATGCTTAAGGTTTTTTCTACTGCCATTGTTTTCTCCGTCTAAGTAAGCACGCTAGTTCAAAAGCGTCTTTAGTGTGGAACCCATATCTGATGGCGTTGCTGCCATTTTGACGCCTGCCGCTTGCAGAGCGTTAATCTTGTCTTTTGCAGTACCTTTGCCGCCCGAAATGATGGCGCCAGCATGTCCCATGCGTTTTCCAGGAGGCGCTGTGGTGCCTGCTATAAAGCCCACAACAGGCTTTTTGAAATTCGCTTTGATGTACTCGGCGGCTTTTTCCTCGGCGCTACCGCCAATCTCGCCAATCATGATCACCGCATCGGTATCCGGATCCGCCTGAAACGCGCTAAGCACATCAACAAAGTCGGTACCATTGATGGGATCTCCACCGATGCCGACACAACTGCTTTGACCAATACCCAATGCACTAAGCTGGCCAACCGCCTCGTAGGTCAGGGTCCCGCTGCGCGAAACCACACCAACCCGACCTTCTTGGTGAATGTGTCCTGGCATGATGCCGATTTTGCATGCACCTGGAGTGATAACTCCCGGGCAGTTCGGACCGATCAAGCGAGTCTTGCTTTGGCCATCGAGCACACGACGAACCTTGAGCATGTCCATCGCTGGAATGCCCTCGGTGATCGCCACAACAAGTTCGATGCCCGCATCGATTGCCTCTAAAATCGCATCGGCAGCAAATGGTGGTGGCACAAAAATGCACGCAGCATTTGCGCCGCTTTGCTCAACTGCCTTTGCCACGGTGTTGTACACCGGCACTTTTCCTTCAAAAGTCTCGCCTTCTTTGCCTGGCGTTACGCCTGCGACAAGCTGCGTGCCGTACTCAAGCATCTGTTGCGAATGAAAGGCGCCAGCGCTACCAGTAATCCCCTGAACCAAGAGACGGGTTTCTTTGTTTACAAATATAGCCATCGTTATTTGCTCTCGTTCACTAGTTTGACGATTTTCTCAGCGCCATCGGCCATGGTTGTGGCTGGCGTAATCGCCAAACCGGAATGCTCAAGCAGCTCGCGTCCTTTTTCAACGTTGGTGCCTTCGAGACGAACCACGAGAGGAACGCTAAGGCCAATCTCTTTGCTTGCGGCAATCACGCCTTCGGCAATAATGTCGCACTTCATGATGCCGCCAAAGATGTTGACGAAAATACCTTTGACATCTTCCGAACTCAAAATCATCTTAAACGCTTTTGTAACAGCTTCTTGCGTTGCGCCACCGCCCACGTCCAAGAAGTTTGCAGGCTCACCGCCAAAGTTCTTGATAATATCCATGGTAGCCATCGCGAGACCTGCACCATTAACCAAGCAACCAATGTTACCACTAAGCTGCACATAGCTCAGGCCAGCCGCTTTAGCTTCGAGTTCAACTGGATTCTCTTCGGTCAAATCACGTAGCTCATCCCACTGTTTGTGCCGAAAGGCAGCGCTGTCATCAAGATTGAGCTTGGCATCGAGTGCCAAAACATCGCCATCATTGGTTACGACCAAAGGATTGATTTCGGCAAGCGAGCAGTCCTCTTTAACAAACAGTTCGCTCAAACCCGAAAGGATCTTTGAAAACTGCTTCATGGCCGAATTGTCGAAGCACAGGGCATAGGCAAGCTGACGCATTTGATAAGGCATCAGACCCACGGCAGGATCCACAAAGACTTTGATAATTTTCTCCGGCGTCTTCTCGGCCACCTCTTCGATGTCCATGCCGCCTTCAGTTGATACCATGATCGCAACACGTTGTGTTTCGCGATCAAGTACCAAAGCAAGATAGAGCTCACGTGCAACAGCTAGCCCTTGCTCAACCAAAAGACGGCCTACCTTCTTGCCCTCCGGGCCGGTCTGATGAGTGACAAGTACTTTACCAAGTAGCTCGGAGGCAGCAGCGCATGCTGCAGCTGCCCCTTTTACTACTTTGACTCCACCGGCTTTGCCGCGCCCGCCAGCATGGATTTGAGCTTTGATGACCACCGTCTCGTTACCGGTTTGCTGGATCAAAGTCTTGGCGTGCGCTTCGGCTTCCTTCGCGTCAAACGCTGCCATGCCTTTGGGCACTGCAATGCCGTATTGCCTGAAGAGTTCTTTACCTTGGTACTCGTGTAAGTTCATCCATCCATCCGTGTCATGCTCGCGCCGCGCCAGCGTGCGCTCGACTAAAACTAAGAGCGTGGCGCTTTATAGCTTTTTTGCCGCGTCTAGCAACTCTGTAACCGCTTCCGCGCTCTTTTTTAGCATGCCTTTTTCATCGGCACTGAGCTCGACTTCAACGATTTTCTCGATACCGCCAGCGCCAATGACCACTGGAACGCCCAAATACAGGTCTTTTAGACCGTATTCACCGCTCAAATAGGCTGCACACGGCAGCATACGCTTTTGATCCTTCAGATAGCTTTCGGCCATCGCGATCGCGCCCGCAGCCGGTGCAAAATAAGCACTTGTGCCCATGAGCTTCACGATTTCGCCGCCACCAAAGCGTGTACGCTCAACGATGGCGTTAATGACGTCTTCTTTAATGAGCTGTCGAGCTGGCACACCGTTGATCGTGCAATAACTCAGACAAGGCACCATGGTATCGCCATGACCGCCGAGCACCATCGTCTTAACTTCCTTGACGCTCACACCAGCCGCCTCAGCCAAAAAGCATTGAAAGCGTGCGCCATCAAGTGCGCCGGCCATACCCACCACGCGCTTGGCATCAAAGCCGGTGACATTCTTCATCTCGTTAACCATCGCATCAAGTGGATTTGAGATCACGATCACAAAAGCCTTCGGAGCGTTCTTCTTGATGCCTTCGGCTACGGCGCGAATGATCTTCAGGTTAATCGAGAGCAAATCATCACGGCTCATGCCAGGTTTGCGAGGCACACCCGCGGTGACTATCACCACATCCGCACCCGCTATATCGGCATAGTTTGACGTGCCGATGATATTTGCATCGAAGCCATCAAGTGCACCGGCCTGCATCAGATCAAGCGCTTTGCCTTTGGCCACACCCTCTTTGTCCGGAATGTCGACTAACACGACATCGCCAAGCTCGCGCCGCGCTGCCAGCGCTGCAAGTTCCCCACCAATATTACCCGCGCCAATCAGCGCAATCTTTTTTCGTCCAGTCATGGTTCAATCTCCCATATGGCGAATCACTGCATCGCCAAATTCTGAGCATTTTATTTTTGTGGCTCCATCCATGAGCCGCGCAAAATCGTAAGTTACCGTCTTGGCGCCAATCGCACCGTTCATGCCTTTAACCACAAGCTCGGCAGCTTCCTTCCAGCCTAGATGCCTAAGCATCATCTCGCCGCTTAGAATCACCGAACCTGGATTCACCACGTCTTTATCGGCGTATTTCGGAGCCGTTCCGTGCGTGGCTTCAAAAATCGCATGCCCGCTCTCGTAGTTAATATTGCCGCCCGGCGCAATGCCGATGCCGCCCACTTGCGCAGCCAAAGCATCACTCAAATAATCGCCGTTGAGATTCAAGGTTGCAATCACCTCAAACTCGCCCGGCCGGGTAAGCACTTGTTGAAGCGCAATATCGGCTATCGCATCTTTGACAATAATCTTTCCGGCCTTTTGTGCAGCCGCTTGCTCTTTATTTGCGGCCTCTTCGCCTTGCTCAGCTTTGGTACGTTCCCACTCCGTCCAGGTGTAGCACTGATCTTTGAACTCACTTTCAGCAAGCTCATAACCCCATTTACGGAAAGCTCCCTCGGTGTACTTCATGATGTTGCCTTTGTGCACTAAGGCCACACTCGTACGTTTGTTCTCAATGGCATAGTTAATCGCCGCTCGGACTAAACGCTCCGTGCCCTCTTTCGAGACCGGTTTGATACCGATGCCAGAGCTTTGCGGGAAACGAATCTTACCATAACGCGCAGGGAAGCTTTCTTTGATAAAAGCCAGCACCTTTTGCACATCGGCACTACCCGCTTCAAACTCGATTCCAGCGTAGATATCCTCGGTATTCTCCCGAAATATCACCATATCGACAAGACCAGGCTGCTTGACGGGCGAAGGAGCACCTTCATACCAGCGCACCGGCCGCAAACAGGTATACAAGTCCAACAATTGCCGAAGCGCCACGTTCAGCGAGCTAAACCCACCGCCAATCGGTGTGGTCAAAGGCCCTTTGATCCCAACAAGATACTCGCGAAAACCTGCAACCGTTTGATCGGGAAGCCAGTTATTGAAGAGCTTAAAGGCTTTTTCGCCGGCATAAACTTCCCACCAGGCGATTTTCTTCTTGCCTCGATAGGCTTTTTCGACCGCCGCATCGAGCACGCGTTTTGAAGCCCGCCAAATATCAGGCCCGGTCCCATCTCCCTCAATAAAGGGCACAATGGGGTTGTCTGGCACATGGAGCTCACCAACCTTCGCTAAAGTAATGGGTTTTCCGCTCGCTGGCGGCGCAAAGCTCTGTTCTGCCATCGCACACCTCCATAATAGGGCGGCGCTTTGATACCACAATTAAGCTGCTTTGGGGCAGAAAGTGCGCATGGTAACCTACAAAGAGTTAATCGTTGTCGTATCCGATTGCTGGCGATGCGCCAACTGGAATCTTTGCAGTCGATAGTGAGCATTTTTTGCCCTACCTGAGGTCAACGAACCCCCTCCTAACCGATATTACCGTAGCAAATTCCGGTGATATTTCAGAGAAAATCTATGGCATCCTTTTTGCTTATACAGAAAGAGGGAGCTTGCGATGAGACATCTACGATTTTGGAAATACCACGTTATCCGTATTATCAGTGTAGCAAGCCTCCCGACCGTTCTGCTCAGCTGCACTCCACATGGTGGAGAATCTTTAAGTTCTGGCGGCAGTGCTCAATACCAAGAGAGCTGCAATCCCAATCAGTATTTGCGCTGGTTTCAAAAATCCAACGGGGATTTTTTGTCTCTAAGAGAAGGTCTCGGTTTGCGTGAATCCCCGATTCAATTTACCTACGGTGACGATATGGTCGACTCTTCTTCTGGAAGAATCATCCGGTATCCGAGCTGTCCGGTTGCAGCACCCGCTACACAACCCCTTCTTTTTCCAGTTTTCCTTGTCGACTTTGACGACTTTGAACCCACCACACGAAATGCAAACTATAGAAAAACCACCCCTGAAGATTTTGAGTCGTACCTAAACGACACCGTTTCCGAATACTATCGAGAAGCGTCCGGTCAACAACTTAACATCGAGTTCGAAGTGATTGGTTGGATAAAATCCAACGCCACCACAAATTCGGCGTTACGCTCGCGCGAAAGTTACCTCCAGTTGCGGTCTGACGGCAACGAAGATCGCTGTCTGAGTCGTAGCATCGTCAAAGATGCGCTCATCGATGCCGTGCGAGTACATGGAATTGATTTGCAACGATTTGATTCTGACAAAAACTTCGTCCTGGATGGCTTTGCCGTGGTCAATGAAGGGACGGTGAGTGTATGCAACTCTCCTCCCAACGAAATCGGATCAGGCGGGACACGCTCCTATTCATTCATGGTTTCAACCTGGGATGATTATGCCTACGACGATGAGAAAGCAGAAGAGCGTGTTCATTATCAAAACCTCCGAGATCTGTTGCCAGAGCTAAGCGAAGACTTGCTCATCTCCTACGGTTTTCATACGGCCGAGTACACTTCGAATGAGATTTCCCTAGCAGGGAGCACATCGACATGGATACATGAACTTGGCCACGTATTGCTAGGATATCAAGATTTCTATGGCTACTTTGAAGACAACCACAAACCTTACGAATTTGGCTCCTGGATGATGAGTAGCACTGGCGCAGAACGCCATCCCGCGGCGCTTGAAAAATGGCTCTTCGCGAAATGGCTCGAGCCCACAACGATATTTTCAAACGACCAGCCTCAAACCTTCACGGTTAAAACCAATGAGATTCCTGCAGGCAGCATTTACGAAGATTCCGCGTATCTCTACATTCTTCCGTTTCCAAACCACCCCGAACGATTTATCGCATTGAGAACCGTTGGTTTGCCGAGGACGGCAACGCTCAATCAAAATGGGCAAGCAAAGGAAACTACCATATGGAGAGCGGCCTCATGATCACCGAAGTCGATCTCGGTCGCAGCCATGGCAGCCACAAAGGTCCTCAACTGCATCGCGTGGTGCCTACGCGCGGTGATGTTACTACCGACACCGGACTGTTAGCTCTTGGCAGGGCATTCCTTAAGGATGAGGAGTTCAAGCATTGCTACGAAATCGAAGGGCAAATCGAACCTTTTTGTGTTTCGATCAGGAACTTGAGTTCACCGGAACCAAGTGCACAGTTTCAGGTGGGATTTTCGATTGGCGACTGTGGCTCCTACGGCGGGACGGTTTGTTACAATAATTTAACAGATGCTAATGAAGATGGCTGCGATGATAACTGGCCAATTCAGGACTCGGATCGCGCAGAAGTATGTCGCACTTACCGTGCTGCCAATCGAACTTCTCCCAGCATCGAATGGCAACTCCTTGGCGACCGCAACGGGCGCACTGACGACTGCCAACTTTGTATGGCGTATCGGCCCGGAAGGTCCGTCGGTAGCTGCGGAGAGCTTGGAGGCACCCATTGTTTCAATGTCCTCGACGACATAGATCCAGTGGATGGTTGCGATGACAACTGGTCAGCCGCTAACCAGTGCGATACCAATTCGTCCCAAAGCTGTGACTTGCAGGGACGTTATTTCCAAAATTTGGTATGCAGTGCTTACAACGATCTTTTCCGCAGGAGCAGAAATAATCAATGGCGCATCGCTGATGGCAGCGTATTAGGACAGACTGACGACTGCCAGATGTGTTTACGTTACCCAGCATACTAGTGCGCGACGTAGGCACTCTTTGATGCGCCAACGCTTCCAACAGGAACAAGCTCGCCTTGTCTTAGTTTGTTTAAGCCGGTTGAATTTCAGAGCAGCTTTCTCAACAGTGCTAATTTTCGTGCCACCGAAAAAGCAAATCAAAGCTTGTGGTGGAAGCATGAACGTTATCATCGACGGATGCTCGCCAATTGCTACGAGCAGACCGCCGCTCAGCTCAAAGATCAGAAACACCTTCAACATGAATTCTTTAAAAAGCGTGCTTCTGAAAAGCCAGCAGATACTTGGCAAGCTCATTTCGAGCATCTGGGTGCTTGGACTCGCAATCTTAGCAGCAGAGACACCTGCCCAAGCCTTTTTTCGCTGTATTGGGCATGGCAGCAACGTTATGCGCGGCTCTAAAACAAAGAGGCTTGCATCCAGCCACCGCTCGCCCTACCTTTAGCCAGTGAAGCCATCACCCAAAAGCTACGAAGAGTTTTGGCCCTACTATTTAGCTCAGCACCGGCATCCGGTCTCACGCACGTTGCATGTTTTAGGAACAACACTTGCTCTGTTTTGTCTCGCGCTATCTGTTTTCATCGATCTGCGTTGGATAATTGTTGCCCCCATAGTTGGCTACGGTCTTGCATGGACAGGCCATGTCGTTTTTGAGAAGAACAAACCCGCGACCTTTGGCCACCCTTTGTGGTCTTTGCGAGCTGACTTTCGCATGTGGCGATTAATACTCACAGGTCGGAAAATGCAAGCAAGCGAGCAAAACCGCCCGTAGCCAGCGGCCATGTTTGAGGTAAGTTGATATAGCACTGCGCTACTGTATCATTAGCCTGTGAACTTTCGCCAAACAAGCTTGCTTTGTATTCTTGTATTCGGGTTGGCCTGCGGGCGTATTGGTTTTGATTCACTCACCAACGCCGATACCGTTGACAGCAATGGCAATTGCACTGACGGCATTTTAAATGGAAACGAAAGCGCCATCGACTGCGGTGGCGCTTGCGCTGCATGTCCGCAAGATCAGACTTGCAACAATGGTAGCGATTGCGTTTCAGGCGTTTGTGCCAACAACCAATGCGCAGCAGTTGCTCATTGCTTGGATGCCGTCCTCAACAACGACGAAAGCGATATCGACTGTGGAGGAACAGACTGTTTACCCTGCGGTGACGGGCAAAACTGCCTAAACACATCGGATTGTGAATCAATGGTATGCGCAGTGGGGGTATGCCAAGTTCCATCTTGCAGTGACGGTGTGCAAAATGGCAATGAAGGCGGTGTGGATTGTGGCGGCTCGGCTTGCGACTTCTGTAGTGGCAGCACGGTGCTTACACCAACGTGGTCTCAGTCGAGTCGTGACTACTTTGGCTGGGACATCGACACCGATGGCAACTATTCCATCATTGGCTCTCCGGAAGATGACGAGCAAGGTTCTGCTGCTGGCGCGGTATATCTTGCTGAACGAAGCGGCCAGAGCTGGAGTATTGTTGAACGTATTACAGCTTCGGATCCAAACGCAGGCTACGAGTTTGGGATTTCGGTGGCGATTCATGGAAACTATGCCTTGGCGGGCGTTTACTTTGATCACACGATCGAAAACGATTCAGGAGCATTTTACGTCCTTGAACGCGCCAGTGATGGCAGCTGGAGTGAGTGCGCCAAAGTCAAAGCAGCCATACCTGTTGTATGGGAAAAAATGGGGTGGTCAGGACTAGTTTACGATGGACGCTATGCTTTTGTACCAGCTCCTTTTTATGGAGACAGCGAATCAGCGCAGGGCCAAGTTCATGTCTTTGAACGCAGCAGTGGTTGCAACTTCGTCGAACTGCAAGGCGCTGGCTTTCCTATACAAAACCCAAGCCCCACGCCTGATGCAAACTTTGGCATCGGCGTCGAGTTGGATGGCAGCTATCTAGCGATTAGCGCACCAGGTGACAGCAACGCCGGCAGTAATGTTGGTGCTGTTTATCTATTCACATTGCAAGGTTCTGAATGGTTTTTTTCACAAAGCATCGTTCCTCAAACACCGGTGAGCGGCGGTAGTTTTGGCGACGCAATAAGCCTAGTAGGTACACAATTGCTCATTGGTGCTTCGGGCTCTAACTCGACAAATGGAAACGCTTACATTTCAGAGCTTGTCAACGGAAGCTGGTCAAGCCCTCAGCTGACTTTGTCTGCTTCTCAGACTGTCGGGGAATACTACGGCGCAGGTGTTGGCATCGCAGGACAGACACTGTTGGTCGGCGCACCTCAAGGCAACAATATTTACTCGAATTTTGCAGGACGTATTGCGTCCTTCAGCAAAGATCAAAACGGCGACTGGAGCGAAGGCCCCGAAATCGCAGCCAACATCAATGGAAGCGAAGATGCGTTTTTCGGTGGTTTTTTTGGCAGCCCCATCGTTACCAAAAACGGCTGGACCTTGGTTAGCAGCATGCTCGATCCAAACGGACGCGTTTATTTCTATCCGTACTGAGGGTGGGTGCTACCAAGGCAAGACTTCGCCATTGGAATGCCAGAAACCGCCACTGTTTTTAGGTTAAGCTCTTCAAAACGCGCCATCATGCCTTTGACCGATTCAGGTGGATCGATATGGCCCGTGTTGGAGGTCATGTCGGTGCGTACATAACCCGGATGCACGATTCCCACGGCGATGCCGCGATCTTTGAGGTCATGCGCAAGCGAGACGCCTGCCATGTTTAATGCTGCTTTTGACATACGATAGCCGTAGCTGCCGCCAGAGGTGTTGTCCGCAATCGAACCCATACGAGATGTGACGATCAAGATTTTTGCGCCTTTGTTTAGATTCTCGAGCGTCGCGCGCACAACGCGCAGCGGACCTAAAGCATTGACTTCGAACTGCTCCCGGATGCTTTTAAAATCAAGTCGATCAAGACCTGTGCTTTGTAAGATACCCGCGTTTAAGACCAGAGCATCGAGTTTCGTGTCACCCAAGCGTTGCGGTACATCCAGCATGAGCTCGTCGGTACTCAAATCCATGCCCTGCTCGATTTGCACACCGAGCGCAGCCAGTGGCTCGCTGCTATGTCGACAAAACGCAAGCACCTCCCAGCCCTCTGATTTGAACTGCTTACAAAACTCCAAGCCAAGACCGCGATTGGCTCCTGTCACAATAACCTTTGGCATAGCACTCCCCTTTTTCGTTGCTCAAACGCTCGATAAACGGTTCAGCAAACCGAACGCCAAGGGCGGAGTATAGCTCAAGATGCCTTTTTTGTGGACCCCTCTGCGCGTGGATGGAAACGCGCGTGCACTTTTTGCAAGGTTTTTCCGCTCACATGCGTGTATATCTGTGTGGTTGAAATATCGGCATGACCAAGCATGGTTTGAAGCGCGCGTAAATCCGCCCCGCCTTCAAGCATATGCGTTGCGAATGAGTGCCTCAGTTTATGTGGCGAGATGTTTTTTGAGATACCAGCTTCGCGTGCGTAGTGCTTAATCCGATACCACAAGGCTTCTCGACTGAGCGCTTTGCCGCGAGCGCTCACAAACAACTCGCTGCACTGAGGCTTGGCCCATTTCGGGCGCAGCTTTTCGAGATAACGTTCGATGGCCTCTCTTGCCGGTTTGCCCAGAGGGACAAGCCGCTGCTTGCTGCCTTTTCCTGTAGCTCTAAGAAAACCAGATTCCAGTTGAATGTCCGCTAGCCGCAGCGAGCAAAGCTCAGAGACTCGCAAGCCTGCGGCATACATCGTGTGAAGCATCGCACGGTCACGCAAACCAAGGTCGGTGCCAGAATCCGGCGCATCAAGTAAGCGGACAATCTCGTCTTGACTTAGAACGACCGGCAGCCGTTGACCAAGTTTAGGTCCATCGATTAAATCGGTGGGGTCGGTTTTGATGATGCGCTCTTGCAACAAAAACCGCATCCAACCTTTTAGCGCAGAGAGATAACGCGCTTGGGAACGTGCGCTGATATTGCGTTTAGAAAGCTCGAGCAAAAACGCCGCCACGTCTTGAACGCCCAAAGCGTCAATTTGTCCAGATTTTTCTCGACAAAACCGCAAAAACGATTCAAATCCTTCGCATAAGCCTGCAAAGTGGCGCGTGAAAGCCCCCTTTCAACTTTCAAATGGTCCAAATAGGCATCAAGCCAGACATCGGCAGGCATGAAGATCCTGTAACACAAAGACCGGTAAAGCTAGAAAAACTGGTCAAATGATAGATAAAAACCAACCGGCTGCCGCTGCCGTACGATATCGCCGTTGTTGTAGACATACGGATGTTGACGGTAAAGTGGAAAGGCGAGGTCTAAACTCAGAACGCCAGGCTGCAGACCGCCGTATTCGAACTGAAAGCGTACGCCAAGCCCAGCCTCAGCTGCGCTACTTAGGCTTCCCGTGCGCACGTCGTTAAAGACCAAGCCTCCTCCAGCAAACGCTGCGACCTGAAGCTCGCGAATCCAAGCAAGGTGCAATGCATTCCACGCTTGGTCCGTCAGTAAGGTATAGCGGTGTTCAGCAACGGCGTAAGCTCGACCATCACCGAGCAGCTCATCGGGCTCAAACGCACGCAGCAAAAAGCGACCACCCAGAGCTTGCCGGTCAGCATCGAGCACCGGATGCACCGACACACCCACGCCGCCCACCAGCACAAGCACGTTGCGTAGACCCATTGGAATGGTCAAATTGCCTCTGCTCCCAGCGCTAAAGGTCGCTCCGAAACCGCCCGAATCTTTTTCCACCCCCGAAAGAGACAAACCAAGACCCAGGGAATGCCCCGTTCGCGGATCAACAAGATAACGGATGGAATTGAGGTTTGCGCCGACATTAAGTGAGCCGCTCCAACCGCCTTGGCCGCCATCGCCAAAACCACTGTGCAAACGTGAAAAACCCATCCCCACGTAGGCAGAGCCGATGCGGCGGTTGGTATGGACTTTGGGTCCGAAGCCTTGCACATAGCGTACTGAACCTCCGCTCGATGCGAAGGAAGTGCTCAAGCCAAAGGCCACTGCTTCATCAATGTTGTAGCGCTTGCGAATCGCAAAATCGACAAAACCTGTCACGCGAAATTGGTTAAAAAACATTGAGACCGAAGGCTTGCAAGAGCGGCGGTCTGAACGCATGGTTCGATGCATCGTCGGCTCGCGGGTGCCCGTCTGCTACCGCAGCGCTTTGCACCAGACGCATGTCTGGATCAATTTCAACTTCATCAAGTGGCGCATCGCTATGCAATATCACCACACCACGCTTTTTTCGCTCGTCCCAAGTGCCGCGCAGAACTTTTCCGTCTTCATCGACGGCTTGCACCGTAACGACTTCGCGAAACAGAGCTCCGTCTCGAAACACTTCAATCTCATGGACATATCCTTTTCCCTTGCCAAGCGACCGTGAACGCCATTTGCCAAGACGGTAGTTGACGGGCCTGTTTGGACCATCAAACCAATCTGGAAGATAGCCTAAAGCAACCGGTTTTATCTCGCGAAGCGCTTGCCGAATGCTGTGATGGCCGTCAAGCATCGCCCTATTAAACCGCTCTTGTTCTTGCACGGATAACACATCCCGAAGATGCTCAAGAATACGCCGTCCTTGGGCGATGTTGCGATAGGCGCGTGTCGGTTTATCACGAAAATGATCCGTGGTGTTTTGCCAAAAAAAGACGTCGTCGAAGGCAACTTGCGGCGCGTAGAGCAATTGATCGACGGCGGGATGAAAGGCCGCAAAGCCAACCAAATCCCGAGGACTACGTTTTTTTTGATGCTCACGTGCTTCGTTGAGATCACTAAGAATGCCTGCAAGCAACTCCTGATTGACCGCCAAATCGCAAGCCGGCACAAATTCCTTGAGCCAGAGATTCGCAGCATATTCAAACATCGCGCCGCGCAAGGCTCGCTCGTGAAACGCACGCATCGCTTGAATCGGAAAAATCTGAAACAAGCGATCCGAAATAATCACACCACCAGGCACCGTTGCCGCAAGTTCGGTCCGCGAATGACCCACGGTCATTGGAAAGGTTTCGGGCACAGGCAAGCCAAAAGCCGCGAGCGTAAGGCGCACTTGTCTTAGGTTCTTTTGGAGCAATTCCAGGCTTTTAACCGCGACAAGATCGTCTAAACCGAACTCGTTACGGCGATCCGCGGAGGGGGACTCATACACGCAGTCCCTCGAGTGAAGTGCAATCTGCGTTGCTCCGCTCCGTGTGTGCTGCAAGCACTGCTCATCGCTTAGTTGCAAAGGAATGTAGGGGCCACCGGTTTCGAGCGAAAGCCGCTGTGCACTACTCTTTTTCGGGCTCCATATCCAACCCTGCTCTTTTAACTGCACATCGACACGGTGAATCGATGCGCTATCGAAGGGCGAGCCTTGCTGAACAAGCAAGGGATACCAAGGCCCAAGCAAACTTAGTGAATCGCGCGCCATACCCAGACGACCAAAACGCTCTGGCAGCCTGAGCTTATACTTTATATCAATCCGATGTGTGCCTGTGCGAAGGCCTTCTGGAAAACGAACAAGCGCCTCAGAGCCGTGCACATCGAGAGCTTGGGCTGACTTTGGATTCGTCCTTTCAATGCTTACGCGGCGCTTTTGCCCGTCAATACGGACTTCGGTGATCTGAATTCCGCCTAAAGACTCCTCACCTGGGTAGATCCAGCGTGCGCTTATTTCGTCCATCGCCTGAGGCGATTTTTTCAAGCGATCCGCATAAAGCCAAAAACGAAGCTCGCTTTGTGTTTCATTGAGTTGCGCGATGATGCTCGTCGTCGCAAAAAGCGTACGCTCGCCTAAGGAAACATTTGCAACAGTATGATATTGCGTGTTTTTTTCGGCAAAAACCGTTTGCGGCACCACTCCCCAGCATAGGATGGCGAAAAGCACTGCACAACACGAGGCAGTCCAGCGTTTTATGAAGTTTATTGCCTTTGTCATGCACCAACTTCTCGTAACATTGCACGCTTAGTATTATATTTCTTAGACGATGGGTCGAATACTTGGTTTTATGGGTAAAGGTGCGCAAACGTGGGCACAAGTGCTTAGCGCGGAGTGCGACACTATTACGCGCATTGAGATGAACTCCCAAAAGGCAGCATGGGGCATTGCCTTTTATCAAGGCGATGAAATCCTCCATAAAAAGCGCCCTGAAGCAAGCACCGAAGACCTTGATTGGCGTGATCTTGCCGCAGACGTTAAAAGCGAATGCTTGCTTGCACAAGTTCGCGTGCCCTACTCCGAAAACTTTCGAATTGAAAACACCCAGCCTTTTCGTTTTAGGCGTTGGTCCTTTGCACACGTTGGCAATGTTAGGCGTCTTGATGCGGTGCACGATCAGCTGCAAGAAACCTTACCGGATTTTATTAAGCGAAACCTGCGGGGAGATACCGACAGCGAGCTTTTCTTTCACCTGCTCTTGGCTTCGATGCACGGACACAATCTATTGGATCGCTTTGATGTGGATGCTTTTGATGTTCTCACATCCATCCGGCAAACTTTGGAAGGAATGACCGAGGTATTAAATCAGGACACCCAAAGTCTTAGTTTCGTTTTGACGAATGGCAGACAGATGTTTGCTCTTAGCCATGGTGATATGCTTGCTTATCGGGCGTTGGTCCAACCAGACAATGACCGCAAGCCATCCGGTCATGTGCTAATCAGTGGACCACTTACGCAAATCCCGCCAGGATATACCAAGCTCCTTGAGAACACCGTGCTTTCAGTCAAACGCGACTTGTCCACCGAAATCCACCCGCTCTGAGAGTTATTCCTTGACGCAAACGATAGACACTACTGTTGGTACTCTCCTTGACCTTGCCGCGCGCAAGGCAACAGGAAGTATTGTCGTAGGCGGACGCCGCATTGTGCTTAGGCAAGGCGAAGTCTCCAATGTCGAGGGCAGCTCAAACGACATCGATTTTGAGCGTTTTCTCTTTGAGACCTCCCGTTTATCACCGCAGCGCATTGAACGCATTCGTGAGCAAGCCAAACAATATGCGCTCTCCTTTGCAGAAGCGATCAGCCAACACCATGACCTCGAATCGACCATCAAAGACACCTGGCGAGCGTTGTGGCTGCATCGCCTACGCCTGGGTCTTTCAGAAGCTGATGACGAAAGTTCCTTTACGCCCTATGCCCCGCCTTCGCCCACAGAGTGCAAAACGAAGCTTATCTATCTGCTACTTGATGCACTGAAGAACGACGCACAAGATGAACTTGCCGACGAGATAGGACGTAGCGCAAACAGTCTTTGGAAATGGACCGACAACCCTCTTACTGAGCAAGCTCGAAAATGGGCAACCTTAGAGGAACCCGATCCCGCTTCGACCGTCATGGATGCGTTGCAACGAAACCCAGCGGCAACACCACGCTTTGCAGCGTTACTTAAAGCGAAGCTCATCGAAATCAGTTACACCAAGCGTTCCAATCCCTCGAACGCGAGCAAAAAGAGCGACCCACGAGCCCGAACTCGAACACATACCTACCAGCCAGCCAGCAAGCTATCCGAAGGTATCACTCAGGAAATCGATCTCCTTACCTTTGATCCCCGAATCACTCCCAAGGAAGACGCTCCGGAGCAAACGAAAGCAACGAGCTCTGAGAAGGGCGAAGAAACGCAACCCTTTTCATTGGGCGAACAACGCGTTCCTCCTCCTTTGCCTAAAGAGCCAAACCTCGCAAGCTCTCGAGCGGAAGAGCCGCGCAAAGATACCTTGCGTCCTTTTGGCGCCGCACCCCGCAAAGGGCCTGTTCGCCAAGCCCCGCCTTCGCCGGGTGAAGGCGCTCAAACGTCGATCTATCTTCGTGAATTCCCGGAACCTAGCATTCGACTGGACGACCCCCTCGAAGAGATTGAAAGCAAACTTAGCGGTAAATCCACATCTCGGCTGCAAGCTCACGAAATCTCAGAGTTGTGGCAACGCATCGGACACATCTGGATACACACCCTTAAAAGCCCTACCGAAGCTCTTCGAGCTTACCGCGAAGCCGTCGCCGCTGATCCTTCAAACATCGAGGCAAGTGAGTCTGCTATCAACATTGCCCAGTCGCTGGCAGAGCGCGAGCTCTCGTTGGCCTATGCAAAGGCAGCTGTCGGGCACGCCAAAGCGGAACAACGTGTCGCCGCGCTTCACTTGCTAAGTTTTGCAGCATTACGCGTTTCCAATTCCGAATTGGCTTTGGAAGCCTTGCGCGAACTGGCACAGAGCTGCCCTTCCGATCCGGAAATATACGAACTGCAAGCACGAGCCTTGGCTCTTAGCGGCACGGTTGACGATGTCGAATCCTTCTCACTCGCTACATGCAAAGCGGCTGTTTTATGGGCCTCTTCGCACAGTGAACGAGCCTTAGCCTTGCTTTGTTGGGGTCTGCAAGTCTGCCCTACGAGTGAACGGATTCTTCAAAGCTATGTTGCGCTACTCAACAGCCTAGACAAAAAAGACGCCGCTGAGATCATCTCGCAGTGGTTTTGGCTACAACACACACCAGACGACAAAAACAGCTCAGTCTCTCGTCTTTCTATCGTTATTGCCGAAATTTTTTCGGGCAAAGACATTCGCAGCAGTGACGATCACAAACAGCTTGAGCGATTTTTGGAAGTAAGACATGTCTTTGGTGACGCCCCGCCTATTTTGGCCGCCATCGCTGAAGTCGCAAACCGAGTATCGGATCATGCGGTCATGCGTGAAGTGGCAGACACCTGGTTTCACATCACACCGCTTGATCCGGGTGCAGCGCTCGTTCGTTTGCTTGCACGATGTGAAACTCGAAACACCGGACCGATTTGCCAAGCAGCATTTGATGTACTCGACTCCGTATTCCTCCATCCAGCAACGCTCGACGCTCTCCGCCTCACCTTACAGCGCCTTTTGCGCATCGGGTCGGTCGGCGCAGCTTTGCGTGTGGCCGAACAAGCCTTCCATGTCGTAGGACACCTGTTTAATACCGACGATAAAGGCTTGGGCAACACGCTCGAAGACCTTCGTCGCGCGCCTGGAGCGGATGACTTTAGTCTGACCACGCTCGAGCATGGCCTCAATGACATGCAAGGAGAAGACCGTGCCGAAGCCCTGCTTCGAATCGCAGATTTTCACCGTCAGAAGAAACGCTTTGTTGGCGAGATGCGAGCGCTCTTAAGAGTTTTAGCGCTCGAGCCAACCAACAAAATCGCTTTTAACCGTCTTGAAGAGTTGCTAGTCAATTCCGGCCGCTACTCAAGACTAAAAGCCTTGTATGCGCTCCGCATGAATCACGCTTCCCGTCCGGAAGAAAAGTGGGAATGCTTGCTTGATTTAATCGCTATCGCATACCGGGTAGAACACGACACTCAAGAGGCCGAACAGTTCCTTTCTGAAATCATAGCCGATCGAGAACGTTTTCCTGCAGCGCTATTCATAGCAGCGGGCACGCTTGTCACGATGAAGCGCGCCAATGATGCCATCAAGCTTCTTCTTGATGCAGGCAAAGATGATCGCGATCTCTTTATTCGCTGTTCTTTACAGGCTGCTAAAATAGCCGAAGAGGACTTGCAAGATGGGGCTCAAGCTCTACGCTTTGTTGCAGACGCCTTGCTCGACAGTGGACAAAGCGTGCTTTTGCCTACTTTTGAGCGATTGGCCTTAAAAACGGACGCTGTCGCGCAAGCCCAAAAAGTGTTCGATGCTTTTGCTCGTCAAGCTTTAGGGCGCCACGGTCGACGCGCTATCTACTACCGCGCGGGACGTTGGTTTGAGCTTGCTGGTGCGTTAGCCCTTGCGCTCAACGCCTACCGGACCGCTTTCGAGGAAAAGCCGGCCCCCGGCATCATCTTCTTTTCACTATGTCGCACCGCCGAAAGCACAGGAAACTTCGAGCTGTCGGTGAAGAGCAACATAACTCTGGCCGAGTCGCCTTTACCGGATGCCGAACGGGCCCAGTGCTATCGTCATGCGGCTCAGCTTTCGTTTGATCACCTCAATTCCCCTCAAACGGCCACTGAATTTGCGGCAAAAGCATGGGAGCTTGAACGCTCTGACACATGCAAAGCCACAATGATGCGCTACGCCAAAGCATGCTTGAGTCCCGACGGACGCCCCCCTGAATGGCTCGAAGCCTTAATGAATAGTCTGCAACTGGATCTACCGTTGCCAAAAAAGGATCGTCCCGATACAAAGGCGAGCAGCCAGCCCGCTTCTGAAAACCTAAGCTCTGATGCCTTGGAGTTGTTACAAACGTCTCCTTGGCAAACTAGCGCGCTGCCCGCCTTGCTACAGCAGACTAACCGCCCTCATTTCCGCTTTTATGCGAGCATGGCGGAGCACATGCGCTCTTTTTACTCCAATGAGACGCAAGCGCCCAGCGCCATCTCGTCGGAGTGGCTAAGCAAAGATTTTGATTCGTTTGAACTACTGACCTCCGCAGAGTTCCAGCGCCATGCCCCGATTTTCGAGCGTTTGTGGCTTGCTGCAAATCCAGTATTTCGTAAACCCTTGGCGCTCTATCAATTAAAAGAAAGCGACCGCCTTTCTCCTCTGGATGCACCCATCACCCTGGGTCGAGCATACATGACGGGCAATCGCGTACTTCGAACGGAGCAACCAGCGCTGTACCGAAAACACCCAGGGGCCGATGAACTTAAGGTCATTGCTACCGCTAAACCCGCGATCATGTTTGGACCGCATTTGGACCTCTCCGAGCAGAGGCTTGTTTTTCGCATGGCATACAACCTGCAGCTCACGTCACCAGCATTGGTTTTGTTTGCTACACTCGATAGCCATGAGGGCGATGCGCTTATTGAAGCTCTGCATGCAGCCTTCGGTGATACCCGCACACGAGCCCCATCTAAAAATGCGGCCAAACTTGGAGCAGAGCTGTGGGAAACCATGCCGAAAAAAGACCAAGATTGGATGCGCAAAACCATGGCTCAAACTCCAGAGCTCCCCAACTTTTCTAGCTTTAGGCAAGCCGCGTTTGATTCCGCGCTACGTGCAGGCCTACTCGTAAGCGGCTCATTGCGCGTCGCTATCGAAGCTCTCGCCAGTTTTGATTCAAGCTTCAGCCCATTAAGCCTCGCAACCGAGGAAGGCTTTCAATCGATTTGCAAACAAAACAGTTCCATGCAAACCCTCATCCGCTTTGCGTTTTCACCCGAGCTTGCAGAACTGTTCACTATACCGTGAACAAACCAGACCCTTGATGTAGCCATCATTGAACTGCTTTGATGATTTCAGTCGCCACAGCTGCCGTCACGGCAGCAAGAGCGCACCGCAGCATTCGGCGAATCGCGGCAGTACCGACAGTCTGCAACATCGTCCATGCCCAAGGGCTTACAAAGCAAGAACTCGGGAGAGTCCGTGCTATCGCAGGGACCAGGAAACTCGGTATCATCCGCTCCAAGAAAAGAGACACTTGCCCCGCTTAAACGGACGACTGAAATCGGCCAATTCCACGCGTTCATATCAATGTCTTTGCCACCCGTTGTCTCGCCGAAAGCCTTTACAATTGCGGTGAGTGTGAAGGAACCAATTTGCTGCACCAGCGTATCCAAATCTTCAACGTAGGAAGCCGGAATAATCTCCATCGATCCAGACTGCTGAACGCCTGCGCCATCAGAACTTGACGGAATAAAGGTGGGCTCTGTCGTGGTAATTGTATAAGGGTTTGGCGCACCGGATGGCATCAATAACGGGCTACCATCGGGTGCCAGCAGTTCAATTTCCGCTCCTTGCACAATAAAGCCATTCGGATCTGGCTTTAACGGGGTCTGTGATGCCCGTGCGAGCAACTGGCTTTGGAATACCGGGTAAATGCTGTAAGCGCTTGTTTCGCCTGGATAGGCCTGGGCTAGCCCCGTATCGATTCGTCCGCTGTACAGCCGCAACCCACCAATCGCCACGGTGCAATCATCAGCGGGTTTGATATTTGAAGTAATAAAGACCGCTGGAGTTTGGTCGGCGCAACTCACTACCAAACTGGCTAGGCACAACGCACACAAGACTCCCACATTTTTGTCATGTTATCCACCTATACGAAGTTTAACGGCTGTTTTGGAGTTACGCCAGTTCTAAACCGTCTGGACAATTGTCCCTTCCCGAAAACTAGCAGTTTATAGGCGCAAAGCTTCACTACGGTTCACAATTCTTGGGGTAAGGAAAATTAGCAATTCGTTTCGTTCATCACGCACCCGACGCCGCTGAAAGAGCAAGCCAAGTATGGGAATGTCCCCAAAAAAAGGCACCTGATCCACGTTACGACCGGTGTTTCGCGTGAAAATACCACCGATTACCGCTGTGTGACCATCGTCGAGTAAAAGATCCGTTTCGGCCTCACGCTTCAAAATAGAGGGATCACCACGAGCACCAGTCCGGGTGAAATCCGGCTCATCACGGGTCAATTTAACATGCATGGCCACCGAGCCATCACTTGTTACATGCGGGCGCACTTCAAGCTGCAACTTGGCTTCTTGGAAAGCCGTCTGCACGCCCTGAGCACTGGTCTGTGAATAGGGAATGAGCGTTCCTTGTGCGATGTGCGCCAGATGATTGTCCAAAGTAAGTATCTTCGGGGAGCTAACGATCCGAACAACACCGCTTGCTTCAGCAGCGCTCAGGCGAATATTAATATTGAAGTTTCCATCAAGGCTGCCAAAGGCCAGACCAAGCGCACCACCTTGGCCGTCACCGACCGCATCAGGTAAATTGACCGCATAGTTTGGGGTAGCAACCCGTGAAGAAAAAGGTGAAAGACCTTGTGTCTGCGACTGCCCTGGCGAGTAGTTACCGCCTGCAGCGGTAAGATCCGACGGAAAAACCAAACCGGTTGGGTTTCCTGTCGCCGATGACATGGAAACGTCACCACCCCATTGAATACCTACGTCTTTTGAGTACTGACTGGTTGCCTCGACAATGCGCGCCTCAACTAAAACCTGCGGTGTCTGAGTATCGAGACTTCGCACAAGCGCTTCGACCTCTTGCAGGTTTTCAACGAGGTCGCGCACCACGAGTACGTTTGTTCGCTCGTCCACAGACGCGCTACCGCGCTCACTCAAAAGCTCTTTGACTCGCGCCTGCAAATCGCTAGCCGTGGCATAGCTTACCGGAACCAAACGTGTCTCCAAGGGAGCAAGTTGCTCGCGCTGTTTGCTGCGTGCCAGCGCAAGCTCAGCTTCTTTCTCAAGCGTCGACAGCGGAGCTACACGAATGATGTTGCCACGGCGCACCATGCCCAAACTTTTGGATTGCAAAATCAATTCAAGCGCTTGATCCCACGGAACGTTTCTCATTCGAATGGTGACTGTTCCCGTCACATCGTCACTTGTAATCACGTTGACGCTGCCAACCTCCGCGAGCAAACGAAGGATATTGTGAATGTCAGCGTCCTTAAAATCGAGATCGATTTTGCGACCCGCGTACTGTTTGCGCTTGTTTGCGCTGATCTGCATCGGGACCGGCGTCGAAAAACCAGCAGCTTGGTCGCTATCGACACTTTCCGCTTTACGATCCTCGCTTGTTTTGCCGATAACGCGTGATCGTCGTTGCGGGGCTTCGTTCGCGTAAGGAGGAGCGAAAAGCCAGACGATTCGATTGCCTTCACGAATAGCGGTCGTACTTGCCAAGCCATTACGCTGCACTTCCACCATCGTTATCCCCGGCTTACTACGCACTTCAACTGTTTGAATGACAAAATCGCGCGGCCCTTCCACTTTCTTGGGAGCATGCGCATAAAGCAAAACGCCAGGCAGTTCCAAACGAGCTTTTCCATTTACGTCAGGCGCTACCCGAAACTCGGCTTCCCCCGAGAGTTCTAAGACCAACCGTTCGCGGCCATCTCGTCGCTCGATTTGCACTGATTCAAGTTTGAGCGGACCATTGCGCTTCGTTGCTTTGGAGAGTGGCTGTTTATTGGCCAGTCCTTTTCCCTAAGTACGACTTCGATTTTTCCGCGATGACTTGTCGCATGGTAGGTTACGGGAACCGCAGTATCGATCGAGACTTGCACACCGTTCGCAGCAGTACTGCTTGTCGTACTAACAATAAGACTGTGATCACCTGTAACAGCGAGACCGTTTTCAGAGAGCTGCGCGCCAATGACTTCAACCACAACATGTTTTGCACCATTGGACGCTCGAATGTTGTAGTTCGGCACATTGAACTGGCCACGGATGCTCAACGTTGCTTGCGTTTGCTCTCCAGCAGCTTCAACATCGACAGAAGCTTTTCTTTTTAAAGATGACTTGCTTGCTTCGGTGTATGCAATCGAAGACAAAGTTAAAACAAAGAACACAAGGTAGGTAACGCGCCGTAGCCGCATGAAGCCCCTTTCAACTGGTTAGTTGCATGTTCCGATCCTAAAGCAAATGAAGCAAAAAACCGGCGACTCAACAACCATTCGATACACTGGAGCTGCTTATTTTCAATACAGTTAGATCCGTGCCAAGAAGAACTATCTCGCTATTCAAGCAAAACATGACTTAATCATTTTCATCGGAAGCAAGCGCTAAAATCCGAGAAAGCGGCGGCTGATTCGGTGCCATAGGATTTTCACGTGTAAGCACCACCTGTCCAACTTGACCTGTTTTGGGATCGGCGCCGCGAACGCGACTCACACGCCAATTGAGTACAAGTGGGGGACTATCTGAATCAACTTGCAATACTTCGGGTCGGCCCAAAAAGTCTCCACGCTGCACAATGTATCCAACGCCTGTCGGTGCAACAATCAGAGCACGAGGACTTGGTACACCACTGATGATCGCTGTCAAACGCATCTGATCAAGGCTTACGTTTGACATCATGACCTCTCGTTGAGGCTGATCCATCACCTTGGTCTGAAAGATATCGAAAAAGGTCCGGAACGGATCGCGGTTCTCTTCAGTTTCGACGAACATATCATCGGAAAACTCAATCACCGCCTTTTGCTTTCCGGCGTTCTCTCCGTCTAAATCGCTACTTTTGCCTTCGTCGGCACCCCCGCCAAGACCTTGCCGATCCACGGTATCTTCGCCACCACAGGACAACCCAAAGGAAATGGACAATGCGATAAAAGCCACTCGATAGCTATGAATACCGGCGTTCCGTGTGCTCCAACCCAAAGTCATTTACCCCCCTGCGCAGCGGCAGCTTCAGCTGGCGCCGCCGCCTCCGGAGGAGGAAGCCTACGGAAGGTCGTAGCAAGAGCATCTGCGCGCAAAATCATTTCGTCGTTTTTCGCGGAAGGCTCCTTGAGACTAATGTTCTCCATGTTGATGGCTCGCTCCAAACGGCCAATATGATAGAAAAACTTGGCCAACTGGTGGTAGCGCCCCTGAAGCTGAATGCCTATGGGAACTCGAATATAATGCTCAGAGTCCTCTTCTGGGCGTGGTTCAACCAAAAGGATTTTCAGCCCGCTTAACTCAGCCACTCGGTTCAGATCCTGCAAGAACGCCGGGATTTCTGATTTTTCCGGCAGAATGCGTAAGTTTCGCCGATCGACGGCCTCACGCTCCGTCACCTTCTCACGGAGCGCGATGTATTCTTTTCGCTGCTCTTCAGCCACGCGCAGGTCTTTTTGAAGCGATTGATACTTCTGCTCTGCGTCACCAATGTCACTGGAGACGCTCATGTAAAGCGAAAAGTAAAACGCCAAACTAAGCAAAGCGATGATAATGCCGAGCACGCCGACTTTTCCGGCGAAGGGCAACTTCGCAAAACTTTTTGCATCAATCGCCATCAGTATTTCACCCTACACGTTACAGTAAAGCCTATCATGTCCACGTCATTCTTTGAATTTGACGAACGATCCATTTGACTCTTTTGCAAAGTGACTTCTTCAAAAAACTCGGAAATTGCTAAACGACGCAAGAACTCCGCGATGTCTTCATTTGTCTTGCCTAAACCACGAAGCGTACATTCTCGATCCTCTTCAGAAAAACCAGTAAGCCAAAGACGTCGCCCGTCCCATTTGGGAGAATACCCAGCTAGAGGATTTTCCTCGCGCATTTTCTCGAGCACTTCTTTGTCGACTGTAGGGCCTCCGCCATGGCTCAAAATGCGGGATAACTCCAACATTATATTTGTTGGTCCCAGCCGAGCACGTTGCAAGCCATCGACGACTTCCTCAAGCTCTTGGCTCTTTGCAAGCTTTTCTTTGAGCGTCTCAAGGTCAGCGCTTTGTTGCTTGAGCGTATCGATTTTTTGAGACAAATCGTTGTTGCGTGTCTCAAGCTCTTCGAGTTCGTTATTGCCAATAAGGTAGACGACCAGCAGAACGATGCACCAAACAGCCGCAACTGCACCATAGACCACCGCCCACGCTTGGCCACTTGCTCCCGCAGAAGTTGCTCGTACTGCTTGCGGCAGCAGATTGATGCGGATCATGACGACTTCTCCTTGTCCTTACGCAAGGAAAGCCCCACCGCAACAGGTATTTGGCTTACACGGACTTGCAGCTCTTGCAGATCGACAGACTTCGGATCCGGACTTGCCACGCGAAGAGGATCCAGAAGTTCGACAGGAACACGACTCCCTGCTGCAATAGCTTCAAGCAAAGGCCGCACGCGAGAGGTGCCACCCGAAGCATAGATTTTATCGATATGCCGCTCTCCGCTGGTTGCCAGAAAGAAATCGATCGAACGCTGAACTTCGCCAGCGAGCCCCTGAGCGCTAGCCCGCACAATATCCGCCACTTGCGGAGGGATACCGCCCTCGACATTCCCACATTTAAAATCCTCAGCTTCTTCGAAACCACATCCAAGCTGACGTTGGATCTCAGAAGTAATCGTATTCCCCCCTGAGGTGATATCACGCGTAAAGGTTGTGATGCCGTTTGAAACCACGTTGAGTGTGGCTATCGATGCTCCAATGTGCAAGAGCACAATCGTCTGACCAGCGGGCAATTCTCCAAAGGAGGCCTCAAAACAATTTTGAACGGTGAACGCATCAAGGTCGACAACTTTCGGCTTCAAGCGCGCCTCATAAGCCAGTTGGTTAAATCGCCAATCTCCTCGCGCTTCGCCGCAACCAAAAGCACGTCCATCTGACCGCTTTCCTGTTGCTCTTGAAGAACCTGATAGTCTATCTGTACGTCCGCTAAATCAAAAGGAATGTACTGCTCCGCTTCCCATTGATTTGTTCAGAAAGCTCATCAGCTGTCATGTAGGGCATGCTGATCTTTTTGATAATTACACTGTGCCCACTGATGCGTAGGGCGATATCGCGTCGCCGAGATTTGTAAAAAAGCTTTTCAAGGCCTTCGACAATTGCGCCAGCGTTCATGACGTGGCCATCAACGATAGTCTGCGGAGGCAACGGATGATAACCAAAGCGGACAAGACTTAGGCTTCCGCCACGACCCTCCTTCAGTTCGCACACTTTGATTGAACTCGATCCGATGTCGACACCAACTAGGTTTTTTCCCTCAGACATCGGTGCGTTATTACTCCTCTTCGCCAAACACGTGCTTGGCGTCTGCAAGGGATAGGCCCAAAGCTTCCAGAATTTTCCGTTTAGTGTCCATCCTACATCCGTAACCCTTTTCTACACGGTCGATGGTCAGGACGGAAAGATTTGCGCGACGAGCAAGCTCCGCTTTTGAAACCATTCGCTCAATACGCATCTTTCTCACGTTGTTCTTCTTCTTGGGGGCACCACGCTTTTGGAGATTAATTTAGCGGCTTCCGTAGGCTCTGATGCAGGCTCAGATGTATCGGACGCACCGTGGCCGACAGTGTTATCATCCGTATCGTTTTCGCTACCCACCATGCGATGCCCCAACCTTATCCACCAGACTACTCGTTTGAATCGGACTTAGGCCCGACAGGCCCTGAGGTCAAGAATTAATTGGATTATCGTTTAATCGAAACATAACTATACCATAACGTACATAATATTAGCGAGAATTTACATGCCTGCTGTTATTTTCTCTCGAAAACACAACTTTGGCCTTTTTTGCGTGAGATGTTGACGAATTCCCGTTGCAATCCATACTAGCGCTCTGATCGGAAAGGATTGATCCGTCTCGCCACAGTGAAGGGGCGAGCTGCTGCGTCAGAAAGCCTTGAAATATTCGCGATATTACTGCAGTTTTCTTCCTTACATCTCACACCTTCACTTTACGATCTCGGCTCAATACTTTCCAACCCGAGCACTAGCGGCAGAATTTCCATGAAAACCTTTCGACCCACAAGAATTTGTTGCTTGATCGCTGTTTTGCTTTTTGGGGCGACTTCGCTGATTGGCGGAAATGCACACGCTGAACGTGAGCATCTTGTTCGTTCGGGGCAAACCTTAAGCAGCATAGCAAGAAAATATCGCATCAGCGTCGGTGCACTTGCTGGCGCCAACAACATCGATCAAGACCACGCCCTGCGTCAAGGCGCAGTCCTTCGCGTTCCGCAACCGGGCATCATTTACGTGCAGCCTGGGCAAAGCCTGAGCGTGATTGCAAAAAACCACGATGTATCGGTTGAAAAGCTCGCAAAAGCAAACCGTATCAAAGCCAACTCAACGATCAAGGTCGGACAGCGTCTTGTTTTACCGGGTCACAAAGCGATTGCACGCGCTGTCTCAAAGTGGGGGCTCCCCAAAAATGCTGGACGCATCACCTTGTATCGCGTGGCCACAAAAAAGCGATTGCGCTTACGCCCCCTGAACCAAGGAGGAAGTGTCCGTCCCGTAGCCCGACGATTGCTGGCCAACCTGCTTCAAGAGCGTGGCTCGAAAAAGAAACACCTCCCCCACCCCCGTCTCGTGCGACTTCTCACTCAAGTTTCCGACCACTTTGGCGGTCGCACCATCATCGTCGTCAGTGGTTATCGAAGGCCGGGCGGCTACACATCGGATGAAAGCCGTCACACTAAAGGTCGGGCGATTGATTTCAAGGTCCAGGGCGTGTCCAACCAAGCCGTGCGTGACTACCTCCGTAGCTTGTCTTCGGTAGGTGTCGGTTACTATCCCCGTAGTTCATTCGTGCACTTGGATGTTCGAAAAAAGAACGCCTATTGGGTGGATTGGTCGGGCCCAGGTCAGGCGCCCAAGATCCAGCGTTCAGGCTACCCACCACCGGTGCTTGCTGGTAGCAACAGCGAGCACGACGGGCACTCCGAGCCACAAAGCAACGAGTCGGCAGAAGTAAACGACGATGACGCTAGTGACGATGAAAAGGTAGCGCCAACACAACCCAACAGCAGCGCTCAAGAAGCGTCAGCGCCGGCATCAACATAGCCGCCATCTAGCCCTGGGGTTTGGGTTCCACTATCCGAACTCGAATCAGTCACCGAAGCATCAGAGCCCGGAGCCCCAGGTGGCTGTGGTTGAGGCACGCCGGTGCACCCAAAGACGGGAAGGAGAACGATTAGGCACGCGAGCTTAAAAGCGATTAGGATTCGACGCTTCATGGTGTCATACAGTAGTGCATAAAACATGCCACCTAGCAATGGACGGAAACGTTTGTACTTTTCAGTAGCCCCGATTGGGCTTGGCACAGCTTGACACACCGCTGAGGTCAGTGGATGTCGTATTCTTTTAGGCGTCTATAGAACGTGCGTCGCGGCATGCCCAGATCGCGCGCGGCAGCGGCCCGATTCCAACCGCAATCTTTTAGAGCTGCTAGAATTTTTGTCTTTCTCGCTCTGTCTAAACTCATTTTCAGAGGCTTCCGGCGATAGCATTTGTGCTTTGCCCGAATCGTGACCTTCGCTCGGTTGCCCGGGTCCGCGCAGATCAAAATCGTCAGCTTTTAAAACGCTGCTATCGCCCAGAACAAGCGCGGTAAGCACGGCGTTTTGCAACTGCCGAACGTTACCTGGCGAATCGTAGTTCAAAAGTTTATCCATGGCCTTGCTTTCGACCTGAATCCCATCGATTCCTTTGTCGTTACGGTGCTCGCTAATAAAGCGATCGACGATAAGAGGAATGTCGCTCTTGCGCTCACGTAAGGCAGGGATCTCTAGCGTCACGACATTCAAACGATAAAAAAGATCCTCGCGAAACGCTCCCTCTCGCACTAGATTAGCCAACGAACGATTGGACGCCGCCACGATTCGGGTATTGCAACGACGAAGCTCTTCCGAGCCAATGGCAAACTAAGTACCCTCCTGCAGAACACGCAACAACGCAGCCTGCATTCTGGGAGGCATGTCGCCAACTTCGTCCAAAAACAAGGTTCCTTCGCTTGCGATGCTCAGAAGGCCCACGCGATCATGGCTGGCTCCCGTAAAGGCCCCGTTCGCGTGACCAAAGAGTTCGGCCTCTAGGAGCTGCTCGGGGAGCGCCGCACAATTGATGGCTACAAAAGGCTGATGACTGCGCGGACTCATCGCATGAATCGCTCGTGCAACGAGCTCCTTGCCGGTACCGCTCTCGCCGTGAATCACCACAGACACGTTTGTTTTCGCTACCCGTTCAATCTGCTCGAAAAAGCATACGCATCGGTGCGGTCTGACCGACAATCCCACAAAATTCGTTCTCATCATGCAGACGTTTTGATGCTGCCTTAAGCTCCTTGCGAATGAGCCCGAGCTCCTCCTCGCGCGCGTGCAAAAGTTTCTCCTTCTCTTCCGCCGCCCTGCTCAGCGCATCATTCAGCCGCTGCAATTCTTTGCCACGCTCTCGCATCGCCTGCGCCCACTGCGCTTTTTCGATAGCCAGCGCAGCTTGATCTGCAAAAGCAAGGAGAAGCGCGAGGTCGGTTTCAGCAAAGCGTCCTTGCGCAGAACGATGCTCGAGATACAGCACGCCAATCGTCTCCTTCTGTCCGCGAATGGGAAGACAGGCTACCGATTTCAACATAAGGCGATGGACCGAACGATAGGACGTCAAACGCGTATCATTTCGAGCATCCAAGGTCACAATGGCTTCGTTGTCAATCAGGACGGCTTCGGCGATAGAGCGGCTAAATTCGGTATCCGACGGAGCTGAAACCTGGGAAACGATTTTGGGCTCCAGCTCGCCTGCCTGGTTCAACAACAGAATCATACCGCGTTCGGCCTCAAAGAAATTCAAAGCTCCTTCGACCACTCTTTCAAGCAAGCGCGCGAGGTCATCTTCCGCGATGATTCGTCGCACGATTTCAAACAAAAAACTGACACGACGTTTTTCAATCATATCTTCAACCCCTTCCGATTTGTCTAAGTTGGAGTGCTCGCGCATGGTGGACTGCGCAGCTTTCTGTCCGCCCACCCTGAGCCAGAGTTGATGCCTGAATTTTTCTTGCAAAAAACCGTCTTGCATCTCGTGCGGGAGGTTTTCACGCATTTGAGCCAAGACACGATACGCTGCGGAAAAAGCAGCTTCGGCGGCTTGTGGGTTGCCGCCTTTGTCTAAAAACTCGCCTCGCAGCCATTCCAAACGCCACACGTATTCCAAATCACCCTTCGCGCGCGCTGCTACCACCGCGACCTCCATCGCCGTCAAAAGCTTTTGCTCTGGCGCCATGTCCCGCGTTCGGTAAGTTTTCAGCCAGAGCAAGCGCGGAAGCAGGTCGTCCAAGGTATCGGTCTGCGCAATAGCCTCAGCCTCATCGAGCAGAGCTTGTTGGTCCCATGTACCGAACACGCTTTGCATGCGCAGCTCGCACTCCACGATATCGAGTAAGGTTTCGACGTACTCTCGGCGATGTTCTAGTTTCAGATACAAAGCAAGCGCCTCAGAAAACACTCTGCTGCCTGCTCTTTTTGATCTTGTCTGGCAAACACTTCAGCAAGCAAAGCAAGGGCCTGTCCTCGAACGCGCCACAACTCGTAGCGCTCTGAGCGCTTTGCTTGCTCTAACAAAAGCTGTTTGGCCTGCTCAAGCATTCCTGCGAACAACAAAAAGTGCCCAAGATTCACGCTAGCCATGATGTCGGTTGAGATTTTTCCCGCGCGCCGGGCATTTAGGATGGCATCTCGATAACTTAGATCAGCAGCCTGATAACGCGTCGTCAGAAACTCCACGACACCGACATTTAGCAGAAACACCGCTCTCAGTCCGAAATCATTGCTAGCCTTGATCGCCGAAAGACTTCGATGAAACAAGTTTCGCGCCGCATCAAAATCTCCCTGTCGTTGCTTGGTGATCGCAATATAGTTTAGGAGTTTCGCTTTAAGGGAATCATCGCTCAGCTTTTCGGCAGCATCGAGAGCGCTTTGGTAACAGCGAAGCGCTGAAGACTTGTCACCCGTGTAATCGTAAGCCATTCCTTGCAAAGCGAGAATTTCGGAAAACAACTTCCCAGCGGGGGGATTGCTCTCAATCGTTTCTTCTGCAAAGCGAATCAGTCGACGGTACTCGCCGGTGTTGAGATAGATCTGAGATCGCAACACGGCAAGCTCGGCTGCCGCAGTGTCAGAAAGTTTGGGGATGGAATCGATGAGCTTCAATGCATCGTCAAACTTGCCTTGGTTGACGTACACCTTACAAAGCAACAACTCGCCTTCGTCCTTCCGCTCTGCCGATGTATTGAGATAGTTTTCAAGACACTTTTCGGCTTTTCCGTACTCTCCCAACTCGATGAGCAGAGCACTGTAGACCATCGCTCGCTCAGTACCTTCGTCGGCGAGCACAGCAAGAGCTTTTCCCATGAGTTCGGCGGCAATCAGTTTTGCGTTGTCTTCTTGTGCTTTGAGGAAGCCTTTGTCCAAATAAATCTCGATCTGTCGAAGGTCGCAGCTATGCACAGCTAAACTAGCTTTTTGAAACTCGTGTCCGCTTTGTTGGGCAAAGATTTCAAGGAGCGCTAAGGCAGCCTTTTTCGTTTCGTCTAAAGGCGCGTACCTTAAGACAAGCCTTGCCCAGTGCGCATCGTTTAGCTGAAGCGCACCGCCTTGGATTTTCAAAATGCCGTGATGGCCAAGCTCGCTTTCAAGCCGGCTCCGAAGAGTCTCCTCGCTTGCTACCCTAAGATACGCGCACATGACTGCCGTTGGGATTTTCGATCCCGTTAGCGCTAGAGCCAAAACAGCTTTCCTTCCGAGCTCACTAACCTGCAAAAACTTCTTCTGGATGCGCTCTTTATCCTGCTCACCCAACTCAAGACCATAAACATCGCGTGCGGCGATATCTGGGTTTTTGTAAATCTGCTCTAGAACACCAACCACCATGCCGGGCACACCGTTGGTGCGAGCAGCTACGGCTTCTGACAACGCTTCATCCTCGCGATCGAAGCATCGATTCAGTAGCGCCTGAATCTGCACGACGCTAAGAGACTCAAGTTCTATTTCACGATCAAAAACAAAAGAGTTTTGAAGGCGCTCAGTGCGAGCCGAAGTCGCAACCAAAAAGCCCTTCGACAGAGCTGGCCCGTAGAAAAAAGACCGCAACATTTCCAGAACAAAAGGTTCCAGAGCCAGCACATCATCGATCAGAACGACCACGCTTTGTTGCGCTACCAAGCGCTCCAAAACATCAACAAGTTCGGCTCCCAATGCAGGGCTTGCCCCACCGCTCCCCGGGGCTCCGCTGTTTCTTTCAGCTTCATTTAGAAAACCTCGAGCCTGAAGCAGCAGCGATTCAAGCGAACTAAGGCCACGTTCTTTACCGGCAGAGATCATAAGAACGGTATGAGCGCTCAATTGCAAACGCCACTTCAGTTCAGAAAGGAAAGCCGTCTTGCCGCCACCCTTCTCGGCCACGTAAAGGAAACGACGCTGCGCATTGTGACGTGTGCCGCTTTCGTTCGCGAGACAGTCGAGAAGCTCCTGCACGTCATTATCACGGCCGACATTTTTGGGCGGCAAAAAATCCGTCTTAGCCGATTGGCTCAATCCATGGACCGCCATGCTGTTTTCAAGCCCTTTTCCGAGTTCTTTGGGGCTGGGGAAACGCCCATCCGAATCGCTTTGAACGCCTCGGAATGCACACTTCAAAAGTTTTCGTTGAGTCTCGGTGTTGCACAGCGAAAGCAGCTTCTGCTGCGTTAGCTGCCTTTTTTGATCCAGAATATCTCTCAGCGTCTCAGCCCGAAACAATTGTTTACCAATGACCAGCTCAACAAGCATGAGACTTAAGGCATAGACATCGGAGTTTTTGTTTAGCCCCGCCTGCCCCTCAATGACTTCGGGAGGTAGATAGGGAATCGTGCCACTGATGCCTTCAGTTGGAGTTGTGTGCTCAAAGCGCGAGAGGCCAAAGTCGATCAACCAAGGATGACCTGCATCGTCGATGATAATATTCTCGGGCTTTAGATCGCCGTGAATGATTCCTGCTTGATGAAGCTCTTGCAGTGGCTTGCAAAGCGCGTGAATCCACGTGCAGGCATCTTCCATGGACACCCTCCTCTCGGCCAAGGTACTCAGAGGCGTGCCTTTCACGAACTCCCGCGTAAAAAACACCTTTGCGTTTTTCTGACGCTCATCGCGCAGGAAGCCAAAATCAAAGACCCTGCCTACCCCAGAAATAGACAGATGAGAGAGCAATGAAAACTCCGAGGCGATTGCCGCTACCTGCTCATGATTCAGCTGTGGACAGGTTTTCAGCGCAACATTGTGTCCGAGCACTTTGTCATAGGCCACGCAGACCAGGCCGCCGGAACCTTCTCCGAGTTCATTGCGAAAACTGTAGCGTGGCGGCAAATCCATTACTTGGATCCTAGCACAACAACGGCACAGCGTGGCACGACACGGCGACTAAGTGGCACATGATGGCAAAACATGTGCCATGTTGCCCAAAATTTGGAAAGAAACACTGCCAAAACGCGCCATATTTCATGGCTCACTTAATTTTGTCCATGTAATTTCCGGACAATGTTCTTCCTAGCTCTCTGGATCACGGTCTTTATCGCCCCTCGCTTCGCCGAGATCCACCGATAAGGCGTCGTAAGGGAATCGATTGGACCGCTCGGTACGCTCTTTAACTGCGAGCGGACGCGACGAGGCCGAACCTAAGGGAGACGATAGCAACTTGATGTCTTCCAAAAGCGACTCATCATCAAAACTCTGTATCGATTCGCTCCCACTACCAGATCCCGTGCCATCGCCAAAACCATCAAGGATCTGTCCAGGAGCAAGCTTCTCGAAGCGAGTATCGTCGTCAGGAAGCCATTCAGAGACGCTTTTTAAAAAGCGCGACACTCTCACCGGCGTTACAACGTAACCCTTCTTAGCCGCGAATTCCTCGAGCTGGTCTGCGAGCAGGCGTGCGTGCTGCGTGCGCTTCATCCGCTCGCGCTCTAAGGAAGCCATCAAAATCGCCTCAAGGTCAGGGTCGAAATTAGCCACACGTTCACTGGGCCGCGGAGCATCCTGTTCGACTACGGCGGTCATGACTTCCAAATCAGTACCAGGAAACAAACGCGTATGCGTCGCAAGCTCAAATAAAACGACGCCTAAAGCAAACACATCGGCTCGCCTGTCAAGGCGCCGGCCTTGAATTTGCTCAGGAGGCATATAGGCATAGGTACCCGTTACGACGCCAGACTGAGTACCGGTGCCCTCGCTTGTTTGGGCCACTCCAAAATCAAGAACCTTGAGATGACCATGTCGCCCCAACATTAAATTTTGAGGCGTGACGTCGCGATGAACGATGCCACTTGCCCCTCCCAAAACACTGCCATTTTCGTGAGCAAAATGCAGCGCATCCGCTGCCTGAATCACGACAGAAAGCGCCGATTCCAAAGGCAGAGCCTTTTGTTGCTGATGTAAGACATCTACAAGCTCGGCCACGCTAAAACCCCGGACACGTTCCATCACCATGTACCACTGGCCATCTGCGATTCCGAAATCGTAGACCTGAGGGATGCCTGGGTGGTCCAACGAAGCTAGAAGTTGTGCTTCGTTTTTGAAAAGTTGGAGCACACGTTTGTCGTCGGCAAGGTGGCGAAAAAGTCGCTTTACGATGACCTCTTTCTTAAAGCCCGAACGACCGCGCTGCAGGGCAATGAAAATTTCGGCCATCCCCCCCATGGCAACTTTGCGTAGCAACTCGTAACGGCCAAAATGCTTCACTTGCATAACTACAGGGTACTTGCCCCCGCACTGTTTTGACAAGCTCTACGCAGTATCACCACCACACTACAGCGCACATGATCCAGGCCGCCAACCCAGCCATCACCACGCTTGTCCCTTCAGCACTTTGCAATCACAACGCGAGCGCGTAGCATTGCGAGGTGTCTGGTTTTTTGAACAAAAGCTTTATCATTACGGGCGCTGCCGGCGGAATCGGCTCGCAACTAAGCCTGGAGCTTGCAAAACAAGGCGCTTGCTTGACGCTCATCGACTTAGGGACAGATCGTTATGGTGATCGCCCCAACCCCAGTGCAGTGCAGGCGCTTGCTCGCCAAATCAACAAAACAGGTGGCAGAGCCGTTGCTCATGCTTACGATGTTTGCGATGAGCGTTTGCGCCACGAGGCGTTTTCACAGAATCAAGCGCATTTCGGAACAACAGACGGCGTCATCTTTTGTGCGGGGATCGCACAGGAGCGTAACGTAGCCCATCTTCAAAGCAGCCATCTAGACGCGATGCTTCGAGTAAACCTTAGAGCGCCAATCGATTGGACCTTGGCGTATTTGGAGCATTGCAAAAGCCATGAACAGCAAGGTAAAGTCGTGCTTCTTACGTCTAGCGTTTTTTGGCGAGGGCCAACGAATGAAAGTCACGGTTGCGCAGCTGCCGCTGGCTTGAACGCTTTTGTCCGGAGCGCAGCGCCTGGACTCGCTCGTCACGGTGTTCTGTTGAACGCAATTGCGCCAACAGCGTACACACCGGCTATGGCTGAGCACCCAAACCCTGCCTTGCGCCCGAGCCAAAATCTAAGCACAGCTTCCGTAGCGCGTGCTATTTTGTTTTTTCTCAGCGACGCTGCTGCTGAAATAAACGGTGAGATTCTTGGCGTCACGGGCAACCGATTGTACGGCTTCCGCATGCTTCAAAACAAAGGAGTGCTTTGCCGCGAAGAAGGACTCGCTGACGAGCAATATTCAGCAAAGGTGTTTGATGCGCTCAACTCAAGCGCCTAGATCAATAATGACAACTCCTCGGTCACTATCGTCTTTAGGCTTTTCGCGCTCACGAGGCATAGGCAACGGCAACTCCAAAACCCTTTCCAGGGGTTTTGACCGTTCTTTTTCTTCGCGTTGTCTGATTTGGTCGATAATAAATGGGGGAAGCATTTTCTAGCCTCGTATTTCTAAGTATATCGTCTGGGCCTATTCTTCGCCAAAATCTTTCTCACCTATTATTAAGTATAATGCAGCTTTCGCAGTTGCCAAGGCGTAGGATGCTCTCCTACAAGCAGTCTATCGGAATTATTGATCTTAAGCATACTATGTTCAGTGAGACTGGAAAGGCTTTTACATGTTGCGCTGGAGAGATCCACGAAAAGTCCTTCGCGAATTCAATTTAGAACCCAGCAAGCGTTTGTCGCAAAATTTCTTAGTCTCTCCGCATATCGTCGAAGGGATCGCGGCGCTCGTCGCCAAAGAGCCCAACATGAACGTGGTCGAATTTGGCCCTGGCTTAGGAACACTGACGCGAGCCTTGCTTAATCGCAAATGTTGCGTGCTCGCGATTGAAGCTGACCCCAACATGCTCAATGTACTGAGTAAAGAGTTCGAGGGAGAAGAGCAACTTGAAGTTCAAAGAGGCGACGCAACCGCTGTCGATTATCCAGCCCTTCAGGCACGCTTTGGCGCAGCGCTTCATCTTGCTGGCAACTTGCCATACGCAGTGACGGGACAGATTTTTCGTCATTTATGCGAGCACTATACAACGATCTCGCATGCCGTCTTTATGGTGCAAAAAGAAGTGGCCATGCGCCTCAATGCACCAGTCGGAACCAAAAGCTATGGAGCACTCACGGTCTTCGTCAATAACCTCTTTCACGTTGAATACGCGTTCACAGTTAAGCCAGGCTCCTTTCATCCGCCTCCCAAAGTAACGAGTGCGGTAATCGAGCTGTGGCCAAGAGACAATGAAGTGGCCAAGGAACACACGATGTTTCGGGCGGTGGTACGCGCCTCGTTCGATGCGCGGCGCAAGACCCTTCGAACAGCGCTTCGAGGCAAGTTTCCTCAGTCGGTATCCGCTATCGATGCGGCTCTGGAAGCGTGTCAAATCGACCCTCGCCGACGGGGGGAAACGCTGAGCGTCGATGAGTTTGCAAAGCTCAGCAGAGCGTTGCAAACCTTTCAAGACAAACCCATTGCAGAATCGTCATAAACCACCCTGAGTCCAGCCCTCAAAGCGAAGCGACTTCGCATCAAGACCGTGCTCTAAAACCAAAAGCGATCTCAGCTCATCAACCATATCAAGTGCCCGCATATATAGATTTTAGACCAGCGGCGTGCTTCAAGCATCTTCGGTAGATGTTTTTGAATACGCCCTTCTAATCCGTTCCAGCTCTTCGCTTCAGAGCTCAGTGTCGGACAGTATTGAAACCCTCCATGCTTCGACTCGAGCGCTAAAAAATCACTGGCCCAGAGCATGTCGTCCTGGCGTCGGTGTCCGACGAGCAATACGGACTGTCCACCGCAACCGGTGTCGGAATAGCGATACATGATCATCGAACGCAATGCTGCGACGCCAGTTCCAGTACCCACGAACAAGACCGGGCCGATTTCATCTTCATAAATGAAATCGCCTTCAGGGCCCAAAACCTCAAGCGTGCTGGCCCTTGGCATCTGCCGTAGTAGATCCTGCGCTGGCCCTTTTTTTACCGCGATATCAAAGGCGCCACGATCTTTTTCGCCAGGCGCTGTAGCAAGAGAAAACGCGCTGGCCTTGTCAGCAAGGACCGGAGCGATCCACTGACCGGCGCGGTACTCAAAGCTTTCGGGCTGCGAATCCAAAAAACTGAATAAATCAACGGTTGCGCTAAGGGCTTGCGTAGAGGACAAGGATACTTTTCGGAGCTTTTTCATCAGTCTTTCTTGGTCTATGCTGCGCAAACCACGCACAGTGTTATGTGCGGAGTATACCATGCTCGCTAAATTTGCCCGCGATTTCACATACTGCAACTACTGTCCAAAGCTTTGTTCGTATAGTTGCCCAGTCTCTACCGTCGAGGGAAACGAAAGTTTGAGCCCCTGGGCCTTGATGCGTAGTGCTGGCCGCGCACTCGAATCGGAAACGCTTCCTTCAGAAGAGACCCAAGCAGCCTGGTATGCATGCACAGGATGCATGCGTTGCACAGAGCATTGCCGACACGGCAACGCTGTTCCAGCAGCTCTGTACACCGCACGAGAACAATCATTGAAAAGCAAAGGAGCTCCCAAGCGCATCCTTGCCCTCGTTGATTCCTTCGAAGAGCGGCAACAACAACTCAAAGCACAAGAACAGAAAAACTTCGGACCTTATACCACAGAGAAAAGTTCCGTGGCCTTTGTCCCTGGGTGTGCATCCGTTCGAAGCAATGTTCAAAATGCTCGCGACAATGCTGAACTCGTAGCTTCGCTTTGTGAGCAGCCGCCGCAGATCCTATCCGCTCGATGTTGTGGCTTGCCATTGCTTGAAAGTGGCGACATTGACGGGTTCCGCAAACAGGCCACTCTTTTCCTCGAGCCTCTCAACAACTTTGGGGTGAGTTATTTCCAAGACCCAAGCTGTCTGCACGCGCTGCTCAAATTGGCGCCCCAGTTCGGTATCACGCACCAAAGCAGCTTGCATCACGTAAGCGAACTGTGTTTTGCCAAACTCAACCTCTTCACTTCGCTTGGCACTTCGGCATCGGTGCACTACCATGATGCATGCCGACTTAGCCGAGGGCTCGGGATTTTCAACGAGCCGCGTGCGGTCTTATCTAAAATACTGGACCGTCCCGTCAATGAATCGAAACCTATCGGAGACTCTCACCTTTGCGCTGGGAGTTGTGGCCAATTTCCCGCGAGCCATCCTGATATCCACCAAAAACTAAACAAAGAGCTAATATCCGAACTTGGATTGCAATCCGGTGAGCAACTCGTTCACTGCTGCCCGAGCACGGTCGCCTCGCTCAACCAGCAAGCTGGCACTACAGTCGCAAGTGACTTTGGCAGCTTTGTGGCCAAGTCCCTTCGTTACCGAAAAGAACTTGATTTTAGCTAAGAAGACAACAATGTTTGATCCCCTGCGCTCGAGCGAGGGATACCAGTGCAGAAAACACGACGCAGCTTGCTTTTTTAGCTATTTTTGCGTCATAAACCATGCCGACATCAATGATTAGCCTTTCCTCGAACCATGAATCTTTCCTGTTTTTTTCGAAGCTGTGCTGGCTCTGCTGTGGACTGGTTCTCTGCCTTGGCCTGATTGCCGGCTGCCCACCCTCTCGAAGCACCATTCGGAACGTACCCGCAGCGAGCAGCGAAAACCCTGACGCCCAACGTCTCTATGATCTCGCATTACGCAAGGAAAACGAAAACGCTTTCCAAGACGCGTTGCTGCACTATGAGCGCTTCAGCCGCGACTACCCAGCCGATCCACTGACTGATCTCGTGGCCCTCGGCACCGGGCGCAGTCTTCTTGCGCTGGGAAACTACGAAAGTGCAAATCAGAAATTTCAATCAATCAGCGAGGGCACGGCGCCTTCCATGCAAGAAGTCGCCAATGTTTATTTAGTGATTTCTTCGCTCTATATCTCTTACGATTCTGCTGTTTTGGAGAAATTGCGCAGCTATCTTGGCCGCATTGCCGATGCGCGTTTAGCCAACACCCTTGAAAAAGCATTGATTGACGGCTCTGAGCGCGAAAAAGATCTTTCGCTGCGCATGAAAGTACTTTCAGAGCTCGCCGAGCAGGGCCGCAGCATGCAGCGCTCGGTTGCACGAAGCCTCATTACGGAAACGGCGAGCAGCCTTAGCGAGGCTCAACTCGCAGAACTTGAAAACGAACTTGAAGTTGGTAGCCTCGCGTGGGTCGCAGTTTCAGCTCAAAAGTTAAAGCATGAACAAGACTCCGGCGAGCATGATGCGGCAAAGCAAACCGCCAAAGCGCTCGAGCCTTACCAGGCCTTGCTTTCTGAAAGCGAAACCGCGCTAGTCCGTAGCCTAATCATCCCTCAGCCTGTCGAAGCTTTTCGTATTGGGGCATTGCTACCACTCAGCGGACGCATGAAGCTTGTTGGACAAAGCGCTTTGCGTGGACTGAACATTGCCCTAGAAGGACACCACACTGAGCTAATCGTACGGGACACGGAAGCAAACCCTACGAAAACCGTGGATTTGCTCGAGAAGCTTGTCTATGATGACAAAGTCATTGCCGTGATTGGGCCCATGACGACACAAAGCGCGCTAGCCGCTGCGAAAAAGGCTGAGCAACTAGGCGTTCCCTTAATGAGCCTGGTTCCAACGACTGACATCGCAGAAAAGAATCGAACAACCTTGCGTATTATGCCCAGCCCAGAGGGCGAAATTGCTTCTTTGTTAGCCTATGCGCGCTACCAGGGAGATGCGCGCTTTGCAATCTTGTACCCTGATACTCGCTATGGACAGGCGATGCACCACCAATTTGCTCAGAGCCTGGATGTCCATGGCGGCACACTGGTCGCTGCGATTCCGTATCCTGACTCGGAAACCAACTTCCGCGACTATGTCGAGGCTATCAAGAAGAAACGAGTTGACGCTCTTTTTATCCCCGACGCATCGAAACGCATCGCTCTCATCGCGCCTACACTCGCCGCAGCCGGGCTGTGGACCTCAACGGACAACGCAACTTCTGCCATTACTTTGCTCATCCCACATATTGGCTATGCGCCATCTTTATCCCAGCTCGTCGGGCGGTACTTACAAGGCGCAATTTTTTCGATTCCCTTTGCAGTTGCAGACCAACATCCATCTGCCTTGCAATATGATTTTGTCCAAAACTTCTCGGAGCGCTACGGAAGTGTTCCTGATTTGTTTTCAGCTTATGCTTTTGATGCGCTACGGCTTATTCACACAGCAGTATCGCGATGAGCAACCAGCCACCAAGCCCTTTTGGAAAGCTTAGAAGGCAAACTTGAGATACCAACAATTTGCGCCTCGCCTGGCTTCGACACCCATCGAAACCCTTTGCGCGAAACACGGTTGTTTACACTAAAAGACAGCGAACTTAATGCGATTACCTCGTTTAACGAGCCAGCACTACAGCAACAACGATCGCAGCAACAAGTGCAATAGCCCCACACTCAAGGCAAGCATCGGGAAGCGATTCTTGGGCAGGTAGTCTGCCATAAAAGTATCGTCCAGCTCAGGATGCGTCGAAAGCTTTGGCAATGGCTCATGTTGAAGCAAGGGTTGCGATGCAGGCTGAGCCAATTGCATTCTGTCCCTTTCTCCATTTTGTTGCGTAGCTTGAAGCAGGGCGTGTGTAAGCTCTGCTTGGCTCACGCTGTACCAATGCTCCACATCGGACCCTAAACCAAAACTCGAACAAAGCGCGGCGGCGGTCTGAAGCGCCCCTGGATAACGCGCGGTTTTGTCTTTAGCCAACGCCGTTGCGATCACCCCGTCCACCGCAGCAGGCAAATCGAGTCTGCTGCGGCTCACAGGAGCTGGTTGTTGTTGTAAGATTTTCATCAGCACTTCACCGACGGTACTAGCGCCAAACGCTACTTCGCCAGTAAACATTTCATGCAAGATTGCGCCAAGCGCAAACACATCCGAGCGCTGATCCACGTCTTGTTTGCCCATAGCCTGTTCTGGAGACATGTAAAAAGGAGAACCCAGTGTGGTTCCAATCGCGGTTAGCTTGGGGCCCATCTGGACTTGCATTTTGACAGAACCAAAATCCAGAAGTTTAACGACATCCCCCTGCTCGGAGCTGCAAAGAAAGATATTATCGGGCTTCAAGTCTCGATGGACATAGCCGTATGAATGCGCGTAATCGAGAGCAATCGCGATTTGACAAACGATGCGTATCACTCGCTCAACGCTCAGACGCTCCGAGCGCCTAAAGACTTCGCCGAGTTCTTCACCGTCCAAAAACTCCATTGTCATAAAATGGGAGCCATCTGCAGTTTGCCCCGAGTCGATGACCTTAACAATATTGCTATGGCTCATCGACATGCCAGCCTCTGCTTCACGCCTGAATCGCTCTACAGCGACATGATCTTTTGAAACGTCATCATGAAGCACTTTGACCGCAACTTTTTCTCGCGTATTGGCGTTGCGTCCTTCATAAACACGCCCCGTGGCACCGTCCGCGATAGGCGCTGCAAGCACATAATCACCAAGCCTCTGACCTAAACGAGAGTCGTGCTGCTCAGCGGGCATCACGGCAACTAGCACGCTGCCATCGTTGCCACAAAAGGCCATCGAACCGGCAAATTCAGTTCCGCATTTTAAACATCGACGCATGACACCCTGATCCTAAAGTAGCTAAGCACAAGTCGCAATGGTATACACAGCCTTTTGATTTTCCGGCTACAATAATCGGCGCTCATAACGGATCCACTGCTTCGTGCTTCGCCAAAACTCGAGGGTCAGTTCCCGGCCATCGTCGCTTCGCACTCGAAACAAATCACGAGCTTCGCTCTCCTCCGGCCCCTGTTCCTGCCAATACCCCAATACCGCCAAAACCCGACGTTGAATACCGCCCTCCTCAAAAAGCTCCGGAGCAAAAGGCCAGCCCTTAGCTGCGCGTGTTTGTACCTGCACAGAGCATTCGATACTCGGCGTCTCCCAAAGAGGAACCTCAATTCTCGCCTCGTGTCGAATCGCGACGACGGTGTTTTCAATCACGCGCTTTAGCGTATGCTCTTGTATATCCGGACCCACGACGAGCACAAGCAGATACTCAACACTTACCCGCCTTGCAATAAACTGCCTGCGGTCCGTGCGCACGGTCAACGCTTTGACTGTTCCCAGCCCGGCACTCGTGCTCGCCGCCGCAAAATCAAACACCAGCGGTAAAAACAAAGCACCAAGAACTTTCGTTTCGTATGGATCGAGTTCGCTGGAATAGTCCACACACTCGCCCTCGGCATCGACAAAGACGGCGGCTATAACTTGCGGATGACTCAATCGCATCGACTCTAAGATACCGGTAAACGCCGTGGGCAGAAAATCGCGTTTACCTTCACCTCTGTTCGCTTCCAACGATTTACCCTTCTTCGTCCTCAGCAAAACTTTGGCTAAGGAAAACACTTCGAATCTTATCAGGGAAACGTTGTACTTTTTTGGAACTCTCCAGTTGGTCTAGAAGTTTTTGCACAGCGTCCTGGCGCTGCGTTTCTGCCTTTTCTTTTCGCAAGGCTTCCTCGACTTCCGCAAACGGAACTTTTTCGGAGGCGTTATCTCTTTTACAAAAATAGCGTGCCATCCAAAACGCGTTTTCACTGGCCTAGGGTACACGCCTGGATATTTCATCGAAAGAACGGCATTAAGAAAGGGCTTAACCAAAGGCGATTCGTTATGCACAGGGGGGAGAAATTCCGCGACACAATGATCCATTCCGGGATTTTGCTGTTCATCAAGGACAACTTGCTCAGGCGCCTGACTTGCCTTTAAGTCGAGCAATTATTCGCACGATGTATTCCTTGGCTGAACGATCAAAAGCAGGCGAAGCATTCGACTCTGTTTTGACCAAAACGTGAGCAACCGTATAGAGCTTGGGCCGGTCGTATTGATCTGCACGTTCACGGTATAGCGCTTCAACCAATTCCAGCGGGACTCTCTCAGCCCTAAACTTCTCTTCAACTTGCTTACTTAAAAGATGTTGTACGAGTGCTTGCTTTTGAGCATGCAACACCGATTTATTTTTCACGGCTTTTGTATTTGAAGCATGTTGTCCGAGCAACAGTTCATCTTCCAACAAACGAAGACTCTGCCGTGGATCTCCTTCAGTTTGGGATAGGATGTCTTTGAGTTCTTTCAGATAGATTGGCGTACCGTTAACCTCGGACACCACTTTGTCTTCCTTCGAATAGCTTTTCGAGCTCGAAGTTGCGCGGATCGTGCTGCCGAGACTCTCCGAATTGCAATCGGCACAACCACAGGCAAAAAGTAGCACACAGTACGCTATGCTCTTAAGAGTTTCCGACCATTGCCTCGACATGCCAAACACCCTCAGCTCTTCGATCCTATTTTCGCGAGGCTAGGCGTACCTGAGTAAGCTCAGCCAAAGAACGTATTTGGTTCCAGCTCGCACGCCCCTGCTCGGCTTCTTTGAGCTGCATAATTGCATTCACGGCTTCGGGGCTCCCGTTTACGGCAACGGTGTCAACCATATAAAGAATATCGGCCCGCACTTCCGTGTTTGGATGCTTGATTTTTGCAACAAGTGCTTTTAGCGCTTTGGTATGCCCCTTGGCGTAGCGACCCAACATGTATGCAGCTTTACTTATAACGTGTGGCTCCTTTGCCTCGAGCTTCGAAATCCAGCACTGAAGCTTGTCGTCACACTCCGAAGCTGCGGCAAGCGCTTCGCTGTTCTGCTGCTCGAAACTCTTCTGAAAGCCGCCGTCTTTGGAGCCCGGCTCACTGGCAATGAGCTGCTTTGCTGCTTGGGCCTCCAATTTGTTGGCTAGCAAACTGTATGCACCCAAAGCGACAGAGCGTATTTGAGGCATTTCATTTTCATCGGCCTGAGCTTGATTAAGCAAAAAGGGCAAAAGCCCAGGAAACACCATGTGCTGCATGGCGGCGAGCAACTGAAGTCGCGTGGGCTTGTCGGCGCGCTCATACGCTTCCTGAAGCGCCTTGGCCACAGCAACATTGTCTGTTTCATTGCGGTTGAGTCGAACCATCGCAGTCACCGCTGCAATACGCCGTCCTTCTTCTGAACTGGAGGCTTCTTTCATCAACGCTGAAATAGCTTTCCGATCACCTAGCTCGCCCAATGCGTAAGAAGCCTCTGCAGCCATAATTCCCATCGCAGTCAATTCGTCTGCGATTCCCGGATCCCGAGCTTTGATTGCTGCAATGTACTCTTGCACGATCTTTTTTGCCTCTTTGTGCTCACCCGACAGCACACTTAGCAAGGGCTTATAGGCCGCATCTCCTGCAGCAACTAGCGCCTCCGCTGCGACATCGTTCATGCGCATGCGTGGGTTGTTCTTGTCAAAAAAGAACAGGGCCTTAATCAGGGAAGGCACGGCAGCATCGTCCACCGTTTTCGAAAGTTGCTGGGTTGCTAAACGATTGAAGAGAAAATTCTGAGCGTCGTCCTCAGCCAGAGCAACACTAAGCAAGGTTGGATTTGCTCTGGGATCTTCTAGGCTTCCTAGTGCTTCTATAAAAGCCTTACGCATGCGGTTGTCCACGGGCCTAAGCTGATTAATCGCAAGAGCGCTTTTGCTGATCGCATCGATGAGCTTGCCCTTTTTCGCTGTCCGGAATATCAAGAGCATAGATGGTCCGAGCCGCACGAATCGCATGCTCTTCGTTCACTTCCGGGCGCCAATCAAGAGCTTTTTCCAACGCCGGTACAGACCGCAAATCTCTCATCTCAAAAAGCAAATCCAGTATTAGCCGACCGTTGCGGTTGTCTTCGGGGTGCTCGACATAGGTCTGCACCAGTGGACCAACAATAACGTCCGCCACCGCTTTGACCTTGCTTGCTTCTCGATTGCCTTTTGCGTCGCTGAGGCTTTTCGAGTAGATGCGCGTAAGATTTGCAATGGCATTCTCCCGACGCACTGGGTCTGCCAACTCCTTGGCCTGTCCTGCTGGATCATCAGCATCGGCATGGCAGCCAGCAAGTATCGATAACACGACCACGCCAACAAGCCATATAGTGCTCACGCCGCGCCAGCGCGCGCTCGACACATTCCGCATGCTCTTACCCTTCATGACACCCTCCCTTTTCGACTTCTTGCTGAACATCGAGTCGGCTGCGAGTCTAACTCACTCAAGCGATATTTTCCTTAATTTACCCAAAACGTACTCAACCCTGCAATTCCCAGGTTAAATCGACCTTGCCAACGGCCCCAGTAAACCTCAACACGACGTATTTGCTGTGCCTTGAGATCACCATTTCCCCATTGTCAAAGCGTACAGGAAACACCACGCGAAATGCCTGACGGTGAGGCGACATGCTTGGAAAATAGACACGTTCCGGAACCCTAGGTCGGCCAATTTTTTCAATTCCGACAGGAGCCAGAGCCTGACCTTTTTCGTTGATGAGCAACACACGCCAGGCGCTGTCTTTATCGGAAATATCGCTTTCTCGGAAACGCCCACCCGCTAAAGTTACAAAAAAACTGTGGTGTCGAACCGAATCTTTGAGGTTTGTATCCAAGATATTTTGACGCTCGGCGGGCGGCAGAGAATAGTCTTTGGCATAGCGAACAGTGTAGGCCCAACGAAAGTCCCAAGACTCAAAGGTTGCCGTAACAGCCAAGACATCCCGCAACTCACCAAATTCAAAAGCATCGTGGGCGCGCGTCCATTTCTTGTAGACCTGTTCATAATCGCCAGCGGTGTAAGCACGCGAGCCCTGCCGGAGTGAGACCGATCCGCTGCCACAGCTTCCCAAAACAAGCAGCGAAAGGACGCCCAGCACCGAGCATGCCATCTTCCGCACTTTCATTTCGATGGTCCCATAAAGTCTTCTTGAGTATAGATTGCTGAAAACTTGAGACCCGAATCACGAATTGCTTCGGCGCCACCTTCCTGTCGGTCAACCAATGCGATAACCTGCTCAACTTTGAGTCCAGCTTCTTTCAATATGCCAATTGCCGCCATCGTTGATCCGCCCGTTGTGACCACATCCTCCAATACCACAACTTTTGCGCCACTGGGCAAACGATCATGCCCTTCGATCAAGCGCTGGCTTCCGTGGTCTTTGGCTGCCTTGCGCACATACAACGCATCCACAGGACGCTCCTGCATAGCCGAATACGTGGCTACGGCCGAAGCAAGCGAGCAGCCCCCAAGCGCCACCCCGGCAATCGCATCCGGAAAGCTTTCTTGTTCTGAAAGTTTGCCCCAAAAGGCTTTGGCCACGAGCAAGTGCCCTTCAGCGCTTAGAACACTTTGCTTACAATCGATAAAAAAGTTACTCCGAAGGCCGGAGGCTAAGATCACTTCACGGCGAGAAAAACTTCGTTCTTTAAGTAGACGCAGTAGACTGTCCATAACAGCAAGCAAGGCTGCGCCGAGTTCTTGCAAAAGGCAAGCATGACTTTAAATCCAATCAAAAGCACCGACGATTTACTCTCTCTTTTCTACGACGCATGTAAAGCAAAAACACAATTTCGCCTTGGCATGGAGTCCGAGAAATTTGGCGTCCACTCGGAGACCGGAGCCTCACTTCCCTATGAAGGGCCCGCTGGGATCGAAGCCCTGTTTAACGAACTCGTTCTGGAGCACGGCTGGGAGGCCGAGCGTGACAGCCAAAGCAAAAAAATGATCGCCCTGCGCCAACACGGCGCTTCAATCACCCTTGAGCCAGGCGGCCAGCTTGAGCTATCCGGCTCGCCGCAGCCTTGTGTACACAGCGTTGATCACGAACTACGGCAGCACCTTGAAGAGATTCGCCCGATCTCCGAGCGCTTCAAAATCACCTGGCTTGGCCTTGGTTTTACACCCTTTGCGCGTCGTGAAGACATCCATTGGGTACCCAAAAGCCGCTACGGGATCATGCGTGGCTATCTGCCTACGCGTGGCAGCAAAGCTTTAGACATGATGCTCCGCACCTGCACCGTCCAGGTAAACCTTGACTTCCTCGATGAAGCCGACGCCATGCGAAAATTACGCATCGCTCTAAAAGCACAGCCCATCACCACGGCCATGTTTGCAAACAGTCCTTTTTATGAAGGACGAATCTCCTCAAACAAAAGCGAACGCGCTCGGGTCTGGCTTGACGTGGATCCGGATCGTTGTGGTTTGCTGCCCTTTGCCTGGACCGAGAAGGCCCGTTTCGCCGACTACATGAATTGGGCTCTCACGGTTCCCATGTTCTTTTTTTCAAGGAACGGACAAGTCATCGCGAACACTGGCCAGACCTTTGCGGATTTTCTTAGCCAGGGATACGAAGGTCACCACGCAACCTACCCCGATTGGGAACTTCACCTCTCAACGCTCTTTCCTGAAGTTCGGCTAAAGAACACACTTGAGATGAGGGGAGCCGACGCGCAAAATGTTGATTTAGCGCGCGGCGTCACTGCGCTATGGAAGGGGTTGCTCTATTCAGACAAAGCCATGGATCGCGCCGAAGCACTTCTTGAAAGCCTTGAATGCGAACAGGTGCAAGCTGCTCGTCCGCAAATCGCCGCCAAAGCTTTGCAAGCCACGTTGGCCGGTAAAAAGCTCGCAACCTGGGCAGCGGAACTTCTTGATATTGCCCAAATTGGTCTTCATGAATTTGGCGTTTGTGATGAGCGCGGCATCGACGAGAGTAAATACCTACAGAACGTTGAGACACTCACGGCGCAAGGTCTGTAGCCAGCGGACATTTTGCTTCGCAACATAAGCCCCGACAGAGCGCGCTGCTCCCGCAGATTCTCAGACATGGTGGAGCGTCTGTCCCTCCAGAAACGATCTAAGCCCGAATTGCACGCTCTACTTGATAGTCACTGCTGCCCAACTACGTTTGCCGGCCTTGATGATATAGCGTTGGCCCTTGACTAACACGGCTTTGGGGTCTGTCACACGTGCACCATCAACCTCGACACCACCCTGCTCCAAACGCCTGCGTCCATCGCTTGAACTCTTAGCGAGCCCCGCTAAAACCAAAACCTTCGGAACCCAAAGCGGTTCACCCTCGGAATCGACCTGAACTTCCGGCATATCGGTCGGTAACTGTTTTTGGGAAAACTGCGCCATCCAATTCGCCACTGCCACTTCAGCCTCGCTTGCGCTGTGAAAGCAAGTCACAATCTCTTTGCCCAGTTCGATTTTGCAATCTCTGGGATTACGCTCGCCCGATTCGGCTTCCTTTTTGAGCTTGGCAAGCTCGGGACTTGGCCGCTCGGAGAGCAACTCGTAGTAACGCCACATCAAGGCATCAGAAAGACTCATGACTTTCCCAAACTGCTCGAATGGCGCCTCGGTCAGACCGATATAGTTATCGAGCGATTTACTCATTTTTTGGCCCACAATCTTGCCATCAACCACCTGGGCATTGATGCCCTCAAGAATAGGCGTGGTCATGACAATTTGCGGCTTGAGATTAAACTCACGCATCAAATCGCGCCCGACAAGCAAGTTAAACAGCTGATCGGTACCACCAAGCTCAACGTCGCATTCCAGATGGACGGAATCGTAAGCCTGGGCCAAAGGATAGAGAAGCTCGTGGATGGAGATACTGGTATGTTCAGCCCAGCGATTTTTAAAATCATCTCGCTCCATCATGCGCGCCAGAGTGTATTTGCCGGCAAGCCGAATCACATCCGCAAAGTTCATCTTCCCAAGCCAATTGTTGTTATAAACAAGTTTTGTTTTACTTGGATCTAAAATCTTACTGGCTTGCGCGGCGTAGGATTCGGCACCCGCTTTAATCTCTTCGGGGCTCACGACTGGACGTGTTGCACTGCGACCCGAAGGATCGCCTATTTGCGCCGTAAAGTCGCCGACAACGAAAATAACTTCATGCCCAAACTCCTGAAACTGCCTCATCTTTCGCAACAAAACAGCATGGCCCAAATGCAAATCGGGACGGGTCGGATCAAAACCTGCTTTTATCTTTAACGCTTTGGAGGATCGAAGACGGGCTTCAAGATCACTTTGCATTACAAATCCACCACGCCGCGTTTCAGCTGCGTTAGCTGCTCATTGATAGAAATGACTTGTTCTCCTTGTGGTTTGCCTCAGAATGACGGACTGAGCCGGCAAAGCACGATTTTTCTAATGACAAGGAAGTTTTTGCAACAAGCGTTGGGAACTTCTTGCGAAAAAACTAACACGGTCAGCAGGAAAATATTGCAAGCCAGCGAGGAGCGTCATATTGCGACAACTCGATGTTACTTTTTCTGCTCGTTTCGACGCTGAGAGCCTCGGTTTACAAGTTCTTTGAGTTCTTTTCCAACTTTAAAAAAAGGCAAGCGTTTTTCCGGAACGGAAACCGTCTGCCCGCTTCGTGGATTACGACCAGCATACGACTTATATTCACGTACCGTAAAACTGCCAAAGCCACGAATCTCTATACCTTCACCGCGATCAAGCGCAGCACTCATCGAGTCAAAAACACAATTGACAACTTGCTCAGCTCGGTTTTTGGTGATGTTCGCCTTACGAGCGATCGTCTCTATTAACTCAGACTTGGTCATTGGCAGCCGTCCTTTACATTAACCACTATACCGAGTGAAAAGCCAAAGTCAATATAGATTTCAAACACTTGTGATACATCGCCCCACGCCACCTACGCCACTGTACGTTTTTGCTCCTAGGCCTACACTCGCTGCTTTAGCGCTGGGATTGCGCTGCACAATCGTTTACTATCCAGCACAAATGTTGGCCTTTTGCCCAGCTTAGTCTCAATTCGGCGACGCTGCCAATTTGAGCTTATCAAGGGAGAAAAACATGACTGAACCTGGCGCGAGCTTCGATAGCCCACCTGAAACCCCACACCGGTCTGGCCCGCCGCCATTGAAGCATACGCCAAGACCGCCTGCTTTTTCCTTTGGAGTAGGCGATGAAGAAGCCTTGAAAAAGATTCGTAAGCACACCACGCCCGCTGGCCGCATTGTAGCGGTCTCGGTGGTGCTTGGCGCGATTGCGCTTGGCTTCATGTACTATCAGCAGCACAAAGCGCTCGAGCAAGCCAAAGCTGCTTACTACAAGGCTCACGAAGCGCCCACTACCGAAGCGTTCTTAAGCGAAATTCGCCGTATTTTTACCTGAGACCTCTTACGATGAACTGCAAGTCGAGATCATCGATAAGATGGGTCAGTACCGTGACGCCAAAGCCGTCCCCTTACTTATTGAACAGCTTAATGAAGGAGGTGTAGTGCGCCGCGCCGCTGCATTGGCGCTATCGGCCATTGGTTCACCGGGAGCCGACTCTGCAAAAGCCAAACTTTTAGATGTGTTGCCTAAATGCGATGAGCGCGATCAGTCGCAAGTTGTCTGGGCGCTTGCAGTGCTTGGCGAAAGGGCTGCTGCCGACGCCATCGTCGAAGCATTCAGCGAAGGACGTTTGCAATCGCAGCCAGGCTTTGACCCTAAAGTGATCGTTGATGCGGTCGGTGTAACAAAACTCGCCAACGACAAGCTGCTCAAACACGACCAAGAGGCCGTGCGGCTTTTGGTGGCTCAAGCCCTTGCTGAAGAAGCCAGCCCTGCCGTGGTCGGCCCGCTAAAAACCCTGCTGGATCAAGAGCTTGCACGAGAACCCGCGGATCAGTCTCAAGAAGTTTTGCGCGCAGCCGTAGCGGGTCTTGGCCGCACTGGCGATCCGAGTGCCGCGGCACGTTTATTTGCGTTGTTCGAACAAAAGCCAGGTATGAAAGCCAGCGTCATGGAGTCCTTGCGCAAATCGACCGCAGCCCCCGGCCTCATCACGTTGTTCAAACTCGCCAAGGATCTCGACAGCAAACAACAGCTTGTTCGTTTTATCCGACTTAGTCATGACCCTCGAGCCAAGGAGTTTCTCGTAGGCTTGCTTAAGGACGAAGACGATAGCATTCAAAAGCACGCAGCTTTTGGCCTAGCAGAGATGGGTGACAGCAGCGCGAACGCGTTGCTGCTTGGCTACGCTGCAGGCGACGATGACCCTCTTGCTATCGAGGCTTTACAAGCCTTGCGCAACGTCGCTCAAGAGCCGGATGTAAGCGCTTAGCGCTTTGTTCAGGACCGGCCTGGGCGCAAAGCAGCGGCGATGCGTGCACTTGCCGCCACGGGATCAGCGCGAGCTGGCAGCATTTTGCTCTCTGAACTCAAGGGAGATGACATCGAGTCTGCCGCTATCGCACTCGGCGAACTGCGCTATGAGCCAGCCTATGGCAAGTTGTTGAGCATGCTCAAACGTCCGAGCAACATCGATTTCTCTCAGCCTTCTCGAAAGAGCGAAGAAGCTTATCGAAACCGATTGTTGGCCGTTCAAGCGCTGGCTTATTTTGACAAACCGGAAACCGCAAAGAGCTTTGCTGCTATCGTAGAAGATACCGCAGATGACGCGCGTTTGCGCGCAAATGCAGGCTCCGCCCTCGGCATGGTGGCCAATGATGAAACCATGAGCGAAGTAACCCGCAAAGTTGGCGACAGTAGTATCGAAGAGCGCACTCGCGTCTTTTATGCGCAAGCCCTTTGGCAGAAACCACAACCTACACTTGCACAGGCCTTTATGGACCTGGTGAGCTCAGCAAATGCTTGGGAAGTTCAGCGCGCAGCAGCCGTAGCTTTAGGCTATTCGGCTGACACCTCATTGGCCGCAAAATTTCCAGCACTCCTGGAAAGCGAAAAAACCCGTCGCGCAGCAGCGCTGTCACTTACCCTGGGCGCTGATGAAAACGGGGCACGTAAACTTCTTGATGCCCTTTTGCAATACAGTGACGTGCGTGACATCTTGGAAGAAACCGTGCTGCGAGAAGACACGGATTGGTTCAACGTGCTCAATGAAGCCATGTTCAAGTCTGGGCAAATCTTTAGACGCATAAAGGTTGCAAAGGTTCTGCAAGAAGGCAAAGCCGAGCAAAGTTTTAGTTTTGCTTGGGCCCATCTCATGGGTCGCATGAAAGCTGGCTGGGATAGGCCCACAGGGATCACAGCGATTAAGCTCCGCAACTTGCTCTACGCGACACTCACTGGCGAAGACGAGACCTACCGCGAACTTGCTGCCGATGCACTCGATACCATTGGTGAGCGAGGTCTTTTGCTTGCAGTAAGAGACAGCAAAGGCCCAGGCACCGAAGCGGCTCGACGCGCGCTGTATCGTCCTGTTGTGGGGGAGTAGCAACACATGTTTTTTTCATCACCTGGAGAGAGCCACAAGCGGGGTAGGCTTGCTGGAGCTTTCAAGACCACACGGTCGGCGCATAAACTAAGTCGTTTAGACCAGCGATAACTTCAGGCTCTCTAGGAAGATGCTCCTGCAAGCCCACCCCGCTTGCGGCTCTAAGCGCCTAGGTTGAAGCATTGATCTACCAAAGAACTAGTCAGTCTTCTAGCCAGTGAAGCTGATGACTTGAGACACCGGTTTCAATGAACCAAGGCTCTTCCGGGAATTTAGTGGGTAAGTTGAGTGGAGGGAAAGCATAGAGTTTTGTGCACACTAATGGCCATGCGGGTCCACTTGCCAGTGACCAACAAGCCATTGCGGGAGGCGCAAATGTTACCCATAATTCTTGATTTTACATGGGGCCAACATCGCCAACTGGGGCCCCATGTGACCAGCGTTGGAGGGAAGTCCGCGATTCTGGCATCATTCTGCTCGCGCAGTTATCCCGGTTTTCTATTCCAAGCCCTTGAAAGTAAAAAAAAATTCAATGTACGACTATTAGCTACAAGTAAGGTGTTCTCCTTGGCACCTAAATTGCAAAGGTTACCTTGGAGTAGATTGAACAAAAAATGAGATACTAATAGGGAGTTGTCATGAGTTTTAAAATTAGTAACGTTTGTAGTCTAATTGGTGCAATCCAGATTTGCTGTGTAATTTCCAGTGCATGTAGTGTTTCCAGCGGCAATTCGATTGCTTCCTCAGATGACGCTCAAGAAAACCAACCGGAAACGTTTTGCATCTTGGGCACGGATGAAGGTTTAAAAGCAGCGGTTCTGACCGAGGTCGACAATTGGAACGAGAATAACCTTCCTAGTAACCATGGCCCGAATAGTTATGAGGACCTAGCGAATGCTCTCAGAGACTATATTAAAGTCGCACCAATGGGAGATAGTTATGCCGTTGGAAGGACCGCTGACTTTCTCAATACTGAGAATCCTTTCTTACAAGTGTCATCGATTTCCGGGATTGAATTTTCCTTTGTTTTTGACAAAACCCGTGAGATAGTATCGTACACCGCTTCTGGTATTGAGATTGAAAACGAACCTTTAGAAGCAGCGGTTCTGGCCGAGGTCAACACTTGGGACGAGAATAACCTTCCTAGTAACCATGGCCCGAATAGTTATGAGGACCTAGCGAATGCTCTCAGTGAGTATGGCATTGAAGTCGCACCACAGGGAGATGGTTATGCCATTGGAAGGAACGCCAATTTTCTCACATCGCCTTATTCATCACTGAGAGTGACCACAACAACCGAAGAGAACGAAGTGGCCTATGTGCTAGGTTTTGTTAAAGAAGGCAACGAATTTAGTGATGTTCAAATCTCTAAATCCACAATCGATCCACGTTTCATTGATGACACTGGTATTTGCCGAGACGAAGCTTTGAATGCTTTGAGTACGACTTGCGGAGAGTTATCAAAACAATATTATCAAAACCATGGCGACCCACAAGGGCGAGCTGACGATAGTGCTGATGAACAAAAAGAGTATCTGCATTGCGTAATGGGTACCGATAGTATTGAGACGACGGGAAACTCGATCAGTCTTGGAAAAACCCAGGAGTGTGAAGCCTGTATTCTTGTTTTTCCCTAGACATAGGATGCAGAGTTGCACAACGGTTTGCAGTAAACCTACATCGGTCTGATGGACTGGCCGAAATTAAACGATACACCCAAACACTCGTTTGGGTGTATCGTTTTTTCGACTGTGAACAAGCATGTAGGGCCTGTCGCAAAAGGAATCGAAAAAGAGGGGTAAGTTTAATAGAGTAGCTGGATGAGCGTAAATGAGGGCACAACACGAGACACATGGACTCCGGCTTTGCCAAAGTTTGAGCTCCTCGATGACTTGCCCGGTCACCTCGCTGACGAGCTCTTTGCTGACCCCCACACCATTGACCTCTTCAAGTTGCGTGCGAATATTTTCTTGACTTGTCCTTTTGATCCGCCGCCTAGAAGGTGGACCGTTTTTCGGGGAGCAGGTCAACGCAAAGGCAGTTATTTCAAAGCTTGTTCTAAGTCGGCGATGAGGTCTTCTGTATCTTCGAGTCCGACAGAGAAGCGAACGAGGTTGTCGGGAATCCCGAGAATGTTGCGTTGCTCTTCGCTTTGATCGAAGTAGCTCATAAGGGCCGGTTGCTCGATGAGCGACTCAACGCCCCCTAAGCTTGGAGCGATTTTAGGGATGCGCATCGCATCAATGAAGTGCGAGCAGTTTGCACCATCGCCTTTCACGGTAAAGGTTACCACGCCACCACCACCGCTCATGTACCTCTGATACAATGCATGGTCGGGATGAGAAGGCAAAGCAGGATACCAAACACGGTCAATCTTAGGATGCTTTTCGAGAAACTCTGCGACGGCAAGAGCGCTAGTGTTTTGCCACTGCACGCGAAGCGGTAAGGTTTTGATGCCACGATGCACGAGATAGGCTGCATGTGGATCGCAAACGCTACCAAGCACGTCACGCACATCCCGGTTGAGTGAAATCAAACCGCTTTGGCCACAGACAACGCCCGCAAGCACATCGTTGTGACCCGCAAGGTATTTGCTTGCACTATGGATCACTAAATCCACGCCGGATTCAAGGGGTCGCAAATTGACCGGCGTAGCAAAGGTTGCGTCAATGGCCGTTTTTACTTTCACTGATTTGCAAACCGCAACCATCTCTTCAAGATCGATCAACGCAAGATACGGGTTGGTGGGCATCTCACTCAGCACAAGTTTGGTCTCGGGTCGCAGCGCAGCTTTTAGGGCGGCGATATCACCGGGCGGCACAAGCGTATGCTCGACACCAAAGCGCTGCAGAAACTCGCGCATGAACTGCTTGGTACGTCTGTAACAATCTGCAAAGAGGACCACGTGGGACCCTGATTTGCACAACGCAAAAAGTACCGAGGTCACAGCCGCCATGCCGCTTGAAAACAACAACGCACTTTGTGCGCCTTCAAGATTGGCGAGTTTTTCTTCAACCCAGGCCACTGACGGATTACCGTAGCGGCCATACTCCTGACGCTCTTTCTCGCCGCGCATGTAAGCCACAAGCTCGGCGGTGTTTTCAAAAGCATAGGTTGCCGTTTGTACAATCGGAGGGGTTACAGCGTCGTGCGCGAAGATTTTCGCTTCACCAGCATGCACCGCACGTGTGTTTAGACCCAAAGTGTTTTTGCCATCGTTTGCCATGGTAGGGGCACCTTATACACTACAACCGCGCATGTCAGAAATGGCGTAAAATTTAGCAAAAGATGACATCTTTGGCTGTTTTAAAGCGTTTTAATTGCCACAATTGTCTTGTTTAGCTTTTTCTAGCACTGCCACAAACAGGCTCTTTTGGGCTTGGTAACTGCCTGGATAGAGCCACACGAAGGCTTCGGTAGGACGGTGGCCAGGCCCATCCAAGGCCTGGTCTGAAAACTGGGAATGGTGCGCTTTGAGCAACCGCAGCCTCTGCTCAACGCAGACCTCTAGCTCGAAATCGCCGTGCGCTCGGCTTGGCGCAAAGGCCCAATACTCCCCCACGCCCAAGCCCTGCTCTTTTTGCGCAAGGCTCTTTACCAAGGCCCCTACAGCTCGATGATGGCCATGTCGTGTGCCGGTCGGATCATCTTTAACGTGCATCGTTACCACTACCTGCGGCGCAAGCTTCCGTATCATCTGCCTGAGACGCGAGCGCATCTCTTTTACCCCACCTGGCACTTGCTTATTCCAACACTGCAAACTTTGTTCAGGATCTTGGTTGAACTCTGCATCAACATTCGCTGAACTTGGATAAAGATAAAAAAGCTTGGCGCCCGCAATCGTTGCAGCATTTCTCATTTCGCCATCACGAAGCTGCGCGACATAGCTGCGCGGATAGTCGCGTCGCTCGTGCATGATGCCATCGGAGGTTTTTTCAAGCACACGTCCGCCTTCGCCGTGGCTAAATACCAGCAAACAGGTTGAGACGCCAGCATCTCGAAGTTTAGCTAAGGTGCCACCGACGTACATGGCCTCATCGTCTGGATGAGCCGTAATGAACAACACCTGGCATGCACTTTTAGCTCGTCGCTTAGGCGCCGGGCCCGAAGCACATGACGCAAGCAATGTGCAGGCTATAAGTACGTCCAGGGCCCGCACAATGAAGATCAGTGTTTTTCACGGTCGATGCCGGGATGGTCTGCTTCGCCGGGTTCATGCCGTGGGTTTTTGGTTTCGAAACTTCCGTCCTGAGAGGGGATCGAAAGCAAGGTTTCTTTGTTGAACATAAAATGCTTGCGGTCGGCCGAAGCGGGAACATGCATACCCGTATCCATGCGAATAGCATCACAAGGGCACGCCTCCACACAATAACCACAGAAGATGCAACGCAGCTCATCAATCACGAAGACTTTAGGGAAGCGTTCATAACCATGGCGAGGGTCACCTTCTTCGTACTCACCAGCCTCGATATGAATGCATTGCGCAGGGCATGCCGTGCTGCAACAAAGACACGCCACACAACGTGGGGATCCATCAAGACGCTGAGTGAGGCGATGCACACCACGAAAGCGTTCGGGATAAACACGTGTTTCTTCTGGATAGTGAATGGTGTCGATGTCGCCCTTTTCTCGACTTGAAAAGGTGTTCTTAAAGAAGCGTTTCATCGTGAAAGCAAGGCCTTTGGCTATTTCAGGCACGTAGCTCTGTTCCGATATGCTTCGCTTCGGCTTGTAAATCAGCTTGGCCATCGCCTAGGCCCCTCCCAGCAGCAAAATAAAAAGTGCGGTGGCAAAGATATTCACTAGCGCCAAAGGGAGTAAACCCTTCCAGCATAGCTTCATGATTTGATCATAACGAAAACGCGGCAAGGTCCAGCGCACCATCAGCTGAACCCATATCAGCACGACCACTTTAACCAAAAACACCCCGACACCCAACAAGACCACCGCAAGATGTGGTAACGCGAACTGAAAGCCAAAAGCATCAATGCCGCCCACGCCGAGTCCTGGCAGATGATGGCCACCGAGAAAGATGGCTACCAATAGCGCTGATAGAAGCACCACCTCGATGGAATTCGCTCATGAAGAACATCCCGAACTTCATGCCCGAATACTCGGTCAGATAACCGCCAACGATTTCACTCTCGCCTTCTGGCACATCGAAAGGTACGCGCTTGGTTTCGGCAATCGAGGCCGCAAAAAACAAAATAAAGGCAAAGGGCTGCACGACAATGCCCCATAGGGGAAGCGCGCCCCAATGGTGGCTCATTTGCCATTGCACCATATCTTCAAGACGAAGACTGCCGTAAACCATGAAACAGCCGACAAGGGTAAGTCCCAAAACGACCTCATAGCTCACGAGCTGTCCGGCAGCGCGAAGTCCACCCAGCAACGAATATTTGTTGTTGCTTGAATAACCAGCAACGGCCGCGCCAACAATTCCGGTGCCCGCGATCGCGAAAATAAACAAAACACCAACATTGATTGAGGCTACTTGCATAGGAATGGCCGGGCCGTCCGGAAGCAGCGAGTTCGGAGCAAAGCCAAACGAATCCATCAAATGCTCTGGGTAGAGTGTGCCACCAAAGGGAACCACCGCAAAAGCAAAGATCGCCGGAACCAGAGCAATCATCGGGGCGATAGCGTGAAGCAGTTTGTCACCATCGGGCGGAACAAAATCTTCTTTAAAAATCATCTTCATGGCATCGGCCAAAGGATGCAAAAGGCCAGCCAATGTGATGTTGAAACTGACTTGCTTACCGAAAAAGTTAAAGCGCACTGGGATACCCGCGCGCACGGGCCCGATGTGGTCTTGGATCATTGTGCTTTAACGTCACTCAGCCCAAACAAGCATCGAAGCAAAAGCCCCAACGACTACGCCAAGAATAAAAATCATTTTAGCCAAGGTCCAAACGACCAGTGCCGTAATACTCATACGTTACTCTCCTGGCTTAGTTGTTGTGGACTGCGCGCTTCAATGAAGGCCTCGTTCAAGTCTTGAAACTTTGCATAGTCAAGTGAGATGCCCATCTTCTGGGCAAGGCTGACAAGCGCGAGCCAAGCGGGCTCAACATCCTGAGGCGGTTTCACCGCAGGGGCAAAATGCTGCAACATGCCCTTGGCGTTGACAAAGCTTCCGTGCATTTCGGTATGCGTTGCGACCGGAATCATGACCGTGGAATAAGCCGCAAAGGCACCAGGATGCGTGCTGAGATTGATCAACGTCTTGAGTTTAGCAAGGGGTGCAAGCTCGTCCCCTTGCTGCTCAATGCTGGAGCCGAGCACGATTAACGTTTCGATACGACCGGCCTCGATATCGCTTAGCAACGCGCTGCTGCTCTTAAGTTCACCGGAAACACATTGCGCAGCTCCTGCGCGGTTTGGGTTGTGGTCGGTGTGACGCAAAATCGAATCGCCCTTCCAGTCCGGATTTGCAGCCAGATAAAGCGAGGCTGCCGCAAAGTTTTTGCTCGCCAAGGTGGCTAACACAAAGTTGTCTTCGGTCGGATGAGTCGCGCTCAGTACCACGCCAAGCTTTTCAGGCATCGCTTCTTTGAGCACTTGCGCAGCATGCTCAAGAGCTTGCTCCATGCTCAACTGCTCAAAGGTCTCGCCCTTGCGAATCTGAGCCTTGAGCAATCGTGCCTGTTGCATGTCTTTGTAACTCAACATGCCATCGTCGCACATCCAATATTGATTAACCTCAGCATTGTCCCTCGGTCGAAGCCGTTTGATGGTGTTGTCTCGAGGATCAAAATCGACATGCATATTGCAGCCTGTCGCACAACCCGAACACACGCTCGATGCGGTACGCAAAAACCACACCCGCGCCTTGAAACGAAAGTCTTTACTGGTCAACGCGCCCACAGGACAAACGTGCTCGGTCATCAGGGTGTAGTCGTTGTCGAGCTCACGGCCAGGAGATACAACAATCTCGTTTTGATTGCCTCGCTCACGCATATCAAGCACGTGATCTTTGGCGACCTCGTCACAAAAACGAATGCAGCGCGTGCACATCACGCAGCGCTCTGCATCATAGACGATGGTTGGGCCAAAAGGCACAGCCTTGGGTTTGTGCACAGGTTCAGTAAGCTTGCGCTTAAGTTCGCCCTGATGCTCGAACCAGTAGTCTTGCAACTTGCATTCGCCAGCTTGATCGCAAATCGGGCAGTCCACCGGATGGTTGAGCAACAAAAACTCGTGTGTTGATTTTTGAGCTTTTTGCGCAACCTCACTGCTCTCGCAGAGCACTTCCATGCCTTCAGCAGCAGCTTGCTGACAGGCCGGCGCGAGTTTGGGTTTGGTGTCTGGCACAAAAGCTTTTTTGTCGCCATCCCATTTAAGGATGGGCATGTTCATCGGTCGTTCGGCTTTAATTTCGACCAAGCACATACGGCAGTTGGCAGCGACCGAAAGACCTGGATGCCAACAATAATGCGGGATGTCGATGCCTTGGCGTGCAGCGGCCCGAATAATGGTATCCCCTTGTTCAAAAGGGATGTCTTTTCCGTCGAGTTTAAAGGTGGGCATAATCAAAACCTAAGCTTAGCGGTCACACTCTCCGCCAATCATGTTGATGGAGCCAAAAGACGGGACGATGTCTGCTAACATCCCTCCGCGAAGCATATCGGCACAGGCCGCGAGATTGAAAAAGCATGGTGGCCTGCAACGCACACGGTACGGCGTGCCACTGCCATCAGAGACAAGATAAAAGCCAAGCTCACCGTTGCCAGCTTCGGTGTAGCCGTAGGCCTCTCCTTTCGGGATTTTTAAGCCTTCCATGACGATTTTAAAGTGAGCAATGGTCGCTTCGATGGTGCTATACACTTTGTCTTTTGGCGGAAGCACGAGCTTGGGGCTGTCGATGCTTACTGGACCATCATCCGGCATTTGCTCAATCGCTTGAAGCAGGATGCGACAAGACTGACGAACTTCCTCAAAGCGCACCATGAAGCGGTCGTAGTTATCGCCATCGTGCCCCACAGGAATCTCAAAATCAAAACGGTCATAGACCATGTATGGATGCGCTTTTCGTACATCGTAGTCGATGCCAGTGGAGCGAAGCACTGGACCAGTCACGCCATAAGAAAGGGCATCTTCTTTGCTCAGCACACCGACGCCTTGCGTGCGATCCAGGAAAATACGGTTTTTGAGTAGCAAATATTCGGTTTCTTTTAGCACCCGCTCAATCTCGGGCAGAAGCTCACGCACGTCCTGCTTAAGCGTTTCGGTGGGCTCTTTGGCCATGCCACCGACGCGGCCAAAGCTATGGGTCATGCGTGCACCGGTCTCGCGCTCAAGGATGTCCCAAATCCATTCGCGCACTTTAAGGCACCACAGAAAAGGCGTAAAAGCGCCAAGCTCCATTGCTGAAGCGCCGTTGCAGGTGAGGTGGTCAGTGATACGCGCAAGCTCACCTAAGATAACGCGATAGTATTGGCCTCGCTCCGGCACTTCGATGCCAGCCAGCTTTTCTGCAGCCAAGGCAAAACCCACGTTGTTGAGCATGGGTGAGACATAATTAAGCCTATCGGTGTATGGAAAAACCTGGTTCCAGTTTCCGCGCTCGCAGGATTTTTCAAAACCGCGATGCAGGTAGCCCGGCTGGACGTCGAGGTCCAAAATAATCTCACCATCAAGCTGAAGCTCCATGCGAATGGTACCGTGCATCGCAGGATGCGATGGTCCCATGCTGAGCTGCATGGGCTCGCTTGGAAGCTCAAGCGCTACATCGGTATCAAGTTCGACTACTGGTTCCATCGTTAAGCTTCGCCTCGTGTTGCGTCTTTAGGTTTACTGATCGCCGTGCTGCTTAGCGAGCTGCGTTGCCCTTGCTGCACTCCAATGGCGGGAGAAACTTGCTTATCACCACCCTTGAGACGATTGAGCCAGTCGATGCGGTTCCAAGGCTGCCCCTCTTCTTTGCCGAAAGGTGCAAGCTTTTCGATACCATCGACTTCACGATAAGGAATCAAAGGCTGGGCGGCTTCGATGGGATAATCCTTGCGCAACGGAAAGCCTTCAAACTCGTCGTAGAGCAGGATACGGCGCATATCGGGATGTCCTTCAAAGACAATGCCAAACATGTCGTAGATTTCACGCTCTCCCCAGTTACAGCCCTTCCATATCGAACTAAGCGTGCTCAGCTGATCGCCGTCAGAGATCCGTGTCTTAATACGAATGCGGAATCCACTTTTGAGGGAACGAAGCAGCAGTAGCACGTCAAAACGAGGCAGTTGCGGCTCGCGCTCCGGGTAGTCCACGGCAGTGATATCGATAAAATGCTGCATGGCGCATTGAGGATCGTCGCGCAAATAAGTGGCTACGGTAACCCAATCGGCAGGTGCGACAACGACTTCATCGTCACCGTGCTCATCGTGACTTGATAAAATCTTTTCGGCAAACTCTGCCTTGAGTCGATCAACAACGCTTTTACTCATGCTTCGCCTTTTCTTTGCTTTGGTCTTGTTGAGGTGCGGCGCCGCCTTCTTTGCTCAGACGTAACTTGTTGAGGTGCTCAGGGATGCGTGCCGGAGGAACCACGAGTTTGTCTGTGCGCCCGCCTTGGCTGATCTTCTCTTGAAGCAGCATAAGGGCATCAAGCACAGCTTCGGGCCGTGGAGGACAGCCAGGAATATAAACATCGACGGGAATGATCTTATCGATGCCGGGTACCGTGGTGTAGTTGTCGTAAAAACCGCCGCATGAAGCGCAGGTTCCAAAGGCAATCACCCATTTAGGCTCGGCCATTTGATCGTAGATGCGTTTCAAAATAGGCGCTTGTCGCTGACTAATGGTGCCTACCACCCACAGCAGGTCAGCCTGTCTGGGGCTGAAACGCGGGGCTTCTGCTCCAAAGCGCGCGATGTCATAGCGCGGTCCAGCCGCAGCCATAAACTCCATCCCGCAACATGCCGTTGCAAAAGGATATTGAAACAAGGAGTACTTGCGCGCCCAGGCGAGCAAGGCATCAAAACGTGTCAGTGCGTAGCCCGTCTCACCACCTTGAAGACTTAAGCTTCCCATTCAAGCGCCCCTTTCTTCCAGGCATAGACCAAAGTCAGCGCTAAGATCCCAAGGAAAACCACCATCTCCATAAAACCAAACCAGCCAAGCTGTCTGAAAAGCACAGCCCACGGGTAGAGAAAAACGGCTTCGATATCAAAAACAACGAATAAAATCGCTGTGAGGAAGAACTTAACCGAGAGCTTTACATGCTTGGCGCCGCTCGAAACCCAGCCGCTTTCATAGGGCATGGCTTTTCGGGCGTCATGTTCTTGGCCCTAAAAGCGAAGTCGCCACGAACACGCCGCCTGCAACAAGCAGCGAGAGTCCCAACATCATAAAAATGGGCAAATAGATAAGAAACATCAAGCGGCTTTGTAGTGCTGTGGCCCCAAACTGTCAATGAAGACAAGCTTTCATGCACGTTTAGGGCCTCATGTTCGCTAGGACTTTCCGCGAGCTTTTCCTATCCGCGGCTTACGGCTTCGGGCTTCGTCGTCAGGTATCAAGATACCATCCTCCTCAGCCCTGTAGGCGCGCTCGCACCTAGAAAAAGCTCGCAAAAAGTTATGTTTGCAAGCGGAGCTACCGCGCTAAATCTACTGGCTCATTTTATCCTGCCCTGACGGAGTACCAGTTTGCTCTTTCGCTGCGGCGAGACGGTTCACTCTTTTTAGATCGCGGATCTAGCGACGGCTTTTTAGGATTTGTTCTAGAGCATTGGGCTCTTTTGGAGCATCTTCGCTGAGGACTTCGCAAGCTTCGGGCGTAACGAGCACGTCATCTTCGATCCGAATGCCGATGCCACGCCATTTTTCCGCTACCTTTGCGTCTGCTGAGACGTAAAGACCCGGCTCGACGGTTAAAACAAAACCCGGCTCTAAGGGGATCGGTCCTTTTTCCGTCTCATAGACGCCAACGTCATGGACATCAAGGCCGAGCCAGTGGGAAGTGCGATGCATGTAAAAAGTTTTATATGCGCCACTTTCGATGACTTCGGCAGGATCGCCTTGGCACAAGCCGAGCCTACACAGGCCTTCAGAAATCACCTGAACCGCGGCATTGTGGACATCAAGCGAATTGCCCGGTCGCACTTTTTCGATGGCAGCTTTTTGCGCAGCAAGCACGATGTCGTAAAGTTCGCGTTGCTCGACGGTAAACTCCCCATTAACGGGAAAGGTTCGCGTGATGTCGGAGGCGTAAAAGTCCCATTCACACCCCGCGTCAACCAAGAGTAAATCACCGGATTGAAGGCGGCTGTTATTGCCGCGGTAGTGCAAGATGGTTGCGTTTACGCCCGCTCCAACGATGCTGCCGTAGGCCGTGCGCTCGGCGCCATTGGCCCGAAAACTTCGCAAAAGCTCAGCTTCGACTTCGTATTCAAAGCTGCCCGGTCGCGCTACCCGCATGGCGTTTTGATGGGCCTCGGCGCTAATGGTAGCCGCTTTTTTCATACGCGCGATTTCGGCAGGGCTTTTTTTCATACGCATCGGATGCAAGGTCTTTGCGCTATCAACAATCGCCACAGGGAAGCTGGTTCCTCGCCAAGATTTCGCGCGCAAATCGCTGAAAATAGACGTTATTTTGGAATCGTATTCAGCGTGAACACCTAGCCTTGTGTGAATGCTTTCTGCGCCTTTCAGGTATTCGGGAAGCTTGTTTGAAAGCTCTGAAATTGGAAAAGCCGCATCAACCTCAAAGTGTTCGACCGCTGCATCAGGTCCAAGCCGTGGGCCATCCCAACGCTCCTTTTCAGGATCGTTCTGTCGTAAAAACAGGACCGATCGGTGCTGATCGTGAACGTTGCTAAGCAATAAAAGCGACTCCGGCTCGGTAAAACCCGTCAAATAAACAAAATCGCTGTCTTGGCGGTACTCATGCGGCACGTCATTGTTGCGCATGTACACTGGCGCCGCTGGGAATAGGCCAACGCCTTTATCGATCGATGAAAGAAACGCTTCGCGTCGTGCCTTAAATTCTGCCTGATCCGGCTTATCCATAGTTCTTCTCTAACGTGAGAGCTCCGTTAACCACAAGATCCCAGTATCCGCTTTAACGTCCTGCTCTTGCATGAATTGCTCAATGCTCAAACAGCCTCCTCGCAAGGCGCTCGAAGCAAACCACTCCCCTAGCCTTGGATTATTAAACCAATCCTCATCAAAGCTTTCACGGAGCTTCTGAGCAAAGCAGAGTGCGGCGTGCTGTGCGCGAAACACCGCCCCCCGCCCAGCGGCGTAGCTTTGCATCGTTTTCACTTCCTCGACGCTGACGTCCATTCTCAGCAAACGATTGACTCGCTCTTGCAAGTAGGCCTCGGGCCTATCGTCCATATCCTCGGTCAGCATGGCGCACTGCCTTAGCACGTAAAGACCGTAGGCAAGCTGCAAAAAAGCGAGATTTTCGCTGTCTTGTTTTGATAGAGCAAAGGCCTTCTTAAGGAAGAGTCGATTCCACCACAACCCCTGCCAAAGCGCTCCTACAAAACGCGGCATGCTTTGAGCGGCAGAAACACGCTGATCTTTAGGTACCGCGGGGCTGACTAGCGCACAACACAACGCACGCCCCGCAGCTTCGTAGGCATAGGCGTCTGACAACGCAAATTTTTCTTGGGAGCCTGGCGCCATCTCGACGGCATCGTCTCGCTCCCTTAAACGAACGATTGCATCCAAAAAAGGTTCCTCGTGCGCCGCATTGCGATGAACCTGCTGTCTTAGAACTTCGCCTAGCCTCCAATGACTCGCCTGCTGATAGACGCGCTGCCAACGAGAGTTGGGATGCAACAGTTCCGATTCCTTGCCTTGCGCGCAGCGCTCTTCAAAGGCCGCGAGCTTAGGAATGGTTTTGCCACGCAGCACGCGCTGGAGACACTCTTGATACAGATCATCCGTCGCGCTTAGAAAAGCAGAACCGCTGTCCGCTAAATCGGCAGGCGCTTCGTCGAGCGAGCTAGCATCGACTGGAGCAAGGTCTTCATGGTAGTTAGGGAAAATCACAGACATTGATGATACTCAATTATGCCATCACCCATGCTTAAATCCATCGCTTTTATTGGCGCCGGCAACATGGCCGAAGCCCTGATTACAGGACTTTTACAAGCAAAGCTCGTTGATGCCGACCGAATTACCGCCATCGACCTTCGAGAAGAACGTCTAAACGAGCTAAGCGCACAGTACGGCCTTAAGACCAGCCCGTCTCTTGATAGGCTAAGCACGAACGATGTTGTCGTGTTGTCCGTGAAACCACAGAGCTTCGAGGGCCTGTTGGAAGCGCTTAGCGGTAAGATAAACCGAGAGTCCGTGATTATTTCCATTGCAGCCGGGATCACGCTCAGCACCATCGAAGCGAAGCTTCCTCAAAACAAAGTTATTCGCGCCATGCCAAACACGCCGGCTCTAGTCGGCATGGGCGCAACGGCTATTGCTCAAGGCAAGCTCGCCGATGACAGAGACATGGAAAGTGCCAAAGCTATCTTTTCGAGCGTCGGCCTTTGCCTGAGCGTCAACGAAAAAGACATGGATGCAGTGACCGCACTTAGCGGCTCTGGCCCCGCCTATGCCTTTCGCTTCATCGAACTGTTGGCAGAGCACGGTAAAGACTTGGGACTTGCCGAAGATATCGCAAATGCCCTTGCCGTACAAACCGTGCTTGGAGCGGCAACCTTAGTCGATGAGACGAAACAACCCCCTCAAGCGTTGCGACAAAAAGTAAGTAGTCCGGGAGGAACCACCGTCGCTGGCCTTGCTGCCCTCGAACAAGCTGGATTTTCAAAAGCCATCGAAAGCTGCCTAAACGCTGCCCATGCCCGCAGCAAGGAACTCTCCAAGGGATAAGCTGAGAGCTGCGCGTGTTATTTGTGTTGCCTTGGGCCAAACAAAGCGGTTCCAATGCGCACTAAGGTCGCGCCTTCTTCGATGGCGACTTCGAAATCATCACTCATACCCATCGAACAATCTTCAAGTCCATAGTGATCGGCTAAACGACGCAGCTGACGAAAGAGCAAGCGGTTTTTCTCGGCCTCACCGAAAGGCGGTACCATCATCAAACCAAGAAGTCTTATGCTCTTATGCTTTTTTGCCTCGTCAACCAAAGCTTCAAGTTCGTTTGGGTCACACCCAGACTTTTGACTTTCGCCAGCTAGGTTTACTTGAATAAAGATATCCAGCGGCGTGGCAGCTTCGTGTTGTCCAGCAAGCCGCTGCAATAAGCCGAGCGAATCAACGCTCTGCACCACTGAACTGCAAGCAAGAGCTTGCTTCGTCTTATTCCGTTGCAAATGGCCGATGAGATGAAAACGGAGCTCGGGCAAATCAGCAAACTCTTCTGCTTTACCTTGCAACTCCTGAACGTAGTTTTCTCCGAATTCGCGAAGGCCCAAAGCGTAGGCTTCTCGTATGGCCGCGCTCGACTGTTTTTTGCTAACGGCCAACAGTTTCGGCTTAGGCCAGCTTGCCTTGCGTCTTAAACAGGCTTCATCCATTCGCCCTTGTATCGTTTGCAACCGCTGCTCAATCCTGGTGCCTATGGCCATTGCTCCAACACTCCCGCGGCTAACAATAGCGCAATGCTCTGAGCGGCGGGAAGGCCCACGACATTCGAATACGAACCCTGAATTCCTTTGATTAATCCCGCGCCGAGGCCTTGAGCAGCGTAGCTGCCAGCTTTATCGCGCCCTTCCCCGCTTGCTACGTAGTTCCTGATCGTCTGTGAACTCATCGAGACCATGCGAACTTTGGTCTGAACGCAGTCTTCATACCACTTGCCCTGGTGCAGTAAAACGACGCCAGTAAAAACATCATGCCAGCGACCTTGCAGTGACTCCAGCATGGCTTCTGCGTTGCTGTCATCGCTGGGCTTACCGAGAATCACACCGTCTAAAACCACGACCGTGTCAGCACCAAGCACACTCGCGCCCGACTGCGCTACGCGTGTTGAAACATCCTGTACTTTTGCCTTCGCAGCACGCAGCACATAGTGATTGGGTTTTTCACTAGCAAGTGGAGGAGGTTCATCGTCTGAGCCCACCACACGGTACTCAATACCAAGAAGACTTAGCAACTCTGAGCGCCTCGGCGAGCGCGAAGCAAGGATAAGCGGTGTGTTCAACAGCATTTATGAACTACTTGGCCTTGCTTGCTCAAACGCTCTCAAATAGGTACGCGAAACTTGTTTTGGGTCCAGATGGAATATCTTAGCAAGCTCCGCCAGATAGCCACGCACGTAAACACGTTCCGGTAGCGACTCAAAAGCATCCTCTTCGATGGCAGAAAGGTAGTTTTGTCCAATCTTTGTGCGATTGCTCAGATACTTGAGATCCACACCATGCGCTTCGCGAATTGCTTTTAGCAAGGCACCGTTGAATTGCGTTTCTGGACCAAGTTCAGGAAATGCCGCCAAGGCCTCGGCTTTGGGAACGACCTGCGTCGCGACCTTTTCTTCTTCCAGCGACACTTCAGGAAAAAGCGTGCGATCATAAACACGTCGACGGTTGGGGTCCAACAGCACTTCGTGCGCTTCATCAAGCCGCGCAAGGAGTGCTTCGCGTTGCTCCGGCAAGAACAGACCATAAGACGCGAGGCCTTCAGGGCCGTAAACCAGTTTCATGCGTTTGTAAGCTCTGCGAATTTCTTCTTCCGCCGCGCCGCGCCCGAGCTCCAAAATGCCATAGTGGCTGTCAAAAGAAACAGGCAAAGCCGGCTCTTCCAAGCGAGAAAGTCTATCTGGCATGAGCAGCACCCGCCTTACAACACGTTCGATGCCCCGCGAAGCCTTGCTTCCAGGACTGTCGATCATAAGAGGGCGACGTTTACGCAAACACATACTGATTGCTTCATCTTGACCGAGGTATCCAAGGTATTTGAGGTTCACCCCAAGGCGCCGGCGTGTCGCAATCACAATTTCTTCGCCAAGCTCGGTGTCCTGCCGTACACGTGCTTGGTTCAGCATTAGATAGAAGCTAAAATTCCGAAGAACTTCCCTCACGACCGCCACCATGGGATCGCCTTCAGCTTCCAGCCGCTGTAACAAGTCCACTGGCGAAGGAATCGAGTACATTGTCCTAAGTCGTGCACGCCAAGCATCTCTGGAGCCACGCACCGGCTCAAGTTCGGATAGCTTTCGAAAGAAACTCGCCCGCACAAAGCGCTGAATGTTTTCAATGGCCGCTGGATCGGGCGTCACCAAAAACAAAGGAAAATCCGACTGAAAAAACAGATCAATCAGCTGGCCATCATGACCATCGCCCAAGTCCACAACCACATGAACCGCATCAAGGTCTTCGATTTGCTGCTTCAGGCGACTGAAGCGGCGAAGCGACCGTAGTCCCATGCAAGCTTCGTCCACCCCAGAATAAGCTAGCCAAAGATTTGGATATGGCGTTTGAAGGATTTGCAAATCGTTATCGACAGACGAACCTGCACGAAGTGCTCCCGGAGTGCTTTCACGACTAAAGGGCCTTTGCATGCCAAGCGCGGTATGCGCGTTGGCACCCAAACGGTCGGCGTCAACGAGCACCACTTTGCGACCTAGGTTGGCCAAACAAAGCGCAACGTTGGCCGCGAAGGTCGTTTTTCCGACGCCACCTTTAGCACCACTGACAGCAATATAGCGCGGACCACGTCTGCCCCGCTCACCGTTCGATTCATTGGCCTTATCAGTCATCTCAGCCCCGCTGCATAGCACGCCTTTTTTGGACTTGCATACCTAGGAGAGGGTTGAGCCGAGATCGAATAGTGAAAGTGTGCGTTGCACAGAAGAAAAGCGCAGAAATATCGTGAATATCTTAAAGTTTTCTGACGCCGCAGCTCGTACCTTCACTGCAGCGAGACGGACCAATCCTTTGCAATCAGAGCACTAAGCAACGGTGAGAAGCGTAAAGGTCTAAATTCGCTTCAATTTTCATTTTCCAAGCAACTCAAAGCCGCAGGGGCCGATATTGACAGACAAGGAGCCTTGTCTTTTGCGAGCCATGAAACAGTTGTGTCCAATACTATGCCTATGTGCCGCCACGAATGGCTGCGTCTCGACGGATGGTTTTGGAGATACAGATTCCGGAAAATCCGAGACAGCACAACCCACGATACAAAGCTGGCCAGCGGCAGCCGCTACCAACGTCGCTCCGAACTTATCCCTTCTCGCTGTCCAAGCCGTCGACTATGCCGAACTCGAAAGCAGTTTTGCTCTTGCCCTTATCGACCGTGAGACAAAGGAGCAATGGCCACTGCTAGCACGCAAAACTTCCTGCCAAGCCATAGGCTGGCAAACGGGCTATTGCATCGCGGCAAAACCAGCTGAGCCACTAAAAAAAGAACACGCTTACGAAATCCAGCTCATACCAAAGACACTTGCTAAGGTAAGTGGATCAAGTCTGTGGACCAGCGCCTTCACCACCGGATCACAAAACGACGCCACCGCACCCACGCTACAGCAGCCGGATTGCATGTTGGATGAAGCAGCTCTTTTGGGAGCATGTCTTCTAAGACAGGATACTCGACTGAGCCTAAGAACAAAAAGCAGTGAAGCTACGCGTTTGTGGCTCAAAACCGGAGAAGTGACGCAAACGGCTATTGCTAACAACGACGCAGCCACACTTGTTCTTGAAAAACTGGAGCCGAACACGGCGATCATGGCCACCCTGTTTGCCGCGGACGCTGCGGACAACCTCAGCTTCCAAAGGTTGGAACTACGCACCTCAGAGCGCCTTGCTTCCGTCACGATCAGTCGTGTCATGGCCAACCCAAGCACCGCTGAACCGACGCAGGAATTCGTGGAGCTTTACAACTTTGGCAATGAAAGCATCGATATCGCAGGCTTTTCGCTCACCGACGACCCCTATGAGGCCGGGGATACTCTTTCTGAAGGCCCAATGCTCAGCCCAGGCGCACGCGTGCTTATCACACCCCGAAGCTTTCAGAGCTCCGCCGCTGCAATACCGATACCAACCGGCATACCGCTTTTTCGAGTCGATGAAAGCGTCGCTCGGGGCGGCCTAAAAAACAGTGGCGAGACGCTCTACTTACGCGATAGGCAAGGCCAGCGTTTGTCCGCCACACCTGCCGTCGAGCATCCCAAGCAAGACGGCTGCTTGGTAAGAAGTACCGCGGATACGCGCAGCGAAGCTACTCAGTATTTTTATCCGAGGCCTGAATTTCCATGTCGGCCAGGCAAGGCGCCCGACAACTCTCAATAGTTAGGCGTGTCTGCGCTCTTGGCTAATATTTCCCCGCAAAAAACGCTAGAGTCCTCGTACTGTGTCCGACGCCTTGCCATTTGAAAAAGATAACACTGCGCGTGATCATTTGCGCGGAGTGGTCGAACAACAGCTCTTCCAAAGCAAGGACTCAAATTTTGTCGTGTTAAAAATACGTACCGAAGCAAAAGGCGAACTTGTGTCCGTAACCGGTCCCTTGGAAGCCTTGTCGGTTGGCGAAACGGTTGAACTCCACGGCTCATGGCACGAGCATCCACGTTTCGGGCGAGGTTTTACCGCCAAGCACTATCGCCCCATTCCTCCTACGACCGAAGAAGGGATCATTCGATTTCTTGGCTCAGGTCTTATTCCGGGGCTGGGACCTTCGCTGGCAGCCCGTATTGTTAAAAAGTTTGGCAAAGAAACACTCCATATCATTGCCACACAATCACCTCGTTTGCGCGACGTCTCGGGCATCGGCAAAAAACGAGCACAGCAAATTGCGGAGGCCGTACGAGACAGACAACAGCAAGCCGAGACTTTGTCATTTTTGCACAGCGTGGGGATTGGGCCTTTGACAGCTCGAAAAATCCTTAAACGCTACGGCGAAGAAACAAGCGAACAGCTGCAGAAGAATCCCTACGAGCTCGCGCGCACCGTCGCAGGCATAGGGTTTCGAACCGCAGATAGGATTGGCCTTAGTGTCGGCATCGAAAAAGATGACCTACGTCGCATTGAAGCGGCCGTAGTACACCTTTTGAGAGAAGCTACATCGGATGGCCACGTCTTTCTTGAAAAAGATGTGTTGGGCCGGATGATAGTCAGCTTAGACATCGATGCTGGCTTACTGGAGGAAGGTCTGAAGCGAGGCACCCAAAGCGGCAGCTTGTGGGTTGAGCAAACACGAGTCTACCTTCAAACGCTTTATCGCGCTGAAGAGCGACTCGCCAAAAACCTTGCAGCGTTCAACGTTGACCGAGTTCTTTCCGAAGAAGAACGCGTTGCACTGAAAAGGATAGAAAGCGACTATCCCGAACTCACTGAAGAGCAGAAACAAGCAAGCCGAGACAGTTTCACGCGCCAACTTATCATTCTTACAGGAGGCCCCGGTACCGGAAAGACCACGGCCGTGCGCGCCCTAGTCGAAGTGCATCAAAAGGCGAAGCATCGCGTGCTTTTATGTGCTCCCACTGGGCGAGCAGCCAAGCGACTCACGCAAAGCACTGCCTTTGAGGCGAGCACCGTTCATCGATTGCTCGAGTGGAACCCCTCTGCAGCAAGTTTTACTCGCACCGAAAACAACCCGGTTGAGTGTGACCTGTTGCTGGTTGATGAGACATCCATGCTTGATTTGTTGCTTGCCGATCAGCTTCTTGCCGCAGTACCGAAGCACGCAACGGTTGTATTTGTTGGTGACATCAATCAGCTTCCTCCTGTAGGAGCCGGCGACGTTCTGGCTTCGATCATGGCTACGGAAACCGTAAAAACTATTTGTTTGCAGCGAATTTTTAGGCAAGCTGAAAAAAGCGCGATTGTGCGAGCTGCACACGCCATTCTTTCAAACAGGCTTCCTCAAAACACACCAGAAAACACGAAAGGTCCGGCGGATTTTTTCCATATCGATACCGAAGGTGCCGATAGCAGCAAAGCCTTATTGCCCAAGGTGCTGCAACGCATGGAGGAGAGTTACGGGCTGGACCTAAAAACCGACGTGCAGGTGCTTACCGCTGTGCACAAAGGAAAACTGGGAACAGAGCAACTCAACGCGATGCTGCAGCCCTTAATCAACCCTTCTGCGAAACCTTACAAACCTGCGCGCATTCAAACTCACGACAAGATCTTGCAGCTTCGTAATGACTACGAGCACAATATATTCAACGGAGACATCGGCAAAGTTCTAAGTGTTAAACCGGATAGCTATGAGCTACGCTTCGATCAAGGCGACCTTTCATTGCCACGTCGCAATAGTGACGACCTCGCGCTTGCTTACGCCTGCACAATTCACAAAGCCCAAGGAAGCGAATTTCCTGGGGTATTAATCATGATCGATCCCAGTTTTCACATCATGTTGAACCGAGCTCTAATTTACACGGCCATTACCCGCGCAACTCGGCTATGTGTGATTGTCGGACCGCAGATAGCCCTCAAGCGCGCCATCGCGAATCACAAACATCAGCAACGTAACTCATGGCTAGCAGAACGCTTTGTTTGCGCCCGGCAACAGGATAGCGACAAAACGAAGCGCTAGCTCTTGTTCAGAACGGCCAGCATGCCATCGTGAAAAGCGGGCCTAAAGCCTTTTATCTTTTCGTTGGCGCGAGACGGATGCACTCGGTTGCTCAATAAAGCAACAACCACGTCGTTATTCGGGTCGCACCACAAGGAGGTTCCCGTGAAACCAAGATGCCCAAAGCTTTGAGCAGACATACGTTTGCCTGCGGAGCTGCCTTGCGCGGACTTCATTTCCCAACCAAAACGGTAGGTGTTACCATCACCACGATCGGCTAGGGAGCCCTCAATGGATTCTTTCGACAAGAAATCGCCACGACCGGCTAGCGATTCAAGGATAGCTCGACCAAAACGCGCAACCCCACGAGCTGTGCCAAATAAACCAGCATGACCGGCTACGCCACCAAAAGCAGCGCTGTTTTCATCATGCACTTCACCGCGAATCATGCGGCCTCGCCACTCACACCATTCGGTGGGCGCTGAATTGCTTACGATTTGGGCACGTTTATCCGGTGTAAGTGCTGCTGGAAAAAACACATCTGAGCTAATGCCGATCGGATCGGTAATCTCTTCTTTGACCACGATATCCAAGCTTTTCCCAACATGTCGGGCAACGGCTTCACCACCGATGAGATAGCCAAGGTCGCTGTACACAACAGTTTCCGGCCCTTCATGGCGTCTTCGTGACGCTTCGCTCAATATCCAGCGTCGCGCTGCAGGGCTTCCAACATCGTGAGGAACGTCTAAGAAAAGCCCGCCCCAACTGGACAACTTGGCTCGATGACTAAGTAGTTGCTCCAGCGTCGCCTCGCCACCTACCCCGCCACGTACATCTGGAAGCATGCGATCGGCGCGCGTTTCGAGCGAAATCTTGTTGGCCTCAACCAGCCGAAGCACGGCCATGGCCACAAAAGGTTTGGTCAGAGATGCAAGGTCGTAAAAAGCCGAAGTCGACACTGCCCCCAGCTCAGAAGAGAGCTTTCCCGCCGATGCCTCGGCAAAAACCAGCTCGTCACCCTCGCGCCACCCAATGCTGGCAACCGCTCCTGGGAACGCATTTCCGGTGACGCCAGCCTGCAACAGCCGGCTTGCTTCGGATTTTATGCGATCTTGAAAACTTGACGCCATCCCCCCGTCTGTACCCAACCCACGAGCCAAGGTCCAGAAAAACCTTCACTTTCGATACGACTTCTCTTGATTCTCCGGGGAAGGTCGGGCTGAATACGCCCGCCAAGGGATAAAAAAGCTGAAAATAACGGATTAAATCAAATCTTTTGAAAAAAGACGGGTTCCGCCTTTTTTGTAGCTTGCACTAAAGACGAAGCTGAGCCAAACAGCTCGGGGCGATGGCGCCACGATCGGGAGCGGAGAGGAAAACATGAATATTCAAGAACGAATGACTGCTTTTGCCATGCTCGGCGCAGGTTGGGTGATGTGGTTTTTGGTCGGACTTTCCGTCATCTGCGTCGCCATTGTGATCGAACGAGCGTTCTTTTTTTGGGGCAGTCGAGAGAATCTTTCTTCTCTCAAGCAAGACCTGTTCCGTTTTCTTAAGGAACGCGACCTGCAAGGAGCGCGAGCACGGCTGGAGGCATCACGCTCTTTTGAAGCGCGCATTGTAACGGCAGGACTGAACTCTTCAGAGGATGGCGCAGATTCCGCCGAAGAACGCATGGCCGGCGAATCATCCTTTGCCAAACTACAGATGGAACGCTACTTGGCCTTTTTGGGTACAGTAGGTAACAACGCTCCATTTGTTGGGCTTTTGGGAACTGTGATTGGTGTTATTCGAGCGTTCCAGTCGCTTGAGCAAACCGCAGGACAAGTCTCTGAAGGCCTTATGTCCGAGATTGGTGAAGCACTTGTTGCAACAGCTATTGGTATCTTAGTGGCCCTGCCTGCGGTCGCATTTTTCAACCTTTTCCAACGTGTTGTTAAAAGCCGCCTTGCTCAGGCCGACTCCCTGGGACGCGAAGTCCTTGCCTACTTGCGGTCAAAAACCCGCCTCATCCCGCGGAGTAAGATATGGGCGCAGCAAACAACAACAATGATGATGAGCTAATCACAGCAATCAACGTCACGCCTTTGGTCGACATTGTGCTTGTCTTGCTCATCATCCTTATGGTCACCGCCAGTTATATCGTTTCACAAACAATTCCCATGGAATTGCCCGCGGCCAAAACCGGCGAAGCCGTCATGGACAACCAGCTTGCTCTTTCGATCGACGCTGGCGGAAAATACTATGTGGATGGCAAAGAAGTCGATGAAGCAGGCTTACGTGCAGCAGCTCGCACTCTTGTGGCAAGCACGAAACAACCACGCGCAATCATCGCAGCAGCTGGGAGCACGACGCACGCACGAGTGGTTTCAGCCATCGACATTCTTAGGCAAGAAAAAGTCTCTAAATTTGCCATCAATGTTCGCCCGGAAGATCTCTCGGACTGATGCATGATTTCTGCGTTAAAAAGTACGGTTAAAAGTACTTACTTTGCCTCTTTAGCGTTTAGCTTATTGTTCCATGCTGTGGTCATGCTGTCCCTTGGCCTGATTTCCTCACGTATAAATGCAAAGGCGATGGAGGAACACCATTCTGTGGTGCCCATTGAATTCGAGGCCATGCCTCTGGGCGACAGTGATATTGACGATCCCGGCGGACCGGAAGAAGAAAAAGACGAGATAGAACCGGAGCCACAGCCTTCACCTGCAGCGCGCAGCGTCCCTGAGACACTTGCGGCCGCTGAAACACAGACGCTTACTGCAGCTGAGGGCAGCGATTCAACAGAGATCATCGACCTTGAATCCGTCGTGCTGAGCAATGCCGAAAGCAGTGATCCGAAGGCCATACCCAGCGTCGGGTCGGGCAAGCCCAAAACCCGCACTGGCAGCGGCGAAGGCTCAGGCAGCGGACAAACTTTCGGTAGCCCCGACGGTATCGTTTCGGTTTCCAACTTGGCACGAAAACCTGCTCCGCCAAGTGATATACAAAACACACTTGAGCGAAACTATCCGAAACAGGCTCAGCGCCTTGGTATTGAGGGCACGGCACGTCTAAAACTTCGCATCAACCCTGATGGCCGACCTTCTAACTTCAAAGTTCTTTCGCAAACCGGCAGCCATGGTTTTGCAGAGGCATGCAGCAAGACATTGTCCGAAGGACGATGGCAGCCTCCGCTCGATAAAAACGGCAAAGCCGTTGCCACCGAAATAAGCTTCACCTGCGTCTTTGAAATACGTTATTGAGTAGAAACTCTACTTTTTTGTAGTAGCCGAAGGGGCATCGTTCGATTTCGATTCAAACTTTGGAAAATCAAGATAAAGATAGTAGTAGCCTTCTTTGTTAAGTTCCGTACTTAACTTTGGCATTACCTTTTCACGTTCAATCACTTTGAGATAAAGGTCGTTCTTCTTTTTCACCAACCGGGCTTCGACCATAGGGGTGTCAAAAAAACGCGTATCCAGCTTGCGTCGGGTGTTCTTCCCTTGAATCTTGGCGGATTTTATATGCACATCAAACCCTGCGTTTGTTTGAAGCAAGTTGGTGTCGGTCGGTCCAGTAAGTTGCAAAAACAAGCGTGAGCTTCCATCTTTGCGCATTTGAAAACCCGGCCACGTTGCCTTAACCGGCCTGCCCGGCTTTGCAACGTGCGCCGGCACTTCCGATACACCCGGAACTACCCCTTTGTATTGTCCCTGTGGGACGGAGCCTTCCTTTTTTTCTTTGCTGTTTTCTGCACTCACACCGCTAACAACAGTGACACTCAACAAGCCCACGAAAAAACAACGCTTCATCTGACCGAGCAAGACCATGCAGGCATTGTAAAACACTCTTTGGAAGTGACCAAACATTTCGCTTTTACTAGTATTTTCGAGAAAATGTGCCTCGTTAGCCGTAGCCCAAGCCATCTTTTTAGGGAAACGCTTTTTCATCAAAGCCAAAAAAGATACACTCCACTATGCCTTTATGGTCACCGACAGAGGCGCAAATAGCACAGGCAAAGATTACTCAGTTTGCATCGTTTGCGGGAAAACGTTTTTCGCGCCATTTCGATGACTACGAATCCTTGCATCGCTGGTCTACGGAATATCCGGAAGAGTTTTGGGCCGCGGTCTATGACTATTGCGGAATCATCGATCATAAACGAGGCTCGAGTACTGTATCGAACGCAAACGCAATGCCAGGAGCACGCTGGTTTGAAGGAACTCAGCTCAACTTCGCCGAAAACCTACTACGTCGCAAAGACGATGATACCGCAATTATCTTCGTAAGCGAACAGGACTGGGAAGAGCTCTGGTCGTATCGAAAATTGTATGACGAGGTTTCCCGTATTGAACAGGCCATGGCTCACATGGGTCTCGCTGCAGGAGACGTAGTGGTGGGTTGGCTTCCTAACTTACCCCAAACGCTTGCCCTTGCGCTTGCAGCAAGTGCAAGAGGTATCGTATGGGCTTCGTGTTCTACTGATTTTGGTGTCAATGCCGTACTTGATCGCTTCTCTCAGCTGGAGCCTAAACTGTTGTTCGTCGCCGACCACTACAGTTATCAAGGGAAGCGCTTTTCTTGCGAGCAACAAAGCGTGGCCATCAGCGAAGCAATTCCGAGTTTGCTGAAAACAATCATCGTTCCCTATCCGTCGAACAACCAGCCGTCGCCAACCAGGATTCCAGAGGCGCTGGACTACGACCAATGGACGCAAGCCTTTGCACCAAGAACAATTGATTTCCAAACCCTGCCCTTTGACCATCCACTCTATGTGCTTTTCTCTTCCGGCACGACCGGCAAACCCAAAGGGATCATCCATGGAGCCGGAGGAACGCTTATACAGCACCTAAAAGAACATCAGTTTCATACGAACATTACGCGAGATACACGTGTTTTTTATTTCACGACATGCGGTTGGATGATGTGGAATTGGCTGATTTCGGCCTTAGCCAGTGAGGCTTGCATCATCCTTTATGATGGCTCTCCAGTATACCCTCGCACTTCAAGACTCTTTGATCTCATCGACCGACACCGCATTAATGTCTTTGGTGTATCCGCCAAGTATCTAGACATGTTGAAGAAACAGGACCTATCACCAAGACAAAGCCATACGCTAAGCAGTCTTGAAACCGTGCTTTCGACTGGGTCTCCCTTAAGTGCGGAAGGGTTTGACTTCGTTTATTCTCAGGTAAAAGAATCCGTGCAACTCTCTTCCATCTCTGGCGGAACAGACATCGTATCGTGCTTCGTCCTTGGAAACCCTGCGCTGCCAGTCTATCGAGGCGAAATACAATGCAAAGGTCTTGGTATGGATGTTGCTGTGTTTTCCGAGAGTGGTGAGGCTGTTGTTGCAGAGACAGGCGAGCTGGTATGCCGAAAAGCGTTTCCATCGATGCCTTTGGGCTTCTGGAACGATCCAGAGCAAACGCGTTATAAAGAAGCTTATTTTTCGAAGTTCGAAGGGATCTGGCATCACGGCGATTTTGCAGAAATCAGTGAACATCAAGGAATCATCATTCATGGCCGCTCCGATACGACTTTAAATCCAGGCGGCGTACGCATCGGAACGGCTGAAATCTACCGACAAGTCGAGCAGTTGGATGAAATCTCCGAAGCAGTTGTGATCGGGCACAAACACGCTGGAGACGAGCGTATCGTATTGTTCGTTCGGCTTCGTCCGGGACTTCAGCTCGACAGAGCCCTTTGTGAGAATATCAAATCCATCGTCCGCAACGGTGCTAGCCCTCGACACGTTCCGCAATTCATCCTGCAAGTCACCGATATTCCCAGAACAAAGAGCGGCAAAATCAGCGAAATGGCCGTTCGGGCTGCTGCGCATGGACAAAGCTTGAAAAACCTCCATGCCCTAGCCAATCCCGAAGCACTTGAGCATCCAAGAACCGGGCTGAACTTAAATCCTAGAGCCCGAGAAAGCTTGAACTTTGGGCGATTGACCGCATTCGTCGTCCTTGAATATACTTGCTCCTGTCCTGCACCCACCGCACTTCGCTCGAGTCGTTGCGCAGCGCCTCTATGCAATTAAAAGGAAACCGCTCTATGCTCCGAAGCTTTTTTTTTTCGCCCTAACCGTCTTTGCGGTCTCATGCACAAAAAGCGATGGCCCAGGCGAGAGCTTAGGCGACTATAAAGTCTCGGCCACACTCAACGAAAACACCTGCGGAAGCACCGCTTTTGCCTTTCAAGAGGCTTTCTCTTTTGCATTGGAGCTGCGAGTCGAAAAACCAACCCTCTACTGGGTGCAATCGAATTTCCCGGCGGTAGCTGGGAGTATCGATAACGATGGAAACTTTCGCGTTCAGCTCGTGAGTAGCTGGGCCCTTTCACCAGATGACCCGGAAGCTGAGGTTGCAGGATGTACCTTGGAGCAGAAAGATACGGTTACTGGCATATTCGAACTTTCTGCAAGCCCAGATGCCGGTCTTAGCGAAAATACTGAACCACTTATACAGGGCCCTGATCAATGGGAAGCTGAACAAAGCATCCTCTATTCCCCGGTGTCGGGTTCCGATTGCAGCCTACTACTGACCCAAAACGGAGGCAGTTTCGCCGAAATTCCTTGCCGGCTTGACTACGATTTGTTAGGCACTCGTCTTACGAGCGATTGACTTGGTGCTCTGATCTAAAAATAAATAGCCCTTAGGGGCGGGTAGCTCAGTGGTAGAGCGTCGGCCTTACAAGCCGAATGTCGTGGGTTCAATCCCCACCCCGCCCACCGATAGTAAACAGTCAGTCGGTGATAAAAGCCTGCAGTTAGCAAAAAAGTCTACGAACACGCGGGCGAAGCTAGAAGACAGTTCTTTTTTCGAGGTTTTCGTAGATTCTCCGCAGGTCTAGGGCCCCCGGAGTTCGCTTCGCTGGAACTCCGCCCCAGACACTCTCACAGGACTGAGGAGGATGGTACATCGATACCTGACGAGCGGGCGCTAGCGCCGCGTGAGCCCGTTTGTTAGACGAAGTCCGAGGACGTAAGCCGAATATACGAAAACCTCGGGAAAAGTGCTCGAAGGCATTAGGGACTGGCCAGATACATCGATGCTAGAAAAAGACGCGCGTACCTAGCCAAGCCTCAAACTTACTAAACCTGGCTGGGTCGAGAAAGGTCCCTGTGGTGCCTTGATCGACGACGTAACGGAAATCAGTGAAGGTCCCGAGGTAAGCAAGCGACCCGCTAAAAGCCCACCAGTCTTTGACGCGATACTCGGCAAAGAGCTTACCCGATGCACGGACATCCTTACGGTCAGGAGAGTCACCCACGAAGGAGCCATCAGGAGCCAGGGCCTGGCCATAGTCCAAGTAGGCCAGATCGGCCTGAAGGCCAAGCATCAGACGACCTGCAACAATCGTATTGACGTTGAAATAGCCGCGATCGCTTCGATAGAAGTTGCCCAGGAACGAACTGTAATACTCGCGGTCGTAACCGAGAGTCAGTTTAACGTTTTCAAAAAGCTTGTAGCGCAACTCAGCTTGAGCAATCAGCGAATTGAACTCCTCAGCAACTTCATAAAAACCTACAGAATAACCGCCAAAAATTGAAAATGACAGGCGTTGCGTGAGCGCGCCATTCAAGCCCAACCGCGTTCTAAAGCGCTGGTTATCGCTTAGCAGAGTCGTGGCCGCCCCCGAATTTGCGTCCGTGTAGTCCTGAATGTCCAACGAAGCCTCGTACACGATAGAAGTGTGCGGCAAAAAGCTCCAACTCATACTTCCATGGATATCGTGACGAAGATTGGTGCCGAAACGAAAGAGTTGCTCTTCAAAATAATCAAAACCGAAATCGTAACCCAAACGCCCCGTGAGCACGCCACCTCTGCTACTTAGGATTGCATCAACACCAACGTTGTTGCGATCTCGAGCAAAGTTGTATGGGCTGGCGCTGTTAATGGCTTGGGTGAATGGACGAATACTGCGCAAAAAGCGCTCATGGAAATCGACCGAGAAAATTCGCCCGGGATTGAGGGTAAGATCCATGGTCGCGCCGGCCGACATATTGTCGCGCGTGTTATTTTCGAAATAATGATAAAATGCGCCGTTGACCCCGCCCTTGAATATAATCGAGGGCAACTCTTTGTTTCCTGATTCCTCTAGTCGGTCCGCGCCGATTGTCGAGACCAGTAGATGTGGCGAGACACGCAAAAGCGCACTGTCTACCGGAGAGCTCTCTGAGAAATAAATGTTGGAGTCCCAACCGCCTTCCACACCGAGCCCAGGATGAAGCTCTAAATCACCTGCCCGAAAACCACGACCCTCACTGCGTTCACGATCATCGAGCCAGCCGGGAGTTTCATTCCACGAACCTAACCAGTCCTGCGCCACTGCCTCGAGTGGCATGGTAACAAAACCCAGTAACAAGCTAGCTAAGAAAAAAAGTCGATGTGTTCCGTTAAACATAACCCTCGGCGTCCTCCACTACGAGGCCGAACTACCCATTTTCCCTTTATTATCAAATCTCAGGTTAGAAATCGATATTAATGTAGAATTTTCCGTCACTTCGCCAAACTTGTCGCCATTTTGCCACTGCGTTTCGAGCGCTTCGAGGGACAAATGTAGCTTCCCATCACCGTAAAACCTAGTTTGTAGGGCTGCTTGGAGGTGGAACGGCCGGAACAACGGGCATTGAAGGAGGAGGTGCAATAGACGAATTTTCCTGAGGTGTATTCGGATCGATTGTCGTTACAACCTTCGTTTCGCCAGTCTCAAACAAGTCTTGGCCAAGACACTGGGCAGCTTCTTGGTCTAACACGCCCAATTTGCTTGAAAGCACACTCAATACGGTGAGTTCGTGTTTTTGACGTTCATTATCCTGGGTACTTACGGCCTCCTGAAGGGCCGAGAGCCGTTGTTCAGCATTGCGCGTGTTGACATTCGCCTGCGTCAACTTGTCATCTAGACAAGTCGCGCGAATCACATCGCCCTCTCGCCGAGCTTCGTCCAACATGTTAGCTATCCGGCGCGCTAAGCTCTGGCCCTGAGATACAACCTGGTTTCCTTGGTTAATCGCAGAGTTGTCCGTTGCAGCTGGTGCTGGCGCCGGGGTCTGCTGCGTCGTATCTTCCTGTGCTTGGGCAAAACCCAAAAACGCAATCACGCTGATAACTACTAACGATCCCGAAAGCTTAATCATAATAACCCTATACTGTTCGCTACGGCGGCCCGTTGTCAAACTTACTTAATTAATATAGCTCAAATTCCTACAGGACGAAAGCTTTCCAACTATACTAAGCTATTTTACAGCCCTACCAAAACCCAACTCAGATTTAGGGACGGGAGCACTCAGTTCTGTGGCTCGAAAACGAAAGGATAACGGAAGGTTACACTTCCACCTTCGGGCCCTGGGTTAAAGCGAAACCGTTGTACGGCACTGACCACACAACCGGCTACAGCTGCATCTCCGGTCGAGTTTTCCACGGATTTCGCTCCGGAAACACTACCGCTCTGCTGAATCGTAAATTCAACAGTCACTTTTCCACTTAAGGACGGATTGCGTTTCAGCTCACGCTCGTAGCAGGCTTTAATGGCTCCAAGTCGCTGTCGAATCATTTTCACGACCAGGGAAGAATCGAAATCTCCGCTACCGCCAACATCGCCACCGCCGCCGACATTTGCGCTGCCTTTAATTTTTCGCTCGACGATCGCACCGCCCTCGCCCTGCTGCTTAGTCGCATCAGCGCCGCCGGCCTTGGCAAGCGATCCTAAGCCGCCCACGCCACTGCCTTTGCCGCCGCCAGCGCGCGTTCGCAGTGTTCCGCCGGCCCCGCCTTGTGCAACGTCAACACCCGCTGCTTGAGCCATGATGTCTTCAGCGTTGCCCACCGGCCACCACCTCGCAACACATCCGCAAGCGCACCGCCACCGTCGGCTGAACTAAGCGCTCCGAGCAAAAGTTGCTCCGCAGCCTGTGCAGTCTCTTCAACGATTCTGGCTTGAGCTTCAGCGGCAGCTTCCGCTGATTCTGACTTACCGCCACCGCCTTCATCAGCAGCTTTAGGACCCTGCTTAGGCCTTTGCTCAGCTTGCTGCTCTTCGGCCTCGCCCGTATCACCTGTCTCTTCAGGCTTTTCTTCTTCGGGCTCAGGAGGGGTTTCGAAAATCATTCGAGCCGCCAACGAATTTGGATCGTATTCCATACCCGTATCGATCGGCCAGTCCGCACTTTCGAGGTAAACGACAAAACCAAAATGACTCATGAAGGAAAACAAGACAAAGGCGGTAAAGACCCAGTCGATCCCTTTAACCATACCGCCACGAGCTGCTGCCGGAAGTTGTGGCCGCGGCTGTACCGGAGGCGGACTAACGAACTGAAACAGCAAGGTGGTATCACCAATTACTACTTTGCCGCGCGAGCTATCCGTTAGCTTAACTTGCCAATAGTCGCCTGCACTTCGTGCCGCACCCGTGCTGCGCAGTTCTGCAAGCTCTTTGACTCCGGCAGGTAACCCCACACGACCACGCATGTCCGCTGTAAAATTCAAGATATAATCGTTACCCACGAGTTGGAAGAGATCAAACTTCGGAGGCAGTGAAGGTGACTGAAGCACGAAAGTCGCACGCTCTGAACTGCCGACTGAAACAGTCTCCCTTTTTCGAAGCACACGTTCTTCAATGATCTTGCCACCCTGAATCACACCAATACGAAGAACCTTGGGTCCACTTGGTTTGATTTGAGCGGCAGCCATGGCCATGGTCATGGCACCGGGCATGTTTCGTTCACGGCCTAAACGCTGTTGATTTTCAGGTGTGTTCATACGTTAATTTCGTCCCCAGATTTTCGCACCAACACTATCACAGGTCGGGCAGGGTCTGCTAACTCTTCTTCAATTTGTAGCTAAATGTGGGCCTCTGTACGCTTCACTTCGATCTGCAAGCGACGACGCATCCACGACGCAAAAAAAGCCGTGCTAAGGGCAAGTCCGATATGCCAGCCAAGCACGACCAACATCTTACGTTGAAACAGACCAGCTTGCAGGCGGACAAGCCCGCCGCCTTCCGGGTTTAGCGTATGCACGATACCCAGGACGACAGCCAAAAACCGATAGACAATGCCATGCTGCCGAGCACCCTAAGACTGTAAAGCAACTCTTTGCTCTGAAACTGAAAGTCATGCAGCGGCGCCCCAACACTGCTGCTCTCTGTCGCTCTATGTGTATACCTTACGATCTGTTTGGCCCGGCGGGACACCCAGGTTACGTAAACTAGCAACGCTATTTGCACGACAAACACCAGCACAACCAGCGGGGAATCAAACGACGGGGTCACTGCTAAAAGGGCTGCTTGTCAACGCTACGAACCACTTCACGAACGAAACTGGTTTTTAGGTCGAGCACTTCGTATCCGATGTTGGAACGGTTCAAAATGTAAAAGGCGTTTGGTTTCTGAACGCGGCCTTCAATCTTGATCTCCTCCAGCTGGATCACACGTGGCTTTGAACGGCCCTTTTGCGCAAAGGCCAAAGGAGCTCCCACAAAACAAAACAGGAGCAGCCAAACCGTGAACATCTTCTTTGCACTATTGCGCATCGCTACCCTCTTTTGCAGGCTCTGCAGCTGGCTGAGCTTTGTTTCGCGCTTCACGCTCTATGCGTCGCTTGGCTCTTTCGATTTGACGATTTAGATCTTCGAGATAGGCAGTCGACGGATCATCGCGGCGTAGTTGCCCGCCCTTCATTGACCGATAACTACCAAATTCTTTAACGGCTTTTTCCAAGACTTGAAGTTCGTTCATGTTCGGAAGCTCCGTGCCAACACTCATGTAAAGCAATCCTAAATTATAATGCGCTTCTTCAAGCTCGCTGTCGAGCTGAAGCGCTCGGCCAAGGAAATCAATAGCCTTTTGCCACTGTTTGTTCGCTCGATAGGCATCGCCCAGATTGAGGTAAATCTCAGCACGAGGTGGACTTAAAGCGTTCGCTTGCTCCAAATGCGTCAAAGCTTCAGCGTAGTTTCCACCCGCCAGAAGCCGAACCCCTAGTTCGATGTGTGCTTGAATATAATCAGGTCGCTGCTCAATAGCCTTGCGATAGTGCTGCATTGCATCGGCGAGACGTTCCTGCGAGCTGTAAAGTTCGGCTCTCAAAATAGCGCTTCGGCATTGTTCGGCGCGATCGACAAGGCTTGATCGAGAATCGATTCGGCAAGCTCAGTGCGTCCCCGGTTGATGCTTGAGCGAACGAGCACAAGCATCGCCGGAACGTAGCGCTCATCTTTACGTAACGCTTCCCGCGCAACCACTTCGGCTTCATCGAGGCGATTTGCATACACGAGACCATTGCCGTAGACCGCTTGCAGACGCAGGTTGCGCTTGTATTTCGTAGCCAGGGGCTGGGCAAAAGCAATGGCTGCCGAATTATCGCCCCGACGCAGATAAATAGCCATGACGCCCTGAGCCGCAAGTTCATAGTCCGGTTGAATGCGTAAGGCTTGCATGTAATAGCTCATGGCCCGATTGCTATCGCCGTTCCGGTCCGAACGCACACCAAGCAAATAGGCTGCTTGGTAGGCCCCTGAATCTTTTTCGAGCGCACTCGAAAAAGATGCCGCAGCAGCGCTATCGTTGCCGTTTTGCATCTCACCAAGGCCACGAGTAAAAGCCGAGGCAGCTCCTGAGTTCATGGCCTTGCGTTCAGGAAGGGCCTCACCCATTTCCGATACGCTTTCGGTACCGTCCACGGTACCTGAACGCCAAGGAGCACCGCTCTCGTCGTTAGTAATGAGACCGCTGCCTCCGCCGTCTGGGTTTTCACCACCTGACGTTGAGGTATCGCCATTGGTATTTGCAGAAGCCGAAGCGTTTGCAGCAGAACCGCCGCATGCCGAATAAAGCAAACTCAAAGCGAGCAATAACAGAGAACTAAGTTTCATCATGGAGTCACCTCCGTCATGACAGGGGGTGGTGAGACACCTTTCTTAAGTGAAAGGTTTTGCCCTCTTGGTGAACGAGTAAACTCCCCTGGCTGGTAAGCTCCAAAGGTAGAATCCTGAGCAGCAGCTTGCGCTACGCACTCCGATATTCGTTCATCACCGTAAGCTTGCAGACGATCGATTGCAGATTGCGTGTATTCAGAATCCATGCTTCCGGCACGAGCCGCACGAGCCGCAAGCGCATAACGTGCCACCGCTAAACATTCGATAGGTCTGACTTGCTGGTCAAGCACCTGCCGAATGCGGTCTTCAACTTGAATGCGAATTTCCTCTCGCTGGTATTCATCGACTTTTTGAGTTGCTTTTTCAAATCCGCGGGCATCGCAAAAGGCGTATTGAGCACCGCTCGTGCCAGTACCTCATAGACACGACCCTGTCGGACAAAGGCTGCGATAGACCATTTCGGCCTTCCGTAAGCGGGGATGGGATTGTAGCCCTCTGCAGCCGCCTTTGCTTCGACCGAACCCTTGTTGATTTGGTCCATTACCGTTTTGACATAAGCGTCGAGGGTCTTGGGGATACCAGGTTTGATGGCAAAGTCCTCAAACTGACCGCTTTCGGCATCAACCAAAATAAACTTACTCTCAGCTGCGTATTCGGCTGCCAAAGATCCTTTGCTCTGACCAGAGCGAGCATAAGCCGCAACCACGTCTTGCAGCGCAGCATGGTAATCGCGCTGCGGCACCTTGAGCTTCGCGCGTGCCTGAGCGATTCGCCAATAGGCCTGCACAATCACCTCGCCCGCCGCAGGATCGCTTTGATAGCGTTTGATAAAGCTCTTCATTTCGGCAATGGCTTTAGGCCACAACTCACGCTTAAAGGCCATTTCTGCAACGCGATAGTAAGCGGCGCGTCTATCCTCTTCGTTGCTCGTTGTTTCTGCTGCGCGCGCGTAATACTGCGCTGCTTTTGCGTAGTCTTGCTGATATTCCAAGATATGCGCAGCGTTGATCAAGGCGTTTTCACGCCGCTCCGGCATTCCCGGATCACTGGATTCCGCAAAGCGTTTCGAGTCTGCCAACGCTCGGTAACTTTCAACAGCTCGGTCGTAATCGAAGAAGCGGTTGGCATTGAAAGCCAATCGGAAATAAGCGTTGGCAAGAATCGCGTCAAGCCGCTCTTGCTCTTCGTCATCTTTGCTTCGCGAGGTCCGACCTCATCGATAATGCGAGCATACAAGCGCGCAGCTGACTCAAAACGGCTGGTTCGCTCAAGTGCGACGGCTTTTCCAAAGCAAGTGGGGCTTGCGGATGTTCCGGCTCGTCATTGACCGCTTCGACCAACAAGGCTGCAGCTTTTTCAAACAGCTTACGTTGTTCATCACCGGAACTCTTTTCGGCGTCATCAAAGATTTGCACAGCTTTTTGGTAGCGAATATTGCTAAGCTGAACGGTCGCAACACACTGCGGCTCGTCTTTGTTCTCTTCTTTGCTACAGTCGATGGGCGCTCCTGCCACCGCTCCACTTGCAAAGGTGCATTGGCGTTCCTGAAGATTGCGAGACAAACGCTCAACTTCTTCTGTTTCGTTCATTGCAACAGCCATGTTGTTCAAGTTAAACCAAGCCACACGCCCGGTTTCATTTGCTTCGACGCCGGCGCAATGCTGCTCAAATATCCGCGCAAAGCGACTCTTTGCTTGAGGCCAATAGCCGTAGAGATAAAGAAGCAACGCGTTGTTGTAATCGTAGGATTCACGCACATTTTCAGTGTCATGGCTTTCATCCACGCGGCTTAGATAGACTTCGCGGGCCTGAGCCAACCGCTCCAAAGCAGTCGGCATACGAATCGGCTTTACCACAGGAGGCACACCTTCCGGTGCAGGAGCCTCGCTCCGAACTTCAAGGCACCATCTTCTTGCTGCAGGTCCGCAATGCGTTTGAACGACTCGACGACGCGCCTTGCCGATTCGGACAAATGCTTGTCATCCAGGTTTGAGTCGCGCACGGCCGCGTAAGCCACAGCAGCTTCTTCATATTGCTCAGACCAGTACAGTGCTTCTGCGAGATTGTACTGCAACTCATATGCCTGTGGACTGTTTGGATTCTTTTCGATGTAAAGTTTGTAGGCACTCGCTGCGTTGCTATATTCCAGCTGCGCTTCACGGCAGAGTTCTGGCATGCGATCTTGGACACAACGACGCCTTAGGCTCTGTGCTTGCTGGTGGTGCTGCACCGCAGCTCCAATGAGCGCATCTTGGGCAAGCTCCTCGGCTAGCCTTTGCTCTCGAGGATACTCCATGTTTGCATTCCACCAATCGGAACCCTCTTGGTATTTCTCTCCAATCACCGCCTTGGCATCGAGCGCCTTGCCCATCTCATTGTGCTGGCTGTATGCAAGTGAGATTTGGTTTTGAATCTCAGGTGCACGATGATGATTTGGAAAGCGCTCTAGCGCGATCTGCCATGCTTCAATTGCTTGTGGATACTTCGCTTCATCGAAATAGACAAAACCTAGCTGAAAATAGACCTCCGGCGTCCATTCTCTGTCCTGGGGAAGTAGCGATGGGTCCTGTATCCTCTGCAATCCAGTGCTTTGGCCTTCGCTTGGATCCGGAATTTGGTTTTCGTTCCAATCGTCGTACGCAAAAGCGATACCAAGGTATTGAATGGCTTCAGACCGAAGTTCGGTACCTGCTCGTCCGGTACGCTTTTTCTCGTCATCGGACCACTGAACTAGCATTGCAAAATGCCTAATCGACTCTGGATAACGGCTCGCTCGGTAATACGACCATGCGAGCTTGTAGAGTGCCAAGTTGTAAACACGGTCTTGAGGGAAAGCGAGGATTTTCCGATACGCGCTAATAGCTCGGCTTAGAGCATGCTCTTTATAATCATAGTCGAAATGGTATTCGCCAATACGCAGCCATGTTTCTGTGTAAAACTCTGATTCCTCAACGACAGGCACACAGCTACCGTAGGGATCCTCAAAAACGGTGGCTAAGGGATCAGGCTCGTCCAGCGCAAGAGCTGGGTGCTTTTCTTCTTCTGTCTTTTTCGTGTCATCAACGCTTAGGTCAGGAACCGGTAGATCGCGATGGTAGTCATAGTGGTTGTGACAAACGAGACTAAGCCAAGCAAGTCGGGCTTCGTCCACTTTGCCCTCTTCGTTTAGGCAATAGCCAACGAGGTAATAGACACCGGCGATTCGTTTGTACTCCGGAAAACGTTGAATGAGTTTCTGATAGAGGCGAATCGTGTCCGTGAAATCTTTTTCCGGATCAAGGATGTCATCAGTAGGCTGATTTTCAGCGAGACGCTTTTCACGTTCCTCGGTAGCGGCATCAAGCGCAGCTTGAAAACGAATAGCGCTTCGTTCGTAGTACAATTCGCCCAAACGAAACATGGCATCCGCCGTGTAACGTGAGTCGTTAGGAAATTTGGCAATGAACTTTTCGAACAACACAATCGCGTTGTCGCGCGCCTTGTCCTCCCGAAGCTCTTCTTCCTTTATTCTATGGGCATAAGCTTCATCGCGATCCCGACGCTGACGTAAATAGTCCCGCCGAAGCACTTCACCTACGCTCTGCTGGTACCCAGTTCCTGTTTTGGAAAAGCGCTCAACTTCAGCTTCCATTTCGAGCAACGCTTTGACCTGAGCTGCTGTGGGCTCAGGGCGCTCGTCTTTGATTCTGACATCTTGTATCTTTAAAAACGAAGGCGCTTCACTATCCGTTCTTAAGAAATCCGGAATGTCGCCGGCGTCCTCTGTGGGTGTCGATGCAGCAGGCTCTTTGCCTGAGTCATTTTCGGACTCAGCATTGGCAGTGTCTTTTGCCCCTGCTCCCTCAGCACCGTCTGTTGCAGTTTGCTCTTCTGCATCCGTACCTTGCGTGGGTTGCGCAAAGCTCTGATCGCTCAGCAACGAAAAGAACATCCAGAAAATGATGGATTTTGCAAGCCAAGAGCGTGTCACTGATCCCCCTCGGCTTCTGCAAAGCTCTTTTCGTCCATAACTTCCTGAAACTCATCATCAAGCGCCTGCAGCTCGCGTGCGCGGTCCTTTGAAAGCGCTTCGATACGGGTGCGGTGCTCTTCACGTCTTGCCCAAGCCACATCGACGCGACCGACCTCAGCTTTGACGGCCAGCTGGTAGTAACGCGTACGCAAGCGTTCAAAGTCCGCGATTGCTACATCGGCAATCACATCTTCGCTTTCAAGCGCAAGGACATCGACCTGCTGTTTATATCCCGCAAGTTTCGTAAGCTCTTCATCCAACTCGCGAAGCATCGTTACGGCACGCTCAGAAGCCGAGTCTTCAAGAAGCTGCTGGCTATCTTTGAGTGTTTTTTCAACATTTTCCGCTTGGGACAGCATATTAATTACACGTGGATCGTAGTTTCTAGCAATGGATGCCAGTAGCTGACTTTCGCGTCGCACAAGCTCCGAGTAACGTTCTCGCAACTCCTGGTCGCGACGGTAGAGTTCATCACCCACACCGATACGCAGTTTGGCTTGTTCGGTAACTAATCGCAGCTGCTCAATTTCTTGTCGATAGCGCTGCGCAGCATCTTTTTGCCGATTGACTTCTGCAATAAGCGCATTTTGCTGTCCAGAATCCGAACTCGCACTAAGCTCGGGATGGTCTTTTGAAAACTTCTCAAGAGCAACAATGCGAGCATCCACGCCAAGCAATTCAACTTCCAACGTTTTCATTTCCCGGAACAGCGCATTGTAGCGTTCCTGCACACGAGAATCTCGAGCAGCAATCTCTTCACTTGATTTAGGTAAATCACGAAGGAGCGCATCAAGTTTTTTGCGTTCTGACCGTATTTGCAGGAGTTCGGCATTTCCCGACCCCTTCCCCTCTTGAGACGAGATCAGACGGTCTCGCGCTACGGCCAAACGATTTTGCAGCAACGTTGCTTGTTCACTCCTCAAACGTAAATCAGTAAAAAGGTTAACTCGATTTTGAGCCTGCAATGCTTGTTGCACGCGTGCCGCAAGTTGATCCAGTTCGCGTAACGCTTTTCGCGTCTCGCCCATGTCCTCGGTAAGAGCCATCGCGTGGGTCATGTTTTCCGCTGGCTCCGCCCATTGTAATGCCTCTTGGGGGACAAAGGCATAGAGGTCGAACAGCTCATCACTGTTTTGCACTAATCCTTTAAAGTAAGTGTGCATGTCCTCATGGTTTTTGACGACCTCCGCTAAACGCGTGTTGATAGGAGCCATCAAATTAGCCACGTTTTCAAAACCTTCGGTAGCCTGATCGAATTGACCGTTGCGCAACAGAAGGTTGGCTCTCAACACTTTCGCATCCGGTATAAACCGACTTTCAGGCGATGCCATGGCCAGCACTTCCAATGAACGTTCCGCACGAATTGAGTCGCCAAGACTAATGTGCACCCATGCAATTTCATACAAAGCGGAATCAAAATGCAACGAATTGCGATCCACACTTTGATAAGCCTTTATGGCTTGCTGGTAAGATTGCTTCTCATAGTAAAGACGGCCGAGTCCCAAAAACGCTAAAGCGCGAATTTCTTCCTGTTTTGAATCCCGTGCTTTGCTTTTGACAACTTTAGCAAAAGCCGCAATCGCTTTATCGAATTCACCGCGCAGGGGTATGGATGACCCCCAAAAAATACGATGCGGCAAGCCAGTATTCACTGTCGGATTTCACGGCAGAAAACGCTTGCTCTGCAATCGCTAGTTCGTCTTTGTTTTCGAGCAGAACTTCTCTGTCAAAATCTTCTGCAGAAGAGGAAAGATCACGGTTGATGGCCCGATGATAAAAATACTTTGCTTTTGCGTATGCTGTTGCGGCCTGAAGAGAAGCGGATGGAATTTGCTGCAAGCGCTCAAGGTAAGGCTCTACACCTGAGAAATCGCGTGTTCGCAAAGCAACTTCGATAAGCCTTGAAAGTGCGCGCTGAGTATACGAGCGAAAAGCTGGCTCCTGGCCGCGATCAAGCAAGGCTCGAAATTGTGCTCGGGCACCGTATAAATCGCCAGACATGTAGAGCGACTCACCCAAAAGCATCAAGGCATCTGGATACGCAGCATGGTTGGGATAGTGATCTACAATATCGGCAAAAATTATGCTCGAGCGACTGTAGTCTTTTAGACGGTAGAACAGTTCTCCGTCGGCTAAGCGCTCTTCGACATAGGTGGGTCCTTGCGGAGGTTTGGCACGATTCACCCCTTGGGAAATAGTACGTGCTCGCCCCTCAATATCAATGAGCTCCCGTTGAACGGCATCGAGATCCTCGGCTTTGACTTCAGTCGTCTTGGCAGCCAAGAGCAAACCGAGCAAAGCAACGAGCAGCCAACGATGGGGCTGCCGGATTGGCATCATTCGCCTCCTTTGGCTCCGGTCGTGCCGTCGGTTCCTAATCGCGCCGAAGCGATGCGTTCTACAAAGCGTATGGCTGGCCTATCCTCAAGTGGTGCTGTGGGGCCCCCTTTCTCGTAAGCCACGATACGAACCGTCACCGCTTTGCCCTCAGGCGCTGTGAACGTATGAGTGGATCGCACTTTAAAGCGATAACCTTTTAGGTACGAAAAGATACCAAAACCATGCCCGCGGTACTCGAGATTTACGGTAAGCGTATGCTCCCCAGGAACAATGCTTCCGTGATAGATTTCGAACTTTTCTTTATCGCCAAGGCCGCCTTCTTCGTCGGCTTTGTTGAAAATAGGGGCGCCATCCAGCGAATACACTGCTTTAACAAGCTGATAAGACGATGACATGCGATTTTCGTGCACGATGACGGACTGCGAGCCCGCAACAACACCCTGAAGCACTGTTTCGGCAAGTAGCGAAAGTCGAGCTTTTGAACGAAAGATTTGCTCCTTAAGCTCATTGATGCGCTGTTCGAGGTCGCGAAGCCTTACAGCATAGGTGCCAGCGCTCATTTTATTGGGTTCTTCAGGAGCATCTGCGCTTTGCACGGCAGGCTCACTTGGGACGCCTCCCTGCGTCGATGCTGGGGTGGATTCACTTGAAGCATCTGACTTTCCGCTATCTTCGGCACCCTGCTCTTCAGCGGCGCTTTTTTCTGGGAGATCGTTTTGCCCAGTTTTAGCTGGATTCGCTTCATCTTGCGTTTGTGCTAGCGCCACGGTGTGGACGCCAGCTATCAGTGCAAAGCCTAAAAAGAAGGCCGCTTTTTTACACATAGTTTTTCCCCTAGGCCTGCGATTTTCCATATCTACTCATTCCCCGCATCGGCAGGGGGAGCTTATACCAATGCGATCCAAGGGGTCAACGCGTTCGTCACCGGACAATGGTGGCTAAGCGCTTCAAAAGCCTGGAAAATATTGTGCCCCCTCCGTGCCTAGAGGCAGCTTGCGCAGCATACGCCAAAGCGTCTAAAACGCCATAGCGTACTTCGATAAATCCATTAGTCCGGCCTCTTGTGCGGCGCTCTTCCAACCCTGGGACACGCCACAAAATACACAAGGGATCCCCAAAACCCGAGCGGTTGCATCCACACTGAACGCTTCAGCAGCACGGTAGCGGTTTGGATCCTCGAGCTGCTTCAGGTCAACTACGATTTTACGGGTATCGTTGCGCAGCAGCCGGTGCCCTAGATCTTCGACAACATCACTAATTGCCTCAGGCTCAAGGTGTCCGGACAAAAACAACACGACGACACCGTCGGCTAGTTCTCGAATTATCTGGGCACGTTTCCAAACATCGCTTTGCTGCTCTTGCCAACGTTCCTCGTGCCCCCGGGAAAATCCCTCCCAAAACAAAGCGCGTATTAACGAACACGCTTTGCTGCTCATCTGGGATAGGGGCAAAAGCTCGACAAAAACGTCAAGGAGTGTCCCAGCCTTGGTTTCGGAAAGCCCAGACCGAGCAAGGCTCCGCCCTACACCGTGCACCGCACTCCTAAAATCACCCGACTGCAATTCCATTGCGGTGATCTGTCGGCCATCGCGACTCCACTCATGCAAAAGGCCAACCGCTCCACGGAAGTGGTACGCTTCATCGACCAAAGCAGGAAGCTCCAGCCATTGCCCAGCCAAGTGGGCAATTTTTGAAAGATCTTCGTTCACCTCGATTGTAGCGGCGTTTTCCGGCAACATAGAGATCTCATGGTATAGTCAACTCCACGAACAAGATAGCTCAATGCCCTCCCATATCTTAATCATCGACGACGAAAAAAACATCCGGCGGACACTTTCCATGGTGCTCGAAGGGGAAGGCTTCGAGACGACCGAAGCAGCTTCAGCTGAAGATGGTCTCGGCCTTTTAAAAAAAGAAGCAATCGATGTCGTAATTCTCGATATTCGGCTTCCTGGCATGAACGGGTTACAAATGCTCGAGCAGATTCGAGCGCAACCTGCCTACAAGAAGCTACCGGTATTGATGATCTCCGGGCATGCGGGTCTTGAGGAAGCGGTTGAAGCCGTCAAGCTCGGGGCCACTGATTTCTTTGAAAAACCACTTGATCGCGATCGCGTTATTATCAGTGTACGCAATGCGTTAAAGACACTGGAACTCGAACGCGAAGTTGAGCGTTTGAAGCAGAGCCGCATTAAACGCGAAGAAATGGTGGGGCAAAGCAGCGTCGTACAAACGCTTTTCTCTCATATTGAAAAAGTAGCGCCTACCAATGGACGCGTCCTCATCACGGGCGAAAGCGGAACGGGCAAAGAACTCATCGCACGAGCCATCCATCGTTTGAGTCAACGAAGCTCCGCTCCGTTTATTAAGGTTAACTGCGCTGCCATTCCTTCGGAACTCATTGAAAGTGAGTTGTTTGGTTATGCCAAAGGCGCCTTCACCGGAGCGCAACAAAGCCGTCGAGGTCTTTTTGAATCGGCACATAAAGGAACTATTTTCCTAGATGAAATAGGCGATATGAGCCTCGATGCGCAAGCCAAGGTACTACGTGTATTGCAGAGTGGCGAAATCACGCGGGTTGGAACGGATAAACCAATCATCGTTGATGTGAGAGTGATTGCTGCAACGCACCGCGACCTTCAACACGCCGTTGCAACAGGAAAGTTTCGAGAGGACCTCTACTTTCGGCTAAATGTTGTGCCCTTGCACAGTCCACCCTTGCGAGAACGACCGGAGGATATCCCTCTGCTTGTTGCCAGTTTTCTCTCCGAGTTTGCAACGGAAAGCGGGCTAAAGGAAAACCTATTGCCCCCGAGGTTCTCTTGCGTTTGCAGCAAGGGGTTGGCCGGGAAACGTTCGCGAACTCAAAAACGTCGTAGAGCGCATGGCGATTATGAGTGGCGAAACCATAACCTTAGATGATTTGCCGCCGCTTGAGATGTCCAAGCACACAGCAAACGCCGTCAATCCTTCCACAAGCCCAAACACCATCATGCCGCATATGGGAACCGGCATCGTCCAGCCAAGTTTGAGGGAGTTTCGTCAAAGCGCTGAGCGACGCTATATCTTTGCCACTCTTGAAGCGTACGATTGGAATATTTCCAAAGCAGCTTCTGCGCTTGGTGTAGAGCGGACAAATTTACATAAAAAGATGCGAAGCTACGACATTCAGCGACAGGGCATCGCCGCCCCGAGCGACAACGAAAATTAGATCACTCCGAATCTTCTTTAGAAGCTTCGTTTTGAGAGTCAGCTTCGTTCAATAGTTGCTCAACATATTCACCGTCGCCTCGACGAATGCGAAACACCGCGGCAGGTCCTTGAAAACTCCCATTAAATGTTTTCAGTCCAAAGGACTCGCCTTCGTACGGTAAATCCAGCATCGGACTAACTTCGTAGATTCCTGCTTGATTAAAAAGTTCAGGGCACATTTGCGAGACATCCAAAGACTTTGCAATCCGCCTGCGGCCTCCGAGTTTCTGAAAAAAGTCTCGGATCGGATTTGCGATGGTCTGATAGAGACCGCAAAGCGTTGTTTGCTCTCCACGCTTAACCGAGAATCGATACAAATCCGGTCGCAAATACACGTAAGCGCTGCTTTCGGGAGAAAAAACCGCTACCTGGAAAGAGAGCCCCCTTTTGTCCCGCCGATCACTGCTACGCAAACTCAGCTTTACCGCGCCTGAACTCTCTTGCTCAGGCTCTTTCCCAAGCGTTACGCTTTCAGATTCCAGCGCGATAATTTTGATCTCGGGATCCACCGTCGAGCGGGCAATCCACTTTGATTTGTTTTTTTTCTTCCACCCATACACTGCTTGAACCGTTGCGCCGCCCTGCAATGCTTTTAGAGCGCGACCATTGCAATACATTCGCAAATCAACCCATTCACGCCATGCTGGAGCATGGCCTTCTGCTGATGCAGTTTTGATGCGTTCAGCATCCGGCATACCGCGAGGAGCTTCGGGGTGAACGCAACGAAGCGAACGTTTCTTAGCTTCAGGGGTAATTAGCAAAGACAGCAAGCGTCGATCAGCAACCACTTCAGCAGCAGGCCATCCCGAGAGCTCAACTTGAGCGACAAAACGATAATGCTGCTCCGTTTTACTCAGCGTTTCGTCTTTGGGCGCCGGCACAAAAGAAAACCGAACACCAAGCACCTCATCATCGGTTGTTGGGCTCACTGTTTCACTCTCTGCAAAAGCTAAAGATTCACCGACAAACGATGTGATGAGCAACAACAACAACGTGTTCAACAGGCATTTCATAACGACTGAGTTCCTTATAAAAAGTCTTTTATGGCGGCAAGCACTTGGGGGCGCAAGTTTTCAGGAAAAATTAGTCGAGGACAATAGATTACTTTGTTTCGAAGTTGCCCAAGCAAAAACGAGATGTCGCCTAAACGTTTCATCTCGCCACCACGTAGCGAAACCCACACGCCATCGGGGCTATCACCCACAGGCTCGGCGTAGGGAGCGTTTTGCGCAACATCAAGCCAGACATGCAAATCCGCACGAAAACCTGCTTTGTCGACCACCGCTTTGGCGCGCTGATAAGCCTGCTCCCAAAGCGCCTCGTTCAAACCATCCCCCACTAACTCAGCTGTTTTTGGAAGCTTTCTCGAAAGGAAATTGGCACACAACTCTGCAAGAGTTTTATCCGGACCGTGCTGCCATCGAGCAAAGCACGCCAAGAGCACCGAATCGTCCAACTCGAGATAGTCACCCAACGCGATGGTCTTCCCACCGGCCCCTGTTCTTAGCGCAGCTGGCAGAGCGGGAAGCTTTTCCGGCTCCACAAGCAACTCACCAACTCGCACAAAGATTGCGCGAATGAGCGCTTCGGCAGCACGCGTCGCTTTGTGATGATAGACCTGCTGGTACATGAAGTGCCTGGCAACAAAAAAACCTTCAATTGATGGCAAGCCCTTGCGCCCTTCAATCGCCAGCACCCATGGTTTTTCTCCAAACTCGACTTGTGCAAAGCACAGCGCCTGGAATAGCCAATCAAGATCATACAATCCATAACGTACACCTGTTGTATGATTGTCTCGGAGTAGATAGTCGCACCGGTCAACATCCAAGGTGCCGCTAATGGCATGGGATAAATACGGCAACCGATGCTGACCCTTTAATAGGGCAACAACGCGTTCGGGCATACCGCTATCCCAGTTTCTTAGCACGCCACAAACGTCCGTTTGATCGTCTAGAATGATGCGGCTCGTCCATGTCTCATGGCAACCCACCTGCGGCAGCACCTCTTCAAACAAATGGGAAAAAGGGCCATGTCCTAGGTCATGAAGAAAACTCGCTGCAAGCGCATCCAGCTTGTCTTCTCGCGTCATCCGCATGGAGGACTCGAGTTGGGGCTCTAGTTTAACCAAGCGCTTTTGAAGCTTAAGCATCACGTGCGCTGCGCCGAGGGCATGCGAAAACCGCGAATGCTCCGCTCCGGGAAAAACGAGCGAAGCTAATCCAAGCTGCCTTACGCGACGCAATCGCTGAACCTCGCGAGTTCTGAGCAACTTCTCAATCAACGCCTCAGCTTCGCCTTCAAGCGCCACCAGACCATGCACGGCATCACGCAGAATCACTATCTAGCTCGCTTCATTTTCGCTCAGATCGTCAACAAGAGCTTGTTTCAATTTCTCAGCATCCGCTGAATCAGTCTTTGAGCAGGCCAACGAATACCCAACCCCTTCTCGTCGCTGGGTTTCGGTATCAAATGAAAATGCACATGCATCACCGCTTGATGTGCCAAGCTACCGTTGTTTTGAAGCACGTTGTAATTTGAGATACCCGTCACCCGTTCTAGCGCACGGCATAAACGAGGAAGGACCCGGCCGATCGCAGCGCCGGCCGCGTCTGAGAGCGCTCCCAAGCTGGCAACCTCTTCCTTTGGAATCACAAGCGTGTGTCCATAACTCACGGGTGAAACATCAAGAAAAGCTAGAACGTGTTCATCCTCGTAAACTTTGTGACAGGGCAGTTCGCCGCGAATAATTTTTCCAAACACCGTATCGGCCATGCTTGGACTATAAACCAAGCATAACCCAAGGCACAGAGGGGCAACGCATGCAAAACACAAGTGTTTTTGGACTTCCAAAGAAAAACAGAATCTGTTAGGCCATAAACTCGGGCGTATATGGCTGCGACCTAAAAGCATAAAAAAGATCGCGGTTCATCATGCTTTGACCTTAGCGATAACACGCGATATGCCCAGACCAAAGGAGAATGCAATGAGTTTTGAACTTCCCCAACTTCCCTACGAGAAAAACGCGCTAGAGCCCTACATGAGCGCTGAGACTTTTGAGTTTCACTACGGCAAACATCATGCCGCTTACGTTTCAAAATTAAACGACGGCATCAAAGGCACTTCTTTTGCCGATCAGTCACTGGAAGACATTATCAAAAAAGCCGAAGGCGGCGTCTTCAATAACGCAGCTCAACACTGGAACCATAGCTTCTTTTGGAAGTGTCTCAGCCCCAACGGCGGAGGGAGTCCTTCTGGCGCCTTGCTCGATGCCATCAATCGAGACTTTGGCTCTTTTGATGCCTTCAAGAAAAAGTTCAGTGAGTTGCAGCGGCTGTTGGTTCCGGGTTGGGCTTGGCTTGTTTCCGACAAAGGTGCACTAAAAATCACCAGTACCGCCAACGCCGACCTTCCAATGAAACATGGCCAGACGGCATTGTTTACTGTCGATGTATGGGAGCACGCCTACTACATTGACTACCGCAATGCTCGACCTAAATTTGTCGAGACTATCCTTGATAAACTCGCCAACTGGGATTTCGCGTCTAAAAACCTGAAGTAGTTTTTACGGCGCTTGCTAAGAGCTAAACCGAAGATAGGAAAAGCTCAAAAAAAGTCCTCGCTGCGATGAACTAGCCAAACAAGTACGTGTTTACCAGGGATAAAACAGTGATGAAAAACGGCCGTCGCGAGGTACCTTGTACTTCACGCCGGCTTTTTTTCGGATCACGGCTACGTTATCTTCATGCCACAACGGCACAACAGGTAAATCCTGAGCCAATAACTTCTGAATGTGGACATATATCGCTCGACGCTCCTCAAGGTCTGGGGTTTCTACGCCTTGCCTAAACAGAGAATCCACCATCGAGTTTCGGTATCGCCAACGGTTTGCGCCACTGTTACCCGTCTCGGGAATACGCGACGAATCGAAGAACCAGCTTAGCACGTGCGGTTCAAACACTTCGGGAATACTTAAGATGCAAAGATCAAAACGTCCTTTGCCAAGATCGTCAAACAAGGTTGGGGCTTCGCTGGGCCAGACCTCAACGGAAAAACCCACACGCTCCAACATCGCTGCAACAGCGCGCGCGATGGACAAGCGAAAGCGATCGGTACTGGTACGCAACCGTAAAAAGCGTTGCTCTTTTTGATCCGGCAGCGCCTCCGCGAGCAAATGCCTAGCTAAACCAGGGTCGAAATCGTAGTCGGGCAAGCTATCGCTGTGGGCCCAGTGTCCCGCCGGAATTAAACTTTTTGCCAGAGATGCGCGCCCCCCAAATTTTGTCTCGATGAGGAGTGCACGATCGATTCCGTATGCGATTGCTTGCCGAACGCGATGATCATTGAAGATTTTTCTTTGCAGATTCAGGCCTAAATAGGTCGTGCTCACACTGCTATTACTCTTGACCTCAAAGCGCTTATCCTTCGAAAACAAGGGCACGAGAAGCGGAGGTATCGTATTGAGCGCTAAATCCGCAACGCCGGCCTGCAATCGCAAGGCGCGCGTATTGTCATCACGCACTACAACAAACTCAAGGCTCTGCGGAAGGCTTTGCGACAGATTCCAAAATTCCTTTCGGCATAGGTAGATTCGCTGTCGTTGATTGTGACAAATTCGATAGGGCCCCGAAGCCACGATTGTACGAAAAATCAGCCAGGTTCATTTTCTTTCACGGTAGCGGCTTGAAAGAACCGGTAGCTCAAGATCCGTCAGAAAAGGCGCATGAGCCTCTTTAAGTTCAAAAATCACCGCATGCGAATCGACAACTGCGATTCTTTGTATATTCTGATAACTTTGCGCGTACCTGCTTTGCAACCGAGGGTCGGCAATGCTTTCAAAGGTAGCCACGACATCATGCGCATCTAACGCTGAGCCATCACTAAAACGCAGTCCTTTTTTCAAACGGACTAAATAGCGAACAGGGCTTAGCACTTGCACGCTTTGCGCAAGTTGATTTGTGACTTCAAGAGAAAAAGGATCGATGCTTACAAGCGAGGCAAAAACGAGGCGAGAGATTTTCAAGCTATAGGCATCCGCCACAAAACGCGGATCGATTTCCTGCAGCTCTGTGGGAATAAGCATGCGAAAAGCTGGCGCATCTTGTGTTCGATGCGATGAATCTTTACAACTCATGCAACACAAGAAAAGCGCAAAAAGATGAATCAAACGCATCGACGACACCAATTTCACTTCCACCTTATCATTAGCCTGTGGCTGTGCGTTGCCATGCACAGCGAAGCCGCGGCAAACGACGCCGACCTCGCAGCAACGCTACGAAACACTATCCGAGAATCTCGCCTCGCAGCAAGCACAGGAGTCAGTCTCGTGGAAGCCGCCAGCGGACGTAGCTTGTTTGCCTATCGTGACCAAGAACTCTTCAGTCCTGCCTCGAACGTCAAAATCCTTACCGCGCATGCGCTTTTGAAGGCATTGGGCCCTGGTTTTAGAATACGAAGCTCTGCCCATGGCCATGTGCACAAGCAGCGCATCGAGGGCGGATTGTTTTTCGCAAGCGAGGGAGACCCAAGCCTAGATACTGAGGATTTTCTTAGTTTAGGCTCTACACTAAGACAATTAGGGATCACGGACATCGATCGTCTTATCCTTGATCAGTCGTACTTTGACTCGGAGACCTTGCCTCCGGCCTTTGATCAACAACCTAACGAGGATGCTGCTTTTCGCGCACCGGTTGGCGCTGTTTCGGTCAATGCCAATGCTTATGGCATCCGAATCACTCCTTCGTCGACCTTGGAGCAACAACCAAAAGTTCAAGTTTCGATTCCCGGCTACCTTCGCATCAGCAACCAACTTGTCTCAAGCCCTGGCAAAAGCGCTAACATTACAAGCAAGCAACACGCGTGCGGCAACTATCTTTGCCTCCAGCTCACTGGAAAAGTTGGCACGCATGCATCGGAGCAGATTCTTCGACGCCGCATCAACCATCCCGGTCTCGCTGCAGGCTGGACACTCATCGAAAGCCTCCGGCAGCTTGGCATTTGCGTAAAGCATCCCATACCCTTGTTTGGAACACGCCCCTCAGACCCCCACTCTTTGGGAGAAAAGCTCGGCGCCGCTCTCGATTTTGCTTTATCCGCTTGGCAAAGACAGCAGCAATTTCACTGCTGAAATGTTGCTCAAAGTACTCGGCGCGCAAGTTGGTGGATTGCCAGGAACAAGCGAAAAAGGTCTAGCCGTGGTGCGCTCCTTACTGGGTTCGCCAGAAAAAGAAACACTCATCAATGGCTCAGGGCTTTTTAGCGGCAATCTTCTCAGCCCGCGTACACTTAGCCAGACACTTGAACGGACGCTAGCTCAACCGAACTTCTCGCCAGAATTCATCTCGCAACTTTCCCGAGCTGGCGAAGATGGCACGCTCTATCGAAGACTGAAAAACCTACCGACGAAAGTTAGTCTTCGCGCAAAAACAGGCACCTTGTTTGATGCGGTCGCACTAAGCGGAGTGATCTTTCTTGAGGACAACCATTCATCCTGGGTATTTAGTATTCTGATCAACGACGTGAAGGGACGTTATGCAGCAGCTCGCTCGCTTAGCGATCGACTCGTTAGGCACATGGCGGCCTTCGCAGCAAAACAGCAGCTCGGCGCTCCCTAGAGCGGGCTGTTCAGTTTCACTCCGAAATCTTCGGCCTGGGTTTACGAGCTAGTTTCTAGTCTCGAATCTGTTTTCGTATTTTGCCAAGCGCTTGCTCTTGGAGCTGCCTGATGCGTTCCCGAGACAAATTATATTTATCGCCGATTTCTTTTAGGGTAAGCTCTTCGCCTTCATCCAAACCAAAGCGCCATCGTAAAATGCGTGCTTCCATTGGAGTGAGTGTTTCGAGCAAACGACGCACTTCTTCGCTCCAACTCTGGTTCACCACACTATCGTAGGGAGATACAGCATCTTCATCTTCAAGAAAATCGATAAACTTTCGGCCATCTTCATCGTTGACGGAGCGGTCAAGGGAATAAGGAGCTTCACTCCAATAGCTTTTGATCTTATCAAGCTTGTCCGTGGTAAGACCTGTTTCCTCTGCCAGTTCTATTCTGGATGGTTCACGACCGGTGCGCGAGGAAATCTGCTGCTTCGCTCGAGCAACGCGATTGTAGGTATCGAGCATGTGAACAGGAATGCGCACAGCACGGCCTTTGTCAGCAAGGGCCCGGCTAATAGCATGCCGAATCCACCAAGAAGCATAGGTACTGAAACGATAGCCCCGTGTATGGTCGAAGCGCTCGACGGCCTTCATCAAACCAATATTACCTTCTTGGATCAAGTCGATAAGCGGAAGACGCCCCTTGTTGTAGCGTCGTGCAATCGAAACCACTAAGCGCAGATTCGCTGCCACAAAGTTGTTTTTGGAGACTTTTTGCGCCCGGCGCGCTGTGGCCACACCTGCAAGGTAGTGACGGAAGGCTTGGGTAATGCGAACCTCATCGCCCACCAAATCAAGCTCCATTGCGTTGTATCCAGCCAAGCGATGCACTGCAAAATCAGCTTCGACGATAACATTACGATCGGAATCAAGGATACGTAATTTGCGCGCAAGCTCCAAGACTAAGGTATTCCAACGCTTTTGAGATTTGGTAGCGACCCTACCAGTTTTGCTAGACTTTAGGATTTTGCGAAGGCCCTCAATTTCACTTGGAAACGCCTCGCATTCGGCAAGCGCTTTTTCAAGCACAAGCGCAACCGTTTCATAAGCGGCTGGATAAGCGAGCAGTGCTTGCCAATATTCAATCTCGAGACGCTCGACTTCTTTTGCGGCTGTGACCTCTTCCTCTGGCGTAAGCACCCGGTGCAGGGACATGTCTCGAAAATAGCGCGAGAGCATCGTGCTGCGACCGCCGTAGCGCTCCATGTCGCGCATGGCAGTGCGCGCTTCTGCTCCAGCGTCATTGAGCTCGGCTTCACTGGGACCATCAGGGGAATAACTGAGCGTCTTCTTATTTTTAGGAAGATCACTTTCCTTTCTTTGTCTAGCAGCTTGGGCACGTCGGGGCATTTTGACCTCGGATAGTTCTGCGATACAGTTCGCGTTATTGGTACAACGATCCAGCTCGCTCTATTTATTCCCCTCGATGGAAACTTTTTTCTGGAACGTTGCGAACTTCAAAACCATGTGCAATTTCCATACCGTACATGCATTGACAAAACCTTCTCCTGCGTAAAGCGTGTAAGTTCAACACCTTACACTTCATACCGGGACCTGCATCCAAGACAGGATCCCCGCGCAGTGATACACTTTGTCCCCACACCTGGGGACAACTAGCCCCAATTGCAGTAGATGTAGGGGACTCTGGTACCTAACCATCAACCCATCACGCTCATTGTTGCGCTACAATGCAAGTTTACCCTAGGCATAGCTCTACTCAGCCCTTGAATTCATGGCGACTTATCGCAAGCCTGCTGAGACCCCACCTCCGGCTGATGCTCTACAGTACTGCTGCTATGTTGGTTGCTGCGGGGTGCACAACCGCTTATGCCTGGCTTGCTGGACCTGCACTGGCGTGGTTCGCAGGGAAACAAGGCCTAACAGCTTTGCCCGATATTTTCTCCCTCCTTAACAACTGGATCGAGCCGGTGGTGGCGCTTGCGCTATTGCTCACTTTGCTCGCCCTTTTGCGCTCTTTTGCGCAATACTGCCAACAGATCAGCACAGCACAACTCGCGGAACGCGCCACCTGTGACCTGCGACATCGTCTCTTTGATCACTTGCTTCGTCTTCATCCCGCCGCCCTGCGAAGCGAGCGTGCAGGAAGTTTAGCAAGCCGGCTCGGGATCGACGTTGTACAAACACAAAGCCTCATTGGCGTGAGCCTGGTCAATCTGCTGCGCGATTTTATCACCGCGCTTAGTCTTTCTGGCTTGCTTTTTTATCTGCAGCCTTTTTTGGCACTGGCCCTCCTTATTGTCGTTCCGGCAGTTGCAGCTCTGGTGGCGCGCATCGCCCTTAGTTTGCGAAAACGCCATGTCAAAGCGGGGCAAAGCCGTTCTGACTTCCTCGCGCTGAGCAGCGAGTTAGCTCGGAACGTCTTATTGCTTCGTAGCTTTCAGTCGGAGACTTTTTCAAGGAACGTTTCTCTAAACGTGCGTATCGACTCCTGAAGATGAACTGAAAATCGCTCGACTCGGCTCCCTTACGGGGCCGCTAATCGAAACCCTTAGCGCCATGTGCGTTGCAACCGCTTTGCTGCTTTCGAGCAGTGGCCTTCAAAGCTTGGCCATTGCCGAATCCGATTTCATCTCTTTTTTCGCTGCAGCCTTTTTTCTCTATCGCCCACTGACGCGTTTCAGCCTTATGGTCCAAGCGAGTGCCGCTGGCTTTGCTGCCCTGGATCGCATTCAAGAGTTGCTGTCTAAGCCAAGCCACGCAGAAGGACACGAAGCGAAAGAAGCTCGAGAACTTTCTGAAAAGGCCGCCCTCCGTGTTGAGAATCTCAATGCCGGATATCACGACAAAGCTGTCTTAAAAAACATAAGCTTCAAGGTCGAGCAAGGACAGACTCTTGCTATAGTCGGCAGCAGTGGCGCAGGGAAAGTTCACTATTTGCAGCGTTGCTTGGCCATCTCACGCTGACCATGGAACCATTGGCTACGCAAACCATGAACTCGACGCGGAACAAGATCAACAATGGCGTGGTTACTTTTCCGGCTTCCTCAAACCCGCAAGTCATTAGTGGCACGGTCCATGAAAATATCACCATGGGAGCCGTTGAACAAAGCGAAAAGCGCGCCCAAGAGATTCTTATGCGTTGTGGGGGCAGGAGTCTTATGGGCAGTCTTGGAGCGGGCCTTGATACCCGTATTGGCGAAGAAGGGCATGTGCTTTCCTACGGGGAAAGCCAGCGCATCTGTATCGCCCGCACGCTGTTTCGCGAAGCTTGCATTTACCTCTTTGATGAGCCTACAGCTCCTCTCGATGGACCGACGGAACACGAATTCGCCATAGCGCTGAGCGAGCTCAAACAAGAACGCCCTCAGGCCATCGCGCTACTCGCTTCACACCGTCTTAGCACTGTTCTCCTTGCCGACTGGGTGCTCGTTCTAGAACAAGGCCAGTTGGCCGAGCAAGGCAGCCCAAAGGAGCTTTGGGCAAAAGGCGCTGCGTTTTATGATCTCTTTGCTGAACAAATCCCTAAAGGCTTTACATCGTGAACAACCCATATTTTAGTCGAATTTTATTCCCTATCATCGTTGCCATGTCAGCTGTGATCGCCACACCGGTGTTTGCACAAGCGAGCTTTGAAAAACGGGTCTCGCTTGCCCGCGACATAACACACAGCCTTCGCTTCGTTGAAACAAAAAGTGGTATTCAAATCGTGTCGGGTTCTGTATCGCGCGACGTACCGGTTCCAATCGAAACGCCTGTCACCCTCCAAAGCAGGCCTGTTGATGCTCGCTCCTTTGCCATCACGCTCGATTTTCACTCAACCGCATCCTCCTATGGTGTAATCCTTTTACTAATAAACAACACATCGAAGTGGTTGTGGTCCGGTTCGCTGGATTATACTGGGCCGGAACACGCGAGGTGGCGATGGCGGATGGACTGGCTCGACACCAAGCCTTTCCCGACACTTCGCGTCGCAAAACAGTACAGCAACGCTGCATCCTGCGGCGCTATTGCCGCGCTCAGCGAAGCGCGTTTGCTAAGCAAAAACAGCCACACACTGGAAAAAGCCAAGCCATCCGCGCAAGGTCTACCTTTGCTGGACGAAGTTCAAACTCTGAGAAGCATACCGAATCCAGGCTTTGCAAAGGTCGCCGAAGGACCAGCGCTATGGTCAATGGCATCGGATGAGCACAGCGATTCAAATCTGTTGATTTTCGATTGGCGGTCCGAGCATTGGCCTATACCGGCCTTTTTACTGGAAGCCAAGGTCCAGCATCCCGCAGGACACCTGTTGTTCGTAGACCAAAGTGGCCGGGGCTACCAATATGACATGGATACTTCGAGCCCCTTTCCGCTTTGGCTAGAAGCGCAGACGGCCCTATCAACCCGATGCATCGCTTTGTTTTGGCAAGGCGCAGGCAGCTTTCCTTATTCCCTTCGCGCCCTGTCACAGCTTCATGCAAGCGGTGGACTGCAGCTGCTTATCGAGGCGCTTGATGCACCCGGTAGCCGAGGAAGTGAAGCCGCTCGTATCTTAGACAGCTGGGATGACGCATTGATACCGAGTCTCAAGAAACACTGGCCACAACTCTCAACGAGAGCACGACGACGCCTTATTCCGGTGCTTGCGCGTCGCGCAACACAGCAAGCTGAAGCATTGGATCTGTTGGCTGAACTTGCCGAAGCATCGGACTTATCGCTTGCGCATCGCGCCTTTGCAGCCATTGAAGCTCTTCCACCCGAAAACACGCTCGAAGCTCTACTGTTGCTGATCAAACACGATGCACCAACCCAAGAGCAAGCCCTCCGCAGCATCGCGAGGCATCCTTCAAAAAAGGCTTTGCCTTTCTTAGTGAAGTATTTATTTTCTGCTGACAACTATGCGAAACCAACGGTGCGTAAGGCCATCCGATCAAGCTGTGCACAAGACATAAGTTTTTGCGCCCAAAGCATTGAAGAGTCCGTGGCCCGAGACAAAGCAAGCCCTCCTGCAAGGGCAGTTTCTAACCTTGGCACTCGCGCCTTTGGTCACGATGCACGATACACTCCCTGCCGTTGTTTGGCCTCGAGCTAAGCTCGGCTGATTTCGCAAGCTATTACTACAGAATTAAGGCTGCATTTTAAAGGCAGTCCGGCACTGAAAACTGGCTGGCCAAACAGCAAGTTCCGATAAACACGGATGCTGCGTAACGAAGCGCTGCAAAGCCTCGCCCAGCTCAACTTCCAGCGCTTGAAACACGAAGCGCTTCATGCGCTAAACGATTCCTATCCACGCACGCGCGTGCTTGCGATTCAGTTGCTGCGAAATGAAAAAGACGCTGTGCTTCCCATTGCAAAGCTTGCGCGTCACGATCCATGGCCCATGGTCCGTGCCTCGGCGATGAACGCCCTTGCTGAACACAAGGCTGCTTTACCATTGCTGCAAAAAGGGCTTAGCGATCCCTATACAGAAGTCCGCCTCGAAGCAGTCCACGCATTACGCAAAAGCAAAGCGATGGTTGCATGGCCCAAGATACGCGAACGCTTACTATCGGACGATGAAGATCTCTCGGTACGTTTGGCCTGCGTGGATTTTGTTTTCGGCCTTTGCATCACGCAAGCATCCGATCTGCTCATTGACTTAACGAAGCAAGGCATGCGCCCATCGGCGAGCGAACACGCCAAAACACTGTCATGGGCTGCGCTTCAAGCTGCCTGGCATCTGGGAAGCATCAGCCCCGAAACCGCCGCGAAGCTGGATCTCACAAAGCATGCCCTGCAGTTGCTACGCGCCAGCACCCCCACTGGCTGCTCGCAAGCCAAAGGCGAAAATTAGCTATTTTTTAGAGAAAGCAAAGTCTTTACCTGCAAACTTTTAAGCCGCAGCAGGGGTATGAGAATTGCCCTATGAAAACACTTTCTATCGGACTTGTCGGTCTTCTATTAACCTTGCTCGCTGCTTGCGATAAGGGCAGCGGCGCTGAAGTTGAAAAACTGGCAGACATCCAACCTAACCTGCCTCAAGTACCCACGCTCCCGCCCCCGCCTTTCCCAGTTCAGTATTCGGATCAAAGCTACAGCGTTTACGGCTTACGTAAAAAGCTTCGCAACGTCATTGATACCGACGTCGAAGTCACTGGCTACATTGTTAATATTTATGAGCCAGACCCCTGTCCCAAAGGAGAGACCTGCCCTCCACCACGTGCACCTCACATTTGGCTAGCAGACAAAGCTGATGAGCAGGACAAAGAACAATGGATCCGTGTTGGCGGTTACGCTGAAAACCACGAGGAGATAGAAAAAGCGATTCGTGGGCCGAAGCAAAAAATCGATCCTGAATCCGGTATGATTCCCATCCCCACCGATTTTGCGGTCGGGGCTAAAATCAAAGTCAAAGCTAACTTCACGCACGTTTCAGGAACGGGTTTCAATGATGCTGCAGGATTGCTCGACTACCGCGGCCATGAAACCTTATCGGGAGGCCGTACGGGCTGAAAGGTACGCAGCGCAACACGTTGCTTTTTGGACCCCCTAAGCACACAACGTTGAAGCCTACTTGGCGCATTGCGATATAATCTGCAGTATTGTTATGTTTTTTGAATGCGTTTTGCATATACATCGAGGATGCAACGAAAACATTCCTTTGTCGGACTTTGCTTTTTCTCAGTACAAGCTGCGCTCTTCAAAGCGATAACGAACTCGATACGTCGCAATCGAGTGGTTTTCCCTTTCAGAGAACGAACACAACAAGGAGACCCTCTACGCTACGATTTATGCCGAACATGGCAAGTTCGCCCCAGAGAACATAGAGGCTTCGCCAACACTGCGGGAAGAAGACGCTGAACACATCGGTGCTCACGTTTTGTTCCTTCCCCTTACGAACGAACTAAGAGCTGTACTGCAGCTACCAACTAAGCACGAATGCTGACAGTAGCGAAACACAACTTTGGCTGAACTATGCATACATCGCGGGACAAAGCGGACCGTACTACAGCTGTGACCTTTCAAGCCTTGAAAGTGAACGTGAACCAAACGACGCCATCGATCACGCTATCGTACTGAGCCCCGATGCTCTTTACGATGACACAAACAAATATTTTGAAATCTACGGCTATTTTTCTGACACCGACGAGACCGACGTCTATCGCATTGATGTTTCCGACTACGCAGACAGCATCAACTCGACAGGCAATCCAACCCTTTTCGCTCGAGCCGTTTGGGGCGAAGATTTCACAACAACCGTTGCCAACACAACCGTCACCGCCGCTTGCGAAGACAGCGATGCAACAAAACACTTCGCTGCTCTACGACAGGTAAGCTGTACACGCCTTTGCGCCAAGAACAATGTGATCTGGTGGGTGATGCAAAGGTCTATGCCATGCTTGATTGCGCATGGCGCGCTTTTGATAACGGAAGTTTTTTCATCACGGCTCCCAAACCCGAAGGCATCGATACAAGCACCCCTTACCGCCTTAGTGTGACCGTCGATGATTCATTTTTCATCGATAATCCAAACAGTGACAAACCATAGAGAACTGCTGGACGTTGAGAACAGAATGCAAACCCACGGGTAAAGTGATCACGGGATGGCTTGGTCTTCAAAATATGCGCTGCCTGGCTTTTTCAGCGTTGAGAGGAAATCGCTAGGCGCAACAAAAACAGTCTCGCTATCGTCGACGTTAACATAAACACCCTGAGCACGCACATCGTCGTTACCGATGCGTACCGTTCGCCAGCTTTTACCAACGCGGTAGCGCACGGTGAGTCTTGGGGCATCAAAACCCAACGCATGGCGATCGGCGGCATCGACATCTTCTAATCGCCGAAGAGCTTCCGTCCACTCCAATGTCGCCAACAGCGAATCTATCGCATCGCGATTTGGTTTTTTTATCTTCGGCCGCTTTAGTGACCAAGTAGGTTGCGCTGTATTGCTTTGATGCTGCTCGAACAAAAGTCGCTCGCCATCGTACGTGAGATCAATCTCGCTCACGTGCTTGAGAACAAAGTCAGGAAGCAGAGTTGTTTCTCGACCCTCGAGCTCACTGTCGCTAAGCGTATGACGTTCGAACATGACAATGTAGGCAATAATTGCGGCAAAAAATGCCAACAGTGGCAAGTTTAGCCGCCAATTCATGCCCTGCGTCTCCACCACACCAAAAGGCCAAGCAGCAAGGAAAACGAAGGCAATAGCACGACTACACGCCACCAAAGCACGTCCAAATCCGCCACACTCAAATCAAGCTGTGCACGGTTTATTTTTTTCGGCGGAATCGAAATCAAACTCTCGCGTTGCGACAACCATCCGGTAAGTGCACTTGCAATATAGAAGTTCGTTAGCTCTGGCGCATCAAGATAGCTTGAGGAAAGGAAATCGCTGTCGCCCACAACTGCCACTCGGCCCTTAGCCACGCCCTTGGTCCCATTATTCTCACCATGGGCAGCATTAACGTAAACGGTAGTAGCTGCAGCCAAGGAAACGCTTCGTGCTGCTTTTGTGGTCGCTTTCCCCTCGAGAAGCGTGTTGAGCGCCTGAAGGTCAGATAGTGTTGAAGCTTTAGTGCTCGTCTGGAGGATAGATATCGCACCACTGCCCTCTTCAGCGTTGATTTCGCGTGCTTGATGCATGACAAGCGGCGCATTCGATCCAATGAGTTCCTGAGTCGCGGGATGCGTTCCGTAGTGTGTGACAAAGAAGCGCTCCAAAGGACTCTTTTGAGGCAATAGACTTTCATCATGCTCAACGACGATATTGTCCGCGACATCAATACCAAAGCCTTTGAGCATTTCTTCAAGCCCGGTTGGCATCACACGTTGCCTTAAGATAACAGGATCGAGGGCGAAAAGGAGATTTCCGCCGTCGCGCAGATACTCTGCAAAAGCCTCGGCTTCGCTTTTGGAAAAAGCACGGGTGGGTCCAATGACAAATACCGCATCGCATTGCTCAAGGAGGTTTTGGCTCAGCCCAAAGGGAACGCTTTCCATGTGTACGTTGTCCCGTTCGAGATCATCGCGTAAGGCTAGCAAGGAGCGGCTCTGTCGCGATCCAAATCCCACTCGCCGTGACCACTGCTAAGGCATACTTCGGTGGCCTGACCATTGCTAACTTGGCACGATGGCGCTGGTAAGAGCACGTTCGGCGCGAACTTCAATCACATCACTTTCAGCTTCGTCATCACTTTCGATATCACCAAACCAATGAGGTCTCTCTGCAATGGCCCACTTGTTCGTAGCGTTCGATACATCATTGCTGCCGTATCCGCCCTAAGTTCATCACTACCCATCAACTGGCCCGCCATCACGCCAAAGCGCTGGCAAGTAGTTCAAACTCAGCGGGGCGTTTGGTCCGGGTCGACCAGATGCACGGCGACCTCATCAGAAACCTCAGTATACTGGGTTTTCCAAGCAATGTTTTGATTTCCGGGAAAACTAGGGCTCGCCTCTCGGAAAGAAAAACATAGATATTTATTGGGCTATTCAGCCCTTAAGCACTTTTTTTCGCTTCGTGAAGACAAGCTGTAGAGTTGCTCTTTTGTCCAATCCCAACGTGTGTAGTGCCTAAAGGACAGATAGTTCAGCGCTACTACGATAGCGAGAACAAGCAGACTGCTTAACGCAAAACTGAGTTCCTGGGTGATGCGCACTTTTCGAGCTTGGCTCACGGCGCTATGCGTTTGCGACTGTTGCGAATCAGAAACACTCATGAGATGTACTTCCTCAGCTCAAGTCGTCTTACCGCTAAGAACAAGGCCAACACGGCTGCGGATAGATCAAAAACAAGATAGCGACTGTCCACAATGCCCTTGGAAAATGTTTCCATATGGCCCCAAGCGCTTACATAAGCGCAAAGCTCACGGTGCAGTTCATCATCAAAGAGAAACTCACCAAGACCAAGCACGAACAGTAGCCCAAGCACCATGAAGGTCAGGAGCGCTGCAGCAATTTGATGACGCGCACCAGCACTCATCATCAAACCAATGGCCATGTAGTACATGCCGATACCTAGGATTCCCAGATAACTTGCTGCGATTTCTCCCACATCGACATGACCAAAGCCTGTGGCGAGCACGACATACACAAAGGTCGGCAGCCACAGCACTATCCAAACAGTCATCACGGCAAAGTATTTACCTAAGATCAGCGCCCACTCCGTCACGGGTGCGGTGAGCACCGTCTCAAGCGTACCGGTCTGACGCTCTTCAGCCACCAGCCGCATGGTAAGCACCGGAACAAACACTAAAAGCGGCATAAAAAACAACGTGGTTCCACCAAAAAAGGTGGTTAGTGGATTGGCGCTGGGAGTCTCAAAAGCAAACTGCGAAAAATGCACGGAAAGCACATAAAAATGAATGCCGCACCAGAGCAGCCACACCGTGAACACCACATAAGCCATGGGCGATACGAAGAAAGCTCGCAGCTCTCGCCACGCAATGACGACAGCACTACTCATGATTTCTCCTTTTGCTCGCGCACAGTCTTGAGTGCCTGAGCCTCGGCTTCACTCATGACTTCGGTAGTGGTCAACTCCGCAAAAACGTCTTCTAAGCTTGCCGACTCGGCACGCAGCTCACGTAACACGACGCCAGCTTCAGAGGCTGCTTCAAAAATACGTTCGGCAACTTGCGGATCAGAATCTACCTCAACGCGCGCACGAACCAAGTTGTTGTAACTTAGGTCGACGATTTCAGATACACGCTGCACGCCTTGTACCGACCAAAGCATCGGCTCAATCTGCGCTCGCTTAGCACGCGCTTCAATGACAAGGCTCTTTGCGTCGTTTCACTTTTTACGCAACACATCAGGGCGACCTTCAGCAACCAGTTGCCCCCGACGCAAAATAAACACACGCTCGCAAATGGCTTCGACCTCGGGCAAAATATGGGTCGAAAGTAAAATGGTCTTTTTCCCTCCGAGCCGGCGAATTAGCGCTCGAACATGGCGAATTTGATTGGGATCAAGCCCTGCGGTGGGCTCGTCCAAAATGAGCAGCGGAGGATCGGCCACAAGCGCATCGGCCAAGCCTACGCGTTGCTTATAGCCACGCGAGAGTTGTCCAATGATTTGCCGTGAGACTTCCTCAATATCCGCAAGGCGCATGGCTTCGAGCACATGCTCTTTTCGTTCGAGACGCCTAACGCCTTTTAGAGCAGCGCGAAACCATAGGTACTCGCCAACCCGCATGTCCTTGTACAAAGGAACGCCCTCGGGCATGTAACCAATGCGTTTGCGAGCTTGAACCGAATCGCGCAACACATCAATGCCATCAATCTCGATGCTGCCCTCATCCGGCGCCACAAACCCTGTCAGCATGCGCAAGGTTGTGGTTTTACCTGCGCCGTTGGGCCCGAGAAAACCAACAACTTCGCCCGTAGCCACCTCGAAGCTTAAACCATCGACAGCGCGGCGCTTCTTGAAACGCTTGCTGAGTTTATCGACCCTTAACACAGCCGGGGGTATAAAAGCGACCGTAGCTAGAAGGCAAGCGAATCCTGCGATTATATAAACGCTTAATAAATTGAGCTTTTTAGACCTACACTTTCGTTCAGTGTAGTCTTAGCTCTATGCAATTTATAAAACGGGCAGCAAGTACGCTCTTAGCGGTGAGTTTAGGCGCACTTCTCGCTCATCTGAGCCAAGATTTGCCTTGGGTGGGCACCCACAGCTTCGCCTCACTGTCCTCAGCGCGTGCGGCATCGCGAATCGAACAGCGCCCAGAGCTCAATGACACACAGCGCTCCGTTTCAAAAACAAAAGCAGTCAGCCTCAATCCCATCGATCTATCGATTGCCCTTGGAAAGCCTTTTGCCAGGGGAAAAATCATGACAGGTGCAACACCGCATCGGCTGATTCTCTTTACCTTTGATGATGGCCCGGATTTACGGCATACGCCCGCACTACTTGATGCGCTCGATGCCCGAGGAATCAAAGCAGTGTTCTTTCTGTCTGCATGGCGGATTCGCGGACAGAGCGAGGCGCAACGTGCGCAAGCTGAAATTGCAATTGAGACCGTACGCCGAGGACATATGGTAGCCAGCCATGGTCTTGATCATTTACAGCTTCCACTTCTAAACAATGAAGAAGCTCTTGAGCAAATCGTAGGCGCACAGGCGATTTTTGAAAAAGTGTTCGGACAACGCCCCTGGCTGTTTAGACCACCCGGTGGCGCTTATTCCGACCGTACGACTGCCCTTCTTGCGGATCATGGCTACACCACGGTGATGTGGAATCTTGGCACCGGTGACGTGCAAGTGGATACCCCTGAAAATGTATTGCAAACTTGGCAACGCGTACTCGACCGCCGCGAACGAGAGGGAAACCAAAACGGCGGGATTATTCTTTTGCATGACACCCACACCTGGAGCGTGATCGGTTTTGAAATGATCCACGATGAGCTAATGCGTCGTAACTGCAAAATCCTCAAGCGGGGTGAAGAACTCTACGACATCGTTGATGATCCCCGTTTCTTTTTCAGCCCTCTCGGCAAGGCTGCGCCTACGAGCAAAGCAGCACCAGCTATGCCTGAGCTCGCTCTCCTTGAAGCAAGGCAGGAGCGCCTTCGCAAACTGACGGAAAAGCGCTGCGAATAGGCCCGCTAGGACGCTTTCCCAGACAATTGATCGATGTTTGGAAAATGCTCTAAAGCGCTTTCGCAATAAAGCGATACACCGGCAGACCGTCTAGCTCCGCGCGCCGCTCTCGGTTCGATGGCGCCGCAAAAGGATTGCTAGTCAACCACTCACTGCCGTCGACTTCTAGCAGCGCATAGTTTGGATGAGCCCGGAAGGTTGCCGCATAAAGCTCTGCGCGTTCTTGGACATCGGTCTGAACAAAAAAATCACCGCCCTTTTTCAGAACACGGTGCGCATCGTTCAATAGCTCTGCATCGATAACACGACGCTTTGAGTGACGTTTTTTCCACCAAGGATCAGGAAAATGAACAAAGACCCTGCTCAGGCATGCATCCGGGCCTGCGAGCTTGAGAAACTTTCGAGCATCGCCACAAAATACACTGATATTGTGCAACTTTTCGCTGCAAGCTCGCTCGTGAACTTTGTATACCCACTTGCTTTTGACTTCGACTCCAAACAAGGCAATTGATCGATTGTTTCGCGCACGCTCAAGCAAGGACGCGCCGCGGCCAAAGCCGATTTCCAGTTCAAACTCGTTGCAATCGGGGACTAATTCGCGCAGATCAAATGCTTTTTCACTGAATCGAGGGGCAAGCTTTTGATAGCGCCTCGGATCGAGCTGCTCAGCCGGGCCGCACGGGCTCGGTTTAGCGTTTTTAACAGCAGGCAACTGGATGGACATAATGTCCGGGCTAGTAGGTGCTCTTTGAAGGACAGTCAAGCTGCCGCTAGCAAAAGAAGGGCCTGTTGGTGCGCCTCCCAGTATGCTAACGATACGGGCATGGCAAAACTTGAAGCATTGAATGCTGTTGTTTTTGCAAATGCGCAAAACGGAACCGAAATTAGCGGCCAAATCTGCCCTCCTTACGATGTACTCGACGAAGGGCCTAAAGCTAAACTGCTTGCCGCCGATCCGCACAACATTGTCGCCGTCGACTTACCAGTCACGCCACCTAAGACCTTAGGGCCAGACTCCGCCTATGACAACGCAGCGCAACTTTACCGTCAATGGATTGAGGAAAAGTCCTTGTCCACGATAACGACACCGCTCTTTTTATCTATGAACAACGATTTACGGTCGCAGGCCGAAGTTATGAGCGCCGCGGACTTATCTGCGCATTAAAGACTGAAGAGTTCAATAAGCCTCACGGCATTTTCCGCCATGAAAAACCATTCAGGGCGGCACCGACGACCGACTGAAACTTATGCAAGCTACCCATGCCCAACTCTCTCCCGTCTTTGCAGAAGTTGATGATGCCGAGCAACGTATCTCAACGTTGCTAAAGACACAGTGCGAGGGACAAGAACCTGATTTTGTAGGAAGCACGGCAAATGACGATGTGCTGCATCGCTGCTGGCGCGTGCAGGACCAGTGTGTTTTTGAAACGGTAGAGCACGCACTACAAAACAAAGAAGTTTTCATCGCCGATGGGCATCATCGTTATACAACAGCGCTAAACTACTCCAAAGAACACACCGATAACGCGCTAGCCCAACGCTGCATGTTTGTGCTTGTGCCGATGCAGGATCAGGGTCTGCTGGTGCTGCCAACCCATCGCGTTTTGAAGAATTTGTCTGGTTTTAGTCTCGATGCACTACGCGCGGCGCTAAAAGATGTGCCTGAGCTCGATCTGTCCGAAACCGGGTCAGCGGCTTCACTCGAAGAAATAGCCCTCAGCCTACCAACGCATGGAGCGCATGCCATGGCCCTTTATGATGGGCGTTCAAGGCAAAGTTATATCCTTCGCGCAAACACGGAGGACCCGCTCCTTCGATTTTGTCCCGATCGTCCCAAGGTGTGGCGGACTCTCGACGTCGCAGTGTTGCACGAGCTCTTCGTGGACCGTGTCGTGCGCTGTCATTTTGGTGGGCAAAATGTTCAATACAATTACCCGCACGACTTGCAGACGCTTAAAGAGCAGTGCGAAGGAGAAAATGACCGTATTGGGGTGATTTTACAGGCAACTTCCCTGCAGCAAGTCTGCGATGTCGCTCGCGCTGGCGACGTCATGCCTCCCAAAAGCACATTCTTTTTTCCCAAGCTCGCTACCGGCCTGGTTATCAATGCTCTGAAATAGCTGCCAGGGCACTCTCGGTATCTGGCGCGAAACTTTTCGAACTTATGGGATAAACTACCAGTATTTCTTGACCAATTGGTCTACGGTAGCGTACAGATGATATAAATTATCGCGTGGTGGAGCCAAAACGATGACCCTTACCATCCTCGCTGTCGATGACAGTGCAACGATGCGCAGTATTTTGGAAATGACCTTTGCAGGAGAGGATGCAAATGTGGTGTCGGTGCAAAGCGCAGATGCTGCACGAGGGCAAGTCGACTCGCTGCAACCTGATGTTGCCATTGTTGATAACTCTCTACCTTCGACAAGCAGCTATGACCTTTGCCGCACGCTAAAGCAGTCTCAACCCAGCCTCAGGGTGTTGGTCCTGGCAAGCGAGCAGCATCCCTACGATGAGGGTAAAGGCCGTAGCGCAGGCGTCGATGGGCATGCTACAAAGCCTTTTGAGACCCAAGTTCTCATCGAAAAAGTTCAAAACATGCTGGGCAGAGCAAGCAATCGGCCCTCCGCTCCACAGGGAGGGATTTCGCCCGCACAAAATATTCCGCAAGGAACTGTCCCCATGGCGCCACCGATAAGTGCTGGCGGGCAGCCCGGAGCACCACGGTTTAGACAAAAGACCGTGATGGGCACCGGAGCAGCGCTGCCACCGCTTCCTGGCATGGGTGCGCCGCTCGCGGGATCGGCTCCGCAGGCCCCTTCACCCAATCGCATGAGCATTGGAACCGCAGCGACGCAGGAGCGCCCAGCATCGACGCCGCCAGCTCGTGCGGCCACCCCAAGTCCAGTCGCAGCCCCACCGGTCGTAGCAGCTGCTCCTCTAAGTGCTGCTTCGATTAGCTTAGAGCAAAAGCTATCGGGTCTTGGTCTCGACAAGACTCAAATGGAGGCTGTTTTGACCCTGTCTCGGGAAGTTATTGAGCAAGTGGTTTGGGAAGTCGTGCCCGATCTTGCTGAAACACTTATTCGAGAAGAGATCCGGCGCCTTACCGAGGACTAACTCCGCAAAGGCGGCTTGCTTGAGTCTTGTTGACGCTACGAGGAATATCGGCCAGATATCTCCTCCGAGCAGAGCCGTAGCCAAAACGCTTTAGACGAGAGGGCGAGTAGAGTGACAGACATGCTAAAGGACGAAGTTTTTCCAAAAACTTACGACCCTGAACAAACTGAAACCCGTTGGTACCGTTTTTGGGAAGACAGCAAGCTGTTTTCGGCAACAAACGATCCCTGCGACACCCGCCCAACCTATACCATCGCCATTCCGCCCCCGAATGTCACAGGCTACCTGCATATGGGGCATGCTTGCCGCGCGACCTTTGAAGACGTGTTGATTCGCTACCATCGCATGCGGGGCTTTAACACCCTTTGGATTCCAGGAACGGACCACGCAGGCATCGCAACGCAAGTCGTCGTAGAGCGCCAGTTAAAAACGAAGGCATATCGCGCCATGATCTTGGGCGAGATAAATTTATTGAGCGCGTTTGGCAGTGGCGCTCGCAATCCGGAGACCGGATTTTCGAGCAACAGCGCGTGCTTGGCGCTTCCTGCGATTGGTCACGAGCTCGTTTCACTATGGATCCGGCGTTGTCCCGCGCAGTCACCGAAGCCTTTGTCAGGCTCTTTGAAGAAGGACTCATTTATCGCGGCACGCGTTTGGTGAACTGGGATGTTGAAACGCAAACCGTTTTATCTGACTTGGAAGTCGACACCCAAGAAAACGTCGAAGGCGAACTTTATGATTTTGCTTACCCTGTCGCAAAAGAGGATGGCGGCGGCGAAGTTATCGTCTCAACCACCCGACCCGAGACGATGCTCGGAGACACAGCTCTTGCCGTACACCCTGACGATGAACGCTACAAGCATCTGCATGGGAAGTTTGCACTTCATCCTTTTGTGGATCGGAAAATCCCCATCATCGCCGATGCCGAACTTGTCGATCCAGAGTTTGGTAGTGGTGTCGTAAAGGTCACCCCGGCACACGATCCAAACGATTTTGCCACGGGCAAGCGACATGGCCTTGAAGCGATCAATATTCTTGAAAAGAACGGCACCATCAATGAAAACGGCGGTACGTTTAAAGGTCTTGAGCGCTTTGCGGCGCGAAAAGCTGTTAAGCAAGCGCTCAAAGACAAAGGCCTAGAGCGCGGCAGCAAAAAACACATCATGACATTGCCGCGTTCACAACGCTCAGGCACCGTGGTTGAGCCGATGGTTTCCACCCAATGGTTTGTTAAAATGGATGGCTTAGCAAAACCCGCTATCGCCGCTGTCAAAGAAGGTCGCACCCAAATCATCCCGGAAGATTGGACAAAAACCTATTTTCATTGGCTTGATAACATTCAAGACTGGTGCATTTCGCGGCAACTGTGGTGGGGCCATCAGATTCCCGCTTACTACTGCGAAGCATGCGAGCAACTTCAGGTAAGCCGCACTGCACCCGAAAAGTGCAATGCTTGTTCGCACCCTTCCCTTCGTCAGGATCCCGACGTGCTGGACACCTGGTTCAGTTCCGCGCTCTGGCCTTTTTCAACATTGGGGTGGCCCGAACAGAGCGCTGACCTTGCAAAATCTATCCAACCGACGATTTAGAAACCGGCTACGATATTCTTTCTTTTGGGTCGCACGCATGATGATGATGGGCATTCATTTCATGGGTGAAGTTCCTTTCCGACGCATCTTGCTGGCAGGCATGGTTACCGACGAGCAAGGCAACAAGATGTCGAAAGTCAAAGGTAATGTCATCGATCCTTTGCATGTCATTCATGGTATCAGTTTTGAGGATCTCGCCGCGCAGGCCAAAGAGCTCGGTTCAACCGAACAAGGCATCCGCTATCTACAAAAACACTATCCGGATGGCTTCAAGCCCTGCGGCACCGATGCGCTTCGCTACACCCTGCTTAGTTACTCGCCGCAAACGCGCAAAATCCCCCTTTCGCTCAAACGCATTGAGGGTTACCGAAACTTCTGCAACAAGCTTTGGAATGCCGCCCGCTACACCTTGATGAGTCTGTCCGAATCCGAGACACTCTGCCCAGATTCGGCCCCCCAGCCAACCACCTTAGCGAACCGCTGGATCCTATCTCGTTTGCATCGAACCATCGAGCAGGCTGGGAACGGACTCGACAGCTACCGGCTCGATGAAGCAAGCAGCAGCTTGTATCATTTCGCTTGGGACGAGTTTTGCGATTGGTACCTCGAGCTGTCCAAACCGTTGCTTAGTCAAGGCGAAGCTGCAGTCAAATTGGAAACCGAAACTACCTTGCTCTACGTCTTAGAAGTACTACTTCGACTTTTACACCCCATGATGCCTTTTATCACGGAGGACATCTGGCAGCGTATCCCTAAAAAAGACTCGGCGACCCTAAGCATTATGGTCGCACCCTATCCTAAAGCAAGACACTGTGAACGAGAGGACAAAGACGCCGAAGAGAAGATGGCTATTTTGCAGCCTGTCATCTCCGCCGCACGCACCATTCGAGCTGAGCATGAACTGCCATGGTCAAAAAAGCTCCCACTTACTTTGCTTAGCGACGACAAAGACATCGTTACGCTGCTCAAGGCCGAGCAAAACGCCATCGCGACGCTTTGCAATGCAGAGCTCACCATCAAGAACGCAAGTGCTCCCAATGCCACAGACAACGCAGCCGTCTCTATTGTTGAAAGAGTCACCGTGCTCGTACCACTTGAAGGGCTGGTCGATCCTCAAAAAGAAAAAGACCGTTTAGAACGCGAAATCAAAAAGACCCGAAAAGACATCGACCAATTGGAAAAGAAACTAGCTAACGCGAATTTCTTGCAACGTGCGCCAACTGACCTTGTTGAACGGGAACAACAACGTTTTGCTGAACTCAAACAGGTCGAGCAAAAGCTTGATGCAACTCTGAAAAAATTAGTTGTATGATTCTTGAAGGCTGAGTTGTCCCGGAAAAACATGCTCATCCTGCACAGCAATGCCTTCGAGGCTCAGTAGCTTTCGCTTCAACTCTAGACCGGCAGAAAAGCCACCTAGCCCCAAGTCTTCTCTCACCACACGGTGGCAAGGCACCGCAACAAGAATGGGATTGGCGCCAACGGCCCGACCAACCGCCCGCATAGCGCGAGGACTGCCCAGATCCCGTGCAATGCCCGCATAAGAACGCACGCCACCGCGGCGAATTGCACCAAGGGCCTGCCATACTCTAACTTGAAAAGGGGTCCCTTCTAAATCGACTGCCAAGAGTGCCGGGTCAATCGGCTCTCCGTTAAAATAGTCAGTCAACGGCCTGGCATAGTAGTCAGGTACCGTGACTATCGTTGAGGCTGAACTTTCGTTTTCGCTATTATTGAAACGCATTTCACGCAGACCCTTTTTGGACCAACGAAGAAATAAAGTTCCAAAGTTTGGCACATTCAACAAGCCAGACGATACTTCTGTGTTTGGGCTATGCTCCACAATAGTGTTAGCCTGCGTCAACATGATTCCCTCGATGAGAGTTTGCGTGTTTCTACTGCTGATTGCAAGCTGCGGCCCAAGTCCACGACTCGTTCACCAAAACGATCTGGCTTTTGAACGTTGTTATTCTCGAGAAAACAGCCTAGCGTATCAAAAAAGCAAAAAAGAACACTGCTGGAAACACTGGCTTCGGCGCCACACCCTGGGCCAGAACTCAAACAAAATCGCTTATGCGGAAGACTGTCTTCAAGATGGCCCTAGCTGCAGAGCACACAGTTTATACAACAGCCCTCAGCTAACGGTTGAAGAAAGCAAGCTTCGCCGCAATTCACGAACCTTGCCAGTCACTTATTGTGCAATGCGCTGCAGCAAAAAGCGCGACACCTGCAGGGCGCGCTGCTCCGAGATGACCAAAGCCTGTCAAAACGCTTGCCAAAATGAGTTTCGTGTCTGTCAAATAGGCTGTCATTAGAGCACTTTTCTATTCACTATTTCGAGATACCGCGCAGGAGGAAAGGCGCACCCGCTTTATCCTGGCCATTGAGAACGAAATACAGGAATCAGTATAAAGTCATTTTTTACAAAACTTTACACCTTTGTCCTTTGCTGAGGGGGGGGGATCGATGCCATAAACACTGAGCATGGTGCTTTACCAAATTTTGGGCGCCCTCAGTCTGTGTGCACTCGCAGTTTACGGCTTCGGGGTCTTTACAACTTGGCGGTTTTTCAAACATCCGCCTCCACCGCCACTTGAAATCGCTCCGGCGGTCTCCGTCCTAAAGCCAATCAAAGGGCTTGAAGAGGAACTTAAGGAAAACCTTCAGAGCTTCTTCGATCAAGTTTACCCTGGTCCCTGGGAGATCGTTTTTTCCTCGAATGATCCCGATGACCCTGGAATCATCGTAGCGAAACAAGTCGCCCGGGACTATCCCGAAATACCATGCAGGTTTATTCAATCCGATACCAGTTTTGGACGCAACCCTAAAGTATGTGACTTAGCTGGCGCATATTTTGCTGCCCACCATGATCTCGTCTTGCAGACCGACGCAAACGTACGTGTCCCCAAGACCTTCTTATCCAAAGTCGTCAGCGAATTCGAATCCCAAGGAATATCCTTACTTAGTTGTCCCGTGGTGGGTGCAGAAGAGCAAGCATGGGGAGCTGCCGTTGAAAACACGCATCTTTGTACATTTATCACCCCCAGTGTTTGTTTTACCAAGCTCATGACGGGAATCACCTGCGTCATCGGCAAGGCCATGCTGTTGCGGCGAAGTGAACTGGAAGAGTTAGGTGGTCTTGCAATGTTTAAGGACAAGCTTTGTGAAGACTATTTGCTTGGCGACTGTTACCGAAAAAACGGCCGAGTCGTTGAACTGTCGCGCCAACCCATCACAAACATCAACATTCAACTGCCTTTGAAGCATTTTTTTTCACGCCATTCACGTTGGCTAAAGATGCAAGCCGTTATTCATCCACCTAGCTTTGTTCTTGCTCTCCTGTGGGGCAATCCAGGAGCACTGGCTTTCGCGGCATGGATCCTGTCCTGCGCAAGCGTCTCGATGACAGTGCTGCTTTTAGGCGTCATCGCAGCAAAAGCTGCCGGAGACATCCTTCTGTTTTCATTGCTCGCCACAAACCGCCTCGCTTGGCTTATCTTTGGGTCTTACCCATGACCGATCTGTTTTTCGCTATGATGTGGCCTTATGCAGCCGTCTCGCGCAAAGTAAAATGGCGAGGAGTGGAACTGCGCATGGGGCGCAACAGTGAGATTGACGCTAACCCGCGCGGAACCCTATCGCGATGGCTCCGCCGGATTTTTCACTCTTCGAGTGTGTTCTTGTAGGCAAGAGCTCTAATCGGAAATGCGACGCGGGGTTTTGCTAACATTTAGGGTAGATGCGCTCCGATGAGGATCTATAACTTCATTGTCCCAGTGGCATATTGCAATCGGAACCATGCAATACGTAGGTCGATATGGGCATTCAACAAATCCAAATAGGCCTGGCTAAGTTCAGTGTCCGCATCCAAAACGTCCGATAAGACGGCCACCCCAACTTCGAACTGGAGCACGCGCGCACGATAGCTTTCTTTTGCGGCCTCCAAACCCTCTTGAGCAACGGCTAAGGAGGTGCGCGCCGTTTCATGAGCTGTCACAGCTTGGGTTATTTCAAGACTCACCGCGTCGTTCACTGCTCTAAAAGCGCCACCGGCTCTCATGAGATCTGCCTCCGCCTGCGAAGTGGTGGCCGAGGCGGAAAACGTGTCATTGGGAGACCAGCTCAGCACCGCGTTTACGTCCCAAGTCGCTCTAAACTTTTGTTGCTGGGGAAAAATACGCGTGTTTGGATTGGCGTAATCCATATTGGCAGAGAGATCGAGTTTCGGGTACTGAAGGCCTCGCTGTGCCGAAACGATGTGTTTTTGTGTTTTGATTGTCGCCTTGATCGCTTTAATCTCAGGGCGATTGTGATATGCGAGTTTAAGAAACTTCTCTTTGTCGCCCTCCAAGGGACTGGGATTTGCTTCAAAGCGTTCCGCTATCATGATCTGAGAGCAGGGTTGATAGTGTAGCAGTATGCACAGGCCTTCAGCTCCCAGCACTTCAGAGGCCCGGGCGCGGGTTTCAGCAAGCTGGGCCCTTGCCAGCTGTGCCTGTGCTCGCTTCAGGTCCAATTTGGCCATGCGTCCGCCATTGACGAAGGCTTCAATTTGGTTGCGGCGATCCTCCGCTGATTTGCGGGCTCGCATGGCCACAGCATGCGCCCCTCTAGCGCGAGCAAAGTTAAAATAACTTTCCGCCACATTTAGTGCGATTTGGGCACTTTGAGATTTCAGACGGTGTTGCTCAGCTTCTTCGGCCGAAATGGAAGCTCTGTACGCAGGCAGCGCTGAGAGCAAAATCTCACTTACCGGAAATTTAACCGTGGCACGCAATGCATATTGATCGAAGAATATAGGGAATGAAAAGTTTGCTGTAGCTTCTTGTGAATCAATGCTGTTTTGCCACAAAGTGCGTGCAGCAGGATCGGTGACTTGAGCAGCCAGAGCGCGAGCTTGAGTAAATACTTGCGGATCATCGTTGTAAAAGCTCCCGTTCTTAACCGCGCTAAGTCGGGTGTAACGACCGCTAAACTCAAGCCTTGGCATAGCCGCAACAAGCGACTGCGAGGCAGCAGCCTCAACTAGAACGATAGCAGCTCGGGACTTCTCGATGTCGGGAGACCAGGCCAAGGCCATTTTCTGGGCCTCCGTGACCGTGAGCTCCTTGCCGCTTCCTCGCACCGTTTTAAGCAAGTCGAATGGGTCCTTCTTGGTCAATCGATTGGACTCCCCATAACCGAGAGCAGTCGCAATGAAGCAAAAAAACACCGTAAAAGTAACAATTTTCACATTCTTGGATACCGGCATCATTGAGGCGATGTATAGCGGCTTGGCGCGGGAATGGGAACCATGATAATTTAGCTTTGTGCACGCGGCGAAAAAGTATAGAAAAGACTATGTCCTCTAAAAAAGGTTACGTCCTAGGCGCTCATTTGCGCTCAGTGATTCGTCACCTTCCCACCCAAGCTCTAGAATTGGGCGAATACCAGACCCTTGCTGAATCAATCGATCCAGAAGCGTGGTACGACTGGGATATCTACGTCACAATGTCTCGCACCATTGCTGCGCGCATGCCGAGTCGTTCAATCGTTCAAATCGGGACACAACTTGTAACCCATTCCCGGGATCTTTTTGTTTCCCAGGGCTTTGATAGCATCGACAAGGTCTTTAGCGACGCCTCCGCAGTATTCCGGGCCAATTCGAAAGATGTCGATGAATCGGATGACATGAAGACGGTTTTCTTCGAACCAGGGCATGCGATCATTGAAGTGGGCGGCTCTCACGTGCCGGAGCTCATTGAAGGCTTCATTTATGGCTTTATCGAAGCTTTTGAAGGGAAGCTGCTTTCCTTGCACGGGAAGCTGAAAAAGCGCGCACCGGATCTTTACGAATACGACATACGCTACGAATCGTGAGTCAAAGTTTGTGGTCAGCTTAGCGGTGTAAACGGCATATCCTGACTGCAAAAGACTCAGCCTCTAGACTTGCCGCTGAAATAAGCAGCATCGACCTCCACGCGATCGGGGATGCGATTGGCGTGGGCCTGCGCCTGTATCTTCACGTTGCTGTATCGCAAAGGGGAATCTTTAGGCAAAGGAAAATCCGTAGGCAAGTACAGCGTTGCGCAACCTGGACCGCCTCCTGCTTTCGCGAATAACTCCTGTAGCTCGATCTCAAAGACCTTAAGACCCAGAGCTTTCAGATCGTTTTCATAAGCCATACTTACCCCTGTGGGCACAAGTACGCCGCCATTAACCTGACGGGAATTTCCGGCGTAAGCATCCACAGCATCCTGCTTTGATAGCTTCAGGCAAGGTCGGCCATCTAGAATTCGCCAGATCACTTCCCCGCCATCAGCGTAAAACCCTTTTTCATACACAGCCACGGTGCTCCGATCCTCCGCACGTAGAGCAAAATACGCAGTATCACCGTGAAAATGAGGATATATCAGCTCGAGGAACACCGTTTTAGCAGGGTCAAGATCAAAAAACTCGGCAACGTACTGAACGCCCTCCAAGCTGGATCGCAAGGTCTTTTCAGCGATGCCGGCATCGTAATGCCCTCGAACAGTGTGAGTGAAAAAGACGGTATCATCGACGACGACAACATCAGCGAGCCCTTCCCATGGGTGCGGGTTCTGTTCGCAAAGTAAAGAAAATCCACTTTCCGCGGCGATGGCTTCAAGCAAGCTCTGATAGTAAGGAATTTCGCGTTGCCGGTGCTCCAACATACGGGGATAAAGAACTCGCAACGTTTTGTCTTGGACTTGCACCCAAGGGCCGTTTGCGGTGAAAACGCGCCCGGTTAGAATCTCATCAACCGAAGCAAGCTCTTCCTTCGTATCCGAATCGATCACAGTACCATTGCTAAGCACCCGAAGCACTTCACGGTCCCAAAACCGCTGGTCTGCCTCTTCAAACATGAAAATCGAATCCCCGCCGCATTCAACAATGGCATCACAAATCGTTAACCATTCGCGATAAGCCTGCCTTGGCGAGTAGCTCGTATGCATTACTTCGCTTTTGTAGTTCGCCCCTGCTTTGTTCATGGTCACAGGCGCCGGAGGACGCATTAGCAAATCGGATCCGTAAAAACGCTCAAGCATGTTTTTCAATCACCGAAGCTAACTTGTTGAGTTGATCTTGGTGCAGTGCACTCGACACGAAATTCGCAAAAAACACCGACACATAACCCGCTACGTCCAAAACGACTGTGATAATTGTGGTGTCTTGAGCGTGCTTCATGCCCCAACGCTCTTGCTGCTCGAGGAGAACTTGAGCGATCTTATAATCGACCCAAATGCCGTAGATTCCGCACGTTAAAATAGAAAACGCCAAATCGAGCACAAAAGCCTGTCCAGTCGGAGTTTGTCCTGTCAGAGACTCAAACTCCCGGTAGACACAGTGATACCAGTACAAAAGATAGAGACCACAGGTCACAATGCTAAGCAAAAGTACGAGCCCGGGTTCTCTTTTTTCCAGCGAATGAGAGGCCATGGCTTGGGACCTTATCACAATCATGACGTATTGACCCAGCGCCCCTCTGGAGATTATCACCTCTTCATGAAGGCCTACCTGGAGTTAATCGAACACGTCTTAGAGCATGGAGAGCGCCGAGAAGATCGAACTGGCACCGGAACGCTCGGCATATTTGGGACTCAGACACGTTACGATTTGCGTGAGGGCTTTCCCTTACTCACCACCAAAAAGGTGCTTTTTGATGCAGTAGTTCGAGAACTATTATGGTTTTTGAAGGGCTCCACGAACATCAACGATGGCCTTAGTGAATACACCCCAATATGGGATGCGTGGGCGGATGAAAACGGCGAGCTCGGCCCGATTTATGGAAAACAATGGAGGAATTGGGGCGGCCAAGGCATCGACCAGATAGGACGAGCCATAGAGCTCATCAAAAATGATCCAACGTCACGTCGCATTATTGTAAGCGCCTGGAACGTGGGTGACCTAGACAAAATGGCCCTGCCCCCCTGCCATGCTTTTTTTCAGTTTTCTGTCACCGGGAATTTTTTGGACTGCCAGTTGTATCAACGCTCTGCCGATTTAGCCCTAGGCGTACCTTTTAATATTGCAATCTATGCTTTGCTCAGCACCATGATTGCTCAAGAATGCAAGCTGGAGGCACGCTATTTTATTCATACCCTTGGGGACGCTCATATTTACCTGAACCATGTTGAAGGCCTCAAAAAACAACTTGCGCGTAAACCTTATCCGCTGCCTACCCTTCGCATCGCCCACAAAACCTTCGACGACATCTCATTCGAAGACATTAGCCTTGAAAACTATCAGCATCACCCTTTTATCCGTTTTGAAGTGGCCGTATGAGTGAGCTAGCACCAGAGCTGTCCTTTGCTTGCATCGCCGCACTCGATCAACAACGGGGCATCGGCGCAGGTGGCAATCTGCCCTGGCATCTACCCGAAGACATGGCTTATTTTCGTAAAATCACTACCACATCAAAACAAGGACTCACGAACGCGGTTATCATGGGACGAAAAACCTGGGAATCCATTCCCGAACCTTACCGACCACTTGCCGGTCGGACCAATATCGTTTTAAGCCGCAACAAACGAAACGGTTTGCCTGGCTCGGTACACGCCGCCCTATCGTTCGAGGACGCCTTAACTAATTGTAAAACGCTTCAGCAACTGCAGCGTGTGGATCAACTGTTTGTTATCGGAGGCGCTCAACTCTATGCACACGCCATAGCACTTACCCAGTGTAAACGTTTGTTTCTCACACGTATTGAGGCGGCTTTTGAATGCGATGCTTTTTTCCCGCCGTTTGAATCAGACTTCGCTCTGATCGCTTCTTCAGCGGCCAAAAAGCATAAGGATTTAGTTTATCGCTTCGAGGAATACCATCGAAATTAGCTAAATTTAGGCGTAGCTACCAAAGAAGCATACTGCTATAAGGGCCGAGGAGATATACCATGAGAATTCCTTTAGCTGGCTTATTAGTGCGCAGTCCACTGCAACAGGTCGGCGAATTAATGGACCGCGTCGTTGAATGCTGCGAGCGCATTCCTGAAACATTCGAAAAGCTCATCGCGGGGGATCAGCCCTCAGTAAAAGCTTTGGCCAAGGAGATTAGTCGACTTGAAGCCAAAGCCGATGAAGCTAAAAACAAAGTACGCTCGAACATGCCTATTCGTTTGTTCTTGCCCGTCGACCGACGCGACATTCTAAAGCTTATCAGCCAAATCGATTCAGTGGCCGACTCGGCTGAAGATGCAGCTGTCCTGCTTACTTTGCGCGAGCTTACCGTTCCCAAACAAATGCAAGACTCACTGCGCTCACTCATTGAACATGTTATGGATTGCGTATTTTGTGCTCAACGCATCACGCGCACTCTTGATAACCTTTTAGCTGCAGGTTTTGGTGGACGAGCAGCCGAAAAAACGCGCGCCATGATAGACGAGCTACATCGTCTCGAACACGAAGCAGACAAGGTACAAAGCGAAAATGCTCGCATCCTTTTTCGATTGGAGAACGAACTCCCACCCATGGAAATTTTCATGTGGACAAAAGTCCTTAACAAACTCGGTGACATGGCAAACCATGCAGAGAACGTTGGCGACTTGTTCCGCCTCATTATTGCTCGCTAAGTCAGGATTCACGTCGCATGGACATGGTTAGCGTCCTTACAACGACAGCCGCCGTTATTGGCCTTTACATGGCATGGAACATTGGCGCAAACGATGTGGCCAACGCCATGGGTACTTCCGTGGGTTCCGGAGCACTTACCCTGCGCCGCGCCATTGTCGTGGCTGCAGTATTCGAGTTTTGTGGAGCCCTGCTCGTCGGTGGCAGTGTGACCGAAACCATCAGCAAAGGCATCGTGGATGCCTCAAGCCTCGGTGGCGACAACCTCAGTTTTGCCCTTGGCATGACCTGCAGTCTGCTTGCTGCAGCCATTTGGCTAAACATTGCGACTTTTCTCGGCTGGCCCGTCTCAACAACCCATAGCATTGTCGGTGCCGTTATCGGTTTTGGCATTGTTGCTGGGGGCTTCTCCAGCGTGGACTGGTCTAAAGTATCCTTGATTGTCGCTTCGTGGATTATCTCGCCAATCTGCGGTGGCTTTGTGGGCTATTTCTTCTTCATTCACATCCGCAAACGAATTTTGGCGGAGCGCAATCCTTTGCAAGCCATGCAAAGGTATGGACCGCTGATGCTCTTTCCTATCGGCACCATGCTTACCCTAAGTCTGATTTACAAAGGGCTAAAACCGCTAAAACTCGACTTACCTCTTTCTTCGGCCGGACTCATTTCCGTTGGAGTGGGTATTGCCCTTGTGCTTATCGCTACGCCTATACTTCGCAAAGTCGCAAGCGAGAGCCACGGCATTCGATATTCTGAAAACCTGAAACGCACCGAACGCGTTTTTCTTTACTTGCAAGTAGCCACCGCTTCGTTTGTTGCCTTTGCTCATGGAAGCAATGACGTCGCCAACGCCGTGGGACCTTTGGCAGCAGTGTTTGGAGCACTGCAAAATGGTTTCACCGAAGAAGTTCAGGTTCCAATGAAAGTACTTCTCCTGGGCGCCTGCGGCATCGTGATTGGCCTGGCAACGTACGGCTACAAAGTGATTGCTACTGTGGGCGAGAAAATCACAGAACTCACACCGTCCCGTGGATTTACAGCCGAATTTGCCGCAGCCACAACCATTTTGGTCTGTAGCAAACTGGGCCTTCCCGTCAGCACCACACATACCTTGATTGGATCCGTCATTGGAGTAGGCTTTGCTCGTAGTGTCGGAGCGATCAATACACAAGTACTGCGAGGCATCATTGCAAGTTGGTTTATCACAGTGCCCTTTACTGCCATTCTCGCAGCCGCGCTATTTGCCCTCAGCTCATTACTTTTTTAGTTCACAAAGGATTGATTGATGCCCTCCTTGGTAGCAGACCATTGTGTTGGTGACTTTATTGCCGGAAAATTCGTGAAAACCAGCAAAGCCAACAGCAGAATCACGAACCAGAGCCCCGCTGATCTTAGCGACGAGCTGGGCATTTTTCCGATTTCACTTTCCCATGTGGACACCGCCGTTCAAGCAGCGCGGGATGCTTTTCCGCAGTGGCGCAAACTCGAGCAAAGCAAACGTGACGCTCTTCTGCGAAACTATCAGCAGCAACTCCAGACCCACAAGGACGCCATCGCTTTATGCATCTGTCGGGAAGTAGGCAAGCCTCTTTGGGAAGCGCATGGCGAAGTTGGCGCTATGATTGCAAAAGTAGACTTGTGCTTAGGCGAAGCACGCAAGTATTCGCCAAATCTCGATATTGACGACTTACCTGGGCAGATCAGAAATCGCCCACTTGGAGTGCTCGCTGTCATCGGGCCCTACAACTTCCCGGGGCATCTACCGAACGGGCAAATAGTGCCTGCCTTGGCAACCGGCAATACCGTTATCTTTAAGCCGAGCGAAAAAGCACCAGCGACAGCGGCATGGATGGCCCTATGTTTATCTGAAGCCGGGTTGCCAGACGGCGTATTTAACGTTGTCCAAGGCGAAGCACAAAGCGCCAAAGTACTTGTTGCACACGACGGCATCGACGGTATTCTCTTCACCGGATCCGCTGCGGTAGGCCGCGATATTTTAACCGCCAACGCTGCCCACCTTGGAAAGCTCGTTGCGCTTGAGCTCGGCGGAAAGAACGCTTCTATCGTTCTCGAGGACGCCGACATCGACCTTGCTGTACGCCAAGTCGCCTTTGCTGCCTTTGCCACCTCGGGACAACGTTGCACTTCAACATCCAGGCTCATCATCCACCGCAGCATTGCTCCTGCTTTTTTAAACAAACTCAAAGCAACCATTTCAAACATTCACGTTGGCTATCCACAAGAGCCGAATGTTTTTATGGGACCAGTTATTTCCGAAAACAGCCAAAATAAAATACTGGCTGCTCAAACAACCGCTGTGGCGGAAGGTTTCGAGCCATTCGTTCCAGGAGGAGCATTAGCTCTTTCCGATAAACGCGGTTGGTACCTGAAGCCTGCCGTGCATATTGCACCGAATGCAACAGCTGCCGTTAAAGGATACACGGATAGCGAACTGTTTGGTCCCGATCTCTGCGTTTTTGTAACAGATACCGTTGATGAAGCGATTGCCCTTGCCAACGCCACAAACTACGGATTGGTAGCCGCAGTGTTTACAAAAAACGCACAAACATTCGACCATTGTGCCGAGAACTTGCGGATGGGCGCCGTACACTGGAACCGCTCTACTGCGGGAGCCAGCGGTCGCTTACCTTTCGGCGGCATCAAAGACAGCGGAAACTATCGACCTGCAGGAATTTTAGTCAATCAGCTATGTACTTTTCCCCAGGCTATCCTGCTCAATCCAAAGGCGAGCAGCCCAGTACAGTGGCCTGGCTTTCCAGAGTAAAAAGACTCGTTTTGATGCTCTAGGATTCAACTTGGTTATTGTGCTGCTCATCGAGCAAACCGGCTGTTATCGCTATAGCTTTCCGAGCGCGAAGCAAAAACTCTTCGTCTTTTCGTATTTTTTCATTTGCGGCGTTTAAGCCTCTCTCAGTAGTAGCAAGTTTTGCTTCAAGATCGGAAATGCGCGCGACATGGCCTTCCACGCTTTTCTTCAGCTCGTCGATATCTCCACGCGCTCCTTTAAGGTCCTCAAGAAGCGCATCTCGCTCCTGTACCGCTTCGCCAAGCATACTTTGTAGCGCGTTAATCTTAGCGTTGAGTTCGCTTGCAAGCTGCTCACTTTCGGCTTGGTTTTTACTGAGACTATCTTGAGAGTCTTCAAGCGCTGATTCAATGTCAGCAAGTTTTCTTCCTAAAAGAGCGAGCTCTTCCGCGTGGCGCCCCTGCACTTGCTTTAGGGTTTCTTCGTGTTTTGACTGAAGTTTCTCGCGAGACGCAATCATGGCTTGCTCATGATCAACACGAGCTCGCTCCAAAGCATTGTTGGTCTTCGCTTCCAGCTCGCGCATCTGCTCGGCATGCTCTGAATCGAGCTCTTTACGAAGCGCCTGCAGTCTTGCCTCGGTATCAGCTCGAAGTTCCACCATGGCTTGCTCGTGTGTATTTTGAGCCGCAGACATTGCTTCTTCCGTATGTGCCACCTTCTTTTCCGCGGCCTCCGCACGCGCTTTTTCCTCTTCAACGCGTTGAGCAAGTTTCGCTTTGTCCGAAAGAAGCGAGAGGTTCTGCTCTTTCGCGCGCTCGATTTCTTGCTCGTACTGAAGCACTTTATCAGTGGCCTCGGCATGTTCGCGTTCTAGTTTTAGACTTTTCTCGTTTTGTTCGACCAGTTGGCGATCACGTCCGGTCACTTGATCCTTAAGATCCAAGACCTCTTTCTCTTTACGGTTGATGGATTCCCTTAAATCGAGCAACTCTCGACTCGATACCGCCGCGACATCTTTCTCTTGTGAAGCCTTTTTTCTTAGGGACTCCACCTCTTTTTGAAGTTCATCCGCCTCAGCCGCGCGACGTTTAGCGGTCTGCATAAGCTCCGCCAACTCTTCTTTGGCAGCAGCCAGTTCCGCAGAAATTCGATTCTTTTCGACATCCGAAGCATCCGCAACACGAGTCTTCGGAGACTCAACGGGCTCTGAGCCACTTGCAAAAGCTACCGCTTCATTCATATCAGTTGCATCGGAGAAACTAAGGTCCATGTTCTCTTCGATCTGTATTTCCGGCTCAGAAACTTCGAGCTCAACAGGGCTGTCTTCCGATTCAAGCATCAAAGAATCAAAAGCAGACTCAGCAAATTGTTCGATTTCATCGTCGACTTTGCTGCTGCGTCCACCCTTTTGTCCAGCATCATCCATTAGCAACTCCTCATCTTCTAGGTTCAACGCATCGTCGGTGCTTGCCCTACCACTATTTCCAACCCGAATTAGTGTTGTAACGTGGCCGAGCAGCTCATCAAAACTCACCGGCTTGCTGATATAGTCATCGGCTCGTCCACTCAAACGCTTGTGCTGCTCAAAGATGGCCTCGGTGGCCTCTTTGGACACAATGATGAGAGGAATATCTTTGAGTTTTGCCGAGTTACGGAGTTTTGTGCATACGACCCCACCAGTGGTGTGACCCAACTCAATACTCAAAATGATGAGATCTGGATGGAGTTCTGTTGCTTTTTCTACAGCATCACTACCGTCTGCAACAATATCCACCTTGGTGCCAAGACGCTCAAATCCATCGCGCACCTGTTGTGCGAATTCGGAGTCGCTATCCAGCAACAAAATGTTCTCACCCATCAGGCCATACCCCGCGAGCTTCAAGGACGGTGCATCTTTGCATATATACTACCGTTGCTTGGCGGTAGGTGTCAAAAAGCGTCTGTGCTTTCGACTCGAAGAATAGACGGTTCTTGCCGAACAGGAAGCCAGCTTTAACTTGGAAGAAATGCTCAAACACGACTTCAAAGCGCATCGCCTCCTACTTGCTTGCTCGAGCCGGACCGTTAATCAGTCGATTTTCATGCTAGCTGTAAGCCTTAACATGGCGCGAGGGCTAAGATCTCCAGCAAAGGTGTACACCACACCATTGTGCTCCAATACCGACACTGTGCGCCCTCCCTGCCGAAAATAGTAGATTTCCCTACCATGCAAGCGCACCCGCCGCGCTGTTTCAGTCGGCTTGGATAGTTCTCCGAAACTAAGATCGTAACGCGCTGGCCACCTCGGTCGTAGTACAAAGTCGCCGCAGGCCTCTGAGCCACCGTCGCAAAACGTGCGCCAGAGAAGATAAGGCCACCCTCCTTGAATACAATCGGATGCACTGGCACAGGAACCTTATCGCGAAAATAACTCGTAAGCCCTTCAGCTCGATCGACGTCCATAGGCAAACGGTGGCTGTGCAAGCGTTGCACATCTTGTGCAGCCGGAAAACCAAGCATCGAAGCTTGTTGCACCATCGGATCCACTGAATGTTTTGCAAAAAACAAAAACATCATGCCAACGGCAGCTAAAGAAGGCAGCATCCATCGCCTAAACCATGGCCCTTCAAATGCCAACGCCCAGGAAAACATGCCATCGTCGTGTGATATTTCATCCAGCTGCTTCTTTAGTTTGCTCCGCAGGTGTTGAGGCATCGTAACTCTTCCAAGAGCCACCATGGTATAGTGCTGTTGCTGCTTGAACGCATGAACCAGATGCTCGCACCGAGAGCATTCCCGCACATGCTCTTCCATGGAAAGTTGCTCAGTTGGACCGAGTTCGCCATCAACGTACGCGTTTACGAAGCGATGAACCATGTCGCAATTCATGACGCCTCCTCTTTTCGTTTTCGATAAGCAGCCATTGGGAAACAGTTCTCAGCACTCGAATCGGTAGCAGTCTTTGCTTGCTTAACGAGACCCATTTCCTCGGCCTGCACAACCAAGTGCTGCTGAATCGAAGCGCGAGCCCGATGCAGCCGTGACATGATGGTTCCTAAGGGCGCATCAACGGCATCGGCAATCTGCCGGTAGGAAAGACCTTCCATATCCGCAAGCAGCAAAACAAGTCGCTGTTCCTCAGGAAGTTGATCCACCGCGAAGCGAATTTCTTGATTGATGATCGGCCGACTTGCGGCATCAAAAGGCGAAGACAGCCATTCCAAGGTTGCGCCGCTTATCAAACCAGCGCCCATGATTGAACTACCATCCTCGCTTAGCATCCGTTCACGCTTCTTTCGGCGGTATTGATTGATGTAAGTGTTAGTCAGGATGCGAAAAAGCCAGGCCTTAACGTGCCGTTCACCATCAAATCGGTCATAGGCTCGATAGGCCTTGAGCATCACGTCTTGGAGCAAATCCTCGGCATCAGCAGCATTTTTCGTGAAACGCAGCGCCATTCCGTACAAGGGCTCAAGATACGGGTCTATCTCGGCCTCAAACTTATTCCTGTTATTATTGATGTTTTTCGACATAGCTCTGTTGTTATGGGCTAGCGGCCCTAGTCCTCGTATTGCCTATCGCGGCGCCAGCGGCCGCTCAATATAAGAAAAACAAAGCTTGGTGCCTTTTATTCCCCTTTTTCAGGCAACTCAGGAGCTTTTTCCGAGCTGCCTTTGACGCGACCTTCGGCCACGGATTTGAGGTGCCCCTCTAGCTCTTCGATGCGACTGGCAAGTCGTTTTACTTCCGCTTGGAGCTGATGGACTGGAGAAATTGCACTTGCGACCAACTGCCGCATCCGCTCATCAACGAGTTTATGCACGTCTTCGAAGATCTCTTTTGGATAGGCGATCACCGAGCGTTTTGCGCGCTGATCTTCTGTGCTGTCGCTTGCCGCTTCAGGTCGCACTCCGGAAAACTTGCTTGCTGCCTTGTCACGAATGCTCGCAACCAAGCGCTGGCCTTCGGATTGGATCAGTGAGCGCAGGGAGCCGATGGCTTGATCCCTTCGTACGTCACCACCCTTTTTCTCTTCTTCGTAATAGATAACCTGAGCAAGTGTCATGCTCGTCAGATCTTCTTTGCTTTTGTTATCAACGATACGAATGTCTTCGCCCTTGCGAACGTACTCGGCCACCTGCGCAAGGGTGATGTAACGACTTTCTCGAGTATCGTACAACTTGCGATTGGCGTAGCGCTTTATGATGCGCTTAGCGCTTGGCCCATTTTCGGCCCCGTCCTGCATCGTGCTCTCCTCGTTCACTCGCCTCTAGCCTCCAAAACAAAGAGACCTACAACACAGGCTAGCTTTGATTTCGCGGACCGTCCACCAGCTCGGCTTCGTCCGCTTTTTCTTGCTCAGGGACAGTGCGCGCACTCGATTGCGACGAAATCTGCTTGTCCGAAGACGACACTTTAATATCATCCTCACTGCTGAGTCCACGTTTGAAGTTTTTTATAGCTTTGCCAAAGCCTTCGCCGATTTGAGGCAATCTCGATGCGCCAAACACCAAGACGAGAATTAGCAAGATCAGTAATATTTCACCGGTTCCAAAATGAGGCACGTTGCGCTTCTCCTTAAGAGTAGACCACCACATGATCTACCACTTATGATAAGCTTACGCTGCAAGCCCTTCTACGGCAAGCTTAGGACACTTTCTTCGAGGCATACCTAGCCCCATGGCAACCATCATTTTACGAAAAAAACACGTCAAACCTATATGGGCCGGTCATCCATGGGTTTTTTCACAAGCCATCGCTAAAACCGAAGGCGCACCTTCGGACGGCGAGGTGGTCATCGCCAAAGATGAAGAAGGGAACTTTTTAGGCCAAGGTTTCTGGTCATCGCGCTCCGCTTTACCTCTGCGGATCTTAAGCCGCCTGCCCAACGAGACCCTTGATGAGGCCTTCTTTGTCAAGCGCCTGACAGCCGCACGTGCTCTTCGCAAGGAGCAGCTGGGGTTGCCCAACTCGCAAACCACAGGATACCGCGCTGTGCACTCTGAAGGCGATGGGCTAGGAGGTCTAATCGTCGATATCTACGATACGGTTGCCGTGGTTCAGTTGCTCACGATTGGTATGAAACAACGCGAAGATGAACTGTTCGCGCTCATCCAAAAAATCTTCCAAGTCGAAAGTGTGGTTGAACGAGCTCGCACTAAAACTGAACACACCGAAGGCTTTACGGCCACCAACCGCATAGTGCGAGGCCACGCGCCAAGCGAACTTCGCTTCAAGGAACATGGCATCGCCTATCATGTCGATTTAGAAAGCTCACAGAAGACGGGTTATTATTTTGACCAGCGCGACACGCGAAAACTCCTTGCAGGCTTTACAGAAGGCAAACGTGTCCTTGATGCCTTTTGCTACCTTGGATCCTTTGGTTTGTGCGCGGCCGCTGCAGGAGCCAAGGAAGTCCTGGGCATCGATAGCTCGAGTGTGATTCTGGGGCAGGCTTCCCAAATCGCCATAGAAAACTCCCTTTCAGACAGACTCAGTTACAATCGTGGTGACGTTCGTAAAACGCTTTTGGAGTTCCGAAAAAGCAAAGAGCGCTTTGATGTAGTCGTGCTCGATCCACCCAAACTCATCCCCTCCCCCCGACATCTGAATCAAGGCCGCACCGCCTATCGCAGACTTAACTCGGCCGCTTTTTCGGTTGTTCAAGAAGGCGGATTGCTTCTGAGTTGTTCGTGTTCGGCAAGTTTACGCATGTCAGAATTTCTCAAGATGCTCGGACTTGCTGCTGCTGATGCACACAAAGAAGCAACTGTCCTTCAACTAGGTTACCAGTCCGCCGATCATCCTGCTCCGGCGGCCTTCCCAGACGGTCGCTATTTAACCTGGGCGTTGATGCGTGTGAGCAAACGATGAAAGCATTGACTGAGCTTCCAGCACAAGTGTGTAAACAGGTCCATACCGTGGCTTTTGACGTGGATGATACCGTCACGCAACACGGACAGCTCCTTGCGCAAAGCTACGCCGCTATTTGGTCATTGCGGGACGCCGGATTGCGCCTCGTTGCCGTGACAGGAAGGCCTCTTGGCTGGGCTCAGGTCTTTGCCTCCCTGTGGCCTGTGGACCTTGCGATTGGGGAGAACGGTGCTGGCTGGTTTTTCCGCAAAGCAGACACCCTAAGCAATGGCTTTTTTCTATCTGAATCGGAAAGAAAAAAGGAACGCGATTTGCTCGAGCAGGTTAAACAAGCAGTCGCAAAACAACTTCCGGACACGCAGCTCAGCGAAGATCAACCACTGCGCGGCTGCGATCTTGCTTTTTACATCGGGGAGAAGGTGAAACTTAGCCATGCTCAAATCGAGGAGCTTGCGCAAACCATACGCTCCGTGGGCGCCAAAGCAGTCCACTCGACAGTGCACATGCATGCTTTTTGGGGCGAGTACAATAAAGCCACAGGCATCGTCGCAGCAGCTAAGAAAGTTTGGAATGAAAAGCTGGAGCAAACGCGCAATGCATGGTGCTTTATTGGTGACAGCCCAAACGATCAAGCCGCCTTCGCCTATTTTCCGCACAGCATCGGAGTCGCTAATGTAAAGCGCTTTGCAGCAGAGCTAAAAAGCAAGCCAAGCTATGTCACAGAGCAAAGTCATGGCGAAGGTTTTGCTGAGTTCGCACAACTGTTTTTGAAAAAAAGAAAGAGCTAACGCACCTGACCATTGGCGCGCGCTTTATCGAGCGCTTCTTGCACCATCTTGGAATGCTCCGCAGGGTCTCGCCAGCGCAGCTGACCGGCTTCCGGTAACAAATGGAGCGGATCAAAATACAGAAAATACTGACCGGGCTTAACGGATGGCGCCGTGTAGACCGAAATGCCGGTCACTTTGTCGTAATGCTCAAAGGAATGAATGTTTCGTTTACCGCCACCGCCTGGCGCATCCACCACGAAAGCAGGCGTATTGAAGCCCGCCGTTACGCCTCGAATGTTTTTCTCAAGCAAGATGGCCGTCTCAACCGTGGTTCGCAAATCTTCAACGCCTTTGACTAAATCGTGCTGATAGACGTAGTAGGGGTGAACGTTAACGTAGCTAAGCCGTTTGACAAGAAGCTTCATTACGTTGACGGCATCGTTTACACCACGTTGCAATACCGCTTGATTTCTTACGGTCACACCGTGATCGAATAAGCGATCCAAGGCCTTTTTTGTAATCGCCGTGATCTCGTTTGGATTATTGAAGTGCGTGTGAAGAGCAACCTCCTTGCGTCGCTTTCGGCCGAATTCGACCGTGTCCGCCAGCGCACTAAACCAAGCATCGTCACTTAGAATTTTTTGCGGCATGACAGCGGGGCCCTTTGTCGCAAAACGAATTCGAAGAACATGATCAATGCTAAGCAAGGCTTCACCAATGCCTCTTAACTGATCTGCTTTGAGATTATACATGTCGCCACCACTGACGACGATATCTTCAAGCTCCGGATGCGCCGAGACGTAATCAAATACGCCTTGCCAGCGCGTTTGATTGACCTTCAAGCTCATTTTTTCAACTTGCTCGCTGTCTGGTCCGATTGTATACGAACGCGTGCAAAACCGGCAATACACCGGACAGGTATCGAGCACCAAAAACAAAGCCTTGTCCGGATAGCGGTGCGTAAGCCCCGGCACCGGTGAGTCGGCTTGCTCGGCCAAGGTATCAAGTCCAAGTTTTGGATGATCGGCCAATCGCTCCGAACGAAGCGGAATGAACTGGCGGCGCAAAGGATCGGTGTACGGATCCTGCCAGTCCACCAAACTTAAAAGATAAGGCGAAACACGTACGGCCATGGGCGCAAGCGCAAAACCTTCACGCACGTCATCGAGAAATTCCGTACTCACGATGCCTTGAAGCGCCTCAAGCAGTGCCTTGGGTTTAGTGATGGTGTGGCGCGCCTGCCACAGATGATTCATAAAATCACTCTCGGACAGATCGCGATAGGCGGGGATTTTTCGCCAAAAGTCGCCGTCAACCAGCTCTTTATGCATCAGAGCTTCCGGCGGAAGCGACGCAGCAGAAGCTTGTTTTCGCTCAGTTGAGCTACGCAGTTCAATAAGATTACCTTTTTTGCCCATACTATAATTTTATCACAAAAGCACACGTCTGGACAAATAGTACCCCATCAGTTGGAAACAAACGTTACCCTTCAAAAAAAAGGGTTACGAACAAGAAGGCAAAGCTAGAAGAAAAGACTTTTTTCGAGGTTTTCTTGGCTTCGAGCGCGCCCACAGGAGCGACGACGATGATACATCGGTGTTTGAGGAGGAGCCCCGAGGACGTAAGCCGAAGCTAAGGAAACCTCGAAAAAGCGCTCGCAGATGCCAGAGACTGACCCACCACGCTCGACGCGCGCAAAAAGCAGTGCAATGATGCGCCTCATTGTGCAAGAAAAGCTTATTTTTGTGATTTCGCCGCCCCGGAGCGGCTCCACCCTACTTCAGCGGATGTTGGGCTCACACACCGAGATAGCCACCTCACCTGAGCCTCACCTGATCACGCCCATGGCCTATCTCGGCTACTACAACATCGTCGATAAAGCGCCTTACGATCACATCAACTCAGCTGAAGCCATTCGCTTGTTTGTCAAAGACCTGCCGCGCGGCGAAGAAGACTATCTTGATGCACTCCGCTCTTATGCTGAAACGCTTTATGGACGCAAACTCGCGACCACAGGCAAAAGCCGGTTCATGGACAAAACGCCAGCCTACGGGCTTGTGCTTCCCTTTCTTCAAAAGCTTTTTCCAAAAGCCAAGTACGTTGTGCTCACCCGGCATCCCTTGGCCATTATGAGCTCTTACGCCAATAGTTTTTTTGAGGGAGACTGGAAGCGCGCCCAGCAGTTTAATCCCATCATCAACCGCTACCTGCCGGCCATGGCCAAGTTTATTCGCGAGAGCGAAACGCCGCTTATTCATGTGCGCTATGAAGACATGGTTTCCGCCCCTGAAGCAGAACTTGGGAAAATCTTCAGCTTCCTTGGACTTGAAAACCAAAAGCAAGCCGCCAACTACGGCGAGCACTTTCAAGCCACCTCGGGTCCCGGTGATCCGATTACCGTTGGAAGGCACACTCGGCCCATCACAACATCTATCGACAAATGGGCTAGCGAGCTTAGCCAAGATGCTGCAAAACTCGAATTGGCTCACACCATCATCGATGCGCTTGATCCCAAGGATTTGCAGACCTGGGGCAACCCCAAAGACAGCATCTTCGCCGCACTCGATAGCGCGCATGCGCAGAAAAGCAGCCTGTCCATTCGCCCCAAGTTCTTCAACAAACACACCATGCAGCGCCGCATCTTCCTCAAACTCCGCCAGCAGATTCAGCGTAAACCCCTAAACAAAACCGTCCGCAAAATCCGCTACTACTGCGACGTCCTCTTGCGCGAATAACGCGATCCAGGATCCCACCGAAAAAGCGCTTTCAAATCAACCTCTTAGACAACACACCGCGATAACTTGGATTTCAAACTATCGCGGTGTGTTGTCTAAGAGGTTGAAATGATTGGCTGAAAAAGCGGGGATCCTGGATCGGGTTAGAGTTGGCGCAGGACGTGGCGGAGGATGCCGCCGCTTTTGTAGTATTCGGCTTCTTGTGGGGTGTCGATGCGGACACGGACGTCGAACTTTTTGTCGCCTGCTTGGACCGTGAGGCGTTGGGCAGGTTTGATTTCGGCGGCAATGCCCTCGATGCTGTATTCCTCTTCGCCCGTGAGGCCCAAGGATGCAGCGTTTTGCTTTTCGACGAACTCGAGCGGCAAGACACCCATGCCGATGAGGTTCGAGCGATGAATACGTTCATAGCTTTCGGCGATTACAGCTTTGACGCCAAGGAGCATGGTGCCTTTGGCAGCCCAGTCGCGCGAGGAGCCTGTGCCGTATTCTTTACCAGCAATGATAAGCAAGGGAATGTTTTTTGCTTGGTATTGCATGGCCGCATCGAAAATACTCATTTGCTCGCCGCTTGGCACAAAGCGAGTGACGCCGCCTTCGGTGCCAGGAGCAAGTTGATTGCGCAAGCGTATGTTGGCGAAGGTGCCGCGCATCATGACTTCGTGATTGCCACGCCGTGAGCCATAGGAGTTGAAGTCTTTGCGCGCAACACCATGTTCTTCCAAATAACGCGCCGCCGGACTGTCCGCTGCAATGCTGCCAGCAGGTGATATGTGGTCGGTGGTGACTGAGTCGCCAAGCAGAGCCAAAAGGCGTGCGCCTTTAATGGGCCCTGGCGCAGTAAACGCTTGTCCTTTTTCCATGTCCTCAAAGAAAGGTGGTTTGCGTATGTAAGTGGAATCACTTTGCCACTCAAACATCGCGCCTGTACTCGACTGAATGGCTTGCCAGGCTGTATCGCCCTTTAAAACGTGAGCATAGCGTCTCTCAAACATCTCGCCCTTGAGCGTCCGTCCAACGGTATCGGCCACTTCTTTGTTGCTCGGCCAAATGTCTTTCAAAAACACATCGTTTCCTGAAGAGTCTTTACCCAGCGCATCCTTTTGAAAATCAAAGTCCATGTTGCCAGCAATCGCATAAGCCACGACCAAGGGCGGTGAAGCTAAGTAGTTAGCGCGCACTGATGGATTGATACGCCCCTCAAAGTTACGATTGCCTGAAAGGACCGAGCAGAGCACAACATCATTGGCCACCGCGGCAATTGCATCATCCACTGGACCCGAGTTGCCAATGCAGGTCGTGCAGCCATAACCAACAAGGTTAAAACCAAGCTGCTCAAGTGGCTTCATGAGCCCCGAGGCATTAAGGTAGTCGGTAACCACTTGCGAGCCAGGCGCTAAGCTGGTTTTGACATAAGCTTTGCTCTTTAAGCCTCGCTCGATTGCCTTTTTGGCGAGTAGACCTGCAGCAACCAACACGGCTGGATTGGAGGTGTTTGTACAACTTGTGATCGCCGCAATGGCTACGCTGCCATCGTGTAGCGTGGTCTTTTGACCATCAAGGCTGATTTCAGCGCTACTGACCTCAGCTTTTCCCGAAAGGTTTGCGCGAGCGTTTTGCCAAGCTGTTTTTGCCTGACTGAGAGCAATGCGATCTTGGGGACGTTTCGGACCAGAGATGCATGCTTCAACCGTCGATAAATCAAGTTCAAGCGTATCTGTAAACTCGGGCTCCGGTGCCGAGGAGTCACGAAATAAATGTTGCGCCTTGGTGTAGGCTTCAACAAAGGCCACGTCTTCTTCCTTGCGTCCGGTCAATCGCAGGTAGGTTAAGGTTTCTTGATCGACTGGGAAAAAACCCATAGTCGCACCGTACTCTGGAGCCATGTTGGCGATGGTCGCGCGATCCGGCAGCGGCATTCCATCGAGGCCGGGTCCAAAAAACTCGACGAATTTGCCAACCACGCCTTTAGATCGAAGCATTTGCGTTACCGTCAACACCACATCGGTAGCGGTTACGCCTTCTTTGGCCTTGCCCTTCAAACGAAAGCCAACGACTTGCGGAACCAGCATCGAGACAGGCTGCCCCAACATTGCAGCTTCAGCTTCAATGCCTCCAACGCCCCAACCCAGCACACCAAGTCCGTTGATCATCGTGGTATGCGAATCGGTGCCCACAAGAGAGTCTGGATAAGCTTCCGCTTGTCCATCTTTTTTCTGGACAAAAACCACCGGTGCCAAGTACTCAAGGTTCACCTGATGCACAATTCCGGTCCCAGGAGGCACGACCCGTAAACTTTCAAAAGCTTGCTGGCCCCACTTCAAAAACTGATAACGCTCAATGTTACGCTCGACCTCTTTTTGCACGTTTTTTTCAAAAGCAGCGGGCGTGCCAAAAAAGTCAACCTGAACACTGTGATCGATCACGAGATCCGCGGGCTGCAAAGGCGTGATCTTTTCAGCCTTGCCCCCCAACGCCACATACGCCTCGCGCATCGCCGCTAAATCCACGACGGCCGGAACCCCGGTAAAATCTTGAAGCAACACACGCGACGGCCGGTAAGCGATTTCTTGATCCGGTTCCGCTTTTGGATCCCATTTAGCCACGGCCTCGATGTCCTCTTTGCTCACCGTAACGCCATCTTCAAAGCGCAGTAGGTTTTCCAAAAGAACCCGGATTGAAAAGGCAGGCGCTCAATCTCTGAGACTCCCGCCTTTTTTAGCGTATCTAGACTGCAAAAGTGGACTGTTTTGCCGCCAAAGTTCTGCTGTTGCCGGCACCCAAAGCTATCGTGTGATTCAGACATGCCGCCTTTTTATCACAACTAAGCTCGGAGGTACTACTCCTTGCTAGCGAGCTAGCTTTGGATATGGCGCAGCTTCATTTGCACGTCGCTTGACCAGTGATTGTCAAAGGCACGCACACAGGTGTCCAGGTAACGCTCGTAGTCATCAAAGAGCTGATCGCCCCATTTCTCACGGATCAGTTTTTCGTGTGACTTCATGCGCGCCAGCCACTCACCAGTGGTTTTGCCATAACTTTCGCGTTGTGTGCGTAGCTCAACAATCTCCCAATAAGGATTCACGGCACAGATCAACTCTTCAAGTCGAGGATTTAGACCCCCTGGGAAAATCACATCATCCGTAAAAGCCAAGTCTTCAAGATCTTTGCGTGAGCGAGGGACACGATTACGCAAAATCGCTTGAAAACCAAAATACGATCCGGGCTTGACCCATTGCGCGCATTTACGGAAGTACTCGCGGTAAAGGTCCACAGCCATGCCCTTGTTGGCTTGAGCAGGCGAGCATAAGTGATCGATCATTTCAATCGACTGCAGAGCATCGTACTTTTCTTTGGGAGCATAGTCTTTGTAATCACAAAGATACGCTTCAACACCGGGCATTTTACGGCTTTTGAGTTCATTGAGCTGCTCGGTTGAAAGGGTAATACCGTGGGCACGTTTCGTGCCGCGCATCACGTGATACTCAAGATTCGCGCCCCAGCCACAACCAATATCAAGAACCAGTTTCTCTGGATTCATCTCGGCATAGTCGTAGAGGATTTTACACTTTTGGATCTGAGCTTGCTCAAGCGTCTCATTACCAGTGAGGTAACTGCCCGAGGTATAGTGCATTTGCTCATCAAGCCAAAGCTTGAAAAAGTCATTGGAAATATCGTAACCGACTTCGATTTCTTGCTGTGTGGACGTCATAGTGGCGGAATATGCCAGCTTTTGAGGGATTGTGCCACCCAAACCCTACGTCTTTTTTTTTCAAAAAGAGCAGTCTTTTCATCGCAAAAAAAGCTGGTTTTCCGTAGACTGTTGGGCTAGAACGCTGTGCTGCACAAAGACAGTTGCTAGGGCGCCGTAGCCAAGTGGTAAGGCAGAGGTTTGCAAAACCTCCATTCACCGGTTCGAATCCGGTCGGCGCCTCCATGTGCTACGATGTGGCACAAAGTCGATCGTCAAGATTTAGACACGACATTGCACCTTTAATGCCCTTGCAGTGCGGGCCTGCTAAACTCTAGCATCGACTATGGACGACATTGCCGCCTTTGATGAAGCCATACGCACGCATCAACTTTACAGCGTTTTCCAGCCTCTGGTTGAATTGCCCAGCGGGAAAATCTTTGCCTACGAAGCCTTGGTCCGTTCCAAGGAAGAGCGCTTCAAGAGTCCACCCTTTTTATTTGAAACGGCGATAAAGGCTAAGCGCTGTGGAGAACTCGGTCGACGACTTAGGGCAATAGCTATCGAGGCTGCCGCCGGTTGGCCCCTGTTCTTGAACATCCACCCGAATGAGTTCGATGAAGGCTGGTTGGTCAGACCGGACGATCCGATTTTTCAACATCAAGAACCTGTCTATATTGAAATTACGGAGACTGTACCGATTACACACTTTGCATTTTGCCACGGCCTGCTCAAAGAAATCCGCGGAAAGGGCATTTTCCTCGCCGTCGATGATCTTGGCGCGGGCTATTCCAACCTCCGTTACATTGCCGACTTATCGCCCGAAATCGTCAAGCTTGATCGCGCGCTCATCACCGGTCTCTCACGAGACAAGCGGCTTTTTAGTCTGGTTAAATCCATCGTTAGCCTGTGCATTACGATGGGCGCTAAAGTCGTTGCAGAAGGTATTGAGACTTACGATGAGCTAAGCGCCGTTTTAGATACCGGTGCGCACTATGGCCAGGGTTTCTTTTTGGCTCGACCCGGCTATCCTTTACCGCGCGTAAACTCGTCGCTTATCCCAAAAAAAATCAAATAGCTTTCGGTGTCTTAACCCTGATCTTCATTGAATCCGCGCCGGATGATCACAACGTCGTTTACTTGCTCGGCAACGGCCACAAGCGCACGGCTTGAACTCACTAAGGCGCAAAAGCCCACGTATTTATCATCCCATTGCCCGCTACAAAAATCAGCTTCCGTCAGCCGCTTGCCTTGCCGGGCATGGAGCACGCCTTGCTCGCAAAGCAAGCGGTGCGGAAACGCTCGACAGGCATCGACCAAAGCAAGCATCGCGCTGCGCAGTTGCATCAACGCATCTTCGTCGCCTTTTTTCGCACGCAAAACGGTATCGAAGGATACCGCATCGTCAAGACTGTAGCTGCCGCTCTGAACGCGGCGCAAAGCACTTAAATGCCCTACGGTACCCAGAGCAAGCGAAAGGTCTCGTGCAAAGGAGCGTACGTAAAAACCTTTACTAGAGTGAAGCACAAGGTCAATCTCGCGAGCACGCAAAGACCGCAACGCAGCCTCATGCAGCACAACCGAACGCACCGGAGCCACAACATCTTCCCCTCGCCTCGCGCGTTCATAGAGACTTTGCCCGTCCCGCTTTATGGCACTAAAAATAGGCGCACGCTGCTCGATGGGGCCTATCATGCCTTCAACAACCTGCCTGAGCTGCGTGTCATTGAGCTGCGGTACAGACCGTTCTTCTTCGACTGCGCCCTCTGCATCAAGCGTGTCCGTCGATTGACCAAGGCTTACCGTGGCCTCGTAGGTTTTGTCCTCCGCACTCAGGTAGTGAAGAAGTTTTGTTCCTTCGCCGATGCCTAAGACCAACAAGCCTGTGGCCATGGGGTCCAATGTACCAGCATGGCCTATCGCCCGAATGCCAAGAGCCCGGCGCAAGTCACGCACGACATCATGCGAACTCATGCCCTTGGCTTTATCAACACAAAGGATTCCTGAAAGCTTAGCCATCTTCAGTGGTCGAATGAACGTCGTTCAAAAGGTGTTCCACACGATTGATGCGTTCTGCTTCACTATCCCACACGAAACGCAGTTCGGGGACGTAACGCAAGCCAAGCCTTCCAGCGAGACGTTTTCTTAACCACGAACCTTTGCGCTTTAACTCGTCAAGCAATCGTTGCTCTTCTTCTTGTGAGTTGCCCTGCAAACCTGGCCCAACATAGATGTGAGCGACGCGCAAATCCGGTGTCATACGCACTGTGGCCACAGTGACTTCACTTAGCGAAGTTCCGTGCAATGCCCCGCTCAACAAAATGGCCATTAGCTCTTCACGAACCCGCTCTGCAACACGTTCGGCGCGGTGCGACTTCGCGCGCTCCTTCACAGAACCCCGGCCACTTCTTCCATCTCGAAACACTCGAGCACGTCGCGTTCTTTGATATCGTTGAATCCTTCAAGGCCGATACCACACTCGTAACCCGAAGCCACCTCACGCGCATCGTCCTTGAAGCGTTTGAGCGAACGCATGGAACCTTCCCAAACCGAAACAGAATCCCGAATAACGCGTATCTTTGCGTTTCGAACAATCTTACCGTCAAGCACGAAACAGCCTGCAATGGTGCCCACTTTGGGAATGCCAAAGGTTTCTCGCACCTCGGCTCGGCCCAACGCTTTTTCAACCAATGTGGGTTTGAGCATGCCCTGCATCGCAGCTCTGACCTCATCGACAGCTTCGTAGATGACGCTATAAAGCCGAATATCCACGCTCTCCGCTTTTGCTGTGTTTGAAGCATTACCTGCTGGCCGAACGTTAAATCCAAGCACAATAGCATTGGACGCGCTTGCCAACATTACGTCGTTTTCGGTGATACCACCTACGCCGGTATGGATGACGTTGACTTTAATCTTGTCGGTTGACAGCTCAACCAACGCTTTTTCAAGAGCCTCGATTGAACCCTGCACGTCCGCCTTGAACACCAGCTTAAGCTCAAGCACTTCGCCGCTTTGCATAAGTTCATGCAAACGATCCAAGCCCATCTTAGCTGTCGTGATTTTAGAGCCACCTTGGTCACGACGCGCTTCAGCAATTTCCTGAGCTTTCTTTGCGTCCTCAACTTGATACAACATATCGCCAGCAGAGGGCATTTCTGAAAGGCCTAACACCTCGACAGGTGTAGCAGGTGGGGCTTCTGCGCATTGCTTACCACGATCATCGGTCATGGCACGCACTTTGCCCCAGGCTGATCCAACAACAACAATGTCACCGGTACGCAAGGTACCATTACGTATCAAAACGTTTGCAACAGGCCCACGGCCACGATCAAGGTAGGCTTCAAGAACCGTTCCCTCTGCCGGAACCTTAGGATTGGCTTTGAGCTCGAGGAGCTCTGCTCGCAGCAAAACGTTTTCAAGCAGTGAATCAACGCCAGCACCGGTTTTGGCTGAGACATCCACAAATTGGACGTCACCGCCCCATTCTTCAGGCTGAAGCCCTTCGGCAGCAAGTTCATTTCGAACATTCTCAGGCCTTGCATCGGGGCGATCAATCTTGTTGACCGCAACAACAATCGGCACGCCTGCTTCTTTGGCATGGTGCGCCGCTTCTTTTGTTTGAGGCATCACTCCATCGTCGGCAGCACAAACGAGAATAACGATATCCGTTGCCTGTGCACCACGAGCGCGCATCGCCGTAAAGGCCTCATGGCCAGGCGTATCCAAAAACACCACAGTGCCTCTGCTCGTCTCAACTCGATAAGCACCGATGTGTTGTGTAATACCGCCGGCTTCCCTAGCTGCCACATCGGAAGAGCGAATTTTATCAAGCAACGATGTTTTACCATGATCGACGTGTCCCATGACCGTCACGATTGGAGGCCTTGATGCTTGGTCCTCGGAGTTATCGACAAACTGGCCGCGTGCTTCGGTCACCAAATCGTCATCGCTTTTGGCTACGTTTTCAACTTCATACCCAAACTCACTCGCAATGATCTTTGCTGTATCGGAGTCCAAGGTGCTGTTGATGTTGACGTTGGTCATGCCAAGCTGAACCAACTTCATGAGCAAGTCAGTCGCTTTGAGACTCATGCGTTGAGCAAGTGTCTGAAGTCCAACCTCGCCTTCGATACGAATGACGCGCTTTTGTGCACTGGGCGTAGTAATCTCTGTTTTTTGACCCTTTTTCGCCATCGTTTGTTTACGACGCATGGGCCGACCTTGCATCTGCCGACCACTTGGCCCTAGAGCTGCACGACCAAGCTCTCGACGCCTCGGGCCATCCCCGGGTCGCGACACAATTGGGGCATGCCGAGAAACGATACGCGAAATCGTGTTAGCTGACGGAGGTATCGCACTCGGCGCAACCCGATCACCTCGAGCAACCACGCCCGGAGGCAAGTTTGCATGTCCAAGCCGGACGGAAGCCGGAGTGCTTGCTTTCTGTGGAGCTGTCGGGGGCAACGGCGCAGGCCGGCTCCTTTCAGGGCGTTCTGCTACTTTAGAAGGAGCTGCTGCGACAGCTTCTTTTGAACTTCCGGAGCCTTTTGTTTGACCTGAGGTATCTCGGGCTTTAAATCCTTAGCAACTTCTGCCTCTTTGACTGGCGCTACGGCGGCTTCTTCTACGTTTTTACTCTCTTGTTTTTCAGCAGGAGGCTGTGTCTTGGCCACGGCCCGGCGACGCACGACGGTGGGCCGGATACGCTCTTCAACAAGCTTTTTGCCGTTGCCTTTTTCATAGGAACGCTTAACTCGCTCGGCCTCTGCCGGATCCAATGCACTCATGTGGTTTCGAACCTGAATACCTAATGATGCAATCCGACTCACCAAATCACGGTTTTCTATCCCAAGCTCTTTTGCAATTTCATAGACTCGAATTTTCGAAGCCATGTCTACTCTCCCTCAGCAAGAGCCTTCACACAGGCCAATGCGTTTAAAATTTCCTTAGCGACCCCTTCACTGAGGATGCCAATGAGCGCGAGTTCCTCGCGTCCGAAAAGTTTACCCAAAAATTCCCTGCTCCCAAACTCGCAGACGTTCGGCGTGGAAACTCCGAGTTTTCTACTTCGTTCAGCCGCATCTTGCGCTACCAGCACAAGGGCGACTTTGCCGGAGCGAAGCATATCACTAAGCGCGTCATGTCCCAATACAGCCAGACGATTTCGATGGGCCGCAATCAGCAACGATACGACGCGTTGCTCATAGCCTTTTTGTGCTAAAGCACTGAGCTCTGACGGATCAACACTAATTGAGCGCCGCAGACTGCGCGAAAAGCCGCCACGACGCGAAGCTAAGCTCAAGCAACGCGAATGCGGATGAACAGAGACCCCGCGTCCAGAAAGCTTGCCCCTTATATCCGGAGCAAGGCGATGCGAAAGCGCGTCGTAAGCAAAGCGCAACAATGCCTTGGGTTGATCTTGCTCACCACAGCCCACACAGCGACGCATGCTGGCATGCGCTATTTCCTGTACAGTTCCTTGTTTCACTCCGCTCCTGAACGATTCTCATCTTGGGCTTCGCCACTCACTTGTTGGCTCGCCAGATCACCCGCATCTGCTTCTGGCCCCGCGGCTTCTTCAGCCGCTTTAGCCTGTTGCTCCGCCGCTTCTTGTACACGTCGTTCTGCCGCTTGTTCTTGAGCCACTCGTTCTGCCGCTGTTTTTTGCCCCTGAACGATGGTTGGCCATTCATTCTCTAAAAAGGATTGGACGGAGTGCTTAATGTTTTGAGCACGCTTGTTATCAAGGCCGGTTTTTTAGAGCAAAAACGATCGACATCGTTTTCCCTGGCAATATCTTCAACCGAGCGGTAGCCGCCTTTTGCGATCCAGTCGGCGATGCGTTGTGTCACACCGCGAACCAAAGTAAGTCGTGAAAGCTCATCAAGCGCATCTGCAGAAGCCGCTGCTTGATCAAGCCGCTCTTGGCGATAACGCTCATTTGCAGTCGCCGTGCGTCGCCTGAAGTCAGAGAACGCTTCTTCGTCTTTCAAACCAACAATTGCACCAATTTCTTCATCACTGGCTTCGAGGATTTCATCGAGCCCACGGAAGCCATGTCGGTAAAGAGCTTTAGGCGTCTCGGCATCAAGCCCCTCGATCATCGAGAAGGCTGAGAGCGCGTTTTCTTCCAAGCGTCTAAACTTCTCTTCGCTGATGATGTCGAGCTTCCAGCCCGTAAGCTGTGATGCGAGTCGTACATTTTGACCGCGACGACCAATCGCTAAAGAAAGCTTATCGTCGGGAACCACCAGCTCCATGCCCCGATTGCCCTCGTCTATCACGACGCGCGCGACATCAGCTGGAGCAATAGCATTGCAAACAAAACGCGCTGGATCCCTATCCCAAGGAACAATGTCAATCTTTTCGCCGCGCAGCTCCTGCACGACAGATTGGACACGCGAGCCTTTCATGCCAACGCAAGCGCCCACTGGATCGACATCCGAATCCCTGCTGCTCACCGCAATCTTTGAGCGCGCACCGGGTTCGCGCGCCGCGGCCACGATGCGCACGATGCCTTCGTAAATCTCTGGAACTTCCATTTCAAACAGTTTGACGAGCAATCCCACGTCGGTACGTGAAAGCACGAGTTGAGGTCCTCGCGCTTCACGATCAATGTTTTTAAGCAAAGCGACGATCCGGTCACCGGGGCGGTAGGTTTCTCGCGGCGTTTGTTCTTTTTTTGGCAGCACCGCTTCAGTGCTTCCCAAGTCCACGATGATGTTCGAGCCGCGCTCAAAGCGACGAACGATACCGGTAAGAATCTCACCTTTGCGTTCATTGAACTCATTAAAGATGATGTCACGTTCTGCATCACGCACACGTTGAATAATAACTTGCTTGGCCGTCTGGGCAGCGATGCGACCAAAACCTTGTCGATGCTGTTTGAGATGCAACAGATCGCCAAACTCTTTATCTTGCTGCTTTGCTTTTTTTGCATCTTCTTGAAGATAAAAAACCTGAAAGCCCAACTCTTCACCGACTTCGGCTTCGAGGCCTGCTTGTTTGGCATCGGCGGTAGAAATTTCGCGTTCAGGATTTTCGACGTCTTCAACAATCGTCATGTACTGAAACAGGTCAACAACACCGGTTTCTTTGTTGAAGCGAGCTTCCAGCTCACGCCCCACACCAAAGGTGCGTTTCGCCGCAGTAAGGATCGCTTGTTCCATCGTTTCAACACGGATTTTAGGGTCAATACCCTTATCCTTACTTACTTGCTCAATAATGCCATCTAATGCCATCGGACTCTGTTGCATGCTATTCTCTCTTAGAAATAGTGTTCTCAATGCTTCTTATCGAAGCGATAAACTAAATTTGCTTTACTAATGTTTTCTAACTCAACACCCAGCGATTGATCCTCGAGCTCAAGTTGCACTGTTTGTTCAGACAACCCTTTTAAAATACCCTGAAAACGCTTACGACGTTCAACCGGACGCAAGGTCTGAAGCTTTATTTCATATCCTTTAAAGCGCTCAAAGTCAGCCGCTTTGACCAGAGGACGTTCTAGCCCAGGCGAACTTACTTCCAAACGATAATTGGTGCTTATCGTATCCTGAGCATCAAGCGCCGCTGAAAGGTCACGACTGACCGCCACGCAATCATCAATGCTTACACCAGCGTTTGAAGCTGCCCCTGAGCTTTGTTCCCGGTCTGCTGCGCGTTCAATAATAACCTTGAGCAAAGCACCACCCGGCGCACGTCCAAAACGCACTATCAAACATTCCAGCCCATGCACTCGACAAATAGGCTCGGCCAGTAGCTGTATTTTTTTTTCAAGATCGGTTGGGGCTTGCATTGATATTGTTTAGGAGTTTGCCTGGTTTAGACAGAAAAAAAGGCAGACCCGCGAGTGGCCCGCCTTTTGGCAAACCTGAATGTAGCGCTGTAGATAGCACAGCTTGCGGGCGAGTCAAAGAGGTGTTTGCCGACCCTGGCCATCCGGCCGGGTGTCGCGCTCAATCGAGGCTCGAAGGCGAAGCCACCACCATAAACCAAGGCAGGCCAAAAGAGCAAAACCCACCACGACAGCACGAAGTTCCCACGAAATTTCAGCATATTGTGCGACAAATTCCGGTCCAACCTGAGGCGTCTTTTTTTTCCCGCATCGATGCGCCACGGGCCGCATTTCGAGCCGCCAGGGCTTTTTGTTCTGGCTCATCCATCACCTGAAGCTGCCAGGACGCAGCTACACCCTCAACGGCCTCAATGCCCGCCATCTTAGGCAGCAACTGCAGGTCAAAGTCACCGTCCGCCGCAGGCGCACCAATCTCAAACTCGAAAGTTACCGAGTCTCCAGGTCTCACTTCATGGCTCAAACCGACCGGAATCGTACTGGAGACCCAACTTGGCAGATAAAAGGGAGACGGCCTGCTAAGCGAGGAAACCAGCTCGACCTGATTCGGCCCGGTAGACCTCCAGGTAAAGCGCCCTGTATTTCGATAACGCACCCACATCGTTGCACTATCACCTGCTTGAAGCGTCGGTGCAGAACTCATCGACTCAAGAGCCGCGCCATACCATACGGCACCCTTGTTCACTCGAATGCCCAGATGATTGCCCACTGTTCTTAGGCTACCTGACGGATGATTTTGAATGCCCCCTTCAGCTTCAATGTACAAAACCGAAGAGCCTCCGCCGTCGAGATTAACTGCGTCGTAGGCCCCAAGATCGGCCATGATCTTTGCCAGTTGATGACCGTAAAGCCCGGGGAAACCTGGCTTGCGACCATCGGCAACCACAATCAGCAAAGTGTTGCGATCCTCACTTAACCCGAGGGCTGTGCGTGGATGAGGACTCCGCATGTGTGGCGGGTCATGCCAGCCCGCTTGCACAATACCTTGGCGCACAAGCCAAGGCTTGCCGCTAACAATCTCCCGCATCCATTCCTCGGACACGGGCCCTTTTAATGTCTCAGACGAGTCAAAAGCCTTGGCCTGGTTCAGCGCGCCAAAGGCAAAGCTCATCGAACATGCTTCTTCATAAGCATCGGTCCATACGGTGCCAGCGCCGGCGGCCATGCCGCATGGACGAATGCCAACATCGTAGTAATTCGCATTAATCGCAATTTGCGCATCGTAGCGTTTGGCGAAATCGCGCACAGTAAGGCCTCGATCGGCAGGCCGCGTCGCGATGACCGATAATTCTGCTGAGTTGAGATCGACAAAGGTAGCGTGGTAGTCTTTTCCGTTTTCTCGGCGATGCAGATGCTTGATACCGGAATAAGGATGGCTCCACTCGTCTTTCGCCGCTGCGGAGCCTGAAAGCGAAAAAACCATGCCACTAAAAATGAGCGAAACAACAAGGCCACAGCAATGCGAAGCGATGACGGGTCGCAAACAAACCGATCTGCCCCTTCGATAAGTCTTACTCGAGGGGCGATGGAAGCTCGCAGCCCATAGTCCCTTCAACAGTCGCATGGAGCAAGTCTAACACGAATCGCTTTGTCCCTTCCAAAACGCCTGGAAAGGTTCCTTCGTTGATCGATTAAGCAGCCATGCGGTTCAACCAAGGCAGATTTCGAGCGCACCCGCGTGACAAAAGCGCAGAATGCTTTGTATATTTGAGATTTTTTTTCGAGGAGGAAAGCCGCTCCAGGACCCGTGTGGGAAACCGGCCTAATAATAGGCAATAATTTGACCGATCCTAAGAGCTCTAGGCGCTGAGTCGTGATGGCACGCTCGGCACAGGCTGCTGCAAGGGAAGATCCGCTTCCACACTCTCGTAACAAGCCAAGTTAGCCTCGGCAAAATCACGTGCTTCGGGGGTATCGACATCAACCCATGGCGCTCTACCGATATCCACAGCTCGCATCTTGCCTTTCGCCGCCAACGCCGCGATGCCTTCCGAAAGCGAACAGCCTTTGGGGCCGTTTACATTATCAAGCGCGTCCATCAACGCTGGAGTGATCTTGAATACACCGGTGTCCAGCGCTTCGTAGGACGGAAGCTCTTTACCTATTTCAACGATCTTTCCACCACGCAGAGCAACCTTCGTTGCGTCAGGCAAATCAAAGCAACGAGGGATATCAAAATCGACGCCCAGCACAGCTTCGTCCGTGCCCACGGGAAAAACATCCACCCGCTGCAACAAGGACAAGGAACACAAATGATCGCTCATCAACACAAAACTAGGACCATCTACAAAATCTTTGGCCTTGAGCAGCGATGTGCCATTTGGCTTTTCCCATTCATCGTTAAAAATGATGTGAAGTTTAAAGTCGAAGCGATAAAATTGCAGAACTTCACCGAGCAACTCCCCTCGGTACCCTACAATCACAGCCACATCTTCTAGGCCAAGGGCCTCAAGCTTGCGCAGAGTCCGCACAATAAGCGGCACACCACCAACAGGCTGAAGGGGTTTTGGAAGGTCTTTCCGGCTCACAAGACGAGAACCCAACCCTGCGGCAAGTATCACTGCTTTTTTTGTCATGCTTGTATTCGCCCTTTGCTTCGCTGTGGCAATTCTGTGTGAACTTTCTACAACATGTGTGAAAATTTGACACATGTCGTATCCGCAAATTTCGCGGAATATAGCTAATTCACCAAGTACTGCCAGCTCTTTCCTTCTCATATCCAGCAAAAGTCATGCCAACTGTGCTTAGCGGAACAGATCTTTTGCCCATAGCAGCCTTTCGTAAGGCCTTTTCACAAAACCGGCTCGGCAAATCTTGTTGGCGTAGCGTCCTAGCATGCTTTTTGCTAGAACGCGCTGCACTGCAGAAACACTCAGACGAAACGGTAAGCCATTATGACTACTCCTCGCACCATCAAACCCGCTCAAGGCAAACTTGGCGTCCTTCTTCCTGGCATGGGCGCTGTTGGAACCACCTTTATTGCTGGTTGCTTGCTCGCACGCAAAGGCCTTGCAGAACCCGTAGGCGCTCTTAGCCAAATGGGCACCATTCGACTTGGCCGACGCACCGAGAACCGTTGTCCTAAAATAAAAGACTTTGTCCCTTTGGCCTCGCTCGATGATCTTGTGTTTGGTGGATGGGATCTTTTCCCCGTGAATGCCTACACCGCCGCCAAAGAAGCGGGTGTGCTCAGCAGCGAGCATATCGAAGCAGTCAAAGACGAACTCGAAAGTATCAAAGCCATGCCGGCTGTCTTTTTTCCGGAGTATGTCAAACGATTGCGCGGCGAAAACGTCAAAAGCGAAACCAACAAATGGAAACTCGCACAGGCCGTTCGCGAGGACATCCAGCAGTTCAAAAGCAAAAACAAACTCGAGCGCTGCGTCGCGGTCTGGTGCGGATCCACCGAAGTGCATACCGAAGTAAGCGCGGTCCATCAATCCTTACGCGCGTTCGAAGAAGGCCTTAAAAACAGCGATCCGGCGATAAGCCCATCGATGATTTACGCCTATGCGTGTCTTCAAGAACGCGTATCGTACTCAAACGGTGCGCCCAACCTCACGGTTGACATTCCTGCCTTGCTTGAACTGGCGAAAGAAAAACAGGTTCCTGTTTCTGGCAAAGATTTCAAAACCGGACAAACCTTGATGAAGACCATCGTTGCGCCGGGCCTTCGCGCTCGCATGCTAGGCATCCATGGCTGGTTTTCCACGAACATCCTTGGAAACCGCGACGGCGAAGTGCTTGACGATCCCGATAGCTTCAAGACAAAAGAAGTCTCTAAGCTTGGTGTACTTGAAACCATCTTGCAGCCAGATCTTCATCCCTCTCTTTACGGCGATCTGCACCACAAAGTGCGCATTGAATATTACAAACCACGCGGCGATCAAAAAGAAGGCTGGGATAACTTGGACATCTTTGGGTGGCTCGGCTACCCGATGCAAATCAAACTCAATTTTTTATGTCGAGACTCCATCTTAGCGGCACCCATCGTGCTTGATCTCGCACTGTTTAGCGACCTTGCGCAGCGCGCCAACATGTCTGGAATCCAAGAGTGGCTATCGTTCTTTTACAAGAGCCCCATGATTGCTCCGGGTCTTTATCCAGAAAACGACTTGTTTGTACAAAGCATGAAATTCAAAAACACTTTACGTTGGCTCAAGGGAGAGGACCTCATCACTCATCTTGGAAACGAGTATTACGATTGAGAGATTAATCAGGGTGAGAAATTCTCGCTTCGTTGACAGCAGCGTACTCACTCTCCAAAAAAACCAGTGTTTTTCGATTCTTTTTGCACGCGGCATATTTCGCTAAAGAATTCCGTGCGACCACCGTCTTACACGCTCCGACACAAAAGATCCCGAATCTTAGCCAAACCCCATCCGACTGCGTTATCCTTGAGGCGTGCTAATCGCAGATAAATCTACCCGCCTTCAGAAGCGTCTCGAAAAGTCGTTGCAAAAGGGCAAATACGACGATGCCCTATTGGCGCTATTTGATCTGCAGCGCATGGATCGACGCAACCCGCGTTGGGCAAGACGCATCGGTGACATCCATCGCCGTATTGGGAATCAAAAAAAATGCGCGGATGCTTACGAGCATGCGGTAGACCTCTACGCCAAGAAGGGCTTCATTACGCACGCAGTCGCGATGGCCAAAACAGTTCTTTCCATTGACCCCACGCGCAAGGCTGTCTTAGAGCGAGTGGATCCAACAGCTGCTCAAGAGCTATTGAAGAAAAGTCGGCCACCGATGGCAAAGGGAATCAATGCCGGAGAAAGCATCGAGCAGTCCGCGCAACCTCTTGAACGCGCAAACGATGAAAAGAGTGACGAGCTTCGATTTAACGATGCAGGCAAACGCGCTAGTGGCGTGTTTGAACTAAGCCGCCAAGAAGTAAGCGGAAACCGAAGCGAGCAACCAAACCCCGAAGCTGACCCGGATGCAGAGCGCATGGCAAACCTGCCCTTTTTCCCATTGTTTGCGGATATCCCACGCGAAGCGCTCAACGACCTTGTTTTACAATCCGAACTTGTTGAACTTGAAAAAGGACAAACCGTCATCAAGGCAGGCGACAAGGCCGATTCGCTTTATGCCATCGTTGAAGGACAAGTCATTGTGGATGTTCCCGAGATACCCGGAGAGCGTGACTTTATTCTCGCTGAGGGCGAAGTGTTTGGCGAAGCTTGCTTACTCAATCAAGAAAAACGCAGCGCCACAATCACAACCGAAACCCCAATCACAGCACTTCGTATCAGCAAGCCCACACTGGACGCTCTCGTTAAGAAGCATCCGCACGTTGGAGCAGTACTTCTCAACCTGCTCACACGACGCCTTATTAGCAACTTAGTACAAACATCGGAGTTGTTTGTTCCCTTTGATGTCGAAACGCGACAACAGCTTGCCTTGCTTTTCGAAGTGCGTCACGCCAAGATTGGCACTCGCATTATTGAACAAGGAAAACGTTCCGATGCCATGTACATTCCCCTGACGGGTTACCTGAACGTAGCCATGCCTGCTCTACACAAGCAACTTCGCTTGAATCCTGGATCGATTGTTGGCGCCATGTCTCTTATTTCGCAGGCTCCGGCTGAGATTCAAGTTGATGCGGGCGCGCCCATGATTCTTCTTCGACTGCCGGCATCGCGCTTCAACGCTGTTGCGATGCAGTACCCACCAGCACTGGAGCACCTAGGCAACTTGGTGAGCCGGCTGACCAACTCGATAGCCTCAGACCGCTTAGTGGTCTGAGGTAGGTGGACAGCTAGTCCTGCGCGGAACGGACTTTCCTCTTGCTTGCAAAAATCACTATAGCACTGCGCAACTTTGTGGTCTAAGGCATTAGCTCTACAGAATTAGCGTATGCTCAACCTTCTTCGGTCTCGCCTCGGATGTACACACGCGTACCCGGCAAGTCATCCTTCGGGAAAACACCATGCCATCCCGCTGGCAACTTTGGCTCTGCCCAATTGAACAGAAAACGCGCATCCCATGGAGCGAGATTGATGCAGCCATGACTTTTGCTTTTACCGAATCGGTTGTGCCAGAAGGCTGAATGAAAAGCGTAAGCAAGTTGAAAATACATCACGTAGGGAACGTCTTCGATCGAATAAGGCCCGTCGACGGCGTGATCTCCGTCCATCGTAGCGCTTAGGTGTTTTGAGGTAATCCGAAAACTTCCCGTGGGTGTCTCATGATTACGCAGAGGGTCTTCGCGTTTCATCACACGACCCGTCGAAACCAAAGTCGCAAACACAGGGGTCTCGCCAACATAGGCCACCAAACTCTGCGTGTTTAGGTCCACATCAATCCATTTTTCATTGTCGGCCACCTCTTCGGGTTTGTCACGTATAGAGATTAAACGCAGGTCCCTATCCCGCAACAAAACACCATCGCCACTCTCGTAATACACGCGTCCACCGTGCTCACTTTTTCCAAGCACCGGAAAAAAAGTGTGGTAGCCAGGTTTAGCGCCTCGCCGAAGGCGCTGCTTATCATCCAGTCGATAGCTTAAATAATTGTCGGACATCATCACCGCTAAAGGAAGCGCCAAACCTGTCTCGGCATTGAGTTCCTTGCCGCGAAAGTCGCTTCCATGCATTTCGTACATGCGCTTATATGGAATAAACCCATTGGATAAGGTTCGCCAATACTTGCGAGCACCCTTTTCCATCTCGCGGTCCAAACTCACAATAAACCCTCTGACCAAATGACGCTGCAGCACACTTTCGCGTTCCGCCTTGAGCGAGTCCAAGGTTGGTGGGGCCGTCTCTTCTTTTGCACTTTCTCCCGTCGACAATTCAATGGCTTGTGATGTCTCGCTAGAGACCGGAGGAGGCGCGCTGGGCGGGACATAACCTTCATACATCATGGCTTCTTCTTCATCGGGAAGTCGCTTGTACATCGGGGTGCCATCTTTGCGATTGTAACCGTAGACGTAAGGAAGCTTTTCATCGAGCTTCGGTTGAGCAGCTTGACGCTCGGGTAAGCGGCTGCCCTCAAAAGCAATCACATCTCTTCTGTTGCAAACAAAGCCGCCAGTCTCCAAGGGATACCATCCACCAAGACAGCTCTCGTTGCCAACCGCACGATCACTGCTGGACATTAATACGGCACCCGCCCTCAAGTAGCCCAGCCTAAAACTTTGTTTATCTGCCGCTTCACGGACCTTAACAACGTGCTTTCGTGCAAAAATACGTTTAGGCGGACCTTGCTGCTCAACAACAGCCCCAACTTCTTTTTCCGTTGAAGGCACTGCAGACTCGGCAGAGTCTTTGCCGCAGCCAGCCAACGCGATTAAGCTCATCCACCAAACGAAAGATACTTTTCCCCTTTTCATCGGGCCCTCATACGTTCAAGTTCTAGACAAATGCAAGAGAAACGATCAGTCGGCGCCCTCCGTCCGCTTGAATCAACGGGACTGAACGGAATGCTAGACAACGCAAGCAAGGTCTGTGAACATAACTTTTTATAAACTTTTTGGCGGTTTGAGCACCCTCAAAGCAACGAGGAGACATGTGCCGTAAGTACCTATGGGCAAGGAGCGAACAGCAAAGCCCCGAAAAACACTGAAAAACTTCCCATACACTATCAAAACCTGAACCATTACCATGCAAGCAGCTCGCACATCACGAATGACCTTAGCACTGATTCTATCGCTTGGGGCCCACGGCCTCGGCGCAGGACTGCTGTTTTCCGGAGCACTGCTGCCAAGCATTGATATCGACCTTCAATTTCCCAGTGAAGTCGAATTCGGTCTAATCGAGGGAAGCGAAGTGCAGATTCCCGCCGAGCAATCCGAGCAAGCCACGGACACGAAACCCGCCGAAGCGCCTACGGAAGCTGCAGAGGTAGGAAAAGCGGAAGCGGCCGAAGGAAAAGACAATGCTGCGCCCGAATCTCATCCCGAAGATAAAGCAAAGTCTGCGCTCGACGGCGATGCACAACAGCTATCCATGCCATCCGGTGCCCAAATCGCACTGCGTGTCGATATGGAGACGGTCTCCAAAACCCCGCTAAGCGAAGACGTCACCCTGCTGCTCAATGCGATTCCAGACTGGAAGGCCCTTCTTTCCGGCTCCGGAGTTCATCCGGTGAGTGACCTGAAATCGCTTTTAATCGCATCACCCAATCTACAAAGGGAAAAGCTACTAATTGCCGGCTCGCATCGCGGAGGCAAAAAGGCTGTCGAGGAGGCAGCGACCTTGCTTGCCGAAAGCCAGGGAGCCACGCTGCAGTGGACCGAGCGCTTCGGCTTCCCGTCGGCGAATTGGGCCAACATCGACAAAACCCAGCGCATTGTAACTGTCTTCGATGAAGAGCATTTTGCACTGTGCCGGGAAGAGGATCTTGCTAAACTGATTGCAGCCGCGCAGCTTCGCGATCAAGAGCACAGCGATCCTAGAAAAGAGCCAAGCACTTCGAGCATGGAAGGCCTACTCTCCTTGGACGAGGGCGTTATTTTATCTCTTGAAATTGAAAACGCGCGCCTTTTTGTCGCGAACCGTTATCCCCAAGCGCCAGCTCGCTTGCATGCACTGATCAAAACACCCAAAGATGGTATTGTATCGGTGCGTATTCGAGGGCAATTCCCTACGGTCTTGGAACGCCAGAATGCCTTGGTATTTTGGAAGCAAGCGCGAGACAACTATGCAGCCCGCATCGATGCTTTGGGTGTATTTGGGATGGGCATGGCCGCTCCGATACGTGCCCTGCAATTTAGCGAACAGGGTCGCTGGATTGATCTCACCGGAAGCCTGACGCTGGATCAATGTCGCTTGCTCTTGAGCCTTATTCAAGAACGCCTTCGAGGCACCAGGCATCCCTAACAGAAACCGATTCACGTGGTGGGTTCTCTGTGCACGGTACCTAAAGACAAGAAATGTGATAAATTCGTTATCAAAGAGGAGCACGATCGCCATGATATGCAAGCTATGCGCAGAAGAGGTCGAGGAACTTTATTCCGTTACCATCAACGGTAAACGTAAACGCGCCTGCGAAGAATGTGTCGATCGTCTACGGGAAGAAGGCGAGATCACAGATGCCGCTCTTGAAGCGATGCAAGGGATGATGGACTACAAAGGTAAATGGTAGTGATCTTGCTAGCGCTATGTTGCTTGCATGCACTTTTCACGACATTGGGCTGGTTTCGGTTTACCTCCTCGCCCCTCCGGGGCACTCGGACCTACGAAAACCTCGGAAAAAGAGTGTTCGATTGACTTTCTTCTTGCTTGCAAAAGCCAGCATAGTCCTGTCTTTTACGCTCTCAACTCTGCGCTTAATGCAAAAAAGGTAGTTGGTTGTGCAAACCAACTACCTTTTTCATTCACTCATTGTTGCTGTAAAACTTATGCAACCAAGTCTTTGAGCTTTTTCAATGCAGTCGCGCGGACTTTCTTGCTTGCGGGTTTTGCAGGAAAAACACGCTCTTGTTTGGTGAAAGGATCAATTCCCTTGCGCTCTTTGCGCGCTGGGATGCTTTTTACTTTGAGTTTCAACATATCAGGGATCACAAACTCACCTGGTCCACGCTTACCGAGCTCACGCTTTACTAGATCTTGAAGACCAGCAAAAATATTTGTGACCTCTTTTTTGGTAAGCCCCGACTTTTCTGAGAGCTCTCCGATGATTTGCGCTTTGGTCATACGCTTTCCGGTTGCCATGGGCTGTCCTCCTTTTTACGACAAAACGTCCGCGCGTAGGCCATTCCCACGCGTCAACTAGGCCATCTATGCATGCTGCTTTTCAGCCTGACAAGTCAATTTCACACGTTTGTTAAAAAAAAAGCCCTTCTTTCAGGGATGTTTCCGGCTCAGCGCAGCCCAATCGCCAGGTTTTTGGCCCTCGACCTGCGAAGCAAACCGTGATTTGTCCACAGTTCATCCACATCACGGCAAGGACACTCACATTTCCTCGAAAAAGAACGGTTTTTTCATCGTAACATGCTGTTTTGTATAGATTTTCTCGAAACAAGCCGATCTAAGCAAAGGAGCCTAAGATCCTACCAATTAGCTATTTTGAGGCCTTTTCCACAGGTTTTTAGGCCTTACTCACTGCCTGGCAAAGCATGTCGGTCCGGGCTTTCATGCGCCGATCCTCGGCTGCCGTCCGATGGTCCATGCCAAGGAGATGAAGCAGGCCATGGGCCAGCAAAAAAGTGATCTCATCGAGCTCTGAGTGGCCTTTTTCGCGGGCTTGCCGAGCAGCCGTCGTCCTCGATATCACAACGTCTCCAAGCATCGAACAATCCATTTTACGTGGATCATCGATCTGCGGAAACGACAGCACATCCGTCGCCTTGTCCTTGTTTCGATACCGGCGATTCAATATTTGAATTTGCCGATCACCACAAAGCAGTAATGAAAGCTCGCAATTCTTCAAGCCTAACACTTGCATCATTCGCTTTGCGCGCTGAACGATGGCTCTTTTGAGCTGTGGTGAAGGACGAACGCCGCGCAGCTCAAGTCCTACAGACAACTTATCAGTCGTGGATTTATTCTTCGGCACCCGCTACTCTCCCCTTTCGACAATGTGGAGAAAAGTACGATGTTTAGCAAGTTACTAATTGCCAACCGAGGAGAAATCGCAGTGCGTATCGCGCGGACAGCCGAACGCATGGGGATTAGCACCGTCGCTATATACAGCGAAGCAGAAGAAAAAGCGCCTCACGCAACGGCCTGTGATGAAGCGCGCTTGGTTGGACCTGCACCAGTAGCGCAATCCTATCTTAATGCAGAGGCCATCATTGCAGCGGCCAAAGAGACCGGCGCCGCAGCCATCCATCCCGGATACGGTCTTTTGAGCGAAAATGCCGACTTCGCTCAGGCGGTCACCGAGGCTGGGCTGACTTTCGTGGGTCCAAGTGCGGAAACATTGCGTGCCTTTGGCGATAAAACCCAAGCCAAGCACATCGCAATACAAGCAGGCGTACGCACTCTACCGAGCAGTCCAGCGCTAAAAGACCTTTCAGAAGCCCACAAGTATCTGGACGAGATAGGTTTTCCTTTGATGGTCAAAGCCGCTCACGGCGGCGGAGGCATCGGCATGCAGCTTGTTCGCTCGAAAGAGAGCTCAGCGAAGCCTTTGGCAAATGTCAAAGTCGCGCACAAAGTGCCTTCGGAAAAAACGAAGTGTACTTGGAAAAAGCCATCGACCGGCCGAGGCACGTTGAAATCCAATTAGCGGCGGATCATCACGGCAAAGTGATTGCACTTGGTGAGCGAGAATGCAGCATTCAAAGACGTCATCAGAAAATCATCGAAGAGAGCCCCGCTCCTGCGCTCGCTGGCCTTCCTGACGAAGACTTGTGTCGCGATCAGCTGTCCGGCGCAGCCGTCAGCATGTTCGAAGAAGCGAACTACCGCAACCTGGGAACCTGCGAGTTTATTATGGATGAAATAGGCCATTTCTATTTTCTTGAAGTCAATGCACGACTGCAAGTTGAGCATACCGTCACCGAGATGTGCACCGGAATCGATTTAGTCGAACAACAACTCAATATCGCCGCCGGGGAGAAACTCCCGGACGCACTGGAAAAAACGCTGCCAACCGGACACGCCATAGAAGCAAGAATTTGCGCTGAAAACCCGGCGATGGATTTTTTGCCTAGCCCTGGCTACATTGAAGAGTTGCGCTGGCCACCCATGGGCGCGGGCAGGCTTCGTGTTGATTCGGGGGTGCAGATCGATTTTGAAGTGACTCCGTACTATGACTCTTTAATTGCAAAGGTGATTGCGCACGCGCCAACTCGCCATCAAGCCCTATTGATCCTTGATCGAGCGCTAGGCGGCGCAGTGATCTCCCCACTGACCACAAACATCGATTTCGTGCGTAGTGTATTAGGAAACCAGGCCTTTAAGGCAGGCCAATACGATACAGAATTCGTGACTCGTCTTGGAATGTCCGAGTGACGAGAGTAAGATTCTGCCAACAAAACTAATTTGCTCACTTAGCTCACCAAGAGGAGCCAGCGATGGACCTTAAACAATACCGCATCGACGTTAGCAACGTCACCCGCAACCCCTCTGTTGCAGAACTTTACGAACTTGCCTTGGCCTACGAAAAAGGCACAGCTGTCTCTTCAACCGGCGCTCTCATTGCTTATTCCGGCGAAAAAACTGGCCGCAGCCCCAACGACAAGCGTGTTGTCAATGATCCCCAAAGCACGAACGACGTTTGGTGGGGCAACGTAAACATCAAACTTGACGAGCAAGCCTTTCAAATCAACCGCGAACGTGCACGGGACTACCTGAACACCCGCGGCCATCTCTACGTGATCGATGGATTTGCCGGTTGGGAAAAAGAAAACCGCATCAAAGTCCGCATCATCTGCGAGCGCGCTTATCACGCCTTGTTCATGAAAAACATGCTGATTCGCCCCACCGAAGATGAACTCAAATCCTTTGGGGATCCTGACTACGTGGTGTTCAACGCAGGACGCTTTCCTGCCAACCGCTACACCACCGGCATGACTTCCAAAACAAGCGTGGATTTGAGCTTCAAGGATCGCGAAATCGTGATTCTCGGTACCGAATACGCCGGTGAGATGAAAAAGGGCGTCTTCACCATCATGAACTATTTGATGCCGAAACGAAACATTCTGTCGATGCACTGCTCGGCTAACGAAGGAGACGATCCCAAAGACGTTTCCATCTTCTTCGGACTCTCTGGCACGGGTAAAACCACGCTATCCGCTGACCCCAATCGCAAACTGATTGGCGATGATGAACATTGCTGGAGCGATCAAGGCGTCTCCAACATCGAAGGCGGCTGCTATGCCAAGGTGATCGATCTTTCAAAAGAGGCTGAGCCTGAAATTTACGATGCGATTCGTTTCGGATCGGTGCTTGAAAATGTCGTTTACTCACAACAGACGCATGAAGTCGACTATGCCGACACCAGCATCACGCAAAACACGCGCTGCTCCTACCCCATCGAGTTTATCGACAACGCCAAGATCCCTTGCGTTGCCGGTCATGCCAAAAATGTGGTGTTCCTTACCTGCGATGCCTTCAGCGTCTTGCCTCCGGTCAGCGAGCTTAGCCCCGAGCAAGCCATGTACCACTTCATCAGTGGCTACACAGCCAAAGTAGCGGGCACTGAAGTCGGCGTCACCGAACCCGAAGCAACTTTCTCCGCGTGCTTTGGTGCACCCTTCATGGTTTGGCATCCGGCGAAATACGCCGAGCTTTTGGCCGAACGCATTCGCAAACACAACGCCAAAGTCTGGCTAGTGAACACCGGTTGGTCCGGCGGCCCTTACGGCATCGGCAAACGGATGAGCATTGCACACACCCGCGCCATCATCGATGGCATTCACAGCGGCGCTTTGGAAAAGTCGGAAAAAGTAAAAGACCCCATCTTTGGTTTTATGATTCCCAAAGCATGTCCCGGCGTTCCCCCAGAAGTCTTGCAACCCGCCAACACCTGGAAAGACAAAAAGGCCTTTGAAGAGACAGCTAAGAAACTCGCCAAACGTTTCCAAGAAAACTTCAAACGCTTCGAAGAAGGCGCCTCCGAAGCCATCATCAATGCAGGGCCCAAGCTCTAAACAGAAATGAAAACGGAGACCTTCCTAACCATTGTATTGGAAGGTCCCCGTTGACAAAAACCGTTTATGGTTTTGGTAGGCTTTCTCTAAAACAGCCCATCAGTATGCTGGTAAAGGACTGTTCGACAAGCGACTGATCTTCGACGGCTCCTCGCGCTACTGCCTCCGTGACCATGCAAATCGCAACCCGGAAGTCTGCAAACACTCGGAAGGCCAAAGGTCCAAGCGCTCGACCGTAGTCATCAAGAATTACGAGCGCTTCTCTCAGTGCCGCTACTACTTTCTGCAAAAGCTCTGGATCAACTTGTTTGCCCATCAAAATCGCCCTAATGAGCGTATGCAACAACCCGACGAGCCCACGGTAAAGTTCTAGGGCGGCGCCACAAGCAGCTTCATCACCGTCTAAACAAGCAAGCATTTTTTCATGAGCTTCTGCAAGCTTGTCGGTCACAGCCTTGACTTCTTCATTGGCGTCACCAGCATTCGATTGTGAAGCGACAATCCATGCGTTGGAGGCATAGGTCTCAAGTTGGCTTTCGATAGCGAGTAGCTCTTCGGCCAGTTGCGTCGGATCCAGAGGGCTTTTCGGATGACCGTTAATGTCAACGATTGTCTTGAGAGCGTCGTTGCTTGCCGAGGAGGCCTCAGCCGCTTGGCGGACACTGATCGGACGACTACCCACTTGAATACCACCTGAATTCCAAACATTCAGGATTAGGAGGTAAATTGCGTAAATAACAATCAACCCAAGAGCCAAGAGCAGCAACGCGCCAGCAACAGGGAGTTCAAAGCCAGTTTGCGCATGAGCTTTGCCCGGAAGCACAAGTTCCGAAAGAGCTTTGTCGATAAATGCCAATGCGTTTTGGGTTGCTGAGGCATCGTCCGCAGCGGAGACGGCTGCTCCCACCGTTGGGAAGCGCTCATAGAATTTCGCGCGAAGAAATCGCTCAATAATAATCGCCACGCCCGGATGATCGCTAACGGCTATGAGAACGGACAAAGTCTTGATCGCCATATCAAATTTCTCGCCATTGTTTGCAAAAAGAGCCGCGATGATTTCCCTATTAATCGTATCGCCGCAAACGGTGAGCGCGGTATCAAAAGCTGGATTGGTGATGAAATTATCCAGGCAAGTGTTTACATCGTCCCAAGGCGTATTGAAACTCAGGGCAAAATCCGTGGCCAGGGAAAGCAGTGGTTTTTCGTTGGAAAAATGTGCCAGGGCCAGCGAAGGACATCACAGAGAGTAAGATGGTGGTCACCAGACGTAAGGCAAAGGTAGGTTTATTCATTATGTTAAGCTGCATTTCACTTCCTCCGACAGCTTGAACATGCAGGAAGTGTGCCCAGAGGCAAGGCAAAAACCGCCCTACATGTGCGCGCAGAAAAACAGCAATAAAAACGACTCCCCATGTGTGCTCAAGGGGATAGCGGCACACTCTCGTTCACGACACGCCGCGTCATAAGCACGCGCTTTGCCGAACAATAGCCCCCAGCAGGGCAGACACTCAATGCAAACCTTGCCTACATGTCCGTGTCGTTCGAGAACAACGCGGGCAGTGTAATTTCAACGACGCCGGGGCACCGTCAAGGCAATAGTAGATCGAGCAAAAAACTTACCGCTGCCCGGCTATCGTGCTGCGGCCTGCGTAGCGGGCTTTGCTTCCTAGGCTTTCTTCGATGCGCAAAAGCTGGTTGTACTTGGCGATGCGCTCGGAGCGTGAGGCTGAACCCGTCTTGATTTGGCCAGCGGCAGTTGCCACCGCCAAATGAGCGATAAAGGTATCTTCAGTCTCGCCGCTACGATGTGAAACGATGTTGCTGTAGCCGTGCTCTGCACCAAGGGCCATGGTGGCCAAGGTTTCGCTGACCGAGCCGATTTGGTTGACTTTGACAAGCACCGCGTTGGCCACTTTCTTTTCAATGCCCATCTTGAGGCGCTTGACGTTGGTCACGAACAAATCATCACCCACAAGTTGGGTGCGCTTGCCAAGCTTGTCGGTCAAGGCTTTCCAGCCCTCCCAATCGTCTTCAGAGCATCCATCTTCAATGGACGCAATCGGATAATCGCCACAAAGTTTTTCGTAGATGCCAATCAACTCTTCTGCACTGCGCGCTTTGCCATCAAAGGTGTATGTCTTGCTCTTGGCATCGTAGAATTCACTGGCGGCACAATCGAGGGCCAAGACCACGTCATCACCGAGCTTGTAGCCAGCTTTTTCAACCGCTTGAGCAATGTAAGCCAGCGCTTCGGCATTGCTTGCAAGCTGAGGCGCAAAACCGCCTTCATCGCCCACGTTGGTTGCAAGGCCTTTGGACTTGAGCAGCGCTTTGAGGTGATGAAAAATCTCAGCACCGCAACGCAAGGCTTCGGAAAAGCTGGGTCTACCCACCGGCATGACCATGAACTCTTGGATTTCCATGCCATTGTCAGCATGCTCACCGCCATTGATGATATTCATCATTGGAGCAGGCAGCAAAGGCTCTTTACCCTGCGCAAGATACTGCCAAAGGGCTTTATCCTCTGAAGCGGCTGCTGCTCGCGCTACGGCAAGGGAGACGCCCAAAATCGCATTGGCGCCTAATTTGGACTTGGTGTCGGTGCCATCAAGCTTAATCATGATGTCATCGATGCCTTTTTGATCTATGGCATCTTTGCCCATCAAAGCTTCGGCAATCACGCCGCCCACATGTTTCACCGCCTGCTGCACGCCCTTACCGAGATAGCGATGCTTATCGCCATCGCGCAGCTCGTGCGCCTCGTGCTCACCGGTCGATGCACCAGAGGGCACCGCGGCTCGGCCAAAACTGCCATCTTGGAGGGTTATTTCCACCTCGACCGTGGGATTGCCCCGTGAATCGAGGATTTCGCGTGCGTGAATTTGCTTGATCGTGCTCATGCGCTCCATCTACTGCTAACGCGCAAGCTTTTCAATCCTAAAAAGCGAAGGTCAACAAAATGCCTCTATCGGTGATGCTGCTCAACCATCAAAGAATAAGCCTTCTTTTGCCTCTCTTTGACGCTGCCGTGGGCTTTTTCTGCGGCCGAGGGGCAGAGCTCGTTCAGCGGACACAACGCACATTGAGGCTTTCGGGCCAGACACACGTAGCGACCGTGCAGGACCAATCGATGGCCCAAATCAACCCAAGAGTGTTTAGCAAAGATGGCGCAAAGATCGGCTTCGACTTTCACCGGATTGTCGTGATGGGTTAAGCCGAGACGTCGCGCCACACGACCGGCATGCGTGTCAATCGTCATGCCTGAAGCGATGCCAAAAGCTGTACCCAGCACCACATTGGCTGTCTTGCGCGCCACGCCTGGAAGGTTAAGCAGATCTTCCATTGTGCGAGGCACCTCGCTGTCAAACTCGCAAGCGATGATCTGTGAAGCACCGCATATGGACTTCGTTTTGTTTTTGTAAAATCCCGTAGGACGAATCACTTGCTCAACTTCACTGCGATCGGCCTCCGCTAATGCTTTGGGCTTAGGCCACCGACGAAAAAGCTCAGGCGTGACGCGATTCACACCCTTGTCCGTACTTTGCGCACTTAGAATCACTGCCACCAGAAGCTGCCAGGGCGAAGAAAAATCAAGTTCGCATTTGGGATGCTCGATGGTCTTTTTCAAACGACTTGCAATTGCTCGGCGCCGAGCTTGCTCTTTTTTATTCGGATCCACAGTGAGCGACATGCGGGGAGTTTGGCAAAAGCCTGCACTTTTGCAATGCACAACAGTTTAGCTTTAGTTAGGGGCTTTTCTTAGCGCTTTTGAGTTTGCGCAGAAGCTCGGCGCGAAGCTCGGCCATGGCAGGCGCCCGTTTTCGTGCTGCTGGCAACGCCTCTAAAGCCGCCAGAGCGCTTTGATACGCCATGATAGCATCCTGTCTTTTTTGACTCTCAAGCAATAGATCACCCTTTAACACCAGGCCATGCGGCGATGTCCTCATCTTTTGCGGCAAGCTCTGCACACGCTCCAAAGCCTTTTTGTAATTGCCCCGTTTTCGCTCCAAATCGATGGCAAAACGCATAAGAGATACGACCGGACCAAGAGCTTTGAGCCCATCATCAATTCCGGCAAGCGCTCTATCAAAGGATTGAGGACCAAGGCTAGCCACCCACTCAGCACGCTGCACATAAAGCTTCGGCGAAGCCACGCCAAGCACGATAGCGGAACTTAAGTCATCAACAGCTTGCGGTGTTTTATTTAACTTGAAGTACACAGCAGCTCGCTCGATTCGAGCTTTTGCGTGCTTCGGCTGCTTTTTAATAAAACGACTCAAGTTCGTCTCGGCGCGTTGCCACTCTTCTTTTTTGGCAAACAACATTCCGACATAAAGGTCAACCTCGCTCAGCTTAGGCGCCAACGTTTTGGCAAGCTGGTAGTCAGCATAGGCGGACTGAAAATCACCGTGGCTAGCGTGCAGCTCCCCTCGATCGAGATAAAGCTTTGCATTACCTGGATCGTTGGCAATTTTTCTATTAACAGCGTCGATGCGCTCATGCACACCGCCGTGTGCGAAAACTGTAGCCACAGTTAGGCACCGCACCACGGTCCACAGAACGGCCCAGCTCAACCAACGCTTTGTTTCTCTAAACACTAGCAACATCGGCCTTATGGTTTCACAAGCTGATAATGGTCTGAGATGACATAATCCGGATTCCCCGACGATCCTGCATCCAAGAACACCACGTCTGCTGTGTTGCCACTAATGTCAATCACGACTGAGCCCATCGTTTTCTGATAAGTGATCATCATGGGCATCAACACACCGCCATTGTAACGCGTCGGGAAATCAGAATCGCTTATTTTGCTTGAACTTCCCACCACCGAATAAACGCTGCCGCAGGTCCCAGGAGCGCTCTGCTGCCCTGAAAGCTGGATGCAATCGGTGCTTTTCAGATAAGCACCATCGGAGTCTGGATCACCATCAGCCCAGTCGGTATCGCTATTTCGAGCGAGCACCATTTCCTTATCGAGCGTATCCGATGTGTCGTAGTGCCCGTAAAGAAGTGCAGAACGCTCGTAGGAATGGCTGTGACCCGTGAAGACTAAATCCACACCGTAAGACTCGAGCAAGGGCACAAAGTTTTCACGCATGCTTGTCATGGCGCCTTCGTCATCGGTCTTGTGCGCGCCATTGCTGTAGGGAGGATGATGCCAGTACGCAATAAGCCAGGTCTTGTCGTTGGCTTGCAAGTCTATTTCAAGCAAACTCAAGGCATCCGAATCGTTGCTCTCGGTATCCGAGTCCAGCACCACAAAATGAATGTCACCGTAGTCAAAAGCGTAGTGCCGCTCGGTGCCAGAAGGCACACCCCCGGCTTCACCTTGGGTTGGAAGCGTAAAGATATCGAAATACGGCGCATTGGAATTACCAGTGTGTTCGTGGTTGCCAATCGTAGGCCATACAACCTGTTGGCGTAAGAGCTCCGCATAGCCATCGGTTCCGGACGGATCAAAAACCGCATCTTGAAAATCTTGATCTGTTCCATTGCTGTAGGCGTTGTCCCCTAACATGATCCAGACATCGGTACCTTGCTCCCCAGTGTATTGTAGATAGTGATCACGCACCGCTCGCTGTCCGCTACCCGCTTGTCCTGAATCGCCAATCATCCAAATGCGTGTATGGTCGATTTGACCAGGCTCAGGTGAGGTACGGAACACATGGTCGGCATCGCCACCAACCAAGGTGGCTGTGGATGAACCAATAGCGTAGTAGTAATCCGCGTAAGGACACAAATCACTCAGTGTCACTTCATGTTCCGTGGTATTCGTATCCGATCGCGTCACCCAACTTAATGTATCGGGGCTCAACCCGTAGGCCACCACCGAATCAGTTGCATTCAGTGTGCGCCACTTTACGATCACACTGCTTGTCGTACCAACTTGCAAGTAAGGCCCGCGCAGAACGCTAGGTGCACTATCGGCGCAAGCACCACAATCGTGCGCGCAGTTGCCACAAAGCTCGTTCTCATCGCAGCTACCATCACCGCAGCTATCCGGCACCGATAAATCCTCGATACAGCTGCTGGTAATCGGATTTGTGGATCCGTCGCCCAGTCCGGCGCCATCGGAACCAGCATCTTGCCCGGCGTCATTTAAATTTTCCTGTGATTTGCTGTCCGAGCAGCCCGACGCGACTACACAGCAGCCCAACAGCACACCAAAGCTAATTGCGGTTCTTGCCCTCATCCCATGCTCCCCACACAACAAACCCATGCTTTGCAAAGATCATTCCAAGGATTTTCTTGTGAATTAACAGATGAACGCAAGTCTTTTGAAACGGAAACCGCCATTTTTGCGACTAAATAAGAGCACCAGCGGTACCAACCGTCTCAAAGAAGCAATCGCACCATCCTCCTCGATTTCACATCGTTCACGTTAAGTGTGGAAAAATCAACCAAGCTGCTCTAGGCTCCCTTTCGTGCTTACGCTGTTTATACCTTGGATACAAATCGGCCCTTGGGAGATTCCTCTGCCTGGGGACAGAAGTTTACCCATTCACGCTTTTGGCTTGCTCGTAGCCACGGGCGTGCTTGTCGGTGCGAAAATCGCCGACTGGCGTGCGGCCAAGTCTGGCGTCTCACCCGTCGTCACCGCCGACGCGGTATCATGGGTGGTGATTGTCGGATTTATTTTGGCTCATATGCTTGATGTAATTTTCTATCATCCGGAGCGCTTGGCCGAAGATCCTTTGCTTCTCTTTAAGTTTTGGCAGGGGCTTTCATCATTCGGCGGTTTCATTGGCGGCGTGCTTGGACTTTGGATTTGGTCTAGGCGAAAGAAGTTTTCCATGCTCATGATGGCCGACTTTATCGGCTACGGTTTTTTGTTCGGATGGATTTTCGGACGCCTTGGCTGCTTCACCGCGCACGACCATCCCGGTAAAGTCAGCGACTTTTTCCTTGCTGTCGATAACTACCAAGTCGGTATGCCACCATGGCAGCCACGTCATGACCTCGGGTTGTACGAGGCGCTATGGGCAATAGCTGTTGCTATTTTATTCACGCTTTTGGACCGCAAAAAACGCAAGACCGGTTTTTTCTTGGCCCTGCTTCCGATTCTGTACGCTCCGGCACGCTTCTTCTTGGATTTTCTGCGTCTTTCCCCAGGCGATGCGCCCGGTCTCGGTGACGTTCGTTATCTATCACTTACCCCAGGGCAATGGGCCTCGATCCTGTTATTCTTAGTAGGCATCGCACTCTTGCGCTACGTGATGAGCAAGCCCGAACCTAGTGTTCCGCACTGGGCGAAGCTTGACTCGGAAAACGAGTGAAAACCTCAGCTCTTAGATCGGCTTGGCTAACGGCGCTCAGCTCCCATGAGCTGTGGAGCCAAGGCTTTAAGTGCTTTGGCCCGTGCCTTGCGGCGAAGTGGGCCTTCATAAAGAGAAATTAGTTCATTGAACGCACGCACATACGCAGCACCCTGCGTTTGTGGGCCAGCCGCTAAACGTCTCCACAAAAAACGCTCGAGCGCTGCAAGCCGCGAAGCACTACGCAACGCCCGAACCAATATCCCAATGGCTGCTTCATCGCTTGGGTCGGCACGCTCTGCCCGGCGTGCATAACTTCCTGCGAGCGAAGGCTGCCCTAGCTCGTCAAGCGCAATGGTTGCAGCTTTGCGCCACGCTGAAGCTTTTTGTTCAGCATTTTCGGCTTCTCTTGCTTCTCGCTTGGCAGCCGCCAGACGCTGTTTTAGATCTTTACGCTGGTGGCGATCCAAACGAGCGGGCGCCCTAAGTTTGACTAACAAAAAAGTCACAAACAAGAGGCCGGCGGCAAGCAGCGAAAAACGCAAAAAGGGGTCTGGCATCCCTTAAAAGTACGCATACAGGCTCAGCCGGTCAATCACCAAAGCAGCTATCGTTGCAAGAACTTGGCCTAAAGCCTAACGCCAGCTACCGTAGCAGCACAAAAGGAGAAAGCCATGGCGAAACACAATGGATCCCATTCCCATGCTCGGCACGCTGACCCAATGACATTTTTGGTGTTGCTCGCAGTGCTAGCAACCCTACTTGGCGGCATGTGGATGCTTGGCAAAAGTCTCCATACCGAGACGGAAAGCTTACGTTCCAGCATAGAAGCACTCTCTCGGCAAGTCAGTTTTGAGCACGATAAAGTTCAAAAACTAATGAGTGACTTGGCACAAAAAGACAAAGCACTGCCCCTGCAAAGCATTGTTGCGCCTGCTCAAGAATCCGTCACCGAACAAGACACGCCCTCGGAGTCGAAAAAAGAAAAGAAAAAACACCGGTCTCGAGACTGACCTTGCGCGTTCAGAGTTGCATCTGTTGCGGAGCGTGATCGTTGTATTGAAGACAGAGTTTTGAAATTCCCTCCGAGAAATCATCGCTCGTACGAGCGATGAGGGCTACTCCCATCCGGTGCATCTGGGACTATCATCGCGCAGCCCGACAAGCTTAGCGCACGCCGTGTACGCAAGGTCTGTGCCATCGTCTTGGCGCTATTTTTCCGTAAAAACGCCTAGGGTCACCGGCCCCTTCGATCCAGGTGGGGACTGTGGACTCCCGCTCCTGAGCACCAAGCTCACCCTGCAGCCCCGGCTCGATTCCGGATAAATCGGCTAAGTTTTATTCAGAAAAGCCCAAATTCTTTCGCGTGTATGCTCTGTTTGTGCCCTTGCCTTGATATGAAAACTGAGGCATAGTCCGCCCTCAAATCGCTAGGAGTTAGTCGTGTCTAAAATATGTGAAGTCACCGGTAAAAAACCTGTCCGCGGCAATCGCGTATCGCACTCGAACATTAAAACACCGAGACGGCTCCATCCAAACCTTCAGTCGAAGCGTTTTTGGAATCCAAGCGAGAAAAAATGGGTAACGTTGCGCGTGAGCACAGCAGGGATTCGCGAGATTGAAAAACGCGGCATCGAAACAGTGCTTCGTGAAATCCAACGTCGCAAAGTCGCTCAGGCCTAAGGGACTGTCGCAAGAAGGTTCTCGCCGTACTTGCAGCAATCCTTTAAGATACTGCTGATGTTTCGTTGCGCAATGCAGTGAGCCACTGGCTAAGTTCAGCTTCATCTAAACCTGCAATGCGTTGATCGGGTCCGCCCTGCAGATAGATATCGAGGCAATGGTGTTTCTTTAGTCCTGGAACAAGCAGGTTTAAGAGCAAGTCAAACGAAATACCTGCGAGCAAAAAGAAAAGGCCCACGCTGATTGCCCAAACATCGGCAGAACCTAGGCCTTGGCTAAACCAGCGGATACCGAGCACGGCACCAAGTACCAGCGCAAAAGCCCCCGCAATGAGATAGACGTAGGGGTAGCGGCTATGACTCACCACAGCGCGAACAGAAGAAACGGGAAACTCGGCGTGAGTCTCGCGTACGGGTTTACCAAGAATGGTGAGCTGACGGTGGACGGAAATACGGCGCTCTGAGAGCTCCACTCTGACTTTGCGCGTAGTCCTAAGCAAAAAAGCCAGCGCCTCAAAGCTCGCACTGAGCAGCGCTAGGCCGCTTAGCCAACGAAGCACTTGTAGAAACTGGTTTTTAGGGAGGTATCCAGCGTAACCTTGCAATGAACGTTCAGCCATTGCAGGCCTTTACCCCAAAGCTTACAAGGTCTCCAGTCCCTTCGGCAGTCCACGTGGCCAAACCGATGCAGACTCGCTGCCTGCAGCCCAACATTTACGCAGCTGGAGGGCCAAACGACGTGCCCCAGAAGGCAAATCAAGCTTCTTGATGGCCTGCTTTGCCGCCGCCCTAGCCTCATTCGCCAACGCAGCGTCCAAAGCTTCACTAAGCTCGCGCGTCGAGGATACAACCGTCGCCACGCCTGCCTTCTTTAAAATATCCGCTGCGCGGGTATCACTTCGCCCCGGTGCTGGGAGAAGCAAGCTTGCCCCCACCGAGAGGGCCTGCATGGCATCACAGCCTCGAGCCCGAGACACCACGATATCGGCCAGTTGCCAATATTCATGGCTCGCTCCGCGATCTGCAAACATCATGGCATGCTGAACGCGACCCGGCACCTCACGGCGCAAAGCATCCGCAGCTTCGGCATCGTCGCCCACGTCAAAAAGAAAAAAACAGCGATCGCTCATTTTGGCGAACTGGGTGAGTGCCATACCAAAATCCATCGCGTCCAGACCCGCCGTCGGGACAAGAACCACCGGTAAGTCTGGCAAGGAAAAACGCGCTTTAGCCTTCTTTAGATCCACGCAAGGATCAAAGAGCTTGGGCTGAACCGGGCCTGTCACGTAAACCGTTTCGGAACGTGCGCCGCGCGCGACTAAGTCTGACACCAAGGCTTCATGAGACACCATCACATGATCGGCATCCGCAAGCTCGCCAGCCCAGGCGGTATCAAAGGTGGGTAAGACCGCTACGCACAAAGGCACGCCGGCTTCAATCGCTTGGCGCAAGGATGTCGCGTCCAAAGCAACTGCTGCATCGGCATCCGCAAGCAAACCTTCAGCCAGCGATTCAGGCGCTGCAGCTACGCCCCGCTTGGGTAAACCCGGATCACGCCGAGTGCCCTCTGCAATGGCGTCGGCAATGGACTGGGTAATTGCACGCTGACCTCCACTCGACTGAGTCCCTAACACAACGACTCTCATGGTGTTGGCTTCGTTCTGATCTATCACAGCGTTTCACCCATCTCTTTCAGTTTAGAAGAAGGTTTGCGCATTGTCTAATGAGTGATGTTAAGTTCAAAACACTAACGCTCAAAACATGTCGATGACACGCCACGTTTTTTTCGAAACAACGCCGTTTGTTGCACAAAAGCCCGCGTCCGCGAGTCATGATAGCCACTTACTTCAGGCAAATCAGGAAGATAATGTGCGTAAAAGGTATACAGTTGCTTCATGGCTAGCTCTCGCAGGTATTTGCCGATCATCGAAGCGATAGCCACAGGCAAATGTTCGGCATCCGCATCTACCGAAAAACAAAGCTCGCCTAAGTTCTTCACGGCATAGCGACTTATGCCATTTTCTTCTTTTGCCTCGGTTACATGATCTGGATTGATGATTCGCAGTCGTGGGACATACGAACGTATTCCACCGACCATGCCACAAAGCGTGAGCAAGTTAGATTCGAGACTCGCACGCGCATCAAGGGCGAGACGTTCAAACAGCCAAAGATCGATCGCCAAACGATTAACGCCCTGAGCCGCTTGTTGATTTAAAACGCCAGCACAAGCCAGCGCTGAGCGTGCTCGCACGATTTGAAGTCCGGCCTGCTCTAACTTTGAGAGCAACGCTCGGCCTTGATCGATCGACGCTCCCCATGCCGGCAACGCTGTATTTCCTTGCCAACATTGCGCTTCGCTCTGTACTGGACAAGGCGCTTTGAGGATCTTGATATCATCCAAACTGAGTGCCGCAAGGAGCTCATAGTAGCTACGCGGCTGTCGTCCGAGCAGAGATTCCATCACTGCAAGCACAAAACCCTCGGCGAAACGCATCTGACCAAAACCAGAACTTTTTTTGCTATCGGTAACGCCTATCGAGATGCCAATTTTTCGCCAGTACTCTGCCTCGTAAGACGGCACTTTTACCGTCACTGCGGTCGCCACCAAAGGACCCAAGCGCGGCCCCAAACCATTTTCATCGATTCCTGTGATATAGGATGTCATCAACGCTGCTTGCTGTGAGTCTGTACCTTACGATACCCTTAGCAGACCATCCCCGGGAGATGAATGCCAGACAATACAAGCTTAATGCTCGCCTATGCCTTGCACGAGGCCCTAGACAGTGTCGTCGCTCCGGATGTGAGGGACGAGGTTATTGCCGTTGCACTTAACTTCGCAGGTCTCAGCGAACTTCCAAAAAGCACTTCCGCTTTTTTGAGTTTTGTACGTGGACCACTGGTGCAGACTTTAGAACAAATTGTCGGCGAACGCACCGCACGGCTGGGCCTTGAAGAGTTTCATCGTCTTACCCTGGGTAGCGATCAAGAGAGCACGAGCGAAATACGACCCATTGCCGAAGTCGCGGCGGCTATCAAAGATAGTGAACGATCGTCGGGTCCTGTAACAAGGAACACATCATCAGAGCCTGCGAGCAGCGCTGACGAAGAAGCTGATGAAGGAACACATACCAACGTTGTATTGATGGCCAGCATGGATGATCCCTGCATCTTACAACTCTCCGATCTTCTTAGCGACAAAGCTCGGGTCGAAGCAGTCGACGACGTACTTGCTTTGATTGAAGCTGTAAAAAACGATCCGAGGCACTATCTTGTGATCATCGATGGCAGTATGCCAACCGTGAGCGTCGCCACCTTGGTCGCACTCGGTCCGGACATGCCCGATCATGCCCGCGTGCTGCTGTGGAAGCTCGATAAAATGGACCGAGAACAAATCGCTGAAAGCTATGAGCAAAACCCTAACTGGATTGATATGGCCTCAGCAAAATCGGTCGAGCAGTTGGCAGACACCTGCAAAGAGTTGTTGGACTAAAGATTGCCGTTCACTATGGCGCTTCGCTTTTCATAAGCTCCGCTATCAAAAAAGCATCATCGAGTTCGGGTTGAGCGGCAACCGCTCCAACTCTGAAAGTGTCCCGCAGCCATGGCCAAATGGGCGGACCATCCACACAACCCAGCGTTCGTTCCTCAGCAGAACACATAAGACGAAGGTGAAAATGATCGTCGTGTGGACGTGCTTTTGTTGGGCGGTGCAATATCCAGTTTGCGCGAAATAAAATATCGGGATCTGTTTCAAAACGAGAAGCATATTGCAAAAGCTGTTCTTTAACGCCCCATGAACAAAATATCCATTGCACATCGATGCTTGGATCGCTAAGCAAACTCCGCACGAAAAACCAGTTGCGCGCCAGATCAAGCCAATAGAGTTTGCCGGAGGCGGCCATGCCTTCGGGCGCGTGATTTTCAACACCAAAACCTTGCCGGTTGTACGCGATCCAACCGCGTCCGCGCGTTGGCTGGCCTTCATCATCCAACGCATAAAAAACGACATCCGCATCCCGGCCGCTGCGGTGTGAGCCGTGCCGCGGATGCTCGCCGCCATCGCGCCAAGACAGATCGCCTATTCGTAAGGGTTCTCCCCCAGGATAACGGTCAGCTACCGCCTTAGCGGCACGCTGCAGCGCCTGAACCAGCCTCGGGGTAGCCCAGCCAGTGGCCTCTCTTGGCCGAGCCCTCACGTAACCCTCCCCCTGGTCGGGAAGCTCGATACCATGCAAAAGCAGGCCGTCATTGGGCTTTCCCATGGAAAGCGCCGCGCCCTTTGGACGAATTGCCCCAAGACAGCCCGTAGACAATAAGAGCGAAAAACAGAGAAAAATACCTATTTTTTTATATTTCTCGATATCATCCTCAGATGGCTTCGGCTTGACTGACACCCTTTTATCGTGGATCAAAGCAAGGAAAATAGCCATGGATCAACTAAGCGCACATTTAGACCGAGGATGGGATCTCATTAGTAAAGGTGATTTAGGCGGAGCTTTGCTTTCGGCCAAAGAACTGCTCGATCTCGACACGAACCTTCCCGAGGCACACAACATGCTCGGCTTCATTCGCGCTGCGCAGGGCGATGCCGAGGATGCCCTTGAACATTATCGCCAAGCTATCGACCTCGATGACTCGTACATTGAAGCAAAACTCAATGCAGCCGAAGTCCTTATCCATCCGCTTCATGATTTTGATGAAGCACTTGATCTTGTTGACGATGTGCTCGACGTTGCACAAGAGTCCGACGAAGTCGCCGATGCAGTTCTACTCCGGGTAGAGGCTTTTATTCATCAAGGGCAAGCTGATGAAGCAAAACGCGCCGTGGCTTTGCTCCCAAACGGGCCCTTTCAAAACCCAAAGCTTTATTTCTTGGTTGGGCGCGCAAAATTTGAAACAGGATACCTTGAACAAGCAAAGCGTCTGCTTGAGCAAGCCCTTGCAGAGCAGCCTGAGTGCCCGGACTCCCTGTATTATCTTGGACTGTTTCATAAAAAACAGGACCAAGCAGATGAAGCCCTAGTCTACTTTCTGAAATCGCGAGAGCTCGAACAAGGCAGCGAAAAACCGCCATGGTCCATACCTGCTGAATTGTTCGAGCAGCGTGTTCGTCGCGCACTGCTAAACACGGACGAAGAGACAAAACCATTTGTAAAAAACAAGCTCATCGTGGTGAGTGAGTTGCCAGGCCCTGAAAGCGTAGCCACGGGCATGGACCCCCGCATTAGCCTGCATATCGACGAGCACGCGGTTTACGTCTATCAACGTAATCTCGAGCGAAATTTCCAAGAGCTCAGCCTGCTCGAAGATGAAGTTCTAAGCTTACTTCACGAGGCCGTTAACAATCTATCTCCCACCAGTCAGGAGTAAATCGCAGGGCCTGGGAGTCATGGCCGAGTTCCGACCATAACTGCACCATATCTGGTGCGGTATCCATGCTTAGCTCCAGGGTGCGTGAAGCAAGCTCAATTTGAATAGCGGCGCACTGCAGCATGGGCCTGGCCGCAAAAAGAACGCTTCCGTCGTCGAGCGTGATTTGCTTTTTGCCGCCATACATCGAATCTCCCAAAAGAGGATATGTGGCATGTGAAGCGTGAACCCGTAATTGATGGGTACGTCCGGTATGCGGCTTGAGCAGGACAGCGCTTGCACTCGGACTGCCATCGAGACACCTAAACACGGTCCGTGCATTTCGAAAGCCAGCTGCGCCGTTTGGCGCAACGATTCGCCTGCTTGGATTGTGAGGATCAATCGCTATCGGGAAGGTCCACTCTCCACAATCAGCCGATAGCCGCCCATGAACGAGCGCTAGATAGCAGCGCCTATAACGGCCCTTTTTCCTCGCCTCAAGTAAGACCTTGTTGGCTTCAGTATGCCTTGAAAAAACAACCAGACCGCACACCATGCGATCCAGCCGTGAACTAGGATGCAATCTTGGAGCTGTAACATCCCGTGCTTTTGCCCATGCCACTAAACTTGGCTCATCACCACGGCTTGTACTCAATAAGCCCGCTGGCTTACTCACAACTAAAAAATCGTTGTCTCGAAAAATGATGCTTGGTTCTGTCACACTTTGGGAGCAATGGTGGTGCACATGCGCACACTAGCACCGGATTTGTATCCCTTGTTACTAATGGGCGATTTATTTATGGGGTACCCTTCCTGTGCTATACTATAAAGGTGGTGGGTTCCGTTAAAAGGCTCTGTTGCTGCTGCTTCATATGGGCTTGTCTGTGTTCTATCGTTTGCGCACAGCAAAGTTCGAGCACCACCATGGCAGCGGATAGTTCGAAAGTTGCTACAGCCAAGCAAGTCTTCATAAAAGGGCAAAAAGCCTACGACGAGGGACACTTCGAAGAAGCTCTTGGCTTATTCAGGCAAGCTTATAAGCTCACCGGCCTTTCTGACATTCTCTATAATATCGCAACCGTAGCAGACCGATTGCGCCACGATGAAGAAGCGCTGTCTGCTTATGAGCGTTATCTGGAAGAGGTCCCCGAGGCGAAAGACAAAGAACATGTCGAGGGCCGCATTCGAATCCTCGAGTCGTCTATCCAACGCGAAAAAAAATCAACAAGCTGTGGTTAAAGAACTCTCGATCAAACGCCAGCACCGCGATGGACCAGGTGCTTGGCCGTGGATCGTAGCGGGATCAGGCGCGGCGGCCATGATTGGCGGCGGCGTACTTTTGCTGCTTGCACAACAGGACATTTCTTCCGTCGAGAACGCAGATAGGGGCAGTAGCTGGTCGGATGTGAGCGCTGCAGCGGATCGTGCACCCATTTTATCCGCTACCGGTGGCGTATTGGTCGGCGTTGGTGTTGCCGCAGGTCTTACCGGTATAGGATGGGCTATTCTAAGCTCTACCAGCCAAAACTCGGACGACGAGCGCACTGAACTTCGGGTTAGTGTTCATGGGGCGGGAGTCATGGCTAAAGTCACAAGTAGGTTCTGACGATGCAGCGCTGCTTACCTTACTCTTTATTGTTGATCGCATTGACAGGATGCCAATCGGAAATCCCCGAAGGACGCTTCGCTTGTGAGACCTTAAACGACTGCCCAAGCAATTGGTTCTGTGTGGATTCATTTTGCTACTCTGTTCCCAGTGGGGCTTGCATACCTACGACGTGCGAAACGCTCGAAGCCCAGTGCGGGATGCACCCAGATGGTTGCGGATCGGTGACCACGCAATGCGGTCAATGTTCTGGAGCAACCCCATATTGTTCTGCTGGAGGGAAATGCAGCTCCGAGGCCTGCGTCCCTCTGAGCGCCTGTCCAAGCAACGCCTGTGGGCTACTTTCTGACGGCTGCGGCGGCATCCTGCAATGCGCAGGTTGCGAGTTACCGCTTAGCTGCGGAGGCGGCGGTATCGACAATGAATGCGGTTGCACTCCGGTAACTTGTGAGAGCCAAGGCATCTCATGCGGTTTCATCGATGATGGATGCGGCGCTCAACTTGACTGCGATGCAGAAACCGGCGGCTGCGGCGGTGTTAATTCAACGTGCGTCGAGAACAGCTGTATCTGCACACCCGACGAAGGCGAAGCCAATGACAGTATGACATCAGCAGAGGCTCTCACCCTCACCGTGGATAAACAAGGCACAAATGCTGATTCCAAAGCTTACAACCTGCACTCGAGCGATGATGTCGACTGGTTTTCAGCGACGCTGAGCAGCGGTTCACTAAGCTTTAGCGGTACCATTCATGTATGGCTTGAGGAAATTCCTTCGCCCAGCAACTACGATCTGTCGGTTTCCTCGAACTGCTCGAAAATATTACCCCCAGGAAACAATAATCTTTGCACAATCGGAACCCCCGGTGCCGACAACTCTTGCGAAAGCACAAACAGCGACAACGCAAAGGAAGAGGTGCTCTTCAACTTGTCGTGCTCCAACAATCCTGTGACCGTTTACATTCGTGTAACGTCCGCCGTCTGGCGCGAGACCTGTGCCCCTTATCGAATTCGCCTACAATACACCCAAGCCACCGACGGATAGCAAGCCCATCCCACTAAGTCGAAATCGAAGTCGAAGTCGAAGTCGGCTCGTTGCGTTAAACAAAAAAGCCGACTCTTACGAGCCGGCTTTTTTGCTTGTGGTAGCTAAGAACCTAGTCCGTGACTAGTTCGCAGCCCTCTGTCGAGCGCGCTCCTGCCGCCGGTGCGGGTTCCACAATGTGGAACTCAACACGACGGTTGGTTTGCCGTCCAGCTGCTGTCTTGTTGCTATCGATCGGACGCGCTTCACCGCAGCCGTAGGCTTCGATGCGTCCCGGTTCAATGCCAGCGTTCACAAGCCAAGTCATGACGCTTTCAGCACGCTTCTGTGAAAGCTTCATGTTGTACTTGTCACGACCACGATCATCCGTATGCCCTTCAACACGCAACTTCTTGAGTTGTGGGTTGACCTTCAAGGTGTTGTACACCTCTTGAAGCAACGGATAGCTTTGCTTCAGAATGCGATCTTTATTGGTCGCAAACTCAACGCGCTCAAGGATGATAATTTGTCCTTTTTCGGTGTCGATACGAACGGCTTTTGGACACCCTTCGTCTTCTGGTGCACCAGGTGCGGTCGGACATTTATCATCGGCATCAAGCACGCTGTCTTGATCGTTGTCAGGATCAGGACAGCCGTCTTCGTCCTCAAAGCCATCTTGATCTTCTGCTTCGGTAGGACAGGAGTCATCACCGTCTAAGATACCATCTTGATCGTTATCGGGATCAGGACAGCCATCTTCATCTTCAAAGCCATCCATGTCCTCAGCTTGAAGTGGACATCCGTCTCCTACATCGAGTACGCCGTCTTGATCGTTGTCAGGATCCGGGCAGCCATCTTGGTCTTCGTAGCTATCTTGGTCTTCTGGATCATCCGGACATTGGTCCTGATCGTCCAGCAGTCCGTCTCCGTCACGATCTCCCATGGGCTCTGGTTCTGGAGCCTTGTCTTCTTTAAGAGCATCGCCATAACCAACCATGGCCATCACACGAAAGTCCGGCGAGCCGTAACCCCGCAAGATACCTGCACCACCGGATGCACCGAGGGTGAAGCCGTCTTGGGAATAGTATTTTACGCCACCGAGAGCTTCAAGCGGCGAGTTCTCGCGCTTTGAAAAATCTTGCAAACCCGTGGAGCCCCACGCTTCCGCCATCACATCGAAACGGTCGCGCACAATCGGCACAGTAAGGCCCACGCCGTAAGTAAGTTCATCGTTCACTTGGAGGTTGGTTAACTGACGTGCTTCGCGAAAACGTGCACCAACGTTACCGGTGAAACGCACGCCTCCACCACGTAGCTCCATCAACAGTTCTGGATGGATAAGAGGAGAGTGGTCGCCTGAATAGAGTTGACTGCTATTTGCAAGCTCCGCGGTGGGGAAGGTCCCTGTCACCTGAAGAGCAAGAGCGCCAACATCTTCACGTTCGCCAAGAAGACGCAAACGTGCACCGAAATAGGCATCACCGATGCCAGCACCATCGGCTTTGACTTGGCCCACACCGGCAAAGTTACCGTCCTCTTCCTTCATCATGATATTAACTGGAAGGCCAGCAAACAATACCAATCGGTCCCACAAGCCCAAGGAGAGTGTGAGATGAGCAGCCATCTGATGCTCGATCAGCGAAAAAACTTCGGTGTTTGAATCGCCTTGCCTTGCTTCATAAACCAATGGATCGTTGTTGTACTCAAAATGCAACTGACCACCAAAGCGCAGGTGTCCTTGATCGTCAGGCCGGCTGATAACAAAACCATCCCTTGCGAGCTCCGCAGGGCGAAATTGGTTAATGGTTTGTGCGGCAGCCATGCTGCTGGTACCGATAACAAGCAACCCTACGATTCCTAAGGATAGTTTCACGGCAACTGTGCTGGCATTACGTTGCCATTTGTAAAGCTTAGTCATGGCTCTCCTTCCAAGTTAGCAGAAGCTACACATATAGCTCCCAGTCGCAGGCAAACATCTCTTGTCCACACCCTCGCCTAAGCGAGTCGCCCGCTGACCAAATATGGGCGAATCATGTTACTTTTGTCGCGCACTTGTCAATGGTCGAGGCCCCTTATCGATAGTGGCTAGAGCCCCGTTACGCCCGTATTTGTTGCATTCTGCGCCATGACTCGATGGCTCTGGAAATCCGAATTGCGTTTTGAGAAAAAACCGACCAATCCAAGCTCCGCCCTGAGCTCTCTATGCTCCGGAGTGCTAAAGGCATATTCAAGAATCTCCAACAACAACCGTCGAAACGACGCATAGCGCTCCGAGGTGACGTAAGGCAAGGCCAAGGAAGAATCACTCCAAGCAAGCACACGCAAACCCTCGACACTGTCAGGACAGTGTCGTTTTAACAACCCATAACTAACGCAGTCAACGCAGCTCAGATCGGCATCTTTTTTTTGCACCGCCGCGATACTGGCAGCGTGGCTACCGGTGGCAAATGCTTTGGAGAAAAAGGATGGCGATGTCGCTTGAATTTTAGCGAGTTCATGCCGGAGTACGGTATAACCGGAATGCGAGTTTTTCTGGTTGTAAGCGAACTTTGTGCCGCGAAACTCAGACAAACTCTCACCTTTTTCATCCTCACGAACCAGCAGCACGCTTCGATAGTTCGGCCCTTCGCAACCGGGAAAATCGTATGCGGGCACAGCCAGAACATCCAAGCCAGCAGGCTCATCGAAGGCAATCGCATAGCCGCAACACTGGCTCAGAAGCAGATCCGGGTCCCGCCAAGCGGATTCCAAATCCGTCGGCCAATAGACCTCTCTGGCTCCAGCGCCAAGACCACGTTGGGCTAGTCCGCCAGCAAGCAACTCTGCCCAGCGCTGAGTCAGGCCGCGGATGGCCAGAACATCATACATAGGGAAAAAAACGCTACCCACAGCAGGCTCTCTTGATAGTGCTCGCGCCGCGCCAAAGCGCGCTCGACTTATGCCGCGCAGGGCCGCATCGCGATATTAAGGGAATAAGCTAAAGCGTCCTATTCGCTGTTGCCAACGTAAGGCAAAAGCGCAAGCTGCCGAGAACGCTTAATCGCACGGGTCAGAGCGCGCTGCTGTTTGGCGTCAAGACCAGTCAAACGACGTGGTAAAATACGGCCGCGTTCCGTCAAAAAGCTCTTTAAAAACTGAGGGTTTTTATAGTCAAACGCTTGCTCTTTACTGATTCCAAGCTTTCCGGCTATTTTCTTGCCACCTGAAGACCTCCCATTACGAAAACCATTGAGGTCCTCGACATCGGAGTTGTTACGGCGTGAATCGTATTGTGTCTGCATGGCTTCCTTGTTTAGAGGGCGGAAGGTTGAAACGAAATCCCTCCCCTGTCAAGTGCGTTAGGCGCCGTGAGATGTTATTGTAGGCCTAATATGACGGATATTACGCAGGAGTCTACGGCAGGGCCTATAGGACAAACGGACAAAAACCGTCAAATTCTAGTACAAAACTTGCTAAGACTCACTGCTTTAGACGAAATCACAAGCCAATTCAAGGCGGCAGGCATCCCCTTGTTATACCTGAAAGGCTCAGCCTATCTCGATACCCTCTACCCCGATCTGGGGAGCCGGAAGATGTGCGATGTAGACGTTCTAGTGCAGCCCAAGCATCGCTACCAGGCGGGACAGACACTCGAGTCCCTTGGCTTTGCGCGCATCGGCCCAGAGAACCGGCCGGTCACCCGGCAAGAGCATTACGAGTGGGTGTACATCAAAAACGAGCCCTTCCCCTTTGTGTTTGAGTTGCATGAGAGCTTTTGCCAAACGCAGCGCTATCCCATCGACTATGAACAGATCTGGCAGCGTGCACTTTGTTATGAAGTTCGGGGACGAAGCATTCCAACGCTTTGTCCGGTCGATAGTCTCCTCTACACCGCCTTGCATGAAGCGTTGCACTCTTTCATCATTGACCATCGCTCCTCGGAAGACATGCGGCGCATCGTCGAAGTCTGGCGCCCAGACTGGCATCAGGTCGTCGAGCAAGCCAAAGCATGGAAAATGACCCTGGCGCTCTACGTGAGCCTCCGAGCCAGCGAGCTACAAAAAGGACTTTCTGTTCCTAGCTGGGTTGTAAAAGCCCTTCAACCCTCTGCGCTACGATTGGCAGCGCTAAGGAAAATCATCGACCTTGACCATACGGGCCGCTCCCGGGCTCAACATTGGAATCGATGGCAACAAGCCCTCGCCCTAAGCCTGAGTATCGATGAAACGAAACAGCTTGCACGTTTTGTCGGCTACTACGGCATGTTGCGCGGTCGCGACGCTTTGCGACATCTGCTTAGTAAACTCTAGAGACCTGGGTTATTCTGTATTCACCTTAACAAGGAATCAGCAATGCCCTTAAAACTCTGGTCCATTCTTGGCAACTCACAAAAACTCGACGGTGGGGCTATGTTTGGCAACGCTCCAAAAGCGCTTTGGAGTCGCTGGATCGCTGCCGACGATATGAACCGAATCGATCTGGCCACCCGCGCACTGTTGGTACAAGAAGCAAGCGGCCGCACTATTCTGCTTGAAACGGGCATCGGTGCATTTTTTTCACCGGAACTCAAACGACGCTACGGTGTCGTGCAAAGTGAACACCTTTTGCTTGATAATCTGAAGAGTGCAGGATTTCGCCCCGAAGATATCGACGTAATTGTGCTTTCACACCTTCATTTTGATCACGCTGGCGGCTTACTTCGCGCTTGGCGTCAAAATGAGGAAGCCGAACTTTGTTTTCCCAACGCGCGAATTATGGTCAGCAAAGCTGCCTGGGAGCGCTCAAAAGCGCCTCATCCGCGAGACCGAGCATCGTTCATTGCCGAACTTGGCAAACTACTCGAGCAATCTGGCCGACTTGAGCTTTTTGATACGGAGAAAACACCCCTTCTAGGCGAAAACTTTTCCTTCTTGTTTTCCGAAGGACATACTCCAGGGCTTGCCTTGTGCAAGGTCCGGACAAAGCGCGGCCCCCTCGTCTTTGCCAGCGATTTGATTCCAGGCGCGCCGTGGATGCATGTACCTATCACCATGGGTTATGATCGTTTCGCCGAAAAGCTCATCAACGAAAAAGAGCAAATTCTCGAGGATCTTTTCGCTCAAGAAGGCTATCTGTTTTTCACCCACGACCCAGCAATTGCCGTCGCAAAAATCGGCAAGGATCAAAAAGGCCGTTTCGTTCCAACGGAACCATGCACAGAGCTTAATGGCTTAGCGTTTTAAGACACGACGCACTTCACCCTCAGATGACCGCCGTTCTTAGGGTTGCGTCGGTTCCTGAGCAGGGCTCGTTTCTTCTGGTGTCGCACTTTGTTCTTGTGCTGCTTTTTCGGCAGCTGCAGCTGCCGCTGCAGCAGCGGCGGCTACCTCTTTTGCAGCTTGTACCTTTGCTGCTTCAAGAGCTTGGTTTACCGCTTCTGCTTTTTGCGGTTCACAATCACAGACAGCTGCGGGCTCTTCCACAACTTTGCTGCTGGCCTCAAAGTCCATGGCATAAAGTAAGTTGATCGTGGTGGTCGTATCGAGAGATTTGGCACCTGGCACCGGTTGATGGTCGTAAGCCAAGCTGAAACGGACTCCGGTTTGAAAAGCATCCGAAAGCTTCGAAGTGAGCTCGGAGTTCCAGTTGATACGCCAGTCAGTACTGCGCTCGAGGTTATAAAGGCCTTCCACACCTGTAATGAAGGTTACCATTTCGTTAATATGGTTATCGTAGCCTAAAAACCCACGTGCCGAGTGGTTGACTTGATCCCCGCCACCGGCAGCCGTAGTCCAATTATCGTAAGTTACGTCGTAACCAAGCTCGCCCCAAAAACGATGATTGCCATCATCTCGGAAAAAGTTGCGCATGTAACCCACTTGGTTTTGCAAACGAAGGTCCAATCCGGCGAAAGTATCCCAACGCGGCACAAAGGATGCAAACACCGCATCATCGTCGGTTAAGAAAAAATCGTAGCGGACTCGGCCAGTCACATTTCGAGCATTCAGTTGGTATTTGTTGAACTCACTCACATTACCATCGCCATCTAGATCGGCGGTGTCCCGTAGGCTTGCTAAACCGTAAACGATACCAGCCTCAGCTGTGAGCTGATGACGCTCGCGTTTGAGGTTGAAACGGGCTCCGCCGTTCGCCGAAAAGGCCCTTGTGTTACCAGTGCTCAAGGATGCACCACCGGCAAGATTCAACAGCGTCTCGCGGCTGAACTCTTCCGGCACTGGCTGCACGGCTTCGCTGTGATGCACGGCTTCGCTCACCACGGGCGCTGCTTGGGCTGCTGCAGATTGCGCGAAACCACAAGAGGAGAGCGCTCCTACCAGCAAAGCGAGTTGTTTGCCTTTGTAACCAGTCCTTGGCGCGTGTTTCATACGATATCCTCATTTGGCCGCGGGAGGGGATCCTAATTACCCGGCGGGAATTTGGACCGACTTCTAGCGCTAAACCCTCGACTGTTCAAGCCCTTAATGACTAGAACTTTCCACTAGCCCGAGCTAAGCTAGCGGCTCACAAATAGGGGGCAATCATGAAGCTTTTAACCACCTCGGCGCTCGCGGGGCCGCTTATCTTTGGTCTGTTCGTCGCGCAGGCCTCTGCCCAGCAGACACAACAGGCGCCGAATGCTCGGCGCGCTGAAATGCAACAGAAGCGTGAAGCTATGAAAAAGCAGCACGAAGAACGGCGCGCTCAACGGCAGCAAACGCTCGAGGAGCAGAGAAAATATCGCGAAGAGCGGCGCGAACACGTTGAGACTATGAAGAAGGCGTTTGAACAAAGCAACCTCAAACCTGGCTCGACTGAGACACGGCACGCGCGTCGCCGCATTTCAGCAAACCAAGCGTTGAGAAAGCTGCGCAGTCTTCGTGCTATTGAAAATCCAAACGACCCAAACGCAACGATTGATGAAGGTTTGGTCAAAGAGCTTGAAAAACACGCACGACGCGTAGCGATGCTAAGGCGAATCCAAGTCCTCGCGAATGAAGCTCACGATAAAGAAGCAGCCGATCGCGCCACCAAGCTCTTGGCTTTGGAAGAAAGCAAGCACAATGCCCGGCTATCAAAACTGGCAGTCAAGCAACAAGAGCGTGCCGAGGCGGACAACAAAAAGGAAGGTGAATAATGAAAACCTTATATTTCTGTGTTTTTGGCATCGGATTGCTCATCAGTGCATGCTCGAAGCAACAGACAGCAAGCGAGCAAACAGAACAACTGGAAATCAGCAAAGAGCAAAGCGAGAAGGTTAAAGAACAACTTGCTGAACCAAGTGTAGAAATTGCCGAAACATCGATTTCGGTCGCCGAGGATTTTGAAGAAGAAACTCAGAAAACGATCACTGAAGAAAACTACAAAAAGACGTTATCGGCGCTTTAAAAAGATATCCAGGGCGAAAACTAAAGCTGACAGGTCTGGCAAGAAAAACACAAAAAAAAACCGAACAAACTGGCATGAAATCCAAAGATTCATGCCAGTTTTGTCAATTCAACAACAACGACTTCATCGCTCGCAAATGGTGCTAAGTTAGTGAAAGCTTCGCAACCCCAAACAGCCCACTAATAGTATTGGTAGCCCCTTCCAATCTATACTGCGAACACTTTGATTAGGCGATACCAGAAGCTAGCACTGTTGTTTCTACTGCTCGTGCACTGTGGGCGGATAGGCTACGATGCGCTCGGCGCAGGCATCCAGACAGACGCGGGGCATGATGGCAGTGATCCTGATGGCAATGCCCCTGATGGAGCAACTCTCGATCCAAGCTGTACCGACGAAGTACAAAACTTTGATGAAACAGACATCGACTGCGGAGGAACGCTATGCCCGCCGTGCGCCGCTACAAAGGCTTGCGTGTTGGGCAGTGATTGTAACTCCGGGGTTTGTGGCGGTGGCGGTGACAATGTCTGTCAACCAGCAAGCTGTAATGACACCGTGCTAAATCAGGATGAAACGGGTGTGGACTGCGGCGGCACAACCTGCCCTGCCTGCGTCGATACGGGCCTGATTCGCACTTGGCAATTGCAAATCACGGGCGGGGTGAACCCGGGTCGCTTGAACGGTGCGAAAATGGTCTATCACGCCGCAAGGGGTACGCTAATCATGTACGGCGGCGTTGATGAGTACGGTGACGACCAGGCCGACATGTATGAATACGATGGTTCTAGTTGGTCAACCCTTTGCAACGGATGCGCGCCCGGTACACGTTATGGACACGGCTTTGCTTATGATAGCGTAAGAGACGTGGTCGTACTGTTTGGCGGTGTAACAGGCGCCAATTCCGAGTCCAATGAATTGTGGGAATGGGATGGCAGCAGTTGGACGCAAGTTTCTCCGCTGGGCTCAGTGCCTGCTGTGCGACAGGGTGTGTCCATGACCTATGATAGCAGCCGGTCGCGAGTGGTCATTTTTGGTGGATACGACTCACCCGCCACATACTACAATGACACTTACGAATACGACGGGCTGAGCTGGTACGGCCCCTTTACGCCTGCGACCCGTCCCCCTGTTAGGTATGACGATTCCGCCCAATTGGCTTTCGTAAATAATGATGCTCAAGATCCAGCACTTCGCAACCGTGTCATTCTCTATGGTGGCCTAAACTCGAGCAGCTTTTATGATGATATGTGGAGCTGGGATGGTAGCAGTTGGCTGGAGTTTGGCTCAAATGACGGCACGGGCACGAAACGTTACGCAAGTGCCGTTGTCTACGACGGAGGCTCAGGACGCCTGCTTGTGATCGGAGGCTACGATGGCAGCGAACTCTCTGGTACCTATCAATATGACACCGTATGGTCGTTGGCCTCGCTTCTGCCTGACCAAGAAGACACCCAAGCCGCTGCTTACCATCCAGTGTGGAATGTCATTGTTAAATACGGTGGCAACAGTCCAAACTGCTTAGGCTTTGGATCGCCCCCTTACTACAAGAATTGCGACACTACCTACCACTATGCTCCGTAGGATAAGACCTTCAAAAAGGCAAAGACCCCTTAGAAAACATCGCTTGCCACGTCGCATGGGAATACCCCCTGCACTGTGGCCTCATCACTGTTTTTGTAGTTCTCGCAAGCGCTACCCTTGAGTTTGATATGGCGATCATCGCTGGCTTCCCAGCCATTCGCACCCCCGCACTCAAGCGCGCTCGGATTCCCGTTATCCAAAGTCAGACTCACCGTGCCTGTGCAAACTCGTGCCATGTCGGCAATGCGGCCTTGCAACTCAAAAGTGCAATCACGCTCGCCGCGAACGATTTGTTCAATCGAGCTGCGAAGAGTAGCTGCATCAGCCGGACGATAGAAGGGTACGTTGCTTCCTCCATTATTAACATCCACGCCGGCGCCCGCGTTGGCAATGTCCTGCATGTGAGCATCGCCAACCTCATTGCCAATGGCTACCGCATAAGTTTTGATACCGGCATTAAATGAAGCGGTGACTTGTTCGATGCTAAACGTTTTAGCTGCTTCTGTTTGTGGGTTGAGTTGCGCACAATAGTCTGGCTCACCGTCCGTTGCCAGGATAAAGAAAGTCGGTCCATCGTTGGCCGGTGGATTGGCTTGCAGGTATTCACGAAGGTATTTAATCGCATCGCCGGTTGGGGTATCGGATGCCGCGTTTGCCGTAGCGTAAAGATTATAGATGGTATTGTAAGCCTGCAACGTAGGAGCAATGGGTGCTTTGAGGCTCTCATCGTCCAGCTGGGCATTGTGTGGGTTGTTGATGGTCGGGCAAGGATCCGAGCTAAAACCAGTATACATCGCAAAACCAAAACTAACTTTGTCTTGCAAATCGAACAACAGGCCACTGTTTTGCGTGGCGCCGATCAGCATCTGTCGCAATGCATCCCAACGGGTGACGCCGGGCGAAAACTCGTTGTTTGCCATGCTGGAGGATTGATCCACGATGACCATGATATTGGGGATTATCGGATCGACACTAAGAGTCACATCCGCGCAGATGTTGCCATCGCCCAGGCCGCCATCACCCGTATCCGCATCCGTGCTTGGAACGCAGCGACCGTCAGTCGTGCACATATTGCCCGTTTTACATCCAATATTGCGCGTAACGCTACACTGTATCGAACACACACCGCTCACGGTGTCACAAAAATAGCCTTCAGCACACGCGTTGGGATCCAAGGAGCAAGGTGCGCCGCAACCGCCTTCTTTCGCACTTTTATCACACAGCTTGCTGCCAGAACCGCAAGCCAAACCAAGCAAAGCTAAAACTAAGCTAAATCCAAAAGACTTCATGGCATTATTGTACCACGTTTGATGCGTGATGCACGGCGTAGCATGGAAACGCAAACGTTATAATACCAAGAAATTCCACTGCCTTGGCGCTTAGTAAACGTTTTTCACACCGCCCCTAAAACCGACCCAAAACGGAGGAGCAACAAAAGCAGGTGACGTGTCTTCGCAAAGAGGCTATGACAGGGCCCATGCAGGATTGGGACGATCATTTTCACGACGAGTGCGGTGTCTTTGGGGTGTTTTCCTCAAAAGAGGCGTCTAATCTCGCTTACTTGGGTCTTCACGCACTTCAACATCGCGGCCAAGAAAGCTCGGGGATTTGTTCCAGTGACGGCGAGCAACTCTTTTTGCATCGCGCACTCGGTCTCGTTCAGGACGGCTTTTCAGAAAGCACCCTTGAACGGCTGCCAGGGGATCGCGCCATCGGGCACGTGCGTTATTCCACCGCAGGCGGCAATCACATCAAGAACGCTCAACCCATTGCCGTGGACTATGCACATGGCTCGATCGCACTCGCGCACAACGGAAACCTCACCAATGCCGAAGTCCTTCGAGAGCAACTTGAAAACGACGGCTCGATTTTTCGCTCGAACAGCGACACCGAAGTTATCGTTCATTTGATCGCGCGCTCCAAAGCCAAGAGCACTGTTGACCGCGTAGTGGACGCGCTATCGCAAGTGCAAGGTGCTTATTCAATGGTCGTGCTAACACCGGATGAACTGATTGCCGCACGCGATCCGCGTGGCTTTCGTCCCTTGTGTCTTGGAAAACTCGATAGCGCCTATGTTCTGGCTTCAGAACCACCCGCCTTTCACTTGATTGCTGCTCACTACATCCGCGATGTTGAGGCTGGGGAGGTCTTCGTTCTCGATCAAACCGGTCTCAACAGCATCAAACCCTTCCCTAAGCAAAGCTCGCATATGTGTATCTTCGAGCATATATACTTCGCGCGTCCCGATTCCACACTGAGCGGCCTGAGCGTCTATGAAACGCGGCAAAAGCTCGGAGCCGCTTTGGCAAAAGATTGCCCCGTAGATGCCGATGTGGTGATCCCTGTACCCGACAGTGGCGTTGCTGCAGCCCTTGGCTTTGCCAAGGAGGCCAAGCTACCCTTCGACCTTGGCCTTTTACGCAGTCACTATGTAGGAAGAACCTTCATTGAGCCGCAGCAGTCCATTCGGCATTTCGGAGTGCGTCTAAAACTGAGTCCTGTGCGTGCATCACTGCAAGGCAAACATGTAGTCGTCGTGGACGATTCTATTGTGCGCGGCACAACCAGCAGAAAAATTGTTAAAATGATTCGGGAGGCCGGCGCAAAGTCGGTGCATTTACGCATCAGCTCGCCACCTACACGCTGGCCTTGTTACTACGGCATTGACACGCCTTCGCGTGATGAGCTCATCGCTTCGCAACTGACCGCCACAGAGATTGCAACTTACGTCACCGCAGATTCTTTGGGCTACTTGAGCATCAATGCACTTCATAAAGCCGTTGGCAAAGATGGTTTTTGTGACGCTTGTTTTAGCGGCGAGTACCCCGTCAAACTTGATAAACCTGAACTCTACCACAAACGCCAGCTAAAACTGGTCGGCGTCTAGGCGAGATCAGCGCTCTAAGGGATGTCCCTAAAACTCAGGCTTATCGCTGTGTGTACCGAACACTTCACGTAGCACATCGCAAAGCTCTTGTTCACTGCAGTAAACTTTAGCCGCGGCAACCAACGACGGCATGAGATTTTGATCGTGCTTCGCAGCTTGCCTTACAGCCTGAAGAGCCGTTTCAACACTTTTCGCATCGCGCTGCGCTTTGATTCTTGCTAAGGAATCATGTTGTTCTTTCACAGCATCCTCATCTATTTTCAGCGTAGGAATCTTGTCGCGTTCCTGGCTTCTAAAAGCATTCACTCCGACGATCACTTTACCTTTGCTCTCAATTTCCTTTTGACGCTTGTAGGCGCTGCGTGAGATTTCTTTTTGTGGATAGCCATCTTCCACGGCGCTAACCATGCCGCCCATGGCATCGATCTTATCGATGTACTCCCATGCCTGTTTTTCAAGCTCGTTTGTAAGCCATTCAAGATAGTAACTTCCTGCGAGTGGATCGATGGTGTTGGCTACACCACTCTCGTAAGCCACAATTTGCTGGGTGCGCAACGCAACGGTAACCGACTCGCGAGTTGGCAAGGCGTAGGTTTCATCAAAAGCATTGGTATGAAGTGATTGCACGCCGCCTAAGGCGCCAGCGAGAGCCTGAATGGCAACGCGCGCAACATTGTTAAAAGGCTGCTGTGCAGTCAAGGAAACGCCAGCTGTTTGCGCATGAGTACGCAACATCATCGATCGGTCTTTTTTCGCGCCAAAGCGCTCCTTCATAATCGTGGCCCACATGCGCCGCGCGGCACGAAACTTTGCAATCTCTTCCAGAAAATCGTTGTGCACATCAAAGAAAAAACTAAGCCGTGGGGCAAAAGCATCCACATCAAGTCCTCGCTCAAGGGCCCATGTCACATAGGCAATCCCGTCGGCTAAAGTAAAAGCAAGCTCTTGGACTGCAGTCGAGCCCGCCTCGCGAATGTGATAACCACTGATGCTAACGGGATGAAAGCGGGGCAACTCGCTTGTGCAAAACTCGATGGTGTCCGTCACGATACGCATCGCGGGTTTAGGCGGAACCACCCACGCGTGCTGCGCCATAAACTCTTTGAGGCAGTCATTTTGAATGGTGCCGCCAATTTTCTCTCTCGGAATGCCGCGTTTATCCGAAAGCGCCACGTAAAAAGCTAAGAGGACTGCCGCAGGACCGTTGATGGTCATCGATGTCGTTACTTGATCAAGAGGAATCTGATCAAAAAGCATGTCCATATCGGCAAGCGTGTCCACTGCCACGCCGCAACGGCCGACCTCACCGAGAGAGCGCGGTGAATCACTGTCGTAACCCATCAAGGTTGGGAAATCGAAAGCCGTGCTGAGTCCTGTTTGGCCTTGCTCTAGCAAGTACTTAAAACGCTCATTGGTCTGTTTCGCCGTACCGAAACCGGCAAACATACGCATGGTCCAGAGTTTTCCGCGGTGCATGGTGGGATACACACCACGCGTAAAGGGATACTCTCCTGGAAATCCAAGCGACTGCAGGTAATCAAACTCAGCATTGTCGAGCGGAGTGGCTAAGTCCGGAACAGCAATGCCGCTTTGCGTATCAAAACTTTCTTGACGAAGCGCTGAATGCTTTATGGCTGAGCTGACTTGATCCTGAGCCCAACGCTTGCGTTCTTTTCGAAGCGCCTCAAGCATAGCGGTACTAAAACCATGTTCGCCACCTTCCGAAGTGTAATCATCGTCGCCCACCTGCACCTCGCTCTAGTTCAATTGTGATCGTCTTGTTCGTGCAATGGAATGACCTCGCCACGTAGCATTTGCAGAATACCTTGTGCTTCCGTGGCAACTTCGGCCTCAGGTCCTGTGCTTAAAAAACGCTCAAGGTAGTCAAGCGCTTGATTGCGGTCGCCCCGAGCAAAATAAATCATACCCATTAAATGCAGCGCATCGGCATCGTCTTTTTGCAAATGCAAAATCTGCTTACCCACCTTGATAGCCTCATCGTGCCTTCCCAGCATCCGCAAACAATGCCCAAGGCCCAACATAGCGCCAAGGTAATTAGCTTTAAGCTCAATGGCACGCAAATAATGCTTCATCGCCGGCATAAACTCGCCTTGCTCAAAATACACCGCACCAAGATAGTTCTGCGCATATTCATTTTCAGGGTCGTCGTCAGCAACTCGCTGCAATTCAGCAAGTGCTGCTTCCAGCTCCCCTTCTCGTAAAAGCTCAGCCCCTTCTTGCACCGCATCCCAGCGCTCTTCGTACTCATCGCTCATAGTCTGCAGTATATCAGTTCTGTTTGAGCTGGGGTTCAAAGTCGAGTGAGCAAAGACCTCTGGGGCAGAGTAACAAAATTGTTCAATAATATCAACAGAAAACACTTAGATCTCCATTGACCTGCTTCGCCAACAAGAACATGCATCGCTAGGGTTACAGAGGCGTATCGTTTTGGAAACACACTCGACATCATCCAGCAGCCAAGCCTTCGTTCATAAGCGAGAAGGAATGTGTTGACGCGTCCATGACGACGACTATCAGGGCTACTACATTGATTGTTATCCCGACGGCAAAGTCGCAGGGATTCAGCCACGTAAAGATGGCAAAATCGACGGTGTCGGGATTCGTTGGAAAAGCGATGGTTCTTTTAACTACGCTACCAAGTATGAAAACGATAAACGTATTGATCGCTTGACCGAGACCGCCGAGTACGAAAAAGCACCCGAAGGCTTGTGCGCTCCGAAGGTGTGCGACCCAACAGCAACCGGCCTATAATTCTTGTACGACTTGGCGCTGCAGCCCGATAGCTCTGCGCGCGCAAGCGTGCTCAAGCTATCGGGCTGCACGCTTAATAAGACTGCAAGCGTATTGGACCGACATTGTGGCCTAAGAAGCCGCTCGCCAAAGATTCAACAAACTTCATCGCGGGTCCAATTCGACAACAGTTCGGTTAAGTGGCTAAAAGCAAAGTCCGAGCACGCTTTCCGCGCGCAGGGCTTTGCTTTTAGCGCACCCTATCGTTCACTGTGTTTATTAATTCTAGTGCCGCTCTGCAGCAAGTTCCCATTTTTCGGGAGAACGCCACAGCCCAGAGGTGATTAGCTGACGGATCCAAATGAATTCCTTCGGCAGCTTATCATAACACTTCATAAAGAGATCTTCGTGCGAGCTAATTTCCTGTTTCCAAGCCTCGCGATCAATGGTCATGATTTGGCTTCTGCTGCGAGAAATCCAAACCGTTCCAATCGATGGCTTTGTACTCGGGGACCCAACCAATGGGGGATTCAACCGCGTAGGATTCACCATGAACGCGCTCGATAACCCACTTTAGCACCCGCATGTTGTCTCCAAAGCCAGGCCAAAGGAATTTGCCATTCTCATCTTTGGCAAACCAGTTGACGCCGAAAATACGAGGCGGATTGGGAAGCTTGCGCCCAAAGTTGAGCCAGTGGTTGAAGTAGTCACCCACGTGATAGCCCATGAATGGAAGCATGGCGAACGGATCACGTCGGACAACGCCTTGCTGACCAAAGGCTGCAGCCGTGGTCTCCGAGCCCATGGTTGCTGCCATGTACACACCAAAGTTCCAGTTAAAGGACTGGTAAACAAGTGGTACTGTACTGGCACGACGTCCACCAAAGATAAGCGCACTGATGGGCACGCCTTCTGGGTTTTCCCATTCTGGATCAATCGATGGGCATTGCGCGGCCGGAGCTGTAAAGCGAGCATTCGGATGCGCCGCTGGCTTTCCAGAAGACTTATCGTAAGGCTTGCCTGTCCAGTCGGTAAGGCCTTCGGGCATCTCACCGTCCATGCCTTCCCACCACACATCGCCATCTGGAGTAAGCGCACAGTTCGTGAAGATACTGTTTCTCGGATGGTTTCATGGCGTTGGGATTGGAGGTAGTTGGTGCCTGGAGCTACGCCAAAGTATCCGGCCTCTGGATTGATGGCACGCAGCTGCCCTTCGGCATCCGGCCTGGGCCACGCAATGTCATCACCAACCGTGGTCACTTTGAAGTCACCCATTTCTTTGGGCGGAATCAACATCGCAAAATTGGTTTTACCGCAAGCCGATGGGAAAGCAGCAGCAACATAAGTCTTACGGCCACTGGGCTCTTGTGCGCCGAGGATCAACATAAAGCCTGCAAGCCAACCTTGTTCACGCGCCATCGTCGAGGCACGCGCAACGCAAAACACTTTACCAGCAAAGCGTTACCGCCGTAACCCGAACCATAGGAAATGATGCTTTTCTCTTCTGGGAAATGGCAAATGTATTTGGTGTTTGGGTTACAAGGCCATTTGGCGTCTTTTTGTCCAGGTTCAAGTGGAGATCCTACCGAATGCAGCGCTCTTACAAACTCGCCATCACCAAGTGAATCAACCACGGCTTTACCCATACGGGTCATGATGCGCATGTTGACCACGACGTATGCAGAGTCCGTAATTTCAACACCGATGTGTGAAATGGGTGAACCAATGGGTCCCATGCTGAAAGGAATCACATACATGGTTCGGCCGCGCATACAGCCCTCGAGCAAACCATTCAGTGTTTTTTTCATTTGCTTTGGCTCGACCCAGTTGTTGGTCGGTCCAGCGTCTTCTTTGCGAATGCTGTTGATATAGGTGCGGTCTTCAACACGCGCGACATCCGAAGGATCGGAAAAAGCAAGGTAGCTATTGGGTCGTTTTTTATCGCTAAGGCGAATAAAGGTTCCGGCTTCGACCAGTTCGGCACACAATCTGTCGTACTCTTCTTGAGAGCCGTCGGCCCAATACACTTTATCCGGTTTAGTCAGATCCGCTGTCTCTTTTACCCAACGGATCAACTCTTTATTCTTGACATAAGATGGTGTCTCCATCGCTATCCCCTCTCTCTCTCTTTAGCAGGTCAAGTTCCTTGACCTTGATACGTCCAACTTCCATTCTGAAATATCTTGAATTGTTCTGACGGCGACGGAGTAAATGTCTTGCACGAAATCGTTTAATCGAAGGCAAGTGCCTCAGTCGCTACGCTTGACATACCCCACAACGAGATAAGGTTCAAAGTTAAATGAGTAGCTTTTTGTAAAAAAAGAAAGGCAAAGTGGACCAAGCAAGTCCTGAACAAAAACGCTCATTAATACAATCGTTTTTACAAAGACCAAAGCGCTAAAAGACACGAGCTTTAGCTGAGTAAACTTCGCCCTATGACAATACGTTGGATCTCGCTGCTGCCTTCGTAGATTTGCGTCGCCCGAACGTCACGCAAATGACGCTCAACCGGGTATTCACGCGTGTAACCGTAACCACCGTGTATTTGCAGTGCACGGTTGCAGATGCGCCACGCGGCTTCCGAAGCATAGAGCTTAGCCATGGAAGCCGCTTGGCTATAATCGATGCCTTGTTCTTTGCGCGCCGCTGCATGGTTAACAAGCAATTCCATGGCATCGAGTTCTGTTTGACAATCCGCAAGCATCCATTGAACAGCCTGAAAATTCGCAATGGCTTGACTAAATTGCTCGCGCTCCTTTGCGTAGGCCTTGGCTTCATCGAAAGCCGCTCGCGCTATGCCTAAACACTGTGAAGCGATGCTAATGCGTCCTCCGTTGAGTGCATGCATGGCAATTTTAAAACCCTGTCCCTCTTGTCCGAGCAAAGCATCCAAAGGAAGCTCGCATCCGTCCAACTCGAGTGGCAAGGTATCGGATGCCCGCAAACCCATTTTATCTTCCGGCTTACCCAAGCTAAGCCCAGGTGTGCCGGCTGGCAGCAAAAAACAACTAAGGCCTTTGTTCCCCTGCTCGGAAGTGCGCGCCCACAGCACAAAGACCCCGGCTGAAGCTGCATTGCTGATCCATTGCTTGCTACCTGAAATGAGCCATCTGTCATGATGTTTTTGGGCCGTGCTAAGCATGGCAGCAGGATCACTTCCCGCGCTGGCTTCGCTCAGGGCAAAAGCTGCAGTGCGATAGTGACCACTACCAAACGATGGCAAGTGTTGCTCTCTTTGCACTTCGCTACCAAAATATTGAATGACCTCGGCCACCATGTTGGTAACCGCCATCATGACTGCTGTTGATGCACATCCGTAGGCTATCTCACGCAACGCCAGGCTAAAGGCCAGCGCTCCAGCATCAGTGCCTCCGTAGGTCTCTTTTACGCCCATGCTCATCAAGCCCAGTTCAGCCATCTGAGCCAGGATCTCTTTTGGCACCTGCTTTTGTGCTTCAAATCGAGCAGCGTTTGGAGCAAGCTGGTTCTTTGAAAATTGGCGAGCGCTTCCTTGAATCAAACGCTGAGTATCGGTGAGAGAATTCCATTTTGGCCATTTTTTTGCTAAAACATGCCAAACTTGGCATATTTAGCCATTTTTCTGCCATACTTGGCGCTATACCTTTAACGCGTGCATCGCGATGACAAGTCGCATGATTTCACTTGTCCCTTCATAGATCTCGGTAATGCGTGCATCACGGTAGTGTCGCTCCACATCGTATTCGGTGGAATAACCGTAGCCACCATGTATTTGAATCGCTTTGTGCGTCACCCAGGTCGCCATCTCCGAAGCGAAGAGTTTGGCAACGGCGGACTCGGAACTGTGTCGAGCCCCTCGATCCTCAAGCCAAGCTGCTTTGAGAATCAGTAGTCTTGCGGCTTCGATTTGAGTTGCCATATCCGCAAGCATAAATTGAATCGCTTGCTTCTTTGCGATCACTTCGCCAAAGGCCTTGCGTTCTTTGGCATAGGCCAGCGCTTTTTCAAAAGCAGCACGCGCAATACCCAAGGCCTGAGCGGCAATGCCAATGCGTCCACCATCAAGGGTCTTCATGGCTATCTTAAAGCCCTGCCCTTCGGCTCCCAACTGACAGCTCATCGGTACTTTGCAGTTTTCAAAAAACACCGTGCAGGAATGAGCCGCGTGAATGCCGAGTTTATGATCGGGTTTTTCCCGGCGAAAGCCCGGCGTATCTTTAGGAACAATGAAAGCGGTCGTGCCTTTCGCCCCAAGGCTCCTGTCGGTTGCGGCAAACAGAACAATCAAATCTGCATGGGGTCCATTGGTGATCCAATTTTTAGAACCATTGATAATCCAATGCTCTGCGGATTTTTCGGCCACGGTTTCCATGTGGCTTGCATCCGAGCCGCTCGCAGGCTCGGTCAATCCAAAACAGCCGAGAATCTTGCCTGCCGCCATCGGCGTAAGAAACTCTTTTTTCTGCTCTTCGCTACCGAAATGCAGTATGGGCGCACACGCGAGTGAATTGTTTACCGACATGATCACTCCAACCGATGCGCATGCCGCGCTGATTTCCTCGATGGCTAGCGCATAGGCGACATGGTCAAAGCCTGCTCCACCGTAGTTTTCCGGTACAGCAACGCCCATCAAGCCAAGCTCTGCCATGGACTTGAGGATGTCGGCCGGCCAACGAGACTGTGCGTCAAGCTCACGAGCTTGTGGAGCAACTTCACGTTGCGCAAAATCACGAGCCGTTTTTTGGACCAACAGCTGCTCTTCACTAAGCGAGGTATCCATTGCACCTAAGATACCGGCTTAGCCCCTAGTTGAGCAACCATTAAGGTCTAGGCGATCAACCTATTCCCCGATGGCGCGGCGGGCGCGAGCAGCGTACTCGCCGTCGGGGTCTGCTTTCAAATAGTTTTCATAGGCTTCTTTGGCTTGGGCGGCCGAACCCTTGGAAAGTGCTTCTCCGAGCCAAAAATAACTTTCAGGGGGCGCTTGATCGAATGAGACAGCTTTCTTGAGCGCAAAAACCGCGTCCTCCTGCTTGCCTGCGCCCATGCTCAAATACACCTCGCCTCGGAGCAACCATAGTTCAGCAACAACCGTTTCCGGTTGAGCTCGCTTTTTCAAAGCCTCGCCTGCTTGTTCGGCAACGCGCAGAGCGTTGTCCTTACGACCTGCCCGGAACTCGACTTTTGCTCGACCCAACAACGCGGTGGGACTATCGGGGTCTTTTTTCAGCGCCGCTTCATAGGCCGAACCGGCTCGCCCCAGCCATCCCGCAAGGTAGAGCAAGTCGCCGTAGACAACCAAAAGCTCCGCACTTGCCTCAGGCAGCTCCGCAATCGAACTGATTTCTTTTAGTCCTTCGCGAGCCTGCCCTTTGGCCAGAAAGAGCTGTGCCAGAGCAATGCGAGCCTCTGTGGTATTTCGCTTTTCAGGAGCCAAGGCATCGACAATTTGTTGCGCCTCATCGAATCGCTTCAAACCGATGCACACTTTGATGTAGTCCAGCTGCTCACCGAAACCAAGGTCTTCTACCGACGCGTTGCCGGAGCGTTTCAGATGGAACTTGAAAAAAAATACCAGCGTCCTTCCAACGACCTTGGCTGGTCAGCAAATCAGCAAGTTCGGTGCGCGCAGGCTTGTAGTCTGGCAGAAGCCCCAAAGCATGTCTGAGCGCAGAATCGGCATCGTTGATCTTGCCCTCCATCCGCAAATAACGTGCGCGCAAATAGTGTGTCTCGACTTCGTCGCGTGCGACTTGCATCAATGTGGAGATACCTTTTCTGGCTGCACCTGGGCTTTTAGCAGCCAGCGCAATTTCAACAAGTGCTACAGCAACTTCACGGCTTTCCGGATGATGGATGATTAAGCGTCCAGCTTCGTTAATAAGCTCATCTGGCGCTTGGCCAAGTGCTAAGGCCACGCGCAGCTTCATAGCATCAAGCTCGGCTTGCTCGTCCTGGTCCTGGCTTTTGTGCTCGGCCAAAGCCAGTTGCACCGAGCTAAGTTCATTTTGTAGTTTAGCAAGCAATGCGGCATGTGCCCGCAAACGCAAACCTTCTAGGTCTTGTAGATTGAGCTGTTTAATCCGGGCTAAGGCGCCAGTTGTTTCACCAAGCTGCACTTGCACTTCGATCATGCGTCGCTCTAAGGAGAGGTTTTTGGGGGCGAGTTTCAGCGCACTTTGCATTGCTCGTTTGGCTTGATCAAGCACACCCATGCGCTGTGCCCACTTGGCGAGCAAGGAAAGCAAAAGCGGATCGTTCAGCTCAATGTTTGATGCACTATCAATTGCGGAGAGTGCTTTTTCTCGCTCATTTGCCATGGAAAAAGCGCGTACTCGGATAAGATCCGCTAAAAAACGATCCGTTGCAGCCGCACGAGCAAGTTCTTCTTTTTGTTTCTTCAACAGGGCAAGCAGCGCGGAGGGCTCAGCGCCTTTGGTTTTTAGTAAGGTCGCCCACAACTGCGCTCGCAAATGATCTGGATAAAGAGCGAGCACACTATTAGCAATCTTTTCCGCAGCCACCACGGTATTGCGACTTAGTAAAATATGAACGCGAGCAAGTCGTGCCGCAGCAAGGTTGGAAGCGCCAGCCAAGGCTAACTTCAAGTGCTGATCCGCATCCTCTTGTCCAAACCGCTGCTCCAGTCGAGCAACAATATACATCAAAGCAGGATCATTCTCGACGTAGGGTCTGACACGCTTAAGTGCGCTTAGCGAACGCTCACTTTGAGATGACAGGGCCTGGATAACCGCAAGCGCGGCATAACGATAAGGCTTTACGGCTTCTTTTTTGGGTACACGATTTAGCGTCTTGGCAATCGTGTCGCTTGAGTATTGCCCTTCTTCGAGCGCACGTTGCATTTGCACAAAAAGCAGTAGATTTGCTGCTGCCGCGGATTGGTGGTCGTTTCGTGTCGCAGAAAGCAGCTGCGCCTCGGCCTTAACCAATGATTGCGTATCTCCAGCGAGCGCTAAATGCCTTGCCGAGCCAACAAGTGCTTTAGCTTTTTCTCTATTCTCCTGCATGAGGTAGTGCCAAGCAAACACACCCGCCATGACAAGCAAGACAGTTAAAAGCATCCACGTGAAGGATGTTACTCTGCGATTTTTCCGCTCATCTGAAACACTGCTCCCCAATGAGCCGAGCGATGAGGGCATGTTAGGAGCTTTTGGCGCAAACAGCGCATCGGAGGAAATGTCGTGACTGCGTCCCGGAGATATTGCAGGGGACTTTTTCCCCCTTTCGATCGCTTGCACTAGCGGTATGGCGCTACGCTCCATGGCTTGGCCATCCGACCAGTTTGAAAATTGTTGTCTGTGCTCTGATGCGGCTTGCGGCTCACCCTCTTGCCAAGTCGCCCACGGATCTGCAGGAGGCTGAGATTCTGACAGGACCTGCGTTTGCTGCTGCTCACCGTCATTGCTGTCTGGAGCAAAAGAGGACGGTGGCGGCTTCAGATTGAGCGATCCGGAAACAGCACTCTCAATACCTTCGAAAAGCGCAGTTTCCTGTACGTCATCGAACTCAGAATCCGATAAATGACTGTCCCCGACACTCATTCCTTGCTCGTTAAAGAGGTCCTTTTCGGGTGCATCCGAAGCGGGCGGCGCAACAACCCTCTCGGATGCCACACGTGTCAAGGCATCAGCAAAACTCTCTTCGTGGGAGCCTTTTTCCAATTTCACCCGAGGTCGCGTGCTCGGTCGTTTGTGCATCGGCTCCGGACGTTGGCTGTCTAACACCTCGCCAACAAGGCGCCCCAACATAAAGGATGTTTCCGTTGGCTCTTCGGCATCGAAATCATCGTCCCGGTTCATTTTTCCGCCAGGCGTTATGCCGGGTAAACTTTTAATAGTGCCAAAGCCGGAATCAGCCCTGCGTCGACTCTGCGAAAGCTTATCCTTTAAAGCAAAGGTGGGTTCATCTTCATCCCACTTATCCTTTGCAACATCTGGATCCCAAGCACGGGTCGGCTCATCGATCTCGAAGCCCTGTGTACTATCCCGCGGCGCCTCAATCGCCGGCTTTGTTTTCTCTTGTGCGATTTTTTTGATGCGAGGTGGCGGTGGCGGTGGAGGTGCTGCCGTGCTCTTCGTTATGGGTTTGATGGCCTTAACGTCGTTATCTGCAAGTGCGACCACCGAAGCATCATCCGAACGGCTCGGCAACGATGTTGCAACAAGCGGCTGCTCTGCTAACGCTTCAGATTCGGGATCAGGCGGTGCGTTAATGCTGTCAGCGATTTTCGAAAGCCGACTAGCACGATCATGCAAGCGTTTTATCTCGACGTCACGGTCATCGATCATCAGCGCCCGATCGAGTACACGAATAGCGCGCTCTGGATCGCCACGCTTGAGCAAAAGCGCGCCAAGCCAACGAAACATATCTTTGTTCTTCGGATAGCGACGTGCAGCAGCCACTAGCCAAGCCATAGTTTCTTCTTGATCGCCACAAGACGCGTAGGACTCAGCAAGCAGTCCCAACAATTGAGTTTGACCATGGCCTTCGACTAGTTCTCGCAGCACTGTAACAGCATCACGATAGCGCTGAGCTTTAAAAAGATCGCGCGCCAACGATTCGCCTCCCTCCAATCGACCTCCACGAAAACGTAGAAGACGGGAATCAAGAAGCTGCGAATTCTGTCTTGATTTGCTCTGAGCACTGTCGGGCATCGTTGCGAGAAAGGTAGCCCAGTTTTTGAAGGAAAAGCTAGCGGAAACGGGCAATTCCTCAGCGCGTTTTCCTTTTGCCTTGATTGAGAAGCGTGGCCGCGATTCAGACTATCCCGTGACGGGACGATCAACTCACAGCGTGAGTGCGAGCCCGGTAAGCGATGTCACGCCGAAACTGCTTTCCCTCAAAATCTATTTTAGCAATTGCGTCGTAAGCGCGCTTTGCAGCTTCGTCAATCGACTCGCCGGAAGCGCTCACAGCAAGCACGCGTCCTGCGGCCGTCACAAATTCAGCGTTGTTTTTGCCCGTGCCTGCATGAAACACCTTGATTTGCGGACTATCCTCTGCGGCTTGAAGACCCGAAATCGTTCGACCTTTGGTGTAGACGCGCGGATAACCCTCCGAAGCTAAAACCACGGATAATGCCGCCGGCGCTCCCCAGACGAGCTTCTGTTCACTTAAGCCCTGCTCGGGCACGGCTCGAAGCAGGTGATAGAGATCGCTTTTTAGGCGCATCATAAGAACTTCTGTTTCCGGATCGCCAAAACGCACATTGTATTCCAACACTTGAGGCTGGCCTTCCACGATCATAAGACCTACAAACAGCACCCCCACAAATGGGGCGCCCTCTTTGCGCATGCCTTCTAAGGTTGGAGCAATGACTTGCTTTAGTATTTGTTCTTCAAGCGCAGCGTCCACGATTGGGGGGGGCGAGTAAGCTCCCATGCCCCCGGTGTTTGGCCCATTGTCCCCATCGAGCAGAGTCTTGTGATCTTGAGCCGCTGCCAACGGCACAAAGCTCTTTCCATCGCTTAAAACGTGAAAACTGACTTCTTGCCCGTCGAGCTTCTCTTCAATTACGATTCGGTCACCAGCCTGCTCAAAACGTCGAGCCAGCATAATCTCTTGGACGGCTTCTTTGGCAGCGCTGAGCGTCGAGGCGACATACACGCCTTTGCCAGCCGCCAAGCCATCGGCCTTGACCACGACGGGGCCTTCATTGCGCGAATCCAAATACGCTATAGCAGCTTGAGGATCATCAAACGACTGAAAGGCGGCCGTTGGAATGCCATGACGTCTCATAAATTCCTTTGAATAAACTTTAGACCCCTCAAGTTGCGCTGCTGCCCGACTTGGGCCTACCACAGCGATGTGATGCGCACTAAAGACATCGGCGATGCCTTGCACCAAAGGCGCTTCAGGACCCACAACGACCAAGTTGACTTTCTCTTCTTTGGCAAAGTTCACTAGCGACGCATGATCGTCGATATTCATCTCGACGGTACGCGCAAGCTCAGCAATACCAGCGTTACCCGGCACACAGATGACCTCAGCGACATGAGATGATTGAGACAAGCGCCAAACCAAAGCGTGTTCACGAGCACCTGATCCCAATACCAATACTTTTGCTTTGCTTGTCATATGGCCTGTTGCTTAGTGACGAAAATGCCTGACGCCCGTCATAAGCATGGCGATGCCTGCTGCATCGGCAGCCGCGATCACGTCATTGTCTTTCTTTGAGCCACCGGGCTGAACGATAGCGGATATGCCTGCTGCGGCAGCCTTTTCGACACCGTCTGGGAAGGGGAAAAAGGCATCTGAGGCGAGCACACTGCCCTTGGCTTCATGGCCAGCTTTATCTGCTGCAAGTTCAACGCTGATAACACGCGACATTTGCCCTGCTCCAACGCCTACGGTGCGCAAGATCGGCTCGGCTTTGGCAAGCACGATGGCGTTGGACTTGACGTGTTTGCAAACACGCCATGCAAAATCAAGCGCTTGCTTTTCGCTGTCCGTGGCTTGACGCTTCGTTGCACACTTCCCTTGCAACGCTTCGGCTATACCGCTTCGGTCGCGCTCCTGAACCACCAATCCGCCCCCGATGCGTTTGTATTGCAGGGCTTCATGATCCGAGCCGAGCCAGCTGCCGGTGGCTAACAAACGCAAGTTGGCTTTTTTATGCAAAAGCTCAAGAGCCGCCTCATCGAAGTCAGGTGCAACGACACATTCTAAGAAGGTCTCTGTGAGCATAGCAGCGGTTTTTGCATCCACGCGACGGTTGAGCGCCACGATGCCGCCAAACGCGCTCAGAGCGTCCGCTTCACGTGAAGCGCGGTACGCCTGCTCTAAGGTTTCGGCCTCAGCCACGCCACAAGGATTGGTATGCTTAACCACCACCGCTGCCGGCCGTTCGAACTCACGAACCGCATCTAGCGCAGCTTCAACATCGACAAAGTTATTAAAGGAAAGCTCTTTACCACCAGCGCCCACGGATTTAGCACGAGCAAGGGAGCCTGCAGGCGCGGAACTCTCGGCATAGAATGCCGCTTTTTGATGTGGGTTTTCACCGTAGCGCAAATCGTAACCCTTCTGGAAGCTGAGCTCGAGCCGCTCCGGGAAACCTTGAGCCGAATCGCTTTGCCTGCTCGCAAAATAACTTGCGATATGTCCATCGTAGGCCGCGGTGTGAGCAAAAGCTTTGGCGGCAAGCGCCTCTCTCTTTTCATCGGAGAGCTGACCTTTTTGCTTAATTTCCGCGGAAATACTGCTGTAGTCTGCTGGATCGACCACGACAACAACTCTTGCGTAGTTTTTGGCTGCGCTGCGAAGCATTGAAGGTCCGCCGATATCAATATTCTCGACAATTTCAGCGTGCGCCGCGCCGCGCTGTACCGTGTTTTGGAAGGGATAGAGATTGACCACCACTAAATCGATAGCCTTGCCGCCAAGTGATGCAAGCTCTTTGCGATCGGCATCCGTGTCGCGCATAAGAATCGCACCGTGCACACGTGGATGCAGGGTTTTAACGCGGCCGTCCATGACCTCAGGCGATTCGGTGTATTGGGAGACCTCGATCACCGAGACACCGGCCTCTTTGAGTGCTTTGGCTGTGCCTCCCGTGGACAGGATTTCAACACCCAACTTGCTTAGATCCTGCGCAAATTCCACAATACCCGTCTTATCGGATACCGAAACCAATGCTCTTTTCACGTCTGCCATCTTGCCCACCACCTTGCCGAGAAACCGGAGCTCCCCGTCTCTTCGCCAAGGCACATACCGCGCCATGCTGGGAGGGTCAAACCCTACGATCAAGGAGCCGCGATTTCGTCTTCTTGCTGCATTTGCGCGAGCGTTGAGGCCATGAAAGCCGCGTAGCGTTTTTCCATGATGGCAGCTCGCGCATGGCGCATCAAATCACCGTAGAAAAACAAATTGTGGTAGCTCAACAAGCGCGGACCAAGCATCTCTTTGGCATTGAACAAATGCCGCAGGTAGGCTCGAGAGTAGCGTTTGCATACCATGCACGGACATCGCTTATCGAGGGCACTCTCATCATCGCTGTGTATGGCTTGATTCATATTCACCCGACCGCCCCAGCTGAGAGCTTGACCGTTTCGTGCATTACGTGTCGGAAGCACGCAATCAAACATGTCGATACCAGCGCCGATGGCAATTCACAAATCTTTGGGAGTGCCGACGCCCATGAGGTAACGCGGTCGTTCTCTGGGCATTTGCGGCGCAATCTCTGGGAGCAAGCGATGCATCACCGAAGGGGGCTCTCCCACACTAAATCCGCCTAACGCGATACCATCAAAAGGCAGTTCAGCTATTTCTTGAAGATGGCGCAATCGCAAATCAAGATGCCCTGCACCTTGAACAATCCCAAACAAGGCCTGCCCTTCTTTGCGCTCGTAAGCCAAACTGCGTTTCGCCCAAGAAGTTGTTCGTTTCATCGCGTTTTGAACGACAGAAGCTTCAGAATCACCAGGAGGACATTCATCAAGCACCATCGCGATATCTGAGCCCAGTAAACCTTGCACCCGAAGAGACTCTTCCGGGGTCATTCGCTTTAGATCCCCGTTTAGGTGCGAACGAAAAGTCACACCGTCATCATCGAGTTTTCGAAGTTTCGCTAAAGAAAACACTTGGTAGCCGCCACTGTCGGTCAAGATGGCCTGCGGCCAAGTCATGAAACGGTGCAAGCCTCCAAGACCCGCAATACGCTCCGCACCTGGCCTAAGCCATAGATGATAGGTGTTCGCCAAAATCAATTGGGCACCGGTGCTTTGGATTTCATCCACGGTTTGAGATTTGACCGTGGCCTGCGTGCCCACTGGCATAAACACAGGAGTCTGCAGCGTGGCACGCGGCGTTTTTAGTTCACCCACACGCGCAGCTGCATCGGTATGGAATTCTTTGAACGAAAAACCATCAGTCATTGATTATATCCAAGTCCTTGGCTGCGGCTAACACCATGGCGTCTCCGTAGCTGTAAAAACGGTACTGCTCTTTGATCGCTTCAGCATAGGCCTTTCGGATGAGATCTTTACCCGCTTTAGCCATCACTAGCGCAAGCAAGGTCGAGCGGGGTAGATGAAAATTAGTAAGCAAAACATCGACCACTTTAAAGTCATAGGGAGGATAGATAAAAAGCTCACTTCGTCCGGAGCCGCTTTTTATGCTCCCATCAGCTCGTCCTGCGCTTTCAAGACTTCGTGCCACCGTCGTGCCGACAGCCACGACCGGTCGTCCATCCGCCTTGGCTTGCTCAATGGCCATAACCGTCTTTTCAGGCACAACATAGGATTCGCTATGCATCGTATGAACCCGAAGGTCCTCAACACGCAGCGGCATAAAGGTGCCTGGACCCACATGCAGCGTCACATACGAAGTTTGATGCCCTTCTTTTTCCAGCAACGTCAGCAATCGCTGCGAAAAATGCAGACCTGCGGTAGGCGCTGCCACAGCGCCCGCTTCTTTAGCAAATACGGTTTGATACCGCGCGGCATCGTCATCATCCGCTACGCGTCCTAAATACGGAGGCAGCGGAAGTTCGCCGATGTCTTGCAGAACCCGAGCAGGCGCTTCTCCATTCTCCAAGTAAAACGACAAGATTACAAAACCACCATCGAGCAGCTCCACTACACGCGCGCGCAAAGTGTTTTTGAAGGTCAATTGCTGATCATGACGAAACGGTTTGGATGAAGCCGCCATACAACGCCATATTTCAGAGTGACCGTCCTTTGAAAGCAGTTCGCAGAGCAGCACTTCGACTTTTCCGCCGCTACCCTCTTTGCTGCCATGCAAACGTGCAGGAATCACCTTGGTGTTATTGAAAACAAACAAAGCTTTTTTGATCAATTTGGGCAACTCGATCATTTTGCGATGAACAACTCGATTAGTTGTCTCATCAACCACAAGCAAACGCGCTCCATCGCGTTCCGGCGATGGATAGCGAGCAATCAGCTGCTCCGGAAGAACATAGTCGAGTTCACTTGCCAGCATAAAGTCCGTGTGACTTTGCCTATTTTCCTTCGGCAGGCAACACAAAAGCTGCATCGATGCGCGGAACCGAAGTAATTTCGCCCGATTGAGAACGAAATTGTTGCTCGCCACGGAACACACCGAGCACTTGCACCCAGTCGCCTACCTTTGCTTCGGCCGAAGTCGGAAGCGCAACCCAAAACGGACAACGCTCATGTCGGTCGCACTCACGCGCCAACATCTGAAGCACACCATGCCCCTCGTGCACGCCGACATTGTAAACCTTTCCAACGATCCGTATATTCTGTTCTTCAAACAATTCCGGATGCTTGGCTATCGCATGATAAGTCACACGCGGATCGGCAGAAAAATGAGCGGCTTCGTCCTCATAGTCTTTAACACGACGCACATGCCTCACGATATGGTGTGGTAGCTGCTCTCGCGCATGCGCAAGGATTTCAATGTCGTGATCGCCAATGGTTTCAAGCGGTACATTAACGCCAAAGTAGCCATCGACGCTGCTTACGTCCTGCTCGTTAATGCGCAGAGTCGCGTTGGGGTGCACCGCACCAACTACTTCGACGTGGTCTTCGTCGGTGATGGCCTCATCGCGAGGAAGCTCGATGTGCAGAGCCGTGCGAGGAATGCGAGCGCGCAGCATTCCATCGATTGCTTTGCCGTTGGGTGGAGCGACTCTGTAATCAAACTTCTTTTCAAAAAAAGCGTTGGAACCCTCTACGACATCAGCAAGTGAATAAACACGAAAGCCTTTGCCTCTTGCATCAAGATCAACAACGCTTCGATCGACCTGTGCACGGCTTCCAGGAAGAGCTTCGACAACAAACTTAACCGAGGGCACGGTATTGTTGAGCCCTGCGTTATCCAAACGCACTCGGAAAGGCACCACGACGGAAGCCTGAAACTCTCTTTTTGTGCCGCGTGGGCCAATGACGGTCAACAACACCTTGTTTACGCCCACATTCAGCGAGTCTGCGTCGACGGAAAAACGCACCCTGTGCAGAAAGCATGCGTTCAACGTTGCCAAAACGCACACGACTACCGCGCACGAAGCGTAGCGGCTTGACGCGCAAGGCCTGCCCGACGTCGGACTGCTCAATCACCACTTCAAGACCAAGCCGGTGCCGTTGCCACCATTGCCACGATGCAAATAACGCAAGACAAACGAGTGCAAGCGCAAAGACGAGTTTCAAGCCTTTGATAAAAGCAAACGCTTTGGCTTGCGAATGGTGAGGCGGCTGCCCCTCGGTGAGCTCCGGAAAATCACCGTCCGCAGGCTTTGCTCCCCATGACACTTCGGGCTCAAAGGGCGCGTGGGTCAACGGACTTGCATGGTTTGGCAGATCGGAAATAGGACCTTGCGTGCTCGCTGTGGCATCGCCGGTTACTGGTAATGCCGGAATTGGAAATCCGGCAAGTGTATGGTCACCCTTTGTCTCTTGCTCAGCATTGCGATCGGAAGACGGCGTTGACTTTCCGTCGGTCGCTCCCTTTTCTGATTTCGGCTTGGAAGGTTCTGCGGGTGCTGTTTTGGGGGGGGGTGGAACTTGCGGAGCTGCGGGCATACCCAACACGGTCCGAGCACCAAAAGCGAGGCTGCGGCCCGAGGCTTTGGTTTGGGTGGCAAGCCGCCCGGTGAGATGACTTCCACACGAGCCGCAAAACTTGGAGTCTGCATCCACGCTAGCGCCACAACCTGGGCAAATCTGAATCGCACCGGACATGATATCGGACTATATCACTTGTGCTGCGTTTTCGTCTTTTCAGCGACACCTAAAACGTCAAACATGTCGTACAAGCCTGCCGGCTGCCCTACAGCCCAGCGCGCCGCACGCAGCGCACCACGCGCGAAAATGCTTCGATCACCAGCCCGATGACTGAGCTCGAGCCGCTCCGCATCTCCCGCTAGGCACAGCGTGTGATCCCCCACGACACCACCGCCACGTAAGGCCATAACGCCAATTTCCTCTTTGCGGCGAGCACCAATTGCCCTTTTCGCTCGCTAACGAAAGAATCGGGACCAAGTTCTCGCGCCCGCGCCACAGCCTTTGCCAAACCCAATGCCGTGCCGCTTGGGGCATCGATTTTGTGACGATGGTGCATTTCCACGATCTCGGCATCGAATTCGCCGAGCAAGCGAGATGCTATCTCAGCCAAATAAAACAGCACGGTGACACCCTCGCTATAGTTTGGAGCGACGATAACGGCACACTGCTTAGCTGCTTGATTTGCCAAGCTCATACTTTGCTCGCTCAGTCCGGTTGTGCCAACGACTACCGGAATTTTGCGTTCGATACACGCCGCTAAAATCGCTTCGGTCGAATCGGGTGTGCTGAAATCAACAACCACATCTGCACCATCAAGAAAATTCGGTATCTCGGAACTTACGAGCACACCACAAGCGCTAAGACCTGATAGCTCACCAGCATCGCGACCGATCCAATCGCCATGTTTTGAATCAAGCGCTCCAACAAGAGAAAAAAGCTCTGATTCGAGCACAAGAGAGATCACCGCACGGCCCATGCGCCCGGCTGCACCTACCACGGCAACGGAAACCTTAGACATCTTTGCCTTCCTCGACTTGCTTCAGCGCTCGTTTGACCGCAGCCAAAGTAGCCTCGGATGGCATCACCAAAGGCAGGCGTATTTCTGCGGCTACCCGACCTTGATCCGCAAGCATGGCCTTAACTGGTCCGGGACTGCTTTCAAGAAAGAGAGCGTGATGTAAAGCTAGCAATTGCTGATGGCGCCGAAGCGCTTTTTCGTGCTGGCCAGCCGCATGGAACTCTACGACCTCTTTAACAGCCTTTGGCGCTACGTTTGAACTCACGCTCACGACGCCCCGTGCGCCTATCGAAAGAAACGGCAAGCACAGCGCATCATCGCCACATAGCACGGCGATTCGATCGCCAAAACGCATCACCATCTGCTGCGCTTGGCTCACATCTCCGCTGGCTTCTTTAACGGCAACAACGTCTTTGAATTTCAAAAGCTGCTCAATCACCTCAAGACTCATATTCGTGCCCGTTCGCTTCGGCACGTTATAAAGCACGGTTGGCAAGGACACTTCGCGAAGCACCGCACTGTAGTGCGCCACCAAGCCTTCGGGAGAGGGGCGATTGTAATAAGGCGTCACCAACAACAGACCATCCGCACCCGCTTCTTTTGCAGATCGGCTAAGCTCAATTGTGTGATGTGTCGAAACAGTGCCTGCACCTGCAAGGATTGGAATCCTGCCTTTAGCTTGCTCGACCACCGTTTTAATGACTTTGGCATGTTCAGCATCAGTGAGTGTTGCGCCCTCGCCCGTGGTTCCGACAGGGGCAAGCGCATCAATGCCCTCGGCAATTTGCCAGTCCACCAGCTCGCGCAGCGCACCTTCGTCCACCCCTGAATCTTTCATAGGGGTAATCAGGGCTGTAATTGCTCCTTTAAACATCATGTCCTACCGCTCCTCTACGGATTTGAGAGATACTTGGCGACTTTGTCATGCCTAGAGCGCATCGCCAAGGCCAACTCCCCGAAAAACGACTGCTACTTAGACGGGGTCACTTTCCTCCTCATTTCATGCCTCTTTAAATAGATTTAAACTCACGCAGTTTGGAAACTTCTCATAGCCAGAAGTTTCCAAACTGCGTGATTATAGGCCTTTTTTTTCGGGGTTAAATAAGTAGGAAAGTGACCCCATATTAGTCTAGTCGGCGAGTTTTTTTAGGAATTGGCGGCGTGTTTTTTGCAGGGTTTCGTGCCTTATGCGGCTTCGAATCGCATCGGCTACTTCATCAAGCTCCATCTCCTCCGCTTCGCCGATACCCACGAGGCGAACCACGGCAAAACGCTCGTCGCTAAGTTGCACTGGCTTAGGCCAGATCTGACCTTCTTTTTCTAAAGCAAAGGCCGCGGCCACGATGGCTGGATCGATCCAGTTGTTGTCCGGATACATCCAGGGGCCTTTACCTTTGGTATTTCGGTTTCGTCGATCGTCGGACATGCGCCTGGCAAGTTGCGCAAAGCCCCGGTCGCTGGCCCGCAAGGCAAGCCCAAGCACACGACGTGCCTTGATAGGACTATCCAAAATAATGAAACGCGCACGACGCTTGGGCGGACGAATGAATTCCTCTTGGTGCGCTTCATAGTACGCGTTTACTTCAGCATCGCTAATCTCGCTGTCGGCCAGAACGGAAAACTCCTGCTCCGAAAGTGTGCGTGCAAGCAACTGCTGATACCCCCGCTTGACCTTAGCATTCCGATCCAAATGACGACGCTTGGCTTCTGTGCTCAGCAAACGCTCCACTGCCATCTCGCAGCGCAACTGAGCTTTTTGGAGCGGACTTTGGTAGTGCATGCGCTCTTCTTCGCTTAGCGCTGCCAGGTATTGAAGCAGCACTTGCTCTGGCAAAAGCGTGCGAAGTTTCTGAGGGCTCAAGGCACACTGAGACTCCGTCTGGCTAGATTGAAGCAAAGTATGCGTTTGCGCTGCGCACGCTGCAACCCACAACCACGCAACCGTTCCAACCACTAAACGCATCGTGTTTGGTTGATCGCACAAAGCAGACATGGACGCAACGCATTGGCTGCAGGAAATCTACGCGCTGAGACCCTCGCGCTTCAAAAGCGCATCAAGACTGGGCGCGCGGCCCATAAAGTCAGCGAAAAGATCGGCTGGATCTTTACTATTCCCTTTCTCTAACACAGCCCGTCGAAAAGCCATTCCGGTGTCACGGTTGAATATGCCTTCATTTTGAAAGCGGGAAAATGCGTCCGCATCAAGCACTTCGGCCCACTTGTAGCTGTAGTAGCCCGCGGCATAACCCACCGGGCTTGAAAAAAGGTGACCAAAACCTGCAAGCATCGCGTAGTCCGTAGGCAAAGCCGCTGGCGTAAATTCTTGCATAACACTTCGTGCATAGACGAGCACGTCATGTGTGGGATTAAGGGCATAACGCTGGTGCAGATCAAGATCGAGCGTTGCAAAACAAAGCTGTCTAAGGGCGGCATTGGCTGCACGATAGTTTCGCGCCTGGATCATCTTTTCATACAAAGCAGCGTCTATCGTTTCATCGCTTTGGTAGTGCCGAGCAAAGGTATCGAGAGCCTGGCGCTGCCAGCACCAGTTTTCCATAATTTGCGATGGAAGCTCGACAAAGTCCCACGCTACATTGGTCCCGGCAAGCTCACGTACGGGCACGCGACTCAAGCAATGATGCAGCAAGTGACCAAACTCATGAAACATGGTTTGCACTTCGCGATGGGTCAGTAGCGCCGGCGCATCGCCTACTGGACGTGACAAATTCGCACACATCAAAGCAAGATGAGGACGAAACCTCTCTTCGCTGTGCTGCTCGCTCCGCGCCGACCCGCGCCCGAGTGGCCCGCCAGTGACAAAGGAGTTCATCCAGGCTCCGTCGCGCTTTTCAGGCCGCGGAAACAAATCGGCATAAAACGAAGCAAGCTTGCTCCCCTGCTCATCGAGTATGTCAAACGAACGAACTTCGCTATGCCACACCGGCAAGGTGTCGTTTGCGCGAACCGTAATACCATACAAACGATGCGCCACTTCAAACATGCCCGAAAAGACCTTATCCAAAGCAAAAAACGAACGCAGTTGATCGCCATCAAAATCGTAGTGCGACCGTCGCCAACGTTCGGCCAAGTATTCAAGATCCCAAGGCTCGATGGGCTGCTCAAAGTCCGCCAGGCTTTTGGCAAAGTCCTCAAGCTCTTGGTTTTCTTTTTCGAAGAATGGCCAGATGCGAGCGCGAAGGTCCTCTACAAAGTGACGTGCTTGCGTTCCTGTTTTGGCCATACGGTCTTCGCTCACGAAATCCGAAAAATCAGCATAGCCAAGTAGCTTCGCCTGCGCCTGACGTAGCAAAAGCATCTTTTCAATGAGAGGGGCATTGCTTTGTGCTGCTCGAGTGCTAAAGGTGCGATAAATCGTCTCACGAAGAGCCGCTGAATCGGCATAACGGAGCACCGCCGTTACCACCGGACTCTGCAAACTAAGCACATAGCCGCTAAGCTTACGATTTGCAGCTTCCTGCGCGAGCATGCCGAGCACCGAAGCAGGCAGCCCCTTCAGCTCGTCCTTTGTCTCAAGATGAAGCGAAAACTCTGCCGTTGCGGCAACGACGTTCTGCGAAAACTCGGCAGAAAGCTTTGCCAATTCGGATACCAGCTTGCGCAGCTCTTGCTTGTGCGATTCATCTAAATCTGCACCATGCCTTCTGAAATCATCGAGCGTTTTGTGAAGGTAGCGCTGCTCAATCGGATCAATGCTCTTGGCATCGTCTGTTTCTGAATAAGCACGAATTACTTTCCACAGACCATCACGCAAGGGAATCGCTGCAAAAAACTCGGCCACTTTGGGTTGAATTGCGTTGTACGCCTGACGAAGCTCGGGACTGCTATTGACCGACTCAAGATGCCCGACGATGGTCATGGCTTGCTCAAGCTCCAAGGTCGCGTCCTGAAGCGCCATCATCACCGATGAAAAAGTAAGTGGCGAAGTGAGCCCTTCAATCGCAAGCAGCCGCTCTTCTGCTCGCTCCAGCAACTCATCGAAGGCGGGCTCAAGCTCAGTCGCCATGATACGCTCAAAAGGAATTTCAAAAGCAAGTGCTATAAAAGGATTGTTTGCGTTCATGGCAAGCAAGCTAGCATGGAGCTCTCGTTATGGGGACTGCCTGCTTCTTATGATTGATTAAATTATTGCCTGTGATTAGGGCGGTTTCCCACACGGCTTCTGGAGCGGCTTTCCTCCTCGAAAAAGCTCCTCAAATACCAAGGTATATTCGTCGCTTTTTCTGTGGGGGCGCTCGTTCCAGAAGCCGTATGAAAAACCGTCTGCTAGAAAACCGGATCTAAGCCCTTATTCTGCCGTCGTTTTTTGTAGGATCCTAAGGCCTGCTTGCACAATTGTCCCCTACACTGTCTTCCGCTTTGAAGGACTCGAAATGCAGATGGCCGCTATCGCTTAAATTGAGTTTCCATAGGCCGCTTGAAATACGATGAGGCGCACGCGATGCGGCATCGTTCGCGCGCGCTAACACGGCGCTGCATAGCGAAGGACTTGACGCTGGTGCAATGAGCAAGGTGTCTCGATGCGGTATCGAAAACACACAATCGCCACCAAGTTCATTTTGGGCTTTTTGCGCGATGCTCGGAAGCAGCACCCTTTGCTGCATCAAGACCATCACCATTGTGCGACATCAACATCGCACCTTCATCGATCATGACTCTGGATAACTTGGCATGCTTAGAGCGTGCAGCGAGGTTTTTTAAGGCCAACGTGTAAAGCTGCGCTTCACGCAAACCCCACTGTTAAAGCTCGTTTTGTCTAACAAAACGGGAGCGGCCAGTAAACGCAAGAATAAAACTTAGGTGCAAGCCCACACCAAGGATACGAGTGCAAAGACCACGCCGCGGCACGCCATGTTGCTCAAAAAAATTAGCCGGCACAATGCGCGGCAAAACGCGCTGCATGGCGTCTTCGACGCTGAGCTCACTCTGCATCTGCGCGCCGGGCAGCATGCGTACCAGACGAGTCACCGCGCTTTTGAGTTGCGCATCACTCTCTCCTTCACTGGCGCGCAACAAGCGTGCAAGATCCACTGTGCTGCCATCACTAAGCCTAAGCTCTGCTTCAAAACAAAACTCAACAGCTAGCTCGGGACGTTCTTCTTCAAGCACACGCAAAAACGCGTGCTTAAGGCGGCACAAAGTACTTTGTCCCTTTACCTCGTCTTCTGCTCGCAACAAAAGTTCGGCAAATGCTTTTTGTGGCTCGTCGGCATCCAGCACGCCTTCAACCATGGAGTACGGATCGCAGAAAGCAAAATCACCAAAGCGCAAACGGTACTTTCCCTCATGTTTGATAAAGTGCGCACCGCCGTAGTGCTCCGCAAGCAAAAGGCCAAGCACACTTCCTGCACCTTGAATGAAGAGTTCCTCCGATTGGCTTGCGGCCGCTCCTTCGCCATGCATCCAAGCATCCATTAGTTTATAAAGACGCCGTACGGCGGCATGACCGGTTTGCCACTGCTCAAGCGCCAAAGCATCGTGCAGGTTTACGAACTGCTCCGCAGGCGCAATCAACTCCGCGCATTGTGTTTTTAGCGACCCAACCCAACTTGCCACCCCGCTACTGTCGAGAAGCTCGCGCTGTATTTCAAGACAAAAGCAGCAAAGCTAAGAAGAAGCTTCATTTCCAAGAATGACAAAAGTGTCCTAAATTAGGACAAAAACATGCCAAAACTGTCATGTTTTACGCAATTTTTATGCCACTTTTGTCAGGTTGAGCTATTGGCTCATCGTCCCACTGAAGGCTTGCGCCAAGGATGCTTGCCAAATTGCGCGCAAGCTTTTCTTGCACTTCAGCGAGCACGACCTCGCGCCTGAGCTCTTGACTGAGCGAAGTCACACTCTTATCGGCAATGCCGAAGGGCACGATCATTTCAAAGTCTTTTAGGTTCGTATGCACGTTAAAAGCCAGGCCATGCATGGTCACCCAACGGCTAATGCGCACACCGACAGCACCGATTTTTCGCTCTGCTACCCAGGTGCCGTTCAATCCCTTAATGCGGCCTGCGCTAATGCCGTACTCAGCGCACACTCGAATCATGCACTCTTCAAGATCAGAAACATAGCGCCGCACATCACAGCGCTCGGGCTTGAGATTCACAATTGGATAAGCCACCACTTGACCGGGACCATGGTAGGTCACATCGCCACCGCGGCCCGTTTCAAACAGTTCAACGCCTCGTTCTTTCAAGCGTTCGGGACTAAGCAAAACATTTGCGGCTTTTGCCGCACGGCCTAAAGTGATTACCGGATCATGCTCAACGAGCAGCAAGGTATCTTGGCCCCGTCCAGCAATCCGCTCTTCGTGCAAACGCTGCTGCAGCATAAGAGCCTTGCCATAAGCGAGGCGTCCAAGTTGCCGCACCCGTAAAACTCGCTCGCTCATTTGTTCATGACATGAACAGCTTCGCCTACAGCATGCTTAAAGGCTTCCATCATGCCCTCACCCAGGGTCGGATGTGGATGCACAGTAAGCGCTACGTCTTCTGCATAGGCGCACATCTCGAGCGCAAGCGCCCCTTCGCTGATCAAATCGCTAGCTTCAGGGCCAACAATACCAACGCCAAGGACTTCGCCACTTGCGGCATCGGAAATGACTTTGATAAAGCCCTCCGTCTCACGCACAGCCATCGCGCGGCCTGAAACCGAGAAGGGAAACTTACCGATTTTGACTTTTTTACTTTGCGCTTTGGCTTGCTCTTCGCTGATCCCGACCGTTGCGATTTCTGGATCCGTAAAGACCGCAGCAGGCATGGCCCGCCAATCGCGCACGGATTTGTGTCCCGCAATGACCTCGGCCACAATCTCGCCTTCTTTTGAAGCCTTGTGAGCAAGATACGGTGGCCCGCTCACATCACCAATGGCAAAAACGCCAGGCACATTGGTCTCAATCCGATTGTTAACCTTGATATGGCCTCGCTCATCGGTTTTGACTCCGGCTTTATCGAGACCAAGGTTTGATGAATTGGGTTTGAAACCCACGGCAACTAAAACTTTATCGGCAGCATCAAGTTTCTTATCTTTGCCATCAATCTCCACGGTCACGGTGGCCTTGTCGCCTTTAACTTCGCAAGCTTTGGCTTTGGCTCCGTAGAGCACTTCGCCGCCGGCTTTTGTGAAGCGACGCTCGACCACCTTAACAAGGTCCGGATCGATGCCAGGCAAAAGCTGCTTGGTCATTTCGACCACAATCACTTTGGCGCCAAGCTTCTGGTAGACCATGCCAAGCTCAAGGCCAATGACGCCGCCACCAATGAGCACCATGGTCTTGGGGCATTCTTGAAGCGAGACGGCTTCTTCGGCGGTGATGACTGTTTTACCATCGATGTTAAAACCCGGGATTTGGATCGGCGTTGCGCCCGTAGCAATCACAATGCCCTTGCTTGCTTCGTAGCTTTCTTTTTTGCCGTCCTTGTCAACGACTTCAATGGTGTTTTTGCTTGTAAGCGTTGCAGTGCCCATTACGATATCGGCGCCATTGCCCTTGACCAAACTTCGGACGCCACCGGTGAGCTTGGTCACGATGCCGTCTTTCCAGCTTTGCAGTTTCTTCACATCCACCGACACGTCCTTGGCGGCAATGCCAATCGCATCGGCGTGTTTGATCTGCTCGACAAGATGCGATGCGGCAATCAGGGCTTTGGAAGGAATGCAGCCCCAGTTCAAACACACGCCGCCCATGGTTTGCTTTTCCACAACGAGGGTCTTTTGTTTGAGTTGAGCAAGGCGAATTGCCGCCACGTAACCACCTGGGCCGCCACCAATTACAATTGCATCGTACTTCTTAGTTGCCATGAGTCCCGTTTCCTATGTTTATCGTTGTCGTAGCGCTTGCATAGCGCAAGCGCGCGCTCGAAGAGCTTTGATGTGTCTCTTTCACCGCCGATTTGGATGACGCCGCTGCTAGCGCAGCAAGCGCAATGAACAAAAGGGCTATGCCGAGCCAAGGAATCCAGCGCGGTGTATCGCCGGCTTGGTCATGGATTTCGGGTAGCTTATTCGGATCGTAAGGATGTTCAGACACGGCGCAAAGCTACCCGGATGCGACCAACTCTTCAAGACACAGTTTTCCTGGGGATTTCTACTAAAAAACCGCTTCTCGAGCTTGGCTAAAACAATTCCTGCCCGAAGTGGCGGCAAGACCTCGGGACGTTTTAGAAGCAGTTCGACAATAGTCCCTTGCCGTTTCAGTTAGCAAAGCAGCGATGCCGGTTGCCCCTTCAGTCATACCATGAGCAGACACCGCGAAGCACCCGACTTGAGCCGATTGCTGGGGCCTTAGCCGCCCAGCAGGTGGGGGTCTTAGTGCGGCATGTGGCTACTCGTGTTGCCATTCGACCGGCGCAGTGGCCTGATTGGATGCTGAAAACATTGATGTTCTTCTGGAGCTTGGACGGCATGGGGCTGGTATGGCATTTGCATACATTCTGCGCACGACAACGAAAAGCATGGGGGATCCGGTGAGACATTTATTTCGCTTCTATTTTGTAACAAGTGTTTTGATTTTGACGAGCAGCGCGTGCGGTGTGCAAGTTGAAAGCAAAATTGGGACAGGTACGAACGCCCAGGAAGTGGATGAATGTGATAACGGCACGATGCTGGTCCTTCCTAAAGAAGGAGTGAACTTGCGTCAGCGTCCTATCATCGACAGTCCATCGCTAGGTGTACTCGAACAGGGTACCGCTGTCACTGTGCAAGCCATTGACTCCGTCGAGCGAGACTGGTGGCTTTGGTGGCCTGTCGTTGTTTCGAGTTCAGGTGATGCATCAACGTCAATACAGGGCTGGATTGCCGAAAAGACAGTTGAAGGAGCAAGTTATGTCATTGGTTCTTGGAATTCGTCCGAATTTTTGGTGAGCGCTGAGCAAGCGAACGTTCGCGTGTGGCCCGGGACCGACCAAGAGATCATCGCACAAGTGAACGCTGGCGATCGATTGCAGCTTGACTATAGCCCTCTATGGGTTTTGCAACACGGTCATGTCTGGCGATATGTCGCATCAAATGACGACGCGGGTTGGATCTTGCAGGACTCTGGTGATCTTGATCCAGAGCAAAACAATCTTGGCTGTTCACTACTATCAGACACATTGTCGGACGCGAGCATTGCCCCTGACGCTGCCACAGACGCTGGCGTTGCCACAGACGCGAGCGCTGCTCCACTATAGTGATGAGGCTAAAGCGCCAATGACCTTCGGCAGCACTATTGAAAACGCGTTGGCAGCCTTCTCGGGTCCCTCTGGACCAAGCCGGCGCAAACAAAGGCATCCGTTGGGCTGAGCAATGAAGCCCAACTAGTTTCCACCCACACCAGCTAGCGCCTGAGCTTCGCGTATCTTGTTCCAACGTAAGGCGTAGCGCCCCTCCCCACTTGGGCCATAGGCGATGTGCTCGGCAAGGCCTGGGTAGAGCGAATCGGCGTGTGCTTTAAGCGCCTTAACAAACTCTTCGACGGGCATATCTAAAGTCTTCGTTCGAAACAGATATCGATTGCGGCCCTTTTGCAATGCGGCAAAAAACTTTTCCCAGGTGGAATCGATGGTAACAAGACGGGGGTCAACACCATCGAGACGAGCTACATAGAGCGCTAAGCGTTGTCTTTCACCATCCATATAAATCTGATGCGAAAGCCTGAATCTCTGAGCCATCGGATGTTCACTGAATGCCTGATACGCTCGATTAATCCACTCCTGTAACCATTCAGGACTAAGAAAAGTACCGGTGTCGCGCCGAACCGAATATTTAAGCTGACTTAATTCTGTGTTGCTTACACCGTTTCCAAGCGCCGTTACCTTTTCAGCCAATTGGTCAAGCGCCAGCTGTACATCCAGATTTGCGAAGTGAACTCTATTGAGCGTCGGAGCCATCGCGTAAGTAAAGGTATCGCCTGGGCGCATTTGTCGGACTAAGGACTGATCAAGCCGTACATGCCGAATGACATAGCGCACGGTATCCTCCGCCGAGATTCGGTGAATCCAAAACAAATAGGCTGGTGCATTTTCATTGCCAGCCCTCACGGCGTTAGCCGCTTGTTGAAGGCGGTCCACCGCACCTTGAAGCAAGCTTTCAAAGGCCTCGTAGTCCTGCAACTGCAGCCCCGATTTACTTGTCATGCTGCTTTGACCTAGATCCGAGAGCAAAGGCAAATCATGCAAGGCATCGAGGGCCGGATCTGCTTGCACCGCTTCTCGAAAAGCCGGGCCAAGGAGTGCCCGCAACTCAGCATCATCAATAGTTTCGAGAGCAAGCCGAACAAACTCGTGGGGTAAGTGGCCTGCATTGGCCAATTCAAGAGAACGCGAAGCGCCATGCCACACGACAGATGGCCCCGGGGTAGCGCCTGGCGCCTCAGGCGAAAGACGGGTATCAAGCATCGCCTCAGCTTGTGTCGCTCGATTCGCCCATGCAGCGCCTAGTTCTGGCTCTACGGGTTGAGCGCATTGGTTGTGAACCCACGCAGCCAGCACACCGACGAAATAGCTGTGATCTTCTTCGACCTCAAAGTTGTAAACCGTTTGCTTTTTATGGGTCGGACTAACAGACACAACTTGCAAGTTATCAGCGCCCGCGCTTCTTAGCTCATCTGCGACTTGCAGCCTGGCCAAGGGAGTCCAGCCTTTGTCTTTTACAAAGAAAGGGTGCTCGGCTGTCGCTAACAAGCTCTCGCGCTTGCCAGATGGATTGCTCAGCACGAGCTGCCACAAAACTTGATTCGGGGTTTCAAAAACACGCGTTACTTTTGCCAAGCGTGGCTCAGCACTCTGCTCAGCACGACTCCACACTTTCATGCCAGGTTGCACTGTTTCGATGGCTATCATGCCATGTTCGGCCTGAACGGGAGTTCCCGCAGCAAAACAAAGACCACCCTGCAACGCTGGCATCTCCTCAGCAAAAAAACCACCTGCTCCTCGAGCAAGCACGCCTCGACCATTGCTAACAACTTCCACTGGCACAGGAGATTGCCCGGTTTCAACGGCAACACCGGTCAGTTCGCCTCTGGCACTGGCTACCGTATGAGCCGCATCGGCGGCAGCCTCAGCTTGATCAGCCCCACGAGCAAGTCGAAGACTCGCTTGCGCCGCCGACCATTTTTGCACACTGTATAAAAGCGGGACGATATCTGCGAGCAAAAAAGTGCCAACCTGAAAGGCCAATAAGTACGCTTGCGACTTAAGAGCAGCTTCTTCGGCACGCCACACGTCCCATCCAGTCAAACCTTCATCAACCCCCGCTTGATAGAAATCGGTCACACGCTCGAAGCGCTCGTGCGCTAGCCAATAATCACTCACGCTGATTCCAACACCGATCGCACCACCGGCCGCGGCAATGCTAAGCGGTACGAGGCTAGCCGGGCCCAACCCCGCCAAGCCGAGGGCAATTGCGGCTCCAGCCAAATACTGCTTGCCTTTTGAAGCACGTGCTAACTCCATGCGAATAAAGGCCAGAGTATGATCAATCGGTAAGCCCTGACCTCGTCCAACGGCACCGCCGTGATAGTCTTGACGCAGCCTGACGCTAAGCTCGGGCAGCAATGCGAGTTCCATTAACTCTGCCTCGGTGTACTCGCTTTGCACTTTGCGCTCAACCTCTGCGATATGAGCCAAAACCTGAGGGACTACTTCGTGCATCCACGACCAAAACACGTCGACTGGAACTTCCGGAAGCAACACCTTGTAGAGTTTGTCGCTGCCGCCCCCAGGAAGTGTAACGGTCGCATCAAGCACCGGCGCGACGGTGGATTCCAAATCTTTTTGCATCATGCGGTAGAAGGCGGCCACCGAACGAATACCGTCACCTAAACGCAACAATCGGTTTTGTTCAACACAGAGATCAAAGCCTGTGACCTGCTGGCAGAACTCGCTATCGGGAAACCATTGGCACATCCAGGCCTCGGCCACGTCATAGAGCTGTTCAGGAGGCAGCAGTAGCGTAAAAGGGTCTTGCTCTTCGAGCTCCAAGTACCCCAACCCGCTTTCATCGCTTGGGGTTTCATTGTCACCGATAAGTTCAACGCTGTAAGTGCCCTCTGGGGCTTGCTCGGCTGCTTGGCTGACACACAACTCGAGTGCATCGCGTAAGTTTTCTTTTTCCTCGAGCTGGTAACTTGGTCCGTACAAGGTCTGCCCCAAGCCACGTAAATCAAAAAGGCACTTTTCATAGTTGTTGGCTGCTATTTCGATACTGCTCGCAATCTCACTAAAACCATTGCTTCCTTCGAAATAGCGGCGCGTCTCTGCCTGGTTAACCAACGCTAACCACTGGAGCGAAGCAGCATCCAACAGCTGCCTGGCTTCGTTGCTTTGAGCGTCTTGGCCAGTCTGTTTACTAAACACCGAAAGCTGTTCGATCAAATCGTCTACGGGTGTCGAATATCTATACTGAACGGCAAGCACCTGGTCTCGACGTTCTTGCAACATGACAAGGGCAGTTTGCTTTAGTTCTTGAAGCACTTCCGGAACATGAGCGCTGTAGTCCCGCTCTTGTTCTGCTGAAAGGCCATTGCCATCTTGCTGATCGATACATTCTGCGTCCCCTCGCGGCACACAGCTGCGAGCAACACATGAATAACCCTGCCACAAAGGACATTGAAAACTACTGTCGCATCCGCCTAGAGGGGTGGCAAGCGCGGAACCATCCGCCGACGTCCCGTCACTACTGAAAGGCACGCAACTCACAGAGGTAAGCAAGAGTCCGACTGCTGCGAAAGTGTAAGAAATAAATCTAAGCATCTAACACAAGGCACTGCACTAAACGTGCCACCGTTTGAGACGAAAAAACTCAACCAACACGTCGCTCTCTGAGGTCTAGTGTTTCAACAGCCTGACGCGCATGTCAGCCTAGCAGGGCAAGCCTTTCGAGGTGGGCGTTTGGTATACACAAAAAAACACAGCAAGCGATCAACAGAGCTAAACGGACGCAAGGTACGAAACCATTCTTAAGCATCGGTTTCGATCCACCGCTTTGACCCAACGCTTGCCGAGTTCTCAGCTGCCCAACAAGTGGGGTTTTGTGTGACATATGGCTACTCTTGTTGCCATCTAACCGGCACAACAGCCCGGAAATTTGTGTCAACGCGCTTTCGTACGCTACTCGTAAACTGGCTGACCGATAATGCTTAGGGGTATTTTGTATAAGAGATACAAGCATTGCCTATATGCCAAACAAAGTGGAGATTTTTCGAAGATTTTAGGCTTTTTAATAACGCGTTGGCACAAGTTCCTCGCCGTGAACTTTTCTTCTTCGCGGCTAGGGTCAGCTGGACTTCCTCTAGGATTCTGGATTTCTCAGCGCGACTGTTTCTCACGTACCTTGGTCTAACCACCCGTAGATATGCTTGTTTCTCTGTCCTTCCCAGCGGCTGCTTCTCCTTGAGGCAATTCGCTGCAGCGATTGATTAAGGCGCTTGGCATGCGGATTGCATGGATGTCCAGTCTTATGGCTACGGGAGATAAATAGATATGCTTAAGTCGATATGTTCGGCCTTGCTTGTTATCGTTATTGTCATCAACAGCGGTTGTTTGGTGGATGGCGGATCTAGCTTTGAAGAAAACCAGTCAGCAAACACCGCTTCGTTAAGTATTCAACTCGAGGAAGCCGGCCACTCGTTTTTCCACCGTGGAGACTTCGCTGTTGGGGTGCTGCTTTTAATAGCTGCATCTGCTGTTGTCTGGTGCGCTGGTAGTCCGCCGTGCACTACAGCGGCTGAAGGGCTATTGGCAGAGTTTAATGCCGGCACGCTCACAAAAGAGCGGGCAATCGAACTGCTTGCACAGCTTGAGAGCGCGCCTGTAGGGGTGAGCTATGTTCCCTGGCAGATTCGCGATAATATTATCGATAGCACGGTGACGTACTATGGCGCTGTTGAGGAGCTTGCGCTTGCGCCAAGTCTATGTTTGTTGAGTTTGATCGTCTAACGAAGCTTTCAGCAGATGAAATCACAGGCCAGCTTTGGGGTCTAAGCTCTACTAAGGCGTACATTGAACAGCTGCATGAACAGATCACAACACAAGAGTTCGTACTTCGTGGACTTCATATTGTACAATCGCAAGATAATCAAACAAAGGATCCCATCCATTTTATTGCGCATAGCGGTGAGTTGTTTGATTTTGGAGAGCTTGGAGAAGTTACCGCAGCTGTCTCATCGCAATTGGGAGTGGCATTGGGTGGGCGATCTAACAATCTCGAAGCAATTCTTTCTCCCTCTACAGATGCTGGGCAAAGAAAAGTATTTATTGCATTTGCAGCTGCCTCGGCGACTGAACTGGCACAGATAGGTCAAACTGCGATTGCGATACCTACTTTGGCCACGAGTGCTATAGTTCTTACTCCTACCATCCTAAACTTCGAGAGAAGTGGTTTCATAAAAACCGACAACCTTACTCTTGCACACGTAAAACAATATGTTCGAACGCCGCATGTTTGCTTATCGTATTGCGTCAATGAAAGCGGGGAGCTTCGTGGCTATACTGGTGGACAACCATGGGTCCCAACTCCAACCGCTGCCTATGGGGTTGGCGTCGGACTAACTAAACCGCAAGCAGATGCTTTATCAAAAATTAATCTGGCGTGGGCTTTAGCCAGGACTCCCGGAGTGTTCGCTGCCGCTGCAAACGCATTGAAAACAACAACAGAAGAGATGATAAAACGCGTACTTTTTGAGGGGTTAGTTGATACGAATGTTTCATGGCCTACGATTTCCCAAAACATCGCATCGCAAATCAATGGACCATACGCCACATCATGCCCAGTGGTTAAAACGATGTGCGGCACAAACTAGTCACTTGGTCCATAGCCGATGTACTCGGCTTACCTAAAGGCAAGCACCAGTCATCAAAGCATTGTTACGCGCTGAGCGCTTTTATCAGTGCGTTGTGGAGGTGGCCGTTGGAAGCGATGACACCACCCTCGTAGATAGAAGATTGTCCATGAAGGCCCGTGATAGAGCCGCCTGCTTCACGGATGAGCACGGCTGGAGCACAAACGTCCCACGGCATGACGCCGGGATCAACCATCGCATCGGCGCTACCAAGCAACATGTTTCGGTAGCCTTCAAAATCGTGCATGCCGCGCTGAGAGTAACTGCATTCGGCAAGGCGCTTCATCCAATCGGTGAAGCCGCTTTCGGTAAACTGAGCCAGGGCGCCATGCGCGATCAGGGCATCCTCAAGCGATGCATTGTTCGAGACATGCATCGGTCTGCCGTTGCCGTAAGCACCATCGCCGGTCACTGCAGTGAAAAGATCACCGGTCGCTGGCTGATAGGCAACGCCTAGCACCGCATCGCCCTGATATTCAAGCCCTAGCAAAATCGACCAGGTGGGTATCCCGCGAATGAAGGCGCGCGTGCCATCAATAGGATCGAGCACGAAACGCAGTTCCTGCCCACTACCCTTTGCGCTACCACTCTCTTCTCCCAGAAAACCTGCCTGAGGAAACTTGCGCGACAGAAAGGCACGACGCCGCTCTTCAATAGCTTTGTCAGCTTCCGTGACTGGGCTGCGATCTGGTTTTTTCTGGGTGCGTTTTGCTGCGCCTGCGCGGTAAAGGCCTAAGGCATCTTCGCCGCACGCTAGCACTTCATCGATTAGCTCAGCGAAGGCTTTGCGTCCGCCAATGCGATCGAGATCAAAGGCCTGTGTTGGATGTGAGGCCATATGCTCGATTCCAGACTACTGACGACGACGTCGAATTAACCACGCCGCTGCCGCAAGGGTAAAGCACATCGAGGAAAACTGAGCTTGGCTTTGCGCTGCGCTTACTGCGCAATTGCAAGCGCCACCGCTTGATCCACCAACGCCAGGAGGAATGAGTGTGCCGCTGTCGGCTCCGGCATCTCCTGAGCCGGTTCCGCCATCATCCACCGCAGCATCCGGATTGCCTGTGATGCCGCCGTCATCGATGACATCTGCGTCCGTGCCGGCATCCTGAGCAAATGCTAAAGCAGCAGGAGCGATCAGCATCAAAGTCACACCCAAAATCTTAGCCAAGCTAGTTCGTTTTGAAAGCCACATCGTCATCGTTCTCTCCTCCATGCCAAGGACCAAGCCCACATTAGCTGCCGCACGGTGTATACCATCTTTTCACTGGTCCTTTAAGTACTGTCTCGCAGAAAAAACACTGTGGTAAAGCACCGTGTTATCACTAGGACAGCCATCATGGACGAATCCCAACAAGCTCTATGGCCATGATTTGACACGGCGCGATCTACCGAAAAAGACAGCTTATGCTAAAAGCGCCCAATGTCTTTGGCAGCGATCAAGCAGAGCCTATCACCTCGCTCCCCACACGACGAGCGCGCCATCGGAGTTGCGCTCGCTCTTCTTGCGTACTTGTCTTGGGGGCTCTTGCCTCTTTACTGGAAGCAATTGCAGGGCGTGCCTTCCTCGCAAGCTGTCGCTCACCGAATCGTGTGGTCTGCTGCTTTTTGCCTTATTTGGCTCACTCTTCAGCGTCGCCTACCGGAGTTGGTCAAAGTCTTCTTTCAATGGCGCACAGCATGCATCCTTTGCGCCACCGGAACACTACTTGGCGTCAACTGGCTGGTTTATATCTGGGCAGTCAATCAAAACCGTGTACTTGAAAGCAGTCTTGGTTATTTTATGACGCCGCTGATGAATGTGCTCTTGGGCACTGTGGTGCTGCGCGAAACTCTTCGGCCCAAACAATGGATCGCTGTGGCACTTGCAACAGCAGGCGTGCTCAACTTTGCGTTGCGCCTCAATGCGCTACCGTGGATTGCTCTATGCTTGGCACTGACCTTCAGCACCTATGGTTTGGTGCGCAAGCAAACCGCGATTAAACCCATCGTTGGATTGGCAGTCGAAATGATAGCGCTAAGTCCTCTGGCGACAATCTTTCTTTTCCGAGTGCATCAACAAGGGGTTGGCGCTTTTGGATACAGCTCGCATAATAATCTCTTTTAGCGCTTACTGGCATCATCACGGTGCTGCCACTGTGGTGGTTTAACATTGGCGCGAAACGACTGCGCTATTCCACCATCGGTATTTTTCAATACCTCGCCCCAACTTGCCAGTTTCTTTTGGCAGCGCTCGTTTTCAAAGAGGCGCTGAGTCCGGCCAAACTCCTTACCTTCATCTTTATTTGGCTAGCTCTTTTTCTCTACGCCTACGATACACGCAGCGCCTATCTCTTGGAACAACAGAATCAAAAGACACACTAGAGAGTGCCCCTTTTGTCCCGATCTACTCAGCGACGTAGCCGAGGGCGCGTAGGCGCTGCGCAGCTTGGGCGTTGTGTTCGACATCAACAGGTTGTTTACGAACAGCAGCATGTTTGGCTTTCTCGGAGTTTTCTTTGATCGCTGTTTTAAACTCAGCCACAAGCTCGGGCTCTTGCTCAGCCAAGTTGCGTTGCTCGTTTGGATCTTCTTCAAGACGAAAAAACTCAAACTCGGGCAATCCTCTTGGGTTGTTCTTGTTGGCTTCGATGAGCTTGAGTTCTTGGAAATCTTTGCGCTCACGCAAGGCTTGAAGAACGTTACCCTCATGGGATTCTTCGGCGTATATTAGATCGGTGCCTTCAAAAAGATTGCCGCCCTGCACACCTTTGGGCAACGCGATGTCAAACTGGCTAAGCAGCGTTGGCATCAAGTCGATGCTTTGCACCCAATGCTCGATGCTCTGCCCTGCTTTTTCATTGTTCGGAAGCTTGACCAGCAGCGGCACATGAAGCTGTTCATCATAGAGTGTTGTGCCATGCCAGAAGCCCCCGTGCTCGGCAAACTCTTCACCGTGATCAGCGGTAAGCACAATTGTTAATTTGTCGTAAAGACCTTGTTGTTTGAGCTCAGCAATAAGTTTGCCAAATTGTGCATCCCAGTACTCGATTTCACCATTATAAAGCTGGCTTAGAGCATCAGCTTCGTCGCTTTGCGGCTTGGGATGAGCCGCACGGGCATAGCCTTTTCCATTGTAAGGGTGCTCGAAATACGGGTCATGAGGATCCATATAAGCAAGGAATAAGAACCACGGAGCCGCTGGCTTTTGTTTCAGCCACTGCAGTGCGTGTTTGTTCACAACACCTGCGTCTTGATACGCCGTTCCGGTTTCAACCGTGCCGCGCATGGCTCGAAAACGTTCAATCTTTTGTTTTAGAAACTGCACCAGCAATAGTTTTGCCGCTGCATCATCCGCTCCGAGCACGAAATCCGGTTCGAGATACTGGTAGTTGTCAAAGCCTTGGTGGAAGTTGAAATAGGGGGCCACGTTGTAGTTGGTCACAAAACCCGCAGTGCTCCAGCCAGCCGACTGAAAACCCTCTGGCAAGGTAGTAAGCGCGTCGGGCAGTGCATCGCTTTTAGCCATCACACCGTGGCTTGAGGGCAAACGACCACTTAGAATCGAAGCAAAGCTTGGTCTGGTCCATGAGGCGTTAACAAAAGCATGTTTGAAGAGCACCGCATCTTTGGCCAGAGCGTCGAGATGGGGGGTTTTTACTTTGCCGTAGCCATAGAGGGGCAAACGATCGGCACGCAAGGTGTCGACGACAATGAAAAGCACGTTCTTTTGGCTGGCATCTTCAACAGTCTGCTGATTTTCTTTATGGGAAACATAGCGCTGCATCGAAGGCTCAAGCGCCGCAATGAGGAGCGCAAAGATGAACACCATGGCCGGAACTGCCCACAGGCTTTGCACGGCTTTGCCAAGAACGCGCTGCAGCGCTGCCCAAACGAAGCGAAGCAAATAAAACAGCACGACGGCTGCCAGGGCGCAAAGCATCGCCGCGAGCAAGCCCTTTGGGCTTTTCCAAACAAGTTGCTCCTCGAACACATCCCGGCGCACACGAAACGCGCCAAGTGCAAACACCAGAAATGAGACAACCGATGCATAGAAAAAGGCGTGTCTCTTTTCCAGGGCAACCGCGGCGCGTTTTTGAAAACGATCCACGTAAGCCATACACACACCGACGCCAGCACCCATTGCGCTGCCAAACACGCCATAGACAAGAGCCCCATAAGCGAAAAGACGTGGCGAAAAGGCCGCGCCACTGAGAGTGACAACCAGTGCCTCAAGCAAACCCACGGTAATTCCAGCCCAAAAACCAGCACTTAAACCAAGCCAAAGCTCTTTAAAAGGTTCAGGCGGCGGCAACTGCTCGTCTACTGCCTCTGGCGGAAGAAGCGCTTCTTCTCGGTCTTGGTCATCCACTTGAATGCTTGCCTTGAAGGAAGGCTTACGCATCGCAAACAAGATACCGCCCACCGAAGAGACCAACATCTCTGCTGCAAAACCAACAATCGGGATCAGCACCGCTTGCGAAGCAGCAATGCCCATACGTGTGTACAGCGCTACCGCAGCAGCTTCGCGTAAACCAATACCATTGATCGAAGCGGGCAGCAGCGTCGCAAAGATTTGTAGAGACGAAGCGAAAAAGACAACTCCCACGCTAAGCTCGACACCAAGTGCATGGGCGGCGCTTACGTATACCAAGTTGTTAAAAGCGTGCGTGCCAATCCCCCACAAAAAAGCATTCATCAAAAGCTTGAACTTGCCGTGATAAGCACAGACCGCATCAACCAAGGTCGCAATGCGCGCTCGCAAAGCAGCTGGTAGCAGCTTGGCAAAAAAACGAAAAAGTTGAGGTTTTGCCAGCAGCGTAAGGCCTGCAGCCATTAAACATACAAAAAAGGCGTTAATGAGGAGAACGCCCTTGAAGCCAAGAAAAGAGATACCATAAATCGAAGCAGCCATCACCACTGCGCCAAAGGCAAGCTGACCCAAGATCATCTCAATGCCGATGGTGGCGGTGGCGCGCGCCGCTTTGCCGGTTTGCTTGGTGATGTCATAGATGCGCCAGCCACCAAGCCCTGTGAAACCTCCCGGAGTGAATGCTCCCCAGAAGCGCGCAATCAAAAAGGATCAGAACAAAAAACGCCATGGCGCATGAATGCCCTGCCCTCGCAACAAGGTGCCCCAACGCGCCACGCTGCAAGCTACCGCGCACAGCATCATCAGCACCGAAACGATAAACCAAGGCATGCTTAGGCTAGCAAGCTGCTCCCAAAGCACATCGGCACCGTCTCGCAGCACAACTTTGCGAAAGATCACCGTTAGCATCGTCAGAGAGAAGAAAACCTTAACCCCAAGAAGAATTGTTTTTCGTGACAAGAAGTTCATGGCGGCGGTTTAACCCGAGCCGCTCAGCGGGTAAAGAGACCGTCCAAGAATGAACGGCGGTATAAAAACCCCGCCGACGAGGATTTCTAGTCCTGACGATACCCCCGGGCAATTGTCGCCCCGGTGCGATGAAAGCTGTTTTTCCGCAATCTATTTCGGAAAAAGCCCATGTTTTTTTGGTTAAACAGGCGCTGGCTCGCATTCGTGCCCAGGCTCTGTTACTTTCCGGAAACATTTCGTTCCGGGGGGGCATCGATGATCGGAGTGCGGGGCAAGCTGTTTTTGGGCTCAGTGGTGTTGGTCCTAACAGTCACGGTGGTAAGCAATTTCTATTTGCAAAGCGAGCTCGAGGCATCGCTGGTCGAACGCATCCAGACCGAACTTAAGAGGCAAGCACGTGCACTAAGTGCGCGTGCCTCTTCCGAGGCGCTTCTGTATGACGCAGAAAAGCTCTCGCAAGTCAGTCAGGAAGTAGCTCACGCTGCCCAAGCACGGGTTTCAATTATTGGCCTTAACGGAACGCTGCTCGCTGACTCTGAACTGAGCCAAGCGGACTTGCGGCAGGCAGAAAACCACAGTACCCGAAGTGAATTTCGAGCAGCCCTTCGTCGTGGGTTTGGTGTCGCGCGCCGCCGGAGCGCGACAATTGACTCGTCCATGCTTTATGTCGCTGTCCCCATCGACCAAGGAGCGCAACACCTAGGTGTTGCGCGAATTGCTGCGCCGCTATCACAAATCAAACTTGCGTTAGCTCAGTTGCGTTCTAAATTAATTCTTGCGAACATCTTATCTATTGTAGCTGCGTTATTCCTTGCTTTTGTCGTGAGCCATTTTGTTTCCCGTTCGATTCGACACTTTGCCGATTCAGCGCGTAATATTGCCAATCTGGGGCAAGGTCGCGTGCCTATCTATTCCAAAGATGAAATCGGACACATTGCCAGAACGGTTAATCGCATTATTGACCGTACCGAAAAATCGATACAAGACCTGGCAGAGGAAAACCGCCAACTTACAGCAACGCTTGAGCGTATCGAACATGGGGTTGTCACGTTAAACTCGAAGCAAAAGATTATCTTTGCAAACAACCGAGCTATCAATTTGCTGCAACTGTCAAGGCCTGTACGGGGACAATCTCTGCCGCAAGAGCTATTTACCAAAGACCCTTCGCAAAACAGTCATCTCAAGGGCATAACCCTCGGTCCTGAAGTCATTATGGCAGGAAACGGCGCAGGCCAAGGGAAATGGTTGGCCGAGCACGCTAAGCTTGAAACATCCGATGCGCAGGTCTTGCTGTTACGGCAGATCTGAACTAAAAATCGGGTCAAAGACAAGGGATTGTCCCATGGTCGCGAAGCGATAAGCAGAGCCTGTTCAATGCAATCCTGAAAGACGAAAGGTCCCGTGGAAAAAATTTGCTGCGTTTGCAATAAGCCACTCGAAGACGCCGACGCACGAGAACTCGGCGGCCGGTTTTTTTGTGAAAAACATCATCAACGAGCCTTCAATAGCCTGGCTTCACGCTGGGGCCGCATGGGTTTGTTTGAAATCGCTTTTTTGGCCATCTTGGTTGCTGCCGTTGCCTGGTTTTGGGGTACGGAACCGAAGGCCTTAAACTGGCCAGCTACATTGAGCATGGCCCTCGTTCCGGCTTTGATTTGGATGAACTACATCTACCGCCTTGATCGCGTGGAGCCAGAGCCACTGTCTCTCGTTATGGGTGTGTTTTTGTTAGGCGGGCTACTTTCCCACGGTGTCGGCCATGTACTCATTCACAACGCCTTTGGGGTTGAATCCTGGCGCTACATCCCTCCTTTTGGTCCTTGGATAAGCGCCGTGGCGGTCATCGGAGTGGTGCAGCAACTGTGCGTCTACATTGCAGTCCGATACACAGTCTATTTCACGCGCGAATTTGACGAACCTCTGGACGGGGTTGTTTACGCCACAGCGGCCGGTCTTGGGATCGCCACCATTTCAAACATCGAATTTGCCGTTCGTGCACACGGCATGGTGCCCTACAGCGCAGCAGTCGCCATGGCATCGCACTCGTTGATCCACGTCGCTGCATCAACCATTTTGGGTTACGGCATGGCTCGAGCGCGTTTTTGGCAGCAACACAAACAGTTGTGGGTTGGCGGCACTTTTTTGATTTCGGCTCTAGTCAACGGCGGATTCAAACACTTGTCCATGATCGCTGGCATCCAGGGCGGCGACTACAAACCATGGATGACATTGGCAGTCTCGGCCTCTGTGGCTGCTTTAGTGCTCATTGCTATCGATATCATAACAGCACGCCTAAGCGTGGAAAGTTTTTCAGGCATTCGCCACGACGAGGGTCCGCATCCAAAACGCAGCTACGACTCTTTTCGGGCGCCTCGCTTTGTCGATCCCTTACTTTGGGTTGCCGTGCTCGTTCCTCTTATTGCCGCGGCGAGCTTCCGTGATTATGTCGCTATTCCTTCAAAGGATATTAGTTTTCTGGGAGGGAAAGTGCATTTTGAACTGCCTGCACGGTGGACGGTTCGTCAGATCCCCGGTGGTTTTCATGCAGAGCAGAGTTCACTCGATCAGTTTGGACCCAGTCTAACTGTGACTAAGATTCCTCTTCGGGAACAGGCTGCCTCAATCAACTTTCTACGCGATGAACTTGCTCTAGTTGTCCGAAAACAATTGAATCGAATCCCAGTTTCCGCGTCATAAGAGAAGAAAGCAAAAAAGCCTTCGGAGGGGCGGATAGTTTATGGGCTTTTGTGGCACAAATCGAAGAACCCGACCCAGAGGAGATGAGCGGAAGCGATTTACCAGTCGTATTTGCCGGCTACGATATTGTCGTGCTCAACAGCAAATCGGACGCTTACTATTTACATGTGATGTCGCCAGTTTCGCAGAGCGAGGACGACATCGCGTTGGTCCATGAGGTGCTCTCCGGGGTCAAACTCGAACCATGAAAACGCTACAAAAAAGTATCCTTTGTTTTCTTCTGCTCGGCAGCTTCCTTCAAAACGGGACGGCTCAGGACTCGAGTGCTCGCCTCACATCAAGAGCCTTTCCTTCGGCCGCCTACATTCGAGCCACCCGTGGCGTACCAGAAGGCGCCTCGGCTGCCATGATTGATCAACGCGGCTATCTCATCACCGCTTTTCATTCGATTGGGCCTATTAATGGCGCCACAGGGGTGCCGGGATCCTTCTACAGCAAATCCAACCGCTACGAGATTGAAATTTATCCACCTAACGGCGATGTACCGAGCAGGTGGATAGCTCGCGTGGTCGCCGGAGACATTCGCACCGACCTTGCTCTACTGCGCATTATGGCACCGCTCGATGGTCGCTCGATCCAAGACTGGATGGTGTTTCCAGCCCTAAACTTTGGTCAAACGCGTGCGATTGGCCGAGGCTCTCGCGTCTGGGTTGCTGGATTTAGCAATGAGAATCGTCCACCCGCCATCATGGAGATTTCAATCACCAATGTCGATCGAAGCCAGTTGGGACGTCTTGCTTGGCTCAGTTTTGATCGAAAGCTACCGACGACGATGGCGGGTAGTATGGTTCTCAATTCATTTGGAGAAATCGTTGGCATTGCCACGGGAACACTCGTCAATGGCGGGGACAAAACCAATCTCGACCGTGCCCGCCCTGTTGAGCGCATTCCATCAGCTTGGCTAGAAGCCTTGCGTCGCGGCCATATCACAGAAACAACCGTCGAAGGGATTCCTCGCCTACCGGACGCTGGCGAGATCAATGAGCTAGCGGAGGGCGATGGGCCGGAGCAAGCCCAAAAGCACTTTTTCATTGCGCCGCAACGCCGGCCAAGTGTCGTCTACACCAATCCAAAACTGGCCATGCAACTGATCAGTCCAAAAGGACAAGTCTTCCGCAAAGGCCAGGGCTCGGTTAAAATTGAAGAAAACGATCCGGCTAATTCGGTTGTTCAAGTCGATGTATCCAAAAGCAAACAAAACGCTTTGGCTTATAGCATTCGAACGGACAGCAGCTCTGCAAGGAAAAACGCACGTGTTGACGGTAACTTACCGTGGTATTCTGAAACCTTCTCGAAAGTTCCTGGCAAGCCAGTCGGCAACGGAGCTACCCTCACCGGTCGGCTCGTTCACGCAATCACCGGCGAGCCGCTGCGTGGAGCCATGGTCAACGTGGGCAAACCAGGCACCAATATGGAACGGCTGTTGGGAGAATTCCTGCGTGGCGAAATTGGGCGCACTCAGTTTGAAGTACACTTGCTTGGGCAAGCACGAACGAATCGCTCCGGTGACTTTGTGGTTCACAACTTGCCTCAAGGTAAGAGTCTGCCCGTCGCGGGATATAAGCCAACCTTTCGACCCGTCTATTTAAAGGCACATATCGCAGCAAGTGCGAAAAAGGTTAATCTCGGCAAAGTCAAAGTGACCTACTGGGAGCCAATTGCGTACTAAATAAACATTGATCTTTTAATTGGAAAACGATTGAGAGGGATTCTGCGCAGCTTCAAGCGCCGAGTTCCAGTACTTGCCTCGGGTCCATACTTCAAAAAGTGCCTCAAGACATTCGATACGCGTGCGCAAGACTTCGCTTTGGAAGGGATCAATTTGCCCCATCGTCAGCGTCTTTAGGTGTTGCTCTCGTTCATACCATGAGTCTTCCATGGTTTCGCGAAGCTGAGAGCGAACTTTATCAAACGCTGCACGGTGTTTCATAAACTGCGTTGTATGGTCTGAGAAACCAAGTTCACCAAGACGCCAATGAAGCTGGAATACGAAGAAAAAATCGTTTCTTGCTATATTGCTATCAATGATAGCCGGAGCAGTAATGGAAACTACTTTATTTCGATCCCAGTCGAATTGGCGATACTCCGCTTGAATATCTATTTTAGGCAAATAGGTGCCGCGCCATGAGTCACGAAACATTTTTGCCATTTGGTTCGCGGAGACACCAAAATTTTCATAAACGGTATCTATCAATACCGAAAGTGGCGGGGTAAATCGTTGTCTCAGCTTGGCCCAACGCATGAAGTCGCTTCGAGAAGGGTTGCGACGGGCGTTCATCTTAACGTTTGTCCATAGCTCGCTGCCAGTAAGAACCCACCACTTGCCCTTTTGACCTTCCGCTGAGGGAATGGTGGCCACACGATGAATGTTCCTAAGGGAAAAACCTTCGTGGAAAGGAAGGTGTCCCGTCCCTTCATTATCCACGGCATACCCGCGGCGGTCGGTTACGATGGCGATCATTTCTTTGCCACTGTCATCTCGACCATGAACCAGTTGTTTAATAGACTCACGTTCGTACATCGAATTGCCACCAATGTCCCAATTATCTCCCCCGTCGCGCGATATACGCACGCCCTCACTGGTGCCAATCCAAATCACCCCATCGTCGGTAGCCGTTGCCCAATTAACGTTCGCCCAAGGGGTGTAATAAACTTTGTAATAAGTCGGGTATTTCCAACTCTGCCTATCCCACTCATCGAGCGCACCCTTGTACAAACGACCGCCCGTTGCGACGTAGATGGTTTCCCGACCATCAAGTCCTGCGGCATAAGTTACAGAAAGCGCTTCGCGACCTGGCCAAAAAAGCACATCTTCATCCCAACTCACGCCGCCATCTCGCGAGCGAAAAAGCCCCATATCGGTGGTGGCGGCCATTTCGTTTGGTTCAGAAGATGAGCAATTAATCCAAGTGATGTTATTTTTCAGAGGAACGCCAAACACCCTTATAAAGGTCTCTCCGTCATCAAAAGAGCCAAAAATATGTTTTTTTGTGGCAACGATTAACGGCAGGGTAGCTCCTGGACATACCGCCATCGCGATAACCGGCATCTTTGGATCCCTGGATTTAGCAAATTCATCTTTCAGTAGCGTTTCATCGCCGTTTCCAGAGCGCACAGTGGAAGGTAAATTACGATGGACTACGTCCGGACGCACGCTAAGCCAAAGCGAGGTGCCCACATCGTAAGGAGTTCGACGCACGATTTCGCGATCCACACCAAGCACCATGAACGGAGCACGTTTAAGGTTGAACCCATAACCCGTCATATAGGTGGGCTCTGCCAACGGAATCGCTGGATAGTTACCGTTGCTGTATGGAAAAATCTCTCGTTCCGACCAGACAACCCCACCATCCTCGGTTTTGAAGACCGTTCCTAACTCTGTTCCCACGTAAATCCTTCTTGGATCGGTAGGGTCAGCCGCCACGGCAGTAAGACGTGCGTTAAAGCGACTTAGGGCAAGAACTTGGCGCCATTCAGGAAGGTCCTTGCCTTGCGCCAACGCAATCGATTTGCAAAGAGGATGAAAAAACAAACACAAGCACAGCCAAAAACATGCCCGTCTGATGCTTTGTGTATGCTTGAAAATTACGCTCATCCGCCGAGAATTCTACCTTGAAAAATTTAACCCGCTAAATTGCGACTTTTTAGCACTTTGTCAGATTTCCAGCAAACCGCCAGTCAATCGGTGAACAAGGAAAAAAGCTATGATATAAATACGGCCACGCCTATGCCAAACGAACGCCCTATGCTCATCGCCTGTACCGACCTATCTTCAAACTCGGTTGAAGCACTCCGACAAGCCGCCCGTATGGCAGGCTTGCTGGATTACCAAATTCGCCTTGTCTTTGTGGTAAATCCTAGTGCAGTCCTGCAAAATAACAGCAAAGACACAGAAGCAAGACACGAGGAACTCCGCGCCTGGGCGAATGATCAGTTACGCAAGCTCCACGCAACCGTGTTTGATGGACTTAACGTAGAGGCTGCGGTTGTCGAACTTCACGCCTCCGCAGAACCGGGATCCTTAGCGCGACCGGCTGAACGGCATGCAGTTGCCGAAGCCATATGCAAAGTGGCTAAGGATACGAAAGCGGAAATGATCGTTCTGGGAACCCATGGCGAGTCGGGCCTAAGCGACCTTGTGGTCGGAACGGTCCTAAAGCGCGTGGTCCGCTTGGCACCTTGCGATGTCTATACGGCGCGCCCCAATCCCAAGTACGCTACCGACGGAGCTATCGATTTTTCGATGCTGGAAAAGCGTTCTCCCAAATCTGGGATTAAATCGGTGCTATGCGCCATCGATTTCTCCCCTGGCTCAAAAATCGCCCTTGAACATGCCGTCCACATCGCAAAGGAGTCCAAAGCAACTTTGCATGTTATGCATACCTATCGTGTTCCTTTTTGGATGGGTCCTGGTTCCGATGAAATTCAAAAACAGCTCGAGAGCCAAGTAAAACACTCGATCGAAGAGTCCGTACTTCCCTATCAAAACGAAGGGATCAACATTGAATGCGAAGTAAGCGCGGGCCGTCCATCGCTTCAAATTCATGCTCAAGCCCAAAAGGTTAAAGCAGACTTGATTGTGATGGGTGTTCTCGGCCAAACCGATCTTGCCGATATACTGGTCGGTAGCGTTACCGAACGTGTGATACGTATTGCGACAAGTCCGGTACTTGCTGTACGACAAAACGAAAACCACTAGACCCGACGAGATACCATGTCCCGCTATCACTCCTTGTTTTTCCTATGTCTTTTAGTGATGACTTCAGGTTGTAAAAAGCAATCATCACCAACGCATGCCGCGATTAAAAATGAGAGCACGCCGCAGAAAACAGCTCTCCCTGCCTCAAACGATCAGCGCGGGCTTTTGTTGAGCTATGCCCAGTTCGTGACGAACGAAGCTGGCGAAGTCACGGCCAAACCTGGTCCTGCTCGATTTGATCTCTTGTGGCAACAAGACGGCGACTGGAAGACGGAGCAACTTGAAGACAACGACAGCAATGTCTTTCACAAAAGCTTCCCGTTTACCCTACCGAGCGGCAAAGAAGGCATTGTCACACTTGGCGGCACCGAGGCTATTGTAAAGTTTTGGACGCGAAGCGCTCCGGGACAGTTCAGCGCTAGGATACTCTGGCAAAAACAATTTGGTGGCAAGTTCAACCGTATGCGCGACGCTGAGTACGCAAAAGTCCTCGATGGACCATACCCGGACCTGGTTGTTGGAACACACGACCAAGGCGTTGTTGCCCTGCTTAATTTTAAAAAGAATGACGATGTCAGCGTCACCGAACTCGACAAGCAACCCAACACCTTTATTCATGAAATTGAAATCGGGGACCTCGATTCCGATGGAATACTTGAAGTCTACTCTACGCCCAGTGAGCCCAACAAGCTCAAAGGCGGCGCGCAACATGGGTCGGTCGTACGCTATGTGCCTAAAAAACATCAAGGAAGAAGCATCGTCGCTGATCTAGGAAACCGGCACGCAAAAGAAATTCTTGTGGATGATGTCGATGGCGACGGCAAAGACGAGCTTTACGTTGCGGTCGAGGCGCTTACTGAAGACTCGAGCCAGGGCACTAAAATCATCGAACCGGTCGAAATCCGTCGTTTCGATGCAGATACCCCGGCCGACAAGGGCATCAGAATAGCAGCCATTCCAGATCGCCTTTGCCGCTTTCTCAGCGTCGGTGACATCGACGGAGATGGGAAAAAGGAGATGGTGGCAGCGGCTTTTCGCAGCGGGCTGTGGCTTCTTAAACCATCGTCCGACCCTAAAAAACAGTGGGATACCAAAAACATCGATCGAAAATCTTCGGGCTTTGAACATGCTGCTTTATTTGCCGATCTTGATAACGATGGAAAAGACGAACTCTACGTGGCCGCCGATGAACAAGGAGAAGTCCGTCAGTACAGCTGGCAAGGTGGCAAAATTAAGCGGCAAAGCATTCTAAAACACAAAGTCCCCAAGGCATTGATGACTTGGAACATCGTAAGCTTTCCATTGTCCTTGCTGGAACCTTAGGCAATAGTGTCATGGGATGCAAAGCAGACAAGATACTGTTGAGCTGTTTCGTTCTCGTCTTCTCGACGTGATTGAGCGCGCAGACCTTAGCCGGTCGGCCTTCGCACGCCGGGTTGGGATCGATCGCTCGACACTGGCACAAATTCTTTCCCCTCAGACAGACCGGCTTCCTCGCATGGAAACATTGATTGCGATTGCGAACTCCGAGCAGGTCAGTGTGGACTGGTTGGTCGGACTTAGCCAAGACGGACGGCTCGGAACAGATATCGTTCGACAAAGCATTGAGTTTGAACGTGGCGGCCAAACACCATCGGACGCGGTCATTCTAAAATGGCACGCTGAAGCCGCCGGTTATAAGATTCGACATGTTCCGGCCACACTGCCTGACATTGTCAAAACAAAGACAGTGATCGAATACGAGTACCAGGACTCTTCAGCCATGAGCCCTCACGAAAAGCAGGAGTCTTCAGATGCACGTCTACGCTACCAGCGACGTCCCGAAACCGACATGGAGGTATGCACCTCGCGTCAAGCTTTGGAAGGACTCGCCCGCGGCGAAGGCATTTGGAGCGGGCTTTCAAAAAGGGCACGCAAAGAACAAGTCGCGCACATTGCTGAGCTTTGCCAAGAGCTCTATCCTACCTTTCGTTGGTTTCTTTTTGATGCGCTTCAAAAATTTTCGGTTCCTTTAACCATTTTTGGTCCGAAGCGCGCGGCCATCTATTTGGGAGAAAAGTATTTCGTGCTCAACAGCAGTGAACATATCCGAGTGCTTACAGCCCACTTTGACGACTTGATTTGTGCGGCAACGGTTCAGCCCACCGGGGTATCGGCCCTATTAGACAAACTTCACCACGACATCGGTTAGGAACAGCTGATGACTTCAAACCTTAAGGCACTTTTACTCGCGCATCAAAAAGAAGAAAAAAGCGAAGCGCAATCGTTTCAAAACATTCCTCAAAAAAGCATGCACTGCAGCCTCCCTGTGGATGGCGTTGTCACTGATTCGTCGCGATTTTTACAGCGCCTCTATCAGGGCGAGCGTATGCCTCGAGAAAAAAAGCCGATTGTCTTTAGTCATGCCAAAAGCAAAGGGGCATGGATGAGTTCGATTGACGATCCGCCCTTCACGGTGCTTGACGGCATGAGCCAAACCGCAACCTTGTGCGCTGGGTTTGAAGCAGACCGTGTAGTACGGGCTTACGTGGATGGCCGCTTTGATCAGGCAGCCCTGATCAACCCCGACACAAACGATACAAACGAAGCCATCGAAGACTTCAAACAACTGCTACTTCGACAGCTTCCACACTATAAGACAGTGTCTTTTTCAAACAGCGGGGCTGAAGCAAATGAAAAAGCGCTAGGTCTCTGTTTTGTAAATCGAAAGAACGATAAGCAGCGCCATGTTCTTGCCTTTGAAGGAGGCTTTCACGGCCGCACCCTTTTGGCTTTGCATGCGACCCATAACCCAAAGAAACGCGGGCCGTATGAAGTGCTCGGTTATGAAGCTAGTTTTGCACCATTTCCGGAGTGTAGCCCCGAGAAGGCATCCAGCATTGTAGCTGAGCCCAATTTTACAGCTGCCTTACTTGATGAAGGAGCTGCCTCGCTTTTAGAGAAGCACAAAGCCGACACTCTGCTGGCATCGGAGCTCGAGTCACTCGCGCAAGTGCAAAAAGCCTTAGAAAGTGGAAAGTTTTTTGCTTGCATTGTGGAGGCCATGCAAAGCGAGGGAGGCGAACGCTATGCCTCCGCTCGTTTTTTCCAGGCATTGCGCTTGCTCACCAGGCTCTACGACCTTCCACTTATTGTCGACGAGGTTCAGACCGGCTTTGGCTTAGGACGTCGTTTTTTCTGGCACCAAGAGCTCCAACTTATCGATCGCAATGCTAAGCCCGACTATCCAGATCTTCTTTGTTTTTCTAAACGCGCACAGCTTGGCATCACGCTTAGCAATTACGAAGATAGAGAGACCTCTTCCGTTCACCTCGCTTCGCTACTGCGAGGACAGTTGCATGCGATGGAAATGCTAAACGATGAATCCAGCGCAGAGCTCGAACGGCAAGTAGAAAAAGAACTTGAGCAGTTAAGCACTACCTTTGCCGACTTGATGCTGCGCCCCAGAGTCCATGGCAATGCGATAGCCTTTGATTTGCCGTCCGAAGAGCATCTGCACAACTACCTCAAACAGCGCTTTTGGCGAGGGGTTGTGGTCTTTGCCGCTGGCAGTCGCACGGTACGCTGCAGACTCAACAAAAGCTTTGGCCCGAGAGAGCTTGCTTTTCTGTTCGCCTCAATGCGCTTTAGCCTCGAATGGCTGCGTGAGCACCCTCACCAAGAAGCACCCTCTTGGCAGAACCCCGACACAGCGTTAGAGAAACGACAAGAACCTCGTTATTCAATTCGCCAGGTTCATTCTTCAGAAAGAGAAAGGCTGCTGCCAGCTATGCTTGCTCTTGAAGCCGAGATCTACGAGCCGGCGCGGCGTGACAGTCGAGAGACGCTCGGCAAGGCTTTTTCCGAACAAGATGGCATCGCCCTTGTCGCTGAAGATGCTCAGGGCAGGCTTGCTGGCTTTATCCTTGCGGTTCCACTTGAAACTGTAAAGCAGGTACCCGGCCCGGCGACCGACCCAAATCTCGGAAGGCACAACACTGTATACGTTCAGTCATTGACGGTTCGAAAACACTGGCAAGGATGCGGCATGGGGCGCGCGCTAAAGCACAAAACGCTTTGCATTGCGCGCGATATAAAAGACCTGCAGGGTCAAGCGCGCTATCTCTACCAAACAGGGCGAAACCGCGTTGGACAAACTGCTGCCATGAGCCATTTGAATCAACGTTTCGGTGCTTACGAAGTAGAACGTCTAAGCAATCAATATGACGAAGAGCAAGCAAGCGCCCTTTACTATCAGATTCATTTGCGCGGCTTTGGACGAAAGCCACAAGACTCTCAAAACCATCAACATAGGTTAAAGGCCCTGAGTTCTGGCTTATCGACTCCCTTTTTAAAGCCCCCACCCGCACTTCAAACGCTTTATGAGCAAGGAGCCTTGTTCGGCCCTTGCGTCAACAAGCTCACTTTATGTAACTACGTAACGCCGGCTGTCGTACGAGCTATCGAGTGGATTTCCGCGCTCTGCCCAGAGCATCCACATCTTTACCTGACATCCTCGCGCGATGAATGCATCGACAAAAGCCTTCGAAGCTTGCGTTCGCATCGCAAAGAGGCGCAGATTGCCGTGAGTTTCAAAGGAGCCTACCTCGGTCATACAACCGCAGCAGCACGCTCACTCAGTGATCCTGTGGTCCATCATGCGGGACCTAGCTATTTTCAACATTGGCCACTGATTGCGCATCCCAACCAATGCGGTATCGAAAATACCCTCGAGAGTTTGAAAGAAGTTATTAATGAAGCCGGCGGCAGCCACAAACTCTTTGCGGTGTTTGTCGAATCTATCCAGGAGCGCACCGGCGAAGTGCTTCAGGAAAGAGACTGGAGTCGTCTGTATGACTTCTGTCAGCAAAACGACCTGCCACTCATCCTCGTTGAAACGGCAAGTGGCTACTACCGAAGTGGGCAAGGCGCTTTTTATTCCAGCAGATGGTCAAAGCAGCCGGACATTCGCTCTTGGTGGAGCGGAGCTCAACTTGGTTTCATTCATCTCAAGAGTGACTATTTTGTCGACACGCCTCTTACGATGGTCTCGACCTGGGACGGTGATGAGTTAAGCTTGATTCGCACCGAACATCAATTGAAACAGGCATGGCAAATGGACCTCGCCCCGAAACAAAAAAGCCTCAACACGCTGTGCGAAGCGCTCGAAAGTCACTTGGGACCGATCAAAGGCGCGGGGCTCTACCGTGTTTTGCAAGCGTCGCCTCACCTGGAAAAAATAGCCAAAGCGTTGAGCCAAGCGGGTTATCATTACCAAATTTTCGCAAATGGCACGCTAGCTCTTGCACTTCCTTTGGATGTTTCTCAAGATCAGATACGAGAGCTTAAACATTGCTTAGCAGCATGCCTGCAGGAGATTGCCAATGAAAGTGCTTGAATATCCAGCCAATGCAAGCCCAAAGGAGCGAGGCCGCATCCACGGCGAAAGCTTTCGGCATCTTATCAAAGAAATCGCGGAGATCCGTACCGAGCTCTGCATCACCCTGGGCAGTTTTACTGACAGCGAGCAAGTCATGGAGCTCGCAAAGGAGCACTTGCCTTTGCTCCACAGTTGGCAGCCTGATCTTTACGCCGAACTCTATGGGATTTCCGAAGGAGCCGACCTTTCGCTCGCCAGCATCGTTGTGCTCAACCACTACACTGATTTACGTGATCTCAATGTTGACAACGTGGATCGCCCAAGTGCGCTACCGCCCATCTTGCCCGAGAAAACATACCGATTGGAAGTAAACGACATTTCCCAAGAAGACTGCAGCGCGGCAAATGTCCGTACCGAACGAGCAAACCTTTTGGGACAAACTTGGGATATGCACGCCTCGGCCGAACCCTATGTATTGATGCTTAAAACACCCGAAAGCAATGAAGCCCCTGCAAGTTGGCTACTTTCCATCACCGGCTGCCTTGGCATGGCAGGGCTCAACAGCCAAGGGGTGGGTATCACCATCAACAACCTTCGCAGCACGGATGCAAAAGTTGGCGCCATTTGGCCTGCAGTCGTCCGAGCCGCATTGAAACAAAGCTCAGCTATCGATGCTCGCGATGTGATTATGGACGCTACGATTGGCTCAGGCCACCACTACATGGTGAGCTCCGCTGAGCTATGCTTCGGAATCGAAACAACTGGACAGCTCAAAAAAATCGTTTACAGCGGGGATCCGATTATTTCGTCCATACCAACCATTGCCTTGATGAAGAGCTTGCCGCCTTGAGCCTTTTGCCAGAAGAAAGCACGTCGCACGAGCGCTTCAATTGCCTAAGCAATTCATTAAAAACAAGCACCCTGCAAAGCAGCGACGAGCTGTGGGAAGCCCTGGGCTCCCATGAAGGTTATCCACGCAGTGTCTGCTCGCATCTTGCCACACCCCAAAAACCACATTCGTCTCGAACCTGCGGCGCCATCGTGATGGATCTCAGCGGCGGCTACGCCCTTGCAGCCTCAGGCTGCGTCCATCATTCAAGGCCCCACTACTTTGATTTTGAATAAGGTCTAATTGGATAACACATCGCAATACCCCTACTTCTTTACCTGGTCGATGCAACAAGGCCAGAAGCCAATCCAAATCAATGGAGGCAAAGGAGCGCATTTCTTTGATGACTCTGAAAACAGCTGGCTTGATTTAGGCGCTCTGAGCTACCAATGCAACTTGGGCCACGGGCGAGACGAGATTGCAGCAGCCATTTGCAAGCAAGCGCAAAAACAGTGCATCACAGCGCCCAACTTTTCGTATCCGGAAAAGGAAGCGCTTGCTCGAAAACTCCTGACCCTCTGTCCGCCTGGTTTCTCGAAGGTCTTTTTCACCCTTGGTGGCGCCGAGGCGAACGAAAACGCGATGAAAATAGCCAAACTCGTCACTGGCCGCCATGGTTTTGTGTCACGAATACGTTCCTATCATGGCGCAAGTCTTGGGGCACTGTCCCTTACGGGCGATTACCGACGAGCGCCTTTTGAGCCACTACTCCAAGGCGTGACTCATGTTCTCGATACCGAATGCAAGGCCTGCCCCGCAGAACTTCGTTCCGAGCACTGCACACATCGTCCCCTCAGCCAAATTCCCGCTGTTCTTGAAGCTGCCAAGCCCCAGAGCTATGCTGCTGTCTTTCTGGAAGCCGTTGCAGGGAGTAACGGCGTGATTATTCCTCCACCGGATTATCTGAAAAGTATTCGCGAAGCTTGTGATACGCATCAGGTCTTGCTTGTCTTTGATGAAGTGCTGACAGGGTTCGGTCGCACCGGAAAAACCTTTGCTTTTGAAAACTTTGATGGCGTGGTGCCCGACATGATCACCATTGGTAAAGCGCTTACTGGCGGATATGCCCCACTTGGAGCCGTTTTGGTTCACGACAAACTCGCCAGACACTTTGATCAGCAAGCCCTGCTCTGCGGATTAACCCACTACGCCCATCCTTTGGGTGTGGCCGCAGGCCTGTGTGCGCTTAATCTTTATGAACAGGAGGCGTTAAACGCACGCGCACATAAAACAGGGCAATGGCTTAAAAAACAGCTACAGCTTATCCAAGAAAAATTTCCAAAGCGCATTATACAGACACGAAGCATCGGGTTGCTTGCTGCGATTGACCTTGACTGCACCCAAGAGCAACTTTCCGCATTGAAGATATGCTTTTTAAAAAAGCATGTTCATCTTCATATGCGTTTTGACAGTCCACGTCTTATTCTTGCACCTCCCCTAGGTATCGAGCAAACTGAGCTAAAAGAAGGCCTGGACATCATCGAGCAAGCCATTAGAGAGGTACTCTCGTGAAAGCAAAGCATTTAGACAAAGTTCAGCCCGACGTCGAACACACACTAAACGCTTTGTTTGACGGCGCTCGAATCATGGTTGGTGGTTTTGGTCTGTGTGGCAATGCCGAAGCGCTTATTCAAGCGGTGCCGGATATGCGTGTTAAAAACCTTACGCTCATCAGCAACAACGCGGGTAACTTAGGAAAGGGCCTTAGCACCTGGCTTAAAGCCGGGATTGTCAAAGAAGTCATTTGCACCTACGTTGGCAACAACGACGAGCTACATCGGCAGATGGCTTCAAAAAAAGTGCAGGTAAACATCAGTCCACAAGGCACGTTTGGAGAACGCATGCGTGCTGCGGGCGCCGGTATCCCAGCCTTCTACACACCCACCGGCATCGGTACGGTGATTGAAGAAGGCAAAGAAAAACGCAGCTTTGAAGGGCGCGATTATTTACTGGAACATGCTCTTTTTGCAGACTTTGCTTTGATCCGAGCACAACAAGCCGACACCTTTGGTAACTTACGCTTTCGGCGTACCGCCCGAAACTTTGCACCCATTATGGCTACAGCAGCCAAACACAGCTACGTTGAGACCGACGAGCTCCTGCAACTGGGTGAGCTTGACCCAGACGACATCCACTTGCCGGGCATTTTTGTAAGTCGCATCGTTCACGTCCCAGCGCATGACGATCCCTTTGAGTACTTGATCGAAAGGGAGACATAGAATGCCTTTTGATTCAGTACAGATGGCAAAGCGTGCCGCGCAGGAAATAGCACCAGGCAGCATCGTTAATCTTGGTATCGGTTTGCCAACCCTCGTCGCAGATTACATCGAAAAAGCTACAGGCGTATGGCTGCACACAGAAAACGGGATTCTTGGCATGGGCCCCTTTCCGCTAAAGGGACAAGCCGACCCGCAGATCATCAATGCCGGAAAGCAAACCGTGACCATCGCCGCAGGCGGGAGTTGTTTCGATTCAGCCCTTTCCTTTGCCATGATCCGCGGAGGACACATCGATTTGGCGATTTTGGGCGGCATGCAAATCTCCGCGCACGGAGACCTTGCCAACTGGTCAATACCCGGCGGAAAAACCCTGGGCATCGGAGGCGCCATGGACCTTGCCGCGGGCGCTAAACGTATTGTTGCCATGATGAAACACCTGAGCAAAAACGGTGAAGCCAAACTAGTGGATCGTTGCAGCTTCCCGCTTACCGCTCAAAAAGTCGTCAGCCGTATCATTACAGATTTGGGTGTCTTTGATGTCGATAGCGGAGCGTTTCGCATCGTGGAGCTTGCTCCAGATGTCACCATCGAACAAATCCAACAAAACAGCGACGCCAAGTTTCTATAAAGCACTTGGTAAGAAGTGATCGCTCTATTCTGAGAGCTTTTTCTTTTCGAGATCATCAACAACACGCTTGACTGCATCCGCGGTGACTTTTTCGGTTGCCGGGTCGCCCTCAAGTTCACTTCGGTTCACTTGGTGTTGGGTAGGTGCTAGCGCACGAACCGAAGGGTCGCCCTCCACTACATCAATTACCATTTGCCCAAGGATGACGACATCGCCTGCCCTAAGTTCGGTATGGCCCTCAATGCGCCTGCCGTTAACCGCGGTGCCATTTCGGCTGCCGAGATCTTCGATGGTCAGAGCGCCGCTGGTTAACCGCAACGCGGCATGAAGCCGTGATACCGAATTGTGTTTTACCACGATACCGCAAGCATCGCTTCGACCCACCAGCGTCTCCCCTGGAGGGACCATATAACTAACGTCTTTTACGATAACTCGATAGCCACTCATGATCTGTTGTTACAGTATACCAAAAGAGTCGCATGTCCCAAAAATCATTCTTTGATTTTCCAAGAAAAAAAGAGATCAGGCCAAGCGCATCCCTGGTCCTGCCTTTAAGGGGTTATGGCTAAAAAGCGTGTTTCAGGCCGCAAAACGGTCACATGCATGTGATAGTCATGTGAGTGATTGTGCGCCACCATGGCCTGTCCAAAGGGTGGACGCCAGCCTCTGGCCCAAAACCATGGGTTGAACCAACGCATAACCACCTCATCATTGTAGTAGATGCGTATTTGTCCTTGTGCACATTGAGCGAGAATCTTAGCCAGATCAAAAACACGTGCCCGCAGCATGCGTTGCTCAAAAGTCGAGCGGCTTCGATAGTTGCCTCCACCTTCTACGGTACTCAGCATGCTACCACGCAGGTACAAATCCATGTCCATGCCACGATTGTGAGTCTTGTGCTGATCCGGAGGAGCATCAAGATCACCCACGGTTAGCCGCTCGCCTGGATAGGCTTTTGTGTAGGCATAAGCCGCTTTTAAGGCTAGTTTAACCAAAGTCGGCGATCCCCAGCGCTCTGCTGGAGGGGTGCGCTCCCAAAGCACATACAAGCCCTCCGCTTGCTCCTGTTCTGGAATCTGCCATTTGCATTCCGGATAAACCCGCCCTAGGTTACATGCTTCGGTTTTGGGAATGTCGAGCTCTGGCATTTCACAGCTCAGCGATGAGGCCCCAGAGGGCTTGACCCACCAAGCAAGCATAGCAATCACGATCACCATGGCCCAGGTTCCGATATGCAACAACGTCCGCATCAATCCTCAGGATACCCTGATGGTAGCCCAGTCCAAAAAACAGGATCAATTTTCGTTGCAAGATTGGGAGCAGTGTGCCGCACCTTCGGTCCTTCTCGGCTAAAAAGGGTCGTTCTTTTCGCTTTTATCCTGCTGATTGGGCTTGGCTGCCATAAGCAAGGCTCGAGAAAAAAGCTCAGCCCCCCCTGCCCCTCGGAACAAATTGCAGCCTTCCCTCTGCCGGGAATCGATGCCGAACAGCAAAAAGTGGAGTACTGGCTATCCCGCATGCCAAAAGAGATTAATCCTCTTTTTACGGAGCAAGCACGCGTCGATCGAAATCAGAGTTTATTGGAAGCCGCCGATGACTTTTCAATGTTTGATCTTCAACAACTGAAGATCAACGCTGCCCTGCAACCGCGCATCACCCGTCGCTTGACCTATATCGGAAAAGAAATGCAAAAAGGTCAGCTCATAAGCAAGTCCGCAGCCTTTGACCTCGAAGAGCATTTGCTTAGCGATTCATCCCAAACCTTTTACACCACCGTCGATCGGCCCACACCGATCTTCTGCACACCCAACGACAAGGCTTTATACAAAGCAAACGACCCCTACGCTTTGAATCGCAACTTGTGCAGCACTGCGCGAAAGGATGAGCTTATCGCTTGGCAGCCGTGGAAAGAAGGTTGGGCTCTTAGTTTCAGCGAATATACTTTTGGCTTTACACCCGAGACTTATTTAAAGAATAGAAAAGGCAAAGCGCCGCAAAGCAGTGAGGCTCACGGCACGCTGTCCCGTGAGAGTTTTCTGCGCGCAGCTTTTTCTTTTTTGGGACAACCTTACGGTTGGGGCGGACAAAACGGTGGCCTTGATTGCTCACGCTTCATTAAAGAAAGCTTCGCTAAGGTCGGCGTTCGAATGCCGCGCCACAGCAGCGCTCAACTAAAAGCATGCAGCACCATCATTGAAATCCCCGAAGACGCTCCGCTTTCAAACCGTTTGAATCTCATCGAAGAAGCGCACCATCAGGGCATCGCTCTTTTGCAATTACCGGGGCATATCATGCTCTATCTCGGGCACAACGACCAAGGGATTCCTGTTGTGCTTCACGCTTTTATGGACTACAAAGATCGCTGCAAAGGCAGCACAAAAGAGACCCGCCATAAAGTAGCCAAAGTCGCATTGAGCTCGCTTTACCTCGGCGACAACTCTGCGCAAGGCTCGCTGCTCAGGCGAATCACGGCCATTGGTATCCTTGGTCAACCGAACGACGATTAACTATTCACCAAACTCGAGATGAACCGTATGTTCTGCAGCTTCACGAAGCGCCGTGAGCACTTCTTCGTCTAAGGGTTTCTCAAACGCGATAGCCATGACATGACGCCACATTGGATCATCGGGGTTGTTTGATTCTTCGACCCGAATCACTTTGCCAACAACGCCTGCAAACATCGGTCCTGCCGGCAAAATACGAAAAGTCATCGTTAGCCTCTCCCCCACTTCAAAACGCGAAGGACTACCAAGCAAGATGCCTGTTGAGCTTGCGTTTCTGCTCATCGCTATACGGTCTTTTCGATCTTTGGAATCCATCGCCACGGGAAAGAAAGCCTTGTGGCGGCCACTGTTACGCCTCTCGTTCATGGTTAAGATCTTAGCGCATGACTACCCCGGCTGCAATTGAAGTGCTTCACAAGCCCTCCTTAGGCAACCCACAAAAGCCAGCACCCATTCCAGCCTTCGATCAGCTAACACCTCTATATTTTGCCAAGCTTGCAAAGAGGTGCCGAACCTCCATGCTCAGACAGTCCTCGCTTCGCTGCGCAGCTGCGCGTGAAGGTCCGGCACCTCTTTGCTTCAAGACTAGGAAGCTACAAATTCCGCTGGGCATCTCAACAGATCCGAAGTCCTCAAGTCTTGTGGCAAAGCGGGACAGGGGTCCCACGCGCAGTTCCGCAGCGAAGCGAGGACTGTTTGGGCATGGGACCCCTGTCCCACTTTGCAAGGCAGTCAGAAAACAGAGAGCTGAATATGACAGACCTGGCATGTTTTGTGCTCAATTAATGCCAGAATTGGCATTGCACTGGGTGTTTTTTGCCATATTTGTCAGGCCGTGAATTGGCTACGACAACTTCTGCGCAGTGGACCGAAGCAGTGTTGGCTGATTTTGATGCTTTTTGCTCGATCATGCCGCAGCCGAACGCAAAGCCTCGGCCACCGCCATGTCCTTTGTCATGCACTACCCGGATCGCAGCGAGCTGGTCAGCGCCATGATCGCCATGGCCCAAGAGGAACTTGCTCATTTTGCGCAGGTCTACGAGCACATTGCCGAGCGAGGCCTGCTTATGGGCGCCGACAGCAAAGACCCCTACGTCACCGCACTACGCGAACACATCCGCAAAGGCCCCGAGGCCTATTTTCTAGATCGTTTGCTTATAGCCGCCATTGTGGAGGCACGTGGATGCGAGCGTTTTGGGCTTTTGGCGGAAGCTTTGCCCGAAGGAAAACTCCAAGAGTTTTATCGCGAGATCACCCGATCGGAAGCACGTCATGCTGGATTGTTTTTGCGACTGGCAAAACTTTATTTCCCCGCAGACACAATCAGCAAGCGGATGGAAGAACTTCGAAGCATTGAGGCAAGTATCGTCGCTAAACTTCCTATTCGTGCCGCATTGCACTGATTGCATGGAAAAAGCGCTACGCAAATACCTCGATCACTATGCAGAAAAAGAAAAAGTTTTTGCAGAGCACATCAACGACAACTTTTCCGACTGCGTCATCATCCCAGCTTTCGATGAAGGCCCGGCCATCTTGAATGCACTTGAAAGCCTGCTTAATTGCCAAAGCGATAAACCCCTTTGCATTGTTGTTAACAACGCGCCAAGAGGAGCCCCAGACAAAGCTCTGCAGAACACAGCCGAGACAAGCACGGCTGTGCAAGCTCGCTTCAATGAAATTGATTCATTGGATGAAAACAATAGCACCAAGCTACTTCGCTTCGGCAAAGGCGCATTACTGCTTATCGATCGCTACAGCTCGGATTCTGCGTTAGATCCGAAAGCGGGTGTCGGAGGTGCACGAAAAATCGGCACTGACCTTGCTCTATCCCTTTGGGCGCAAGGAAAACTTGATTCAAAATGGCTTCATCAAAGCGATGCCGATGTCGCCTTTCCAAGCGATTATTTTTCCAGAGCTCGCCAAGCCTCAAGTAGGCCGCAAGCAGCAGCCCTGCTTTATCCTTTTGCCCATGAAAGCAACGCCGCGCTGCGCTACGAAATCTCACTACGCTATTACGTGCTGGGCCTCGCCTATGCTGGCTCACCCTACGCATTTCATACCATCGGCAGCACTCTTGCAGTGAATCCAGCTGCCTATGCGCAGGTACGTGGATTTCCCAAACGCCAAGCAGCAGAAGACTTCTATCTGTTAAACAAACTCGCCAAGGTCGCTTCCATTGAAAAGTTAGCAGGCGAGCCCTTAGTGCTTAGCTCAAGGATATCGCATCGCGTCCCCTTTGGCACCGGCGTGGCGGTTGAGAAGATACAAAATGAAGGCGAGGATGCACCGAAACTCTACCATCCGGCTTTGTTTGCTGAGCTTCGAGAAAAAGTGCAGAGCCTGGCAAACGAGCGCGCTGTGCATGAACGTTTTGATGCCTTTCGGACGCTGAAATGGATGCACCAAGGACGCGACACACGGCATTCTTCCCTTCCCTTTTGGCATGCCCTCGAGCAAGCACCCTTTATCGAGCTTGGCGCGGAACTAAAGCAAAGCGGACTTGTCGCGCTACGCAGATATCTATATGACTTAGAGACGATGCTGCAAAAACGCAACGGAATAGACAGAGATCATGGAACTCATTGATATTAGTCGCAAGCTATGCACGAAAGTCGATACGCTATCCTTCCCTGAGCCAGTGGCTTTTGTGTACAACCCACTGCGCTATGCACGCGTAGCTCACGAAAGTTATCTTGAACGCTATGGCCAATCGCCAAAGAAAGCGCTTTTGTTGGGCATGAATCCGGGCCCCTGGGGCATGGTCCAAACCGGCGTGCCTTTTGGCGAGGTGAACGTGGTACGCGATTGGCTTGGGATTAACGTGCCGGTGAAACGCCCGAGCAACGAACACCCCAAACGTCCCGTGACAGGGTTTGACTGCACACGCAGCGAAGTAAGCGGACGACGGCTCTGGGGTTGGGCCAAGGACCGCTTTAAGACACCATCGCGTTTTTTTGAAACCTTCTTTGTCTACAACTACTGCCCTTTGGCTTTTCTAGAAGAAAGTGGACGTAATTTTACGCCCGACAAGCTCGCAGCGAAAGACAAAGAAAAACTTTTCCAGGCATGCGACAAAGCTTTGAAAGACAGCGTTCATTCGTTGAACTGTGAATACGTGATTGGTGTCGGAAGTTTTGCTGAGCAGTGCGCCAAACGCGTACTGGCCAGTACTCCCGTTAAAACAGGCCGCATCCTTCATCCAAGCCCAGCCAGTCCCGCAGCTAATCGCGGTTGGGCAGAACGCGCCGAAGCGCAACTTAAATATATCGATAAACTATTGTATCCATAAAGAAAAACGTTGTTGAATTCTGTTTTCAAAAAGCCTACACAGCCGGCAGCAGCCATGTCTAACGATTCCCATGCCCAAGCGACTCTTGCCAGCCTTCCGGAAGGAAAGCGTGCCGTGGTCTGCGCGATTTCAGGCCATGGAGCCTACCGCCGGCGTTTGCTTGAGATGGGCCTGATTCCAGGAACAACAGTGCAGATGGTGCGAACTGCGCCCTTGGGAGATCCGATAGAAGTACGTTTGCGTGGCTTTTCGCTTTCGTTGCGTCGGAAAGACGCCGCTCAAGTGCACACCTCTTCAGCCGCCATCGTAAACACAGCCGCCACGACTGAAAACGGCCAATTTAATCTGCACTCAGTAAAGGCGCCTCAGAGCCAGAGCACTGAGAAAAAGCGCATCTTGTTAGTCGGTAATCCAAACAGTGGAAAAACGACACTCTTCAATCGCCTTAGCGGCAAGCGCAGCAAAGTAGGCAACTACCCTGGCGTTACCGTCGAGAAGAAATCCGCAGAGCTGACTTTATCGAGCAGCGAAAAAGTTGAACTTATCGATTTGCCAGGCACCTATTCCCTGCGTGCCAACTCGCCCGAAGAGCGCGTTGCGGTCGATGCAGTGCTCGGACGAAAAACACCAGCACCCGATTTAGTTGTGATGGTAGCCGACGCGACCTCTCTTTCACGCAATCTTTACTTAGCTACTCAATTGGCCGAAAGTCCCACGCCTCTATTGATCGCATTGAACATGTGGGATGAGAAAGAATCGCTCGGCTTGGACATCAATCTTGAAAGCCTGCAAAAAGGCTTGGGCGTTTGTTGCGTGCCCATCTCCGCCACAAGTGGCCAAGGCCTCGATGAATTGCGCGCGCAGATGCAGCGCATGCTCACGCAAAACGAAAGTCGCTCGGTGCTTTGCGCGCGCTATGATGCCCGCATCGAAGAGGTTCTGGGCCAAGTCGAAAATGAAATTCCCGAAGCGTGGCACCACGGCAGCGCAGCCCGAAAACGCCTTTGGGCCAGTTGGGCATTGCTCTCGATTGGCGAAGACGAACTTCACGAAGTGCCAGATTCTCTACGCAGTACGATTCGCGACCTATGCGAAGAGCATAAGAAGGATCCATCTCCCATGGATCAAGACATGATTCGTGAGCGTTATGCTTTTATCGACAACTTGCTAAGACAATGCGCCCAAGGCACCCTCCCCATTGCTAGACGCGAGCTTCAAGATCGCTTGGACCGCTTTTTGCTTCAACCCGTCATCGGAACGCTCGTCTTTTTGACGCTAGTTTTCATTCTGTTTCAATCGCTTTTTCTTTGGGTTGAGCCGGCGATTTCCGCGATTGAAACATCCATTAGTTTTTTGCAAAACTTGGTGCAAAACACCGTTCCTTCAGGCTCGTTCCAGGACCTTATCGTCAACGGCGTTCTTGCAGGGGTTGGCAACGTCATCGCCTTCGTACCGCAGATTGCTCTGCTCTTTTTCATGATCTCTGCTTGAAGACTCCGGATATTTGGCCCGGGTTGGTTTTGTCATTGACCGCATCATGCGCGGTGTCGGCCTGCATGGAAAAGCTTTCATTCCCATGCTCGGTGGTCTTGCCTGCGCCGTCCCCGCGGTGATGGCCACCCGCACCATTGAATCGCGTCGCGACAGGCTCCTAACCATGCTGGTTATCCCTGTGATGTCGTGCAGCGCCAGACTGCCAGTCTACGTCTTGATTACCGCCGTGGTGTTTGCGCCATCCGAGGACCGTCTGGGCTTTCTTAGCATGGGCGCCCTTGCCCTTTTCTTTCTCTATGCCTTTTCAACCGTAGCAACTTTACTTATCGCTACGGTGCTGCGCAGAACCATTCTTAAGGGACCCAAGCCAAAACTTTTGCTAGAACTTCCGCCTTACCGTAAGCCGGCCATCATGAACTTACTGCGCAATGCTTGGGACAACGTTCGAGCCTTTCTTGGCGAAGCTGGCACGATTATCTTAGCCATGACAGTGGTGATGTGGGCTCTGCTTTCTTACCCTAAACTCGATGCAGCTGACTACCCGACCTTTTCAAAGGACACGAGCGCGGAACATCAAAGAGCACTTGTTGCACAAGCCGAGCTTGAACATTCCTTTGCCGGACGGATTGGAAAAGGTCTTGAGCCCATCATGAAACCTCTTGGTTTTGATTGGCGTATCTCGGTCGGCATTCTTGGCGCCTTTGTCGCCCGCGAGGTGTTTGTCTCCACCCTAGGCACCGTGTTTGGACTGGGTCAAAGCGATGAAAACTCCAAACCCTTGCGCGCATCGCTCAAACGCGCAACCTGGCCCGATGGGCGGCCACTTTTCCCTCCGCTGGCAGGTTTCTCGCTGATGATCTTTTTCGTCTTCGCATGCCAATGCATGAGCACGATTGCTGTGGTTAAACGTGAATCAGGCAGTTGGAAATGGCCAATGTTTATGTTTGCCTATATGACGGTTCTTGCCTATTCAGCTTCCTTCGCCGTCTACCAGCTTGGCAAAGCGCTTGGCGTTGGCCTAAGCTAGACTTGCAATGATTGAGTTTGATTACCAAGGCTTTCTTGCAGCACTTGCTGTCGCCGTCGCGCTTGGCTTTCTTCTGAGACGCTGGTCGAAAAAAGACAGCAAACGCAAAGGCCCGGATGTACCCGTTGATCAGCTCCTTCGAAAACACCGAAACGATCACAAAAGGCGTTGATCGACAGCAGCCTTACAAGACGCCGGCCCACCGACGCCACGCTCCACCCCTGCTGCCGGTTGACTCGCATTGAAGGCCGGGGACTAAGGCGCTGGCAGGTTGAAGACTAAATCCCACCAGTTTTCATAGGGCGAGTTATCAACCCCGCGAGGCATGCGCTTAAAGCGCCAGGTCTGAAAGCCCCAGTCATTGCACTGCCATGCATCGCAAGCCACGGATGTCAGCGCTTTGTCTCCTGAAAAGAAACTATCACAACCGCTGCTCACCAATGTCTGATTGCCGTAGTCGTAATCTTTCGTGCCATTTGGCGGAAAATGCGTATCTCCACACATGTCGCGGCCTGCGAACTGATCGAGCAGTCCATAGTGAGAAAGTGTAAAATCTACGCGGTGGCCAAAACCATGCAACAAAACGTCCGGGTGCCGATCGAGATTGAATCCTACGGTCGCAAAGGTAACGGGGCAATCGTATTCGAGCATGCCATTAATAGAAAAGGGCTCGCGACCGATCATGGAGGTCTCGTGAAAGCCAAAATACGGACCGGCAAAAAGCCAAAACTCCTCAACACCTTGCTCCTGGGCTATGCGACACAAATCAAGTGACTCTACAAGCTTTGATTGATCCGCCAAAGGAGCAATTTCCGTCAAGCCATACGACGAACCCCAGAGTTTGGATTGTCCGTCATAACCATGGCAATTTCGGTAATCCTCAAAACATGCAAGGTAGCTCGCTTTATCATAGACAAAACCATCCTCAAGCTCCGGGAAGAAACCTGCTGTCTGCAAAGGCAGTAGCTCGTACTGTACGGCATGGCCAGTGCCTTCCTCCACTCCGTTTTTGTACAGTTCACTAAACTCATCGGGGCTATAGGGGTAAATACTCGTTATCCCGTTCGGATCGAATACGATAGGCAATACCTTAATCTGCCTCGTTGTTGCGCTGGGAGATTGCACATCGTCAAGCGTCGGTGGTCTATATTCAACAAGTTCTTTTTTGCCATGGTCTGGCGCCGCGCATTGCACATACTGATTCGGCTCCCTAAAATGATACGGTTGGTAGCGCTCCGCCATGATCCAACCGGCATAGGTAAAGTTGGTGTCGTTTAGTTTAACCCTCAACCAAACTTGTTTCTCGGTAGGGGTTTGTCTAAGGGATGCAGGATCACTTGAAAGCTGTCCGTCCTCAAAAGTCAACGTGGGAAAACGTGACACTGTCGTTTTATCCAAACTCTCGCCGGCTGAGATAACGCGAATCACATTTGAAACAGGCAGGTTCCAGGCAGCAGAATCTCGGAGTAAGTTGCCATGAATGCTTTCAGCTAAGTCCGGATAACGTCTAAAGTTCGTGTCTGCTTTAGGACTACACCGAGTGGCATCGCAGAGCAACGGAATGTCCTCGTCTTCTACGCCCGCAGGCCCAAGATAAATCCATCCTGCTTGCCCACCACCATCGGTAAAATACCCCCATTCGTTGCCACCAAATTCCATGGTGTACCTCGAATTATCTATGCCAACTTCACTTGGAATTGCCTCGATGATAGTCCCGTGAAATAGAGGGGACTTACGATGCTCGCTGCCAAAGGGATCGAGTCGAAGTTTTAAACCACTGTTTTCAACAACCTTAAGATATCCACAGTCAGCCAGTTCAGCGCCAGAAACACCGTCATAGCTACTCTCAGAGCCTGGACTACAAGACCCTGAACCGCCTATAAACCAAAAACTCATTAAAAGCCGTGCGACATGTAAGTGTGTTTTGTGCATTCCACGGAGTACTCCTGCAAAGTTCATGCCGGGGCAATTTGTGCTGCACTTCAGGGTAGGTAGCGTCCATCGTTGCCCTCCCTGGGAAGTAAAGTCCCTGTTTGGCAGCCCCACCTGCAATACGATCGACAGTTTGTACCGCGCCCACACGAGCTATTCCTATAGAATTTCGGGAAATACAAATTTGTTCAGGTGGGCACAATTCTTGCGTTTACATACAATTAGGCCCAAGCCGCTCTACTCGCTATCGCTGTGATTTCTATGCCATCTCGAATCTTTAAAAAAGGAACCTATCTCAAACACATGGCCTTTCAAATTGCGCTCATGGCGTCTTCTGTTTTCTTTTGCTCGGCTTGCGCGCTTGGAAGCGTTGATGCGCTGCAAGAAGCCATGCCTGAGGCAACCGCTCCGGCGGTGCCGTCCAAGTCTCAGAGCACTCCGACCGTTGCGCCTTCCCTTGAGTCTGAAGAGCCTTCATTGCCACCCTCGACAGCAGGATGCCATGAAGATTTGAAAATCATGACTTACAATTTAGGAACCGGGGGCTATATCGACGGGAACGGCGAGAAACATTACTTTTACTCGAACCCGGAACCTATCCTAGAAAAAGTCGCCAACCTTATTGTCGATCAACAGGCAGATGTTGTGGCGATTCAAGAAATTGATATTGGCAATCAACTCTATCAGAAAGTCAATATGCCGCGCAAGCTGTATGACAAGTTGATTGCGAAGGGCTACCCCATGCAAGCACATTTCGGCCCGGCCTTTGATATCGGTTTTCTCAGCGGTAATTTCTTACTCAGCCGTTTACCTTTTCTGCAGTCCAAAAAAGAAAACAATCAGCACACGGGTGAACTTGAACTTGTACCCTCGGACTACATTCAGCGAACTGTGGCCGATCTAAGCTGCTACGACGATACTTTTTTCTGCAACTGGAACTTTGGCCAGAACGTTTTTACCTTATTCAGCACTCTTCAAACCGCATGTGGACAGCTCATCGTCGTCAACTACCACCCTTTTCCACAGCTGGCTAATGAAATGGCGGCCATGCTTCAACAAGTGCTCACGACCCATCACAGCAATGAGCAAACCTTGCTTGTGGGTGACTTTAACATCACGCGCGGCTCGGCTACCTATACGAGTTTTCTGCCCAAGTATACAGACAGCTGCACTGATGGATCCTGCTTACGCACATTGGATCCTTCCATTTCAGCGCAAGAGCTTGCGGTGGATTATATTTTTACTGAGAAGGAAGCTAAAGGCGGCTATCAGCCGCCCTGGAGCGCCGTTCAAAGCCAAAGCATCCTCAGCGCGAACGATGGACTGTTTGTTTCCGACCACCTACCGCTTGTGGCCGATCTTCACTACACAGAATGATCCAGCGCTATTAGCAATGTGTGGCGATGAGAACTCAGAGCAAGTCATAGTGTATACCTGATGCCCTTTAGGGGCCAACCATAGCGGCGTTCTATCAACAACGCCAAACATTCCAGTTGCCGGAGCAACAGGTAGCAGTTAATCGCTTATTTACTTACATTACGTTTTGTTAGTGTGGCTTGACAATTGACACAACTCTTTGGGCTTATGCCATTGCGAAAAACATTGAATTACTCGTCAATGAGTGCGCCATTTAGAATCCACTGGCGCAGGTCTTCAAGTTCTTTATCGTCCGTGAAATAATTTGGAACTCCACTTACCGGCAAGGGCATGCGTCCTCCAACAATGGTTGTGTCGGTGCAACCATCCGTCGAATTCGGGTCTCGAAGCTTCAGGTAAAGATAGCTCTTGCAAGGATCGCCTGCTGCATCGCCGGTCTTTTCAATGAGCTTGAGCTCTGTGCGTTGGGTCGATACAGCAGCCGTGCGTGTTGTATCACCCAAAAGCCGTGCATAGAGCTCATCATAGTCGTTCGTGTCCAGATCAAGTCCGGCAGCAGGGTTTGAGCCGCCATGACAACTCAGCGCTCCGGTCGAGCCGCCGCAGGTGCTATTGAGTAAGGGGGCAATGCGGCCGCGCCAGGTAGGATCGGTGCCGAGCACATCGAAGTTGTTGGGATCCACTGTGCAGGTCGCATAGTTGATGGGTGCACCAAGTGTGACGTCGGGCGATTCAGGATTAAGCCCTTCAATCCAGCACATAAGTGCGAGCATTTCAGAAATCGAAAGAGGCTGATTCGCTAGAGGCATCCTTGTGCCCGGTACATCAATTATTTTTATCTGACTGGTCGCGCTATCCACTTGTCCGCATGGATCAGGCATCACGCCTCTTAGTCGCGCGACAACATAACTTGAAAGCGGCTCGCCTGGCTCAAACAAAGTCAGCGTCTTGCACTCGGCTACGCTGTGCCCAAAGGTGCCGTTGCGATTAAAATCACCCTGACGAATTGCATCGGATTGCTCCTTTACATCATTAACAAAAAGCAGCGCGATAATTTCATCCTGACGGTCATCTCGCACTTCGCCAAAAATGTGAGTGCCACCATCGAGCGAATAAAAGCGGGTATCAAAGGAGTTAAAGGTAAAGTCGCCGATTTCGTCGTCTTTTAGAATGCGGCGCTGAAACTGAGCGGTAGCAGAGACGCTGTCGCCTTCGAAAACGATGGGTGCACGTAGATAAATATGCAACCCTGGATCTTCGGCATTCGGCAAACGATCCGCATTGCGAAAATCGGTATACTCACCAGGAATGTAATCAATGTACGCGATTTCGCTTGAAGGGGTTGAAAGACCAGCAAACACCAAAAGGTCTCCGCGCTGCTCACAGTAATCGAGCACAGCATCATGACTAAGCGGCCTTACGTTGCACGGCTCAGAGACCCACGAAAGCATATTGGCTTCGGAACTAAGGTCTGGATACTCTTTGCTATAGTGGCAAACGCCTTCGGTTACAGCACAGGTGCGACGAACAACATCGTGCCAGAGCTGTTGTGTGTTTGCAAAGTTTTTCTGGGCTTCCAAATAGGAAGGATCATCGCCCGTGTAGGGCGGGACACTGCCAGGAGCGGCATAAGAAGGACGATTCGGTGTTATGTTTATTTCGCCGGCAAGCACGTTTCCGGAAAAATCCTCACCACAGCCTGATATTAAGCAAACAGGTAGGACTACTACGAAGAAGGCCAAAATAAAAATTTTCATGTCAGCTCAACAAGTCTGAAAAGTTAAAGACATTCTCAGCATCAAACACGCCGGCATGATCGCCGCCCAATGCGTCGATGAGTGTTTTCATAAAGGCGCGGTATGAAACAACTTGGCCTTCGGCTTTGAGGTCTGAGCTGCGTGTATGGCCAAGCTCTTTGCCTCCAAGAGCCAAGGTGTTTGCCCCTTCGGCGATCAAACCACCCATCATCGGCATGGACATCCATCGCGTGGCCAAGTCTCCGCCGTGATCACTGCCACGGGCTGAATTAAAGCGCGAGCCTCGCGCTGTGCGGCCAAACTCACTGCCAAACACGACTAAAGTATGGTCCCAATAGCTGCTGCCATCTTGGCTGCCGTCTGGATAGCTGTATGGCATGGCTTTTAACGCCGCGTAAAGCGCGCTCATGATCCAGTTGGGCTCGTCCATGGCCGTCGGGAAGCTGCTCTCCTCGTTCGAATGATAGTCCCATCCACCCTGACCAAAATACACAGCGGGGCAGCCAAAGTGAAACAGGCGTAGCGCTAAACGCACGGAACGAGCGGCGCGGCTGTTACCAAAAAGCGAAGTTAGTTGGGCTTGGGTGAAACCATCAACAGCTTCGTCGCTGTTATTGTCGATATCAAGAATGGGGCTTTGAAAAATGTCGTTGAAGCGTTCGTTGGCGCTGCGACTTTGGATGTAAGCGTCCACTGGAGTTCGCAAAAACACGTGCTGACGCTCTCTCATGCGTTGATCGGTTGCTTTGGAAAAACTTTTTGCCCATTCAGGAATATTGCCACTTTCAGTTCGAAAGCGATCAAAGTTAGTCCCTTCAATGACTGGAGGCCTGTACCCTGCGAAAACACCCGTTCCGCGAGCCATGCCCGCTTCACCAAGCACAAAAGCCGGCAATCGCACGCTGGTTGTGTTGTTCCCAGTGGCTACCTCATTACGTAAGGCATAGTTAATCATCGAAAAGATACCCGTGCCGGCGCCGTCGTAGCCACCTGTCCCAGCATAGCCGGTGTAAAAGCGCTCTAGCCCCGTTCCGTGGTTTCCGTCGGCACTTCCTGAAAACGGCTCATGATCGACGCAAGGAATAACTGCAATACGCGTTGCAAGTTGATTCATCGGTAACATCCCTGCTGCTTGCTTTTCTTCATCAAGCCATCCGGAGCGGTCCATCACAGCCGAAGCGCCCCACTCTACGCCTTGCGGCAAGCCCGCAGCCGAGCCAAAGGGATTAAACTGGCTGGCAACATTGCCATTGTAAGCCGCAGTGAAACGGAAGCCTGAGTTAAGACGCATGTACAGCAAATGACGAATGCTGCCGCGCACATCACTTTGCTGCTGAGCGAAGGCTTTGGGCAGCCAAAGATGAGGACTGCCGGCGATGGCTGCGGTCGCGCCAAGACTTTGCACAAAACGTCTTCGACTTAATCCGGTTTTCTTTTTTTGCTTGCTTTTAGCCATTCACCTGCCTCAGTAAAACAACATTTCTGCACTTGATAACAGCGCGTAACAAAGCGGGCGCGCAAATTCCTCTGCCGTGCGCGCATCTCGCGCCGCTTGCTCGCCTGCGGCGCGAATCTCCTCGACTTCAACCGCCGTTGCATCTCGCCCAAAGAACACCCTCGCCTGATGTCGTAAGAGTTGCTCGGCGATATCTGCACTGGCAGCCGTGCTGGCTGTCACACCATTGGGCAGCATGGCCCCGATAGCCGCTGCGGCGTCGCTTCCTTCTAACGCTGGATCACATACTTGCGAAGCAAAATTAAGCTGCACGCCGGTTGTAAGCACACTCACAATGCTAAAGCGCGAGGATTCCTCATTGTTGGGACAGCCGCCCAAAGTTCGTACGAGGTCCCGGTATTCGCCGACAATGAGCCCTTCGCTTTCGGTAGAAAGCTGCCAATCGGATTTCTCAAGCAACAAGTATGCGGCAATGCTTCCAGCCTCAAGGAAATCCTCGGGTCGCGTGATGCGATGATCGCAAGCACCAATATTTACCCCAAGGGTGCTGCTCATACTTTTGACCCAACCTTCTGCTTGGACTTGCTTGAGCGGTCCATAGGTCCAGCGATGTTCAGTCGGAGTTCCTCCTCCGCTTGCTTGCTCGCCCTGAGCCGACTGCAAATAGGCTGCAGAGGTAGCAATGGCGTAATGAACAGCTCGTAAATCTCCGTTGTATAAATTGGTAAGGTAGTCGACCATCTCAGAGCGTACGGCGGGAATCTCGCGGCCAAGGGCGTAGCCAAGGTACTGCTGAAGCACCCTATCAACAATGTGTTCCCAAAACACTGGGCCGTAGCGCAAAGCGCTTGAAATCAATCGTCCAGGCTCTTGCAGTTGTTGCCATTCATCGGCTTTGAGCAAACCACTCCACATGCGTTTTTGTCCGTCTACAGTCAAGGCACGTATGTCGGGCCTTAAATAGAGCTCGACCAACTCGCCAAACTCAACGCTTGTGCATTCGCCCACTGTGGCCGGATCCCGAACGCCGTTTTCATTAACGCAGCGGTATTGAAGCCACGAATCTGGCAAGCGCATGCCGAGCACTTGATGATCGTGGTAGTCGTTGAGCCACAGCGAATAAAGCCTTGCAAGGTCGCTGCGTTCGTTTTCATCAGGCGGTCTACCGAGAAACATGGAAAAAGCCGCTTCAGCCCGATCGCCTGAGGTATCGTACAGCCGTGTTACAACGGGATGCGAAGCAGCAACGGTCGCGAAGACATCGTAAGCGAGATAACCGCCGCATAGCTTGCCGACAATGTTGTCCATGTCATAAATACGCTCAACACTGACCTTTTGGGTGCTGTAACCAAAAATGTCGGCCCAGCGTCGACGGCATTGCAGCGAAAACTCTTCGCTATCGATAAGTTCCCAAACGACCTCGCCCCATGGACGCGCAGCGCAATTGTTTAATGTCTCAGCCTCTGTGGGATAACGACCGATCAGGTCCATGTACAGCCGACGGCAAGCCTCACCTTTTTCGAGGGCTCGCGTGGAAAGGCCGACGCCCCAAGTGGCAGGGCACATCGCACGGTTGATGGGGTTTTCTAGAGCAGCGGCATCACAGTAACTCTGGCAATCGCCATCGCAATCGGGCAACTCGCCATTGGCAGGAAGAGCAACGTCTCTTGCTTGCGGCAAGGTATCGTTTCCGCCGAGCAATGGTCCCGCGTTGAGCGGCTCGCTTAGGCCAACAAATTGCCCCGGACCACGAGCGGGATTGTTTGCATCAAACTGAAGCTCCTCACCACAAGCAGACGCAAACAGCACGACTAACCACGAGCATACGCTCGCGCTGACTATCACATTCCGAGGTAGTCTCTTTGTCATAGCGCTCATGCCACCACACTCCGATACGGTCTGTTAATCTGATCTGTCTTTGTCGATAACGCAAGCAAAGCAATCATTTCCTCACAGTGCCACCTCTGCACCTACAGTGAATCCGTAACGGAGGATATTAAGCTGCCAGTCGATGGCAAAAGGAACACCTTGAACCGTCTGCTCGGTGTTAAACAAGAACATACGGCCCGCCGTAAAAGAAAGACCTCCACGAAGCGCAAAGTTTTCATGAAGCGGCAAACGAACATGCACGAGCGGCGCGATAAAGCCGCCTAAGCGTGGCACACTCCAAACATCAACACCCTGCGCCTGCAATGCATCGATTTCATCGGCAAAGTCGCCGCCGGGCAAAAGAGTCGACAGACCTGCGCGCGCGCCCAATATCAAATCGACAAGAGGCAACGAATCAATGATGTATTCAAGCTGTGCATACAGATCCAGCATATGGCCATAGCTGTAACTTGTATCGTCACCCTCAGGCTCCGTTTTGTAATTGCCTGCGTAGCGCAAGCCAAAACCAAATCGCGTGGGCTGACCCAATGGAAAGAGCAAATAGGCATTTATCGATAAAAGATTTGCACTTGAGTAATCACCGGATTCATCGAGCGGTTCATTGATGGCTACTTTGCGAGAGCCATCACGTCCGGAGTCCTCAAAATAAAGACCAGGAGCAAGACCAAAGACCATGCCTGACTTGCTTTTTATTTTTTGGGTTGAGGCGTCAGCTTCATCGGAATCCTCTATTGCCGTTTCTTCCGATGCCTCAGGAGGAGCTTCGCTCTGAGCAGGCTCCTCGACTTCAGCTGTGACATCGACCTTCTTAGTTTTTTTTCGACGCTTGGCTTCTGCCGGAGAAGCAAGCAAGAACATGAGCAGCGTTAGACACGCCAGTGAAAGCCAACCTCGGTTCATGCACCAAAGAATAGCATCGCGAGCGGCCTAACTCCAAATAGCTTTGCGGTATTTAATTATTTGCTGCGATGCATTACACGGCGGCGACGCACAAGGCATAAGCCGAACACAGTCAACCACAATGTGGCATGAGCAGTATTATGCTCTGAATTAACTGCGCAATCGCAACCTCCGCCGCCAGCAACGCCTTCATAGCCGTTTACAAAGCTACCGGTATCGCCATCGGGACGCATGCCAGCATCGTCTACGCCACTATCAGACATGACCCCCGCATCGCCCGCTGTCGAATAGCATTCCCCAGTGCTCGTATCGCACACCTGCGAAGCGCCAAAGCGAGTGATACACTCCGCATCATCGGTACATCCCTGGCAGGCATTGCTTCCGCTATCGCATATGGGAGTGCTTCCATCACATGCGTTTTGATCATCTAAAGTGCACTCAACGCAGTTGCCAGTGCTTGGCTCACAAACAGGCATTGAAGCGCTTCCGCAAACGACAGGGCTCGTCCCTGAACACAGCCCAGAGCTACATTGATCGCCATTGAGGCATTCGTTGCTATCGTCGCAAGCCGTACCATCTACAGCATGGTTGCTCTGGCATGTCCCTGACAAACAGCTGTCTGGATCGGTGCAGACCGTATCGGAACTATCACCACACAACGTTCCGTTGACTGCGTGGTTATCTTGACAGGATCCTCCTCCATCACAGGTATTTGGATCCGTACAGTCGGTATCGCTTGAATCACCACAAGGCGTTCCGCCAACAACGTAATTGAGCTGGCAGCTACCAGCGCCATCGCAACTATCGGCGTTATCGCATTCGGTCGTCGTAGCGCTGCCACAGGCAAAACCAGCCATTTCATGGTTTGCCAAACAACCGCCCAGGCCATCGCAGGTATCCGGATTGGTGCAGGCATCGTCGGTTGGATCGCCACACGCAGTTCCGGCTATTTCATCGTTCGCCAAACAGACGCCAGTCCCGTTGCAAATATCAGGATTAGCGCATTCGTCATCGGTGAGATCGCCGCAGGAAACGCCGGCTGTTTCATCGTTGGCAAGACAAACGCCCGCACCGTCGCAAGTATCTGGATCGCTGCAATCGGTATCGCTTGCATCGCCGCACGCAGTACTGGCTGCAAGATCGGAATAGCTTGATGTTGACGTGGCTGAAATACAGGCTTGACAGTCATTCGCAGGGTTTAGTGCGTTTTCGGCAATGCATTGTCCTGAAATCAAACAACCTGTGCTGAGCACATTTGAGCATACTCCGACGCTGCAGCTGTCGGTTGTGCAAGAAAGCGCATCATCGCAGCTTACAACTATCGAAACGTCGTCGATAAGGATACCGTTGACGTTGTCCATGTTGGAGCCCGGCGTGAAACGAATCGAGCCGGTTGTAGCACTGGCCGTTACGGTAACTTGATAGGTCGTAAAAACATAGTCAGCTGCACTTGGAGTCACCGAAGACGTTGCTCCTAAAAAATTGATATTGACCGTCGCATCAACTGGTGTGCTCGAACGCCGCGCAGCCTTGAAGGTTAAAACATAGTCCTGTCCCGATACTAGATTGCTTAGGTTTTGATCCAAGTTGAAAGGCAAACCCAAAATTTGAGCAACTTTGTTCGAAGGTGAACTTCCACCATAAGCATCTTCCGTATTCACCTGACAATCGCTTCCCGACAAATCATCCCAGTTGGCGCAGTCGGAACTAAAATCACTGTTCAAAACATTCTCACCACAGGTTTGAGCCTGCGTCGGAGCAGTCCAAGCCAACAAAGAACATGACAACGCTGTAAGCAGAGAAAAGCGACTAAATACGATCGACATACAAAACCCTCCAAGAACCCATGGAAAGTCGTACACCACTTCGCAGCACGCAGCAAACCTTGAAAAAAAAACAAACTTAGGAATGTTTTTGGATAATCTTTTCGAGACGTTTGAGTGCTTTTTCAATCACCGGCATGGAGGGGCCGAAGGAAAAACGCGCGTGATGCCGAAAGCGCGAAGTTCGACCAATACGGCGTGAGCCCGGATCGACATCAAAAAACTCGCCTGGAACAATGATCACTTTCTCTTCGAGGGCCGCCCGAAAAAAATCGTCACCACTGCGCAGTGAAGGCGGTAGCTCCGATAAATCGCCCCAGACATAGAAGGTGCCTTGGGGTTCAAGCGCAAGCTTGATGCCCATTTTTTTTAGTCCGGCAACGAGCAGATCGCGTTTAGGGCGGAAAGCTTTTTGGATAGCTTCTGTTTCCTGTTTGGCGTGCGCTTCGTTGACTAGGTCAATCGCTGCACGTTGCATCGGCCGCGATCCACCACCGTCCAAAAAAGATCCGGCACTGATGCATCCCTCAATGACCTGTTTGGGTCCGAGCACCCAGGTCACACGCCATCCGGGGTAGCGCCAGTTCTTCGTTAGGCCGTCGAGAATCACTACTGGATCGTTTTCGACGTCCTGCACGTGCGCTGCGGCGCTTACAATGCTTGGAGCGTCTTTGGCCCATACGTAGTGCGAGTAAAACTCATCCAAGATCAAGGTGCAATCAAGCTCCCGTGCCGCATCAACCCACTGAGCCAGCTCTTGGCCATGGACAAGTTTGCCCGTTGGATTACATGCGTTGCTTAGGAGCAAAGCGCCAAGGCCTCGGCCTTGTATTTCATGCCGCAATTCATCCGCCCCGAAAGCGTAGCCATTGGCTGGCTCAAGCAAAATCGGAATGGGATTGAAACGGCGAAAGACATCCAAAACTTCAGCGTAGGCGGTGTAGTCCGGCAAGAAATGTCCGAGATGCACTGGCGCGATGGATGCAGCCACTCGCATGAGTCCCACGCGGCCTCCCCCGCAAATCGCGACGTTCTCCGCTGTGTACTGAGAGGCTTTGCCTTTTCGGAACAGCGCGTTGTACATCTCGGCCACCGCTTCACGCAGCTCAAGCAAACCACCCACCGGTGCGTAGTCCTGATCCGCTTCGAGCGCGATTTGTTTGATACGCTCTGGCGCACCGGGCAGTGGACCAGTCTCCGGTTGCCCTTGTCCCAAATTGCACCACTCCGGATCGGTAGCGGAAAAGCCTCTTTTCTCAGCCTCGGCGGTGACGTAAATCACGCCGGTGCGTGGAACGGGCCTAAAACTGCCTAGGGGGCGCTCATTGTTCGAGTTGTTTTGCATCACGGAGCTTCTTTTGCCATCACACACCAAAAGGGTCCAGCAATGAGAGCAAAACAGATGCCTGGACATTTTTTCAGTACCAAGGCATTTTGCTTTGCATGATCCGTCCCGTTCTTAACCCACCAAACCCCTGGCACAGCACCTTGGTTGACTGGGAAGGCGAGGCGCCCCACGTCAAACTCCAAGTCTTTGAAGAAGAAGCCAAAAGCATTCTCTCTCGCCATGAAAGCCCGGATTTGAACTTTCGCTGGTCCATCAACCCTTACCGTGGGTGCTATCATGGTTGTACGTACTGCTATGCCCGCCCCTACCATCACTATCTTGATATGGGCGCAGGCACCGATTTCGAGCGGAAGATTATCGTCAAGATCAACGCGGCAACGTTGCTGCGCAAGGCCTTTGATAAAGCAAGTTGGCAAGGCGAAACCTTGGTATTTTCAGGCGTAACCGATTGCTACCAGCCTCTTGAAGCAGCCTACGGCATCACCCGCCAATGCCTCGAGCTTTGCCTCAAATACAAAAATCCAGTCGGCATCATCACAAAAGGTGCCAACGTAATTTGTCGCGACATGGATTTGCTGCGCCAGTTGGCAAAAGTTAGCGGATTATCGGTGTTTTTTAGCATTCCTTTTAGCGACAACGAAACCGGGCGCATCTTTGAGCCTTTCGCCAGCCCCATTGAAAGGCGCTTCGCCGTCTTGGCAGAGTTGAGCCAAGCTGGGATTGAGACAGGGGTTTCACTCGCCCCAATCATTCCAGGGGTGAACGACAACATGATTCCAACCATCCTTGAGCAAGCAAGCGATGCCGGAGCAAAACACGCCTTTATGACCTTGCTCCGCCTGCCCGCCTCAGTAGAGCCGTATTTCTTTGCATCGCTCAAACAAAGCATGCCGATGCGGCAAAGCAAGGTGCAAAACGCACTCATGTCACTTCGAAAAGGTAAAACAAGTTCTGCAGCATTTCACGAGCGCATGCAAGGAAGCGGTAAACGCTGGTCGATGATCGAGCAACTGTTTAAAAATCATTGCGCACGCCTGGGTATTAACAAAAACGAGGTTGGCATTGCCCACAAGCGCGATAGCTTTGAGCGCCCTTTTGAACAACTGAACTTAATCGCCACCTAGAGTAATACGAGGTTTAGACCGCAAGTGATTCAGGGTTCATGCCTTGAAGCACTTTTTGCGCTATGTCTTTCGTCTTGGAAACGAAATAAAGGAATTCAGTGTTGCGTAAATGACTTACCTGACCGACCTTTTGCCTTCAAGGTTATGGATACCAATCTGAGCGCCAACGTAACGTTTTAAAATCAATACCTAGCACCGCAACGTTGCCCCATTTGCCCAAGAGCTCTTCCATCTCTTCACGGCTCACATAGCCTTCATTGTTGAACGAGACGAGTAAATGCTTGGCCTGAATATTAGAGATGACTTTACTAAGGGCATCGTGAATCAAACGTTTCGAGTTAAAAGGGCTTTTGTATTCTCTGCAATCGATGCGTTTACAGGCCTTGCCGTACACTTCGGGTTTATCCCAACGCACCAAACTCTCCCACACATGGTAGTTCCCACGATAACTATGTTGATTGTAGGGCGGATCGAGATAAACCAAATCTGCTTTAAGGGTCTTGGCTGCGTCGGCGGCTTCAAGACGTGTCGCTAGACCGTCCCCCGGCAACACATCCGGTAGACGTAACTGAAGCGGGTTGTGAGCACGCTTAGCCCACTGCTTGAGATAAGCCATCTGTACACCCGTGGTTGAATCCACGCGGTCAGCAGCTTCCATCAAAGAGACAAGCAATACGGCTTCGAGATTTGGCTCGAGCCCAAGTTCGGCAATGCGCTCCCGAATGGCGTCCACTCTTTCACCATTGGTGGGATGAAAAAAGCGAGATTGATTGCAGAAGGTTTCAGTGAAATACCCAGCTTTGCCCGGTATACGATTGAACTCTTCAATCAACAGCGCAGCCTCTTTTTGGATGGCGTTGCGATCGGCTTGAACGTAGCAGCGCGCAAGCACATGCGCGTATTGATTGTGATCGTTTGCTTGAACGAAATAACCTGCTTTCTTTAGAGCATGCGCGACTCGCGATGTGCCCGAAAACAGATCAACAACGTTTTTGACCTTGGGAAAGGAAGCTACGGCTTGCAGAATCTGCGGAATAAGCACGCGTTTTGAGCCAATGTATTTGATCACAATCGCTTCATTTTAGTAGCCCAAGCTGTTTAGCTCAACCAGCAACTCCCTTCACTCTCCATATTAAGGGTAGTCGCTCAAAGCGACTGAGACGTGGATTGAAACAATTATGGATAAACATGCACAACACGGCCTTATCGAAGACCAAAACAAGCAAGGTCATGCATCGACCGCACCGATCCTGAGGTATAGTGCGGCGATCTAATCGGCAAAAACCCCGATAAATGAAGGGGATTACGGCCGAAACTTTAATTGAAGGCCTCAGCGCATCAGCAAACAGCCTGGACCCAGCGTTGTGCAAGCGCGCCATCCGTGTTTATAAAAAGCTCCCATGTTGTTGCCAACTTATTCCCCTTCCGTCCCGAGCAAGCGCGACGCTCAGGACTGGCGCTGGCAAGCGCAGCATAGTCTACGTGATTTAGCCGGGCTTGAACGCGCATTAAAACTAACGGACGACGAGCGGGAAGGTATAGAGCACGCCTTAACCCAAGGCTTTCCCTTGGCCATCACCCCCTACTATTTGTCGCTCTGTGATCCCGACAACCCAGCATGCCCGATTCGTCTTCAATGCATTCCTAGCGCAAAAGAAAAACTTCGAAGCGAGGGCGACCTTCGTGATCCTTTGGGCGAAGAAGCGCACGAAGTAGCTCCGCGACTGATTCAGCGCTATCCCGATCGAGTTCTGCTTTTTTTCACCGACCGCTGCGGTGTGTATTGCCGCTTTTGTACGCGCTCACGCATCGTAGGCGCCGGTGGCGGAGCAGCGTCCTTAAAGGAACTCGAAACAGCATTTGCTTATCTAAAATCACACCCTGACATTCAGGAAGTTATTGTCTCAGGGGGCGATCCTCTGGTGATGAGCGATACGAAAATCAGGGCCCTACTGCACGAGCTTAGAAGCATTCCGTCGATCGGCAATATTCGAATCGCAAGCCGGACCCCGGTTACACTTCCGCAACGCATCGACAAAGCGCTGTGCGAAACACTGCGAAGCCACCCCTTCAGTCTGGCTGATGACGCATTTTAACCACCCCAAAGAACTGAGCCCCGAAGCGAAAAAAGCACTTGCCTTGCTTGTGGATCACGGCATCCCGGTGATGAACCAAAGTGTGCTTCTTCGCGGCATCAATGATGAAAGCCAAGTGCTTGAAGAACTATTTCGAAAGCTCGTTCAGCAGCGTGTCAGACCCTACTACTTGCTTCAAGCCGATCCGGTTTCAGGCACAGGGCACTTGCGCACACCGCTGAAGGTCGGCCTTGATATTATGCAAGCTCTGCAAGGCAGGCTCAGCGGAATTGCTTTGCCCAAATTCATCATTGATACGCCCGGCGGCAAAGGTAAAGTCCAAGCGCAATACGATCCCATTGTCAAGCAGGCACAAGGCCATACCACACTGCGGACTTTTCGCGGCGAACTTGTCGATTATATTGATCCGCCGTAATACATATCAAGCGAGCCATTGAACCCAGAGAAACTCGTTTAGGAAAGCTCCCGAAAAGTCACTGCAACCATAAAAGCGCTAGACACCTACTAAACCGTATTGCATAGGTCTTGAGACACAAGCGAGAGGGTCTCGGTTTCGAGCAGCCCGCGGAGCCTATACGCGATAGGTGAGCAGGCAGCGCAAAAAGCGAGGGCCTATCGCGCCGTGGATCACGGCCTAGGCGATACGGTTTAGCCATTGACCAAAGTCGCTGATGAGGTAAAAGGCAGGACAAGAATTCCCTACGAGACGCCAAGTCGGTTTCGAGACCGTAAAAGCGCCTCATGTTGTGCTGCCATGCCCCAGCTGGCACACACTAAGGACGGCAAAAGGTTATCATGGAAGGTACTCTCACTCTTCGGCAAACTACGATAGGTAAAAAAGCACTGATGGCCGTTAGCGGCGTGTTGCTCATCGGCTTTTTGATCGCCCATCTTCTTGGCAATCTGCAGCTCTACGCGGGGCCTGAAAAAATCAACGCTTACGCTGCTGGACTGCGCAAACTTGGCCCGCTGCTTTGGGTAGCCCGACTAGCTCTTTTAGGGGCTATCATCGTGCACATGACTTCAGCCTTCCAGCTATGGATGCTGGCCAAAAAAGCGAGACCCATTCCCTATCAAAAACATGTGTATCAAAGCAGCAGTTACGCTGCTCGCACCATGCGCTGGGGCGGGATCATCCTACTCTTTTCATTCTTTATCACCTCGCACATCTCACTGGCGGCAAGACTTTAGGTCTTTATGAATTTGATCCACACAATGTTTACAACAACGTTGTGTTGGGCTTTCAGATTTGGTGGATCTCGGCCATCTACATCATCGGCAACCTTGCGGTTGGCTTGCATTTGTATCACGGCGCGTGGAGTTTTTTGCAAACGCTGGGCGCAAACCACCCACGCTACAATGCCGCGCGTAAATTCGCAGCTTATGCACTCGCAACCTTTATCGTCGTAGGCAATCTTTCCTTTCCAATTATGGTTATGGCTGGCGTGCTCAGCCCCACGGACCAGCATTTCTACTACCCCGAACTGGCAGGGCATTAACAATGACGACTGAACTTAATTCAAAAACACCAAATGGTCAGCTTGAACAACGCTGGACGCAGCACAAAGCAGCGATAAAACTGGTTGCGCCCGCTAACCGCCGAAAACATCAGATCATCATTGTCGGCACTGGACTTGCAGGTGCATCGGCCGCTGCCACGCTGGGCGAGCAAGGCTACAACGTTAAGAACTTTTGTTTTCAAGACAGTCCACGGCGTGCACACAGCATCGCCGCCCAGGGCGGCATCAATGCTGCCAAAAACTATCAAAACGACAACGACAGCATCTGGCGTCTTTTCTATGACACCATTAAGGGTGGAGACTTTCGCTCACGCGAAAGCAACGTCTTCCGTTTAGCCGAAGTCGCCAACTCCATCATCGATCAGGCCGTCGCACAAGGTGTGCCTTTTGCTCGTGAATACGGGGGCTTACTTGCCAACCGCTCCTTCGGCGGCGCGCAGGTGTCTCGGACTTTTTACGCCCGCGGTCAGACGGGGCAGCAACTTTTGCTAGGGGCCTATCAAGCACTGAGCAAGCAAGTTGAAGCGGGCACAGTGACCATGTATCCGCGCACCGAAATGCTGGACCTGATCATCGTTGATGGCAAAGCTCGCGGCATTGTAACTCGCGATCTAGTAAGCGGACGGCTGGATGTGCACATGGCCGATTGCGTAGTGCTTGCTACCGGCGGCTACGGCAACGTCTTTTACCTTTCGACCAACGCCAAGGGTTCCAACGCAACAGCTATCCTGCGTGCCTATCGACGAGGCGCTTTGTTTGCTAACCCTTGCTACACCCAAATTCATCCGACTTGCATTCCGCAGTCTGGCGACTACCAAAGCAAACTCACCCTCATGAGTGAATCGCTACGCAACGATGGTCGTGTATGGGTGCCCAAAGACTCTTCCGATTGCAGCAAAAACCCGAGACAAATCCCCGAAGACCGACGGGACTACTACCTTGAGCGCAAATATCCAGCCTTTGGTAATCTTGTGCCACGTGACATCGCATCGCGTTCAGCAAAAGCAGTCTGTGATGAAGGTCGCGGCGTCGGACATGAAATCGAGGGGCAGCGCCGCGGTGTTTACTTGGACTTTTCCGATGCGATCCGCCGCTTGGGCCGAAAAGAAGTTGAGGAACGCTACGGCAATCTCTTTGAAATGTATGAGCGCATCACCGGTGAAGATCCCTATGAAGTACCCATGCGCATCTATCCAGCGACCCACTATACCATGGGCGGCTTGTGGGTTGATTACAATCTGATGACGACCATTGAGGGCTTGTTTGCGATTGGTGAAGCAAACTTTTCCGATCACGGCGCAAACCGTTTGGGCGCAAGCGCGCTTATGCAAGGGCTAGCCGATGGTTATTTTGTACTGCCTTACACCTTACCGAACTATTTGGCTTCAACGGAGCTAAAACCTGTGTCAGAGGACCACCCCGAAGCAGTCTCCGTGATGAAAGAAGTGCAAGGCAATATCGAAAAGCTCTGCAACACCCCTTCGCCGAAACACTCGCCAGATTGGTTTCATCGCAAGCTTGGTTCCATCATCTGGGAGCACTGCGGCATGTCACGCACCGCAGCAGGGCTTCGGCAAGCGCTCAAAGAAATTCCAGAATTGCGCGAGCAGTTTTGGAACGAAGTTCAAATCCCAGAAAACGGAAGTGGTATGAACCAAACGCTCGAAAAGGCGGGTCGTGTTGCAGATTTTCTTGAGCTTGGCGAACTCATGTGCATTGATGCCCTGCACCGCGAAGAGTCCTGCGGTGGACACTTCCGCGAAGAACATCAAACCCCCGAAGGCGAAGCGAAGCGCAATGATGCAGCCTTTAGCTATGTCGCCGCTTGGGAGCACTCGGGCAACGCAGCCTATCCAACGCTTCACAAGGAAAACCTAAACTTTGAGTTTGTGACACCAAGCCAACGGAGCTACAAATAGATAATGTTCCGGGGACGGCGGAACGCGATAGCTTAAAGGAATAACGACCCATGGCAGATATCATACGTTTGAAACTTCACATCTGGCGGCAAAATGGCCCGAATGACACCGGCCGCTTTGAAAGCTACACAGCGGACAAGGTCAACAAAGACATGTCCTTTTTGGAAATGCTGGACGTCGTCAATGAAGGAATTATTGAATCTGGCAAAGACCCCATAGCTTTCGAGCACGATTGTCGCGAAGGGATTTGTGGGGCTTGCGGCGTTGTCGTCAATGGCTTTGCCCACGGTCCACAGAAACTGACAACCACCTGTCAATTGCACATGAGGCAATTTTCCGACGGTGATGAGCTTTGGATCGAACCTTGGCGCACCTCAGCCTTCCCTATCATTAAAGACTTGGTTGTGGATCGCGGCTCCTTTGATCGCATTATTCAAGCAGGTGGGTACGTCTCAGTGCGCACGGGCAGTCCTCAAGATGCAAACGAAATACCCATTGGTAAAGCCGCAGCCGATGCAGCTTTTGATGCCGCAGCCTGCATTGGTTGCGGTGCATGCGTAGCAGCTTGCCCGAATGCTTCCGCTCATTTGTTTGTGGCGGCCAAAGTCTCCCATCTTAGCTTGCTTCCGCAAGGCCAAGCCGAACGACAGGAGCGCGTTCGCAAAATGGTAGCTCAGCACGACGCCGAAGGCTTTGGCTCCTGCACCAATCACGGCGAATGCGAAACAGCATGCCCCAAGGGCATCAGTGTCAACTGGATAGCTCGCATGAACCGTGATTTCTTAGACGCCATGCTCAAGGCAGAAACGACTTTGAAAGCTCCAAAACTTCGGCAGGTTGAAGACAGCTAGGCCCCTTAGTGCTCTGAGCGTAGCTTTCTAACGAGCAACCACACGAGCAAAGCAAGCACCAAACCGGCGAAGACGATTACGGTGTATTGCTTATAGAGCAACTGCAACTTATCCCAGTTTGCACCGCCGCTATAACCAGCAGCCCCAATCAGACCGTTCCAAGCCAGTGCCGATAGAGCGCCAAAGAAAATCGTTTGCCCGACTGGCATTTTTGCAATCCCTGCCGCCAAAAAGAAAAAAGCACGCAGCATCGGCAAAAAGCGATTGAGCGCCAAGTACATCGGCCCTTGTTTTTGGAAACGTTGCTTCAACACCTCGATGGCGCGCCGACTTTTGGGATGGCTCACCCAAGCATCAAGCCGTGTATCGCTCGCCACAAGCCAGCGCCCTGCTCCATAACTAAGCATGCCTCCTGCCACAGAGCCTGCCGTAATCACCAGATACACCCACCACAAACGATAGCCTGCTGTCACACACAGAAACACGCCGAAGAGCGTGACAGTATCCCCTGGAAATGGCGGGATAATGTACTCAATGCTTGCTGAGGCCGCCAAAACCAGATAGGCGTAATAGCTCTCGTTACTCCTTAGCCAGTCAAGTAAACTATCCATCATTTAAAATTGATCACAATCTGTAGGATCGAAATACTCCGTCATGTTTCTGCTTTTGTGATAGGTTTTTAACGCTCATTATGCCTCGATCGTTTATTTCGCCCCGCGTTATCCATCAAGGAAGCACTCTTGCCATTGTAGCGCCCTCGGGCCCATTTGATACCGACATCTTTCGTCAAGCTGAAGCGCGCCTCGCCGCCCGCTACAGCCTACGCTATCGGCAAGATATTTTCAGCAAAGATGGTTTTTCGGCCGGAAATGACAAAAGACGTATCGAAGAACTTGTCCAAGCCCTTCACGATCCAGAAGTTGACGGCATCCTATGCGCACGCGGCGGCTATGGCGCAACGCGCTTGTTGGATAGCCTTGATCTCGACCTTATCCGTCGAGAAAAGAAAAGCTTGATCGGCTTTAGCGACATCACGGCACTGCATGCCTTGTGGGCCGAAGCAGGCTTGCAAAGTTTTCATGCACCGATGATGGCGAGCCTTGCCAAAATGAGCGACGATGACTTTGAAGACTGGATATCTGTCATCGAAGGCAGCACCCCCAAAGCTTTCGATGACCTTGAAGTGCTTGTCCCGGGCAGCGCCACAGGCCCTCTGCTCGGCGGAAACCTGGCCGTCTTATGCTCCTTGCTTGGCACCCCACATTTCCCACCCATCGATGGCGCTATTCTCTTCTTGGAAGACATCGGCGAGGCTCCCTACCGCATCGACCGCATGCTCACCCAGCTCCGGCAAGCCGGCATCTTTGAACGCATAGCCGCCCTAGTCTTCGGAGCTTTCACGAACTGCGATAACGACAGCTCCCCTAAAGCCATCGATGCAGTCCTACGCGACTTTAGCCAAAGCCTAAGTATCCCCACCGCCTCCGGCATGCCCCATGGCCACCCACCTTTTGATCGGCGCGCCATTGTACTTGGAGCACAAGCAAGCTTGGCTCTTTTGTTCCAAGAGAGCCAAGCTGTACTGCGGTTTTAGATCACTACGCTTCAATCAGAGCACTAGGAGTGCTCCCTCGTGTATTAAGGAAACGATGCATCAATGAAACTAGGAGCCTCATCGTCAAAGGCTCTTAGCCCGATAAACCCTGTCGCGCCTGACGCTACCTCAATGTCGACGGGAATCATGTTTGCAGGGATGTTGACTGTTGGCGCACCATCCGCGTTTGACGTGAATAGGTTTTGGCCATTCTCCGAAAAGACGTCTACCGCGCAAGCACGGCCCATGTACTGTTCCGGACAACCCCCAAAGTTGGCCACCGCAAATGCACCACGACTCGTATCTGAATTGACTGAATAAGTCATTTTCTGTGGAGCAAAACGCACCGCTAGGTATTCATCGACACACACAGCGATGACGGTGGGACTCTGTCCTGCCCACAGCGCAGCCGCATCGCTCATGCCTTGATCGGTACAAGGGAAGTTACCTGTGATCTCGCTTGCTTCAAGAGTCGTTTCATCCTGTTGGATAGCTTCCTCTACGGTCTGACCGCTTCCGGTCTGAGCAATGTACTCTTCGCAAGTGGCTTTGGCATCCGGTAGAGCATCGGACAAAGACTGAATAGCTTCCGGAGGAGCTCCAGTGGCTTGAAGGGATGCGACTTGTTGCTCTAAGGCATCAAAGGCATCGCAAGGGTTGTAGCCAAAGAAATCGCGCAAGCCGTTTGCAATCTTTCCAACAGCAGCGTCGAAAGCTCCCCTAATGCCCTTATCCGGATCTAAATCAAGAGCGTTGGCAACGACTTCCCAAGCTTTGTCAAAAAGAGTTCGCAAAGCGTCCGTAATGAATGCCCAGAGTAGTTTACCGTATTGAATTGCCAAAAACGCAAGTGCAGCAAGCGTAACATCCGCCAACTCGGAGAGCGAAGCATCACTTTTACCGCGCACATTCTTCCACTCTTGCAGCTTTTGATTCCACTCATCCCGCAACGCGTCATCTTCGGGATTATCCCCGAAGTAAAGTGTACGCATTAAATCATAGGCAACGTAGGCTAGCCCCCCGATAACGACTATTTTAGTAGCCAATCCTAAAATCTCGCCAACACCTAGCGCTTCTTCATCGCTTTGTGCCACAGGATCATCTTCGGCCGTTTGCAAGGAGCAGGCTGGTACAGTGATCAATGCGACACTGAGTCCCACTATCAAAGAGGCCATCGTGAGATATTTACTTGTTTTCATCATTTCTCCTGCTCTCCCTTCCACTTGCATCAAGGAGCACAATAATTCGTATGCCAAATCCCGCACAGGGCACCACTGGCGCACTCGGGTCTATCTTCGCCGTCCACCAAACCTGGATCGGATGGGTAGCTTCCGCACTTGTCCGGATCCTTTGGATTCAGGCCAATGTTCTGCCAACTCCAACTGCCAGCAACCTTGCGACAAACCTGCGTCACGTTGCTGTGCATTTCCACATCGTAAGCCGCCCGAAAATGCTCGCCGCGCGTGTAGGCTCCAACCACCACAGGCTTGAACCTGCTTTGGATAGCATCCGCCGAGCTGCAATCGGCAACGCCTTGTTTGCACTTCATCTCACAGCCAGCCGTATCCGCCTGACAACTCTCCGGCAAGCCGTTTGGGTTACGTGTCTTGCCGGCAGCTAAGGCCCAAATGCGACCCTCAACACAACTGCTACTCGCTGCACTGGGCTCTTCCGACGGCACAACGCTAGGCTCATCGGCTGCACTTGCCTCGGCGCGATCGTCCTCCAACTGGCTGGTTTGCACAGCTGCGTTGTTCGTGAGTTCCTGACCCGTAGCATAGTAGTTGTTACTGATAGCGACAACGTTGGACTCCAGCCTCACTGTTACCCACCAGCGTCGATTCGAGTGGTTTTGAAGTAGGATCGCTCAACTGAGCGTCAACAACCTTTGTTGCCTCAGGAGGCAATGACTCGCGCAAATCCGTCGCAACCTCAGCAAGCATCTGCCCCTGTTCCTGTTGCACGCCTCGAAGTCGCGCCTCTTCAGTTTCCAGAGCCAAACTATCGACAAAGCGTTGCTTATCATCCCCGCTCACCGCTGACGGATCGTTAATCAGCCGGATGCTCTTAGCCCCACAGCTGTCAGGATCCCGATACATCGGCAAGCTGCTCGGCTCGATGTCTAAAGTCACATCCAAATAATCACTGTAAGCAAAAAGAGTTAGCGTGACATGGCTAGGAATTGCGCCGTAGTTGATGTCCATTCCTACGCCATGGCATTGATTGAAATCTGCCTCAGACGTGAGTTTATCCATCAACGTTGTGTAGTCAATCAACACATCGGCTTCGAGCACGTGAACATTATCGACACCATAAGACGTCCCGGCTCGTGCATTGGCCCATTGAATCGCAAAATAATTTGTCACAGCCGTACAAGGATCACCATTGCATTCATTGGCAGCGCCGCTGCAATCAAAAGCCGTCCCGTCCGTTGAGCCCACAAACAACAGCGAAGCCAGTGTCACGTTGATTTGATTGGGTACGTCGCTGAGCCGATTTCCATTCGCATCGACAGGATAGTCCGGGGCGCCGGTATCCGGATCAAGCTCGACAGGCGCAGGCTCTCCTTCCACCGTAATCGCAAAAGCTTCTGCATCTCCGCCGCTAAACAACTCCCAGTGCAAAGGAGCGTTGTTTTTTTCAACGACTTCACCACCATGCTCTACTTTGAGCGCAAGCGGCAACGAACCAGAAACCGTCCAGCGCTCGGCCTGCTCCGCACACAAAGGAACCTGACTTTGGCCAAGCCGAGGCTCGTCCTGAGTGCCGAGACCACAGCCCAAAGCAAACACCAAGCCAAGTACAACAACGTGTGGAGCACTTACTGACAGGTATTTTGTTTTGGCTGTGATCATCGTTCCTCCATGGCCTCAACTAACAGTTAACCGCTCGTTCCGGCGCCACCAACGGGAGTGGTGATTTGCTCAGCACAGGTGCTCGGGTCTCCACCGTTGTTGAAGCAGTCGACAAATGCTTGATAGTTCGCGTTCGTCCCACATGCTGCAGCCGTTGCTTGCTCCTCACACACTAACGACATCGCGTCAGTGCATGCGCTAGCACCTTGAGGCGCAGCACACACGGCCAAACAAAGCCCTGTCGCAGCCCCAGTACCAACGCCAAAGCTCCCTGTCAAACAGCTCGTACACGTCGCTTGACAAGCGCCGTCTGTACCACAACTCGCGAAGTCACAAGTATAAGCATCGCCACTACCCGTGCCATTCCCAGTTGAGCTACCGGTCCCGGTTCCTGCATCGTTGGTTTCTTCAGCAGGAGCCTCATCAGACTCGTAAGGAACAGCAAAGGGGTTAGGATACTTGCCACTTACGTCTTTATAGAAAGTAGCCATCTGCACGTGCGTAGGACGAGGCCTCCACGGGCGTCGCATCGCATAGCCAGTAGGCGCAGCCCCAGCGACTTGCTGCCAGCTGTATTCCACCGGAATATGCCGATGCTGAGGAAGTTCATGAAGCGTCGAATAGGCAAAGTCTTCGTTCAAAATATATTCGAAGACATTGTAGTCAAGTTCTTGCAAATCACGCTGCGTGCCGAGCGATGCAATATCCGCTGTAACCCACTGACAGGTATCGTTCAGACGACCATCGATACGCAGAGGAATCTCAGCATGTAGCTCCACAAGCAAATCAACATACTTCGCATCCGAGAGGCGATCTGGTTGGTAGACTAGATCCTGAGCAAAAGCTTCCGCATCAAAACTTGCTTCATCCGTAATTCCAAGGGCGTTTAGCACTGAAACCTTTGCACTTTGCAGTCTCTGCTGAGCTCCTTTGTAAAAACGCTCCCAGAAGTTGAGCTCGTCGCCAGGACCACGCATAATCCCGCCCATCATCATCCAGCCTTTCGCCTTTTGAAAATCGTCGCTCTTAAGGTTTTCCTTAAACTTGTCACTGTCTCGGTTGGAACTTTCATGGTTGAAAGGCCCCCAACCAGAACGGCAGGTTCCGTAGGCGGTTGCTCTGGCAAAATCGCTCAAATCGAACTCACCCTGAATGTATTTGAAACCAACAACACGGTCAGATTCATGTGGAAGCAACTGCAAACGGGGCTCCACCTTTCGAACACGAGGAATGGTTATATTCCCACCAGCACTATCTTCCGAAATATTATCACGAAAGGCCAAGGGAATATTCTCCAATTGCCCAGACGATACGGTAAGTGGCTCGGAACAGTTGCTGGCCTGACCTTCGGAGCAAGCACTCGGCTGACTGATAAACTCGGCAACCACTCCACCACCGGCCCAAGTTTCGTGAATCTCGTATTCGCTTACCTCGGATTCACCCGGGACAAACTTGCAACTCGGGTCTTGAACACGACACTCCTCTACAAAGTCCTCAACCTCAAGTCGGTTGTAACAATAGGTGTGGCTCTTTACCGCAAAGATAAAACCTGCTTGTGGATTCCATTCATGGACATTGTTAAGCCATATTGAACTTCGGCTATAATAGGGACTTGAACTGAAATCCCCAAACGAAATACCTTCATTCGAAGCTCTTGGTTTGTCCGGATCACCCGCCCAGTAAGTTGGCCCATAACAGGTATAAGGCCCAACCGTATAACCCTCTTTATCGATTGTGATGCGGTCGGACTGCTGTTCGAGCGATGTATTGTCACTTGGAGCACATGCACTTAAAGCTAGTGCCGCACAGGCTATCCATGTCTTGTTGATTCTCATCATTGCATTACTCCTATTGAGACTTTGATTTCGACTTTCTTTATTCTGTTGCATCGTGTGTTCCATGTTGATTCCTAGCTCGCAAAGAAGCCTTTGCGTAGGGCATCCCAGTTCACACTATCGGCAAGCTTGTGGTACTGGGCCGTCGTCCATTCGGGATTAATCAACCCGAGTGCTGCGATGATAGCTGCAGCAAGGCCTATCCCTGTTGCAATCCACTCGAGCACCTTGCGGATGTTGCACCATACAACCGCCGCGATATTCAGAGTGAAGCGAACTAGTTTTGCTAGCCACACAGCAAGGTCCACACTGCCGATGAGTTGTCCGACCCATCCGATTCCGCTAAAAATACGGCCAAGAACAGGAATGTTTGTTAGCCAGTTCGCGGCGCCAGGGATCCAGTTGATAGCATCCACAAACTTTTGCATTGCTAGGATTCCTCTGCCAGCACCCTGTGCCGATGCTTTCGTTGCCACGTTGGTCGATAGACTTTGCCATCGTGAAACAATCCCACCGGTGCCTTTGGAAATCGGCCATTGATACTTAGTGCGAATGTTGTCTTCCGCTATACGGCCCCATTTGAACTGATACTCCTCAACACAGCTCTTGGGGTCGTCCCAATCCGGTTTACCGTTCTTGGGAGCCTTCCAGATCCAACCATTGGCTTTAATGTCTTCCCAATCGGCGATGACATTGCCGTGTTCGTCCACCACTTGGCGTGGAATCCCTTGATAAATAGGGAAAGCAACAAACTTTCCAGCTTGCTGCATTTGCTCAAGGCCCAAGCCAACGCCTTCTGCGAGCAAGGAACCCACAGCCATGGCCTGATAGAGCTCAGGCTCGCTCAGATCGAAGACCTGGGTGTACTGAGTCATTTCAACACCCACCAAATCGTCTAAGTTGGTCGCTATGTTGCCAGCCATCAACGCTGGTAGCGCAACAAAGAAGGCAAGATTAATAGCTCTTGGCATCGTGAAAGCTACTGGATTCTGTATAAAGGTAGTCGATGCCGAAGACATTTGCTGAACGGCAGCTAGCATCTTCAAAAGATAGGGCCAGCTTTGGGCAAAGGATAAGTTTTGCCCCGCAGCAGCTGCTTCATGTCGAGCAAGAGAATAGTCCGCAATTGCCTTTATAAGGATGTCACGTTCAGCTGAGGTAGCTACCGCAGTAACCCCCGCGACGAGAACACCAACAAGAAGATAGGGGAGCAAGGCGGAAAGCGATACGCCGCCTACCGTAGCACCGCCAATGCCCGCTAGCGTTCCACTGCCGGCAGCAGCGCTACCGAACCAAGCTCCTCCGGCAGTTCCGCCACCCACGGCAACCGTGTATCCCATGCCGGCTGCAATTGGCTGCAGTTGCGGGGCTTGTTGAAGAAGGAAATCAAGCTTGCCTGTATAAAAAGCAAAAGCTAAAAAGGATGTGATGCCTCCCGCAGTGAATAGTTCCGTTTGAATATTAGCAAGGCTACTAAGGCCACCGCTGACTCCATCGGAAATGGTGCCTAACGCACCAAGAAGGAAATTTTCGTCATCGTCATAGGCCGTATCCTGACCAAGCTCACGAGCTATACAATTAAATTCGTCGTCCTCGTCCAAAGCTGCATAGGAGCACAACGACTGTCTTACAAGCGAAGGGATTTGTTTGAAAGACGGTATATGAAGGCTTCCAAAATTAAAGTCTTCAAACGCACCGAAAAGCAGGGCCTGATCTTCCGCTGCAATTTCAACCTGAGCGTCCTCGGACTGCACAGCACATCCCGCTCCGAGCGCGGCGACTAAGCTCCCTGAAACGACGATGCTGAGGCATTGTAGGATGAACTGGAATTTGCGCATTGTGATAACTCCTAATCTTTTTCTGGGCGGTTATGTGCCGCCGTAGAGGCTTAGGTGCAAAATGTGATCCAAGCGCATACATGCGTTGATGCTGTAAATTTACTGTATCAAGCTGTGTTTTTGTGCCGATCTGTGGTGTCAACGCACCCCATGTGGGGTCAACTGACCCGTCAACCCAGTTGCCACTTCAAGTCCATATATGTGTATAAAATGTCCTTCTAATGAATTTACTTAGCTTTTAAGGACCTATCTATCTTGCCGAGCGGTTCAATTGACAAGATTGGCATCAAATAGACCATTTTAATGCCAAACTTGTCACTAAAATGGCTCGAAAACGACAGATATGTCAATTAAGGCAAGAACCCTCAGGGTCGCGGTGGAACGACATCCTACCTTTTAATAGAAGGCGGCTCGATCATGCGCAAAGCGATGGAAGGTCTGGGGGGGCGGAGTTGGCCGAACCAGGAGAAGAACTCTTCGAGTTTGGCCCGGCGCTCGGGGCTGAGGTAATCGAAGTTTATGCCGCGATCGGAGATTTCCCAATACTCCGAGCTTTGGGTGCGCAGAAGTTCATCGCGAATTGAGGCCATGCGCTCAGCGGGCTCGGCTGACATGTCTTCGTAAATGCGTTTGGCCAGTTCGTATTTACCGTTCACCAAGAAGTACGTGGCCAGTTTGATTTGGGCTTTGCGCACGCCTCTTAGTGAGATTTCCTGGGCCTCGGTTTCGCTTTCACGGTCCACTTCGAGCAAAATCTGCAGTAGCTTTTCTCGCGCAGGGTGCTCCGAATTGTAGGCCTGTTCGTTTAATGAGCACAAATCGTAGGCCACAGTCTCAAGCACAAAGGAAAGGTTGCGGCTGAAGGAAATCTGACCGTAGTACTTAAAGTAGCGGGCAATTTCGATGAGATGCTCGTCGTGCCCTTCGCTTAGTGCACGCTCGGCAAACAGCCGGTATTGGTTCAGGACGTTGTAAGCCGTACGCACGTCAGGTTTGTTGAGCGTGGCGCGCACGTAGGTGTTGAAAAAGCGGATGCAGAGCTGAACGAGTTCATCGTCGCCTGATTTAACAGCGCGCTCAGCAATGACCCTGGTGTTGATGGCTATTAAGTAGTTAATATCCCGCATCCGGCCCACTGCTTCATTGAAGAGCGTTTGGTACTGGCGCAGGATTTTCATTTCCATCCACAAGCCTTTTTTACTGACTTCCTTCACGATGTGGGGGGCCATCGAGACAAAGTCATGATTTCGCGCAAGTTCGCCTTCAATGAGAAACCAGGCTGGCGAAAGGCGTTCGCGGTGTTTTCGGTAGTCCAGGAAAAAACGCTTCAAAGCGTTGATGCTAGCCATGGAGATGCGCTTGTCTTTGTGGTCCATGGCATTGAGCGCGACGTCAGCCAGCTGCTCGATGCCGCGCACGGCTTCTTGATGGCGAGCCGAGACGTGATGACCAGGCCTAAAGTGAGTAATCACTTTCATCGTTTGCTTTCGAATGCGCTCGACGATGCTAAGCGGATTGAGGAAGGCAAAGACGTAAGCAAAATAAGGCAGCAATATCAAAAGACAGCTGGTCAAAAGTAACATCGTGACCACGATACTGGTGTACGGGATAAAGGCGTCGGGGCCTGGCGTGTCATCAAATATCAAGCTGGTCCACACTGCCTGAAGCGCGGTCACCACAAAAAGGCCCATCACTGCAAAGTTGGTAGGCTCACCGACAAAGAGCTCGGTGATGCGGTGGGTGTAGCGGTTCGAAGAAAGCTCGACGACGATGGCGACAACGGTAATGGCGATGGCAAGGACCGCTGCCACGACTTCAGCCGCGTTGGAAATCGTCGCGGCGGCTGAAACGGGGTTGGGATGAAAGATGAGCAAAAGCACGCGCAAGGGATCGGGGTTTTGCGAAGCGTCGACCCAAAAAGTCAGGGCAAAGACCGCAAGGCCAATGCTGGCCAAGACCATAAAAGGCAGTAGCCAAATCCCCAAGGAATGCACACTTTTCCTAACCATATCACGGCCCATATATCACCATTGCCCCCTCGGCGCCTACCGTGAACAAGACGAAGTATGGTGTTTTTCCAGTCAAGTTGCATGCTGCTGCGACAAAGGCCAGGCTCCGCGGCCTTATGTCGCTAAGCGTGGCCAACCCATCCGTATCCAAGCCATCCGAGCCAAAGCCCGAAGCAGCGATCGAGGCTCTGCGCTGGGCAGCCGACGTGGGCGAGAAAAGCCGCGCCGAGTGCCCGGCCCCCAAACTAGAGCTCGAGGCCAAAGACATTGAAGCCCTGCCCCTTGCCACATTTCGCGAGCAAATGGACCGCTTGCTGCTAGGGCGCTACCCCGATCAAGGGCTTGATGCGCTTCTTGAGGCAGGGATTCTTGAAGTGTGGCTGCCTGAGATTTCAGTGATGGTGGGTTTTGGCGATGGCGAGTGGAACCATAAAGACGTCTGGAAGCACACCAAGCAGGTGGTATGGCAGTCGGTTCGCCGGCTAGAAATCCGCTGGGGAGCCTTGCTTCACGACATCGGGAAAATCAAAACACGCTCGATCGATGAAAAAGGCGCCGTGCACTTTTTTGCCCATAGCGAAGTCGGGGCGGCCATGTTTCGCAAACGGCTCGCCAAGCGCTTGGGTTTTCATGGCGCTCAATACAAACGCATTCATTTTCTGATCCTGCATCATCTACGTGCCAGCCAGTACGATGGCAGCTGGACCGATTCCGCCGTGCGACGCTTCACCAAACAGATGGGAGAGGGCCTCGATGATTTGCTCAACCTATCCCGCGCCGATATCACCACCAAACGCCCGGAAAAGAAAAAGCGCGGTCTAAGACAGATCAGTGAACTTGCCAAACGCATTGAAAAGCTTCGCATCGAAGATGCCAAAAGCGCACCCTTACCCAAAGGGCTTGGTACCGCGATGATGGAAACCTTTTCTTTGCCCGCTTCAAAACGCCTCGGTGATATCAAGCAGGCCATGGAAGCTGCCGTCGAACAAGGACAGCTCGAAGCCCATCAAAGTATCGAGTTTTACATGGACTGGCTCAAAGCTCACCGCGATCAGTTCGATTTATAGATTTGTTAGTTCTCGTTACTAAGCGCTAAGCTTGCAAGTTGACCGGGGCTCCCCATGCTCAAACAGTCCTCGCTTCGCTGCGGAACTGCGCGTGGGAAGCCCCGGCCAACTTGCTTCAAGACTAAGCACTCAAGACGCTCATTCATCATCTTCAAGGTGTTTTGAATTCACTGGTCAAAGACGAACTTACCTCGTTTACACTTTGTGTATCATCTGCACGACGATCAGATGAAGCTCCTGGTCTTGGAGCAAAGAGGGACCCGCCCTGCACGCGCAGTTCCGCAGCGAAGCGAGGACTGTTTGAGCATGCAGGGCTGATCCCTCTTTGCAAAGCTGGCAAGAAAAACCAAAGCCAACTAGTATCTGTCTTATTAACCGTTTCGTTGGCCGCGGCGCATGTAGGCTGGGATTTCGAGCAAGGCTTCATCAAGCAATGCATCCGCCCCGAATGCCCGAACAGAGTGGCTTTCTTGTTGGCGCACCGCAGGCATGCTGGGCATGGTCTGACGGTTCATACGCTGTGGGCGCTCGGACTGCGAGCTGCGCGCAGCTGAGAGCGGCAACTGAGCACCGTGTCCGTGATTTTTACTCGTGCCCATGGGCCGACTGATGCGACCTGGATAGTGGTTTTGAGCCTCTGTCATCCGGCTGCCATCAAAACCTGTCGCTATGACCGTGACTTTGACCACATCGGACATGTTTGGATCGGTCACCACACCAAAGATGATATTGGCATCTTCATGCGCGGCTTGCTGCACGTAGCTTGCCGCTTCGTTGATCTCTTTGAGACGAATGTCAGGTCCCGCTGTGAAGTTCAAAAGAATCCCAGTCGAGCCTTCGATGGTGACATCGTCAAGCAAAGGCGAGTTGATGGCCATGTCAGCAGCATCAATCGCACGACGCTCGCCTTTGGCCACGCCTGTGCCCATGAGCGCACGGCCTGTGCTGCTCATGATCGTGCGCACGTCAGCAAAATCAACGTTGATCATGCCCGAGCTCACAATCAAATCGCTGATGCCACGCACCGCTTGCAAGAGCACATCGTCTGCTTTGCGAAAAGCCTCAAGCAAGGGCATGTCTTCATCGGCGAGGTTGAGAAGTTTCTCGTTTGGAATGGTAATGATGGTATCGACCGCATCGGTAAGCTCTTCAATGCCGCGCTCGGCGTTCTTGCCTCGACGGCGTCCTTCAAACAAAAAGGGCTTGGTCACCACGCCCACCGTAAGCGCGCCTTGATCGCGAGCGATTTGTGCAATGATCGGGGCCGCACCGGTTCCCGTGCCACCACCCATGCCAGCTGTCACAAACACCATGTCAGCACCTTGAAGGGCCTCGGCAATCTGTTGCACATCTTCCAAAGCAGACTTGCGACCAATGTCGGGATCTGCTCCTGCGCCAAGGCCTTTGGTAAGGTTGGGCCCGAGCTGAATACGTGAAGCCGCCAAATGGTTTTCAAGTGCTTGGGTGTCGGTATTCGCCACCACAAAATCCACACCATCAAGGCCATCGGCGATCATTGTGGAAAGCGCATTACCGCCTTCTCCTCCTACGCCAACCACTTTAATTTGAGCCTGTAGTACTGATTCATCTGCAAAATCGATTGAGATCGCCATACCCTTTTCCTCCCGAGATTCCTAAACGTCCTGTTACCATTATGAAAACGCCCCTTCGCCAAGGCGCTTTAAACTCACTAAAATACTTCCCTAAACCACTCTCCCAAACGTGAACCGATTGTAGAAGAAGAAGAGCTTCGCCTAGGGGTATAAGATATGTCTGCACGTTGTGGCTCCTCGCGGAATTTGCGAGCGCCATATTTTACTAAACCAACACCTGTCGAAAAAGCTGGGCTTCGCACGACATCGGCCAAGCCGCCCACTCCCATGGGCGCGCCACGTCGCGCCGGAAGGCCCAATACCTGCTCAGCGAGTTCTGGCATCCCATCGAGAATAGTACTTCCTCCTGTGATCACCACACCCGCTCCAAGCACATCATAGTAACCTGTCTCTTCGATGACGTGCCGTACAGCGGAGAAAATCTCTTCAACGCGCGGCTCGATGATATCGCAAAGCACGCGACGTGGCAGCACACGCGGTGCACGACCACCCACCGAAGGAACTTCGATGGTCTCTTCATCATCAACCATATGGCTTGATGCGCAACCGTATTTAATCTTGATACGTTCAGCCTCAGCCATTGGGGTGCGCAAACCTGTTGCAATATCGCTGGTAAGATTAATTCCGCCCACAGGAATTACGCTGGTGTGCACAACCGCACCGTCGGCGTAGATGATCACATCGGAGGTGCCTCCACCGACGTCGATCAACGCAACACCGATTTCTTTTTCGTCTTCAGAAAGCACTGCATCAGCACTTGCAAGCGGCTCAAGCACCACTTCGGCAACGAACTGACCGCAACGTTCAGCGCACTTGATAATGTTTTGCACGCTAGTGTTTGCGGCAGTCACAAGATGCACGCGCGCTTCAAGGCGCACGCCGCTCATGCCCACGGGCTCTTTGACGCCATCTTGATCGTCAACAATGTACTCTTGAGGAAGCACGTGAATCACTTGCCGATCACCCGGCAAAGGAATCGCTTTGGCTTGCTCAAGCACGCGAGCTACATCGTGTGCGTAGACTTCGCGTTCGGACACGGCTGCAACCCCTTGTTTATTTAGACCGCGTACATGACTTCCGCCAATGCCTGCGTAAACAGTGCCCACTTCACAACCTGCCATGGTTTCAGCTTGCTCAATGGCAGTGCGAATGGCTTGCACAGTGGCCTCGATGTTAACCACGACGCCTTTTTTTAATCCCTTCGAAGGTACAGACCCAATACCAATGATGTCCAAGCCATCTTCGGTTTGCTCTGCAATGATGCAACTTACTTTGGTTGTACCTACGTCTAGCCCTGCAATTATTTCCGTCTCGGCCATACAGAAAAACTCCCCAGTTTTGCCCTTTTTATGGAATACACGCCCGGGGATCGTTCAACCAAATAAATGACTAAAAACCTCAGGAACTGTCGAGGTTATGGGCCCTCAAACCGTCTCGGAAAATTAAAAAACGCTGGGATTTCAGTCGCGCAGGCGCACGACTGCCCGATCATCACGTCGCAAATAATCCAGCAAAACATAGGCGGCACGCACGTTTTTTTCGTCGAGTTTTGATAAAATCTTTCGAAGCCGAAGGATTTTGGCTCGGTACGGCGGATGGCCCAATTTCACCTGTGTCGCATCATCACCGATGTACAGAGTTAATGCATCGTCATTGTGAACGTGAATTTCAGAGAGGGTTTCTTTACGCAGCAAACCTGCTTCACGGTATTCTTCAAGCATCGCTAAGATGCCCAATAAAATCGAAGCACGATAGTCACGCTCTTCTTTAAAACGCTTGGAGTCAACGCCAGTGATCACGGGTAAATCCATCGGATCATTTGGCGCAAGCTCTTTGAACACCGTTCCATCCGTTGCTACCAAATAGAGCGTATCGAGTCCCAAAAGCGCAGCGGGCTCATGCTCACGAATCTCGAAGAGATAAGTGTCTGGAAGACGTCGCCGAATGTTCGCTTCCGCTATCCAAGGGTGGTTTTCGATTTGAAGCTCGAGATCTTCGAGACTTTTATCGAAAATGTTATCCCCAAAAGCAAGATGCGCCGCCTGCATAACCTCGCCACGCTTTAAACGATGCAGACCCTCAACGCGTACTTCAGCGACCGCAAAAGATGGCGAAGCCTTGATGTAGCTCCATAGCCATTGAGCCGCAAACCAGAGCACAGCAAGCGATGCGCAAAAAACGATAAAACGAAAGACATAGGCAATAACTCGACGCGTCGTCTCAATGCTTACAGCCGATGGACCTTTTTCCACCACCAAGCGATTGGGCTTGCCTTTAGCGGTAGTCGATCCCGAAGCCGAAAAAGGATTTAACTTTTGGACTGCGCCTGCCATACCCACTTGTCTAACCTACCAAGCAGCTCCGGGGCCAATTTCGTGATATCCCCTGCGCCCAATGTGATCAGGAGGTCAGCGGGCTTGAGCTGAGCAAGCACGGTATCGGCAAGCGAGCCATCTTTCGGGGCATAGATCACCTTTCGATGGCCATGCGCCTTTACGGCATCAGCCAAGGCCGTGGCCGTAATACCCTCAATAGGGCCCTCGCCTGCGGGATAAATATCCGTAATCACCAACACATGGGCACGATTAAAGGCCTGAGCAAGTTCCTCAAACAAATCCCTCGTCCGCGTGTAGCGATGCGGCTGAAAGACGGTCACGATACGTCTAGAAAACGCACGTTGGGCAGCCTCAAGCGTGGCCATGATTTCAGCGGGATGATGACCGTAATCATCCACCACCATGACGCTTGAAACTTCCCCAAGCACCGTAAAACGCCGTTGCACACCGGCAAAGTTTTTCAAAGCTTCGCGAACCGTATCAAGCGGCACATCAAGAATGTCAGCTACAGCAATCACCGCAAGCGCATTGAGCACGTTGTGAATACCCGGCATATTCACTTCAATTTCACCCAACGACTCGCCGCGCCGGATCAGTTCGAAGCGTGTACTTAGGCCTTCGAAGCGCGGATTGCGTCCGCGGTAGTCGGCTTGAGCACTCAGGCCATAGGTGCATAAACGCTTTTCAATCGCGGGAAGCAGTGATTGGACACCCGGGTGATCCAAACAAGCCACAACCGTACCGTAGAAAGGCACTTTGTTAGCAAAACGGACAAAGGCTTGCATGAGCGCTTCTTGCGTTTTGTAGTAGTCCAAGTGCTCCGGATCGATGTTCGTTATCACCGCTACTGCCGGGCTAAGATGAAGGAACGAGCCGTCGGACTCATCCGCTTCGGCCACCATGATGTTGCCAGCTCCCCGAGCTCCGCCTGAGCCAAGCGCGTTGAGACGTCCGCCAATGATCACGGTTGGGTCAAGCTTGGCATGGTGCAAGACCGTTGCGACCAGCGATGTCGTTGTGGTCTTGCCATGCGAGCCCGCAATAGCAATGCCGTCTTTAAGACGCATCAACTCGGCAAGCATTTCTGCACGAGGAATCACCGGAACAGCTTTATCTCGTGCTTCGACGAGTTCCGGGTTGTCGCGTGAGACAGCCGAAGAAAAGACAAGCACATCCGCGTCCTGAACATGCGCAGCTTTGTGACCAAGGCAAATGCGTGCACCTTTTGCTTGCAGATGATCCGTGACATCGCTCCTTTTAAGGTCCGATCCACTCACCTCGAAGCCATGCCCCAAAAGCACTTCAGCAATCCCGCTCATCCCCGAGCCACCGACGCCGACCAAGTGTATGCGTTTTACTTTACCGCCAAACAAATTGCCGCTCCTACGTTGCGAGGGGACTTAGCACACAAAAGCAGAAAACCGGGAGATTTTACTCCCAGAACCAGCCCCTGAAATCGATCCAGGATCCCAGCAAATTCCGTAATATTATTGGCGACTTAGATGTGACACCGCGATTTTTCGCGAATTGCCGTCACGCAAAAAATCGCGGTGTTACATCTAACTGCATGGAATCATTGATGTAAATAAGGGTGATCCTGGAAAGGCTTGGAGAGGAGGCAGAGTTCTTGCCAGGCGGCGGAGGGGTGGACGGCGACGCGATGAGAGCTCGGGGAGCTGCTGGATGACGCATTTGTGTGAGTGGAGTTATGACGCTGGGCCGGTAGTTCGCAGCCTAGTAAAGCGCACAAGTCATCGACGATGGCTGCTGCGGCGTCTGGTTTTCCTAAAGCGCGGGCTGCGCTTGCCATGTTTTCCCGGAACGCGGTGTCTTTTAGTAGGGGCGCTAGCTTCGGAGGCAAGCACTCCTGCATCAAGACTGCTTTGCTCAATGCGCTCAGCTGCGCCGACTTGTTCCAACTCTTTTGCATTGACGTTTTGATGATCGTCCGCGGCAAAAGGATACGGAACTAGTACAGAGGCACGACCCACAGCGCAAAGTTCGGCTACGGTGGTCGCCCCAGCGCGGGCCACGATCACAGAAGCTTCCCGATACTGGCGCAAGACGTTTTCGACAAAGGGCAGCACCTCGGCTTCAATGCCCAATGCATTGTAGTGCTCTTGCACTTGAGCTTGCATGCTTTGGCCGCTTTGGTGCACGACGCAAAGATCATCGATGCCGTGTTCTTTTTTCAGAAGCGCCATCGCTTCCGGAAGCTGCTCGTTGAGCGCTTTCGCACCTTGCGAGCCACCAAAGACTACAATTTTATGACGCGCAGAACGAAAGCCTTGAGGGTCAGCTTTGGCCAGTCGCGCAGCATCCACAAACTCACGGCGCACTGGGTTACCAAGGACTCTGGCTTTGCGTTTTCCGAAAATAGCAGCAGTGCTTTGAAAGCTCAGATAGGCACGTTTTACAACTTTGCCCAACAAGCGATTGGTTAAACCAACATGCGCGTTTTGTTCGAGCAACGCTGTGGGTATACCCATTAGCGCCGCAACAAAGACCACAGGCCCGGAGGCGTAGCCGCCTACCCCAAGCACCACGCTGGGTTTGATCGAGCGAAGCAATCGAAACGCACGCCATAGCGAACGCGGCAAGCGAGTTAGACTTGCTGCAAAGCCAAGCAACGAGCGGCCTTTGAGTGATTCGACCTCGACGTACTCAAGTCGCTCACCTCGCTGAGGAAGCAAACGGTGCTCAATACCGCGTTTGGTTCCAACGAAGATCACTTCGATACCGGGAGAGCGTCGCCTCAACTCTTCAACGACGGCAATCCCGGGAAACAGATGCCCCCCTGTGCCTCCCCCTGCTACAACGAGACGTTCAATCATGTTTCCCTCCCCCATGGAAAACTAAATTTATTAATCATCTTCGCCCCCTTCGATGCCGCGTTTGCGCTTACCAATTTGTGAGCGCGAGACGCTCAATAAGATCCCCATAGCGGCGCAGCTCACTAAGAGTGACGAGCCGCCGTAACTGACAAAAGGCAGCGTCAGTCCCTTGGTAGGAAGCAGTCCCATCGCCACGGCAAGGTTTGTAAAAGCCTGAACGCCCAACAACAAGGTAATACCCGTTGCAAGATAAGTTCCGTAGTCATCGGCGGCACGAAAAGCGATGCGCAAACCGCGCCAGATGAGCAGAAGAAATACCACGACGACGAGCATGATGCCGATGAAGCCAAGTTCCTCGCCAATGATGGCACTCACAAAATCGGTGTGCGCTTCCGGCAAGAAAAACAGTTTTTGTTTGCCATCGCCAAGCCCCACGCCTTTAACACCTCCAGAGCCAAAGCTCATTAGCGATTCAGCAATTTGATAACCAGCATCGTAACGATGCTCAAATGGTTCCATGAAGGCTTGAATACGCCGCATGCGGTATGGTGAACTGGTGACCAGCAAATACACCACCGGCAAGGCAAGCAATCCGGCACCAAGGATGTAGCCGAGTTTCGCCCCGGCCGCGAACAGCATAATGAAGGTCAGCACGCCCAGCATCACCGCTCCGCCAAAATCCGGCTGGCGCAAACAAAGCAGCATAAACGCGCCTGCGACCAACACATGTGGCAAAAAGCCAATGGAAAAACTCTTGATGTGCTCGGCCTTTTTTGAAAGCGAGTACGAAAGCCAAAGGATCAAAGCAATCTTAGCAATTTCCGAAGGCTGAATATTGATCGGACCCAAATGAATCCAGCGCGAAGCGCCACCCGCGCTGCGACCCAGGCCCATCGTGACCGCCAACAAAAGCAGAGCCGAGCCAATAAGCGCGGGATAGGTTAGAAGTCGCAGTTTATGATAGTCAAAGCGCGCGACTAAAAACATCACTCCGATTCCCATGGTGGCGTAGATGACTTGGCGAATCAGGAAAAACTGTCCGCTTCCATAGCGCTGCGATGCAAAGACCGCGCTTGCGCTGTAAACCATCACAATACCGAAAGCCATCAGGCTCACCACTAAACCAGCAAGCAAGCCGTCGAAAGGAACGGTCACAAGACCAGGCACGGCCTTTTTCTTTTTCGCGCTGCGCCCTGCGTAACGGTATCCCATAGCTCTCAGTTCCATTAAGCCGACTCCTTTTGTAAACCCATGGCAGCTTGCTCAAAGGCCTCACCGCGCTCGACATAGGAATGAAACATGTCGTAACTTGAACAGGCTGGCGCGAGCAGTACCGTATCGCCCGCTTCGGCTATTTCCGATGCATGAACAACCGCTTGTCTCATCGAATCAACACGCCGAACGACTAAAGGACTTGCAGCGAAAGCTTCGGTCATCTGTTCCGCGGCCTCGCCTATCAAAACAACCGCACGGCCTTTTCGATTCATACTTTGCACAAGCGGTGCATAGTCGCTGCCTTTGTGCTTGCCGCCCGCAATAAGCACAATGCGCCCTTCGCTATCGGAAAGGCCATCGATCGAGGCTACCGCCGCCCCGACGTTGGTCGCTTTGCTGTCGTTGATGAAATCAACCCCGCGTAACGAAGCCACAAGCCGCATACGATGAGGCAGCCCTTTAAAGCTAACAAGACTTTGTTTTATCGCTTCAGGCGACACACCAAGATGGCGAGAAACGAGCCAAGAACATGCAGCATTTGTCATGTTATGAGCGCCTTTAATGCCAATTTTGTCATGCTCGAGGAATGCGCCTGTTTGGGTATCAAGCACTCGGCCGCCTTCGCTCCGTACTTCTCCATCGGGCGAACCAAAGAACGATGCTTTAGCCTGACCGTTTTGCGACAGCACGAGGCAGCCACTGTCGCCGGCAGGGAGTACGGCTAAATTAGAAGATGTTTGGTTTTCAAAAAGACGTGCCTTTGCAGCCACATAGGCATCAAACGAAGGATAGCGATCAAGATGATCCGGACTGAGGTTTGTAAGAACAGCGATGCTCGGATGAAAGCTTTCGATGCGCTCAAGCTGAAAACTCGATAACTCTACAACCACAAGACCGTCTTTGCTCGCTGCTGGACTTCCCACAACATCAAGGATCGGCCTTCCTAGATTGCCACCGACAAACACCGGCTTCATTAAGTGCTTAACCATGTTGCCGATTAAGGTGGTCACCGTGCTTTTGCCGTTGGTACCGCTAATCGCAACAATGGGCGCCTTGATGTACCAGCTTGCAAGCTCGACTTCGCTTACGATTTTCACGCCCTGCTCTTCAGCGATATCCAATTCCGCAAGAGGCGGCACGCCCGGAGAAAGGACGATCAGATCCATGTCTGACAAACGTTCAGCATCATGTCGGCCTAGCAAAAGCTCTGCGCCTCGCTCGCTAAACTCACGTAACTCGTCGCCGAAATGAGACGCCGGGGCACTATCATTGGCCAGCACAGTAGCGCCTTGGGCGAGCAGAAAACGCGTTGCGGCTTTACCGCTTGCGCCGAGTCCCACTACCGCCACTTTTGCTCCCCTTAACTGCACGCCCTACCTCAACTTCAGTGTTGCCAAGCTCGCCAGCGCGAGCATGATGCTAATGATCCAGAAGCGCACGATGACTTTGGGCTCCGCCCAGCCCTTTTTTTCAAAGTGATGATGAATCGGCGCCATCAAAAAAATACGTTTTCCGGTCAGCTTGAACGAAGCCACTTGCCCAATGACGCTAACAGCCTCTGTTACAAAAATTCCGCCAAGCAGAATCGAAAGCACTTCGTTTTTGGTTAGCACCGCTAAAGTACCAAGACCTGCACCCAGAGCAAGCGAGCCCACATCGCCCATAAACACTTGGGCCGGATAAGTATTAAACCAAAGAAACCCTACCCCCGCGCCAATCATTGCGCCGCAATACACCGCAAGCTCACCAGCGCTATGTATCGCAGGAATATCGAGGTAGCGCGCGATAGGGACTCGGAATAAAATCGCACCCGCAAGATACGCAAGAATCATGTAGGTGCCTGCGTTGATCATCACGGGCCCTATGGCTAAACCATCGAGGCCGTCGGTAAGATTAACCGCATTGGATGTGCCAACGATGACCAGACCGGCAAAAATAACGTAGAGCCAGGCAGGAATGCTGAAGGGGTAACGTTCAAACGCCACAAAAGGCAACGCCAAACGCTCGCGCAGCGCAAGCCAATCTTCGGGCAAACCCTTTTGCGCGTACCAAAGAAAGGCAGCGACACCAAAAGCTATCGCAAATTGCGACAGGAGCTTCATACGTGCAGAAACACCTTTGCTGTTTTTGAAGCGGATTTTCAAAGCATCGTCGATGTAGCCAATCGCGCCAAAGCCAACTGTAACGGCCATCACAACCCACACCATCGTGTTTGACGGATTTGCCCACAGCGCGGTTGAAAAGATCAACGCGAGCAGAACAAGCGCGCCGCCCATGGTCGGTGTGCCCGCTTTGGATAAATGCGATTCAGGACCATCTTCACGTATGACTTGGCCGATTTGTCGAGACTGAAGCTTGCGAATGAACCATGGATAGAGGCCAAAAGTAAGCACCATCGCTGTCATGGTTGATGCCAAAACCCGAAACGGTACGTAACGAAGAACGTTCAAGAAGGAGAACGCATCATGCTGAGCCAGGGGATAAAGAAGATAGTAGATCATGCGTTATCTGCCTCTATCATGGCCTTTACGATGCGCTCCATTTGCATGGCTCTTGAACCCTTGATCAAAATGACGTCCCTCTCTTGAAGTTTCTCCACGACGGGCGCGACAGCATCGAGCGCATTGTTGATAGAGATGGCTTGAGTCGGAGCGGCAAGGCCTGTGGTTTCTGATGAACTTTCAACCGCAACTTTCATTTCAGGGCCAAAGCCCACAAACATCATCGCAGAGACCGCGACAACGTGACGGCCAACTTTTCGATGTTCAGCTTTCGAGCGCTCCCCAAGCTCTTTCATGTCACCCAACACAACAAAAAGTCGCCCTTTGATGGTCTGAGCGATTTCCGAAGCGGTATCGAGTGCAAGAGACATCGCTGCAGGCGATGCGTTATAGGTATCGTCAATCAACAGTGATCTTTTAGGGCCGCGTCGAAGGTTGAAACGGTGGGGCGCACCAGGAATGTCATTGAGAACCTTTGCTATAATCTTAATTGCTTTTGGCACCGCCTTGGGGTCGGTGGCGGTAACCATTTCGGTAACCAAGGCCACCACAGCGGCTGCATTCATAGCAGCACCCTCGCCCAACTGCCGCATCTGCAGTGGAATCTCATGATTGATCTTGCTAAGCGCAATGGTACATTCGTTACGAAGTGAGGGATTGATGTGCTGAGCACGCAACTGCACATCACCGCTGTCTTGAGAACCAAAGCGCACTAACCGCTCGGTCGCTAAACCTTCGATAAGCGTATCAAAATACTCGCTGTCGCCATGGACCACAGCCAAGCCTTTCGGCGAAAGCGCGCGCAACAAAGCCCCTTTTTCTTTGGCAATGCTTTGCTCGTCGCTCAAACCTTCGGTATGCACAGCTGAAACATTGGTAATCACGGCAGCATCGGGCTGCGCGATGCTCGCAAGCCGTTCCATCTCACCGGGCTGGTTAATGCCAAGTTCCACCACGGCTAGTTGATGTTTCTCGCTCAAGGCCAGCAAGGTCATGGGCAAACCAATCAGGTTATTCAAGTTGCCTTCGGTCTTATGAACCTTCTTGTACAAAGTTTTTAGTACTGCAGCAGCAAAGTCCTTGGTCATGGTTTTCCCGGCAGAGCCAGAAACGGCAACAACGTACCCACCCCATCTACGGCGATGGGCCGCGGCCAAATCACCCAAGGCTGCGATGCCATCAGGCACCTCAATCACTGCGATGTCTTTCGGTGCTTTCTCAGCCTGACTTACAATAACGGCTTTTGCTCCGGCCTTCACTGCTGTTTTGATATAGTCGTGGCCATCCATGCGCTCGCCTGCAATGGCGACAAACAAGTTGTTTGCTTTGACTGACCGGGTATCGGTGCTCACACCGACGATTTCGTCGTCCGCATTTCCACTCAACAAGGTGCCTTTGCAGATGGAACAGATTTCAGCAAGGCTAAATCGAACTTCGTTTACTGGGATGGGTGTTGCCATCTTATGCATCCTCCTCAACAAGAGCAGAGTCTGCTTCTTTTATTGCCTCAAAGTCGCTAAAATGTCGCCTTTGTTGCCCAATGATTTGGTAATCTTCATGGCCTTTGCCCGCCACCAAGAGCACATCCCCAGAGCTCGCCGCTTCCAATGCAACGGCAACGGCTTCGCGACGATCCGGTATGCAAGCGTAGGCGCGAGCAGAACTTTTCAGCTGACTCGCCTGCACTTTTTCGAGTTCACCGGCACGACGAAGTCCAGTTTCGATCTGCTCAATAATGCGATCCGGATCTTCGCTTCGGGGATTGTCGTTGCTTAGCACGATAAGATCCGCATACTTTGCAGCAACCTCGCCCATAAGAGAGCGCTTGTCTTGATCGCGATCGCCACCACAGCCAAACACAAGCAGTATCCGAGCCTTGGCGACTTTTCGAAGCGCACGCAGCGCCGAGCTTAACGCGTCCGGCGTATGCGCGTAGTCCACAAAGGTTAGAATTTGCTTCTTCGTCTTAACAGGCTGCAAGCGGCCCGGAACAATCTCGAGCTGCTCTATCCCCTGAACTGATTTCTCAAGGTCCAAACCAAGAGCATGACAGCATGCTAGCGAAAGCAGTAAATTGTAGGCATTGTGCTCGCCAATGAGACGACTGTGTATGGCAAGCTCACCTTTCGGCGTACGAATTTCCATCGACACCCCTGAGCTAGAACATGTCAAACGTCTGCAAAAAAACTCAGTATCTTCGTTGCGAAACGAACAGCGAATCAATTTCCCCGGATACAAATCAGCAATACGCTTCCCGTATTCATCGTCGATATTAATTGCACCGTACTCGGGCCGTAGGTCTAAGAACAAACGCGCTTTGCTTTGAAAGTACTCTTCCAGCGATTTGTGAAAGTCCAGATGATCCTGACTTAGATTAAGGAAAGCAGCGACTTTAAAATCAAGCGCATCAACGCGGTGAAGCGCTAGAGCGTGACTTGAGACCTCAAGAAGCAAGTGTGTCGCTCCACGGTCAAGCACCGCACGCGCAAAGCGCGAAATGTCATCAGCTTCCGGAGTGGTGTGATTAGCATCGTAGCGCAGCCCTACTCCACGGTATTCGATAGTGCCCATCACTGCCGGAAGGGCAGCGTTCGCAAAGACAGCTGCTTCGAGAAGATAACTTAAGGTCGTTTTGCCGTTTGTGCCCGTGATGCCCGCAACAGACAAGCTCGATGATGGATGAGCAAAATGCTTCTCCGCTACTTTACCGAGCGCGATGCGAGCATCGTGTGCAACAGCAAGAGGAACATGACACTCAAAGGCATGGTCCGCTAGAACAGCAGCCGCACCACGCGTAATAGCGTCTTGAACAAAGCGTGATCCATCTTGCATCTGCCCCTTTAGCGCCACGAAAAGATGGTTTTTTAAAACCCGACGTGAATCATGCTGCACATCAACAAAACGCACGCTTGGATCTCCCACGATGCTATGAACTAAGCCTGCATCCTTCAAGCTTTGAAGTGAGGTCGAAGGCACCATACGCTAGCCCCCCTGCCCTGTTTTCACGTAGTCAGGTTCGGCAAGTTCAACTTGCAAACGCGATCCGGGAACGACAAGAGCTCCAGCTTGCGGCTGCTGAGAACTCACCACGCCAGAGCCCGACAATGTTAGCTCAAGATTGGAACGGTAGGTCATGACAATCGCCGCGCGTGCACTCTTGCCTATCAAATAAGGCACAGTGGTTTGCTCTTGAAGTGTGGACGATGCGTTGTTGCTTTTAAGGTACGATGCCGGAATGATACCTGGAAGCATATCCGTGTCTTGCCGTGTATCTTTTCGCTTCGCTCCTTTATGTGCTGCAAGAAGCGTTTTGCTTCTGCCGTCGGACGGAACACCCAAGTGATGAAGCGCGGCGAGCTTAACGCGGCGAAACACAGGCGCAGCGACCGTCCCGCCCGTATGCTCAACAGTGGGCTCATCAATCACCACAACAATGGCAAGACGAGGGTTGTTTGCGGGAACGAAGCCTGCAAACGATGCGATCCATTTGTTTCGCGCATAGCCGCCTGCAATGTAGTCGGCCTTTTGTGCCGTACCGGTTTTCCCTGCTACTTCATAGCCATCGATGGCAGCTTCAACACCTGTACCCTCTTCGGACGCCACTTCCTTCAACATGCGAGCAACACGATTTGCAGCCCAACCTGCCACAGCAACCCGGCGCAACTCAGTCTTGTTCTCCTCAAGAAGCTCGCCGCGCGCGCTTTGAACCCGTTTGATGAGCACGGGTTTCAAAAGCTTTCCGCCATTGGCGATAGCACTGGTCGCCACAGCAAGTTGGATAGCCGTGGCACTCATACCTTGGCCAAAAGGCACAGTGGCAGCATCCATGTCATACCATTTGCTGTAATGCCTTAAAATACCTTGCGCTTCGCCCGGTAGACCGACATCGGTCTTTTCGCCGAAACCATAGCGCCTCAAGGAGCGAAACATCCGTGCCTTTCCCATCGAAAGACCAATACGCGAAATCCCAATATTGCTGGAATGTACCAAAATTTCAGTTGGCGTTAGCCTGCCCCATTTATGGGTGTCGTGAATGATAAACTCACCGATTTGTAAAAGTCCCTGGCCGCAATCGATTCGTTGATTGGGTCGGATCGCGCCACTCTCAAGAGCACTCGCCACGGTAAACATCTTAACCGTCGAACCTGGCTCAAAGCGGTCTGTGACTGCCCGGTTCCGTCGGTTGGCCGGCGGAGACTCACCTGGGTCATTGGGATTGTAACTGGGGTAGTTGGCCATGGCCAACACATCCCCATTATGGGGATCCATGACAACAACACTACCCGCTCGCGCCTCATAGTGCTGCACGGCATAGGCAAGCTCTTGTTCGGCGCGATGCTGAATGCTTTTGTCGAGACTGAGGACAATATCCTCACCCTGCGTTGCGCGATCATCAAGAAACTCTTCGGAGAACACAACCGAACCATGCCGATCGCGCGTCGCAGCGGTGCTTTCAATGCGCCCGCGCAAACGATCCTCTAAAGCAAGCTCAAGACCCTCGATACCTTTGCCATCCACATTGGCAAAGCCCAAGAGATGTGAAGCCAGCTCACGGTTCGGATAAAAGCGTCGCGCTTCTTTGGACATGGCAACGCCTGGCAATTTCAGTTGCTTGATCGCAGCTGCTTGCCTGGGAGTGATATGCCTTCTTATCCAGACAAAATAGCGATCGGATGAAAGCCTTTGATGAATGCGCTTTGCATCCAAAGCGGGCAGAACGCTTCGCAGTTGAGCCGTTACCGCGGCAGGGGTTGCTCCCTGCTTTTTTAGTAAGCGCGGATTGGCCCACACGCTATCGACTTCAACGCTCACAGCCAGTTCAGCGCCGTTTCGATCGTATATGGTACCTCGCTTTGGCGCGAGCCTAAGACTGAGTTGATGCTGCTCCTCCGCCATCTTAGCGAGCGGACTAGCAGCTTCGACCTGAAGCTCCCAAGCACGCCGGACAACCGTGCCCACTCCCACCAGCAGCAACAAAAGCATGATGGATACCCGCAACCGAATCCATTTTGCACGACGCTCAGGAAGGTTTTTCACCTCGCCGCTCCTGTATTCGCTGCGATTCGGGTGGCATCCATGGAAACCACGCGATTGGGTTTGGCCGTTTCCATGCCAAGTAATTGGGTAGCCAGAAATTCAATCCGAGGGGTTTGCCTCAGCGTCGCCGCTTCAAGTGACAAAGTTCGGCGTTGTTCTAGGAGCCGACGTTGTACTTTGCGTGCATTGCCAACTTCATAGCCGAGACGCACCGTTTCAAAGCGCAAAGCCAAATGCACAACGAATGCTGCAGAACTTGCGATCACTGCAACGGACCATAGGGTAAGAAAACGTCGTTTCATTGTACCACCTCCGCAGCACTTACTCTTTTGGCTGCGCGCATTTTTGCGCTCCTCGAACGAGGATTATCTTTGGTTTCACTAAGCGAAGCGGTAAGCGGTTTTTTTGTAAGCGGCTGCCAACGACTTTTGTCGCGGAAGGCATATTTAACCATGCGGTCTTCTAAGGAATGAAAACTGATCACGACGGCTATTCCCCCAGGAGCAATACAATCCGGCAACACTTCAAGAAGCTCGGAGAGCTGCTCAAGCTCTTGATTCACCACAATGCGCAACGCTTGAAAAGTTCGCGTTGCTGGATGGATACGACTACCGGGTGGGCGACCTATTGCACGGAGCACGATATTTGCCAGTTGTGTCGTTGTTTCAATCGGGCTTTCACGCTTCGCCTGACAAATAGCCCGAGCAATACGTCGCGAGCGATGCTCCTCGCCGTATTTGTAAAGAAGGTTGGCAAGATCTTTTTCTGAAGTTTGGACTAACAACTCAGAGGCACTTAGCCCGAGCTCAGGGTTCATCCGCATATCGAGAGGACCTTCATGCTGAAAGGAAAAGCCACGCTCGGCAGCGTCGAGTTGAAGCGAGCTCACTCCTAAATCCGCCAACAAACCGTCCACAGGACAAACGCCGTGCTCTTGAAAAACCTGTTTAACGCTCGCAAAATCAGCATTAAAGAACTGCGTGCGCGCGCTGTAGGGGCTAAGTCGATCCTTTGCGAGCGCCAGCGCATCAGGGTCACGATCAAAAGCAATAAGCTTTCCAGAAGGGGCACTTGCCTCAAGGATAGCCTCTGAGTGGCCGCCTAGCCCAAGAGTGAGATCCGCATAGACCGCGCCATCCCGTACACTTAACGCAGCGAGACACTCATCGAGCATCACAGGAATATGCGCTTGCTCGCTTTGCGTCATCATAGTCCCAGCTCCGAAAGGCGTGCCGCCATGATCTGACGTTGCTCGGCATCGTCAAGCACTTCAGTTTGAAGTTTATCGAACTCCGCTTTGGACCATAGCTCGACGTGCTTTCCCATGCCCGCCCATAACGCTTTGCGTTTGAGCTTCGCATGGTCACGCAAGGATGCTGGGATTAAAAGACGCCCAAGTTTATCGAGCTCACACTCGACTGCTCCGGATACGTAGATACGTCGAAGCATAGCGACGCTTCGATCGAACTTTGGCAATTGCGAAAGACGCTCTTCGAACGCCATCCATTCACTTAGGGGATAAGCAACCAAACAGGATTCAAGACCTGCAGTGATCACAAGTCGACTTTCGCCGTTAGCACTAAGCAGTTCACGAAAACGCGAAGGAAGAGATGTTCTTCCCTTAGCATCAATCGTGTGTTCATAGCGTCCTCGAAACACTGCTTGGCTCACCTTCACCCGTTGGGCCCGTTTTGCCCAGAATAGGCACTAGTTACCACTTTTTACCACTTAGCTCTCCGAAACTACGGGCTTGCGGTACACGGTGTCAACTTCTTTTTGCCCTTCGATCAGCATCTGATCGCCTTTGTTTTTAGTTGGAAAATAAAAAGAACGCCACTTAGCGAGAAAGTAGCTTTAGGCTGCTCGCTTGTTCAGCTTATGCTCGTTAGAGCATGCGTGTAAAAAGCGTTCACTCCAATCACATCTGGCATGACTAACAACACTGAACAAAATGATAGCGAGCAAATCCTCGATGCAACGCAAGAAGACAGTATGGATCTTGCTTGGACGCAAGTTCTTGAGCACTGGGAAGAGGACATTGCTCATCGACGTTTTATCGTACTGTGCCAAGCGACCGGCAAACTTTCCGAGGCCGGAAAACGCTACCGAAGTATAAAAGAAGCAGATCCTGCTCGAAGTGAACGCGCTTCAATGCAACTTGAACACGTCTTCGCTGCAGCCATGCAGGCTCTCGATGCATCCCGTGCCGACGCGATTAAGCCTTCGCACAATAGGATTACAGTTTTTGCATTGGGTGTTTTTCTCATGATGCTTTTTTTCGCCGTCTGGGCCTGGAGAAGGACCCTCTAAACGACGTGAGATCATGACACACGCACGAGAACGACATTTTATTAAGATCTTGCAAGCAACGCTTGAGAAAGAAAAGTATGAAAAAGTAGTGCTCGGCATCGGGGACGATGCAGCGGTACTTGGCTCGCTTGATAAACACCTCGTCTGTAGCGTTGATGTGCAAGTTGAACACGTGCATTTTAAGCAGTCCTATCTTAGCCATGAACAACTTGCATGGCGCGCTATGGCCGTAAGCGTAAGTGACCTTTCGGCAATGGCAGCCAAGCCTGTGGGAGCCCTGGTCTCCCTCATCTTGCCCGAGAGTACCAGTGACGAGACCATTCGTGCGCTCGCCGAAGGCTTACGAATGGCATCAGACGAGATGCAAATTCCTGTAGTCGGTGGCAATTTGTCGCGTGGTCGTAACATGTCCGTTTCTGTCACCGTGCTAGGCGAAAGCAATTCAAATGTACTGCGACGCTCCACTGCCAAAGTTGGTGACAAACTCTATTTAACGGGTCAGGTTGGAAGTGCCGCCTTGGGCCTAAAGGCACTACAGCAATCATCAACGCATCTTGACTTCAGAAAGTTTGTAGAACGCTGGCAGCGTCCCCCTGTCTATTTGAAAGAAATGGCAGCCGTCGCCCACATTGCGTCAGCAGCCATTGATTTGTCCGATGGACTCAACGATGCCCTGCAGCTCGTCACCGAATCATCCCATGTCGCTGCGACTGTCGCTTTGGAAAAACTCCCCTTTGATACCGGGTATCGTGAGGCCTGCGAAGCCCTTGACTGTGATCCCTTTGAGCTCGCCTTGTTGGGGGGCGAAGACTATGAGTTGCTTATCGCCTCGAAAGAGCATCCGTTACTAGAAAGCTTTGCAACCTGCATTGGCGATATTGTCGTCGGTGACAAAAACGTGATGTATACCTACAACGGAAGTGAGCAGCCCACGGTTAGGCAGGGTGACTTTGTTCACTTCGCTTAGTCACCCAGCGACCCAGAGATAGCTGTTTAGTAATCCCACACCAGCAAAGCATAGTTGCCCGCAGCCCGAAAAGCGTACGATCCAGAAGGAGTAACAATCATCGTAGACAGATCGCTGACTAATGCCGATCCGATGAGCTTTCGGGATGCGAGCAACTGAAGTTCGGCACCTGCCCCTATTTCAACAGAAGCACTTTCGATATCTGCGCCGACTTCAGCGATCGTTGTAGTCGCAGAAAGCTGTGGAGTAATCGTGAACTTCAACGGAAGGTCTCCAACGTTATATGCACGAAAAGGAACTGTGTTTGTGTCAGGTAAGGCGTAGAGAGTGCGCCAACGCAATTCAGCATCGTATCCGTTCTTGTCGAACTCATAAGTTTCCAACATTACCCTAGTCGAATTGTACATCGCGCACACCACCAACACCGGCTCTCCGTTCTGAAGCTCGGAAACAGTGCTAAGCTCAACCAATTTGTTTTGAATGCGAATTAGGCAATCGTGGTCATTGTCTTGGGGCCAAACAAATGGATCCGGGTCGAAACTTGGACCCTCATCAACTCTCGACACCACACGGCCCGTTTTTGCATCGTACTCAATTCCATCTATAAACCGTCTAAAAACATCGAGCTCATCTTCCTCAACACTTTCGTTGCCTTGCTCCGCAAGAGTAGCATCCATCTGGCGCACTAGTTCTAAACGAATCATCTCAAGTTGAGTTTCCGCCGCCGACAGCTCACCTTGGCGCAGTCGCTGTAGAATGGCATTTGAGATTTGTGCCAGTAAGCCTATCTCAAGAAGTTCAAACGACGAATGCTGAGGTCGCATCATATACCATGAGTCAAGCCCACGAATAGCAATTGCAGCTATTGCAAGGCCAGCCAACGAAAGCAGCGTGATAACTTTGGACCAACTTAGATCAGGTATCGAGAAACTTGCTAGTCCAACAGCTCCGAGTAGCGTTGCCGTTTGCCGGAGACTTTCGCCGAGCTCTGCAAAATCTATTTGAGACAGTAAAACCTGTTGGCCGGATTGAGCATGTTGGCCATTGACAGTAAGACAGCCAGAATCAACATAGCCCTCACGTGCACTGTTTTGAAGATTTGTTTGCGTATCTGCACTAACAAGCTCTTCGCGAATCTCATTGCTTCCGTAATCCTGAACAAGCTCTTTGTCGGGTTGAGCCGCAAAGCGCTGGCGAACAACGCAGCTACCCTCATTGCAAACTAATTCAGCGTTGCTTAAAGCTTCACCAAAATTTTCCCGCCCCTTTGCTTCTACATAGCTACGAAAAGGTTCACAAACATCAAAAGGATCCTCAGGGCTCCCTTCCCCGTTGTATGTTACTTTATCAACCCGAAATGGAAGTCCAACGAGAGCGCCTTCAAGTTCACCTAAGTCATTGGATTCTGGCTTCGCCGGCGCAAGTGAGCAAGCGACACTCCCGATACAGATAAGAGCTAGAAGTCGACCAAGAAAAGGCATGGCTATAAACGGAGCAAAAACAATGCCAACGGATATTTCGCTGCTTTCTGCGAATTTAGCATGTAGGATAACCAAGCCGCTGTGGATAGGATACCCCAGCACAGCAACACAATACCCGCACCATACGCATGCCGACTGAAGTGTGACCGATACCTTTGTTTAACTTTTAATAATGGTCACGGGACAATCGGCACCACGCATGACGCGTTCACTGACGCTACCAAGGATGATTCCATCTAAGGTAGCAACGCCCCGAGAACCCATCACAACCATAAAAGGTCTGCTCTTCTTCGCGTAGTTAATGAGTTCCACACTCGGAACTCCTTCAAGGGAAACATGACGGCGCAAAACTTTATGTTCTTTTAGTACTGCTTCGGCTCGTTCAAACGCGGTCTTTGTTGCTGCTGCCTTGGCACGCAATGAGTCTTCCTTAGAAAAAGCCACCACTCCACCAAAATTGATCCCAGGCGTATCATACGCGTAAACCAATTCGAGTTCTGCATCAAAGCGAGTCGCCAAGTCTGCGGCAAAACGCAAGGCGTTTTCACAACCAGCTGAACCATCAATGGGAACCATAATTTTTTGCATCGCTCGTCTCCTAGATTTCGGCTTCACCCGCGAACAACAAACACCGGCATTGTGGCATAGCGAAGAGTGCGCTCAGCAGTGCTGCCCAAAAAGAACTTTTTCAGATTTCCTTTGCCACTTGCACTCAACACGAGAAAAGAAGCATCGCGATGGGATGCATGCTCAGCCAGGGCATGCCCCGTTGTCTTATCGGAAGGAGTCTGCTTGAAGGTAGTTTTGGCGCTCGGAACAAGCAAAGCCTTTAGTTCATCAAGTTGTTGCTTGGCGTGATCGGCCCAAAGTTGATTCACAGGCTCGTCCAACTCGCGACTCAGCGGTGCACTGATGTGCACAAGCTCAATAGAAGCTTGCAATTTTTCCACAAAGGGTTGGACAAAAGAAATCGCTCTTTTGTTTTCATCGGAAAAATCGACACCAACAACCCACTTACACTTATGAAGCGCTGCAGGCAAAGTGGCATTGGGCGGCAGCGCTAGTACGGGTACATTACTGTGCCGAAGCACTGTGCTCGAAGTGCTGCCAAACACATGCTGAACCAACGGAGAGTGGCTCACGCTACTCGAACGCAACCCGAGAACAACAAACGCCGGCGGATGCTCCTTCGCATAGTCAAGAATGCCTGTACTTGCACGTTCGTTTCGAAACTCGACGCAACACTCAACACCTAGCTTTTGCACAACAGACTGCTCAAGCTTAAGTTGTTTTTCTGCAGCGTCACGACGTTCGGCCATGGTTTTGCGCATGGCTTCGATAGCAGGAAGCAAGGCCTGCGGAACATCTTCAGACGATTCGGCATCTGCAACACCCATAAAATGAAGCAAACAGAGCTTAACATCCAAAGCTTTGGCTAAGGTTGCCGCAAACTGCAGCCGTGTTTGGTTGTTTGCCGCCAAATCTGTAGGAAACAGCAGAGTGTTTTCAGACATTTGGCTAATTATATCGCATGCGAGAAAAAAGATTAAGCTGCCTTGCTATGACTCAGCATTATTATAAAAAGCAAGCCTAATCCACCTCTTTCTCACCTTTATCATTGACTGCACCACGAGGAGGAATGATCGTCGGTTCGTATTCGGATTCCGGATAACTCCGAACGCCAGTCCTTGCAGGATGAACCGCGCCAATTGGGACAGGTTCGAGGTCTCGATCAACCGGTTTTTCGTCAACACGAGCATTGCTACCGCCGCACCCGACTAACCAGCAAACAGCGAGCAGTGATCCCATCCGAATTTTTTTCATTCCTTTTGACATTAGCACAGCTTAACCTGGAAAAATACTTGGACGATGGTATAAACGAAAGAGATCAAACGGACTCAATGATAAGGTGTTTTTGATGACTTTTCCCTTACAAATTACATTTCGCGATATTCCACCCTCCGAAGCTCTTGAACAACGAATTCGAGAAAAAGCTGCTAAACTCGAAAAGTTTCATGACCGTATTCATCGCTGCCATGTCGTTATAGAAGCGCCACACCGGCACAAACACAAAGGCTTTCTTTACGAAGTTACCATAGACATAACGCTGCCAATATGCGAACTCTTGGCAAACCAAAGAAGCGGTACGAGTCCGGCACACGAAGATGCTTACGTAGCGGTACGTGACGCTTTCGATGCAGCAGCACGTCGGCTTGAGGACTACATCGAGAAGAAACGCACGCTAGAGCGGCAATCGTAGTTGTCCCTGGTCAGCCCCTGCTTTCTTCCAGCACTTCTAGCTTCACTTTTTTGCCTGGATAGCTGGGTTTCGACTGCGGGCAAGTGTCACCGACTGACCAGGTACATCTAAATTATATCGCCTTTGTCTGACGGTTTATCTGCGATGCGCTTTGTGCTTCGCGACAAAACGGTTGGCCCCACCAATAGTGCACCTAGGATGACCCACGGAATCATGCCGGCGGCGTGAACAAACACCGCAACCGCAGCAGCACGTGACTTAGGTGTATCCATCACAGACAACGCTGCAACCACGGCAAAATGATAGGTCCCTACATAGGCAGCTGCCGCCGGAAGTGCCGTTCCCACTGCCAAAAAGGCCAACAATAGAAAGCTCGCATACCACGGCACCTCGAGATCAAAAGCCAAGGTCCACACATGCAATGTCACTAAGCTAAACAACCAATAAAACACACTCAGTAAAATAACGTAGAACGCATCTTTCTTTTTCTTTAGGGCGCCAAGACCATCGAGTACTTGTTGCGCAATAGGCAAAATCAGCCGCTCAAGCTTTGCCCCCAGGAAAGAAAGCACATAGCGCACAACTTTCATAAACAACATTGACTGAAAAGTAGCGACAACAAGCACGCAACAACCTGCTGCAGCAATGGCCACTGCAAGCCAAACGCCTGGACCAAGCGCGCCAGAGCCAAGAGCCAAAGGAAGCACCCAAAGTGAAAAGGCAATCACCAGTGCCAGATCAATAACTCGCTCGACCGCAATAAGCGCAATGCTCAGCCCGGGAGAAAGGCCAGTGCGAAACGAAATGTAACCAGCCTTCAGGAACTCTCCTATTCGGGCCGGTAGCACAGCGTTGCCCAAATACCCAGCAAACACAGAACGCAATGCGTCTTTGAAACTGAAGGGGTGTTGCGTGCCCACAAGAATCTTGATCCGCAAGGCGATACACAAAAAGCCGAGGCCTGCACTAAGATAACTGAGCAAGAACACTCCCATTTTCACTTTTGTGGTCTGAGCCCAAAATGAATTGAAATCCACGCCTCTGAAAGTCGCAAAAAGAGCAACCACACTAACTAGAATCGAAATGAGTAGAGCAAAAACCTGGCGCTTAGGCAGTGAAAATTTCATAAAACCAGGTAACCTTTTTCCCTACGTGTTTAGGGACTGTATTTTTTGAATAAGCCTTGTTTAGCATCGTCAAACAGTCATGGACCCTGGCATCCGATCTGGCAAAGTCACCATGCTTTCATTGGTTTTTTTGTTTGTCTATGTAGCGCAAAGCCAGGCCGAAGAACAGATTTTTAGTTCCGAAGAGCTCGAGCAGCTTAATCAAGGCTTACTTGTGACCCGACCGCAGAGCCAACTGAAAAAGGGGATGTTCCTCTTTGGTGGAAACAGTTGGCAACTTATCAATGCCAAACCGCAAGAGGTGTGGCAATCCCTACTCGACGTCGAACGCTTTCCTAGCATAATTCCAAAGACAGTGAGTTCAGAGCTCTTATCGGAACATGAACAGCGACGCGTTGTTGCGATACACCAAAAAGGAGGGCCTTTTGATATTAACTACCGTATTGTCTTCACGGTAAAAATCCCTGGCAAGGAACTTCTTTTTCGCATTGATTCCTCTCACGACGGTACCGCGACGAAAGCATGGGGCTTTTTTCACATCGCGCCTTACAACGATCGAAAAAGCATTCTTAGTTATGGCGTACTAAGTGACATCGGGAGCGGAAGTGTCCAGGGAATGATTCGTCCCCTGCTCCAAGAAAAACTCCTCAAAGTTCCTTTTTACCTAAAACGCTATCTCGAACGCGGCGGAAAGTTTCGCTACACCCAAAACCTTCCAACTCAACATCGGAAGCCTAAGGTTGATCGCTCGATAGCCAAGCTAGGGCGTGTATTCGCCATCGCCAGCAAGAAAATACAGTAGCGCCATGCGCACAGCCACTCCTGCTTCGACTTGGTCCAAGATTAAACTTTGAGGACCATCCGCCACAAGAGGATCAATCTCCACACCCCGATTCATGGGGCCAGGATGCATCACCAGCGCGTTTTTCTTCGCTAGCTCAAGGCGTTTTTGGTTGATGCCGTAACACTTTGCGTACTCTCTTAAACTCGGTATGCATGCGCTCTTGAGTCGTTCCTGCTGGATGCGCAAGGCCATCACCACATCGGCACCTTCCAAAGCGCTTTCGACAGAATGAAACACTTTCGCACCAAGGCGCTCAATACCAGGCGGAATCAAAGTGTTGGGACCAACCACGTGCACTTCGCAGCCCATGAGTTTCCAAAGCAAAATATTGGATCGCACGACACGGGAATGCATCAGATCCCCACATATCGCGATACGCAAACCGTCGATCGATCCCAAACGAGACCGCAATGCAAAGGCGTCAAGCAATGCTTGGGAGGGATGTTCATGCATGCCATCGCCTGCGTTGATGACCCGCACATTTGTTTTCTCAGCCACAAAATCAGCAGCACCCGAAGCTTGATGACGAATCACAATCACATCCGGACACATGGCTTGCAGGGTCCGGCAGGTATCGAGCAAGGTCTCGCCCTTACTTACGCTTGAACTACTGCCAGAGACATTAATCACATCGGCGGACAAGCGTTTGCCCGCGATTTCAAACGAAGTCCTGGTACGTGTAGAGGGTTCAAAAAAGGCGTTGATGATTGTTTTCCCTCGCAAAGTCGGTACCTTGCGAACTGCTCTTCGTGACACTTCAAAAAAAGCTTCGGCTGCATCAAATATTTGCTCCACATCGCCGCGACTAAGCGCCTCGATGCCAAGCACGTGGCGGTGCCGAAAAGCTTTTTCTTTTGCTAAGCTCATTTATCCAACCCTATTTCGCAATCTGACGAATGCATCTTCAATCTTCTCCGAATCAACGCATGCATCCAGGAGCACACCCTCTGGGACTTTCACTTCGCGACCCACAAAATCAGCCATAATGGGAAGCTCTCGAGCACCCCGATCACAAAGCACCGCAAGCCATATTCGTCGCGGGCGACCATAATCGAGCAAACACTCTATTGCTGCTCGGATAGTCCGACCTGTGTGAAGAACATCGTCCACCAAAACAACGTCTTTGCCTTTGATATCAAAAGGCACATGACTCGGTCCTATTTTAGGGTCAGGAAGCGCGGACGCCGCATCATCCCTATAAAGGGAAATGTCGACTGTTCCGACGGGAACCTCGAGGCCTTCACTTTTGCGTATGAACTCGGCCATCCACGTTGCAATTGGCACGCCACCACGGCGCACCCCAACAAGAGCTAACTGCTGCGGGCCGTGAGTTTGCTCAACGATTGCCATGGCCATACGCTGAATGCTGCGTAATACATCCTTTGCATCCATGATGGTCTGCTCTGAGCCCTGCATCTAAACCCCGTGTTTATGCCCCAGTGGGCATTGGGTCAAGCTCCTTATGCGAAGCGCCGAGTTTGTAGGTCAAAAAGCATTACACCCTCGTGTTTTTAGCCTCAAAAGGGTAACTTCGGACTCGAGCTCGATCATGCCCACAAGCTCTATCCCTCCAACAAGCGAAATCATCCACCAAACGCTGCATCACAGCGAAGTGATTTTCGATATTGCTGAAAGCGACCTGAGCGTCTTGGTCCGCGAAATCGCCAAGCGAATGCGTGCTCAAAGCAGACTTTCAGGCACCCAATACAGACGAATTAGCAACGCACTTGCCCATCGTCATCAACCCAGTCCAAAGAATCTCGGGCATAGTGTTGGCGTATTGCGAGTCACTTTCCCTGGAACGGGGAACGCCCGTTGCTCATTGCTCAGGCTTCATCAGCCCTGCTATGCCGAAGACGGAGCCTCTTTGGAGTTTCTTTGGGTCGTATTCGAAGCAGACGGAGTCACGGATCCACGAGACGCTGAACTCGAGCCCTTTGGTTGGATGCTGCATGATTCGCGATTTGGAAGCCAAGCACTAAGCGCCGATTCGCCGGAAGCATTGCTGGAGGTCTACGAGCGCTATCTTGCTTTTGTTGAATCACCCCCAAAACCAACACAAGACAGTGTTCCGCCAGAGCTCCGAAAAACAAACAAACTTGCAGGAGGACTGCTTAACGACATCAAACGACGTGCGCCCTTTTATTTCAGTGATTTTTCAGATGGCCTGCACCCGAAAGCCTTAGCATCAACCTTGTTTCTCTTTTTCGCGTGCCTGGCGCCTGCCATTGCGTTCGGGGGATTGCTCACCGTGCTTACGCACGGACAAGTCGGTGTGGTCGAAATGCTTGTAACGCACACGTTATGTGGCATCGTCTATGCGCTTTTTTCAGGACAACCACTCACGATTCTAGGCAGCACGGGCCCGGTAATTATTTTCATGGGGATTCTTTACGGCGTATGTGAACAAGCCGGCCTAAGCTACCTACCCGTGTTGGGCTGGATTGGCCTTTGGACGATGGCCTTTATCTTTGCTTTCACTATTTTTGAAGCAGGCAGTCTCATGCGTTGGTTTTCGCGTTTCACCGATGAAACCTTCGCTGCGCTCATATCACTTATTTTCATCGTCGAAGCAGGCAAAGATATTTTACGAGGATTTACGGACGAAAGCCGGAGTTATCAAGGAGCTCTCTCATCGCTCGTCCTTGCACTTGGCACTTACGTCATCGCCACACAACTGTCGCGATTTCGACGCAGCCCTCTTCTGCTTCACTCCGTGCGTGAATTTCTCGCTGATTTCGGACCAGCCATTGCTATCTTCACTATGACATTCGTGGCTTGGTCAATGCGTCACATCGACCTAGTCTACCTCTCCGCTCCAGAACACTTTGGCACAAGCACAGGGCGCGCCTGGTTCGTTGATATTTTTCAGACCCCATACTGGGCACGTTTGGCCGCCGCATTGCCTGCGCTCCTTTTTTCCGTGCTTGTCTTTCTCGATCAGAACATCACGGTACGGTTGGTCAATGCTCCGCAACATAAACTAAAAAAAGGAGCTGCCTACCACTTGGACCTTTTGGTCGTAGGCGTTCTTATTGGCATATGCTCCTTGTTTGGCCTGCCTTGGATGGTTGCCGCCACAGTACGGTCGTTAAATCATGTACGAAGTCTCGCTCATGTAAGCAGCCAGGGTGGTCAAGAACACGTCGTGTCGGTCATCGAAACAAGACTCACGGGCCTTTCGGTGCATGTCATGATTGGCCTTTGCCTTTTTGTACTTCCTTCTCTTCGGGCCATCCCGATGTCCGTGCTTTTTGGCTTGTTTTTGTTTATGGGCATCAACTCAACACGTGGCAACCAATTTTTCGAACGCATCAAGTTATGGGTCACCGATCCAAACATGTACCCTCCTAAGCACTACACGCGCCGTGTTCCCAAAGCGGTCGTCCATACCTTCACCGCAATACAAGCACTATGCCTCACCATGCTTTGGATCATTAAGGCTTCGATTCTGGGAATTATCTTTCCTTTGTTTATTGGCCTGCTGGTGCCTATTCGTCTACTCATGACTCGCTTTTTTGATCCCACACATCTAGCTTTCCTGGACGCGGAGGAAGTTCCCGACGAAGAGATGTACCGAGAGTTTGACTAAAGCATTTTCCAATACAATCGATTTGATTCTCGCTTGTCCAGAGCGCCCGATGCTGCGTTGCTCCTCCTCGCCGCAGCGAAGCGAGGACTGTTTGAGCATGGGGCCCCTGGGCCTCGTCGCCTCAAGCCTTTTTATCTAACCTTGCGATTCAAAAATTTCGAGCCGAAAGCGGAGCGCTATTAATACTGTTCTGCAGTGGGCGCGTGCGGAGTTTCGTAAGGCATTTTCTCGCCCTTTTCCGAACGTTGTTTCATTTCGTATTTGGAAGGACATCGCGGAATGACTTGGCTTGCTAAAAAGCTACCGTCTTTATTAAGCGTTCCTTCAACCGTGACGGTCAAACCCTGACCGTCGCGAAAGGTATCTGGGACAACACACTGCGGAAACCGCACCGCCATGATTTTGTCTTTTTTCTCCAGCACGAAACGCCACTCGCAGGGCTGTTCTCGAAATTTGACCGAGCCCTGTCGAAGGTCACCTTCAACGCGCAATTGTTTACCTTCGAACATAGCAGGCGTGTCGACAACTTCATGAACAAGTTTGGAGTACACAAAAGCATCCGAAGCATCGCTTCCAAACAGCAAAAAACCGACAGCGGTACAAAGCAAAGTAAAGACAATGCCGATTTTCGCCCAACCTGGCAGCCGACGTTTTGGTGTAACACTAGGATCAGTAATTTCAGATGGCTCGTTCATGGCTCTTTCTAGTATGAAGCAAAATCCGCCTGCTCGCCATGGTACTTGCCCGTAACCATAGCAAAAAACCCGCAAGCACATGAAGCTTACGGGTTTTTTGTGATTTAGAACAAGCTGTTTTTACTGGATCAAAATCTCAGAAGAAACCAGCTAGTTTTAGCGCAATAACGAAAGCGTAGAGCACCAAAGACTCAATAAGCGCTAGCCCCAAAAGCATTGGCGTAAAAATCTTGCCCGATGCATTTGGATTTCGAGCAATGCCATCAAGTGCAGTTGCCGAAGCTTTGCCCTGACCCAAAGCACCACCAAACGCGGCGATACCAATAGCCAATCCAGCAGCAAGATAGGAAATCGCCTGCTGACTGAACTCATTGGCTGGAGCGCCACCCATTTGAGCAAAGGCAGGCATTGCCACCATTGCTGTCCCACAAAACACCAAACATTGCCTCATCATTTTTTTCATCGAAAACTCCTTAGTGTTCCCCGTGTTCAATCGCCAAAGCGATATAAACTGTTGAAAGCAAACAAAAGACCACCGTCTGAACGACGACGACCAACGACCCCAGTACCATCACCAAAACAGGCACTGGGATAAACACACCAACCACACCAAGCCCACCCACTACCAAGCCAAGAATAACGGTAAGCAACGTATGGTCAGCAAACATATTTCCCATCAAGCGAATCGACAGCGACATGGGTCGCACGATATGACTGATGGTTTCAATCACGAACATCAATAGCATCAAAGGAAGGGCATACCACTTAATAATCGGACCTAGGAAGTGCTTAAAATAAGCAATGCCGTGCTCTCTGATACCAAAGATATGTGTCGAAAAGAAAATCACCGAGGCGCAAGCCAAAGTCGTATTGAGCGAATCGGTCGGTGGCGAAAAACCTGGAACTAGGCCGAGGGAGTTTGAAACTAAAATAAAAAGCGCGCAGGTACCGATGAGCGGCAGAAAAAACTTCGCCGCCTTTTTGCCCATCATTTCGGTCATCGAGCCATAGACCATTTGCACCACGAGCTCGATAAACACAGCTGCGCTAAAGGTATCCTCGGGCACGAGTGCTTTTTCGGTGTCTGCAACCTTCTTGTAGGTAAGGAAGCCCAGGAAGGTCAATAAGAGCAATACAAAAACGGCGCCAAACACGTGACCCACGGGGACCGATTGGTGAGCAATCCAAGTCTCACCGAAGCCCTGCGCAGCACGTTCGACATCCTTAAAAAAAGGAAGAAAATTAAACCAAGTTTGACCGTGTGGCATCGTTTTACTCTCCCTCTTCCAGCGAGGAGCCGGCGTTGTTTATCAGACTCCCGGCAAGAATGCCAACGACCATGGTGCTAAGACCGACAATAAAGCCCAAAGGATGCAATTTTAAGCTAGAAAGTGCGATCGCCATGAGCAAAAACAGGGCACTCATCTTTAGAACATAGATAAAAACGACTGCGGCTGGAGCCAGGCTCTGGCGGCTAAGCCTTTTGCCGAGCCAACGAAGAGCAGCCCAGTTGGCGGCACCAAGCAGACAGCCAGCGCACAGGCCAAGAGCAGTCTGGACGCCGAAAAGCAGACCACAAGCCAGGGCCAAAAAGGCGCCCAGCCCAAGAATCCAAATAAAAACAGCGTCTTTTTTTAGGATTTCCATGTCACATCTTGTCCAAATCAACGGTTTTCGCCAAACGATACAAAGCGCGAAAACCCGTTATACAGCCCAATACCAAGCCAGTGATCTTCAAATAGGGGTTTGTACCAAAATGATTATCCAACCAACGACCGACGAGGTAGCCAACCACCATGGCAAGCACCAATTCCAAGCCCACAATGCTCACTCGCGCTGCGACTTTGAGCTGCTCTCGCCCTTCTGGGTCTATTAATGGCATATTGGACCGTTTTCCCAACCCTTTACCGGCGATAGGCAGACACTAGTACCTCGACGTGGCGCTGGGTAGCATGGGGTCACTTATAGGGTCAAGCCGACTGTTTTAGACGCAAAAAAGCTTTTTCCATCGCTTTTTTAGTTAGGCTAAGCACCTCAGCATCATGGCAAATCGAGACAAAGGCGGCCTCGAACTGCGAGGGCGGCCAATAGACACCTTCCTGCAATAGGCTCCGATGCCATTGGGCAAAGGCTTTCGTGTCGCAAGCCGATGCATCATCCCAGTGCCGCACCGGACCTTTGGTGAAAAACACAGTTAGCATGGAAGCCACACGTTGCACGCACACTGTCACGCCAACTTGGTTTGCGGCCTCGAGAATGTCTCGCTCTAGTTGAGCACCTGTCTTTTCAAGGGTCTCGTAGACTGCGGAGCGCTTGAGCTGACTCAGCATTGCGATGCCCGCCGCGGTCGCCAAAGGATTTCCGCTTAAGGTGCCTGCTTGATAGACCGGTCCCAAGGGAGCAACCTTTTGCATCATTTCGGAACGTCCTCCGTACGCGCCAACCGGAAGGCCTCCTCCAACGATTTTTCCAAAACAACTTAAATCAGGACGAACACCATAACGAGCTTGCGCACCCCCGTGATGCACACGAAAACCCGTCATCACTTCATCAAACACCAACACCACACCCGCTTCGCTACAAAGCTCACGCAGCCCTTGAAGATAGCCTTCCTGAGGAGGTACGCAGCCCATATTTCCTGCTACCGGCTCGATAATCAGAGCCGCAATGTTGTCCTTGTGCGCCGTAAAGACCTGCCTAACCGCTTCAATGTCATTGTAAGGCACAAGTACGGTCAGTTCGGCAAAGGCCTTCGGCACCCCGGCGCTGTCCGGACTGCCTAAAGTGGCTGCTCCACTACCCGCTTTGACCAGCAGATAATCAGCTCCACCGTGGTAGCAACCAACGCATTTCACAATCATATCCCGGCCAGTAAAGCCGCGCGCCACGCGCAGTGCACCCATCACCGCTTCGGTTCCGCTGTTGGTCAGGCGCAGCATTTCCATGCTCGGCACCGCCTCGTTAATTAGCCGCGCAAGGTCAAGCTCGGCCTCCGTCGGAGCACCAAAGCTCGTACTGCGCTCAGCAGCGTCTTTGACGGCTGCGATGACATGAGGCTCCGCATGCCCCAAGATCATCGGTCCCCATGAACCGATGTAGTCAATATACGAATTGCCATCGACATCTTTGAGCCAAGCGCCTTTGCCGCTTTTCATCACCACCGGTTCGCCACCCACCGCAGCAAAGGCTCGGACGGGCGAATTGACACCACCAGGTATCAATTGCCGCGATTGCTCATAGATCGAAAGGGATTTTAAGTCCGCACCCATACTCTTGCCTCCAGGACGCACTCGTGGGTATCCCGTCTTGGGTCTACCTTGCGCCACCTGAACTACACTATCTAACCTATTTTAGAAAAGTCACTTCCAGCTCATGTTCAGAAAACGTGGATAAAACTTAGCGCTCCCCCCGTGTTTTTCTATATTCTCTCAAGGTCTTGGCAGCTGAATTGAAAAAAACGGATACTTGTCATCATCATTGAAAACGGCTTCGGAATAAATACAGAACGAAACTGTTCTGCCCTACAGCGGGCATAAGGGAGAAAATGGCCATCCAATCGTCTTTGGGGACCCCAGATAGAGCAAGACAAGCGACGGTTTCCCCTTTTGATATGGCTGGCTCTATGTGCACACGGGCTCGAGGAAAATACCGAAGTGGCCTTGCCACGCCTTTGAATCGGTGGCATTCGCGCAGCCAAGCTAAAAGTTCATCCCGCATGAAACGCCATAGAACCCCAAAGCATCAGAGCAACTGCAGCAACAAGCTCTTTGCTAGCGTTGCAGTAACTATAGCGTTTGCCGTTGGCCTCTTTTTATCAAGCGCTGTTCACCACCAACGTTTTGACGCCGGCTATCACCACAGCCTTAGCGACTCTTCGAACCAAGCATCGCTCAGCCAGCGTAATAATTATCGCTACGCCTATGCGACCATTTCAAGTAGCTCTGAAGAAGCCGGTTCTGAGGAAGAAAACAACGAAACACAAAAAACCCGTCGTGCAGACGATATCCTAGTCCAACCAACGGCTGAGTTCGTGCTTTTCTTTGAGCGCGCCCTGAGTGGTTCAGAGGACTATCAGCCGTCGGAGCGACATGCTCCTCGCGCACCCCCCTGCGCCTGACGAGAATTCCCTAACGAAATTTTCGTCTCCAGCAGGTCGGTTGATGCAAGTCCTAGATGCTCAGGGGTACATTCATTTGTTAATGCGTGAGGAGAAATATGTCTCAGAAACTATGGTCTGCGCAGACACGTAGCACACTCAAAGATGATTTTAAGTCAGGTTTTTTGGTCTTCCTTATTGCCTTACCTCTGTGCCTTGGCATTGCCATGGCAAGTGGTTTTCCGCCAGTTGCGGGCGTACTGACCGCAATTGTCGGCGGCGTCGTTGTGACCTTCCTTGGAAGTTCACGACTAACAATCAAAGGGCCTGCTGCAGGCCTTATTGTTGTCGCGCTTGGTTGCGTGCAAGAGCTTGGCGGTGGTGACCTTCATACGGGGTATAAACGAGCGCTCGCTGTTGGCGTAGCTGCAGCAGCGCTCCAGATCTTATTTGCTTTGATGCGTATGGCCTCGATAGGCGTCGTGATGTCGCCATCCGTCGTTCACGGCATGCTTGCCGCGATTGGCGTTATCATCGTCTCAAAGCAAGCGCACACCCTTGTTGGCGTTGCTCCGCATGCAAAAGGGCCGCTTGCCCTACTCGCCGAGATTCCACAGAGCATCGTCCGCGCCAATCCTGAGATTCTCATTCTTGGATTTTTATCACTCATCATACTTTTCGGGCTCCCTTACATTCGCACGAAATGGGCCAAAGCAATTCCTGCGCCCATACTGGTTCTCGCCGTTACGGTGCCACTTGGGCTTGTGTTCGGACTCGACCACCCACACGACTATTGGCTTTTACACGGCCACTTTCACGTCGGACCGGAGTACTTGGTTCAACTCCCAGGGGCTTTGATCAATGCCATCGCATTTCCGGATTTTTCAATGCTGTTTAGCTCAGCATCGTTGAAGTATATTGCTATGTTTTCGTTGGTCGGGACCATCGAATCAACACTAAGTGTCATTGCAGTTGATGCCCTGGACCCAGCGAAAGACCGCTCTAACCTGAACAAGGATCTACTCGGAGTCGGTGTGGGTAATCTTATTTCCGCTATGATCGGCGGTCTTCCAATGATCTCTGAAATCGTTCGTAGTAAGGCGAATATCGATGCAGGAGCCAAATCGAGTTTTTCGAATTTTTTCCACGGCGTATTTCTTCTTCTCTTTGTCGCACTCGTGCCCCAGTTGCTTCATGAAATCCCGCTTTCAGCACTCGCCGCAATGCTGATTTACACGGGTTTCCGCTTGGCTTCACCCTCGCAGTTGGTCCACATCAAGCAAATCGGAATGGATCAACTTGCGTTGTTTGTGACCACCCTTTTGGTGACTTTGGCAACGGATCTGCTCGTCGGTGTTGCTTCCGGCATAGCGCTGAAGCTGATTCTTCATTACCTACGAGGGGTACCCCTCTCTTCGGTATTTCGCACGCGCATAGAAAGCAAACAAGAGGGATCCGACCTGGAGATAAAAATGTACGGAGCTGCGATCTTTACAAGTTTGCTTCCGCTTACGCGTGCGATCGGGGAGCTTGGCCCAGCAACCAAACGCGTACTTTTGGACCTATCGGAGGTCGCGGTGGTTGATCACACCTTCCTCTCTCGTCTACACGGAATGGCAGCGGAATGGCCTCATACAGAACTTGTACTGGTAGGTATGGACAAACTGCAAGCAACATCATCTCATGCGCTAGCTACGCGCAGGAAGCAAAAATGATTCGTGTAATGGAGAACGAGGCCCTGCTGGCTAAGTTCTTCCCAGACAATGTTCCTTCGCTCGAGGCGATGCTCGAGCAAGCTGCAAAACTTCTTCCAGAACAAGCAGTGTTGCAGTGGTTCGTCCACCACAACACCTTGCATTCGTTTGAGCATCTGGAGTTTGAAAAAGCAGTCATCACGGCATCCGCCAAACTGGGAACGGAAGCCTTCCAATCCGAGGCGAAATACCGAGACTTCATGGCAAGTGGGCGCATCATAGAAGCCGACCTCGACTTTGCCTTGCAGCCATCGGAGCAGCGCGACGAGGCCGAGCTCTTTGTGGGCGGCCCGACTGTCTATGCCTTTCGAAAAATGCGCTTGAAGCATCTTTTTGAGATTCCGCAAGGTTCCGCCTTAAATTGGCTGTTAAGCGAAGGCAATATCAAAAAGGAGATTCAGCAGGACGTCGCCCCGGAACGCAAAGCACAGCTTCTGGAACAAGCTAAGTTTCGATTTGGCGAACTCCCAGCAGCGACTCAGGAAGCATTGTTGCTCGAGAGTTTGTGGAATGCGCTGCACAATGCCACCGCAGAGACTCACACGGAAAAGCCCCTCCCGCGTCGACGTGATCAAATCTTAGAGCTCTTTGGCATCGATACCGATGATTGGGTTCACTCGATGATGATTCGCCTTGCCGGAGCCTATCTTGATCAGGGACTGGCGTACTGGTCGATGCCAAATCGGGAAAGAGGCTTTTTGAATGCTTTCCGTAGTCTCTATAGTTTGCCCTATGGTCCCCCCGATCGCTGGCGCAGAGCTTTGAGCGAACTGTTGAAGCAGCAACATGGATGGTCTGCCGAGCAAACCGTGCGTTGGACACTGCAGGAACTTTCCGTGCCGGAACATCTGTGGCCGACTTATATCGAAAAAACCTTGCTTTCATTGCGAGGCTGGGCCGGTATGTTTAGGCAGTTCGAGCTGGATCCGAAAAAAGCACCCGTTAAAGCATGGCCTGCTACTTTGATGGACTATCTTGCGGTGCAACTCATTTTGGATCTGCTGGCCGTTCGTTACGCGCTAAAGGAGCAACTTGGCGACGAGAGTGCTTTTGAGAAAATCGAGCAAATCCTGTCCGAAAAAATGTCACGCGTTGAGAACGCTGAAAAAGATTTGAGCCTTGTATACGAAGCTTTTGTACTTGCTCAGCATTCTGATTTAAATCTTGGCGTCTTTTTTGATTTACGAAACTGCGCATGTTGGCTTGACGAAGTAAAGCGCTTCAACACATTGGAAAGAAAACGTCTGCTGCAACGTGCCTTTGAACATCGGCACCTGGTGCACATTCTCGACACCCTGCAGGTGGCGGAGCCCATTGAGCCCCAAAATACGCCAGCGGCATTTCAAGCAGTCTTCTGCATTGACGATCGAGAAGAATCATATCGTCGACATCTTGAAGAAGTCGACCCTTCCTTTGACACCTACGGCTACCCAGGCTTTTTCGGCGTAGCCATGGCCTATCAAGGCCCCACAGACGTCCGTCCGCGTGCGCTGTGCCCCGTGTCCATGCAGGCCACGCACTTTGTACAAGTCGTTCAGGACCAGAAAAACAAATCCATCTTCTCGCACTGGCATCACATGTTGTTCGTCGGTAGTTCAACCTTGATCCGCGGATTTATCATTACGCTGTTTGGAAGCTTAGCGGCAATCCCCCTCATCTTCACGGTGCTCTTTCCGAGGCTGTTCGCCTCATTGATCGCGGGATGGAGCCCATCGATAAGAAAAGGCGACCGCTTGCTCTATGAACGCCAGAACAACATCAAAGAAAGCGACTTGCCCATTGGCTACACCCATGAGGAAATGGCCAACGTGGTAGAAAAAATGTTGAGAGAAACAGGTTTGGAAAACAAACTCTCAAACCTTGTCTTTTTAGTTGGTCACGGATCCATCAGCGTTAACAATCCACACCTTGCAGCCTACGGCTGTGGCGCAACCGCAGGAGGCTCGGGAGGGTCGAACGCTCGCGTGTGCGCCTCCATGGCCAATCATCCTCGAGTCCGCGAGATCTTGGCGAGTCGCGGCTTGCCGATTCCTCAAAACACCCACTTTATTGGATGCCTACACGATACCTGCACGGACGATGTGTTTTTGTTTGATGAAGAGGATGTTCCGTCGGAGCATGAAGCCGCTATAGCGCGCGCGAAAAAAGCATTTGGCGAAACAGGTCTGCGAAATTCCAAAGAGCGCTGTCGTTTGTTTGGCGTCGTTTCCACCTCGATATCACCCAAACAAGCGAAAGCCATCGTGCATCGCCGCTCCATTGACCTTTCGGAACCGCGCCCCGAATACAATCACACGAAAAATTCGTTGTGCATTGTCGGACAGCGCAAATGGACACGCGGCCTTTTCCTCGATCAACGTGCTTTTCTTGTGTCCTACGATCCAAAGGCGGATCCAAGCGGGGAGCGACTCGAAGAGGTGCTTATGGGTAGTGTGCCCGTCGGCGTTGGCATCAACCTCGAGTATTTTTTCTCACACGTGGACAACCGAATCTATGGCGCCGGCTCGAAGCTTCCTCATAACATCACGGGACTCTTCGCCGTTATGGATGGGCATGCATCGGATTTACGCACAGGGCTTTACCAGCAAATGATCGAGATTCATGAAGCAGTACGTATGGTCTCCGTCATCCAAGCGTCTCCTCAGGTTCTAAAATCAGTCATGAAAAACCGTCCTGGCATTGAAAACTTGGTTAAAAACAAATGGCTCGAGCTTGTGGCTTGGGATCCAGAAAACCAAGCTATCTCCTGGTTCAAAGATGGCGAGTTTCAAGACTATGTACCAGAATCTGATCTTGTGCCTCTGTACAAAGACTCGTTGGACTATTGCGAAAACACACGCCTGTCCCTTCCCTTTGCCAAAAGAACTTGTTCTGCTGACGAAAGGCAGGTCTAGATGCCTTGGGAATCTGTAGCCATCACCTCCGTCATCGCCTTGCCTGCCTTAGCATTTACTTACCTTGCTCTAGCCTCGTGGTTCTCGATTCGCCTTTCTGAAGACCGGATCAATCTCGTCGTCGGCTTGAGTTTTGCAACGGCCGCTACAATCGGCACGGTGCTCGTAATCGATATCTGGGTACATGATGCGGTTCACTATCACGTCGACCTCGGCACGTTTTTCGCTGTCGAGCACTACAGCTTTCACTGGGACCTGATTGCTGACCGGCTGTCCCTGCCCTTTGTGGTGTTTTCCTCCGTGCTCACCGGCGTCATCGGCTCTTTTTCAAGGCGTTATCTTCACCGCGAGCCCGGTTATCGTCGCTTTTACATGTTGCTTTGCATGTTTGGAGCGGCAGTCAATTTGCTCGTGCTAGCCGCTAACTTGGATCTCATTTTTTTCGGCTGGGAAATCGTAGGTTTAACCTCAGCACTTCTCATCGCGTACTATGACGAACGAAAAAAACCCGTCGAACACGGCCTGCTCGCGTTCTTAACCTATCGTGTTTGCGACATAGGGCTACTTGGGGCTGCCGTTTGGCTGCATCATACTGTCGGAACATCAGCCACGGTCATCTCCACACCCGCCGAACAATGGCACGGTTTTGTTGTTCCGCCTCACACTTTTGATGCAACGTTGATAGCGTTTCTGCTTCTTTGGGCATCGCTAGGCAAAGCTGCGCAACTTCCCTTTGGAGGATGGCTGCCTCGTGCCATGGAAGGGCCCACGCCATCGAGCGCGATATTCTACGGCGCTATTTCCGTGTCTCTCGGGCCCTATCTGCTATTGCGAGCGGCACCCATTATTCATGCAGCTCCACTCAGCGCTATTGCGATCATTGGCATTGGAGGTCTTACAGCTATTCAGGGAACCCTAATTGGCCGTGCGCAAACCGACATAAAGAGCAGTTTAGCTTACGCGTCCATGGCTCAAATCGGCATCATCTATGTTGAAATCGGTCTCGGACTTAATCTCCTTGCGCTTATCCACATCGTAGGGCACGCCGCCTTTCGAAGCTTGCAAATTCTTCGTTCACCAAACCGCATCGCCGACTACCACAACCTTGAACGCACCATTGGAGGTCCGATTCCTGAAACAGGTTTGCATCTTAAAAAACGAGTGCCTTGGCTCGTGCAACATTGGCTCTACCGTCAAGCCTTAGACCGCGGATATTTCAACGTGTTTCTCAAAGAGTACGTTGTCGGTGGTTTTCTGTTTCTATTCAAAAAGCTAGACGATCTCGACAACCGTTGGGTAAGTTTTCTCGATTCTAAAACGACTTTCCTGAATCCGAGCACTCGTTCCGGAAAAGATCAACCATGATTGCGCTTAGCCCTCTTCTAATTGCCTTTATGTTCTGCATCGCGGCATTGCTCGTAAGACGTCAGCCCGATGCAAAAAAAGCCAGAGCCTTTTCGGTCATAGCCACCGGTCTCGGTTTTTTTGTTTCCCTGGTTTTTCTCGGCATCGAGCAGTTCTTTCCGCAAGCTGAGCTATCTGCTGCAGCTCACCAAGTGGTATTGCTGCCACCTGGTCTACTAAGCTTTGCGCCAACCGTTAATTGCGTGATCGGTATGTTGGCGGTCTCACTCAGTTCGGTCGCCACCCATCGAAGTCGAAGCTACGCGAACATTCTGGCGTTATTGCTTGTTTCTTTGACCTTCGTCGCGCTAACGGACCCGATGGCCTTGTTTTTCCTCTGGGCTTTCTCGGCATGGATTGTCTACTCGGAACTACGAGAAAGCAATCGCACTCATAAAAGCGCTCAACTCTTTTTGATTTACCATATTCCGAGCATCGTGCTTTTTGGCATCGGAGCATGGCTGCACTCCGAACAAGTCACCACCCTCAGCATGATTTGTTTAGTTCTCGCAATTGTCATTCGCGAAGCAGTGATCCCTCTGCACAGCTGGTTTCCGCTGTTCGTATCACAAGCTCCCATGGGCATCGTCGTTGCATTCGTTGCACCGCAAATTGGCGTCTATGCCCATCTCACTCTCCTTTCAGAAAGTCTTCCATCCTCTTTTGCGCATCACATTGCCACCGTCGGTGCAATCACTTCAATTGCAGCGGCAACACTGGCCATCGTGCAAAAAGATGCCAAACGAGCACTGGCCTTTCTTATGATGAGCCAAACCGGTCTTGTGGCCTTTGGCCTCGAGAACGAATCGTCAGTGGGCTACTTTGGCGCGCTACTTACCTGGCAAGTTCTGGCCCTAGCAAGTTCCGGTTTCGCGATGAGCCTTAGCGCGCTTGAAGCCAGACGCGGGCAGCTTTCCTTGAATGCGCCAGGGGGAAACTTCTCACGCACCCCGCATCTAGCTACGGCATTTTTGCTTCTTGGTTTTGCGACAGTCGGCTTTCCTTTGACCATAGGCTTCATCGCCGAAGACCTGTTGGTGCAAGGCTCAGTCGCGGAATATCCCCTGCTTGGCATTAGCTTGATCATTGCGACTGCCCTAAACGGAATGACCGTCATGCGTGCCTTTTTCGTTTTGTTTTCCGGAAGCAACACCCACATCGGCGAGCAAGACCTTTGCTTGCGAGAACGCATAGCACTCAGCGTCGTTCTAGCCGTTTTGCTGATCACAGGAATCCAGCCACGCTTGCTCCTTTCTTTTGAGGCGCAGGCACTGCCGGAACAACCCCCTGTTCAACAGACTAAATAACTTCTCGAGCTAGATTCCTTCGAAAATCTCTCCTGGGCTTTCCAAACCCACGCGCTTTGCGCCGGCGACAACTTCCTTTTTTTCTCAACCGCCGCAAGTCCCGAAGTAAATCTATCTCTGCCCGCCAAGTACTGAAAATCCCATCGCTTGGATCTCACAGCACGGAAGCGTCCTATGGAACTTGAATGTTCTGCCTTTGTGCATCACATTGCTTTGCATGAGTGAACACACAAAACACCAGCCGCATATTGTGATCGTAGGCGGAGGATTTGCTGGCCTTGCTGTTGCCAAAAGATTGAACAAAGCGCCTGTAAAAGTGACCCTTATTGATCGCTGGAACCATCATCTTTTTCAACCTTTGCTATATCAAGTGGCCATGGCAGGTCTCTCGCCGGCCGATATCGCGGCACCCATCCGCGCTATTTTGAGAAAACAGAAGAAGGTAACGGTATGGCAAGCTGAAGTGCAAAGCGTTGATGCCCAAGGCAAGGAAGTCGTGATGCGGCATGGCTATCGGCTTCAGTACGACTACTTGATTGTCGCCACCGGGGCGCGCACAACTTACTATGGCAACGATCAATGGGCAAAACACACCATCAGTCTTAAAAGTTTAGACGATGCCATAAACATTCGCCGCAAAGTACTTCTGGCTTTCGAAGCAGCGGAGCGTGAAGCAGACCCCGACACAAGGCGACAGCTTCTCACTTTTGTGGTCATCGGTGGCGGACCGACAGGCGTTGAGTTGGCTGGGTCGTTGGCTGAACTTTCAAAGCGTGTCCTTGCGAGTGACTTTAGGCAGATTCATGCCGGAAGCGCGCGTGTGGTGCTTGTTGAGGCTGCCGAATCTATTCTCAACGCTTTTAATCCCAAACTCCGGGATTCAGCCATAAAGCAACTCAAAGAGCTAGGCGTGGAAATCTTATTGAATCAAGCGGTAACGGACATCACAGAAAGCGGTGTCCATTTCAAAGATAATTTCATTCCTACCAACACAGTCCTTTGGACGGCTGGCGTGGGAGCGAACTCGTTGTCTCAAGCGCTTGATGTGGAGCGTGACAAAAATGGCCGCATCAAGGTCGATAAGCAGTGCCGTGTCCCGAAATTTCAGAATATCTTTGCGATCGGTGACATAGCCCATTTTGAGCAAGAAGGTAAAACACTCCCAGGTGTTTCCCCTGTGGCCATTCAGCAAGGGCGTTACGTGGCACACTTGATTGCAGAGGAAGCAAAGCGCAAAAAATTTTCTAAAAGCTTTCTCTATTTTGACAAAGGCACGATGGCGACTATCGGTCGCTCTCGGGCAGTGGCTGAAGTGGGAGCGATAAAGATAAGCGGCCTGTGGGCATGGCTTGCCTGGCTCTTCGTACACCTTTGGTATTTGGTGAGTTTTAGAAACAGGCTTTTCGTTTTTTTGCAATGGTGTTGGTCGTATATCGCTTACAAACCCGGTGCGCGACTTATCACAGGCGGAGAACTACCCCCGCATCCAAAAAACAAAGTTTGCTTCCAAACCAGAGGGTTGCGCAAAGCGCAGCATCGACAGAGTAGCCCGCTACACTGAGGAGCTTAAAGAACAGGCCTACCGCGCGGAAGGTTAGATTTTGAAAGGCAAGTGAGCGAAAGAAACCCCACAAATGTGAACAGGGAGAACGAAGTCATCGCCGTGCCATCGGCCCTCTTTTTATTCGCGTCGCTCTATCGCTTCGGCGTGCAGGCGTAGCAAGTCAATGTACTCGTTTTGTTCTGCTTCGACGGGGCTGCCATCGTACCAAGTAAAGCTATAGTGATCCCACTCTACAGGACGTGCATCGTAGCTGTACATCCACGGAAACGCGCCATCGACGATGCCTTTTTCGGCAAGCGAAAGCCAAGCCGAATAGATGTCTCGACGTTCTGAGAGCTCAAACAAAGCGCGATCATCCCGTGCTGGATTGAGCAGACCAAACTCACCCATGAGCAAAGGGATTTGACTTTGCGCTAGAAGGTCGTGATGGAGCCTTGCCCACGTCTCACACACGCGCTTCGCTTCATACGGCGAAGCACCCCAAGCCTCGGGATAGCAGTGGATCGAAGCGATATCCACGCATTGAGAGTTTAAAACAAACTCCGTTGCTTGACTGCCATCCAAAAGCCAGCTCGCAGTAGCTTGTTCAAGAAACAACAACTGGCTTGAGTCTTCAAGTTCACCATAGAAGTTGCCAAAGCCAGTTTCACCGCTCGCTATGAGTTGTTTTGCGCCAAGCGCACGCAGCTCGCCTGCCATCTCGCAATACCAATCACTCAAACGCTGCGCACTCGTCCCCCAGCCGCGTGGCTCGTTCATAAGCTCCCAAGCCAACACCGCGGGCTCATCACGGTACTGTCGTCCAGTTTCACTATTAACCCGCAACATCAATGCACGCAGATAGCTTTTAAAATGATCACGCAAACTGTCTTCAACAAAAAACGCGCCGCGATCATCTTGTTTGTCATGCGGATAAGCGTTCCACGCCAAATACTGATCCACACCGCCATAAGCCGTCCAATAGTTACTCACCGACAGGATTAAGTGCAGGCCATAGCGCTCCGCCATCGCGATCACATGATCCAGACCGCGAAAACCAGCTTCGCTGTAAATCCCTTGCTCGATTTGGATCACTGAATCTTTTTCAGGAGCATCGTTGAAACCATTAGTGCGCACTGTGCTGACACCAAGTTCGGCAAGCTCTCGAAAGACTTCGTTTACAACCTCGCTCACCGTGGCTCCGGCTGCGAGTTCTCGGCTGGCTTCTTCTTGCAAGTAATAAGCGTTGGTTCCGCTGAAGCCGTAAGGCTTGCTGTCCAAAGTCAGTCGTCCCCACTCTACTGACACATAGTTTGAAGCAGATTCATCCGGCAACTCATCTCCGCATGAAACACAAATCAACACAAACGCGATAAAACATAGCCTGTGGCAAAGGATGATGGATGTCATGGAATGATCTGCTTGCTTGGCGCCATACGCTGAAAACCGTTAAAAAGAAATCCTAGCCCCATCCCGCAACATGCCACATATGGCATGTTTTACCGACATTTAGCGCCAAAAATGGCTTTTTTTGGACAAATTAATGCCATTTCTGTCCAAGGCGCAACTGCATGGCTGAGATCGGAATATTTGCCGCGTGCTGAGTGTTGCTCCACTGACCGCCGGTATGTTAATGGAACTTTCGCGAAATAGCTCGTGTCACTGACTCGGTCGCTATGGCTCGACAGTGCCTAATACCGGAGCTGTAAAAAGGAGTAAGAACATGAATGATGTGCGGGTGATCAATGAAATGGTGCAAAAAGAGAGCGCCTTTGTCGATCCTATCCTCCAAGAGATCCGCAAGGTGATCATCGGCCAGGATCACATGATCGAACGCCTTCTTATCGGCTTGCTTACCGGCGGTCATGTTCTTTTGGAAGGTGTTCCTGGCCTCGCAAAAACGCTGACCGTAAAAACCTTGTGTCAAACCATCTCGGCCAAGTTTCAACGTGTGCAATTTACGCCCGACTTGCTACCGGCCGACTTGGTGGGCACGGTGATCTACAATCAACAACGCGGAGAGTTCTCAGCCAAGAAAGGCCCTATCTTCGCCAACTTGGTGCTCGCCGATGAAATCAACCGCGCGCCTGCCAAGGTTCAAAGCGCGCTGCTTGAGGCCATGCAGGAACTGCAAATCACAATTGGCGATACGACTTACAAGCTTGAGCAACCCTTTATGGTGATGGCCACGCAAAACCCCATCGAGCAAGAAGGCACCTATCCCTTGCCTGAAGCGCAAGTGGACCGCTTCATGCTTCACGTCAAGGTGCCTTATCCAGCGCGCGATGAAGAACGCAACATCATGGAGCGCATGAGTCAGTCCGCTTTGCGCGACATAGCCAGCAGCGAAGGAAGCAAAACCAACACGGTGCTCGAACCACGTCGTCTGCTCGATGCTCGAAGCGTCGTTGCAGAAATCTACATGGACGAGAAAACCAAAGACTATATCGTCGACATTGTGCTTGCCACACGCAATCCTGAAAAAGCAGGGCTTGCGGATCTCAAAGACATGATCGCTCACGGCGCATCACCGCGCGCAACCATCGCGCTCAACCTTGCATCCCGCGCTCATGCCTTCCTAAAGCACCGCGGCTATGTCACGCCCGAAGACATCAAAGCCGTTGGCCCCGACGTGCTCAGGCACCGTGTGCTACGCACCTACGAGGCCGAGGCCGAAGAAATTAGCAGTGATGATATCGTTAAACGTGTTTTCGATACGGTTGAAGTCCCGTGAGTGTGTTTTGAGGCCTTTATGTTTGCAAGGACTTCGCGTGAGCTTTCCATATCTTCGGCTTTCAGGCTCGTCGCTCGTCGGGAAGTACAGTCGTACGTCCCTTCTCACTCCTCACGTGCGCTCGAAGCTAGGAAAAGCTCACGCGAAGTTGTGCATAAAAAAAACATTACCGCATATCTCTCCCAAAGCATCAAGCATTGCGAGAACATGATAGCCGGAGCAGAGTCCCGTGATTCCTAAAGAGCTGATAAAGAAATTACGCAAGATAGAAATCCATACCTCTCGCTTGGCCAATGAACAGTTGGCCGGAAGCTACCAATCCGTTTTTAAAGGCCGAGGCATGGCTTTCAGTGAGGTGCGGCAGTATCAACACGGCGATGACGTGCGTTTTATCGACTGGAACGTCAGCGCACGCATGAACGATGTTTACGTCAAGCTTTTCACCGAAGAGCGTGAAATGACGGTCATGCTTTTAGTCGATTTGTCCGCATCGCAGCGCTATGGCGTCAAAGACCGCAGCAAAATCGAGGTCGCTGCCGAAATTGCTGCCCTGATGGCCTTTAGCGCCATCAAGAACAACGATCGCGTGGGCCTTATTCTCTTTACCGACACGGTTGAACGCTTCGTGCCTCCTAAGAAAGGGCGTGCTCATGTCATGCGCGTCGTGACTGAAATCCTCAATGCCCAACCAACAAGCAGTGGCACAAAGCTTAGCGATGCTTTGGATTTTTTTGGCAGTGTGAGTAAACGACGATCAGTGGCTTTTTTGATCAGTGACTTTAAAGATCACGATTATGAGCGCTCATTACGTGTTGTAGCTAGAAGACACGACATCATTCCCGTTCAAATCGACGATCCGACGGAATACGAACTGCCTTCGACCGGACTCTGTTTAGCTCAAGATCTTGAAAGCGGGGAGTTACTGGAGCTCGACCTGAGTTCGAAAGTGGTCCGCAATGCTTTTCATCGTCACGAAGCCAAAATCCGTCTCATGCGCGATCAACTGTTCAGCAAGTTGAGCCTGGATACGGTTAAGGTGCGTACGGACCAACCTTATATTAAGCCCATTGCTGCCTTGTTCCGGCGTCGGCAAAAACGCATGCGAGGGGCTGCATGAGAGCGTTATTGAGCCTGTTGCTGCTTTGCTTTATCAGCGGCTCGGCATCAGCGCAGGGCGCAAACACCCCCCCTGCACTTACGGTTGAGCCCCGAGGCGGCAGCAAAACTGGCCAGCTTTTGCGTGCAAAGCTCAGCATCACCGTTGCAGACACAGTCACTGTCGCAATGGCAAAGAGTGATTTTGGCCGTCTGGAGATTCACAGCAAAAAGCATCACGAGCTTCGAAAAGACAATCAGATTCAGCATCGCTTTGAGTTCATGCTCCTTTCGCTCAAACCCGGCCCCGTGACTATTCCGCCTTTGACCCTTCAGCTTATTGATCAAAACGGCGAGATCACAAAAGTTGAATCAAACTCGCTTACACTCAACATCGCATCCTGGCTTGCGAATGAGCCCAATGCAAAACTCAAAGGCGCCTCCAAAGACGACGCCACTCGGCCCCACCAAGTATGGCAAGATGACTACTTGCTGCTCTGGTTGTGGCTTACGGCGCTTGCTCTACTACTGCTAATCGCCACGGTTTGGCTGATTGCTAAAAAATGGCAGTCCTATGCGCAAGCACGAAAGCCGCCACCGCCACCTACCCCCCCATGGGAACTTGCTGAAACAAAACTTAGAACGCTAGCAAAGGATCGCGCAGCTCTGTTTGAGCAAGGCAAGGGAGAAGAGTTTGTCGACCGCCTTAGTGATATTCTGCGTGAATATCTTGGTTTACGCTATGGGTTTGAGGGGCTTGAGTGCACATCCGATGAAGTCATCGCCCACCTTAAAGCCATTCGACCCGAGGGTATTTCCATCGAAGCTCTAATTCTTCGTTTCAGCGATTATGATTTGGTGAAGTTCGCTAGAGCCGACGCGCAAGAACAACGAGCCGAAGAGCTCATCGCCGAAGTTCGCGCGCTCATCAACAAGAGCCGCATGAAGGTTAACGACGAAACAGCAAAGGAGCCTGAGCATGTCTAAACGCTCCAGACGCTACGCTTGGCTCACCCTGTTGTATACGAGCGCGCTCTTTATAGCCTGCGCTCTACTTGGACTCTACCTGGCCAAACACTACTACGAGCTGCCTTTGCGCATTGCAGCCTTTCGCTTTCAAAGACCTTGGGCTGCCCTGTTGTTTTTAGCGCCGCTGCTTGCATGGATAGCGCAAGGCTATCTGTCCCTGAATCGTAGCCCTCGTTTTTTGGCACCCTTTGTTTCCGAGCTCGCACATTTTCCGAAAAGCATCAAAACACAGCTGAGCCCTCTTGTTCCGGCATTGCGTGTCTGCGCATTGTGTTTTGTTGTCATCGCATTGATGCGGCCCCAAAGCATTCACGCCAAGCAGTCGACACAAAGCGAAGGCATCGACATTGTCCTTGCCATGGATCTTTCGCTGTCCATGCAAGCCGCGGACATTGTACCGAATCGCTTCGTTGCCTCCACCCAAGTTGTTGCTGATTTTATTGAACGACGACCAAGTGACCGCATCGGCGCGGTAATTTTTGGCAAGAACGCTTATACGTTGATGCCGCTTACAACGGACAAAACGGCTTTGCTTAATGCAATTTTAGAACTTCAACTCGGTATTATCGACGGCAAAGGCACGGCCATCGGCAACGCCGTAGGCGTAGCGCTCAACCGACTGCGTCCCTCCGAAGCAAAAAGCAAAGTGGTGATCGTGCTAACTGACGGTAATTCGAACGCCGGAAACATCGCGCCCGAACAGGCCGCTGAATACGCCAAAACCATGGGCGTGAAGATTTATACCGTTCTGATGGGGCAGTCTGATGACGCGCTGGTGCAGCGCGGCAAGGGGATCTTTGGTTTTGCGTTAATGGATCGCGGTGAGTTTCCCATCAATCCGGAGCTGCTCGAAAAGATGGCCACCGAAACCGGCGGCAAAGCGTTCTTGGCCACGGATCGCAAAGGACTGGTTCGCAGCTTTCATCGCATTCTCGATGACCTTGAGCGCTCAAAGATCGAAGAGTCCGGTGCAGTATACGGCGAGCTCTTTATTCTTCCGGTGGCCTTTGCTCTCTGGCTTTTGTTTATCGAAGTACTGCTCAGTCAACTTTGGTTAAGGAGGTGGCCATGAGTTTTGGTGCACCTTATCTATTGTGGCTTCTTACGCTACTTCCCCTTGTGGTTTTAGCCCAGATCTATGCTTTCATCGCACGAAAAAAGACCTTGATACGGCTTGGCAACCCAGATCAAGCCCGCCAGATGATAGTAGGCGATGCGCGCAAATGGCGTGCCGCCAAGAATGCACTCATCTTGTTTGCGCTTGCCTTATTGATTGTCAGTTTGTCCCGGCCTCAATACGGCACTCGCACTCTGCTGCTTCGCAAACGAGGCATCGACATCGTCATCGCTCTTGATTTTTCAAAGAGTATGTTGGCTCAAGACGTCAAACCCAATCGCATCGAGCGCGCAAAGAGTGAGATTTTGCGTTTTATCGAAGGACTTCGTGGTGACCGTGTTGGCATTGTAAGCTTTGCCGGTGAGACCATGGAGTTTCCGATGACCACGGACTATTCTGCGCTCCGCCTTTTCTTTCGCGACCTTGGACCAAACGATTTGCCTGTGGGCGGCACCGCCATCGGGCGTGCACTCATCGCAGCCAAGCGCTTGATTGAGCGATCGAACGAGAACGAGACGCAACCGAGCAAAGATCAGGCGCAACGCGTCGTGCTTTTGCTTACGGACGGCGAGGACCATGAAGGAGATCCCGCTGCCGCCGCCGAAGAACTCGCTGCCGCTGGGATCAAACTCTACGTCATCGGTATTGGGTCGCGAATCCCGGAGCGTATCCCCAGTTACGCGCCCGATGGAACCTGGACGGGCTATTTGCATGACGAGCAAGGCCAAGTCGTCACTACATCCCTGAGCGCTGAAAACGAACAAACGCTCAAACGCTTGGCGAAAATCACTGACGGTCAGTACTACCGTGCAGGCAAAGGGAGCGTCGGTGCGGCTGAACTGCGACGCACGCTAAGACAGCTCAAGCAAAGTGAACGTAAGAGCAGGCGTATTGTGCAGGCTGAAGACCGCTATACCTTGTTTGTCTTGGCCGCCTTTTTGCTGCTTTTCCTTGAAGCGCTGCTGCCATTGGCCTGGTTTGCTCACGATCGAAAGCAGGTAAAACCATGACTGCTTTGAGACGATTCAGCCCTAAAGCTCTGTTTTGGTACATTTTTGTGTTGCTGCTAGCGCTGAGCATCGCCGCACTCGCCGTCTCCTATGCAAGCTCTTGGCAGCCTTTGCGCTCGGAAAACTCTCAGGTCAAACAAGGCAACCAAGCCATGTTGGCAAAGGACTACAAAAAGCACTCAGCTACTACGACAAGGCAGCTAAAGAACTACCGTCGAACAATGCGGTGCATTTAAAACCGTGGACTTGCCCTACGCGCTCTTGGCAAAAACGATCAAGCCATGCAAGCCTTTTCCTTAAGCACTGACTCAGAAGGCAGCGTCGCTACGCGAGCGGAAGGCTTTTTAATCTTGGAATCCTTCATTTCGAGCAGGGCGATGCGCACACTCAGAAGCAAGCTTACGGCGAAGCTAAAAAATCCTTTGAGGCCGCAGTCGATGCCTTTTCTGCGTCATTACGCCTAAAGCCCAGCAATCCGCAAGCCGCATGGAACCTTGAGCTTGCCTTGCGCCGTCTTGAACAAAGCAAAGAGCAAGAAAACCAGCAGCAAAAGGAACAAGAAAAGCAGGACAAAGAAAAACAAGACAAGGACAAGGAAGAGCAAAGCAAAGACGAGCAAAAACAGCAGGACTCGCAAGACAAAGAAAACTCCGAAAACAACGATCAAAAACAGCAGGACCAACAAAAAGAAGACTCCAAGAAAACCGACGATCAAGCACAAAAGAATGAACCCAAATCCTCGGAACCAGAGCAGAAGCAAGAGCAGTCTCAGTCACAGCAAGACCAAAAGGTCTTGCCACAAGATGCAAAAAGAGCGCTTGATGCCCTAGAGCAAGGCGAAGAAAACCTGGAACGACACAAAGCCATTCTGCGTGCTCGAGAGCAACATCGTCGCCTAGAAAAGGATTGGTGATGAAGACGGCTCTCAGCAAACTCAAAGCGAATACTCGGGCCACCTGCTGCTCCGGCTTCGCCTCGTGGTGTACCCCGATGCTTGGTCTGGTTTTGCTTACGGTTTTTTGCGGAGCTTCACTTGCAAGCGCGCAACAAGTCTCGCTTAGCATGGAGGTCGATCAAAACAGCGTTACGGCTGGATCGACCTTCACGCTTGAAGTACGTGCCGACGTTAAGGGCGCTGATGCTGATGGCCTTAAATTGCCGGATTTAGGAGAATTTGAAATTGTAGGACACCAGCTTTCAAAGCCCATGCAGTTTAGCTTTAGTTTTGGCACGGGGGGCGCGCACCGAAACGTGCAATCAAGCATCGTGCACACTTTTTCGTTGAGAGCACCTGGACACTCTGGCAATTTCACTCTTGGCCCAGCATCTCTGCGTCTCGGTCGACAAACTTACCGCAGTAACGTTGTCGCAATTCGTGTTACAGGCTCCGCTCCTTCATCAAGCAGCACGCTCACGACCGCACCTCCAACATCGAACTCGGACATGGTCAATTATGATGATAAGGCTTTTGTGCGCGCCGTTATCGACAAAGAGTCGCTTTATCTAGGTGAGCAAGCCACCGTGTCCATCTATTTGTACATACGCGGCTCGCTGCGTTCATCGCCCACCGTAACGCAGGAAGCCTCGGCCAACGGTTTTTGGACGCAAGACCTTATCGCAGCGGGCCAAAACATCGAACCCAGTTTGCAACTTATTAACGGATACAATTTCCGCGTCTATCTTTTACGTCAATTCGCAGCAATCCCTCTGCGCACTGGCGAATTGCACATTGGCGCTTTGGAAATCACGATTCCGACAGGATCGTTGTTTGATCTTTTTGGAGGCGGTGGACGCAACGTCGAACGAAAAAGCCAAGTCTTGGACGTCAATATTAAAGACATTCCAGACCATCCGCGCAAAGCCGAACTGCCGCTTGTTGTCGGCTCGCTCAAGCTCGAAATGGGCCTTGATCGACCGAATACCGCAACGGGGGATGCAGCTCGACTCACGCTCACGCTCCAGGGACAGGGCGACCTTAGTGCAGTCGCACTAGAACTCCCTACACACCGCGGATTGCGTGCGCTTGAGCCTGAGACTCGCTTGCATGTTGAAACGGCGAATGGGCTCGTTCAAAGCACAAAAACTTTTGAATGGTTGATCGTCGCCGAAAAGCCGGGGAACTACAAGATCCCTCCTTTTGAAGTCTTGGTCTTTGATCCTGAAAAGAAAAGTTTTTCCGTAGCACAAAGCAATCCTCTCACTCTTACCGCAGTGGGCAACCCTATCGATCTTCCAAGTGAGGCTGAAGAAACGAAGCTTGGCAGCAACGAAGACGGTGCAGACGACATCGACATCGTGCCCAAAACATCGAGCACTTTTCTTCGAAAAGAAGCAGCGATTCCCAAACGCCCGTGGTTCTGGTTTTTACTGTGTCTTCCGCCTGGCGCTTTGGCCCTTGTTCTTAGTTGGAGAAAGGGTCAAAAGTTTCTGCGTCGCAAACGCCTGAATCCTTCACGTAGCTCGAAAAAGGAGCTCTCAAGCCTCGAAAGCCTCGCGGTATCTGAAACAAGCCAGCCCTTCTTCGGCGAATTGGATCGAATCTTACGACAATCTATCGAACAGCAGATTGGCGAAGGAAGTCGCGCTCTGACCTTTGTGGAGATCGAACAAGCACTTCAAACCCGAGGACTATCCTTAGAAGTCATAAAAAAGCTAATCAAGCTGCTAAAGGCTATTGAAAGGCAACGTTTTTCCGCCGACTCTGAAGGCGACGACCGAAAAGACTTGCTGCAAACGGCCAAACAAGTTTTATCGAAGATGAAGGCAAAAAGACCATGAATCGCACTGCCTGTTTTGCACTTGTGATGTTAATCTTTTCCTTTACGGAAACGGTGCACGCTGAGTCACTCGCCGAAATATTCCAGCGCGGTGTCTCTGATCTTCGAAAAAAAGAATGCTCTTCCGCAGCCAAAAAATTTGATCGTTTGCAGAACCTTAGCATTTCCGATCCAAACCTTTTTTTCAACAAAGGACTTGCGTTTGAATGCCTCAATCAACATGGAAAGGCTATTCTTTATTTTGAACGAGCTAAAACCCTTGCCCCGACGGACAAAGAAACAACGAAGCACATTCGCGCTGTTTACAAGCGCTTGGGTGAGCGACACGCAACCACGGCGCCCAACCGTGAGTTCGACTACCACCCTCCTCTCACGCGAGTGGTTACAGGATGGATCTCTCTGAAGCATGCAAGCTATGCAACACTTGTGCTTAATCTTTTTGCTTGGCTTTCCATCGCTTATTTGCTTTGGGGCAAAAATGAAAACAAGCGTGTAGCCGCAGGACTAAGCACCGTTGTTTTTGCTTTTGCCACTGCGTTTTTCCTCGTTATTTGCCTGAGTAAAAGCCACCTTCTTTTCGGCAAGCCCACGGCTGTTGTACTGAGAGATCATCTGTCACTTAAAGAGAGTCCAGGCACAGATTCCGAGTCGAACAACGAAGCCTTTGAGGGCGAGCAGGCCTCAGTAAATGACCGACGCAACGGCTACGTGTTTTTATCTTTTTCAGAAGGGCGAAAAGGATGGGTTCCGCGGGATACTATTGGAACTTACTGAGCTTGCTTTTCTTTTGAAAGTTTGGCGCGTTCAATGCGGATACGCTTCATCAGACTTACGGCACGCTCATCGTTTGGGTTGCTCAATAGCACATCGCCTAGAAACTCTTCAGCTTCATGCAATTGACCATCTTCGAGCGCTCGCTCTCCGAGTTCGAGCAAGCGTTCGACATCGGGGCTAACCTCTTGCTGATCTTGAGCGTTTTCATGGCTTTGACGTAACCAAAGCGATACGGCGGTGGCCGCCAAAAGAAAGACGATAAGGCCGCCAACAATGAACATGCTCAACAGCCAGCTTCGTGGAACCACAACGGAATCTTTGGTCCCTCTGGAACGGCTTGTTCCTGCATGTGCGCCGTACAAAGGTTTTACTTCGGACGATGAATTTTGCCCTGAAGCACCTGGCTTCAACCACCCCGAGGATGACGAGTTCCGACCTTCTGTGCTGGGACGTGAAAGTCGTTTTATCCCAGGCCGTTGAGCTGCATCAACAATTGCCATGGAAGTCTCGCCAATACGAATTCGATCGCCGAACTTCAGAGGAATCTTAAAGGCCGACTCCCCATTGACCAAGGTTCCGTTTCCGCTTCCTAAATCCTCGAGCTGTAGTTCCTTTTGCTCGTTGATAATGCGTAGATGCTTCCGCGAAACAGTTACGTCCGTCAAAATGACTTCGTTATCTACTCCGCGGCCAACCGTGGTTATGCCTGGATTAAGAACGAAGCTTTTGCCTTGATCACTTCCCTGTTCGACTAAAAGATGCGGAGGCGGCGTGCCTCCTTCAACGATATCAGTGGATTGCTCCGCAAGCAGGCTGTCTTCCTCAATGTGAGTGGGCTCTGCGTCCAGCTCATCGGTAGACTCGTTATAGGTGTCATCCCCAAAAACAGCACGCTCTTCTTGGGCACCCGGCCCTACAGGTGGGCGTTTAGAAGGGTAAGATTCATCCATGAGTCTCAGCTCAGTATACAACTATGAAGATTAAAAATTTAGCTCTTTGGAACAAAAAACGCCGGACCTACATTTCCCCATAGGCGCACCGCCTAGCCAGCGACACGAGAAGCGTGGACGTACGTGCAGAAAAAGCCCATAAAAGCCGAAGCATGATACACTGGAAGGCGGCATGGAAAGAACGGATTCAGCGGAATCTTTTGGTCCTTACGAGATCATACGGCGACTCGCCGTAGGTGGTATGTCCGAAGTCTTGCTTGCTCGTCACTTTGGTCTGGAAGGACTAGAGCGTCGCGTTGTCATCAAGCGCATCCGTGAAGGACTAAGCCGAGATGAAGAGTTCCGAACCATGTTTCTGGACGAAGCAAGGCTTATGGCAGCTTTATGCCACCCTAACATTGCCCAGGTCTTTGAGCTTGGGCAGGTGGGTGAATCCTATCACCTTGTGATGGAATACGTGCGTGGGCCCACACTAAACACTATCTTGCATGCAGCATCAAAACATGGACTGCGTGGGCTTAGTCCAAGCATTGCACTTCACATTGCTTTGGGCATCGCCGAGGCCATGGCCTATGTTCACTCTTGCAAAGATGACTTGGGTCGACCTTTGCGAATTGTACATCGCGATCTTAAGCCCGCTAACATTATTGTAAGTTACGATGGCGCGGTAAAGCTCATTGATTTTGGTATCGCAAAAGCAGCCTCAAAAGTTTACGAAACACGCACCGGTGTAATCAAAGGCACCTACGGGTATATTGCTCCTGAGCAACTTGCACACGGATCGCCCGTTGATCACAGAGTCGATGTCTTTGCTCTCGGGATCATTCTCTACGAAATGGTCGTTGGAGAGCACCCCTTCGATACAAGTGATGATCCTGATTTGCTCGATCGTATCTTGAACGCACGCTATACAAGACCGCGAAAACTAGTGCCTACGATTCCGCGCAGTCTTGATAAGCTCATAACACAGTGCCTTGCTCCACATCCCGAAGGTCGTCCGGAAGACATGGCAAGCCTCATCGAGCAACTCCTCAACGAGCAACTTGCTTTGGGCCGAGGAAGCTCCATGAGGAACCTCTCTGATTTTATAAAGCAACTCGTGCCTGACATGCATGGACCTGCACCGCTAAAGCCCATGACGGAATACAAGAGCGCGTTTCCTGAGTATTCTGTAGCGGCCCCACGCCCAGATGGAACCGCGCAGACCACAGCCGAAGGGCATGTCGCCATAGCACCCCCTCACGACAACGATGAAGACGAAGGCACGCAGCGCATGAGTAAAGATGCCGTCACAAACATGGCTCAAAACATGGCATCGCATGAGGAAGTTCCCGATGCTTCCGAAAGCAATTGGGACGAACTTCTTACCATGGTCGCTCCAAGTTCCGAAGGTCTTCCCATAGAGCCCACACACGGAAACGCTACGCTACCGATTTACCTTAGCTCAACGCCTCCACCTGGGAAACGAAGTTCCGGATGGGTTTTCCTTGCCTTGCTTCTTATTTTGCTTGCGGCTCTTGGAGCCTATGTAACGGTATCGGTGTTTCCTAAGCCACCGGTCGTCTTGAACGCGCTACAGAACGTAGGACTCAAGGCATGGATCGATATGCTGGAGTTCGGATCACCAAAGCAGTCGATACAGGAGCATAAACCCAATCCCGCTTCGAAAGCAGGCACACTCAAAGAGCGAAGCATCAAGATATCCTCCGATCCGTCCGGAGCTACGATTGTGCTCAACGGCAAAACCTTAGCCGAAAAAACACCAGCAGCCATTAAAGTCCCTGCAAATCTTGATAAGGTAAGTGTGCGTGTCTCCAAAAAGGGCTATGCCGGATACTTGCAAGAACTTGGATCCGAAAGCACTTCGGAGCATTTTATCTTGCTTCCGCTGCAAGGCTCGGACGGCGAAGAGTAGCCAAGCGGCTAAACAAGGCCTTTTTACAACGATTTGGGTCTTTTTTGCGCCCGGGCTTCGTGCTAGAAAAGCCTGACTTATGAGGCATTTGTTTTACATGACGCTATGCTCAGTTCTGAGCCTGCTTGGAGGGTGCAACACAGCACACGAAGAGTCCCATCACAGCTCCGAGAAGCAACATGGGCTGAGCAGCAAAGAAGCCAATACGGTTCTAGCGCAAGTTGGCGATGTGAAGATCACTGCAGGCGATGTTGCGGAACGTCTCGCAGCGCAATCACCCTACTTGCGCAGTCAATATCGCAGCTTAGATCGTCGGCAAGAGTTTTTGGAAAACCTGATTCGTTTTGAATTATTAGCGCAGGAAGCCAAGCGTCTTGGCTATGACAAAGCTCCCACCGTTAAACGCGCCAAAAACAAAGCGATGATTGAAGTGATGATTGAGGATGAGATTGACTCCAAACTAAAACTCGAAAACATCAGTGAGCAGCAGATACAAGACTACTATCAAAGCCATCCTGAAGAATACGACAAGCCTGCACAAGTTCGGCTCAGCCAAATTGTGGTGAGTGATGAAGCAACGGCAAACTCACTTCTAAAGAAACTGAACGAAAAGAAGGATGAAAAACGTCACGAGTTGTTTGTTGATTTTGTAAAGCAATACTCAATCGACACGCAAAGCAAAGAAGCGTTAGGCGACCTTCAGTTCCTATCCAAACCGACTGACGAAAACGAGCAGGAAAACCATGTGCCTGCGGCGGTAGCACATGCGGGATTTGCGCTAAAAAAGGTCGGCGATCTTTATCCGAACCCCATCCAGAGCACGCAAGGTTTTCATATTGTGCAGCTCACGGCCAAACGGGACGCCTTACGCAGAAACCTCGAAGAGGTCCGTCGACCCATTCAAAACATGTTGTTGCGCAAACAGCGGGACGCTCTTCTGGACCAGCTCATCGGAAAACTCCGTAAAGAATCTACCATCACGGAAAAAGCAGAACTGCTAAACACATTAGACATCAATGGCCACGAAAATGCTTCTTCCCAGACCCCTTAAACAAGTTTTCATCGCGATACTGCTGTGCCTGTATTTTTCGCAGAGCGCCTTTGCCGGAATTGTTGAACGGGTTGCTGCCGTTGTAAATGATCAGCCCATATTTCTTTCCGAGGTTCGGCAAAAGGCCACGCCTTTTTTGATGCGTGCCTTTCAAGCTCCTTCGGAAACACAGCGCCAGACCATGGTTGAGCAAATATACAAAGAGATCACCAACCAACTGATCAACGAAATCCTTATAGAGGAGCTGGCTTCAACCATGCAGGTCAGTATCTCAGAGCAAGATGTTGCTCGAGCCATCGAAAACATTCAAAGGCAAAACGGCATGGACGATGCGGGCTTTTGGGAGGCCGTGCAGACACAAGGGCTTAGTCGCGTTCAATATCGACGAGACGTAAAGAAGCAACTGTTGCGTTATCGAGTAATCAACCAGCGCCTACGAGGACGCGTAAGCATTACCGAAGATGACGTAAAGCGAAGGTTTCGGGAAGTTACTACGGAAAACAATGCCAAGTGGCGTTATCGTATTTCCCATGTTTTCATCGAAGTACCCGCTGAAGCGACAGAAGAGCAGATCATGGCGCTCTACGAAAAAGCGCAAGGGATCTATGCTCAATACCCCGGAGAATTTCAATGAAAACATCGAAGAACACGGTGGAGCGGAGCTTGGCTGGATTAGCGATGGTGATTTACGTGGTAAGCTCGATGAGACGGTAAAGAGTCTAGAGCCCGGAGAAATCAGTCCCCCTGCACGTGGCGCGGGCGGCTTTCACATCTTCATTTTACACGAAAAAGAGAAAGAAAAAGCCGCCACCTATGAAGAAATGCGGGAGCAACTCTATCGTCGTATCATGGAAGAAACCATGGCACGTCAAGAGCAACTGCTTTTAGAACAACTTCGTCGGGAAGCCGTTATTTCAAATCGTCTATTGTGAGCCTTTAGACTGAAAACTGTGTGACTTCAGCCGGCCGACGAGCTGCCGCGCTTTGGCTTGCGAACAATTGACTCAAGCGTTTTCTTTGAAGCAAACAGATTGTCTCAAGAGACTTGATGTTTTCTCCAGGATACACCTTGCTCGTTGCCAGTTCTTGGTAGAATTCGATGCCTTTTTCTAAATTTTGTCTGAATACTTCAAGCGACTTAGGAATCGCTTCGTCCAACTGAAGGTGCTTGTCGATTTGTTTTTCTAAATGATCCATGTAGAGCACTAGTTCTTTTGCAAACATATGGGGGCGGTCCTGGGGAACCAGACTTTCTCCTCGACCGTAGATATGATCCACCATTTCTTCCAAACGATAACTCTTGTCAAAATAAGCAAGGTTTGGTCCGGGACAAATAGCCACAGGCAAATCGTTACGATGAGCGATACCTAGGGCGATCAACGCACCATTGCCCAAATGAGAACAGATGCAGCGCTTGTTGTAGATGGCCTGAATCTCCTCGTTTGCCTCAGCTCGGGCTGGGGCTTGCTCATAGCCAAGAGACTCCAGTTTTTTCTTCATGTATTGCCTCGAGCCTAAACACAGCGGCTTGCCATCAAACTCCGAATTAAAGCAAACGTGTCCATTGGGACAGGGAGATCCAGGTGTGCCCTCTGCAATGCGTTTCTCGGACCATAACTCCGAACTCGAGTCACGGAGGTTGTTAAACGCTACGCCCATGGGAGAGGCATCGCTAAGGACAAGCTCTTTTTCACCGGCACGTTCAAGTTTCTCTCGAGTTGCATCGTCAAGTGCAGTGGCTTCCGGCACCAAAAGAAAAGGACTGGCCCAACCGGTGGCATCAAAGCCAAAAGACTCTACAAGCCGAGCAACTTCAGCAGCATTTCCGATTCCGCCCTGCACTGTCAGCCGAATACGATCCTGAGGATCACGTGCTTGATAGAGCCAGTTCTTCTTCTCACAATAGCTTTGGATAAATGGCTCGAAAAGCGCGTCAAACTCTTGTCGCTTTTCTTGAAACTCCCTAAGGATAGGCCCGAGTAGATGCCCTTCCGTAGCGAAGGCATGACCACCACAGTTTAGACCGGACTCCACGCGAAACTCGGCAACGCGAAGCCCTTTTTCGCAAGAAGCTTGCCTTGAATCAAAGCAGACCTGAGATCAGAGACCTTTAAGATAATCTTCTTTGCGGTGTGCCCATGTTCATCCGGATAGAATCCAGAAAAACTCTCGAGGTATCCGAAGAGTGTCGGATTCACGCCTGCTGATAGCACCAACTCATAGTCGCCCTTTGCTTCGGCAAGACCCAGAATCGCAGCTTTGGCATCGGACAGCTCGGTTTCAATGCGCTTACCATCGCGATCGAACCAAGCACCGTCTAACTTGGTCATGATGTTGCAACCAATGCGCCCAGGAACAATATGTTGATTGAGTGCCTTTTCTTCCTCTGCATCAGGCTGATCGGCAGCTCGCTCCATGTAGCGTAAGAACTGTGCTTTTGCGGGATTCGTATCGGGCAACAAGCGAAAATATCGAGACTTGTCATTGCCCGGCGCAAAAGGCTGGGCCTGAAGCTCAGTCACCTGGCGACAAAGAACATCAGTGCAAAGCTCAAGATAGAGCTGTATGCGCTTCGCACGGTCCACGGAACCACGCTTGGGCACGGCTTTATCTGAAAGTCCCCATTGTTTTGCATAGTGGCACCGAACTTTGTCAATAAGACGGTCATCAACTAAGGACATTACCGAAGAGATGCCGTACTTGCCAACGCGCAATATGGAGTCGATGGTAAAACCCGTTCCCATAACAGGGATAAAGAACTTATGTGTTTCTTGAGACATGCCTGTCTCCTTTCTGTGTGAGGCGCATCGCGATTTGCGCTCTTTAAAGCCTCTCACCCAAGCTTCCCTCAACGGAACCTTGCAATTGAGCCCTAAGCTACTCCCTCAAGGTTTGTTTTGTTCCAGGACAGTGTCAGCGTTTCATCACAATATTTAGATCGAGCAGCTCTCGAATCGCCCGCTTTTTAGCCGTCTTGGCTTGTCTCGAGCGTCTGGCTACGTTATGAGCCCTCTTTGGTGAAAAGCTCTCCGATAGATTTAGACTTCGATCCCGAGCACGTTAACCAAGAAGCGGCGCTTTTAGCATTAGCTAAAAAGCAAAGCTGGCAACTGACCGGCCTAGCTCCAGGTGCGGCAGCCTTACTCTTCTCGGATTTGTACAAGCAGACGAAGCGCATGCAGCTATGGGTGTGCCCGGATGACACCATAGCCCAACGAGCTCGTGAAAATTTTGGCTTCTTTGCACAAGAAAACACTAAGAAAGCCACCCTCATCTACCCAGGATATGAATTTTCTCCCTACGTTGAGGTAATTCCCGACCAAAACGTGGCCATGCAACGCCTAGATGCACTTGGGAGGCTGTGTCTCGGCGAGCAAGTATCCGCACTTTTTATAGGCGCAACCGCCATGCTCCCCAAGCTCCCTCCACCAAAAACCTTACAGCGTTTTTCGCTTACACTTGAGCAGGGGCAAATCGTCGATCGTGATGATTTCATCAGTCACTTGTCCCACATTGGCTATCTTCGTGTCCCTGCTGTCGAAGATCCAGGAAGTTTCAGTGTCAGGGGAAGCATCGTTGATGTTTTTTCGCCCACCGAACGCACACCTGCACGTATTGAATTTGATGACGATGAAGTATGGCTCATCAAAGCCATCGATGTGGAATCCCAGCGGGCACTGTCGACACAGCCAAAGACGCATATTTTCCCCGCGCGCCTATTCAGCACAGCACCCCACGAGCGAAGCAAAGCCGAAACGAGTTTGCGAACGTTATGCGATGCAGTCAATTTTCCATCGAGTAAAGTCAGGCCCCTTCTCGATGCAGTAACAACCGGACGTCTTTTTCCAGGAAGCGACGGCTTTTTGCCTGCTTACTACGATACGCTGAGCAGCATCCATAGCTATCTGCCTTCCGATGTGCAGATCATTTTGCTGGATCCTCCAGCAATCTTCGATGCATGGCAAAGCTACTGGCAGAACGCTCAAGACGACCACGACGCAAAGCATGCTGAGAAGAATCCCATTTTCAACATGAATGAACTGCTCGACTCACCGGAGCAAGCTATCGCATACACAACAAAGGCAAAAACGATTTCGATAAACCGCCGAGATGTTGCAAAAAACGCCGCACTGCCTTTTGAAGAAACGCGCACAGCAAGCTCCAAAGCACTTCACTTTGGAAGCACGGATCAGCGCGAACTCAGCACAGCATTGAGCGCTCGCCGTAAAACTTTAGGAAAGAAGAATGTCCTTACGCCTCTGAAGCAATGCATCGACGATTGGCACGACTATGGCTTTGCTGTTGCGGTAAGTGCTAGGCATCAGCAGCAAGCGGAACGACTGGCTTCCATTTTTAGTCACATGGGTTTTGAAAAACCATCTCTTTCATCTAATTTCTCTAAAAACAGAACCTCTAACGACCAAACGAAACAACTTCAGATTGTGTTGGGAAAACTTGCAGACGGTTTTATCTGGCCCCAGCAGGGTCTTGTTTTCCTAACCGAAGAGGAAATCTTTGGCGCCCGCAGCCACCGCAAGTCCACAACGACCGTAAAAAAAGACAAAGCCTTTGTGCAGGATCTACGCACGCTCAAAGTCGGTGACTATCTAGTGCACCATGAGCACGGCATCGGCGTGTACCGTGGCTTGGAAAAAAAGTCGCTGATGCCAACGCGCATGGAATTAATGCAAGGCCGTCAGCCCCTTAATATCGAAGTGTTGGTCATCGAGTATGCCGAAAACGCAAAGCTCTTTTTACCGGTCACACGCCTAAGCCAAGTTCAAAAATTTTCGGGCCAAGCAGGCAGCAAGCCCAAACTTGATCGTTTGGGCGGCCAAAGTTTTTCGGTTAAGAAAAAGCGTGTAAAAAAAGCGGTCGCCGATTTGGCTGACAAGTTGCTACGACTTTACGCTGAACGTGCACTCGAAAAAAAGCAGGCTCTTGGCCCAGCAACTACCGACTTTTCAGAGTTCGAAGCAAGTTTCGCTTACGAAGAGACACCGGATCAGAAGCAGGCCATTGACGATGTGCTTTTGGATTTAGAACGCACCATTCCGATGGATCGCGTGGTCTGCGGCGACGTTGGCTTTGGAAAAACAGAAGTTGCCATGCGCGCAGCGTTTCGAGTAGCCGAATCCGGCAAGCAGGTCGCCTTGATATGCCCTACCACTGTATTGGCACAACAACACTACCAGAGTTTTAGAGATCGGTTTTCTAACTACCCTTTTTCCATCGGGGTACTTTCACGATTTGTGCCTAAAACAACTCAAAGCGAAACTTTATCTCAAATAAAAAAAGGAGAATGCGACATCGTCGTTGGCACTCACCGTCTGCTTTCAAAAGATGTCCATTTCAAAAACCTAGGACTACTTATCGTCGACGAGGAGCAGCGTTTTGGTGTTACGCACAAAGAGCGCCTCAAAGAACTACGGACCCACATCGATGTTTTGACGCTGACGGCGACACCTATTCCGCGCACCCTTCAACTTGCGATGGGCGGAGTGCGTGATCTTTCTCTTATTACCACGGCGCCCAGCGATAGACGCGCTGTACGGACTTTTGTTTCAGCCTGGGATGACCATCTTATCAGCGACGCAATTCGTCGCGAGCTCAACCGCGGAGGGCAGTGTTTTTTTGTCTACAACCGTGTCGAAGGTCTTTATGAACGGTCTAAACGTCTTGCAGAACTTGTTCCAGAAGCTCGCGTTGCCGTTGCTCACGCCCAGATGAAAGCGCTTGCGCTGGAAAAAATTATGACTGATTTTGTTGCAGGCGAGATTGATGTCCTTTGCTCCACGGCAATTGTTGAGAGCGGATTAGACATTCCCAAAGCCAACACCATCATCATCGATCATGCAGAAATGTTGGGACTGAGCCAGCTTTATCAACTTCGAGGCCGCGTAGGTCGTTCAAAAGAACGCGCCTACTGCTTCTTATTGGCTCCTCCTATGGCCAGCCTTGGCGAGGATGCGCGTAATCGCCTCGAGGCGATGGAGCGTTTCTCGCATCTCGGCGCTGGCTTTAGCATCGCATCACTCGACATGGATCAACGTGGCGCTGGGGACTTATTGGGTGCAGAACAAAGCGGGCATGTTGCAGCGATTGGCTTTGATCTCTTTGTCCACATGCTTGGAGATGCCGTAGCACTGCTGCAAGGCAAAAGCGTTGAGCATCCGATTGATCCTGAACTAAGCCTGGACGTCGAGCACTATATCCCGGAAGACTACATCGACGATGTCGGTTTACGCTTAAGTTTCTATCAGCGCCTAGCCGATGTCGACAGTCAATCCGACATGGACGAGATTGCGGAAGAAATGCAAGAACGTTTTGGACCACTCCCTGAGGTAGCTCGACAGTGTTTTCGCGTGATGGGCCTAAAACCTGTATTACGCGAACTCTACATTTTAGGGTGTGAAGCTAACCGCATGCGCATCACCTTGCACCTAAGTGAAAACACTAAACTCGACCCCGTTAAGCTCACTACGCTCATTCATCAATCCCCGAACAGCTTGACGCTGAGCCCTGACATGAAGCTAAGCTACCGCAAGAGCAAAAAAGAACTTCACAAACAAGAAGACACCGTTGAGTTTGTGCTTCGTGTTTTGGATACACTCAAGCAGCTCTAGATCAAGGACACTCGACTATCTTTCCATTACCGGGATCATCGTTGGGAACGCAGCCAATACGCAAAAAGCAAGCATCGCAATCGCTAGTCATTGCACTTGGTGAGTATAGCCAGGTGCCGTAGGCATCGACCCGAAAACCTTGGAAACTATCTAAACGGACCCAAGGGTCGGGACTCGATTGATAGCTTTCAATAGCTTGAGGACCATTGACACCAGCCAAACGCCAACTTTGCCCCGCAAACTCTTCCGGTTTTGCAAGGTCCAAGTAGCGATAAGCAATCTGCTTTCCCAGTTGACCGCAGCTCGGCACGCAGTAGCCATCTTTCAAGCCCCATTCTTGATTCCACGGGTTAGCGCAAAGAATTCTGGCATTGCAACTATCACTGTCCATGTCGACTTGACCGCTGCATTGTTCGACCACTTTTCCAATCCATTCCTTTGCAGAGACCCCTCCCCAAAAGGATTGACCATCGACGCGACTTGCACGACTGGCGCGCGCTACGAGCGTAGCGTCGCCACTCGCACTGAGGTCTTCCAGATACTCCAGAAAATAGGGCATCACCGTGCGCACCGTATCGCGAACTGCATGGTCCTGAAGTTCGCTTAATGTTCGATGCGATATCAGATTGTGAATGGCAAAAAGCCTTACGCTCCCTTCCTGTAGCTGATAGACAGGCGCACCAGAGTCACCAGCATCCGTGGTTTCATTCAAATCGGTGGAAAAACGACTCAGATAGAGTGACGATATAAAGTTGTATTCTTTTGAAATACGCGGAGCGGATGTAACCGCCGAATCGAGTTGCTCTAACGGAGCACCGTCTGCCATTGTACCGTCCACATAATAGGTAGAGGGAATCGAAGGAGCTTCATCAGCAATCGAAATCGGCTGCATGTCCATTGGCAGAGACTCTCGTTGAGCCAGCCCCTGAATACTCATATCCACTTGCAAAAGACCAAGGTCCGCGGTGTTTGGACTTTCTGTATCACGAAGCCAATCGTCACTTCCGTTAACGCCTCCGTAACGAAACACGCTTGGGTGATAAAATGTTTTTACAACCGCACCGCTAAGAGGAAGCACTCGCTTAGTGGGCAGCATCTTGCCATAATAGGTAATTTCAAGCTTGGGCATTTTTGCCGTGCATTTGGATTTAATATAGCCAATGGCCGTCAGCACGTGTGCCGCTGTCAAAACATAGGGGGTTGAAGGATCAAGCACAACACCTGTAGCCCTCACTTCCGCATCGGCAGTCCCGAGCAAATCAGGGCACCAATAGTGAATAGATACCGTGTTGCTTAGTCCATCGTAGACATAGCCCTGCACCGCATCGGAACTTTCCTTTACGGCATAGTCCCGCTCTGCGCATGCACCGGCGAAACTGCATATCAACAGGAGGTGGATGTAAGATTTATTGAAAAGCACACAGCCTTAGCAAGCAAGAAGCGCGCCATAGAAATATCTAATGTTTTCAGCCAAAGCGGTGCTACTGTGGTGTCTGTACACCAGGGCTCGTCGACACCAGCTGCCCGGTGCCATCCGGCTCAATCTTTTTGAGACATAGCACTAGCCGCTCGCCATAGGGTCAGCGGAACAATGAGCGCGAAAAAAATACCCAAGCTAACGCCAAAAAACCGGGCCCAGTTGCCCCATTTGAAATAAGTCGCCAACAACGCAACCAGCGTGCTTGAAAAAAAGAACAGCACCAAAGGCAAAAGAGCGATCAAACGTGAGCGTTTGGTCCGTTGTGCTACTCGGTACACCCATGCACTGCATACAAACGACAAAGCGATTCCGACAAAAGCAAACACGAAACTCTACCCTTCTTTTCCCTCATGCATTAGCGAGGCTCGTAGTAAAGCACTTGTCGCATGCTGTGTAAAATCAATACGCATCTCGGGCTCCACAAGCGAGCGCCGAAACCCTCCACGCGCTGCTTCAGGGTTTTGAAACAAATAACTATTGTCTGCTCTGACTTGTTCACGAATTAAAGCATCAGTCGCTGCTTGAACTTGTTTTTCAACCTCCTCGTTTACTCGACCATGGTATCTGCCTAGCAAATAAGTCGAAACCATGGCCTCCGTAAAACCGGCAGCTGCGCCTGCTTGAGGAACCATCAAAGCGCCCACACCGTAGTGACCATAAAAATCACGATTATCCCAACCCTGCTTTGCGTATTGCAAACGCGACAAAAAGTCGGCATAGCCCTCGCAAAAATCAAGATAGTGTTGCTCTTGTAAGGCAGGATACGCTTCTTCCGCAGCAATGCACGTCCAGTGATCGGCTCCGTAAACAAACCAGCCCAAGAAGAAACTGTATTTCTCAGTGGTGAGAAAATCCAACGCTTTTTCCGCAGCACTAAGAAAGAGTTTATCGCCAAAAACCTTATAGCCTAGAACCAAAGCAAGAGCGGCCTCTTCACTATAAAACATCTTCTTGCTTTGCCTGTCGATTTGCTTGCGATGAGGATCGTAGCCGTGAAAAAAATCGCCGTTGTCTTGCTGCATAGCAAGCAGGAAATTTAACAAAGCTCTGTTTTGCTCAGCAAAACGCGTATCGGAGGTTTTACGCTGGTATTCAAGCCCCGCAATGGCACTAAGCGCCGAAGAGCCCAGGGTGACTTCACCTTGAAACACAACGCAAGCCGCCTGCGGGCTACCACAACGACGACGCACATGCTTTGAAAGCCAGAACATGGCCCGTTGTGCTCCAACACGAAAACGTTGCAGTTTTGTTTGGCCCCACAGCTGAGCCAAACTATAGGCCGATCCGGCATGCCGAGGCACACTGTATACCGCACCTTGGTGCGCTTGATCCTTCATGGGCAGATACACGTAATTGAAACGCCCATCCAAACGAAGCTGCCGGAGCATAAAATCGCCGCCGGCGATGGCCGCTTTTCGCAAGTTCTCTTTGCCAGATACCGGTCCTTTAGTGTTTCCCCGGTAGACTCCACGCGTCCGTCCCTGCGCGAACAAAAAACTCTCAACCGCCGCACGTAAAAGCGGATGCTCTTGCGAGGTTCCTAGTTGCTCGTAAACCCATTGGCGATTGATACCAAGCCTCACCTCGCGAATCTTTGGAATTAAAGGCGCACTGCCAAACACGCCGGCTTTTAGCATATCGTCCGGCAACAGCATGCGCTGCTCGGATAGCAAAGCGTCAATACCGGGTCGAACCGACAAGGAAAGCAAGGGGGTCGTTGCAAACCAAACGGCTTTGGTCTGCCCAATGCGGTCCATTTTTAACGTAAAAGGCCGCTCAACATCCAGAGCAGGAACTCCTGCATAAAGCTTGTTCTGAATCGCACGCATCATCTCGTAGAAACTTTTCTTTGTTTCGACGTGACGAGCCAGCAGCTTACCGTGCTGCCAAACACTCACGACGAATGCGTGACTACTGATATCCGCGTATTTCAGAGCGCGTATATCAACCGGCTCGTCATGAACAAGACTTGCATAGAGAGCCTTGCCGCACAAAGTTCGAAGCCGATACGATAGCTGCACATCGCGATTCAAATGCGTGCCATAAACCACAGCGAGTAGGCACACGATGAGCACGCTGATTAGCCCTATACCAAGACGCTTTATCGGTATCTTTAATCCAAAATGGCTGCGCACTGCCTGAGTACGAAGCAGGCAAAGTTGCAACAGAGGTATCAGACCAAGCAACTGAAAAATGATGAGACTTACCATAAAGGCCACAATCGCAGCGCCATAACCAAAGTCACCATAAATTCCCTGCAAGTAAAAAGCCGATGAAACAAGCGCGGCAACCACGACAAAGCAGCACAGCAAAAGTAGCATGCTCAGATAGGTGGTAAGCAAAACACCAAAACGGCTACCTCGCCACAAACTCAAAGCACTTAGGGCGTAAGCGAATGCGATCATAAGAGACGCGATATTAATTCCTTGACTCTTCCACGGGACGAGCCAGATAAAAGTCACGCTCAATAACAAAGCAAGAAGCGCGCTGATTCCGCTTGCGATGCGCAAGACCTTGGGCATTTGCGTAGTTGACATCCGCGCACGATAGGCCGACACAGGTAAGCAGCTCAAGAGCAACGCGGTATCGGAGCTTCGGGGGCAGTGAGAATCATATCCACCCAGTCGAAAAGCGCGTCAGGCTAGACAATCGCTCAAAAAACGGAACATGACAAAAATGGCATTAAATTGCTTATTTAATGCCAACAGTGGCGTAAAAGCCCTAAAAAAAAGACAGCTTATGATTTACCCTTTAGGTCCGAAGCTTTGATGCCGCGCTGCCTCAGCAAACGCTCAAGCGATTTACGGTGCAGACCAGCTTCATCTGCGGCGCGGCCAAGATCCCCGTCGCAGCGTTGCACCAAACGGATCAGATACTCACGTTCCATGGGTTCAAGCCATTTTTCACGAGCTTCTTTGATGGGCAGCTGCACACCGAGATCCCGTGGAAGCGGAGGCGAGGTCAAACGAGCTTCGGAGTGAACCTCAGGAAGGGAAGAAGGACGTATCGCAGCCGCTCGTACGCTCGCGCGACCCGTGGGGCGTACGCTTGTGCTGCGAGCCCCCGGTGGAGCCGATAAATCATTGCGTTTTAGTGTGCTGCCCGAAGCCAGCGTAGCTGCACGACGAATCACGTTGCGAAGCTCGCGCACGTTACCAGACCACGGACGTCCCATCAGGTACTCAACAGCCGCAGGTTCAATATCAGAAATACCGCCCCACTTTTCCTGGTTCTGCTCAAGCATATGGCGAATGATCAAAGGAATATCTTCACGACGATCACGCAGAGCTGGCATCTCTAAGATAACTTCAGCAAGACGGTAGTAGATATCTTCACGGAAGCGTCCGTTGCGAATCATCTGAGCTAAGTCACGGTGCGTTGCTGTAATCACCCGCACGTCGACTTCCATGGTTTTAGAGGCACCCAAGCGCTTAATCTCACGGCGTTCGAGCACTCTCAACAACTTAGGTTGCAAATCCAAAGGAAGCTCGCCGACTTCATCCAAAAAGATGGTGCCGCCGTTTGCGACTTCGAAAGCACCCGCACGAAGCTTGTCAGCTCCGGTAAACGCGCCCTTTTCATGACCAAACAACTCAGATTCGATCAGGTTAGCACTCATCGCGCCGCAATCGACAACGACAAAAGGGCCTTTAGCGCGTTTGCTGTGCTGATGGATAGCACGTGCAGCAAGCTCCTTACCCGTGCCTGTTTCACCAATCAGCACCACCGAAAGGTCTGTCGGCGAGACTTTCGAAAGCAGCGCAAAAATCGAACGCATCACATTGGAGCAGCCGTACAGTTCACCAAAATGATCCGCGATGGGCTCCTTAATGCGCACCCACTTTTTCTTCGGCTCAAAAATGATTTCCGTATAGCCAATGCGGATTCTGGAGCCCGGGCTAAGAAAAGCCTCAAGGACGGGGGTGTCACCCAGCCGGGTGCCATTGGTCGATTGCAAATCCCGCAAGACGTAGCGATCATCTTTGACGGTAATCTCACAATGATGACGACTTACAGCAGGATCGCTGAGCGAAAGGTCGTTACTGGACGCTGCGCCTATGGAGAGACGGGGCGCATTAACTTCAATCTCTTTGCCTTTATCCGGCCCATCAACAACAACAACGCGCTGACGATGTGCCACCAGCACCGGCCCTGTTCCATCGTCACGTACTTGAGTGCCGCGGAAGGTTCCTGTCTGCAAAGAATCTTCAGTCTTAACGTCGTCCATCATCCTTGCCGATTTTAGCATTAACGAAGGGTAAAATGGCTATTTATCGGCCGGTTTTCTCCTTTTCGCCCTGAAACGCCGTGCATTGTTCGACCCTGGAAGTATGTTTTTAGCGCGAGGGCCCCCGGCCAATTCATGCGGATTCCAAGTATGATTTTCGCCTTGTCTTCCGCTTTTTTCCGAGGAAAATAACGTTGCACACCATCCAAAAGCAGTGCACATTCTCTTACACTTCGCACCCCTACGGAATAACATGGATACCCAATCACTTCTTGAATCGATTTACGAGGCCGATCGCAGAGCCGACGCAGCCGAAACTCAACTGCTTGACCAATCGGATACAAAACAACTTGCTTCTGTCCTAAGTGAGGAAGTGAGCAAAGCATGCCAACTCGCTGATCGCGACGAAGCAGAACGACGGCTTCGACGACTGAGCGATTTATGCGCGCAGTGTCCAAGCAACGCAACCATTGACGCTTTGTTTCAGATCTTAGACGAAGAGAGCTCCAACCTACGGACCATTGCGTGCGAGGCCTTATTGGATTTGTCCTATGAACGCTACGGCGAAGTCGCTCGGCGCATCGAAGCCAGGATCGCAACGAATCACAAGGGCCATAGCATGCAGGAGTTGCCGTTCATCATTGCTGAAGTTGGCGAAGCAAGTGCGCTTTCTTTGATAAGCCAATTTCTAAAGCATCCCGATTCAGAAACCGTCGCCGCCGCAATCGAAGCGCTTGCTTCGCTAGGTGAACCTGGCGCTGAGCCAGCCCTGCAGGCACTTGCTCAAGATCCACGAGCCGTTACTTTGTACGATGACGATGAGGAACTAACGACTACCATCGGGGATCTGGCCTCAGAAGCGCTCAGCCTGATCAGCCCAGACGAGGACCTTTCCTAGTGTCCGGCGCCGATGCACTCAGCTGGAAAGCCAGCTCGACCCTGGATGCTGCTGAGTTCGACACCTTAGTAGCTCCCCGTTATATCTTGCGCATTGGGGCTTCGATTTTGGACAAGATTGAAGCGGGAAGTAACGAAAGCATTCTTGATTTGGCTTGCCGTACCGGCTCTTTGACCCTTGAGCTGCTAAAACGTCTTGGGCCTAAAGCCCGAATCATTGCCCTGGAAAGCGATCCAGAATTGCTTGGCATCGCACGCAGTAAAGCGCCCAAGGAAACCGGCCGACGTTTGTTTTTCGGGGCGCTTTCCCATCCAGATCAGTGGCGCTTTGAAGAAGAAGTCTTCAGCACCATCGTCGCCAACTTGGCCTTTGACGAGTTACCTAGTCCCGAGGAAGACTTTCGGCGAATCTATCGAACCCTAAAAAACGGCGGTCGCATTATCGTGACGCGACTTTGTTCCGGATCGTTTCAAGAAGTGCTCGATATGTTGCGTGAGCTTAGCCACGAAGAGAATAACTCGCGTCTTACGCACCGTACCGAGACCATCGCCGAGCGCTACGTCAATAAAGAACAATTCGTCGATTTTTTCAAAGCCCTTGGTTTCGAAATTAGCGATGTCAAAGAACACGAGTTTTCTCTTAGTTTCGATCGTCCTTCCGACCTGTTTTCCGATCCGGTCGTTCGTCGTGTAGCTCTTCAAGAATGGAAATGGATCAGTGAGGTTAGCCGCGACGCTGACACACTTTTCCTCAACCTTGAACAGCGCCTAAAAGCCTACTTCGAAGGCCAAACCATCCCCCTCACTCTCCGCTTCATCACCTTAGAAGCAAAAAAACCTACCACGCCAACCCCCGATCAAAAATAAGTCCTCGCTAGGTCATCCTTCAGAGCGGAACAACAGGACCCAGCAAATCAAGCGCAGTAGCTCCGCATGCAAACACATTTTCGCTAGGTTTTTCTAGGCTCTCGGCAGGTCTAGGGCCCCACAGTTCACTCCGCATTCGCTCTGCTAAAACTCTGCCCGAGACACTCTCACAGGACCAAGGAAGCACGGTCAAGCGGACATCACAGCCACGCGAGAGTGCTGTTGTCTGTACTTGCTGACGAGGGCCGAGGACGTAAGCCGAAGCTAGATAAACCTCGCTAGAAGCTCTCCCAATCAAGATGCCGTGAACGCCTACTCCTTGCGGACAATAGACCCCACTGGGGCATACATGCACAGGCATTTAGCTTCCATATGGCACACTTTTAAGTCCTTCTCGCAGATCAGAGCACCTTTCGTTCCACTTTTTCTATAAATTATCCAATCATTTTCACAGACGATCGTTTTGGAACACCTCTTGCATTACTTAGTCTCAGAATGGAACTTACAAACCAACAACCCTCATTTGATTTGAATCGCCACAGCTTAATGTGGGGTGCACTTGCAACTGTGTTGGTTATTAATCTTGCCGATGCCGGTCTAACATTATGGGCGGTTCACATGGGCTGGGCAGTTGAAGCCAATCCCTTCATGGCTCATGTTTTAGATCTGGGTTCCATCCCCTTTGTACTCACTAAAATTTTCTTGGTTTCATCGGGTGTCATGCTTCTCTGGATGCTGCGTAGCCGCACTCTACTCGCAGCAATCGGCTCCTTTGCCGTGCTGGGCACCTATCTTTACGTGCTTAGCTGCCACATGGAAACATTCCGCTACCTTATGGGCTAGTTTCCCCTCAACTTAGCGCTACGAAAAAGCCCAACACTACCTTTGCGCTTTTGGCTGAAGAACGCTAAAAGCTCGGTACTGAGACAGAGGAGTAGCGGAAATGCCTTATATTGTTGCAGAGCCTTGTATCAAATGTAAATACACCGACTGCGTCGCAGTTTGCCCAGTGGATTGTTTCTACGAAGGGAAAAACTCCCTCGTGATTCACCCTGATGAGTGCATTGATTGCGGCGCTTGTGAGCCGGAATGCCCTACCAAGGCAATTTTCGATGACTCATCCGTTCCTGAAAAATGGAAGCCCTATATCGAAATTAATGCCGTGCTATCCGGAGCCAAAGAAGCATCCGACGCTGACACAACAGGTTGGCCGGAGCATTTAGTAGCGGCCGCTGAAGAAGACAAGCTTGCCGCATGGCCAAATATCAACGAGCAAAAAGAGCCTATGCCAGGGGCTGATGAAGCCGCCAAAATTGAAGACAAAACTGCGGACTTCGACCCACTTGGCGCATAGTTAGTTGACGCCGAAAAAATCGGACCACTCCATGACATAAGAGACCGCTTCGCCCTCTGGGGCCAAGCGGTTTTTTTAATGTCAGTTCAAGCTAAGCGCATCGCTTTCAGCGCCAGTGGCTTTTTTTGGTATTTTTTCTTTATCCTCGCGGTGTAATTGCACGCTAACCATCTTAGAGACTCCAGGCGCCTCCATGGTTACACCGTATAGGCGATCTGTAAGTTCCATGCTCCGGCGCGAGTGCGTAATGATAATGAACTGCGACTCTCCAGACATGGTACGAATGGCTTCGTTAAAGCGATCAATGTTCGCCTCATCAAGCGGGGCATCCACCTCATCGAGTAAACAGAAAGGCGACGGCTTGTGCTGAAAAATCGAGAAGATAAGCGATACCGCTGTAAGCGCTTTTTCACCACCACTCATGAGCTCGATTGAACCAATTCGTTTACCAGGAGGCTTGGCAATGATGTCAACGCCTGTCTCAAGCAAGTCGTGCGGCTCGGTAAGAACCAGCTCGCCTTTACCGCCGCCAAACATCGCGGGGAACACCTTCTGAAAGCGTGTATTAATTGAATCAAAAGCTTCTTTGAAAAGCTTCCGACTCTCTTTGTTCATCTTTCGAATGGCCGATTCAAGCTGCTCCAAAGCTGACTCCAAGTCGCTCTGCTGCCCGGTCAAGAACACATAGCGCTCGTTTTTCTCTTCAAACTCCTCGATGGCCAGAAGGTTAACTTCTCCCATGCGACTGAGTAAGCGATTGAGCTCCTCAGCACGAGCGCGTTGCTCATGGTGCGGAACCTCAAGGTGATGAAAATCGCATACAACAAAACGCAAATCGACATTGTGTTTTTCCTGTATTTGATCCAGCAAATGCTCAATCCCAAGCGTCGCCTCGCGTTGCTTCATCGCTAGTTCACCAGCGACACTCGCATCTTCCTCAATACGCCCACGAAGGCCTTTGAGTTCTTCTTCGCTCAAAGAAAGCTCCTGACGTGCCTCATCAAAAGCATGCTTCACACGCTCAAGCTCCTCGTTGTCTTTAATGCGCTGCTCTTTGCGTTCCGCAAGATTTTCCCTGCTTTGCTTTATGCGCAACGACATCTCTTCTTGCTTAAGCTTACCCTCTTCAAGGTCTTCGCGAAGTTTTGCCGATTGCGCCTCTAGCTCCTGCAAGGAGCGGCTTAGACGTTCAACAGAGCTCTGCTCACCTTGGCTCTTTTGGCGAAGCTCAGCCGAGGTCACGCGCTGATCGGTAACCACCTTGGACTGCGTCTCTTCGTGCTCTTTTCGATCATTGTAAACTTGGATCGCAACTTCGATGTCCTGCTCGATGCTTTGTCTACTGCTTTTGGAACGTTCAAGATCCGAGTTCAATGACAAAAGCTTATCTTCCAAACTCTCGAGCGTAAGCCGAATTTCGTTTTGCTCTTCCTCAAGCAATTGCAGTCGCCGTGATTTATTCTCAATCGACTGCTCCGCTTGCCGCAACTTCGATTGCGCTTCAACCATGGCGAGTTCGGTGTCGTGAGCTTCGGACTGGGCTGCCTCGGTGGCTGCCTCGATCTCAGCAATTTGCTTACGCACATTCGTATGCGTGGCCTCCGCGGTATGAAGCTGCGCTTGGGCTACTGCGAGCGCCTCGGATAGAGCCTTAACCTCACGCTTGACTTGCAAGACGTGCGCCCCCTGCTCTTCAAGGCCACCACCAGTGAGCAAACCTTCTGAATCAAGGAAGTCGCCTTGCGGCGTCACAAAATCATAGCCCGGATGGCTGTCGTGAAGAGCAATCGCAGCCTGAAGACTGTTTACGATGAACACCTTGCCCAAAAAGCGCTCAACAAGAGAGCGATCTTCATCCGAAACCAAGATACTGTCCAGCAGTCTCCCAACAACTCGCGAGTCATTGAGATCGGCACAAGACTCTGGTGCAGCTACCGCTTGCTTAGCCACAAAGGTTGCACGGCCATGCTTACCTTCGCTGAGATATTCAATGATAGGCGTGCTCGAGGAAAGTTCCGGCACAATAATACAACGTAGCTTCTCGCCGAGAGCGGCCGCAAGCGCTTGAGTTAGCTCCTCTGGACAATCGATTCGGTCAGCAAGCATGCCAACCACAGCATGACTTGGATCCTTCTCCTCATGGCGACTAAAATGGTTCATGACCGATCGGGTTCCAGAATCAAAACCTTCAAACTGGCGCCAGATTTCCTCAAGAGAAGCTAGCCGTGATTTCTTTTCAATCACCGAAGCACGCAATGCATCATGCGTTCGTTCGCTTTGAATCGCCTGGGCGCGCAAACCATCCAGTTCTGTCTCGAGCTCCTGCTTTCGCTCTTTGCTCTGCGAACGGCCGCCACTTAGACCTTCGATGCGAGCATTTGTTTCTTCGGCAGAGCTTCGGTCCGCCACCATGCTCTGCTCGATTTCTTCTTTTTCACCGCGAATCCGCTCCAAACGCGCTTGAAGCTCTTGCTTACGAAGCAACGCTGCTTCTTTTTGCGCCTCATGCGAAGCACACTCAGCTTGCAAGCGAGTGAGTTGCTCTTTTGCATTCTCAACGTTGCTTTGAGCTTCGCTAAGCAGTTGCCGTTTGTGTTCCAGTTCGGTAACTGTTCGCTCGAGCACTAGCTGAGCTTCATGCTCTGCGCGCTGAGCTTCTTTCAATCCGAGCTCAAGCTCTTCGCGTTCCTTCAAAAAATTCGATTGTTTTTCGGAAACAGACTCCAGATCACCTTCCAGTTGCTCTTCACGCTCACGAAGGCTGCTCAATTGATCGAGCTGATGAGCTACTTGGCTTTCAAGCAAATGCACAGCGTTTTCGGACTCAAACGCGTGTTTCTGAGTCTCTTCTACGGTTTTGCCCAAGGCATCAATGCCCTGTCGCCTCTTGCAAAGCCTCTTCACGCACAGCAAGTTCGCGACGGACTTCCTGAAGCTGCTTTTGGGCTTCAGAAAGCGAACCCGCCACGGCTTTTTCGGTAGCAGTAAGCTCAAGCCAGCGGTGTGTTGCAGCATGAAGCTCCAAAGATCGTAATTCTTCTTTGTAGTTTTTATAGCGTTCTGCCTTTTGGGCTTGTCGCTTCAGTGACGCTAGGCTTCGCTCAAGCTCAACGATGACATCCTTCACACGCAAAAGGTTTTGACGCGTGTGATCCATTTTTCGTTCCGCAGCTCGTTTTCGTGCTTGAAACTTAGTAATGCCAGCTGCTTCCTCAATAAAGTGACGACGATCTTTCGGCTTTGCTGAAACGATAAGTCCAACACGACCTTGCTCAATGATGGAATAAGCCTTGGTGCCAATACCCGTGCCCAAAAACAAATTGGTCACATCCATCAGACGTACAGGAACCTTATTAATGAAGTAGTCACTTTCGCCAGAGCGATCCAAGCGACGCATCACAGTAATCTCGGAATAGTCCTTAAACTCCTCGGGCGCTAGGCCTTGGGCGTTATCGAAGGTCAGCGCAACTTCCGCAAAGCCATGAGGCGCCCGCTGCTCGGAGCCGTTAAAAATAACGTCCTCCATGGCCTTGCCCCTTAGGTGCTTGGCAGACTGCTCGCCCATGACCCAGCGAATGGCATCCACCACGTTGGACTTGCCGCAACCGTTCGGGCCAACAATGCCAATAATATCCTCATCAAAACGAAACACCGTTCGATCAACAAAGGATTTAAAACCACAAATATCAAGCCGCTTTATGCGCATGAATTACCAACACCTGTAAGCAAAAGAGTGACTTGGTGGGGTAGCACCCAAAGCAGCCCTTTGCAACGCAAAACAAGGGCCAAGAGAAGCTAGATCGCCTTGCGACTGACAGGAATCCGGAAAGAAAGCGATTTTGGCTGAGCGCCGAAGTTAATTGCCTGGGCCACCGATTGCAGACAACGGCCTAAAGGCGATCGCCCCACCTCCGCTGGCAATACAGCAGCGGACTCTACCGCCCCGCTTTCGCTCACTGAAAAACGCAGTGATACATTTTGCACATCTTGCGTGGTATCGTCCGCGTGTTGACGAAAGCAACGATCAAGCTGCTCATGCCGTTTTTGTACGGTCGCAGACAACTGAGCAATGTCGACTTCGGCTGAGACTTTAGCTTTGTGCGTCTTTTTTACGATAGGTTGAGTCTTTTTCGTCGTTTCAACCGGGTCTTTGTTTTCGGGAACTTGCTCTTGATTGTCTGCAGAGCTTGGTTGCTCTGGAGTTTGTTCGGTGGCAGTTTCTGTTTTCTGCTCCGATACGCCCGTACTTTGAACATAAACAATCTTTGTATTGTAGATCTCTTGAGGGGTGGACAAAACAACAGCAACCACTCCACCCGCAAGCAGCAGCAAGGCGAACGCAGCCACAGTTGCCCAGATTTTCCATGCCCTGCTAGGCGCCTTTAACGACCACCGAGTCGGTATCGTCTCCGAACTCGCCTTCGTTACTTAGAACAATAGGTATGCTTGGAAATTTATCGGACGGTGGTGGCCTGGACGATATATAGGCTGCTTCGCGAAAATCGGAAGAGGTGTCGGGTGCCTCGCGCCAAGCACGATCAAGATCGCTAAGATCATCCGCCCCCAACAACTCCGACATGTGAGGATCAAAAAAGTCCTTAGCGACTGCTTCAGCAAGCTTGGCCTGAGTTTGCTCAGCATTCCCGGTGCGCATTTGCCTCAAAGCTTGCGCGAACTCTAATGCGCTCTGAAAACGCTGGGTCGCGTCTTTGTTAAGTGCTTTGTTAATAATATCGCTGAGTCCTGGAGGAATGTCTTGCCGGACACTTTCCAGAAGCTCTGGTTGGTGGTTCAGCACTCTAGAAACAGTGGCTGAGAAATTCGGTGCACGAAAAACGTTTCGCCCAATCAGGGCTTCATGAAGCACGACGCCGCAGGCATAGACATCCGAAACCGGCGAAGGATCCCCTCCATGAAGTATCTCAGGCGCAAGATAGGGAAACTTACCCTTAATAGTAGCCTCTCCCGTGCCAACATCGGTGGCATCCGTTCGCATTCTTGCGATACCAAAATCCGCTAGCTTTACATGACCTTCTACGTCCAACAATACATTGGACGGCGTAACATCGCGGTGAACGACCTGCAGCACTGTACCGTCATGAGCGGTCAGCGTGTGCGCGTAGTGAAGCGCATCAAGCACTTGAATCACAATATGGATGGCAAACTCGACGGGAAATGGACCTGAAGTCCCCTGGGTGTAACGCAGCCACCTGCCAAGATGAAAACCATGAATGTAGTCGAGCACCATGAAATACGCACGGTGGTCACGTCCAAAATCGATAACGCTCACAATGCCCGGGTGTCGCAAGTTCGACATGATTCGAGCTTCACGTTTAAACATGCTAACCATTGAGCTATCGTCACCAAGGTCTGTAAGAATGCGTTTGATAACAACAGGTTTTACAAAACCAGCAGCGCCCTCACTACGTGCGAGGTAAATGACGCCCATACCACCTTTGGCCAGCACGCCAACTATGCGGTAGCGTCCTAAAACTAAACGGCCAACAAATTCGTCAGCTGGGTACCTCAATGGTTCTACTGGGCAATGGACCTTAGATAATAATGTACACCATATTGCGCCTGAGAAATACGGATGGCAACAGATCGTTCATCTCCGGATAGTCCAACGTCACCTTTGAAACGATACTGGGAATCGGTTTGGAGCGGTGTGCCGCGAACACTTACCTTAGCACCATCGACAGCGGCTCCAGATACCGTCACGCTTGCGCTCCCGGCCGGTATCGTCCCTGAGGGTTCACGCAAAAACGCAGCAGGAGCCGCATTGTCAAAAGCAACGGAAAGTGCCGTTGTGGCAGATCGTTTTCCGTCTTTACTCTCAAACCACCAGTTGTATGTCCCTTCAGCGACTTCCCCAGCATCAAAAGTGTATTTGGCAGCATTGGCAGTCACCGTCTTGGAACTTCCTGAACCTTGTGGCTCAAGACGCAAGGTGTACGAGCCACCCTTCGGTGCCCTTGACCAAATAAAGCTCAATTCCGGCAAAAGATTCTGATAGAGAACCGTGTATTTTCGACCATCCGCTTCGACTGTGTTTCGCGGGGCACGCTTCGGTATCTGTTGGCTGCCCGCATCGCGGGAAACACGAATCGTTCCGGAGGCTACGGCTTTGGAGGCTTCCGTGCCGCCGGAGCGCATGCAACGCAATCGGTAGTGCAGGGAACCAGGATTTGCCGAAATTATAGCGCTTCCTTTTCCAGGAGAACTCATAAGCAATCGCGAAAATGCACGATTACTACCAACTTCTACCATGCCTTCACCGTTGCACTTGTCCTCAAATAAAATGCGTATCGCCGTGGGAGCGGAGGTATCGTGAACGGTCGCGCTTTCTCCTGCGGGCATGGAAAAATCAGCATACTTCGGAATTTTTGTAAGCACCTCAAGCATTCCGCTATGCGTGAGGCGTACCTTCTCGCCGCCCAACAAATCAACCGATGCGTCCTTACCTTTGACTTGCGCGTTGCCATTGCGGACCGTTATGTCGGAATAACGACCACCCACTTCAATATTTGATACACCTGTGCTGCCCGATCCAAGCGCTACCATTTCACCGCCGGGAAGAGCAACTTGCACAGCTTCACCCGTTGCTTCTGCACTTAACGTGCCACGATCAGCCTTAAGCAAAGCGCCCCCTTCTGGAGCCACAACGATATCGGCTAAACCTTTGACTTCGGCAAACTGCCCAGCGCGTCGGATTTCAACGGTTGCCCCTCGTGGGATCTTGATTTCACTTCCCGGAACAACTTCGATGCTACCAGGCTCTACGGTGCTCCAGCTTTTCTCTCCCGGAGCGCGCACACGAGCGGCACGCCCTTTAAGGTTAACTTCCACGGTATCCGATGACGGCTCTTCAGCAGGTGGCTCTTCAATAGGCTCCTCTGTTTCATCGCCTCCGAGGCGTTCGAGAATAGCGCCACCCACCTCAAGCACAACGCCCTGCCCTGCACCAAAACTCAAACTATCAGCTCCCTCAATCGAAGCTTGGCCTACCAAAACAAGAAACTTCATTTTGTCGCCATTGACTTGAACTTCAACTTGGGAGCCGGCCTCGATATAGGCCACGCCAACGTACGTGTTGAGTTGCAAACCGCCTCCGCCACCTTCAAGCACCACTTCACCAGCCTCAACACTAATCCTTCCATCGCCTCGTCCAGGAGCTTTGGACAAAAAGCGTATCCGTGTTAGTTCGCCGAGTTTTACACCGCTACCTGAGGTGAACATTATTTTTGCGCTTGAGCCACGTGCAGTGCGAACTCCATCATTGATGATAAAGCTATCGCCCGTGTTTGCCTTTTTCCAGCTGCCCTGCTTACTTGCGTAGTCACGCTGCACTTTATTTTTTGTTTGGACAAGCTCGGCGATTTTCTCGACACCACAACCACGAAAAGTATCGCACCCCAACGAGAAGAGACTCAAAACAATGGCAGCACTGAGAGTTGATCTAGCTCCAAGCAACATTACCGAGCCTTTCGACGTTTCGCACCGCTCGATTCGCGCAAGTCAATGTTTAGCACGGTCACGCCTTGCTCCTGCACACGGACCCTGCGGTGTTGATCCCGATAACCGTCCATCTCAATGGTGACGCGATAGTCACCGGGAGGCACATCAATTTCAAAGCTTCCGTTTTCATCCGCTTTAAGTTCTGTACCCAGCGGCTCAATACGTACCGTGGCGCGCAAACCGATACCGCTGTACGAGCGAATGTATCCACGGATCTGTCCAACAGGAAGGTCTTCATCAAGAGTCACGCTAACTTTCACACTCTTGCCTGCAACGATGTTAAGCGATTGGGTCGCGGGACGATAACCCTCGGCGGCAATCGATAACTCAAGCGCGCCTTGCGGTAGCTCAGCTTGTGTGAAGCTGCCATCTGCATTGGTCACGATTTGCCCTTCGCTTTGTCCCTGTTTCCACGTGATTGTGGCCTGCAAACCATTGCCAACTTTGTCGGTAATCCGGCCTGTGGCAATACCTGTGGTGGGCTTGGCAGGCTCCTTCTTTTCAGGCTTCACTTCTTCTTGCTGTTTGGGAGTCTCGACGATATGAGGCTCATCTTCGAAACTAAAGAGATAACTAGCCCCTGCCATTACAGTGAAAAGCGGCTCAACAGGAATTAGTGGCTCACCGACGTCCACGGTTGGGCGCGAACTTGGCACAAATTCGCCTATAAGATGGAGTGCCAACGGCAGGCTGCGCGAAGGCTGCCAGCGCCCACCTGCATTGATGCGCATGGGTGCTTTGGACATCGGCGGAGCACCCGAGCCAAGCAATGGCTCCCAAGTCCATTCACCGAGCAGCTCAAAGTCACCGAGTTGCCACAGCAAACCAAGACCAACTAGTGCAGCATTAAAATCACTTACACCAAGCGATAACCGATCTGCTCGGCTGAGTTGATCGGCGTTCTTCGCGGAATCCGCAGAGTTGTCCAAACGGAAACCTGTCTGGAGCGCCAAAGAAAGACCACTGTCTCCAAATTCATAGCTACCAAGCAACAAAGCTTCCAAGGTAGTCGCTGAAAGTTCGATCGACGGAGCTACTGCCCCAGGTAAAAGCACGCCGAACTGAGCACCAATACTCAAGCCGTCTGCCACTTCGGATCCGGCACGAACTCGAAGCCGCGGATCACCAACCAGCCCGTCATCGCTCCCCGTATCGCTCGAATGCTTATCAAAACGTCCGTCAACGGTGGCTGCAAAGCTTAACCAACGCAAAGGTCGTACCGACAGACTCGTTCGGCCTAGGAACCGATTGTGCGAGTCGTTGTCATCAAGCACACCTTCGGTGTAGCCAAAGCCCACCATGCCAGCAAGACCAAGTCCACGGTCTTGATCTTTGGCAATGCCAACACGGTACAAGCCCGGCAGGGCATCAAGGCTAAGGCCGACGCCATTTTTCTTAGCCAGTTCTCGTTTTTGGACTTGGGTTTTTTGATGCTGTGCTAGCGCAGCATGCGGCGCAAAACAAAGCCCAACCAATATCAATGCCCCAACCAGCCTCTTGGTGTGCCAACGCATGCAAGTAGTTTAGCCGAAAAGTGAAAAAAATAGCAATGAATGCGTCAAGGTTCTGTCCAACAAAAGACTACGTTCTACTGTAAAAGCGGCTAGATACGCAGGTTGTCCCACATTGCTCACCACAAAATCACAAATCGCACCCCAAATTGAGCGCATCTGCTCCGTCTGGATAGTAGGCGGGGCGAGTTTGTAACAGCTCAAAACCCATGGAGCGATAGAGCTTGATCGCCGCATGGTTGTCGGCTCGCACCTCAAGAAATAGTTGTTTGACGCCATCTTTTCGCAAATCATCGAACATCTGCCCGAGCAACACCGAAGCCAGCCCTTGGCGGCGGTATTGATCAATTGTCATCAACTGATAGAGCTCGTATTCCTCTGCGGTAGACCTACCCACCGCCAAAGCTCGCGGCTCAAGGTCTGCAAGAGGAGCAGCTATCCAGATCGAAAGCTGCGGAAGCCTAAACCACTTCGCGAAGAGTTGCCTATCGCTGGAATGCTCAAGTTGCGCAAGCCAGCTCTTAAGCACCGCCGATTCAGAACCATCACGCTTGAGTCGTGCGATGCGTAAAGTCGAAGCTTCAGTCGTTATTGCCGTTATCGGCTGTTTTGTCGACGGCATTCTGATGTTCCAAAGACTCAAGACTACCAGCAGAGCTTTCTGGCATCGGAAGTCCAGAAGCACGCCGAGCAACAAGGAACTCGACGTAGGCAACTGCGGTAGAAAGGTCCGCCGGATGAACACGTTCAACAATCTCACGAAGACGCTGTCGCGGGGCCATGCTGCTCACGCCTTTGCCATCGGATTCTTCCGAAAGCTCTTTTTCTGCTTCGTCGGGCTTTTCGTCGTTTAGCTCAGCAAGGACTGGTTCCGGACGGACGATGGCTTCGATTCCGTGTGTGGCGAGCCAGGCCTCCATGCACTGTCGAAGACGTTCTGAGCGGAAGGTAAACCAACGTTCGCGTTCTTCAGTGAAATTCATCAGCAAATCTTTAAACCTACGGAAGGCACCTTTTCCGTCGATGGCACCATTGAGGCGACGCCGCAAATCATCGTCGAGCACGCTTTCGTTAAAACGCTCCATCCAGCGGTATTGCTCACGCGAAGAAACCGCTTCGATACGCTGATAATTCATATCTGCTGCGATACGGGCATGCATCGCTGGATCGGCAACCCCGTCGACAACGCGGATAACTTCACCGGTTATCAAATGCAAATAGCTGTGAACTTCCGGAGCATTATTTTCAAAAGCGTCTTCAAGCGGCTCCCAGGCTATCGGTACTTTTCGTAAGGTTGTTGATTGCATAGTCTCGCTAAGGTTAGGAATTCTAGAATAACACAAAAAAAAGCGCTGTCTTCTTATTAAGCAGTGGCCATCACGCGTTTTAAGGCTGTTGACCAAAGTTTGAGTTTTTTCTCTCGTTCCTCCGTTTTCATCACAGGATTAAAACATTTATCAATACGATGAACTTTGCGAATGTCTTCCAAGGTAGGGAAAAAGCCCACGGCTAGACCCGCAAGATAAGCAGCTCCTAGAGCCGTTGTTTCCACCGATTCAGGCCTATCGACCCGCAAAGCAAGTAAATCTGCTTGGAACTGCATTAAGAAATCGCTTTTGGCGGCTCCTCCATCAACACGCATGCTCCGTAAATCTTCGCCGAGGTCATCGCGCATCGCCCGCGCAAGGTCGTAAATCTGAAAGGCAATGCCCTCCAGGGTAGCTCGAGCAAGATGTGCCCGCGACGAGGCCCGCGTTATTCCGGTAATCATACCGCGCGCATGGGGATCCCAATGTGGCGCCCCAAGGCCTGTAAGCGCCGGGACAAACACAAGTTCGCCACTATCGGGAACAGAACTTGCCAGCGGATCCATCTCGCTTGCATCCGATATCAAGCCAAGTCCATCACGTAACCATTGAACGGCGGCGCCAGCGATAAACGCACTACCTTCCAGAGCATAAGTCATCTCAGAGCCGAGTTTCCAAGCAACCGTACTAAGCACGCCATGTTCTGATCGCAGGGGCTGCGTCCCAGTATTTACGAGAAGAAAAGCGCCGGTCCCATAGGTGCATTTGGCATCACCTTTATCAAAACAGGTCTGCCCAAACAAAGCAGCTTGCTGATCCCCCGCCATACCCGCGATGGGTGTTCCATCGGGCAGTGATTCTAGTCCGTTGGTTTTTGCTAAATGACCAGAGCAGGCGGTTACCTCCGGAAGGATGGCTTCAGGCACAGATAAAAGCTGACAGAGCTCGCTGTCCCAATGGCCTTTGCCTATATCAAACAAAAGTGTTCTTGATGCATTGCTTGCATCCGTGATGTGAGACTTGCCTCCTGAAAGACGCCAGACAAGGAACGAATCAATCGTTCCGAAACAAAGCTCACCCGCTCGTGCCCGACGAAGCAATGCTGCGTCGTTTTGAAACAACCACTGAAGCTTCGTGCCGCTGAAATAGGGATCGAGCAACAAACCACTTCGTGCTCTGAACAAGGCTTCATGGCCCTCGGCCTTTAGCGCTGCGCATTGCTCAGCACTGCGTCTGTCCTGCCATACAATCGCGCGGTGAACCGGCAAACCGGAATCGCGTTCCCAAACGACGGTCGTTTCTCTTTGATTGGTAATACCAATGCCTGCACAATCGGCTGGCTTCAAGTCGCTCTTTTCAAAAAGCTCAGCCATGCAATCGCAAACACTTTGCCAGATTTCCTCCGCATCGTGTTCTACCCAACCTGGTTGAGGGAAATGCTGCGGAAACTCGCGATAACTCTTAGTGAGGATTTGCGCTTGCGCACTGAGGGCCAAAACAGTTGAGCCCGTTGTTCCTTGGTCAATGGCTAGAATAAAAGGCTTTCCCATACGAGCTTTAGTATAAGGAGGACCCTAAAAAAAGCGCAACTCTTGGCAAAATTTCTGCTATGTCGCTGGAATGACTGCTATCGGAGCGGCCCTCGTTGCTTTTTTCATCTACATCTATGCGTATCGTCGTTATGGCGGTTTTTTAAGCAGCACGGTCTTTCAAATCCGTTCTGAGCAAATCACCCCGGCCCACACATTGCGCGATGACGTGGATTTTGTGCCAACAAAACGAAGCGTGCTTTTTGGCCACCATTTTGCGTCGATTACCGGCCTTGCCCCCATGCTAGGGCCAGCCGTTGCAGTTATTTGGGGTTGGCTACCGGCTCTGGTTTGGGTGGTGTTTGGCTCCGTTCTGATTGGTTGCGTGCACGACTTTTCTGCCTTGGTTGTATCGCTGCGTGCAGAAGGAAAATCGATCGGTGTGGTTGCCGAAGGGATCATGGGTCGCCGGGCTAAGACCCTCTTTTTGTTTATTATTCTTTTCGGGGTCGCGCTTGCGATGGGCGTTTTTGTGTTTGTCATCGCGCAGCTTTTTTCAACCAAACTCACCCCGCAAAAAGCCGGATACCCACAAGCCGCCCTTCCATCGCTTAATATTATGGTCCTAGCAGTTTTGATCGGCTGGTTAAGTTTCCGCAAAGGCTACAGCGTACGAAAGCTCGTTGCCTTCGCGTTTCCAATCACACTCGCATCGGTATTTGCCGGCATGCAATGGCCGACTTTTGGACTAGCTGAAAGTCTTTGGCCCAGCCCACTCACTTGGATTGCTTTGCTTCTTGTTTATGCACTTGCTGCATCCATATTGCCCGTGTGGTCGTTGCTGCAACCTCGTGATTTCTTAAATTCCTTGCTTTTGTATCTGGGTCTGCTTCTTTGCTATCTGGGATTCTTTTTGAGCGCTCCGGAGTTTCAAGCCCCGGCAGTGCGCTTTTCGCCACAAGGCGCGCCACCTCTTTTTCCTTTTGTTTTTATAATAATTGCCTGCGGTGCAGTCAGCGGCTTTCATGGCCTGGTATCATCTGGCACCACATCCAAGCAACTTGATAAAGCAGAGGACGCCAAAGCGATTACTTACGGCGGCATGATAGGAGAAAGTCTCTTAGGGCTGCTTGCTGTGTTTGCATGCACATGCGGGTTTCCTGATTCACAAAGCTGGGCGAAGCACTATGCAAACTGGAACTCTGCTCAGAGTTTAGCAACAAAACTGGATGCCTTTATTCAAGGCAGCGCATCGTTTTTGAATAGTGTAGGGATACCCACTGCGCTCGGCGCCACCTTCATGGCTGTCATTGTCGTATCCTTTGCACTTACAACCTTGGATTCAGCAACGCGTCTGTTGCGCTACAACATCGAGGAACTTGCGAAGAATTTTGGTTTTCGCTCCCTGCAAAACCGTTTTGCTTCATCAAGCTTCGCCGTGTTTATTATCGGCGCTTTCGCTCTTTACAAGGTCGATGGCAAACCGGCTGCGCTTGCACTTTGGGAGCTGTTTGGCACCACAAATCAATTGCTCGCCGGTCTTACCCTTGTAACAGTCACGCTCTATCTCAAACAACGCAAATTACCTATAATCTACACGCTTGTTCCGGCCATTGTTATGATGATGACCACCTTAGTTGCCATGACTGAAAAACTTCTTGAGTTCTGGCAGGGACAAAAACTTTTGTTGTTTGTGGTTGGTGGAATTTTACTCGTCTTCGCTCTGTGGATATTGGTGGAAGGATGCCTTGCTTGGTTTCGCAAAAGCGATCAAGACCGCAACCTTAGTCTCGATGTGTTTGAAAAAAGCTCATGAGCCTGCACCGGATTAAGGTTTTTGGCATGCCACCTTGGCTTGATGCTCAGCATTTACTTGGCGAGGGGACTTGGCATCGGCACAAATCCTATTGGCATAGCCAATTACACAGCAAGCAAGCAGCCGATGTGCAAGCACGTCTGCGCAACATGTGCATTGGCGGCGCTACGATTGAAACAGTCATCGAACCTGCCGTACCGCGGCAGGCCTATCGCAAAGCCCTGCACGAGGAAGCCGTGCGCATGCGGAACAAGACGCCTCTTTTCTCAGAAGCTCAGGCTTGCCTTGATCGTGAATCCCGAGCCTTTATAACACCCGAAGCGCTTGCTCTTGATATTGGAAAACTTGCCACAGAACGAAGCGTGCTCGATGCAGGTTGCGGTGTCGGAAGCAATGCTATCGCTTTTGCGCGTGAGGGCTGCGCAGTCACCGCTCTTGAAAGTCATCCGGAACGCTTGGCCATGGCCATGGCCAATGCAAAAATCTATGGAGTCCAAGAGCTTATTCACTTTAAACAGTCTCAAATCGATGCAAGAACACCCTTACCCCCTGCGGACATTCTATTTGTTGATCCTCCCTGGCTGGGACTTGAAAAAGAAAAAAGCAGTCTTACAGACTACCCTTTTTTAGAGCTCATGCTTGACCGATTTAACACCGAAAAAAAATGGCATGCCTTGTGGATTAAGCTTCCCATGCGTTTTGATTTAAGCTCGCTTGAAGGCTTTCGTCCCTTGGCTTTTTTCGGAAAAGGAAAAGGCGATTTTCGTCGAGTGAAGTTCCTACTATTGCAAAGCAGTCAATAACATTCTCTTATTGGATTTTCGCCGTGTAGTTCAAAAACAGAGCATGGGCTTGTTCGCCCGCCTGTTTGCGTAGCTCCGCAAGCTCGCTCGGATCTGCGCCCCTTTTTTCTGCCTTAGCCATGCACACCAAAGCCGCGACTTTTCGATTGCGAAAAAGCAGACTTCGAGCCAGAGCGCTGTACGCCTCCGCATCGTCTTTGCCGCTTGAAATCGCGCGACGAAACAAACCAATTGACGAGCCTTGTTGCCCACCCCGAAAAGCATGGACACCGAGTGCATAGTAGTATTGACCAGCAGCCGGTAAATCTTGCACCCACTGAATGGCCAGCCGGATTAACTCCTGCGGAACATGCTGTTCAGCGGCCTCACACCCCACCAAAGCTTCCGCCAAAAGAGCAAGCCCTTGAGCCAGCTGTTCTCGATCGGTATCCGATAATTTTGCGCCACCGGGGGTCCGCAAAAGGCGTGCTAACGGAGCTGGCCAAGCGCCCAGCAACTCGATAACTTGCCCCATATCGCCGCTATCGAAAGCCGCTTGGGCCTCGGTAACTTTTGAAAGATCAAGCGATACTTCCGCCTCGCCGCCGCCCCTTTCAGTGCTAAGTTTTAAAGCATGGCAGAGCGCATCCCGAAACTCACCAACGCTTAGAATCTCCTGACTTCCTTCAATCTCAATAAGCAGTTCTGGCTCTGGCTCCTTGAGCGTGAGCTCAAGCACCTTCATACCAAAGACCGACGCCATCAATAGAAAGGGAACTCCCACAAATTGTTGGACGTCCTCCCGATTGGGCCTCTCAGCGAGCGGTTCAAACTGCCCAGCCGCCACTAAAATAGGAGCAAGCAAGCGGTGACGGAATTCACTGAAGGTAAGTTCCTGAGTTTGCGGTTGTTCTCCGACACCAAATTCGATTACCGATGCTTCGGGAACAACCCGGTCCATCGTTATCGATGTGATGCGAACACCACATATAATCGAAAGAGCCGTGGTGTGATCCCCAAGAACTTCACAGACTTGCGCCAATCCGGGGTTCGACTCTTTTGCCTTTTTAAACCAATCACGTGGATAAAGGTCTTCGAGACGAATAACTTTGGGAGCGTTCGCCATGGGGCTACTGAGACCGTTCTCGATACCATTCGATGGTTTTACCCAAACCATCCTCCAGTTCGACATGAGCTTGAAAGCCCAAGAGATCACGCGCTTTGTCTGTATCGGGAATCCGCAAGGCAACATCGGGAAAATCCCAATCGACAAATTCAATCTTCGAGTTGCTTTTTGCAAGACTCACGACCAAACGTGCAAGCTGATAAATAGTCACAGTGCTTCGTGCATTGCCGATATTAAATGCTTCGCCAACGGCTTTGTCGCTTTGCATCGCCAGCAAAATACCTTCTACGATATCGTCGATATAACACCACGAACGAATCTGATCTCCGTTGTTGTGAATCTTTATACTTTCGTTTCGTAGTGCCCGTGTGACAAATGCATGCACGGCTCCTTCGCCCACCTGACCCGGACCATAGATATTAAACGGCCGGATAGAGCAGGCAGGAAGGCCATATTGCTTCCAGTAGTTGTGCGCCAGATGCTCCGTCGCTAGCTTGGAGACAGCATAGGTCCAGCGCGCCTCGCCGACTGCACCAAGACTGGTCACATCGGCCTCTCGCACGCGAAAAGCATAGGAGCCGAAAACTTCACTGGTTGAAAAATCGATAAAACGCTTAACGTTACTTTGTTCCCGTGCTGCACGAAGAAGATTCATCGTTCCTAGCAACGATACTTCCATGGTGGTCACCGGATTGTTTAACACGGTGTCCACGCCTGCGATGGAAGCCATGTGCACAAAGTACTCCATTCCCTTGGCGGCCTCATTAACAACATCCGCATCGCGAACATCTCCAACGCAAAGTTCAATATTTGGGTGAGTATCCAGACCAGCAACCGCAAGTGCGTTGCGTCTCAAGTTGTCAAGCACACGAATATGATTGTCCTCAGCCAGACGCTTGCATAATGCTGTTCCAATAAAGCCAGCGCCACCGGTGATAAGAATCTTTTGTTGTTTCAACATACTTGCACAAGGAGTTAGCACGAACTGACGGCCCTGGTCCATTAATGGCTAAGCACGACCGCCGAATGCGAGATTCCCACAGGCCACATCGCCGAAGGTGGTATTTCTAAGAAAAAATTGTGCGATTTTAATACTAGTTGCTCATATTCTGTGGGCAACTAATAATGAGGTATGACCGACCGTAAAGCAGCTCCGAGTCCGCCGCCTGCGCCGCGAGCGCAGCACAGCGTTGAAATCGACGAGGACGAAGTCACTCTTAAGCCCCCTATTGCGGAAAAACTTAGCTTTGCACTGGAGCAACTCAGCAACAAATCGAAGCATAAAGCCTCTCTTTCTGAGGAAGTTCTAGCTAACCTCAGACGTCTTATTCAGCTCGCATCAACCGACCCTCGACGCGCACTGTGGTGGCTGTTTCCTGTACCAGGAAGCTACGCGAGCTACGCGCCCAGGAGCGCCGCCCCGCCCAGCAGTCCCTTTGCAAGCCCATCGAGCGTGCTCCCCACAGCAGTGGCCTATGCCCTCTTGCTCCGCCAGGTTCATGCCTTTGCCGACGCAATTCCAACGGCGCTAGCCGTTATCGCACAAGCACGAAAAGTCGACGATAAGCGTAGAGAAATCGCTGCCTTACATGTCCTTGCGGATGCCTATTCGGGCTTGGGCCTCGGTTTTGAAGCGCAAAAATTCTCTGACTGCGCCGATTTATTGCAGCGAAAGTTGACGAAAGTAGAAGCTTCCTAAACACTAGATACGTGGGAGAACTTTACAGGGTAAGATATTGTAATCCATTGTGTTTTTTGACATGCGTGGTATCGACTCTTCTCGCGCCAGCTTGCGTCACCACCAAGCCGACAGCCCACCCTCAAAACATTAACACCGACGCAGCAACTCGCAGGTACCCTCCAGAAGCCAGCGGCGAACGCGCCGATTTTTCAACCCGCACGACATCGTTTGTTGATCCCGTCAGTCCCGCTGGGCAACGTGCACAAGGCATTTATCTTACCGGGCCGCTCATCCGACGCTACAAGACTGCGAAACGAATCGCTCAGCTTGCCAAGCAATCCCATGCCAACGCCGTCGTGATTGACATGAAAGACGATCAAGGACGTGTGTTCTTTCCGACTAAGATCGCAGAACTCCAACGGCAACGCGTCAATCATATCGAAAACCCTAAAAAACTTATTGCCGAGCTGAAAAAAGAAGGAATCTATACGATTGGTCGCCTGGTTTGTTTCAGTGATCCGAAACTCCCCTCGCGTGAACCGGAACGGGCCATTCTCGATACGCGCCAAAACAAACGAGACAAACCATGGGTGTCCTGGGGCAATGGAAGCACGTGGCTCAACCCTTGGCATCCGGCTAATCACGCTATGATTGTGCAAATGGCCAAAGAGGTGGCGGCGCTAGGCATTGATGAAGTACAGCTCGATTACATCCGTTTTCCAGTGGATCCGGGGACACGTTTTGCAAAGTATCCTTTTGAAAAACAAACGCTTCGACGTTTTGTCCTCAGAGACCTGCTACGCAAAGTCGATGAAAGCATCCGTGTACCGTTGAGTGTGGATGTCTTTGGTCTTACAGCTTTTCGCACGGGCGATCCAACGGGTCTCGGTCAATCCCTTGAAGACTGGACCGACTACGTCGAGATTTTCTCACCCATGCTTTATACGAACAACATGAAGTCATGGGGACGGCATGTTAAAACGGCACGCGCCTTTGCACTCGTCAACGCCGGTGTGCGCCAGCTCCGTCAGCGTCTCGGGCCAGAACCTATCATTCGCCCTTTCCTGCAAGCCTTTGCTGCTGGAGCAGACTACTACAACGCCGATTTCATCTCCGAGCAAGTGATCGGCTCGCGCTTAGCCGGAGCTGACGGCTTTCTTTTTTGGAACCCCGCATCGAACTACGGAACCGTCTCTAGAGCCATGCGCCGATCGAAAAACCGCAGCCCTTTCCCAATTAAAAAGCGCATGCAGCAACGAAGCAAGCTTTGGTCCAATAAAAGCAAATAACAAAACAGTCTGCTTTTGGCCTAATTTAATGACAAAACTGTCATTTTTTTACTAAATTCACGCCAATTCGCTAACCCGGCGTTAAAATAAGATGAGCTCACCTGAGTCGATGTGAAGGAAAGCCTTCAAATCTCACACGAATATTCGCTACCATAGGCCTGTGGAGGAGCCCCATTCAGTTCGCACTCTAAGGCCGCAGCAACATGACACTACTCGATCAGGCTAAGCCTCATAGCCATGCTGAATTTTCAAATTTGCTTTCCGGCTTAGCGGTAGACGGAAAAATCGCCCTTTTGAGAGCAGAAGAACAAGCTTGCGATGAGAGCAGTAAAAAAGCTGCCCTGCTCTATGAAATCGGAACCTTGATCGAAGAGAAACAGGGGAACGAAAGTTTAGCCATTCGCGAATATCTTGCAGCCTTTAATCTGGAGCCACAGTTTCGGCCCCCGCTCTATGCGCTGATTCGAATATTCGAAAGCAGACGTTCTTTTAAGAACTTATTAAAACTTTATGAAGCCGAAGCAAACGCCGCGGTCACACCGGAAGAGAAAGCCTCTGCTTTAGTGGATAGCGGCTGTCTGCTTGAAGATCATCTCGGTCAGGCCGAACTCGCACGTTCCATGTACGAAGAAGCTGTTGCGCTTGCCCCAAACTACCGAGTCGCGTGGCTCTTTTTGGAACGTTCTTACCAGGATGCAAACGACACGGAGGCTAGCGACCGCGCGCTGAGTGGTTTAGCGGCACATATTGAAGACAAAGAGTGGCAAAGTCTTTTGCAGCTCGAATTGGGCCTTCGACTGCACGAACGCGGACGCAGTGATGAAGCGCTCAAACTTTTGAACGCGGCATCGAAAGACAGTCCCTTTGAGTGGCGGTTCCTGCGCCAAATCGAATTCCTATGCCGCAAAGCTGAGCGCGATGATGCCTTGCTTGATATTTTAGAACGTTCTGCATTGCTTATTGACGAAGGGAGCAACACAAGACCACAGCTCATCTTGCCATTTAAGAACGGTTCTGATTTAGCAAAACGCTATGCGGCGTCTCTTTGGGCCGAAGCTGCTCGGCTGCGTGTAAAGCTAAACAGTGACTCGCACGGAGCCATGCACAATCTGCGTCGCGCAGTCGAGTTGTGTCCGCAAGAGCTGTCCTTGCGTTTGCAGCGTTGGTTTCTCGCCGCTCAAACAAGCGATTACGCCCAAGCCTTGGAAGACATTAACTTTCTGTTGACCCAAAACCCCGGCCAAGACTTAAACGCTGCTTTGCAATTCGGCTTAGCAGAACTTGCAAGAGCCCAAGGCGATTTAAAAAAAGCAAAACACATCGCGCAGCGTGTGCATGAAGCCTATCCACAAGCGAAGAGTCTTGAAGTGTTCATTCGAGATATCGCAACTCAAATGGCGAGTCCGGAAGCCGCGGTTGAACTTCTAAGTCGCCAAGCTCAACGTCTTGGCGGAGCCGGTCAGAGTTGGTGGGAAGCAGCTCACATCGCTGCCGATGATCTCCAAAACCCAATGAAAGCCCGTTCGCTTTACGAAAAAGCGCTTAAGGCAAATGACGATGAAACTGCTGTGCTTCGTGAAATGTATGGCAGCCTATTGCGCCTTGGCGATTTGTATGCCGCCCAAGAGTCGGGTGCAATTCTTTTAGAAAAAGAGCTTTCGGAAGGTGAGCACAGTGCACTGCTGCGTGATCAATATGAACTTTTGCGCGATGTTTTTGGCGATAGCGGTGCAGCCGAGGAACTACTGAACGATGCCATAAAGCAAGAGCATGCGCATGAATGGGTGCTCGATACCGCACGACTTTTCGGAGCCATGCAGGATAACACAGAACTTTGTGCAAAAGCTCACGACCAACTTGCTGGGCGATGCAATGACAAACGACTTGCAGCTGCTCACTATTGTGCAGCCGCACGGGCAAGCGCACGCTCAAGCCGACGCATGGTTGCCGCTCAGTTCCTAAAAAAAGCGTTAAGTCTTGTCCCCGACCATGCCTATGCGCTCGCTTTGCTCGAGACCTTACTTAACTCAGGCGAAAAAACCTTTGAACTCATGGAAATCGTTCAGGAGGTCGCATCGCAGCACATCGAGCATTCCGGAATTGAAACATCCTTGCTCACAAGTGCAATCGAAGCAGATCTTAACGGAGATATCCCTAACGCAATCCGGATGTACCGACAGCTCAGCCACATTAGCCAAGGAGCCCTTGCCCCGTTGTGGCATCTCCGTCGTATTGCGCATCGGCAAGGCAGCAATGATCTGCTTGCCGAGGTATTGCATAGTCTTTACGAGCTTGAACAAAAGCAATCCCGTTTTGGACACGCCACATTGGAGTGGGGGGAACATCAATCGTACTTTCAAGGAAATTATAACGCTGCGGAAGAACTCTTCAGTCAGGTGTTTCATCACCCTGACATCGGCTTTGCAGCTGCACTTAGTGTGCTGAGCCAACCCCTTACTCCGGAACACAGCGAACATCGCAGCGCAGCCGTTGAGCAAATGCTGAAATGGACACAAGGATCGCATCGCGAAAACCTTAGACAAGATCGCTGTGCTCTTCTGGGCGAAGGGGCTGAGGCGGTGGATTCGCTGGAAGATTTCGTTGAAGAATACCCAGAGAACATGTGGGCTCGACTCACCCAGCTTTCGCAATGGACCGTGCGCCCTAATGAAGGAGAGCGAAGAGCCCACACTTTGTTAGCGCTCGCAAAGCTTAGCAAAGATCCTCACGCCGCCGCCGACATCATGTTGCATGCTTTACGAACCGTCATGATTTCGGATGCCGAAGACGCTTACGGCGATGCGGTCATTTTCGCACATGAGATTAATCCCAAGAACGATCCAATGATTGCCGCACTCGCTTTCGATGAAACATTGAGCGGAGGCGATGACCCGGAAACACGCGCACGCGCTCTTGAAACATGGAACGACCGCGCTGGATCCGAGTGGGGGCCAGGCATTCGCGCGGCGCTTGGTCGCGCGTTGGTCGCTTCAGGGCGCTACGACAGTGCATTCCAAGTACTTAGCGATGTGGTCAATACAGACCCAGACGATTTGGCTTCGTGGGAAGCCTTGGGTCTCGCCGCGGAGAAACTCGAGAACTGGGAAGAAGTCGCTTGGGCACGAGAGCAAATGGCAGAACGCAGCCCCGATCCACTCAAAGCAAAACTTCTCGAACAAGCAGCAAGCGTGTGGATCGATAAGTTAGGTGAACCTACGGAAGGCGAAAGACGCTTACGCGTCGCACTCAAGCTTAGGCCTGAACTTAGCACCGCTTTCGACCGCTATCACAACCTGCTTCGTGACCGAAAAGACACCAACGCTTTGTTGGAACTGCTCGCGATGCGACTGCCCGTTGTTACGGACAACAAGCAATTCAGCAAACTTCTTTACGAACAAGCTATCTTGTTCCGATCCATTGGAAACTTAGAAGGGGCAAAGCACTCCGTTGAACAACTACTCGACCACGACGGGGCACATATTGGAGCGCTGGCACTACTCTCCGAAGCCAACACCGCTTTGGGTGATTGGGAAGGTGCCATCTCGGCACTACGCCGGCTGGCCAGCAGTGAAGTTCCACTCTCCCAAAAACGAGTCGCTCGTTTGGCATCGGCCAATCTTCTTGAAAACAAAATGAACGATTCACTTTCGGCGTTTGAAGAGCTCTTGCTCCTTCAAAAAGAATATCCCAACGATCCAGAGCTAAGTTTACGTATCGGTAGTCTCGCTGAGAAACTTGGAAACTTCAAAAAGGCTATCGAGATCTGGGAGAATCTCGCGACTGAATCGGAGGGGGAGCAACGAGGCGTTTACTACAAATTTGTCGCGAGAATATATCGTCACCAGATTGGAGAGGCGACTCCCGCCATACGCGCCTACGAAGAGGCTCTAAAAGCCAACCCGACCGACGCGGATGCTTGTGAAGAAATCCTTGCGTGCGACATCGACGGAAAAGCCAAACGTCGAACGATTCGCAATTTCCAAATAGGTCTTTATGAACATCTTCAGAAGCATCCATTTTCGCCTGAACTCATGCGGCAGTTGCTACGTTCGGCAAATTGGGCGGAAGAAAGAGACCGACAAAAAGTAGTTCTTGAGGCCATGCGATGTTTGGGCTTTGCTAGCCAAGAGGAACTCCAACAATTGGATCGCCTGCAGAGAACCGAGCAGTTTCGTTTTGAAAGCAACTTCGATGAACGTGTGCTCGAAGAATTGCTCCAGCACAATGTGCATAGTCCCGTTGACGAGATCGGACAGCTTATTGCTGAAGAGTTCTGCTCTAAGTCCTTCGTGTCGCTCGAAACCGCAGGGCTCTTTAAGCAGAATCGAATCAAAAAACGGCACGAGAACGCCGAACGAGAAGAATTGCGAAAAATTGCTGCTTTATTCTCTGTTCCAATTGGCGATTGCTACATGGACCTTGACTCCCCGAGTCGCATCATAGCGGTGCAACGTGGCACGGACCTCTATTGGGGTATTGGCTCGAATCTTCTTGCCCCCTTCGCCTGTGCCCAACGTTTTGAAATAGGGCGCCAGCTTTTCGGAATCCGCTCCGGCGTCTTACCGTGGGTTCACCGTGGAGCGACGGAAACCAGCGCTCAGATTTTTTCGATTGCTGAATCGATGGGGAAGAGATTGTCCTCCGGGGTTGGTTATTTTGTTCAAAACGAAATGAGCGATCACAGCGTTCGACAGTTTAGTGGGCGAAACAAACGTAAACTTAATAGTTTATGGAATGAAATGGATTCGCGAGGCGACAGTATTCTTGCCTACGCGCGAAGTATCGAATTCGCCTCGGCCGCCGTAGGCTTGATCCTCTGTGGCAATCTGCCTGAAGCTCTTGGTGTAATCCTCGATGGCCCTATCGACAAACATCGCGTTCATCAATCGCGCTTAGCGCGCGAACTGATTTCCTTCTGGATTTCCGATCGAGCCATCCGAATAAGGCGACAACTGGGGGCGACTCAATGAATGACAATTGGGAAAAATACCCGCCCATGGAAGCTGTAGACAACGATGGACGGAACATGAGCCTCGATGATGAACTCGATTCGTTGCTGACGGATCTTGAAGAGATTAACGATGACCACGCCTCCGTTGTCGTGCCCCTTGCTTCCATCCTGCAACAAGGCATGCCCTCGAGCAGACAAAGGTCCGAGCGGCGCACTCTTGACGACGATGACGACCTTGGTTTTTCCGCAGAAGAAACCCAACGCAGGGCCAATCCTCAAAAACGTCCTCTTGCTTTGCATACTGAGTTGCCTCCACTGGAAGGTGAAGCAAGTCGTCAGATTGAAATTCAAGCAGCGCCGGAGGACTTTGGGGCAGCCGCAGCACTACAATCATTCGGTATTGAAAGCACAAGCGAGCGTCGTCCTCTCTCCCTTCCTACTCAAGAGTTAACCGAGCGGGTATTGCTTTTGAGTGAGTTGGCTGCATCGAAAGCCGGCAGCACGAGTGCACGACTCTACGTTGCTGCAGCAGAGCTTTGTGAGCAAGTTGGCAATGCCGACCTAGCTCGTGATTTATACCGCAAAGCACTGGAAGCATCTCCGCTGGATCTCGTCGCGCTTCGTGCACTAAGGCGAGACGCCGTTACTCGACGCGCATGGAGTGAAGCCGCCCGTCTTTTAGAGTCTGAAGCTTCGTTACCACTAAGCCCCAACGAACGGTCTTTGGCACTTAGTTTCCTTGCAGAGATTCAGTGGCAGCGCCTTGCCGACCCTGTCTCCGCGCTGAATTCAGCCCAGCAAGCAGCGCAACTGCGACCCCAATCGGTTATGGCTGGCCTCGCTCTATCGAACCTCTACCTTGTCAACGGAAACATGGAACGAGCTTTTTTGGAGCTTGAGCGGGTAAGCCGTTACTGGGGCGACCGAGAAGCACGCTCAGCCCTGTCCTTAAAATCAGCATACTATTCTGAGAAACAAGGAGACTGGAAACACGCTCGCAGGCAATTTGAAGCGGCCCTAAAGGATGCTCCGACATCCCTTTGCGCCCTGCTGGGTATCGTGCGTTCCTCACGAGCAACAGCCGACCTCGATCGTGCAGTTGCGGCACTAAAAACAGCAGAGAACTCAGCTGAAACTGGCACAAAGGAGTATTTCGCTTGGCTTAGCTCGCGTTTTCTTCAGTTTTACTTAAATCGCCACCGTGATGCGGCTCGCTTATTGTCTGAAGCACGCGGACCACTTGCTTTGCGATCAAGGGTCGATGCGACGCTGGTTCGCGAGCAGGAGGACAGCAAAGCGGCAGCGTTGCGAGACTGGGTAGCGATCGCGGGTAGCTCGCATCGAGCTCTTGGGCTAATTGAAATGGCCATCTTGGCTTTACGGACAAACAAGATTGAAATCGCTCGAAAATGCCTAGCTGAAGCTACGTTATCGGACAGCGAAGTAAAAAGCATCGAGGCTCTACGTGAACTCATGGCTCGCCGTTTTTCTGATTCTGAATCGGCAATGATCAAGGCAGCACAAGATACGAATCAGAAAGGTTCAGGAAACACCGCTGTCGCAAGAGCAGCACGACTGGTTGCAGACCCCCGAAAACTTACCGAGGAAAAACAATGGTTAGTTCATGCTTCTGAAGATGAGCAACACGCCATTTGCGCGGATGTACTTTTACTCGACCTAGCTGCGATTATGAACGACACCTCTGGGATTATCGATGGGCTTAAGCACCACGCTCTACGCTCTCCACCGTCCCGAAGGATAGGCCCTCTTCTTGCGCTCGCAGAATTTGCAGCAAGAGAGGGTGACACCGAAAACGCTCTAAAAACATTGCAACAAGCTCATGACCTAGAACCAGGGAACCCGGTGGTTCTTAGACCACTCGGTCGTCTCTCCCAAGCTATTTCCCGAGAGCGCGCAGCGGGACTTTGGCTTGAAGAAGCACATCACAGTAAAGGCAGCCAAGCTGCTTTTGCCGCTACCAATGCGGCACGTCTTTTATCTGCCTCAGAAAGCCAAGCGGTCGAAGCGCTTCACGTAGCTTTAAAAGCATACCCACTGTATGGACCTGCACGCTGGTCGTTGGAGAAGATACTCGTTAAAAATGGCGACAGAAAATCAGTAGCGGAGCTACATAATTCGCTTCAAGAAAATTCCCGAACGCGCCCATCTGGAATGAGCACAAATTAAGGGCCTATTGGAACTTTTGGCCGACCTCTCCTGATGAAGCAATGCTGGCACTCGCTTCAGCCCTTGATTTATTTCCAGACGACCCGATTTTGGGGATGCTGCTTCTACGCTATGACAACACAACGCACTCCACTCAGCGACTGCGAATCGCGCAGACACTGCTGAGCAGGGATTCTTCAACTCTTGCACACGCTTTCGTGCTTGACGCAGCTTGGCAGTGCCTAGCACGCGGCGATTTGCAAACGAGCACTGCTTTTCTTACGCAACACAGCCAACACAATCCTACGGATCCCTTTCATTTTCGCATTGCAGATCATCTAAAAAGCGACCCAACGAAACTCATCGCGGAAAGCATTCGTGCCTCTGATCAAAGCGTGCAGAATGACTCGACTGTTTTTGCTGTTGAACATCTTTGCACAATCACCAATACAATTTTAAAAATCCCTCAAGCAAATTTGAGAGCTTTGCAACTGCTGTCCGACCAAAACCCTACCAACAAAGCACTTGCCAGAGCACTTCAACGCAGTTTCATTCAACTCGGCAACAAAGACGAACTGAGTTCTATCGACGCTCGCATGGGAGAACTTCTCGATTCCGTATCGGATTGCACCACGCACACAAGAGCTGCAGCTCGTTATGCGCTCTCTCAGTCGTCGGCACGAGCTAGCGCAGCAGACAAAATCTTACTACGCACCGATGAAACACAACTTTCGGATTCGTGGATTGCGCGACGTCTACTCGGAGCAGCATTGCGAACGAACAACATCGAGCGCACGGCTATCTCACGACAAATTATTGCTGAAGGCGCTTCCCGCAACAGTGAAAAAGCACCTTTTGCGTTGCGCGCCGTAAGTGTGCTTGAATTCCAAGGGCAGTCGCAGGAAGCAGCCAACCTCCTTACCAAGTCCATCGGTGGGAACGAGGTATCTTTTCACTTTGAGGAAGAACTCGCGCGACTTTTCTTTGAAATGGGAGAAGGGAAAGCTGCAGCTGAGCATTTTGAAGCTGCTGCGAGACTCTGCCACCTACCCTCGCATTCCCTTTGCCTTTGGCATCACGCCGGCAGTATCTGGCAGGACGAGGTCGCAGATCGAACAAAAGCGGTTGCCGCATTGGAACAAGCCGCGGCTATCGACATCGCCTATTCCGATGTTTTTGACCGCTTGCGACGTCTTCTCCAAGACCATGGTGGACTGCGTCAGCTTGCAGCACTCACCCTGGAACGCATTAAGGCAGGAGGGGACCCCAGGTCCGTCGTCGAGTTACATGTACAGCTTGCAGATCTCTACCAGCAACTTGGAAAAGCTGACGAAGCTAAGAAACACTTGGAACTGGCCCTGTCGACTGAGCCGGATCATCTCGATGCTCTGCGGGAATTTGCCGAGCTTTCGAGTGCATCAGAGAGCTGGGAGGATGCGGCTAATGCGTACATCCGAATTGCACGAATCTCCCGCGACCATGATGAGCTGCGACGAATTTTTTTGGCTCTGGGCAGTATTTATGAATCAAAAACACCCGATGCAAAGCGTGCGGAAGCTGCGTTTAAGCGTGTGATTCGCATTGCTCCCGATGACCTTACTGCAATGCAGCGACTTGCCAAAGTCTATGTCGACGACGGAAACATGGCTCAGGCTATTGAGACCCTTAGTCACCTTGTAGATAAAGACTTGGATCCGGAACGTAACAGAGATCACCGCCTAAAACTCGCTCAGGCCTACGAAAGTAGTGGGAAGCTGCGCCAAGCTGAGCAGACTTTAGAAAGAGCTCGGAAGCATACGCCAGCGGATATCATCGTAATTCAGTCTCTGGCTGATTTCTACGACCGCCAAGGTGCGACCAGCGCTTACGCCATGCACCTAAACCGGGCCACCGACGATTTCCGCCATGCTATCCGCAATGACCTCAGTGACGCCGCAGCGTGGCACGGACTCGTGAGGGTTTTAGGTTGGAGAGAAAAACACGATGCGGCCAGAGCTTGTGCATCAGCGGCTCTTTCAACAGGAATCGTCGACATCGAGATTTCTAAATTACTTTCTCCTGACGGCGCCGCTCGTTTGGACATACAAAATGCATCCAATGACGAACTGGACCAACTCCTGAGTCCTGAGATGCTTGCGCCAGCAGTGCGTACGCTTTTCACTCTTAGCGCATCGGCTATGGAAAAATTATTCCCGATCGACCTGCGAAGCTTCAAGGCTCAAAAGATTGGCCGTCGCGAAAAGTCCCGTGAAATCGCTGATCGGGTTTCTGCTCTACTAGGCCGAAGCGCAGCGCACGTGCACGTAACTGAGTCAACATCACATCTCTGTGTCCCTATCAGTTCAAACCCTCTGTCGATTTTAATCAGTCGTGATCTCATCGAGACAACCAACGATGACGAGCTGTTCTTCCTGATGGCTCGCGCCATAAAAGTGGCAGACAGTTCTCTGTCCGTCACAAGCCGAACGAAGCCTTACGATGTTGCCCTGCTTTTGGCCTCGGTAATTCACATCTGCGATCCGGAATTCTTTCCTCCCGGAATCGAGATTGAGGAACTTGAAGTCTATTCAAAGCACATGAATAAGTACCTGTCCAAACGCCTCAAGCAGCAAATCATACCACATGCCTTAGAGGTTTCTGCAATGCAGAACTTTGATCCAGGTATTCTCGGCAATCTTGCATTCCAGCTGGGAAGCCGTTTTGGCTTGCTGCTTCTGGGTTCAGCCCCATCAGCCGTGGCTGCGCTCCTCAAACTTCACGGACACCCCGATCCTTCTTCAAACTTGGCCCGTCGCATAGTAGCGATTCGCGAGATTAATGAGTTATCTTCACTTATTAGTTTCGCAATATCAGAAGAGCACTTTGAAGCCAGACTAAGAGTGAGTACTCAGAAAAGCTAGTATGCAAATCGCACTTATTGGAAAACTCTCATCACATGTCGAACTGCTTTGGCGCGCTTGTGAGCTCTCGCTTCTAGAACGTCGTGTCGATCGCATGATGGTGCTCGACACGGAGCAAAAGGTTCGGGCCCAACTCAAGACATGGAACCATGGAGCGTCTTCGTCTCAAGACGCACCTCACACCAAAGATCAAAAAATTGTTGAACTTGGCGTCAACGGAACAAGTCAACAAATCGAATCCTACCTCGAAACGGAAGGGATTGCCCAACGCACTTCGGACATACACGCTTTGCCGGATCTACATACGCGCATTATCGAAGTAATGGACGGTGAAATCGTTTTTTTCATCCATGATAAATCAGTGCTTAACGAGGACGACATCGCAAGCACAAAACTCATTGTTTATGGCAAAGGAGACACTCTCGACCTGCGTGCATTTGGAAGCCGACACTTTTTTTGTCCGGGACCCATCGCCGATGAAAAGCTCTCAATCATTCGTTCTGTTAAAAATGGCCTTATCGAAATTGAGTGCCTTGATTTCAAGGGAAACACCGAATGGAAAAAGTCCCTTAGTCCCAAAACACCTCGTTTGAGCATCACCTAACTTCAATGAACGCGCAAAATGAAACAATTGGTCTATTCGGAGGAAGTTTCGACCCTCCTCATCTCGCTCACGTCTTGGTTGGAACCTATGTGCTTTCTTCTACACACGTTGATCGCATTGTTGTCATTCCAACCTATGTTCATCCTTTTTCAAAGAAACTCGCGCCCTACGAACATCGGCTGCGCATGTGTGAGCTTGCGTTTTCAGACTTGAAACGTGTTTCCGTTTCGGACGTAGAGGGTGTTCTCGGTGGAGAAAGTCGAACACTGCGCACCGTTGAACATCTTTCAAAAGAAATGCCAAACAAGCAACTGCGACTGATCATTGGATCAGACCTCGTCAAAGAAACCGAGAGATGGCACAGATTTGATCAGATAAAGAAAATGGCGCCACCTTTAGTTATTCCTCGTGCATCGCTAGATATTCATAGCCCACTTGGAATTCCACCAATTAGCTCCACCGAAGTTCGAGAACGTCTGCGCACCAATGAGGAGATGAGTGGCTGGCTTCCAGAAATCGTCACCGAGTACATACGAACTCAAAAATTGTATCAGGACTAGCTGCACTGCTCAGCCTTACCGCTAACGCTTTCGCCAACCGCACAGTTACTGCGCTTCGATCGCGATATCTCCGTCCTTTATTTTCAAACACACACTGCTACCAGCAGAAAGCTTCTTAGAAAGCAACGCGTCAGCGAGCGGAGCTTCAATCAAACGGCTGACAGCTCGGTTCAAAGGCCGTGCTCCAAGCTCAGAGTCAAATCCGCCTTGATCCATAAGCACATCAACGACATTGTCTTTGTATTTCAAAACAATGCCGTTTTGGTCAAACAACTTCTCCTGAAGGCTCGCTAAACGCTTCTTGGCGATTTTAACCACTTCAGATTTTGTAAGCGGCAAGAAAACCAATGGCTCATCGATTCTATTCCAAAGCTCAGGCGCTAACGAGCCACGCGCTGCATCTAGAGCAGATTTTCTAGAATCGTTTTTTGCCAAAACATCGTCTTCAAAACCAATCGAGTTGTGCTTAATAAAAGCTTTTGCTCCAAAGTTTGAAGTCATCATGATGATGGTATGTGTAAAATCAACCGTCCGCCCACGCGCATCACTTAGCCGACCTTCATCGAGAAGAGGAAGCAAGGAAAGCAGTACTTCACGATGCGCTTTGTCGATTTCGTCAAGCAAGATAAGTTGGTAAGGACGATTTCGAACCGCCTCGGTAAGCTGACCACCCTCATCGTGCCCAATATAGCCAGGAGGGGCGCCAAGCAGTCTTGCCACGGCGTGCGCTTCGCTAAACTCAGCCATATCAAAGCGAGCAATTTCAATCCCAGGAAAAAGAAGTTCAGAAATAGCCTTTGCGAGTTCTGTTTTTCCGACACCCGTTGGTCCAAGCGCCAAAAACACACCAAGTGGCCCATTGCCAAGAAAACCAGCGGCGCTCTTTCGAAGCGACGCGGCAACTTTCGCAACAACCTCGTCTTGCCCCACAATCCGCTCAAGTAGCTTATCTTCTAACTGCAAAAGGCTATCCGCGTCCGTCTTCAACAAACGCTCCACGGGAACGCGACTGTGTTCACTGATGACTTGAGCAATATCATGATCCGTCACCCGGTTTTTTCCTGCACGCTTTATTCGAGCGGCGGCAAGATCAAGTGCACCGATAGCCTTGTCGGGCAAAAAGCGATCGTGGATATAGCGCGACGACAAAGTCACAGCCAATGCAACGGCATCATCATCGAAACTTACGCCATGGTGTTTAGAATAAACCGCCTCTACTCCGCGCAGGATTTGGATGGACTCTGATTCAGAAGGCTCCTGAATGAACACTCGCTGAAACTGTCTTGCAAGTGCCGGATCGCGTTCAATATGTCGGTTGTATTCTCGCTCGGAACAAGCCCCAATACTGGAAATGCTCCCCGAGCTAAAAGGGCTTTAAACTCACTGGAGAGCTCATCAACGGCATCGCCAGCTGCCAGAATGGTGTGGATATCGTCCACGAAAAGAAGCACCCTGCCTTTAGCGGCTTTTAGTTCATCGGCAAGCATGCGCAGACGTTCTGTCAAAGCTCCGCGAACTGCGGTCCCAGCAATCAGGCTTCCTACGCCCATTTCAACGACCACGGTCGGATTGACCTCGTTTTGGCGTCTCGCTTCACGGACCATGCGACTAACTAGGCCGTGAACCAAAGCGGTTTTACCAACCCCGGGAGGTCCAACCACAACGGGATTGTTTGCCTTTCTTCGGGCCAGCACATCGAGCAGCGTTTCAATGTCCTGCTGCCGGCCGACCACACAGTCGAGCGCGCCCATATCCGCATCGAGGCTTAGATTGTGGCCCAACTTAGCCAAAACGGGAAAGCACTTACTATCCAACGCGAAGAGGGACTCAGAGCCACGGATTTTCTTGTAAGATCCTGTTTCAAGGTTCTCTTGTGGTAGTTGCTTTGTTTTGCTAGGTGCAGCAACCCGCAAGGCCTGGGGCTTCGGTTCCACCTTAACTTCTTTTGCTTTTTCTTCGCGCTGCTCTGAAAACGTTTGTCCAGAGTTCAAAATAGCCCGCGCTACGGTTTTGTTTTTGGACGTTGAAGCCAACATCTGTCTGGAAGCAATACGGCGCCCGCCCTGCCCTAGTAAGTCAAGTGCTTGTTGCTCGATACCGGTGGGACTTCCAACAATCTCCGCTAGGCACCGATAAGCTGCGCTCCGCGATTCTCTGCTCAAAGCTAACAGCAAATGAAGAACGCCCGGCTGCTTTAGGCCAAAACCCTGCGCAAGACGCGAAGCCTTCTCAAGACTCACCTCCATAGCGCTCAGGGATTCATCCGAGTGCTTCTTCAAAGCAGCCGCAAGGGCGGCTTCGCTAAGGCCGTTTTCTGCCAAAACTGCGGCTGGCTTGCCGCCATGTTGCAGCATAACCAATAGCAAATGGGAGGTGGTTAAGGTCTGCCCCCGACGACGGGCAGCTCGAGATGCTTTTCCAAGCAGGGTTGCCAACTCTTTTCCCATGATCCTATGTCCGATACCTGCTTGAGAGCTTAAAAGCCAATTTTTTCGTAACACAAGCCTGCCGTCTTGACGCGCAGGCTGCTTAGCGCCAGTTTAGCCGCCAGACCATGCACGCTGCTGATCTTATCGCCCAATTGAGCGCTGGAAAGCCTTCTTCGCGGGTTTTTGTCCTTGTTGGGACCGAGACAGTTTTTCAAAAACGCTGCCTTGATGGGATCAAATCCTGGACCCATGAGCTGGGTTTGCGAGCCGAAGATATCGAATTGCATCGTGGACCTTCGATCCCAATTGCTGCTGTGCTCGAAAGCCTGCGAACTCCGCCCATGTTTGCCAGCACCCGTGCTATTTTCATCCAGCAAGCCGAAACACTAAAAAGCAATGCTTTAGACAATCTTGCCGAGATACTGAAGACACCACCAACCGATGCCATTGTTGTGCTTCAAGCAGAAAAGCTTGACGGTCGAAGCCGCTTTGCAAAACTCGCCAAGGACAAGGGGTACTGGATTGACCTTCAGCCCTTAAAAGGACCGGCTCTAAAACGTTTCGTCATTCACCAGGCTAAAAGCCTTGGTCATGCTCTTAGTGACCACGACGCAAGTCTGCTAATTGATAGTTGTGGCTCAGAGCTTGTAAACATCGATGATGCACTTCAAAGGCTCTCGCTTTTTGTCGGCCCATCCCAGCGCATCGACGCTGCATCCATTGAAAGCTGCATCACTCAACTGCCAAATGCCACCATCTGGGATTTAGTGGATAGTGTTGGAGCGTCTCAAACAAAGCAAGCGCTTCGCAGTCTCGAGCAGCTACTCAAAGAAGGGGAGCCTCCTTTGCGATTACTCGCCATGCTCGCCCGCCAATTCGCATTCTTGGACGATTTCGAAGTGCTTTAGACTCAGGTTCAACCCCACAGGAAGCGGCTCGCCTCGCTTCTGCACCAGCGTTCAAAGCAGGCGAACTTGCGAGCATCGCAAAACGAATTTCTTTTTCAAAACTGAGCAAGGTTTTTATTGAGCTTTCAACGCTAGAACGCAGCTTAAAACAAAGCCGTGTACCGCCCAGTGTTCTATTGCAACAGAGCATCCTTAGCCTGCTAGACGCGAATTAGCGACGAGCTCTAAAGCAAACGCAAAACACTTAGGAAGTAGGCGTTAAGCTGGTTTCTGACGCGCCCTTCTTTCGCCGCAGATAACGGAAAGAACTGAGCCATGGATAGAGCGTCGGCAGTATCCCAAGCGTAAGCAACGTTGAAGTGACCAGGCCGCCAACGACAACAGTCGCCAGAGGTCGCTGAACCTCCGATCCAACGCCCGTCGCAAGCATCATGGGAACGAAGCCAAGCGCCGCAACCAGGGCTGTCATAAGCACCGGCCGCAGACGATTGTGCGCGGCAAAACGAGCGGCTTCCATGGGCGAGGCGCCTTGTTGCTCTTTGGCAACCAAGGCATTCATCAGCACCACGCCGTTGAGCACGGCAATACCACTAAGCGCAATGAAACCAACCGCAGCAGAAATCGACACCGGCAAGCCCCTCGCATATAGCGCCATGATGCCGCCAACAGCGGCAAAAGGAACATTCAGCAAAATAATCAAAGCGATCCGAATTGAGCGAAATAAAATAAAAAGTAGCAAAAAGATTAAGACAAGCACTGCTGGTATGACAACCGCTAAACGAGCCTGAGCACTTTTAAGGCTTTTGTACTGCCCTCCCCACTCCAGTCTCATCCCCGTCGGAACATCCACATGCTTGGCGATGGCCACTTGAGCATCCTGAACGGTGGTCGCAAGATCACGACCGCGAACGTTAAAGCCTACGACGACTCGTCTAAAACCGTTGTTTCGATTAACCATGGCCGGAGTGGGCATGCGTTCAACTTTTGCTACGTTGCGCAGGGCCACGGTGTGTCCTTGCGCCGTGACCAAGGGAAGCTCAGAAGCACGGTACGCATCCGGCGATAGATCAAAGCGTACACGAAGCGGAACACGAATAGGACCATCGTAAGTCAGTCCTGCATCGACTCCACGTCGAAGTGCTTGAACGTGATTAAGTACATCTTCGGGACTAAAACCGAATTGCGCCGCGGCAAGTGGATTGGGTCGAACTTCGATAACGCTAACCGAAGGTGGCGCTGAAACACGCACATCTTGCGCACCATCAACCTTTTTAAGTGCGCGAACCGCTTGCTTGGCAACCGCATTAAGTTCGGTGAGGTTTTCACTGTAAAAGCTAAGGCCAACATCACTCACTTCACCGCCCAAAAGCTCATTGAAACGCATTTGAATCGGCTGCGTAAAACTCATATCTTTTGGTTTCGCTGAGGGCGAGACAGCTTTCTCGATCTGGGCAATCAAATCAGATTTGCTAAGCCCTTCTCGCCATTGATCTTTGTCTTTCAAGTCAACAAAAACATCGGCCTGCTCCAAACCCATGATGTCGGTGGCGACGGCTGGGCTGCCTATCCTACTTACGATGCGGTTTACTTCAGGAACCTTTCGCAAGATGTCCTCTTCCATAAGCAAACTCTGGTTGACCGCACTCTGCACCCGTATGTCAGGCTCTCTCAGCGTCTGTATGACCAAATCCCCTTCATCGAGTTGTGGAATAAAGGCACTGCCCGAATGGGCAAAAAGATAAATACCACTGCCCAGCAGTAGAACTGCGGTTGTAGCCACGACCAAAGGTCGTTTTAACATGCGATCAAGCTCGGGCTCATAGATGCTTTGGACTTTACGAATCAGCCAGGGCTCTTGCTTGGGCACATCACGATCACGCAAAAACAAGCGAAGAGCAGGTGGAATAAAAAGAAGCGACAACACAAGCGCAGTACTAAGAGCAAACACCACGGTAAGCACCATGGGACGAAACATTTTTCCCTCCACACCTTGGAGCGAAAGAATCGGAATGTAGACCAACAAAATAATTAATACTGAAAAGAACACAGGCCGTGCCATGCTATTTGACACGCGATCAACACAGCCACGAACATGCACCTTTTTCTGCTGCATTTCGTGAAAAACGCTCTCCACCATCACAATGCCGCCGTCGACCAGGAGACCAAAATCAAGTGCGCCAAGACTCATCAAGTTTGCAGGAACATCAAAGAAAACCATAGCCACAATGGCACCAAGCATCGAGAGAGGAATCAGCGACGCTACAAGCAAGCCCGCACGCAAGCTGCCGAGCAAAAAAAACAAAACAAAAATAACAAGCAAGCCACCTTCAAGAAGGTTCTTGGCTACCGTTTTCAGTGTGGCATAGACGAGCTCGCTACGATCGTAGACTTCTTCGATTTCAACGTCCGGCGGCAAAGCCTCACGTACTTTTGGCAATGCCGTATGCACGTCTTTGAGCACTTCCAAAGCATTGGCTTCAAGAAGCATCTGTAGCATCACATAGACCGTCTCGCCGCGACCATCCAAGGTTGCCGCGCCAAGCCGCGGCCGAGCACCATCTTGAACCGATGCGACATCACCAATTCGAATCACCGTGCCATCCTCGTTTAACCGCAAGACGGTAGCAGCAAGTTCAGAACTACTTCTTGGCCAAGACACGCCACGCAACAAGGTTCCGCTTTGTCCTCGATGCAAGGTTGCCCCAGCCACTTGGCCGCTCGCGGCGCGAACAGCTTGAATGACTTCATTCATCGTAACTTTATAGCTCGCCATTAGACTGGGATTGGCAATGACGTCAAGAGTTCGTTCTCGCCCACCCCAGGTATTAACTTCAACAATGCCCGGCACCGACCGCAACAGCGGGGCGATTTGCCATCGCGCCAACTCATACAGTTCGGTGGTGCTTCGCTTATCCGAGTGTAAGGAGAAATGGTAGATTTCACCTAGACCACCGGTCATGGGTCCAAGTTCAGGCGCATCAACCCCATTAGGAAGACTCGTAGCAATGCTTTGGAGCGATTCTTGGATGAGCTGCCGTGCACGAAGAATGGGAACATCTTCGTCAAACACCGCAGTTACTGAAGAAATGCCGTAACGCGATATGCTACGCTGCGATTTTAGTCCTGGAACCCCACCAATTCGCATTTCGACCAAGCGAGTGACGATGCGCTCGACTTCTTGGGGAGTAAATCCCGCAGCGCGCGTAAGTATCATCACTTGTCTGCCGGTCACATCGGGCAAAGCGTCAAAGCGCAAATGAAAGGTCGCAATCAGTGCCAGAAGGGCACCCCCAATGACCAAAACCACGGCCCATCGCGCACGCGCAAGGGCAAAGTTCACCCATTTCTCAATCATCTTGGCTGCCTCGCTCCAGTGCTCGCGCTGCGCCAGCGCCCGTTTGTTGCACCGCTCGCGCTGCGCCAGCGCCCGCTCGACTCGCCTCTTGCACTAAGGCTATGCGATCGCCTACGGCAAGCGGACCGCGAATGAAGGCATTGTAGTCGGTTGACGCAATCACTTCGATTTCGATATGGCTTTCTTTATTGTTTCGGTCTCGAAGCACAGTGATTTTCCCGCTCTGCTCGGCCACCATGCTTTGAGGGATTTCAAAAACCTGCACTGCACTATTGATACGAACCCGACCACGCAAACCGTCCGCAAAGACCGCTTCTTTGGCAAATTCATACCACAGAAGCCACGTGCCATCTGCACTTTGCACTTGCGATATCGCCTCGGGATTAAGCGCCAAGATTTTCCCCGCGTTATCAATAAAACTAAGCGAATCAGCTTTTGGAAAGCCGCCCAAAACACGCACTTCGACGCGACCTTTGCTTTCACCAACAATACGAGCAAGCGGCTTATTACTACCAAGATCAGGAATCTCCCCAATACGAGCGCTTAGCTCGGTAAGCACGCCGGAGATGGGAGCACGCAAAGTCAACGACCCCTTTGCCAGGAGCGATTTTGCAGCATCAGGAGAAATGCCCGAAGCCCGCAATACTGCTGCCGCTCGTTTCGTATCAATGCCAAGTTCCGCTTGTGATTTTTGCTGCTCAAGCACTCTAGATTGATCAACGATGCCTTCTTCACGAAGGGTTTCTAGACGCTCTGAGCGTGCTTTATACACCACCGATCGCTGCATGGCGCTCAAATACACTGCCGCAGCATCAAGCACCTCGGGGCAAAGTACATCTAGTACAGCATCACCCTTTTTTACTTTTGCACCGACCGTTGCATGCAGCGCCGTAATCCGTCCGCGGTAAGCCAAGGCAATGCCTGCTGAAGCATGTGGTGCGCGCACCACGGCTGGCGCTTCAAATACCGAGGTCGTATTGGCCTTTCGTATCAGGTACCAGTCATAGATAGTTTTCTTTGCTTGATCAGCCATCTTTGCTTTCTGCGTTTGAGGCTGCTCTTTTTTTCCACGCGCGCAAAACGACAAAACACTCGCAAACCCGATGATCCAAATTGTTTTCATTTGCTGCTTCCACGGTTGTGCAGTGCTTTCATGAGCAACCACAGTTTTATCTTTGCCCAACTAAGAGCTTCCTGGCTAAGCGTTGAAAGCTCGCGTGTCGCTATCCACTGACGACGTGCTGTAACCAATTGGAAAACACTTCCTTCGTTTGCAGCAAGAGCTTTTTCCTGAGCATCGACGAGATTGGTAACACTTGGCAGGGCCTCTTTCGTTACAAGCCTTAAAAGGCGGGTCTCGTGCTCAACCTCGTGGATTGCAGCAAGAAGCTGCGCTTGACCATCCCGCCGAGCTTTGTCCTTAGCAACGTTAAGCCGTTCAACTTCTTCCAGGTGCTGCGAGACCTGTCGTTTTGCCGCGTTCGATACGGGCACGGAGATACCCACTAAGCCAAAACCAAGCCAAGACGTGGGTGATTCCCGCTGCACTTGTGCTCCGATTTGAAACATCGGCGCTACCGAAGCATCGGCTTCACTCACCCTTGCCTTTGCAGAGTCCCGAAGCAAACGTGCATATTGAACCGAGGGCAGTGCATCGACGCGTGCAATGAGAGATGGCGTATCAAAGTGCTTTGGGAGCGCAACGCGAGGTGGATCTCCCTTGGTCGTCAGTTTGGTATTGGGTTTTCGGCCCATTGTTTCACATAGCTTTAGAACCTGATAAAATTGCATACCTTCCAGATCGAGCGACTTCATCTTAAGTTCAGCAAGGTGAGACCGGGCGGATTCCACATCCAGCACGGTCGCCTCGCCTAGCTTTTGCGCCCGCTCAATGGCGCTCAGGAAAGTCTCAGTTAGTTTGGTTGCATCCGCTGCCATGCCGCGTAGTTTCTCGATTCGCCACAAAGCAAGCCAGGCACGGGCGATTTCCAGGCGCGAGCTTAATAGGTTGGCTTGGACTTCTGCGGCAATCGCCTGACGTTCCTTCTTTGCCGATTCACGTCGCGCGCCACCGAGATCTTCAAGACTAAAAGACTCTGAGAAATTAGCTTGAAATTCAAAGCCCTTGGACTCAGCCGGATGAGGACGAAACCCCGGCATAAACGAAAACTGCATCGGACCTGCGGTACCGCCTATTCCATCGTCGCTATCGCGTCTGGTTTCTAAGGCCATGCTTGAGCTTTTTACCGCGCTCGCATGCTGCACCAAGCCGACAGCCTCCTCAAAACGAAGGGCTTCCGCTTGCACGCGTGATGGCACGAATAAAAGTCCACAGACAACGAGGTAAATCCCTCGAATGTAGGAAAGCAACATACGAATAGTATCCCTATATGAAGAACAAATATGACATCTGGGACTACTCCCAGGAACGCGTCATGTGACGGAGCTTTCAGTTTTTTCTATATTTTTCTATACGTCAGACGACGGATGCAGGTCATTTAGCGCATCCTTTTCGGTCGACGGCAACAGAAGATCTTCTAGAAAAAACGCCGACAGCTCTGTGCGCCCTGCAAGTCCGCCTTTTCGGTATACCGCTCGCGCTTGGTCCCGTGCGGTACGCTCGCTTGTCTTCCGCAAGGATGAAATATCGGCAATACTCACGCCTTTGAGCAGAAAAAGTGCCACTTCTTTTCAGCGTTGCTCAATTGCCAGCGGAGAAACTGTTGGTCTATTTGCTCACCAAGACCTCTCAAAAGCTGCTGAGAAGATTCCTTCCACTGGTGTGCCTCGGTCTGAAGACGTCCCAATCGTCGTCTCAATCTGACCGTACGACGGCGCTGACTTCGAATAATAGAAAAAGCAGTTAAGCCCAGCACCAAAAATGAGACCAGATGCATGACCAGATGCATGGGATGCACACCCGCGCGCCAATCGACAAAAAGATCCGATCCTAGAACAGCAGCGGCAAGTGTGAGACCAACAACCCAAAGACGAGCCGTGCGACCTGGAGGCCACCAGCGCAGATCATCGTCAATCCAGCTTACCCACTCACTTTGCTCAATTTGATGACGCGTTTGCGCGTGATCCATTGCAGCGTGTGCTTAGTTAAGCGCTGCAACCTTAGTGTGCAGACGCGAAATGTACCGAGAGCCAGTCTTACGATGAAAGACCCCTTTGCTCACTGCCATGTCAATACTTCGCGCGACACGCGCAAAGGCTGTCTGAGCTGCTGCGGAATCACCTTGTTCCACCGCTTCACGAACTGCCTTGGTAAAAGATCGCACTGTGCTGCGCACATGGCGATTTTGCTCACGGCGCTTTAGGCTTTGGCGATGTCGTTTTTCTGCAGACTTATGATTTGCCATCTCTTTTTCGCTCCCTACATACCACTCGGAGGTGGGGGATTACCGCTCAAGTAGACGGCTGTCAAGTGAATCTCATAACAAATTGCGGTAGCAATGAAATTATTGTAGTATAATGTGAAAGGTTCTTTATGGAAGGGAGGCCAAAGGTGCCCTCCGCCGAGGCAAAACGCGAGCCAGAAAAATTACCAAGAACGATTGGGCGTTACCATATTCTGGGTCACCTCGCATCGGGCGGTATGGCTGAAGTCTTGCTTGCAAAGTTGCTGGGTCCCAGTGGCTTTGAACGCCCTGTCATCATCAAGCGAATCTTGCCCCACCTCGCAAAACGCACGGAATTCGTCAAAATGTTCTTGGATGAAGCGCGCATCATCGCAGCGATTCGTCACCCCAACGTCGTGCAAGTTCAAGACTTGGTTCACGATGGCACCGAACTTTACCTCGTCATGGAATATCTGCCGGGTGAAAGTCTGGCTGGTATTATCACCCGCTATAAATCCATGGGTGAGCGCTTAGATTTTGCGCTTTGCGCTCACATTATTTCAGAAGCCTGCGCTGGTCTGCATGCCGCGCACGATCTTAAAGATCCCGATGGTCACCCACGCGAGATCGTCCACCGCGACATCTCGCCTCAAAACATCTTTGTGACCTATGATGGAACCACCAAAGTCCTTGATTTCGGCATTGCGAAAGCAAGCGATCGCGTTACTAGTACGGAAGCAGGTCAACTCAAAGGCAAATTTGCATACATGTCTCCGGAACAATGCCAAGGGCTGGCTTTGGACCGACGAACCGATATCTTTGCACTAGGCATTGTGCTCTACGAGCTCTCCACCCAAAAACGACTCTTCGCTCGAACCAATGCCATGAAAACGCTCGAAGCGATTTGTTATGGCGACTTTCCTGCCCCATCCACCCATATTGATAACTACCCGGCAGAACTCGAGCGTGTCGTACTCAAAGCCTTAAGTAAAAAACGGGAGGACCGCTATCAAACAGCAGCCGACATGCGCAGAGACTTAGTCGGCGTTGTCTCTTCCCTTGGCTTTCAAGGTATTCCTGAAGAAACCTTAGCGGCACAGATGGTCGATGTCTTTGCTGATCGTGTGGCTGAAAAGCACGAGTTGCTTCGTCGGGTGCGTAGCGGCTCAACCCTATCGCATATTCCTGCGGCAGAAATAGGCTCCGATCTCGAAGCCGAGGAAGGGTCGCGACCTTCTCTTACAAAGGGCCTTGCCACAAGTGGCGTGCATCGCGTTGACACCAGCGCAGGAACCAGTGTCATGACCTCTGGAAAAAAGCGTTCCGCCTGGTGGTGGCTACTTGCTGCAGCCATTATTGGAACGTCATTTTTTATCGTTAAAACCTCCACAAAAGCGCCATCGCCTGGCCAAAACAAAGCCTTTCCAGAAGCAAACTCTCTACGATCTGATCCGGTAGCAGAACGGCAAACACCCCCACCGGCCGAAAAAGCCAAGCAGAGCATCGCCCTAAGTATCGATAGCGTCCCACCTGAAGCCGAGGTCAGTCTCGATGGTGAAGTTGCCGGAAGCACGCCACTTACACTCGAACTAAAAGAGGAAGCACCCCACTTCTGATACAGGTTCAAAGCAAAGGCTTTAAACTCTATGAGCGACGCCTCGTTCCGAGCTCCGATCAACAACTGCACCTTGTCCTTGAACGCATCCCCACAAAGATACGCAAAACAAAGGCATCACCAAAGAGCGAGGAGCCCGACAACGGCGGCGGATTTAGACGCTTTAATTAGTACTCTGACCTAGAAGCTTGCAGCGATGCGGGTTAATGTCCGGACGTCGCTATGGATAAACCGGCCCCGAAAACAAACTCTCAAACTGTAACGCGCTCTGCGTTAACCGTTGCATCGGGGACACTGCTTTCACGCATTTTCGGGGCTCTTCGGGACGCTGTGATTGCTGCTGTTTTTTCGTTGAAGCACACCGATGCATTTTTCATAGCGTTCACGATTCCGAATTCGCTACGGGTCTTGCTCGGTGAAGGGGCGATTTCAGGAGCCTTTGTTCCAGTCCTTTCGCAAACCCATGAACGCGAACCTGAGCGCTACAACCATGTTTTCGGCGCTTTGTTTGGGATGATGGGACTGATCTTATTTGCTGTCACGGCCCTGGGTGTGCTCTGCGCACCTTATCTCGTATCGATGTTTGCAGCGGGCTACCTTGAGCACCCCGAGAAGTTTGACCTAACCGTTCAACTAACGCAGGTGGTCTTTCCCTATATTTTCTTGATGGGTATTGCCGCGCTTTTTACAGCCAGTCTTCATACACTGGGTGTTTTCTCCGTTCCCGCTTTTAGCCCTGTGTTTTTAAACATAGCGCTTATCTCAGCAGCGTTTGTACTGCCAAGTTGGCTAAGGCTACACGGCTATCCCGCGGTACTTTCTCTTTCCTTGGGAGCTTTGGCTGGAGGTGTTCTGCAAATTCTCTCACAGCTCCCTGTTTTGCTCAAGCGTAAAGCCATGGCCCTACCGCGAATCGATTTCAAAGACCCTGCTGTAAGGAAGGCGCTTCGCTTGCTCTTGCCGCTGATCCTTGGACTCGGAACCTACCAACTTAATGTGATGGCCTCTCGCCTGCTTGCATCATTCCTTGCAACTGGCGCGCAAAGCTATCTCTACTACAGCCAACGTTTGGTTGAAATTCCGCAAGGCATGATCGCTTTGGCCATTGGCGCTGCTGCACTGCCTACCCTCTCAAAACTGATTAGCAAGGGAGAGCACCAAGCGGCGCAGCAAACGCTTAACGATGCTTGGCGGCTTTCATTGTTTATCACAATCCCTGCAACGGTTTTTCTTACTGGCTTTGCCGATGCCACGGTGAGTGTCGTGCTTGGCCGCGGCAACTTCGACTCAGAGCAAATCCGTCAGACGGGCGCTGCCTTACGCGCACAGGCGATTGGTATCTGGGCGATTTCAAGCGTGCGAATTCTTATCCCCCTGTTTCATGCAAACAGCGACACCCGCTCGCCAGTAAAGGCTAGCATGATTAATCTCGCCATCTTCGTGACGAGTTCCGTCGTCTTGATGCAGTTTTGGGGACACCAAGGAATTGCCGCGAGCATCGCACTCGCGGGGATCGCGCAACTTGCTGTGCTTATTCTACTCAGTAGACGCACGGGCCTTAGTCCTTCGCTTCGCCCGGTGCTCCACAGCAGCTGGCGTATTGTCGTGTGCTCAATGCCCATGATGTTGCTATTGTTGGGGGTTAATCATTTCTTTAACTGGGCAGTGCAAAAAAGTTCCTGGCTCTCGATTGCTGTCTACCTAGGCACAACCCTCCTTGCTGCAATCGTGTATACGGGGATGGCAAAACTGATTCGACTTCCAGAGCAGCAACACTTTTTCGACGCATTTAGACGTCGAAAATGAGGATGAAGCCATCACAGGCAAGAAACGAGGCTTTCCCCTTCATGCTATTTTGCGCTAGCTTCCGAAGCTATGGAATCTGAGTTTGTCGCTGCAGCCTCTTCGTTTGAGCAATTGCCCGCACCGGTTTTTGCCGAACTTGCATTGGTGGGCCGCTCCAACGTTGGCAAATCAAGTTTGATCAACACCTTGCTTGGTCGCAAGAAACTAGCTCGCACGAGTGGTCAACCAGGTTGCACTCGCAGCCTTAATCTCTACCGAGTTCATGTGGGGCCAGGCTGTTTTGATCTCATCGATCTACCCGGGTTTGGTTACGCCAAGCGAAGCAAAAGCGAACGCAAAAAGTGGCAAAGCATGATTGAAAGCTTCCTTAACCAACGCGTTGGACTGCGCGGTATTTTACTTATCGTCGACATTAGGCGAGGCCTGGAAGAAGAAGAACGAGATCTTAGTAATTACATCAAGTCCTTGGGTTGAGTCTGCAGATTGTCGCCACAAAGATGGACAAGCTTCCTCTAAACCAGCACAAGCTCGCCGTGGCTAAACTGAAGAAAGATACCCCTGCGCCGGTAGTTGCATTTAGTGCGCACAACCAACTTGGCAAAGAAGTACTTTTTAGCCGAGTACTAAAACTGGTCGGCATCGACGCAGATGCCGTATCGTCCAGGCATCCGACATGAAACTTCTTCGCATTGTTCTCAGCGATTTACACCTCGGCACCGGCATAAAACGCGGGGAACTCAATCCTTTTGAAGACTTTGTCCACGATGATCGTTTCGCGGATCTTTTACAGTACTACGACGAAAAAGCTGGTACAGAAACTGAAATCGAACTCATCCTCAATGGGGACATTTTTGATCTCTTGAGGGTTAAAATCGATGGCAAGTGGCCGCTCGAAATCACCGAGGAGATTGCCACCGAAAAACTTCGCAAGTGCCTTGAAGGTCATCCTCGTTTTGTTCGTTCCTTGCGAGAGTTTTTAGCCAAGGCCAAACGTCGTGTTGTGTATTTACCCGGCAACCATGATCTCGACATGTGGTTTGCCGCACCACAGGAGCTTTTTCGACGTTACGTTGCTCCTGCGGATGGTCCAGCCGACAAGCTTCGTTTTATTACGAGCAGCGACACGTATTATTTACCGGAAGGCATTCAGATTCGGCACGGACATCAACTCGAGCGCATCCATCGCGTGGACTACCAACACATGACGCGCACGGACAAGAGCGGTGTCGAGATTCTCAACCTTCCCTGGGGCAGCATTTGGATCCTTGAAGTCATGAACCCCGCAAAAGAACTCAGAAACCATATCGATCGGGTGCAGCCGTTTAGGCGCTTTTTAGCTGCAGGCTTGCTCTTCGACACCAAGTTTGCGCTGCGTTTTTTGCTAATGTCATCGGTGCATTTTATTCGTCACCGCGTGTTCCGCATTCATGTTTGGAAAGAACGTATTCGGAATTTCACAACGATTCTTCGTGAGGAAATTTTCACCATCGGCACCTACGACGACGCGGCAACCCGTGTGTTGAGGCAGTTGCGCGGCGTTCACACCCTTATTGTTGGACACAGCCATGGTCCGCGCTATCTTTCGCTGCCACGCGGGAAAGTTCTGGTTAACACCGGAACATGGATGCGCATGATTAACGTTGACTTGGAGCACTTGGGACAAAACAGCGGGCTTACTTATGCGCTTATTGAATACGATGAAGAAGGAAGGCCACAAACCTCGCTCATGCGTTGGTTTGGCAAACAGCCGACTTGCGAGACCATTCCTTATGCAGACTAGGTTTTTACCGTGACAGAGCCCACCATAACGCTGCTTGTCGTCGATGACGAGCTTTCAAACCGCGAATCGCTTGAAAAGATTTTCACGCGAGAAGGGTTTCGTGTTCTTTTGGCTGGCGGGGCACAAGAGGCGCTTGAACTTTGTCGCAATCACGTTGTCGATATTGTACTTTCAGATTTGATGATGCCTGGCATGAGCGGCCTTGAGTTATCGAAAGCGCTCAAAGTCGTGGCCCCCGATACGGAAATAGTGCTGATGACGGCCTACGGCACGATTGAAACCGCTGTACAAGCCATGCGGCAAGGCGCTTACGACTTTGTCGAAAAGCCGCTCAAACGCATGAACATCGTAAAAACGGTGCGCAAAGCGGCAGAGCGCGCTGCCTTGCTGGCGGAAAACCGTCACCTCAAACGCGCGCTTTTTGCCATCAGCAACCAACGCATTATTGGCTCATCCCCTGCCTTGCGCCGGGCCTTAGATACCGCACGTCAAGCTGCGCCTTCGAGTGCAACTGTTCTACTGCTAGGGCAAAGCGGTACCGGAAAAGAGCTGCTTGCTCGCTACATTCACGAGCACAGCGAACGTCAAGGTGAATTTGTAGCAGTGAACTTAGCGGCCTTACCAGAAACCATTGTCGAAGCAGAGCTTTTTGGACACGAGCGCGGCGCGTTCACAGGGGCCATGCAAAAACGTATTGGTCGCATCGCACAGGCTAACCGCGGCACCCTATTCTTGGATGAAATAGGCGAGCTACCTGCCGCCATTCAAGTCAAGCTTCTGCGTGTTCTTCAAGACGGAATGTATGAGCCCTTAGGCGGGAGCAAAGAGCATGCCGATTTCCGCTTGATTGCTGCCACAAATCGAGACCTGGAGTCGGAAGTCAATGCCGGGCGTTTTCGTGAGGATTTGTATTATCGCCTTAACGTCATTGCTATAACCTCACCGCCCCTTTCCGATAGGCGCAACGACATCCCTTTGCTGGTTGATCATTTTCTTGATCTGTACAGCAAGAAGAACAACAAGGCGACGTTTAGCTTCTCCTCAACTGCTATGGAAAAAATGTTGGGCTATGGCTGGCCCGGTAACGTTCGCGAACTTGAAAACGTGATTGAGCGCATTGTCGTCCTCAACACGAAAGCAGTGATCGACGCCGAAGACTTGCCGCCGCCCATCTCGGATGCACAAGCCCATCAAGGCGATTTGGTGTTTTCCTTAGGTACGCCACTTGCACAAATCGAACGTGCAGCCATTGTCGCCGCGCTCCGTCACAGCGGCGGAGACAAACAACTCGCAGCGCAACTGCTCGGCATCTCTGCGCGCACCATCTACCGAAAATTGGAAGAAAAAACCTAAAAAATGCCAAGGTTGACATGTTTATCGCATAAAACATGCCAGCTTTGTCATGTTAGCATTTGCGATTGTTAAGTTTTTCTAAGTTTTTGCCAAACTGTCAACTCACTCCGATTTAAGCACCGTCACACTGTCAGCTTGTCGAAACACCGGTCGATGCAGAATCGAGGTTTATCCACGAATTAACGTAAAATATAAGAGGATCTGTCAATCGTTGCAACTTGGCATGGTCTTTGCTGCAAGGCTATACGTGGCTTACGAATTAAAGCAGCAACATATCATCGTTGGGATAGTTGGCCTTACCTTTGTGCTGAGTGCCATGCTCTTTGCACACGGGTGCACACGCATCATCGCCACGAGCACACTAAGCCTCGATCCAGAACTTCAACAAACACAAAGTGGAGGCGCGCTCCCTCAATTCTCAGCACGCGGCGCCATCGGATCAGCGGCGAGCAAGCGACGTGACCCCAAGCCTCTGCTAAAAAGAAATATTTTCGATTCGGCCCTAGGACCGTTGGATCAGATTCCAGCACCCGAAGCCACAGATGGCGGCCCCCTCGTGGTCGATCCAAACGCGCCGCCACCACCGTGTGAAGGCGGGATTCGTTTAGTCGGATCATTTGCCTTTCCTAAACTTCCCGAATACTCCTTTGCCGCCATCGCAACATCGTCTCAGACCGGCATGTTGTTTCGCAGCGGTATGAGTGTTGATGGCAACATCGTTGCAGATATTTATCCCGATTTAGTTTTTCTTCGTCGTAGTGGCGGCGGATTATGCACCCTGTCCATGTTTGGCCAAGAAGCGATGGTAAGACCGCCTAAAGCAAGCACGGCCAGTACAGCCACCACAACGGATAAAGCAGGCGCTATAAAAACGCGCACCGGTTTTGGTGTCGATGAGATCAGTGAGAACATCGAAAAGATTAGCGATACGTCGTATAATATTAATCGCTCCCTGGTCACGAAACTCCTTGAAGACCAGTCCGCCATGATGCGTGCAGCTCGCATACGCCCTGTCAAAGAAGGCGACCGTGTTATTGGCGTCAAACTTTCAGCCATTCGAAAAACAGGACTACTGGGCCAACTTGGATTGAGCAACGGTGATGTGCTTCGCACGATCAATGGATACGACATGTCGGATCCAAGCGCGGCGCTTCAAGCCTATGCACGCCTTCGCAATGAAAACAGCCTTACCGTTTCGGTGCTGCGAGACGGTAAGCCAGTGAACATGACGTACAACATTCGTTAAGAAGATGGGAACTATGACTAAGTACACACAACACTTTTTTTGCCGCGTGCTAAAGCGTCCTCATGGCAACGCTTATGCTGGGAAGCAGTGCAGCCTTTGCACAACCCAAACCAAAGCAGCCCGTAAAAGAAGAAGCCCCAAGCCCCGGTCCTAAACTTACGCCCCCTTCGCCCAGAGTTGCAACACCACGCGATGGCCAACCAAGACCTCGTCCCAGAGGAGCACCGGCGATTCCTACGCCACCCGCTACGCAGCAACCAGCAGACAATGCAGCGCTTCCATCCGACATGAAAGCCTTTGAGACGGGTCTTGAATACAAGCCGACCCCTCCTGGAGCACGCATTACTTTTAATCTCGAAGATGCGGATTTGCCTGAGCTTGTACGACTTATTTCTCAGATCACAGGTCGGCGTTTCATTTTGCCTGGAAAGGTTCGCAGTATCAAAGCTACCGTCTTTGCGCCAACTGAAGTCACTGCAGCAGAAGCCTACCGTGCCTTTCTTTCCATCCTTGAGATGAATGGCATGACGGTCGTTCCCGCCGGACGCTACTTGAAAATTGTCGAGACCGCAGGCGTTGAAAAGCAACCACTTCAAACCTATGTCCCTGGCGAATCGACTCCAGGTGATGACCGCTACGTCACGCGAATGCACCGGCTTTCAAATCTAAGCGCCGATGATGTAACTCAGCTGCTCGGCCGTTTCAGTTCCTCAGAGGGCAGCATCACTGCCTACGCACCGACCAACACCATCATCATCACGGACACCGGCACGAACATTCAACGAATGATGCGTATCTTGGAAAGCATCGATGTGCAGCGCACCGGCGAGCAGGTATGGATCGAGCCGGTGTACTATGCCGATGCCAGCGACCTTGCAAAGACTTTAGAAGACATGTTTCCTTCAGCACGCTCAGCCGGAAGCGGAAGTCCTTCTTCAAGCTCCAGTGCCTCCAAAAGCCCGTCACGAAGGGAAACCGCAGGCTCAAAGTCCAACAACTCGGCAACGATTGGCCTTGGATCGGGCGATTCACGCGTTACGAAAATAGTAGCCGATGAACGATCGAACTCGCTGATCATTGTCGCAACAGAAAGCGCTTATTTGCGCATGCTTGAAATCATCCGTGAGCTGGACAAATCACTTGAAGGCGAAGGCCGCATTCATATTCACTATTTACAACACGGTGATGCTGAACAAATCGCTTCAACCTTGAGCAACCTGTCAGGCAACTCGGAGTTCAAGCTCAGGCTCTTCTGGCGGCAAGGGTCGTGCGGCAAGCAGCGGTCCTGCCGGTCCAACCAGTGCTCAGTTTGAAGGGCAAATCCGCATCACAGCACACACCGCAAACAACGCTCTTGTTATCACGGCTTCGAGTCATGACTACGCTACCCTGCGTCCAATCATTGAAAAGCTCGACCAACGCAGGCGTCAAGTCTTCATTGAAGCAGCCATCATGGATCTTTCCGTCAGTCGTTCACGAGACCTGGGTGTCCAATTTCATGGCGGTGTATCGGATCAGCCCACGGATGGTTCCATTGGTGTGTTGGGATGGCAAGCTCAAAACACGGTGGGGTTGCTTTCGGATCCAACATCAACAAGTAAGCTGCTCAGCGGTCTTGCCGTTGGCGTACGTGGACCACAAATCGATGTCGCCCAAAGCATTGGCCTTTCCTTACCGGCTTTTGGCGTCGCACTTAACGCCATCGCACAATCATCGGACGCCAACATTCTCGCCACGCCACATTTGATTGCAATGGACAACGAAGAAGCGGAAATAAGCATTGGCGAAAACGTCCCACTTCAAACCAACGGTTTCGGATCTGCATTGTCCGGACTATCCGGGCTTGCCGGCGCAAGCGGACAAACAAACGCAGCTACCTCAGGGCTTGGGGGATTAGGCGCACTTGGAGCTCTCGGCGGTTTCGGAAACGTGCCGCGTCAAGACGTGGGAACCACCATTCGCATCACACCTCACATTAATGACTCCGATGAAATTCGTTTAGAGATCGAAGAAGAGATTTCCGAAGTAGCGGCTTCAAATGAAGGCACGCTGGGCGTTAAAACCTTAACTAAACGCACAGCCAAGACGCAGCTCGCTGTAGAGGATCAAGAAACCGTGGTGATTGGCGGTTTGATGCGAGACACCGTTGTGAAATCCGAAACCAAAGTTCCGATTCTAGGTGATATTCCTCTGATCGGTGCACTTTTCCGGAGCACGCATCGAGAAACTCGAAAGTCGAACCTCCTTTTGTTTCTCACGCCTTACATAATTAGAGAGCCAGCCGATTTGCGTGCCATTTTTGAACGCAAGCTTCAGGAGCGCCAAGAATTCGTGGATCGCTACATGGTGTTCAACGACCACGAATACACACCACCGATTGACTACTCGCGAACGCGTGGCCTGTTTGCTGAAATGACCAACGAGATGGACTCCATGGAAGCAGATCATCAACTTCTGCTTGACGCAGAAAATGCGCCGCGTCTTGAACACAAACCAAGAGCCGCAGTGGGCAACTCATCGCCAGAGGACTACGAGCCTTCCGAAGGTAACGTAATCATTGGTCCAGATGGCGAGCAAACAACCGTGGGCCCGAGTTCAGACTACAATTCAAGCTCCGATGACACTTCCAGCAGCGAAGGAATTCCTTCTCCTCCAATCTCTCCCTTTCGCGGAACCTTCGGGCGAAGCAGAAATGAAGTCGACTCAGAGTCCCTGAAGGAGGAGACGGGAATAGTGATGCAGACTGATTTTGTCGGCGAAGTACTCGTCAAGCATGGCGCGCTTAGCAGCGAGAAACTGGCGGAAGCTTTGGAGGCTGCCGAAAAGAAGGGCAGTCCACTTACCGACATTTTGCTTGCAGCACGTCTCATTGATGAAGACAAGTTGCTTGAAGCACTTGCTAAAGAAATGGGCATGGAGATTGTTTCTCAAATTCAAGTCGATAAGATCCCGACCGAGTTGATTGAGCTTGTGCCCATTACCTTTGCACGACAACACAGCCTTCTGCCCTTTGCAGAGAAAAATGGGAACGTGATCGTCGCGGTTGCCAACCCCCTTGATCTTGCGCCATTGGACGATCTTCGTGCGCTTTTGAACAAGCCGACGATTCCAGTCGCGGCACTTGAAAGCACTGTTTTTGATGCCATCAACCGCGTTTATGAACGCAAAGATGAAACCGCTCTTTCGGAAGCGAAAGATGGTCACACGGAAGAGGAACTTCAAGACCTTATTGATATGAAAGATGAGGCTCCCGTCATCCGCTGGGTCAACAATCTCTTTTACAATGCCGTACGCGACCGAGTCTCTGATATTCACATTGAGCCCAGCGACAACCAAGTTGTTGTAAGAACCCGAATAGACGGAGAACTCTACCCCGTCAAAACAGCTCATAAAGGGTTTCTGCCGTCCATCGTAAGCCGCATTAAGATCGAGGCAGGTCTTAACATCGCTGAAAAACGTTTGCCTCAAGACGGTCGTATTACAAAGAAAATCGCTGGCAAACTCGTCGATGTACGTGTCTCAACCGTACCGACTGCAAAAGGCGAACGAATCGTCATGCGTCTGCTCGACAAGGAACAAGTACTGCTTGATTTACCCGATTTGGGTTTTGATCCGAGCCAGTTGCATGTGATGGAATCGTTCATCACACGCCCTAACGGGATTATTCTTGTCACCGGACCAACGGGTCAGGTAAGACCACAACGCTTTATGCCTGCTTAAACAAAGTCAACAAGCCTGGCATTAACATTTTAACGATTGAAGATCCTGTAGAGTATGAACTTAAGGGAATTGGACAAGTCCAAATTCAGCCCAAAATCGGATTGACTTTCGCTTCTGGCCTCCGAAGCTTTTTAAGGCAAGACCCGGACGTCATCATGGTCGGCGAAATTCGTGATCATGAAACTGCAGAGATTGCGATTCACGCATCGCTTACCGGTCACTTGGTTTTATCAACACTGCATACAAACGATGCAGCAGGAGCCATAACGCGTCTTGCGGAAATGGGGATTCAGCCCTTTCATATTTCTTCGACCCTGCTTGCAGTGCTTGCGCAACGGCTTGTAAGACGACTTTGTCAGCACTGCAAAGAACTCTATGACCCTTCAACCGAAGAAGTGCGCGCGCTTGGCATCAATCCGGAGTTGGTGTCGACGCGCACTAACCCTTCCATTGACATAGCCAAGCTCAAAGCTTTGCAGGGGGAAAAAGGAACTCTAACCGTCCCAGAACACAGCGCCTTTTACAAGCCCAAAGGCTGTGAGCATTGCGCTGGCACAGGATATCGAGGCCGGCTGGGTATCTATGAATTGCTTAGCGTTGATGAAGCCGTACGCCGGGAAATTAACCAAAACAGTGATTCAAAATCCATTCATCGAGTTGCGGCACAACATGGCATGCGCTCATTGCGTGAAGACGGCGCTCGGCAAGTCTTAGCGGGAAAAACAAGCATTGATGAAGTGCTCGCGGCAACGCAGGCTGGGGAGTTGGAATAAGCCGTGACTGCTTTTGCATGGAAAGGTGTCAATAGCCAAGGCCGAACGCTAAAAGGCGTTCGCGATGCCGATTCGGCAAAAGCGGCGCGAGCGCTTCTACGCAAAGAAGGAATTCTCGTTACCCATGTACAAGAGCAGAATTCTCAAACACTCGCGGCAAGCAAAGACATCAATTTCAAGAAACTGTTTCAACGCATCTCAATAAGTGATGTTGCCGTTTCGACTCGCCTTTTAGCGACGCTGCTCAAGAGCGGGATTCCTTTGGTCGAAGCCCTCAATGCGCTCATCGAACAGCTTGAGAAGCCAGAGCTCAAAGCGGCCTTCAATCAAACGCGCGATAAGGTCAACGAAGGCATTAGCCTCGCTGAGGCACTAGCTGAGCACTCAAAAATATTTACTCCACTGTACATCAACATGGTAAGCGCCGGAGAGGCTTCAGGAACCTTGGAAGTTGTACTTGAACGATTGGCTGAGTTCTTAGAATCGCAAGCACGTCTTCGTGGGAAAGTCGTCAGTGCGATGGCCTACCCCATGTTTATGGGCCTCATGGGTTTTGCCGTCATCGCGTTAATGATGGTAGTCGTCGTGCCAAAAGTCACGTCAATCTTTGAAGACTTCGATCAAGTACTGCCGTGGTACACGCGCATGCTCATTGGGACAAGCCATCTCATCTCGGGTTACTGGTGGGCTCTGCTTGCTGTTTTCGGTGGTCTTTTTTATTGGTTTCGCCGTTGGAAGAGCACCGAGGAGGGACGCGAAAAATGGGATAGGTTTTTGCTACGCGTTCCACAAATTGGACAGCTCATTGTCATGATTGCAGTGACTCGTTTTAGCCGCACCTTATCGACTCTTCTTTCAAGCGGCGTACCCATGCTCAACGCCATGGACATCTCTCGGCGCGTGCTAGGAAATACAATCTTGATGAACGTCATTGAGGAAGCACGCACATCCGTCCGCGAGGGCGAAAGCATCGCCGGGCCCATCAAACGCAGTGGCCATTTCCCCCCCATCGTAACGCATATGATCGCTATCGGAGAACGTTCCGGGCACCTCGAAGACATGCTTGAAAACGTAGCCATGGCCTACGAAGATCAAGTTGACAACAAACTCACCATGCTTACCTCACTCCTGGAGCCCACCATGATTGCGCTAATGGGCGGGATTGCTGGAACGATAGCTTTTTCAATTCTCATGCCACTCATGAGACTCAACGAGTTCATAGGATAGCTTATGGTACGACGACACAAAGAACGTATTGCACTGCCATGGGAAGGCCAATTGGTCCGGCTTGGAGATTTGCTCGGAGGACGACGGCTACGAGTTCTTTTAATGTTCTGCCTAATTGGTGCTACTGTCATCTTTCTCAGCCACCATATTGAAGAGCGAAGTAGAATTCGAACAACTTGGGCTGTTATTCATCAAGTCGAGCAAGCCCTTTACAGCTATCGCATCGAGCAAGAGCGTTGCCCTCCATCCATATTGGATCTGATCGGCAAAGAACAAGATAACGAGTTTGGGCTTCGTGCCATCCCACGAGATGGTTGGGGCCGCGAGTTAAAAATTGTCTGTCCTAACAAAGAAAATGATGCAGGAGGCATTGTCGTGATGTCCGCTGGACCCAGTGGTTCATTTTTAGTCAACGACAACCTTTACTAGCAAAGGAGAAATAGTGTGATGAAAACAAATCAAAACCAACGCCAACACCAAAGTAGTCTTGAGGGCATGACGCTCGTTGAGATCATGGTGGTCATGGCCATTATCGCTCTCGTCGCAGCCGGTGTGGGCTTTGCGCTAATACCGCAGTTCAATAAAGCCAAAATCAAACAAACGACGGCAGATGTTCAAACCGTTCGCTCAGCTGCCATCATCTGGCTTTCTGACAACACAGGCTGTCCTAGCGTCGGAGAACTCATTGAGAACAAGTTTCTGGACCAAGGAGCAAGAACTCAAGATGCCTGGGGCAACGATTTTCGGATCGAATGCACATCCGATGACATCGAGGTTTCTTCCGGTGGACCGGACGGCGAGTTCGGTACTGAGGACGATATCAAGTAATGAAGAACGCGCAGGCCAGAAACTCAATGCTCGGGATGACCCTTATTGAGATTCTAATTGTCTTGGCTCTTGTGGCTGTCGCTGCAACGGGAATTAGTTTTTCCACCGGTGCAGCCACACGAAGCCGTCTGCGGTCAGCCTGCGTTCGCGTTTTATCAGCTTCACGCTTTGCGTACACCCGTGCGATTTCACAACAGAAGACCGTACGCATCGCTTTTGATTTTCAGAAAAACGTCTTTTCCATACAGGAATCCGACGGCACAGTGCTGCTAAACCAAGGCGATAAAAATGAAAGCGAAACCGAAACGAGCGACCCGTGGGCAATGGCACGTGCTCGCTTAGAAGGAACGTTTGACCCCAAACCCACGCCTTCGCCATTTCATCCCATAGCCGGTAGCGATGGAAAGCCCATCAAGCGCTACGCATCTCAAAAACTTGGCGCAAAAGGTCTTCGTTTTCTTCGTCTATTAGTTCCGCACTCGCCCATTCCCATTGAAGGCAGCAATGCTTCGGGCTCCATTTATTTCTTTCCGAACGGGCAGACTGAACACGCAGTGCTGCAGATTGGGAGCGAATCAGGCAACGACGTTTATTCCCTGGAACTACACCCTCTTACCGCTCGAGGCACCATTCATGCGGGCAAATATGTACCGACTACGGCTTTGACTCTGCGGAATCGTACTCCGAAGTTGAGGACAATTGTGATGCCCCTTCTCTGCAACTTCGGCCATCGTCTCATGCTGCACAAGGCTTTTCTATTTTAGAGGTCATGATTGCGGTAGCCATATTGGGCGTTTCTCTTACCGCTATTTTTTCAAGTGAAGCCGGAGCCGTACGGGTTGCAACACACGCAAAGAAAACAGTGGTAGCGACGTTATTGGCACGCTGCAAAATGGGCGAGATAGAAGAAAAACTTGCCAAAGAAGGCTTCCCCGCGATTTCAGATGACGATCGGGGTGATTGCTGTGAAGATGCAACGCCTGAAGGCTTTCAATGCGAATGGAAGATCACCCGCTTGGAGCTTCCGGATCCCGATATTAGCGGAAACTCCGCAAGCGAAGATAGTCTGAACGCCCCGCAAAAAGCTGATCTGCCGGGTAGCGACACAAAAGATAGCACCGATGTAGCGAGCCAGATGGGCAGCTTCGAGTCCGGAGGACTTACCGAAATGGCTATGCAATATGTATATCCGTTGCTGCAGCCCGCCATTGAAGAGCAGGTCCGGCGAGTTGAAGTTATCGTAAATTGGCAAGAAGGAAAACGTCCCACATCGTTTGAAGTCGTCCAGTATCTTGTTTCGGAAAACCCAACAAGTAACATTGCAACTGGCTTGCCTGCAAATCTTGGCACCACGGCAACTCCGACTGGCACGAGCTCTGGGGTTAGGCCATGATACAGGACGTTATCGTCACCAAAGACGTTCGTGTGCGGGGAATGACCCTGATCGAAGTGCTGATTGCTATTGGTATTTTATCAATCGTTTCAACCCTTGTGTGGCAAGGCTTCTCACAAACCACTCGAAACAAAAAGCGGATTGAAAATTCAATCGATCACTACCATGAGATGTCACTTTCCTTGGAGCGCATGGTTCGTGATTTGTCCATGGCCTTTGTTTCAGCTCAGATCAACCCAAGCCCCTCGCTGCAAACCATCCAAACGATATTTGTTGGCGATGATCGCGGAGATCGGGATCGGATCGACTTTACCTCTTTTTCCCACCAACGACTTTTTGCCAATGCGCATGAATCCGATATCAACGAGCTTTCCTATTTCCTTGCAGCCGATCCAGACAACCCCAGAAAGAAAGTCTTGGCGCGTAGGGAGCAACGCCGACCGGATGATCATCCACGCGAGGGTGGCGAATCGATGATTCTAATGCGGGATGTCATTGAATTTAACCTTGAATATCTCGATCCACTGAGTCACGAATGGGTTCGCGAGTGGGACACGATGCAAGCCACTGGCCAGCTCAACCGTCTGCCTTCGCAAGTTAAGATCACGCTTGCGATTGAAATGGACGAAGGCGAACGCAATCCAAAAAAACTTAGCCTAAGTACGAGAGCGTCACTACCACTTCGTTACGCCATTAACCATGCGATGTACAAACCATGACCTCTAACCCCAGCAAAAGACAAGCATCAAAAAAGAACAAGGGGTGGCCTTGGTAGTGGTGCTGTCAGCATTGCTATATTGGCGGTCATGGTGGCCGATTTACATGAAAACACGCATACTTTTTTTGTGTCGGCCAATGCCAAACGTGATGAGCTAAAAGCGGAGTATATGGCGCGAAGCGGCATCAATCTTACACGACTTTTGATCTCCACTGAGCCTTTAGTAAGACAAGCAACAGCTCCTCTTATCCAAATGATGACGCAACGCACACCTCCACAGCTACCTGTCTGGGAATATGCAACCGAAGCTTTATCGATGTTCTCCGATTTGGAAGGAGCCACTGCCGCCGCAACACAAATCGGCTTGGACCTTGGCTCTGCAGAAGGGTTGGGAAACGCCGGGGGAAGTTTTGAGATATTGGCCTGTGCCGAAAACCGTAAAATCAATGTCAACTCACCGCTCGCGTTGCAAGGAGAGCACGCAAGACAAAGTGTTGCCTCTCAAGTCTTTTCCCTTCTAGGAGGCTATCAAAGTCCAAGCCCATACGATCCACTTTTTAGCGGACGAGATGCAGATGGACAGTTTTCTTCTCGCCTTAATATCGTGGGTGACATTGTCGATTGGTGGGATTTTGACCAGCAAGCCACCAATTTTGATCCCGGAGCGCGCACTGTAACGAGTGCGGGAAGTGAAGATAACGTTTATCAGTCGCTTAAAGACCCTTACCAATCAAAAAATGCTCCCTTTGATTCGCTTGAGGAGTTACGTTTGGTTCGTGGCTTTAGCGATGAATTCTGGGCGACATTTGTAAGCCCAAAACCAGAAAACCCCTGTGAAGACCTTATGACTGTTTACGGAACAGGTTCCTTAAATCCTAACATGGCGAAGCCCGAAGCAATGCTTGCTACACTTTGTTCATACATTTCAGATCAGCCCCTATGCCTGGACACCATGGAGGGCGCCAAGTTTGTCCAGCTGGTAAACACCGTGCGGGGGATGTTCCCTATTCCCTGGTTTAGTTCGGCCACGGATTTTGTAAATTTTGTAGAGGGCAAAGGCAACCAGAACGATCTGTTCCCAACCCTCAAAAGCTTCTTAGGAGAAGACCCCTCGTTACTGTTTCGTCCCGTTACTATCAATCAAGATGTTCGTAAAAATTTGGAAGCTGCATTTACTACCGAGTCCTACCTTATCTTAATTCAATCGACAGGCAGCGCTGGCCGTTCTCGTGTTAGCATTCGCAGCGTTGTCAATTTTCACAACCGTTGGGCACCGCCGCCACCAAATACTGCGGTCATGCCTGCAACCGGGGTTATTCAATACTGGCGGGTTAACTGATGGCAAGAGTAATAGGAATTGATATTGACGCGCATAGCATCAAAGCGGTGTTACTACGAAGCTCACTTCGTAGTCACGAACTCCTCGCTTATGATGAAATCGTTCTCGACAAAGATCTCGTAAGCGATGAGCTAAAACGCAAAGCTATCTACGAGGGGCTCCGCGAACTTCAGCAGCGATTTTCCTCGGAGACCGACTCCGTCGTTTGCGCCATCTCTGGTGGGATCGTTTCCATGCGAACACTGAACTTTCCCAAGGTAGCGCTTCGTCACCTTGACGGCTTGGTTCCGAACGAACTTGAGGCTGAACTCCCCTTCGACATTGAGGAGGTTGTTTTTGACTATCAGAGTGTCGCAAAGGGGGACGAATCGTTGCAAGTGCTTGCAACCGCCGTTCCCAAATCCGCACTTGAAGACACCATTGAATTGTTCTCTTCAGCGGGCCTGAGTCCTCGCGAAATCGCAATCGGAGCGGCATCGCTTGATGGTCTAGCTCCACTGCTGGCTGATTTACGTGCACCCGGACCGATCGTTCTTGTTGATTTCCGAAATGCAGAAACGGATGTCTGCATCATTCAAAACGGTCATTGTGTCTTAGCGCGCACGCTTTCTCATGGAGTACGCAGCAGCCAGTCAAGCCCTGAGACGCTAGCGATGCAAATCAAACAAACCCTTGCCTCCTATCGAGCCTCAAACGGACTTTTGCCCGTTCAAGCCTATATTGTCGGAGAAGGAAGTACTCTTCCCAATGCCTCACGGTGGGTCTCGGAATTACTTCACATCCCGACCGACACCCTTTTATTGCCTGTGGCAAGCGGCCTTGAGGCCGAACAGACAACACGTTATGCGCGAGCTGCAGCGCTTGCGGCGAGGATTCTCGGGCGAGGGAAACGAATTAACCTCCGTTCCGGAGAATTCAGGCCTGAGCGAGCAACAAGCGTTTTGCGCGAACGAGCGGGTTTGCTCGCTGCTTGTGCGGTAGCTATCGTTGTATCCTTCGTAGTGTTTGCCTACGGACATTTACAACTGCTCGAGAACCAAAACGAAGCTCTGAAAATAGAACTCTCGCAGCTTAGTAAAAAAGTGTTTGATGACGAGGCCAGCGACCCAAAGCGCGCTAGAGAACTTTTGGAAGGACGCGGGCAAGGCAAAAACCCACTGCCCGAGATACGAGCGTTTGATATTATGGAATTTGTAAGTAACGCCGTCCCACCCAACATCGCGCATGACACCAGACAACTTCGCATCGAGCTCGGCATCGGTGGAGGGCGCGGACGCTTGGAACTCGAAGAATTCTAACGAATAACAGTGAGCGCGCGGAAGTCATCGCTAACCTAGGCAAGCACGAATGCAGTAAAGACCTCAATGAAGCAGGAACCTCCCCTGCCGGCGACGGTCGCATTCGTTACAAAGTCGAAGCAGACCTAAATTGTCCAGGGACGAGCGTTAGCACCGAAAGGAAAGGCAATGAATCTAACTAGTTTCATCGAAACGCCACGCCGCATGTGGGATGGGCTAAGTGATCGCGAACGCCGCCTCGTCGCTGCGTTAGGAGCTGTTTTTGCCGGGCTACTGATCTTTATTCCTCTTTTCTTGGTCCTGCAACAAGCCTCTTCGACCAGCTCCGAGAACGAAGAAATACGGAAAGTGTTGAAGGAGATCAATCAAAACCAAGGCATTCTTGAAAAGCGGGGAGCAGCCCGACGTGCAGCAGAGCGCCGATTTGCAACACGCGCCCCTGACCTAAGTGCCTTTCTAGAGGAGCAAGGCCAACGCGTCGGATTAACGGTCGCGCGAACCCAACCGCAACCCAATGCCGAGGTCCCCGGCTTTACACGTCGTGGTGTCAAAGTTGATTTACCGGATGTTCCACTCCGGCCCGCCGCAGAGCTAATTGCCGCCGTAGAGAACAGCCAGTACCCTGTTGCCGTCGATGAGATCCAGATATCTCACACACAAATGGGAGTGGATCGCTTTTCCGTAAAGCTAGGCGTTGTGGCTTTCGACAAACACCCCGAAAAAGAAAGTGCAAAGAGTGAACCTTGAACACTTAAAAAACCTTGCCAAAGAGTCCTTTGCTAGAGCCGTCGCCTACATTGCAAAGTCGCGGCGTCGCACGCTAATTGCACTTGGTGCTAGCTATCTATTTCTCTTTTTGCTGTTTTCCTATCTCTTGTTTCCGTACGGCCAGTTGAAAGACTTTGCTTTACAGGAGTTTCACTATCCTAGACTGCCCAACGGCGAACGTGGACGGAGCGCTTATATTCTTGAGGTCGATTCCCTCCGTCCCCACTGGTTTACTGGGGTTAAATTAAAGAATGTTCATTTCCGAAAAAGAACCACCATCAGCGATCAAGAAGCTTCCGGTTTTTCTGCCGATGCCGTAACCATTCATCCATCGATTCTTTCATTGCTTGTTGGAAAGAAAAGCGCCTCTTTTGATGTCGAATTAGGTGACGGAGAAATCGATGGGAGCTACTCGGGCCGTGAAGAAGGGTTTTCTCTTGACGCGGATATTGACGACGTCGACCTCAAAGAGCTCGCGCTGATCGAAAGCTTAATCGGATTACCATCCACGGGTCTCATCAACGGCAGCATCGAACTCAATGTTGCTAAAGAAGCGGCTGAGAACAACGGAGAAATCGAACTCAGCATCGAAGGGCTGAGTATTGGTGATGATAAAGCCGCGCTTAAAATCAAAGATGTCCCCCCTGGTATGAAGTTAGCAAAAATCGACGCTGGGGACCTCGAAGCCCACGTCAGCATCGAAAACGGTATAGGGAAGATTGACCAATTTCAAAGCAGCGGCAAAGACCTTGAGCTCCAAGGAAGCGGTGAGATTCGGCCACGCTTCCCTTTCAACCAAAGTGCGGTTAACGCGCTTGTTAAGTTCAAGTTTAATGATGCCTACAAAAAGAAGAACGACACGAACATTGGCCTCTTCATGATTCTTGATAACTTGCCGCAAATGAAGCGTGCCAAAACATCAGACGGATGGCTGCAGTACCGTTTGAGGGGCAATTTTACCCGATTGCGCCCTCTTCCTGACGGAAAAGCTCGTAATCCGAGCTAGCGAGCGACTCAAAAAAGGGGATGTTTTTGAGATGACTTCTAGAATAAAACGCCTCGTCGTGTGTTAATAGCGAGATAGCCCTATGAATTCATCCTCGAAAAGCCCCTCCTCTGAAGCTGAGCATCCAGGCAGCGCATCGCTTGCACTTCGGCCAAGCGATGCGCTGGGTCGATTTGACCCACTGCAAGCTTATATGCGTGAAGTGAATGCTTATGCCCTTCTGTCTCATCAGGAACAAAAAGAGCTCGCGGAACGGTACGTGGAAACAGGAGACTTGGATGCTGCGGCTCAGCTTGTTACGGCAAACCTACGCTTGGTTGTAAAGATTGCCTACGAGTACCGTCGTGCTTACAAGAATATTCTTGACTTGATCCAAGAAGGAAACATTGGACTCATGCAAGCCGTAAAAAAATACGACCCTTACCGCGGCGTAAAGCTTTCAACTTACGCAGCTTGGTGGATTAAAGCATATATTCTTCGTTTCATTCTTAACAATTGGCGTCTTGTAAAACTGGGCACAACACAAGCACAGCGAAAACTTTTCTTTAATCTCAACAAGGAAAAAGCCAAACTAACATCGATGGGTATCGAGCCTACCCATCAAGAAATCGCCAAACGGCTGAACGTTAAAGAAGCCGAAGTCGTTCAGATGGAGCGTCGACTGGGCGCTGGGGACCTCTCCCTTGATACTCCGATAGCGGGCAGCCAAGACGATGGCCGTGGCCAAAGCAGACTTGATCTTGTTCCCGATGATAGCTTGGATCAAGCAGACACCGTGCTGGCGGACGCACAAGTCGGTGAACAACTCCGGGCCGTATTGGACAGCTTCTCCTCGACTCTTAAAGACAAAGAGGCTGCTATTTTTAATAAGCGGTTGTTGGCCGATGACCCTTTGACCTTGCAGCAGCTCGGCGACGAATTGGAGTAAGTCGCGAACGAGTTCGGCAAATCGAGCAACGCCTACAAAACAAATTGAAAGTTTTCCTTCAGGAAAAGCTGGGAGAAACGGTAGTTGATATTATTGGCGAATAGATCTTATCCACGCGAAAACAATCTTCGAAGCCAGCGCGATGCTCTGTAAAGGGAAATTGTACGTCGTGGGGGTCCCTATCGGGAATCTCGAGGATATTACCTTTCGAGCACTGAAGGTTTTGAAGGAAGCTGACCTAATTGTTGCCGAAGATACGCGTCGAACTTCAATTTTGTGCTCTCACTATGCGATCACAACAAAGCTGCGGTCCTTTCACAGCTACAGCAGTCCCAAAACGCTGCAGTCCATCGTTTCCAGACTGTCAGAGGGCGAGAATATATGCCTCGTCACCGATGCGGGAACCCCTTCAGTAAGTGATCCGGGTACTGAGCTTGTTGCTGAGGCGCGAAAAGCAAACATCGAAGTGATTGCGATCCCGGGCCCTAGCGCTTTGACCGCCGCCGTATCGATTTGCGGACTGCAAGGGGATGGATTGCTTTTCCTAGGCTTTTTGCCTCGCTCAGGCACACGACGAAAAAAAGCCCTTGTCCGCTTAAGAAGCTCTCAAGAGTGCGTGGTCTTTTTCGAGTCACCGTTTAGACTCAAGGCCACGATTCAAGAACTTGCGAAGTGTCTGCCGGAGCGAAATGCAGCGATTTTTCGAGAGCTTACGAAGATCCATGAAGAAGCACTGGTTGGAAGTTTCCAGGAACTCGATGCTCGACTTCAGGAAGTGGAGCGCGTGCGTGGGGAAATCACCATTGTGGTAGAGCCTTCGACTAACGAGACAGGCGCTACCCCAGCACGCCTCGAGGATGACGAACTGCAAGAGCGCATCGAAACACTACAAAAAGAAGGGCTTTCAACCTCCGCTATGGCAAAATCTCTCGCGCTTGAAGACGGTCGCTCAAAGCAAGAGCTCTACGATTACATCGTACACATGAAAAAAACAGGCGAATCTGAATCGTAAATTTGCTTCATGGACTTGAACTGAATCTAAGCCTACACTTCAAGCGCATGCAGTGGACCGAAGATACAGTTGCCGGATTCTTTCTAGCCGCCACTTTGATGGGTAAAAAAGATGCGAAACACGTCAAAGCGTGGATCTGTTCTCAACAACATACTGCTATTGATTTCTTTTTTGATAACTATCGAAAAACGCCTGCGACCGATCGTCCGAAGATGTTGCGCAACATCGTTCTTACGCTCAACGCCGTCCCAAAAGACAAAGAAGCTCTTCACCCACGTGCGATGGCCCTGATCGCCTCGCGCATTGACGAGAGTCCCCAGGGAGGGTTGTCGAGCGCGCGCTTGCGCGACGTGAGCACTTCATGGACGGACGATTCTTGTATTCCCCGAAGCGGCTATAAGCCAAGCGCGGAATTACTCCGGGATCTGCGACGACTCTGTAGACAAGCAAACAAGCAGCCATGACATCAATTCGAGCACTAAAAACCCAAGGACGAATTATCAAGAAGGCGGAATTAGAAAGCCTCGAGCAGGCTGAACAAGCTATTAAGGATAGTGAAGCGTTTTGCAAAGCGCTGCGAGACAAAGCAGAACAAAGCGCTGAGGCCATCCGCAAACAAGCACGGAGCGAAGGCCTCGAACAGGGCCGCGCACAGGTCGCCTCGCAATTGCTAGTAGCTCAACAGCTCTATGCAAACACCTTGAATGACAGTGAAAAAGACATCGTTGCGCTTTGCATAAACATCGCGGCTCAAATCGTGCAAGATGAGATTGTTACACGGCCGGAGCACATCATCCCTATCGCAAAGCAAGCCATTGCGCAGGCCACCCAAGCCAAGCAACTTACGCTTGTCGTGCACCCTGACGATAAAAGCTATCTTAAAGGCCTTGTGCAAAAGCATGCCCCTGCGATTCACATCGAATGCGACGCGAGCATGAGCCGAGGTGGATGTGTCGTGTTGAGCAACATCGGTGATATCGATGCACGACTGGAAACACGTTTAAGCAATCTTGAACGACAACTACTAAAGAGCTAGCGCTATACTTGTGAAAAACAACTGGACATTGCCGCTTGCACTTATTGTGCTTACCTTTTTATCCACCCTCTACGTAGGGGCCGGAATGGAGGGGAGTCCAGGAAACATTCTGACTGGCTGGCCTTTTGCCTTACCACTTATGGCCATCCTCCTTGCGCACGAATTTGGCCATTACATCGCCGGCCGTATTCATCGCGTGCCTATCTCGCCTCCGTACTTTATTCCGGTCCCCTTCTTCCTATTGGGCACAATGGGTGCCGTTATTCACATGCGAGGACGGATCAAAACGCGCAATGCACTCTTAGATATTGGCGCGAGCGGACCCCTTGCCGGATTACTTGTCACCATGCCTGTACTCGTCTACGGCATTGCAACTTCAGAAATACGTGGCATGCCCGAGACCGGAAGCTACCTCATCGAAGGCCGTTCGCTATTCTACCTGCTTTGTCTCTATATTTGCCACGGCCCGCTACCGGCAGGACAAGACATCTGGCTAAACTCAACAGCTTTTGCAGGCTGGGCTGGGCTGCTCGTCACCATGATCAATCTTCTTCCCGTAGGGCAACTCGACGGCGGACACGTAGCTTACGCACTTTGGGGGAAGAGACAGAACAGCCGCTCGGAATTTATTCGACACCTGCTACCCTTCTTGGGACTGGTCATCTCATTGTGTTTTTGGACAGCGGCATACCTTCAGGGGATTCGTGGCGAAGCATTAATTCAGGAGTTTATGGCTGGGATGCATTGGGTGTTTTGGGCAGGGATCTTGTGGCTAATGACAAGACTATCTGGAAAAACCCATCCGCCCACCGATGATGACCAACTTTCTCCTAAGCGAAAGGCTATTGGTTGGTTAACCCTTTGTTTCTTTGTCCTGCTCTTTATGCCGTCTTGGATCCGTGTTGCATAGTGTTTGTTTAAGAAAGTCCTGAGCCACCTGGCTTGGTCTTGATTCCGCTTGCTTCCGCCCCCTAGACCTTGGAATTAAGCTAGGCTCCTGTAGGCTGCGATTCTATGATCCTAAAAATTGCACAAATTGGCGAACCCGTTCTCAGAAAGACCGCGGATAAACTCAGCATCGAAACACTCCTTAGTGAAGAGACACAAAGTTTCATCGACTCGCTAGTCGAAACGATGCGTCATGCGAACGGAGCCGGGCTTGCGGCCAACCAGGTCTTTATGCCTTTGCAAATCTGTGCCATCGAAGTCCACAACAACCCACGCTATCCTTACAAGCCCAACATTCCGCTCACTGTGCTTGTCAATCCAATCCTTAGCCCTCTCGACGACGCAACTTTCATAAACTATGAGGGCTGTTTAAGTGTACCGAATCTACGAGGAGAAGTGCCCCGTTATATCAAGCTCAGAGTGCAAGCCTGGGATCGACACGGTGGTCCCATCGATGAGGTCGTTCACGGTCTGAAGGCTGCTACCTTTCAGCATGAGGTCGACCACCTCAACGGTAAGCTTTTCCTCGACCGCGTAGAGAACACCGCAAGTCTTTGCACATGGGAAAACTTTGAAAAATTTCATGCCTTGAGCTTTATCAAACGCGCCAAAGCCTTGGTCGAACAAACTGGAAGCTAAACTATTGTGACAACCGGAAACAGAATTAACTACGAAGAGCAAATCAGTGGGTTTAGTCAGGAGATATCCAAACGGGGCAAGAGACTAACCCAGCTTATCGCTCCACGGCTGCTTCTTTTTCTAGCGGCCATTGTTTTCCTTGTCATGTGGCGAGTCCAGGATTCGCACGTCTACTTCAATGCCGCCGTGCAAGTTTTAGTTTTTTTCCTCGCTTTGGGCGTATGGATGTCACGTTTGCGCCAGCACAAAGCAAGCTACGAGAATAGAAAGGCGCTTGCTGAAAAGCATCTGGCCAGAACCAATTCCGATTGGCTCAATTTTAAACAAACGGGACAGGAATGCCTTCCACTCTCGCATCCCTACGCCTACGACATTGATTTGGTTGGACGCGGAAGCCTCGTTCAGAAGTTTTGCACAGCACACACCTTAGGTGGAGTCCGGACCTTTATCAGCTGGCTGAGCGCACCATCTTCAAAACGCGTCATTGAAAACAGACAACAAGCAGTAAGGGAGCTAGTCACCGCTGGAGGATTCAGGCTTGAGCTTGAACACCTTGGAAGTTTTAAGCGCAAGGAGCCTCTCGACGAAGCCCCTTTTCTTAAATTTCTCCAAGACTCGACATCAAATGAAGCCTACGTCAAGCTCGCGCGGTTCGCTTGGATAATACCTGCTGTGAACGCACTGATCTTCGCTTTGGTTAGCTTTGGAAGGTTACCTGCTTGGTGTTTTTATCTGTCTGCCATTGTTCAATTTGTAATTGGATGCGTTTTGCAAAAACGGCATCCGCAGAACTCGATTGGCTCAATGCGAGTATTGGTTTCGCAGACTCTTACGAAAACCTTTTTTCTCTCGTTATTCGACAATCTTTCCAGTCCCCCTTGCTGTCTGACCTTCAGAAAAGTCTCAGTGACGGTCGTTCGCCGCTTAAGGCACTACGTCGCCTTGTTTCATTTGCAGAGCTGCGTTTCCAAGGGCTGCTGCATGTCTTTTTGGATCCGATTTTGCTATGGGATTATCAGACCTGGGGGCATCTAAACCGTTGGAAAAAGCAGCATGCAGAGCAGGCAGGCAAGTGGTTTCAAAGCATCGCAGACATCGAGGCCTTGTCTTCTCTTGCAACTTTAGGCGCACTTGATCAGCATAGTTGCTTCCCTACGATCAGCGGCAGCGATAGCTCTTGGGCAGCACAAGGACTAAACCACCCACTCCTTCCCGCTGGGGTTTGCATCGAGAACGACCTCGTTATAGACGGCGCAAGCTCATTGATCATCGTAACCGGATCCAACATGGCAGGAAAGAGCACGCTTCTTCGAGCTATTGGCCTGAACACCGCGCTTGCTCTTGCTGGCGGACCTGTGTGCGCACAGCAAATGCAACTACCGATATGTCTTCTTCGCTGTAGCATGCGGATTCAAGACTCTCTTCAAGCCGGAGCAAGCTATTTCCATGCGGAGCTAGAACGTTTGGCGCTCGTACTAGCCAACACGCAAGAGCAATTGCCGGTCCTGTTTTTACTCGATGAGCTTCTTAAGGGAACAAACGCCGCTGCGCGCACTGAAGGATCCATTCGGATACTGAACCGTTTGTTGGAGCGAGGTGCTATGGGCCTGATTGCCACCCACGACACCGAACTCGTTTCACTCGAAAACCAATCGCAGTTTAGAATAAAGAACGTGCACTTTACCGACGTCATGGTAGGGGAAGAGATGCGGTTTGACTACAAACTCCGACAAGGCCCCGTCAAAAGCAGCAACGCTCTACGGCTCGTGGATGAGCTTTTAGCTGGCTCGTTTGTGCCGGAAAAGGCATCGAAAAAAAGCTAGTTAGTTTTGCTTCATTGTTCGCCTTTTTTGTTATAATCCAAAAGTGTCCATCGAAGGGATTCTGCAGCTTTCCTCTGCCGTGAACGATCAAGAGCGCCGAAACCTTTGGCGCCAGTCGATGGCTTCCTTGGGCGCAGCTGCGTTAAACCAGAGACTCGTTCCCCTTGAGGGGTTTTCCCCAGAAAGCGTGCAAGCTTTTGTACGAAGCGCGCTTGAGCACAACCTTATTGACGACCTAGAGTGGCTTTCTGCACCGGCAGCTGCAGTGGCTTTGTATGAACTCGCTGCAGCAGTACCCGTGGGGACCGAAAGGCATCAACTGGGTCGTCGCGTCGCTTTTCGTTTGCATGAAAGCGACGCTTCAACTTTCGTGGCCCTTGCAACTTCTTTGGCCATGGGATCGCGACATGGCCTCAATACCGAAGCAGCCCAAACGCGCGTCGCCCTCGCACTGGATTTACCTTTAGGCAATGATGCTCAGGTCGATGCTCTAGCTCTTGCCTTGATTTCAAAAAAGGAACTTGAAAGGCAATGGCTAAGCATCCCTTCGATGGGATCGCTGCCCTCACGGCGGCTCGCAGCACGCCTTCTTGAACGAGCCGCGCGACAAGCAGCCATGAAGGCTAGCCAAGGCGACATCGTTGCCCTAAGCGCCTTTGAATCACACGAAGTCAAAAGCGCATGGCAGCGCCTACTTTGGGATCGAGAATCATTGGTTTGGTCGCACGTTGCCGCCGCCCGCGGTCTTCTCTCAAGCAGCGTCTCTTCTCTACAGAACGATATTGATCGCGGCCTTCGTCCCACGGCAGGTATTGGCGATTTACGCAAATCGGCTGCTTCACTAGCTGCAAGCTTAGCAGTCCGGCCGAAACAATCGTTGGAGCGATGCACTTCTCTTTTGGAAAGCAACCTTCTTAAAAAAGATCCGGGTATTTCTGCCGCCATGGTACTTGGCATTCCTCGCTCGGTTGAGGTCGAGCCTGAAGCGGCAGAACGACTGCTGGAGAAAATTGTTGAAAAAGCCGATGCTTATACTGCCGAAGCGATGATCGAGCTGCGACAACAGATCGGAGGCGCAGATTTTGGCGCAAAAGCTTTCTCATCGATGCAGCAGAAACTACGCGCAGAGCTGGAGACCCTGCCTTCCGATGATCCAGCAAAAAGGCGCTTTACCATTGTCTCATTGAGGAACTTGGCGCCGAGCAACGGCCACTTTCAGCCAGCATTCACGACCATCTAAAGCGCGCCCTTCGACAGTTTTCCGAACAGGGAGCGCGAGATGCCCACAAGAATGCGATCCAAATTCTGGATCGAATCTCGCTGGTTGTCGATGAGCTTCAAGACATCGACCCAAACGATCCGGCGCAACTCCCTTCTGCTTTCGCTCGGATGCGCAATCTCGACAACGGTTTATTAAAACGCACAACCCTTCGTGAGTTGCTTAAGCTCGGCGCAAAAGAGAGCGCTCCGAAACTTATTGAAAAACTCGACATGCACCTGGTTCGCTTTCACAGCTGGTTGATCAAACACGAAACGCAGAACGACACCACCGAGCAGAGCATGCATCTGAGCTGGCACCAAAACCGTCTTCGCACACTGCTTCACCTCATCGACACAGACATCAGCTCTCCAGAACGAAAACCCGATCCGGTTGCTAGCAAAAGCATCCGCTCAAAAAAACAAGGTGAATCATGGCCCATCTCACTTGAACGCGACGTGCGAAGCATCCGCATACATACGGTACGGCTGTTTTTGAGACACGTTGAAGCAAAACCGGCAAAGCACCTCAAACGTATTCTTCTTGCCACCCTTACCCGTGCCTGCGATGCATTGGTACGCGACGACATGTGCGAAGTGTCGGATATTCTGTTTGCACTTTTTGATTCACTTGAAGACGCTCAAAGCCTTGAAGTTATCTCCGAAGCATCCATGCTACCGGACATAAAAGCCCCCACAACCCACTATGCCAAACTTCTTCACCATATTATTCAAAGCCGTAGGGGATCTGCGGGTTCAATCAGCACTGCGCTTGACGGGCTTACCGATCTCGCATTTAGCCTAAAAACAGGCTCTCCACGAGTCGAGGCCATGCGTGCCGGAATGCTAAGCCTGTCTTCAGCTCTTGAAGCAGTTACCGTCTGCCCTTCCCTTCGGGCTCTTGTTTTCGATCGCTCAGCAAGTCCGCTTACGATGCTGGCCCAAGGCACTGAGACACTAAGCCAGATACGCATTGGCGCTCACCGGCGTTTGGGTTTGCGGCAGATCGAAAGCTCGAGTGACATCAGCAAAAGCATTCGAGCACTTGATCTGTTTATCGAACAGACACTCAAAGAGGACAATCCAAAAGCCTTACAAGATGAAGTAACCAAAGTCGCACAACGGATGTCTCGAGCACTACCCCAAGCAGTGGGTGATATCGCGGCAACGGTACTCTTGAGGATTGCCGGAAAAGAGAAGGAAACCTCTGCCAAAGCAGCCCCTCCGCCAGTACCTCAACATGCCAAAGCTCCTTCGCTGCCTCCATGGCTTCCTCCAAGCCGCACCTTGGGAGGATTCTATGTGATAAAAAAACTTGGCGACGGGGGCGTGGCTACGGTGTTTGTAGCCAAACGTAGTGAAGAGCGACACAGTCCAACCGCTTCGCAGTACGCCCTTAAGATCCCAGAATACACAGGAAGCGCTTCTCGAACACTCTCGGAAGGAGAGTTCTACAACATGTTTCGTGAAGAAGCTGGAGCTCTACTCACACTCCCAGAAAGCCCTCACCTTGCACGCTTTGTTACCTTTGATGCCGGAGTGCGCCCTAAACCTATTCTGGTGATGGAACTGGTTGAAGGTATTAATCTGCAACGCGTTATTCAAATGCACGACCTGAGCATCAAGTCAGCCTTTGCTATTCTCGATGGGATTGCCGCAGGACTGAGTGTTCTACACAACTCTGAAATGGGTCATCTCGATATTAAACCTTCGAATGTGATTCTACGCGATTCAAGGAAAAGGTCAGAAGACAAAGTCATGCCGGTCTTAGTTGACTTTGGTTTGGCGGGCAGGCGCCTCAGACCCGGTTGTGCCACCGGTGAGTATGGTGCACCGGAGATATGGGGACTCGTTCCAGAGGGATATGAGCCCAAACCACAAGCCGCCGATGTCTACGCCTTTGCCTGCCTTAGCTTTGAAGTCCTTTCAGGCACGACTTTGTTCGAAGCTGAAAGCGAAATCGCCACGATTACTCAGCACATTAGTCATCAAGGTATGCCGGAGAAACTTAGATCTTGGGCACAGAGCCCTCTTAGGGAGCCTCTCGCCAATGTACTCTTTGGGGCCCTGCAACCCGATCCGCGAGCTCGAATTAACATCGATCAGTTTCGCAGCGAACTTGCTCGTTGCCTAAACCACGTCATGGACCGGAAATGGCCTTTATAGCTGTTTTTCGGCAATTTTAGCAGCCTACTGTCCATCTTAGCGCTGTCCTCTACATAGAGATAAGGCCGCGAACGCGAGCTCCGGGGAGCAGTTACACTCAGAAGAGAAAAAAACGTCAATTCCTTCGGTACAAGTGGACCAGACTATGCTAGCAAGCCCAGTGAAATAGGGTTCTTCTAAACTCATAGAAGACTCTCAATCACAAGATACGAACTGAAACCCACCACACGTGAAGCAGAGGTCGTTGTCATGACCACCGAACAACTTGAAAACGTCGTCATCCGCTTTACCGGCGACTCCGGCGACGGCATGCAACTCACCGGTACAGAATTCACCAAGACCAGTGCAATTGCAGGGAACGATTTAGCAACTTTTCCTGATTTCCCTGCCGAAATACGCGCCCCCGCCGGAACGCTTGCAGGCGTCTCTGGCTTCCAAATTCATTTTTCAAGCAACGCCGTATTTACGCCCGGCGATGCGGTTGATGTCCTCGTCGCAATGAACCCCGCTGCCCTAAAAAGCAATCTTGCCGATCTTAAAGAAGATGGTGTGCTAATCCTAAACAGCGAAGGGTTTAACAAACGTAACCTCGAGCGCGTCAACTACGACAAAGACCCTCGCCAGGACAGCAGCCTAAGCAAGTACCGTGTTTTTGACGTTGACATTACAGGGATGACACTCAAGGCCATCGAGGAACTCAAGTTAAACCAACGCTCGGCCGTGCGGTGCAAAAACTTCTTTGCACTGGGCTTGGTGTACTGGATGTTTAATCGTGATCCGAAACACACGATTGAATGGGTCGAGAAAAAGTTTGCAAAACAAGAAACAATAAAGAATGCAAATATCTATGCCCTTAAAGCAGGCTATGCTTTTGGCGAAACCTCAGAAGTCTTCACGCACAACTACATCGTCAAAAAGGCAGATATCCCTAAAGGGCGTTATCGAAATATTTCCGGCAACGAAGCTCTAGCGCTAGGCATGATGGCCGCCGCTGAACTCAGCGGTCTAGAGCTCTTTTTGGGCTCCTATCCCATCACACCAGCCTCCGATGTCCTGCACTATCTGTCACGGCAAAAGAAATTCGGCGTTAAAACCTTCCAAGCAGAGGATGAAATTGCAGCAATCAGCGCAGCAATTGGAGCAAGCTTTTGTGGCTCTCTGGCTGCCACCACAACCAGCGGTCCCGGACTAGTGCTCAAAGGTGAAGCCCTTGGCCTGGCCAACATGCTTGAACTTCCTTTGCTGGTGATTGATATCCAACGTGGTGGCCCAAGTACCGGACTGCCAACGAAAACAGAGCAAGCAGACCTTATGCTTGCCCTACACGGACGAAACGGCGAGTCACCTTTGCCCATCGTTGCCGCCAAAGGCCCAGGCGATTGCTTTTACGCCGCAATCGAAGCCGCGCGCATTGCCGTTACACACATGACTCCCGTTATTTTGCTTTCGGACGGATACATTGCAAATGGCGCAGAACCTTGGCCCATACCTTCGATGCAAGATATTCCCAAAATCGATGTTCAGTTTAGAACCGAGGTTGAAGGGTTCCAGCCTTATCTGCGTGATCCCAAAACCCTTGCACGGCCATGGGCCATACCCGGCGTTCCAGGTCTTGAACATCGTGTTGGCGGTCTTGAGAAACAAGATGTCACCGGTACGGTCAGCTATGATCCCCAGAATCACGAGCACATGATCAAAACCCGCGCCGCCAAGGTTGCAGCGGTAGCCGACAGTTTGCCTCCCACTGAAGTGGACGGTGATCTTGAAGGCGATTTGCTCATTGTCGGTTGGGGAAGCTCTCATGGAGCTATCGAAGCCGCACTACCCGCTCTTCGTTCCAACAACAAAAAAGTAGGACATATCGGCCTTCGCTATCTCAATCCGCTTCCCAAGGACCTCAAAGAAATCTGCGGCCGCTATCAAAACGTCCTCGTTCCAGAACTCAATATGGGTCAACTCTCTAAGCATCTACAAACAGAGCTTGGACTAAAAGTCGCCGAGTACCACAAAGTCCAAGGGAAACCTTTCCGAGTCATCGAAATCATTGAAGCCGCAAAGCGCGTGTTGGAGGCTAACTAATGGACAGTCTACCTGTTATCAATCACACCGATCCAAGCACACTCAGCAAAGCAGATTTTACTTCCGATCAAGATGTACGTTGGTGCCCTGGCTGCGGAGACTACTCCATTCTAGCCCAAGTGCAGCGTACCCTTCCGGAGCTCAACATACCGAGAGAAAATTACGTCTTTGTTAGTGGCATCGGCTGTTCATCTCGCTTTCCGTACTACATGAACACATACGGCATGCACAGCATTCACGGTAGAGCACCAGCCATTGCCACCGGGATCAAGGCAGCGCGACCTGATCTGTCAGTATGGGTTATCACTGGAGATGGCGACAGCCTTTCGATCGGTGGAAACCATTTTATTCACGTGATGCGTCGAAACGTTGATTTGCAACTCATGCTTTTCAACAACCGCATCTATGGAATCACAAAAGGTCAATACAGTCCCACTTCCGAGCAAGGAAAAATCACGAAATCAACCCCAATGGGCTCCATCGATCATCCAATCAATCCTGTGGCCATCGCCCTCGCTGCAAATGCCACCTTCGTGGCTCGCACCATCGACGTCGAAGCCAAGCACCTGCAAAGCATGATCAAGCGCGCCGCGGAGCATCGCGGCACTTCCTTCATCGAAGTCTACCAAAACTGCAACATCTTCAACGATGGAGCCTTCGCGCCTCTATCTGAAAAGGCAAGCAAAGCCGATCACCTTTTATACCTTGAGCACGGCAAGCCTATGCGCTTCGGAAAAAACAACGAAAAGGGAATTGCAATGATCGGCGGATGTCAGCCTGCTGTTGTCGACGTTCAAAGCCACGGAGAAGAAAATCTTCTCGTGCACGATGAGCAAAGCGAGTTTATCGCTCTGATGCTAAGCCGTTTTGTGCGCTCCGAGTTCCCTACCCTGATTGGTGTCATTCATGCGGTAGAGCGTCCCACCTACGATTCAATGATGGCCGAGCAACTGAAACAGGCTCAACAAAAAGGCAAAGACACTATCCAAGCACTTCTTGATCGAGGCGATAGCTGGGAAGTCACCTAGAGGCTACAACAATACGCGGTCGTCTTTGTGCGCTTCGAGATCCTGTTCACGGTCTTTGCCTTGGTATTTGATGACAGCGCGATCATAAGCGGCGACTAAGTCCCGTCTGCTTATAGCTCCGCGGATTTTTGTTCGGTCGCCATCCTCAACCACCACCAATTGATCTCGCTTGCTTTCCACAATTTTTCGCATTGCGGAATATAGTGTTTCATTGATATTTAATAGTGGAGCACTCGACATGAGGTCCGATGCCACCACGCGGTCACGCTCTTTGTCGCTTGCCATGGCAATTGCATGTCTGACACGTCGATTGTCAATAATGCCATGAAGACGCCCTTCTTCATCCACCACGGGAAAGACATCCTGATCACTGTGGCCATAGGCTTCAATAATTTCTCGCATCGACGCTTTGGGGCGAATAAAATAGGCCGGTTCGTGATCGGGATCTTTTAGCGCATCACGCACCGTGAGATTCTTCAGTACAGCACCCAGCATTTCTTCTAGATGCACAGGGATTTTGAGCGACTGGCAACTTGGGCGCGATAAATCGTTGAGCGTCTTACTAGCAAAAAGGCGATGATGGTCACCCACATCGTCGGAACAAGTAAATCGTAACTACCCACCATCTCACTCACCATAATGATGGTCGAGATGGGGGTATTAGCTGCAGCAGCAAAAAAACCGGCCATCCCCACAATCACAAAGGCACCAGCTGGCGCATCATGCCAAGGAATATAGTGCTGCACGAGTTGTCCAGTTAGACCACTCAACGCCGCGCCAATAACGATTGCAGGACCAAACACACCACCACTTTGCCCAGAACCAATTGTAAGCGAGGTCGTTGTGATCTTGCCGAGCACCACTACACCAAGAAAGGTCCACGGCACTCTTCCATCCAGAGCTTGCTGAACCACACCGTATCCAGAGCCCATAACTTCGGGGAGAAAAAAGGCAAAGAGGCCAACGCCAAGGCCACCAATTGCTGGCTTGAGATAGGGAATAATTTTCCATCCGCGGAAAAAATCATGCACAGCATAGAAGGTCACCACGTAAAGTTTAGCTCCCATGGCCACCACAATGGCAAGAATGGTGTAGGAAAATAGCTGAAGCGGATCATCGAAGGCCTGGATATGCGCTTTGAATAACGGGGATACACCAAAGGGTATCGTAAAGACGGTATAGGAAATAATTGAAGCGATCACCGCAGGAACAATTACCTCGAACTCAAGATCCATCTCTTTATAAAGCACCTCAGCAGCAAACAAGGCGCCGGCAAGGGGCGCGCGAAAAATCGCACCGATGCCTGCTGCCATACCCGCAACCATGAGGATCCTGCGATTACGTGCACTCAGTTTAAGGAGGTCGGCTGTCGCAGTTCCCAGGCCAGCGCCAATCTGAGCGATGGGCCCCTCTCGACCGGCCGATCCAGCGGTCCCCAAGGTAATCACCGAGGTGATTGTTTTTACGAGAGGAACTCGATAGCGAATGCGTCCGTGGTGGTTGTGATACGCATCAATAGCAGCATCGGTACCATGACCTTCTGCTTCCGGCGCAAAATAGTAAATTATCAAGCCTCCGACTAAGCCGCCGATCACCGGCAAAAATGCAAGTCGCCATGGATGAAAGGCTTCCATCCCAGGTGCCCAAAGCCCTCTATCGACCGCGGCTTCACTTGGTCGAAAACCCGCATAGGAGTTAAGCAAGGTGTATTTCGCAACGGTCGTTAGCAACTCAAACAATACGGCTGCACCACCCACAAAAAAACCAACCAGGGCACAAAGCAACAACAGGCGTCCGACATGTTGAGCGCGCCCTACTGGAACAGCATTCTTCGTTAATTCCCTTATCTGCATGACTTCACATCATCTCGCTACCACGTTCACGAACTAACACATCTGAGCTTACGCACCCAAAAAAGGGCGGAAACGACTGAACCGCAAGGCCGCGTCCTGCACAGTATACCTGTACGATCTTTTTGAATGCGCTACTAGGGCGATGCTATAGCAACTCCCTCAAACAGTGTCCAATGGTATTGTACATCGAAAAAACCTCTAATTCTCTGCTCTCGGCCAGCGTGTGCGAGCACAACCATTCTCCAATTTGATGGCCACTAAATTGATGAGTTTTCATCACAGACAAGTCGCCGCGCTCCGGGACTACACCAGTTCACGTTGGCTTTATCGCCTATACATATTCCATTGACGGACGAGCAATCTGTATCCGAACCGCACTCCGTAATTTTGTTCGGAACACATCCGAGCGTATCGCTGCAACCAAATCCTTCCGGACACATGTACAAACCACTATTCGGATCTGCCTCAGCAGTGCATCGCAAGACACATCCATGAGCATCGAGATGGACACCGCTTTCACTCAATGGCCGCGCGTACAGTTGGCTGCTCAACTGAGAACAGTGACAGTCGGCGTGATAGCTACAGTCGCTATCGTTGCAATCGAGGTCACCGTCACCATCGTCATCTACGCCATTGTTGCAAATCTCATTATAATACGGTTCTTCGACCTCTAAATCACACGTGTTCGTAGGACAAGCAGCGTGATCCAGTACACATTCTAAATCGTCGCAATCTATTTTTCCGTCGCCATCGTCATCTATTTCGTTGTCACAAACTTCGGAATCTCTAAACAGAGAAGGACAAAGCAGTTTCGCCGAATTCACCCCTTGATCACGAAAATGACCAACAGCAGATGCATACACTGTATTGAGTAGCCTTTCTTCAAGATCACAATTTCCGGCATGGCAGATAGCTTTTGCAAGGTCAACGCCCTTGAGCGCAGCCTTACTTCCTTCGAAGCTGATGCGACATTGGTTTTGGGAAAGTTCAGCGTCTGGTCCCAAAAAAGGTGATTTCCAACAATCACCCTGCGGTTGCGCGCTTACAAATTCACTCACCGGCATGTAGTCACAGTCACAGTCCTTGAGAGTCACAGGCAACCCGACCTTCTTAAGCTCTTCAAACAACAACAACGTACCGTAGTTCCACGGGTGATAGTGGGTGGTGCTTGTCCCTGCGCTAAGCGGCAGGGCGCCAGGAATGCCTAGTACCGCAACGCTGGCAGCATCCCAGAGTGCGCCAAGCACATCAAATCCAACGGTAGCGCCCACGCTGAAGCCGTAAACACCTTCGGGCGGATTGTGCAGTTCCTCCGGCGCGATCAGATGGTCGCCATCCAGATCCGTACCCGAACGAAACCAGTTAAGGTCTGCATTTAAAAAACGCTTTAGTACAGGCAGAGGATTTATACCAACCGATGCACCGTTAAAAAATCCATACCAATCGCTTAAACCATTCTCTAGACCATAGGCTGCTCCACCGTACATGCTGAAGCTCGCGCCGCCACTAAAGAGTTTGGAAACATTTGTCCCGTTGCCAGCATATCCGAGCACCATAATCTCTTGGTTGTACAAGTCAGCAACCACATCAATGCCCCGCAACACCGAATCAACGCCTTGTAGTATTTTCAAAGACCCTTTTGCCGAGCCTCCGACAAAGATTGCGGGGTGCATCGCATCATCCGCGAAGCCCTCTGGGATTCCGTAAGGGAAAACATGTTCGAGTGCTTCGCAATACGCCCGGTTGCTCAGTACCGCTGAAGATTCCGATGCGCTATCCATTTCAGTTTCTGGACTACAGGCCGGTATACTGCATGATAAAAGAAGCCATGCGCAGACATGTAAGTAATATTTTGTACTGCAATGCATACACGGCTACATTGCAAAGCCGATGCCAATCCGCAGTGCCTCGTAAGGACTAGACAATATGGAATCGCGGCGCTTATGGTATCCCGATAGCCGAGAAAAATTCTAAGAATTGATAGCAATTAATGAGGTTTTAGACCTCAGGCCGGGAAAGCTAGTTTCCCCAAAGCGGGCCGGCCTTGGGAAGGTCTTTGGCCATGATGCGAGGCGGTTCATGATCCGGATCGCAGCGATACTTTGCAAAATCCGTATAGCCACGCTCACGAAGAAAGTCTTCATCAAGCAACGCGTGTCCGGAAAGCTCAGCAGGATCCGTCGTAAGCACTTCCATCACAGCGTCACACAAAATATCAGGCTTGCGCCAGGTCTTCGGTCCGCCAAGTTTAAAGTTGATGGTCGCTTGAGACTCAATGGCCGTAACGGGCCACAGCGCATTGATGGCCACGCCCTTGCCTTTGAGCTCTTCTGCAAGTCCAATAGCCAGCATTGTCATACCAAACTTACTAATGAGATAAGCCACCTTACCCGGCAGAGCCGATAAATCGATGGGCGGCGAAAACACCAACACATGCCCTGCCCGGCTTTTTAAAAGATAAGGTAACGCTGCTTGCGTCAGAGCAAACGATGCACGCGCGTTCACATTCATCATCAAGTCAAAACGTTTCATGGGCGTCTCAGCAACGTCTTGCCACCATAGAGCGCCTGCATTGTTGATCACAACATCGATACCTCCAAAGGTATCGACCGTTTGCTGGACTAAGTTTTCAATGTCTTCTTGTTTGCTCACGTCGACTTTAAGCGGCAAAGCCTCTGCGCCAAGTCCGCGCACTTCCTCGGCCACTGTATGAATCGAGCCTGGCAAGGTTGGCTTGGGCTGCTCGCTCTTTGCAGCAACCACAACCTTCGCTCCCTCGCTTGCAAAACGCCGTGCAAGAGCTGCTCCAATACCGCGCGATGCACCTGTTATGATTGCCACTTTACCTTTGAGATCTTCTTGCTTGCTCATGTTAGGAAGCATACAGTCAGTTAGCGAAAATGGCACATGTTTTGATCATCGGTTGCGGCTATGTTGGAATAGCCCTCGGACAACGCTTGTTAGGCAAAGATCACGTGGTATGGGCGTTAAGACGCAACCCAGCCGAGCTTCCCGTCTCTTTTAAACCTATTGAAGCCGATTTGCTGGTGCCCAACACCTTACGCCATTTGCCGGATGTTGATTACGTCTTTTACACCGCAGCGCCCGATAGCCGCGATGAAAAAAGCTACCAAGCCATATACTTACAGGGTTTAAAGTACACCCTCGCTGCACTTGAACAGAAAAAACACAAACCCCAGCGTGTGTTTTTCACCTCCAGCACCTCCGTGTACAGCCAAAGCGATGGTCAATGGGTCGATGAAGAATCCAAAACCGATGGCAATCAGCCATCAAGTGAAATACTTCTTCAAGCCGAGAAATTCTTAAAGCAAAGCTCCTTACCCAGCACCGTCGTTCGCCTCTCAGGCATCTACGGTCCCGGACGAACGCGTTTGCTCGAATCCGTCAAAGAAGGCCAAGCAAGCTATTCAGAAGACCAAGTAAGCTATACCAACCGTATTCATCGTGATGATTGCGCCGGCGTCTTGGCTCACTTGATGCAACAGCAAAAACCAGAAGCCCTTTATCTTGCTTCCGATCACGACCCAGTGGATCGAAAAACGTTGCTATGCTGGATTGCCACACGACTGGCCGCACCAGCACCGAAAAGCTCTACCCAGGCCCAAGGGCGCAACCGGAGCAACAAGCGCTGCCTCAACGAAAAGCTACTAAAGAGTGGCTACGTCTTTCGCTACCCAAGCTACAAAGAAGGATACAACATGATCATTGAACGAATGAGCATCCGATGACTCAAAACCATGCGATCCAATTTGGAACAGCTGGCATACGTGCCGTTCTTGGCCCGCTGCCCAATCAAATGAATAGGGATCTGGTGATGCGTGTCACTGCAGGCTTATGCAAGCACTTACTGAAGTGTAGCCCTGAGGCCCCTAAACAAGGCCTCTGTGTTGCCTATGACGGACGAAAACACAGTCTTGAATTTGCTCGAGCTGTTGCGGAGGTCGCCTGCGCGCAGGGCTTTAAAGTCTATACCTTTGAGGACACGGTCCCCACGCCTTTGCTCGCTTTCTCGGTCACAGAACTTGGGGCAAGCGCTGGGGTCATGATTACCGCAAGTCATAACCCACCAGAGTACAACGGCTACAAAGTCTTTTGGCACAATGGCGCACAGATTATTCCGCCTCACGACGAAGGCATCAGCAAAGAGATAGCGGCTCTTGGTCCCAAACAGGATTTTCGCACCCTTGCCTACGCAGAGTTTCAAAAACAAAGAAAGATCGAATTTGTCGGCCGTCAAATCGAAACACTTTATCTCAGCTACATCGAAACACTAGGGCATCAGCCAAAAACAGTCGATTCAATTTGCATTGCCTATACCGCCATGCACGGCGTGGGCGAACGCATCGCACGCAAAGCTTTCTCTCAGCGGGGTTACACCAATTGTCACAGTGTCCCGGAGCAAGCTTTGCCCGATCCTGACTTTCCAACCGTTGCTTTTCCAAACCCGGAAGAAAAAGGCGCCATGGATTTGGTCCTTAAACTCGCTTCCAGAACAGACGCCGACATTGTACTTGCCAATGACCCTGATGCAGACCGGCTTGCAGTGGCCTGCAAAGATAGATCCGGATCATACCATCAGCTAAGTGGCAATGAGGTGGGCGCACTTCTGTGCGAGTACCAACTTCGTCACTCTCGTACGCCGGAAAAACAAAGCATCTTTTGCAGCATCGTCAGCTCGCCGCTCACAGCTCTTATCGCACGTCACTACGGGGCCTACTTTGAGCAAACCTTAACGGGTTTTAAATGGATCATGAATCGAGCTCTCGCTAAGCAAAAAGAGGGTTTTTGCTTAGCGCTCGGTTTTGAAGAAGCCTTGGGCTACGCCCCGAGCAGCGAGGTAGCAGACAAAGATGGCATTTCTTCTGCCATTTTAATGACAGAAATGGCAAGTTTTTATCTCAAAACCGGACAAAACTTGCATGACGTGCTTATCGAGCTCTGGCTGCGTTTTGGTTTTCATCACAGCACAGCACTTAATATTCATCTCGACTCGGAAATGGCCGAGCACATACAAAGCAAACTGGATGCCTTGCGAAAAGAGCCACCAAACCTCCTTGGCAAGCTCGCTGTGCAACGCTTTTGCGACTACAAAACCGGGCAGATTAAAGACCGCGATGGGCGAAGCTCCCAATCAACCTTACCCTCGAGCAATGTGCTTGCCTTTCACCTCGAAGGCGGACATCGCGTGATGATCCGGCCCAGCGGCACGGAACCCAAACTTAAAATTTACCTGGATATCACGCTTCCACTAGCCAGCTGCGAAGCTCTCGCAGAATGTCAAAAACAAGCTAGCGCGATTACAACGCAACTCGGAGATTCCGTGCGAGCTATCTTCACCTAGTGTTCGTTAAACGAACACTAGCCCAACGCTAGCCCACCAATACCCAACCGTTTTGTTCCATCCACTTATGAACGCGCGACTCACGGCCTCCGGCAATAGCAACCGCGACGCGATCAATCTTTGTGCCACAATCTTTGGACATGGGTAAAACTCGCTCTTTTATACCGCAGGCCAAAGGAAGAAAGAGATCAACGGATTGTTCGATCAACTCCACTATTGTATCGCGTGTTACCTTCGAAGGCTTCCACCATTCAACAGTTGCAAAGCCACGTTCAAATTCGATATTCCAAAATTCATGATAACGCGTCTGTCCAAACAGCACATTCAGCTCTTCTTTTTCGACATCCAACGGGGTAATGCTTTGGTGGCCTCGTCGAAGCGCCACCCATGCATTGCCTAGCTTGTACTCTTTGCGTGCTTTGCGAGCCACAAGCATATTAACTTCTTCGCTGGACGTTAATGCGATCAGCCCTCGCCTGCTGCCAGCACCAGCCATGCGAAGCACTTCAGAATCCATCGCATTACCATGGATGGCCGAAAAGCCAGCGTCTTCGGCCATGATCACAGCATCCGGGTGTGAATCAACGAAAATCACTGTTTCACCTGCTTTACGAAGCAAACGCGCCAAAGCTAGACCAATGCCGCATGATCCAACAATAAGATATCCAGAAATGGGCACTCGCACACGTAACAAGGTCGCCACAGTCTTAGCACCAAGCCCCTCAACCACCACGGTGGTTGCAATCAAAAGAAACACCAAAGCCCTTAGCTCGCTTGCTTTGCTCTCGCCCGAAGCCAGAAGCACTTCCGCAAACAACGAAGCAGCCGCAGCAGCAACGATGCCTCGGGGAGCCATCCAGCTAAGAAAAAGTTTGTCGCGCAAGTTAAAGCGAGAACCGGATGTCGAAGCCCAAACGGCAATGGGCCGAATAACCACCATCAGCGTAAGGACCGTCATCAGTCCATTGAAACCTAGACTCACTACTTCTGCGGTACGCACGCTAGCGGCCAAAAGCACAAAGAGCATGGCAATTAGCATTACTGTAAGCTGCTCTTCAAAGTCCCGAAGCTTGCCCAGGCGCTGGATCCCCATATTACCCACGGTTAGGCCCGCTACAGTGATGCTCAAGATGCCACTTTCTGGCAGCAACAGGTTCGATCCTTCAAACAAAACGAGTACATAAGCAAGGACAAATACATTCTCGAGTCCCTCAGCGATGGATCGCTTCGAGCGCAGCAAGGCACCAACGAAGAAGCCACCGACAAGACCGGCCGCCGTTCCAAAAGCCAAGCGAGAAAGTAAACCAAGCGCGCCAATCGCAAAGGCATCGCCGTGCCAATCCACAACGACCTCAAGCACAACCGCCGCAACAATCGCACCGATGGCATCACCAAAAACACCTTCGGCTTCAAGCACGGTAGCCAAACGCGGAAGAAGACGAATACGTCTAACAATGGGCTGGATCACTGTAGGACCCGTCACGATGACAAGCGCACCAAACAAAAAACAAAGTCGCCATGACCATTGCATCCAATAACGCGCTGCCAGTGTTCCGCCGATTGCCGTGATCAGTGCCCCAACAGTAATCAGACGACGAATGCTCGAGCCTCGCTTTCGTAGACTCTTAAGATCGAGAGCAAGCCCACCCTCGAAAAGAATGACCGCAACCGCTGTATGCACGAGGTCTCGAAGTGCGGGACCTAGTTGTTCCGGATGCACAACGCCGAGCACATCGGGACCTAGCACCACCCCAAGGCCAAGCAAAATAGCAATGCCAGGGATACCTGTGCGCCGCCCAAGAGACTGGGCAATCATACCCAACAGCAGCGCTAGCGCGATCATAAATAGGCGATGGTCCATTAAACACGGTCGTCTGTTTCCAGGCTCAAAAACGAGCTGGGGTCACTAACGCTTCTTAAATTAAGCTTCAGAGCAGAATGGACAAATCTACCGCCAATGTCGAGCCCAACGAACATTTTGCCTTAATCTGCGAATAAAACGGCATAAAACATGGCGTTAAATTTTTGCCAACTCGCTCAATCGCATCATCTACATACCGCGTTTTAGCTGCCGCGGCTGATGAGCAAAGTTGCAGCATGAGTTTGACTGGCTACTTCCAATACCAACTGACTAAAGATTTTATGATTCGCGTCAGGTTTCTGTACACCCAAGATAACCAGATCATGTTGCATTGCGCGCTCGCGAATAAGTCTTGCAGCATCGTCGCTACGAAGCACCTCAGCAACGTTGGCCCCTGCGGCTTCTTCATCTGCAAAACGCTTAAGTTCTCGCTCAATGACTCGCAAACGCGCAGGGGTCGTCTTTTCAGGCACGACTCTTAAGAAATTAATTGTCCGCTTACCCATACGTAAAATTGCACCGAGAAGCCGCGCTCTTAGTTCATCATGCGCTCCTAGACCACCAACAGGAACCAAAATGGTCTTAACTTTATCGAGATCCCAGCCCTCCGGGGCACGCAGCAAGGTTACATGACAATCCAGCGCAGAAACGAGTTCTTCAAACTGCTTTGAACTCTGTTCCCGATCAAAGTAGGTTAATCCCATTAAAACGATTTGGCAGTTGTGCACATTCGCTACGCGAATAATCTCAGGCCAAGGCTTATCCGCTATAGTAATCAAGCCCTCTGGACGATAGCCAGCGCTAAGCGCACGCTCGAGGGCCTTGTCCAAAAGCGCAGCCGTTCGGCGTAAATCCTGTGGCGGCACAGACTCGCCCTGTCGAAGCGGCGTACTAAGCACCGAGAGCAAAAGCACCCGACCAACTTGAGTTGGCGCAAGGGCAGAAGCCACACCCACTAAAGGAGCAGCCGAATCTGGATTTGCGATGGGCACAAGCACCAACGGAGAACGTCCTCGCAACCTGACAAGCTCCGGATCCTGCGCTTCTGCACGTGCATCCATAACCTCTGCGCGTCCGGCAAACAACGCAAAATAGAGTGCAACGCCCAAACCAAGCCAGATAAGCACGATGGCACCAGCTTGCGGTACGGCAATGGCCTGATAGCAGGCAAGACAAAAGCAACTTACCCCACCCACGACGGGCACCAGTGGAAACAAAGGGGTTCGATAGCATTTCCTTACGGGCGTTACGCGCTTGCGCGCCAAGATCGAAGTGTAGTGTGCAAGCGCAAAGGCCAATAAGAAAATGAGACTTGATGCGGCACCGGCAGCTGCCAAGTCATGCATCATTAACACAATGGCAAGCAGAGTAAGAACGCTAAGATAGGTGGCCATAAGTGGCGTGCCATAGCGTTTATGCCGTATGCCCACCACCCACGGCAGCGTTCGATCGTCGGCCATCGAAAGGGAGACACGCGACGCGGCTAAAATACAGGCCTGTAAAGCGGACAGGGTCGAGAGCACCGCCGCAACAAGAACCAACCAAAAACCTGTTTCCCCCATGTAGTGTTTTGCCGCAACAGCAAAAACGGTGTCCGGATGATGTTCGGCCAGCTCATGAATATGCTCACCGCTTTGCACACCGACCGTCGCCATTAGAAACAAAAGCGGAATATAAATAAGCAACGCTGCGCCAAGCGATAAGAACATGGCCCGCGGAATATTGCGTTCCGGATGTTTGACTTCGCCTCCAACTGCGGCAATTAAATCAAACCCCTGCAGAGCAATAAATGTAAAACCCATCGCGCTTAGCAAGCCTGCAACACCGCCTGGGAACAACGGACTGAGCGCTTCTGTGGTTTCCAATAAGGGCTGCTTTGCAAAAGCGAATGCCCCAGCGCCAATCAGCACCAAAAAGACAAGCACTTTACCAACGGTCGCCCAGTGGCCGCCTCCTTTGCGGCTTCGAAGCGCCGCGAGTGCATATGCGGCTGTTGCACCCACGCTCAGCAACAACACTGTGCCGCGCGCCGTTAGAAAAGAAAAATCGCCTGCACCAAACACTTCGGTAGCCAGCGCTTGAAGCAACGTCGATCCATAGGTTGCAAAACCAAGCGCATAAAGCGCTCCAGCTACGATGTACGCAAACCACAGCACCCAGCCGACGGCAAAAGCCGCACGCACGGAAAGCACTTTTTTAGCAAAGACATAGGCTCCTCCCGTTTCAGGAAAAGCGCTCGACATCTCAGCAAAACTCATCGCCGTTAAAAAAGCAACGACACCATTGAACGCAATCGCAAGCACAGCGCCTGGACCGGTGCTTGAAAAAGCAGCACCCGCCAAGACCATGATACCACCACCCACGATGGCCCCCACGCCTATAGCGGTAGCTCCCCACAGTCCTCGATGTCGCGTCTCACTCATACTCCGGGGCATTGTACGGGCCATCACCTATTAGCGGCAAGTTCGCCTAAATTTCGGGCAACCCCTTTGCACTACCTAGAACAACATCATACAAGCGCAACATGAAAACGAGTTCCAGGACAGTATTGAATCGTTTTCCTTTCTTTTACGGATGGGTTATCGCTGCCGTAGCAACGGTCGGAATCCTGATGAGCATTCCCGGTCAAACCATGGGAGTTAGCGTCTTTACCGATCCTTTGTTACGAGCCACCAAACTATCACGGCTTCAACTTAGCAACGCCTATCTTCTTGGCACCATTCTTAGCGGAATTCTGCTGCCCTGGGGAGGCAGCGCACTGGACCGTTATGGAGCGCGCCTTACCGCAACCCTATCGACTTTTGTACTTGGTTTAACCTTGGTCGTTTTATCGCGCATTGATCGGATTGCCGCATTTTTGGGCAGTGTGCATGCTTTTTTTGCCAATCAAGCCTTCGCCACCGGATTGTTGGTTGTTGCTTTTCTTTGTTTGCGTTTTAGCGGCCAAGGCATGCTCACGATGACTTGCCGCACCACAATCGGCAAATGGTTTGATAAAAGACGTGGACTCGTGGCCGGCATCACTGGCGTAGTGGTCTCCTTTGGATTTGCTTCGGCACCCTTGTTTTTAAACAAGTGGGTCACTGCACACGGTTGGCGAAGCACCTGGGTGGAAATGGCCATGGTCGTAGCTTTTGGGATGGGCACGCTTGCCTGGTTGCTGCTTCGCGACAGCCCCGAAGAGCTGGGTCTGCAAATGGACGGCCAAAAGACAAGCCTAACGGAAAACACATCACAAAAGCTCGTGCGTGAAGTTGAACAGCCAGAGTACACGCGCGCTCAAGCTTTGCGCACTATCGTCTTTTGGGCGCTCACCTACGCTGTGGCTTTGCAAGGATTGGTCATCACCGGCTTTACATTTCACATTGTCGACATCGGTGCCGACGCGGGCCTCGATGCACATCAGGCCGTCGCGATTTTCTTACCCATGGCTGCCGTAAGCACGCTCATGAATCTTACCACGGGCTATCTTTCCGATCGCGTTCGCATCCGTTATCTGCTGATGGCGCTTGCCGCATTTCAGTGTATCGGAGCACTCGGCGTCACACACTTTGCATCCTTTGCGGGACGGGCTTTTTGCGTGCTTGGTTTCGGTGCCGGCGGCGGCATGTTCACCATCCTTACGACCGTCGCACTCCCAAGGTTTTTTGGACGCAAGCACCTTGGCGCCATCAGTGGCCTTCAGATGATGTGCATCGTCATTGGCAGCGCACTTGGTCCAAGCATGTTTGCTCTTGCTCGACAACTATCCGGACACTACACGCCCGCTCTGCTGCTTTGCGCTGCTCTGCCTCTTGGACATTTTATTCTTGCGCTCTTAAGCAACCCGCCTGCGCCACGTCACTTGGAACGATAAACGATCATTCCGTGACTTAGGTCATAAGGCGAAAGTGCAACCGTAACACGGTCACCCAAAATAACGCGAATACGAAACTTACGCATCCTGCCGCAAAGCTGCGCACGCACGATAGCGCCTGCATCGGTAGTTACTTCAAACTGACCACCCGCAAACACGTTGGTAATGACCCCTTCAAGTTTGACGTGATCGTCTCGCCCGGCATCCTCTTCCTGAGCAAAATCCTGTCTATTTCTTCTACGTTTCGCCACAACACGTCCTTCTTTGCGCTGGTCGTATAAGGCCTTCTTCTAACGATAGCCAGCTATTTCACAAATTTTCGGTTTTATTTCTGCAGTTTTTGCAGAATACCGAAAGTCTCAGAGACAGGCATTAGAGCACTAACCTTATGTAAATATTGAATTTTCATGCCTAAGCCCCGTTTGCCAGCACGAAAAAAACCAAAGAGACCTCAAAAGGCCAACGCATCGATACTTCGATCCTTGTTGCCACACGTTTCGGCATTGAAAAGAATGAAAAAAATTCGCATAGTTCGGGCCCACGACTCCTTAAGAGCGTTTGTTGGAGGTATTGATGTTAAGTATTGGCGACAGTTTTCCAGAGTTCAAATTGCAAGCTTGCGTAGGCACCGAAGCCGGCAAAGAGTTTAAGCAAATCTCTCACGACAGTTTTCCGGGCAAGTGGAAGGTTGTTTTCTTCTGGCCGATGGACTTTACTTTTGTGTGTCCCACGGAAATCGCTGCCTTTGGAAAAGCCAATGCTAGCTTCGCGGAAAAGAACGCCGTTCTTCTTGGTGCGAGCACCGACACGCACTATGTGCACCTTGCATGGCGCAAAGATCATCCAGACCTCAAAGAGCTCCCTTTCCCAATGCTTGCCGATACCAAGCGTGAGTTATGCGAAGCTCTTGGCATACTGCACAAAGACGCGGGCGTTGCCTTGCGCGCCACCTTTATCGTGGACCCTGAAAACACCATTCGCTTTGTAAGCGTCAATGACCTTTCTATCGGACGCAGCGTCGATGAAGTGCTGCGCGTACTGAGCGCTCTTCAGACCGGCGAGCTATGTCCCGTTGAATGGAAACCCGGACAGGCAACATTGTAATGGTACGCTACTCAACATTGTGCATTCTTAGCTGTGTGTTGCTGGCATGCGGAGCTCCGAAGCAGCCAGCACAAAACCAGGTCAGTCACGAAGCTGCCCCAAGCGAGGGAGAAGAGCCCAGCCAGGCTCCGTCCGACGAAGTGCAAGTCGTTGGCACTGAAAACGGATTAAATGCGCCAACGAATGTCGCCGCTGCACCACCAAGTGCCGAGCGCAGCCCAACAGGTCTTGCCTGGCAAGTACTCACGCCTGGACATGGGCACGATCATCCCACGGCAACGTCGAATGTCCGAGTGCACTATACCGGATGGACCACCGACGGACGATTGTTTGATAGCTCAGTCAAACGCGGCGAGCCAGCAACCTTTCCACTCAACCGTGTAATTCCGGGCTGGACCGAAGGCCTTCAGCTGATGAGCGAAGGCGAGAAGCGACGCTTCTGGATTCCTGCGCACCTGGCGTATGAAGGTCAAAACGGCCCACAAGGCACTTTGGTCTTTGATGTCGAACTGCTCGAGATTCTGGACTAAACAATTTAGCGGTAAGGATTGCTAAGAACTTCTTCGCCTGAAGCAGCGGGCTTGCCTGCAGGGCGACGCGGTGTGGTGATGCGCTTACGCACCCGAGGTTGAAGCTGATCCTCTTGGAGCGCTTGCTCAACGACTTCCCCTTTCTTTGCGGTGTTGACGGCTTCCGTGCTCTTAACCTTTGTGGCAAGCTCGCTTTTTTCGATCGGCGGAGCAGGCACCACATTTGAGGAAGGCTTTGTTTCTTTCGTCACATCTTCAGAAAGCTTTGTTTCGGATTTTCCCGACGCTACAGCCGGTTTGTCGTTCTTCTCTTCATCGTCTCCACCCGAGATAAGTGCGGCAAATAGCGCGACTACAATAGCCAACACAACACCGCCAATCGCCATTTTCTTAGTTGGAACGCGAGGTTTACTAAAAGAACCGGTATCACGACTGAGTTCTTTAAGTTCAGCTATCGGGTAATCGGTGACCGGCGTTCGTTCATCATCCTCGGAAACATCGACCTCGATGGGGACCGACAATGTAGAGTCTTTGGCTAAACTCCTAAGCGAAGTATTGATGGCTTCATTCTCTTTTGCAAGCTTCTCGCTTGCCAGTCGTTGCAAAAACAAAGCAACTGCTCTTGAGGGCGCAACCCCCCTACCTCCGGAGCGATTTTTTCAATCGCCTCAATCATTTCCTGAGCTGTTTGAAAACGCTCGTCCATTGGCTTGGCCAACGCTTTCTTCAAAAGCGCATCGAAGTTCGAAAGCTCAGGCTTGACGCTCGAAGGCGGCGGCGGCTCCAAGACAAGAACTTTGTGCAAGGTCTCCGCATTGGTGCGCCCACGAAACAAACGTTTTTGAGTGAGCGACTCCCACAACACAACGCCCATCGAAAACAAATCGGAACGCTGCTCGACTTTACCATGCGTGGCTTGCTCTGGCGCCATGTACGAAAGCTTGCCTTTGAGCTGTCCGTGCCGAGTGGTTGAAATATTAACTTCGGCTTTAGCAATACCAAGATCAGTTAAGCGCGAAATGCCATCGGAGCCGACCAGCACGTTTTGCGGAGAGATGTCGCGGTGCACGAGGTTTAGCTTCCTGCCATCACGATCGATCAAGTCATGTGCGGCAGCGAGGCCATGCAAGGCATCAATAATAATGCGAAGTACAATCGTGACCGGAACACGCGCTTTGCTTGTCACGCTTGTTTTTAAAATGGATGCGAGATTCTCGCCCTCGACATATTCCATGACAAGGAAATAGCCATCCATCGGAGACTCAGAGATGTCCAAAGTCGCCACAACATTGGGATGACGAATCCGTGCAGCAAGCCTGGCTTCATCCAAAAACATGTTCACGAATTGTTCTTCGTCAGCGAGGTGTGAATGAAGCGTTTTAATAGCGACAAGACGCTCAAAGCCAGCCATGCCGCCGTGTCGTGCTACATAGACGGAACCCATACCGCCGGCAGCCAGAAGATGTAAAATGTCGTAGCGGCCCAAACGCTGGCCAATCAGCTTCTTTCTATCGTTGGAATTGGCGTTTAAAGCACCTTCTCCCATTCAAAACCGACCCCATAATGCAGCACCCGCGCCACCTGGCATCGCATAAGCCGAAGCCTGTAAACGAAAACCAGACGAAGCTACTTCATCTTCATCGTCTGAGTTGCTGCTGTTCCAATCTGTTAGAAACACACCCATGACTGTCGTTGCCACAGCCAAGCCAGCCGTCACACCAATGAGCACATTGGTGCGAAGCTCTAAATCTTGTCCCGCTGAATAACGTTCTGGTGTGGGATCTTTCTTGTATTCATCGGCAGCCGATGATGTATCCAGCCCCGACCAGACGGTGACGCCTAAAGCGACAGCCGTAAGACCAGCGCCAACCCAAAAGAAGACCGGCGATAAACCATCGCTCGAACTGCTATCCTCGGGGTTATCTGCTGGGGTCTCGCTGGACTCCTCGCTATCGGCTAGCTCTTCTGAATTGTCATTGCTTTGCTCTTCGCCGGACGGACCTACCAGGGCGACCACCTTCTGCTCGCCAGCTTCGCCGGAAACACTCTGCTCTCGGTCGCCATCTTCAAAGCTTGCTACAATGGTATGCTCATCACCCGCCGAAAGGAAGATGGACGGGAAGTATTCGCGCTCGTCATCAATGCGTATTTCACAATCTTCACACACAAGGTCCACGCGGAAATACTTCGCAGCGGCTCGCTCGAGGGCTTCCTTAGCATCGCTGGTCATGCGATGCACTCCATACTCTTCTTGTAAGGCAAGAGCGGCCGTGCCAGCACGCTTGTCATCTTCAGCGCGCAAGTAGGCCTTGATGGTCTGAAGCAATGCGTTGACGGATGGAAGCAGTCGGTAGGCAGTTTCATAGAAACGTCCAGCTCGCGCAAAATCTCCCGCTACGTAAGCCTTCGATCCACGGTCATACGCTGCAGCAGCCGCGGCGCGCTTCTCGGCACTCTGCGGATCATTCTGAGCAAAAACCTGTACGCTGCTAAGGAACATGCACACTACTGCCAATGCACTCAACAATCTTACGGTGATGCTTTTTTTAAAGCCCCATATCCTCATCAGAGAGTTTGCTCCTTCGCTCGTGTCCAAAGCCAATTATGCAACAAAAACTGTGGTGGAGTACAGCAAATGCCGATCTGTGTGCGTGTATGTAGCGCTTTTCGCTACCTTGAAATGCCCAAGAGTGTGCGCGTTCCTGCATGATTTGCCTAAGATCTGGATAAAACACCATTTTCAGAAGCGATCCAAAAACGAGCGCCAAGCTCCCTCAAATGACATCGCCGCTCGTGCGTTTAGCGAAAATCGCTTGGCTTGAAGTCGGCAAAAGCAACTAACTCTGCTGTGTGTACTGCGGGGAGCCCACGCCAAAACACCCACCAGTTGTTGCTGCGTTGCATCCCATCGCAGTGTTTCTGATACCAGGGCAAGATGGGATTGTCGGGCCGCGCCCGCCAAAAGAAGCCTTTGTGTTGCGCCACAACAGCTTGCCACAAGTCACCACCAACGCCTTCACCGCGTGCATCTTTGGTGACTGCAAACTTATCGAGATAATCACCAAGTGGCGTGCAGCGCATCAAAGCAAGACCGCGAAAGTTTTCCTCAAGGTAGAGCACTCCTTTTTGCTTTTCCCAAAATGCGTCATCCAGACGCCTGGCAAAACTGGCTTCAATGATTTGGTTTAGCGCAGCTGAATCCAGCGCGGAAAAATTTGTATGTCGCGTAATGCTGCTTCCCCAACGCAGCAAAGTACCCGCCCCTTTGATCGAAAAAAGTTCGCGTAACAGCTCCAACGGAGAAGTGATAGCCACCAAAAAACGTCTGCCTTCGCTCTGCTCGATCCAGGCTTTAGAGAGCTCAAGCATCGAGCGCTGCTCGCTTCCCAACGTAGGCAGCGCTTGGACAAAGGAGTCCAGCTGATCGAGCCGTAGCGCGGGCACACGCTCCTGCCCCTGTACAATCGCGCCGCGACGATGCAAAAAGACAAGCTTCTTAGCGCGAAGTTCTTTGATAAACACAGCAATGCGTTCTTTGGGGTCCTCGCTCTCGTCAATCACCAGCAAAGGAATACTTTCGTTCTTTAGCGCGCGTTTGGCTGCTTCTAAATCTGTTTTGCAAAACTCGGCCGCAACCTCACTTTGCAAAAGCAAACTCTCAAGCTTCTGGGCCCTGCGGGCCGAACTTGCCTGTTTACTATCAAGCCCCACCACCACAAGGGGAAAAAGACCGAGCAGCGAAAGCACTTTAAGGTCCAAAGCAACAGCCTCAAGCGCATCTTCAGCCACGCCGCGCTGCACCGAAATAACAGCAAAACAGTCGCTTTTCTGTTCATGAAAGAGCTTGAGATAGAACTCCGCTTCCCCTGGTGGCGCAACGCTCTGCAAAAAACGCTGCATGGCTTCGGCATACTGCATCTTGATTATCCTTCGAATGGCCTTATATTAGATGGATGGCTCTGTTGCAAAATGGTTCCGCCACGCTGCAAACAGATTCATAGTTCTTTGAAATTATGGGGGCGAAATGGTTTCGACGGGGATGTCGAAGCGCTAGTGGCGTGCCGTCGGTCTTTGGGACGACGTAAAAACCTCAGAGAAACAAACGACTGCAGATAACGCAGAATTCGCTCTCGCGGCCTAAAAAGCCAAAGGAGCCGTTGAACCGAAGAGCCTGTCAGTGCTCTCGGGGAGGCGTCGTTGAACTGGCTAGCTAACTCCGGGCAGCTCGGGAGCTAAGCGAAATAACAGAGCTGATAACTTTGGTGAAAGCCTGTTTGTGGGCGAGCCCCAAAGTGACACCAAAACACAAACTACGCATGTAGAAGCTATCGTAGAGGATTCGCGGACCTGGGTTCGACTCCCAGCGCCTCCACTATGTTTTGAGCAAAGCTCAAAACCAGTTTATTGCTGTTCGTCGTCAGACCTGAACTTGTGCAGCTCCGTGGACTTGCGTCCACTCCGCCATGCAAAAGTTCACATATGTCCGACTCCCACCGGCTTCACTATGTTTGTGGTCGGAATTTTCTTCGATCGCTCAACGATTTCAAATCTGTCGCGATTTGATGGTTCGAGATGTAACGCGACGCGTCGATAAGGTCCCTGACTTCACTCAAAAGGACACTGAGGCAATGATTTGGAAATCTCACCCTTGGAAGAAGTCGCTGGAGAGACTAGCAAAAGACTTTCGCAAGCGGCAATTGCAACGACGATGGGGCGAAGCGTCGCTAGCGAAAGTTGAACAGAACTTCTTCATAGCGGCGTTCTCCATTCGAAAACTCAGCGAAGGACAAAAGCTGTCGGACGAAATCGAGGCCATGTCCTTGCCGATCGTTTCGTTCAAGCCCACTGCTCGGAACGCCGACCTTCTCAACTGGCACAAGCTTGACATGCTGTATTATTTGGACGCTCCCAAGTCCGCTCGATTGGGTCTGCGGGCGTTCTGCAATCAGGCGATTCATAGCTTCATCTTCGTCCCGAAATGCGATCCATGCTTGAGCGGTTTCTATTTCAGCTCCGACCAATCGCGACACTTTTCGCTCTACTATCTCTCGGTCGACGCGCTAATTGAAACAATCGAACGCGTCGCAACCGATGACGTCCTAAGCGTTCAGATACAGAGGGACCCAGTTACCGGTGAGCTTTCCGTGGCCCAGAAATCTAACAAGGTTCCACCACGCTCGAACTGAGGCCCTTCCACGCTCTCGTATCGAAATTGATGTCCCGATTCAGACAGTCATCCAGGCTTCTGTAAAAATATCCCGGATTTATTAGGGCGAATGCTTCGCCATAACTTTTGCTCCATTAGGGATTTTCGATAGTATTGTTCCATGCAATGGGATGAAAACCTCACAGGGACCGCTCTCTCGATAGCCAGCACCGATAGATCACCTTTGCGTGTATTGGCCGGGCCTGGGACCGGGAAGTCTTACGCGATGAAGCGACGTATCATGCGTCTACTACAAAAAGACGGTGTCGATCCCTCTAGAATATTGGCGGTTACATTTACACGAACGGCAGCTGGTGACTTAGTTAAGGATCTTCGCAGTCTAGGAGTTTCCGGGTGTGAGAAAATTGATGCCGGAACACTTCACAGCTTTTGCTTCCGTATACTAAATGACAACGACGTGTTTGGACACATTGGTAGAGAAGCTCGTCCTATTCTGACTTTTGAAAAATCTAAGGTTTTGAAATTTGAAGCAACACCTCTTCTCGCTGATTTAGATGACTCGGAGTTTGAAGCCAATAGAAAAAGGACTAACCGCATTTTAGCATTCGAGGCAGCTTGGGCTCGTCTTCAATCAGAACAACCAGGGTGGCCATCAGATCCCACTGATCAAAAATTCCATAGCAAACTCCTAGAGTGGCTGAAATTTCATAAAACCATGCTTATCGGTGAGCTAGTCCCGCTGACCCTCTCATACCTGCGAAATAATCCTCAAGCGGATACCCTATTTTCATACGACCATATCGTTGTCGATGAGTACCAAGACTTAAACAAAGCGGAACAAGCGCTTATCGATCTATTGGCCAAAACTGCCACTCTTTCGATAGTGGGTGATGGCGATCAATCAATCTATAAGTTCAGGCATGCAAATCCCGAGGGTATCATTGAGTTCAATAACGCAAGGCCCAACACCCATGATGTAACATTGAGCGAATGCCGGCGGTGCCCTAAAACCGTAGTAGCTATTGCTGATTCACTCATTCGTCATAATAAGCCGGGAACGCTTCAACCGACTCTCAGACCTTTGGCGCAAAATGCGCCGGGTAATATAGTGGTCGTTCAGTGGAAAAGGCTCACCGACGAAATCGCGGGAATCGCAGACTATATTCATTCTATCGTCCAATCCGGAGAGTCGTTGAGCGATGTTTTGCTACTATGCCCCAGGAAACACATAGGATACTTAGTCCGTGATCGCTTGAAAGAAGCGAACGTGCCTTCTCACTGCTTCTACAACGAGGAAATCTTGGAAACAGCTGAGGCTCAGGAAGCCTTTGCGCTACTCACCTTGCTGGCGAAACCGGATGACCTCGTAAGCCTTCGTTTCTTACTTGGTTGCAAGTCCAATAGTTATCTCAAAGGAGAGTATAGAAAACTTCGAAATTACTGCGAGGAACAGAACAAAACACCAAAGGAGGCTCTGGAGCAAATATTAGTTGGTGAAACCGTACCAAAAATTCCAAAGCTGATTTCCAGGTATAAAGACCTCAAACCGCGACTAGGGCAACTCAGATCTCTAAGCGGCGAATCCCTTGTTAATGAATTGTTCCCGGCTGACTCTGAGTGGGCAAATGGGGTACGAGACGTCTATGAGACGTTCGATGAGGATGGCCTCGCCCCGAAGCAAATCCATGAACGCTTGCGAACGCACGTTACGTCCCCGGAGGTGCCTACTGGAAATTTCGTGCATATTATGAGTCTCCACAAGAGTAAGGGCTTGACAGCAAAAATTGTGATTGTGATGAACTGCGTTGAAGGGCTCGTTCCTTATATCGACAGAAAAGAAAGTCAGTACGAGGCAACTCTAACAGAACAAGAACAAAGGAGACTTTTTTATGTGGCAATCACGCGCACATCGAAGACATTGGTTTTGTCTTCATGCACAAAAGTGGAAAAGAGCCTCGCCCACAAGTTGGGTATGAAAGTGCGAGGGTTTGGCCGAACAGCAAATGCAATCGCCAGCAAATTTCTAAACGAGCTCGGGCCACAGTGCCCCGAGGCAATAACGGGTGAGACCTGGAGAGGAAAAGACTTCCATATCTGACAGATTTCGCCCCCCCCCCGAAAAAAACAGATCTCGTGGTGTGCCCTAGGGGCGGAGCACACTGCCGTTCCTCAACACTTGATCACCTACACACGGGACGATTTGCCCTGAAATACGGATTCTGTTTCGGAAAGGCTCCTCTATGAAATACAAACATCCAGCTGAAAAAAGTGTTGCGTTGGTAATCCTAGGAACGGTGCTGGTTTGCTTCAGCGCCATTACCATTCCTGTTCAAGCACAGTCCTCACAGGAAATAGAACTACTGGTATTCTCTTACGAAAAAGCAAGCTACGGATCTGCCGGTAAAAAACTTTTTTTAGGATGCTTAAACTGCGAACCCTCGTCACCAATCTCCATAATAAATGAAAATGGTAAACATGGTCCCGGCTTCATAGGTGCTATGAGCGAACAAAACCTATGGAGCGTTCTCTCACCATTTCGTAGTAGTATCGACAATAAATCTATATGCAATACTATGGCTGATTCACCTCCAGTGATTGTCGACCGCAAAGGAAATTTCTACGGACGCCTGACGGTTAGCAAATTTCACACTCAGCGTTCACGTCTTACAATCGCGCAATTGTTTGCAACCGCACTATGCAAAAGCCGCTGAGGATCAGCAAATCGCCGCAAGTTGCATGTCTTAGTGAACTTTACCCAACAAGATTTGATGACACGGGCAGATAGTTCTGGGGACATGCTTTAGAAAAGCACGTAAAATAATATCAATAGTTTACAAACTTGACCGCGAAACCATTATCTTTGTCGACAGTTTCGCGGTCGGGTTTGTAATTGCCTGTGGCCGTTTGACTATTTGGGTCAAAGCATGTCCCCAAGAAACAGAGCTTGATCACACATGTAGATTGCTAGATTAGCCCCAGTGCGCAACAACGATTCTACTGCACGCAGTTATTGCCGCTATATGACCAGCGAACAATGGAGTTGTTAAGGTCCACTTCGAAATATGTCGTACAATAGTATGTGACCGTTTGTTTTGGGTGACTATATCGTTCTTCTTGGACAGTGTTGTTATAGCTGTTGTATTTATACGTCGCGGTCTCATTTGGCCCGTACTGAGGCATCTCCACGGTGTTGCTACGGTGGTACACAAGGAGCTTATTACCGTTAGGCGCCTGGTTGATCGCATAAGGATACCCCCAAGCACTAACCAGCGAATCGACATGTGAGCCCTTCCAGGAGTTGAGTGTCTTTTCGTAGTTAGCGGTTGTCGCGCAGCAAGTCAGTATTAGCCCGATTGCAATAGCAAGTACATTGGAATGTGCTTGCGAATCATAGGGTGTCTCCATGCTCTTCGTCTTTCCAATCAGGTTAAGCGTATCCTGTGTCATTGCCGCTTCATTAACCGCATCAAGCGGCAACGCCACCGCAATCAACTTCTTAACCGAACGTCCCATCATCTTCAGCCCCCGAACCATTGCAAAAGGAACATCCAGTCTACGGCAACAAATCCGAGCATCCCAGCAAACAACATAAAATCGGTACGATGGTGAACTCCATCGCTATACAGTTTCATGCGTTTCAATTCAGTGTGGGTTTCGGTGTGCCCCGCACCCCGACCAAGAAGTTTCCTGACATAACTTTGTAACTTATCTTCGTTTACACAATGAACGATTCTGGTGCAGCGGAAGGTAAGTCTAAAAAAGATGGTCAGAAGAAGGGGAAGTTTTCCTGCTGGATTTTACGCGATTGTGCTTCGGGGCTAGCAGCTCTCGGAACTGCGGCAGGCACTCTTTTGCTAGGCGTTGCAGCGTCCTATGCGGCTTGCCAAACCAATGACCTGTTTTCTGAAGTTCTAAAAATTCAAAGGAAATCGGATGAAATAAGCAGCGCTGTGGCTGATGTCAAAGCAGCAACAACCCAACTGAACAGGGGTCAGGTCGTGTTTTTGCTACTTGTTGTCTTATTGGCGCAACTTCTACACCGTTGGGACGATAACGCTACATGTCGCGCCCACTCCGCATCGACGCTCCCGGCTACTGGCACCACGTGATGTCGCGGGGTGCTGCCTTTCAAAACATTTTTCTCTGCGATGAAGACAGGGTTGTTTTTCTCGATTTGGTAGCAGATTGCTGCTCGCGGTGGGGATTTATCATTCATGCATTTGTGTTGATGGACAACCACTTTCATGTTTTTCTGCAAGACTCTCTTGGCCAACTCAGTCGAGGCATGCGCCATCTCATCGGGGTGTACACGCAAAGGTTCAACCGGAAGCACCGCCGAGATGGCCCACTTTTTCGTGGACGATTTCGCTCCAAGGTGGTGCAATCAACTGAATATGCCAATAGTGTCGTTGACTACATCCATCGTAACCCAGTGGAGGCGGGTCTAGTAACAGAAGCCAGCAACTATCCATGGTCAAGCGCCAGTGAAAAAGCGCTTCAATTCGGCATTCTTTGTGAAGCCTCGCTCTGTCTCAGAGACACCGATGCCGAGACGACGATGCTGGTTTATCATCCTTCGAATTGTGGCCCGGTTTGGGGAGATGCAACTTTTTTGAAAGAATGCAGGGCCGTGGTCAATCAAGTGCCGACGAAGGCAACTCCAAACGTTCCCGATGGCCGTAGATTATCTCGCCCTTCACATCATGAGATTGTCAAGTGCATTGCCCATGCAGAAAATATTAAGGCACCGTACATTCTGAGTTGCCGCAAAGCAAAGAAGCACCCGGCTCGATTTGCAGCGATGGTGCTTTGTGCAAGATTCAGTGGATTATCGGCGCAGGCACTAGGCGCGTATTTTGGGGTCAGTGCTGCTGGCATTCGTGCCGCTGTGTGGCGTTTTCGCCATTCTGAATCGCATCGGGATTCGATCAGACACCTGCAACACATCGTGGAAGAACATCTCGCTCATCCACGTAGGGCACTAGACTCAAAATCGTTGGCTAGTAGCAAAAACACGACCTGACCCCGATTCTTATGGAAGCAACTCCCGGAAGTTACCACTCGAGCCACCCATCAACTCAAAACATCACTTCAACGCTACACAAAACACGTTTCTTTCCTTCTTTTCCTAAAATGCCTTGTCACGTTTTAAAGGACCGCCCTTCTTGCTATTCCGAATCTCGAACAATATTTCGTGCTTTAGAGAGCAAATCGTTGTAACTCTCATCGAATGGCTCAGAGAGCGAAGATTCTAGCGAAGACTCTATATCCCATAGCACTCTTTGCTCGGCCTGGTCTTCAAAAGTCGCACTATTTGATTTGTTGAAACGTGATAGCCACTCAAAAAAAACAAGCGCCTCATCTTGTGACAGTAGCAACTTAACTTTCTTATCGGTCATGGTATTAGAGTCCCCCGTGTTTCAATATGTTTTGTTGCTGAGCAGGGCTTAATTTCCAACCACTCACAAAATTTCCAGCGGAGTCCGTCATCACGTTTAGCCGACTGGAGGGATCAAGAAAGTGCTTGACCGGCTGATTGTGATACGTTCCCGAAATTTCTTTGACTCCTGGGCTGTTTACATGCTGATGAATCGCACGGCTGAATTTTGCAGCGTTAGCTTTGCTATAGTTGCCGCTTACTCCAAAATCGGACGCATGCTTAAATTTTGCTTGGAGCTGTCTTCCAGTGCGCAGGATCACCTTATTGGCACTCTCAGCTGCCTGAGTACCGCTACTGCCCAAGAAGCGTTTACTGATGGCGCTTTTGACAGAGGAAGCGTGTTTGCTGGCCCATTTGGTGAGGCGGCTGGCTTGGTTGGTGATGAACGTGGTGGCTTTGGGGGCGTAGCGGCCTGTTACTTTGCCGATGCCCGATAGCATGCGCGAGGGTCCGGCGACGGGGCCTGCTGGGCCCGTGCCAACGGTCATGCGAATGCCTTCGGCGGTTTCATGGGCGAGGTCTTCTGCAAAGTCGATGAATTTGTTGCGCGGTTGATTTCCACCTGGTGTAGGGCCAGGCTGCAAGCCGTCGGGATCAGTCATGCCGATGGGCTCGCCGAGCGCATAGCTGTAGGGGCTGAGCCGTTCGGGCTGCGTCATGACGCTCTCGGGAGTAAGAACGGCGACTGGGTCGGGTGTGATAAAGCTACTCAGCTCGGGCCGGTAGGGGCGTGCTTTGAAGTCGGCTAGCGCTGCGCCTTTGTCATACTCGTTGCCGGCAAAGCGAAATGGGTCAGCGCTACTCTCTTCCAGGCCCCGCACACTGCCATACGCGTTGTAAGCGTAGCGCGCGAGCACTTCTCCTTCAGCATCAGCGCGCACCACGGGGCTGCCGTGCAAATCGTTGAGGTAGAGCTCGGCCGGTGCGGGCCATTCGGTGATGAGCACGCCATCGTGCGGGTTAAAGTCATCGCCGCCACAGCTCAGCAGCACACCCACAAGCGCTAGCGCTCCGAGCGCAAAGCTTCGCCGTTTGAGCACACTGAAGACGACCGAAGCAAGCAAGCCAAGCAATGCAAGCACCCAAAGCCATGGCGCGCTTGGCACCGAGGGCCCTAGGGGTGTTGATGGTGCTGCAGCCGACGGTTGCGCTAAACCTGCTTGTGGCACAGCATCAAGGCGTATCGCGCGCTTGTCATCGAGCTCGACATAGCGAATGATCTTTCCTTCGCGCACTTCAACATCGGGCGAGGGATAACGCACTTCTGTTTCACCATCAGCACTGCTTGTGCGTTTGATGACTCGGCGATCATCGTAGCCATACTGGTAGGTCTCGGTGATCTGCGCGCCGTTTTCATCTGCGCGCACGACTTTGGCGATACGGCCTTTGGCGTCCCATTCTAACGCACGCGCGCCATCTTCAAGCAAGCGGCCTGCGGCATCGTACTTCAAAGTCTCATCGGCAAACTTGGTGACGCGATCAGGGCCGTTTGAATCCGTGTATTCATAGTCAACTTGCGCGGCAAGATCAGCGCGATCCGAAGTCACCGAAAGCAGATTGGACATCACATCGTAACTAAAGGTGGTGCTTCCGAGCCGGTTTTGCTCTGATGCCAAGCGATAACGCGCATCGTATCCATATGTCGCGCTGAGATTGAGCGCATCGCTAAGCTCGCGGGCATCGATTTCTTCAATCACGCGTGAGCTTGGGTCAAGCTCAAACCGCAAATCAAGCAGCGTGGAGCCACCGGATTGCGAAAGCATATGTGTCAAACGCTGCCGCGAGTCGTACTCGCGCATGCTCTGCACGCCATTGCCGTATTGAGCTTCTTGCAAGCTGCCCCATGCGCTCCAGCTCACGTTGTTGATGAGGCCAGTGATGCTCTGGGTGAGGCCGCGTGCATCATAATTTGTCTCAAAGTAAGTCTTATTGGGGTAGCCGCGGCGTTTGAGGCGGTCTTGTGAGTCGTATTCCGACCAGTTTGCATGCTCAGAGCCATCGCTCCAGCGGCGCACTTCATCCGTAGCCCGTCCACGCGCATCGTAGCCAAAGTGCACTTCACCCACTTCATCTTCAAGCCACGAGAGCTGACCTTGGGTGTGGCGCATCCACGAAAAACGCTCCGAGCGCTCATCGTAATGATAACGCACCGAAAGGCGCTCCTCGCCATCTTTTGCGCGGTGCCACTCCTCGAGCGCTCTTCCGCGCGCATCGTAGACATAACGCACTTGGTTGCCTTCTGGATCAAGCCTGCTCAAGAGCGCACCAGGCACATCATAAGAAAACTCCCAGCTTCCAGCATTGGGGTCTTCGAGTTTCGTGCGCTGCAAAAGGCCGTTGTATGTGTAGCGCCGCACGCTGCCTCGCGCATCGCTGAGCGTGATGAGTTTATCGGCTGCGTTGTAGCTGTAAGTTGTCACAGCATCGTCTTCATCGCTTTCTTGCAAGTGCTGAATGAGGCGACCGAGGCCATCGGTGATATCACTCCGGCGGCGCCCGTTTTCATCGAAGCTATCGGTGCGCAACGGTGCGTAGCTAAAGGATCGCGTTGCGCCATCGGGCTCTGCTTCACGGATGGGGCGGCCAAGCGCATCGTAGCTTAGTTCAACACCGCTCTGGGTAAGATCTGCTTCGCGGTAATCGGCATTGCTGGCAAAGAGTGGGCGCTGCGCGAAGGAAGCCAGACCGCGCGGACCAAAGCGTTTGATTTCACTGCCGGCCCATGAACCATCTCCGGCTTCTTCGAAGATGCCGCGCTTGCGGCCGAGGCCATCGATATGGGTAATCGACGTTTCGACCTCGTCTGAATCGCTGTCTTTGGCAAGTCGTTCGCGAATGACAGAAGTCGGTGCGCCAAGCGTGTACTCATAGCTTTTGGTGGGGTGCTCCTCGCTATCGTGCGGCTCGATGATGCTGATGAGGCGCCCGAGCGCATCGTGCTCAAAACGTGTGCTCTGATCATTCGGGTCTATGAATGAAAGCATGGTGCCAAACGCTGCATCGTAGCTAGCGGCAAAGTTCAGCGTGTATGAGCCATCGACATCAAGCCGCTCCTCGGTAACAAAGGTGCCGCTTTCATCGTAGGCAAAGTCGCTGCGGCCACCGCGGCCATCGATTTGCGCAATGATATTTCCGTGCTCATCATGCTCGTTGACTTCCACATCGACAAACTCATCGCCCGAGCGCCAGCTGGTTTTTCGGCTCACAGCTCCCCGCTCGATTTGCCCCAACGGCAGTCCTTCGAAGGCGGAGCCATCGTAGTAGTGGCGGGTTTCGGTGATGCGCTGGCCTGATCCGTCGCTCACTCGCTCGCTTGAGGGCGCGCTTAGAATCCAGCGTTCGGTGTTTTGAGCAAAAGTGCGGGTCGTGATGCGCTCGTCACCGCCCGCAAGCAGGTCATCTCCCAGGGTGATGCCCCACTCTGCTTGTTTGGTGACGTTGCCATAGTCGTCGTACTCGAAGGTTTTCCGCGTGGTGACTGGTGTATCACCAAGCTCAATCACCGTGGTGTCGCTTTGCTCGAGATATGCAAAACGCAAGGGACGCTGCGCATCGGCAGAGTCGAACAACTGCAACCCATAGGTGTTTTGCACGTGATCAAAGGTTCCGCCGTCTGCGTTTTGCCTGATCACACTCAGCGGCAAGCCTTTGAAGGCTATTTCAGTCTCGCCGACATCAAAAGTGCTGATGGTATGAAGCGTGGGCTGGGGCCCATCGCCCACGTCGATGCGCTGCGCATAAGCAAAGCCACGAAACTCCCGCTCGTAGGGGTCAAAGTAGCCATCGGCATAGTAAAAACGCGAGTGTTGAACGGAGCCAAGGCTGTCATCGACCCACATCTCGGAGAGCAGCATTTGACCAATGGGCGAGCGTTTGCTCCAATCGAGGGTGTGTTCATTCGCCCACGCGCGCATGACGCCGATGCCCGCATAGCTCATGCGCGTGATTTGCCCCAAACCATTGTCAATGCGTACCAACAGGCCAGGCTTTCCCTGCTCGAGCACATCGACGTAAGTCCATGCTTCATCGACGGGCGCGCTGCGATCAAGCCAGACCACATCGGTGCTTCCGTTGGCGTTGATGTCAAACAACCTGACTTGAATCGATTCACTCGAGCCCGGTGTGTTTTCGATGCGCACCACATCGCTGAGCGAAGCAGAAGCAAGGTTTAGATAAAGCAGAACATGCGCAGCATTCACAACGACAAGGTCTGCAAGGCCGTTACCGTCGATATCACTCAGATGTGAGCGAGAGAGCTCGCCTTCTGAAAGAGCGGGCGCCCCTGAGATCGGCACGGCAGCAGCAAAACGTCCTGAGCCTTGTGCAGGGAAATAGCGCAAAGAACCCGAGCGCAGCTGCGCAATGTCTTGCAGGCCATCGCCGTTCATGTCAGCAAGACGCAATCCATCGCCATCAAAGGTAAGCACTTGGCCTGATTCAAGCTGCCCGAGATTTTGCACGGCAGAAAACGTGCCATCCCCTTGGTTGATCGCCACGCGCACATCACCAGAGCTCGCTTCGATATGCAGCCAGTCCACGCGCCGGTCGTGGTTGAGATCAACAAACTTCACATTCGGATCGCTTGGCGCGGGACTAAGGTTGGGACTGAGCACCACCGCGGCGCCGAAACCGGTGCTCCCGCCGGGATAATAACGCAAACCATCGCTGCTGCTTGAGAGGCGCGCGAGCACATCCGGGGCGCCATCGCCGTTGACATCGGCGAGTTGTGTGTCGGGATTATCGAGCCACGTGGATGCTGAATCGATGTTTTGCCATTCGCCGAACCCAGTGCCATCAAGATTCGGCCGCAAGCGGTATTGCCCGCCATCAAGCGATGCATCCATTTGCACGACATCCGGCAAAGCATCGCCGTTGACATCGGCAATCTCAACGCTTGCGCCAAGCTCGCGTGTGGGGCCGTTAAGCATTTGTTTTGGCGCGATGGCCGGGTCAAACTCGGCGTAACTCAAGCTAAGCGCTGGCAGCGTGGTTTCACCATCTTTGCCAGTGAGCTCAACTTTGACCAAGCGGGAAAGGCCGGTGCCAAGCTCGTAGCCGAGGTCATACTGGCGCACCATCTCACCTGCGTGCAGCACCTCGATGCGTGTCAGGCGCTTTGTGGTGCGCACAGCAAAAGTGGATAGATAGCTCGTGAGCGCATCGGGGCGCTCTTCGTAAGAGAAGCGCACTTCGTTGATGCTGCCTTCGACGTGAAGATTGTAACGAATTGAAGTGAGATAAGGACGCTCGCCTGCGGGTTTATCGTAGCTGTACTCGATGCGATGCCCAAAAGTGTCTTCTTGCGCCGTCAAAGCGTACGAAAAGTCTTTTGTACCATCCTGCACCACGCTGCTCGCAGAGCCATCAAACTCGAAGATGACACCAGAGGAGTTGGTGAACACAAAACCATCGCCCGAGCGCCGGCCGCGCGCAAAGGCGCCTTCGATTTCAAAACGATAGCTGCCATCAGGCATCTGCACGAGCTCTTCTGAGCCTTTGCCGCCCATGCCGCTAAGCACCCAGCGGTCCTCGGTCGTGTAAGTCGGCAGGCGCCGGTCGGTGCTACGCTTGACCGTCGGGGTAGCCAAAGACCAGCCAAGGCCAAGTACGTCGTAGCCGGTGCCTGAGCTATACTGAAGCTTCACCGTCGGCTCAAAATCAGCCACACCGGGCGGCACATCCACATCGATCTCATACGTACTTGAGCCTGCTTGAAGCTGTGGCTCAAAGGCTTCCCCCAAGCCTTCGATGGAGCCAGGGCCAGAGGGAAGACTCATTACCGCCGGACGCACACCCGAGCGGTCTTGCGCACTTGCGCTCAAGCAAAGCGCCCATACGCTAAACCCCAACACTAACACATGCAAGCATTTAGACCTCATGTGCCTTAGAGCTCACAACTGGGTGCAAATGAGCCTGTGTAGTCCGACAATGTAATCGCTTCACGTTTGAGCTCGAAGATGATGTCCTCAAGCCGTGACAGATCCAGGTCATCGTTTTGTGGGGCCTGTTCTGCTGGTGGAAAACTAATCACCCAATCCGAGGCCGCCACCGAGCGTCCAAAGAATTGGGTGTCAATGTCATCTCGATAGGTGTTTACGCCCGCATCGATTTCTGCTTCGCGCGGCGCAAGCTCATAGCTGTATACAATGTCTTCGACCACACTGTCTGGTGATTCGCAGCTTCGCACAAAGCTTACGCCTTTTTGCACTAACCTTACGATAGCTTGGTCGTCACCAAGGCCATCGCCGATGAGTTTCACCCGCACACCTGTCACAAAGTCGTTACACAGCCCAGTGCTAAAGGCACCGTTGTTGAGCGAAAGGCTTGTGGCAAAAGGAAGATTGACGGTTCCATCATCCTCGATTTGGTTTGGCTTGAAGAGTAAGCGCTGAAACTGTTCGCGCGCTGAAATCTCTCGGCCGGTTTGCGGATCTTTAATGCTGCCGCGAATCTTCAAGATATCTTCTTTGAGGCTTAGCTCAAGTGTTTTGGCCTGCGGCGCGCCATAGACCAATCCTACATCCTCAGCTTGGCGTTTTAGACATCCAAAAAAATCCAATATTTCGCTAGCATTAAAGGCAGAAATCAACTCGGTATAGATGCCAGGCAAGGAGGTATTAACCTCATACTCAAAGGCTTTGGCGGCATCAAATACTGCTTCGCGCGCGCGCTCCCGAGCAGCCATGGCAAGCACCACTTTTTCATCGCGCAGCATGCGCAAGGTGGGATCGTTGAGCCCGCCGAAACGCTCGCCGTTAAGATGAGCCCGGATTCTGTCATACTGCTGCGCCGTAAACTGCGCTTGATTGGAGAGATCTTGAGCGTGCACAAGTTGCGCTGAGTAATCGAGTGCGGCTTGCGTCTGCTCAATGCGCAGTTCGGTGATGCCGATCGCAAGCTCTTTCATTTGGGTCATGCCATTGATGTACTCAACTTTATAATCTCCCTCGAGCAGGGCCATTTCTTTGGCAAGCTGCGCTTGCTCTTTTTGCGCTTCAAGACTGCTCACTTTCTTGTTCAAGAAAGGTTGCGCAACCCTCGGACCAGATGCAGCGATGATTCCAGGATTCGCTGTCACAATACCGTAGCCAAGTGTGATCGCATCACCCGCTATCCCTAGTAAATCGCCCCAAAAGCTGGAAGTATTCTGATCTTCGGTAATGTTAACGATCTCCTCGTTTTGTGAATTCACAAACTGCAAGTTTTCCTGACGAATTCCGTGAACTTGACTGAGCCTTGAGACTTGCGCGCGGATGCGTTGTCGCTGCGCGCGCGTGCGCTGTTCGGCCAAACGAATGCCCGTCTGACTCTGCTCTACACCAATGGCCGCTTGGCGCAATGCTCCACCCGAACTGCCGCATTTTTCAACATCGGGAGAGCTGGCAGAGCCACCGCACACTTCAAGCAGCTGACTTTGAAAACTACTTTGAGCCTCGATCAACCTGTCCTCGAGTGTAAACTCCTTCGTAGCCACTTCCATTACGTAGTCACGCGCTTCTCTTTCCTTGGCATCAGCCTCCAGCACGCGTTCCTCTGCCCTACTTATGAGTTGCGCAAGATTGGTGGGCCCTTTGTCTTGAGCCTGCCGTACATCGTAAATGAAAGGAACGTAGCTCGGGTCTTTTCCGAACACGCTATCGGGCTGCTCCAAAAGCTGCACATATAGTCGCCCAGCATCAGAAAACGATTCGTCTAGCTCGAAAAGATGTGGCAGCTCACTGGCTTCTTGTTTTTTGGCCATGTGCGATAACACCGCCGCTAATGGAAACCGTTGCAAATGATCCTTGTTCATACTGCTGCGGAGCTCCGCAACATACGCAAGAGGATCCACTTGCTTCCAACGCGTTTGCAATGCCAGTTCGAGATAATATTTTTGAGCATCCCAACGACGGCTCAGCAGAGTAGCCATGTTGCGGATATGCTTGTAGTCCGTAGCACTGGCATCTTCAGGCCTTAGTTTCATCATCACCGGCAAAAAAGCATTTGAACTCCAGAAAAAATTAACTGGGTAACCCATATAAACGCGAGCTTCATCAAGCATATCCATCAACGTTGTTCGTACACTGTCACCGGTGCTTTCAAACTCGGCGCGATAGCTTTCCACAATTCTTTCCTGAACCGCGACAGTCGCAGCCTGAACAGCTCCGTCGATGGCCTCCACCAACATCCGCGCACCATCAGTTTCAGACTCCGTTCCCCAAAACTCTATGCTCAGCTGTCCTGCGCAATGCGTTTTTCCGAAAGACCAACACGTCCCCGGGTTCTCCGGCACATGTGATTCATCTTGACATTGTTTTCCCAGGTTCGAAAAGGTAAGCTCTATCGCAGTTGAATCCGCATTGAAGGCTTTTTCGGGGCTCTCGGCATCGTTGACTACACTCTCGGCACACAACAGCAAGGTCTGATTGCTCGCAGTACAGCTGCTTAGACCAGTGAGACTTTCAGCCCACTCGTAACAAGACGTAGTCGTGTTACCATTTGAAAACTCGTAATCATAGTCAATCGCATCAAACGAATCCGACGATGCTTCCCCGAGTTCCGGCAAATCTGTATCCGTTTCCCTCACTACAAAAATAGTTGCAGACAGATCAAAACCTGATCGCAAAATACCGTGCCAACTCTCGATCAACTCTCCCTGGAGTATACCCGCCTGGGTGCTCGATAAAGAGAAGTTCACTGACCGTGCGATTGTTCGGAAGTACAGACTACGAAGAAAATCTGCATCGAGTTCGTTAGGATCGATCACCTGCCCAAAGCTCGCTCCAAGATTTCCATTACCATCAATCGTTACCGAAGCTCCCGGCCAGCCGCCATCCTCTTTTTCCATGTAGCCAAACGAGTAGTTTGGATCGATGTACAGGTCGTAGTTGCCATCATCCTTTTGTTTAACAGCAAAACGAATCGGCATTTGACCTAGCCCTGGATCCTCGTAGGCGACTACGCCGCGATACATGCCTTCCAAATTATTCTGCACCACAGCTGGCACCAGAGCATCACCACCATAGGAGTAAACGGACACAAAACCCTGCGCTGTTCCGCTGCCCGCCGCTTCGCGGTCCACCTCAAGGGTGATCTCTTTTTCGCCTTTAAAATCCGCAAGCCGATCTTCATCGGCGATTTTGATCCAAGGCACATCGTTCGAAATCCGATAGCGCAAAGAAACATCTGGGTTATCTGATTTCAGCGTGAGTGTGACGGTGTCACGATCGTTTCCAAAATCGAGCAGCTCTTGCTCAACCGACAAGGTTACAGCACGTTCTGTTTCAATCGGCACATCATTGGAATCACCAGAGCCTGAGCAACGCCCGCGCTCTGAGCACGAATCGCCACCGGAGCAACTTTTTTTAGAGCTGCAAGCTTGGTAGCAAATGCCGAGTTCGCAATAAGAGCCGTTTGGACAATCAGCCGAAAGCTCACAGGCTGGCGCATCGGTCAGCCCAAAATCAACCGGGTCAGGTCCGTCACTGCCACACCCAATTAACCAAGCGAAAAAGAATACCGACCCTAAAACCAGCTTTTGACGATCCATCCACAACTCCGTTTTCATCCGCGCCCGCGTCGAAACGCATAAAGCCTATGCTCCGTTATCGGGCTTTGAGCACCATTGTTGCCAGAAATTTACCTAGTTTCACCGTAAAAATTTGCAAGCAACGTAATTTCAACACCTTAGTAAGCGAAATGGATGTATCCATCCATGCCGAACTAGCTATTTCAAGCAAAAAAGAAAACAAGCCTCACAGTCCCCGTAAAAGTATTAGGTCCAAGATCCGCCGGCCTTCCAGATCTTCAGACTTTTCGTGCCAGAGTGAATGTCTTTGGCGATGGGCACTAGAAATGCTCGGAGCATCGGAGTTGCTTCAGATAGTGAACTGGGCGCGTCGTTGACCTGTATGCGTTTTACAAAAGCAGCCCATTTCTTTTTTGTGTCTTCGTTATTTACAAACTCCGAGCTCAACCCTACAGGGTCGAGGTCAATTTTCGTCCCTCGATGCGCGAAAGTTTTGCGTACAGCATCGGACAATAATGAGCCGTCAAAATTGAAAGTTCGAGCCAACAGCCATAGGTCGAAAAAATCTTTCATCCTGCTGTTGATTTCGCCCAACTGGACCATGGCTTCAAATTTTTCTGCGACGACAGTTTCTTTTGGATACATTTTTAGAGTCGGAGCTGACATTTGTAGAAGTGTTGGGTACGCATTGAACGACGGCTTAGGGGTGATCACATCGCTAAACCCGATGTCTACCTGCACAGGAATTCTAGAACGGCTAAGAAAGCCAGCAAAGGTCACGCGCACCCCTTCGTAGCGCGCGTCTTCTTTGATGCGCCCGGCCCGAACTTCCTCGGAGGGAAATTGCAGACCATCAGGTTCTACATCAGTGTCACAAATGCCTTTGAAAACATCACGAACAGCATCCAGCGAGTTACTCGCAAAACCCAATAGATCAATGTCACGCGTAGGCCTTGTGATGGGTGCATTCCACACGTGGAGCAATAGCGCTCCTTTGAGCACGAAAGTATCGCCATACTTTGACTTCGCTAAGCGGTACAAGAATCGTTCAAGCCCGTAGAACTGAAGAAGTTCTTGAAAAGGTCTACCCTTGGCTCGAGCTTCGTTCAGGAGCTTGGCGTGAACAGAAGCCGCCATGTTCTTTACATTCTTGGCGCTCATTGTAGAGCCTCTAGGTAGGGTCTCAGCACGTTGGTCACACGACAAATTTTTGCATAGCGCTGTAGTGCACCCAGGTCACGGCCCGGTTTGATATACCAGTTTCGAAGTGCCTCCACAGCCACATCGCTTCCAATCTTTCCGCGAAACTTAAAAGCATCGGTAATAGATTTTTCAGCAGTGTACATCTTTACTTTGGCTCCATCGATAGAGTGCTCGACTATCCCTGCGTCGAACGTTTTCTTAGAAAGCCACCATAGGCGCACAGGTGGGTAGTCGACCCGGGGAGCTTCGCGATCCATACGGATAGCAACGTCAACGACGTGGGGCACCTGCGTAGTAAGTTCGTAATAGGCGAGCGCGGAAGTGAGACAAATGATTCCGTGAGGAATGCGTCTAGCACAAGTCACGAGGTCTGGGTTCCCTAGCGGTTCAAGATCCGTAAGGCGATACAGCCCTCGGGACATGCGTTCTATGATTCCGGCATCACGCATAGCGTAAAGAGTATATCGGCTGATGCCACGCTCGATTGCCTCGGCCATTCGAAGCATTCCGCCCTGCCCTTCAAACACTGCACGAGCCTCTTTAAAAGGTTGATCCACACCAGACATAATACCTGTAGATATTAATAAGTACAGGTAATTTGTCTGATTCGGAATGGCTCAACGCATTTAGATCTATTGTAATTGTTTTGTTTTTTCCACATCCGCATGAAGTCATTCCGGGAATCGAACCCCCACACCCAAATAAATTGTGGGGTACATCTGGGGGTACTTTTTGATCGCGGTTACGCGGAGCGGCCTTGTTTTAGCCACGCGGTGAAACGGTGTGACTCCCAGCGCCTCCACTATGTTTTGAGCAAAGCTCAAAACCAGTTTATTGCTGTTCGTCGTCAGACCTGAACTTTTGCAACTCCGTGGACTTACGTCCACTCCGCCATGCAAAAGTTCACATAAGTCCGACTCCCAGCGGCTTCACTAAATATTTTCACACTAAAAGGTGCGCTTTTTTGAACTGCACAGATATCATCAAGGAAACCATCCGGGTTTTTGAAACCTGTCTGGCTCGTGCCAGCAGCTCTTCGGACCGATCGTTACTTCAAAGGCACATCCTCGCTTTGAACCAAATAATGGAGTCCCTAGATCAACACGGTTCAATGAAGTATCAAATCTCCAGTTTTGAAAAACTGCTATCGGATCCATGGATGGACGATCGTAATATGTTCGAAACGGTTTACTACGCATGGGAAAACTTTAAAATTGCATATCAAGCGTTTATTGGCGGCATGACAGTAAACGAACGTCTTCACTACACTGGGCTGACAGCCGAATTCGAAAAGAAAAAAAACAAACTGGAATCAAGAACTATTTTGAGAGAAGTCTTTATTTCTGATGACGATATCGAAAAGATACTAAGTTCTGATTCTGCCGTTAATTCCTAAGGAATGTGCCAACGCATTTTTTGAGGAAGGATTAACTCTTGGCGAAGTCAGTCATTTTGTTTGGCGTATACGCAATGCGCATATCTCCGAAACAAAGTTTCCCTAAACATTAGCGGTCAATCAGTCCACGAATTTCCTAAAAAAAACGCGTTGGCACTTTCCGCGGAAGTTCATCTGCGAAATGCCTTCTGCAAAACGTTCTTTGAGATCCGTCCTTCAGCACGATGTTGTAATCAAGCGAAGGAACAAAATGATTGATGCGGCAGTAGACGGGAAGGCTTGGCATATTGGCATATGATTTTTTGTTGCTCCGATGTCTCTCATGCTTCGCTAGATTTACACGAAACGCTTCTAGAAGAGTGAAGAGGTCATCTAGGCTTTGTTTTTGCTCTAACATGACTTCATACTGCTCAGATTTAGCTGCAACTTTTTCCGCATTAATACTCTTTGATAGAAGTATTTGATTTCGACTATTCTCCCTTCCAATCTCCATTCCCTTGCTTTTTCTCCGAGTTGTTTAGCTTTATACAACTCATCGAATTCGCGAACGCGTTGTCGCCATGTACGCAGAATTTCATACAACGCGAAAATCCACATTTACGTAAAAGCTGCAAATTCGGAGGTTTCAAAGGGTGTTTTCTCTTCGTTCGCAAGTGCTGCGGCTACTTCGTACTCCATTCTCGTGATACGCATATCTGTAAGCGACAAATAGTGGCCTTGCATCGATAAATTAAGGTCATCGAAGAATATCAAACTCTGGAATTTCTCGTTTAGCTCGTTAACGTCCAGATCGATCGAAGGTCTTCTGTCTAAAGCATTCGAAGTCATAAATTCACCAAGCAATAGTAAGAATAGGCCAGCACTTCTACAAATCTTGTGCGTATAGGTTCGTAGGAGTGTCCCGGACGATGGAATAGACGAGCAAGTGGCGGACTCACTCAGACCTTCGCCGTGGATCTCGGAATCGAGAAAATTGCACCCAAGGAGTCAGACAAAATGTCGGCACTTATTGATAAGTACAGGTAATTTGTCTGGAAGGCATTCTTCTAATATGATACTAAATGTATGTCATAACAATTTTTAGTCAACATTACGTATCATGCCAAAACCTGACCACGACATCGTTACAAGTAAGGTGGAGAAGCTGCTCAGGCTTGCTCGGAAGGGGCCCGTTCGCGCGAGTGACCTAGATAGCGCCGATATTCCAAGGGCTTATCTTCGGAGACTTTGTGACCAAGGGATTCTGGAACAGGTAGATCGGGGACTGTATCGGCTAGCAGATGCACCTGTCAGCGAGATGGGCTCACTTGTGGAAGTGGCTAAGCGAGTGCCCGAGGCGCGAATCTGTCTAATAAGTGCACTGCAAATGCATGGACTTGGATCCCAGCTCCCTCATGCAGTTTGGATCATGATCGGTAGGCAAGCACGCATACCAAGGATTTCATACCCCAAGATTGAAATCGTTTGGGCGAGCGGCGCCGCTTTTGAGCATGGCGTAGAGGTTAGGGAGATCGAGGGGGTGGACGTTCGAATCACCACCCCCGCAAAAACGGTCGCCGATTGTTTTCGCTATCGTCGGCATGTAGGACTCGAAGTGGCACTTGAAGCGCTGCGGGATTATCTGAAGGAGTATCGTGGCGGTATAGATGATCTTGTGGCAGCAGCAAAGGCGGACCGAGTGTATCGTGTGATGCAACCTTATATGGAAGCACTGGTATGAAGGAAGGGCGTGAACCCAATATTAGCGCATCGGTGCGCACTCGATTGCTGCGGCTTGCTCGGGAGCGAGGGACTGACTTTCAGCTCCTACTGACACGCTACGCCAACGAGCGCTTCTTGTATCGTCTGTCGGCATCGGAATTCGGTTCGCGCTTTGTTTTGAAGGGAGCGACGCTATTTACTCTGTGGACCGGCGCGCCCATAGAGCTACCCGTGATGTTGACCTACTCGGTTTCGGCGAGCCGAGCGAAGAGCACATACGCACGATATTTGAAGCACTGCTGACCCTGGACGTGCCCGATGACGGCGTGAAATTTGATATCGATACGCTGAGCGTCGGACCGATCCGAGAGGACCAAGCGTATGGCGGTCTACGAGCTGTTTTTGTAGCCCGAATCACGTCCGCAAAAATAGAACTCCAGGTCGATATCGGATTTGGGGATGCGATTACGCCCGAACCAGAAGTATTGCCCTACCCAGGGCTACTCGATTTCCCGGCTCCACAGCTGCGTGTATATCCGCGAGAGACAGTGGTTGCAGAAAAACTTGAAGCCATGGTGCAGCTCGGTATGACGAACAGTCGCATGAAAGACTTTTATGACGTCATGCTCCTTGCGCGTGATTTTGATTTTGACGGCGAGTCCCTCGTGGAAGCCATTCGTGCCACCTTCGAACGCCGCAAGACACCTCTTCCTGAAAAGCTACCCGTGGCGATAAGACCAGAATTTACCGAGGATTCAATGAAGTTGGCGCAGTGGCAGGGGTTCAAGCGCAAAGCAGACATCCAAGACGCCGACAGTCTTGAGTCTGTAGTGCGTGCCGTAGCTGATTTTGCTTCGCAACCATTGCTCCAGGCTCATTCCGGGAGAACCTTTGGTCGTTCATGGCGAGCCGGTGGTCCATGGACATCGGAAGACACGTAGAGTCCTCAAACTTTATATTTGTGCAGTTTCAGCGACACGAAAGCAAAGCCAAACTTTACATTTCTGTAGGGATCCCAACACAAAATTAAAGGCGGACGGTTGGTGATTGGCAAGAACGCGAAACTAAACTCTCGCGCGCGCGAGGCTTCATCGGAGTCTCAAGCTGTCTCCACAATGTCTCCAAAATTGAGGTTGATTTGAGTGATGGACTTGCCCAGAAAAAGTGGAGAGACGTTCCCGCGGGAACGCCTTCGCGTCATGAACCGCTAACGGTTGTATTAGCCGGTCAAATCCTGATCTAAAATCGGATCAAATCCACCATATATCATTCGCTGTCCATCAAAAGGCATGTCCATGTCTTTCATCTTTGCATCTTCCATCATCTTTTTCATGCCTTCATTGCGCACAGCCTTTGAAGGCCATTCTATCCAACTAAACATGACCACTTCGTCTTCTTTGCTTTTTACGGCCCCGTAAAAATCAGTAACTTTGCCTTTTGGCACATCGTCGCCCCAACCTTCTACGATACGACTTGCGCCATACTCTTTAAACATGTGTGCCGCTTTTTTTGCCGCCTCTAAGTATTTTTCTTTGTTTGCTTTTGGTACTGGAATCAAATAGCCATCAATATACATTGCCACCTCCCCTTTCGATCTAGTTTGCGACAGCGGCATCCAAGGCCGCAATGTCGATTTTCGACATGGTCATCATCGCCTCAAAGGCGCGTTTTGCTTCAGCGGCATCGGAACTCGTAGTCAGCTCGAGCAGCCGCCTTGGCGTGATTTGCCATGAAAATCCCCAACGGTCTTTACACCAACCGCATTCGCTCGCTGCACCGCCATTGCCAATGATGACGTTCCAGTAGCGGTCAGTCTCTTCCTGATTCTCAGTAATGACCATAAAACTGACAGCCTGATTGGGCGTGAAATTCGGACCGCCATTGAGGCCGACGAAACTACGGCCAAGTACGGTGAACTCCACTGGTGTTAATCACCATCACCAACAATTCGGGCGGCGGACAGCCCGTGAGCATGGCCTGCTTACGGAAGACTGAGGAGATTTGCTCGCGTCATGGTGTACCGCTGTTTCTTGATGCCTGCCGCTTTGCCGAAAACGCCTGGTTCATTAAACAACGCGAAGCAGGGTACGCCGATAAATCGGTCAGTGAGATCACGCGCGAGATGGCCGCGTGTGCTGACGGCATGACGATGTCGGCAAAAAAAGATGGCTTGGCCAACATCGGTGGTTGGCTCGCACTCAAAGACGATGCATTGGCGGATAAGTGCCGCACCCTATTGGTGATCACGGAAGGCTTTCCCACCTACGGAGGTTTGGCGGGCCGGGACCTGGAAGCCATCGCTCAGGGTTTGCATGAAGTGGTGGATCACGACTATTTGCGCTACCGCGTGCGCTCAAGTGAGTACCTTGGGGAGAAACTGCGGGAGTTGGGGATCCCCATCATGGTTCCGGTCGGCGGGCATGCTGTCTACATTGATGCTCGGGCCATGCTACCGCACATTGCGCCGTTAGCTTATCCGGGTCAGGCTCTTGCACTCGAGCTCTACCGCGAAGGCGGTGTGCGCAGTTGCGAAATCGGCACGGTGATGTTTGGACGACAGCCCGACGGCAGCGAGATACCCGCAGCCATGGATCTGGTGCGCCTAGCTATCCCGCGGCGCGTCTACACCCAAAGCCACATCGACTACGTGGTCGAAGTCGCTGAGCGCGTCTCGCAGCGCCGCAGCTCTCTTCTGGGCCTGCGAATCACCCACGAGCCTCCCGCCCTGCGCCATTTCACCGCAACGTTTGCGTATGCAAGCGACGAATGAAGAGGTGTCGCGATCGGGTTTGCAACATTTCGATGTTACATCAGTGATTCGCCGTGAGCAGGTCCCCAAGAATTTTGGGACAGTCCCCTTAAGGCTGGGAGTATACCTGGCCAGCTAGGGACCCCAACCCACTTCTCGTGATTGCTCGAAGCGCTTTTCGATACGCGCGATACCTTGGATTCACTAGGCATCATTTTTTGGCTATTCTCCACAATATGAAAAATTGCCCGTTGGATCTTCCTGGGACTTGCAGAGAGTTCCACCGCCACAACGTAGGGCGCGCCATTTACGATCCTCCAAGGGTTCATACGGCAAAGCGAAGCCTTCTGATCCATGATGAGGTGCAATACACTTGAAAACGAGTTCCGGGTGCTCCGGATTGCAAATATCGCGACCGATCGGAACATCACCAAAACCTGAACCAATACAACTATCAGGAATAGTTGCGGTATCGATGGGGTCCGCATTCTGAGCAAAATACTCACGTAACAAAGAAGGAGAATCTTGGTACCAAGCATCGCCAGAGAGCGATTCAACAAGCCGCAAGTGTTGTTCTCCTCCATAGATTTTATCTCGCTTGCCATAGAGAGGTGCTAGACACCATTTGCTCATGCTAAGGTCAATACGTTCTCCGGTGTCCGGGTCGATATCGCCGGGAAACATAATACAGCCTGTTTTATTTACATGATCGAGCCCTAACAAGTGACCTAGCTCATGTGCTGCATACATTGCGACTTGCCTAGCAAATTTATCAAAAGACGGGTCCTCATCTTTCAGAGACGGGGCATTGAATTCCATATAACCTCGTGCTTCGAGCAGGGCGTTGAAATAGACCCAACCGACATGGGATGCATGGATATGGTCGAAATCAACCGGTGCTATACCAGCATCGAAGCGGTCCCAATTGTAATGGCAACCTGAATCGTCACAACTCATCTGGCCTGAGGCAGAGACTGAGTTATCAAAAACCAGCGTTGTGTAGGGACCCTGCTGTGGTCGACTCAAGGTTACGAGCACCGAGCCGTTGTGGAGCGGAGCTAGAATGTCCCGTAGGTTGTTTCCTATCTTCTCTGGTAAGTCTGGGACCGGTAATATCAAATTCGGATCGCCCAACTCTATCGTCGCCGTAGGATCATACAGGAACTCAAAGTTCTCGGAGTCTGAGAAATAAGGATTGATCACCTGAGAAATATTGCGTTGAGAGTTATCAACTAGTCCGTAGTGATAGGTGCCAGGCCCGAAATCCAGAAATACCACATAAACGTTTGGAAAAACCGATGCTGATTGGTGATCATTATCGATGGTCGCCTCCATGTTGCAACCTAAGACCGAAAGGACCGCCAAGAATGCGACTCCCGCAATTTTCCCTGAGTTAAAACGAAATATATCCATGTTGCTATACCAAAACGGTTCTTAAAACAAGCAAGAATAATGCCACTGCAGCTACAAGTGATAGCATTGCCAGGGCTATCGCTTCTATAACTTTGACAAAACAGTGACTTAGATGATCGTGAAGAAACCTCCAGCAGCCCAAAGGGCTGCACAACGCAGGAGGTTTTTATGAAAGCAAGAGCACAAAAACCCCAATGCAGGTCAGTTAAGGCCCCAGTTGGCGATGTTGACCTCAAGACAAGGGTAACAAAGTTGCCTCACGACATCGGTAACACTTTTTGTTTTTTGGGTGGGTAGTTTCGTGTATGTGCTCGGAATCCTTTGGGACTTAGGGTGCCGACGAGCACTTTGCCGAAGTAGATGTTGCAAAGACGCTGTCGATACAAGAGGGGTGATCAAATTGGGGACATACTTTGATCTAAATAGCAGAATGATCGCATATGTTTACATGTACGAGCACGGAACCTTCGGGAAGAGGTGTCGCGATCGGGTTTGCAACATTTCGAGGTTACATCAGTGATTCGCCGTGAGCAGGTCCCCAAGCAGAAGATTGTCTCGGTTCACAGAGCGGTAAAACCGTGCTAGACGCCAGGACCCCCGAACTACCCGGCCACCCAAGGATACAGCCATGAACTCTTCTCTATTCGCACTATGTTTATCCTTCATCCTCTGCGCCAGCGCGTGTGCAGACAGCGGCGATGACACAGAATCGCAGGAACCGGGTATCGACTATTGCAGCAATCTTAACGAGCTCTGCGCCAGCTGCGACGTCCCGTCAAACAACGCTGCTTGCCAAGAGCTCGCCGATGCGGATGACGCAACCGCCTGTGAAATGCAGTACGAAGCCTTCTTGAAAGCCTGTTATCCGACCTCCCTAGCTTGCGAAGAGCTGCAATTAAAGTGCAACGACTGTACCGTAGAAAACGAGAAAGCGAATTGTGAAGCAGCGGCCAACTCACGCTACGCGACCGCAGAGCTCTGCACGAGCTTCGATATCACGAACTACGGAAGTTGCCCGCAACCTTAACAGCATCGTCACGCAGATAACATCCGGCTACGCCAGCATCTTGCAACAATAAGCCGGCCAGCTCGTTGCATGTGTGCAACTGCAAATCCAGAGTCCCGGAACTCAAAAACCACTAGCATAAACGTGACAACTGCAGCGTGCGACATGTGGGGTAGCTGGAGTCGATGGATGTTGTCCGCGCAGATTACTCGTAGCGCTTGCAAAATGGGCAAAATCATTCATCCTTATTCAAGAGTTGTGAGCGCTCTCAAACGGTGTAGCGCGCGCGAAACGAAGGGTGGTCATGTTGCAATATCGTCGTTATTTAGTTTTGTTAGTCGCGGGGTTAGTTGCTTCGCTCATGGTTAGCGGTTGTTCGGGAACTTCCGACAGCAACAGTGCCTCAAACAGCCAGGAATCACCCGACGGGGGCGATGCGTCCACAAACACAAGCGACGGAAGTTTAGGGTACGCGAATCTGACGCCAGAGCAGCAGGCGGCGCTCGATGCGTGCGAGCAAGCGACTGGCGAAAGAACGTTTGAAAATTGTCCACCACAGATTCTGTGCTCCAGTCTCGATCCGACCGCCACGGTCCCGGTCCAGTTGACCTTTGACCCATTGCAAGACGAATGCCCCTGGTCCACTACCGGCGGGCAAGCTGCGGACGGAAACGGTCCAAAGCTTAACGAGTTTATTCGTGCTCGCGTTGAGCAGGTTCAGGATATCTCGCAGCACCTCGAAGTACCTGAGGGAGAAATCGCCGTGTTTTGCCGTATCAATATCTCAATTGTAAAACTCAACGACCAGTTTAAATACGACGATGATCTCATTTTGGTCTTTGGTGGGAGCAGTGCAGATTCCGGAGCAGACGGAGGCGTCATGCTGATGACCAAGAACAAGATGATTAGTGAAATCACACCCACTGCCGTGGCCGAGTTCGAATCAACTTCGTGGCCTTTGTACTCATGGGACGATGTGTATGACCTAAACCTTGCCAACGGGGCTCCAAATAACGAGCTCGCTTCGCCGATGTGCTTTGGGCACGGTGATACAACACCGCTGGATGATCAAGGCAATCCTCTTGCGTGTCAGCTTCCAGACACCGACGTGAACGGCGAAAACGCCATCGATTTAACCAACGCAACAGCCGAGGCCATTGGCATTCGTGCCGCGCTCAATGGCAACTACAATCTGTCAGTCGTGATTACGGGGGATAACGACAGCTCGAGCGACTGCAAACACCAAGGCTTCATTGCCAATCTTGATGTTGGCTATATCAGTCTCCCTCAAGCCGAAGTAGAGAAAATCAAACCCGACGACGTCTTTTAGGGTAAAGCCTTAATTTGCGGGGACGGTTCATTGGATTTCGCGTTTGCTATGCAAGTGCATAAGAAGAGCTTCAGCAACTACTGATCTAGCTACCCTGGGCACCAAGACTGTCCGAACCGGCAACATTGCTAGCAGCTTTAGGTTAGGTGATGACTGCAGGGGTGAGGTTTGGGTTACAGTGGGTTGGCACTCTTTGGCACAACAGGTACCGAAAACATCTGAATTTAATGAAGTTTTCTGTGGCACAGTGTTTGCAAATACCCTGTTTATGACAAACCGTATTACTTTATCCATTGTTTTCGGGTTCAGTTTACTCGCCTTGCTAGCTCACAGCTACAGCTACTCAAGCCATGCCAAGGCTTGTTCGGTGGCGGCCGGGCCCAATTCCGAGCTTGCTTTAGCGCTCGATCGCTTGGCCGATTCCCTTGAACAAGACTTTGCCGACGTACCACTTGAAATAAGCCGAGAAGGGGTGCTTGCCTTTGGCCTTGACCCTTCAACCGACGGATACACCACCGGTGTATTCGAAAAAGAAACCGAAGCCTTGGGGTTTGCGCAAGAGGTGGACTGGTTTTCTATTTTAGTTTTGGACCCTGAAGGAAATATAGTCTTGGGAAAAAGTGAATATCGGTCTGAAGTTAGAGCCGTGGTGTGGCGCGCGAATACCGAGCTCTTACCAGACACGCTTTATGATGTATCGCTAAATATTCTGTACACAACCAATGGGGAAAGTGCTTCGGGCAGCGTGAACAGACAGGTTGAGTTTCAACTAAAAAGCGCAAGCGACTATACGCCAGAACCTAGGCCCATTCAGACTCTCGCATTAAGCATCGAAGCGCAAAAGAAGGTGCTTGAGTCGGTGTGTTGCGACACAAGCCAGCCTTCACCAAGAGATCCCTATAACTGCGTGGGGCTCACTGAGACGGTGACACGCTGTTGGGCGACCCAGAGCACGGCCATTCCATTGGTACGCGTTCAATGGGATACGGTCGAGCAAGACCTAAACCGCTTTTACTATGCATATCGCATCACCTCCGATGCATCCGAGCCTGCTTTCCCAGATTTGTTGTCTAGCAGAGATATGGTTGAGACTCGAATGGATGCGATTGCATTTCAGGAAATATCGAAGGAGTACTGTCTTGCGATTGAAACTTACAGTTTAATTGATGGGACGCTTGCAACATCCCAAACTCTTTGCGTCGATCACGATCCAAGCATTGAAGCAAAAGAATTTCCGGCGCAGCACCCGGATTTCTCGTCATGTTTTCCTTATTATGAAGATTCCAAGGAAGCACTGACCGAGGACGAAAGACTTCGTCTCGACCCGAACGCACAACTGGACCCCTCCCATGAAGGGTGCAGCCTCAAGTCATCCTCGCCGCCGCGGATCGCTTGGTTGTTTGTAATAGGCGTATTCCTCTGGAGAAGGCGCCGAGCCCGGCAGAGTTTCCAATAAAACGGAGTTACAAAAAGGCCGACAAAAAAAGCCTAGCCGGCCTTCCGTGCTGCCTTATTCCGCCAAGGGTGCTGCAGCAATCTGCGTCCTATAGTTACGGCAGGGCTCCTGGCCAAACTTTTGAAGATCCTTGTCGCCTCGGAACTCAAGTGTGAAGTTAATCTCAGTGGGTGCCACTTTGCGGTTGTCTTCTTCCGTACAAGCTGCGCTCAGATAAAATTCGCGAGAAATGATGTCGGTACAGTCAATCACGGCTTTCGATTTGTCGCTCGATGACCACTCTTCAGCAAAGCATCGCAATTGCGGCGCTTGGTCGTTCGCACACGTCATATTGATAGACCAGAGCAACGGTTGATCAATTTCTTGTTCGTAAATCTTGCCCGCTCCGAAGGCATTTCCGCGTATGTAAAGAGAGCTGTTCAAACTACCATCTGCTTCGCCATTCTTAAAAACACGACCCCAGTTCTCATAGGGCCGCATGGTGTATCGTACCGTTTGGCCTTTGTTGCGAAAGACTCCGTAGTGATCGACATTCAGATTCGTTGGAGAGAAAACCTTGAGGTAGTCGCTTTCGGTGACAGTGTCGGGATCATTGGTTTCAGGCACAAAGCACAGCCGGGGCGGTTCGGCGTTTATACTGTCGACAAGCCTCACTTCTTGTGAAACATAAGATTCAAGCCAATCTTTTGTTTCCTGTGAGTCTAAACGGCTAGAAAAATTTTCCGCACCGTTGATGCCAGAGTGAACTCCCAGCACAAGACTATTAAAACCGTTGGTACTCAGATCGGGTCCACCTGAATCTCCCGGACAAGTCCCAGCAAGAGGAACCGGGTAACCCAATTCATCAAATTCCGCATCAACGGTTGAGAAATAATAATCCTCCGAAGAAACCGCTTTTGTCCACGATAGCTTCTCAGTATAGGTCGTTCGCACAAAACGCTTTTCTCCAAAATCGGAATCACCAAGTGCCTTGCAACCATATCCTGCCTGCAAAACCGTAGTGTTCTCCGCGTTTGCAGTAGAAATAGCATAGATCTCACCTGGAATTTCTTGTTCCACAGTGACAAGGGCTAAATCAGACCAACCCTCCTCAAGAAGAGTGTCATAATCGCACGGGTCAGTGCAGTGTTCGACAAACCCAGGATGATAGTCGATACGCTCAACGGCAACATAGAAACGCATACGGTCTTCCCAAGGGTAGATGCCACGACCAAGAAAAAGCACCTCTCCTTCAAGCTTATTACTTACAGCAAGTTGAGTTTTGTTATACTCGTAGCCGCTTTCGTCAACGCTAGGAATATAATTTATCTCGGACACGCAATGCGCCGCGGTCAAGATATGTCGTGGACCCACCATGGTTGCCGAGCAATGGTTGTTAAAATTAATCACACCTTGTAGTTCGTCGTAGAGCGGAGTGGTGCCATTAATGATGGCGGAACCTTCTTCGGAAAGGCTCTCGGACTGAGCTAGGCCTTGGCAAGCACCTAGCAAACTAGAACCCAGAGCAACTACTAGAAAAAAGAGATTTCCTGGCAAATATAAGCGCATAGACATGAACCATGAACCCGATACTGCCAACGTGCAACACGAAATCCAGTCGCCATAAAATCCGCGGACACCGGTAGTAATACACTTTGCATCACCTTCGTGCTGTATCATCCCAGCAACAGACGGAGCCAAAATAAGTGCTGCCCGTCTATTTTTGACGACCGAATGGCGTCTTTTGGTCATGTTGAATTATCACATTGTGCCAGAGTTGTTTTGGCCGTTTCTTCTCCAGGGTACCGAATTAGACAGTTGGCAAGATCAAGTTTTCAACAGCACTGTGGGCTTCATGTTCCTGAATACCCGGGTGCTGGGCGCGTCTATCCCCGGCCACATCGGCGTTGAAGAGCTAAACGCGCAATAAAAAGGCCCCAAGTTCACTTGGCAGGTGGCGGTTGATGTTCCACCAAAGGTCGTTGGCACCTTTGTGCCTTGAGAAAATCAAGCTGATTGACGTCTTTTTGAGGAGATGACAGCACTTCGCGCCATCCTGCTAAAGACAAAACTGGAAGAAACGCTTAAGTGGAATCTGCCGTGTTACAGCTATAAAGAAAGCAACGTAGTTATCATCCAACCCTTCAAAAATTGTTTAGGAATGATGTTCTTCAAAGGCACACTGCTCAAAGACCCCAAAGGAGTCTTAGTCGACAATGGACCAAACTCTCAGGCCGGGCGTCGATTCGAATTTGCCTCGGTACGCGATATTAATAAACTAACACCGACCATCAAAGCTTACATAAAAGAAGCTATCGCAATAGAAGACTCCGGCCAGACCGTGACGTTTAAGAAAAACCCCGAACCGGTGCCCGATGAGCTTAAGAAAATATTTGCGGCAAAACCCAGGGTAAAAAAAGCTTTTGGCTCACTCACCCCGGGACGCCAGAGAGCCTACATTCTCTATTTTTCCGGCGCCAAGCAATCTTCGACTCGTCAATCACGGATTGAAAAACACATCCCACGCATACTCGAAGGCAAAGGCATCAATGACCGCTAGATTTGTTTAGGACTTAGGTCCGGGTTTTGTAACTCTGTTTTTTGTTTTGTTGACCACTTGATACGAGGCGTTCTACGTAGTTAGCCCATGAAGACGCAACACCAGAGCTTGTTGTTGGCTTTCATCACGCTTGGTTTACTGGCTTGTGGCTCAGGGAAATCAGCAGCGGCACACTCCACACCACGAGCTTATGAAAAACCGGAAGCACGGCAAAACGAAACTGAACGCTCAGACAGTCAATCTCACACTCAAAACACCGACGATAACAACGCATATGATTCACTTAGCGAAGCTCTTCAAGCCAATACGCCGCATATACAAAACTGTTACGACCAACTCCTTCGGAATGCACCTGAGCTCGAAGGTCGAGTCGTCGTTCAATTTCGTTTGCTGAGTTCAGGCTACGTCGATCAGGCTTACATTCTTAACAACACCACTGAAAGCCCTGAACTGGCAGATTGCATCAAACATATCATCGCAAAACTTCAGATCAAAACACCACCGGCGAGCAGCGTTACCCTCCAACTACCCTTCGTCTTCGCTCCGCCCTAAACTTCCATGCCAAGTGAATTGAAACTTTGCCGCGAGTACAATCGCTATCATCTTCATCGCAGTTGTTAAAGCGGTTTGAGACTAGTGGACAGTTTTCTTTTTCGATCAGAGCACTAGTAGCTATCGCTACAGTCTGAGCTTGCTAACTCGAAAGCGTGGATGTTGATGCCTGTAGTGCAGTCATCAAAGCAATTATCCATTTCGTACACACACGCATCGAGCAAACCTTCTTCACTAGCGTTAATATGGAAAGAGACGTCATCAACGTTTTCAATGCTAGAAATGTATTTGTCTTCACATGTAACTAGCAACTCGTCGTAGGTGGATACATCCGAAGCAAAAACATCATCGTGACTTCCGAGCAAACTGCTATCTTCTTCCCAATTTGTGACAAGTTCTTCTGAACCATCAATTTGGCGTAGTGTTTCCTTGTATATACGAGCCACTACTGCATGATTTTGGACTTGGATTTCGGTGTAGTAGCACGAGCCAGTGAACGAGCACCGCGACGTTACGTAGCAATAATCTGCACGACTTTCTTCTGTTCTTTCGTCCCAGTTACTTTGAATTTCAGCTAGATCATCAAGTGCCGCTTGAGTTTTAGGATCGATATCATGGGTATCAACGTCATCATTGCTGCACGCAATTAACACGCACATCGCCATCGCAAAGTAGACTCTGTTAAAATTCATCGCGGCCTCCTCAGTTTTAGAAGTCATGTCTTACGCAAAAGACATGCCAACACACTACAGCCCATTTTCCAGTGCAAAGAGCTCCTGCTTACGTCATCGTGTGCCACTCTGCGCCAGGAGCGTGGACTCACTTTCCTTTCTGCCTCATCCGGAGACAGCAGACCTCAGCACTGTGAGTTTTTGGGTCTTGTAAGCAGCCCATACGACATAAATTACCAAAATTATTGAATAATAATGAACGGCTTCTGGCGCCGTTCTGAAATACCAAGCGGCACGGTTTTTGCTCTATTTTAGCGTCAACGTGCAAAACAAGCAAAACGGCACTGTACGAAGCTCCCACAGATGGTCTTACCGAGCGCTCGCTTTAGTTCTATGTGGAACGCTTTTGGGCTGTAATGTGCGTACCGAACAAAACCTCGACTCACAGGGCGGCGCGAATACAATCGCCGCACCTATTGCCTTTGAGATAGTTGGTTCGAGCGCAGCACTTTCTCTTGGTGGCTTGGCAGCTGTAGGTGGTAGTTTGATTTTGGGGCTTGGTCTAGCAATGCTTCTAAGCACTCAACAGCATGAAGCCGAAGTACGCACGCAATTCGCCAAGCCTTTGAAGACTGGATCGCGGCTGGAGCAAGCTCCGAAGAAGACTGGGTAGCCTCAGCATTCGCGCAGATTTATGATAGTGCTTCGTTCGTCGATCAACAGGATTTTGCCGTTGCCGAGTTCAACGCCCTGTTCGTAAACAAAGTAATGCCTGGTATCCTCCATGATCTAAGCACGCCAGGCTCAGATGTGTGGCAGGGCGCAATCACTCTTCCGAAGCTGCAAGGTTTTCATGATCTGATCTTACACCTACTTCCTCATCCGTTTGAGGACTCGAACTGGGTCAGCCCTTTCCATGGAGAGAGTTCTGCAGACCTTCAAGACTGGCTGACGATGCAACTGGACTCACTGGCCATGGGCAGAGTTTACCTATCCGCCGAGTGGAACGATGCTCCTAGTATTGCCGAACAACTTACCTCGCGCGCAGAAGTTGCAAAAGAGTTTATAGGCACGCTCGTGTTTCTTCACACCGCCCTCGGCAATCTTGAAATCCCGGCTGACGGCGAACGACTCATCAAAGAAGCCGAACGAATTCTGCAAGATCTCGAGAACGCGGAGTCTCTCGATGAGGCACAGCTTCTTTACGCTTTAATCATCTTGCTAACCTTAATTGCAGAGTTGCTCAAACACAGGTTTGGCGGGGGCAGCACATACATAAATGACGCCAGTGCTGCCAACTATATCGGACAGCTCGCCATGGAGTTACAGCAGATATTGACTGCATACCTCGAGCGATTCAGCGAATTTCTCTCCGTCGAGATTAGGCAAACGCTTTGCTCATTTTTCTTTGGTGATATCGTGGAAAATCTAATAGAGCAGGACTCCGATTTATCCGAAGATCTTTTGGGAGATTTGAGCAAGTTCATGTTAAACTTATGTCCTTCCGACTCAAGCTAGCAGCTCACTTCATCACGACCTATCTCTATGGAATAAGCTGAAACTTTTGCCATCGGCTATCCGCAGCTGCAGCGTTTTTTACGAGATGGCTTGACTTATGGGCACCTTATTTCCGACACTCGGGCGGCGGGATGCTCTCGTCTCCTGCACCGAATGCACTTACTGGGGAGTTTACATGCATAACAAGTTGTTCTTTTGTTCCAACACTTTGGTGACGATGATTGCTGTTCTTTTCATTGCGAGTTGTGCGGCGCAAAGCGCATCCGATGATCTGGGCGAATCGTTGACGGAAGAGCAGCAGGCTTTTGTGGCCAACTATATGGGAAACCAGTACGGCGCAACCTTTGATGGGGATCCTCGGGTAGAAGCCTTGCAACACGCCCTCACTTCGGCAACTGGTTTAGAGCTTGGTGAATGGAAAGGGGTTATCCCCTTTAAAATGGCTCACAAGTGGCTTGGCAAATGAACTACGATGATACGCGATTCGTTAGCCTTGCTGCGCTTCGCAGTAACAGTGGACAAACACACGTTTTCGGTGCGACTGGCGATGAGCAGAACACGCAGCTGATTGGTTTTGCGCCGGATGGCACTCTTCACTGGGTGGCTTCCGATGCTAGCGATTTGAACGAACTTGAATCTAGTCTGATGTCCCCTGATGAACTCGACCTTCCGATGGCACAGGTCTGTCGCGAATGTGTGCAAGAATTTCGAACCTATCAATTCATAACAATGCTTGTTGCATTCGCCGCCATCATTATCGGCCTGGTGGTTGTTAGAAGAGCCGGCGGATGGCAAGGCAAAGCCGTTGGCCTTGGAATCGTCGCTTTGGCCATTGCAACCTTTGTATCCTCCATGCGTGCTTGGATCGTCGCCGGCAATCCGGAAAAATCAAACGCGTCCATCGATATTCCACGCATCGAAACAAGCGTTGGAGACGACGGGTGGCTGATCCAATGGTTTGGTCAGGCTGGGCAGTTGCTTGTTGATCTTCTTAGCGGAGTCACCAACGCCTTCATCGGCGCCATCAATCTTTTTGATAGACTCTATTGGTCTGCTTGGGATGGCTACGGCGGATACCCGGTGTGCACAGATGCCTGTCAATAGATTCCGGGCCAGGGAGTGTTCTCTTTTATTTGAGCAAAGCTTCATTTAAAGGTTGATCGTAAACGAGAAGATCTTTAACGGTAACGCTTCCCTCAGAGGTTACAGAAACCTGCAGTAGAGCCTCATCGGTGCGGGCAGCTTTGATAAAGATTCTTTCGAGTTCTGATGCGTGGGCCCCGGGAATATAGAATCGCTGAAGCTTTTCGAGTTGCTCATCACGGATGCTTGCGTCGCAACGACGGGTAGCTTCGCAGCGATCGAAGTGCACGCGCGGGGGCTTTCGCTCCCAGGTTTCAGTGAGACATAAACAACAATCTGCAAGATCATCGCAGCTACGGGCGCCGCCATCCCAATCGTAGCCAACAACGTAGTGGATGTAGTGTCCTTTGAGAAGGTCGCGCGGATCGTAGCCTTTTAGGCTAAAGTACCACAGCGTTCCACGTTCGAGATTATACTGAGAGAAAGCAATGCTTCCAACGATCAGGACCAACGGCAGGGCAAGCGCGACGAGTATCCCGGTCTTGTTTGTTGATGGTGTCATACTTCGTCCGCCATTTGTTCAAAATGATCCATGACTCTGGGCGATTTGCGATACCAAAGCCATGCCACCAGTACAGTCAACATGCCACCTGTGATCAAACCCAAGCCGGTACTCAGCATCGAGCCAAAGACCTCGAAGTAGATCAGAACGATGCGCAGTCCCAGATAAGCTGTGACGAAACCAAAAAACCGAGACCACTGCAGGCGTAGTGCCGCCCATCCGAGAACGCACATGAAAGCAAGATTGCTCAACGCACCAACAAGCTCTATCGCCTCGTGGGTGAACAGAAAAGGAAGCACGGTCACTGCAAACACAGATAGCAACACTGTCCGAAGTGCACTAATGCTACTCGGCGATAAGTTCGGATACATTCGGGGCAGAGCCACAGCCGCTCCAATGCTTGGCGCAACCGCGAGCAGCGCCGAGAAGACAATCGTTTCATCTCCAGAAATATCTGCGTACCACGCGAACTGAGCGGCGAATCCCATGGCGACAAGGAACGCCCATGCCAGCGTTACGAACACAAAGCGAAAACGTGGCCGCTTCATTTTTATGGGAGCTATTTCGGAGAGCAACAAGAAAAGGAATGGCGCAAAATATGTGGCGAAAAAAGGAACATCCGGTGACAAACCGACCTTGTGTGCCTCGATCCAGCTTGTGAGCTGCACTACACAAGCGCCATAGGTGACTGCAAGGCCCAAGCCCCAAACCCAAGCGAGAAAGGTCGTTGAACCCAACAACACAACTGGCGCGGTGGCCATAGTCCACGCCAGAAGCAAACGGTACAGAGGCGGATCCCAATGGTAAATTTGCCCTACCAAGGCCATCGATGTGAGCGTAAAAAGATAATACACAAGGATTAACGCGTCGCGTTGCCAAATCTGCTTTGCTTTGTGCAGCCGCCAAATACCCCATGCGATAGCAACTCCCACTAAGAGGTCAACGAAAATTTTAGCGAGGTCACTGATGTCCTGCCAGTTCGCCGCAACCGTGGAAATTAATCCCACCCCAATCGTAAACGCACCAAGCCCGCCAAGAGCGTACACCAACCGAGGTCCATTGGATCGCGACTCGAAGGCCGTGATGTTCGCTAGGGTATCCTCATCGATCAACCCAGCATCTTTCCATGTCCGGAGCTTTGTTTTTAACGACACGATGTTAGCGGAGTAGCCTGATTCTCCAACAGCGCCAATGCGACCGCCTCACGAAACAGAGTTTTCTCAGCTCTTCTTTGAGAGCACATTGCAGGCGCATGCAACCATTGAAAATCGATGACTCAGTTGAGCCTCGTTCACTGTTCGTGGCAATCTAGCGATACACAGGGCTTCGTGAGCATGAGTTAGATAGCCACATGGTTTCAAACGATTAGCACGCATGGGTGCTTGTTCTAGCTTTACTGAGCATGTAAAAGTTTGTTGAAACTGCATTGGCTTTAATATACACTCGGCACATGCCTTGGAAATTGGTAGCGCTTATTTTCGAGCTTTGCCTACTAATGAACTGTGGCCGTGTCGGCTACGATCAGATCGCTAACTCTCAGGACGGCGGAGACGCAGATGCGCCGGTGTCATTGGACGCTGGAACCGATGGCAATGATTCACTTGATTCGGCACAAGCCCCAACCTGCTCCGATGGCGTTCAAAACCAAGATGAGACGGACGTCGATTGCGGCGGTAGCACTTGCGCTGCTTGTGCGGCGGGCCAAAGCTGCAACCAAAGTAGCGATTGTTTTTCTAACGCTTGCGCCACAACCTGTGCCGCGACCGTTGGAATAACCGAAAGTTTACGTCCTCCTGACCCGACTATATCCTATCAGTATTTTGGTGATTCCATGGACCTTTCTGCCAATCGCATGATCATCGGGGCCACCGAATTTTATCCATTTTCGCCGGGGACGGGACATGCGTACGTCTACGAACGCCAAGGCAACGGAAGCTGGCTTTTGGAAGATACGCTAAGCGCTTCGGACGGCGCCTTGGGCGATGCCTTTGGCGCCAGTGTCACCATCGACGGTGACTATGCTGTTGTTGGCGCGCCAAACGTCGACGGTGGGGGCTTTTCCGATATCGGTGCTGCTTATATTTATGAGCGACAGGGCAATGGAAGCTGGCTTGAAGTGACCAAGTTGACACAGACCCCAGCTGATTACACCTATTTTGGCGGCGCTGTTGAGATGGATGGCGACCTCGCCTACATCACTCGCTATCGAGGTTCGGTTGGCGGAGGAAACTTCAGCGGTGGTATTTACGTCTACCGCCGAACCGGCCCCGGAAGCTGGTCATCCGAAGATACCTTGGGCTACAATCCACGGAAATCTCCGGCGGAGATTATTTGGGCTATTCGATTGCCATCGACGGCGATTGGTTGATTGCAGGCGCGCCTGGTCGCTCTGATGGGTCTGCGACTTCGGGTGCGGTTTATCTTTATCGATGGAACGGCAGCTCGTGGGACTTTTTCAATCGTTATTTCGGATCGCTTAGCAACAGCGATAACCACGAGTTTGGATCGTCGGTGTCTATCCAAGGCACGCGCTTTGTGGTAGGCGATGTTGGCCCGAATAACTCCGCTGGCTATGCTTACATCTTCGATTGGAACGGATCAACCTGGCAAGAGACCGCCGCATTACAGCCTTCGGATGGAAGCAACGACGATGAGTTTGGAAAAGACGTCAAACTCTATGGGGACTTCGCCATCATCGGCGCACCTTATAACACGACTAACACGGGTGGTTTGGGCGCGGGATACCTCTACGTTCGTCAGCCAAACAACAATTGGGCGTTGGCGATCAAATACGAAGCAAGCGATTACTATGGCGCCGATGCCCTCGGCTATACGGTGTACATCGACAGCAGCCAAGTTTACCTGTTCGCCAATTGGAAATTTAACACGGCAAGCTACGATGACGTGGGAGCCCTTTACATCGTTGATCTCCCTTAATAGTTTGTATTCGAGGGGACACTCTCCGCGACGCTTTGTCGCTTGAATGCATTAAAGCGTGGGTGTATGTCCATGTGCAAGGAGTCAGTATGACAGATAAAGTAACCTTCTATTATAATCCGATGTCACGCGGTCGCATTGCCCATTGGATGCTCGAAGAAGTTGGCGCCGAGTACGAGATTAAATTGTTGAAGTGGGAAACGGGCGATCATAAGTCGGCGGATTATTTAAAAATCAATCCCATGGGAAAAGTCCCTGCGATTGTTCATAAGAAGGTTGTCGTGACAGAGACTTCTGCTATCTGTGCCTATTTAGCCGACGCTTTCCCTCAGGCAAACTTAGCACATGATGTGAGGGATCCGCGTCGTGGCGCCTACTACCGCTGGCTCTTTTTTACGGCTTCATGCATGGAGCCGGCCATGCTTGATAAAACAAATCCGCGTATGGATAGTCCAAAGCCAAGCCATCTAGGGTACGGTAGCTATAGCGACGTGGTTTCTAATCTTGAACAGGCAGTCTCGAATGGTTTTCTCTTGGAGGAGCAATTCAGCGCCGCGGACCTATTTCTCGCTTCCAATCTGGAATGGTATATTTTCACCAAAGCTCTAGAGGCTAAGCCGGTCTTTACCAAATACATTGCGCGATGCCAGGACCGTCCCGGATACAAACGTTACATCCAAAGGCTGGTCCAATCGGCTAGTGCTCTGATTGGAAAGTATTGAGCCGAGATCGTAAAGTGAAGGGGTGAGATGCTAGGAAGCAAAGCGCGGTAATATCGCGAATATTTCAAGGTTTTCTGACGCTGCAGCTCGCGCCTTCACTGCGGCGAGAGGGATCAATACTTTTCGATCGGAGCACTAGTTTGGGCATCCGAAATAAAATAGAATTTGATCATTGTGGAGGCTCGGCTTATGCCTGCGCGCATGGCGGACGATCAACACGGGCAATTAGTATTGGTGCAAGTAACCGGGCGTGATCACGTCGGTATTACAGCAGCTCTAAGTCAAACCGTGGCAACGGCAGGCGCCGAGTTGATCGACATCGAGCAAGTGGTGGTGCAGGGCCATCTAACCCTTTGTTTGTTAATTCGTGTAGATGGAACGCCAGCAAAAGGCGAGCCTGTGCTTAAGGATCTGCTCTTCACCGCAAAACAGATGGGCCTTGAGCTGCAGTTTGATTTGCTTGAGCAGCAAGAAGAAGGCACTGGACAAGATTTTTTTGCAGTAACTGCAATTGGTGATGCGCTCGGAGCTTCGCAGGTCGCGGAACTTACCAAAGCGCTCGCTTCACACCGTGCCAACATCGTAGCGATACGACGTTTGAGTGAAGGTGTTTTGTCTTCATTGGAAGTGATCATCGCCCTACCCGAAGGCAGCGAAGAAGCGCTGCGAACAACACTGATTGAACAGAGCGACAAACACCATTTTGACGTGGCTCTTCAGCGTGACAATCTTACCAGACGCTCGAAGCGCCTTATCGTCATGGACATGGATTCCACGCTTATTCAAATCGAAGTCATCGATGAGTTGGCCAAGCTTGCTGGCGTCGGTGACAGTGTTGTCGCGGTGACCAAAGAAGCCATGGAAGGAAAGCTGGACTTCGAAGCCTCGCTTCGCAAACGTGTATCGTTACTCAAGGGCTTGGACTATGCCCAGGTCGTCCAACTAAGCCGAAACTTGCCTTTGACGGAAGGTGCGCCTGAGTTGTTGCGGGTCTTAAAAACGCTCGGTTATAAAACCGCAGTAATCTCCGGAGGCTTTATGTGTGCGGCCGAAGCACTGCAAGCCACGCTTCGGCTTGATTATGCTTACGCGAACCGCTTGGAAGTTCGCGATGGAAAGCTGACCGGCGCTCTAGAAGGCGAGATCGTTACACCGCAGCGCAAAGCCGAGTTACTAAGCACCATTGCCCAACACGAAAGCATTGCTGCTGAACAAACAATTGCTATCGGCGATGGCGCCAACGATTTATTGATGCTCTCTCGTGCAGGGCTAGGCATCGCATTTCACGCGAAAAAGCGACTGCGCGATGCGGCAGACACCGCTTTGAGTCGAGGCGGCCTCGATCGCATCTTGTATCTTCTTGGACTTCACGCACGCGACGTCCAACACCTCATGAAGGCTCCCTAGACGCATGTTTTACGTTGGTCGACCGTTGCTTGCACAGCCTAACAACAGCGTGAGCTTTATCCGCAGCTACCATTTAATGGTAGCTTGTAGTTGTCGGCGCCATCTAAATCGCAAACCAGTTTCCAAGTGAGCACTCCACGACATGGATCGCATGCACAAACATAGTGACCGTCGAGTCCTGCAAGCGAGTCTCCCGTTGGCGCGTGGTGCAAATCGTAATTTTCCGAGGTTGAGCCTGGACAAAGCCAACCATTGCACAGCTGTCCTGAGCTAGCAGGAACCCATCCATCTGCTGTTTGTTTACAAGGACCAAAATCCTGGCCAAATTCATCCCCCTGAGTAAACAGGCCATCTTCGCACACAAACGACAGACCGGTAGTATGACTATTGTGCGTTGGGCAACTCAAGTTTCCAGACGGAGGCGGCGTCGAAGCATGCAGGGGCTCAACGAACGAATCATCCGGCGAGTTTGAAGATGTGTTATCAACATCAGTATCGTCAACGAGGACGAGATCTGGGTCATCGCTTTCATTGATGAGGGAAACATCCGGCGGGTTAGTTTCTCCATCGCTAAAATTGGTAGAATTTACCGCGATGAACTTCCACCAATTCTCGTTTTTCGTCCGAGGAAGCTTCGCAAACCGCCATTTGTGGTACTCTGATTCTACACAACCCCAGCCATCGTCATGATCGCAATCAAACTGGGTTGTGGGAAATGACTGATCAGGTACAGGTCCAAAAGCATGACACGTTGAAGAGACCTCTAAGGGACTATTGTAGTTATATTCTTCTCCCGCTGCTGAATTTGGTGGATGGTGAGTGTCACCACACCCTGCGATACCGTTGGAAGAGGTACCTAGGTATTTTGAAAATTTTTCATAATTACCTTTTGGAAGTTTGCCTGCCTCTTCAACGTGTTTGAGCGTGTCATCCACACGGTGTCCATAGTCGTGCAGCATCTCCGCAACATGCCGTTCATAACTAAAACCCATGAGAACAAAGCGCCGAGAGCAGGAACGGCGCGAAACCGAGACAGTGGGTCCATTTATCCAAAAAGAATCCCGTCCTACCATGCTGCTTTCGAAAAAACCAAAGCCAGGTGCGCCTAAAAGCAGGACTTCATCCACTTCCCGCTGAGCAACTCTGTTACAAAGATCGTGATCACGTACTATCTTCTCGTAATCCGCATTCTTCGTATTATAGCAAGAACTGCCGTCATTCAGGCACTGCTCATATGACGTTTCATTAAATTGTTCTCCTATCATTGGAGGAAAAGCATCGACGTCTTTCCAGTCGACAATGTCATACGCAACTCCTCCACCAGAGGCTTGGTATAGTGCCTCGCTAAACCCGGTGACAAGTTCACGCGGATCTTGCCAAAAATGTTGTTCGCGTAGCGAACCGCCACTGACAATAGGATCATAGTTGATGACCAATACTTTCAGTCGTACCGACTGTTCTGCATACGGCAACCATGCTCCGAGCATGGCTCTCTTTGCACTCGCTTGATCGGAATCTGCAACTGGAACACAACCAGCCGTAAGAAAAGCATGGGAACAATAGATAAGAATAAAAAAGCAAAAGCTACGAAAAAATGGTTGCATACAAATCCCTTTTTTCACTACTGCAGCAATAAATGTGCCAATTAGCTCACACTGTCCCCCAATAGTTCGCCTGTAATCATTCTTGTTTTTATCAACAGAAAAACAGCAAGATGGCTAACTGGGTTGCCAATGAGGACTTTCGACCTCAACGTTGACAGGCAAGGTTCGACTCGCCATGAGTATCTGCACCCATGGGATTGCCTTTCCGCCAACAGACTATTGCCTAACCTTATCGGATCGAATTTTTCCACAGCCTTGACACACATACCAACTGGTTGGTATGTGTGTCATATGGGTAGGCCTTCCAAAAGAGACGAGCAACTACCAAAGCGTGAGAAACTTCTTCTTGCGGCCTTCAAATTGATTCGTAGCCAAGGGTACTCAGCCACGAGCGTTGATGAGCTATGTAAGGAAGCAGGCGTGACAAAGGGCACTTTCTTTCACTACTTCAAGAGTAAAGATGCACTCGCTGTTGCTGCCGCCAATCACTGGTCTTTGGTCACCGGAAACTTCTTTGACTCCGCTGCTTATCACGACAGAAAGGATCCCTTGCAACGATTCATTGGCTACATCGATTTTAGAAAAGAGATTCTTCAAGGCACAGTTGCAGAGTTTACATGTCTAGTAGGCACAATGGTGCAAGAGACTTACGATGCACAGCCTGATATTCGAAAAGCATGCCGTGAGAGTATCTTTGCTCATGCACAAAAGCTGGAGGCTGATATACGCGAAGCGAAATCCCTCTACGCGAATAAGGGAAAGTGGTCTGCTGAAAGTCTAGCTCTTCATACTCAAGCAGTGATTCAGGGGGCGTTTATTTTAGCCAAAGCGAGCGGCAGTGCCGATATTGCAGCACAGAGTCTTGATCATCTCAAAAACTACGTCCAGCTATTATTTAGTGGTGGTGAAGCAAGCAAAAGGAGAGAAAAGCAATGAATAGAAATTCAGTTGCATGGTTTGAGATTTACGTAACAGATATTGAACGCGCAAAGCGTTTCTATGAATCTGTTTTCCAAAGAAAACTAGAAAAGCTGGGCCCGGATGACTCGGACTTTGAAATGTGGTCGTTTCCGGGGAGTCCGGAGCAATATGGGGCGTCTGGAGCTTTGTGCAAAATGAAAGGTTTTGAGCCTGGCAACAACAGCGTACTTGTCTACTTTTCTTGCGAGGACTGCGCCGTTGAAGAAAAACGCGTGCAAGAATTTGGCGGACGAGTTCAAAAAGAAAAAATGTCCATCGGCGAGTACGGCTTTATTTCACTGGTGTTCGACACCGAAGGCAACATGTTTGGGCTTCACTCCATGAAATAAGGATGAGATCTCAAAACTACCAGTAGCAAAACGATGTATCGGAAGCATTTTCACAAAATAATTTAAAGGAGAGTCAAGTGACAACTACAAACACCATTCAACTTCATCGCGTGCTCAGGGCACCCACTGAAAAAGTTTACCGCGCATTTCTAGAGCCAGACGCTCTAACGCGCTGGATTCCGCCCTATGGCTTTACGGCAAAAGTGCATGAAATGGATGTCCGCGTAGGCGGCCACTATAAAATGTCATTTACTAACTTTGGCACGGGAAGCGAGCATTCGTTTGGAGGCAGGTACACCGAGCTAAGACCCAATGAATTGATTAGATACACTGACCAATTCGATGACCCCAATTTGCCCGGAGAAATGCAGGTAACTATCGCGCTTAAAAAAGTTTTGTGCGGTACCGAGCTAAGAATTACGCAAGAAGGAGTCCCCGCAGTTATCCCTGCTGAAATGTGCTACCTCGGTTGGCAAGAATCACTTAGCATGCTTGCCCATCTCGTGGAGCCAGAAATTCCGGATCAAGGATAGAATCCGTGTTTTTGAACGGCGGTGTAGTTGGCGCTTCGCTTGTTGCTACTCGTACAACTTTGGGGTGGCTATGCGGTATTGCGGACCATGGTAGGCTGAATGATTTCGATCTATCATCGTTGCCATGAAGGCTATTGTTGTCATCCTGATTCTTTGCACTTTTTGCCTGGATTGTTCCGATGAAACGACTATCTCGGATGCCGCTTCTATCGAGTTTTCCGATCCACAATCTGATTTCGTAAGCAGCGAGGTTCGTGATGTTGATGGACAAATTGTTGAATTCGATGCCAATACAGATGAACTGATTTGGCTTTCGACAGGACAGCGTTTTTCGGGTTGGCCGGTCGACAAAAACCAGATCGCAGAGCAGTTTTTGGTTCGTTTTGGCACCGAAGACGGAGAGCGACGTGCTTATTTTACTGAGATAAGCCCACCCACGATTTGCAACATTGAAGTCAATAACGGTAGCTTGAGCATCTCGTCGACTTCGGTGACCGTGCCTGTATTATAGGAAGATAGCGGGGTGATTCATCACAGCACACAGCCGGCCAAATTGGATCTAGTCGTCAAGCGTTTTGATGGCTGTGGCTACCACTTTGCGAATGCACTTGTAGCAATCTTCAATGCCGAGAAAACCGCATCCAGATCGAGGCGCCTTCTTCACGCGTTCTAAGGCCGGCAATGCTTTTCTCTCGTCGGTCTCTACGATGCGTTCAATAGCTTGTCGCTGAAGACGACATTGTTTCGCGAGCTCAAACTCCGCAACGGCTAAGGCATAGGATGGAATCTCCTCTACGGGTTTGTGATCGAGCAACCAGCGCGCGGCCTGACGCCTTTGCACTTTTCGGCTGTGCGTCATCATGGTCTCAACATGTTGTTTTACCTCTTCAGGTACATGAGAAAAAGCATCCTTTATGTTGGACACAATCCCCGCATTAGCTACCTCCGTCTTGGTGTCGCTCGAGCTTGACCAAAGAATCATCGCCACGATGACTGCTGAAGCCAAAGCAAAAACAGCAAACCATCGTGACACGTAGGGCTGCAATCTGTCGGGCAGAACGCGAAAGCAGCGTTGCCCGAAAGCGCGTAGCAATGCAGCAAAGCCACGCGTGGTGTGTTCCACATACGAGCGAGCAGCGTGAGTAGCTGTAGAAAAGGAAGGTTGTTGAGGGATCTGCGATCCGAGCTCTCGCAATGTCTGACGAAGCTGTGTGGCTGATTCGGGTCGATCCTCGGGCTTGGGTTTAAGAAGCGCACCCACAATTTGATCAAGGCCCGCAACAGGAGCCGGCTGCCGTAGGGAAAGCAAGCCATTTAGCGATGGCGGTATATGCGTAAGTTGCTTTGTCACGATTTCGGTAAAGCTTTCTCCATCAAAAAGCCTTTGACCTGTTAACATTTCCCAGAGGATGACACCCAACGCATAAAGGTCAGCGCGCACATCAACCGCGCCACCCATAGCTTGCTCCGGTGCCATGTAGCCTGGTGTGCCAACCACCGTCCCCACACGCGTAAGTGATCTATCCAAAACAGCGCCCTGGGGCGCAGGCTGCCCCGTCGATTGGACTTGAGCAATTCCAAAATCAAGCACCATGACCCACCAACTGTCATCGTCACGCTTCTCGATCATGATGTTGTCGGGTTTAAGGTCGCGATGGACGATTCCTGCAGCGTGTGCAGAGATCATGGCATCTGCAACTTGAGCGGCAATATGACAAGCATCCCTCCAAGAAAAAGTTTCGTGTCGATCGAAAAGCTCTCCGAGACTGTGTCCTGTAACAAACTGCATGACGAGATAGGCGCCGCCTTCGGGTAGCGTTCCGTAGTCCAGGGCGCTTGCAATGTGAGGATGCTCTAACCTGGCACTGGCCATCGCCTCGCGGGCAAAGCGCGCCGTGATTTCATCGTTGCCAATGAATCCTGAAAGAATCGCTTTAAAGGCCACACGCTTGTGGAGTTTTAGGTGCTCGGCGACAAACACCTTTCCCATGCCGCCCTCGCCCAGCACTTCTAGGATGCGATACCGTTCATCAATCACTCTCCCGATCCAAGAACCTTCCTTTGCTTCGCTGACCGAAACAGCAAGCTGGGTTTGCCCTTCCGGGTCTGCAGCGTGCGAGGCAGAGACCTGCATCGGAGCAAAGGCAGCCGTGGGTTGCCGAACATGCCTGCCGCTGTCCTTGCCCACCTCGCTGCTTTCATTGCCATGACCGCTATCTTTAGAAGCATGAGACATCTGTGCCCAGGATACCTAAATCACGCTTTCATGCCTAACATGTAACCTTTGGCACGACTTGAGACCGCCACAAAAATCGCTCAGCCACAGCATTTTTTCAGCTTTTCACGCTCATTGTCGCAGGTCATGGGAGCCCTTGAAAGGGCTTTTAGATCCCTGCCCTGCGGGTAACGACACAATTTGGCACAGCTTTGCGTGCTCAAAACAGAATCATAACAGTAAAGAACCAATGGCACGGTTGTTGCTGTAACTGCACTGAACTTTCAAAATAAGGAATATCAATGAATCGACATAGAAAACGTGCTCCGTGGGTTATTGTAGCAGCTTCTGCGCTTAGCTTATCTTCTGCAGCTTGTGATGACGAGAGCCCTCGCTTCTGTGATCCCTGTCAGTCCCAGTGCGACAGCGGCACCTGCAACCCTCCGCCGCCCTACGAGGATGCGGGAAACGATGGAAATACACCAGATGGTGGCAATGGCGGCGATGGCGGCTGACGCCCAAGCACACGCTGATCTTGATCTTCAACGCGTTCAAAAGGAGTGGTCGGCACGCGTCACTGCCGAGTACCGATCAGCCGCACTTAGCGCGCAAAGCTTGCATTGGCTCATTCAACTTGGCCTAAGCCCTGATACCATTGACCTAGGGCACCGGATTGTTCGTGATGAACTCGATCACGCGGCTGACTCGTTTGACGTGTTTCAAGCTGCTGGCGGAAAGCAACGCTCCGTGCTGGACCCGCATACGCTTCACTTTAAACAAGCCGGCAAGCAGCCCTTGCCGTTTCAGGTTTTGGATGTCGCCGCTTCGGTATTCTGCTGTGGCGAGACCGTGGCCGTGCCACTTTTCCAAGCCATGCTCAAACAAACGACCGCAAAAGACGCTAGAGCAGCTTTAAAAAGGATTGTAAAAGATGAAGCCGTGCATAGCGCCTTTGGATGGAGCCTGCTGGACGAATTATTGGAACTTCTAAAAGATCAAGGACGAGATTTTTAAGATCACGACTTGAGGGCTATTATAGCAATCTTTCTAACGACTACTCTCACAGTCTTCTCGAAACGACAGCTTTGGAAAAGAGTTGGGGCCTACTCGACGGAGCCGAATACCGGCGCATCACTGAGGAGTGCATCGCAAAAGTGATTCGACCACGATTCGAAAACAAACTTCATCGCCGGTGGATCTCAATTCAACCGCTATCTATCGATAAAGAGACCGAGCAACTTATTGGTGCCTTAACTCACGGGCCCTGACATGTCGTTCTTGCACCCACTCGACCACTGCTTGAGTTCAGCAAACCCTATAAACTCAAAAATGTCCCTTGATTTTTGACGCTTTCGAATTGCCATACCCACAATATATTCTACACTAGGAGTACTAGCTCTTCGTTGCGGGATTTTTCATGAGACTTACTATGCGGCTTACTTTTCTTCACTTTGTTCTAGCCTTCTTTTTGTTTGCTTGTGGTTCAAGTAACCATGCTCTAACCGAAGACGCTGGCGTCGATGGCGAGATCGACGCTGCCGCGCTGCTCAGCGACGGCGGAAAGGAAGGCGAGACGCTACCGGATTGGGAAGAAGGCGCTTGTCGCCTCGAGCCCGCCGCTGAGCCTTTTGCAAACCCCTCGACTGAGTTGCATTGGGATGCAAGCGCATTGCCTTTTCCAGAGTTTAAGCATGCCATCATGTCTCCTGTCGTAGTTGATTTTGTACCTGAGGCCGAAGGCGATGCCATTCCCGAAATCGTTTTTATCAGTTACCAAAACTATCCTGAAACAGGCGTTCTACGCGTGGTCAGCGGACGAAGCCCCTACACCAATCTCCTCACCTTTGCTGGCGATGGCAGCGCACCGATCGTTGCTCCAAGTACCGATACCACAGGCAAAACACCTGCCTTGCGTTTTGACGGACATGTCGCGGCCGGTGATCTGAACGGCGACGGTTATCCTGAGATCGTAGCCACTAAACAAAACGGTGGCGTGGTGGCGTTTACCCGAAACTCCGATGGAAGTTTTTCGGAACTGTGGAGTAAAAATGGCAGCGACTGGCCGGGAGTCTCAAGCGCCACCGGGGAAACGCAGCCCAACGGATCTCCTGCCATCGCAAACTTGGATGGAACAGGCTCCCCAGAAGTAATTATTGGACGTCTGGTACTCAACGGCAACGACGGTTCACTGCGTTGGATCGGAACAGGCGGAGCCAAAGGGATCAACAGCCAGGGCCCTTTGAGTTGCGTGGCAGATTTGGATGAAGACGGGTCCATGGAAGTCATCGCTGGAGCCACAGTGTTCGACAAAGATGGAAATATCGTGTGGCAAAACAAAGACGGGTCCAATAATCCTGAAGAAGGGTTTTGCGCTATTGCAGACGTTGTCTCAAACAGCGATGGAAGTGCTGGCCAAGACGGCTTGCCCGAAGTGATCCGCGTTTCCAAAGGAAAGGTGTATTTTCACGAGACACGCATCAATGGCAACGAAGGTAATGTTGTTTGGTCTATAGAGATTCCGAAGTGCGATACCGAAAACAACATCACTTGCACGAGCAATTGCGCAAGCAAAAACTCTGGAGGCGCGCCGACTGTGGCTGATTTCGATGGCGACGGCAAAGCCGAGGTTGGTGTCGCTGGAGGCAGCTGCTATGTCGTGTTTGATCCAGACTGCAAAGGAGCAAATGTCGAAGGATGTGTAGAAGACGGCATTCGTTGGGTACACAGCACCGAAGACGATTCTTCCAATGTCACTTCCTCCACCGTTTTTGATTTCAACGGTGATGGCAGCGCCGAAGTTGTCTACAATGACGAACAACGCTTTTTGGTTTTCGATGGAAAAACCGGAGCCGAAGTATTTTCCGATTGGAACCCTTCAAGAACTCGCACCGAGCAACCCATCGTCGCTGACGTTGACAATGACGGCAATGCTGAAATCGTTTTTGTCAGTAATACTGAAGCAAACTTTGCTGGCGATGGAATCCCTGGAAATGTAAGCGCAGAAGAACGCATCCCCGGCGTCGAAATCTGGTCAAGCGCTGATGATTCCTGGGTCCGTGCAAGGCCACTGTGGAACCAACACACTTACCATATTAGTAACGTCAACGACGACATGACGATTCCAACCGAAGAGATAGCCAGTTGGAAAACGCACAACACTTATCGTCTCAACGCTGCGGTGGGAGATTCTTTGGCGGCGCCTGATTTAGGCACGGATGCTGGCGCCGTTGTGTGTGAAGACTTTACGATGAAGCTTTGCATTCAGCTCTACAATTCGGGTGACGTAGAAGTTGGCGCAGGGATTGAAGTTGAATTTCACCGCGACAGTGCCGATGGCGAATTGCTCGCAAGCACAGCAAGCTCTCGAAACATCCCCCCAGGGGAATACGGCGAAGTCGTGTGTGGCGAGTGGGATCCAGCCAGCTCTGAAGTCGGCCCCGTGGATATTGTCGCGTTAATCGATCCTGGGGCAAAAGAACGTGAATGCGTCGAAGATAACAACTCACTAAGCTTTTCTGTCATTCCCTGTAGTTTTGATTCGGTGTTCTAGCCGAAACGATCAACTACTGTTATAATTTCTTCCGATAATTCATGAGTGCACAGTGCTTTAGGAGGTATCTATGTCCAATGCTTGTTTGCTACTCGCCGAAGGTTTTGAAGAAATTGAAGCAATCACCGTGCTCGATGTCCTACGGCGCGCCAATATCGACATCGCGGCTGTCGGTGTTGACAGCGAATCAGTGCTTGGAGCGCACGGAATCAAAGTGCAAACTGATCTGACCATGCCGCAAGCCGTTGATCGCAATTGGGACGTCGTTATTTTACCGGGCGGATTGCCTGGTGCACAAAAGCTCACGCAAAGCAAAGAAGTACAAAAGTTAATCAAAAAGCAACATCAGCAAAGCAAAAACATCGCTGCGATTTGTGCAGCTCCAATGGCGCTCGCCAAAGCTGGCGTCCTTACCGGCAAACAAGCTACATGCTATCCCGGGTTTGAATCCTACCTGAAAGAGGGTAACGCTACATTCCACAAGCAAGATGTCGTGGTCGATGGCACGATTACCACGAGCCGCGGCCCAGGCACCGCCCTAGCCTTTGCCCTTGAACTTGTCGCTCAACTCAAAGGGAAGAACATCGCCGATGAGCTTGCCAAAGCGACCTTGAGCACATAGCGACAACTCTACGAAAACCATGTTCTGACTCTTTTACGTACCACGAGTCGTTATTTTCGGCTGCTCCGTAAAGGATGGACTTTATCCTTCGCACTCGCATGGTACAAAACTTTTCAGAACTTGCTCCTTCATGGACCCACTGCACATCAATACATGAGGGCGGGTATGGTGCACTGTCGGTATGTTGAGTAAATCGACAGCGCGTTATGTTTGAGTACAATAGTGAGTTCGAGTATCTCAAGCGTGGAGGGCAGAACAATGGGGCAGAGCATGCGAATCTTAGTAGCAGTATGGGTTATCTTTTTGTTAACACAATGCAGTAGTGATAAAAAAAGCGGCATTGATCCAAACGATCAAAACAATACAACCGATATTCCTAGTGACGTAGCATCCGCCTATCCAGTGGGCCTCGCGATTAGCTCGCCGCTCCAAGTTGCAAGCACTCAAGCGCCTGCACTTCCTCAACAATTACAAAACGCGTCCCCTGTTGCTGCAGCGCGTAGTTTTCTTAGCGGTGATTGGCTTAGCAGTCACGAAATGGCCACCACCGAAATCAACGAAGTGCTCAATGGCCAAGTCTCGGTATTTGATGGCAATGATTTTTTTGTAAACGCCGGACGGGCCAATTGTTATGGACCAACGGTAAAGTACAGTTCGCATCCCGATGAAATGGGCGGAGGCGGAGGCAGTGCCGATGGCCAGCTTCCCGGTGGCGATGTCGGCATTTGGCTTGAAAGCGAAAGCAGCGGTGAAGCATGTGCCGCAGCAGAGCTTAATAGTCTGCTAAGTGGCCTAAGCAGCCAAGGTCTTGCCGCCCTCAAGGCCCTCGCCGCACTTGCCTATGTTGCTTTCAATGAAAACGGTGCGCTACCCGCGGCCGGTGACAGTGCCGACCTTACTGCAGCGATGAACGCGGCGGGGCTAAGCGATACAACTTTCATTCATGCGAATTTGGGCCAACCGGAAACAGACACCTGGAGTTACGAGCTTGAGTTTGACTTGACTCGGAACAGCGACACTCATCGTGTTTATGTAAACCTCGAGCACCATGCATTGGGCACGGACAACTACGATGGTAAAGTCTTTTATCGTATAGGTGGAAGTAGCAGTGACTTTCCTGGCGGCAACTGCGCAGCTTCGAGTCGTACCCTAAACGGAAGCCTTTGGTATGAACTTGCTTCGGCTAATGATCTAAAAGTGCAGTCACGTACAGCCACTTATTGTGGAGAAAACATCGATGGCCGCGTTGTGGATAGCAGCACAGGTGATTATGGCCAACTCGACCCAAACAAGCGCATTCCAGACGACAGCGAAGGCTGGAGTGAGAACTTCAACCTCTTTGTCGGCAACTTTGATCCCAGCAACTCCTCCGGGACTTACACCTTTGCGTGGCAAGCCGGCGCAGGAGACAGCAACACGCGCGTCTTTCAAATTGGCATCAACGATTTTGAAGCGCCCGATGGCGAAGCCTACTTTGCTTACGGTGCTCCCATGCACCAATTCACAGGTGAAATCCTCGGCATGATTTGCAACTGGGCAGGTCCGGGCTCCAATCACAGCTTGCAAGACTATGCACAGCGCCAGTTTGTTGAATTCGATGCCGCCGCAGGTATCTTTGTGCAGCCTGAAGGCGGATCCGATATTCTCTATGCGCCAACCAATAGTTGTTCCTATGACGGTAATGGCAACTTCCTATACGACACCAACGCTGATGGCTCGCTCGATGATGAAACCCACGCCGCAGTCACGGCGGATTTGTTTACGCCAGGTTCCGGCCAAAGCATCACCGAAGCCATCGCCGCCCGCGGCTACGATTTACCCCAAGCCCCCGGAGGCTGGCCTGCGCCCTAAAGGGGTCATTCACCAAGAAGTTAACTTCTTGCCTCAGAATATATCTATTTAATAGGGACAAAATCACAAGGAAAGTGACCCCCCGTTACAGAAAAACATGGCCTTAGCAGGAGGTTTTGTACGCAGCGAGCGCTTAGAGTTGCGCCGGAAGGTCGACTTCGATGCCCCAGGCCCGACAAGTGGAGCCCGACGGATCCATCCTCGAGCAGGCCTCCAGCCAAAACTCATAGGGGAAAAGTTCCAACGCAAAAAAAGCTACACAGGAAGTACGTTCAATAAAAACACGAAACCCCCTCAGAGCGGCAATCGCCAGCGCGCTCACGCCCAGAATAGGAGTGAGCAAATCCCAATCAATGACAATCCAATAGTGCCCGGGCCAGCCTACGGCGAAACCGTTGTCCGGCAATTCATCGATGCCGCTGCGATCGATTGACTCAAGACCGTTATCGGTCCCCGTGCCATACACCTCATCTGTATTTGGAAGACTATTTGAGTCCCTAACTTCCAAGCCATCAAGACCCGAACTTGCTAACTGATAACTGGCGTCGCTCGATGATACAACGACCGTTGCCTTGCCGGGCTCAGTTTCCATCACAGGCGATCCTGGAGGACAGGGGCCGCAGATATGTACGTCAAGAAAATCGTGCCAGACTTTCCCGTCCGCTCGATCGGGTGCCACCATTTGCGCAAATGACACAGAACTCTCTGCGCCACTATAGAGACTTTCTTTTGTCCTCAGCCACGTTTCATACTGACGTGTCATATCAAAGTTTGTCCCTATCTCAAACTCTGCGTAGATGCACATCGTGCCATAGCAACCGGTGAACTGATGCATCGCACCAGGGCTGTTGTTGTTGCTATGAGCGTCAACAAACTCCCCCTAACGATCCCGCCGCGGCTGATATCATAGTATGATTTTTCACAGGCAAGCATAAGTTCACGCTGCGCTAGTTCATCAGAAGCCAAGGCGGGATTGTTCTCGGCACAGTTGCTTATGACTTGTGTGCACGCTTGCTATGTATCACGCCTGCTATTTATTTATGCAGACGCTTCACTTGACACTGTATCGTCGCTTGCAACGGAACACCCTGTTGTGATCAGGATAACTCCCACTACGAGTTGCTTGTATGGATGTAGGCTTAGGTCAGAGATTGGGTTTCCTTGTATAAATGCTTGCTAGTATCCTTGCAAATTTCAGGCCGAATAAATCTGTGAACTTCAAAAATGATTTCATTGCGATTTAGCTCATAGGGGCCATCAAACCCTATCTTGAAGAACTCCAGACCGTGATCTTGGAGCGCTGTGATTTCAAATCGCTACAAAACGACTAGTGGTTAAAATTGGCATCCCTTTGAAGCGAGCGCTGAAACACCTGCTGACTGCAAAAGCAGTTGATAGGGTTGAAGCGTAAGCAAACGACCTGGAGCCTTATGCTACAAACACCGTTTTGATGTTGGTGAATTCGTGGATGCCGAACTCGGAGAGTTCGCGGCCGTGGCCGGAGTGTTTGATGCCACCGAAAGGGAGGCGTGAATCCGAGCGAACGAAAGTATTGACGAAACAACTGCCAGCCTGAAGGCTCTTTTTGGCAAGGCGTTCAGCTTTTTCGCTGTCTTTGGAGAAGATGGCTGCGCCAAGGCCGTAGTTTGTATCGTTGGCAATACGTAACGCATCGTCTTGATCTTGCGCTTCGATGATAGAGGCCACCGGACCAAAGAGTTCCTCATGATAAGCGGGCATACCAGTTCCAACATTACCAAGTACAGTCGGAGGAAACCATGCACCGGGTTTATCGGGCACTTCGCCACCCAAAAGCAGCTTTGCACCCTTTTTAATGCTGTCTTGAACCTGCGAGTAGAGTTCATCGCGCAAGTCCATGCGCGCCATGGGACCGATATCGGTGTCTTCATCGAGCGGGCTGCCCACTCGCACAGCTTGCATGTGTTTAAGAACTTGTGCTTGAAACTCTTCAAGCACCCTCTTTTCAACGATGAAACGTTTAGCGGCAATACAGCTTTGACCGGCATTGATGAATCTGCTTTTGACGCAAGTTTTTGAAGCAAGTTCAATGTCTGCATCGGCAAGTACAACGTAGGGGTCAGAGCCGCCCAGTTCAAGCACGCATTTTTTTAGTGCCGCACCAGCTCGTGCAGCAACCGCACGCCCTGCCCGCGTACTGCCTGTGAGCGTTACCGCAGCAACACTCGGCTCGTCAATCAGCGCTTCGGTATCCTCGTTGTTCAGATACACATTGCTAAGCACTTTTTTAGGAAAGCCCGCCTTAACAAAAGCATCTTCTATTGCCTCAGCACAACCTGGAACGTTCGAGGCATGTTTGAGTATCATCGCATTGCCCGCCATGAGCGCTGGAGCTGCGCAACGAAACACCTGCCAAAAGGGAAAATTCCATGGCATGATTGCAAGAATCACCCCCAGGGGCTCAAAGGCCACGTAGCTTTTTGTGGCATCGCTAGCAATGGGACGCTCGTTGAGCATCTGCTGGGCATTGGCAGCATAGTACTCGCAGCAGTTTGCGCATTTTTCGATTTCTGCGCGGCCCTCGACCACGGCTTTACCCATCTCGACCGCCATCAGTTCGGCATAATCATTCGCAGACGAGCGCAAGACCGTTGCAAGACTATCAAAGCATTCGGCGCGCACGTTCACACTTTTACTTGCCCAGTGTTGCGCACTCCTTGCACATTCATTCGCAATGTCACCTGCTTCTTTAAGCGACATGCTGCGTGCCTCACGAAGGGAGCGGCCATTTGAAGGGTTAATCAAGGCCATCGCGTATCCTCTCTTTATTTCAACAAGAACATACGCCTGTTCGAAACAATTGTCGAATACGACTTACTGCATACGCGCCTCGAGAAGAAACTTATTCAGTGGGAGGACCAACGGTTGGGACACACTGCAAAGTCACGTCGTGCGCGTGAGCGTTGGTTGTCGTCGAGCTTTTCGTGAGTGTGCCGTTTAATCTCAACGTTGCAATCTCGCCTGAAGTAAAGGTCACTGTATGCATATGGCCACTTCCCGTAAGCGAGTAAGGCCCAAGAGCGCCGTTTTCAAGATCACTTTCGGTAATCAGCAAAAAATGGGAATGCACAACAGTCTCCACCCCCACACTTAAGCTTTCATCGACGCCGCAGATTGCATTGTTGTTCGTGAGGCCCGAGTCAGTCGGCGTTAAACCATCTGTTGCAACATCTGCAGAACTGTCTTGACTCGTATTGCTATCCGGATCGCTACTCGTATCCGATCCGGCATCACTGGACGAACTCGCATCATCACACGCGGAAAGCGAAAGCAGGCCGCTTCCCAAACCAAGCAACACTGCTCCATCGCCAATAAACTCTCGCCTGTTTCGCTTCATGCCCAAGCCCTCCCCAAGTCATTAACTTGGCATCGAGCCAATGCAGTGTCAAATGAAGCAGGCTATAGCATTTTGTGTTGGTAGAGCGCGCCATCATGAAAATCATGTCTTCGGTAGTAGGGTCGTGTACCCACAGCCGAGATCACCGAGAGCGTTCGATAGCCTGCTTGCTTGGCCAGTTTTTCAGCCTCCAACAGCAACGTCCTGCCCACGCCACGATGTTGGCCCGAATGCTTTTGCTTTTGGCCCAATGCCATGGCCTGGCCATAAACATGCAACTCCCGAATCATGACAGAATTGGCAATTTCTGGCTCTAAACACGCCATGTTTGGCATAAAAATGCGTATAAATCCAACAACCCTGTCATTCCCGCATAGCGATTCAATGAAGTACTCCGTGCCTTCTTCAAGCAGATAGCAGCTATGCTTGATATGAAAATCAATTCCCAAAGCTGAACTTGCGCGAATCTCGCGCGCACGAATATCAAGCAAGGTTTTACCCAACTGGCGTGCTTTGGCTTCGGCTGCTTCGCGCAAATTGCTTTGCACGTTGCCAGTCACAATATCGCCTGCGGGAATATCGCGCACCACGCGACTCAAGCGACAATATCGTGGTGTATGCGTCAAAACATGAACCAACACGTCACACAACACCTCGGTCGAATAAGGTTGCCACCTTCCATCTTGATAGGCCTGCATAAGTTCGGTGTTCTCGATTAGACTGCAAGGATAGATTTTGAGTTCGTCCGGATAAAAAGCAGGGTCACTAAACAACCGCAAAAAATCTTGCTTGTCTTTTTCAGGATCGCTGCCAAACAGATTAGGCATCCAGTGCGCTTGAAGCTTAAAGCCATAGCGACGCACAAGCTTCGCGGCTTTGCGTGCTGCAGCTACATCGTGGCCGCGTTTGTTCAACGCCAAGACCTCGTCATCCAAGCTTTGCAAACCCAGCTGGATTTTGGTGCAGCCCAAACGACGCAGCTCGACTAACACATCCTCACTGATTTCATCGGGTCGAGTCTCAACGCTAAGGCCCACGCAGCGTGCCGAAGAGTTCTCGTTTTCGTTATGTGCTTTTTCGAGTTCAGTCCAAGAGCAATCTTCGTGTGAACTTCGATGGGCCGGGACCTCGGCGTTGTAGTTCGTTTTCTTCAAATCGATGCTGCGTGGCAGCCCGGAATTGTCAAAGGTGTTTTTTGCTAAAATGCTCGGCCGCTCATCGAGACCCGCTGCAAAATCGTTCATGGCATCGAAACAGCGCTTGATAAACCAACGACGGTAACTTTCCGGATAATGCGTCCAGGTCCCGCCGAGCACGATAAGCTCAACTTTGTCGGTGCCATGGCCAATGGCGCGGAACACATTAAGTCGACCCCAAGTCTGCAAATAGGGATCAAAGGCATTGTCCTCGGCCCGTTGCGCTCCAGGCTCGTCGCTAAGATAGCTTTTGGGCATACGCACATCGTTTGGACAAAAGATGCACTGCCCCGGACAAGGAAAGGGTTTGCAGAACACCGTGACGGGACTTACGCCACTTAGTGAACGCACCGGTCGCATGCGAAGGCGATGCAAAAACTCACGTTCGCTCACCTCAAAGGGATGCACGTTGCTTAGCGCACGGAAGCCTGCGATGATCTGACTGCGTGAGAAAAGGCCCTTTCCTGCCCGGGGATACCGCTTGAGGAGTCGCTGAATGAGCTTTGCTGAAAGCGGAGCCGCAGGATCGGGCAGAGCCAACATGCTCTGCTCAAGCTCGCGCAGCAGGGGCAAAAGCTCAACTTCATACGCTGTGATATCGAAATGACTTGCAGGCGGGCTTTTGCGCCTGGCAGGGGCTCGCTCGGCAAGACTCTGGTAACTTTCAATTGCTTTCATGGTACAAACACAGCCATGCAATCCATCTTAGAAGCTCGAACTACCGCGCTTTGCTTGATGATAGCAAGCCTGCTGAGTCCCACCTTGGCCTGCGCCCAAAAAAGCGCTTGGACCGAAGCGCTCTTTACCGAAAATCGCGCTTTTGATGACACCAAAGCACCCAGCGTGCTCGTGCACGGGCATGGTCAAACGATGCCGCACACCCTGGTGATATTTTTGCATGGCTGGAATGGTTGTGCGCTGCGCTTAATGAAGGACGGACAGCAGGCATGTTATGAGGGCGGCAGAAAAGGTATGGGCTGGGACCTGGCAAGGCATTTTGATCAGACTGAGCAAGATGCCTTGTTTCTGATCCCGCAGCTTGCGCTACTGAAGCGTCACGGCAAGCCAGGCGCATTCGCTAAAGCCAATGTGTTTCAACGATTTCTCGATGAAAGCCTAGAGCAACTTGAAACGCGAGGTCGACTGAAAGACGCTGACATCGAACACGTCGATTCCATTATCCTTGTTGCGCACAGCGCCGGTTACGAAACGGCGCTTGCCTTGATTGCAAACAGCGGCGTTGAAGAGAAAATCAAAACCATTGTTTTGTTTGATAGTTTATATTCTCAGCCCGAAGCCTTTGCAGATTGGTTGCTTGAAAAGCCCGAACAGCGACGCTTGATTTCTTATTTCCTGCCTAAAGGCACACCCCATCAACTCAATAAGAAGTTACGTGATTTGCTTGATGAGCATCACTACCCTCGCCAAGAACTCGTTGTTCACGCAAACAAAGCGCACTTATCACAGGCTTCGGCACTTTTCATTCAAACACAAGTGCAGCATGGAGCGCTGGCCAAAAGCTATCTTACGCAGGCTTTGCGTTTAGCTTCGAGGCTACTTGCTTTGCCATCGCGTAGTACTCCGAGAAACGCGGATACGCGAGCACGTTGAGCACCAACGCAAACACAAACAAGACCCAGGCTTCTTTGAGTGTTCCAGCGCCGAAGACAACGACTAAGCCAAAAACAGCGATGGATTCATGCAAGGCCCAACTTATAAGCAAGGGGGCCGTGACCCACCCTGGCACACGAAGCATGAGCTGTTCTTGCTCGCCAAGCCCCTCGAGCATGGGCCTGATTTCCGGGCGGGGATCCGCCTGAAGAAATGTTTCTAAGCGTGCTTCGCTTATCAACGTGCGTCGGATGAGCATCGATGCAAGACTCGCCCCGACGACAACCATCATAATGACAGTATTGGGAATTAAAAAAGAGGGCTCTCTGTCCTGAACACTGCTGGCCACGATGAAGCCAATCACAGCGTACATGGGAATGCTGACACACAGCGCAAGCCATATAAACTTCAATGTTGTTTCCAGCTTTCTCTGCTTTTGGCGAAAAAATGAAGATATCGATGGGTCCACAATTAACGAGTCTATTGATTACTTGAGACTTGTCCAGAAAGCGAAGATTCGCGAAAACCAAGGGATATCCGCCATTGTTAGTGCCCTCGGAATACTGTAATTACTATCCTCCTGTCGTGCTTTACAGTAGCCGACAAACATTACTCGCGACTGTTTTAAAAATGAAACAAATAGACGAAATTTAGATTTTTGGTTTGGGCCCATCGAGTTTGACCAAATACCCATTCAAGAGAAAAAAGAGCGGTGGTACAAGAAAGATCCTCAATTTGATCAAACGCTAAAAGAGCGCTGGTTCGATGCTCTGCAAGCCGCCAAACGAGACGCTTTAGACGACTGGGCGACCAGTCCTCGCGGAAGTCTTGCTCTGATTATTCTTATCGATCAATTCGGGCGTAATATTTTTCGAAATACCGCAGCGAGTTTTGAAGGTGATAAAAAAGCACTAGCGATTGCCAAGCAAGCGCTAGACCGACATTTTGATCGGGAACTTCCTTGGGCTATGCGAGTTTTTCTGTATATGCCCTTCATGCATTCCGAGGATTTAGTCGATCAAGAGCATTGTGTGGAATTGTTTAAAAGCCTTAAACACAACGCTCCGGAGCATTTTAAGAAAGCTTTTGACCAGAACATCGACTATGCTATCAAGCACAAGGATATCATCAAGCGCTTTGACCGTTTTCCTCATCGCAATGCCATCCTTGGACGCAAGAGCACGCCTGAGGAATCCGCATTTTTAGAGCAACCAGGTTCATCGTTTTAAATTAATCGTTTTATTTAAGGATTCACACGTGTTTGAAGGCTTCGATCTTAGTCCGGGCTACCATCTCGGCTCTCACTACAAAGTGGTGCGCTTTTTAGGTTGCGGCTCCGAAGGAGAAGTCTATCAGATTGAAGAAACGAAAACTGGGATCCACCGTGCGGCAAAGCTGTATTTTGAGAGCGCTGTGCCAAGCGACAAAGCGGTCGTCTGGCACGCAAAAAAACTAAACAAACTGCGGCACTGCCCCATCGTGCTTCAATACCATCACACGCAGACTGTTCAGCTGCGGGGGCGCCAGGTGCTTTGCCTTATTTCGGAGTTTTGTGAAGGTGTCCCACTTGGCCTTTGGGTGAACTCCCAGCCCAAAAAGCGGCTTCATCCCTATCTCGCCCTGCACATGCTCTATTGGATTGTGTGCGGCGTGGAACGCATTCACGCGCTTGGCGAGTACCACTCAGATATCCATTCACACAACATCCTTGTCTGGCCCCAAGGCGTTGGATTCAATTTGAAGCTGGTCGATTTTTACAATTGGGGCAAGCCCGCGCCTCGAAAGCGAAAGCAAGACGTCATCGATGCTATCAATGTTCTGTACGAATGCCTTGGTGGTAAGAAACGCTATTCCAAACTAAGTCCACAAGTAAAATACATCTGCGCTGGCCTAAAAACGGATCTAATTTTAGAGCGCTTCCCAACGATGAGTGCGCTACGGCTCCACCTTGAAACCTTTGATTGGTATAGAATTCCAAGCCACTAGAACGCTATTGGCTTAGGCGAAAGATAACAAAGCTTAGATCATCGGGCTTGCTTGGAATCTCACTGCCCTGAACTTCAGGAGGACTCATACGCTTGGTGCAGGCCTCGATTAAAGACTGTGCTGCATCCGCGATGGGACCTTTTCGAATGCACTTTACGATTTCTCCAAGGTAGAGATTATCAGTCAGTCCATCACTTGAAATAAGAACGGTATCGTTAGGGCTAAGTTCAACACTCGGACCCACTTCAATACGCATCTCTGAGGTTCCAACATAATTGGAAACGATATGACGCTGCTCGTGTTTCATGGCTTGTAGTTCGTTGATAAGACCAGCTTCGAGACCGTAACCCACCGGACCGTGTGAAATGTTCTGATGCTTAATTCGTCCTCGCCGACCAACCACCAGAATGCTTGAATCGCCTATATGAATAGGTTTTATTTTTTTCTCCTCGATCAAGACAAGTGCCAGCGTGGTAGCTGCGCCAGTTCCTAAAGCCAGAATCTCTTGGTTGGCATGCTCTATACCGCTGATCATGGTTGCCCGACGCAGAACTGAATCGGCGGGTTTCGGCTGCCACGATTTGGCCAAATTCTCGAGTAACATTCGAGCCGCCTTAGCGCCGGAGCGACTCCCTCCCACACCATCGGCCACTGCGATAAAACCAGTTTGCGAGTCGAGCTCCAAAAGAGCGGCGGCGTCTTGGTTTTCGCCGCTGCCTTTGGGTCGTCCTCGACTAAATGCGGCTACAGTGCCCCCCTGCAAAAGGAAAAACCTCCGCAGTCTCTAGATTTGCTTCAAAATACGACCGCATTACATGAGCGATTATATCGAAAGCGGAGGAAAACAACGAAATTCATAAAAATGAATTCATAAAAACACCTCTATGTATGCGATCATCGCAACAAACCCACTACTCTTTTGAACAGTAGGAGACGCGAGCAATGGTGCTTCCGGGCTAGCCAAGCCGATGATTGTGGGCAAGTCGCATGTATTTCGCGGCCAACTGGCGATGAAAGCGCTCATCTTCACCGCTGAGCTTCTTTACAACCTTGCCAGGAACACCAAGCACTAGGCTTCGTGGGGGGATGATCGTTTCAGCAGTGACTAAAGCCCCTGCCCCAATCACGCTGCCTTCTCCAATCACAGCAGCATCAAGCACTGTGGATTGAATGCCAATCAAACATGCATCCTCTACGCGGCAGCCATGCAGCACTACCCGGTGCCCTACGACGACATCGTTGCCAACCCATGTGGGGTCGGTATCGCCAAGATGCACAACTGAACCATCCTGGATATTGCTACCTTCACCAAGGTCAATGCGGTTAATGTCAGCTCGCAGCACAACACCTGGCCACACACTGCTCTTGGGACCAAGCGTCACTTGTCCAATAAGCACCGCTCCGGGAGCAACATATGCATCCTCTGCAACCGAAGGAAGATGCTCGAGATAACGTTTAAAGATCGCGCCAGCAAAACGCTCTTCAAGGACACGAAGACTTCGCTCGAGCTCTTCGATATTTTTCGGTGGCTCGTTTACGGTTTGTACTGAATCAACAATCGTTCGCATGGCTATGTACTATCCTGTATTTCGCAGTCCCTGAGCAATACCATTAAGGGTTGTGCTTAGCACAGCGCGAAGTCTTATCGTTTCATCGCTTTGTTCCCCGTGATTCTTTTTTAGCTTCAGCAGTTTGACCTGAAGCAACGAGAGGGGATCAATGTAGGGATCACGTAGTCTAAGAGCCGCTTGTAGGCCTTCTTGATTATCTAAGAGCGCCTTTTGTTCCCGAATAGCTAGAATGGCGTCCACAGTACTGCGATACTCTTCTTTCAGGCGCTCAAAGAGAGGCCGTCCTTCCGGGCAGAGTTCGCTTATATAGAGTTCTGCGATTTCAAAATCGGCTTTTGCACACACCATTTCGACTTTGGCTAAGAAATCATCAAAAAACGGCCACACCTTGATCATCCGCTGAAGTCTGTGAAGCCCCTTCGCATCGCTCATCACCTTTTTCAAGGCGGTACCAACCCCCAGCCACCCAGGAAGCATGATTCGGTTTTGATTCCAACCAAACACCCAGGGAATGGCACGAATACCTTTGAAGGTTCCCGTTCCCTTATCCCGGTAGGCAGGACGCGAACCAAAATGCACATGCGCAAGCTCTGAGACCGGCGTACTGCTTTGAAACAAGCTAAACAGCTCGGCATGTTCATGGACCATGTCTCGGAAAACCACTAAGGCTTCCTTTGACATCGATTTCATTAACTGTTCAAATTCCGACTGTTCGCTCTGATCGACACCCTTGCGCCAATCTTCAACACAAGCGACCAAGGTGCCCGCAAGACTTACTTCTAAGCTTTGCTGCGCTACAGAAAAGATTCCATACTTCTGAGAAATAACTTCACCTTGTTCGGTGATTTTAACAATACCATCCATCGTGCCCGGAGGAAGCGCGCTTAACGCTCGAACAACCGGCGAGCCACCTCCCCGACCAACGCTTCCGCCACGACCGTGGAAAAGCAAAAGTTGCACGCCCGCATCGCGACACACTTGCGCAAGCTTTCGCTGTGCATCGTACAGGGCCCAAGACGAAGGCAGAAGGCCTGCATCTTTAGCAGAGTCAGAGTATCCCAGCATGACTTCTTGGACTTTTCCGCGAGCTTCAAGCTGTCGCAGGTAAGCTGGGTTTTGGAAAAGTCTTTTCATGACATCCGACGCGTGCTCTAGGTCATCAAGAGTCTCAAACAGCGGCACCACATCAATCTCCGAGCGGGGAATTTCCGCTGCCAAGTCCACCAGACCCGCTTCACGTGCAAGCAGCAAAACCCGAAGCAAGTCGTTCTCCGATTTCGTCATCGAAATGATGTAAGTGTTAGCTGATTCGGAACCAAAACGATCTTGCAAAGTGCGAATCGCATGAAAGGTATCCAATGTCCGTCTACTTCGTTTGGAGAGTTTCGATAAGTCACCCACGAGCGGCCGAGTTCCCAGGAGTTCTTTTTGCAGGGCTGCGGCGTCAAAGGCTTCTAAACGCAACAGCTTGGCGATTTCGTTCAAAGCTTCGGTATGCTCCTGAGCATCCTCACGCAGATCCAAATCGTAACCATGAAAACCATACATCTGCATCCGTAGTAACAAGGGCTGAAGCAACGTGGCCCGTGTCTGATGCGCACCACTTTTTCCCAAGGCCTCATCAACCAGCAATAGATCTTTTTCAAACTCGGCAACGTCTCGATAGCCAACGTAGGTCGCCGCAAGTGGCTGCAAGGGTTTTTCAGAGAGATGCTGCCTAGTTCGTCTCAAGCGACCTCGGATGAAGCTAAGCTTTAGCCGTATGGGCTCGTCAGCATCCCTGCGTTGATTCATTTCCCATATATCAGGCAGATCAAGGCAATCTTTTTGCATGGAAGCTCGCAAACTGGAAGGAACAGGAGCAAGGCGCTCGGAAAAGGAAAAACGTTCAATCAACTGATTGATGTTTTCGATGTATTTGCCAAGCATGCTCCAGGCCGTGTTTTGCACAGCTTCGATTGTAATCTCCGGGGTCACGTAGGGATTACCATCGCGGTCTCCACCGACCCAACTCCCGACACGTACGACGGCTGAAGGGACCAGGGCATCGCCAAACACAAGCTCAAACGCTTCAGAAGTACGTTGCGCCAAATCCGCACCCACCTCAAAGAAACCGTCCTCGAGATACCAAAGATTTGTTCCAACCTCATCCATCACCAAAGGTCGGTCATGACGCACTTCAGAAGTCAGCCATAGCATTTCGACTTCAGCTTCGACTTCTTTTTCGATCTCTTTGATTCGCGTTTCAGACGCATGGTCTCGCTCAAGCAAGCGATCGGCTATCCTCGCCTGCAAAGATAAAACTGTCCGCCGGGTGGCCTCGGTAGGATGTGCGGTAAGCACCGGTCTTACTTGCGTGTGCGCTATCTGTTCTCTAACTTGTTTTGACGTAAAACCTGCTTCTTTTAGACGCAGCATTGCCCACGGAAGTGTACCTGGAGCATGTTCACCGCCAGCATCATCGATCATTTGTTGATGCTTACGCGCACGGTCTACCTGTTCCGCTGTGTTGATAAGCAAGAAAAACAGAGTGAACGCTCGAGAAACAATCGTCCATTGCTTTTCATCGATGCCCTCAAGGTGCTGATAGATCTCAAACAAGTTGGGCGCGCCTTCATCCCGCCGACGTCGGGCACGACACTGGGTACGCATCAACTCCACTGCCTCGAAACTCGCTTGCCCTTCAAGGCGACGGATCACCTGGCCTAAAGTCGAAGAGAGCCAGCGAACATCTTCATGAAGCAAACGAGCACCATGCCCTTTGTGTAGCGACTGTGAATCCATATCAACCTTTTTTAATTCGATAAATGCGAGACCTCCATAAAGGCGCCCGAAGGCTCTTTTGTCAAGCACGAGCGCGGTAGCTAAGCGCTATTTTCCCCAATCTTTAATCAGCGCCACTGCATGCTCCGGATTCTCCCAATGCAGCCGCGAGCAGTGTTGCACATCAATAAGCTGGCCGATATCGCACTTGGGTCGTATAAATGCATGCTCATGAATCACAGCTAACATCTCAAGCGGCTTCATCGGACTAAGCTTTGTATGTTTTGATTGCTCTATCACAACCCAATGAACTTGAGTTGGAAGCACAGGCATTGTCGCCACTTCGCAATCCAACAAAGGATAAATAGGTGAAGTGGCCAGCTGTCCGTGAACATCTTTCATCCGGCGATCCACAAAGCGATTCGAGTTGAACAGTGCCGGCCTTTTTGACGGTTCATCCACTCGTAAATCAAATTGGATACTGCGGGGCAAACCCCACAGAGAATGCCCATCACTCCAGATAAACTCGTCACTCAGGTAGCGAAAGCCTGCCTGCACAGACAGCAGACTTAAAGTCGACTTACCTGCGCCGCTTGGCCCCATCAGAACCACCGCGTTCTTCGATCGAACTACCGAAGCAGCATGCAGTAACATCAAGTCCTTACTCGAGGAAGCCAATTGCAAATAAACCAGTGCTTCGAGCCTAGCTGTCAAATCATCGGCTACCTCAACACGTTCAACATCCTCGCCGTCTTGCTGAATGACAAAAGCATGATTTTTTTCCGACACGACAAACTCGGTAGAATAGACGGGCGGAAGAACAGAGTGTTTGCACTGCCCCCATAACAACTCAAGCTGCCCAAGCAAAAAAGCTGGTCCCGCGATTCTGACTTCAAGGCAAGAGAAGAAAAAGCAAACCCTCATAAAAATTCAACAAGATGCTTTGCTTGCAGTTCACGAACAAAGCTTTCAACGTCTTGTTTAACACGATCATTCGGCACCGGAAGGGTCTGAACAATGCTTTCACAAATCGCATCAACGCTTCGATTGCCATCGATGAGATACCATACGGCCGCTCCAACATTGTTGAGGAGCAAAACACAATTATTCTGCTCGTCGACAAGAGCAAGCTCTTCATCATTCATCTGGTGAGTGGTAATCGTTTTACGTTTTGGAACCATCGTGTTTATTGCACCACCGCATCAAGCATAGTGGCTCTTAGCCTACAAGCCCAGCAAGTTAACGACTCAGCATGCTTGCTGAGTTGTTCTGGCAAGGTATCAAGGTCAAGCCGAACATCCTTCGGCTGGGTTAATATGTCAGACAACCGCTTTTGATAAACATTACCCAAGGGAGAATTGCGTGAAAAAATACAAGGATACACCGTGCCATCCGGTCCTATCGCCGCGCTCCCAGAAAAGCGTGGAGCATCATCGCTTGAGCCACCGCTCTGTTTGTGAATGCCGCCAGCAGCAAGAAGTACTTCTCCACTCTTGGATTTACGAAGCGAAACCCCGCGACCCACATCACTAACGGTATCGTAGCCACTGACTCAGGAGCAATACCAATTTTTTCAAGAAGCTCGCGCACCTTGGGATAGTGATCGAAGTTTTCTTGCATCAACACCACACCAGCACGCGCACGTTTGCCATCTGCGAGTACCCGTTTAATGGCCTCAATAGTACGCCGCTGGCTACCTGGCGTTCGCGTAATGCGGTCGTGCACATCCGGGTCGTGGGAATAAAAAGAAAAGGCAAAGGAAAGCGAATAGCTACGAATTTGATTGTAGAGAGCGTCTCCTAAAGCAAGACCATTGGTATAGATTTCAACATGCTCGAATTTGAGGCGATCGCATTCTTCAACGGCATCAAGAAAATGAGAGCTTATCAGCGGGTCCCCGCCGGTAAGCTGCACGGATTCAAAGCCGAGCGTTTTGGCATCTTTTAGAAGTGCTCGAATGGACTCAAGGCTGAGTTCTTCGTCGCACTGCGGACTTGACTCCGCATAGCAATGAACACACTGCTCATTGCAGCGTTTGGTCAACTCAACAAAAAGTTGCCGATAACCAAAGCCTCGCAAAGCCGAAGCTCGCGTCAGTGGCAGTAGCGGTGATTTTGAAAGTGCCTGAAAAAATTGAGCGCTTAGAGCTCCACCCTGCCCGGCAAAGTGTAAAAGCGACGGAGAAACCGAGCCCGCTAGCACCGACTCACGCCATTGCCCCTCGAGCTCGAAGAGCTTTTTCCCTCCCATGTCTAAAACCGCAAGACTTCGTTCCGTATCCACAACGAGCCAATGCGGCGCGAGCATGTAGCTCGCCGAGCCGTGCGGTTCGGTGGCTCGACTGCTTTGCTGAGCGCGTTCTATGGAAGTCTGCACAAGTATTTTTACCCTTAAAAACAGCCTTCTGGAATAGTCCAAGACCATCCTTTTAAGGAACTGCGATGGCCTTGACGTCTTGACTTCAGGGGGCGAAACTCGCTTGCAGTATCGTGTTCGCCTCACTAAGCCAGCATTTTGCCATGAAGTCCGTTCCAGCAGAAGATTCTTTTTTCAGAAGATGGCTGCGTCGTACATTCACCCTATCCTTAGTCCTGTTTGTTTCGACGATCTACTTATGCAGTTTTCCGCTCACCTTCTTTTTGAGCCTTATTGTTGATTTAGTCAGAAACAAACGATTTAGCTCGATACGCGCTCTGATTTTTTTCGGGCTGTTTCTGTTGTCTGAATTTCACGGTGTCGGCGGTGCCATCATTTTGTGGATCCGATACCGGCTACTTCGTTTCGGTAGCTACGAACAATTCATTCAAGCGAACTACAGGCTTCAGTGGGCCTGGGCTTCGTTTACGGTAAGTTCAACCCTTCGCCTATTTGGAATGCGTCTAAATATTGACGCAGACCCTAAAGACGGTCGCGGCCCGGTGCTGGTTTTCATGCAACACAGCAGCATCGCCGATACCCTGCTGCCCATCTACCTCCTATCCCGGCCTTTTGGACTTAGTTTGCGCTACGTTTTGAAAAAAGAATTGCTCTGGGACCCTTCCATTGACATTGTGGGGCAGCGTCTTCCTAACGTTTTTGTGAACCGAAGCAGCAAGCAGCACTCTAAACAGATTCGCTCGCTGCACAGCCTGGCTTCAAATCTAGGACCGAAGGACGCCGCATTCATTTATCCAGAAGGAACCCGTCGAACCGAAAAGAAGCGGCAGCGTATTATCGCATCCCTTCAAACAACCGGTAACCAAGAGCAAATCGCCTATGCGAAATCACTCGAGCATTTGCTTCCACCTCAACTCGGAGGCTCAATTGCTTTTCTCAATGCAGCTCCGAGCACGGATGCTTTATTTTGTGCGCATGTAGGCTTGGAAGGCTCAACGCAGATTAAAGATGTATGGAAAGGCATGTTGATTGGGAAAACGATTCACGTGAAGTTCTGGCGGTTTGATGGCGCAGACATCCCGACCTCCCCGCCCGCGAGACGTCGCTGGTTTTTAGAAAAATGGTCCTTAATGGACCGTTGGCTTATTGAACAACACCGCAATGGGTGAATTTTATAAAAGCAGTGACAACACTGTTGTTTTAGCAAGCGCTGGAACTGGTAAGACCGAAAGCCTTACTACACTTTTTTTACACGTGCTTCTTGGCGCTGGCGAATCAAAGGATCCGATAAGCGCAAACCACATGGTCGCGCTCACTTTCACAGAAAAAGCGGCAGCAGAAATGAAGCAGCGCATCGCGCATGCCCTTGAACAACTCAAGCAAGGCGTCCCCGATAACGAAGCCCTTCACTCGGTGCAGACACTTCGAGCCTCGCTCAAGAGCAAGGGTCAACACCTTGACCCTTCGCTCGTGGCAAGAGCGCTTCAGTTATTGCCGAGTGCTCGGATCACAACCTTGCATGCCTTTTGTATGAACATTCTACGCCGTTACGCCACGGTCGCGGGTCTTGCGCCTGACTTTTCACTTCTTAATGAAGTGACGGCCACAGCCATGCTGGACACGGCCATCGAACAAACGATGATCGAAGCGCTGGACGCGGATGAGGCTATCGGCAAGGAGCTGCTCGTCGAGCTTGAAGGCATGCATCTAAGCCCTCATCGCGGAGCAGTGCCTGTCTTGCGAAAGCTGTACCGAGATTTACGCGAAGCAGCGAAGGATCCGGAAGGCACCGAATACCTCGGCTACTATGCTGACGCGCATATCGATCAGGACTTTAAAAAGAACGCTCAGTTACTGGGCTGCTCGCCATCCGACTGTGAGAATCAAGATTTAGCCTGCGCATTTGACGCATTGTTGGGAGCGCACCAACAACTCCAACACAGCGAAGGATTGCACGTCAGCACAAAAAAGGTAGTCGGCAAAATCTTGGAAGCCGTCCAAGCATTGAAAGAACGCTATACGCACACCTCGATTCGCAGCGAACACCTGTTTGAAGCGGCAACACTTCTGGCTGAACAATGCGGAACTGGCAAAGCAAAGGATCTTGAGCCTGCCAACGAAATGCGCGCAGCAGCCATTGCCCTTTTTCTGCTTCCACAGCTTAAGCAACGCTCGCAAGGCATTCACCGTCTGCTTAGCCACATCCACATCCGCTACAATGCGCTTAAATCCGAGCAGAACTCCGTTGATTTCCAAGATCTAACGCTTTATTGCCGCAAGCTTTTGCTCGAGCACCAAGACCTTCGCGAAGAGCTTCAGCGCAACATTGCTACACTTCTTGTGGATGAGTTCCAAGACACCAATGGCCCACAGCGCGATATCATCTATCTACTTCGCAACACTGAGAAGCAAATTTCGCTACCGTTGAATGCAAAACACCTTCAACGCCAGGGCTTATTCATCGTTGGAGATCGCAAACAATCGATTTACGGTTTTCGCGGCGCTGATGTTGCGGTATTTCAAAATGTCGTCTCGGACTTAGGAAACAACCATGCTAAATTGTATGCGCTTCGAACCAGTTATCGAAGCAGTCCAGAGCTCATCGCAGCCCTCAACGCTCTTAGCCGAGCTGCCCTTAAAAAAGACAGCGAGCAAATCTTTGACTTTGATTTCGATGAAGATGACGAAGCTTTGGTATCCTTTCAAGGCACAAAAACCAGCAGCAACTCACCGGCTTTGGAGTTTTTTGACTCGCGCGAGGAGGAAGAATTCTCTGCGGCCAAAGAAGGCTCGTGGATCGCGACACGCGCAAAGCAGTTGATTGAAGACAAAGAGAGCTGCATCGATCGAAAATCCAAGCAACTCCGCCCAATCAACTATGGCGATATGGTTCTATTGCTTCCTCGCTTCAGCAACTTATCGAACTACATCGCGGCATTGCAAAACGAAGAGCTGCCTTACCGAATCGTGCGTGCGCAGGGCTTGTTAAGCACCCAAGAAGCAAAAGACTTATTCAGCCTATGCAAAGTCTTGCTTGAGGAGCACAGCAACCTTGACCTCTTTTCAGTGCTTAGGTCGCCTTGGGTACTACTGTCCGACGATGTCCTCCTACGTTTAGCGATGCAGAGCCGGCAAGATTCAAGACCGCTAAGTTCCCTAAACTGGCCTTATCCCTCTGACGATCACGACGCGGAACGAAAGCGTTTTGAGCGAGCCCTTCCCTTGATTCATCGGCTCCAAGGGCATGTCGAGCGTTTAGGTCTTTCCAAATGCCTGGAGTTGCTTCTTAGCGAACTGCACTACGACACGATCCTTGCAGGAATGCCCTCTGCGAGTGATCGTCTGCGCAATCTTGATTTTCTTTTAGCGCGCATACGTGAGCATGAACTCGAAGGCTGGGATGCACAAAAGATCCTTGTCAACTGGCAGTGGCGTCTTGCCCGTGGTCTTGATGAACCCGCACCATCGTTTAGCGATTCAAATGATCAGAGTTTGTGCGTGATGACGGTTCACCAGTCGAAGGGGCTGGAGTTTCCCGTTGTGTTTGCAGCGGATCTCGGTCGCCGGTCAGCGGAACAGAGCTCGCCGCTTTTATTTGATCCCGATCCCGATGCAGGACTAGCCCTGGGCCTACGCGCCCCGTCGGGTCAGTGGTTATACGATGAGCACGCAAAAAAAGTGCGCGATATTCATCGCGCAAGAGAACGCGCCGAAGCAAAACGCTTGTTTTATGTGCAAATCACACGTGCACGAGACAGACTGATTTTAAGCGGAGCGCCCAGTTCGTTCTACAAAACGCTCCTAAACGAGACTTTGCCAGCACTGGAACAGGCGGGGCTTGCCGGACGACTTTTGCCGAAACTTTCACCGAAGCAAAGCAGCCACGCAAGCTCAAGTGAAACAATGCTCGAATCGGCCTCGCTTATCAAGCAGCTTGATGATGCGCCCCAAATCCGGCCCACGCTTCTTCAAACTGCGGTTACCACTTTGGAGGACTTTGCACTTTGCCCGCGCCGCTACCATGCACGAAGCGTGCTTCGATTGCCGGAGTTTCCAAGGCCTCTCATTAAAGAGCAGGAGCAGGGGCAAAGCATGGACCCATCGAAGCGAGGAACTCGTCTTCACGAAGCGCTCGAGCTAATTGATTTTGGCAAAGCTTTGCAAAGCCCCACAGAGTACAGTCAAACAGTCTTTAAAGAAGAGAGCAATGCTGAGGAACTTCAAAAGCGTCTCAGTCATTTTCTAACGAGCGATTACGCGGCTTGCATCGCACGCTCGGAGCAGCAACACCGAGAGCTTCCCTTTACGCTAAAGGTCGATGCCACACAGGGCAGCATTGTCTTGCGCGGACAAATCGATTTACTTCACGGTGATAATAAGAGCATGGACCTCGTGGACTACAAAGCTGCACGCCCTAAAGGTTCTAGTCCCGCAGAACGCTACCGTTTTCAGCTTGATATCTACCGACATGCCCTTAGGCGTGTGCTGCCAGCGCATACCAAACTTCGAGCAGGCATTGTTTTCCTTGATGGACGTAGCAGCGCTCCTGTGTTTTTGGAAGCGCAACATGATTCTGATACTTTTGAAGAGAAACTAGGGAAGCTCGCCGATGCTTTACTCGAAGCGAGCACCCGCAATAACTTTGAAGGCAAAGAGGAAAGTTATTGCAAACAAATCGACTGCGGTTTTCGTTGGCTGTGTCATGCCAAAGACAATGACAGCGAAGCGACGTATTTACACAACGGGCTCTAGGCCATGCATATTAAAGGCAACAATGGCACGCGCCGCCCGTTCGACATCGATGTCCGATTTAAAATCACCCATCACGTACTCTTCCATAACCTGCTTGACCGTGCCGAGCACGCACGATGCGGACACCTCAACATCAATATTTCCAATCACACCAATAGACTGACCGTTGCGGATGGATTCCCGAATAAAGTGCCGTAGTGATCCATAGAAGTTGTTGAGAATCTCCCGCGCCTCGGCATCAAGGCTTACCGCTTCACGCACGATAATTGTCGCAAGTGAACGATCGCGCACGACGGTATTAAGAATGCGCTGCACTGTTTGCACCAACTGCTGATCTATCGGCGGTGCGTCCGAACCAAGATCCACACCAACGACACTTGCCCGTAGCCGCTCAAGAAGTTCTTTGAGCAAGGCTAGGAACACGGCGCCTTTGCTTTCGAAGTAAAGATAAAATGTGCCGCGTGCTATGCCGGCGCTCTCAATAATATCGGCAATACGTGTTTGATGGAAACCGCTCTTTGAAAACACCTCCGCAGCAGCATCGAGAATCTCGGCTCGACGGCGGCTACGCGGACTTGTGCCTTGTTTTTTTAACGGCTTGGTAGAAGAAATCTCCGTACTCATACGTTCAACCTAAGTGCTCTTGGAAGAGTGTTAAGGGTTAAGGGCTTTAGGCGACAAATCTCGCCATCAATCATCACATCAACTTGACCGAGACCCTCAAAGCGCAAGCTCTTGCAGGCGTACCCATGTATGGCGGTATGGGCCAAATGCCGGCCCTGGTAGATTGCCGGAAAGGTTCGGAGAAGATCCAAAACCGACAGCGGCTCGACATGCACCACGTTGAATTTTCCATCGTCAACTTTGGCATCAGGCGCCATATGCATCGTGCCACCCGTAAACTGACTGTTGCAGACGGAAAACATCATGTAGTCAACCTTGTCATGTTTTTCGTCATTTTCATGCCAAACGTGGCATGTTTTTTGCGGAATTGATGCCAGTTTTGTCAAAACTGCCATAGCATAGCCGACGTGTCCGAAGGCCTTGAAGTAGCGGTTTCGAAGCGCACCCACTTGTGCACTAAAGCGAATACTAAAGATGTTAAGAAAGAAAAGCAGACCGTGTTCGTGCCGCAGCTCAATGAGATCCACCAAGCGCTCTTTTCCCGAATCAAAACGCTCAAGGGCTGCCTTTGTGTCGCTGATGCCGAAGTCGCGCAAAAAAGAATTGCCCGTGCCTAACGGTAGAATACCAAAACGCAGCGTTTGGTCTTCAAGGGCCTCGGGGAATAAACCGTTGAGCACTTCGTAGGTGGTGCCATCACCGCCTACCGAAAGAAAACAACGCTTACCTTCTTTCATGGCGTTGCGCGCAAGCAGGGTCGCGGAGCCTTTGGCAGTGGTGTTGAGCCGCTCGACGTGCCAGCCTCGCTCTTTTAGCTCGGCCAGAGCCTCGTTGGCCAACTTGCCACAACGCCCCGCTCCGGCCGCACCATTAACAATCGCCACGCATTCCTTATTCATCGCAATGCCATCATCTCCTCGCTACTGCTCTGTTCCCGAAGCATGGCAGCAAGGCTTTCGCGCTTTAGTTTCAACGATGCTGTGCGCGGAAAATGCTCCGGCCAAAACAAAACACCCTGCAAGCGTTTGTAGTCCGGCAAGCTTTGGTTTTTTTGTTTGAGTCCATCAATGACGCTTTGTCGATCTTGCTCGGAGCGCACCACAGCCACAAGACTGTTGTGCTCAAGTTGCTCTTTTTGCCAGAGGTAGTTGCTGGCCATGACAGCCAGCTCTTCACAAGGAAGGTCTTCAAAGGCACTTTCCACATCTTCTGGATAAACATTTTTGCCGCCAGCCGTCACAATCATGTTTTTAGAGCGGCCGAGCAAACGCAGATGCCCCGCAGAGTCGATGGCTCCAAGGTCTCCGGTCTTGAGCCAACCGTCCTCAAAAACAGCCGCGCTAAGTTCTGGCGCATCGAGATAACCCAGCATGACCGTATCGCCTCGCACCCAAACCTCACCCACACCGTCGGCGTTTTGATGAGCAAGTTTCAGTTCAGTACCAGGCACCGGCTTGCCCACGCTGTCTCCGCGAAAGGGCCGCAAATCATTAACGGTGAGTACGGTACAGGCCTCGGTAAGACCATAACCAATCGCGACCGGGATGCCCAGGCGGTAGAAAAACTCGGCACGCTTTTGGTCCACCATTGCACCACCACAAAACAAAACTTTAAGCTCGCCACCAAAAGCTTCATGAATGGGCGCAATAAGACGTTTTGAGAGCGCATGATTGGGTGAACGTTGAGTGCACCAACGGTTTACTGCGCTCAAGGTCGATAGAAGCTTTTGCTTGTAGGTTGGAGATGCTTGGATCTTTTCGCGAATCGCACGCTCGAAGGCTTCAAGCAAAAGAGGAACCACAGCCATGTGCGTGATGCGCTTCTTTTGCATGGTATCCAAAATGAACTCGGGCCTTAGTGCACGCTGATGAACTACCGTGGCTCCGCCAAAAAAGGGTCCTAAAAAGCCACACATAAAATCAATGGCATGGTTGGTGGGCAAAATGGAAAAGTAGCGGTCCCCCTCGCCGAGCGGAAAAAGTACGTTCAACGAGGCATACTGCGCAAGGTAGTTACCGTGGCTCAGCATGCAGCCCTTGGGTGTGCCCCCAGTGCCGGATGAATAGACAATCGTTGCTAAGTCATCACGGCCTGCCGTGGAGCATGTTTTGAAATCAAGTTCAGCGGCTGGTAAATGCTCCCAGCGAACGGTGTTCGCAATGAACGCTTGATCTGGCAGCTCCGAGACCAAGGCCGCAAGTGTTGTGCACTGATGAAGCTTTTGCCATACCGCGTATTCACTCAACACAAGCTTTACGCCGCTGTGCTGTAGCAACGCCGCTTGCTCTTGAGCGCTCAGCTTGTAGTCGATCGGCACAAGCACAGCGCCACGAAGAAAAATCGCATAAGCGCCGATTAACCAATTGCTTTGGTTGCTCATGACAATCGCAACGCGATCGTTGGAGTCGACATGCTGCGACTTTAGAAAAGCCAGCACCCTTGCCGCTTCTTTGGCGACATCAAGATAACTTAGGGCGCGCACTTGCCGTTTTCGATTCATTTCACAAAGCGCAAGTGAGTCTTTGTAAGTGATGATCGAGTCGCGAAGCGCTTCGCCTAGGTTATTCCAATGTTTAGGGCTCATGACTGTCGCTTTCGAATCAGCTCCGCAAGACGGGAAAAAGTGGTAACGCCTTGAAGTTCGTAATCAGGAATCTCAACGTCAAAGGCATGCTCGAGATCACTCAGCAGTTCCATCGCTCTAAAGCTATCAATACCGAGTTGCTGAAAAAAATCCTCGTTGGGACTCAACGTTTCTTTGGCCACCCCAAAGCGTTTCGCAGCAAGTTCGATCAAGCGGAGTTCAATACTTTGTTCATTCATGGCAGATAAGGCCTTAAATCATTTCTGGTTACAAAACTCTGCAAAGCTTCAAACACGGTCGGCTCCATCATAAGCTTGCAGAAAAGTTCTTTTTCTTGCTCAAGTTCCTCTAGCGGCAAAGCTTTCACAAATTGCTTTGCTTGCCGCACGGTGTGTTTTGAGAAACGAGCACACTGCTGAGCCAGGGCGCGTGCGGCGCTCAGTGCCTCACCCTTCGCCAGCCGTTGCGAAACAAGGCCAAGTTCATAAGCCCGTTTGGCGTTGAGACTCCGGCCGCTGAATAACAAATCACGAACCACGGCATTCCCGAGATCACGACCTAAACGCGGAAGCCCACCAAAACCAGGAACCAACCCCAGGCGCAGCTCAGGAAAACAAAACGACTGCTCGCATCCGCTACCATGACATCGCAAGTCAGCGCGAGCTCGAAACCACCACCGAATACCGGACCGTGCAAAGCCGCTATCGTTGTGGTTGGCGCGCTATCGATGATGTTGAACACTCGGTGGATTCGATTCAAAAAATCCCGCACTTGCTCAAGCGCCACTTGTTTTTCTTCGGCTGTGTGAGCATCACTCAAAAAGTGATACAGGGCTTTGAGATCCGCACCGGCACAAAAGCCGCTTTGAAGGCTACTGTAAATTACGAGGGGCGGAAGGCTTGAGGCGCTTTGTATATAGTCAGCAAGCACTTCAAGTTCGTCCAATGTTTCAAGGCCAATCTCGTTACAAGGAGCGCGGTGAAGCTCAACCTCAAGCACTGAGTCGCGAAGCGCACAACAAATTGTTTTTCCTTGGTAGTCCATGGCTATGTGTAAAGCTGATTCAGTTGCACTTGATAGTGCTCTTCCAGCACCTGGCGCCTCAGTTTTTGGTTTGCTGTAAGCAACCCGCTTTCAGGCGTAAAAGGCTCCTCGGTAAGATGAAAAGCGCGAATGCGTCGGTAATGCGGCAAACTCTCGTTAAGCGTGTCGATGGTGTGTTTAACCTTCATCTCGTCGAGTTTGCCCGAAATGATCGCAGTCAAATAAGGTCTACCGTGGCCTACGACCACCACATAGTCTGCTTCCGGCAGGAGCGCATGCAGACTCTGCTCGATCGGCTCCGGTGCCACGTTGTGGCCAGACTCGGGTACCAAAATATTTTTCAAGCGACCGATGATCTGAAGGTTGCCTGCACTGTCCTGCTCAACTTGATCTCCGGTGCGAAACCAACCATCCTCGCTGATGCAAGCATTGCTCTCTTCCTCTTTGCCCCAGTAGCCCATAAACACATGCGGGCCGCGGGTCTGCAGCTCGCCATCCTCTGAAACCCTGCATTCGACACCTTCGATGGGCTGGCCGACAAAACCATGAGCAGCTTTCTTTCCCAGTTTGTCCATACTCACAATGGCCGTCGTTTCAGTGAGCCCGTAGACTTGATACACAGGAATGCCCAAAGCAGAGAAAAAATCTTGGGTGCTTTTTTGCAGCGGCGCAGAACCACAAATAAGAAAATCCAATGCGGGGCCGAGCTTTCGACGTATGGCAGCAAAAAGCGAAAGCTTTGCAAACTGAAGCGCCAATCGATCGGCTAAACCATGAGCACCGTGCATTGAGACCCGCATGGCCCGGTTGAAAAGCGCCGCAGCAAAACCACCTTTTTCCTGCAAACCGCTTTCAATCTGCTTTCTTATACGCTCGAGCAAGGCAGGAACATTCAGAAAGTAGTGTGGCTGTGCGGTTTTCATTTCTTCTTTGAGTTGCTCGAGATCGGTCGAAATGCGCAGCTCTGCTCCCCGCAGCAAACAGGTCCAAAGCATCACCCGTGATCCTGCAAAGCAAAACGGCAGATAGTGAAACACCCGATCATCTGCCGCATTTCGCGCTGCATCAAAAGCCTCTGCCGTACGGTGCAACATAAAATCCAGGTTGGCCTGGCTCAGCATGGCGCCTTTAGAGGCTCCGCTTGTCCCTGAGGTATACACAAGAGTAGCTGGGACATGTTCGTTGCGTTTTCGGAAAGGCTCGTCGATGGATTTTTCCGTAAAAAGCTGATCGAGTAGCAGTACAGCAGGAGCAAGTTTCTTTTCTTTAAAACTTTCTGCAAGGTCTTCGTCCGCCACCACAATCACGGAAGGCATACTGTCTTGGATGATCGCTTCGAGCTCTTCCGCCTCTTGGCGGACATACAAAGGAACGGAAATCCCGCCTTCGGCGATAATGGCAAGATCACAAGCGACCCAACGAAAACTATTGGGCGCCACAAACACAGCGCGATGACCCGCACGAAGGCCAGCTTCGCGAAGCGCAAAGCGTGCACGTGCGATAGCTTCGATCAAATCATTGGCGGAATACGGCCATAAGCTTGCGCCGTGGACCTCTTGTAAAACAACACGATCCGATTGCTGCTTCAATTTATCCAGAATCTCTTGCGCAAAGCTCATGACGCCTCCTTTTTCTCGGCACACTCGTAGCGTTTTATTAAGGCCTTTAAGTTATCATTAAGCTCTGGCAAAAAAGCCCAAGGGTCTTCTTTTGCAAGCAACTGCTCAGAGATTGGAAAGTCTGGGTACTGTTTGTGTAAGGCTTCTAAAAAGGTCTTCCCCATCTGCCCCATGCATTTGAGATTGCGCACCACTGCCTGAGCCATCGCGGTTTTGCTTTGCGAAGCGTGCTGCTGCACATAGTCAAATTGTGTAAGTATTTTTTCAGCAAGCTCAGGGGCATTCATGTCAATCGAGAGCGCTGCTTCACCACGATCACTCATAAGATTCGCAATGCGCTCATCCATCGTGACACCAATCGAGAGCACCTGAGCAGGCATGGACGTTACGATGGCGTGAAAACGCGAAGAGATGAGCCAAGTGCTCTGTCGCAAAAGCGAAACAAGGCTGTACATGTCGTACTCATCCGATATAAAAAGTGCAGGCGATATTGAACTTAGACGCGCGGCCAAGGCTTCTGCGGCTTTTCTATCGAGGCGCTCCATGCCCACCAACGCAACAAAAGCATCTTGCTCTTTCTGAATACGGAGCACTGCTTTTGCAAGTTCGTCGAGATAACGCTCTTGTTTTTCTTTAACGTCTGGACCGCCATGATGAAAGTAAATCGAAGCGTAGTGATCCTCGTCTCTTCTAGAGTTAAAAGCGAGCTTTGCAGCGCGTGCCAAATCGGGTCGCACCGGCCACCAATAACCATTGATGGGACATACTGTGAGCACTGGGCGCTTTCCGTCCCAGCCCTTCTCTTTTAGCAGCTTCTGGCCGACTTCCGGCGGCGCTGGATCAAAGGTCCAGGCTGTATCCGTGCCCACGGTGGATTCAATCCCCAACGCACCAAGCACCGAAGCACTCTGTGTGTTACGAACGATTACTTTAGCGTGCTTGCAATAACGTCGCACAAGCTTTTCCAACGGAGCATCCATAGCCCCTGCTTCGCCACCGTACGCAACCGCAAGTTTCTGCTCGGAAGAAGCCAGACCCAAGGATCCAACCATCATGGTTGAAAGCGCATTGGCAAACTTGGACTTAAACATCGAGCCTTCAGCCGCGATGACACCGTGATGCGCATGCACTGTGTCGAAAAGGAACTTTGGAAATAGTTTTGGAAATTGAATCTGCTTTACCGTTCTAAAATAGCCCTCGGACCATTGGGGGTTCAGAGTCAAGATCGACAAACTCAGGTGCTCATCACCAAGCAAGAAGCGAAACTGCCGAATCATCTCTTCAACCCGAACATCGGCCCCAGTATTGCGATTACCGGCATAGCCTACAATCATTAGCTTAAGCGCTTGACCCGCTTTCCACTGCGCCCCGGGATCAAGGGGATAGCGCGCAGCGCTGAGCTCAATGAAGCTAGCCATGCTTCGCATCAGCCAGCGATCGGCATCGAGATGAGCCAAAGCATTTTGCTCAGCAAACTGCTTGGCTTTTTTTGCTATCTCTATCCAACCTTGCATCTTTACGTCCTTCATGCAGCTTTAGCCGCCTTTTGGGGTAGCGGTGAAAAAGGAAAACTAAAATTAGACTCTTTTGCAAAGCGATAGAGTTCGGCGGCATAGGCATTAAAGGGAACGGCTTTTAGACCAAGCTCCTGCTCGACCCGAGCACTATCAAAGACCGTATCAAAGGTAATGTAAGGCCAAAACACCTTGAGCAAAACAGCCACGCGATAGAGCGTGCTCTCTTTCGGAAGCAGCAGACCGGCATCGACGGTTCGTGAAAACGCGTGTTCAAACGCAGGGGTGAATCGCGGCACGCGGCGATCTAAACTTTGACACACAGATTTGGCTATTTCGCCTGCGCTAAGGGCATCGCGACCACTGCTTAAATGATAGCAATCGTAGGAAAGCTTTTGCTTTTGATGCAACCTTGCGATAGCAGCACCTACAAAATCCGCATTGACGATATCGAGTCGCCCTTTTGGGTTCATGGGCAAAGCCGGAAACTCCATCAAAGCCGCAAAGGCCCTAACCATGTCGAACTGACTTGTTTGCGCGAAACGCGAATCACCCATCACGATCGATGGACGCATGATAAGGACTTTCTCAGAGGGAAGCATTTGCCGAACCATGTGCTCAGCAAACTTTTTGGTCCGGGCATAAGGATCGTAGTCGGAGCGGCTCCAGTCAATTGACGCATCTTCACTCACAAGCTCAGACTGCCTTTGGCCCGCCACTGCAACCGTCGAGACATAACTAAAGCGTCTTAGGCGCCGTCTTTGCTCGAGTTCCAGGCCAAGCTTAATCATCGAAAGCGTGCCTCGAAGATTAACGTTCATGCAGACTTTCTCAGAGCGACGGTTTAAAGAAGCGGCAATATGCAATACCGAATCCACCCGACCAAGCAGCTCGTCGTGATCCTTTCTGCTCATCCCCAAGTTATCTTGAGTCAAATCACCGTAGACAAAATGAAGCCGCGGCAGATAAGCGAAAAACTGTTCAGCTGATATATGAAGTTGTAGCGCTCGCCACAGTTTCTCCTCGCAGGCACGTTTGTCTTTTTCTCGGACCAAAACATGGATTTTCTCTGAGCTGCCCTGAAGTAGTTCGCTCACCACGTAGCCGCCAAGAAACCCAGTACCACCCGATAGGAACACACTCATATCTCGGCCCTCGACACTTCTGCACTTTCAGTACTCGGCTGCACAACACCCAAACGCTTTTCCACCAAACGCAAAGACAAATCGTCGGGAACTTTCTGTCCCTCGATTAGCGGTATACACCACTTCATAAGCCCAGGAATCTGCACGTTGATCCAGTAACCGTACCAGTCAAGATTATCGATTCCAAAACGAAAAGCGCTTTCGACAGTGGGATCAAGCTCCTCGTTAAGAGTTTGCAGATTTTCACTCTGAAAAATGTAATCGTGATCGTGGGTAAACGGCCGGTAGAGCGTGAGCATGTATTCAATGCGATTTAATGTACGCTTGCCATGTTTGATGCTTTTGACCAAGCGTTTAACGGCCTTGTCCACCGAAGTGCCAGCAAACTTTGAGCGGACATGCCTTTCATGGAAAGTACGAAGCAATCCTTCCGCTTGCTCGCTTCGTTTGCGCCAAACGCCCAAACGTCGCAAATGCGTATCGCCCTCAACTTCAAAGGCATCCAAATGACTCCACAAACGCTTTTTCAAACTTTCGCTTTGATGCATCCGTTGATGGCGACGGATGCCTAAGGCCACGAGATCCAAAGTTCGTCCAAAGCTTACAGGATTGATTGAAGAGGAGCACAAATGATAGACGGCTTTGGCTTGATTGCTGAGTGAAGCAGCAAGCACGAGGCTTATGCCGCGCGCAACCTCATCGCCTCGCACAACATCAAAACGATTGCTGCTTTGCGACGGGATCCAGCGATAGGGCGTTGAAAGCAGCCATACCAACGGCGCCGAGGTATTAATACCTTCATTCCAGCCAGCAAAGGGGAAGTCAGTGGCGCATTCCACCACGGAGGGACGTGCAATGCAAAGATCGATGTCTTTGCGGTGCACGAGCAAGTGCTCAGCAAGGCCTTTGCTTAAGGTGTAAATGTTACGCCAGCCCAGTTCTTCAGCAAAGCGTACTGCGATATCGATACGCGCTTGTTTTGCTTTTCGATCTTCTTGCGGCAAAAAAAGCGCATCACTTCGCATGCATGCTGCTTCGATATCGCGCAAGGTCTCTCGAGGATCAAAGACCTCACCTTTCGGACATATGCCATACTCAATACTCTCTTGAACCTGCCCTTGCGCTACGCCTGCTACGTAAGCGGTCGAAATATGGATCAGTTTCTTCGAGGGCGTTTGCGCGGCGAGATCAGCTACATGAAGGGCTCCTCTCACGTTGACCGAAAGTGCTAGTTTGGGATCCGCTTGAAAATCCGTTATGCCCGCAATGTGCACTACCGCATCGATTCTTGGGAGCAGTTCCTTGCATGTTTTATCAGACAGGGCGCACTTCGCTTGTTGAATGTCGCCTTCAAGCACTGTCACTTTGCTTTTGATGAAGGCTTCGTAGCTGTTTCCGTATTTTTCCCTAAGCGGTCTAAAAACAGGATTTCGTCCAATCATGTCTAAAAACCGTTCGGCGGCGCTTTGCTTTCGCGTCGAACGGAGAAGAATATAGACTTGCTTGAGATCGCTAATGCGATCCAATGTAAAGGCAAGCCAAACCTTCGCCACAAAGCCGCTCACACCAGTCACTAGCAGCGTCTTACCACTCAAGTTTTGTTTGGGATTAAAGTCCCTTGTCATAACACCGACCAATCGCTCTGTTTTGCCAAATGGCGTAGTTTTCGATCCGGATGAATCACTGAAGCATGTCCCATAAGATCCAGCATCAGGCTGTCCTGACTGCCAGAAGCCACTGCAAAAGAAGCCGCCAAATCAATATTGTTCTCGGCGGCGTACTGTCGCAAACGTTTTCCTGAGACAGCGCGCCTAATCACCGGATCCAATAACCTTCCGGTGGCTTTGCCCTCACGGTATTCAAGACAATTGCATAGCAACGCATCAGCCTTCACTCGCTCGGCTACGCTCTGCATGACTTCGGAGATACTGTCGCTAATCAACACCACATGAGAAACCCGTCGCCGGACTTCCTGAAGATGAGCCAGAGCTTCAGCGTTCAGTCTGGGTTCAATGATTTGCTCGGCATAGCTGTGCGCCATGGCCCGAATTCGATCCTGGCTCAGCCCGCGTAGCGCAGCCCATCCCAAACGGCGGCCTAAATCGTAAACATCACTATCGCCTCCAAGTGCAAACGGAAGCGATGCAACAATTTGGCCAAGGCGCAGAGCCCGCTGCCTTAGACGCTGAGCGTTTGCGGCGCACCAGGCCGGTGCGAGCAGCGTTGGAACGCGCGACAAAGTGCCTTCAACACGACAAAATAACGCTGCTCGTTTGCTTTCTTCAGCAGTACTCATGGTTGCGTTATGGTGTAGCCAAATTAGACTGACATGTCAGTACAATTGAAGCAAACAAGATAACCTATTGTTATTAATAAGAAATTCTGCGTTTGTTGCATTGAAATAGAGCTCCTAGGCGCCCTGGCGAATGAAAAAAGGCTCGGGGCTCTAGAATACAATGAGTTTGGCAGCCATGAAGAACATTTTCATCAATAAGGTCTTCTATATCAACCAGCCCTTCTTTCAATTCTCGGTCGTGCAGCTGTGCATCCATGGGCTGGTAGTTTTCTTCTGCATACTGGATGCCCGACCGATCGATGCCCCCGCGTGACTCACGCTTGTGCTCCACCCGAACTCAAAGCGACGCGGCGATGGGTGTTCTGTGAAAGCTGCATCTATGGTATGTCAAGTCTGAGATTAATTACTCCAAATTAATGCCAAATTTGGCGTGGTGATGTTTTTTAGGCAATGGCTTATTTGTTCCTACGGGTCGCGTCAGCTCTAAACTCGTTATAAAACAATACGCATTAGATAACGAATGGGTGGGTTGCATGGAACGTGTTTTTCCTACGCCACTTGCGTCCTATAGTGAATCTTTCCTCGCCACTCTTAGTTCAGAACTCGTTGTTGAACCGACGAACTCGCTGTCTTTAATTCCTATTGCTACGCAGAACGGTTTCTCGCTTTCATTGATAACAACTCAACACGAGCCGATATATATGTTTGACATTATAGTGACCCACGAAGTCGCTAATCCGAACGAAACCCAGATCAATCATGACAAACTGCAGGCTCTAGCTCCACACGGCTTTTCACCGGACCGCGTCGAGCTCGAACTAAAATACTATGCAGCACAGCTTACACACTGGCCCTTTTCACATGGCTCAGGTGATGAAGAGTCGGATGCCAGTGGTATGCTAACCCTCAAATACGAACGAAACTGGATAGTACCACTGACAAGCGAACTCACGGAAAGCTTGGTGGCCGACGTAAACTAGAGGGGAAGTGGCGTGTCACTGTGAAGCCTAAAAATGTGCTCGGCACCTTTTTGGTCGTTATCGGAAGGCTTGCTCAATTTGTTCGTTGGTTAGTTTTCGGACTTCGCGTTCGTTTTCAGGTTGCCAACTTGGGGAAGTCACCAAGAGCATTTTCAGGTTTCCAGCGTAGTAGAATTTGTGGTTCGGAGGCACGACAATGATGTCAGTGGCTTTGACAGGTTGTTTGTGCCCGTTGATGATAAAAGCGCCCTGCCCTTCGATGATGTAGTAAACAAAGAAACTTGCAACATCGTAAAACTCCTGGCGATGACCGTGGGTGGTTTCAACCGTAACCATGCCCACCTGGTTTTGGGTGGCATCTCGGACCGGATACACTTTGAGGTCGATTCCAAACTTGGATTTGCTGAAAGCTTCATCTCGCGTAAAAACAAAACGTGCGGGCGCAGAAACCTTGTCGGAGCTTTTTCGCTGGACAACCGGTTTCGGCGTAGCGCTGCTTGGCGCTCCCGAAATCGTTGAACCGCCACACGCCACCAGACCAAGACAAAGCAATACAAACAGGGGCTTCATTGAGACCTCCAGTCTGGAGAAAAGTTTCCATCAAATCGAAATGAACACAATAACGTTATCGATCTTGCAAAAGAAAGTGCCAGGCTCCTTTATGGGTGACATGGGGCACTCGGCAATTGCCAATTCTGGCGTCTTTTGACCATATAATATGCCAACAGTGGCATGTTATAACAAAAAAACATGCTAGTTCTGTCATGTGCGCAGCGCGTTACATCGGGTGGCTTGAACACTTGATAGGCGCCTGCTCTGGGGTCAAGCTCTACCCCCAAATGCATTGGAAGCTTTGAAGGCTTTAACGTTGTAAGAGAGCATGAGCGCAGCGAGATGGAATCAACGACTATAGAAGAGTGGGCTCAAGCTTTTATTTTGAGCACGCGTTTGAGCGACAAGCTAGAGCCTTCTGCGCCGCCGAAGCGATTTGCGGCGGATGGATTTGCTGGCGTTGATTTGCGGCCGGGCCGCCCGGAGGAATTAGTCGTCACAAAGAAGGCGCGTGGCTTTCGAGGGGCACACCGTTCGGTTTTGGCACGTGCGCGTGCGGCGCATACTTTCTTGCATCACGAACTTCAGGCGGCGGAACTGATGTGTTGGTGCTTGCTGCGTTTTCCAGATGCACCCAAAAGTTTTCGGCGCGGCCTTGTGAAGATCGCCACCGATGAGTTGCGGCATATGGCGATGTACCGCGAATACATTGAAAGCTTGGGTTACGCCGTGGGCGCTTTTGAGGTGCGGGATTGGTTTTGGAATCGCGTTCCGCAATGCCAGAGCCCTACCGAATATGTGGCAACCATGGGCATGGGTTTTGAAGCTGCCAACCTCGATCACAGCGAGCGCTTTGCGAGCATTTTCGAGGCAGCCGGCGATCACAGCGGAGCGGCTTTGCAGCGGCATGTGGGCCAAGAAGAGATCGGGCATGTGCGTTTCGCAGTCCATTGGTTTTGCGCTTTTGGTGCAGAGCTTAACTTTAAAGAATGGAGCAAGCATTTGCCTGCGCCGCTATCGCCGATGGTGATGAAGGGACGGCCGCTCAATCGCGCGGCGCGAGCCAAAGCCTCGCTTGGGCAAGACTTTTGTGATGAGCTGGAGCAATGGGAAGCCATTGGGTTATAAATTTCGATGCTGAGCTAGAACTGGCCGGCGACTCGCTTCCTAAAAACGCCACGCAGTTCTTGCAAAGTTATGATTTGCGAAAACTGCCTTTTATCGCCACAGGCGATACTATTGCTGGTTTGGACAAGCCTAAACCGGGCTCTATAGGAAAAGCATTTTGTCCCACCCCACATGCGCTTGCTCGGCTTGCACGAGAGGGGGTTATCGCAGCAGCGGCGCCGTCGGTTGATGTTTTGCGCACAGTTAATCATCGCGCGTTTTGCGCAAAGCTCGGGCAAACCCTAGAGGGTGCACACTTTGCTACCGACAAGGCAGAAGTGATTAAAGTCATTCAAAGCGGCAGCCCTTACCTGCTTAAACGTCCTTTGGCGATGGCTGGCCGGGCAAGTCGTTCGGTGAGCAGCGAGACGCTGTGTGATCAAGATCATCGCTGGATTGAAGCAAGCCTCGAAGGTATGATGGTTTGCAAGTCGAACCTGAAGTGGCCATCGACATCGAGTTTTCCATCCACGGATTTGTCAACGAGGCGGGTGAATACCGGATAGGCGATCCAGTAGAACAAATCGTCGATGAACACGGCGTATGGCGTAGTGGCCAAGCAGCTGAAGCAAAGATTTTTGCCAACGAAGAAGGCGAACTACGCGAACAGGCAAATAATGTAGCGAAGGCCTTACATCGAGCCGGTTATTTTGGTCCGTTTGGCATCGACGCTTACCGCTACCGCAAGGGCAAGCACATGTGCTTTCAGCCACGCTCAGAAATCAACGCGCGCTACACCATGACCTGGGGAATCGCCGGCGGAGCACTCTACTGCTAAGTGGAAAAGGAGGTTGGCACCTCTGGACCCGGTGGAGCACTGCACTGCTCAGCGGAAAAGGAGGTTGGCACCCTTGGTTCGCCCTTGGTTCCGGCGGACCGCTGTACGGCTAAGTGGAAAAAGGAGGTTGGCACCCTTGGTCGAATAATTGCGGAGCAAATCGCTGTTTGCGCCCTTCGTCTGCAGCGTCACGAATTAAACACGTCACTCTAAACTGCTGTTATTTATAGATAATTGCAGAGCAAATCGCTTTTTAGTCGGGCGACTACCGGTGAAGCTGATTATTGGGTATAGGGACGGCATTCGCCCCATGCAAACAGAAATCGAAAAAACCTTTGGTTTTGAAGCAGCTCACCGTTTGCCGGAGGTCGGCGAGCATCACAAATGCTTCAATCTTCACGGCCACAGCTTTCGCGTCACCCTTCGCGTTCGGGGTCCCGTAGATCCGAGGAAGGGCTGGATTGTTGATTTCGCAGAGCTGCGTTCGGCCTGGCAGCCTCTTATGGATATCTTGGATCATCACTATCTGAACGACATCGAAGGATTGGAAAATCCAACCAGCGAAGTCCTCGCAGCGTGGATTGCTGAGCACATCACCATTAAGGGCGCCAAACTTCATTCGGTGACAATCCATGAGACCTGCACCTCGGCAGCAACGGTATACCTTTAAATGGTTCTTACTATGAACCTTCGGAGAAACATGCTTATTCGTTCACTTGTATTACTCGTCATTCTTTTTTCTTCCTGCACACCCCAAACAACTGAAAGCACCTTTCCAAACAAAGCGTATGGAAAGCATCCTCTGGTATTGAGTATTGTTCTTGACCAAGTAGGAAGCTGGGCGCTGGAGCGCTACCTCCCCTACCTCGACGAACATGGCTTGATTCGGAGCCATTTGCCGAAAGCTGAATACTTCAAATATGTACAACTTGCGCACGCAACCACGTTTACAGCACCGGGTCATGCGGCGATTTTTACCGGGGAGCCACCACGACACAGCGGGATCGGCGCCAACCGGGTCTGGGACTACAAACGCAACGATGTACGCATGATTGTCGACACCGGCAAGCATCGGGTTTTTGCAGACACCGCGCACTTTGCTAGCCCTGATGAACTCGAGGCACAAACCGTAGGCGACCTTCTCAAAGTACAAAGCAGAGGAAAATCCAAGGTTGTATCGATTTCAATCAAGCCTTGGCCTGCGGTTGTTTCAGGCGGTAAAAAGGCAGACTTGGCAGCATGGTACACGCCTCGAGAAAACGATGGCGCGATGAGCACCTCCAGTTACTACAGCAAAGAAGAGCCCTCATGGATATCGAGCTGGAACAAGGACCACACAGTTGCTCAGTTTTGGGGCGCATGGGACGCTGAGAATCAAAAACTGTACACATCGGTAGTAGGCGCCGATGAGGGCCCTGGGGAAGACACGCTTGAAGGCTGGAGCACCACCTTTCCTCACGACCCTAAAAAGGCCAAAGAACCCTACGTTGCTTTTGAGTACACCCCGCAAGCTACGGCTTACCTATTGAAGTTTACCGAAAAAGCAGTTGAACACTACGGTTTAGGACAGGACAGTTATCCCGATCTACTAATGGTGTCTGTTTCTGGCACCGACAAAATCGGTCACACCTTTGGCGTCGAGTCCTGGGAGTATTTGGACAATCTTATTCGCGTCGATCGTATGCTCGGACAGTTTGTCGCTCAGCTTGAAAAGACAACCGACCTTTCCGTGCTGATTACTTCCGATCATGGCTCTTATCCACTGCCCGAAAAATCGGAGCACCCGGAAGAAGGTGGCCGTCTTGACTACGAAGCAACCCTAAACGATCTGAACACCTTGGCGCAAAAACAATTGGGCCAGGGAAAGTGGTTCGCTTATCTCGAATTTCCATTGCTTTACTTTGCACAAGAAGCAAAAACTGGCGACAAACGCAAAAAGTTAATCGCGATAGCAACCGAGTATTTCACAAAACTATCTGGCGTTTCTCGCGTATTTGACACGGCGGAATTTAGTTCCGAAAGCGAAGAAAAAGATCCTTTGCGCGAAGCCATTCGCCTGTCTTTACCCGCAAAACTTGGCGCGGATATGTACATTATTCCAGGACAAAACACGGTACCACGCGCCAAAGGCGGCACCACACACGGAAGTCCTTGGCCACATGACCGGCAAGTTCCCGTTATTGTGTGGCGCAGTCGAGCGCATGCTGACGCGGCGCAAACGCCACAAGGGAGCCAGGAAATGATTCGTAACGAACTATACGATCAACGACGTATTGCATCGACGCTTGCTGATTTGTTAGGACTACCTGCCCTAAAGCGGCCATCGCTCTTAGAGACAAGCAAGTAATGAAACCTTCGCTAAAAAGCCAACTCAATCATCTCAAGCAGCTCGAAGCGGAAAGTATTCACATCATCCGCGAAGCGACTGCTAGTTTTGATAAGCCCGTGATGCTCTACTCGATCGGGAAGGACTCGGCCGTGATGGTGCATCTTGCGCGCAAAGCATTTCATCCGGCGCCGCTGCCCTTTGCTCTGCTCCATGTGGATACCACCTGGAAGTTCAAAGAGATGATCGCGTTTCGTGACCAATACACCAAGCAGTATGGCATGCGGCTCTTAGTGCACTCGAACAAAGAAGGCGTGCAAAACAATGTCAACCCCTTTGACTATGGTAGTAGCAGCTACACCCAGGTAATGAAAACGCAAGCTTTGCTGCAAGCACTCAAGCAACACGAATTCGATTGCGCCTTTGGTGGAGCACGCCGCGATGAGGAGCGCTCCCGGGCCAAAGAACGGATTTTTTCCTTTCGAGACCGTTTTCAGCAATGGGATCCCAAAAACCAACGGCCCGAACTTTGGGAGGTCTACAACACACGGATTCGGCAAGGGGAAAGCGTACGAGTCTTTCCTCTATCCAACTGGACCGAGCTCGACGTCTGGCTCTACATCTGGAAGGAAAACATCCCTGTTGTGCCACTTTATTTTGCCAAAGAGCGTCCTGTGGTTAAGCGGGCTGGCACGTGGATCATGGCAGACGATGAACGCATGCGCCTTGAGGCAGGTGAAAAACCCGAAATGAAGAAGGTTCGCTTTCGCACTTTAGGCTGCTACCCCCTAAGTGGCGCTATTGAATCGGACGCCGACACCGTGCCTAAACTGATTCAAGAAATGCTGCTTACACGTTTTTCTGAACGTCAAGGCCGGCTTATTGATTTTGACACCGAGGGCTCGATGGAGCTCAAAAAACGAGAAGGTTATTTTTAATCATCATGTCAATCGTAAAACAAGATGACGAATTGATTCGAAGCGACATCGAAGGCTATCTCGCATCGTATCAAAACAAAGAGCTCTTACGTTTTGTTGCAGTGGGCTCTGTGGACGATGGCAAATCGACCCTCATTGGACGCCTTCTTCACGACACGGGAATGGTCTACGAAGACCAATTGCAATCGGTACGCAAGGCCACGGCCATAGAAGGCGAAGATATCGACTTCTCACTCTTTACAGATGGGCTACGTGCTGAGCGCGAACAGGGCATTACCATCGATGTCGCCTACCGCTATTTTTCAACAGCAGTACGTAAATTTATCATCGCCGACACACCAGGGCACGTTCAGTACACGCGTAACATGGTTACAGGCGCATCCACCGCGCATGTCGCACTCATTCTTATTGATGCGCGTTTGGGCGTGCTGCAGCAATCCAGAAGACATGCCTATATCGCATCCCTGTTAGGGATTCCAAATCTCGCTGTTTGTATAAACAAAATGGATCTTGTTGGTTACGATCAGCACGTTTTCGAACGCATCAAGAAAAACTTTTCTGCTTTTTCTGACAGCCTAGCTTTCAAGGAAGTAAGCTTTTTCCCCATTAGCGCACTTAAGGGCAGCAACATTGTGTCCGCTTCTCCGCACACCGCTTGGTACACCGGACCCACAGTGCTTGGCTATCTTGAAACCGTAGCGCTTGCAGAAGATCAAAACCCTGACGATTTTCGCTTTCCAGTGCAGACTGTGATTCGGCCACATCTTGATTACCGCGGCTTTGCTGGGAAAATTGTTTCTGGCTCTATCAGCCGGGGCGATGAAATTATCACGCTTCCGTCGGGCAAGCGAAGTCACGTAAGTTCCATCGACACCTTTGATGGCGAACTCGAACAAGCTTGTGCAAACCAATCCGTCACCATCCGTTTGGATGACGAGATTGATATCAGCCGAGGCGACATGCTGGTTAAAGCAAACAGTCTACCTTCTGTTGGGCGAAGCGTTGATGCAAGCCTTGTCTGGATGAACGAAAAAGAGCTTGATTCAGAAAAGAGTTACATTTTAAAGCACACTACCCAAAGTGTACGCGTTCAAATCGATAAAGTTCATTGGAAAAAAGACATGGACACCTTAAAAGAGGTGGAGGCTTCAACCCTTGGTCTCAATGACATCGGCAAGGTGAGTTTATCGTGTCATCGCGCTATTTACTTCGATGCCTATACAAAAAACCGAAACACCGGTGCCTTTATTCTCATCGACTCACTGAGCAACGACACAGTGGCAGCGGGAATGATTGGGCCCAGTACGACCAAACAAGAATTCGATGAGGCCCTTCGCGAACTTCGCGCAGGCTCGGCACTAAAGCCAAAAAGCCAAATCAGCCGCGCAGAACGAATGCACCGCTTGGGGCAACATGGCGCTGTCGTATGGCTCACCGGCCTTCCAGGTTCAGGACGCTGGACCCTCGCCTACGCCCTTGAGCGCCGCCTTTTTGACTTGGGATGCACGGCTACGGTCATCGATCCGACGCAAGAAACCTTGTCGTCCATGATTTCATCTGCCAAAGCCGTTACACACGCGGGTCTTATCGCTATCTGTGCTTTTCCAAGTTACAAGCACGACGATCGCGAAGCTGTTCGCTCACGCATAGGCGATCAACGCTTTGTGCAAGTCTACGTGAACACTTCACTTGAGCTCTGTAAAGAGCGACGACCTGGTGCTGATTTTTCCGGCTTTGAAGAGCCCGCGAACCCTGAAGTCACCGTAGCCCTTGATCACACGCGTATCGAACAAGCCGTCGATTTCATTATCAGTGCACTGAAAAAACAAGGCCGTATCACCATCTAGGGAAACACCCTAGAACATCGGGAAGATGGAGCTGGTTTTTCTGTCACGACGGTGCTCACTTGGATGATAGCGCGCATCGACGTAGCGTCGCTCAATGATGAGAACCGAAGCTGGGTTTTGTGCAGTGTTTTTAAAGTCGCTGATGCTCTCCGGCGTGCAGTGCACCACCGCATTAACAGCAAGAGCGTCTCCTTTCCACTGTATACCTGGACTGAGTACCATCATCGACGCCGAAGCTTCCTCGATGATTGGACTCGAATCTGTTTTAAGATCAAGGCGGTAAATTAGCGCATCTTTTCCGTCATGAAAACAACGACGGTGGACTCCCTGAACCACTTGCGCAGCAGCTTTAATCTCACTTGGTCGAGCTGTTACGCTAAGCGAAGGCACCCCAAAACCGTCAAGCGCACCAGGTTTTTTCAAAGTGACTTTCGCCTCAAGCACTGCGCCGTGCTCTACGGATGCAATCGGTGGACTTAGCAGACAACGAAGCAAAACCTGCGCACCCGTTTCAAGTAGTCTGTAACGGCAATGGCCAAGCAAAAACCGAACCTGTTCAGCGGTCTGCGCGTAACCAACCGTGTACTTTAGTTTCTCAAGATACGCGGCTTGCCCGATGTCGACTTGCATCTCGAGATCAACCTGCACGGTTTGCAGTTTATCCAACTCGTGAGTGTAGACGCCAAGCAAAGCATCCAGTTCCAAGCCACTAAGACGTATGGTCCCGATTGTCATGAACGCAGCATACACAGGTCCGCGACACAGACCAATATTTGGCGTAATTTTCATTGAATCATGACAAATCTGGCATATATCGGATGTTTTCATGACATGTCTGTCTAGAAGGGCATTGCGTTATGTTGCCGAACGGAGGAGGAACTGTTAAACCGCTGCCGGTGAGTTTTTTAGGCATCGACTATGGAAGCAAGCGCGTAGGCCTGGCTCTTGCAGAAAACGCAGAGCTCGTCCTGCCGTTAAAGACACTAGCTCGAGGCAAAAACTTTTGGGAGGAACTAAAGACTTGTATTTTTGACTACGAAGTCGATGTCGTCGTGCTCGGGCTGCCGCTCAACATGGACGGCAGTGAGGGTGATGCCGCAAAGCGAACACGCATTTTTTCCGACGAACTTCAGAAGCACATCAATGTTCAAGTGATGCTCTGGGATGAACGGCTTAGTAGCGTCGAAGCTCATGACCGTCTCGATCAAGCAGGATTCTCTTCAAAGAAACAAAGGCAAGTTGTCGATCAAATGGCTGCCGTGATCATTCTGCAGAGTTTTTTGGATGGCCAAACGCAAAGCTAACAAACAAACACTTACTTTGATTGCTGGCTCCCTGGGTGTGCTCATCATCATTGCGCTTGCCTTTGCGCTCTTTTCCTACAAGGAAGCCAGAGAAAAGCGGGCTGCCTATCGTGCACGGCATGTACGTGTCACTATCCCCGAAGGCTTTGATACCTTTATGATCGGTGCGCGCTTGCAAAAGCTTGGGGTCATTGATGCACAATCATTTATTAGTGCCTGTGAAGATGAAAGGTTCGTGCGCTACTTAGGGCTCAGCGGCCACAGCCTGGAGGGCTATCTTTTCCCAGACACCTACGAGTTTTTAAAGGAAAGCTCTGCCGCAATCATCGTCGAGAAGATGGTGAACAACTACAAAAACAAAAGCCAAGCGCTTTGGGATGATAATCGCCGAGCTCTGGATAGCCTCCATGACACCCTTGGCTGGAGTTCTTACGAAGTACTCATCTTGGCCTCAATCATAGAAAAAGAAGCTCAAAGGAAAGAGGAGCAGGCCATCATTGCTGGAGTGTTTCTAAACCGGCTTACAAGCACAACTTTTTCTCCAAAACGTTTGCAAGCTGACCCTACCCTTGCTTATGGGTGCAAGCTAGCTTCATCCGCGCTTGTTTCTTGCGCACGTTTTGACGGAAAACATTTGGGCAAAACGCAACGCATGGATCCTCAAAACCCTTACAACACTTATTTCATCGAAGGCTTGCCGCCCGGTCCGATCAGTAACCCTGGCTTATCCGCCATGACTGCAGTGCTCAAGCCCAAGAAGCATGATTTTCTATACTTCGTCTCACGCGGTGATGGCAGCCACCTTTTCAGCCGCACCCTCGATAAACATCAGCAGGGCATCAATAAATATTTGAAAAAAATTCCTACTAAAACTGATTAGAAGCCGCGAATTGGGCAAGAGCTGCACCTGAGCCTTCTAGACTACAAACTGCGGAAGCTATAAGCCTCTTCTACTCCCGCACTGTCTCAATGCGCCACATGCAGACGCTCTGGTGCAGTCCTTGCCTAATCCACTACCAAGACCAGTGAGCATTTTTTTAACCACTAAAGTGATTGATTACGCTGTCGTCGGGGATGCGACGGCGGGTGCGTAGCGTTATGAGTAATGCGATGAGGGACAGAGCAAAGGCGACGCCGGTTGTATCAGCAAGCCAGTCCATTACGGAGGGGATGCGTTTTGGCACGTAGTATTGGTGACATTCATCGATGATCCCCCAACTCACGGAAATCACAAAAGCTAAGAGATAGCGAAAACGATTGTTTAGATGGGCAAAGCTTACATGACAGGCAAAGTATACGAGAACACCGAGCACGAAATACTCTGTGAAATGCAAGAGCTTGTCATGCACCAAAAAAGTTACTTTCGGCAGATGACCCGCAGGAATCGCGGATACTCCCCAGATAAGTGTCATGTACAAAGCAGCAGGCAACCACGATAGGATGGCTCGAGCGTGTGTCCGTATCATCGAGAACTACTGTACACCAGCTAACGGTAATCGACGAGTGTTTTTAGCAGGAACCGGAGCCAGCGACTCACCTCGCTTGACTGCACGCAGCGAGTGTTTGAAGGCTTGGCAAATTTCAACTTCGAGCAGCTGGCCCACAGGGTTTTGCTCCGGAGCAAGGTCAACGTGCACAATTTCGTTGCGCTCGGTGCGACCCATGAAACGGCCTTGCACTCCCCGCGAGGGCCCCTCGATCAGCACGGACTGAATTGTACCGACGAGACTTTCAAGATGAGCATCTTGCTGCTCAGCCACCAACGACAAAAGCGCAGCGAGACGTTCATCTTTCACTTCCTCCGAAACGTCGTCCTCGAGCTTTAACGAAGGCGTGAAGGGCCGCGGTGAATACTTGAACGCAAAAGCTGATACAAAGCCAACGCTTTTGATCAGATCCAAGGTCTGCTCGAAATCCTCGTCGCTCTCGCCCGGAAAGCCCACAATCACATCAGTGGAAAGCGTCATGCCTTTTCTGCTTTGCAGTAAGGCTTTAGCACGCTCGATGTAGTGCTCACGCGTATAGCGACGAATCATGCGTTTCAGAACGCGATTGGATCCGGACTGAACGGGCAGATGAACGTGCGAGGCCAATACCTCAAGCGACGCATGTTTTTCAAGCAACTCGTCGGTAAGATGCTGTGGATGCGGCGAGGTGTACCGTAGGCGTGACAAAGCTGGGACTTCATCCGAGATGCGTTGGAGCAGCGAAGCAAATTGGGAACTCTTGTCGAGCGCGCGCTGGTGGGGCGCGAGCATTGAATTAATATCTGCAGTGCCAGGTTCATACCAAGAGTTAACGGTCTGTCCTAAGAGCGTCACTTCCCGGATACCACCCTCTACCATATGTTTAATTTCATGGATGATGTCATCGGCAGACCTGTAGCGCTCGGAGCCACGGGTGTAAGGAACAATGCAAAAGCTGCAACGCTGATCGCAACCTTTCATGATAGTAACAAAACTGCAAACTTCATCGCGCGCTGCACGTGGCGTGGCTTGCAGGAACGAAGGATTATCATTGTCAAAAACGGTGCGTGCAACCGGGGGGCCACCTGAGCGAACATGTTCGATAAGCGCCGGCAGTTCGGGGATATTGTCCGGGCCCAACACAACATCGAGATATGGGACTTTTCTTAAAAGCTTTTCACTTTCTTGTTGCGCAACACAGCCAGCCACCGCCAGAACAAGATCAGGGCGCATATGTTTCAGCGGACGATAGGTGCCCAGTGCACTCATCAATTTGTGCTCGGCCTTTTCGCGAATACTGCAAGTATTAAACACAATTACGTCGGCATCCGATGCTGTTTGTGCAGCTTCGTAGCCGGCCTGCGATAAGACCTCTTCCATGCGACGCGAGTCATGGACGTTCATTTGGCAGCCGAAGGTTTGGATGAGGTATTTGGACACAAAAAGCTTCTGTTAATGATTGAAAGGGACAATGGCGCCACAAAGCCGATGCAAGGATTCACAACGCACAAATACAACGCTCCCTTTTAGAGGCAATTGGCAAAAATTCAAGCGGCCAAGTAATTTTGAATAATTACCCCAATTTCAGGTCTGCACGAGAAGCAAAGCAGAAGCCTTTGAGTGGCTTGGCGTAGAGAAAACAACCGCAGAAAAGCACGGGTGGCTTTGCGTCACGGTATGGGCGAAGGTATCACGGGCAGTCCGAACAAGGCACCCCCGCCAGAAAATCCTACAACCCCATCCGAGTTAAACACCGGCAGGGCTGCTGCTGAAGCCCGAAAGGTTTCCAAAGGCTGCGCGGTAGCAGAGCTAGCTTCTGTCATCATGGTTACGGGTTGCGCGCCGGTGATGCCAAAGCCCACGTTGATCAAGAGAACGGCTCTATTCCCAGGAATCCCATCGGCTCCCACAACCACGGCGCCGGGCGTTGAACACGCAATAGCAACAAAGGCTCCTGAGGGTACGCCTTCAGCCACTTGAGCGACGGCCGGGTTGAACATAGCCTGTCGCGCGAGCATTGCCACGTTGCCGTACCATAGTTGAGTCACAAGCTCCGAAGTAAACAGCGCGCCATTGACTTGAGTAATAATCCCGTGGAGCGCCAAAATGGTGGCTTTGCATTGATCGATACGAGGTTTTTCAAGCTCTAGATCAATATCCGCGCTGGTATGGATGGACAAGCTTTGCTTGAGGTCAAGCGGAGTAAGGTAGTCCTCCACATCGTAGTCTCCGTATCCTCCCTGACCTGGCATACTGGTTTGACCTAGTCGTGCATCATCGAGACTTATTTCGGACGTTGCCATTATAGCTTGCAGGCTATCGGTGACATAATTCCAGAACTCTTGCAGGACGACTAAGGGAGCATGACGCAAAGCCTGATCAATAGCATACAGCTGTTTGATCGTGGTCCAATTCTCTGCTGCAAGGCCACTGTCAACATATCGGTCTAGGCCATATAGCAGCAATCCAGCCCCGACAACCACACCGACCACTGGCCAGCCAAAAGTAAAGCCGACCGCTGCCGTTAGACTAATGGCTTCAGCCGAAGCATCTTCCGCTGCAAGATCAGCTTCTTCATTGTGCGCGCTGCAATTGGACAATAGTAAGCCAAGGCAAAGAAACAATACAATGCCTGTACAGGTATGACGTTGTTGGAAATAAGGATTCATCATGATAGTCATTTTAATAAGCAATTTCTGTGCCATGTTCTTGGATAACAATACAATCTTTTCGAACGGATATTGAGATAAAGACAGGCTTCTATCTAAGAGAAAAGCTGATCTGCTCGGGGTGTGGAATCCAAGGAGTGGATACAAAAAGCCTCAGTTCACTACAGGCCGATGCTCATTGAGCGCGCTCGAAACGTAAAAAGTCGGCAAGCACTCTGAGCTCGGATTCGCTGAGATCTTCGGCAAAGGCTGGCATCTCATTTAGCTCGCCGTAGTGGTGTTCAGGATCGGCTGTTTGCCGGTAAATCCACTGCGCTGATCCGTAAGCACTCAGGTCAGGGCCGCCAAGGCCATCGTAGTCGCCATCTCCTTCGTAACGATGACAGCCCATGCATTTGCTCTGAAACAAACGCGCACCTTCTTCAACAAGCTCTTGATTAACGGGCAAATCCGTTGGCTCTTGACCAAGAGAGAACAGGAACTCGACAATCGCGGTGAGTTTTTTTTGCCCCAGTTTTTTTTGCGAGGGCATGTCGTCGATATCTGTCTTTGCAAAAAACCGATTCGCCTGAGGTTTTTCTAGCAGGGCCATGATCCACTCCCGCGAGGCAAACGCGGTGTGATCCGGGGCTTGTCGCTCGCCCTCCCCATGAAGAATATGACACTGCTGACAGTTTCTGCGATACAGATCCTGACCTCCAATCACAGGGTCATTAGCCAGCATGAACAGCGGTCCCTCTGGAGGAACGCCCTGCTGAGCTATCGCATACGCACGCTCTGCACGCTTGGCAGCGCTGGCTTTGCTTCTTAGAAAATCAACATCGTGCAAATCATCGTAAAATGACCAGACCGTTAGTCCGGCTATGAATAGTCCTGCGCCGATGATCGGTAATATGAATTTCAAACGAGGCCTTAATCCCATCTTTGGTTCATGATCCAAAAATGGTAGTGCGATAAGAAACGCTGCAACCAGAACGGGAATGAGAGCCGCTGCTATGCTTTCAAAATCCGATGGTAGGATTTTAAACAACTGAAATAAAAAACGAAAATACCACTCAGGCCGCGGCGGATACACAACACTTGGATCGGCAGGCGCATCGAGAGGAGCGCCATGCCCCTTGAACGTAAAATAGATAATCGCGCCCACGGTGATAACACTTGCGATTTGATTTCGAACAAGCTGAAAGGGATAGTAGGGTTGCGAGTGCTTGGCTGGATTTGTTCGATACGGATAGCGTCGAAGTGGTCCATGTCGCTGAAACAGCAAAAGATGCATCACGACCAGCAACACAATGAACGCGGGCAAAATAGCAACATGAAGTGCAAAGAAGCGGCTCAACATGAGCTGCCCGTACTGATCGCCGCCCAACAAAAGTGATTTGAGCGCGCGACCCACAAACGGCAGACCTCCAATGACACTCGTCGTTACTTTGGAAGCCCAATAAGCTTTTTGATCCCACGGCAAAAGGTAGCCACTTAGCGCCATCCCCAGCAGCAAGGCCATCAAGGCAAGACCAAACCACCAGCTTAGTTCACGTGGAGCTTTATAGGCGCCATAGGTTGCTGTTTGAACAAAATGCAGTCCAAGCACAATCATCACTGCAGAGGCTCCATAGTGATGCACACCGCGCACAAACCAACCCAAAGTCATTTGGCTTTGGATATACATCACGCTCGGCCAAGCAGATTGCACGCCGGGTACAAACACCAGCATAAGCAACACGCCGGAAAACAACTGAATCACAAGCAGCAAAACAAGAACACGTCCGAAGACGCGCGACCAACTGGCTCCCCCGGGTCGCTCGTGATGCAAATAACGATCAAGGAGTTGTTGATACCCCGTACGGGCTTGCAGCCATTGGCGAAACTCCATCATGATTCCAATTCTATTTTCTTTGAAGTCTGTAGCTCAAAACGCTTAAATTGAACTTCGATGGAATTGCCCTTCACCCGGGTTTTTAGCTCATCAAGCGCACGAGGAGACGGTCCAGCAAGGGCTTTTCCATCAAGAGCAAAGGCACTTTTATGGCATGGACACGCAAACTCTCTTTTATTTTTTGCCAGAGCGATTTTGCATCCAAGGTGCGGGCACTCGGCACTTAGAGCCCTTAGCTCTCCCTTTCTAGAACGGCTTAGCCACACCGTGCCCAGTGTCTGCTTTTCATTTTTAATCCAAGCGTCACGCGCATCACCTATCACCGCAAACGATATGGGCGTCTCCCCCAAGTGTTCAAGCTTCGCGATAGGGACCCAACGATCTTTAGTCTTGTTCCGCCGAAACCAAGGGTCAACAAGATAGCCGATCCACGGAACAGCAAAAACCGCACTCAAAAGGGTAGCTGTGCCGTAGGTCACTGTTTTTAAGAGTTGGCGACGTGTTTGACGCTTTCTTTCTTCCATCTATACTCCTCTAGCCAAATCACGCTTTTTTGAGTTACATTTTACGGTGTTAGATTGAACTACTTATGTCAATTGGCAAAGGCCGTTATTTTGGAGTTGATAGGCAGAGGAGCTGACCATGTTTTCAAAAAACTATTACCTTTGGTTTTTCTTATCCTTGGGTCTGACAGCAATTGTCAAAATAGTGCAAACGACGATGCTTCAGAAGCAGAGCTTAGTTCAGGCGATGAGGCATCGGAAGCTAACGCAGATACCGAAGTCACTGCATCTGGGCAGAACGATCCGGGTTTAATCGATCCGCGTGCCAATGCGATCGAGCAAGAGCTTAGCTCTTTGACAAAAGCGAATTGGAAAAAGCTTCTGAAATCTGGTGAGCGCCGCTACGATCGTGCATGCGGTTCATGCCACCCTGGTGGTCAAGACGACCTCGGACCAAGTTTGATTGGCATTCGTTGGTCGATTTCGGATATGTATCGGCAAATTCGCAAAGGCTCAGGGAAAATGCAGCCGATTTCGGAAAAGCGACTGCCCGAAAAGGACATGGCGGCCGTGATGGTCTATCTGTCGACCCTCAACATCGTCAAAGACCTTTCAGCTCCCTAAAGCAGCTTTTTAGCATAAAACAGCTGTGAAAACTGCCGTAATCTAGGCTATAAGCGGCTAGTGGGGCATCCGGTATCTGGCTCAAATTCATTCCGTTTGAACTGCCATAGTCGAGCGGACGCTGGCGTCGCGCGAGCTCGTTTGAAAACGGACGCTAGCGTCGCGCGAGCTCGCAAAAAAACGGGCGCGAAGAGCAAGCGAACTACTTTGCAAACACGTCCGGCCGAACCATCGAGCAAACAGCCAAGGTGCCGTCTATTTGTGCCACAGTTATTCTTCTTTTGTGCTGGAATCACTCTGTTTAGTGCTTGCGCCTCGGTTCCCAAGGGACGGTATGGAATCACCAATTTTGAGCTTAGTGGTGTACAGCAGATGGATGCTAAATCCCTGCAAGCCTGTTTAGCTACGCAAGAACGTTCCTCTTTTTCATTTAATTTGGGAGCGGTTCCCGAACCCGAATGCAATGTTCCGCCCTTCGACACAGATCGCGTCACCTTGTCGTTGTGGCGCTGGCCTTGGACCGACTGGCCTGTCTTTGAACGGACAATTTTTGAGCGTGACCTGGAGCGCATTGTGCGTTGGTACCGAGCACGTGGTTTTTACAGAGCCCGCATCTTGAATAGCGAAGTTCTTCCCAACTCAGCGTTGGACTCTGACCGAACACTGCTCATGGAAGGGCAAAAGCTACGCCTAGGTGAAGAGGAAAGTGAAAAACACGCTACGGTAAAAGTCCAAGTATACGAAGGCGAACCGGTTATTGTTCGATCCTTGGAGCTTAACGAAGATACCGAATTGGAGATTGATCTTCGCCGCAGATTACACAAGCAAATAGGCCGTATGATCGGGCAGCGCTTTGATGAAGCAGAGTACGACTTGAACAAAAAACATTGCTTCGAATCCTACAAGACGCTTCCTATGCCCATGCTGAAATTGAGGGCAGCGTTAAAATCGATACGCGCAAATTAACGGCTACCGTTAAGGTAGTTATCTACCCTGGCCCAGCATGTCGTTTTGGAAAGGTTGATGTGGTTGTAGACGACCGCTACGACCTTCCAAAATCAACTATTTTGGGCGCTGCGAAAATTCATAAACGTTCAGCCTTTAGCCTCACTGCGCTCGAAGAAGCACGACGAGAAGTCTACGCACTCGGTGCTTTTTCATCTGTTGAAATCGAGCCTGAGCTGAACGAAAAAAATGCAATTATCGATGTCCATATCCACGTCACGCCCGGACGGTTGTTTCGATACGGTCTAGGTGTTGGAATGCTTTCCGGAATTGCCCAACTTAGCAGTGTTCAAGAGCAGCAAGATGTTTTGCAGTGGGACCTGCACGTGTTGGGCTTTGTCGAGTTTCGAAATCTTCTTGGTGGCTTACGTAGACTACGCATCGAAGAGCGTCCGCGTTTGATTTTTACGAGAAACTTTCCACAGGCATCCGATGGAGACCCCGTCTTGGGTAACTTGGTCACCGTCGAATTCCAGCAACCTGGCTTCGTTGAAACACGCACTACTTTGACGTCGGGTGCACGCTGGGATTTTGGACCGCAGCCCTATGGCGAGGACTATTCTCGTCACAATCTGGATGCATGGGTCGGGCCACAACGCTATTTTGCAAAAGGGCACCTTTTTGCTTCGACTCGAATTCACGGCAACGTTTTCTTTCCGACACATATCGGGGCCAGTGTCGAGGATCCCCCGAAAAAGTATGAAGTGCTTTTCTTTGAACAATACGCCCGGCTCGACCTTCGCGACCGGCCACGACAACCCCATAAGGGCTCATTCTTCGCACTCGGGCTTCATGAAGCCATCCCGCCCGGATCATGGACCTACTTGCGATTTACGCCTGATGCGCGTGTCTATTTGCCATTGCCGTTAGGCTTTACTCTTGCTGGACGTTTTGCGATGGGCATCATGGAGATTCTCGAGAGCTCGTTTAATCCGGCGACAGATCCCCGTCTTGCCACGCTCGGTCCAGGTGTTTGCAGATGCAGGAGATGTCTCGCAATCCAAGCAATTTCGTTTTGACCATCCTCAAACAACTTTAGGACTTGGATTTCGCTACCACACCATTATCGGCCCCATTCGTTTTGATGCAGGTTGGCGAGTTCCTGGCGCACAGGTTATCGGAAAGGATGAACGCGATCCAGAACGAGCAGGGAAACCGTCCGATGCAAGCCTACTCTTTTTTGGTTTTCCAGGCGCGCTGCACCTAACGATAGGAGAATCGTTTTGAAAGCACGACGGGCAGGCATGCGCGCTCTTATCGCGTCTCTTATCGCTGCACGTGTTACGATTGCAACCTTTTTTATCGTGCTCGTTTCAGTAAGCGTAAGCGCCTGGTACCATATTCAGCTTCCTCAAGGTCGTCACTTGGTTGCAAATTTGGTTCATGATCTTGTCAACGGAGAAATCAAAGGTCAGCTCCAGATTTCAGAAATCGTTTCGATCAGCCCAACAAAGGTCGTGACCAAAAACGTATATCTTTACGATGCCGAAGGACGTCGAGTTGCTTTCGGAAAAACGGTTACCATCACACCAGATTTTCGAGCAGCATTCCGAGGCACACTTCGTTTCGCTCACGCGCGCCTCAATGGAGGACGCGTCAACCTCTACCCATCCGAGAGTGGATTGCCTACCTTAATCACTGCCTTTGAAGCGCGAGACCCTACGCCAGGAATAGGACCACCCATCCACGCTGTTGTTGACGACATACAAATTGAAAAGGTTGCAGTGCGAGGTGAGGTTCTTGGACTCAAGGGCCTGTTGGCTAAAGACTTCAAAGCAAACTGGCGTCTTGAGTTCAATCGAAAAATTCAGGTCACCGTTTTCAGTGCGCAGGGCCAATTGCTCGAACCCTTTCCTTTCAAGCTCGCACTTCAAGATTTACGAGGACTGATTGAAACCGATTTAGCGAGAGGGATTAGTTTGGCTGCACGTCTCAAGAATGGAACGGAGCACTATACTGTCGCGTTACGCTATTTTAAAGATCCTAAGAAAGCAGATGAGCCCACGCTTGATGTACACGTTAACACAGCAAGCGTGTCGGCTCGAACAATTCAGGGACTGGGTTTTGAATGGGCGAAGATCCTTAATTTTAACGCGGCAGGGATTTTCGTCTTTTGGCCCGCCTGACAAACTTCAAATGGAAGCAAAAGCCACCACCGAAGGAGGCATTGTAAACATTGAAGGCTCCCTTGCTTCAGGACAAAACGCCGTCGTGACCTTCAAGACATCACAACTTAGGCTTAGCAAAGTTCTTGCTGAAGCACCTGACATAGCCGTCTCGGGTTCCGCAACCGTCACCGCAAGCCAGCCGCACCCAAAGCTTGATATTGATGTCCAAGCTTTTGAATACAAAGGAATCACTTTCCCCGCTTTCACTATGCAGGGACGAATTCTTGCGAATCGAATACAAATCGATGCAATGCTTTCTAGGCATCTTGCTGGATCCATCAAAGGTCAAGGAGATGCGTTTTTCAATGGACGTATCCGGCTCGAGTTGGAAGCTAACCTCAAGAACATTGGACGTGATCCCAACGTACCATCCGAGATTCAAGCAGATGCAAAAGCAAAGGTTGCAATCGATACCCTGGGTTCGTCATCAAGTAGCCTTGAAGTAAGGGGCTCGATTGCACTTTCCGCAGTCCACTACAGAAGCATTAAAGCAGAGACACTGGTATTTGATGGCCTGTATCGTGGTGCACTAAGACAGCCTTATGTAAAAACACGACTCTCAGGCAAAGGTGTTCGCGTCGGGAACTACGTCCTTGGGGATACGGAGTTAACCATCGCTGGAGGCCCTTACACCTATGCTGTCGAAGGACGTGCAGGCACACCTGAGCAACGCAGAGCAGAGTTCGCTGCCACGATTCAAGCCAGCACGGACGGCTATCTCCTGCACGCCAAGCAGGTAGTTGTTTCAGCTGCCGGCGGTACATGGCGTGGCTTTGTTGAGGGTCTTACCTTTCATCCCGGACAAGACCTAGTAGTCGAACGCATCGTTCTGGCGAACGGTACCCAACGCCTGCAAGTCAGTGGGCAATACCGCTTTGATGGCACCGAAGAGATTGAAGCACAATGCAGGATTTTGATATCGCAGGCCTACGTGCCATCTTGGCAACAGGTGTCGAACCTTTTGCCGGTCGAGCGGACTTGCATCTAAGTCTTCGAGGACATCTGAGTTCACCTGAACTGTTGATCGAAGGCGCATTACGTGAAGGTAACTTCCTTTCCTTGGAGCCCGTCACTGCTGTTTATGTGTTGAACTATAGCGATGGTGTACTCGAATTCGATGCCCAAGCAGAAATCGAAGAACGTGCTGTTTTATCAATCAATGGCAGCAGCCATCTTCAACTCGATGTCGAACACCCGATTGAGGCTATTCGTCAGGGACAACATCACTTTTTGGCAAGCATCGACAATCTTTCGCTTGATGTCATTTCGCGTGCGACCAAGAAGCCACTTGAGAATCTTTCCGCTTCGGTTTTTGGAGATCTCGAGTTCAATGGTTTTTTTCACGAGTTTAGTCTCGACGGAACCTTACGTTTGTCGGAGTTCGTCTTTCGTGATTCGTCACCTGTCGATATCCAAACGCGTTTTAATTTCGGAGGCCAAACGCTGCTTCTTTCGCTAAGCACCTTACATGAGCAGCGTAAGCTTTTTGATGCAGAAGGAGCTTTTCAGCTACCACCGAACACCATCCCTGAGGCAAGCTCTGCGTTTGCAGCAAAGGTACTTGACCAGCCGTGGCAACTCTCCTTTGCCTTTCCACCGCGTCGCCTCGACAGGCTCCCTTCTCCCCTTTCTGAGTATCTAAATTTCCCGGCTGTGATTCAAGGAAAGGCTAATTTTTCAGGGGGTCAACAGACGACCACCGGATCGGTCGACCTTAGCACCACTTGGTTCGGATCATCGAAGGCAGGTGGTCTTTCAAAATCACGTCCACGCATGCGGATTCGTGGCGATACAAACAACGACCAAACACATCTTAGTTTCGACGGTTTTGTCGGCACCGATCGAACCTTTAAAGCCGAAGCCTCTGCGAAAACTCCTTTGCATCAATGGATTCGTGCAGAACTGCCTTTCAGCATTCCGGGAACACGTTTTAGTGGGCATCTATGGCGCATGCCCATGGAAGATATCCCTCTTATGCCAAACTACATTAAGGGCCCCGCTGACATCGCTTGGAATGCAAAAGCTTTGTTCACCGAAAAACCGTCCTGGACGATTGAACTTAGGTCTTCAGCGCTTCGCTTTTTTGAAACAAGCCCTATCGTACTCACCCTTGAAGCAAAAACCACTCCGGAAGGGGTATCCGTCGAAGCCACCACAGAAGACCTTTTCAAAGGTAAAGGTACTGTTACAGGACACCTGCCGCTCAAGTGGCTAGCCCAGCCACCCTTTGCAAGCTTTGATTCTGACGCTCCTTTTTCATTGCATGCAAAATTCAAAAAGGCACGCCTGCAACCGATTCTCACCTCGATTCCCAGTGTAACGAACGCCGATGCGATAGCGACCGGACAAGTCGATTTAGCGGGTTCGATAAATGATATTCGTATTACGGGAAGTATGGATGTCTCCAATGGCTATCTGCAGCTAGTCGGACTCGGTCAGCAGCTACAAAACATTCAAGGACAAATTATTTTCAGAGAGAAATGGGCAGAACTAAAAAACATACGAGCTACGGACGGCCAAGGGAGTTCACGTATCTTGGGTGGTATCGGTTTCGAAGGTCTTCGTCCTACAAAAATCAAACTTAGTCTAAATTCGTCACGCTTTCCGGTTCGACGAGAAGGAGCAGTTTTAGCTCGCCTTACTGGTTCAGCCAATATGACAGCCACAACGACACCGGAACGTCTGGATGCAGCCATGGTCGTACACAACTTATCGGTAGCCTTACCCGATGAAAACAACTCGGGGGTTCAGGAGTTGAGTCCCCACCCCGACCTTACAGTAGACGGCGGAAAGACTGCTACTGAAGAAGGGGATTCAACACCCTTCATCGTCCATATGCAATCGATGCGTCGCAACCCTTTTGGGTGCGACGTTCGGATTTTTCCGCGCAGGTCGCTTCAAAACTTGATGTGACGTACAAAGATCCCTACTTGTATATTGAAGGCTATGCCGATCTACGAAGAGGTTTTTTCGACCTGTTTGGAAAGCGCTTTGAGCTCTCTAGAGGAACCATGAATTTTGATGGCTCAAGCGAACTCAACCCGGAATTGAATCTTCAAGCCACACACGAAGTTGCATCATCCGGTGGAACTCTTGTCACGATTTCAGTCGGCGGTCGGCTACGTGCTCCAAAAGTTGATTTTACCTCCAATCACCCAGACTGCCGGGAACAAAGCCAAGTCATCGATTTGTTGATTAGTGGTCGCTGCGCTTCGGGTCAGAACCAAAGTGGTTTTGGCGTTGCCGCTGCTGAGCAGCAAGCAGCATCCTTTTTGGCAGGTCTGACCGCCGGTATTCTTACCTTGGGTGCACGACGAGAATTTGGAGAATTGGTGCCGGTCATCTCAATCGAGACGGGACAAAGTGGCTTCAGTAGCACAAGGGCTCGACTCGGTTTTCAAGCAGACACAATTATCCCACCATTTATGAAGTCTGTAGTTCGCGGGGCGTACATTGAAGGGGCTTTTCCTCTGTCCTCCGCACAAGACAGCCCTCAAATACAGCAACAGCAACTTCAGCAACAGGGTGCAGGTACACGCTTTTTGTTAGAACTTCAGTTTCCTTATGACTTTGTGGGCACCACCCGCTACTGGCCGCCCAGCACTTTCGGGTTGGATCTTACTTGGGAGCCCTAGAGATGTGTGCCCCTGTGTTGATTCGATTCTCGCCTTACCGACGGTCATGATACAGCGCTCCGCCTCAGAATTCCCGGGCACTCGACTTCTTGGCGCACGACGTGTAGATAGCCTGCATGCAGCGTAAACTCTTCGGAACCGACGGCATTCGCGGTCTGGCAAACCAAGGAATTATGAGCCCTGAGACGGCCTTCCGGGTTGGAGCCGCGGTCAGCTACCAAGCACGAAAACGGGGTATTCGATCTCCTCGTGTCGTTATCGGCAAAGACACTCGCCTGTCTGGCTATCTATTTGAAACCTCCCTCGCAGCAGGAGTCTGTACCTTTGGAGGGCGCGTCCTACTCTCCGGTCCTCTTCCGACCCCAGCCATTGCTCATATCACTACAAGCATGCGTGCAAGTGCTGGAATTGTTATCAGTGCATCACATAATCCATTTGAGGATAACGGAATCAAAATATTTGGCCCCGACGGATACAAACTACCGGATGAGGTTGAACTTGAAATTGAAAGCCTTATTTTGGGAAACGAACTCGATAGCCGACGACCCATCGGCAAATCCATTGGTAGAGCAGACCGCCTAGACGACGCTTGGGGACGCTATGTAGCTTTTGTCAAATCACGTTTTCCTCAACATCTACAACTCGATGGCGTACGCATTGTAGTCGATGCAGCACACGGCGCGGCCTATCGAGCTGCACCCTGTGTATTTGCCGAGCTTGGAGCCGAGGTATTTCCCATTGGCATAAAACCAAATGGGAAAAACATCAATTCACGTTGCGGCGCACTGCATCCCGAGCACTGTGCGCGTGAGGTAAAGAAGCGGCATGCTCATCTTGGTATCGCTCTTGACGGAGATGCCGATCGCGTCATCTTCATCGACGAAAAAGGAAACACCATCGATGGCGACGTCATCATGGCGCTTTGTGCGACTCGCATGATTCGAGCAAAAACTTTAAAAAAGAAGACCCTTGTCGCAACCGTCATGTCTAACCTTGGTCTTGAACGATCACTTCAACGCGAGAATGGGAAGCTTATTCGTTGTCCGGTCGGTGACCGCTATGTGGTCGAAACATTGCGCCGCGGAGGATACAACTTTGGAGGCGAGCAATCTGGACATCTTGTTTTTCTAGATCACGTCACCACTGGAGATGGCCTTGTAGCAGCACTCCAACTTCTATCTATTATACTACAAGAAAACCGCCCGCTTTCTGAATTGGCAAACGAAGTGATGCAGCCCGTTCCACAGGTGCTAGTGAATGCTACTTTCAAGACACGCAAAGCCCTTGAAAACCTTAAAAAGACGAGCAAGCAAATCCGTTTGATTGAAGCAAAGTTAGGAAAAGAAGGCCGCGTCCTGGTTCGATGGAGTGGGACAGAAGCAAAGCTACGGGTGATGATCGAAGGACCCGATCATAAGCTTATCTCTACTCTAGCAAAAGAATGATTAATACTGCAAAAAGCGAGCTCGTCTAGACTTCCGTTGTGGTGTGACAGCTTTGAGCCGCTTCATGAACCCTAAAGAACAGGTTTTCCTCACCGATTAACTCAGCCAAGCCTGAACGCTCCATGACATCACGCACGGGACCTTTAACTGAAGCCATTTTCAAACAAATACCACGTCTCTTGTAGTCGCACACGAGTTCGCGAAGCGCAGCTTCCGCCGAAGAATCAAGATAGTTGATACCACTGGCATCGAGCACAACAAAGTGTAACTTCTCCTTCAGGTCTCGCTCCAAAACCCGTAACGTTTCTCGCAAGAAACTCACATTTCCGAAATAGAACTGAGCGTCAATGCGCAGCAACAGTACACCTTCGCAGCGTTGAGCCTCCGAATACCGTAAAACATTTCTATAGATTTCCGTCCCAGGCAGACGACCCAACAAAGCGTAGTGTGGACGAGTGGTGCGAAACACAAAAGTAATGAGAGAGGCTCCAACGCCAATAAGCAAACCGTTTTGAACGCCAAAGCTCCAAGTCGAAACAAAGGCAAGGCCCAACAAAAACAGGTCTTTCCGATCAAAACGGCGAAGACGTCGCAGTTCTCCAATTTCCAGCAAACCAAGGACAGAAACAAAGATAACCGCGGCAATAACAGAAACAGGCAATAGTCTCACCCAAGGCGTAAGCCAAAGCAAAACCATAATAACAATTGTAGCCGCAAACCAGTTGTGTCTTGCGCTTATTGCCGAGGCACGAGCGGCTACGGCTGAACGAGAAAAACTTCCCGAAACGGGGTAACACCCTGAGAAACTTCCGGCAAAGTTGGCACAGCCCAAGGCAAAAAATTCCCGGTTTGGATAGGGCTCCTCCGCAGCACTACGCGCCAAGCCTTTGCCGATTGAAATGGCTTCAACAAAACCAATAAACGCGATGCTCGTTGCAGCTGTAGTCACGGAAAAGAGCAAAGAAAAATCCCAAACCGGAACTTTGAACGTCGGCAAACCTGTTGGTATGGGCCCGACATTGTTCACTCCAAGTTGATCGGTATGAACAATGGCTGCCAGACAAATTCCCAGCAAAGTCACGAGCAACACAGCTGGAAATTTGGGCCAGAACACTTTGCATACCCAGAGAATAGCAATCGTGCCCAGCGCTATCGTGAAAGTCGCTAAATGTGTTTTTTCCACCTGTTCGATCAGAAAGACAAAGGCACTAAAGTTGTCGCTTCCTTTGGGAAGCTGCACCCCAAGAAGCAATGGCACTTGTTTTAGCGCGATAATTAAAGCAGCCGCACTCGTAAAGCCTCGTAGGACCGGCCGGGAAAGGAATTGGCCAAAAATCCGCCATGCAATAAACCGAGGCAAAGTTGAACCATGCCCACAACGGCGCAAAACATCGGAGCAATCGCCAAAGCGGATACGCCATGTTTGTGACTCAACAGCGATAAAGATGCTCCTACTAAAAGAGAATCCAGAGCGACGGGACCGACAGAAAGATAACGACTACTACCAAGCAGGCCATAAACCACAGGTGGAAGCAACGCCGAATACAAACCGACTTCCGGTGGAAGTCCTGCAAGCAACGCGTAAGCAACAGACTGAGGCACAAGGAGAGCCGAGACACTCAGACCTGCAACAAAATCTTTACGCAGACCGCTGTTGAGATAAGGCAAAGCGCCTGTAACTATCGCTTTCGCTTTCATGATCGCTCATTTTTTTTGCAATGCAACGAGTACATCGGGAGGAAGAATACGAGCAACATTTACGCCCTTGGGAACGCCTCGTACATAAACTGAAATGGGCTGCATTCCTCTTTTAGTCGATGCAAGGTCTGCAAGACTTACGTAGGGAACAATATGTTCAGGATCCAAACTATCGATAATTTCTGGGTCACCCTGCAGCACTACTGTTACTCGAGTGGGCCTAAGTTTTGCGCTCTGAGCCCCCAAGACAGCCACACTAAGCCTATTTAATCGCTTCTCCTTTATTTCAGGAACAATTTCTATTTCCACACGAACAGACGACTGATCCAGATAACTAACAAAATCAGCCGGGGGCTCCAACGGTATCTCTTGGACATGTGTTCCCACGTCCAAAGAAGAAATATCGATTGGCTCAGTATGAGCAATTTTTAGGTCAGATACCTTGCCCTTGGGTCCGCGCACAATAATCGTATCAGGAACGACCCGCACTGGCGGCAACACAGATAGTCCACGTCGCGATTTTCCTGTCGTTTCTGCGAGGATTTTGACACGTTTTTGTACCCGCTTGGCATAATTTAATCGAATGCTTGCGGGGGAAATCTGAATAATATTGACGCCGGGTGGCATCTCAAAAGAGGACTGATTTAAGTATAAATAACGTTTTTCTGTATCCCTAACGTCGACATGAACAGGTGGAATACCATCACGCTGTATCGTGCTAAGAACTGAACGACTCCCCTGCAGTGTCAGACGAACAGCTTCCGGAATCTCACTCACAAGCACGCTTTCGGAGGTATCCGGAGGAAGAAGCGGGGCAACTTCAACTAACACGGTTCGTTGCGCATCCTGAGCACCACGCACCAAAGCAAAAAGCCCGATTGAAAAAACAATCGCTGTAAGCTTCATGCCCATTTGATTGGTAAAAAGTCGCTGTACTTTACGAGCAACACGGAGAGCACTCACGACAAAGTCTCCTTATTTTGATTCGGTTTCGCTTTAGAATCTCTCCCTGGAGTTACCCCAGGAGGACTGCTTAGACTTCCCGATCGAGATTCCGGCCGAACACTATTCTTGAGGCTCACACGCTGAGAGGGATCTTTGTTCGCTGTCTTCGAAGAGCGTCCATCCTTTGATTTCGCTCCATCACTTTTGGGCAGAACACTTGCTTTTCGCTGTCGCTTTCCATGGAACAATCCGCCAAGTGCCTCGCGTAAAGAACTCGAATCAAGTTTTCTTACGATATTGCCGTTGAAGCATAAGCTTATCGACCCTCGCTCTTCAGAAACCACTACAACAACGGCATCTGTTTCTTCGGTAATACCGATAGCCGCACGGTGTCGGGTACCTAGGCTTTGATCGAGTTTAGGACTACCAGTAAGCGGCAAAAATGCTCCAGCGCGCCACACCTTACCTTCGCGAAGGATAACTGCTCCATCGTGCATTGGATTTTCAAAACTCGGAATAAAAAGGCTATAAAGAAGCTCTTTACTTACAACAGCATCCAAATGAGTGCCTTGATCAATAAACTCGTCAAGCATCGCATCGCGTTCGAAAACGATAAGAGCGCCGATACGTTTCTGAGCCAAGCTCGTTGCAGCACTGATTACTTCCTCAATAATAAAATCTTCTTTTGTCTGACGACCTAAATGCAGAAAAGGTCTGCGGCCAAAGCGCATAAGCGCACGTCGAATGTCATTTTGAAAAATAACCACGATGATAAGCACTATCGAGGCAAGAAGAGTGTCAAGCAGTGTGTATAGCGTAACCAAACCAAACTGCCGAGACAGGTGATGCACGACAAAAACCAACACTAGCCCTACACCCATTTGCATGGCGCGTGTGCCCCGTACCAAAAGCAGTACCCAATAAATCACCACGCTAACCAAACAAATATCGGCAATATCAGTGAGAACAACCCACGGCGAGCGTTGGAAAAACTCAACAATGCTTTCTACCAATGAGACAATCATTGCAGAAGCATCCTTTCCACGTCCAAGCGCTCGCTCAACGCGCTGGCCATACACATAGCTTGCCTTGTCTCAAAGACATCATGCGTGCGTATGGCTTGGGCGCCTGCCCAATAGCCCCATGCCGTAACAACTGCACCAGCGCTCATGCGCCGAGATGGTTCGGGCTTTTTGCCATTGGCATCAGCGCTCACTCTTGCGATAAACGATTTTCGTGAATGCCCAAGAAGTACCGGATAGCCTAAACTCACGACATCCGTAAGTTTTGCCAAGATATCAACCGTCGCTTCTGCGGATTTGGCAAACCCTAAACCAGGATCGAGCCAAAGCTTATTTTGCTCTATGCCTTTACTCAGACAGCGCTCCACGCCCTGCTGCAACTCATCACATACTTGCGCTGCAACATGGCTGTACGAAGCGTTCTCGCCCGCTACCTTGCCATCTGCACGATTATGCATCAGTACGTAGTGAACTTGTTTTTCCGCTACGAGACTCAACAACTCATCGTTTGCTGCGCACGAGACATCGTTTACAATACTCGCGCCTGCTTCCAAAGCTTGTTGAGCGACTTGAGCTTTGACGGTATCGATCGATATGGTCGCGCCGAGTTCACTTCTTAGCGCCCTGATCACTGGAATAACTCGTCGCAGCTCTTCCGCTTCATCAACTTGCGTTGATCCTTCACCGTAGTCGCCTCCTGCAGGTCGACTTGACTCGCCTCCAACGTCGATCACATCAGCGCCCTCGCTGAGCATTTGCTTTGCACGCGCCAAGGCATCTTCAGGACGAAGAAAAGCCCCACCATCGCTGAACGAATCAGGCGTAATGTTTAAAATCCCCAGATTTGACGTTGAAGCTGCATTGGTTAAGTAAACAACTGGATACACTACACCTACGGAGCAACCAAGGTGCTTTTTCCATTTTAAAGTATACGCGCTACACCTACATCTTGTCAGAAAGCCGACAAGCCGACAAATGACGCGATGTGTATAGGGCAAAAAAGCCCGTGATTGCCGTTCATTAACCCGCAACTAAACGTACCCGGTCAGTCAGTGACAAAAGACAGCTGTTAACAAAAAAAGTATGCGAACAAAAAGGCAAAGCTAGAAGACAACTCTTTTTTCGATGTTTTCGTAGATTTGAGCGTGCCCACAGGACTGAGGAGGATGGTACATCGGTACCTGTCGAGCGGGTGCTAGAGCCCGTGAGCCCGTTTGTTAGACGAGGCCTGAGGACCTAAGCCGAATCTACGGAAAGCTCGGAAAAAGTGCCTGCAGGCGCCACGGACCGAGCGGTTACCAGCTAAACCGGGTCGGGAATCTCACTTGGTCGTGGATGGAAAATCGAAGGCTTATTTTCAGAGTCCTTCTCTGTGTCACGATTAATCTGCTTTTTTCGCGTCGTAGCGTAGGTGGGAATGACCACACGCTCTCGCGGCGGCAGCTCACGCCCTTCCATAAGGGCTTTTATTTCCTCACGGTCGAGGGTCTCTCGCTCCAAAAGTGCCTCAGCAATCAAATCAAGCTTGTCGCGGTTGGCCTCAAGCAAACGTCGTGCTTTGTCATATTGTTCGGTCACAATACTGCGAACTTCTTCGTCTATTTCGCGTGCGGTTTGCTCTGAGTAGTCCTTACTCTTCATGCCTGAGCCAAAACCAAAAAGGCTGTCTTCATGCTCAGCAAAACTAACTGGACCAAACTTCTTGCTCATCCCCCACTCGGTCACCATCGAACGAGCAAGCTGAGTTGCTTTTTTGAAGTCATCCGCTGCACCGGTGGTCAGCTGGTTGAATACAATTTCCTCGGCAATGCGGCCGCTAAGCGCCATCGCAATGCGATCCAAAGCCCAGGCGCGTGAATGCCCCAATTGATCTTCGTCGGGAATCGCCATGGTAATACCAAGCGCTGGTCCTCGAGGAATGATGGATACCTTGTGAATGGGATCATGATTTTCCAAAAGCTGCGCAGCCAAGGTGTGTCCAGCTTCATGCCATGCGGTAGTGCGTTTTTCTTTGTCGCTGATCATCATAGACCTGCGCTCAGAACCCATCAGCACTTTGTCCTTGGCCATTTCAAAATCCGACATGGAAATCATGTCTTTGTCCTGACGTGCAGCAAGCAAAGCCGCTTCGTTGACCAAGTTTTCTAAGTCTGCGCCAGAAAAGCCAGGTGTTCCCCGAGAAAGAATTTCCACATCGACGTCGTCGCTGAGCGGCGTTTTCTTGGTGTGGACCATCAAAATCCCCGCACGGCCCTTAACATCAGGTCGAGGCACCATAATGCGTCGGTCAAAACGACCAGGACGCAAAATCGCTGGGTCAAGCACATCCGGGCGGTTGGTAGCGGCGATAATAATAACGCCCTCATTGGACTCAAAGCCGTCCATTTCGACCAACAACTGATTTAATGTCTGCTCTCGCTCGTCGTGTCCGCCGCCAAGACCAGCTCCGCGATGACGTCCTACTGCATCAATTTCATCGATAAAAATAATGCATGGCGCATGCTTTTTTCCTTGTTCAAACAAGTCACGCACACGGGATGCACCAACGCCAACAAACATCTCGACAAAATCAGAACCCGAAATGCTAAAGAAAGGGACGCCTGCCTCTCCCGCAATGGCTCGGGCAAGCAAGGTCTTACCGGTCCCGGGTGCGCCCATAAGCAACACGCCTTTCGGAATTCTTCCACCAAGCCGCTGAAACTTCTTTGGATCTTTCAAGAAGGCAATGATCTCTTCGCAATCGTCCTTAGCTTCATCAATGCCCGCAACATCCTGAAAAGTCACTTTGTTTTGCGACTCGTTGAGAAGTCGTGCACGCGACTTGCCAAAGCTCATGGCCTTGCCGCCCGAGGACTGCAGCTGCCGCATAAAGAAAAACAGTATCCCTAACACAAAAATCATCGGAAGCCAGGTAACAAGCAAGCTCGCCCAAATACCGTTTTGCTCATCCGAGCGGTACTTCACACGAACTGTGTGCTCTCGCAGTTCCTTAGCGGTCTGTTCTCCAGGAGGGCCAACGGCAACACGCGTTGATTGTTTGCTGCCATCGTCTTTCTTTGTCGTATAGCTGTATTCGGCAATGGTCTCACGAGCATTGATTGTGACCTCTTGAACTTTTCCAGCCTGAACTTCTTCCATGAAGTCGCTGAAAGCCACATTTTGAGGTTGGCTACTTTGCATGGTCAGGTTGTACAGAGCGACCATTAATACGATCACAAACAACCAGATAAATAATGTTCTTTGTCCTTGCTTCACTTCATCACCGGATTTCAAGAGCTAGTTTGGCCGACACCCTGCCACTTTATTATAGTATCTCAGTAGCATGAGGGTAGGAAATATTCAATCACACCACAACTTTTTACCGCTGTGTGCGTGTCGGATATTCACTTACTTTTAAAGCTATAAGCACGCTTTTCCGAACGCGCAAGAGCCACTGCCCTGGCAGCAAGACTTCACCTCCAGAAGGAAGCACTCTGTTAAGCTGCTGATGTTGCGCGCGGCCCAAGATCTGTCCGGTCTGCTCTTGCACCCAAACCTTGAGCGCTTGTCTTCGAATGGCGATAGGACTTGCCAATAACACACCAACATCAAGCTCGTTGGCTTTGAGTTGAGCCTTTTGCAGCACATCCCTAAGGCCAAGTTCGAGATGCGATTTTAGATCGCGTGCATCGTCGGCAAGCAAGGCCAAGCTGCGCAGTAGATCGGGATTTTCCTCTCTCAGTAGTGGCAGAAGCTTTTTACGAATTCTTACTCGTTTGAAGTGCAGATTGGAGTTGCTCGGATCTTCCCGAAAGGACAATCCCCGATGTTCTAAAAAAGCGAGCACATCCTCTCGTGTACAATCGATCAGAGGACGAATCACGCCATCCTCTCGACTCGGCGCAATGCCCGAAAGAGCCAAACAGCCGCTCCCCGAAGCAGTCGATCTAAAACCGTCTCCGCTTGATCATCAAGCGTATGCGCTATCGCAATTTTTGTCGCACCAATTTTGTCTTTTAGAGCCAGAAGAGCCCGATAGCGAACCTTCCGGGCCGCGTTTTGTATCGAAGGCTCTTTCGGTAGCTCGACACACAAGCCATGAAAAGGAAGGCCTAGTGTTAGAGCATGTTGCCGGACAAACTCAACGTCATCTGCTGCGTTATCACGGAGTTGATGGTTAACCGAAGCGACATGCAGCCCCATCTCAAAAGACGACGATAACTCTGCAAAGGCATAGAGCATCGCTAGAGAATCCGCTCCACCCGAGCATGCCACAAGCACGCTTTCTGAAGGTCGTACTAAGTTACGTTCTTTAAGCGTGCTTCGAACACGCGTAAGTAACAATGGCTTAGATGATGACATGCTATCAACGCTTCTTTACCCACACCGCACAGCGCTCAGCGTCCACCAAAATACGCATCGTGTCCGCGAGTTGGCAGGATTGTTTTCTGTTTTTTCTGCAAACGCAAATCGATCGCACGTGCCGCTTCGCGTCCTTCGGAAATTGCCCACACAATCAACGATGCACCGCGATGGGCATCTCCTGCACAATAGACCCCCGGAAGACTGGTCTCAAATGATGGATTCACTTGGATACAACCGCGTGCATCAAGCTGAATCGAGGTCTGCTCCACCAAACTCTGCACCCAAGGACCCGTAAAACCCATCGCCAAAATTAATAGGTCGACCGGAATATCGATATCGCTACCCGGAATTTCACGAAAAGGGCCGCCTTCGCCACTGGTATTGAGCTCAACTTTGACGGCATGCAAGGTCTTCAGCACACCATCTTTGCCGGATAACTTCTTGGTCAACATGGCAAACTCTCGCTCACCACCTTCTTTGTGCGATGACGAGCTACGAAATACCATCGGCCACTGCGGCCACGGGTTGTTCATATCGCGGCGTTGCGGCGGCATGGGTAATAGCTCGATTTGCTTGACCTGCTTTGCGCCTTGACGAAGTGCCGTTCCCAGGCAATCAGAGCCAGTATCTCCTCCGCCCAAAATCACAACACGCCTAGCTTGCGCATGAAGGCTAGTGCTTTGTTGCTGGCCGCGAGCATTGAAGCGGTTTTGCGCCCCAAGATAATCCATCGCGAACACAACCTGCTTTAAATCCCGACCGGGCACCGGCAAGTCTCGAGCTTTTTGAGCGCCCATCGCGAGAAGTACGGCATCGTACTCCTCGATAACGTCCTTCCAAAGCAGGTCCTTTCCAACGGTAACACCCGTGCTAAATGCAATGCCGGCCTTTTTCATAAGGTCAATGCGTCGATCAATAACCCATTTTTCAAGCTTAAAATCTGGGATGCCAAAACGCAGCAATCCTCCCGGCGCTTCATCACGCTCAAACACGGTCACCGTATGCCCAGCAGCGGCAAGTTGCGCCGCCGCGGCGAGCCCCGCCGGACCGCTGCCAACAACCGCTACGCGTTTATTGGTTTTTTTAGCGACAACACCAGCGTCAACCCATCCTTCTTGAAACGCCTTTTCAATGATTTCTTTTTCCGTTTGCTCAATCGTCACCGCATCGGCGCTAATCGCAAGAGTGCAAGCAGCTTCGCAGGGCGCCGGGCAAAGTCTGCCTGTAAACTCCGGAAAGTTGTTGGTCGAACTCAATTGCTTGTATGCCCTTTGCCAATTGCCTTTCGAAACACTCTGATTCCAGTCCGGAATAAGATTGCCAAGTGGACAGCCCTGATGGCAAAAAGGAATGCCGCAGTCCATGCAACGCGCAGCTTGGCTTTGAGCCAAAGGCTCTGGTTGCGGCTGATACACTTCTTTCCAGTCCGACAATCGTTCGTCAACCTCACGAGCAGGCGCATTCTGCCTGGGCGTAGTGATAAAAGCGCGAAGATCAGCCATGGACGCCGCCTGTGTGCAGCAAGACCCTTTTGCTTTCTTCTTTACTCAAAGGTCGTTCCGAGCGGCGCTGCAGCAAAATTTTCTTGTACTCGATTGGCATGACCTTAATGAAACTTGAGACGAGTGTGTCCCAGTTGTCCAAAATCCGGGCTGCTAAAGCCCTTCGCGTATAGCGCACATGCTTTTCAAGCAAGCCTTTGAGCAGCCATTGATCACTTTCGTCGGAAACTGCTTCAAGCTCAACCATGCCAAGGTTGCAGCGCTCGGCGAAGCTCTCTTCACGGTTGAATACAAAGGCCACACCACCGCTCATACCCGCAGCAAAATTTCGGCCCGTCTCTCCCAGAACAACTACCACGCCACCGGTCATGTACTCACAACCGTGATCGCCTACCCCTTCAATCACAGCCGTAGCCCCGCTGTTGCGTACAGCGAAACGCTCACCTGCACGCCCCTCGGCAAACAAGCTTCCCGCTGTCGCACCGTAGAGCACAGTGTTTCCGACAATAATGTTTTCAGAAGCATTGAACTGCGAATTTCGATCCGGGTAAACAACAATACGCGCCCCGGAAAGGCCCTTCCCAACATAGTCATTGGCCTCGCCCTCAAGCTCAAGCGTTAAGCCCTGCGCAGCAAAGGCTCCAAAACTCTGCCCCGCGGTTCCCCGATAGCAAATATGAACGCTGTCATCGGGCAAGGTTCGACCTCCTCGGCTTCGCGCGATGTGACCACTGAGCAACGTTCCCACTGCACGATCCGTATTGCGAATCGTTAAAGTCTCTTTTAATCGTTCGCGCTTTTCAAGGGCTTGATCGGCTTTCGCAAGCAAGGCTTGATCAAGATGGTTTTCAAGCGACCATGGCAGACTTGTTTTTTGTGAACGCGCCCAGACCGAAGGTGCACGGGGCTCAGCTAAAATCTGTGAAAAATCGAGTTTCGAAGCTTTCCAATGGCTCTGATCCTGACGAACTTTCAACAAATCCACACGGCCTACCAAAGCATCAAAACGGCGAATACCCAACGCCGCCATGTGCTGCCGCACATCGCGCGCCACGAGACGGAAAAAATTCTCGACATACTCTGCCTTGCCCGCAAACTTTTCTCTCAACACAGGGTCTTGTGTTGCTATGCCCACCGAACAGGTGTTGAGATGACACTTGCGAAGCATAATGCAGCCTTCAGCAATCAACGAAGCGGTGGCCATGCCGAACTCTTCAGCGCCAAGAAGCGCAGCAACCATGACGTCGCGACCTGTGCGAAGCCCACCATCAACCTGCACGCGAATGCGATCACGCAAACGGTTTTGTACCAAGACTTGTTGAGTTTCGGACAGGCCAAGTTCCCATGGTAGACCAGCGCGTTTGATGCTTGAAAGCGGCGATGCGCCGGTGCCGCCAGAGTAACCGGCTATAACGACGCAACCCGCCCGGGCTTTGGCTACGCCCGCAGCCACAGTACCTACCCCAACCTCGCTAACAAGCTTTACGCTAATCCGCGCGCTTGGATTCACCACCTGCAAATCGTAGATCAGCTGTGCCAGATCCTCGATGCTGTAGATGTCGTGGTGCGGAGGCGGAGAAATAAGGGTTACCCCGGGTGTCGAGCAACGCACTTTAGCAATACGCTCATCAACTTTGTGACCAGGGAGCTGCCCTCCTTCGCCAGGTTTTGCTCCTTGGGCCACTTTGATTTGCAAATCATCTGCGTGCACCAAGTAATCAACGTGGACACCAAAGCGGCCGGAAGCGACTTGCTTGATAGCACTACGGCGCAAGTCGCCGTTTTCATCCGCATAAAAACGATGCGGCTCTTCACCGCCCTCGCCACTGTTTGAGCGCGCTTTGAGACGGTTCATTGCAATGGCCAAGGTTTCGTGGGCTTCAGCGCTGATCGAGCCAAAAGACATCGCGCCCGTTACAAAACGTTGAACAATGCTGTCCTCGGATTCGACTTCATCGATATCGATACTTCGGTGCTCGTCTACTACCAAATCGAACTGGCCCCGTAGAGTAGCCAGTTGATTGTCCTCGTTGTTCACGCTCCGGGCATACTTTTCATAAATTTCAAAATCGTTGCTTTTCACTGCAGACTGCAAGAGTGCAACTGTTTGAGGGTTCCATTTATGAAGCTCACCCCGGCGACGCCATTGGTAGACTCCGCCAAGCGGTAAGGGATCGGCAAGACTTGCAAGACTCTGACCGAAAGCCCGGCTATGCCGCTCGATAACTTCCCGCCCAAGCTCGAACATCCCGATGCCCTCAAGGCGTGAAGGTGTTCCGGTAAAGTATTGATCGACCACATCGCGGTTCAGACCTACAATTTCAAAGATTTGAGATCCGCGATAGGACTGGATAGTTGAAATACCCATTTTGGACATCACCTTCAACAAACCAGCATTAACCGCTTGAATGTAGTTTTCAATGGCTTGCTCAACCGGAATGTCTAATTCACCATCTTGGCAAAGTGCATGAATACTATCCATCGCCAAGTATGGATTGATGGCCGTTGCGCCAACAGCAGTAAGCATTGCAAAGTCGTGAACTTCAAACGCATCGCCGCACTCGACTACAAGGCTGGCCTCCATGCGAATGCCTTCGCGCACTATATGCTGATGCACTGCGCTTGCCGCAAGAAGGGAAGGAATGGCCAAATGATCTTTATCGACGCCCCGATCAGAGAGAATCAGAATATTGTGTCCGTCTTCGATCTGTTCCTGCGCCACTCGACAAAGCTTTTTTACCGCACGCTCAAGACCTTTTTCCCCACCTTTGGCTGAGTAGAGCAGCGAAAGCACCACCGGCTCAAACACGCCAGCACGCACGGCACTAATCCTTGCAAGGTCAGCATTGCTCATGATCGGACTACCGATCCGAATTAAATGACATTGCTCTGGGGTTTCATCGAAGGTATTGCCCACACCGCCCAAGGAAGTCTGTAAACTCATGACCAAGGATTCACGGATGGGATCAATCGCTGGGTTTGTAACCTGCGCAAAGAGTTGATGAAAATATTCAAAAAGACGTGGCGCGTTTTGGCTAAGCACAGCGAGGGGCGTATCGGTACCCATCGAACCGATTGGCTCCTTGCCCTCCTGTGCCATGGGCGACAAAATGATCTTCAGGCTTTCATCGCTGTAGCCAAACGCGCGCTGCAAAGCGAGCAGTTCATCGCCAAGCAGCGTATCGGCGGCTTTTTCCTCGGGAAAGTTTTTGAAGTGAAAGACATTCTTCTCGAGCCATTTGCCATAAGGGAAACGACCAGCCAGATCGGCTTTGACTTCATCGTCTTCAAGGATTCGGCCTTCGCTGGTATCCACCACGAAGATTTTGCCTGGTTTGAGCCGACCTTTGCCGCGAATCTCCTCCGGGGGAATATCAAGCAAGCCAGCTTCTGAAGCGAGGACGACCCGGCCGTCTTTGCTGATTAGATAGCGCATCGGCCGCAAACCGTTTCGATCAAGGCTTGCTCCGACAAGCTGTCCGTCGGTAAAAGCTACGGCCGCTGGACCATCCCAAGGCTCCATAAGCGAGGAAAGGTAGTTATAAAAATCGCGCCGAGTGGATTCCATGCCCTTAGCGCCTTCCCAGGCTTCGGGAATCAGCATCAACACCGAGTTAGGTAAACTTCGTCCGCCGAGATAAAGCAGCTCGAGCATGTTATCGAATTGAGCTGAATCGCTGAGCTCTGCTCCGATAATCGGGAAAAGACGATCAAGGCTTCCTCCAAACTTAGCCGACTGAAGCAGGTTTCGCCGAGCCGTCATCCAGTTTCGGTTGCCGCGCACGGTGTTGATTTCACCATTGTGCGCAATCAGTCGAAAAGGTTGTGCCAAATCCCAACTTGGGAAAGTGTTGGTTGAAAAACGCGAATGAACTAAGCCAATCGCGGTAACTAGCAAGGGATCTTGAAGATCGAGATAAAACTCCCCTAAACGCTCAGGCAAGATCAGCCCTTTATAGACGATCGTTTCCGTCGAGAAACTTGCAATATGAAATTTACCCTCCGGATCAGCCTGCTCTCGGTGAATGCGATTCTCAGCAAGCTTGCGAATAACGTATAGCTTTCGCTCGACCGCTGAAGGCGATACACGTCTTAGCCGAACGAATATCTGCCTCATCACCGGCATCACTTCGGTAGCAAACGGTCCAGCAAGTTCTTGCCGAATGGGTACATCACGCCACCCGAGGACTTCCTGTCCCTCGTTTTGCGCCTCTTGCTCGATGATAGCTTCGCAAGCAGCTCTACTTCGAGGATCGCGCGGAAGAAAAACCTGACCTACCCCGTAGCGCCGCCGTCTAGGTGGTTCAATGCCAAGCTCACGAATTTTCTCTTTGAAAAAGCGATGTGGGATCTGCACCAAAATGCCCGCACCATCGCTTGTTTCCGGATCCCAGCCCGAAGCGCTGCGGTGCGCTAGACGCGCCAAAACCTGCAATGCATCCTCGACAATGCCGCGGCTTTTTTCTCCGTTGATCTTTGCCACAAAACCAACACCACAGCCGTCATGCTCAAGCTGAGGATCGTATAAGCCATGCCGTTTTAACGAATAATGCACCGACCTGCATTTCTACAATCCTTTTAGCCGCTATGTCTAGAGTGCTAATTGGGCCGGGAGCAAGATGCAGCAATCAAAATGGCGATATACCGAGACTCAATGAGGGATCAGGTTGGGCCATCGATTAGGAAGAACGCCTAACACGGAGCAACGCAAGCAGAACAGCAGGGACTCAAAACGAGCTAAAAATGCCCTTGAACTAAGGAAAAACGCAACTCGGGATTGGCTTTTTGCCCATATTTCAGCTGCTCTTTGTTGCTTACGTCGCTTAGCACCGCTGGCACAGGTAAGCCCATCGAAAGCCGTCCGGATTCGCTAACGCCAAGTGCGGCAAAAACAGGCGCATTTGAAGAAGACTTCGGCTCTTTGACTTGCGATACGCTTCGTCCTGGCGGAGGCACTACAGCTGTGTCTTTCTTTTCAATCGCTTCCATTTCGTCTTCGGGATCATACGCGGCAGACGATACAGCAAGCACAATGGCCGGAATGGCCAAGGCCATGCCAGCAGCCATCACTCCAATACCGGCTTCAACCGAATTATTGTTATCAATCAAAAACTGACCAGCAATTGCACCGCCAGTGGCACCTACGCCCGCAGCGATCAGATAGGGCCATGCGTCTTTGACACCAAAAACACTCACCACGGCTAGACCGAGCTCAGCGCCCAGCAATCCGCCCCCCACTTTACCTTCAAAGTCTGCATTTACCGGGTCAACGTTTTGTGCTGAAGCAGAAGAGGCCAACGCTGTCACCAAACAAAGTGAAAGCACGCACACCTTCGCCAAATTCATTTTTTGCTCTTGGCCAAACACACAAACCTCCCGAGATCGTTCAAAGAATCCCGATACCCTAGCTCGGTACCTTACACAAAGGGGATCGGTTCGGCAACTATGAGCTCACCACCGGAGCCTCCAAGGCCACAAAAGGCTCGTTGGCGTACCTAACGCGAAATCCCAGCTCGGAAAAACCGACGATCCATCCACTCGGTCACCGGAGCGGCGATATAGATGGAGGAGTATGTTCCGACGACCACACCGATAACCATGGCTAAAGCAATGTCCTGAATGACAGGGGTGCCCCAGATAAAGAACGCACTCACTGAAAGAACGGTTGTGCCTGATGTCGTAATCGTTCTTGATAGCATCTGCGAAGTACTAATATTGATTAACTCTCGCAGGCTCTTATCTCGCATGCGTTGCATGTTTTCACGAATACGATCGAAGATAACTATCGTATCGTTGATCGAGTAGCCCATGATCGTAAGCAAAGCAGCAACGGTTGATAAGTTAATCTCCTTTCGCAACAAGACGAACAAACCAATCGTAATAATCGCATCATGCACCATGGCAAGCACTCCGCCCGGTGCAAAACGTAAATCAAAGCGAAACGCGACATAGACCATAATGAAGGCGACTGCGTAAAGTAGCGATTGCAGCGCAGCCGTCCGAAGTTGTTCTCCTGCTTTTGGACCTACCCATTCCACTCGCCTGGGGGCTTCTGGACCGCGGGAGCCAAGCTTGCTCTGGAGTTTGTCGACAATCTTGTCGGCCACGCCTTGCAAACGAATTTCATAACGAAATTGATCTGCGGATCCGAAACGGCTTGCAGAACGCACTTTCACGCCAGCCGCATGAACCGCATGCGTCAAAAGAGCCTCGTTGGTGACTCCACTGAGTCTTAGTGATATTTTATCGCCACCAGGAGAGAGCTTGAACTCTTTTATCTTGGTTTGACCAAGCGCTGAACTGATTTTCGATTTGATTTGTTTAATTTTCGAATCAGCAAGAGATGAAACTTCCTGAATACGAACGATGAATTCATTGGGCCGATCCTCAACACTTAGTACTTCCGGTTGACTGTAGCCCAAAGAACCAAGGGTCGAGCGCAATTCCCCCGCGCTTACTTTCCCTTTGAATGCAAGCTGGATTTCCGTACCACCTCGAAAATCAATGCCGTAGTTTGGTCCCGGAAAGACAATAAGGACAAGACTGCCAATCACCGTCAGAATAGAGACTAAAATCACTACCTTCCGGTAGCGCATAAAATCAATATAAACGCCTGGTTTAATAAACTCCATCGACTAACCCACCCGCAACTGTTGCACACGTAAACCGCGGACCAACCATTCGAACATTACTCGAGAACAGAACACACCGGTAAAAAAGAGAAGTAATGATTCCAGCCATCAAGGTCACAGCAAAACCACGAATGGGTCCCGTACCAAACTGATAAAGCACAACACCTGCAATGAAAGTCGTTAGCTGTGCATCCATAATCGACCAGAAGGCGCGACGGTAACCCTGATCCACTGCCGCGCGTGCCGATTTACCACCTCGAAGCTCCTCACGGATACGCTCCATAATCAGCACGTTAGCATCCACGGCCATACCAACCGTTAGGGCAATTCCCGCAATACCCGGGAGAGTCAGCGTTGCACTCATCACCGACAGAAAAGCCAACAACAACGAAATATTGAAGAGCACCATGACGTCCGCAATGAAACCACCCACCTGGTAGTACAGAAGCATGAATATCAGCACCAATATTATGCCTACCATCGCTCCTTTTGCACCACGCTGCACTGAATCTTGACCCAGCGTTGGACCGATGAGTTGCTCATTTGATGGACGAATAGGAACAGGAAGCGCACCCGCCTTGAGTACAATCGATAGATTCTTTGCTTCCTGTTGGATGTTGGGTCCTACACCCAAAGTAATTTGGGCGCGCCCTCCTCCAATCTTGGTCTGTATCACTGGAGCAGACTCGACGCGGTCATCAAGCACAATCGCCATGCGTCGCTTTACGTTTCTTTCTGTGAGCTCTTCAAAAAGATTTGCGCCACGCGGTTTTTTGAAGTCAATCGATACGAAAAAGGCGGGTCTTCCGGACGCTGTCCTTGAGTGACCCACGCATCCTCGATTTCATCACCGCCCACTTCGCTCCGTGAAAACAGGTAGTAAGTGCGCCATAATGTGGTGGGCTCTTCGCCCGGTTCAAGACCCTGAGCCAAGGTCTCAGAACCCATTAAGAGCTGATGGTCTTCGGGAACTCTCTCAGCATCGCGTAACGATTTAAGATATTTCGAAAGTTTCTGCTTGGCACCCTTGCCTTGCGCCATGAGATAGCTGCTCGTCGAACTCTTCCCGGTCCCAGTAGGGACAGTTTCTTTGAGTGCTTGGATACCTTCAGGAAGATCGGAAAGCGTTGCCACAAAATCACTTTCATCATCCAACACTTTAAACTCGAGCTGCGCGGTTCGGCCAATGATATCGCGCGTCAGTTGAAAAGTGGCTTCATCTTCACCAGGAATCTCGATAATAATATCGGTTTCGCGGGAAGCCACCGAAGTCTGACGCAGCTGAAGTTCATCAATGCGATTGACGATCGTGCGCTTGGCTTGCTGAACTGCATCGTCACGCAACGCCTGTAACCGGTCTTCACGCACTTCAAGACTCACAGTGTTTGCATCACGTCCCACTTCTTTTAAATCACCAAGATTACGAAGCAAGTCGCGATCAAGCGCTTTTAAATCCGAAGTTTTTTTAAAGACCACCTGAAGTTTGCGATGATCGTCACGGTTACGTTTTACAGTAACGCGTTCGGCCACTTGGTCGAGCTGGGCGCGCGTGGGGGTGTCGCGCTCTGGAATCACATTAAGCTTTCTGCCAAGACTCTCTAGAAGCTGCTCGGCACGCGTGTCGCGAATATCACGTATCGCTTCATCAACCTCGGCTTCGTACACCAACCGCAAACCACCACGAATATCGAGGCCCGGGACAATCTTCCCTTTGAAGGTATTTTTAACGAAACTAGGAGCGGGCACCCACTTGTCGATGCTAGGCCAGAGGGAAAGCCAGGCAAGCGCAACCGTTGCCGCAACAATACTAAAACGGAAATACCAAGCTCGGTCCATTTTCTTTAAGCCGCCTTCTTGTTGGAACCGGTGTTTTCGACGCCGGCAACATGGCTACGTAGCACATTGAGTTTTACTTTCTCGGCCACTAACAACGTTACATCGCTGTCGCTGAGGTCAAGAATCTCACCCCGAATCCCACCCGTTGTGCGTACGACATCACCACGTTTTAAACTACTGAGTAGAGCTTGTTGTTCTTTTTGACGTTTTTGTTGCGGGCGAATCAAAAGAAGATAAAAGACCACAAACATGACAACCAGCATGCCAGCTTGCATGGCGCAGCCCTCGGGCGCCGGTGCTTGTGGTGCTGATGCACTGGAAGCGGCTCCGCCGGCTCCCGACCCTGTTGCAGCAGGCTGCAACTTCCAAAATAATTCCGTCAAAGCTAAAAACACACACAACCTCGCAAATTACAGCGACACTTACTTTGTTTGATTCTATCGGCCGCGGTTCTACTTCAAGGCCGAAAAAGCGTCAACAGATAGGACTTTAGCTCACGCTCATGGGCTTTTAGGCAAAACACGCCACAGATCCTGCTTTTTCTTGGAGCGGGTGGTAGGGAACAATTGGACACACCTGAGGGCTGCCCCAGAATGGAGGGCCGAGTCATTCAGGTGTATCAGCGCGATGGAAGACTTTGACCCGAAAAAAGCGCAGCAAGCTTGCGCCCAGTTCAGCGCCGCCGGTGGAAAGCTCGCGAATAAACAAGAGCAAACGATGGTGGCTGCACTTTTCGAGCATAGCCCGGCATTATTTCCGCTGCTTTGCGAAAAACCATCCCGTCTTTCAGCAATTGTCGCCGAGCCACTTTCGCTGCCATGGAACGAAGAATCGCTGCGTAGCCTCTTCGATCCGCTGTTTCAAGGCGAGCTTGAGCCCTCTGAACTGACCAAACAATTGCGCGAATTACGCCATATCGCGATGCTACGCCTTGCTCTACGCGATGTCTTGCGCCTTGCAGATATTGACCAAAGCAGCGCCGAGGTGAGCGCACTTGCCAGCACGGTCGTGCATTATGCCTTAAGTGCTTCATTAAGTAGTTACACAAAACGCTTTGGACTGCCATTGGACGAGCAAAAGCAGCCCATCCCGCTGGTCGCCCTTGGCATGGGCAAGCTCGGGGGCGTCGAATTGAATCCTGGTAGCGATATCGATCTTTGCTTCTTTTATGGAAGCGACCACATGCTGGAAAACTCGTGTTCAATTGAAGCACATGCCTTTTTTACAAAAGTTGTCCAGCGAAGCTGTAGCCTGATCTCGGATGTCTCCGAAGATGGCTTCTGCTTTCGAGTCGACTTGAGGTTGCGTCCAGAGGGTCGGACAGGACCTTTGGTTAACTCGCTTTCAAGCGCAGAACGTTACTACGAATCCTGGGGACGAAACTGGGAGCGCGCCGCTTTGTTGCGAGCACGACCTATCGCAGGGGATTTGCCCTTTGGAAAAAAACTCCTTTTGACACTCAAGCCCTTCGTGTTCCGTCGCGAAATTAAGCCTGCCCTCGCTGGCGAGATGATGGAATTGCTCGACCGCAACCGCAGTGAACATCAAGTTGACTTAGAAAACGACGTCAAACTTGGGCTCGGTGGAATTCGCGAAGCCGAGTTTTTTGTGCAATCGCTGCAGCTAATCTGGGGGGACGTTATCCGGCGCTTCAAGTCCAAGGTACCATTGCTGCCGTTGATGCTTTGCTAGCTCATGGCTTGGTTTCTGACCGCGAAGCACAAGAGCTTACCGACGCGTGGGCTTTTTGCGTCGCCTGGAACACCGCATTCAAATGCACCGAAGCCACCAAACCCACGAGCTACCGAAAGAAAAGCAAGCGCGAACAGCTTTGGCAGAATCGCTGGGCTTTAGCGACCTTGATGCCTTTGAAGACGAGTACACGAGGCACAAAGAAAAGGTTCGCAAGTTAGCTCAAAGCCTGATCCCGGGCCAAGACAGCTCGAGCAAGTCTGTGTTTCAAAAAGCATGCAACGACCTTGCCGAAGGACATTCGCTGCAAAGTGCCGCGGAGCAACTTCAAGGAAGCATTCAGCAAGCAAGCCTCGATGAAATCAAAGCGCTACTAAAACGCCTTTCAAAAAAAGCCGACTCCCCGCTTGGTGCAGTCACTCAGGAGAAACTACCGCTGCTTGGGCCAACTTTGCTCGAAGAGGCCACGAATTCGTCGGATGCTATCTCGGCACTTCATTTCCTCGTTGAGCTCTTCGAGCGTCTAGGTGGCCCCTGGCTCTATGGTCAATGGTTACTCGACGAAGAGCCCATTCGAAGACGTCTCATTAATCTCTTTGCGAAAAGCCCAACCTTATCCGAAGCACTGATCAATCACCCTGAGAATCTGGAAACGCTCTTTAGCTCGCATCGCACCATCGACCCAACGATCATCCGAGACCGACACAGGGCGCTGTCGGAGAACTACAACTCCGCTGAGCAACAAGAAGACGCCATTGCCAACCTTCGTAAACTCAAGCGCGAGCACATGCTTGGGATAGGCCTCATGTATGTGGGCGGCGATGCCGAGCTCGAAAAGACAAGCGAACTCCTCAGTATACTGGCCGATGAACAAATAAAGGCGGCCACTTGGATGGCCATGAAAAGCCTAGGTAAACCAACCACAAACCTTGCTCTTCCCGCGGTGGTGGGCCTGGGAAAGCTTGGCGCAGGAGAGCTCGGGTTTTCAAGTGATTTAGATATTTTCTTTATCTACGATTCAGATGCTCTTTCCGAAACTCAAAAAGAATACGCACAGGACAGTTACACTAAAATCGCACAACGCTGCCTGAGCATTTTATCACAACCTCATGAGCAAGGCGCAGCTTACCAAGTGGATACCCGTTTGCGCCCAAGCGGCCGACACGGCCTACTCGTAGTCTCTCTCGCCGCTTTTGATCGCTACCATGAAGAGCACGCCGAGGCCTGGGAGCGACAAAGTTTGATTCGAGCACGTCCCATTTCAGCTTCGGAGTCGCTGAAGCAGGCCCTGGATAAGCGCTTCGCCCATCTTGCCTACGAGCATCAAGCACCTGAGGCTCATAAACTCGCGCACCTTCGAGCCCGCATGCAAAAAGAACTTGCTTCGGAGACGGCGCATAAAGTTAACCCGAAGTATGGTTACGGCGGACTTGTCGATATTGAATTCCTCGTGCAGTGGCTGCAGATGCGCCACGGCAGTGATTCCAATGTACGCACTCCTCACACACTCTCTGCCCTCCGCAAACTCTCCGAAGCAGGATATTTTCCGAAGAACCAAGCTAAAATGCTCGAGCACTGTTATAGTTGGTTTAGAAGTATTGAGCAGAGTCTGCATCTCATGAAACCCTACGGACAGCTTTTTATCTCGCGAGACGACCCAACGCTTAGTAAGCTTGCAGCCTCACTTCGTGTTCGTGCTCGAGACGCCATGTCAGTCGAAGAGGCCTTCTTCGCGACGTATAAGCAGAACGCCGAGTTTTGCCGTTCCATGTTCGAAGAATACCTCTGCAAAGTGGATGCCGCCGCACCTTGGAGTGAGCAGTGAACCAGCTTTCCGTTCTAATCGCACATCCTGAACAAAAAGTGGCCACCGCCATCGCGGATGAAGTCCGGCAAAGCGGTCATTCGGCCACAAAAGTATATGACGGCAAAGATGTGCTACGTGCTTTTGAACAAAAAACTTTGATGCGCTGATCGTCCATGTTGCGCTACGAGGACAAGACGGAATCAGCACCTCAGAAAGCATCCGTAAATCAGCAAAGGGCATAGACCTGCCCATCATCCTGACGGGCACGCCCAATGTCGATGCATTGAAACTCGAAGCACTTGCCGAAAGCATTCGCGCAACAGCCTTTGTGCTTAGCGACGACAATGTTCGTTTTGTGGTGCGCTTGCTCGACGACCTGGTCCACCGCTCACCCACAAAACCCTCCGTACACCCTGAAGCGCCCGACGGCGCTCCCGATTACGATACAGGCGAAAACAAAAGCGACGAGCACTTTGCCGAAGGCGAAGAGCGGCAAACCAAAGTCGATGACGCGCCCTATAGCGAACTTGAAAAGACTCCATTATCCCTTGGGCTCAAGGCGACGATCCCGACGCTGAAACCGAAGGACAAAATGTCGAAGCTCAAGTCCGTGCAATCCAAGAAAACGAAAGCGCCACCACTGGCAACTTCAAGAGCATGCCCTTCCCCCGACTGCTACGCCAAATGGCCGACACACGCAGCACAGGCGCGATTGCCATTTACCATCACGACAGCGACCGAAAAACCACCACTGGAGAGGCACCTAAAAAGGTCGTTTACTTTCGAAATGGCATCCCTGCCTATGTCGAATCCAATCTTGTTCATGAATGCTTGGGACACATGCTGGTCCGACAAGGAAAAATCGACCGAAGCATTTTAGAAGAATCCGTTAAGCGGATGCACAGTGAAAAGCGAAAACAAGGCGACATTCTAGTGGCACTTGGTGTGCTGAGCACCGCAGAGCTCAATGAAGCCTTGCAAGAGCAACTTCAACGCAAACTCTTTGATTTGTTTGGTTGGCGACATGCTTCGTTTCACTTGCTCAAGAACGAAAGCAAGCTCCCCGGCATCATCCGTCTTGAGATGGGCCTTGCGGAAGTGATTTTTGAAGGCGTCGTAAGGCAGATCCCACCGCAACGTCTTTTGCGCTTACTTGAACCTCACATGACCCACTACGTTGTGCCCAATCACCAACGCGCCGAAGTCTTTCTGAAGATGGATCTCGTGGATGAAGCACGCGACGTCGTGCTCAAGCTCAACGGTTCCATGACCATGTCCCAGGTGCTTAGAACCGCTACGAAGCGACCCGGAGCCGTTGCGCAACTGCTCTATGCGATGGCCACGGTCGAAGCCCTTCGCTTTTCCTTAGAGCCAGACCAGGTCGCCTCAGTTCAAGACTATCTTGCTGAAACGCAAAGTTTTATGGTCCCCAGCCCCGAGCAAGAAAGCACGGCTCCTGCTTCCACCACCGCCGAAGCACCTGTTCCAGAATATGGCTCCTACGCCACAACCGAAGTCACTAGCGGAGAGACCCCCAATCAGCGCACACGCAGCAAAAACGAATCGGTCACTGCCAATGCCGATCCTGCTCCTGCCACTGAAACGACTAACACCGAACAACTTGATCGCGAGGTCGAGCTTACCTTCCAAGCTGAACGCCTTTTCCGTCTCGGAAAACGCTCTTTGCGAAACAAGGAATACGACCGTGCGCTACTTTTGTTCAACCAAGCCCATAAACTTTGTCCCGACGAAGGCGAGTTCATGCTCTACGTCGGCTACCTTACGCACTTGATGGCCGACGGCAAGCCAAAGCAAAACGAAAAAGCTAAGAAAATCATCGAACGCGCTATCGAACACGCCCCCCACCTCTACGAAGCCCACCTTTTTTACGCCCGGGTTTTACGTAGCCTCGCCAAAGACGGCAACGCGAAAAGTGCCCTGCAAAGGGCCATCGCACTCGAGCCCCAGCGAAGCGAAGCCCAAGAGGAACTTGAGGATCTAGACCGGGACAACTAGTGCAGGTACAAAGAGCCTCGGAGGTCGGATGATCGACAAAGTAGAAAAGATATGGATGGACGGAAAGCTCATACCCTGGGACGAAGCAAACGTTCACATCTTAACACATACGCTTCACTACGGACTAGGCGTTTTTGAGGGCGTACGTTGCTACAAACGCGACGATGGAAGCAGTGCCATCTTTCGTTTGGATGAACACTCCCAAAGGCTGTGCGACTCAGCCAAAATAGCCACCATCCCTTTGCCATGGACCGCCAAGCAAATCAGTGAAGCTTGCGTGCAAACCGTGCGCGCCAACAAGCTTGATGCTTGCTACATTCGTCCTCTTGTGTTCATGGGTGACGGCGCGATGGGCTTGGCAGCCTCAGACAACGCAACCCGTATGGCAGTCATTGCTTGGCGCTGGGGAGCCTACCTCGGCGACGAAGCGCTCAAATACGGCATTCGCGCTAAAATCAGCTCCTTTGCTCGGCCAGGCGTCAATATGCTCATGGCCAAAGGCAAAATCGTCGGACACTATGTAAGCTCCATTTTGGCCAAGCGTGAAGCGCTCAACGCAGGCTACGAAGAAGCTATCCTGCTTGATGCGCAGGGCTACATCGCTGAAGCGTCCGGCGAAAACGTGTTTGTCGTCAAAGACGGAACCATCTATACGCCACCACTTGGCGGCTCACAGCTAGGCGGCATTACCCGCGATACAGTCCTTCAACTTTGCGCGGATCTATCCATTCCAGTGCTCGAGCGAAGCTTGTGTCGCGATGAGCTTTACATTGCCGATGAAGTCTTTTTGTGTGGCACAGCAGCTGAAGTCACCCCTGTGCGTGAACTTGATGATCGCAGCATCGGCATCGGCAGCCGTGGTCCCATCACAGAAAAAGTCCAAAGCCGCTTCTTTGAGACCCTACGTTCCTCCGATCCAAGTCATCCGGAGTGGTTTACAATCGTATAAAGCCTTCGCTAGCCTACGAAGAAGGATTTGCTTCTTTGTACACAAGAATGCGTCGGCAGTTGGCACATTGCTCCAGCGTCTCACCGCGTTGCACATTGATGAACTGCTGAGGCGAAATCGTCATGCGGCAAGCGGTGCAGGTGTTGTGATACACTTGAACTAGACCGACCCCTAATCGATCTTTAGTTGCTCGCAGCGACGCAAGTGGCTTTTATCAACATGCGCAGCAAGCTCATCACGACCTAGCAATACCTCAGAACGTTCTCTTTCAAGTTCCTTGATGCGAGCTTCAGCCTTTTCTCTTTCATCGTCACAGAGTTTTTCAACTCTTCGAGCTCTCCTTCATGGGAAGCTAGCGAGCTATTGACTTGGTCGATGGCGGTGTTGAGTTTTTCGCGTTCTTGCTCACGATCGCGAATGTTGCGCCGCAGAGATTCCATTTCGCGTTCAGCCGCTTCGGCTTCACGGGCATTTTGCGCACGCGCCATTTTGCTTTTGGCTTTGGCAAGCTGCTCGTTGCCTTGGCTAACTTCCTGCGCGTGCTGCTCTCGAAGACGTGTCGCCTCAGCAAGCTTGTCGCGTTCGACCGAAAGCAGGCGCTCAAGTCGTTCGACATTGCCTACCATCTCTTCGATTCGAGCTGGAAGCGCGCGAAGTTCGGTTTCTACTTCTCGCGCGGAATTATCAATTTCTGAAAGTTTAGCTAAAGCTTCAAGTTGTTCCCGCACACGCGCGCCTTTACCGCGCCTTGCGACAAGACGCAAGCACGAAGCCGACAAGCCCCACAATCCGCGCTTTTTACAGGCTTGTCTCCTTCATACTTCCTCCCTGTCTGAAAAACACCATTTGACAAAACTGGCATATTTCTGGACTATTTAATGACATGTCTGTCGTTAAATAGCGCAGAAATATGCTATTTATATCACAACCGGCGTTTTAAAACCGATTCTCGTTTGCGGCCAAGCAGCAAGTCTTGCCCAAAGCATGAGACCACACAACAACGATCGACTGCTCCGCATGTCTGCTCTTCTTTGCACGCCGGCTGTATACCGAACCAGGCTCTGCGTATTCTGAGCTCTCAACGAACGCCATGCCCACCCTGACTAGGCTCCGGAAATCATAGGCCCTTTGTGGCAAGATGATGTGATGTGGCCTGCATCGCGTACCATACCATGGACGGCCTCGAAAAAGTCATGGGCACGGACTACGAGATCGGATCTCCGATCATTTCCCAGCATTTGTCGATATTCAGCCTATGGGATGTTAGGATTGCGACATGCGCAAGCGTGGCTTCCCGTTGCGATCGGCTTTTCTGTTCTGGACAGTCCTGGCTACGCTAGGTTGTGGGCGAATCGGATTCGACGAATTGCTCGCCGATGCTGGAACGAACGACTCAGGAACAACGGACGGAGCAGCAAACGACGACTCGGACGGCGACGGACTAACGGATATGGTCGACTGCGCCCCTCAAATGCCAGACCCTCCAGGTACGCCAGGGGTGGGAGATCCCTGCGACGGTAACGATTTAGACCAATGCGAAGACGGTAGCATCGTCTGCGAATCAGGGATGCCGGTCTGTAACGACACTATTGATGATATGGAACATGCCGAGATTTGTGACGGCGTAGACAATGACTGCGATGGTTCGTTGGTTGATGACGGGACTGACGATTGTGGGGCGTTTACCGAATGCATTGGGGCAGCGGGTTGTTCACCGGTCCGGGCTATCGGAAATTTCGGAAGCATAGCCGACGATTTTGTTTTTGACGCATTGCTTCTTTCGGACGGGGATCTGCTTTTCACAGGAATAAGCAACAACACAGCAGGACAAGGAGATTTTGATCTTTTTCTAACTCGACTGTCCCTAAACGGCACAATACGTTGGACCACTTTGGTGGGGGGATCGGGGTACGACGCTGGATTGAATATTGCTGAATTAAGCAACGGAGATTTCATGGTAATCGGCGAAACCGAGTCTTTCGGGGCTGGAGACCGCGATTTTTACTTGGTACGCGTTGATGGGACTGGGGCACTTGTCTCAACCTCCGTTCATGGCGGCAGCGGCGCCGAACGAATCGGTAACAACGGACATATTGAGCAACTTGCCGATAATTCATTCCTATTGGTCGGCTTTACACAGAGTGCGGAGTTTCGACCTTCCGGTGGAGGTGGCGAGGAAGCGATAATCGTATCCGTTGACGAAAACGGAAATGATCTGTGGGCTGTTTCAATGGGCGGCAACGGAAACGAATACATCGCCGGCGCTGCCTCAGTATCGAGCGGAAATATTATTGCCGCTGGCACCACGGACTCATTCGGAAACGGCTTGGATGATACTTTCCTGCTACACCTTACCAACGATGGCACGCCACTTTCAGCCACGGCCTATGGACAAAACGGTTATGACACTGCCTATGGTTTGGCGCACAACAGTGGAAACGATGATATATTTTTGATCGGCCTCAACGATACCTATGGGGGATTCCATACGCCGTTTTCTTTTGGCGCAGACATTTTCATACATCGATTTTCAGGCACCGGTGTCCTGCAAGAACTGATTGTTCTCGAACGGGACGCAAGTGAAATGTTTGTAACCCTTGCGGCCTCGGAACAAAACACTCTCTATTTTGCTGGCCACCTCAGAACCTCTGCCGTCCAACCGCAAACTCAAGACACGATCGTGGGCTCTATGAATTTGTCAGCCAACCTAAATTGGGCAACACGTATCACTTCAAGTATCACTGCCCACACCAACCAAAGTTATCCACGTATCGTGCCTTTGTTAAACGGCACGACCGCGATCATCGGCGCGAGTTACACCGGAACCGGAAATCGTGGCGCTGACAGTTTTGTCACGATCGTGGGTGGCCAAGGTGGCGCTGGCATTTGCCCAGGGTTTAGCAATCTTGCATCAGAGCTCAACCGCGAACAAGTCACGCCCCTGCCAAGCCCAGCTACTCTTGAAAACCCGATTCCGCTAGGTTCCACCCTTCAAATCAGCTCGGCAATGATGAACTCCTCAACAGGTGGCGTGGCGGCAAGCGTAGCGGGCTTCGAATTGCTTCCTCAACAGCTGTGCAACTAAAACAGTCCCTTACAATACCGATATCGCGCAAGCATAATCGTAATGGAGCACAAGGTCATTTATACTATTCTGCGCCTCTAGACTAGCTCGCAGCCGCCTCCGCGCAGCAGGCCTTGCACGCGGTTGAGCATCGCTTCGGAAGGATCAACGCGCAAGCCGTCACCCGATAAACGCACTGCCCATTGCTCTTGGGAGTTTAGCTCAAAGCGTACAGGACACTTTCCTGGATGGGCTTCGAGCGCTTCGCGCAAAGCTTTAAGTACACCAGGTTCGGTTTGATCGACATCGAGCGAAATCCGCACGCCACGACTTTGCTCCCTAAAAGCCTCTCCCAGCGCAGTGGCTTCTTTTAAGACTAGCTTGGCTTGAGTCCCTTGTTCAGCCCCACCACTCTCAGCGGCGGCGCCCCGGTCGTGTTCATGCTGAACACTGCCTTTGACCAACACACCTTCACCCGAACCAAGAATCTCTCGTACGTTATCAAGCACTCGTGGTCTTACAATCACTTCAACACGGCCCACCGGATCTTCCAAATCAAAGAAAGCAATCTTATGCCCAGTTTTAGTGGTTCGCTCTCGAAAGCCCTCGACCATACCGCCCACCGTTACTTCGGTGCCATCCGAAAGGGCACTCAGGCTTTGAGTGCTGGCGCTGCAAAAACGTTTGAGCTCCGATACGAAGCGATCCAGGGGATGACCTGAAACGTAAAAGCCCAAGGTATGCTTTTCACGCGCCAGACGTTCTTTATCACTCCACCCATCGATGCGGGGGAATTCGGAACGAAGAACGGTATCGGGTTGCGTGTCATCTCCAAGCAAAGCAAGCAAGTTGGTTTGTCCGCTACGACGTTCAGCTTGCGCTTTTTTTCCACGCTCAAGCGCCATATCGATAGCCGCAAAGGCTTGCGCGCGACTGATGCCTTGCGGTTGATGGGCGCTTCCAAACGCCCCGCATTGAACCAAGGCTTCGACAACGCCTTTGTTCACTTTCCGAGAATCCACTCGTCCCGCAAAATCAAAAAGATCCAAAAAGGGCTGCGTTTGCTTCGTCTCTTCGTTTCGCCGGGCAGAAAGTATCGAATCCAGCGCGGCCACGCCAATGCCTTTGACTGCGCCTAAACCAAAACGCAAGCGAGGGCGATAGGGGTCGTAGAGCTTACCTCGCCTGGACCGCTGTTTACCTTTGACTACTTTGCAGCTCTCATCGGGCGCATCATTGTAGACCACCGTGAAATCAATTTCGCTTTCATTCACGTCCGGCGGAAGCACAGTGATGCCCATGGATTTCGCTTCGGCAATGGTCCGCACTACTTTTTCACTTTTTTCTTTATCCGCTGTGAGCGTGGCGCACAAAAACTCCACGGGAAAGTTCGCCTTTAGATAAGCCGTCTGATAGGTAAGCATCGCGTAAGCCGCCGAGTGCGATTTGTTAAAACCGTAACCTGCGAAATACGACATGAGCTCAAACACTTTTTCGGCATCTTGCGGCTGATAGCCCTTGTCCGTGGCACCTTGCACAAAAGTCGCTTTTTGCTTGGCCATCTCTTCGGCTTTCTTCTTACCCATCGCACGGCGGAGCAAATCCGCAGCGCCAAGGGAGTAGCCCGCCATGCTTCGGGCGACCTGCATAACTTGTTCCTGGTAGACGAGCACGCCGTAAGTCTCTTTGAGGATCGGCTCAAGGCTTGGATGCGGATACTGGATCGCAACCCTGCCGTGCTTACGTTGCACAAAGTCCTCGACCATGCCGGAGCCAAGCGGTCCCGGACGGTAAAGCGCCACAGCAGCAATCACATCTTCAAGCGAATCGGGCATGAGTTGCTTAAAGAGGGCCTGCATACCACTTGATTCCAACTGAAATACATTGGTTGTTTCGCCAGAACGGAGCAGTGCGAAAGTTGCAGGATCATCGAGCGGAATACGATCGATACGAAAGAATTCACTGTTTTGGCCAGGACGGCGTTGTATCAAACGGCATGCAATATCAATGACGGTCAGTGTACGGAGACCGAGAAAGTCAAACTTAACCAGACCGGCTGCTTCAACGTCGTCTTTATCGTACTGCGTCACCAACACGCCAGGCTCAGGCACAAAGACCGGTACATGACTCCATAAAGGGCCTTCACTAATCACCACACCAGCAGCGTGCATCCCGGCATGACGCGTCAGATCCTCAAGTGTTTGCGCACTTTGAATCAGCTCATTGATGACGGCATCCTCTGCGCAGGCGCGCCGAAGGCGTGGTTCTTTTTCGAGCGCTTCGGGAATCGACACGCTCTTGCCTTGTATCGGTTCAGGAATAAGCGTGGCAATTCGGCCAGCGTCTTGAGGAGTCATACCCATCACGCGTGCAACGTCACGCACTACGCTTCGGCTTTTCAGGGCATGAAAGGTGGCGATTTGCCCGACGCTCTCTTTGCCGTACTTTTCTTTCACATAATCAATCACTTCGTCGCGGCGATCCATACAAAAGTCGATATCGAAGTCGGGCATCGACACACGTTCTGGATTCAAAAAACGTTCAAAGAGCAAACCGTACTCGATGGGATCGAGGCCTGTGATACCCATGGCGTACGCCACAATGGAACCTGCACCCGAACCACGGCCAGGGCCAACAGGAATGCCTTTTTGTTTTGCGTGATTGATAAAATCAGCCACGATAAGAAAGTAACTTGCAAAACCCATCGACACGATGACATCGCATTCGTGTGCAAGACGTTTTCGGTAAGCCTCGTGATCAACCGCTCGTCCCGTCTCGTTGAACTCCGCAAAGCGACTCTCGAGGCCTTCATTAGCCAGCTTGCGAAAGTAGGTGTTGTCATCCATGCCTTGGGGCACGGGGAAATTAGGCATCACAGGCGGGCTCAACGGATCGACCGCTCCGCCGCACATTTCTGCAATGAGCAAAGTGTTTTTTATCGCCTCGGTTTTCTCGGCGAAGCGCTCGAGCATTTCCTCTGCGCTCTTTAGATAAAGCTCTTCATTCTTGTGATAGGAAGCTTCGCTATCCTTCAGAGTCATACCCGATGCGATGCATTGCAAAATCAACTTGGCGCGATGGTCTTTTTTTTCTGGATAGTGGCAATCGTTTGTAGCCACGATCGGAAAGTCTAAGCTTTTTGCAAGCTCACACAAAATACGGTTCAAGGGCTTTTGTTCGACAAAGCCGTGATCTTGCAGCTCCACGAAGAAAGCACCCGGCTCGAAACACTCACCCAACTGACCCATCACAAGTTTTCCGTTGCCAGAGCCTTTTTGCAAAATGCTTTGTGCCAAAAACCCGCCCATGCATGCACTAAGACCGACAAGGCCCTCGCGGTGTGCATGAAGCAGTTCATAGTCGATAGCGCGCGGCTTATCCTCGCTGCCATTAATCCAAGCACGGGAAACGAGATTCACTAAGTTTTGGTAGCCTTTCTGGCTACGTGCCAGCAGCAGCAGATGCTGTCCCGGGCCCTGGCTTTGATTCACCGCATCGACGAAATCAATTTCGCAACCAAGGATCGGTGCCACGCCCTCTGATTTACAGGCTTTATTGAACTGCATGGCCCCAAACATGTTGCCGTGATCGCTCAATGCGATCGCTGGAGCGCCTTGCTCCTTCGCCCACTTTGCAAGCTGCTTGATACGGATAGCGCCATCCAGCATGGAGTACTGGGAGTGAACGTGCAGATGAACAAACTGTGAATTCGACATAGAACGAGATTATGTACCTGAGCCTTACCTTGATTGAAAAGGCCTGATACCCTCCCCGTCGCATGTCTACCTCTTCTGAGAGCTTTTGCCAGCGTCTTGACCTCGGGCCAAATGACAGGCGGCGCCGATTGCAGCTCATGGGATTAACGGAAAGCATTTGGCCAAAAAGCCAAATACTTTCGGTCTATGTAAAAAAGTACGAGCAGGAAATCTTAGATGATTTCGAAGCGCAACTCAGGGACTTCAAGCAGATCTATCATGCGGTAATTCCACGTTTTCGTCTCGACGAAATGCATGCCTTGATTGAAAAACAAATCAGAAATCTTGGCCATGAAATCCACACCGAAGAATACTTTGAAGAGCGTTTGCGCCTCGGCTCAGCCTACGGCAAGGCTGAGCTACCAGCTTTTGTCTGCAACTATCTATTTCACTTGCTTAGCAATTGCCTCCTCGCTTCGTTGAATAATCATCAACAGCAGGACCTGGATGCGGTTGCAGAACGCTTGCTGTGTTTGGATTTGTCGCTGGCTCTGGAAGTCATTGCTCTTATGGAGCGCCGCTCGCGCAAGGAGCGATCAAGCGATCGAAAAACACCAATCGAATCGGACAATGCTGCGCTCTATCCCCTTCCCAAGGTTGAAAAAGGCTACGTCCTTACCGTCCTTGAGCAAGTTCTTTCTCCAGATACACAAAATCTGTCTCCGATGAGTGTCGTTGTTGCCGAAGTCGATCGCTTGGCAATCATCAATCAAACGCATGGTCAAGCGATTGGCGATGAAGTTCTAAGACGTGTTTCGGTACGTATGCGGAGTGCTTTACGCGATGAAGACACGGTTGGCCGCTACGGTGGCGATGATTTTTTGATTTTGCTTCGTGATGCACCTTTGGACATGGCTCGCGATGTGGCTGAACGCCTAAGACGCCGAGTTGCAGCCGAACCGATACGTTTGCGCGATCAGCAGATCCATCCGACCATTACCGTGGGAGTGGTGCAAGCAGGCTCGAGCGAAGGCGCTGAACTCCTGTTTAGGCGTGCACGCTCCGCCTTAGAAGCCGCTATTGAAGCGGGCCGCAACTGCGTACGCTGCAGCTAAACCGTTACTCGTATTCGCTCGAAGCACTAAGCCACGAACTAAACACGTGGCGAATGTCGTCTAAAGAATCCTCAATCATCAAAGGCATCGTCTGCGCGTAAGTATCAAGCAGCACAAGCGCGTTCACGGACGAGTCGGTTTCGGTGGCAGCCCGAAACCGAGCAGCAAGCGCCATGTTAACTTTTTGCATGGCACGATAGATTTTCGTGAGCCCACCAAGCTCATGGTCCATTGCCTTACCAGTTTGGTAGCGAAAATACTGCGCCAGCATGTACATGGAGGCCACCCGATAAATCACTTCTTCCTCGCTCGGAACTGGCAAATGGAAACGAGCCATCGGCCGAAACACCGCGGGATGAGGGCAACCGCTCGTTGCCATAATAAGACCCATCAGTGAGCCGATTGCACTTTGTGCCGTAGTTTTTTGAGCAACGATACGCTCAGCCGCACGGACTCTCAATCGCACGCGATCGTGGGAAACAATCGTATCAAAACGCCGAAGGACATCGACCAACGCCACCGCAGCCGGGCAGTGCGGATAATCCGCCTTCCTCAAGGGACAGTTGGAGCACTGATGAAACTCGAGCCGTGTCCAGTCGGGCAGGTTTTGCTTGGCAGGAACTTGTAGCTGGTAGCTCTGGGCATCAAACACAAAACGAAAGCTTTCTTTCTGAGCGTTGTCGAATTCGAAAATGTACTCGACGACTTCTGTCTTGTGCCCATTTTCCGCCATGCATGTGATTAAACGCAGGAAAACGAAAAGTGCGCAAAAAACACAGCTTTGCCACGGTAAAAGGGTAAACCCCCCGCAACTTTTGAGCTGGCTTCCAAGCTAAAAAAACGCTAGGCTTTCCCATTCGACCCCCAAAACCGCTGTTTTACCGGGTTAATGGACGATGAAGCTCAGCCGAGAGATTGCCTTGCAGCTTTTGAGGCTTGGTGCTACAAAGCGCCTTCTTTGTGAGGAAAAAGTATTATGCGTGCCACGCCATTAACCCAAGTAAAAGAACGCTTAAAATAAAGAAGCACTTATCAAAGCAGTGCAGGGTCTTACCACCAAAGAGTTGTGGATTGACCGGATTAACGAAGATAAGGGTCTTGAGCATGTCTCTAATGCAAAGTTATTGCACTTGCACGATGTGCTTAGCAGCGTAAAAAAAGAGTTTGGTAGCCGCACGAAGTTGATTGACTCAATGTGTACGCTTCAAAACCGCAGCAAAGACGCAGACTACCGTAAATCGCTTGAAAGCCTAAGCACACCGCGCTTGTTCGACAAACAACGCGCACTTGCTAAAAAAGCCAAAGCTCGCTCGTAGCGGCCAGGACTTGCTTTTAGCGAAGCATCGTAAAGTAGGCCTCAACCAGTGTAGGGCCGAAGAACAAGTATTCAACAGCAGCCAGCGCGAGGAAAGGTCCGAAGGGCATTTTAAGCCGCCCTTTGCTTTTCGGCGTATCCGTTTGATCGGGATCCGCTTCATCCTGGCTTGGCTCCTGTGCTTCGATGGCGCCTTTGGGCTTGAGACTGCGACCGCTTAATAAAAGCACCGCAGCTGCGAAAACGCCTTGAAATGAGGCGGCCATAAGAGAAAACAGTACGCCTTTCCAGCCAAGGAAAGCACCAATCATCATGAGAAGTTTGGAATCACCTTCGCCCATGCCGCGACGAGCGAAGAGTATCTCGTAGCCCCACACGAAAAGCACTTGAATACCCAAGTAACCGAGGCCGGCGCCGAGCGCGGCATCAAGAGCGCCAGGCTCCTGGCGCAAGCTCACCGTAACAAGTCCCAACGCAGCGCCTGGCAAGGTCACCTCGTCTGGAATCAACATACAATCAAGATCAATGAAGGTAGCAACCAGCAAACCACCGACGAAAGTAAAATAGATGCCCGCTTCAATGACGGCAGCAAGCATATAGCGATCGGGACTGGCCCATACCACCCACAGCTCAGCGATAGCCAGCGCTAAAACAGCACCCAATAGCTCAACCAAAGGGTAGCGTATGGAAAGCTTTACGCCACAACACGCCGCCTTGCCTCGCAAAAAAACATAGCCCAAAATAGGTACGTTTTGCCAAGCGCGAACAGGTGCACCGCACGCAGGGCAATGGCTTGGCGGTTTGATGACCGACATCTCCAAAGGCCATCGGTAAATTGCCACATTGAAAAAACTGCCCCACGCCGCGCCTAGCACAAAAGCCACAGTGCGTATAAACCATGGTGATAGGTCAGAAACGAGCATGATTCATGCAATGTAAAACGTTAGTACTTACAAAGAAAGAAAAGGTAGATTGAGATCATGAACTTCCTTGAAAACCCACGCGAAGCTCTCACAGAAGCAGGCTGCGTCGTCATCAAGGTGGGCTCCAAAGTCCTCGCTGGCTCGAAGCACAACGGCTGGCTTGATGCCTTTGCGGCTCAGATTGCGGCTTTACGTGCCCAAGGCCGCGAAGTCGTCGTGGTGACCTCGGGCGCCATCGCATGGGGTTATCCTCGGCTTGGCCTCACGGAGCGACCCACCGAAATGGCTCTTTTGCAAGCCTCGGCTGCGGCAGGACAAAGCCATCTCATGCAAGCCTATGAGCAATCCTTCGCAAAGCACGGTCTGGCTGCAGCCCAAGTTCTGCTCACTCGGACAGGAATCATCCCGCGCGATCGCTATCTCAATGCGAGCGCAGCGCTGAACGCTCTGTTGGATCACGGACTCGTTCCGATTGTAAACGAAAACGACACCGTTTCGATTGATGAGATTACCTTTGGTGACAACGACCATCTTGCGGCCATGGTGTCGTGGCTGGTTGGCGCCGACTTGCTGATTTTGCTTACCAGCGTGGATGGCTTGCTTGATGCGGAGCAAAAACGCGTAAGCCTGGTTCCCGAAATGGCCACCGTCAGCGATCTGGTCAAAGAAGAAAAAAGCACCGACGGCACAGGCGGCATGGACTCGAAACTCAAAGCGGCCGCCTCGGCAGCCAAACATGGCGTACCTGTGGTGATAGCAAACGGTAACGACGGAAGCATCCTGCAGTACATACTTGATGGACAAGATGTAGGCACCCTTGTACTTCCTCAAGGCTCACGCCTGGCGTCACGCAAGCATTGGATTGCCTATACCTTGCATCCGGAAGGAAGCGTAGTCGTTGATCACGGCGCCGCCAAAGCCTTAGTCCAAGGCAAAAAAAGTTTGCTGCCTGCTGGAGTCGTTCAAGTCCAAGGTGATTTTGCGGCTGGCGATTCGGTGCGCATCATTGATGAGCATGGCGAAGAAATCGCCCGTGGGCTGAGCCGCTACAGCGCAGAGGATGCAAAAAAACTCATTGGCGTTCAAAGTCATGAAATTGCAGAGTGTTTGGGCCGAAACGATGGGCATGAAATTGTCCACAGAGATGATATGGTAGTGATCTACGATGCAAGTCACTACGACAAGAAATAAGAACATGACTGATAGCAACACAAGTGGGGAGCAAACTAAAAGCCAAATCACTGATTTAGCGCTAGCGTCAAAGGCGGCAGCGCGCAGTCTTGCGAGTTTGCCAACTGAAAAGAAAAACGCTGTGCTGTTACAAGTGGCTGAGTTACTGCGGGCGAGGCCAAAACTGACTACTTGAAGCCAATCAAAAAGACTTGGCGTATGCTAAAGACAAAGGTCTAAGTAGCGCTTTGCTGGATCGCTTGCGTTTGGATGAAAAGCGCATCGACGACGTGGCCAATGCCGTTAGCCAAGTGGCAGCCATGAATGATCCCATTGGCGAAGTGACGGGGCTTCACACTACGCCAGGCGGTGTTCAAGTTGGCCAGATGCGTGTGCCTTTGGGACTTATCATGATGATTTACGAGTCACGCCCTAATGTCACAGCTGATGCGGCGGCCCTCTGTCTTAAAAGCGGCAACGCCTGCATTTTGCGTGGTGGCTCCGAAGCCTTTCATAGCAACACGGCCTTTGCCAAGGTCTTCGAGCAGGCCTTGGAAGAACAAGGTCTACCCAAAGCAGCGGTTAGCTTAGTTCCCACGACGGACCGTGAAGCAACGCTCCATCTGCTCGGCCTTCATGGCATCATTGATCTGGTGATTCCTCGCGGTGGCGAGCGGCTCATTCATTTTGTCGCTGAGCATGCCAAAATACCCGTCGTGCAACATTACAAAGGCCTATGTCACGTCTACGTCGACGGCGATGCCGATTTTGACATGGCAGAGCGCATTGCCATCAATGCCAAAGTGCAGCGCCCTGGGGTCTGCAACGCCATGGAAACTTTACTGGTCGATCAAGCCTGCGCCAAAAGTTTTTTGCCCAGAGTCTGTGCAGCGCTCAAAAAAGAAGGCGTCGAGATACGCGGCGATGAGCAATCTAAAGCAATCGTCCCCGACATCAAAGCCGCCAGCCCCGAGGACTGGGACACCGAATACCTTGATCTGATTTTATCGATCGCAGTGGTGGACGGCATCGATGGGGCCATCAAGCACATCGAAGAGCATGGCAGCAACCACACCGAAGTCATCGTCACGCGCAGCTACGAAAAATCCCAACGCTGGCTTAGGGAAATTGATGCTAGCTTTGTCCTGATCAACGCTTCGAGCCGATTTAACGACGGCGGTGAACTTGGCCTGGGGTGCTGAAATCGGAATTTCTACAACAAAAATGCATGCTTATGGCCCTATGGGCTTAAATGAGCTTTGCGCTTTAAAGTGGATAGGCTATGGACACGGGGAAATACGTCGTTAACATCTTTTAAAGGATTCTGGTTTGGCTAAACAAAGTTCATCGGTCGCTCGCAACGTTCAAAAAAATTCAACCCAGCTTGGCGCCAAACAACTTGCCCTCGGCATCGGAAATATCGGCATCGATAAAAAGGCCAAAGACATCGAAATCATCGATGTGCGCGGCAAAGTCGATTACACCGATTATATCGTGCTCATGAGCGGCAGCAGTGACCGTCAAGTCAATGCTTTGGCACGTTATATTGAAGAGGGCAGCAAAAAGGATCTTGGCACACCATGTCATGGTGTAGAGGGTTTACCGAAAGCCTCATGGGTACTTCTTGATTACGGCGATGTGATTGTGCACATTTTCCACGAACACACGCGTCCTTATTACGATCTTGAAACGCTCTGGATGGATGCCAAGCGCGTTGCACTCAAAGCTTAGCGCTACGTCGTGCAAGTTCTAGTGATTTCGGTGGGTCGGCTTAAAGACAAAGAGCTCAAAGCCCTGATTCAAGACTACGGCAAGCGTATCTCTCGTTTTACGCGTTTTGACGAAAAAGAAATCAAAGACGCCCAGCTTGATACCGTGCGCGAGCAAATCGAGCGCGCCATTCCAAAACGCTCGCGTACTATCGCTTTAGAGGTTCAGGGCAAAAGCTTTACGAGCCCCCAATTTGCCGCTGCCGTCGAACACGCCAGACACGATGCCATTGAGCATCTGGTGTTCATCATTGGCGGCGCGTACGGACTGCCCAAAACGATTTCCGATCAAGCCGACCTCAAGCTCTCGCTTTCCACCATGACCCTTCCCCACCGCCTTGCGCGCCTGCTACTGCTAGAGCAAATCTACCGAGCTTTTAGCATCCTTGCGAACGAACCCTACGCCCATGAGAGCTAGAGCATGTTCCAAGTGCTGCGACAATTTGCCGCAGCGAAAAAAACGATAGATTTAGTTAGTTTGCCGCCATGAACGCGACGAACGCTAACACAGATAGACCTGTCACTCTTTCTTTTTTTCGTTGGCTGCTTCAACGCGACACAGCATGGTCGGCACTAGACTGTTTCGGTCGCGGTTATTTAGCCATTGCTGCTTTGGCCTTTTTTCAAGTGATCGCGTTGCGGGTTCCGGCGCTTTTTCATCTACAAGGCAGGCAAACAGTCCTAGCACTGCAAGCGTCGGACATGATTCTAGTCTTTCTGTTTATCATTCCAACGCTCTTTCAACTAAGCAGCACCTTCATTCTCAAATCGCACCTTGATGAAACAAGCTTTGCTATGCCTAAAATTGCAATCGCTAGTTTTTTTCTCTACCTCGGCGGAACAGTTTCGGTCCTGACGAGTGTGGCATTGCAAAAGCCGACAGAGCTTAGCAGAAGCTGGCTCCTGCAAACGAGCTATGATTCGGCCTTAAGTGGAGCTGAAACGCCTTGGTTGTTGATTGGCATCGCCTTGATTGCCGTTTCACTGCTCTTATCTGCAATCAATGTCGTCTCGACGATCTACGCTTGGCAACGCAAGTCCACGCCTAGCAAACGAGACCTGCCAGCCTCGCTTTGGTCACTCTACGCCCATAGCCTTGCGATTTCCATCGCCTCTCCGGTGCTTGTGCTCACCATGCTCCTTACTCTCGCGGAGCGCAGCAACAGCATTTCCTTGTTTCGCGCCAGCGCTGGGGAGATCCCTTTTCTTTTTTACATTTGTTTTGGTTTTCGGCGCATCCTTTGCTCATCACTTCGATTCTGCCAGCTCTTGGATTCGCACTTGAAAAGCTAAGTTCCACTGAGCAGAGACCAAGCGCGGCAACCACCCATGAACGCAATGCATTCTTTGCTTTTGCTTTGCTTAGTTGCACGGTATGGGGACAGCACATGGCAGCGGCAGGCATCAGTGCCCAGACCGCCCTATCATTTAGCTTGCTAGGCATCGTCTCGATGTATCCGCTGGTTTATCTTGTCATACGTGCCTTTCACTACACCCGCAGCGTTAGCCATCGCCACCTGCCGGAGCTCCTCCCTGCCCTGAGTGTCTTTGCTGCGCTTTGCGTGCTGATTGCTTTGGCTATGCTTTGTTCTGCTGCCGGTATGGCGGTCAGCACCAACCTTTTGCTCTTTTCTCACCTAGGCCTAGCGCTTGTTTCGTTGCTCATTGTTCTCGGCATGATTTCCAACCTCCTTGCGAGCTGGCACAGCGATCAGCTAGGATAGAACACATCCCCTACGATGATCGCAAAACGCAAAATAAAAGTTTATCTATTAATTCTTTCAGCCCTTGCTCTTTTGCGATCGGCCAAGTCGCCGCCGAAAAAAATGACCACTCGGGTTATCACTACAAGGTTATCAAAGTCATTGATGGCGATACGCTCGTGGCCACCGATGGCAATATCAAATTCAAAGTTCGCTTGGCCGCCATGGATGCTCCAGAGCGCGGGCAGCCCTACAGCAAAGTCGCCAAGCATCTACTAAGCGAATACGTGCTCGATGAAAGCATTTTGATTCGACCCGTGGGCAGCGGCCTTGACCGATATGGACGCGTACTCGGCCATGTCAGCGTCAACAACAAAGACGTCGCGCTTCGCCTCATTGAAGAAGGTCTCGCCAGCTACTATCGCCCCACATGTCAGGATTATCCAGCCGATAAAAAGAAATACAACTATGAGCCGGCGCTCTATGTCCAAGCGGAGCAGCAAGCCAGGCAAAAGAAAAGAAACATGTGGTCCGAAGCTTCTGTCATCTTAGCTTGCAGCTATCGACGACAGCCAAAGCATCCATAAGCCAATAAGCATCGGCTTTAAATTTCTTTTCACAAAGGTGTTAATAAATAGCCTCAAGCTACGTCTTTATAAGTAGAGCCTACGTTTTTCGCGGGCTTGCAGGACATGAGGATGTAGTATGCATGCAACAGATAGCGATTCTTCAGTGATGGCGAACTTGCAGGAACTGATGGAACTTCAAAAGCAGCGTGTTCGTGATGAGAACGCTCGAATCCAAACACAGCTCGCGAAGCAAGAAGCGCTTAGACAGGCCGAAGAGCAGCGCCAGCAGGCCGCACGCGAGGCCTCTGTCAAACAACACGAAGAGAAAAAGCGCGAGCAGGAGCGCCAAGCTGCAGAGGAAGAAAACAGGCTCGCTCTAGCGCGCCACGCGGCGGAAGTACGCCTCCGACTGCAAGCTGCGCAACACGAGCGCTTGTCTCGTGAAGCCACTCAACTGGCGCATGAACGAGCTCTTAGTCGCATCAGACAAAAGCAGGGATGGCGACTGGCATCGAGCACAGGTCTCGCCATCTTTTGCATTCTGGGGACTTTGTTGGGGAGTAGCTATTTTCTTTACCTGCAACCTCGATTCGAGCGCTATGCCACACAGGCGCAACGCGAACGAGTGCTTCGAGAAAAGCTGCAACAACAGCAAACGTTGATTTCGGCAAAGCTTGATCAGCTTAAACAGAGCTTGCATGAACAGCAAACACACGATAGCGACGAAGGCAAGCAAAGCATGACTAAGCCCGTAAAGCGCGTTCACAAAAAGCCGGTCGAAAGCAGAAGCCAGCACAAAACAACGAAAACCAAAAGGCTAACCGGCTTTGGGAGCCTGAACAGCAACGATCCGCTTTTTGGCTTGCCTGCGCCCTAGATGAAAGTCGCGGCAAGATGCCAACTTCGTCATTTTTTTGGCATTTCCTTGCCACAATTGGCAATTTTAAACTATTTTTCATGCCAAATTTTGTTTGTTAAGAAAAACAGCCGCGCCACGTTGATCAAGTAGAGCTCAAGGGATGTCCCGCATGAAACACACCGAATGGATTGAAGAAGCACTGAGGGAACATGAACGATCACTCCTTAATTTCGCGAGCAGCATGGTTGGACCGCATTACGCGGCCGAAGCCGTGCAAGAAACTTTCTTGCGACTTTGTCAGCAAGAGCAACAAAGCGTGTCAGGACACCTTCGCGCCTGGCTCTTTAGTGTCTGCAAAAATCTATGCCGAGACATCTTGCGCAAAAGGCGGCATCTAATGGGAGCCTTGGAGACCGACGGTTTACAAAGCCAAGAAGCAGCTCCTGCTCTGCACGTTGAAAAGCAGCAAGAACTTACACGCATCCGCCATTGGATGCAAACGCTTCCGGCTTCTCAACAAGAAGTTCTTTCCCTGAAGTTTTCTTCTGAGCTTTCGTACAAGGAAATCGCCGAGGTCATGGATATGAGCACATCGCAAGTGGGCGTGCTGCTGCACCGCGCCGTAAGCAGCCTCAAAGACAAGATGAACAAAGAACAAGAGAAAGGAGGCAAGCATGAATAAAGAAGAACAACAAGCCAGGCTGCTTGCCTATCTATTGGATGAACTCGGTGCACAGGAGCGTCAAGCTGTCGAAGAGCAACTCGCTCAATCGCAGAGCTTGCGAGACGAAGCCGAAGCGCTCAAAAGCACCGTGCACATGCTTCAAACACTTGCTCAAAGCGAACTTGCGTTAGATGAGAGCCAACGGCAGAAAGTTCGTGAAGCTGCCAAAGAGCAGACAGTCACAAGTGCGGAGCACAGCTCTTCACCACTCGCTTGGCTAAAACAAGTTCCAGGACAATGGTGGGCTGCTGCAGCTCTATCGGCCGCAGCAGTAGGTAGTGTGATGATCTGGGCTGGCGGAGTGGCCACTGTTCAGCGGTTTCAAGGAGAAGAATCGGCGAGCGCCAAACCGTTCGAGAGGCAATCGGACAACCCGGTCGCCTTTAACTCAACAACCATGGAATTCGCTAAAGAAGCACGCCCGGCGCGCAATGCGCTTCGAAGGTCACGACGCAAGCAAGCCACGGCAGCCGACCCGCTTACAGGGATAGGCTACGGAAGTGGAGGTGTTGTCGCTGCACCCGCATCCCCGAACTTTAATACCGAGCGCTATGCAGCCCTCAACGAGTCAGGTTTTCAAAACACTATCTCTTCTCCGTTTTCAACCTTTTCGATTGATGTAGATACAGCATCTTATTCGGTCACGCGTCGACATTTGCAAAACGGAGAACTGCCCCCGACGGACGCAGTGCGCATCGAAGAACTGCTTAACTATTTTCGCTACGATTATCCGGAACCGAAAGCGGGCAAGCCTTTCAGCGTCAGTACGGACTTAGCGAAAGCACCGTGGCAGCCCCAGCATCGTTTGTTGCGCGTTGCGCTCAAGGGTCGCGAGATCGCACCAGACGAACGCAAGCGCGCCAACTTGGTGTTTTTGATTGATGTCTCGGGCTCAATGGCCGATGAAAACAAACTGCCCTTGCTTAAGCGCGGCTTTAAGATGCTCACCGAATCGCTCAAGACCCAAGACCGCGTAGCGATTGTGGTCTATGCCGGCGCATCCGGTGTGGTTTTGCCGAGCACGCCCGGAAATCAGCGGCAGCGCATCGATGCCGCATTGGATGAGCTTTACTCCGGCGGCTCGACCAATGGCGGAGAAGGCATTAACTTGGCCTATCACATTGCCAAGCAAAACTTCGATCCCGAAGGCATCAACCGCGTGATCTTGGCCACCGATGGCGATTTCAATGTCGGACAAAGCAGCGATGCTGAACTCAAACACTTGATTGAAAAGCACGCCCAGAGTGGGGTGTTTCTCAGCGTACTTGGCTTTGGCGAGGGCAACTACAACGATGCGGGTCTGGAACAACTGGCGGACCGCGGCAACGGCAACTATGCTTACATCGATAATCTACGCGAAGCGCGCAAAGTGCTCGTCGAACAACTTGCCGGAACACTGATCACCATTGCTAAAGACGTGAAAATCCAAGTGGAGTTCAACCCCAAGAAAGTCGCAAGCTATCGTTTGATTGGCTATGAAAACCGTCGTCTTAGCAATCAAGACTTCAACGACGATAGCAAAGACGCTGGCGAAATCGGCGCAGGCCACACGGTGACGGCGCTTTATGAAATCGTGCCGGTGGGCGTCAAAAGCAATGCCCCGAGCGTGGATCCGTTGAAGTACCAAAAGCCTGCGGCGCACACCGTGCTTAGCAAAAGTGATGAATGGGCCACGGTTAAGCTTCGATATAAGGAGCCTCGTGCACATCAAAGCAAGCGCATCGAGCACATCGTAAGTGGCAGTACCCCTATCCAGATGCGCCCCGACTTTGCCTTTGCTGCAGCTGTGGCGGAGTTTGGTTTATTGCTTAGTGACTCAAGCCATAAAGCACGCGCCAACCTTACTCAAGTGCTGACGCTTGCCAGGCAAGGCAGCGCTGGCCCATTGGCAAACACCGAACGCCGTGAGTTTATCGAACTTGTAAAAGCAGCCATGCGTTTGAAAGGATGAAGTCGTGAAGTTATTGGAGAAAAAAGCAAACGTTTTTGAGAAACGAGCCCTTAATATTGCCATTCTTTGGAACGACGATGTGCTTTATGCAGAGCATTTGCGCTTGCCCAATCACTTTGTGCTTTCATCGTCGGATACTGAGCATCCAAAATTTGTCAGTCCTGAGGGACTCATCAAGGACGAGTCCCTCTCGTTGTTGCACTGCGATCCAGACGGCTCTTTTCGCATTGTTATTCCAGAAGAAGCCTTCATTGAGCACGCGCCTTTAGACATGCCGGAAGGAAAGATCGAGCAACAGGTCTCGGTTTCGCCGCGCGATGGCGAGCATTTGGCTTTTCGTCTGGATGAGATTTGCTTTCATTTCTCCCTTAGCGATGGAGCTCAGCACCCTTTACCCCTCAATCCGATCGACTGGCGAGCGACGAAATACAGTCTAGCTTCGTTGCTCTTTCATTTTTTGCTTGTCATGGGTATGTGGCTGATGCCGCCCTCTTCTTCATCGCTAGCGATTGAACTGCTTAGCCCCGATAGCGCACTCGTTGATTATGTGCACGACGCCAATGAACGCGAAACGGAACATATTCTTGTGAGCGTGGGCCACGACAATGCAAGTTCATCGGCTCCCGAAGCGATGCAAGGCGATGCAGGCCAGCTTGGCCGCCCCGATGAAAAAGCAAAAAGCGGCCGTGCTCAGTATCATGGCCAAGGCTCAACGCGGCTCTCGCCGATGCTAATGGCCGAGAGCGCGGGCATTCTTGGCGTACTGCTTGCATCCACCGGCGCACTGCACAGCAGTGATTCACCCTACGCGAAAGATCGCGCACTTGGCATCGATGCTGAGACCTTTTGGGGAAGCTATGAAGGGGTTCCCGGAACGCAATTTGGTTTCAACGGCCTCGGACCACATGGCACCGGTATCGGCGGTGGCGGTGATGCCAATGGATCCAAACCACTAGCCAGGATCGGAGGACTGGGAAACGACGGGGGAGGCGATTACGGACTTATTCGAGGCACCCTTGATCTTAAAGGACGGCAAAGTCATGCCCCACGTGTCAGTTCGCAGCAAGCGACGGTTACCGGAACGCTATCTAAAGAAGTGATTCGCCGAGTGGTAAGACGCAACATCAACACGGTGCGCTACTGCTACGAGCAAACGCTGCGCGAGCGCCCAGATCTTGAAGGACGTATCACCATGAGATTTGTGATTGCTGAGGGCGGCTCAGTCATCTCAGCGGACGTTTTATCGCGAGCAAGCGACATTCAGCACACGGAGCTCAGCCAATGCATGAGCGAGAGCATCCGTCGCTGGAACTTCCCACAACCTGAAGGTGGCGGAGTGGTCATCGTAAGTTATCCCTTTATGTTTGCTTCAGGCGGCTAGTGTTCGTTTAAGGTTTTATGCGGCGGGTTCCTTTTGGCGGCTTCCATGCGAAGGTGTTCGTAGGGACTGGCTTGTTGAACTTGAGTTTTGAGAACTCAAACTTATTGCGATTGCCGCTGTGGTCAATGATCAGCACACGATGCACTACCCCGCGTCTTGATGGATCGGCATCCACAAAAAACAAGATACGATCAAAGTTCGGATCAGGTTTTTGCGGCCGCAGCTCAAGCACGTATCCATTAAACTTCCATGACGCCGATTCAAGCAGGCGAAAATGAAAATCATCGGCCAAGCGGCTGGTACCGGTAAGAAAAGACATGGCTTTGGGCAACTGGGCGTTTTTCATGTCTTGCTCAAAGAGCTGACCGGCGCTGCCTTCCTCACCTGGCTCAAATATTTGCAGACTCTTGCTATTGGCAAGGATTTTTTTGCCGTTAGGCTTGGCGTAGTTCCAAAGCATTTTGCCGGGTTTGACAAACAAGACCTCACCCTTGGAACGCTCGTAGCGCTGGTAAAGTTTGTAGTAGTACGTTTGGTAGAAACTGGCCGCGACGCTTTTGGTCTGATCGTAAAAGGTCTGGACATAGGCTGCGACCGTTTTTGCATCGACTTTTGGGTCCGCCGCGAAGGATCCGGTCGGAATCCCCAGTATAAAAGCGCATACCGTGAGATAAATTCGTAGTCGTTTCATATGCTTCTTTGACTGCTTGCCAGAAAAATTATTCATAGCTCACGATTTTGTGGTATTTTTTCAAAAACTCAAACAGTTTCAACGTTATAGCGTATTTGCCCTCAGCCGGTCCTGGCACAGGGCCGCTCTATGATCTACACTAAAACGCACATACAAAAAATCCCGGAGAGAAAATAGGCTCTCCGGGACATCGAATAAGCGTTAGGTAGACTCTAAAGCAAAGGACTAAGCAAGTAAGGCAAGATCCAAATTTAGAAACTGTAAAATTAAGAAAGAATAAGAAAGCTAAGAAACAAAGCGCTACTTCGTTTCACATGCAATTTGGGTGCCAAATTAACTCAATCGACAAAGAAAAGCATTAACTATCTGAAATTACTAACATTTCACACACAGTCTTCTGTTTTTCTACTCAACCAACGATAATACTGGCCTTTGAATGCTGACAATCGTGTCATATCTAAAGCTTTGAAATTCATCGAATGTCACACGAAGCAAATGATTTGATTTATGATAAGTCTCGCTAACCCCTATGCTTGAGTCTTTTTCAAAAGGGTTGAGCAACGATTTATGAGCACCGCAAAAAGCAATCCAAATATCGTTTCGGCACATCCATCTCAAGAAGAGGGGTCGGAAGTTGCACCGACAGGAACCTGGTCTGGTGATAATGTGCCTGAAAACCAAGGCACAGCTCCAGAGCCCGACGCTCAAGACGCCTCACAACAAATTGCAATCTCATCGCAAGTACGTGAGAAAACTTACTCGGAGGTGCCAGGATTGATGCCGGATGAAGAGCAGAGAGCTGCCGAAGCCACGCAAAGCCAATCGAAGGCAACTCCCAGCAAAAAAAAACCGGTAGCGCCTCCTCAGCCATTGCTAGCTTCCACTCTTTTGCTCGACGATTTTGCGCCCAAAGAACCTGGTCAACAGCTGATTCGTCGCAGCTCCATCGCAGTGGGCATCCTAGGCACCGCGGCTGCGTTAGCGCTATCTCGAGCTGAGCCAGGGCCCTTAGTTGTTGCAGCAATTTTCGCAATCATCGGAGCTATCGGCGCCTTTAAGCTTTCCTATGCTCATCGCGCCTGGGCATTGACTGTCCTAAGCTTTGTAAGTCTCGGCTTTTTATCTTGGGTGCGCAGCAGCACCGCAGGCCTTTATTCCGGTCCTTGGTTAGGCCTGGGCGTGGCAGTCCTATGTGGAAGTCTGCTTTTCCGCGCGTACTACCGCAGTGCGCTTACCTCACGCATTCTTGTCGGCGCGTCGGTAATCGTGACAGCTGGCTGGCTGGCCATAGCCACCCAAGTCGAATCGATATCTGTCCTCGAGATCGAATGGCAATCTTGGGCAAAACCTGTTCTTTGGTTGGTTTTGAGCCTGCTCTTGCTTTTGTCCCTACTCTCTTTCATGGAGGCGCAAACCACGGGCGGCTGCAGGATCTGGGCAACATGCCTGCTGCTTTGGTACCCGGCGTACGTTTTTTTGGAATTGGCCTTGCGAACATGGCCTGCCCAAGGTGGAGCTGTGCTCATCTCTCAGGCATTGCGTACCTTAGCGCCAGCCTCGTCGGTATCCGGAGAATTCCAAATCAGCCCCGAACTTTCAACGCTTTCGGTCTCACTTCTGTGCGCGCTTGCTGCGCTCGGGCTTTGGCAGCTGCTTGCTGTACACTATACCCGAAGTTTCCGTGGCAGACGTGATGATATTTCGCTGCGCTTAATGTCCAACCGCTAGAGCATTTTTTACCTGCTTGTGCGGCGAGCCTTAAGATCGTCATGACCCTATGACTAGCCTTTCAAGGGCTTTGAACCAATTGATCAATGAAACGCTCTAGTCTCAAGCGGCGCGAGGCTTTGAAAAGGATAGCCTCTCCGCCTACAAGCTGCGCGCGGAGTAGCTCGAAACCCTGCTCAACACTTTGAGCCAAAATGCATGGCGTTGAACTAAACAAAGGCCTTTTGGCAAAGACCTCGGCAAACTTGCCGATAGCCACGATGCGATCAAAGCCTGCAGTAGCGATTTGTTGCGCGACCTGCTGGTGGAGTACGGTACTTTGTTTTCCCAGTTCGTCCATGGTTCCGATGAAAGCTATTCGCCTGCCTTGGAGTTGCTCCATCGTCTCAATCGCGACTCTAAAGCTGGCTGGGTTCGCGTTGTAGCAGTCAGCTAGGACGCGGAAGCCACCAACAAGCCGCAACTCTGCACGCAGCGGCGTCGGTCTCATCCCCTGCAACGCGCTTTGAGCCTGTGCCGAGCTCATTCCAAGTGACTTTGCAACATGAAGCGCCAAGCTGGCATTGTCTGCAAAGGCCAAGGCGGCATAGGGAATGCTTAAGTAGTTTCCTTCAAAAAAAAATCGCGCAAATCCTCGTTTATCAATATAAGCTTGGCTTGGTGCGCCCTGTGCTGATCCTGCTACACTGGGTACCAGATGAACATCTTCAGCGAAAAGACGCGCTACGCGGATGACATTGCGAAGATGACTTGGAATAAAGGCCTTTGCTGAAGGGCGCAAGTACTGGAACACAGAACACTCCTCTTGAAACACGCCAGCACTATCGCCAAGACCTTCAAGATGCTCGTCGCTCAACGAGGTAAACACTACAATGTCAGGCTCGGCCATGGATGCAGCACGCGCTATCTCTCCCTTTTTACTTGTGCCCAGCTCCACAATGACAATATCGTTGTCCTGCTTTGCTTCGAGCAGAGTTTTGGGCACGCCAATCAGATTGTTTTCATTGTTCTTCGTTGAATGGACGCAAAAAAAATCAGACAGTATAGCACTCAGCATGTCCCGGGTTGAGGTTTTGCCGTTTGATCCGACAACGGCAATGACTTTCGCCGAAAGATGTCGACGTTTACTGCGAGCCATATGTCCAAAGGCTAACAAGGTATCATTTACACAAAGCAGGGGTAGAGGCGCGCTTCCTTCGGGAATCCGTTGAACCACTGCTAGAGCCGCTCCCGAAGCTGCTGCCGCTGTGAGAAAATCATGTCCATCGTGCTTCGCTCCTTGCAGGGCTACGAATACCGAACCAGGGCGCAAGTTGCGAGTGTCTGTGCTGAGCACAGGAAACTGTATCTGGCTTTGTACGCTTCCTTGAATGTCAAGCGCAGCGAACATCTGCGTCAGTGTGGCTCGCTTAGGCCGCGGTGGCTAAGCACTCGAAGAGAGTTGGGTTCTGTCATTGCTCATTTGATCACAGGCTAAAGTTCTGCTTTTCTCGCATCTGACACGAGATAATCGATCGTCAAGTACCCGGCGATGGTCTCGGGTGAAAGGCTTTGCTTTAAATCAAAAAGGGGCAATCTACCCATAAGTGGTACATTCAATGCCGTACAAAGCGTTGCGATTTGTTCGTTCGAAAAAGGAACGTTTTCATCTACGCAGTTGGCTACCCATCCGATTAGCCGTAGCCCCTCAGATTGTATTGCTTCGGCCGTAAGCAAAGCATGGTTTAGGCAGCCCAATCGAATGGCCACGACCATGACAACATCAAGCCCGAGCTGCTTGGGGATCTCAGCCATGGTCGTGCCGTGGATATCAAGGGGTACACGAAAGCCCCCTGCTCCTTCCACAACCACAGTATCGGAGATTTTAGCAAGTTGAGAGAAAGACTCAACAATGGGACCAAGTTCAATGGGAACATGCGTTTGCGCCGCCGCGATGTGCGGTGCAATTGGAGCTTCGTATGCAAAGGGATTGACAAGATTATACTCAGCGACCCTTCCCGCTGCTTGAAGACGCAAGGCATCATCGTTACGAAGCCCCTGGGATGTCATTTGACTTCCCGAAGCTATCGGCTTCATTCCAACGGCCCGCAGACCAGCATGGCGAAGTGCAGCAATAAGTGCACAGCTTACCATTGTTTTACCGACTCCAGTGTCGGTGCCGGTCACGAATATCCCAGACCTTTGTACTGCCTTTGCTTTGAGAGCTGTTCGACCGAGGTGTTAATCGGACGTAGCACCGCTGCCCCGCTTGTCTCGTTGCTTTGCTCGTCGACAATAATAAATGAACCCGTCATTCGGTTGCGCTCGTAGCTATCAAAGAATAGCGGTGTCTTGGTACGGAAGCGCACTCGCCCGATCGCATTTCGTTCAAGCCCAGAAGACTTAGGCTTGCGATGCAAGGTATGAAGATCCAACTCGTAATCGATCGCAATCACTATGGCACGCACCCAACGAAACGTGTGTTTGATGAGATATTCTTGTCCAACTTGCAAGGGTCTTTCTCCTAACCAGACAAGCATCGTTGCAAGATCACTTGCAATACTCGGGAGGTTGGCAGGTCTGCACAGCATATCGCCACGAGAAACGTCCAAGTGATCTTCCAAAACAATGGTTGCAGGCATGGAGGGATGGGCTTCTTCTATGGACTCCCCGTACAGTTCGATCTTCGCAATCCGGCTACGTTCCATGCTCGGCAGAACGACAAGTTCATCACCAACACGAAACACCCCACTCGCTACAACTCCCGAATAGCCTCGGTAATCAGCAAGACTCTGTGACCTTATGACGTGTTGCACAATAAAACGTGCGTCAATAAAATTATGATCCGATGCAATATGCACCGTCTCAAGCAAATGAAGCAAGGAGCGACCTCGATGCCACGGCATTCGTTTGCTTTCGTGCACGACGTTGTCACCATCCAATGCACTGATCGGAAGGAAAGTCACATCGCGTACCGGCAGCTTTGCAACGAACTGGGAAAGCTCTTGTCGAATGCTTTCAAAAACACTTTCATCGTAATCGCAACGGTCCATCTTGTTGATAGCAAAAACAACATGCTTGACTCCAAGCAAGGAGACGACCGCAGTGTGGCGACGAGTCTGATCGAGTACACCGTGGCGCGCATCAACGAGTATCACCGCAAGGTCGGCCGTGCTCGCACCAGTGACCATGTTGCGCGTGTACTGAGCGTGACCCGGTGCATCGGCAATAATAAATTTCCTCTTTGGTGTCGAGAAATAGCGATAAGCCACGTCAATCGTTATCCCTTGTTCTCGCTCCGCACGAAGGCCGTCAGTGAGCAATGCAAGGTCTGCACGCTCATCGCCCCGGCGTTTGCTTGCCTCCCTGATGTGCGCCAGCTGATCATCGTGAACTGCCTGACTATCGGTGAGCAGACGGCCAATTAGTGTAGACTTTCCATCATCGACACTGCCTGCAACGATAAATCGCAAGACTTCTTTTGAATAAGCCGGGGCTTTGGTTTTAGAAGTATCCTTCACGCTTTCGATCCTCCATCGCAGCATCACTTGTGCGATCATCCGCTCGGGTCGCGCCACGCTCCGTCACACGAGCCGAAGCCACCTCGTTAACAACACTATCGATCGTAGTCGCGTTCGAGCGAACAGCGCCTGTGCAAGTCATGTCGCCAATGGTGCGAAAACGCACCATCTCTTCAAAGACCTTTTCGTGTGGCAATTGTTTTATAAAAGATGATGGCGCATAAAGCATACCGTCTCGTTCGAACACTGAACGCTTCTTCGCGAAGTACAAGTCAGGCATCCTGATGTTCTGCGCGCGGATGTATTCCCAAACGTCAAGCTCCGTCCAGTTGCTAAGTGGAAATACTCTAAAATGCTCGCCCGGATTGATGCGTCCGTTGTAAAGCGACCATAGCTCCAAGCGTTGGTTCTTGGGGTTCCACTGGCCATCCACATCGCGGTGGCTAAACACGCGCTCTTTGGCCCGCGCTCTGTCCTCATCGCGTCGTCCCCCGCCGACTGCAGCATCAAAACCGTAATCCTTTAGGGCATCAAGCAAGGTCACCGTCTGTAAGCGATTCCTACTTGCCCGCAAGCCAGTCGGGTCCATCACCCGACCTTCATCAATCGATTTTTGGACACTGGCTACAATTAAATCGATTTTATTCTCGCGCACAATCTGATCGCGCAACGCGATAATTTCCGGGAAGTTATGTCCAGTATCGACGTGCATAATCGCAAAGGGCATGGCTGCCGGTCGAAAGGCTTTTTGGGCCAGATGCAGCAGCACAAGTGAGTCCTTCCCGCCACTGAACAGCAGCACCGGCTTTGACATTTCGTGGTACATCTCCCGAAATACGAAAATTGCCTCAGCCTCGAGGGCAAGCAAATGGATCGGTTTTGATTCGCGATTCACCACGTAACCTTTCTTTAGGGGTTACAAAGAGTACAGTATTGAGGGTCGGCACTTCGCAAACCGTCGGGCCGGTGCTGATGCATTCGAAATGGGCAGGCCGCACACGCCCATATTTCTTTTTCAACGAGCGTACTTGGTGCACCACATTCTGAGCAGGGCAAACCAAGCACTGCTTTTTCAAAACCAAAGCCAGCCACTCCGCATTCAGGACAGCTCCGCGCTACGCGATCCGCAAGCCGTTTTGCCAGCTTTGCGATGGTTTCCATTCTTCGCTGGTTCATGTGTGCACGCATATCTGTTTGGACGAAGGCTTTCCGATCGACAGACTGTGCGCAACAACGGAGGATAGCCTTTTTTAAATCATCAAAGTTGCGAATCCCTTTACTCATGGTCGTTATGTCAGCTCGCGCATCATTGGGTGCAGTGACAAGTGCATGATGAGGTAAGTCTATCCCGTGTACAAAGTCCTCCAAGCCAGCAAAATCGGTACCTATCGTGACGGCGTTGTATACGGGGCTTGGCTCAAGAATGCTCTCAGTTATTGCAATACCTTTATCCGCATCGACAAAGACCATGAGTTCTAGGCCCGAATAGCTAAACGGAAGAGCAGGATGCGGACCGTAGCTGCCTTCCGATGCTATGGCGAGCGTATGGCCGCTAAGCTGCAGACCAGCTTGCGCTTTAGCCAGCGCTGCATCATTCATGGTTCCCAAACGCGGAATCTCTCCTGTGAAGGTCCCCATCTGGTCGGTATCCAAGCCGCAAGGTGTGTGCAGCTTGATGCCGAGTCGCCTAAAAAAGGGCTGAGCAATAGCTTCTTCCTTTTTGTGCATGCTCGCCAAGCAACCGACCATTCCTCGATAGTCACCGGCTTGATCGAAACCATCGCGATTCTTCGAAAAAGGTTGCACAGCGCTCCTTAGGCAGCTTGCGTTTCGATCGAACGCTCGAGTGAGCTCCATTGTAGGCTCCCTAAATAACGGTGACTGATTTGACCTTCATCGTTTAGTACGAACAGGTTAACCCAGCCGTTATCTACCAGATTTTTTATGGACTCGTGTTTCTCAATCGTAGCATTAATCGCTTCAAGCGGCGCTTCAATCAACACGTTCAGACGCACAGGCTCATGCTGCAATTGCTTCCCATCGTATAGCGACTGCCAAGGCAATCCAACGCGAAGATCACCGGTGTTTCCCTCCAACACACCGGTTGTTCCACCGACAACGTTGTGCAGTGTCTTGTTTCCAGCTCCGAAAAGGGCGTTGTCGACCGTCGAGGCGTAGTACTGAAGGCTGATCCAACTGGCAACCACCATGGGTGCCGTCATGATAAGCTCGAGCACGGAAAAGTTTTTATCGTTTTTCCAGTCATAAGAGTGAAGAAACGCACGGCCTTGCAAATCAAGGTTCAGTGTTCGGGTACGTGGCGCAACCACGAAAGCCGCACAACCCGCAAGCCCCCATTCAGGACGTACTTGGGCCCAATCGCGGCTACGGTAAAAGCAACTGTTGCTTCGAGATTCTGGCTCAGTTGTGCCGCGAGCGGCTCGCTCAAGTCGCGCCAAACCTCCAGCGTCTTTGAAACTCTCCTGCAACTCAAACAGATCACGCGCGTGCGATTCGGGTACTTCCGCCCTGTTCAGTATGCGCACTTGATCCGTTGTGGTGTCATGCAGTGCCGCAAGGAAAAAAGTGTCCTCGGGTATCACAATGTCTTTTTGCGTAGCCCATCACGAACTGCCGGATCGTTTAGCACCACGGCAGCCACCGTGGCGTTGGCTTCACCCGTTCGACCGCCGCACGCCCCACAATCGAGCCCCGCTGCATGCGGATTGTTCACGCTGCTCGCGCCATGCCCGGCGAGTACCACCATCCGTGCAAAACCTTTGGTCAGTGACATTGCCCTAAGGGCGTTAGCCGCTAGCTCTATGCGATCTTCAAGGCAGATGCCGGTGCTGCGAGGCTCAAAACCTGTCTTTTCGAGGACAAGGCTTCTCTGCGATCCTTGCTTTGCAAGACCCTCGGTTGAGGGATGAGGCACCGGACGCGTTAGTGCAAAGGCGTCGGTAAAGAGTTTGGGTAGATAGAATAGACCAATGGGTCCCACGAAACTAAAACAAGAAATCGCACCCATTTTGAAACTCTGCCAAGCACGCGAAAGATGATGACGCTCGAGGCGTTTTTGGTGTACCTTCGATCGTTGTTCTTCATCAGCAGCAGACTCCACCACACGATGCGTCGGTCGAAGAAGTACAGGACATTGCGGCACTGCTTTGTTGTGCGCGATCGGGACCACTTCGATAGGAAAGCCGAAAAACCCTGCAAAACCCATGGTTGCAATGCGCGGGTTGGAGCGCTCCAAATGGCGACGAAATACCTCTGAGCGCACGTCGATACAAAAGATGCATTGAGCTTGGGAGCGCTCTTTGTTTGCTCTTTTCAACTCAGAAACATAGGAAGATCCCTCATCGCCCCCCTTGCGATTATTGAACTGAGCAAGCAGCTTTTGTTGCACTCGTTTTTCGTAGGCAAGCTGCAAAATCAGCCGCGCCCGAAACTTGGAATCGGCACTGTGGTTGGCTGAAAGCTCGAGCATGGTCTGTCTGGCTGCACGCCAGCCCGCGGTAAATTGCTCATCCTCAAACGCCTTGAGCAGCGCAACTTCCACTGCCAGTAAAACAGCAAGAAACTCAATCAACGTATCGTCTTTAGACTGCTCGTAAAGCTTTTTCTCCCAGACAATGCGCGCCGCACATGCGGACCAACCCCCTACACGCATCAATAGCCGATGCAGATAAAGCTCTTGGGCTTGCTCTGGAATGTCAAGCAGCCTCAGCGCCTCCGATGCGGCTTCGAGCGCCGAGTCGGGTAGTGTACGAAGCGTTGAGCGAAAATGCCGCGCCCCCATCACCTCAGGGCTGCGATCAATCTCAGCCTCAGTTTTCCACGACAAAAAAAGCGAGCCTGTACGCTGTGGCTGCCAAGCCGCAACCTGCGTATCAAAATAGGATGCTGCCCATGAGCCTACATACTCGACGACAAAACGATTCCAATCGCTGTGTCGTTGCGCATCAATGACATCTGTAACGGTTGGGATCATCGATTCATCCGTCTGCAAATCTCCACGCTCGATGGTGGCGACAAGGTGTTCGCGCTCTTTTTCCAGTCCTAAATCTTGGATGGCTTCGTCGATGTGCTGCCAGCCGATTTGCCCCGAGCTAACCTGCCTATGAAGCGTATCGGCAGGCAGAGTCATCTTTGCTGCAGCAACTATGCTCAGCGTCTGGGCTGCTTCAAGGAAGCTTTTGTCTGCAAATCCTAAAAACGGGTTTACCGCTACAAAGCGATCGAGCGGCCAGACCGGCGCGATCCTTTGTGATACTCGGCGAAGAAAGTCCTCGACTTCATATTGCGATTCAGTCATCGGAGTGCTGCTATTCATCTACTTGCTTCCTTTCAATCAAAATCAGACCATGTTTGAAGACCGACTCAACGCACCGAGCCACCGATCGAAAAGCGTATTGGCATAGAGCCCATGACGCACATGAACGCGCAGGCTCTGCGCGAAACGGGACTGCCTGCTCCAGCCTGAAAGCTGAAGCCAAATGGCTATGAAAAAACTTAGTACCACTACGCCACCGAGAACGAGCGTTACGGGATTCGGTGCTCTGATCTCAGGAAAGGAGTCCAAAAGCATAAGCTGGGCACCTTGCTCAAGCAAAAAGAATGAAACGGTTACCAATGTCGCAAGGCCCGTTGTTTTGAGATAGACCAAAACTTTTGCTGGGCGATCGAAACTTGCGCCAAGCAACTGACTGAGACCAAGCACCACGATGGCGCCGATAAGCACAAGGGAGGGCTCTTCCCAAGGCGTAAAACCAAGAATCCAGGCCACCGTTAAGTAGGCTCCGAGCGCCAGAACGAAGCTAGCAGCTATCGTAAAAGGTTTATAAAGGCGCGGGGATATAGCAATGGTTCTGGACTGAAAGCTATCGACGGCGCTACCTGCGGAAAGAAAAGCATGCGCTTTATAGAAACTGTGGGCGACAAGATGCAGCGCGACCGCCGGGTAGACGTGCAAACCACATACAAAAAGCATAAAGCCCATGTGCGCTGCGCTCGAATAGCCCAACGCAACTTTAACAGAGGGTTGCGTTCGTAAAACGACTGATGCAAATAAGGCAGTAAACCCGCCAAATACGATCAAAAGCCATGAGGCCACTTGCCCATTGACCATGATGGGCGAAAAGCGAAGCACCAAATACGGTCCCGCGTTTAGGACGCCAGCATGCAGAAGCGCTGAGACTGGTGTTGGCGTCTCCATCATCTCCACAAGCCAACCGTGTGTCGGAAACTGAGCCGACTTTAGCAGTGCTGTAAGCGCAATGAAAACCGTAGCTATGGCCACCAAGGAGGATTGGTTTTGAGGATGGGCGACTAGGATAGATTCCAGATCGCCGGTGCCGTAGGCTAAATAAAGAAGCACAAATGCGACTGCAAGCATTGCATCACCAAGACGCGCCACAATAAATTTTTTGCGTGCTGCGTGACGCGCTCGCGGCCGTTGCGCGTAAAAGACAAGCAAGCGTTGCAGGCACAAACTGGTAGCAACCCAGCCTACATAGAGAATCAAAAGATTATTGGCAAGAACGAGTACTTGCACAGCCGCCACTGTGGCCGCAAACCATCCCATGAAAACACCGTGGCGTGCATCGCCATCGAGGTAGGTTTGGCTAAAGCGCCCTATCACGAAAGCCAAAACAGACACCATGGTGAAGATGGTCACACTCAAGGCATCGACACGTAGGGATAAGCCAAGACCCCCGACGCCGAGCAGAGGGCTTGTACTCGGAGCCCCAAGGAGGCGAACAAGCCCCACGCAAAGGGCAGCCGCTACGCTAAATGCGGTCGCAAAGGCTAGAGCGCGGGCCACAATCCGAGAGCGATGGTCCGGATTGCGTGCACAAAGATAGCCAACAGTGAGCAGTGTGATCGGACAGAGTATAAGTAAGATGAAAATTGGTATGGATGGCACGTTTCAGACTCCTGGGTTGTTTTAATGTCTTATCGGCCTTTGAATCATTTATCCAATGCATTATTATCATATAATGCATAAACAAAAACGAACGATTGAAACGCTGCCGAGTCTCCTAAACTATCAGCACCTTTACTACTTTTGGGCTGTAGCGACCGAAGGAAACCTTACTCGAGCGGCCGAAAAACTTCGTGTTACGCAGTCTGCCGTTTCAGTGCAACTTCGCAAGCTCGAGGATAGTATCGGCCACGCTTTGTTCTGGCGGCAAGGACGCGGTCTAGAGCTTACCTCGCATGGACGGTTAGCTCTTGATTACGCTCATCGTATTTTTTCCACCGGAGACGAACTACTCGAAGCTCTGCACCAAGAATCCGAGGTGCAACGCAAAACTCTGCGTGTAGGCGCGCTTGCAACGCTGTCACGCAATTTCCAAATTGCGCTTCTCAGACCCCTCATGCAGAAGCATAAGATTCGACTTTTACTGCGATCCGGCTCTCTTAACGAACTTGTTGAGCGCCTCGAGCGCCATGATCTTGACCTAGTGCTTACAAATTTTCTACCGCGAAGAAACGAGGACTCCGTTTGGGTAGCTCATACCCTCGATACCCAACCAGTCAGTTTAGTTGCAACGCAACCACGAGCATCAAGGAAGCTTAGATGCTTGTTATCTGAAGAGCGCCTTGTTCTGCCTTCTAAAGAATCGGGTGTACGCATCGGTTTCGATGCCCTGGTCCAACGAATGGGTATTCAGCCCCGCATCATTGCGGAAGTGGATGACATGGCCATGCTCCGTCTTGTTGCTCGTGAGCAGAATGGCGTGGCGGTTGTCCCTCCCATTGTTGTTCGCGACGAACTTGAGTCGGGAGCTCTTATCGAGATTACACACCTTCCGAAGCTTGAGGAAACCTTTTTAGCCCTGTCAGCGGACCGTATCTCCCCACATCCTCTTTTAGTCGAGCTTTTGAGCCGAACGAAATAGCAACACATCGCGAATCAATGCACCAATTCGCTGCACTCTAATCTCGCAGCCAGAGCACTATGCGGATGCTCCGTCCAACTGCACGAAGATCGCAAGCAAGCACTTTGCTGCCCTCGCCCGAATTATGTTGTTTTTTCTGGCTAGCAAACCGCAAGACATAAGCTTTTTGTTAGCCTAGACGAAAAGCGAGCAAGGGAACTGCCAAATTAATCCGAGCACTGCTAACGAGCTCTCGTTCTGGGCCATGAAGCAAAAAACACCACTAAGCAAGTGCGGCCTTTTTTGTTGTGTGCGGTGGCCATACCGACATCTGTGAAGCGCGAGTCGAGCAGGACTTTTAGGTGCGACGGACTGCTAAGCAACGATGAAAAGGCCATTTCCGTGTCCCGAGCTCTGGCAATGGCTTCTCCGGTGGCATCGGCGCTTAATCGAAGCTTGCCCAAACGTTCTTCGGGTCCTTCTCCGCTTTCGCCTCGATGCGAGACTTTGTGGCTCAGGCATACTTGCTCAGCGTGCTGCTTCGCTTGCTCTGATAGTAGTCGATTATTACGAAGTGCACCTGCATTGAAATGAGAACGCAGCGTTTGTAGTTGCTCGCGAGGGCCCCCATGGACCTTCAAGCTATTGCCGATTTCTTCTTTCAGATCGGTACGTCCAAATTCGATCACCGGATAACCACCCGAGGGATTCTCGGTATGCAGCTGCAAAAGCGCCTTGCTTTGAAAAACAGGGTCGATCGCAAAGCAATATTCATCGCCGGTTTCATGCAAAGGCAGTTCATAGAGCATAAGCTCCGCGTCTACTGCCAGTAACTGTGGACGATAAAATCCTTCGGCCAAACGAAAACAACGTTGATTGCCTTCGGCCAACTCACTGAAAACCACCGCACGTTCCACTGCAACCCAAAGGCTATGATCTCCATGGACTGCTAAACCACACGCCAAAGGCGCATCGCTTTGTTGCCGCAAGGATTCAAACCAATGGTCCTGAGCAGCATACGACGCAGTTTTGCCCCGCCATGCATGCACGCGCAATTCCCATACACCAAACTCTCGCGCCCTTGGGTAAAGTGCTTCTTCATCGATTGCACCGAGCTCACCTAGCCCCAGAGCAAAACGATCAAGATTGGCTGCTCTAGCGCATGCTGAGATTTTCCGAGGCGCAGCAGCGAGCCTCGTCTCCTTCGTCAGCCCAGGATACTTCGAGGGAACGGTTCTCGGCGGGCTCTGGCGATATGAATGAAGCGATGATGTACCGCAGCCCAGAGCCAACGCTATCAGCAAACTAGCTGCGGTAGTCTGCATTAATCCGCACATACTCGTGTCCAATATCGCTTGTCAGATAGCTTGCTTCGAAATTGCTCGCGCCTAGCTCAAGACAAATTGTGTACTGTTCCTTTTTCATCACAGCGGCGGCGCGTTTTTCTTCGGCAGGACCGAGCCCCACGCCTTTTTCGACTAGCGTGACCTGGTCAATCAAGATTCTTGCTTTGTTTCCATCAAAAGCTACGCCAGCATTGCCAGCGGCCATGAGCAGTCGTCCCCAATTCGGATCAGCTCCGTGCAACGCCGTTTTAACCAAGAGCGATGTAGCTACTTTTTGGGCCACCGCACGGCAGGCCTTTTGACTTGCGAGCCCCTTTACCACAATACGCACGCAATGCTCCGCCCCTTCGCCATCGCGAACGATGCTCTCGGAAAGTTCCTGCAACACTTCCGTGAGTGCTCTAAGGAAACTTCGGTACTCAGGGCTACCTTGCTTGAGGCTATCGCTCATGGCCTTACCCGAGGCCATCAGAGAAATCATATCGTTGGTGCTGGTATCGCCATCGACGGTCACTCGGTTAAAACTCTCATCGCATGCTTTGCGCAAACACTGCCTGAGTAACGCGGGCGCTAGCTTTGCATCGCTAAGCACAAAACAAAGCGTTGTGGCCATGTTGGGATGAATCATTCCGGCCCCCTTGGCCATACCCAAAACACGGACTTTGTGTTTGCCAAGGTTCACATCACGCTTGGCAATTTTTGGCCAGCGATCGGTGGTCATAATCGCTTCAGAAAACACCGCAGCGCTATCGGGACTCAGCGCACCAATTAAGGCAGGTAGCGCACCTTCAATCCGCGACGCTGGTAAAGGAAGGCCAATGACTCCTGTCGAGGCAGCCAACACATCGCTGTGTTTGCAGCCCAGGTGTTTTGCAAGTGATTGCGTGGTCTGGAGCGCTGCCTGCATTCCAAGCGCACCTGTGCAAGCATTCGCGTTTCCGCTATTGACCAAAATGGCGCGAGCCAGTCCATCTCGCACACGTCGCTCGGTAAGCTGCACTGGAGCTGCTTTGATGCGATTCTGTGTGAGCACTGCAGCCGTGGGAACCACTTCATCGGTGCAAATCAAGCCCAAGTCCAGAGCATTTCCCTTTTTAAGGCCACAACTCATAGCGGAAAAAGCAAAACCTTCTACTTTTAGATCAGTCTTTGTTGCCATGATCGCTTAGACTTGTCTTTCCCCAACAGAAGGTCAAGATCCGTTGAGCTTTCCTGGCGCTTCGCCTGCACAGGCCTGGCTTCACATTCGCAGCCTAGAGCGCTACTCAAGGCATGCTAGACTAAGTTGTCATGCCTCCCATCAGCCAAGAAAAGATTAAAGCACTCGAAGCTTTGCTCAAAAGGCTTGGTATCGAGGAAGCAGATTTGCTTGAAAAATTTGTTCGAGGGAGTGGCCCGGGCGGTCAGAAAATCAACAAAACATCGGTAGCGGTCTACCTTCGGCACCTACCAAGCGGCATCGAGGTCAAGGTTCAACAAAGTCGTTCCCAAGCCACCAACCGCTTTTTGGCGCGCCGAGAACTTGCCGACCGCCTGATTGAACAGAAGACGCAAGAAAAAAGCCAAAAACAACAGCGCATGGAAAAGGTTCGGCGCCAAAAACGCAAACGTTCCAAGCGCGCCAAAGAAAAGATACTTGCTGACAAGCATCATCAAAGCGAGAAAAAGAAGAACAGAAAGAAACCGGGAAGCGACATACCGTAGCCCTACGGACTGCAGAAGCTACAGGCTGCTTGAGATGCGCGGCAGCCGTGCAAAGCTCCTCAGCCTACTTCAGCGTTCGCTTCGTTTTGATCTGTACGCAAATGACACTGCTTGTATTTTTTACCGCTGCCACAATGACAAGGATCGTTTCGGCCTAGTTTCGGTTTATCCCGCTTGACCGTTTCGCCTCGCAATTGCTGAAGTTGCTCCGGGCTAAGTTGCGTAAGCTGTTGTGGTGCAGCACCTTGCTTTTTAGCCAAACGCCGCGCATGGCGACTAAGTTGTCCACCGTCCGCTCCTGAGCCTCCGCCCTGTGCAGCATCGTGCGACATGCGGATAAGTTCCTGGCGCGCATCGACCTGCCTTTTACGTTGAGCTTCAAGCCGTGCGACGTCTTCTTCCGCCATGGTCTCAAGTCGATAAATGGCCGAAGCGACCGTGAGTTTAACGCTTTCCATCATTTGCACAAAAAGATCAAAACCTTCCTTTTTGTACTCTTTCTTTGGATCGCGCTGCCCGTAACCTCGAAGGCCAATGCCCTCACGCAAATGTTCCATGTTTTGCAAGTGATCAATCCATTGCCGATCGATCTCTTGTAAAAACAAATTGCGGAATACGCGCAGAAACTGCAGATGTCCCAGTACTTCTATTTTCTTATGAAGCAACGCTTCGGCATCGTCGTAGAGCTTAGTTGCCAGTTCTTGCACATCGGTGATCTTTTCAAGTCCGCTTGCTCGCACATCAAAGGTGCCAGAAAAGGCCTCGGTTAGTCCCTGGATATCCCAATCCTCAAAATGCTTATTGGGCGGACAAGCACGCTCGACCATAACGCCCACAAGCTCATCCACTAAAGCAAGCAAACGCTCCTGCTGCTCAGCCAACGATGAGCCGACTTCTTGTTCCAGAATCTGAAGCGCTTTTTCCGGCTCTTCACGATAAGGGCTCAAATCAACGCGGCAGCCAAACCACACATAAACATCGCGCTCAATAAGTGCAGTGCGCAAAGTGCCCAGCGAGGACAATTCGGCTTGCTGCGCCTGCTTTCGAAAACGCTCAAGTTCCTCTTGCGATGCACCTGGCGAAGGTTGTGGTCCGCCATGAAACTTGATCATTTGCTCAAGCACCGGTTTGGCAAGCTCAGCATACTTTGGATCAATCGTACTTATAAGCGGAACGGGCTCAACGCCGCGCTTTTGTTCTTCTTCAGTGGGCACCGTTCGGTACTGACCACAGAGCACCTGCTTGCGAAGGACGTAAACGCTCTTACGCTGCTGGTTCATGACATCGTCGTATTCCAGCAAGTTTTTACGAATGTCGAAGTTGCGTTCTTCGACTTTCTTTTGCGCGTTCTCAACAGCTTTAGTCACCCAACGATGCTCAATAGGCACATCTTCTTCCATGCCTAAGGTATCCATCATGCGCTGGACTCGATCCCCAGCGAAAATACGCATCAGATCATCCTCAAGCGAAAGGAAAAAACGTGAACTACCAGGGTCGCCCTGACGTCCGGAACGACCACGCAGCTGGTTATCAACACGCCGCGATTCATGTCGCTCGGTACCAATGATCATTAAACCACCGTTATCGAGCACTTCTTTCTTTTCCTGTTCACATTGCTCACGGTAGCGCTCAGTCTCGGCATCGACAGCGGCTTCAAGTGCCTCTTTATCTGCAAGCAAGGCTTCATCAGCACGCTCGAGAACCTCGTGACGTGCAAGCATGTCTGGATTACCACCAAGCACAATATCGGTACCGCGGCCCGCCATGTTGGTCGCCACCGTCACGGCACCTTTTCGGCCTGCCTGAGCGACGATATACGCCTCACGTTCATGCTGTTTGGCGTTTAGCACGTTGTGCTCAACGCCGCGCTTGTTCAGCAATCGAGCAAGCGCATCGGATTTCTCGACGCTGGTCGTACCGACGAGCACAGGCTGCCCACGCTGCTGTGCGTCTTCAATCTCAGCAGCCACTGCCTTGAACTTTTCGCGCTCGGTTTTGTAAACCAAATCATCGGAATCAATCCTTTGAATGGGCTTGTTTGTTGGTACAACCACTACATCAAGGTTGTAAATTTTATGAAATTCTGCAGCTTCGGTATCCGCGGTGCCCGTCATGCCAGCAAGCTTGCCGTACAAACGAAATAGATTCTGAAAAGAAATGGTAGCAAGGGTGATATTTTCATCTTGAATCGGCACGCGCTCTTTGGCTTCGATGGCCTGATGCAAACCGTCCGACCAACGCCTGCCTGGCAAGGTACGACCCGTAAACTCATCAATGATCATTACCTTGCCTTCAGCGGTAACCATGTACTGCTGATCACGCTTATATAGCGTATGCGCGCGGAGCAACTGCTGAAGAATGTGCAGGGTTTCTAGATTAACCGGATCGTAAAGGTTTTCCTCTTCGGTGATGCCACGCTCTTTGAGCATGGTTTGAGCAAGGATAATGCCTTCTTCGGTTAGTGTGACGTTGCTGGCTTTTTCATCAACGGTGTAGTGATCGTCTTTGCGCAAACGCGGCAAGATGTCGTTGATGCGAATGTATTTTTCACTGGCAGTTTGCCCTGGACCACTGATGATCAATGGCGTTCGCGCTTCATCGATCAGAATCGAGTCAACCTCATCGACAATCGCGTAGTGCAAATCACGCTGCACATAATCATGAATGCTAAACTTCATGTTATCGCGCATGTAATCAAAGCCAAACTCGTTGTTTTGACCGTAGGTAATATCGGCAGCGTAGGCTTTCTTTTTTGAACTATCGCCCTGAGAATGCACGACAACACCAGTGCTCATGCCCAAAAAACGGTAAAGCTGCCCCATCCATTCGGCATCGCGCGTGGCCAAGTAGTCGTTCACCGTAACGACATGCACACCTTTGCCGGCAAGAGCGTTGAGATAGCAAGCAAGGGTGGCAACCAGTGTCTTACCCTCACCGGTTTTCATTTCAGCAATCTTGCCTTCATGAAGCACCATGCCGCCCAAGAGCTGCACATCAAAATGCCGCATGCCCAAAGCGCGTTTGCCTGCTTCACGCGCCGTTGCAAAGGCCGGAATCAAAAGCTCGTCGGTACTGGCTCCGCGCTCAATCATCGCGCGAAACTCTGCCGTTTTGCCGCGCAGCGCTTCATCGCTCAGGGCCTGATACTCAGGCTCGAGCAGGTTAATCGCGTCGACTCGTGGCTGCATGCGCTTGAGTTCACGCTCGTTTTTGGTTCCAAGTATCTTTTTTAATGCCCATCCGTACATTGCCGGCGCAATCTAAGACCTCAGAAGGCAATGCGCAACGTCTGGATGGGCTCAAACACTACTGGGTTTGCAGGAAGATCATGAGCAGCACGAAGGCTGCAGCCAGAGCGATAAACATGGCAAAACACATAATTACCAAGGAAATCACCCGCCCCAAATGCTTCTTTTCGACCTCACTTTCGCCTAAATCACTTAGCAATTGCTCGGCCCGGCGTAGCTCCTGCCGACCCCGAAAAGCAAAGGAAAATGCCGCTCCGAGCGCACTAAGCAGTCCCAAAACCGCCAGCCATAGCCCCCAAGTTGATTTGCTTTTCTGATAACGATTCTGCTGCACGGGCAAGCTGCGCACAGGATGAGGGAGCGGCATCCAGCGCTCTTCTTGAATGGCATGTCTATAGGCATTCATGCCATTTTTGGCTGTTTTTTTCAAAATTAGTGCCACTTTTGGCATTTCAAACAACAACGAGCGACTGTGCTCGCCTCCAAATACGTCGCTACTGAGCTGAAGGCGCCATAAGCCTTCTTTGGCGGCAAAGCCTGGCAAGCCGATCGTCTCCTCTTTTTTTGCCGGTTTTTTCCACGACTGTGTAAAGACCCAACGCTCGCCAGAGCTTTCGATTTGAAACACATCTGCCACAAGACAGTTCGTGGCAGCAGAGCTTGCCGCTTTAAAATCAAGCGTATCGCCAATCTTTAATTGCCGCTGCTCCATCTCAAGGTGCGCCGAGGCAAGTGAGATGGGAACGCGCACCTTACGTTCTGCCACTGGCGTTTTGTTGTGCTCAAGCACGACATCAAGTTCGGCCTCTGGTCCGTGCACTTTAAACGTCAACGCGGCCCAACCCGCTTTGCTCTGCACCGGCTGCTCATCCAAGATGTCCACCGATGACTGGCTCTTGATACGTACACTATATACGATTGGATTGTCTCCAAGTCGTACAATCATCTGACAACTTCGATCCGGCAGACAAACACCCGAAACAAAACGCAAAGCAAACTGCTTTGGCATGAGCTTGTTGCTGATTGTACGAACATCACCAAGCCGTCTTTGTTGAAGTGGATGCGCGCTGCGCTCTTGCGCGGGGTAAGTAAAGTTGCCTCTGCCCACATCGAGCTTTTTTTCAATGCCAAATTGCCGATTCTGATAAGTCACCCGCAGCTGAAGCCTGTAGCCACCAGAGGGCAAGGAAGTTGGGATGTGCAGATTGCCCTCTTGCCCCATGCAAGGCGATTGCTTCATCCGAAGTTGCGCAATCAATTCGCCGCCGCGGTCTCGAAGCTGCAGCAAGCCCTGCGCTTTTATCACAGTGGGTGTGCTCTGCGTTCTCGAGATGCCAAGCAAAAAGGCACGTGCGGGGAGAACACCACCCTGCGGTACGCGCTCCGGCGTAACGAGCTGCAAATCGTAATCGGTGCTTGGTTTGCGCAACCACAAACTAACACCGCCTACGGCCACTAATAGTAATGGCAGAAAAAACGCCCAAAAACGCGAAGCTGTATCCGTTGATGCTTTCACTCGCAACGATCCATATCACGTATCAAAACATGATGAGAGAAACCCGAGTAGTTCAGTCCTCTATTGTAAAGGTGTCAATCCTTCAACAGAACTAAAAACGCTCGCGTTTGCGTCTCGTCTTGAGCTATTGGGTTGCGTTAAAACTATGTTTGTGAAACGCGAACTATTTTATTGACCCACTTCGCAAATTTTCATCTTCTCCGCTCAATACAAGACCTATATGCATATGAGTTCATAGCAATGCATGTGGCCCATTTACCATCTGCACGAGGAGTGAAAGCATGCGTAACACTTGCCACTGGATTAACCACAAACCAGTCACCGTATCGATAAGCTGTCTTTTAGTGTCGCTCATCGGATCACCCGCTTGGGCCACCGATGGGATGAATCCCATCGCCTACGATGCGCGCTCTGCAGGCATGGGCGGTGCCAACACTGCGGTGATTGATCACGCCTTAGCTATCACGAGCAACCCAGCTGGCATTGCTTTATCAGGTGCTAATCTGGATTTGAATCTCACGCTCCTTACGCCATCCCTGCACGTGCGAGACCAAGTCATGACGCCGCAAGGCGCCATGCAACTCAACGACAAAGACAGCGAAGGCCAACTGTTCCCTCTTCTAGGAATCGCTTACTCGATGCCTGTGTCCAAGAAGCTGTATGCGGGTATGGGAATCTTTGTGCAAGGAGGCATGGGCGCTCACTTTAGGGGCCTAAACACCATGACCGATCCAGACCCCACAACAGTCAACCAAGACAACGAAGGACAGCCCTCAACCTATGATATCAAAAGTCAGATTATGTACATCAAGTTTGCACCCACAGTGGCCTATCGCCTTCTTGATAACTTGATCTTAGGCGCGTCCTTTAACGTCGGAGTTGCTAAAATGGATTGGCGACATGGCGCCATGCAATTTCCTGAGCCTGATGGAGACAATCTCTATGGAGCCCAGAGCTTGAATTTTAAAAGCGACTACGCTCTTGGCTTTTCGGGACGCTTTGGCGCGTTGCTCAACTTGCTCGATGACAATCTTCGCTTTGGTGCAAGCTACGCTATGAAAGCGTCGCCAACTTTTGATGGAACACTCAAAATCAATGGTGTCCCTTACGACGCTCAGACGGAGGACTTTGCTTGGGCACGGGAGCTCGCGCTCGGTGTCGCTGGCAAACTTTTCGAAAAGCGGCTTACCTTGGCGGCAGACTTTCGTTGGGTCAACTGGGCCAATGCGGTTGACACCGTGCAGTTTGATGCAACAGCGAAAGACCCATCGACCTTGCCACCAGGCATGACGCCGGCACTTGCGCTGCCTTTTCAAATGCGTTGGCAAAACTCCGTTGTTCTGGCTTTTGGTACCGAGTACGCACTTCTCAAAGACTTTTTGTTTATAAGAGCCGGCTACAACTACGGCAAAACGCCCGCTACTGCCAGTGGAATCAATCCGCTTTTTCCACCGGTCACCCAGCATCATCTCACCGCAGGTCTTGGGTTTAAAGACGTCGAAAGTGGCGTTAAAATGGATCTCGCAGGCGAGTATGGGTTTACCGGCAAAGTTTCCTCTAGCTCCGAGAACCAAATGGCTTATCAGCCAGCCCTGCCTGGACAAACACCCCAACCTAACGGTTATTCAGTGGATGTGCAGATGAAACAACTGAGCATCTATTTAGGCCTAGGCTACGACTTTAATTAGCGATTTCCTCGCTGGACGCCTTCTATTGTCTCGGGAACTTAACTGCTTCGGGACGAGTGCATATGTATGTATCGACAATCCTCAAAGGGCACACTATGCTATTGCCACCTATGATTTCAAAAGAAGCACCGCCAAATTTCAAGCAAATTGAGCAACTGCATGCAAGGCTTGGCCAATACATGGAAAAGCACAAACTCCGGTCCACTGGGCAACGGCGTCTTGTGACCGATGTTTTTTTTCGCACGGGCGGCCATCAGTCCATCGAAGAGTTGCTGGCCATGGTGCGCGAGGAAGATCCAAAAGTTGGCTACGCCACAGTGTATCGTACTTTGAAGCTACTTACTGAATCAGGCATCGCCAATGAGCATCATTTTGGCGATGGATTTACTCGCTATGAAATAGCACTCAAGGGCGACCATCATGACCACTTGATTTGCACAGCGTGCGGCAAAATTGTCGAGTTTGAGCAAGACCGAATTGAAGAGCTGCAAGAACAAGTTGCGAACAAGCACGGGTTTAAACTGAGCAGCCATAAACACGAGCTCTACGGCTTGTGTCCGAATTGCCAGAACTGACACCTGTAAAAGCCACCTTGGACGGCAGCCAATTCTCATCACACCATCCGTGCAGAACCGCCGGTATGGAACTACACCTATCGGCTATTAATTTGCCCATCGGTGCTCTCCTACAGTGACCTACATATTTTTATCTGGCTAGAAGCTCGACGGCACACCCATCGCGTTATGGCATAGCCGTATTATTATGATATAATTACAAAACATGTCTGATTATGGATGCTTTTTTAGAGTGCATGCTGCACATCAAACCCCGGCTGCTCGGGGTCGTCGTAAAACAACGGCTCATGGCTTCACTCGTTCTCTTTCCTTCACGGCCTGTTTAGTAGTCATGGCGTTGGAAATGTGGGGTTGTGGCCGTTTGGGCTATGACAGTGAAGATCAAGACATGGTCGATTCGGGAAGCAACGTGAGTAACACCAACACCATTTCCTTCCTGGACACCGATGGCGATGGCATCAGTGATGCGGTTGAGGGAACCGAAGACTTGGATGCAGATGGTTTAGCCAACTATCTTGACAGCGATAGCGACGGAGATTCGATTGGTGATGAAATCGAGGGTGAGAATGATTTCGACTTGGATGGATGGGCAAACTTTCTCGACCTTGATTCGGATAATGACGGGCTTCTCGATCAGGACGAAGGTGATGGCGATCTTGACCAGGATGGCAATCCAAATTTTCTCGATAACGATGCAGACGGAGACGGCCTAAGCGATAGTGTTGACCTTGACACCTATTGTAGTGACGCCCGACTCAACTTCGGGGAAAGTGATGTGGATTGCGGCGGCATTGCAATAGCTGTAGCAATGGCAGTGCATGTAGCGCGAGCACTGATTGTCTATCAGGGCGGTGTTCCGGTGGGCTCTGCATCCCGGCAAGCTGTGCCGATAGCATACTCAATGGCGACGAGACGGATGTCGATTGCGGCGGAAGCTGCAGTGCTTGCCCAAATGGATCGAATTGCTTGGTGCCAAGCGACTGCAGTTCTAGTGTCTGCAGCTCAGGTCAATGCCAAAGTCCGAGTTGCTCAGATGGAACCCAAAATCAAGATGAAAGCGATGTGGATTGCGGTGGAAGCAGCTGCAGCACATGCAGTACGGGACAAGCTTGCATGGTTGCCGGCGACTGCAGCTCCGGGGTATGTACGAGCAACGTGTGCCAAGCAGCGACTTGTTTCGACGGGACAATTAACCAAGATGAAACAGACACCGACTGTGGCGGAAGCGTTTGTGGCGCTTGCGGTGATGGCTTCGGCTGCACTCTTTCCTCCGACTGCAACTCCGGGGTATGCACAGGCAACATCTGCCAAGCTGCGACCTGTTCCGATAACATACAAAACCAAGATGAAAGCGATATCGACTGTGGGGGAAGTTCGTGTGGTAGGTGTGTCAACGGAGACAGTTGCTCAATCGATCTCGATTGCATTTCCCTTAACTGCGACACTGGAACATGCGCACCTCATCCAGGATTTTCACTCACGTTTGGAACCAATAATGACGACATCGGCACAGGCATTGCTTCAGATAACTTCGGCAATATCTACGTTACGGGTTCATTTAGCGGAACCATTAACCTGGGTGGCTCTGATCTAATCGGTCCCGGAAATGTAGATGTTTTTGTAGCCAGCTATGATATCGATGGGAATCATCGCTGGTCGGCAGCCTTCGGAGGAAGCAGTTTTGATGAGGCGAGCGAGCTCGACATCGATGCCAACGGCAATATTTACATCGTTGGAACCTTCAGCAGTAGCGATGCGAACTTTGGAGGAAGTACCTTTAGCGCAATCAATAAAGATATTTTTGTAGCCAGTTACGACAGTTCGGGCAATCATCGCTGGTCGAAGGGGATCAATTCAAGCGGCGATGACGAAGGCGCGGGGATTGCTGTTGATCCTTCTGGATATGTGTATGCCACCGGAAGTTTTCAAAACACGATTGACTTTGGAGGCGGCAGTCTAAATGCAACAGCCTCGGATGTGTTTCTGGTGAAATACTCGACCGCGAACGGTAGCTACATATGGGCAGCCGACTTTGGAAGTACGCTCACAGACAGGGGCGATACCGTTACCGTAGCTAGCTCAAGCGATGTATGCATCGCGGGTGACTACGCCGGGACCATCAATTTCGGTGGAAGCCCACTAAGCAATTCCGGCGGCAGCGATATCTATATTGCGTGCTTCAACGCGAGCGGAACACACCAATGGTCCAGCGGTCACGGTGGTCCAGGAGACGACAAGGCCTATAGCATTGCAACCGATGGCAACAACCGTGTATTGTTAACGGGCGAGATTAACAACAACGTTGATTTTGGCGGCGGAGCACTCGGCTTTTTTGGAGGCTCCGATGTGTTTGTCGCAAGTTTTGATGCAACTGGTACGCATATTTGGTCGCAAAGTTTTGGCAACAGCTTGAACGATGGCGGATATGATATCGCGGCGTATCCAAGCAACGATGTCGCCATTGTAGGATATTTTCGCAATTCGATTGATTTCGGTGGTGGAACTTTAAACGGCGTGAACTCCAATGAAGACTACTTTGGCGCGCTATTTGATTCAACAGGCGGCTATCTGTATGCCGATGTCAATGGATCGACAGCACGAGAATACAGTTATGCTTTTACATTGAGTTCCGATGGACGCGGATGTCACATCGGAGTGTTCAGCAGTCCCACTATTAATTTTACTTTTGGCAACCATACGCTCGTTGGCGGCAAAGACTTCTTCATTGTTTGCAAGTAATTCGCATCAAGAGCCCGTGCCCATTAAAGCATAAATCCCCCTGGCCAATGCCAGGAGGATTAAGCAAGAGCATAATCGATTCTCTTAACTCGCGATGAGTGGCGCGATAATCAACGCGACAATGCTCATGAGCTTAATGAGAATGTTCATCGATGGGCCACTGGTATCCTTGAGAGGATCACCCACGGTATCGCCCACAACGGCAGCTTTAAGGGCTTCGCCACCCTTTTGCTCGCCAGGGATTTCACCCTTTTCGATAGCTTTCTTTGCATTGTCCCAGACGCCACCAGCGTTGGCCATAAACAAAGCCAAGAGCACACCAGCCACAGTGGCCCCTGCAAGCATGCCCCCAAGCGCCTCGACGCCAAGCTGAGGAATAAAACCAACGATAATCGGTGCAGCGATGGCAACGGTTCCAGGAAGGACCATTTCACGAAGAGCTGCTTTTGTTGAAATCTCAACACAGCGTGCGGCATCTGGTTTTGCATCAGGCTTTCCTTCAAGCAAACCAGGGATCTCTCTAAACTGACGCCGAATCTCGTCCACCATTTGCCCTGCGGCTTTACCCACCGATGTCATGGTCATCGCGCCGATGAGAAATGGCAAAATGCCGCCGATGAATAGACCAATCACCACTTTTGGATCACGGATGTCGATCACCAAGGGCACGCCTTGCACCGCTTCGACTTTTTGAGCGAAAGCAGAAAACAATGCCAAAGCCGTCAGCGCCGCTGAACCAATCGCAAAGCCTTTACCAATGGCAGCAGTGGTGTTGCCAAGTGCATCAAGACCGTCGGTGATTTTTCGAACCTCTGGACCAAGCTTTGCCATCTCACTAATGCCACCAGCGTTGTCCGCAATGGGGCCATAGGCATCAACCGACATGGTAACGCCAACGGTTGCTAACATGCCAAGCGCGGCAATTCCGATACCATAGAGGCCGGCAAGATGATTGGCGATAAACACTGCAACCACGATGAGCAAGATCGGAATAGCGACGGATTCCAGTCCAACGGCCAAACCATGGATGATATTCGTAGCGGGGCCTGTTTTAGAAGCGTTTGCTACGCGAATGACTGGAGCAGCACTGGTATAGTACTCGGTGGCTAGGCCAATAAGCACGCCAGCAATCGATCCTGCAAGCACCGCCCAAAACACACCGGAGCTCACGCCGAAGGCCGCAATGACGAACTTCGCAGCAATCAAGAACAAACCCGCTGCCAAGAAGGTCGAGTAACGCAATGCGGCTGCAGGATCCCAAGCCTTGAGCACCGACATCGAGGCCACGCCAATCAAAGAAGCGACAAGACCAACCACCGCCAAAATAAGAGGCAAGGTCACCAAGGTTCCAGTGATCATGCTTGCATCAGCAAGTGCATCGCCAGACCATAGCGCAGCAGCTGCACTGCCGCCCAAGGTCGCGCCGATGGCGCAGGTTGCGATAATGGATCCCACGTAGCTTTCAAAAATATCAGCACCCATACCGGCGACGTCACCGACGTTGTCGCCTACGTTATCCGCAATAACGCCGGGGTTACGCGGGTCGTCCTCTGGGATGCCAGCTTCGACTTTACCCACCAAGTCAGCGCCTACATCGGCTGCTTTGGTGTAAATACCGCCACCCACGCGTGAGAAAAGTGCAATCGATGAGGCGCCCATCGAAAAGCCACCAATCGCTTGAACCGTGTCGACATTGTCAAGCACACCGAAAATCAAAAAGAGGCCACCGACTCCGAGCAAACCAAGGGATGCAACGGCCAAGCCCATGACTGCTCCACCGTTGAATGCCACAAAAAGAGCGTTAGCTTGTGATCCTTGCCTGGCAGCTTCACTCGTTCGCACGTTGGCTTTGGTAGCCGACTTCATGCCGAGGAAACCAGCAAACATGGAGCACAACGCGCCTAGGAAAAACGCAAAAGCTGTTTGCACGCCATAAAAGACGAACAACGCTATCGCTACTACGGCGATGAACACCGCTAAAATCAGATACTCAGAACGCAAAAAAGCCATGGCACCATTGTGGATTTCTTCACTGATTTGCTTCATGCGGTCGTTGCCAACGGCTTGTTTTGAAACATAGCCGTACAGGGCAAAGGCTATAATAAGGCCAACCACACCTGCTCCAGGGATCCAAGGGATAAAATTCGTGAGTTCCACTGCGCCTCCTAGTAATATGCTCGCGTAGCTCAACGGCCAGCACGTGCTACGCCCTGAACGGTCATCCTGTCCAGAGCGACGCTCTTGTACCCAATTGGCGTGCTAAATCAAGCCTGGTCAGCCTTTCAGAGCCAAAAGTCTTAAAATTTTCACTAGATCTCCCAAAAGAGCACTAAACTCTGGCTCGAAACGAATCGGTGGCTTTTACAAGAGCCCTGCAAATACCGGTTTCACTTTGGGCATGCCCCGCAGCACCGACGATATTGAGCTGTGCCTCCGGCCATACGGCATGGAGATCGACGGCATTTTTGACCGGACAAATCACATCGTAGCGGCCGTGCACAATGACCCCCGGGATACCCCCGCAACCGGAAGGCATCACGCAGAAGCTGCCCATCGCATTCAAAAAAACCCTTATTCACAAAGTAGTGAGCCTCAAGTCGCGCAAAAGCATCACTGAATTTAGTTTGCTCTGCTTTTCGGACAAGCGCCGGATTGGCGAGCAGCGTGCTTCGCCCCATCTCCCAACTGCTCCAGGCATGTGCAGCTTTGGCGCGAAGCTTCTCGTCATGACCAGTAAGCAACTCATGGTATGCACTCAATAAGTCCCCGCGTTTTTCAGCAGGGACAACTTTCTGAAATTCAGCAAAAGCTTCTGGAAACAAAAAACTTGCGCCCTGCTGATAGAACCAATGCAACTCTTCTGAGCGCAATAAAAAAACACCGCGAAGGACAAGTTCGCTGACACGTTCCGGATACTTTTGCGCATAGGCCAATGCTAGGGTACTCCCCCATGAGCCACCAAAGACCTGCCAAGTGTTAATACCAAGGCGCTCACGAATCGTTTCAATGTCTGAAACCAAGTGCCAGGTTGTATTAGCACGGAGCTCAGAATGTGGCGTACTCTCTGCGCAACCACGTTGATCAAAGAGCACGATTCGATAGACCTCAGGATCGAAATAGCGCCGCGAAACGGGCTGGCTCCCTCCGCCGGGACCACCGTGTAATACGACAACCGGCTTGCCATTTTCGTTGCCAGATTGCTCAACGTATAGTTCGTGCATCTCGTCTACTTTCAAACGAAACTCGGAAAACGGTTTTATCTCCGGATACAATGTATGTTCAGACATGGCACCTAAAATGATTTCGCCGCACTTCACTCTGTAGCAAAACAAAAAGAGTTGTTAGCCAGCTACATGATCCAACATAGATACTTAGCTTTTGCAAATTCAAAGGTTCAGGCCCGGACAAATTCTCATCGCTTCGAAACGATCAAATGCTTAACTTCCGTCAACGATTTTTTTAATCGAGCAAGGCAAGTAAATCATCACGCGTGAGGGCCGTCGCGCGGTCGGCTTCTCCAAGAGCAGCTTCGGCAAGCCCACGTTTTTTCTTCTGAAGCGAGAGAATACGTTCCTCGACTGTATCTTGAGTGACCAAGCGATAGACCATGACCGGTCGGTCCTGACCAATACGATGGGAGCGATCGGCCGCTTGGTCCTCGGCAGCAGGATTCCACCATGGGTCGGTTAGAAAAACGTGATCCGCTGCTGTTAGATTGAGACCAGTTCCACCCGCTTTGAGCGAGGCAAGTAGCAACGGAGGTCCGGAATCGCTTTGAAAGTTTGCCACAACCTCGGCACGATTTCGGGTTGCGCCATCCAGTCTCAAAAAATCCAGACCCGATTTTTTCAAATGAGGCTCAATGAGATTAAGCATCGAAGTCCACTGAGAAAATACCAATGCTTTGTGTCCGTCTGCGGCAACGGTCTCGAGTGCCTCAATTAATGTTTTCACTTTGGACGAATGCTCAGCGTGCTGGCCTGGTACCAGCGCGGAATGACAAGCTGCCTGCCTTAATCGAAGCAGTGCCTCGAGCGCAGCCAGCACGTTACTACCATGCCCCAGCCGCTCAATCACGTCCTTACGCGTTGCGGCGCGAATTGTATCGTATACGGCTCGTTCTTGCTCGTCGAGCTCCACATGGAGTACCGACTCCGTTCTTGGAGGCAACTCTGGCGCTACGTCTTTTTTGATGCGTCTTAAAACAAAAGGCCGGATTTTCTGCCTCAAGCGCTCGGCCGCGCCCTTGTCTCCAACGGCAATCGGTTTTGAAAATCGGTTTTGAAAGTCAGAACGACCACCCAATAGACCTGGATTGCTAAAATGCAGCAAGCTCCATAACTCTTCAAGCCGATTTTCAACGGGCGTGCCAGACAATGCGATTCGGAACTCACCATCCAGGCGGTACGCCACTTTGGCTGCTTGAGACGATGGGTTTTTAATGGCCTGCGCTTCATCGAGCACGATGCAATCCCAAAACTGTTTGGTCAAAAGCGCCGCGTCAATGCGCAAAATTGCGTAGGTGGTGATCACCACATCCGCCTGCTTATCAAGTTTGCGTTTTGGGCCATGAAAGATTGATGTTTTCAATGTGGGCCTAAAACGTTGGATCTCGTCTTCCCAGTTTTGAAGCACACTCGTTGGGCACACAACCAGACTACGTCCTTTGAACGCACAAATGCTCTGCAAGGTTTTTCCTAAACCCATGTCATCGGCCAATACGGCACCCAGGTTCGCGTCACGCAAAAAACAAAGCCAGCTCACGCCTTCTTTTTGATAGTCGCGAAGCTCTGCGGTGACACCCTCTGGAATCGGGCTCTGTGGCAAAGACTTAAAATCTTCGAACAAGGGTCGTAAGCGGGCAAAACCGGGAGGCGGAGGTTGATTCAGATCTTCGGCCAAAATGGCAAGGCTCGGTAAGGCAACCGTCGGAACTTTGTTCTTGCTCTGTTTTCGTGCGGCAAGCAAATCGGCCACGCGGTCACCGTGTTCGGCAAGCCATTCTTCGGGTAGAGGCGCCCAACCGCCACCTTCAAGTGCAACTTGGGAAAAACCACCCTGCCAGGCGCCAATCACCGCTTCAGCGCTAACGCGCAATGCCTTTTTGCTGGACTGTTGCGCGTTGGTTTCGAAAAACAAATCAACCTTTTCACCTTTGATCAGCATACGCGGTAGCAAAGGTGCCTGTTGCAGAAACTGACCCTCGGGTCCTAAAGCGTGACTCCAACGTTTGAGCTTTTCTGCAAAAGCCGTTGCTTCGCCACCCGTGAAAGTAACTTTGCGACCGGGCATCAAATGCAAATCATCCCGCAACGCACGAACAATTTTCCGCCTCGGCCTGTCCATCGCGCACCGGAATCAACCCTTCAAGATGCACCAGCTTTCCACCATCGATGCGCGCCTGAGGAGGATCGCCATAGACAATCGTGGGCAGGACCGACAAGGTGTTGCCTTCTTGTTTGACCTGCAAATCAACACGAGGTTTGAGCGATTTGCTGGTTCCGGGAACATGCTTCGACAATATCTCGATGTCCGCTTTACCTTCAAACTCTGGAAGCACGCTCGTGGCCAGTTCACCCACCGAATCAAAAGGAAACACTCGTGTGAGCGGTAGATTTTCCAAACGTACACCAGTGACGGAAACTTCAGCGAGCACGTGCAAGGTCTCAGCAAGGCGTACGACACCGTCGGCTACGATTTCATCGATAGCCTTACTTGGCAGAAGTGAAAGCTCGATACCGTCTGAGACGTCTCGAAGCACAGCTCGCGGCCGCACAGGCGCCGAGGAAATCTTGAAGGCCTTGTTCTCAAAAAATATGCGCCCGCTCTCGTTTTCCGCCTCGAGCAAGGCAAAAATTTTACTGAGCATACTAAGCGGGATAGTCGCCGGCGGTCGTTGTCCTAAGATGCGATCGATTTCAAGATCGTTGTGATCAACATTGAGGCTTTCACGCGCGGAACTTTTGCTCATCATCTTGAAAAGAGAGCTCTCAAGCGCCGACTTTTCTTTTCCGGTCGCCAAAACACGCTTTAGCCCAAGGCCAATGCCACGACGCTCAAAATAATAGTGTAGCTCGGCAACCTTGCGCTGACTTGTGGGCAAAACCCGTCCGTCAGCAACGGCACTGCTAAGCGCTATAACGGCGGCTGCCACATGAGCGCAATACTCTTTGGGGCTTGGACAATCGCAATCCCACTCCTCATCATCCGGATAAAGGACCACCGTGGGAGCCACTGGAAGTTCAGGTGTTTTGACACGAAGCACAATTTCATCGTCATTTTCCGATTGCCCCAAAACGCGATCTTCACGCGCAAGCTTGACGCCTTGGGCCCACAACCCGGATGGGCATTTGCCCTGTACCCTATGAAAAAGTGTTTGAATCTCAGACATACTTGCCAACTGAGCCCACCCCGCGGCGGAGGCGCACTATACACCATCCAGATGATTCCTGCATTCCATAAGCGTGAAAAAGCACTGTTTTTAATAAGAAAGGCTTTCTAGCACGTCATTTTCAAAGCGCACGCGTTGAAAAGTAACCGGTCAGTTGGTGACTGAAGTCAGCAGCTAACAAAAAAGTATGCGAGCAAAAAGGCAAAGCGAGAAGACAAGTCTTTTTTCGAGGTTTTCGTAGCTTCGAGCGCCCCCACAGGGACGAGGAGGCACGTACACCGGTACTTGCCGACGAGGAGCGAGGAGGTAAGCCGAAGCTACGGAAACCTCGGAAAAAGTCCTTGCAGGCATCACCGACCGACCAGGTACGCTTGGAGTTCTTCGAGCCCCTTCGGGCCCTTCAAGATTCATGCGTTTTGCGTCTTTGTCGATGCGAGCAATCAGTCCGCTTAGCACTTTGCCTGGTCCGAGTTCAACGAAAAGATCCGCTCCAGCGGCTCGCATGGCCACGATAGATTGCTGCCACTTCACAGGAGCGCTTACTTGTTTAACAAGCGCAGCACGCAATGCATCACCGTCGCTTTGAGCGCAGGCATCGGTATTCACGTACAGTGGGCAGCTCGCATCGTTAAACTGTGTCTCTTTGAGCTTCGGCTCAAGCGCATCTTGCGCAGGCTTCATCATCGCGCAATGAAAAGGTGCACTCACCGGCAGGGGTCGAATCTTTGCACCCTTTTCTCGAAGACTCTCACTTGCAGCAGCAACCGCGGTTGCTTCTCCGGCAATGACCACTTGTCCAGGAGCGTTGTAGTTCGCAGGAGAAACAATGCCTGGCGTTGCTTCGCAGATAGCTTCAATCACAGAAGGATCACCGCCGAGCACCGCAGCCATGGCGCCTTGTCCACCGGCACAGCTTGCTGCATCAACTTGCCACGCAGATGCACCAAGCGAACAGCGTCGGTAAAACGAAGCGTGCCAGCAGCCACATTGGCGCTGTACTCGCCAAGGCTGTGCCCTGCAACCATATCGGCGGCAGGTTTGCCCAAGGCAGCCCAAAGCGCAATCGATGTCGTGAGGATTGCAGGCTGAGTATTGGCGGTTAATTTCAGGTCTTCCTCGGGCCCTTCAAAACAAAGTTTTGAAAGCGAAAAGCCAAGCGCTTCATCTGCTTGCTCAAAAATCTCGGCGGCCTTGCTGGAAGCTTCAGCAATGGCCTTACCCATGCCTACTTTTTGAGCCCCCTGCCCTGGAAATACAAATGCTACTTTTGCCATGCTAAGATCTAACTCCCAAAGTTATGTTGATTTTGTCTGCTCAGGACGAAAAAGCCCGAGGGAATTCGCAAAGGCCCTATAGCTAAATCTGCACTACCCAACAAGAGGGTTGGATCATCTGCGTAAACCTGCACAAGATAGTCGCGCAAAAGCCCGCTGAGCTGCAGCCCGTTGGCGCCAAGACCGTAGTCGAGCAAAAGAGCTTGCGCAAAGCGGCTGTCTTTCCCGCCGCTTTGCACAGGATGCACCCGAAAAAAACCATGGCGTTTGGGATTCTCCTCACTGGGCCTTGCTTCAAAGGGCGGCTCGTTTGCTTTTTGATCCACAACAACATTGTAGCCTTGAATAAAAGGGGCTGGCCCGAAGCTCACGCGGGGCTCACCCTCGTAGAAACCTTTTTGAATTTTCCGAAGCCTAGAAGATGAGCTACCCCAGCTGTGTTGATGCCGGCAAACTCCCAACCCACAAGCTCCTTCATATCAGGGGCATTCGCGTGCGTCATGATGTCACTCAACAACGAAGCTGCCGCTTTTGAGAGCTGCAACGCGGAAAACCGTGCGCCTTTGTCGTTTACCCAGTTTTTTGTCATAAGCTGTTCTTACAACAAAGCGGGTGTTGAGACGAGAGCCCACTCATTGTGTCACGAAACACACCTCGTGCTACATCGCGCGAAACATTCAGCTTCACGAAAAACATGCTAAGATAAGGCTTATGAAACCTTCCCTGTTTTTTTTACTTTTGCTGCTCTTAACCGCCTGCGGCATTTCCAATTCTGCCACAAGCACCACCAATGGCGACCCCTGTGCAAATGGCCCTGCTGAAGGCGGATGCGGAACCGAGTGCACTCTCAATCCTGCGATTTGCGCTGATGGTTTCTTTTGCGGTGGGGATGGACTGTGCACTGCTCAATGCAATGAAAGTAAAGGCGCCATGTGCTCCAATGCCCAGCGCTGCACCAGTGATGGGCGCTGCGTTGCCACAAGCCAGCCCGCAAGCGATAGCGGAGTTAACAGTACGGAATGCGTCGATGAGTTGCTGGTGTTAATACGTGATTTTCAGAGTAGCCACCCTGACTTTGAGATCGATCTGAACGCAAAGGGTATTTCACAAGGCCTTCTAGAGAAAAACATTGTGACAGCGAGCTTGGATAGCAATCGCAAGCCTGTGTTCAACACCACTGAAGCGCCTTTTGTGACGGTTGAAAACCAAGCAAGTTTCGATCAGTGGTTTCGTAATGTCGACAGCGTCAATCAAGCCATTGAAAAAACCCTTCCGCTTACCCGAGGCACTGACGGCGCCCTTACTTACGATTCAGATAGTTTCTTCCCAATTGACGGCGAAGGTTTTGGCAACACCCAAGGCCAGTCTCACAACTACCATTTCACCATGGAGCTGCACTCCAAGTTTAGCTACAAAGGCGGCGAAGTATTTACCTTCCAGGGTGATGATGACTTATTTCTCTTCATCAATGGCAAGCTTGCGATTGACCTAGGCGGTGTACACGCTGAAGAAACTGACACCGCCGATATGGACGCCCTGGCAAGTTCACTCGGTATCGAGATTGGCAACACCTACGATCTCGACTTGTTCTTTGCCGAACGCCATACCACCGAATCCAATTTCCGCATCGAAACCTCGATCGAATGCATCGTCAGCGAAGACGACGTTTTTTAGTTGCACCACAAAACCTTGATGGCAACTATTTTACGCTTCGCCGCTCGATAAGTTTACACTACTGCCATGACCACCCTGATATTCGGAGACCGAAATCGAATTGAGGTCACCGCTATTTTTCTGGGAAGCCGGATTGAACTGCGTGCCATTCGAGGACAGGTCAAACTTGCTTCCTCTCCACTTGTCGTGAAAGTCGGCACGGAGGGTTGCGCCGTGTTGCTTCGCTATGGAGCCGTTGTCTTTTTCAATGTTGATATGCAAGCACAAGCAGAGTTCCTTACTGAGCTAAGACCTCATGTCAAAGAACCGGCTGAACAAAGCGAGCAGGAAAACGATACCTTAGGCCTGCGCCTCAATGAGCCCGAAGGTGTGGATGAAGCGGTTATTTATTTACAAGATTTCGATATCCGAAAGATTCAGCTGATTGGCGATGTGCTGGCCAAAAGTGCGACCTTGAGTTTTTACGAAGGCACAGTGGCTAGTGCTTTTGATCGCATTGAACCGCTGGCAGTTGCGCTGCAACACCACGGTCGTCCGCATCAAAAAACGGTCACACTGCTAAAGCATCTTGGTGATGCGATGAGTGTCCAGCATAAAATGGTCGGTCGCATGGAGCTTGGCGAAAAACCGGATTTGCTTTGGGACAACAGCGCGCTTGAGCAGCTCTTTGCGCATCTGGAAAACGAATACGAGCTGCGTGAGCGTCTTTTTGCGCTCGATCGCAAACTGACCTTGCTCTCGCACACAGCCCAAACCTCTGTTGATTTAGTGCAAGCCAGGCATAGTTTGCGTGTGGAATGGTACAGCGTGGCCGTGAGTTTGAGCGAAATCGGGGTCTCGCTCTACGATATTTGCTTACGCCCTTGATTTTTGCCGGATTTGCGTCAAACAACAGCAGCAAGAAATTGTCATCGAGCGCGCGCTGGCGCGAGCATATCTATGGAAGCTTTAGACCTCACTTATTGGATTGTTTTTATCTCGGCAGCGGTAGCGCTCAATCTATCGCCGGGGCCGGATCTCATCTACGTACTCTCACGCACGGTGGCACAAGGCAGAAAAGTCGGTCTGGCTTCCTCCGTGGGGGTTTGCACTGGCGCCCTTGTTCACGTGGCCGCTGCAGCGTTTGGGCTTTCAGCAATTTTGGCGTCATCCGCCGTTGCTTTCGCGGCCATCAAATACGCTGGCGCCGTATATCTTTGCTACCTTGGCATTAAGGCCTGGCGCCATGCTGGCAGCGGTTTTCATTTTTCCCAGGCCAAAGACGAAGGATTGAGTGTACTAGCTGCCTTCAAACAAGGCGCACTTACGGACATCCTCAATCCCAAAGTCGCCATCTTCTTCATGGCTTTTTTGCCACAATTTGTCCGGCCCGATGCAGGAAACCCGCAAGTTCAAATTGTTGTCCTTGGCCTTCTCGTTATTGGGCTTGCACTGGCAAGTGATTCGATTTTGATTTTGCTGGCGGCCAAAGCCACCGACTTTTTTCGCAACGATAGCCGCTTTACCCGCATCCTCGATCGCACCTTGGGCACGATCCTGATTGGCCTCGGGCTGCGCTTAGCCTTTGCTGAAAAATAGAGTCTCTCGCGAAATCAAGCACGTGGACAACCCGCCACTTGCTTCAACTCAGACGCTTGTCATGCTAAGGGGTCTATAGGTCCCCAAAGGCCTTGAGCAAAGAGGTTTTCGCCATGCGTCTAGTTAATAACTACTTATCTATCTGCACAATGATTCTGTTTCCGCTTTTTCTCGGAGTCGCGATTTCAGGATGCAGCAACGACGGGTCAGGCGCGGCTTTTGAAAACGCCGATGGCGTTGCCTGTGAGCCCTCTACGATTGATGGGACGAGCGCATGTTCCGGCGTGCTCTGCGAAGCCAACCAGTTTTGCTCGCAAGGCGCATGCGTTGCCGGATGCATGAGCACGCTGAACTGTGGGGAAGAAAGCTATTGCGATAAAGTTGGCAGCACTGATCCTTTGGGCGCGGGCGTATGTCGTTCTTGCCTACCGACGAGCAATCCCGCCGACGATTCAAACGATGGAACGGTTATCGACGTGAGCTCTGGACAAGGCTCCAACGCGTCAGGCACCTGCCAGAACCTCGTCAACAACTACAATGTCTATGCCACAGATAACAATCCACTCAGCTGTCTGGGTTATGGATATGATGTCTGCAGCGTTACCGATCCCGATGGCAAACTAACATTGACCTGCTTTGATGGACCCGATGCCACCGATTCCATGGAGTGCACCCTCGATTCAGACGCTTGCACTTGCACCACAACCCTCGTCACCCCCGAAAAAGAGGGCATGCTAAAAGTCGACTTTAAAGGGAAACTCATGACCATCACTTTCGATGGCTTGCTGTGCAAATACCTTTTTGACGCCTCATAGCCACCCATCTCGGCCGCGTTAGGATGGGCAATTGCTCCGATTTGACAACTTTGCCCAAGCGCCTTAATCACGTGGGTTATGGTTGAAGCAAGTATCATTGAGGAGCGGCTTCGGGAGGCTTTCCCGGAAGCAGTTCATATCGCAATTGAAGATTTGACGGGAACAAAAGATCATTACTCCGCGATGATTGCTGCACCCGAATTCGAAAATAAGAATCGGATTGAGCAACACAAGCTAGTCTACGCGGCACTGGGCGAGCTTATGGACGGAGCAATTCATGCCCTTAGCTTGCAGACTTTCACGCCAGGCGGCTGGGCTGCACGTGGGCAATCGATCATCTAACGACCGCACAAAACAAGGAAACAGTAAGTTATGGACGATACAATCAAGAAACGAATTCAAGACATTGTCGATTCCGACGCTATTGTGCTCTTTATGAAGGGCAATAAAACTTTCCCACAATGTGGGTTTTCGGCGACAGTTGTCGAGGTACTAAAACGCCTAAACGCTGATTTTCAAAGCGTAAATGTTCTTGAAGACCCCGAGATACGGCAAGGTATCAAGGAATATTCCAACTGGCCGACAATCCCTCAGTTGTACATCAAGGGACAATTCATTGGTGGTTGTGATATTATTCGCGAGATGTACTCGAGTGGTGAGCTTGAGCCTTTGGTTAAGGCTGCCACAGAATAGGTCATGCAGGCGCTTGCGCCTCGCGGGTGAGAAAATGGGTAGAGACAGAAAACGGAGCACTTGAATATGAAACTTAAGAACCTAAGTATTGGATTTGTGAGTTACCTTGCAGCGTTATGCTTAACAGCAAGCGCATGCACCAGTGATAGCGGGGAAGCTGGCAGCCCTTCGGCGCGCGCTCAAGCTTTAGTGGATGCAACCACTGAACTTCAGAGTGCTTCAGCAAGCATTCAGACCGACTTGCTCTCGACTTGCCAAGCAATGGCAACCGATCTCGATATCGCCGACAGCGAACTCGCTCCGGCTGGCGATGAGACAGAAACCGAAGCGGCATGTCGGGCCGTGAGCACGAAGATTGACGCCATCGTCGAAGCTAACTTCACAGCACAAGCAAGCCTTGAGATCATCTACGTGCCTGCTCAATGTGAGTTTAGCATCGATGCAGCAGCAAGTTGTACAGGCGAATGCGATGCAAACTTCAACGCAGAAGCTGACCTTCAATGTGATGCGGGCAAACTTTCCGGCACATGCGAAGCTTCTTGCACTGGTAGCTGCTCAGTTGAAGCATCTGCGAGCTGCAGCGGTGAATGCAGCGGAAGCTGTAGCGGCACTTGCGACGGTAACTGCAATGGTGAGGCCAACAATGGTGGCGGATCGGTGTCCTGCGAAGGCGCTTGCGAAGGCACTTGCGAAGGAAGCTGCAGTGCAACATGCACCGCTGAAGCAACAGGCCAGTGTTCCGGTACCTGCACAGGTGAATGTTCAGTAGAGATGCAAGCTCCGCACTGCGAAGGCGAAGCCCACATCGAAGCTGAAGCAAGCTGCAAGGCTTCTTGCGAAGCTCAAGCCGAAGCAAAAGCTGAGTGCACCGAGCCAGAGGTAACTGTCGTTGCCGATGCAAGCTTCGATGGGAACGTCGAAGTTCAGGCCCTTGTAACGACACTTGAGGCAAACTGGGGCGTCTTGCTCAGCATTTTTGCGAAAGTCGGCCTTTTGGTGAGCGCATCAGCTGATGTTGTTACTCAATTGACTGCATTCGTTGAAGCCGTGGGTCAAAGTGTGCTTTCGATATCTGCCGATCTTATTGCTAAGGTTCAGGCCTCTGCAACAGCGATGGCTGATGTTTCGGTTGATGTCTCGGTAAGCGCAAGCGTGAGCACATCAATGCAAGGCTCTGTAGCCGGTGCAGGCGGCGCTTAGAGCAAAACACTAAGCAACTGCTTTAGAAATAAGGGGAGCTGAGTTAGTCTCAGCTCCCCTTTTGTTTTTAAATGCATCCATGTCACGGCGAGCTCACCAAAAACAGGTCCTACGAACTGCATGGCTACTGTTAGGCATGTTATGCAGCGCAACTGCTCTCGCCCAATACCAGGCAGTGGCTGAAGTTGAACGACCTATCAGCAGTAGCTATGAAGAAGATGTGACGAGCACAGCATCGGTGGTTGCTGTTGATACACAACGCACTGCAGTCCTGCGGACCGAAGAGTTGCTGTTGCAAGTTCCAGGAACACGTGTGCAACGTTTTGGTGATTTTGCTTCTTTTTCGTCGCTATCTTTGCGGGGAGCTGAATTTGACCAGACCACCGTTCTGCTCGGCACTATCCCACTGCAAAGTGCTGATGGCGGAGCCTTTGATCTGTCGACCCTACCCGCTCACATGGTGGAGCGCCTTGAAGTGTTTCGTGGCTCAACGCCAGCCTGGCTCGGGACTGCCGGTATTGGCGGAACCTTACGCATTGTTCCGCAGCAAAGCGAGCACAGCTCGGCCGAACTGAACACAGGTATCGGATCCTTCGGCCTCGCTACAACAAATCTATCCGTTTCAGCTAAAAGTGCTAGCGGTCTAAAATGGACGGGCGTAAGTGGATTTGCACACTCAGACGGTGACTTTCAGTACACTGATCAACGCGGCACCCTGTTCGACAGCAGCGATGATCAGAAACGCACCCGAAGCAACAATCACAAAGATCAAGCCTATGGACTGCTTCACCTTGAGGCCCCACTAGCCGGAGGAAAACTTGAAGCGCTAGCTTTTATTTTCGAGCGCATCAGCGGAGAGCCAGGGCCTGCCGTGCAGAGCAGCTTGTATGCGCGCCGTAACCTCGCGCGCGCTATCGGAGCCTTGCAATATTCAAAAGAACGATCCACGCGTGGCAAACTACTCTGGCGCACCGAGTTGTTGGCGTCGATTGCTCATACCCGAAATCGTTTTTCTGACCGTTTTAGTGAAATTGGATTAGGACACCAAGACAGCGACAATCATTCAACCCGTACACAGCTGCGAGCCGCTGCCGAGAGACGCTTAATCGACTGGCTCAACCTGACAGGCATACTCGATTGGCAACATGAAATGTTCTCGCCACAAGATGCTTACGCACAAGAAGCCTTAGATGGCTCGCAACGTGATCGTTTGGCTGCAACCATGGAAATGCCTATCAAAAGCAAACTCGCAGCCTTGCCTTTTGAGCTTAGACCCTCGGCGCGCATGGAGCTGATTCACGCCAAGCTCTCTGATACTGCAGTGCAATCGTCCTCGAGCACCCAACTCATCTCAACCTTTCGACTCGGTGCGGCTCTCGCGCTCTGGCCTGGCTTGGCACTTACCGCCAGCCTAGCGAGAGCTGCACGCGCGCCTAGTATGATTGAACTCTTTGGTGATCAAGGACTGTTGCTCGGAAACACCTCGCTCGAACCAGAAACCGCTTACCTAGCGGATGTGGGAGTCAACTTTTCAGAACAGCTCGGAGAGCTGCAAAGCGGTATGCAAATAAGGCTGTTCGCCAGTCGAATCGAATCCATGATTGTGTTTAACCAAATCAATGACGAGAGTAACTTCGCCTCTCGCAATCTTGGCGGTCAAACCGAGATTTACGGAGTTGAAACAAACACATCTCTTGAGTGGAAACGTGCTTTGAAAGTCATCGCAAACGCCACTGTGATGAAAAGTAAAAGCACACAAAACCTAGCATTACCGCTGCGACCTCAATTGTCTGCTTTTACGCGAGTGCAATACACTTTCTACCCTGATAAATGGTTTGACGAACTCGCGGTATTTTCCGATCTGGTCTACCGCAGTAATTTTTTCACGGATCTGGTCAATACAGTGCTGCTCCGGGAGCAGTGCATTTTAAACGCTGGAATTCAGAGCGCCTTGGTCCGAAAAACACTTGATTTACGCTTCCAGATTCGTAATGTCCTGGACTCTGCCAACAAAGATCTCTTGGCTTTTCCATTGCCGGGCCGTAGTTTCGCGCTGGAGCTCACATGGCATACCGATGGACCCTAGCAATACGAACAGCCGCTTGGATTGGCCTAAGCGCATGCAACTTAAAAAGCCCCCATCCAGCAGCAAAACTGGGTCCGCCTGAACGCAAGCCTAGTTTTGCAGTGGTTACGTCTGACTACGTGAGTTCGGCCATTGCCCTGCTTGATGCCGATGGTGAACTGATTACTGAAGCTTGGATTGATTCAGGAACAACCGCTGCGGGACTCAGCGCTACCATTGGAGGAGATGTGGTGCTGCCAAGTCATCCCTCCGAGGACAACACACTAAAGGTGATTGATCGCTTGGGAATTGATGTTGTAACCCGCATTGATCTCGACAGCGGTCAAATCATCGATCAGATTCAAACCCAAGGGAACGGACCGAACGAAACTGGATTTCGCGCCAATCCGCAAGACTGGGTTCAAATCAGCGATACGGTGGCTTTTGTTTCACGGCATGAACCCAACCTCAACCCCAATGCTTCAGAGCTTGATGCCGGCAATGATCTTATCCAAATTGATTTGCCAGCTCAAAGCATTCGCAGGCATATCGACTTAGCATCATTTAATACTTCGGTAGGCGCGACAACTGTCTATGCACGACCTGCTCTGATGACCCAGTTGGGCTCCTTCCTTATCTTCTCAATGGCAAGACTCAGTTTTGATTTCTCCAAAGCTGCTAGCGGAATTCTAGGGTATCTCGATTTATCAAGCATGACACTCGGCCGTCTTGATCTCGCTCCGTGTAAACAGGCAGCTTGGCCAAGGCAAGCAACGCTGAAACTGTTTTTGTACTGTGCGTAGGCACTCCTTTTACGGCTGGAGCGGAACGCAGAGCAGACGCTGGTATTTTTGCAGTCGAGCTCGTTGGCAATGAGCCGACCCTCAAAGACCATTGGTATGCATCCGAGGATCCGAACGTAGTCGTTCCTCAAGGATCTTTAGTCTCTTTCGATGAACATACCGTAGGTTTTTCGGGAAACGCTGAGAGTAACCACGATGAATTTTGGATTTTGGATTTCTCTACCCGAAGCGGCCAACTTCTCTATGAGGCAGAAGAAAGTTTCGTCTTAGGACAAGGGAGTTTTTCGCAAGGAACACAACTGCTCTTTGTACCGCATACAAAGCTTGGTCTATTGCGCTACAAACGTGAAGATAGCGGTGAATTGAGTGCTCTGCCTACGATTAACGTCTCACCAAGCCGAAAACTGCCTCCTCGCGAGATTCGTATACTTAGCCTAAATGACTAAGGGAGCTAGACGCCGCACTGGCCGCGCCAGCGCAGCCAATGATCGGCTAACACAAGCGCAACCATCGCTTCAGCAATAGGCACAAAGCGCGGCAACAAACAGGGATCGTGGCGACCCTTGGTGGCGATGCTGCTGCTCTTTCCGTCACGAGTTACGGTATCTTGCTCCTGAGAAAGACTGCTCGTAGCTTTGAGCGCCGCGCGCAACACAATGGGCATACCCGAAGAAATTCCGCCAAGCATACCACCGTGCCGATTGCTTTCGGTCGCGACCTGCCCATCTCGCATCACAAAGCGATCATTGTGCACGCTGCCACGCTCGAGCGCTCCACTAAAACCAGAGCCATATTCCACGCCAATCACGGCCGGTATGCTGAAAAGCGCTTTGGCAAAATCGGCTTTGAGCTTATCAAACACTGGCTCACCCAGACCCGCCGGGACACCTGTAGCACAAAGTTCAGCTATGCCCCCAATGGAATCTTGTTCTTTTCTCACCTTATCGATGAGAGCAATCATCTTTTTTGAAGCAGCATGATCCGGGCAGCGCACCGGATTCATCGTTCCATCTTTGAAAAACTCAACGCTTGCTTCTTCAATGCTACTTGGATCAGGGATCTGCGCAATGACATCACCAATCTGCGTGACATAACCAACAACCTGAACGTTTAGCCACTCCCTCAGAAGCTTCTTTGCCACCGCCCCTGCGGCAACACGTGCAACAGTCTCACGCGCACTAGAACGACCCCCGCCACGGTAGTCGCGAAAACCGTATTTGGCATCGAAGCTGTGATCCGCATGTCCCGGGCGGTACTTGTCTTTGATGTCGCTGTAGTCTTTGCTACGTGCATCTTGATTCCGTATTAAGATAGCAATGCTTGTACCCGTTGTTTTGCCTTCAAACACTCCACTGAGTATTTCAGGAGTATCGCTTTCGTTGCGCTGCGAAACCAGTTTGCTTTGCCCGGGACGACGACGCACGAGGTCGTGTACTAAGTCTTCTTCACTCAAAGCAAGACCAGGAGGACAGCCGTCGATAATCACAACGTTGGCCGGACCGTGAGATTCGCCTGCAGTCGTGATGCAAAAAGAGGTACCAAAACTATTACCGGGCATGATTGGCGCTACTCTGCCATAATGACGCGGTTGCGACCAGCTGACTTTGCTTTATATAGCGCCTCGTCAGCAAGTGCCACGAGGTCCTCCGGTTCGGCAACTTTGGGACCAGGCGCGATTGCGACGCCCATACTGATGGTCACCGGTATCTGGACGCCTTCTCGCTCAAAACGATAATTTTCTACTGCTTTGCGCACTCGTTCAGCAAAGCTCTCTGTTGCGTCGTAGTCAATGCCTCGACACAACAAGACCAATCTTCACCGCCATAGCGTGCAAAAACATCTTCAGCACGAATCGAATGGCCAATACCTTTGGCAAGTGTTACCAGCACGTAGTCGCCAGCGAGATGGCCGTGGGTATCGTTAATTCGTTTAAAATGATCAATATCAAACATCAACAACGAAAGCGTCGTGTTGTGGCGCGTAACATAAGCAAATTCAGTCGCTAAACGATCCAAGAAAAAACGCTTATTAAAAATCTTTGTCAGACCATCGCGCAGAGCCGATTCGTACATCTGCTTCTGGAATTGTTCTTCCAACTGGTCGTGGTAGGTAAACTTTAATATCGTTGTCGATCCGAGCTGGATCTTGTCACCGTCTTGCAACAAGTGCGGTCCGCCAAGAGATTCACCATTTACGAAGGTACCGTTGGTCGAACCAAGGTCTTCAACACACACGCAGCCGTCTTTCAGAAAAACACGAGCGTGTTGCCTTGAAATGCCATCGTCGATAATACGAACGTTCGCGCCCTCGCTTCTACCCATCACCAGCGCTCCATCGAGCTTATACATTTCCCCGACATTGCTACCTGCCAAGACAATCAAATAAGCCTTGTCGTTGCTAGCAAGCTTAGCGATAGGTAACTTCGACGCAATTACCGTTCGGTCTTCTTCGTCACCAAGTATCGGTGGGATCTCAGAATCTTGCCCCGGAGCCATGACTTGTAGTGTATCAAAGGGCGGCACAAGTTACCAAGTCACTATGCTATATCAACGCGTTATTCGATCACTTTTTTTCCTGCTTCCTGCGGAAATTGCCCACAAGGTAGGTTTTGGGGCTTGGCGCCTGATCTGCGCGATCCCGCTTGTTTCAGGGCTTATCTCACGATATTTCGCCCAAACACCGCATAACCTACAAACAACGGCTTTTGGCCGCGCCTTGGCCAGCCCCATTGGTCTGGCTGCTGGCTTCGACAAGAACGGGTCCGGTTTTAAGGCTCTTGGCCGCATGGGTTTTGCCTTTATCGAAGTTGGCACCGTCACCCCACGGCCTCAGCCCGGCAATCCACGGCCGCGCTTGTTTCGTCTCCGAGCCGATCGCGCTTTGATTAATCGCATGGGTTTTAACAATGTGGGAGCAGTGGCCGTGGCCAAACGACTTCGCCGTAAGGGCGACTGTTTCATCGGTGTAAATATCGGCAAGAACAAAGACACTCCCAATGAGCAGGCCGTAGAAGACTATAAGGCGTGCGCAAAAACCCTTCTACCCTATGCTGACTATCTCGTTATCAACGTTAGCTCCCCAAACACACCAGGCCTGAGGAAACTGCAGGCGGTGGAACAACTGCGGCCGGTGCTAAGCTCGGTAAACCAACTTGCCACTGAAAAAAAATGCCCAGTCCTCCTAAAGATTGCGCCGGATCTTAGTGATGCAGAGATTCGAGATATTGCAAAACTCGCCATCGAGACACAAATCGCTGGCATCATCGCTACAAACACTTCATTGAGCCGAGACGGACTAACAACAAACCAAAAAGCACTTGGCAACATCGGACCCGGAGGACTTTCTGGAAAGCCCCTCAAAACACGTGCAATCGAAGTGCTGCGTGTGCTTCGAGAAACAGCCGGGGACAAACTCGTACTTGTATCGTGCGGCGGCATTGAAACCGCAGAGGACATCGCTCAGCGCCTAAAAGCCGGGGCAACTCTGGTGCAAATCTATACTGCACTTATCTATGAAGGGCCAGGGCTACTCCGAAAACTACATAGCGAACTTTCGGAAAAAATTGGGACTTTACCCAAGGGCCCTCGATCCCTTACAGTGCAGCAGTAGTGAAAATTTCTCCCTGGATTCTTTTAGTTCTCGCTGTGCCTGTGCTTCTTTTAGGAGAACAGTTCGTTAAGCGAATCCGCGTTCTAAATCGCTTTAACATCCCTGCCCCGGTGGTCGGAGGGTTGTTCGTATGCGTGCTCATTTTAGCCGCCAACTTGATGGGGCTAGACATAACTCTTGAGCAAAAAATTCAAGTACCTTGGTGGAACTGGCTGGTACTTACCGAAACACAGCTTTTCGATAACCCATCGGTCGATATGATTCGGCCATTCCTGGTCGCATTCTTTGTCTGCATTGGTTTGAACGCCAGTTGGGGTTTAGTTAAACAAGCCAGTTGGCAGCTGCCTCTTTTTTGCCTGCTCGCTGGTGGCCTAACTATCGTGCAAAATCTAACAGGCATCGTTGCTGCAACCGCGTTAGGTGAATCCCCGCTGCTTGGCTTGCTCTGTGGCAGCATTAGCTTGACCGGTGGCCATGGCACGGCCATTGGGTTTTCAGACGTTATTGTTGAAGCGGGCTACAGCTCAGCCTCGGTTGTGGGTGTTGCAGCTGCAACTTTCGGTCTCGTAGCGGCAGGCTTGTTGGGAGGCCCCGTCGGTGGCCGGCTCTTGAAAAAAAACAAGCTTGAAGCAGACAAAGACCCCAATTCGGACTCTGAAGAGAGCACAGGACAAGAGGAAACAACCACTGGCTTCTTTTACGAAGTCGGGCAGTTGCATAGTTCAGGGCAGCGCGCAGTATTTCACTTAATTATTGTAGTACTTTGCATCAAGGCCGGGGCGTGGGTGAGTGCCGGGATAGAAGCTGTCGGTCTTACGTTTCCCGTGTACATCGGTGCGATGATCGTGGGCGTGATTACACGCAACGTTATCTATTTCATCAAACCTGATTTAATCCAGACCTGGCTGGTTGATTTACTAGCCTCAGTGTTTCTTGGGATATTCTTGTCGATGGCGATGATGGGTCTGAACCTTATCGAGCTGGCAAACGCCGCCGGGCCCATGCTGATCATCCTCGGACTGCAAGTGCTGGTCATGGGCTTGTACGCTTATTTCATTACCTTTCGAGTCATGGGCAAAGACTACGACGCTGCCGTTATGGCCGCTGGGCATTGCGGCTTTGGCCTTGGAGCAACACCCGCTGCAGTCGCGAACATGAAAGCCATTACAGAAAAATTTGGACCAGCGCCTCGTGCTTTTTTGGTGTTGCCCTTAGTCGGGGCCTTCCTAATTGATTTCATCAACTCGCTCGTTATCCTTGGATATCTTAATTTCGTTACCTGATGCGTGTTCGAGACATCACGGTTTTTCCTAACTATGCTTTGAAAGCGCAACATATGCTTCATGTTGCCGAGCAAGCTCAAAGCAACAGTTCGATAGGAAATTGTGCGTGGCAACTAGACGAAATTGAAACTCAAATTATCACATCGGTTATTGATGCAACATCACTTCCCGATGAAGCCACAGGGCGACTCTGGCTAGCTAGCGTGATTCATGAGAGTCCATGCAAAACATGGATGGAAACCTCACAAATGAGCCGACCAGGACTCGTCGGGGCCATCCAGCACGCATTGCGTTTGTTTCAAGAAGTGGGCGCGAACCCCGACACCTTAAAAGACACGGCGATGAAGCTTCCAGTGCAGGGAAAGAAGCGACTCGAGCGAATGGCTTCGATGATGGACTGGTGGAGTGCGTTCAAGGAAACGCATAACATCATGGATGTTTTTGAAGCGCATTGGTTTGCAGCAAGCAGCATCAACAATGGCGCAGAACTTCCGAAGTTCCTTCGGGAGACCACGTCGATTACTTTGCGCTATTGTCTCGATTTGCCTCCTGCGCGACTTGCGTTATGGGAAGCCATCGCCAAGCGTTTGCTAGAAAGTTGCTCCATTACTATCGAGCTTCCTTATGCTCCCGGCGAGACTATCTATGCGCAACGTATCTCCAGAATGCTGAACGACTTTGAGCGTTTTGCTCAAAGCAGCCAACTAAACATTCATCCCATCCCGGTATCCCTTGATGCAAATGGCTGCGGAGCATCTCTTGCTACACGGCTGTATGAACCCCGAAACGCAGCTGAGCCACTCGAAGGCGTGGCGGCTTTCGAGCTTTCGAGTCGCACAGAACAGCTTGCCATCGTTTCTTGCACCTTGCGTCAATGGCTGGATGAAGGCATTGCGCCACACCGTATTGCCGTATGCTGCCCTACTCTGAATAAGGAAGCGGATTTTTGGGCTACGGCCCTTGCTCAAGAAGGTATTCCCATTGAGCAACCTCGTTATCCTGCGCTGCTCAACTCACACTTTCTTCGTTGGCTTTGCGAGCTTACGAAGTTGACTCAGTCACAATGGACCGCGACAACATTGTTCACGGTACTCAGCAGTGACTTTGCGCGCACACTCTTTGAGCAAGCGATCACACGCTCAGTCCTGAGAAAAACTCTTTCGACGCTCCCCTCTTCACACCATCTCGAGTTGCCCACCGTTGTAAAAAGTCTTGAAGCGATGGAATCGCAGAGCGCGCTTAGCTGCGCAAGCGCCGTCAACAAGCTTCACCTTCTCCTTGATCCATTTTCTGAGCAGATGAGTCTGCACGATTTCGTTGATCGCTTTCGTAGCCTCGTTCGGGCACTCAAAGTCAAGCAATCACTGGAGCGCCCTCACATTCATCCGGAAAGCTTGCGCACCATGATTCATGCCAGCGATCCCTTGAATCGCAACCTCGCTAGAGCACTAGGACAGGACGAGCTTGCTTTTGAAAGCTTGGATAGAATCCTGGATCGGTTTTCGTTGGTAGCAAAATCACTCGACGCTAAACACCCATCAAAACATTGGTTTGAGCAATTGTTTTCCGAGCTTCAGGACGCTTCACTTTCACTGCTTAGTGTTCATGGAAATAGCATTGCGATGCTTTCGCTATCCATGCTTGCCGCCCGTCAATTTGATGCAGTCGTTTTTTGCGATCTTTCCGAGGAAAGTTTTGCTGCTCTTGCTAAAGACAACCCGCTTTTGCCCTACTCCGACCTTTGGCATATGCACCAGGACATTGTCAGTCACAGCAAAGCGGGTTTTGATTGCTCATCACGCGCCACGGCGGACTCCGTATTGCACGACACAACGCTAGAGCGCGCCGCCTCTGATTTTCTTTTAGGGCTTTTCAGCGCCACAAAAAAGCTTTGCTTATGCTATTGCCAAACCGATTCTGCAGGCCGACCACTAAGTGCTTCAATGTTTTTCAAAGACAGCGCCGAGGCCATTGGCATAACATCAGCGACGGAGTGCCTTCGCAATGCTCGCGGAAAGACACTTTCGCGCCGCATGCTTGGAGCGACACTACACAAAGGTGCACTGCCAGAAACGAGCCACGATCTTTTGCTTTCAGCCAAACAAAGGATAGGCATCGAACATAGCCGTTTCGTTCACGCTCTGTCATTTGGAAAAGTGGCGCAGAACAGTTACACCGGGATTCTAAGTGCCGAAAGTCTAAGTCTCGAGGATCCGATAGGTAGCGAGAACTCACCCCTCAGCGCCTCGCAGCTTGAGCGTGCCTTCCGTTGTCCCTTTCAAGATTTTGCAGCGCGACGTCTTCGTCTAATAGATGATCGTGATGTCGAATTTGATCTCGAAGCAAAAGATCAAGGAACCTTGGCACACCTTTGTTTTGAAGATGCCATGTCATCGATTATCCAAAAAGGAGTATCCCAGTTTCACGAGAAGCATCGCAAAATGGCACTCGAACTCGCAAGCAATGCGATTGAAGCGCGAATACAACAACAAGCCACCGCGACCTCGCTTCACCCGAGCATCTTCGCTACCATAGCTCATCGTATCGCATCTCAGCTGCTAGGTCTTATCGATGATCTCTATCGGAGCGACGACGGCTATCACGCGATTCATCCTGAGCAGACATTTGGCTTCAAAGACGGTTGGCCTGCGTTGCAGATTAGCGATCCGCAAAGCGAGACATCCTATTTTGTACGTGGAAAGATCGACCTTGTAGAAGAAGGGCGCGGCGGGGTTCGTGTGAGTGATCTTAAACGAGCCAAAACGGGATCGCTTCGCGCGCAACTTCAGCCCGCAAAGTTTGGCTCACAACACCTGCAGCTTTCACTCTATGCCGCTGCTACTACCCAAACAAAAATGCTATCAAACGAAAAAATCGATGCGCGTTTCTTGAGTCTAGGAGATCAAAAAGCGCTCCCTTCGATTCGAGTACTGGCCAAGACATCGTCGGCATGGAAAAAGTCTACGACTGCAATAGAAGACTTGCTTCATGTTAGCAACCCCGACCGTCATCTCACCGTGCTTGGAGAGCGGGTAGTTGATCTGGCGACTCAAATGAGAAGCGGAAAACATGTACTACGGCCCATCGCTGAGGCTTGTGGTTTTTGCGATTTTTCCCCATTGTGCCGTATCCCAGAAAAACCAGCAGAGGAAGCAGAAGATGACTAGGAGAAACGAGCGATGAAACTTTGGTGGGCCGTCGCCATGGCAGGAGCGGTAGGTTCGCTCATGCGCTATGCTTTGGGTATGACTCTACAGCGCTACTTGGGAAGCGCTTTTGGTTATGGAACCCTTCTAGCCAACGTTCTAGGTTGCTTCTGTATTGGCTTTGTGATGCAGCTGTCTGAACGAAGCATAATAAGCGCGGAGTGGCGCATTCCAATCGTCATAGGCCTACTCGGTGGATTTACCACCTTTTCAAGTTTTGGATACGACACCGTGCATTATATGCAAAACGGTAATCATGTGCTGGCGCTTACCAATACGATGGGAAATCTAATACTAGGGCTATCCGGGGTGTGGATTGGATTGTATCTCGCAAAGGTTTTTTAAGATCTTGAAATCACGAGATGAAAGGTTTCATTTTTAAAACCTTCTCTCCGATGAAAAAATATTCTGACCACTCACCGCGGCGTGCAGCCATCCCAACAATGATGGCGTAAACAACAGCTATCAAAACAGGCAGCACATGCAACACGTTCAAAAGACTTGCCAGGCTCACCCCAGCAATTGACAACACCATGATCCAGATTTGCAACGCCACTTGGATCACGAATAAGGCACCTTGGAAGATGACACTTTGATGGATGTGAAAGAGCTCAAAAGCCGTCTTTTGTTTTGAGAAAAGGAGCACCAACAGCGGTGCACCTATGGGCAGCACAAAGCCGCAGCACACCACGTTGGCAATGGCCGCCAGAAAATGCGCGAAAAAGGCATTCTGGCACTGCTCAGGGCCCGGAAGCTGCCCTCCGGCTTTGGCCCCGGCAAAATACCCGGCCGCCCGCTCTTGGTGGGGCGCTGGAGGAGGAGCAATCGGGGCATGGTCAGGTAGCTGATTTTGCGACGGTTTTTCGCCGCCTTGATCCTCAGAACTCATGATACTTGTCTAACGCGTGCCGTCATCGCTGGCAAGAGTGTATTTCCTCGGGCACAAAAGATAAAACGAGGCTATACTGCGGCGCACGAATAGTATTTGAAAGCGAGTGCAGCGTGCTAGATGAGACTCCCCGAAAAGCTTTAACCTTTGATGATGTCCTTTTACTTCCCCGCTATGCGGACTTTTTGCCAAGGGATGCCGACCTTCGCACACGCTGTGCTCGGAATCTCGAGCTAGCAATTCCCTTGGTTTCCAGTGCCATGGACACGGTTACCGAATGGAAAACCGCAGTCACCATGGCTCGAGAGGGCGGTCTAGGCTTTGTCCACAAGAACCTAAGCCCAGAAGAGCAAGCAAGAGAAATTCTCAAGGTAAAGCGAGCTGAGAGTGGGATGATCCTTGATCCGGTCACCATTCACCCGACGCGCAGCCTGCGTGATGCTTTGGGTCTGATGAGACTGCACAATATCTCAGGGCTGCCTGTCGTTGAGAACGAACGCATTGTAGGCATACTCACCAGCCGCGATCTGCGGTTCCAAAGCAAGCTTGACCAAAGTGTTGAGCAGCACATGACACGCAAACTTGTGACCGTGCCGCCCGGTGTTTCTCAGCAGCGCGCAAAAGAACTCCTGCATGAGCATCGAATTGAAAAGCTTCTTGTGGTCGGAAGCGGCGGACAGTTGGTCGGCTTAATTACCATCAAGGACCTTCTGCAAGCGGAGCGCTACCCCAATGCCATCAAAGACGACCTTGGTCGCTTACGTGTCGGCGCCGCAGTGGGGGTTGGCCCCGATCGCGGCGAACGCGTCGCAGCCCTGATTGCCGCCGGGGTTGATATTCTCACCATCGATACAGCACACGGTCATACCCGCGCTGTTATTGACACGATTCGGGAAATAAAGACGCAGCATCCGGACACGCCTTTGATCGCAGGAAACGTCGCAACAGCTGAAGGTGCCAAAGCACTTATCGATGCTGGCATTGATGGTATCAAAGTAGGAATGGGTCCCGGATCGATTTGCACGACACGCGTTGTGGCTGGAATCGGCGTTCCACAGATCACCGCCATTGCTGACTGCGCAAAAGTTGCCGCGCAAAAAGACATACCCATTATTGCAGACGGCGGCGTGAAATACTCAGGCGACGTCGTCAAAGCCATCGCGGCTGGTGCCCATTGCGTCATGATCGGCTCGATGTTTGCTGGAACGGACGAGTCACCAGGTCAGAGGATCTTGTACCAAGGACGCACGTACAAGAGCTATCGCGGCATGGGCTCACTTACCGCCATGGCCAGAGGGGCAAAAGATCGTTACGCCCAAAGTGATGTCGAAGACGTGGAGAAGCTCGTGCCAGAAGGTGTCGAAGGCCGAGTCCCCTACCGCGGATCGCTCTCGAGCATCGTCTATCAGCTCACCGGCGGTTTGCGAGCCGGCATGGGCTATACAGGCTCTCGAACCATTGAAGCCTTGCGCAGCGAGACACGCTTCGTGCAACAAAGCGCACAAGGCGTAAGAGAAAGCCATGTCCATGACGTCGTGGTGACTCAAGAAGCCCCCAACTACAGCTAGAAATTGCCAAAAGCCAGTCGACGCGTTTTTGCGGCCGTGTTAGATCGCGGGGGTGTCACAGTCGCAATACATCCTCATTCTGGACTTCGGTTCTCAATACACTCAACTTATCGCACGACGCATTCGCGAGGAACGCGTGTACTGCGAAATCCAGCCTTGTACACTTGATATCAAGGCTCTTGAAGATCACAAACCCAAAGCCATTGTTCTATCCGGCGGACCCAATAGTGTCTTCGAAGAAAATGCGCCTCAAGTCGACCCAAAGATTTTCGAACTTGGTATTCCCATCTTAGGCATCTGCTACGGCATGCAACTCCTCAGCCACGTCCTCGGCGGAAAAGTCATTCGTGCCGATCACCATGAGTACGGTCCAGCCCAAGTTGAAGTAAACAACCCTAGTAGCATCCTCAGCAGCTTCAGTATGCATCAAAAACTTGATGTATGGATGAGTCACGGTGACCGTGTCGAATCTTTGCCAGAAGGCTTTGTCCCGATGGCCAAAACATCCAGCACGCCCTTTGCGGCTGTCGGGAACGAGGCGAATAAAATATACGCCGTGCAATTTCACCCTGAAGTGGCTCACACACCCCAAGGCGAGGAGATTATTGCTTCCTTTCTTTTTGATGTCGCGGGGTGCAAACCCACGTGGACACCAGGATCGTTTGTTGATGAAAGCATCGCAAGTATCAAAGCTCAAATCGGTGATGCCGAGGCCGTGTGCGGTCTTTCCGGCGGAGTGGACTCTTCGGTCGCCGCGGTGCTCGTTGCAAAAGCCATTGAGAAAAAGCTCACCTGTATTTTCGTTGACAATGGATTGTTGCGCCTGGGCGAGGCAAAAGAAGTCGTACGCACCTTCCGCGACAATTTCGGCCTCAACCTTGTTCATGTGGATGCATCCGAGCAGTTTTTAGATGCACTAGGGGGAAGTCACGGAAGACCGACTTCGCGTTCTTCGCGAAGCGGACATTATCCTAGAGGAAGAAATTCGCGACGCCGGATTGTACGAGCAGATTTGGCAGTCGTTTTGCGTACTGCTTCCAGTAAAAACAGTGGGTGTCATGGGCGATGAACGTACCTATGACTCTGTAATCGCCATTCGTGCTGTGACTTCCAAAGATGGCATGACCGCAGACTGGGTCAGGCTTCCCTATGAATTGTTGGGTAAAGCATCCTCTCGCATTATCAACGAAGTAAGAGGCTGTAACCGCGTCGTCTACGACGTGTCGAGCAAACCGCCGGCGACAATTGAATGGGAATAACTTTGCGCAAACTGCCTTTAGCTCTGGTTGTGTTTTTGGGGACAACGCTCTGCATCGCAATGCTCTTAGAAGCTTGCGCCGGCACTCAAACGAGAGCGAACGATACAGCTCGCCTTTTAATGAACATTGAACCAGCTCAGGGCCGGCTCTATCAAGGGAATCGCTTTTTAGGCAGCGCACTAGCTCTCGAGAAAACCCCGCTACCGCTTAGTCCCGGCGAATATTTTTTCACGGTCAAAGCACCACACTTTTTTCCCCACGATCTGCGGCTATTTCTCAAACCCGGCCTCACGAAAGTCTCCATCAAGCTGCGTCCTATCCCCCAATAGGCTTGCTTGAAGGAAACACGGACCAGCCGGAACAAGACAGCAAAGCACTACTTTTCTTCGGGCAGCATGTTTTTCACGGTCGGAATATTTCGCTTACTTAATAAGCTCTTAAAGAAGCTCATGGCTTCGGCAATGAGGGCAGCATCGGTACTGTCAAAGGTGATTGTTACGCAAGGAGGCCTGGCTACCAAGGGGTAGCTCCCTATAGCGAGCATCGGAAAAGCTTTTACAAGATCATCCAGCAAATCGACAATGTCGCATTCATCGGCGTAGATCCCGATTTTCTCCGATAGAAAAGCAGGATTCCCTTCAAAATATTTCTTTACGGCTTCAAACTTCATCCGGAAGTATTTAGGAACACCGGGGAAAATAAAAACGTTGTCCATGCGAAGTGTCGGAAAGGAAGAGCCCTCCTCATAAAGAAGCTCGACTCCCTGAGGAAGACGCGCCATTCGCAAGTGCCCGGCTGAAAGACACTGACCATAGTGCTCTTCAAATAGCTGAATGAACTGTTCGGATTCTTCCAAATCGACGTTAAAAGCACTCGCAATTGCCTCAAGCGTCAGGTCATCATGTGTGGGTCCGACGCCTCCGCTGGTGAAAACAATATCAAATGCAGTACGAAGCTCGTTCAATGATTTCGCAATGTCTGAGATTTCATCCGGAACGTAAACAACCCGTCCTAAGCTCACACCGAGCTCGAAAAGTCGCTCGGCCAAAAAAGGAGTGTTTTCGTCTCGAACTTTACCTTTGAGGAGTTCATCCCCAATAATTAACGCTGCCGCGGTTTTGGCAATACGATCGGGCCTGGGGCCACGGTCATCCACCAAGCTCAATCCCTAAACGTTGGGCCACACGAACAAGTTCATTGTCAGGCGAGACAAGTTTGCTTTCTTGTAAGGCATCACTTAGAGGCACATCAACAACATCTTGCCCCTTAAGACTCACTAAACGACCGGTAATACCATCGCGACAAAGTTCGGCCGCGCGTACGCCGAAACGTGATCCGAGCAGACGATCGAGCGATGATGGCGTTCCTCCACGCAACAGATGACCTAGCACCGTGACGCGAATCTCGTGCGAAATCCTATCTTCAAGTTCTTGCGCAAGACGGTGTCCTGCGCCACCCAAGCGTGCAAGGTGTCCGTCGTAACCCGCTTCGACTGTCGAAGCACGACCCCCTTTTGGCATCGCGCCTTCGCCGATGGCTACAATCGCAAAAGTTGCTCCGCGCTCAGCACGTGCATGAATAGCTGCCTCAACGCGTTCGATCTCGGGGATTTCCGGAATCAGGATAACGTCCGCGCCACCTGCAATACCAGCATGAAGAGCAATCCAGCCCGCATGACGGCCCATCAGTTCCACAATCATCACACGATCGTGCGATTCAGCAGTCGAATGCAAACCATCAATAGCCCAAGTCGCAGTTTGAACTGCGGTATCAAATCCAAAGGTAAAATCGGTGCCTCTAAGGTCATTGTCGATGGTTTTGGGGACGCCAATGCACTTGAGGCCCTTTTTCTGTAGCCTTATGGCGTGATTCATGGTGCCGTCGCCGCCCACCATCACCACAGTGTCAATCTCAAGTTCCTTGATTCGTTTTACAACGTCATCGGAGACGTCAACGATCGAAGTCTTACCGTCACTTCCCTTTACAGGGAAGGCAAAGGGATTGCCGCGATTGGAGCATCCAAGAATGCTACCCCCACGATGAACAATACCTTTTACGCTTTCGCTCTTGAGCGGCACGATGCCATCCGGCCTCATGAAACCTTCCATGCCGTCTTCGCTGCCAAAAACCTCAATCCCAAAAGATACACTCGCTTTGACGAACGCACGGAGGACCGCGTTAAGACCAGGAGCGTCACCGCCACCCGTAAGAATGCATACACGCTTTGCTGCTTTTTGACTCATGTGTTGTCTACCTGTGAATTATCCAATTTTGATTGATTGAGCTGATACATTGCGATTGCGGCGGCAACCGATGCATTCAGAGAGGCTACGGGGCCAGCCATGTCGATGCGTACTAATACATCACACGCCTCGCGTACAAGACGCCTAAGCCCTTTTCCCTCGGAACCTACCACGAGCACCTGCCCGTTTCGAGTTGAATTAATGCTGTTAATTTGCACATCGGATGCTGCATCGAGGCCGACAATCTCAAAGCCATAGTTTTCGCGCAACAAACAAAGCGCTTTGCCCAAATTTGTCACTCTGGCAATCCGGGCATGCTCAGTGGCTCCGGCTGCGGCCCGAACCACCGCTCCGCTGACCGGAGCTGCCCGATGTCGAGGGATTATCATGCCATCGAGGCCCAAACACACGGCAGTTCGAACAATAGCCCCGAAATTATGAGGATCGGTAAGCTCGTCAAGTGCGATGAAAAAAGGGCTCTTATTGGGGCACTCGCTCACCATCACCTCAAGATCGAGGTACGGAAACTCTCCGCCAATGCCTACCACCCCTTGGTGCCGCCCACCTTGAGCTAAGGCATCAAGCTGGCTTTCTGGGCAGATTCGCAGCTCAACACCTTGATGCTTTGCAAGATCCAGCAGTTCAGTTAGTCCCTGAGTGGCTTTTTCTGAGACACACAGGATATGTAGCGGAGCACGGCCACGCATGGCCTCACGTACTGCTTGTTTTCCGTAAACTCTTCTTTTCATGGATGATCCGATTCCGCTCTATTTAAAACCGTGGCAATTGAAGCAACGATCTGAGAAGCCGACCGTGCTGGATCTTTGGCGTCTCGAATCGGTCTGCCCACGACAAGCAAATTCGAGCCATGCTCTACCGCCCAGGCAGGATCAGCAACCCTTTTTTGATCGAAACTATCCGCCAAGGAGGGCCGAATGCCAGGTGTCACCAAAAAAGCATTCGGCCCAGCCACCTCGCGAAGCACGTGAAGCTCAGGAGCTGCGCAAACAAATCCGCTTACGCCTTGCTCAACCGCCATACACGCCAGGTCTCTGACTTGCTCAAGCGGTGGTTTCAATACACCGATAGCCTTTAGGTCTTTCTCGTCACTGCTAGTGAGTACGGTGACCGCTAGCGTACGCATGTTGCTGTGCGCGGTAGCCTTGAGAACCTGGCTCAAGGCCTCAGGTCCCGCACTCGCATGCACGGTCAATAGATCAACGCCAAGATCAGCAGCTGCTGCCGCAGCTCGCGCCATCGTTGCTGGAATATCGTGCAATTTTAAATCCAAAAAGCATTTCAAACCCAACGATCGCACTAACGAAACAGCTTCGCTTCCGGCCGAAGTAAACAACTCCAAGCCAACTTTCAAATAGCCAACCTCATGTTGAATACGACGGGCCAATGCCTGCGCCTCTTTCAAATTAGGAAGGTCCAAAGCGCATGCCAAGTGTTGTTTAGCTTTTGTCCTGATGTCGGTATCCATTAAAACCTGGGCGATCAGGTACCTGACTTTGGCTAAAAGTCCAGCCCACCCAATGGATCATCGGAATTTGAGCCCCCGCCTGAGGTCTTCTTCTTCGTGGAGCTGCCACTGCTACGACGCGAACTTTTTCGGCTACTGCGAGAACTGCTTGCCCGAGCACGTTCTGCGGCTTTTTCTCGCTCAAGCTTCTGCGCAGCTTCCTTCGCTAGTCGCTCGGCATCTTCTGCTTTGCGTTGTGCCTCGGCAGCTTCTTGAGCTAACCGTTGCTTTTCAGCTTCAGCCTCTTCGCGTTGCTCGCGCTCTATCTGAGCTTGCCTAGCCTGACGTTCAAGTTCCGGTTTGACCATGCCAAAATAGACACCAGCACCAGCACCGATAAGGACAACCGCCGCAACTGGAAGGACCCAGTGGGGTAATCCTTTTCGTTGCTTGGTCTCGATCTCAGCCAAATGCCGTTCATGAGCAAAGCGCTGTTGCTCTTGCTGGATTCGCTCTTGTTGCTCCATCTCCAGACGGACACGCAGCTCTGCTTCTTCTTTATTGCGAAGTTGACGTTCTTCTTCCTCGCGAAGTTTACGCTCTTCGGCAAGCTTGGCTTCTTGCTCAGCCCTTAGAGCGGCTTCTTTTGCTTCACGCACACGAGCCTCTTCGGCTTCGCGACGTAAACGTTCTTCTTCTTCTCGTTTCTTTCGAGAGTCTTCTTCCGCTTTGATGCGGTCTTCTTCGAGGTTCATTAACTCTCGAAGGTTAAATAAAACGGAAGACTCGTTATCCTGATCAGACATAATGGCTCTATTTGTAAATTTAACAGCCAGTTGGGTACACTGTCAATGAAACGGGTCCATTATCCAGAACTTCAAGCTTCTCAAGGGGCGTTATGACAACTGAAATCAAGGCACACATCACCGGTACTGTATGGAAAGTTGAGAAAAAGCAGGTGATTCGGTCACCAAAGGAGAGGCCATCGTGATCTTGGAATCCATGAAAATGGAGCTGCCCGTCGAATCTCCCTGCGATGGCACGGTCAAAAGCATTGTTTGCAAGGAGGTGACTCGGTCAATCAGGGTCAAGTTCTTGCCACACTAGGGCTCTGATTAGAAAATATTGAGCAGCACAGCTCAAAGCGACGGCCTTGCAGCACGGCGGACGCGCCAGACAAGCACGAGCATACTTGCCAATAGCAGGCAAACCCCGAAAAGAAGCCCAAGAAGGCCCTGAAGCAAATTGGCAGAGGCCACTGAGACTTCAAACGGGCCAACCCAACGGAGTACTTGAGGCTTGTGCACCAGATGCGGAACAGCCAGCATGATCACCGTCACATTGTCCGGGCGAAGCCCCTGGACTGCGCCAGCGACGAATTCCTTTATCTTCTCGTCGCCCAAGGACGAAGGCAGTTTCTGAAATTTGATCAAAACGGATGCACGGCTTGAACTTGATGAACTGTCCTCCCAGAGCTGCTGCTGCGCAAAGCTAAATGCACATCGACTTGAACAACACCGTCGATCGATAACAAGCTCCGCTCTAATTTCACGGCCACTGAGTTTTCGTAGGCTTCTTTTGATGCCACGCACTGGAAATAAATGGTTTTGCTTTTGGGGAACTCGGTGGGAATCCATCCCTTTTGTTGGCAGTGCTAAGCTTCGTAAAGTCTGCAACGCCAAAGGAGCCTGGCTGTTTGAGACCTTCACTTGGTAGCGGCCTCGAGATAGACCGACATTACGCGAATCTTTTGTTGCGTGGATCCCCTGCGCGGCCAATGCTTTGAGTACCTGATCCGCTTGCTCTTCGCTGAGGCGACTCTCTATTACCGTTTCACACGCCAAACAAAAAAAACAAAGGATCGCTACGAAGTAAACTGTTTTCACTCAATCAACCCTGAATGTAAAAGTGGCACCCATTCGAGGTGAAGAAAAACTAGGGAACTTTACTTTACGAACCTGCGCAACAACGCAGGACTTAAAACTTGCGCTACCTGCATGGACACTTGCACCAAGCACGCGTCCACTACCCTCAATCGCAAGGTCGATCCGCACCGCGCCAGGACGGCTTGCACTGCGAAGCTCGGCTCCCACACAGTTACTTAACGACCTCATGCTACGATTCATAACAGAGGCTATCTGCTCGGAGCTCAGCGTGGCGATGTCGTTTCCGCCGCTAACATCACCGAGATCCACCGCTTGGTTCATGGCATCTTCGTAGGACAAATCACCACTCCCACCGCTCTTGTTTTTGGCACTTCGGCCGCGTTTGCCGCGGGGTGCATTAAGAATACCCGCTTGTCCTTCAAGCTGTATTTCGCCTCGTTCGTATAAACCCGCAAGATCGGGATCACTTTGATCTGAATCCGCGCTTTCACGCGTCATCACATAACCTGCTACGCCTAAACCCAGCGCTCCGATAATTCCGAGTCCCACCACGATTTTAAATAAGTTACCGGCTCGTTCCATGCGCTCAGAACGCTCCAAAGCCGTTTTCTGCGTCTGGTGTTGGATATTGATCTGGTATTGCTTAAAAAAGCGGAGAAAAGTGGCGAATCACCCAACGTTGACTGCTCGCGAGTATCGATGTTGGTAAGGCCATGTTCTGCTCGCGCACTGCCATCCATGACCATGTGCACCAGATCTCTGCCAGAAAAAGGTCCGTGATCCAAACCATCTTTCATTAGCATCCAGCGAGGCGCATCGTTTTTATCATTGCGCTAGTTGTTCTTGAAGATTCGGCGTGGGGTTTGAAGACATTGTTCTTTGCGTTATCTGTCATAGACACTGATACTGGTTTGCTTATGGCATGTTAGATCCATAAGTGTAGCGAAGCTCTATGAGCTTGGCCAAGTTCAGCACGGAGGAGAAAGTAGCACCTTTGCCTACCCCTTAGAAGACACATTGTCTGCTACAAAGGCAGCAAGCTCCACCCAAAATTCCTGCCAATTGGGCGGGCAATCGTTGTGATCCGCATCGTAGGCAATTAGTTTTCCCTTTTTCACGCAGCGCTTGAGTCGCTGTGCATGACTAAACGGTATCAGCTTGTCTTTGGTCCCATGAACAATCAAAACCGGAAGATCCAAAGATTCCAAGCGGGTTTGATTATCAAAACGATCTAAAACAAGCCATGACGGGACCAAGAACTTACGTACAACATTCGGAATGCTTGTAAAGGTCGACTGCACAACCATGGCCGCAGGAGGCACTACCTCCGCCAAAGCACAAACCACACCACCGCCAAGCGAACGACCATGAAAAAGAATCCGAGAAGCATCGATACGCGGGTCTTTCTTTAATTTTTCTAGAAAATAAACCATGTCCGAAAGGATATTGGCTTCGGTTGCTTTTCCAGTGCTTCGCCCGTAACCCCGGTATTCCGGCAAAAACAAGTGAAAGCCGTTGTTTCGATACCAGTCCAACGGCTCGAGCCATTGATCGATCAACTCGGCATTGCCGTGAGCGAACACGACGAGAGGCAATTTTTCTTCCGCACGGTGATGACATGGGGCAAACCATGCCTCAACACTGAGCTGCCCCTCTTCTCGGTACCAACGTTCAACATCGTATCCCGGATCAGGTCGTTGCTCTTTTGCAGGAGCAAGATGCTTTGGAAAAATAAAAGTACGTTGCCAACCCAGTAGTTTAGCCGCTACATCGTGCCCAAACATAACTAGTTGTCTTTTGCTTTCCTTTGAAAGGTTAAACTTGTCCTTGTAGTCCTTGGCGCATTGGTTACCGGAGCGCGAAAATGGCCGGAAACGATTTGCTTCTCGAAACATCGTGTGACTTCCTGAGGCAGGCTAGACGATCGAACATCCGCTCGCGTCACGCGTCCGGTTTCCATAATGGTCGCTTCCACACTAAGCGTAACCGTCGCTGTCGCTTGTTTTGCAATGTCCGAAGAGACACAACTGCTGGCAGCAGCAACAAGCTGCTTGAGCTCTTTCTCATAGTCACGCTCTTCAGTCTTCTCGGATGATTTTTCCTCAGCCTCGTCTTCGGAAAAATCAAAATGAGGAGCTTTCCCTGGCTGACTTTCCTCACCACTGCGCCTGGGAGACGAAGATGAAGAATGCTTTTTCGGCTGCTTCGGCTGGGCCGCTCTATACGGCTCAGCTCTTTTTACACCCCGGCTTACCTCGACAACACTTTGCTCAACCTGCAAATCCTCTGAGTCACCACAAGCAACCAACAAAACAGCACAGCACCCCATACAAACAAAGTTCATGGTTCACACTTTCTTCGCGACTTCGATCTTCAACGAAAGGTCACCAAAGGCTAAGCCGTTTAATGATTCGATTACGCTATCGCTCAGACTCGCAGGTAGTTCGATAAAACTATAGCGATCGCGGAGCTTAATTTGTAGCTTTTCAGCGGCCGGAAGATCAACATGCTCTTTCAGTAGAGTGAGCACCTTTTTGACATCAAAACCGTCTCGCTTCCCAACATTTAGGTAGAGCAAGGTGTTCTGCTCATCGTGAACATGAACAACCTTAGGAGACTCTCGCCTCTTTACTTCATCACTATTCCGGTTGTGTTCTTTTTTCCCCGACGTCGCATTTTCTCTTTGACGCACGTTTGGATTGCTCTCCTGCGCCTCTTTGCTGGGAGCGGCAACTCGCTCAATCCTTGAGCCACGCGCCATTTCATCGACATCCTGCTCCATACCGCCAAACAAAGAAGCGACCATGGCAGAAACATAACGGAGAGATTCAGGATGATTAAGAATACGACTGGCTACCGCTCTATCAATTTCCTTGATCGGTACTTGAGTGAGTGCATCAACCAAATCGAGACGATCAAGTTCTTTTCGAGTTTTCCACTCGCGTTGCGTGGGCAAACTTCGTTCAACGGGAAATATTTTGTACTGCAACCTCAGATAGTAAAGATGTCCAATGTCGGTTGGCCCGATCAATGACAGCGCCGCACCCGTCCGACCTGCCCGGCCAGTACGTCCTGCACGATGAACATACTGCTCTGTTGATTCTGGGAAGTTGTAGTTAATAACATGCGTGATATGCGAAATATCAATGCCGCGAGCGGCAACGTCTGTTGCAACCAAAAACCTGAGTTCGCCGGTGCGGCTTTTCCCAAGCACCGCTTCCCGATCACGCTGAGGCAAATCGCCGTTGATCCAGTCAGCATTGAAACCAAGGCGTTGAAGTTCCTTAGCAACTTGCTCAGTCTCTGCCTTGGTCTTACAAAAAATGATTGCGGTATCTGGATTTTCGACTTCCAGCAATGACACCAAATCAGCCGTTCTATTTTTGCCGCTGATAAGATACACAAAATGAGAAACGCTCTTGGCCCCAACTTCGTCGCTTGAAAGAGCAAGCACCATAGGTTCATGGAGAAAACGGTCTGCCACCCGCCGTATCGCTGAATCAATCGTTGCTGAAAAAAGAAGTGTTTGTCGCTCCTTGGGAAGCTTACTAATGATCTCTGTAAGATCCTCGATGAATCCATCGAAAGCATTTCATCGGCTTCATCGAGCACTAAAACCCTTAGCCTTGAAACCTCCAGGGTGCCCTGCTTTAAATGGTCAAGGATGCGTCCGGGCGTACCCGAAACAACTTGAATCCCTTCGGCCAAAGCGCGTACTTGCGTCTCCATGCTCGCCCCGCCGTAAACGGCAAGGGCTTTAATCCCTGAATAATTGGAAAGACGGGAGATTTCATTGGCGCTTTGTACAGCCAGTTCCCGCGTTGTAGCGAGTACAAGCGCCTGCACCGGCCCATTTTCCTCTACTAGTCGATCGACAATCGGAATACCAAAAGCAGCTGTCTTCCCTGTTCCGGTCTGTGCTTGAACAATGAGATCTCTTTTTTGAATGGCGGGCTCGTAACTTGCAGCCTGGACTGGGGTTGGAGTGTCAAACCCCATATCCGCCAGCGCCTTTTGCGTGGATTCCTTTAGATTAAGTGTTTCAAAACCTGTTGGTTTTTGTTCGTTCACGGGGCCTCAGTCGATGTGGATGGAGCATGGTCTGCCACCTGCTGAGTTGCATCTTTTGTTAAGAAAATCTGCGGAATTAGAGATATAAACGCCACCGTTACTACGTAAACAACAAGAATCCAATACACAATCAGACCAGCACGTCTGCCGATCCGACCGGATGATTCAAGAGAGCTTGATTGCGGTTGTGTCATTCGAGGAAGATTCATTCGCCTTTGTTTTCTTTCACCTCTACGTCCTTAACAAGCTTATACCCTACGCCATGAACGGTCAGCAGAAAACTAGGCCGATCTGGACAAGGTTCCAGCTTTTTACGCAATTTAACGATGCAATTGTCGACTGTGCGGTTATTGGGGCCAGCGTGTATTCCCCATACTTTTTCAAGAATTTCGTCGCGACTCAAGGGTTCACCCCGAAATTGCTCTAACAGCGCTAAAAGCGAAGCTTCATAATAGGAAAGGTGTTCAATGTCATCTCCACGCGTAAGCGTGTGCGCTTGCGGATCGATCAGGACATCCCCAATTACAATTTCATGAATCGCGTCGACCCGCCCCTGAACCCGACGCATTATCGCCCGAATGCGTGCCACAAGTTCGCCAATTGAAAACGGCTTAGTCACGTAGTCATCCGCGCCGGCGTCGAGTCCACGGATTTTGTCAATCTCATCACTGCGTGCTGTGAGCATAACAATCGGCACAGTATGATCAATTGCTCTAATCTTTTCACACACCATGAAACCATTAATGTCTGGCAACATAAGATCTAAAATAACGCAGTCCGGCCGAGAGCGTGTCGCTTCAGAGACTCCCTCTTGACCCGTCTTAGCATGAACGACTTGATAGCCCTCAAACTGCAGCGAGTCGCATAAACCAAGAGCTAGCGAAGGGTCATCCTCGACCAATAAAACTTTTGCCTTTGCTTGGGACTGCTTAGTTACCGTCATAAATTACCACGCCATCAGTGCCATTCTTGCGCGTCTAATTTGGATACAGGAATACTGAAGCCAACCTTCGCGCCTCCCTTTTGTTTGTTTCTCGCCCATGCCTGGCCACCATGCGCCTCGGCGATATATCTCACCAACGACAGCCCAATTCCTGAACCGCGAACTTGCCCTGTACTTCTGCTCCTAAAAAACCGCTCAAAAACACGCTTGATGTCTTCTTTGGGAATACCCGGCCCCTCGTCGGCCACGCTGAGCTGTAACATGCCAGCTTTGTAGCGCAAGCCAACGTCGACCGCTGTCCCACCACCGTATTTTGCCGCATTATCTAACAAATTGATCACCGCCAATAAGATAGCTTGGTGGTCAAAAGCCACGAGAGGAAGATCTTGTTCGATGGTTATGCGAATCTCAATGCCTTCTCGCTCGATGCGGTATCGAAAGGTTTCGACGGCATGCAACACGACCTCACCCAGATTGCCTTTACGCATTTCATAGCGCTGCTTGCCGCTCTCCAATGCGGAAAAATCCAAAACATTGTCGATAAGCGTGCTGAGACGCTCACTCTCCTTGCATATGATCTCCAGATACTGTCCGCGCTTCTCCTCAGAAGGGACTCGTCCTGCACGCAAAAGATCGGAAAACATTCGGACTATTGAGAGTGGTGTTTTAAGTTCATGCGATACGTTCGCTAAGAACTCGGTCTTGCGTATATTTAACTTTCGTTCTTTTTCCACCGCATAGAGCAAGAATGAAACGCCCATCACAACCACGGCAAAAGCGAAAAGCAAGAGCCCAACTTCATTGTAACGGCGCGTGCGACCTTTTGCTTGAAGTTGCGGGGCATGCTTCGGAGCGATTTGAAGCCGCCACGCATAGAGCGTCGTTGGAAAACGTCGACCTACAACATAGTCGCCGGCATCCGAAAGCGAAACGCCAAACATCCGACGATTGTTTGCATCCACCACATTGTACAAATGCTTGGAAGCTTCGCCTCTAAACAAGGCTGGAAAAAGATTACGGATCACGTAACCAAGGTCATGTTGAAGCACCAAGTAGTAGCGATGACCTTGAAGCCATCTCATTTCATAGGAAAGTAGATAGTATTTTCCTTTTACGTCTTTATGCAGATGTTGCAGCTGTTTTGTGTTCTTCAGATTGTTCGAAATCTCTGGCAACAAAGTGTTGTGGAAGACTTCCAAAAACTCGGTGCGATGCTTTTTTTGCCAGCACGGGTCACGAAGGCTACTTGTGACAGCGTGTCGTCAAGAATAATTGAGCGAACACTGGGCGCGCTCTGCTCCGCAAGAGGAACAAAGTCCTGTGTCAATGTATCAAGATGCTCCAACGATACGACGTCAAAAACCGTGTTATCCGCATCAATGATCTGTTTCTCAATACGATCGACTTTTTCTTGAACAAGTAAAAGAACCGATTGAGCAATCGAACGCTCACCCAGTTTTTCAAACTGCGATGCAGTGAGAATGGTGTAGTAACCCAAGATGCAAGCCGCGCCGACAATGGCCGGAAGAAAAATCCAATACAGTCTTTGACGGTTCATTGCTGCACTCAATTTCTCGCTTTAGTCACGTTCGGGGCGAGGTTGTCTCGACATTAAGGTCGCCGCAGCTTCCGATGGAGTTTTAGCTTCATACAAGGTTTTGTAAACTTCTGCGGTTATTGGCATATCAACTTTCTGCTGAAGACTAAGCTCATACGCGCTTTTTGCTGTGGGAAAGCCTTCCGCAACCATTTTCAGTTCATGCAGCGTATCAGCAAGCGAACGTCCTTGACCTAACGCTAGGCCCAAACGGCGATTCCTTGAAAGATCCCCGGTACACGTCAATAGCAAATCACCCATACCAGCCAAACCCGCGAAAGTAAGCGGGTGGGCGCCAAGCTTGACGCCGAGCCTGGAGATTTCTGCGAGACCACGGGTAATCATACCCGCACGCGTGTTATGACCCAACATGAGACCATCGGCGACGCCAATAGCAATCGCAATCACGTTTTTCAGAGCGCCAGCTATCTCCACGCCAATCACATCATCGGTTGTGTAGACGCGAAACCAATCACGGGCAAACCGTGCTTGGACGTCCAGCCCAACCTTCTCTGCTTCAGAAGCCACTACCACCGCAGTCGGCAAGCCCTGTGCGACCTCTTTGGCAAAGCTTGGGCCCGAGATGGCACAAATAAGCGGCGCCATGGATGCTGACAACATGCTTTTAATAGCGTCACATCCCACCATTAGGCTTTCGTTTTCAATGCCCTTGGGAGCGATGACGATGGGCGCAGAACTGGGCAAAAATGCTTTGGCGTCAGTGATAAGATGCCGCAACCCTTGAGTAGGCACGGCCGAAACCACAAAATCAGCGGACTGAAGAGCTTCCTCAAGATCGGCTGTAACCCGCACATTATCGGGCAGAGCAAAACCCGGCAGATAGGTCGCGTTTTCACGACTCGTCAGCATCTGCAAGGCATGATCAACGCGTCGAGACCATAGCCGAACATCCTTCTCACTTTCAGCCAGCATCCGTGCAAGCGCTGTTCCCCAGGAACCTGCACCCAGGACCGCTATAGTGCCTCTATCAACCATGACGAGACGATACCTAAAGCCACGCTATGTCGCTACTACAACTTTGGTTAGTAAGAAGCCTAAAGATTAGGGCGTGTCCGGACATTCCGGACCGAGGGAAAAATCGCGAGATTCGAGCCGCTCGAGGATACCCCCTAGGTTGCCGAAGCAGTCATTCCTTCATTTTCAGCGCTTTTCTTATCTTTTTCGCCACTGTTTGCGTTAAGTTCCAGCTTTTCTGGGTGCTCTAGGGCATTGGCAAGAACTTCATCCATTTTGGTGACGTAAACAAATTCAAGCGTGTCACGAATTTCCTGCGGAACTTCCTCAATATCTGCAGAGCATCGCTCCGGCATGATAACTCGCTTGATGCCGGCGCGGTGGGCAGCAAGGACTTTTTCTTTAATTCCGCCGACGGGCAACACTCGGCCTCGCAGCGTAATCTCTCCAGTCATGGCCACATCGTGACGAATACGAATGCCAGTGAGCAGCGAGACGAGTGCTGTCATCATCGTCACACCAGCGCTTGGACCATCTTTGGGCATGGCGCCTGCTGGGATATGAATATGGATGTCGCTTTTTTCCAAAAAGTCTTCTGGAATATGGAGCTGCTTGGCACGAGCACGTACAAAACTAAGCGCAGCTTGAGCAGACTCTTTCATGACCTCGCCAAGCTGTCCGGTCAACTGAAGTTTGCCTGTGCCTTGCATTCGCGTCGCTTCGATGAACAAAATCTCTCCACCCACGGAAGTCCAAGCCAAACCAGTAGCAACTCCGGCTTCTTCGGTGCGCTCGGCGACCTCGGAAGTAAAGCGTGGTGGTCCAAGGAAAGGACGCACATCGTCTGCTTGCTCGACAGCAAATGGGCCGAAGTCACCCTCGGCAACTTTCACTGCAATACCTCGAATAACCGAAGCAATCTGCCTTTCGAGATTTCGTACTCCCGCCTCTCGCGTGTAGTAGTCGATCACTGCCTCGAGAGCCCCATCTTTAACTGACAAGATCTTTTCGGTAATTCCGTGCTCCTCGAGTTGCTTTGGCACCAAGTGCTGACGCGCAATGTCGAGTTTTTCTTTGCGTGTGTAACCCGGTATTTCCAGGATCTCCATGCGGTCACGAAGCGCTGGAGGAATGGTGTCACCAACGTTTGCCGTAGCAATAAACATTACCTTCGATAAGTCGTAGGGGATTTCTAGATAGTGATCCGAGAAGGTATCGTTCTGTTCCGGATCAAGCACCTCAAGCAGGGCCGCCGCAGGATCGCCGCGAAAGTCATGACCAATCTTGTCGATTTCATCCAGCATGAACACGGGATTAATCGTGCTCGCCTTTTTCATGCTTTGAATCACTTGCCCTGGCAGCGCTCCAACATACGTACGGCGATGGCCACGTATCGCAGCTTCATCGTGCACTCCGCCCAAAGACATACGGACGAACTTGCGTCCCAACGCGCGGGCAACCGATCGTCCGAGCGAGGTCTTACCCACACCGGGAGGTCCAATTAGACAGAGGATAGGCCCCTTCTTGTCTTTTTTAATCTTTCGAACAGCCAGATACTCTACGATGCGCTTTTTAACTTTCTCAAGCCCGGAATGATCTTCGTCAAGCACTTTACGCACCGACGGAATATCCATTTTGTCCGTCGTGGCATGCTTCCACGGCACATCCAAAATCCAATCAATATAGGTGCGAACCACCGTGTATTCCGCAGAGCCAACTTGCATCGAACGCAGACGCTTAAGTTGTTTGCGCGTTACGCTGTCTGCCTCTTTTGGCAGATGGGTTTTGACAATTCGCTCCTCGAGCATGTCCAAATCACTTTGATCGCCATCTTCCTCACCAAGCTCTTCTTTAATAGCTTTGAGTTGTTGGCGTAGAACGTACTCCCTTTGGTTTTTCCCCATTTCCTCTTTTATTTGGGAGTTAATGCGATCACGCATTTTGAGTATTTCGAGTTGCCGAGTGAGCAATCGAAGGACTTTACGAATTCGTTCTTTCGGATCAATCGTCTCGAGCAGTACATTTTTTTCATCGACCGGAGCATCAAGATTGGCAGCTACCAAATCTGAGAGTTGCCCAGGCTCTTGTATCGAATCCACCAGAGAGCTTGCTTCACGCGGAAGTTCAGGCATCAGCTGGATGACTTGCTTTGCAATATCTCGAAGCGACATGGAAAGAGCTTCTGCCTCCACGTCCTCTTGCTTGATTTCGGCGATCTTCGAGACGCGCGCCTTGAGATAAGGCGAGCTCGAAGTAACTTGCTCTAAACGGATGCGCCCAACACCTTGTAAAATTAAACTGTAGTTTCCAGAAGAATGCTTTAAAGCTTTGAGCACCCGAGCAACAACACCCACAGTGTACAAATCATCTTGGCCTGGATCATCAGTAGCCGGATCGCGCTGAGAGAAAATCCCGATGAGAGTTTGCGACTGATTTTCTAGATCTTCTACCAAAGCAACGGACTTTTCGCGCCCCACATCAAACGGAGCAACCGCTCCGGGGAACAAAACCGCGTTGCGAATGGGAAGAACCGCAAGTTCCGAAGGAACCTCGATATCCTCATCAGCCGGGGGCAGCTCAATCTCTTCTTCTACTGTCTTCTTTTCGTCGTCAGACATTACTCACCTTGTTTCAAGAACTAAGCCTATCTTTGCACAAAACTATTGAACTTAGCCAACTTAGTCACGCCCTTTCGCCGGGGCAAGGACTTAATGTACACATGCCATTGTAATGGTGGTATTCTTTAGGGAAATGCGGGGAGTCGTACAACGTGTGCAAAGTGCGATGGTCAGGGTCGGAGAGAAAACCACCGGTTCCATCGGTGCTGGACTGTTAATCTATCTTGGGATCGGAAAAACTGACCGAACCGAGGACGCAGAAGCTCTTGCCAAGAAGATCAGCCAACTACGAGTCTTTGTTGATGATAAAGACAAAATGACCCACAGCTTGCTCGATTTGCAGCATCTCAACCGTCCGTCAGCAGCACTGGTTGTTTCACAGTTTACATTATTTGCAGATCTGAGCCGAGGACGACGCCCCTCTTTTCATCTCGCTGCTGACCCTATCCATGCTGAAAAACTTTATTTGCATTTTTTGAACGCCCTTGGCAATGAAGGCGTCTGTGTTGAACAAGGACGTTTTGGTGCCATGATGCAAGTTCACAGCATTGGGGATGGCCCTGTCACTTTGTGCATCGATACAAACGAAGCATAAATCACCGGATTTTTCTTCATAGTAAATACAGACGGTGGCACTGGCGCAGGTTGCTGGCGCTCAGACCCAATGTCGATTGTCTGAAACCAATTGCCGGTAGTGTGTGATTTCCGAAGCCTTTTGCTCATCACTCCAGTGTAGGAGCTCCGCCATGCATGTGGCTACGGCCTCCACAGCATCGAGCCCTTGGCTGGATTCCCTAAAATACAATTGCGTTCGGCGCACTAAAACATCTTCAAGACGAACGGCAAATTCCTCTTTAACAGCCCAGAGCACCTGAGCCATGATTTCAGCTCGCCCGGTGACGATTGCTTTTAACAATCCAGGCTGATCGACGGCATGTTGCATAAGACTCAAAGAGCGTACCCCGTAGCTTTGGGCTAGCAATGATGCCGTCTTTGACGACAGAAAATCACCGTATTGCTCAAGCAAATCACTCTCGATGCCGCCCTGCCCTTGCTTAGGCCACCCTACAGCACCTGGAAGTGGTTTGTGCTTCGTCTGCGTAACGGTTGGATGACTCCGCAAAAGTTCTTCTTTGTGCAACCAACTCACAACCTCGTTGGCAACTTCTTTGGCCATTTTCCGATAGGTGGTGAGCTTGCCTCCCGCAATCGAAAAGAAGCCAGGCGACTCCATACGCAGCTCATGCTCTCTACTCATCTGAGACGGCATTAACTTGCCTTTGCTATGTTGCGGTCGCAGCAATGGTCGCAGTCCCGACCAGGTTGCGATTACATCGTCACGACTTGCTTGGGCCCCCGGGAAAAAATCCTTTGCAGCTTCAATCAAATAATCCACGTCCTCTCTGCTGGCGTTAACGTGTTCAGGCATTCCTTCGTAGAAGGTATCCGTGGTTCCGAGATAAGCCTCATCTCCCCAGGGAATGGCAAACATCACTCGTTTATCCCGTGGATGAAAAAGTGCCACGGCGTGTTTCAAGGGAAACTTCTCTTGAGGCAAAACGACGTGAATGCCCTTGGTACAGTGAAGCATCTCATCTTTGGGAGCTCTCGGGTTTTTTCCGCGCGTAAGGTCAGTCCAAGGCCCCGTAGCATTGATGACCGCACTGCATTGCAGGGGCTTTTCGGTATTCGACAGCGTGTCTTTCGCAATCACCGTAAACTGTTTTTCTTCTCATCCCAACTGAAACGCTCGGCTTTGGTCCAGGTTAAAATGGTCGCTCCATCCTGCGCTGCGTCGATGGCGTTTTCGAGCGTCAATCGAGCATCATCCGTCGAACAATCGTAGTACATCGGGACGCCCACAAGATTGTCACGTCTTAGTGCAGGCTCAACCTTGCTCAGTTTGGACTTCGGGATCATCTTGTGCAGCTTGGGCGATCGAAAAAGTGACAAAAAATCATAGAGCCACAAGCCAAGACGTAGCATCCACAACGAAAGAGGCGACGACTTGTATATTGGGAAGAGAAAAGCCAAAGGCTTGACCAAATGCGGTGCAATCTTCAGTAAGATACGCCGTTCGCTAACTGACTCAAACACAAGGCCAAAACGCAGTTGCTTGAGGTAGCGAAATCCACCATGAACGAGTTTCGATGATCTGGAACTGGTTCCATACGCCAAGTCATACTGCTCGAGCAAGACAGCGCTGATACCACGTTCAGCCAGATCGCGAACGATCCCGCAACCGCAGATCCCCCCTCCAACAACCACAACATCGTATGAGCTCTGTACGCGTTGCCACATTTCCGAACGTGAAGGCATGAAAACTATCTCCCATAGCAATACTTCCCGAAATTACCAAAGAATGCTACCTGGCAGGCATTCTTGGTATGCGTACTTACCTAAGGCAGTTTACTTTTTTCTTAGTACTCGCGGCGCCCGCGGTTGTTTCGCGGCTCTTGCTGGTCTCGGCACTCGAGACCGACTGGACGCGCTACGATAGCCGGGGCCTGTGCGCCGACTTGGTCCTATGCTGCATAATTGCTCTGCTTTCGGCGTTGCTTGGTCGGCGAATCCGATGGCTAGCGCTTCCCTTGCCGCTATTATGGATAACCCTATGCTTCATCAACTACGAGCACGCCAAGCTCTTTGATACCGTCGTCGAAATTCGCTACGCCCACTACCTATTCGATCCTACCTTTTTTATGGGTTCTGTTTCTGGCTCATCGCTGCTCCTTCCTTGGCTGATAACATGCCTTGTGGCCTTACCGACTGTTTGGTGGAGTCTCAAAAAGCCTTGGGGCAGATGGACTTTTGCGGGCTTCACCGTGCTGTTGATTGCATCTACCAGCTATTGGCTGGCGCAAGCAGCTTCCCTTGAAATCATGCCTTGGCGTCAACGCAATTTTTTACTGGCCAGCCTCGACTCCACATGGACCAGCCTTCGACTAAAGCACCAAGCGGATACCGACGCACTTCACTATCACAAGCGAACTGAGCGTTTAGAACAAATACTTGTGGCCGATCTAGGACAAGGCCTCCGGATAACGCCTCACGGACGCGGACAGAATGTAATCTGGCTAGTTCTTGAAAGTGTCTCTGGCGCCTATTTGCCTTCCTTTGCCAAAGCCCAGGATATGCGTGCCGATGCACATATGCCCCGACTCGACGCCTGGTTTAAAAAAGGCTTATCCTTTGATCAATTCATTGATCAGCAACGCCAGACGAACAGAGGCAGCTACGCGCTTCTCTGCGGAGACTATCCCAAACTTCGCTCCGACACGCCCAAGATGAGCGAATACGCCGCTGAACGACGACGCACTTGCTTACCCAAAATTTTAGCCGAACTCGGTATGCATACGGTGTACATGCAGTCAGCCCCATTGGGCTTTATGATGAAAGATCATTTCATGAGGGCTGCGGGCTTTTTAGAACTGCACGGCTACGAGCATTTCAATCATGCCTATTCACGAAACAGTTGGGGACCAGACGACCGAGCTTTTTTAGAGCAAGCTTCGGATGACATCATCCACTATCACGAAAAAGAGCAACCCTTTTTCGTAACGCTTCTCAATTCCGGCACGCACCATCCCTACAATAAATTGCCTTTGCTTACCTCGACAGCAGCGTCGATGCCTTTCTTCGAAAACTTCAAAAGCAAGGTGTACTTCGGGACACCACGGTTTTCATTACGAGTGATGAATCTGCAGGGGTTAGTCGCTACAACAACGCAGAAAGCAAACGCCTCACTCACAATTGGGGCATTTTGGGCATCATCGGACCGGGTGTACCAAAACAGCGAACAAACATTCCTTTTTTGCAAAGTGACCTTGCCTTAAGCACCCTTGATTGGTTGGAATATCCATACAAAGCTCTGCATTTTAGTGGGCGAAGCATCTTTCGAAACTATTCGAAAGGCCGTCCTTTGTTTTTTGCAAACACATATTTCCGTCGCGCTTACGCCATCAAAAAAAACGTGCTTTCTATTTGCAATGAGTTTGGGACCCAATGCACCAACTACAAAAGCAGCCCTTCACACCTTTTCAAAGTACCTACCAACGCTCTGAAGGAAACCAGTCCGGAAAATCCTGATTTAGTTTACGTGTCCCACCGCAGCACATTGTGGCAAAAACCCAAGAAAACCATTGAATCGATATCGCTATTGCAAGGGAAACAAACGCTGAGTATTCCCGATGATTTTTTCTTTCATACACTTTTGGGGCAACAGTATTTCCAAATACCTGCGGGGGCATCTGCGGAAGTTGTGATTGACGCAGAGTTGGTAGGCAAGCAAGCTATTGCAAATTTGCGCTACGATTTTGTTAGGAGGCGGGTTCGAGAACGGTTTGGGACCGCTCTACTAAAGGACGGTGACCGTTTTAGGTTGACTTATCGCAAATGGTTTAAAGAACCGGTCGAACGCTTCTCGGTGGACTTGAATGTGTTTCGAGTCAGAGGCCACGATATAAAACTACGGATTCACAAGGCACGCTTCACAACGCATTTACAAAGCTCCCCTCCTCCGGCTCACGACCGTATGTTTTTTGAAACCTCGATTGTCGCAAAAGCCAATCAAAACACGGTAAAGCTTCACATCGATCAGAAGCAGTGGAACTCTTTGGCAACCTGTATGACGCAGACCAAGGAAAACCCTCCTCTATGGCAAGCTAACCACTGTCAAACCGAGATAAGTTTTGAGCTACCGGCTCGATTCTATCCAAAAGGAGCACGGCTGCTTAGCTCTTGGACTGTTCCACAAGATAAAACGATCGATTCGATAACATGGCATCTAAAGGAAGGATTACGTGATACAAATTTAGATAGCTGTACGCTAGACTCGAAACACTACAAAGACAAAGACCCATTCCAGTGCAAACTCGATATTCCCGTTAAGCGCACCGTCGGCCAAGGTGTCCTAGAGATGCATGTCTCTTTGAGTGCCCTGACAACAGTCTCTGCCTTCCAAGCTCCCGAGCTCGAAATAGTCCTTCCCAGCAATCTTTTTGCTAAAAGAGAAAAAACAAAACCAACCCGTTGACTTTTACCTACCTTTTGAAAGGCTCTGTGCCATGGACATTCTTACTCAACTCAGCAGCGACCTTAAAGAAGCAATGCGAAGCAAGGACATGCTTCGCGTAGAAACCATTCGAGGAGCGCTAAGCGCCATTCGCAGTAAAGAAATGGAAACATCAAAAAGCTTGGACGAAGCTACCACCATGGCTGTTCTTAAATCGCTGGTCAAACAGCGCGTGGATTCAATCGCACAGTTCAAAGAGGGCGGCAGAAACGACCTGGTTGAAAAAGAAAGCCTCGAAAAGGAAATTCTCGAAAGCTACTTGCCTGAGGCCCCAGACGAAGCTGCCATCGAAAAAGCAGTGCTCGCGGCTATTGAGCAAAGCGGTGCTAGCGGCATGAAAGATATGGGCAAAGTCATGCAAATCTGTAAAAGCGAACTGGGGCCTACCGTTGACGGAAAAATTCTTAGCAATCTCGTGCGAAGCAAACTCAACGCTTGAAGCTGAAATACAACGCATTGAAGTCAACGCCAACAACGCGAGCTTTTTCTATCACCATCTTTTTTGGTTTTCTCGCGGCTTGTTTTTGGTTGCATGCGCTTAAATCGCCCGAATCAACAGGCGTTGGCGATTGGCGTATGGTTCACCACAATTGGGAAGCTGGTTTTGCATCCATACATCGTGACCATCAGTTTCCTTTCTGGGATCCTTTTCATTGCGGCGGGATAAGCTCGATTGGTAACCCAGAAACACAGCACTTATCACCTTTTTTTTGGCTGTCATTTCTTACCGGACCCACACTAGCAAGCAAGCTGCTTTTGGTAGGACATACCTGGATAGCATTGCTTTCGTTTTTCTTGCTTTGTGTTTGTAGCTTCAACATGTCGAAACTTAGTGCTCTATGGGCTGTACTGTGGAGCTGTTCTGGTTTTTTTGCATTACAGTTCGGTGTTGGACACGCTACTTTTGTACCTTTTTGTTTTGCCCCCCTGCTGCTTCTATGTTGGCAAAAGTCCCTCGACGATTTGCGTTACGCTCTTGCTGTTGCGCTTATCTTGGCCATCACCGTGTTTGAAGGGGGAACTTACCCCTTTCCCTATTTCCTACTCATGCTGGCCATTGACGCTGGAGCTAGACTGCTCGACAAAAAATCAAGCTGGCAGAGCATCGTTTTATCTGGGAGTTTAAGCGCGGTTTTCACCGCACTTTTTTCAGCGCTTCGCATTCTACCTATCTTGGATACGCTAAGGCGCCATCCCCGCGCTATCGAAAGCAGTGATGCTATCGACCTCAAAGGAGCCTTAGGCATGTTCGTGCGACGGGACATGCCGCCAGGTCATCCACCCTATGCCCACAATTGGCACGAGTATACCCACTACATTGGATGGCCCGCTTTGCTTTTAGCTATCGTGGGCATTTTCTTTGCGTGGCGCGCCAGACGCTGGCCCATCTTAATAGCCTTGTGTTTGTTTGTTTCTCTCATGTTTGGCGAACACGGAAATTTTTCTCCGTGGCACATGCTTCATCAACTCCCGATTTTTTCCTCGCTTCGGGTCCCTTCACGCTTTTCGGTAATAGTCGGCTTGTATCTTATCGTGCTTAGCGGATTTGCTTTTGACGGAGTGGTCTCATGGTTGAAAAAGAGGGCCCAATCAAAGACAGCCCAAAGGGCGGTGTTTGCATTTAGCACCATCGCAGCATTGGGCATAGCCGGCGAGGTGTACATTAACAATCTTCGGCATACCGATTTTTGGTTAAGCCCCGCGATCGAGGAGACCGCCTCGAAACACTTTCATCTTATTAGCGCTCCTGACTGGGGCAGGTATTATCCAATCTATGCCTCGCTTCCCGCTCGCAATCTCGGTACAGCTGGTTGCTACCCCTGGGGTATGCAATGGAATGTGTCGAATGAACTTTGGTCTGGGAATGTAGCACAAGTCCGCATCAAACAGGGCCAGGGCAGCATTTCGAGCTACACACAGACAAGCCATCAATGGCAGGTTGATCTACGACTTGATACGCCAGCGCTGCTGGTATTCAACCAAATTGGGATCCTGGATGGCAAAGCTCCATAGGCGACGCATTTGCATTTGATAAACTGCTAGCACTCAAACTTTCCCCAGGAAAACATCGGCTTACCCTACGCTACTCCCCTCGATTGTTTTGGAAGGGCCTTTGGCTCGGCGTCATTGGAGTCGTTTTAGCTATTGCATTCTATATCTATGAAACCCGTCGCAGAAAAAGACAGCTGCTTTCAATCGATTCAAAGCCTGTTATTCTTGAATAGCGTAACGAAGCTGTACTTGATGCTGTACGACAATTTCGCCTTGCTCAATGGGCACTGCGGAATCTTCCATGACTTCCGCTTTCATACTTTGATAGGCCGCACGTGGATAAATGCGATCCGCTTCGCTCTCGGAAACGGCCAACAAAGGTCCCAGTGTTGCGCCACTTAGCTCAGCAAGTGCCTTAGCTTTCTCTTTGGCGTCCTGAACAGCTTTTGCCCGGGCTTTGGCTTCAAGCGCAGCTGAATCCTCGAGCTCAAAACGAATACCCCAGATATTATTGGCGCCTGCCTTGGTGGCTGCAGCTAGAACATCACCCAAGGTATCCAGTTTGCGCACCGAAACATCCAGTTGATTATTTACAACATAGTGACCCGTCGGCAATTCAGCTTTGCTGGATGTCTCTTTGCCTGGCTCGGGTCTTGGGGGGGAGTCTTGCACAAAGTTGATGGAATAGTTGCTGGTTTGCAAATCACGATCGGCGACTCCTTTGGCTTTGATTGCATTAACAATGCTTGTCATTTGTTTCTTTGCAAGCCTTTCAGCATCATCAACACTTGTTGCCCTCACCTGCACGCCAATGGTTGCACGTGCAACGTCGGGTTTTCCGGTCAAACGCGCTGAGCCATTCACGCTAAGCCCGTAAGCTTCACCCTGCGAAGCATCGTGCACCACCACTGTGTGCCCCGCACAACCTGTAAGAACAAAAAGGAGTATTGGTATTCTATAAAACATTGTTATCACATCCCCGTAATCATCAATTTAACGCATACGGCATCGCAAGAGTGAAAGGATCAATCTTGGCCGTGAACTGCTCGCCCTGTCGGTACGCATGATGTAACCGCCCTGCATCGTGCCTACAGGCGTCGGCAGGGGACAAAAGCTTGTGTACTCGAAGGTCTCCCCAGGGTTGAGGCGTGGTGTTTTTCCCACTACACCTGGGCCTTCGACTTCTTCTGTGCGCCCGGATGCATCTGTAATAAGCCAACGCCTCGAGACCAACTGAACGACTTCACTGCCTTCGTTTTCAATTTTTACCTTATAAGAAAAAAAGTAATTATTGAGATGCGGCTCGGATTCTTCTTTAACATAAGAAGACTCGACCTTGATACAAACTCCGCGTGTTACCGTACAGGACATAGCGCTTGCTACCATGACACAAACTCACCCCTGGAGGAAAGGGGGGCTGTGCTCAAGATGATTTCGACTTCTTCGAGGCAGCTGCTCTGCTACAAGCCAACTCGTACAGCTAGCCACAGTAGCGCTAGGAGAGCCGCTGCGATGAGCAGCGACCAGGCAACATTGGAAACAAAATAAGGATAAACCATCAAGATCAATCCCACGGCAATTTGCGGAAAACGCCTTTGCCTCTTTCCGTACGAAAACGAAACAAAACCTGCTCCGCTCACCAAAAAAGCAACAAACATTACTGCGGGATCAAAATTCATCAATCAATCACGTTGGTCCAAAGGAAAACCGCTTTGAAAGTATAGCACAAGAAAAAACAAGGCATAGAACTCATTGAAGCAACACTAAAAGAGCGGGTAGCACACAATGCAGCACTCGCCTCGCTATTGCCAAAAACCGTCGGGGTACGATAAACCCGCTCGTGCATTGTCTCTTGTACAAATTAGAAAGCCTTGAGCGGAAAGCCGCGCCATGAACACTGACTCTTTCTCAATCGACGCCTATCTCAAACGTATCGGCTTGTCCGCCCTTCCCACGGCGACCTCCGCAGGACTAAAAAGCATTGTATCTGCTCAAGCTTGCTCTATCACCTTTGAAAACCTCGACGTCTTAGCTGGTGAAGCTATCCGTTTGGATCAGTCCGCAATCATCACAAAGATACTTCACCAGGGTCGTGGCGGTTATTGTTTTGAACTCAATGGACTACTCGCCCTGGCGCTACAAACAGCAGGCTTTCAACTGAGCCGAGCACTTGCGCGAGTTACCTATAAACGAAGTGAACCCGGTCCCTTCACGCACATGGTTCTTTTAGTCGAGAGTGAGGGCAAAGAATGGCTAGTGGATGCTGGCTTTGGTGGCCCCGGACTAATCGAACCAGTGTTGCTCGAAGAAAGTGACACCATTGTCCAGAGAGGCGCACGTTTCCGTCTATTCAAAGACAATACCGGAGACTTTCACCTGCAACGCAAGATCGAAAACGAATGGTTGGGACTCTATATTATCTCGAGTAGAGCTATTCTCCCAATTGATATTGAAGTGGCGAATCACTTTGTTTCAACTTGGGAGCGTTCACCTTTTCGTTCAATGTTTATGGTCGCACGGCCAAACGGGGATATGTTAAGTACGCTCCAAGGGCAGGAGTTTCTCGTTCTTGATTCACAGCTTCGGGTGAAAACAAAAAGCGCGATTGAAAGCGCCGAACACCTTCGGACGCTGATGCTTTCAGTTTTCGATGTTCCTATCTCAGAGAAGCTTGCAGCGAAAGTTTGGCTTCGAATTCGATCAGGACCCTAGATCTGGCATGAAAACATGGAACGCTCAGCCTCGAGGAATCAACCGCAGCAGGGGCGACAAGCGTATGGTATTCCGCTATGAACGGCGCGGGAGGACAAGGCTAAGATGGACTTTTCTTGGATCACTAGCTCAGAGGCACTAGTTGCTCTATTGACGCTCACCTTGCTTGAGCTCGTGCTCGGCATCGACAACATTGTTTTCATCTCTATCTTAACTTCTAAGCTCTCTGTGAACGAGCAGCCCAAGGCTCGACTGCTGGGACTGTTCATGGCCATGTTTGGCCGCATTGCACTGCTGCTTTCGCTGACCTGGATCATGGGCCTTACCAAGCCATGGCTTACTTTGTTTGGAAACGAAATTTCAGGACGTGACAGTATATTGATCCTGGGTGGTCTTTTTCTCTTGGGCAAAAGCACCCATGAAATACACGGCAAGCTCGAAGGGGAAGATGAACATGATCCCCAAGGTAAAACGGCAGCTTCGTTTCGAGCCGTGGTTTTTCAGATTTTACTGGTCGACCTTGTGTTTTCGCTTGATTCCGTGATCACGGCCGTAGGCATGGCTCAGCACATCGAGATCATGATTATCGCTGTCGTTCTTTCCGTCGGCGCGATGATGCTTTCCTCTGGAGCGATATCACGCTTCATTGATGCGCATCCTACGGTTAAGGTGCTAGCGCTGAGTTTTCTGCTTTTAATCGGGGCTACCCTGATCGCTGACGGTTTAGGTCATCACTTTCCCAAAGCGTACATCTACTTTGCCATGGCTTTCTCAGTTTTTGTTGAACTGATTAATCTTCGCGTTCGCAGCAAAAGCAAGCCCATTAAGCTCCGAAACCCTCAACTCTCCCACGCGATCAATAAGAGCAGAAACGAAGAAAGTTAAGGCGCCGCAGTTCTTGATATCGCTGGGCAATTCAGCACAGCTTTGAGCGCAATCGAAATTGCGTTCGTCGGACAAAGCCCTATACTTTGCGGCATGAAGATCTTGTACCCATTTTGTTCCAGCCCTTCGCCCGGCGGCCCGCTTTGCCTTTGCTGGCTGCTCGCAGCACTGAGTCTGTGCACATGCGACTCGGGTTCCATCGGAAAGAAGAAGGACGTCATCGATGATGCTTCTACTTTATCCGATGCAGCCACGGGTGATGGGGGAGACGGTAGTACGATCGGCATCGATGAGCCGATCATACCCGCCGCAGATCTGCCAGCGTGGATGGAGCCACACGGCATTCATCTGCATGATCTAGTTGGAAACGTACCCGAAGCACATCTTGTTAACGCCATTGTTTCTGGCTTTCCCGGTCTGGGACGCTACGTATCCGGCGCGAGGGATGGGAGCACCGTGACGATGCGCGTACGCCTAAACTTACGTTCCGATGCAAGCGGACAATACTCGGAAGTCTCCGCATTAGGTCAGCAAGCTGCACTCGATCAGTGGCCCACGGTGCTTCCCGCATCGGAACTACGTTTGTACGACGGCACAACTGAAGTGACCGACAAAGTTATTTCATACCACTATCATCCAGCTGGATTACTGCAGCCGACAGACGGCGCAACTTCCTTCAGCCGCTACCCAGTTATCGATGTTACGACAAACCTTTTTACTGAGACAGGCGCCTTAAGCTTACCTGCCCATCGTGGCTGCTCCTTTGTGATGAGCAGTCAGTATTCTGAGTTGATTGCAGAGTTTACGCTTACGTCGAATAACAAGATTGCAGTTAGTTTTTGGCTAAGCAAGACTTTGTTTTAAATCCTACATTGGGGGAGGCAATGCAGGGAACGTGGAAGCATTGCGAAGCCAACTGCAAGCAACCTATCCCGATCGACATAATAAGTTTCAGTTCACAATGCCAGCCGGCACAGACGTAATGTTGCCTCATTTCCCGCCCACCCCGATTGATCCCTACAGCGATATTTCGAACGTCGCTAGGCCAAGTACAGGGACCTACCGTTTTGGCAGCTCCAGCAATCCGGCGCTATCGGTCGACCATACGATTTCGATGGCAATGGCGCCCAATCTGCAATGGCAAGATGCCGATCAAAGTGGCGCGACCAAAGAACTTAACTTTCTTCCGGCTCTCACCACGGTCGACCTTATCTCAAGTCCAGAATACTTCGTGCCCGCCACCGTTGCCTACGATCCCTGCATGACCAATGGAAACTGCTCAACCATGCTACTCGAGCAAATCTATAACGCCAGCATGACGATGACAGTGTACTACTATTCCATCACGCGCACTGGAGACAACTTATACAAAATTCCGTTGCGACAAGTGGGATCGACTTACACCAACGCAGCGCCGGGCACCGCCACCACTCACGGCTTTGGCTATTTCGACTACCAAGGTCGACTCGTCGACTTTGAACCCTAACCCAAGTGTATTGCACTGTTGTGAGAAGACTTGCTCGAAGCAAGATGGCTCAAGACTTTTGTATCAGAGCGCTAGATGCTCTCAAGCACACGCTCAAGGCGCTCTTTCACTTCGCTGGCAACTTCCTGAATCGAAGTGTTTGATGAAAAAGAGCCCATCGCAGCCACTGGATCCATGGCAAGGATACGCGTTGTTTTGGAATCAATTTGGCTGAGGCAAACATTGCAGGGCAAAAGCACTCCAATCTCTTCCTCACTACCCAGTGCCTTGTGCGCAAGCTTGGGGTTGCATGCACCTAATATCGTATAGGGCCGAAACTCCACGTCGATCTTTTTCTTTAGCGTATCTTTAACGTCAATTTCAGTGAGCACTCCAAAGCCCTCGACTTTTAACGCCTCAACCACTTTCGTCCGTGTCTCATCAAAACCATAAGGCACTTCACGCTGCAGAGTATAGCTAGCCATAAGCATCTCCCTTGCCTTTACTGCAACAAGCAAAGCACTCGTTGCCTCAAGCAGCGCAATTATATCATCAAGATACCTTTTTGGCTCTAAACGATATTTGAGTACTCAATGTAGCTCAGATAGCCCCAACTGCAGTCGATAACATCATTGTGAAACCAGTCGAGCCCAATTCATCGCGTCGTTCTGAACACCAATCAGCAGAGTCCAGGTCTGAGTACTGCGGTCGCACTGAACCAAACCCTTATAGTTAAGCTGGTTTTGGTAGTCGTTAAAATTCACGTTGACCTCGTTAACTGAATCTTCAAAGGTATCGGTCGACGCATTGTACGCATAGAGCGGATTTTGACTTGCACCATCAACAATATTGATGCCATTGCCCAACACAGTGCTCGCCATAATGTCCATACCGTAGCTACTTTGCGAAGTCTCGTAGTGTGTTCCGAGGCTTCCATTACCATCATCGTAAACCATCGCGATCACACCGTCGTTTGAAGTAAAGAAGGCTTCGATGCTGCTGGTGTCACCACAAAAATCAGCTGCGTTTCCGGAATCGCTGAGTACAGAGCCATCACCGGTCACATCGCTATCGCTTACCGCGCTATCCATGCCAGCATCGTTATTTGAGCTGGAACTATCGTCCGAGCAGTGAAGCGCTGCAGCGCTGAGGATTGCAACTAGAAAAAAACGATATAAACTGGACATGCTTTTTCTCCCTACGCAACGATATGATGTTGCGCTGCAAGCGTATATCTGCTTTTTGCTTTTTTCAAAAAAAACACAAGTGAGCTGAATTAATCACTCATGGCCTTAGCGCTTCGCAAACTCGATCGCGAATTTATTGTGTCTTACGAAGCAGCAGCGCTCAAACGATTTCACGCATCCTGACAACGGCAAGCTTGATCGATAAAGCGATGCAATTGTTTACGTATGTCTTTAGGCCAATCGACGATGTGACTAGCAACTTCATCAAACTTGTGTGCAAACAACGCGCGTGCTGCCTCTTCAAAACCTGGTTGATCACCTGCGATATCCCAAATAAAACAGTGTGCAGCATCGATAATTTTCCGCATGGCGTCTTGTGATGCGTTTGCCTTGCGTGCGCTATCCACAAGTCGACGCAAAGTGGCCGAGGCACCTGAGGGTTGCTCAGAAAGCCACTGCCAGTGCCGTGGAAGCAGCGTGACCTCTCGTGAGACCACACCAAGCTTGGGCCGACCTGGACCGCGATGGACTGACGTTGCCTTCGTTGCAACCTCCTGACCATCGAGCTTGTCGATCACTTCTGTCTCGCTACCACTGAAATCAACATCCACTGCCCGTCCACTCTGTTCATCAAACAGCGCAATTCGTTCCTGACAGCCCCGATCCACGTAGGGCTTGGCCAGACGAACAACTTTTTTTAAATTCCCTCGTCCCAGCAATCGATTGCCAACAAACACAAAAAATACCGCTTTCTCCCCCATCAATCGCCACCTCTCAATGCCAAGCTTTCGAAACAAGGCTGGCTCATAATATTACCCGGGTAATATTATGAGCGAAGTGCGTAATTTAGCAAAAATAAAGTTTTTCACCTCGACACTTTTTCGAGCACGAATTCAGCGAGCGAGTTTTCCATGATGACCGCATCACCTCTGGAGTTCGGTACACTATTTCTTTCTATCCAATGGATAGACACTATTCAGAATACTGGCAGTCCTTCGGTTATCGGAATCTTTTTGTTAGGTTCGCATCCGTACACACATCGAGCAAAGGAGGCAAAATGCCGATTGTCATAAACCCACTGGGCGAAGCGGCACTGGAAATGCAGGTGTATGGAAAACTCGCCAAAGACGATTACCAGAAATTCATTCCAGTGTTGGAAGAACGCATCAATGAAAAAGGACAAATCGGGCTGTTATTGCATTTGTCCGATTTTCAAGGATGGACTCTTCCGGCACTCTGGGAAGATTTGAAATTCGATGCCAAGCATTACAACGATGTTTCACGTATTGCCCTAGTCGCTCATGATTCTGGAAAGAAATGGATGGCGACTCTATCCAAGCCCTTCACCGGAGCAGAGATCGAATATTTTCCGGAAATCGAAATTGATAAAGCTCGCGCATGGGTACAGCACTAAAACCATAGTCCTGGCTTGTATCTTCCGAGTATATCTGCTTGTCTCCTAGCCTTAGGAGGCTCAACGATGACGACACGCTCAGCAACAGCTTTATGGAACGGTACCCTCAAGGAAGGCTCAGGCCAGATGAAGGTGGAGAGTGGCTTCATCGATGTCCCTTTCACTTTTGCTTCTCGCTTTGAATCTTCGGACAAAGGGACCAATCCCGAAGAGTTGATTGGCGCCGCGCATGCCGGATGTTTTTCAATGTTTTTGTCCGCCCTGTTAAGCAAAGACGGTCATAACCCTACCGTGATTAGCAGCTCCTCCAAAGTTACCTTGGGACGTGACGATACCGGTCCTGTAATCACCATGATTGAGCTTAGTACCGAAGCGACAGTTCCTGGTCTCAAGGACACGGAGTTTCAAGATTACGTTGCCAAAGCCAAGGCCAATTGTCCCATCTCTCGCGCTTTGTCTGCCACGGAAATCTCGATCAAAAGCGCTACGCTGAAAAGCTAATCGTTTTAGCCATAAAACCTAGCTCGCTTGATTTGAACAAGATTCACTTCGCGGTTGCCAGACATCTTGCAGTTGAGCTGCGTCCTCATCATCGCGCGGCGGGCAAATGACAGTTGGGCGATCACAAAACTCTCGCCACTACCGTGATCGCCCAAAGGCTACTAGCTAGAGCAGTCTAGTCACTCGAGAATGTTGTATTTTTCTATTTTCAGCGAAATTTGTATTTTTTTGAACATCTCGACTTGCTTCGGGCACTCAATCATACAATGACAAAAATAACGATGAAATCAGCGTGTGCTCTTCTGCTCGTCTTTGGGCTTCAGATGATTCCCCCTCCATATGCCCAGGCTCAGGAACAGAGCACAACGCCATCGCAACAGCATCTACGGCTGCACTTGCGTGGCTTCGAGGACGCCGCCTTGCAGGAACTCATCAAAAAGCGGATTGCGCAGGAACTATCCCTGGAGGAGGGCGCAATCGATGTCCTAGAAGATTCGGTCCCGGAAGGTGGCGAAATTTTTGTGGACTATAATGACACCGGTATTCGGCTCCGCTATATCGATTCGGAGGGGCGCTTTTATCAACGGGACACCGAACGAAACTCAGAGCATCCGATTGAGGAGCAAATCGCTCTTGTCATTGGAAATCTAGTACGCGATCAAACGGCAACTTTTGAAGTTAAGGAAGTAGTTCTTCCCGTCAAAACGCCGCCCGCTGAGGTGAAAAAGAAAACTAAAGCAAGTAAGAAGGAAAAATATCAAAAACCCAAAGGAGTAAACAAGAGAGCCAACTATCTTGAGCCCTTCGCCATAGCATCCTTTGGTGTATTTGGAGCTGAAGAAGGCCTGGGCGCACAACTTGGTGCCGACGTGGGGCTTCGAATTAACGGATTCGGTTTATCTGGCGGCTTCAATATTTCACACACGGCTTACACAGCCAATGTGTTCGAACAGCAAGTTATAACTGCACCTTCAATGACCGACTACAACGCACCGGGTAGCGTAACATGGCTTTCGCTTCCTTTTACCTTTTCCTATCGCGCCGATCTTAGCCGGACAATATCGCTTGATGTAGGCGCTGGCCCTGGGTTTAGTATAGGCATCGCCAATGTCGAAGAAGCTTCTGAAACAAACACTACGGGATATTTGCACTCAATGCTTGGCCTAAGTTTCAAACTTTCAGCAAGAACCCGTTTTTCTTTCAATCCGTTCTTCCGTTACAATCTAAGCAAAACAACCACATCTGCGCTTATCCAAGTTACCCAAACGCAACCTAGCCAACGCTCAATCGTGGCCGACGTACCACGCTATATGGGCGGTGCCCTTATCGGGCTGGAGTGGATGATTTGACATGAAAGGCCAGTCGACCACAACAAGCTCTTTTGGAACTTGGGACGCTGCCCATAGCGAAGCGGGTACTGCCACCTCGGATGAAGTGCAAAAAACCGGTATTCTTATTGAAGACATCAAAATGGGCCACCGTGATGCGATTGCTTCTGTCTATGATCGTTATCAAGGTAAGCTCCGAAACCTAGCGTATCGCCTGCTCGGCGATGAAAGTAGCGCAGAGGATCTCGTGCACGATGTGTTTGTCACTCTGCCATCCGCAATTCAAAAATTCAAAGGACAAAGTACTTTATCAACCTTTCTTTGCGGTATTTTGATCAATCACGCACGGCGCGCAATTCGCTCGGCTACGCGCAAACGCCATGCTCTATCGAAGCTTAGCAAACAAATCCCTTTGCCCTCTCATAGCCCTGAATCGCAAGCATATGAAACTGAATTCCTCGATCACATGCAATGTCTGCTTGACCGATTGCCCATCCGACAACGCATTGTGTTCGTGTTAGTAGAAGTCGAACAAAAGAGCACTGGAGAAGTAGCTGAAATTCTCAACACTCACCCAGCAACCGTTCGAACACGACTTTTCCATGCAAAGCGAAAACTTCGCTCTTACCTAGAAAAGGAGGTCTTGTAATGACGAACCAAGACCCACTTGAGTTGATGATCGCTGCCCTCAGGCACAAACAAGCAGATCCCAAAAACGCTCCACGTACACGCGCGCGTATTTTGCAAGATTTGGTTTTAAAGAAAGACGAAAAGCATATTTGGCCCGTAGTTATTGCGGTGGCTGCTTTGCTTTTTGCATCAAGTGCCTGGGCGACCCTGCACTACGAGCTAGAGTTTCCATTTTTACTATTGCGAGCGCCAGCGCCACAGAAACCACATCCGCAAGGTATGGCAACGAGACTCTCCTCGTCGCCGAAAAACCAACCAAGCGTAGCAGTCGCCTCAGCAAACAATTTCAACAATGCCGAGAGGGCATTTTCGCAAACAAGCAAAACCGGCCAAGATCTGGCACCGCCAAAAACACATCTCTTAGCAAAACCAAACCAAGCAATTGCATCGCCTCCTCAACTCGACACTTTAAAAGGAGCAGAGCGACACGCATATCTCGGTGCGCATGCTTTGCATTTTTATAAAAGGGACTACCCATCGGCTCTGGATGCCTGGAACAACTATATTCAAGATTTTCCAAATGGATTGCTCAATGCCGAAGCGCGTTACAACCGCGTGATTGCCCTCATTAAGTTGGGGAAGTTCACTCGGGCCAGCATCGAGCTTGAAACCTTGGAAATCTTTCCCGAGCTTAAGTACCGCCATAGAGATATGCAAAAGCTACGCACATGGCTAGAGCAACACCACGAGCCGCAATGAACTCTTCAACGACAAGGTAGCTGTTTTATCAAAGGCCGGCATTAATTTCCTAAGGTAAAATCCTGTTGTCAAAACTTGGCGACTAACCTAGTGTTCTGCAATGCGCAGATACACGGCCATGGATTCAATGCGACTGGCTTTATCAATTACAATACAGTGTGCTTGCGGATCCCCAAGGCCATCGCCGAGGCCGAGTACTGAAAGCACCACCCCTCCACCTTCACCATCAAAAAGAGCGATTCACCTGGGGATGTCAATCATTGGGACGATGCCGTGTTTGCCCTAAAAGCCCAATACCCAAAGCTAGGCCTTGTTGTACCAAGTCACGGTTCGCCCGGAGGAGTAGAGCTTCTCGATCATACGGTGACGTTGGCAAGAAAACACAGTGCTCCGTAGCATTATTCGAGCAAAGGATTCTTGAAATTAGCGTTGTTTTAGCGGTACATAAAGAAACTATGAACGATGAAAAAACAATTTGGACTGGCGGCCCCTCTCAAGTGCTTAACTTAAAAGTATATGTTGTCTGCTTTTTACTGTGCTTTTTAGTCATACCGATATTTTACGCCTTGTGGAAATGGTTGGAGTTGAAAAACACACGCTACGAACTTACGAACCAGCGCCTGAAGATGCATTATGGTATACTTTCCAAACATAGCGACGATATCGAACTTTATCGAGTCAAAGACACGCGTTTTGAGCAGCCGTTTGTGTTCCGATTGTTCGGCGTCGGAAACATCATTCTCGCAACATCCGATATCAGCAACGCCCAAGTCATGCTTCGTGCCGTCCATCAAGCAGACAGTGTACGCGACCAAATTCGAGCTAACGTAGAAGAAGTCCGGAGCCGCAAAGGTGTTCGCGAAGTCGATTTCAACTAAACACGACTATCCTCAGTGATGAACGGGTACCGTTTGCGCTTTTTTCTTAAGATGACTTTCTCCCCCTTTTTGCAGTTCAGCGTATCGAAAACATTCAACCATATGATCATTAACCATCCCCACAGCTTGCATGAAGGCATAGCAAATAGTCGGTCCGCAAAAGCGAAAACCTAACTTCTTCAGAGCTTTCGACATGTGTTGGCTTTGTGTGGTCTGCGCAGGCAAGTCACTTAGACTACTCCATCGATTGCAAATGGTCTCGTGCTCAACAAAGCTCCAAAGAAAATCGTTAAAGCTTTGCCCGCTATCACGTAGTTGCAAATAAGCTTTTGCACTGTCTATCGTTCCTGAAATTTTTGCACGGTTCCGTACTATCCCAGCATCGCTCATAAGTGATGCAATCTTTTTCTCTGAAAAGCGAACAATCTTCTCGGGCTCAAAGTTCACAAAAGCCTTGCGGAAGTTTTCGCGCTTTTTCAGAATGGTGAACCACGACAGCCCCGCCTGAAAGCCGTCGAGAATCAACTTCTCGAACAACGCTCGGTCATCATGCTCCGGCACACCCCATTCAGTGTCGTGATAATGTACATACAAAGGATCAGATCCACACCAAGTACACCGAATTTTAGTATGTTTAACCATGAACAAAGCCATAGCAGAAACACAGCCTCACCGCATCCATCAAATGTTCTGAAACAAGCATGGCATGCTCTGGTGCAGTAATTGACTCTTAGGTATACTCAGATTCTTTTCTGGCGTTAGAAGCCACATTGACCAGCAGAATCTTACAATGCAAGGGGCAAACATGAGCGATCTGATCGTGCGGGATGGTTGCATTAAAGACGCAGAAGTGATTACAACATTCCAACAGCGGATGGCCTGGGTGACCGAGGGTAAGTCGCTTGATGCAGAAACAGTATCAACTGGGGTGCGCACCGTGTTCAACAATCCGGAGTTTGGATGCTACTTGGTAGCCGAAATAGATGGCGAAGTAGTAGGTAGTTTGCTGATTACTCAAGAGTGGAGCGACTGGCGCAATGGGCTGTTTTGGTGGATTCAATCGGTATACGTCGATGAGAATGTAAGACGCCGAGGCGTGTACCGAGCCATGCATGAAGAAGCACGCAAGCGGGCCAAAGCAGCCGGTAACGTGGTTGGTATTCGGCTCTATGTTGAGCGAGAAAACACAATCGCACAACAAAGCTATATGCAGCTTGGAATGAAACCCACCCATTACGACGTGTATGAAGAACTTGTCGGATAGAAAACGGTGTCTTTTGTGCGAAACTAAATTGCATGCGCATCGCGCGCGACGTTTCAGCCGCTTCCGAGCATGTTCCCGACCGTAAACTACGGAAGCATCTCACCACGCCAAGGAAGTTTTGGATTACTTTCACCCGTTGCCCAACGGTAGCGCAATCCGGCAACACCGTATGCACCAAGCACAAAGCCTAAAGAGTCCGGGCTGGCCACAGCCATTGTAAGAGCGCTCGCGATTTCCAGATGCTCTGTCAACTGAAACGATAAGACAGGACCGATTCGCCACACGCCTTCGGGCCTGGCTGTACCAAAGACGTGTTCGGCAAGGACACCAACGCGAAGCGAGTCCTGGTTCAACAAACGTGCAAGTGCTGCAAAGCGAAATACAAAATAAGTTGAATCCGCTACAAGCGCACGATACGATTCATCATAAAAAACACGGTTCGAGGGAACATCCACGGAATGAATAAAGATAAAGTCAGCAACCAAAGCCGCGTGAGGCAAAGGCACAATGCCGACTGCTTCAAATTCGAAAGCCCAGTACCTGGCACGCGCTCCGGGTGTGTCGTAGACATCGCTCCGGGTATACTGTTGTTGTGGACTATAAAAAGTCTTATTGTACGAAGCCGTGTCGCGAAAACCCGCAGAGATATCAAGTACCGGTGTCGCCACACGGACACCACCGTAAGCTTGTGCGAACTCGACCGTCGTTATCGCGTTGAAATCAACCCCGGTCCATATCCAGTGTGGTTTGCCATAACCAAAGGCCACAGCCGGTCGAAGATAAGGCGCGCCGAGTTCCATTCGTGTTGAAGCAAAAAAACGTGTCTTGCCTTGAGACCAGTAGCCAAAGTCCAAGCTTGGTTCGGCTTGTTTCTTATTATTCCGTAACTTGGGTGACTTAGCATCTTGTGCATAAACATGCTTCGGTCCAAGACAACAAAGCAGCAGAAACAAGATGGAAATACGGATTGGCATAGACGATAAACGAAGCCTTTGGCGGGGAACGATGACATAGTTAGCGCTAGGCCGCGAGCTCATCGAGAGCTTTTTTCGCCTTCTGAACAAGACATTCACGCTCTTTGATGCTGGATTAAAAAAGGTAGCTATTAATATCTTCGTGTAGTGCAAGCACTTCGCTTCGAAGATAGTCTGACAGGGCTTGCGCCAAGGTGATTTCACTTGTGTCTTTATCAAAACCAAGGAGATGATCAATCCAAAGTGAGACAGCAACTACCACGGCAAAGAGACCCGCAATAACGGAGCTTGGCAGCGCTGCCAGAACAAGAGCAGCAACCATGCCAATTGCTACGATGGAAACAACAACAACGGTGCCAATCCGAGACCAGTCGAGCCGCATGCCTTCGATTTGCACAGAGCCAGACTGGGTGTTCGGCGCAGCTAAAAGCTCAGTGATAGCATTATTCCACGCTATCAAATCTGCAGATCCTAATGCAGAAGAATGGTTTGCTTCAGCGATAAGGTTTAACCACTGTTCGCGACTTCCTTTATCCGAAATCAAAGCCGCACTCGCTAGCGATCCTTCGGCCGAGCTGATATCCCCAGCACCAAACGCAGGATCAATGAGATAAAAGTCATGAATGCTGTCGGACTGAACGGCCTCATGCAAAGCGGCCCAATCGTGGGTACCTACCCTGTCGGCCGCAAGGAAATACACCCACTGCCCGGAGGCTTCGCTTTGTCCACCGATCACGATACCGCGAGCATCGGCTCCTAGACCAAGCTCGACAACGCTTCCAAACGCCAAGCTGCCAGAAACCTGAACTTCAGCGCCAGAAGCGTCAATCACAAGCGATTGCTCTTTTACGCCGTCACACCAGTTGCAACTTCCATCGAGGGGATTGGTGTTGAAAATGCCCCACTCGCTATCAAATCTAAAATCAATGCAAAGAAAGCGCTCCAACGTCTTTTTAATTACGATTTTGTATAGAGTATCAGCACTGAGATCGGCGCCGGCCGTTGCTGCATTTGCAGCATCAGCGCAAGCATGAATTGAGTTTTCGACTAGGTTTTGACTTTGGCTCATGTTGTTGAGCTGCAAACAACGTGAAATGGCCATGCTGCATAAAAAGAAGGTTGCGATCACTTCCTCGGTAATAGCGATTGGTAGCGTTGCGGTAGATGTTTTTGGCCCCCTCCAAACGGTATCTCAGGTCTGGGTGAACATCAGTGCTTTGCATATCAGACTGATGTTCAAGGCCTGAGTCTAGCTCAACACCGCAAGCAACTGACAGAGCGACAAACAACACAACAGCGCAGTAGCGCACGGGTGAATATATTCCTGACAAGTATAGGCTTATAAGGAAGGTTTTATTTTTTTGGTCCATCGATACCTTTTGTCCAAGACCGTACAGCAAAAAGTGTGCTCAAAACCAACCCTTTTCACATTTTCATTTTAGCCGCCTTTTTGCACCAACTTGCGATTCTGTTGCTGTCATCTCAACTGAGCCAGTTGGCGCTTTCTTCCTCTTTGGCGGACAATAGTCCCCACCCAAACACAATAATACCCTATGTTTTTCACGCAGCTAAACGGTCAGAAACGCCTTTACTAGGTAAGATTGTATTCGCGCTTGCAGTCCTGTCGGACTCCAAATCACTAAAAGGACATGCAATTGTGTCCTAAAGTGACTCCAGCGAGGAAACAATAGTAGCCACTTTATGTGCGGAGTGGTTAAAATTTCCCGCGTTTTAAGCAATTTTTTTTGTTTTAAAGTTGGCCTGATTTTTGCGTTACTATGCCCCCATCATGAGACGCAACTTTGTAAGAAATGTAGGCCTACTCGTTCTAAGCGCTGCACTTTTGTTGAACGGCTGTACCGCTGAGAGCTCGAACTCAAACGAACTTGACCACGATCACTCCGAAAGTATTTCGGCACTTCTCTTTGCCGAAGTTGGGGCAGGAATTCTGGTTTGGCATGTCGCTGTAATCGCTGGAGTTGCAATCCTTGGGTATCTTAGCTTGCTCGAAGCAAACGGGGTCGACGTACCTCAGGCTGTTTGGGACACCACTGAAACCATGGTCAATGGTGCAGAATATATCGCGGAGAATGCCTGGCCAACCATCAGCGCTCTAGCTTCGCAAGTCTCACAAATTATTTCCTTACTAGCTCAATCGATTGGCCGTAGTGTGGGGTCAGTTATCATGGACATCAAGCCGGAGTTCGATCGAGGCATGATGGCCGCGGATCTCGGGTTGCCGAATGCAGCAGACTTCGGGACCGACGCTTTCAGAGCGCACATCGAGCAGTTAATTGCTATCGGCGGCCATCCTGGACTTGCAACGCCGAATCCAAATGATCCAAACGATCCAAGCAACAAACCGGATTGGTGCAATGCCTTGATCACCGGAGCACGCACAGCCGGCCGAGCAGGTTTCGAATTCAGCGCCCCCTCAGCAGCGGGGGCAACAGAGTTTCTTTCTTATTTGGACGGCATCTACGCTTTTGACCCTAACACCAGCGTCGCACGCTTTGGTATTAACGTCTTCGAAGCCGTACAACAAGGAAGCGGAAGCATATGTAAACTTTTGATGAATGTAGCTTCATGTAGCAAAGCACAGGGCATTGATACTATCGATATTGATTTCGCTGGACCCGCAGAAAGGGTAGTTACAAAGATGACAAACAACTTTGGTAATCCAACAATTTTCGGCTCTGGAATCTATCGCTGGACCATCCCAACGTCAGGTTTCACCTGTGTCGACGGTCTCTCCTCAGGAAACATCACTGCCGTACACTATATCCCCTGATTCTAGGGAACTGATCTCTTACCCTAGTTTACTGCGCTTCGCTTCGCGAATGCTCGTCGAGCAAACTGAAAAAGGCACAAAAACGCGGACTTGCGTCCGCTTCGTCTGTGGCTCTTCTGCAAGGTGCTTCCTTACCCTAGTTTACTGCGCTTCGCTTCGCGAATGCTCGTAGACTAAACTGAAAAAGGCACAAAAACGCGGACTTGCGTCCGCTTCGTCTGTGGCTCTTCTGCAAGGTGCTTCCTTACCCTAGTTTACTGCGCTTCGCTTCGCGAATGCTCGTAGACTAAACTGAAAAAGGCACAAAAACGCGGACTTGCGTCCGCTTCTTTTGTGCCTTTTTCAGTTTAGTTGCGGGGGCCGGATTTGAACCGACGACCTTCGGGTTATGAGCCCGACGAGCTACCAGGCTGCTCCACCCCGCGTCAGTTGGAGCGCATTATAAGCTTCTAAAGCTTTTTGTGTCAACGCGTAACGTCACTCTTTTTATCAGTCAAATAGCGTTTTTTTAGTTTTTCAATTTCGGTCTTTTTTAATGGGCGTTTCTGACCAGGTCGCAAGCCTTCGGCATCGATACCAGCGTGTGATAGCCGCGCCAATCGCATAACCCGTTTATCCAACGCCTCCAGCATACGATGGATTTGGCGGTTTTTACCTTCTTGCAATGCGATACGCAGCCATGTCGAACGTGGCTCTTCGCGATCAACATGAACTTTCGCCGGCGCGGTCTTGTAGCCATCATCAAGGACAATCCCCTGCGTTAACTTTTGTAAATCGTCCACAGACACTTTGCCGGACACCTTCGCGATGTAAACTTTGGGTGCAGCGACTCTTGGATGCATTAAAGCTTCAGAGAGCTCACCATCGTTAGTCAGAAGCAAAACACCACTGGTGTGATAATCCAATCGACCAACAGGATAGACACGCTCCGGAACATCTCTGATATAGTCAGCAAGACATTCACGCCCTTCAGGATCCGAAAGCGTACTAAGCACGGCTCTTGGTTTATGAAAAACAAAGTAAACCAGTGGCTCTAAGACAATGCGTTTACCGTCGACTTCGATTTTGGCACGACGCGGATTTGCCTTGCTCCCAAGTTCAGTCACAATGCGTCCGTCAACCCGTACCCGACCTTTAATAATAAGCTCTTCAGCAGCTCGGCGCGACGCAACGCCCGCTTTGGCAAGTATCTTTTGAAGTCGTTCTAGTTTTTCTGCCACAACACATGAAACCTATTTAGCGGCTTCCTCTTTTTTCCGTGCTTCTTCTTCGGATGTCATCAAAGGATCCCCCAAAGAAGTGGTCATTTCTTCTTTAAAGAAACGGTCATCACGCTCCCAACGATCCACGCGTCCATCACCATCAAGGTCAGTGCCCATGCGAATGACTTTATCATTTTCATAGTATTCCCAACGGTCCGGCTTCCATTGATCAGCAGTGCTGCGGCCGGCAATGTCGCTTTCAGCGCGCAGAGGTTTGCCGTCTTCGAAATACACTTTGTTGTCGATTTTGCCATCGCCGTTATTATCGAACTCTTTTCGCACGATTTTGGCATCTTCGAAGTAGACCCGTGAATCTATTTTACCGTTGAAATCACGGTCTGCATCTTCACGCAAAGGACGCCCGTCTTGATTGTAGTGACGTACAACATCTTTTACACCATCTGCGTTTTAAATCACTTTCTCGACAGACAAGTATCAAGCGTCGTTCGGCACCCTCGCCCACACTTTGAAATACTTTGCGGATGTCCGGACGCTCATCACCCGAGGTATCGTATTCGCTAATCTCACGTCCCGGGCTTTTAACATCACAAAGCATTAGATCCGTTGAGGAAATATCTTCTGAGCCTGAACTGCCAGTGCTCGGCATAGTCGCTGCAAGGTTCCCTTGCACTGAAGCGTCCCCTCCACCGCAGGCACCTATAAGAGCCAAGGCTAGGCTTATCCTGATTTTCATGGTTCTTCTCCCGACGCAGCATCATCATTGTCTTGGCCATCTTGTTCGCTTTCAGCGGGAGACTCGTCGCCAAAGCTCTCGCTTTGCTCATCGGTCTTTGCTTCCGTCGCTGGAGGAGCTGAATAGTTCACTTCCTCTTCCGGGATTTCCAAGACACCCCCTTCACAAGCCATTGGCTCGGTCGGCGGACCCGCTGCAGCACTCGGAAACTTTTCGTTTCGGTCAGCTTTACCGTCGCCATCGGTATCGTAACGTACTTCAACAACGCTTCCGTTTCGAAGAATTTCCCACTTTTCTGGATCGCCATCGTTGTTGTCATCGTAGACAACTTCGGTGAGCCAACCATTTTTATAGCTCTCCCAAACGTCGACCCGACCATTGTGATAACGATCACGCTCGGTTTTGGAGACCGCTTTACCATCACACCAGACCCAATAGTCGATAACGTTGTCAAAGTTGGTGTCGAGTTCTTTTCGTTCAATCTTACCGTGCTTAAAGAAAGTAAGCTGATCGATGCGTCCGTCAAAATCAAAGTCGTGTTCTTCCCGAATCGGTGTTTTGCCATCGGTGTCGAAAAAACGCGTGGCATCAATCTTGCCGTCATAGTTCATGTCGTACTGAACACAGCGCTCGACGCCATCTTTAAAGTAATGCGAAATATCAACACGCCCATCATTGTTAACGTCTACCGTGTGGCGGTTTTTGCCAGAAGCCTCACAAAGCTCTCGCATCTCCTCATCGCCTAAAGAACCTTTCGGTAGCGTGCTTCCAGAAGAACCGCAAGCCGCAAGAAGAAGCGCTAAATGGACCGTTGCTGGGAAATGCTTGATAAATCTCATTATTTTTCGCCTTTCAGGGCGTTACCATAGCGTCCTAGCACCTTGGCTGGCAAGCATTCTTGATTGACGGTACGTATGTTGTCATGTATGTTCATACGAAAGCAATACCTCTTCACCGAACAGTCAGTTTTTCGATGGCCCGTAAAAAAATCTCCACCACCATTTACATTACTCCGGAACAGAGCGAAAAGCTCAAACTGCTTCACGAACGAACAAAAGTTCCTGTAGCAGTATACATCCGTGAAGGCATCGATTTGGTGCTTGAACGTTATAACGATCAACTCCCCGGACAACTCAGCTTAGGGGAAAGTCAGAACAAACGTCGGAAGTGAACGGCGATACCATTCAAAACGTCCGCAATTTCTCCATCATCGCCCATATTGACCATGGGAAGAGCACGCTTGCGGATCGCATTCTGGAGTACACTGGAGCTTTAAGCGAGCGCCAAAGAACAGACCAATTCCTCGATAAGCTGGAATGGAACGTGAACGGGGCATCACGATTAAAGCCCAAGCTGTTCGCCTAAGCTATAAGGCCGACGATGGACAAAGCTACCAGCTCAATTTGATCGACACCCCTGGACACGTGGATTTTAGCTACGAGGTATCGCGATCGCTTGCTGCATGCGAGGGGGCGTTGCTTGTTGTCGATGCGAGCCAAGGCGTGCAAGCCCAGACCCTCGCCAACGTTTATCTCGCCCTTGAAAACGACCTTGAAATCATCCCGGTCTTCAACAAGATCGACTTACCGAGTGCGGATGTCGATCGCGTTCGACACGAAGTCCAGGAGGTCGTGGGCCTCGATTGCAGTGAAGCTATCGCCGCCAGCGCAAAAACGGGTGCAGGTATTCACGAAATTCTTGAAGCAGTCATCAAAAAGGTTCCACCTCCCAAGGGGAAAAAGGATGAAACGCTGCGCGCGCTTGTGCTTGATAGTTGGTACGACAGTTACCGCGGCGCGGTGGTGCTGGTTCGTGTAGTGGATGGAACTTTACGAAAAGGGATGAAGTTTCGCATGCTTGCCACCGGACAGGACTACGAGGCCACTGAAGTTGGTGTGTTCTCACCCTTCCCGCAAGCACTTGCCGCACTTAACACCGGAGAGGTCGGTTTTCTCGCTGCGAGCATCAAATCAGTCAACGAAACCCGTATTGGCGATACCATCACCGATTCGAAAAACCCCACAAAACAGCCTCTGCCCGGCTTCAAAGAAGTCAAACCCATGGTGTTTTCTGGAATCTTTCCGACCGACAGCGGCCAATACAACGACCTTCGTGATGCGCTTGAAAAACTCAACCTCAATGACAGTGCATTTCAATACGAGCCCGAGACGTCGGATGCGTTGGGTTTTGGCTTTCGCTGCGGCTTTTTAGGCCTCTTACATATGGAAGTTGTTCAAGAACGACTTGAACGTGAATACGATTTAGATTTGATCACCACAGCGCCAAGCGTGGTGTATCGCGTGTACACTACGGGCGGAGACGTTGTTGACGTCGAGAATCCCTCGCGCTTGCCTGATCCTGGAAAAATCGACTACATCGAGGAGCCGTTTTTAAAGGCAGCGGTTCATGTCCCTGAAAACTTTGTCGGTGCTGTCTTAGCACTATGTCAGGACCGTCGCGGCGTTCAAAAAGGCATCCAGTACGTCACAACCGATCGCGTGATTATTACCTACGAGCTGCCTATGGCTGAAGTGCTTTTCGATTTCTACGATCGTCTTAAAAGTGCGACCAAGGGCTACGCCTCCATGGAGTACGCTCTTATCGACTACCGTCGCAATCCGCTCGTGCGACTCGACATGCTCGTCAACGGCGAACGCGTGGATGCTCTTAGCGCCATCGTTCATAAAGACAAGGCATTCGTCCTTGGACGCAAGCTCGCCGAAAAATTAAAAACCATCGTGCCTAGACAGCAATACGAAGTCGCCATTCAAGCAGCCATTGGTTCACGCATTGTCGCCCGAGAAACAGTGCGCGCCATGCGTAAGGACGTCACAGCAAAATGTTACGGCGGTGATATATCGCGAAAGCGCAAACTGCTCGAAAAGCAAAAAGAGGGCAAAAGCGCATGAAGAGTGTGGGCTCGGTGGATATTCCACAAGAAGCTTTTCACGCGATTCTAAAGGTCAACGAATGAGCATGGCGATAAAGCACATCGTTTGGCACGAGGGTGAAGTAAGCGCCAAATTGCGAAAGAAGCACTATGGACATCCCGGACTGACGGTTTGGCTTACAGGATTGTCGGGGTCCGGAAAAAGTACCATCGCCATGCGTACTGAACGATTGCTGATTGAACAAGGTGTCAAGAGCTACGCGCTTGACGGCGATAACCTGCGTCATGGCCTAAACAGTGACCTCGATTTTACCGCAACTGGCCGACAAGAAAACATTCGACGCATCGGTGAAGTCTGCCGTTTGTTTTGCGATGCAGGGATCGTTGTATTGGCCGCCTTTATCTCGCCCTACGAAAAAGACCGTCAAACCGTTCGCAATATTCATCCTGAGAAGAGTTTTATTGAGGTACACGTCGCTACCCCGCTCGCAGTATGCGAATCCCGTGATCCCAAAGGATTATACAAAAAAGCACGGGCAGGAGAACTAAAAAACTTTACGGGGATCAGCGCTCCTTATGAAGAGCCTTCCCATCCAGATCTTGTGCTTGACACAACGAAGACGGATATCGACGATTGCGCAAAGAAGCTCGTATCTTTTATCACTTCACACTTATCGCAAAACAACTAACTTTCGAATCTAGTTATCCACCCACAGCTTTTTCCCGGGCAATAACCACTCGTATACCGCGTCTTCAGGTTTCGCTTCGCTAAAGAAAAAACCTTGGGCTACAGCACACCCCGCCTCCTTCAAAAACTTTAGCTGCGATTCTTCTTCGACACCTTCTGCAACAACTTCCAAGCCTAATATATCACCCAAGCTTATTACCGCGCGGGCAATCTCGGCATCACGAACTTGATAACACAAACGCTGCACAAATGACTGATCAACCTTGAGAACATCAATCGGAAAATCACGCAGATAGCCAAGGGACGAATAACCCGTTCCAAAGTCATCAATGGCAACGCTTACCCCCTGCGATCGGAGTTCTGTCAGTCTCGACCGAATCAGCGATGTCTCCTCGGCAAAAAGGTGCTCGGTAATCTCCAATTCCAATTCTCCGGCACTGACTCCATAATCCAAAAAGGCACTCTTTAAATGAGGCATAAATTCGGCGCTAAGGAGTTGTTTTGGAGAAACATTGACGGCGACTCGAACATCGCGAAGACCTTCTGCCCGCCACATGCTTTGATACCTGCAAACTTCGCGTATAATCCACCCTCCCAACTCTACGATTCTGCCCTCTTCTTCAAGTAAGGGGATGAACTCCATAGGAAATACCAACCCACGTTCTGGATGCTGCCAACGAACAAGTGCTTCCAAACCCCAAATCTGACCCGTTCTTAAATCAATCTGTGGTTGAAAATGAATAACAAACTGCTTCTTCTCGACAGCAAGACGGAGCTCCTCAAGCAAATGCATTCGGGCTTGCATGCTTCGGTAAGAACTGTAGTCAAACATGGCCACACCATTTCGACCGGAACGCTTGACTTGGTACATCGCCGCATCAGCACTGCGAACTAACTCTTTTGCATTGCTTGCGTTATCGGGGACCAAAGCCACACCCACACTAACCGAGCAAGAAATATCTCGCCCTACTATTTCAAATGGCTGCGTAAAGGTTTCCACCACACGCTGCGCCACAAGATGTGCTTCGCGATCAGAATGCACACTTTCCAAGATAACGGCAAACTCATCCCCAGACAAACGTGCCGCCACGTCAGTGCTGCGACTAAATTGCAAAAGTCGTTCAGCCACATGTTTTAGCAACTCATCACCAACTTCGTGCCCGAATGCATCATTGATTTGTTTAAACTGATCGACATCAATGAACAACAGACCCGTTTTTGTTCCGGCGCGTCTTGCCCGTTCAATTGACTGCTTCAGTCTTTCATTAAATAAACTACGATTGGCTAGCCCAGTAAGCTGGTCATAATGAGCCATGTGAACAAGCTGATCGCAAAAGCGCTTACGCTCCATCGCATAACGGACCGAGCGAATGGTTGATGACACACCTTCATGCCCCTTATAGAGATAGTCTTGCGCTCCGAATTTGAGCGCTTCGACTGCCGTTTTCTCATCCTCGTGTCCTGTTACTACAATGACAGGAACTTGAGGACTGCACGCGAGCAATTGTTTGACTGTAGATATTCCACTCGAGTCAGGCAGTTCAAGGTCGGACAAAACAGCCTGGTATTCTGCACATTCCACTGCCAGCAATGCATCAGCAAGTGTTTCGACACGATCGACAGACAAATTCTGGCCATGCTGCATCAAAGTACGAGTGATTAACTCAGCATCCAAAGAATTGTCTTCAATGAGCAAAACTCGAAAAGCGCCATTTTCGTTTTTCAAGACAGGCTCAGATTGGTCCACTACAACACCGTTGTCTAGCAACATCCGATCCTCCCCAGCGGTCAAACCAAATGATAAATTATACCCTGTCTTAATGCTGTTTGTGCTGCCGTTATCAACAAACCTGGTCGATAAATGAGTTTCACCGTTTAAGGTAAACTAATCAAAAAAAGAGCAGCCCAGTGGAAGTAAATTGGGCTTACTAAACCAGTATTCACAAAGCTTACGCAAACCTACTTCCAAATCCCGTGGATTACATGGCTTGGACCAATACGACGATGCACCCCTGTCGTAAGCCGTGCGTATGTCATTTATATCAGTTGAGCTACTAAAGATAACAACCGGTACGGCGCGCGCTTGTGGATGTTTTTTTAGCTCGACAATGAACTCTAAACCGTTTCCATCGTCCAAGTTGAGATCCAACAGAATAAGGTCCGGCAAAGTTTCAACACCTGATGTTCCACTACAAAGTTCTTCAATCGCATCGTCAATTCCTTGACGGAAGGTGCAACCAATTTTGTCATCATAGAGTTTGTCAATGACACGTTTGACCGCTACTTGATCAAGTTTGCTATCATCTATCATGAGAATCTTAGCTTTACGGCCCATATGCTTTTTAGTACCACTTATGGAATTGCCGTCAAGGTAGTATGTAGGTAAGTAAGTATATTGTTCATGTAGGACGAATGTTTACATAAAGCTAATCGCCGCAGTTTTCATATTCACACATATCTGAGGAGGAGCTATGCATGCTGAAGGGACCCGTCTATTTGATACTACGGGCTTTGTTCCTCGTTGGAATTGCGGAGTCTGGAGCCACGGTCTTGGATGGGTTCACATTGTTTCTGATCTTGTTACCTTTGCTGCCTACTTTCTGATTCCTGCCACAATTGCTTATTTTGCGTTTCAGAGGCGAGACATTCAATTCCGTAGTATCTACATTCTTTTCGGACTATTTATATTGAGTTGCGGAACGGTTCATTTAGTCGAAGCTATTATTTTCTGGGCTCCCATCTATCGATTTTCAGCGTTCGTAAAGTCCATAACGGCAGTGATTTCTGTAGCTAGTCTAGTTGCTTTGTTTTTTGTAGCGCCAAAAGCACTTCGTTTACCGGGATACAAAGCCTTGTATGAAGAGATTCGGGTAAATGAAAACAGATACCGTTCCTTAGTGAGGGCAACAAACGCTGTTGTGTGGACCGCAGATAAAAATGGCGAGCTCGTCACTGTTCAAAACTCTTGGAATGCCTACACCGGTCAAAGCTTTGATAAATCCAAAGGCTTTGGCTGGCTCGACAGGATTCATCAAGATGACCAAAAGAGAGTACAGGAGAGCTGGGAGCAAGCATGCGCAACAGGAGATCAGTATTTCGTGGAAGGTCGAATTTGGAGCGAAGAGCACCATAGCTATCGGCACTTTGAAGCGCGTGCCGTTCCAATAAAAGACACTTCTTCGGAAATCGTCGAATGGGTTGGTGCAATTCGAGACACCGAGGACGAAAAGCTCCTTGAAATAGACAAGATCGATGCCAACGAACTAGCATCTGTTGCCCTCGAGTCTGTGACATGTGGTCTTGTTATTGCGAATCAAAACGGAATAATTAAACGGGTGAACTCTCAACTTACCGATATGCTCGGCTACAATGCAGATGAGATCGTAGGACAGACGATCGAAAAGCTTGTCCCAACGAAAAGCAGAGAAACGCACACAAAAAGTCGTAATCTGTTTTTCGAGAGTCCGAGCAAGCGCGCTATCGGACAGAACCGTGACTTAGTAGCCCTTGCATCCAGCGGTAAGGAAATTCCCGTGGAGGTGGGACTTAACCCCCTACAGTATCGTGGTGAATTGCATGCCGTTGCCACAATCGTTGATATAGCAGAGCGAAAGAGAACAGAAGCTGCCTTAAGGGGATACGCAAACCAGCTCAAGATTGCCAACGAGGATCTCGACCAATTCGTCCACGCGGCATCGCATGATCTAAAAGAACCCATTCGCGGCATCAGTACCTATTGTGGTTTTATTCTAGAAGATCACGCTGAACAGATGAATGCCGAACTTCGTGACATGGTAAAGAAAATCGAAACCCTCGCACACCGAACACACAATATGATCAGCGGCATCCTTAACTTCCGACGGCTACATGAGCAATTAGAGAATTCCCCAGCATGCGAATTACGAGAAATAATTGCCATTGCAAAAGAAACGCTCATAGCACAATTAAGTCATGAGCAGGTATTGTTCAAGATTCAACCTCATCTTCCCGTGGTAATGGGCGCGAAAACAGAACTCGTAAGTGTATTTCAAAACCTGATTAGCAATGGAATCAAATACAACAACAATGAGGAAAAGGTCATTGAAGTCGGCTGCAAATCGTCTGAGGATGGAAAAGAGGCGCTCATATGGCTACGCGATAACGGTATGGGTATCGATAAAAAACACACCGGCAATTTATTTAAACTATTTAAGCGTTTACCAAATGCACGGGGCAAAGAGGAAGGCACAGGTGTGGGCCTAGCCTTTGCAAAGCGCATCATCGAACGTCATGGTGGCACTATCTGGCTTGAGTCACAGGTCAACGAAGGAACTACTTTCTTTTTCACCCTTCCATTAGCGGCACCTGCATAGAAATGGTATACGATTTTGGAAATCAGTTGACGCTAACGGAGGACAATCCATGAAGTACAGCGGCGGATGCCATTGTGGCACAGTTCGATATGAAGTTGAGATGGAGATCGAAAAAGTGATCTCGTGCAACTGTTCAATATGCTCCAAGAAAGCTCATCTATTGGCATTCGTCCCGGAAGACAATTTTAAACTTCTGAGTGGAGATAGCGACCTGCAAGACTACCAGTTCGCGAAGAAAACAATACATCACTACTTTTGCAAGCACTGTGGCGTTAGTTCTTTCGGCGCAGGGACGATGCCAAATGGTCCTGTGGCACGAGCAATTAATATTCGCTGTTTGGACAACGTTGATATCAACGACTATCCCGTAACTCACTACGACGGTAAGAGTCTTTAACTCCAACCATCACACAACATGTAACGCCATACAGGAGCAAGGACCGGAAGACCGTCAACCACTGGCATGCTCTGCTCAGAAACCACAGAACCGTAAATTATCTATCAAAACACCGAATCAGCAACATTGCAGGGGAAAGTTCCCGCTAACGAAGCGTTGGAACCATTTTTGAGATCAGTACACGCACTACCCTGAAGCTCAATGTGGTTCGCATCAACTGCTCGCCATCCGTTGGGGTCATCGCAAGGCAGAGTGGTTCCGTTTGGATCCTCGTTTGATGTAAGCACAACTTGTCCTTCACAAGCCTTGCTTAGGTCTTTGATATTGCCTTGAAGTTCAAAGGTACAAGACAGTTGGTTTTGCACCAGAGTCTGTAGTGCTGTTGCAAGCCCGGCAGGATCGGTCACTGGGTAGTACGGCGCATCCGCATCGCCATTGTTTGTATCAACACCAGCACCGGCATTGGCCATGTCTTGGAAGTGATCGCTGTCGGCAGCCACTGAAACCACGTAGGTGCGGATGCCATCGTCGTAAGCTGCTGCCACGGCGCTCAATGCTTTGCTTTTTCCAGCATTGGCTGCCGCTTGACTAGCACCTTGATTCAATGCTGTGCAGGTATCGGGCTCTCCATCGGTGGCAAGCAAAAATACTATGGGGTCCGAATTCCCAATTGGGTTTGTTTTGAAATAGTTTGCCAAAAACTCGATCGCATCCCCGGTTGGAGTATCGTCGACCATGTTAGCATCCGCATAGAGCGAAACAATATCATTGTAGGCATTAAGTGCTGGAGCTTGAGGCGATTGTGTATTCCAGTCTTCGCTAACAGACCACTCTGGACTGTTAGCAAAATTAATCAATGGGCATGATGTATCTGCATGGGGCAACGTGGAATCACCATTTGCATTTGGATCGGTTCCTGGATCTACTTTTCGCACGTAAGCACGATCATTCATCGCACTGTATAGAGCGATGCCAAAACGCACACTTTGCTGTAAATCGTAGATAAGTCCGTCGGGCCGTGAGCCTTGTTCACCAATAAGAAAATTCCTTAGCGTGTCCCAGCGAGAATTTCCGCCAAAGTTTGAGTCCATGCTTAACGATTGATCAACAATGAGAACGATGTTGGGCGTGATGTTATCCGTATCGATGTGGACTTCTGCGCAAACATCACTTCCGGAATCACCGTTTGAACTGTTTGCTGCAAGACAGCGTCCGTTTGAAGTGCAAGTGCTTGCATCAGCGCATGGGATGTTATTGACCAAACTGCATTCGGCATCACAGACACCACTGCTTGAACAGAAGAAACCGTCCGCACACGCGTTAACGTCCGTTAGACATGGCGTACCGCAACCGCCTTCCGCTGGACTAGCCTTACAAGCTTCTGTGTTCGAACCTATACTCTTCTTACTGGAACAGTTTGGTAAACAAAGACAGCAATACGACAACAACACAAGCGACAAAACACGCATAGTTTTCCCTCGAAAAGTAAAGATAAGAAATCCTTATCTAGTTTTACAGTTTCTGCTCCAAGCGCAAGACAAAGTCACAGTTTACATGAGCTTACCTTTCATGACGAATAATTTCATCAGCACACAGAAACGCTGGGTCTGAACAAAAAACACCAATAAAACCATCAGAAGTTACAGTGATTTTATAGGCGAGAGTCGTAACACCAACTTCCCCGGTTCAGTCACTAGGTCCTGCAATCGGATAAGATCCAGCATCGAGCGCCACGGCTCGCTTGCCTTGCTTCGAACGACCGGGATGTCTCGCAAGTCGACACGGAACATATCACCATCACGACTGACGGGAGGCCGCAGTCCTTTTGCTCCAAAATCAATAAATGATCCCCAAAGCTTTTTGGCAATCGCAAGAGCAAGTTCAGATACAACGCGGTCAATTTCACGATTTTGCTTCTCATTTTTACCAAGAACACGAAATACGACTTCCTTTGCCCCTCTAGGCGCAAAAAAAACGCCACGGGATTCTAGAATAAGTGTTTGCTCTTCGTCTTCGCTAAAGCAGCCAGACAAAATGATTTTACCTTGCTTAATGGAGACTGTAAGCGAGCTCGCTACACCTTGTTTGACCAGCTCCGAGCAAAGTTCGGTCTCTGAAATTTCGAGCCCCTTCATTAGCGCCATCACTTTGGAGCTAATCACAGTTGGCAGGCCACCTAACTTCTTGAAAAAGGACTCCCTTCTTTTTTCGGCACTGTTCAGCCAACTTTGAATAAGACGCTGCATCTCAACCCAAAGAAACTGTGCTGGGTTCTGATTCGTTCTGAAGCGATAGTGCTCTTAGTGTCTCTAAGTCAAAAGGGCTAGTGCAGCGATCTTTCTGTTGCCAAACCAACGATTCACGAACTAGGCGCGCCGGCATGTCTTTCGATTCAAAAATCACTTCGATAACTTCCGCAGCCTTGGCGCTACCATGCGGTGTAATGCCGACTGAAAAACGAATAGGCACCAGATCACCCATGTACCCAGCACGTTCAAGCGTTTCTGCCCCTTGATTAGCAATCACTTTATCGAGAAAAGGCGCAACATTAACACGTCGTTTGATACCCTTGGTATTACGAAGCACTTCGAGCGGGGTTTTACGCTTTTCATCGATCCAAGATTGAAGCGCTTGCTCAGAATCGAGCTCTCTTTCACTCAAAACCGCTCTAGGGACTCCCGCCACATAGAAGGCCTTGTTGATTACTTTATTGATGCCCAAGTCCTGCTTGCCTAAAACGTTCACCGAGAAAACACTAACGCCTTCCGATGCACAGTCCTGAAAACGCTCCAAAAGCTCCTGAGAGTCGATATTGATCTCCGGCTCGAGTTTGATGTCAACGTACTCACCTAAAGAGGCCACCCCAAGTGATAAAGCGGGGCCGAAACTCATTTCAGCTTTTGGATGGAAACCTTGCGAGTAACGCAGTGGCAAGTCGAGTCTGCGCGCCATACGAGGCAAAAGTCGCACTAAGTCAAGATGGGCACTGTAAGCTGCGCGTCCGACTTTAGTGTAGCCCAAACGCAGACGAAGCGCGGGAGAACGAAGTAGAGGGATTTTGCGTACAGTATCGCGGCGCTGCACTGAACCAGGCTTGGCCTCAACGGAGTGAACATCGCGCGCTTTGTCGGCATGTAAATCATCCAAGAAAATCTCGCGTCTACCACGCATCTGCTGCATGTCGCAGGCTATGCCGCAATCGTAACAGACGAGCTTTCGTTTATCGCTACGCGCGTCTTTTAGATTGGTGTGGTGCACAAACATGCCTGCAACTTTTCCGCATGGCGGTGACAGACGATTGGCCACGGCTTTTCGATATTCACGAGCCAAAAAGCCATCTTCCAAACCTACGTCGAGATGGTCCCACGGCAGGCGTGCATCGATGGGTATGGTACCGAGAAAGATATCAGGATTGATTTGATGCTCGTGCAATGCTGCTTTCCAAACATCCAACTTCAGTTGCTCTTCCCAAGAATCAAAGCGCGCACCGTTTTTGTACGCGGTCTCGATGACTTGGCCTAAGCTTCGATCGCCACGAGCTAAAAAGCCCTCGACCCAGGATCCCTCGGAAGCATGCATGCGGAGCTGCACATTTTCTTCACGAGCTGTCTGCTTTAGGATGCCTTGCTTGCGCAGTATCTCCGAGAAACCATTCATGGCGCACCACTGAAAAGGCGTGTGCGGTTTTGGAACGAAGGTACTTACGCTTACAGTTACGCGAGGCGCACGCTTTTGAAGGCTCCTACCAATATTCCGAGCGCGGGCACCTGTTTGAACGATGCCTGCTACATCCGAATCTTCCTCGGTTGGCAAGCCAATCATGAAATACAATTTCATCTTGGACCAACCTCTTGAAAATACACGTTCAGCGGTTTGCATCAGTTGCTCTTCGGTGATGTTTTTATTTATCACGTCACGCATACGTTGCGAGCCCGCTTCGGGAGCAAAGGTAAGACCTGTTGCACGAACCTTTTCGATATCTTCAAGCAATTCGTCGTCCAAACCATAAGCGCGCAAAGACGATACTGAAAGCGAGACTTTCTGTGGTTCAAGCTTTTTCATCACCTCATGAATCAAGGGCGCAATCGCGCTGTAGTCGGCCGTGGAAAGCGAAGTCAGCGACGCTTCATCGTAGCCTCCGCCCATCAGCGAAGCTTCAAGAGAGCTCATGATGTCCTGAGGTGTGCGCTCACGCACGGGCCTGTAAATCATTCCGGCCTGACAAAAGCGACAGCCCTCCGTACAACCGCGAGCGATTTCAACGGACACACGATCAAAAACCGTTTCGGTTGCTGCAATCGGTCCATCACTTGGAAAGGGATATTTACTGATGTCTTTTACAAAGCTTCGCTCGATTGGATAGGGTAAACTTGGATCGTCTGGCTTTTGCACGACTTGAAGACCAGTATCCTCCATCGTCTCGCTTTGATAAAGACTCGGCACATACAGGCCTGGAAGTTTTGCAAGCGCACGAAGCCGTTCTACGCGCGTCATCTTTGTTTTCTTCAGCGCAGACCACGTTAACATCAGTTCCGGGGTGGCTTCTTCCCCGTCGCCGATAAGAAAGACATCAATGAACGAAGACATGGGCTCAGCATGCGTAGCACAAGGGCCGCCCGCTACAATCAATGGATCGTCATTGTTACGCTCGTCGCTCCGCAGAGGGATCCCTCCTAACTCTAGCATTAGCAGCACATTGCTATAGGTTAGCTCGAACTGCAGTGAAAAACCAACGATGTCGAAATCCGACAGTGGTCTCCAACTTTCAAGTGAACGCAAGGGCTCATCTCGCAAACGCAACTCCTGTTCCATATCAAGCCAGGGCGCATAACTTCGTTCCGCAAGAAGCTTTGGGTGCTTGTTGATGATGGAATACAAAATCTTGTAGCCCAAGTGACTCATGCCGATGTCATACAGATCCGGAAAGGCGAGACATATCGTGCAAGCTGCCGCATCAAAATCCTTTAGAATCTCGCCGTGCTCACCACCGACATAGCGCGCCGGCTTCATGACTTTAGGGAGAAAGTCCGCGTAAGGATGCTCAGTCGTTTTTTGGGCCATAGCGACCAGTTGTAGCCTAGTTTGAGCGAATGTTAAGGCTGCCAGGACGATAAAAGGCGATACTTTACGAAAAAACGCCAATTATTTAACTTGACTCTACCTGCGACTAAAAGTTTTCACCTCGCGCCAGCATCCTCTACAATCAAAGACTTCTGAGACTTTTTCATGTTTTTGCTTTTTGATGGCATCGTTGATTTCGTTTTGCACCTAGCGGTCGAGAGCATTGCTCCAATCGGCCGGTTGATCTGTCGGAAGCTAGGCCTCGATGCAACCGCTTTTAGGTCAGCTGCATTCGGATCTCTTTTTTGGCTGAGTACCGCTGCTGCGATCGGAGCAATATGTTGGTACCTTTTTTTCAATCCCTAACTCAAAGATAAAACAACTAAGTCATATTTAAAGGTTTGAACATGAAACTACTTTATATAGCGCTGGGAATGATTACTGCCTTGTTCCTATTGTCAGTCCGCGGACGAAACCAGGAGAACAAGTTAAAACGCCAAGGATTAATTCCCACAACGGAAACGCCCACGCTCGATCATGTTCATCGCTTGATCGCAGATGGCGAAAAGATCCATGCCATTAAACTGTACCGACAGATTCACAACGTCAGCCTCAAAGAAGCCAAAGAGCAAGTAGAGCAGCTCGCAAAAAGCAAACAAACCTGAAAGCTCGCTCATCAGTTATCCCCCCCCGCGAGCAGCGCGAGCCCGCTGGGGTGGGAGCCGACGCGCGAAGCGCGCTCGGGAGGGGATTCGCGTGAATCCCCTCTTTGGAGCGCTGCCACGTAGCGGTCCAAACAGTTAAAGCTAACAACCTAACCAATTCCAAAATTAGCAAGCAAACATCCTGCTCGCAAGGCAAGCCCGCTGGGCACTCCGCAGAACAAAAAAACCCGCGCTTTGCACGGGTCTTTTTTTGCTGGCGTCCCCGGAGTTCTCGTCGCTTCGCTCCTGCGATCCCGGTGATTTGCAAATCCCGCTGGGCACTCCGCAGAACAAAAAAACCCGCGCTTTGCACGGGTTTTTTTGCTGGCGTCCCCAGCGGGATTTGAACCCGCGTAACGAGCTTGAAGGGCTCGCGTCCTAGGCCTCTAGACGATGGGGACCTTTGGTGCCGGCGGAAGCTACTCCAAGTCCGGGCTAAAAGCCAGTCTTGTGGTGACTTTGCCTAGTGGGCCGTACAGGATTCGAACCGCAAAACCGAAAACACCTGCGACCTTCCGAGGAAGGGCGCACTCGAGGTTTTGTACTTTGTTTTTGTGGCTTTTCTGCCTTTCCTTTCCACTAGTGGGCCGTACAGGATTCGAACCTGTGACCGTCGGGTTAAAAGCCCGCTGCTCTACCAACTGAGCTAACAGCCCTAGGAGCCGGAGCGATATCAAGCACAGCCGAACAAAGCAAGCCTTTTTAAGCTCAAAGCGAACGGGGGAGCAAGCCTACAAACAAATCACTTTCAAAATTACCTACCCACCCACCACGCGAGCAGAGCGAGCCCGCTGGGGTGGGAGCCAAGGCGCGTAGCGTCCTTGGGAGGGGATTCGCGTGAATCCCCTCTTTGGAGCGCTGCTACGCAGCGGTACAAACCAAATTAGTGGGCCCACCGGGATTCGAACCTGGAACAACCCCGTTATGAGCGGGGGGCTCTAACCGTTGAGCTATGGGCCCGTAAGGCGACCATCGCACCAAAATCGTGCAACAGCCCCCAAACTCAATTAGTTTTCGGCGAAACTACGTAACTGCTTCGAGCGGCTAGGATGACGAAGCTTGCGCAACGCTTTGGCCTCAATCTGCCTAATACGTTCACGTGTCACTTCAAAATCTTGCCCGACCTCTTCAAGAGTGTGATCGCTCTTCTCACCAATACCGAAACGCATTCTCAAAACTTTTTCTTCTCGAGGCGTGAGTGTTTTGAGCACGCTTCGCGTCTGGTCCTCTAGACTAAAGTTGATGACAGAATCCACCGGTGAAAGCTCCGACTTATCCTCGATGAAATCACCGAGATGGCTGTCTTCTTCTTCACCGATCGGTGTTTCAAGCGAAATCGGCTCTTTGGCGATCTTCAATACCTTACGCACCTTATCCAATGGAAGCTCCATCTTTTCAGCGATCTCCTCAGGGTCGGGCTCACGGCCAAGTTCCTGAACAAGATACCGCGAGGTGCGAATGAGCTTGTTGATGGTTTCAATCATGTGCACCGGAATACGAATAGTGCGTGCCTGATCCGCAATCGCGCGCGTGATGGCCTGACGAATCCACCAGGTGGCATAGGTCGAGAACTTGTAGCCACGGCGGTACTCAAACTTATCAACCGCTTTCATCAAGCCAATGTTACCTTCCTGGATGAGATCCAAGAATTGAAGACCGCGGTTGGTGTATTTCTTCGCAATGGACACCACCAAACGCAGATTGGCTTCCACAAGTTCGGCTTTAGCGACTTCTGCTTCGCGCTCTCCACGATGGAGTTCGCGATAGGTTGCCTTAAATACTTCTAAAGGCTGGCCCAAATCTTCTTCGATACGCTTGGCAACTTTGTGTGCATCTTTGATGCGCTCTTCAGCGCGCTCCAGCTGTGGCGCACCCACTTTGTATTTACGTGCGACTCGCTTCTCGAGCACTGGGTCGGTGTGAATCTCTTTAACGGCCTTGCGAATCTCTTTAGCAGGCATACCTCCCGCAAGACGCTCGGCATCGGCAATCATGGTTTCGTAGCGAGAAACCCGTCTTGAGTAGAGCTTGAACTGACCGATGATAGCGTCCACTTGCTTCTTATTAAGGCGAAGCGCCATAAGAGCATCAACCGGCTCTTTTTTGCTCTTATCAAGCTGAGCTTGCTGCGTCTTTTTGGCTCGGTCTGTCTTTTTGCCGCCCACGTTGAGTTCGGTGCGGAGTTTTGCAACATGGCTTTCAATCTTTTTGATTTTCTCGAGTTGCACGCACACGTTCTTGATGGCCGCTTCTTCATCAAACTCGGTGCCTTCTTCCACGTCAGCATCTTTTACGACATCTTTGACACGCACTTTTCCATTTTTGAGCTTGTCCGAGAGATCAATAATCTCCGTCACACCCACTTTGGAGTTCAAAAGAACATCAAAAACTTTGCACTCCCCTTCTTCAATACGCTTGGCGATTTCGACTTCACCTTCACGTGTAAGCAAGGAGACCGAACCCATTTTCCGCAAGTACATCCGAACAGGGTCGTTGGATTTGGCTTGGTACATCTCTTCGGCTTCTTTGCTGCCAACCGCAGGAGGAATCACCGAAGGTTTCTCATTACTGCCGGCTTCCGGTGTCGTGGTGATCACCGTAGGATTTCGAATATTGTCAAGCGCTGAGACGGCTTTGATGGGGCCCTTGTATTTGCTTGGATGATCCAGCACCGCAACGTCGCCAGCCTTGAGCAACTGCATAAGCTCATCGATTTGCTCCGAACTGACGAGGTCAGGAGGCAAGCCATCGTTGATTTCATCAAAGGTCAGAAAGCCTTTGGTTATGCCTCGTTCAACCAAACGCTGCACTTCACGCGCTTCAGTGCCTCTAAGCCTAAAACCACCGCTTCTTTTTTCCGCCTTTTTGCTCTTCTCCGTTTTGGAACGGCTAGCAGTCGTAGTTGTTTTCGATGCTTTGTCAGCCTTGGTGGCCGTGGTTGTTTTGGCAGTGCTTTTCGCAGTCATCTTTGCGCTACTCTTCGCTTTCTTGGCCGTTGTTTTTTTTACGGCTCTTTTTTTTGCGGCGGTTGTTTTTGACGCCGACTTCTTTGTGGCTGTTTTCTTTTTAGCTCGTTTTTTCTTTGTTGCTTCCTTGCTAGCCATGTTCACCCCTTAGCAACTTGCATCGCCCGTTGTGCGCTTCTAAAAAGCCGATCACGTTCTTTGGTGAGTTCCAGTGCTTGCTGGTCGTTTCCGAGTCTGCGCGCTTCTTTAACTTGAGTTGCGAGCATCGGCAACTCGCGCTCGATATTTTGTTTAGCCAGTTGCACTATACCCCTGTCTAGTATCTCCTCTGCCGCCTTGGCCTCGTGCTTCTGCACAGATACCCGACGCTCGAGTAGACTTCGACATTCAATCTCCCCTAATTGTTCCAATAGAAGCGTTGCATCCACCACGCCCCGTGTGGCGACGATGCCCGCTGCCGCATGAAAGATGACCCGAACTTGGGTATCCGTCAAAAGCTCAACAAACAATTCTGCCCTTTGATCGGAGAAAAGTTTAGGAAAATCCAAAAAAGCCCCTAAAATCTCCCATTCGGTACGGGTATGCTTTGGAATTGTCCACAATTTCTCTAGTTTTTTTTCTGCGCTTTCGTTTGCCCTCGATTGCTTCGTCTCACTCTTTCCTCTTCTAAGTTGAGCACGAACCGCGCCAAGGTCAACCAGCCCAAATCGTCTGGCAACACGTTCGATGTAAAGTTGCAATTCCACGGGATTATCAGTCATGTGGATATAACGGCCTAGGCTCGCTACGGCGTCGGCTTTGCCTTTAGCATCGGCCGGTGCCAGCTCCGAGGCCCGATCAATGAGGTACTCGACAACGCCCACCGCGGAGTCAAGCCGCTGTGAAAGCGCCTCTGCGCCATGTTCCCGCACAAAACTGTCGGGGTCGCTGCCTGGTGGTAAAGCAACTACTTTAGCGTTTAGGCCGCTCGCGCTCAAAATAGGAAAGGCAGCTTGAACCGCTTTGGCGCCAGCTGCGTCGGCGTCAAACAATAGAATAACGGTGTCCGCAAAGCGACGAATCAACTTCGCTTGGCTTTCGGTCAGCGCCGTGCCGAGCGGTGCAGCCGCAAAAGGGATTTTTGCTTGATGCAAAGCCAAAAGGTCAAAGTTGCCTTCACACAGGACAATCTTTTGCGCTCGCCGTACTGCAACGCGGGCTTCATGCAGGCCAAATAGCAGGTTGCCTTTCTTGTACAGCGGGGTGTCAGGACTGTTGACATACTTTGCAGCTGGGCTCTGTTGCTTGTCCTCCGTGCCGGGAGGGTTTTCAAGCATCCGTCCACTGAAAGCAACAATACGCCCATGGGAATCGGAGATGGGAAACATCAAGCGATGACGAAAACGATCGTAAAAAGCATTTTTTTCTCCCTCTTTTTCGGAGAAACCCCGCTTTGAGACGATCAAACCAAGCATTTCGGCATCGGCAAGCGAATGACCGCGAGCACTTAGAAACTCAACCAAGCTCCGCCAGCCCGCAGGCGCGTAGCCCAAACGAAACTGAGTCGCCAACTCTGAATCGACGCCTCGTTTCTTCAACTCGCTTTTCGCATAGACCGCTAACTGATGTTCTTTAAGCTGCGTCATGTAAAAACCGGCAGCGTCCTCGATAAGGGCATACCAACGATCTTTTTGACTCTTTTGCCGAGCCTCCTGCGCAGATTTATGCGGGTCCATCACAGGTAGCTCGATACCGCTACGCTCGGCCAGTTGTTCCGCTACTTCGGGAAAACTTCTATTTTCCATGCGCATCATAAAGGAAAAGACATCACCGGAGACGCCACAACCGAAACAATGAAAGAACTGCCGATCGGGATGAACGTAAAACGAGGGGGTCTTTTCTGCGTGAAAAGGACAAAGGCCCTTGCTGCTTGCGCCCATTCGTTTCAGATTCACGTATTCTCCAACGATCGCAAGGATATCTGTTCGCTCACGAATCTCGGCAATCTTGGACTCAGAAATCAATGCGGCCTCACTCAAGCAGGGTTGTGCAACATAACCCCCTTCCGACCATGGTCAAGCGCCTGATGGAAGATGGAGACCTCCCATCGGCAGTGCCGGGTTTGTAGCAATTTCGGCCAATTTCACACTTTCTTTAGGAAAAAGCGCGACGTTAGGGAGAAATTGACAAACAAGTTCGATGGGTTTGCCCAGATTCTCGGCCCCTCATCAACCTGAGTTTCGAATAAGAACGAACTAATTTAGCTTTTTTGGGCCTTTTTGCTGCGTTAGACTTCTTTGAATTGCCCAAGAGGGTCGTCCTGTGTCGATCTGCCAGGCAAAAAGGCCAAATCCCGCGCTATCTTTGCATTTCTTATCCGAAACTCAGGGTATAACCTGGCGCATGTTGTCTGGCGGCAAAGCACTGAAACAAGCTTTTCGCAGTTACGCCATCGTGGCGATCGTTACTGCATTGGTGGTTTATCTTCCTGTGGCCTGGTTTCAGCAGCATCTGGCTCCTTTGCTGCTGGCTTTGTTTTTATTGTGGACCGCGCTTCATTTTGCCGTTGATAACAAAGACAACCTGGCACGCCACGGACTCTCGCTGGGCGGCTTCTTTGAAAGCAGCAGTTCAGAAAAAAGCACCGTGTCGGCTTTGCTCCATACGCTTCCAGCAGCATTCAAGTCCTTAGCGTTAGCGGCACTTACAGCATTGATTGTATTCCCGCCGTTTATCGTTGCCTATCTCTGGTGGTGGAAACCCGACGGTGCATTTCATTGGCAATGGCCTGCTGGACTTTTAAGTTATGCACTAAATCAGCTTTTTGTCGTCGCTCTTCCAGAAGAAGCTTTTTTTAGAGGCTACCTTCAAACACGTCTTGCCGATGGATTTCGGACACAACGCAAGGTATTCGGCGTGTCGCTGTCGCTACCAGCATGGTTGATGCAAGCGGCTCTTTTTGCGCTGCTCCACTTTTTGGCGCCACCCCACCCTTCACGCTTTGCGGTTTTCTTTCCGGCGCTTGTCTTTGGTTGGCTCCGACGCAAAGAACAAAGCATTGGTGCAAGCGTATGGTTTCACGCCATGAGCAACATACTATCGTTTACTTTGGCACGGGGGTTTGCATGAGCCCAAAACATGTGCCGCCGTTGCAAACACAACAGATTAAAGCGCAACTAAAAAGCCGAGAGCTTGGTCATTTACTCGAACTCTATGAGGAAGTTAACTCAACAAACGATGTAGCCAAAGAAGCTGCACTCAACGGCGCTGCCCACGGGCTAACGATTGTTGCCGAAACTCAGCGTGCTGGACGTGGCCGACGCGGCCGAATATGGACTTCGCCGAGCAGCGGTGACTTGTACATGTCCATCGTATGGAGAAAAAAAATACCGCAAGCACACTTAGCTTTAGCAACACTGTGCACCGGCTTAGGCGTGGCAAGCGCCATCGAAAAAAGCACTGCAAAGACCGTGCAAATAAAATGGCCCAACGACATTTTGATTGCACAGAAAAAAGCTGCCGGTATTTTAGTCGAAGGGATAGGACGCAGCGAAGGACTGAATGCTCTTATCATCGGGATTGGAGTTAACGTCCATCGAGAGGCATTCCCCGCGGATTTTGAAACGCTGGCCACATCCTTGTGTTTGCAGAGCGATTCCGGCTCGCCCCTTGACCGCGGCGTACTGCTTTGCGATATCTTAAAGGATGTCGAAGACTGGCTCGAGCAACTGTGCTCCAGTGCGGTTGCGCCAATCCTTGAATCCATGCAAAAACGTCTTGCTTGGCGAGGACAATGGGTGCTGTGCGACGATGTCGCTGGACAGATACAGGGCCTTGATGACAAAGGAGCCCTAATCTTAGCAACCGAATCAGGACCGGTGCATTTGCTTTCCGGGTCCGTTCGCCTTCGTGAACGTGATTCCAAAGGATGAGAGACTGAGCACTAAGTTATGAACAACGCAACAAAGCTAGAGGCGTTTCGAAGCAGTCTTGCTGCAAAAAAAATCCACGACGAAAGCGTGATGCGCGTGTATGGACCGGATGCGCGCACTTGGCTCAACGGACAAATCACAGCCAACGTGGCCATTGCGTCCAAAGGGTCTGGGATTTATGCCGTAGCGCCCACCGTCAAAGGTAAAGTTATTTCGGACCTCGTTGTCTACGACCGAGGAGATGACTTTTTGCTTGCTCTTCCTCAAAGCGAAGCCACCAAGCTCTACGACAACTTTCAGCACTATATTATTATGGAGGAAGTTGAACTTGAATTGCTTCCAGAAGCCCGCGTATGGAGCCTGCAAGGGCCTCAGGCATCCGAGCTAAAACATAAGCTACAAAGCGATGCAATCGAGTTTTTCTCTAGTCCTCGACTCTGCGAGAATGGCTTGGACGCGGTGATCGTGCAGTCAACAAACGAAGCAGCGTTAGAAGAAGCTATTACCCAGTATGGCCTGCTAGTGAATGAAACAAACTGGGACACCATGCGCATACGTTTAGGGATTCCAAAGTTTAACATGGATTTTTCAAACAAAGACTTCCCGCAAGAAGCGGGTCTTCGAAAGCGTGCCATCAGTTTTACTAAAGGCTGCTACATTGGACAGGAAGTCGTTGCCATGTTGGAGCACCGCGGCAAGCAAAAATGGCTTAGCGTGCATCTAAAAAGCAAGCTGCTCTTAGAACCAGGCAGCGAACTTCAAGACCAAAGTGGCGAAGATATGGGTAAAGTCAGCTCCGCTGCGTGGGACGATGAAGAGCAATGCTGTTATGCTCTTGCGCGAATTTCAGCCACAAAAAGCGAAGGCATCGAAACACTCTACTGCGACAAGCAAGCCATCACGGTGCTCGGACATCTGTAGAACAGAAAGCTAGCGCAATATATCGCCCGCAACTTCGCCACCATCGACAACTAATTGATGCCCAGTCACGAAAGGAGCAGTTGCCAAAAACAACACCGCATCGGCAATATCTTCTGCGCGTCCAAGTTTACCGAGAGGCACCTGTTTGAGCAGTCGCTGAACGGTGTCTTCTTGCATTTCCGGAGGTGGCAGCACAGCACCCGGCGCGACCGCGTTAACGCGAACATCAGGAGCGAGTTCGAGCGCTAGGGTTTTGGTCAGCTGAAAGACACCCGCTTTTGACATGAGATACGGCAAGTAATGTCGAAAAGGTTTGATTGTACTGGCACAGCTTAAAAGAACGATTGCACCTTGCCTTGCCTTTAACTCCTTTACCGCGTGCTGAGCTAACCAAAAAGGAGCCTTAAGGTTGAGCTCAAGGGCCCGATTCCAATGCTCCTCAGCAATCGCATCAAGCTCAACGCGCTCAAAGTTTGCCGCGTTACAAACAAGCACATCGAGCCTTCCGAAAAAGGCAATCACTTCATCGATCAAAGCCTGACATTGCTTTTGGTCGAATAAATCAGCCTGAAAGGACTTTGCCTGACTGCCTGCCTCAGTTAGTTCCTGAACCAAATCAGCGGCTCCGCTTTCGGAATGGTGGAAATGCACGGCCACTTTTGCCCCAGATTGGGCCAATCGTCGGCTTATACTGGCACCTAACCTTTTGGCACCACCGGTGACTAGGACAACTTTGCCTTGCAATTAAAAGGGGAAACGGTATCGACCATAGCTTCTTCCGGCACTGTCTCATACTCATGGTTTCAGTCAACGAGGTGGCAGACCGGAAAAGAATGGCTATACTAGAGTATCAAGTAAGCCACTTGGCATATAAGGCAGGACAAACATGATTTCACTTACCGACAAAGCAGCTGCAAAAGTAAAAGAAATCCAAAAGGATGAAGAACTCAACGAGCAAGGTTTGCGTTTGCGCGTAGTCGGCGGCGGATGTGCTGGGTTTAGCTACGATTTGTATTTCGAAGACGAAGTCCAAGAGATTGATCGTATTTTTGAATCGCAAGGCATCAAGCTCTACGTCGACATGATGAGCTACTCCTATCTTGAAGGAACCGAAATCGACTATGTCGATGGGCTTCATGGCGCTGGCTTTAAATTCAACAATCCAAAATCCTCAGCCACTTGCGGTTGCGGCTCAAGTTTTAGCGCATAGTAACGCAGCTCGCGCCTTCATTTTGCAATCTCGTCCGTTGACTTACACCATCGGTTCAAGGTTCCGTGGGGTATTTGCGCCTTTTGAAGAACGTACCAAACGAATAACGATGTCCGAACGGGTGATCAAATAGAGCGACACGAGGATTAAGAGCAACGCCCCTGCAATCAGCCAACGATTGTAAGCTTCTTCTGCGTAGATATCCCCCTGCCCGACCTCGGGCATAGCAGCGGGCTCAATTGCCAAGCCGAACTTTTCTGCGATTTTTTGATGCCGTACATGTGAATAACAGGCACGCCGCTTTCAATGAAACGCGACATCACGCCATCGACCGCCGATACCCCCGGAGGCGCCTTTTTATTCATGCCCGAAGCAAACATCTGCTTGCCAATTTTTTTACCTACGGAGATCGAGCCGCCACCCACATTGATGTAAGCCTTGATGGGCCGACCGCTGGCCATTGTATAATAAATCTGCATGCGTTGATCGACGCCATCGGAAAGAGACTCACTTTGAAGCAAGGTTAAATCATTCGCTTGCACCGCACGATACAACGCTTTGAGGCCTTTTTTGGGTAAACCTTTACCACTGTCGCCAATACCGCCAATCGAAGCAGCCACCGATCGGTGCTCAAAAATTCCTTTATCGTAAAGCACTTTTTCCATATCGGGCCACAACAAATCAAGGAGGTTCGCGCCAAACTGAGATGCCGATGCGCTCAGGATAATAATGGATTGAGTTTGAGCGTTTGAATAGCCGCTAAGGTTGCAATATTAATGGCCGGAAACGATCCAGAGTATCCAACAGCAACGACATCACCGGGACGAACACCAAGGTCACGCAAATAGTGCACCATGACAGCTGCAAAGTTAGGATTGACGGAAGTCCTCTTCGAGCTAAGCGATCCATAGTTCGTCGTCGCTTCGGACATAAGGTCGCCTATCAAACCGCTTCCAGCAGGATCATTGTACGTTTGCACAGGAAGTCGCCTGGTTTTACGTTCATCGAGGATGGCGTCAAAGGCTTGTTTGGTGAGTCGCGCGGCGTGAATTTTAAGACCATAGTCTGGCTTTTTGACTCGTTCTTTTAAATGCTCAACTGTCATTAGGCTTAGACAGGAGCCAATCGCAATAAGCGTGAGTGCAGTGCGAGAAATACGCTGAGAGCGCCAATACAAATTCTTCATGAACCAAGCTCCAAACCAAGCAACAAAAGCAATAGACGTACCACAACAGAACTCGTAACAAGAGCGCCAAGCGTAGCAATCAAGCCCTGCCGATCAATCCATATCGCAATTAGTCCTGGGATGATGTAACCGATAACGGTAACGTCCGCGCTTTGTTTTGAAAGAAATTGGCCAGGATCAAGACTGATTAGGGTACCCACGATGTATCCCGCAAGAATCATCAGGACCGTTCTTCGCCGACCGTAGATAATAGTAAAACTTGATATGGCGTGAACAAAAGCAAAGGATACCACCCCCGCTCCAATGGTAAGCGCCACACGCAAAGGGTGATGAAGCATGATCGCCAGATAACCCGGCACGACCATACCGCCCACGGCAAGCCCAAGCAGCTCAGAGAAAAGCAAGCTCGTGAACAACCCAATTCCAATCGACAGTGCTAAAGGACTCATTTATCTCTCTTCCAACAAGGGCGCTAACATGCTGCGATTTTGAAAATAGCGAAGTATTTCCAAGCCCTGTCCCCCGATATTTGCAATACCAATAATCAAACTGTTTCGCCCAGAAAGTTCCGCAAGGAGCTCAAAAATCTCCTCTGCACGAAAACCCTCCGCGTAATTAAGTTTGCTGGGATCAAGACCTGCTCTTGTAGCTGTTTTTGCAAAAACATAGGTTCCTGTTCCCATCAAAACATAGTGGTCTGCGATAGGCCACTGAACACATGCAACACCTAGTTGCTTTGAACGATCCGGTCGATCGACTCGACAGTTTACCAACGCAATAACTCGTTGTCCTGGCTTGGCCTCTTTGACGGCACGATTCCAGATAGCCCCCGTCGAGGTGGGATCGTTTGCCGCAAAACCATTGATGAACTCGAAATGTCGACCAAAGAACTCAACGGTATAATTCGCCAAAGCCCCAGGATCAGGTGTTGATTTTTTCATACCTGCAAGGGCAGTCTTACGCTCCACACCAAGCTCAACGCACACACGAAGCGCCAATGCGACGTTTTCCTTATGCTCCATATAGGGAAAACCGTTCATATCATCGTCACTGACATCGGCGACATCGGCATCGTCGACTGTAACCAACTTGCTTTTTCGATCCTGACATGCTTTAGCAAAAATTGAAGTGTACTTTCGCTCCGAACAAAATAACACGGCCTTCTTTGGAACCGTTCCAGCCAGAGCTCGCGCGACATCCTCCTCCGTTGGACCCATCACTTCCAAATGATCTGCCCGAGCATTGGTCAGCACACCGTGCGTTGCCGAAACCATTACGCGCTCACTTAGCGACTGCAAAATCGGTTGCAGTGCCATGCACTCGACCACGAGAGCTTCAGCTTTGAGTTTCGCCGCAAGCCGCACCACACGCAACTGTTCAATCACGTTGGCGCCCATTGGCCGAAATAGAGGATACTCCTTGCCATCGGGCATAATCATGCGAGCCAGGGTACCTGTTGTTTTAGCGCAGCTGCGAATGCCGCCTTCGCGAAGAGCGGCTGCGATCAACCGAGTGACGCTTGATTTGCCTCTCGTACCGTTCACATGCACGCGGATTGGGATTCTCTTTAAGAGCATGCGATGCACAAACCGCTCGACCGCAAGCCAGACCACGAGCACTGCAAAAAGCACAACTAATACATAGAAACTACCGTTCATCGCGCAAAGAGATGATACGGCTTTTTGACTTTCGTCAATAGCAGTATGCCTAGTGTTCGATTGAACACAAAAGAGCTCTAGAGCATCCGTCCTTGATGCTTAGCCGCCCAACTGACCGATAAAGTTCTCCAGAGCAGCAAAAGCAAAAGTTATTTTCTGAAAAAAAGAAGAATTATGCGGAATGAAAAAATAGTTGGGGTGGGCAGACCAGAGTTTACGCAGGCGCAAATCAAGAGCTTTAGCGTCCTCAATATCTTCGATGCGTTGAGGGTTTCCACCTTCAATCTCTAAGCCACCAACAGCAGCACTTTCAAAGAACAAGACTGCATCATAGCGTTTCAACTCCACCTCAAGACTTGAACCCACCTTGAGAAAAAATTCATCTGGACCATCGGTCCAGTAAGCTGCGCCATCAACAGTGCCTCGATCGCACAAAAGAATGCGGCCTGGATAGTTTGCAAACTGGATATCTTCAAGGTTGCGCTGCACATGAAAAATCGCTTGCTGTGCGGCCTGCCTCGCATGCAAGTTATCAACCCTTGGGAAGCCTCCGGCGAACAACATGGTTGCTGTTTCCGGAACGACTACCACCCGCTCACCAATTTCGCGCCGAAATAAATCCGCAGCCGTTGTTTTGCCTCCACCTGGACCACCAGTAAGGACTATCCTTGAACAACGCTTTGAGCTGTCTTTGTCGTAAAGCAACACACTGAAAGCATACCACGAGCAATAAACTTTTGGACCACTGTATGTTTATGTAGGCACACCGTATAGTTTAGACCTTTGCTTCATCCTGGTATCCTTATAGGGCATGGCTGACAGTAAAGACCCGAAGACTTCCGAGCTACGTATCGACGAGATTCGTGCAGTTACAAACCTGCCTCAAAAAAGCCTTCCGCCTCCTCCTCCACGGAAATCAGCGAAGCCCATACAGCCGCCCCAACGCACACACTCCGCTGCGCCAACGACTGCCTATGAATCCGATCGACCAACTATCGAGGATCTTAACGCAACGGTCTCGCAGCAAAGCGTCCTTTCCTTACGTGCTAAAACCTTAATCACTCGTTTTCAAAACGATCTTCTATCCAATCCCGACGCCCTTCGTGCGGCTCGACTACACTTTGAGCTAGCTCATCTTTTCGACTGCCACCTGCAAAATCAAAGCAAGGCCATCGAGCACTATAAAAAAAGCTTGGAGCTCAAAAGCGATCATCTGCCCTCAATCCAAGGGCTGCGGCGGATTATGCTCGATAAAGGGCAGTTTGAAGAAGCGCTGCCACTTTTCGACCGCGAACTAGAGCGAACAGGAAACGTCCGCGACAAGGCCCGACTGCTGCGCCAAAAAGCTGCGGTGATCGAAACAAGCATGTCTGAGCCCGATAAAGCCTTCGAGCACTATTGCCGCGCTTTTGAACTCGATAACAGCGATCATGCTGCTTTGTTGGGTCTTGACCGATGCGCGCGAGTGCTTGGGCAATGGGATAAACTCGATCAAGTCTATCAAAAGAGAATCGCTCTAATAGACAAGGAATCAATCTATCGCGCTCAGCAGTTATTTGAGCGTGCCTGGATTGCAGAAACACAGCATCAACCAGACATCAGCGCGCCCGAACTGTATACAGCTGCCCTCGCTATCGATCCGAATCATCTTCCCGCGCGCGCGGCACTCAAACGCTTGCACGAAACACAGGAAAACTGGCAATCGCTCATTGAAGTGCTTACTCATGAGGCAGAATACACCAAAGACATTCGCATCAAAGCCGATAACTATTTACGCATCGCGCAACTTTATTCTGAAAAGTTAAGCGACGCGGATAACACGGCCCAAGCTCTGCAGAAGGCATCCTCTGTGTGCCCGCAGGATGCCGTGATCCTAGCGAGACTAGCGCGTCTGTACGAAGAAACGGCGCGACATAGAGCCGCGATAGGCGTCTGGGAGCGATGGGTCTCCATTGTTGAGGATCCAACGGACTTAGTTTCCGTCTCGTTTCGCATCGCAAAAATCGCCGACGACTTACTCGACGACGAAGAACTTGCCATCCAATGGTACGAGCGCACTCTTGGCATCGAGCCATCGCACACCGCGAGTCGACATCGTTTAGAGCAACTCTATCGAAAGCAGCAAAATTGGGACGCTCTTGTCGGGATGCTTCTCGCATTTGCACGAGCGAGCGAAGACAACAAAGAACGTGCTGCAGTTCATGCCAAAGTTGCGGGCATTCTGGAAGAACATACAAAAGAGCCAAATGATGCAATCGATCATCATCTACGCGCGCTAAGTTTTGTGTCAGACTACCAAGGATCCTTCAAGGCACTGGACCGGCTTTTTCGTAGCACGGGCCGCTTCGCGGAACTCTTGCAACTCTATGAACGACTTGTCGAAGAGCAAAACGATCCGACTGAGAAAACCGAACTGCTCTTTGCAATGGGCGGCCTGTGTGAAAATGAAGTAAAAGATTTTGCCCAAGCGGCGCTCTGTTACAAACGTATTCTTGGCGTACAAAAGGATAGTTTACGAGCCATCAGGGCCCTTCAACGCGTCTTGGAACGTGCCAAAGACTATAAGGAACTAGCGGAAGCTCTAAAACTTGAAGCACGACTAACCGTTGAAAAGAGCCGACTGGCACAAATCCACAACCAGATTGGCATTCTGTTGTTCGAGAAGCTAAACGACCTTCAAGGCGCAACCGTCAATCTTCGCAAAGCTCTGGATGCCGATGAAACCTTTGCCCCAGCGCTTGAGCAACTATGTCTCATTTACACGCAAGCGGGCCGATGGGAAGACGTGCTCCGCGTGTTGCAGCGTCAAGCTAACATCGAAACCCAACCGAAAGCTTCGGCCTCATTGTATTTTGAAATCGCAAGACTCTGCGAATATACCCTGGGACAAGCCGACCAAGCCATTCGCGCCTACGCAAAAGTTATTGAGTTTGATCCAAGCCATCGGCAAGGTGTTGAATCACTTCGCTCCTTACTTGTGAAACACGAGCGCTGGAAAGAACTTTCCGTAACATTAGAGCACTTATTTAAACATGCAAGCACCGCTTCGGAAAAAGCATTTATATGTTTGGATCTTGCATCACTCTATGAGAAAAAACTCGAAGATCTACCTCAGGCGATTTTGTTTTATGAAAAGGCTATCTCGCTACAGCCCAACTTGCACACCGCCAATGATGCATTAATTCGTTTACGTTTCCAGCAGCAAGCCTGGGACAAACTCGAGCAACGCATTGCTCATGCAAGCGCCGCCACAGAAGACCTTGGCCTGGCGAAAAATCATCTCTGGCATGAAGCCCTCGTTCAGAAATCACTTCTTAACGAACCAAAGAAAGCTGAACAATCGCTCCATGCAGTTCTCGAGCTTGACCCAACACATATTGGCTCAATTGATGAATTGCGAAACGTTCATCTTGAAACCAAGCATTGGGAAAGAGCAGCACAATACGCAAAACACTTAGCCGAACATAGCGAACAGCCCTTATTGCACCAGGCGTTCCTACAATAAGCTGCCACTCTGGCTTCTTTCCGCAAAGAAAAAGGCGTTAAAGATCAGGTGCAATCGTATCAAACGATTCTCACCAAGACGCCCGACAGCAGCGCGGCTCTGCACGCCCTTGAAGATCTTGGCCTGCAAACCCGCGATTGGGATCTTCTTACACAAGTCGAGGGCCTACTTTCCGCGGAGCAATCTAACTTGGTACTGGCAGCCGCGCACATGTGCCGACTCGGCGAAGCACTGGAGGCCATCGGTCATAACGACGCCATCAATGCCTATCGAGCTGCAATCAAAAAAGATCCCGACAACCTTGGGGCGATTCATAACTTTGCACGGCTTGCCGAACTAGGATCCGATGTGATGATCCAAATCGAGGCCAAACGGCAACTTGCGCGCATCGCGCTTGATCACGCTGATGCGGCATCTCATCTGCTTGAGAGCGCATTTCTTTGGCTTGAGAAAGCAGACAATCCTGTCGAAGCGCTCAAAGATCTTCAAGCCGCTCTCGATAGCGACCCCTCTCACAAACCGACCATGGACGCAGTTGAGCGGTTACTTATCAATGCCGGGCAATTTGAACAGCTTTTAGAAATTTTCCTACGGAACACGTCACGTCTTAGCGAAGCGCGTGATCTTTGTGGCTGTTGGTTTCGCATTGCCAAGATCCAATGGGAACACGTGGGCGATATTGCTGCGGCCATCCATGCCCTTGATAACGCATTGCGCGCGGATTCGAGTCATTTGCCCTCCGCCATCATGCTTACGAGCATCTACGAACAAGATCGGCAGTGGAAACGGGCAAGTGAACTTCTAGAACACATCCTAGCTCTGGCCAACGAAAACGACCTGCGTTTGGAAACGCATCTAAAACTAGCTACACTTTACGAGCACCATCTCAATGATCGCAACCGAGCTCGACAACACCTAGAAGCTGCTCTCGCTATCAACCCAAGCCATCACGACGCACTCGTGCAAATGGCGACATGGCAGTCGCAAAGCAATGACTTTCAGGCTGCTCAAAAGATGGCAATGCGCTTAAGCCGCATCGCTCAGACACCGGAAGCGAAGGCGGTATCGGACGGTTGCTTGGGCCGCATCGCGCTAAGACAGGGTCGTCTCGAGGAAGCGCTGGAGCTTCTGGGCAAGAACTTCGCGATCCTTGGCCCTAAAGATGCGTTTGCAGACGACTACAAAAGCCTCGTGGAAAAGATGGACGCCTGGAGCAGCTACGCCCAAGTCATTCAGGCCTTTATTGACTACGCAAAAGATAGTTCACCTTTGGTCTCAAAAGCATTCCACGAGCTTGCATGGGTGCAACAATTCAAACTGAAACTGCGCGACGCGGCAACGCAAACCTTGCGCCAAGGCGTAAGGTATTCTCGCGGCGATGCCACCTTGCGACGCACGCTAGCTCAGCGCCTCGTCGATGCAGGCAAACCCGATGAAGCCGTAGCTGAACTGACAAAAGCCATCAAGCAGCAACCCGCCGATGTCGAACTCTGGCAAAATCTTGCGCGTATTTATCGGCAAAGCGGTCAGAGTACGCTTTGCCGCCTGGCACTTCAGCCTTTGCTACTACTTGATGCTCTAAGCGCAGAGGACCATGAGTTCCTTCTTGCCTTTACGCCGCGTGCCGCATCCGCGGGAGCAAGTGCGCTTGATGCTGATGCCATGCGGCGACTAAGTGTACTCCCACAAGAAGCAGAAGCTGCAACCGAGCTATTGCGTGCTACGCAACCAGGACTCGGTAAAATATTTCCTCCCGATTTTGAAGCCTACGGGGTGGGCCCTCGTGACAAACTAAGCTCAAAAGATGACCATCCGCTAGCCATTCTCAGCTATCGTGTAGGCGCCATTTTGGACGTCAATGAGTTTGATTTGTATTTGCATGGCACTCGCACGGCTCGAGTGGATGTCGAACTGGGCGATCCAGCTCTCGTTTTTATCCCTAACGAACTGTCCCAACTCAAACGTCCAGCTCAAGCTTTTTTGGTGGCGCGCACCTTTGCGAAAATGGCTCTAGGTCTGGAATCCACCGAGAAACTCACTCCGCGTGAACTTCAGATCTTGCTAGCGGCGGCGACTCGGACAGTCAGTGCAGAGTTCGGTTACGGTCTTAGCGGCGAAGAGGTCTTGGAAGACCAGAACAAACGGATTATCAAGGCTCTTAGTCGCAAACAACGCAAAAGCCTGGAGGAAGCGGCAGCACGCTATGCCGTGAGTCCAGCTCCCGACTTTTTGCAATGGGTGGCCAGCATTGATCAAAGCGCTAATCGGGCCGCAGCTCTTATAAGCGATGATTTGGTCTGCGCTATCGACATGATTCGCCAATCGCGTCGTGAATACCGAAGCCTGGAGGGCGCAGCGCTAGTAAGCCAGAGCCACGAAGTTCGTGATTTGCTGCGTTTTTGGCTCAGCCCTCTAGCCATCGATCTTCGCCGCGGGATGGGCATCCTTTAGAGAAAAGCCTGATCTGCACTGGGACTCGATGCTGCTCTAGCGGCCAAGACTCCCCAAATAGTTAGGGTTTTCGGTTTGACTTGAGTGGGTTTTGTGTCATTTTTCCTTACAGCACATGCCGTCGCACATTCTCATTGTCGAAAGCAATCAAACCATTCGCAAAGCCATGTCAAATACGCTTACGCGAGCCGGTTATTCCATCAGTCATGCCGAAACAATCGATAAAACGGCAAGCTTTCTAAAGAACAATCCTTCGGTGCAACTCGTCTTTGCAGATGTCCAAACGCTCGGTGGGGAACGCGAGTTTCTCAAAGACTTCTCCCATGTCTTTCAAGCACACCCGTCGGTTGAATGGATACTCACGCATTTCTCCTCCATGCGCGTCCCTCAAAAGATACAAAAGCCAAACTTACGTTGTCTTGAAAAACCCTTCTCTCCAGAAACAGTTCTAAAGCAGTCGTCCAAATACGTACAAAGCAGTCTTGGAAACGATGAGATTGCCGTTAGCGGCGATGAAACCGAAGATATCAGTCCACTTGATGAGAGCGGCTACGCGAAATCAACGCAATGGCTGCAAGAACAAAGTGTGGTTTTAAATGCATGGGTGGAACGGCTTTCGGAGGGGCTGACGCCAATCATACGCACACTTCAAACACCTTCGGAACTAACGCCTCGCGTTTTTAGCACGGCTCTTCAGCAAACACTCGGCGAAAAACAACTTCAAGCACTTAGCCATGACTTGAGTCGACTAAGTCCCACTGCAAAGGGGCTTGCCTCTCTTGAAGGCCGCATCGATCATGCCCCACTGATCGAAACCTTGCAGATGCTGCAAATGCAAAACCAGACAGGCACACTAAATATTCGCAAAAATGATCGGGTAATTCATGTTTGCTTGAGCAATGGCGCCGTTGACATGGCAGTTAGCGAAGGCTCGTCGCCAGAGTTTCTACTGGGGCGCTACCTTATCGAAAAAGGTTTTATTCGACGCGATGAACTTGAAGGCCTTCTAAACGACAACAATGATGAGCTCGAACAATTGCTCGGGCGTCGCTTACTCCACAAAGAGCTTATTTCAACAAACGAGCTGACAGAAGCTTTGGCCCGACAGACAACCGACTTACTTTGCGAAGCACTGCGTTGGAACGAAGGAACCTTCCGCTTCGACAAAGAAAACCTGCTGCCAGAAGCACGCCTTGCAAGATTGCAGCTTCCAGTGCAATCCCTTATCCTAGAAGGCGTCCGACGCATCGATGAATGGCGACTGATTGAGAGTCGAATCTCTGATTTTTCCAGTGTGTTTAGTCGCACTCAAAACGAGCAGGAATCAAATTTGTCTCAAGAGTTTGACGACAGTCATAAAAAAGTCTGGGAGTTAATTGATGGAAAAAGAGATTTGCGTTCCATCATTGACGCCTCATCCATGAGTTCATTTGATGTTTGCAAAGCTGCATATCAGCTGCTTGACAGCAATATGATTCAAAGCCCCAGCATGCACTAGAACCATACAACTGGTCAGTCCGTGATGCCTGCATGGACTTTTCCCGAGATTTCCGTAGCTTCGGCTTACCTCCTCGTCGCTGTGGGAGAGTGTCTGGGGCAGAGTTCCAGCGAAGCGAACTCTGGGGGCCCTAGACCTGCTGAATCTACGAAAATCTCGGAAAAAGTCTTTCCTACTAGCTTTGTTCTCGTGTTCGTATACTTTTTATTAACCGGTGAGGTTTGACTCCAACTGACCGGTTGTTACCCCTTAGAATGCGACTTCAAGGCTTGCGGTTAGATCAATATTGAGCATGAAGATCGGCACCATGAAGTGAAACTCGGGCGTGAACACCACGCCGAAATTTCGCGCAAACGATAGCCAACCACGGCGCCGGCTTGCACGCCTTGCAAACCTGAAAGCACATAAGGCCAGCCTTTGGCAGGCTCATCGCCATCTTGCGGAGGTTTCGGACTAATCTGACCCACACTTGCACCGAGGAATGGAGCAAGATTGAAACCTTTGGAGCGCGGCGTGGTCACTAGATATTGTCCGCGCAAGCCAATTTGCATACCGGACATGGACCCCTGGCCTTTATCAAGTTGCATGCGCACCGACGCTGCAAGAGCGAAACGCTGCCAAAAGTAGTAGCCCATGGTGGCCCGCAATGCGTAAGTCGGCACAAAGCCAGAAGACGAGACTTCAACGCAATCGTCGGTGCCGCTGCAATCGGCTTCCCAACCTGCAGTGGGCCCGGATGAAGGTGCCGAGCGGTCAGCTAGCATACCACTGCCGACGTAAGCCAAACCTGTCGTGAAACCTAGGTGCGCGAAGAAGCGAGGCGTTTCAGGATCCGGACCTGCGTCTTGCTCGGCAACGTCTTCACTAAAGACACAAATTGAATCTTCGCAAATCAAACCAGCCTGACAATCATTATCTGCAGAGCAGCTCTCTTCAAAAGCAGCGGCTCCACCTGCCGGCTCGCATCCGGGCATGCCAGGTGGACAAACCGCATCGCTGCCTTCGCATGCTTCTGGAGGGGGCTGCCCCGGAAGAGCTGGCGCGGGCATGGTGCGTTGGCTAACGATCGGTACATTAAAAGGGGAATTTGCCGTGCCGGCATAACCAAGTGGAGCGCCATCCTGTCCGAAGGCAATGATGTAATACTGCATGGCAGGTTCGCGAACGTGATAGCAAGGGATTTCTTGTCCCCAGCCGTTGGCTATTTTGGTCATCTCGATACGCGTGAACTCAGCCATGGCAGCGCCTTGGAAAAACAAGTGAACTTGTCCGGCTTTAAGCTGTTTGGGAAGCTCGATATAAACTGGAATGGGCGTGTGGAGGAGTTGTTGCGGCACGGGTTGATGAGGCAGGCTCACTCCGGTTCCCCCAGTTTCCATGGGAGGGCCACCAGACGGTGCAGCTGCGCTTGGCTTAGCTCCACCCTTGCCCACTTTGTTTTGTGCCAAGACCCATACCGTTTGAATGTCTGGATTGCTGGTCAACGGATCAAGATCAATGGCCGGATCAGTCTTAAGCGCACTTACAAAGTTATCTAAGCCTTTGCTGTTATCCCCATAGCCACCTATGTAAACAACACCTAAGTTCATGTAAGTGCGCGCAAGCGGCGCTCCGGTGACGCTGCCTTTTTTCGCAACTTTCAAGGCGCGGTTTAACGTCGCTTTGGCCTTGTCTAAATCGAGATTGTTGTAGGCCTCCATGGCCTGACGATTGAGTTTTACGATTTCAGTAACTTGCGCCTGAGCAAAAACGGTTTGACTTCCAGCAAGCAAGCTAACCAACACAAGGAAAAAAGAAAAAACGCGCATGTTTACACTAGACCAACGGAATTTGAGTTTCGGAAAAAAGGCAATTGATTACCTCAACTAGAAAGTTTTGGCAGCTTATGCTTGTCCTTTTTCTCGAACACGGCGTCAGAAAAACTTGAAATATCTCAAGATATTCCTGCATTCTTCTTCCTTCTGTTCGAAAAAAAATCCTGCGCATCTACCTGTCAAAACTTTCCAGTTGAGGTACTAGCAGAAAGGTTCTGAGGCGGCCAGCTGCAAAATCACCGCCTTATAATAATTTTGCCGAGTGAACTTCTGCCAAAAGAAAAACAAAAAATCGCCGTGAAGAAAGCTACGCATAGCTCACGCTTTTACGCAGCAAACTAAATTTCAAACAATGGCGTATTTTAACGAAAAATACGACAAAACTGGCGGTTTTTGTAAGAATTTACGCCACTTCTGACATATAGGTGCTTAGGGCTAGCGAGCTAGATGCTCTGAATGCTCCATACGAGTTTCAGTGCAAGCGCACTTAGCACCAACGCAAAAAGGAGGTTAATAAAGTGTTGCGAGCGTGCATAAACAGCCTGAATACGCGGTTTTTGAAGCATTTTTACCCAGAGTAGCCAAAGCAGCCAGCCTTGCATCACGACGATCGCGCCAAGAAGCCAGGGCCACCAGCTCGGATGCTTTGCCGACATAAATGGCATCATCGCGGCGGCTAAAAACACCACGGCCTTTGGATTAAGAACATTGCACAAAAAACCAGCGCGAAAACCAGTAAGCTTCGCTCGGCCCGAAGTTGCCGTGCGCTGTTGCCCCGATGCTTTTGTGCTCTTGAAGAGCAACCACGCTAAATACAAAAGGTATGCGGCCGAAAAAACTCTTAGCGCAACGGAAATGGCACCTCCTGCTGCAAAAAGCTGAGCCGTACCCGCAATGGCAAGCAATGCGTGCAGGCATAGACCACATGCAACGCCAGTCGCTGCCCAATAGCCCGCCGAAGCACCCTCGGCCAGCGATATTCGCGTCAGAAGAATCATGTCCGGACCCGGGCTAAACTGCCCAAGGACCATAACGCCTGCAAACGCTAAAAGCTCCACCGCCATAAGAGGATGATAAGGTTTATTTCAATAAGATCGAATTAAACCTTATCATCCTCATCATGAAAACTCATGCAACGATATACTGCCTATGCACTGCTTTGCTTTGGAGCTGTAGTTCTGACAAAAGCGCTATCACTTCCGACCCAAGGGATGCAGGCAATCCTGCACAACCAGTGGCATGCAATGAGCCAGCAACGCATACTTCGGTTGCGACCTATTATTTCGAAGCCGACGGTAGCGGCAACTGTTTATTTGATGCAACGCCAAGCGATCCAATGGTCGCAGCCCTGGCTAGCAATGCATACAACGGCTCGTATGCTTGCGGGCAATGCATTCAAGTCGACGGCCCCGATGGCAGTGTAACGGTTCGCGTGGTGGACAGCTGCCCTGATTGCATGAACGATCAAGTGGATCTGCACCCTCAAGCTTTTGATGGCATCGCTGCGCGTGAACTTGGTCGCGTCGATATCACTTGGAAGGTGGTTCCTTGTGATGTGAGCGGAGCAGTTCGTTTTCATTTCAAAGATGGCAGTAACCCCTACTGGACCGCGGTTCAGATTCGCAATCACCGCCATGGCGTAGCGAAACTCGAAGCCAAACAAGCGGATGGCAGCTACCAAGAGCTTCCGCGTTATGACTACAACTACTTTGTGGCCGAACAGGGCCTTGGTGATGGTCCCTATGAGTTCCGAGTCACGGACATCTATGGGAGCCAAATCACCGAAGCGGGCATTGCACTAGGCGACAATGTCGAGCGCACTGGAAGCACTCAGTTTCCAGAATGCATCTAACTCTGGTTTATTACCGGCTCGGAACGCTTCTTTTGGCGCCAAATCATGCAGCACCATGATGTCGTCGCGCTCAGCTGCCCATTTGTCTGGAAAACTTCGAATTTTTTGTGAAACCCCAAAACGCCTTTTCCCTTGGAAGCTTACTTGGATTTCTTGGACTTTGAGCAAAGTGTGCTATGCCAAAGACGTGTCAGATCTTCGAGAAGAGCGTCAACGTTGGATACGATCGCGGCGAAATGCAGAAGCTAAAGAGCGTGCCGAAGCACAGCAACAAAAACACCCATTGATGTGAGCTTGGCCTGGCTTCCTTTTGAAAAGGAAGCGCTGGAGCAAGCCACTGTGGAAGATTTCGGCTCGGCGTAACCTACGCAGCCATCAATTCCCAACTTTGGCACAGCGAACAAATAATCTCGCACCAGGAGCAAGAGATGAAGCGCGACATAGCCACTTTGATTCGTCTTGGAGAAAATGAGCACATCGAATTCAAGTCTACCGTACGTTGGGACATGCAACGCGAAAAAGTGAACAAAAAACTTTCCGACGTCGTGGCGAAGACTATCGCCGCGTTGGCAAACCACGGTGGAGGCAGCCTTCTCATTGGAATCAACGACGACGGTAAGATTTTGGGCCTAAATCTGGACTACCAAACACTGAAAAAACCAAACCGCGATGGATTCGAGCAGCTCGTGATGACCCTCGTTCGTGAGCGTCTTGGCGGTCATGTTTGCAGGCTGATTCATGTGCTTTTCGCTAATCTTGAGGGCCACGATGTCTGCCGGATTGTGGTAGAGCCGTCGGATGCGCCTATTTTTTTCGACGATGGTACATCAACGTGCTTTTTTGTACGGACAGGGAATGCAAGCCGGGAGCTTGATGTTCGAGAGACGATCCAATTCGTAGCAAGCCGCTGGAACGAAAAGGCGGCCCAACCGAGCAGAGCCTTAGACTGGTCATCTCAGCCGCCGAAGGGAGTGACAAAAGCATGAAACATCCTTTTAAACGCAAGGTGGACTTCTTCGTTGATCAAGGAAAGCTGTCATGATGCGACTCCTGAAGCCATGGCTTCTTATTCACACCCGACCGGTGCTTGCCCAGCGTTTTGGACGGGCACGCGCAAAACAGATTCTTGAGCAAGCCTTCGGTCGCTATAGAACCAGCGCAAGCAATCTTCGCAAAGAAGCATCGATGGGAGGTAATGTGATGGTTCACTGTGCTGCGCTCACGGCAGAGCTTTACCATGTCCTGCTAGTTGAAGGACTCGACGAGCAGCAAGCGCGCGCACAAACCGCCAAAGTCACCGCAGTCATCTACGACAAAATGGCAAAGCTTCCCTGGTTGATCGCGCGGATTTCAGCGCGATCGCCCATTGCCCGACTAAAGCGCGCCACCACAATCTTCCGGAAATTTCCTTTCAGTCCGCCAGCCTATCTGATGCAAGATGTGCCATCGGATAAGCAAAGCGTTGCCTTCGACGTCAAGCGCTGCCCGGTTGCCGAGTACTTCAAGCAACAAGGTCTCCCTGAGCTATGCGCCGAGTCCTTTTGCAGCCTTGATTTTTCTCTTGCCGAAAAATGGGGCGCGCAACTGGAGCGGTCAACAACGCTTGCCGCTGGAGATGCATGTTGCGACTTTCGTTGGCGGTTGAAACCGATCGAAAAAGAACGAATACCCAAGAAAAGAAGAGGGCTTTATAAGTCACCCTTTGTCAGACGAAAAAACTTGCACGACCCATTTCGGTTCTGCTCTACGGCCCTGCTTACTGGAAAGAGATCGTCAATTTTCGATGCTTTGACCAAGCACGGCATGATTAGCCCACAGGACCGTGCGCTTTTTCGCTTCGCAGACAGCCCAGTTGAAGCTTTTTCGTTTTTGAAGGAAGGTCTTTCCGAAGCCATGGAAGCTACGAGCCCTGCATTCGCCAGCACTGTTACCTGCTCCGCACATCTTGAGCAAAAATGTGCCCATGCTGCTGCTGATTGCTGCGGTCCCACTGCGCCTATCCAGAAAGTCAACACATGACAGATCGACGCAACCATTGGGAAGCTGCATACCAATCCAAGGACTCCGAGACACAAAGCTGGTTTCAGCCTCGTCCGGTCGAATCGCTTGCGCTTATCGAGATGGCGGGCTGCAGCCCGCTAACACGAATCATCGATGTGGGTGGCGGCACCTCGCTTCTTGTCGATGAGCTCATAACCCAAGGTTGCCGGAACTTGAGCGTTCTTGACATTTCGGCCTCAGCACTTGAAGAAAGCAAAAGGCGGCTTGGCATGCAGGCAGAGCAAGTGCTCTGGATCGAGGCCGACATCGCAGAGAGCGCCATCGACGGAAATTTTGACATCTGGCACGACCGAGCTGTCTTTCACTTTCTTACGGAGACCACTGACAAAAGGGCGTACGTGCACACGTTGAAAAAATCACTCAAGTTTGGCGGACACGCAATCATCGCCACATTTGCAGAAGACGGTCCCACGCGCTGCAGTGGCCTTCCGGTCGTTCAATACCATCCGAGCTCACTTCTCGCAGAGCTCGGCGAAGGTTTCACGCTAGTAGAAACACGCAAGGAATTGCACCACACACCCGCGGGTCGCGATCAAAGTTTCGTCTACTGTCTTTTTCGGCATACTGATGCAGCGCGCCAGGCTTGACTCTGTAGCAAGGTACGGGGTTTAGACTGGTTAACATCATGAACAGCTCCGAGACTTTTACCATTGGACAACTGGCTAAACACACTGGGGTTGGCGTCGAGACAATCCGGTTTTACGAAAAAAAAGGGCTTCTCGTGGCGCCTAAACGGCTGCCTTCGGGCTATCGGCAATATTCAACTTTAGCGCTTGATCGAGTCCGCTTTATCCGGCGCGCCAAAGGACTTGGCTTTACGCTCGGAGAAATTGCTGAGCTGCTATCGGAAACGAAAACGGGGTCAGGTCGCTTCATGTAGACACGAATGTCTATGGAACAAACAAGTTCGCCGTTTCCTCCAAACTCCGAGTTGTCTACATGAAGCGACCTGACCCCGTTACTGGGCATAGAGATTTATGCCTTGCCTATTCTAAACCGAGCGCAAAACGTAGGGAGTCATCAACTTGCGCCATTTTTGATGTGCTTAAAACAGAGATGCGCTCCTCAAGCGACGCCATGGCTATCGTGGCTACATTGTCCAAGTTAACAACACAAACTTTCGGTAGCTTTTCTTTGCGGCCTACTCGGACTTCTACTGAAAAGCCACGGATGGTTGTGCTAAGCGGCGCCACCGTTACCATAGCCCGCACATCGTAAGCTTCATCACGAGAAAGAAGAAGTACCGGCCGCCGCTTATCAAGCCGGGCCCACCACAGTTCACCCCGCTTCATTCCCAATCCACGTGCGACAGCCCCGACTTGGCAAGCGCTGTCGCCTGTCTTACTTCATCTTGAGATTCCGGAGAGCACTTATAAGCAGCAACATATTCACGCACACGAGCGTGTCTTTCATTGTGGCGCAATAAAATCCGAACAGCACGTTGAATCACCGCACTGCGGCTCTCGTGATTCGCAAGCCGCAACTTCTCAACTTCGTCATAGACATCATCCGGAAGCGTAATCGCTATTTTGGTACTTCCCGCCATAGTATTACTTTATCATACCACACGCCGGGCCAAGGTCAAGACTCTAACCTCCTCAACTATCCTTCGAAGGTAAACGTTTGCCGAGGGGCCGAGGAAGCTGCCAAGGCCCGAGGGATCCCCACAAATTGTTCAATAATTTCATTGATTGGAACCGTGAGCATTCTCGCGCCTTCCCCTGTGTTCAAAAAAAGGTGGTTTTTTGCTCGTCTGAGCGAGCCCCGGCCAGATCACCAAATCACCGTGATCCTAATCGTGGTTCATTCACGTCCAAGTGATCGAAATATTAAAGGAATTGAAATTGTTTGTTATATGACACACGCGGTGCTCACGCATTGGGTATAGGAGATGGACATGACAGATCGACGCGAGCATTGGGAAGCTGCATACCAATCCAAGGACTCCGCGAGGCACGCTTGTAGAAACACGAAAGGAATTGCACCACACACCCGCGGGCCGCGATCAAAGTTTCGTCTACTGCCTTTTTCGGCATACTGATGCAGCGCGCCTGGCTTGATTTTGTGGCGCTGCGCAGCGTGGGCGGCAGCAACTTTGCAGTGAGCGATAATGCCAAGGACTACCTATCTAAATCCTTCAAGAACACCGCCCAGCTGATCAAAAACTAGCTTACCTTGCATCCTAGGCTAACCATGTGTTAATGTTGAAAGCGATGATAAAGAAGCTCTCCCCGATAGTGTCTCTCGTTCTTGCTCTGCAATTTGTGCCGGGATTGGGCGAACTTGTGGAGAGCGCCGTTCATTTTGCCGTCCATGGGCATTCAGCCCATGCGCTGTCTGATACCGAGCACCAGTCTCAAGAAGCTGAACATGGGTGTTCAGGGCCTTTTCATCTTTGTCCATGTCATTCAACGGTTGCTTATACCATGCAAGCCGCAGTGTCCGGTGTTGTTGCGCCTGCTCGCGATGACGCTAGGCCCAAATGGTGGATCGATGGCGATGGGCCAACCGACGCTCATCTGGCTGGCGTCTTTCGTCCTCCACTGCCTAGCTCTGCGTTCAAGGGAGTCAAGTGTCCGGAGTTCGCCCTTTGCGGCGAAAAATTCCGTGTAACTCAAGCGCCTATTTTGGTGCACCTACGATTGGCAAAGGAAAGGCTATGAAGAGACGATCGCATATATTTAATGCGCGGGGCACTGTCGCCGCGTTAATGGTCCTGGCTGCCAGTGGTGGTATGCCAGCATATGGACAGGAGTTGTCTACCCGCAGAACCGCGGCATGGCGTCCACTGCGACCGGAGCAAGCAATTCATCTCGAGCAAGCTGTAAGCTACGCGTTTGGCAGTCATCCAAAAATTCGCGCAGCCGAAGCGCGTCTTCGAGAAGCACAGGGTCGGCTAACAGGGGCACAAACCTATCCCCACAATCCGATTCTCTCCGGCGGCGCAGCTGCCCATACGATAGGGCCCGATCAGAGCAGGCCTGATTTGAATTTTGTGTTGGGACAGGAGATTGAGATAGCCGCTCAGCGCGGTGACCGGATAAGCGCTTCACAGAGAGAGCTTGCTGCGCAGCGAGCCAAACTGTTGCGCACGAAACGTCTGCTTGCTGCCAACGTGCATGTTGCTTTTATCGCAGGCCTTGAGACTCGGGAGCTTCTGGACGTGGCCCTTCGGGATGTGGTGTTAACAAGACGGCTTTACGAACTGGCGCAACGTCGTTTAGAACGCGGCGGCGCCACTCAGCTCGATGTCAACGTTGCAGCCGCGGAGCTTGGACGGTCCGAGGCGCGTTTTCAGTCCGCCGAAGCCGACTATGGCCTGGCGAGGGCTTTTCTTGCCGAGACCATAGGACTCGATCCTTCTTTTCTGCCACTTCCGCGGGGAAAGCTTCATGTCGAGCTCGAGGCGCCTCCTTCGCTTAAAGAAGCCGTGCAATCCGCACACGGCAGACGAGCTGATCTGCGAGCCCTCAGAGAGCAGCAAGCAGCAAGCCGTGGACGCTACGAGCTTGCCAAATCAGAAGCGTGGCCAAATATCACCCTAAGCGCTCTTGCCGGAAGCGAAGAAGGCATACCGCTCGTAGGCGGAGCGCTGTCGATCCCTATTCCACTGTTCAACCGAAACCAAGGACGCATTCAAGAAACCAAAGCTGGGATCGATCGTTCGCTGGCGGAGCACGAGCTCGGTGAGCTCTCGGCACAGCGCGAGGTCGTAGCCGCACACACGCGTTATCAAACAGGGATCCGCACCGCACAAAGATTACGGCAGTTGGTTGTCGGGACACTGGAGCAAAATCTGTTGCTTCTTCAGCGTGCTTTCGATGCAGGTAAAGCCACCTGGCCAGAGGTTGTGCTCATTCGTCGCTCGCTGGTGGATGGGCAACGTGAACTGATTTCCGCGGAGGCCAATGCCCGACAGGCCTGGATCGCGCTCCAGATTGCAACCGGAAGAATGCCTGTGCCCCTGCCCAAACGCAAACCAAAGGAGAAACAATGATACGGCGAAACCTACTTATCCATTTGATGGCCCTCGCACTGGGCATAGGATTTGGAGCGTGCTCGTCCAAAACCAAAGAGCAACATGCAAAGCATGATAACAACGATGCGCATAAGGAGGGAATCGTTGTGCTTACTGCCGAAGCTGCTACGCGAGTCCGCATTCGAACAAGCCCCGTGCAAAACCGCGTACTATCCGGTGTGATTTCCACGACCGGAAGGGTCGACTTCAACCAGGATAACCTCGCTCATGTCTCGCCGCGTGTACCTGGAAGGGTGCACCAGGTCCACGCAGTCCTCGGCGCGCAGGTGAAAAAAGGGCAGAGCCTTGCTGTGATTGATTCGATTTCGTTTGGACAAGCCAAAAGCACATTCTTGCAAGCAAAGGCGCAGCTTGAACTTGCAACCAGCACACTTGAGCGTGAACAGGGTCTGCTCGCGGATCAGATTACAAGCCAGCAGTCCGTGCTCGAGGCGCAAGCGAGCCACCAGCGTGCGAACGCCACATTCCAAAGTGCACGACAACAACTACGCCTATTGGGGTTATCCAACCGCCAAATTGATTCCGTGAGTTATGATGACTCCGCAGCGGCACTTTTTCCCTTGCCAGCTCCCATTTCTGGAACCATCGTTGAAAAACATATCAGTTTGGGCGAAATCGTTTCACCTGGAAACAACGTATTTACAGTGGCAGATCTCTCAAGTTTGTGGATCTGGATTGACATCTATGAACGCGACTTGGCTCACGTTCACTTGGATGATGACGTGGTGCTCAGCGTAGACACCTTTCCTGACCAAATTTCAAGGGCAAAGTAGCCTATATTCGCAATGAGATCGATCCGGACACACGAACCGCTCGGGCTCGTATCGACGTCCACAATCCAGACAGAGCCCTCAAGCCAGGCATGTTTGCAAATGTAGTCGTCTCCGATCCACATGGCGTAGACGGAGCGCTCTCGCCGAAAACCCTCGTGGTGCCCATGGGCGCCATTCAAAGAGACGGCAAGGAGCAAGTAGCTTTTGTTCCAAAAGGAGAACGTCGCTTCGAGCGCCGTGTGCTTACGCTTGGCCAGCAAACGGATGCCTACGCTGAGGTCTTAAGTGGCCTGAAAGCTAGCGACTCGGTAGTAATCGAGGGGACCTTCATTCTTAAATCCGAGGCCGCCAAAAATACCCTGGGCGGCGGTCATGACGACTAAGGGACAAAGCAAATGATTAACCGCATCATCGATTTTTCTCTAAACCACCGTTTGCTGGTTATCATCGGCTGGTTTTTGACGGTGGCTATCGGAGCGTATTCCCTCTCTGATCTGCCAATCGACGCAGTGCCCGATGTGACCAACGTTCAGGTTCAAGTGCTGACCAACACTCCCGGTTTGGCTCCAGAAGAGGTGGAAAAGTTTATCACCTTCCCTGTCGAGACGGCCATGAGCGGTGTGCCCAAGGTCGAAGAGATTCGGTCCGTATCCAAATTTGGTTTATCGGTTGTCACGGTGGTGTTCGAAGAGGGCTCCGACATTTACTGGGCACGTCAGCAGGTCAGCGAACGTCTCACCGAGGCGCGTGAACAGATCCCGCAGGGCTATGGCGAACCTGCGATGGGACCCATTTCCACTGGCTTGGGTGAAATCTATCAGTTCGAGGTTAAGGGCGAACCGATGTGCGAGGCCGAGCAAGAGGATACAGAGGAGTGTTATACGCCAATGGAGCTGCGCACGATTCTCGATTGGTACGTCAACTATCAGCTTCGCTCAGTGCCGGGCATTGTCGAGGTAAACTCATTCGGCGGCCAGCTCAAAACATACCAGGCCACGCTCGATCCAAAGCAGTTGGTGGCCTACGGTCTGAGTGTTGGAGATGTACTCAGTGCTCTGGAGGCCAACAACCGTAACGTCGGCGGTGGTTACATCGCGCATCAGGGTGAGCAGTATCTTGTGCGTGGCGAAGGGCTAATTGAAGATCTTGAATCGCTTGGCAGCATCGTGCTAAGCCATGACGCGCAGGGCACGCCAGTGTATGTTCGGGACGTCGGCCAAGTGCAGTTCGCGCCCATGATTCGACAAGGGGCGGTCACGCGTGACGGTCGCGGTGAGACCGTCGTTGGCATCGTCATGATGCTTATGGGCGAGAACTCTCGCGCTGTGGTGAATCGCGTCAAAGACAAGATCAAACAGGTCAAAAAGACGCTTCCCAAGGGTGTGAGCATCGAGACGTACTACGACCGTACCGAGCTTGTGGAGCGCACCATCAAAACCGTCGCGACAAACCTGGTTGAGGGAAGCCTGTTGGTCGTCATTGTACTGCTTCTTTTGCTCGGCAATCTTCGTGCAGCGCTAATTGTGGCTTTGGCCATCCCGCTCTCCTTTGTGGTAGCGATTATTGGAATGAAGTGGGCGGGGTTGTCGGCAAATCTTATGAGTCTCGGAGCAGTAGACTTTGGCATCATTGTGGATGGCGCTGTCGTGATGATCGAAAACATTGTTCGAGTGCTTCACGATACCAAACACGCAAAGGACGCCTCACACCTCGAGAAGGTCCGCTCTGCAGCTCGCGATGTTGCCCGCCCGGTACTTTTCGCTGTCGGGATTATTATGATCGTTTATCTCCCGATCCTTGGCCTTCGTGGCGTCGAGGGAAAAATGTTCATCCCGATGGCCCTGACCGTCATGTTTGCACTTTTTGGTTCGCTTGTGGTTGCACTTACCCTCATGCCGGTCCTCGCGAGCTTCTTTCTCAAAAACATTTCAGAAAAGGAGCCCTGGCTCTTTCGTATGGCCAAAAGGGTCTACGTGCCACTGCTCGGCCTGGTCCTTCGCCACAAGGCTCGCACCTTTGGAGCTGCCGTGGGCATCTTTGTGATCAGTCTTTTTCTCATACCGTTTTTGGGCGCAGAGTTCATTCCCAAACTCGATGAAGGCGCTATCGCGATGCAAATTTGGCGTCTGCCTAGCGTCTCGCTTGAGCAGTCGAACGACATCAGCACGATGGCTGAACAAGTACTCAAAGAGCAGTTCCCTGAAGTGGACACGGTTGTCTCCCGCACCGGACGCGCTGAAATTGCGACCGATCCAATGGGCGTGGAGATAAGCGATACTTACATTATTTTGAAGCCACCAGACACGTGGCGATTCAAGACCAAGGAAGCGCTACTCGAGGCCATCGACGAAGCAATAAAAAAGAACGTTCCAGGAGCCATCTTTAGTTATTCCCAACCCATTGAGCTTCGTGTGCAAGAACTCATCTCCGGAGTGCGTTCTGACATCGCGATTCAGATCTACGGCGATGATTTAGATTTGCTCAAGCAAAAAGCCGACGCGGTTGCTGCCATCGTTCAAAAGGTTCCGGGCGCCGCTGATGTCAAGGCAGAACAGACGCAAGGGTTGCCGTTGCTGCGCATCCACATCGATCGAGCTGCCATTGCACGCTATGGCATCACGGCAACACAGGTTCTCGATGTCATCGAAACAGTGGGCGGCAAACGAGTCGGCACTGTGCTCGAAGGCCAAAAACGTTTTGCTTTGCAAGTGCGTTTCGATCACGATGTACGAAAAGACTTGCGTGCCATTCGCGATCTGCGCATAGGCGTGCCGCAACAATATGGCCCCACAATGCAGATTCCGATCTCCCAGTTGGCGCAGATCACGCTTGAGGAGGGACCCGCTCAGATCAGCCGCGAGCGAATTAGTCGGCGTATCAACGTGGAGGCCAATGTGCGGGGGCGTGACCTGGCTTCCTTCGTCTCCGATGCGCAGGCAGCAGTTGCTGCGAAAGTGGAGCTACCCCAGGGTTGGCTGATCGAGTGGGGCGGTCAATTCGAAAACCTCCAGAAAGCATCGAAGCGTCTCGCATTGCTTATCCCCATTGCGATGTTGCTCATTTTTTTCCTGCTTTATTCCACCTTCAACTCAGCACGCCTTGCAGCGCTCATCTACCTAAACGTTCCGATGGCCATCACGGGCGGACTCGTTGCCCTGAGCATTCGCGGATATCCGCTTTCTATTTCAGCAGGCGTCGGGTTCATCGCACTTTTTGGCGTTGCAGTGATGAACGGTGTTGTGTTGGTCTCCTATATGGTTCAACGGCAAAAAGAAGGGGAAGATCCGGATAGCGCTGCGCGACAAGGAGGCATCTCGCGTCTTAGGCCCGTGCTGATGACAGCGCTTACCGGCATCATTGGTTTTGCTCCGATGGCGATTGCGACAAGCGCTGGCGCTGAGGTGCAGCGTCCGCTTGCGACCGTTGTGATTGGCGGATTGTGTACTTCGCTTCTGCTCACACTTCTTGTGATTCCGTCGGTCTATACATGGTTTGTAAAACAGGATAAGCAAAAAAACATAGTCCGATGAGCGAAGATCACACACATGGGTCAGCGGCTAACGTGCGGCAGGCCGCAGGCAAGTATAAACATCGGCTCTTATGGTCATTTTGGGTCATAGGCGGATATTTTATAGTGGAGCTCGTGGGCGGCCTGATGACCAATTCACTGGCGCTGCTCTCAGATGCCGGTCATATGTTAACCGACGTGCTTGGGCTTGGCATGGCGGTAGCTGCCATCCGTGCAGCTGACCGCGTCAAGCGCGATCCACAGAAAACCTTCGGTTTATACCGCTTGGAAATCCTGGCTGCACTCGCCAATGCGGTGCTGCTATTCGGTGTCGCACTATACATCCTTTACGAAGCCATTGAGCGTTTCCAAAAGCCTCCTGCAGTACTCGGGGCGCCCATGCTTTTTGTTGCCATCATCGGGCTTGCGGTCAACCTGCTGGTTTTCTTTTGGCTCAGGGGCGGCGCCAGTGAAAGCATCAATGTTGAAGGCGCCTATCTTGAAGTGCTTGCTGATTTGCTTGGCTCCGTTGGGGTGATTGTAGCAGCGGTTGTCATTCAGGCCACTGGCTTTCGGCTTATCGATCCCATCTTCGGCACCGTTATTGGGGTGTTTGTGCTGCCTCGCACATGGCGCTTGGCGCGCAAAGCCATCCGGATTCTGATTCAAGCTGCCCCACCCGATCTGGACATCAAAGCCATGCATGCGGCCCTCGAAAACATTGATGGCGTCTGTGCGATTCATGACCTGCACGCATGGACCCTTACCTCGGGCATGGAAATTTGCTCGGTGCATTTGTGCTTGCAAGAAGGAGCTGAAACAGCGTCCGTGCTCAAGACGGCCCAGAATATCCTCCATGATCAATTCGGTATGAACCATCCCACCATCCAAATCGAGCCTGAAGGTTTTATGCACTGCGAACAAAGCAATAGCGGCACCCAAAACTGGTAAAAAGTTTGGAACCTGGATTCCCAACCGAACTCAAAAAACACCAGTCGGGCACTACTCCCGCTTGACTCTATTGTAAGGTACAGAGTGTAATGCGGTGTCCGATTGATGTGATTGCGTTTTTCTTGTGAGCTCGCACTGGAGCGTCGCCTCACATACTTGAAATATCACGGGATATTCCTGCGTTTTCCCGCCTCGCTCCAGTGCAATCTCACTACGCCCTCCCCAATCACATTAATCGGACGCCGTATTAGACCGCTTAACATCATGAGTAGCTCTGGGACTTTTATCATTGTACAACTTACTAAACACACCGGGGTTGGCATCGAGACCATCCAATTTTACGAAAAAAGCTTCTTTTGCCACCCCAGCAGCTGCCTTCGGGCTCCCGGCAATACCCGCCTGGCACCCTTTGCCAGATAGCAAAGTATCCGTCCCCCGATTCCTGTTAGCTCCTTCTATTTGCTCGATTGAGGTGCGGGGAACCAACCTTGCGTGCGATTGGCAAAGGCTACGAGTGAGAGCATCACAGGCACCTCGATGAGCACACCAACTACGGTGGCCAGCACCGCTCCGGAAGCGATGCCGAACACGCTGACCGCGACGGCAACTGCTAGCTCAAAGAAGTTTGATGTGCCAATCATCGCTGCCGGTGCAGCAACATCAAAAGGCAGCTTAAGTAACCGCGCAAGTCCGTAAGCCATGGCGAAGATGCCATAGCTTTGGATCAGAAGTGGGATGGCAATAAGCAGCACGTTCAGTGGCTGCGCCATGATGGTTTGGGCTTGAAAGCCGAAAAGCAAAACCACGGTGAGCAAAAGCGCAATCATCGACAAAGGTTTTAGCCCCTCGGCCAAGCGGTTAAGTCGCGCTGCGCTCATAAGACGTTGAGTGAGCATTCCTGCGCAAAGCGGGATGAGCACAAAGATGATAACCGAGGCAATGAGCGTCTCCCACGGAACATGAATATCGGTGACTCCAAGCAAAAATGCAGCCAGTGGTGCATAGGCGAAGATCATAATGAGGTCATTGACCGAAACCTGCACAAGGGTGTAGTTGGCATCGCCCTTTGTAAGATGGCTCCAGACAAACACCATCGCAGTGCAGGGCGCAACGCCAAGCAAAATCATGCCAGCAATATATTCTTGGGCGCTTGCAGCAGAAACCATGTCAGCAAAAAGCACTTTGAAGAAAAACACACCAAGCCCGGCCATGGTAAAGGGCTTGATAAGCCAGTTGACGACTAGGGTTAACGCCAAGCCCTTGGGCCTTGTGCCAACTTTTTTGAGGCAACTGGGATCGACCTTGAGCATCATCGGGTAGATCATAAGCCAAATGAGCGTGGCAATTGGCAAATTGACATGGGCCCATTCAAACCGTGCGACAAGCTCAAAAAAACCGGAGGATACGTGGCCCAACACGATGCCCAAAGCAATCGCCAACGCAACCCAAAGAGACAAATAACGTTCAAAACTGCCCATAGCAAACCTCCTGCAAACACATCGATGCGTCGCCAAAGGGAAACTACCTTGCTGGAATCGATTCCGGAATAACCATGGTTGCCATCAATTTCCTGGTCAAATCAGAATTCTGCACAATACCTACTGTAACCCGTTTAGTTACAAGAGGCGATCCACTCCGCGCGTTTCTCGGCATCAGAGGCTTCCCCCTGTTCGGGGTTGATGCGTCACAATGATCGGTGTGTTCGTTCATTTTAATCGTTTATGCGTCGGGAAACGGAATCCAGGGAAAGAAGTCCATGCGTCCTCATGATGTCATCGCGTTCTTTTGCCCACTTTTCTGGAAAATTCTTGATGCACATCTCACAGCATTGATTGAATACCAGCGTTTTTCCTTGATACTCTGCAACCGGACCATCATAGGTCACCCGGCTTTGAAACTTGCCAAGGTCTTTTTTATCAAGGGGCGATCCACTCATTGCGCAGGTCTCGTTATTAACGTGTACGACATCGCCTTGCACGGTGTAGACATGCGCTGATTCAGGCTGCTTCGTTTCAACAACTTGCGAGGCAACGCTTTTTTCCGAATTGCTCTTGCCGCAAGCGCCAAGCATGGCTGCTCCAAACATAAAAAACATAAATTTCGACGGCTTTTTCATTTTAAATTCCGTTCCAGACAAAATTGCGGTTAGTGGTGTTTTCTAGAATGCGAACTGCCCCCGACAATCTCCCCACAGGAACGCATTTTTGGACCACTGCGGTATGGGTTTTTGCTTTCACCGCGCCTTTGCAGCCAGCTCGCTTTCACTTTGGAGCAATAAAGCACATCGATGCCAGCAGGCTTGGACATCGTGCCCCACATGGCCATCGGCATGGATAGCTTTTTAAAGGCAGTCCTCGCTTGCTCGATCTGAGTTGCTTTGCCGAGTAAACTTGCTGCCTTTTTTAGGTCACCAGGGATGTTCTTATAGTGGCTCTCGTGCTCGCCACTTACTTTTTGTGTTTTTAACTTTTTTGCTTCTTTGATGATTTTTGCCGCAGCGCCTTTCACTTCGTTCAAACTGTCTTTCGAAAGTGACTCTTGAATTCTGAGATAAGAAACAAGAATTGGCTGCATCGCGCTATCGAATTTTTCTGCTCCGGAGCCCATGGCGCTTTCCTCCGCCACCGCGGATGACGTTACGCCAAAACAAATCAATAAATAAAAAACAAACAAACGAACAAATAACATCACTCTCCTCCTAATAATATGTTTAATTTAATCAGGTTTTGTTCCTGTCTCCTTTGCAGCCGAAGTCGTGGCACATGAAAAAAGCGTCATAAACAGAAAACCAGTCCCCGCCGAAACAACCAAACTTGTTGAATGAAGAATTTCATACCGCCCCTGCGCGGGGCACAAGATTTTCAAAGCAAAACCCATGCCAGGTTGTAGATCCTCAAATTCAAGGCAAACAATGGGAGGGGCGCAAACAACGTAACCCATACGGTTACTGTTTGGTAACCGCGAGGGTTACAAGCAGATGAGGCAAACACCTCTATTTGCAGGAATTAGGGCAATTGTCCGCTTGGCACACTTCATGCGTATGCTTTCCGTGACTGATTTAATCATCCACACGCTCCAAGGAGCAGCCGCTTCACAACGATGGACACGAACATGAACATGCCGACCCCACAAAACGGCCCCCTCTTTACTTGTCCGATGCATCCACAAATCGTTCGAGATGGACCGGGCGACTGCCCCATCTGCGGGATGGCGCTCGAAGCCAAAACGGTAACATTAGAGGAGCAGGACAATCCCGAGCTCAGGGACATGAGCCGCCGCTTTTGGTTTGCCGCCGCACTGTCTGTGCCACTGCTTAGCATCGTGATGCTCGACATGCTGCCCGGGCGACCTGTCTCGGCGTTTTTGCCCGGACGCTTGCGCGCTTTGCTCGAGCTTGCGCTCGCAGCGCCTGTGTGCCTTTGGTCCGCCTGGCCCTTTTATGTTCGTGCTCTTCACTCCGTGCGCAACCGAAGTTTGAACATGTTCACGCTGATCGGCCTCGGCGTGAGTGTTTCTTTTCTGTATAGCGTCATCGCGACCCTGCTCCCCGGCATCTTCCCCGCATCCTTTCGCGGGCACGGTGGACAGGTCGCGGTCTACTTCGAAGCCGCTGCCGTGATCGTGACCTTGATCTTACTCGGCCAGGTTATCGAGCTGAAAGCTCGGAGCCAGACCAGTACTGCCATCAAAAAGCTTTTGGGTATGGCCCCAACCAGCGCGCGCCGCATTGGCGCAGACGGTTCAGAGCACGACGTGCCTCTGGAGCAAGTTTCTGTTGGCGATCGGCTGCGCGTGAGGCCAGGTGAAAAGATTCCGGTTGATGGCACGGTGCTCGAAGGAAATTCCAACGTGGATGAATCGATGGTCACCGGCGAGCCCATGCCGGCGCCAAAGAGCCCGGATGATGGCGTCATCGGCGCCACGATCAACGGAACTGGCGGGCTTGTCATCCGGGCCGAAAAAGTGGGAGCAGAAACCTTGCTTTCGCGCATCGTTGCCATGGTGGCGCAAGCGCAACGCAGCCGCGCTCCCATTCAAAAGCTTGCCGATGTGGTGTCCGGCTACTTCGTGCCGACAGTGATCGCCGTCGCGGTCATCACCTTTGTGCTATGGGCGCTGTTCGGACCGGAGCCTAGCATGGCCTTTGCGCTCATCAATGCGGTGGCCGTTCTCATCATCGCTTGTCCTTGCGCGCTCGGCCTGGCCACGCCGATGTCAATCATGGTCGCCACGGGCAAAGGAGCGTCCTACGGATTGCTGTTTCGAAACGCAGAGGCCATCGAGGTGATGCGCAAAGTCGATACCTTGGTCGTCGACAAAACCGGCACGCTGACCGAAGGTAAACCAAGGCTCGTTACCGTCTCCGCGCAGTCGGGCTTTAACGAACAAAGCTTGTTGCGACTTGCGGCCAGCATGGAGCGAGGCAGTGAGCATCCGCTCGCGGCCGCCATCGTGGCCGGCACCCAAGAGCGAGGCGTCGCCATGACCAAAGCCGAAGAGTTTGTATCGGTCACGGGCAAGGGAGTTCAAGGAAGGGTCGAGGATCACAACGTGGCGCTTGGCAATTTGGCCATGATGGAGCAAGTGGGCGCCGACACCGCAAGCGTGGCAGCTGCAGCCGAGAAGCTTCGCGCCGACGGGCAAACCGTAATGTTCGTTGCTGTCGACCGAAAGGTGGCCGGACTGCTCGGCGTCGCCGATCCCATCAAAGAGAGCACTCCCGACGCCATCACCTCACTACACCGCGAAAGGCTGCGCGTGGTCATGCTAACCGGTGACAACGAGACCACAGCGCGCGCGGTCGCCGCAAAACTTGGCATCGACGAAGTGATCGCCGGAGTTCTGCCGGATGAGAAAGCCGCCAAGGTGGCGTCGCTGCAAAGCGAGGGGCGCGTGGTGGCCATGGCTGGAGACGGCATCAACGATGCCCCGGCGCTGGCCCGCGCTGAGGTGGGCATTGCCATGGGCACCGGCACGGACGTTGCGATGGAAAGTGCGGGCGTCACCCTCGTGAAAGGCGACCTGCGCGGCATCGTGCGCGCCCGCAAACTCTCGCGTTTGACGATGGCCAACATCAAACAAAATCTGTTCTTTGCGTTTATCTACAACTCTCTTGGCGTGCCGATCGCGGCCGGTATTCTCTATCCCTTTTTTGGCATTCTACTTAGTCCCATGCTCGCAGCCGCTGCCATGAGCTTAAGCTCCGTGTCGGTCATCGCCAACGCCCTGCGGCTACGGAGCTCGGAACTATGACCAAGCGCTCTGCTCAGTATGAAAGGGGAAGTCTTAGCCTCCTCGGCACCGTGGCGATGGGGACAGGTGTGATGATCGGCGCTGGCATTTTCGCATTGACCGGCCAGGTCGCTGAATTCGCTGGCGGGCTTTTCCCCCTTGCCTTCATCATCGCAGCCATCATAAGCGGCTTCAGCGCCTACAGCTACATCAAGGTCTCCAGCGCTTATCCCTCTTCCGGGGGCATTGCGATGATCCTGAAAAAGGCCTACGGGAGCTCGACGTTGACCGGCGCGGCCTCCTTGCTGATGGCACTCTCGATGGTCATCAACGAGAGCCTTGTCGCGCGCACCTTCGGGGAATACACGCTACGTCTCTTCCCCGAAGACGTACCGCGTTTCTGGGTTCCCGTTCTCGCCGTCGGGCTTATCGCGCTTGCCTTCGTAGTCAACATCGCAGGAAACAAAGTGATCGGTGCGGTCTCGACTGTCAGTGCAGTGATCAAGATCGGGGCCTGCTCGTTTTCGCAGCGATTGTGGTCGCAGCCTCCGGCGTCGATCTGCAGATCCAGCCATGGCCTGCAGCTGGAAAGCCTTCGGCGCCAAGCTTCATCGGCGCCATCGCGCTGGCTATCCTCGCCTTCAAGGGCTTCACCACTATTACCAATAGTGGCGGCGAAATCAAAAACCCGAAAAAGAACATCGGCCGAGCAATTATCATCTCGCTGGTTCTGTGCCTTCTGGTCTATCTCGCGGTGTGCTTCGCCATCGCTTCCAGTTTATCGCTCAGTGAACTCATCGAGGCTAAGAATTATTCTCTCGCCCAAGCGGCGCGTCCTGCCATCGGTGGTTACGGGACGGTTTTTACCGTCGCGGTCACCATTGTCGCCACCGCAACGGGCTTGTTTGCGAGCATTTTTGCGGTATCGCGCATGCTTGCCATGCTTACCGATATGGACCTCATCCCGCACAGCCACTTCGGCATGCCGGGAGATGTCCAAAAACACACTCTCGTATACACCGTAGTCATCGCCGCAGCGCTCGCAGCACTCTTTGACCTATCGCGCATCGCCTCGATTGGCGCGATTCTCTACCTCGTCACGGACATCGCGATTCATTGGGGGGTGCTTCGCCACTTGCGCAAAACACTTCAGGCAAACGCCGCAGTGCTCGTCACAGCCATTGTTTTAGATCTCGTCGCGCTCGTTGCTTTTGTTTTTGTCAAAGGCTCTGCAGACCCGCTGATCATTGGCATAAGTGTGGCTGGCATCGGCGTGGTGTTCGCGTTAGAGCGCTTTTTTTTGCAGCGCTTGCGCCGTTTACGCGGAAAGGAGCTGTGAGACATGTTGACTAGAGTGCAAAGCCTTGTGCAGCGGCTGGCGCGGCTGTGCGTGATTTGTAGTAACCGAATGAAGAAGCTCATTGTTTTTGATCTCGATGGTACGCTTGCTGAAAGCAAAGCATCCCTGGATGCCGAGAAGGACAAATGGGACCCTGACTTCGCCAAGCGTAAGAAGATGCAGACCCGCCTTAAGCAACTTATCCCTGAGTTTTCTGTGCGCCTGGGCGGCGCGACCTCTAAGGATGCGCAATGAGCGGCTTTCAGATGCAGCGCCTTGGACAGATCATGGCGCCCGAACCAGGTAATCCGCTTGAGGTCGAAGGCGTCCTGAATCCGGCGGCCGTTCGTGGCCCAGAGGGTCACCTGTATCTCTTCCCCCGGCTTGTCGCGCAAGGCAACTATTCGCGCATCGGCATTGCCCGCGTGCGCTTCAATCAAGCAGGTGATCCGGTGGGCGTCGAGCGGCTCGGCATTGCCCTTGAGCCGGAGGCTGACTACGAGCTGCGAGCGGATGGTTCTGGTGGTTGCGAGGATCCGCGCATCACCTTTGTGAAGCGGCTGCGGCGTTATGTCATGAGCTACACGGCCTTGTCGCCCAGCGGTCCACGGATCGCTCTCGCCATATCGGAAGATTTGTTTCACTGGAAGCGTCTGGGTCTAGCGACCTTTGCTCCGTATCGCGGCGTCGATTTCGTTCACGTGGACAACAAGGACGCGAGCCTCTTCCCGCTCGCGATTCCTAATCACGCCGGCAAGATGCAGCTAGCGATCCTTCATCGGCCCCTCTTCTCCGGCACGCGTCCCGAGGAAACCGTCTGCCAGTGCGCGCCCCGTGAGGTGGACATCGATCATGAGAGCATCTGGATTTCCTACTGCCCGATGGCCTTGGATGACGTCGAACCGCATCATCTTGGCCTGTTCAACTCACATCACCGGCTCGCAACGCCCGTATCGCCTTGGGAGAAGCTGAAAATCGGCGGCGGCACTCCGCCCATCCTCACCCTCCATGGCTGGCTGATCGTTTACCACGGCGTGAGCGAGCTGTCCGAGCCAGGAGGTGACGAGCGCTCTTTGTGCTACTCGGCTGGGGTGATGGTGCTCTCGAAGGAGCATCCGCGCGTGCTCCTTTATCGATCGGAGGAGGCAGTGTTGACTCCCCTGCTGCCGCAAGAGCGGCAGGGCGTGGTTTCTAACGTCGTCTTCCCCACCGGCATCGACCAGCGCCTCGATCTGGGCTTGCCGGACCGCATCGACGTTTACTACGGGATGGCCGACAACCGGATCGGCGCGGCGCGCCTCGATGTGCCCGAACGCCTGCCGTCAGGGGCACCCGCTTGAGACGCGGGCACGAAACTTGCAGAGCAACGCCCCCGTGTAGAGAGGAGTTCATGTGATGCCGTCGGGACTTGTAAAGCGAAGTTGCCACATATTGATCTGGTTGGTGGTTGCTAGTTCATGCACCATCGATGACAGCTATCAGATCGAAACTTCCGTCAACCCAACGCCAGTTCGCGTGGGCAGTGAATGTGAGATTACCGTGGTTGCCACACTGTCCGGTAAACGAATAGTGCCCCATGTGCTTCATATAAGCGCTCGATTTGAATCCGAAACCGAGGGCGTGCCCCTTCATACGGAGCTTCACGGCGATGGCTATCGCTCCATCACTACCTTTGAAGTCGCGGGGGACTATACCCTCGAGATCGTCGCGCATTTCGAATTCGTTATTGCACGCGAGACTATTTTACTAACCGTCACCCCGTAGATTTCAGAAACGATTCTCAGAAATATGATCATGCTCTACCTTCTCAATCAATTCCCTATGGGACGGAACCGTAATCGTAGGCAACAGCGCAACGAGAACAGGTATACACATGGCTAAGGTCCAGAGCATGGTGCAGCGGTTGGCGCGGCTGTGCGTGATTTGGTGGGTGCTCGTGAGCGAGTACAGCGCTTATCGTCGATTCCGGCGTGACGGCAGCGATGACACGATTCCGGCAAGGTTCGCCGATCGTCTTGTCGCGCTGGGCCCAACTTTTATCAAGTTTGGTCAAATCCTAAGCACGCGCTCTGAGTTGCTCCCCGCTGCCTATATAGAAGCGCTTTCGAAGTTGCAAGAACAAGCGCCCGAGCTTCCTTTCGAGACGGTGTACGCGATCCTCGAGCAAGAGTTTGGCACATCTGTTGATGCTTTGTTTGCAGACTTCTCACGAGCGCCCGTTGCCGCTGCATCGCTGGCTCAGGTCCATAAAGCGGTGTTGCACAACGGCAGCGTTGTCGCGGTCAAAGTTCAGAGGCCCGACCTCGAGCGTTTGCTACGGCGCGACCTTGATGCGCTGCAACTAGGCTTGAACTGGTTAGCGTGTTTGTTTCCGAAACGAATGAAGCGAACCAATCTGGTGGCATTTTTCGACGAGTTCCAGCGCTACACCCTCAAAGAGCTCGATTTTGCCAACGAGGGCAAAACGATTGAACGTTTTCGTGCCAATTTTAGAGGTCGCAAGGATGTTCACTTCCCGGCCGTCTTTGATAGCCATACGACCTCTCGCGTGCTCACGTTGCAGTGGGTGGAAGGTATGCGGGTGCATGAAGCTTTCGCTACGCTGCCAGCGGCTCAGCGACAAACACTCGTGGCAAGGATTGTCGATGTACTGCTACAAATGTTTGTTGCCGATGGTCTGTTTCACGCCGACCTTCATCCCGGCAACATATTCTTTCATGCCGACGGCAGTTTTACGTTGATCGATTTTGGCATGATCGGCGAGCTTAGCGACACGCAGCGGGATCGCTTTATTTTGTATTGGTTTGCGGTTGTACAAAAACAGACTCGGCGCGCCTTTTATCATTTCAAACGCCAGACGCGTGTTCTGTCGGGCGCAAACGAGACGGCGTTCTTCAATCGTTTCGCCGCGCTCGCTGAAACCTTCTATGAGTCTCGACTCAGCGAGATGAGTTTCACAAAAGTATATCTGGAGATGATGCAAGCCGGCTACGAACACGGCTTTGTATTTCCAAGTGAACTCATGCTTCATGCCAAAGCCTTAACGACGGCCGAAGCACTGGTCTTTGTACTCGCGCCAGAGGCTCGTTTCGAAAAAATTTCGCGACCCTTCATCGCCCGTCAATACCTTGCCCGCACAGCTTCGACCGAGCTTGTCAAACGCCGGCTGTCGCAAATCGTCCCCGAGCTACTACTGATCGGCGAAATGCCACCCGAGCAAGCGCTCGATCACAGCTGGGACTGGGATGCGACCGTGGAGATAATCAGTGAGCTTGGTAAACAGCTGAGCACTACCGTCACCCAATCATTAAGCGATGGTGGTTTATGGAAATCGCTACTCGAAACCGATGCCCGAAAGATTCTTGGGGAAGCGTTGCCAGGCGAGGCGGCCGACCAAGCTCTAGCCGAAAGCTGGAAGCGTTATTACGAACTGGAAGCATCCCTGCCTATCGAGCGCACGCTCGGTGCCGTGTTCACAACGCATCTTGCCCTGCTGACGCTTGCCATGCATGAGGCTTTGCTTGGGCATGATGTCAGCAAAGACCAAAGTTACCAGCTCATCTACGATATCGGTTGGAAGTTTTATACACGCATGGGAGAGCCTCCGCTTCTGCTCGCCGCCGCGCTTACCGACGATCCCGACAAGCGCTTGCGCTTGGCTACCGATCTATTTCGAACTTTTCCCTTTGGCTCGCCAAGCTACGGGTGGCGCGATGTGCCAAGTGCCAGCGGCGTCGTCGCATTCGATTGCACCCGCTGCCCCGTTGCCGAATTTTTTTCAAGATACGGTGCTTCTGAGCTGTGCGTGAACACCTGGTGCAAGCTTGACTTTCCCTTAGCGGAAAAGTGGGGTGCTCACCTAGAGCGAACAGGTACCATCGCCATGGGAGCCGGGCATTGCGACTTTCGCTGGCACGTTACTCAGAGCGATGGCGACGATAAACACGAGGAGCCCGCACTGTGAGACTCATCCCTTATCGGCACGTTGGAAGGGTGCTGGCCTTGGCAGGGACTCTGCTTTTCGTGCTAGCAGACAGCTCGCAAGCTCGTGCGCAATCGATACCAGATCGCGGCAAGGCCCCAAGCTCTGTCCGCTGGCACCGCGACCGTGCCGACCCGCGTTGGGTGCACGGAATGGTCGAAGTTAAGATGGCACCACCAACCGTGTGGAAGCGTATTCAAAATTTAAGGGATTGGCCCACTATGTTTAGCGACATCCGCGGCATGAAGAACTTAAAGAAGGTCGGGCATGTATGGACCATGGAACTTGAATCTGAAATTTTCGGTCATGGCTTTCATGACTACGTGCTCAAATTTAAAACACCTTTGCGCGCCGAACTGACCGTTGATTCCGGCGGCATTTATGCTTTGGCCCGTATGCAAATCGCAAAGGCTCCCCAACCATCGACGACGATCATTCGCTACAGCGTCCTAGTCGAAACAACCGGTTTCATAGGCTGGTTTATCTCAGACAATGACTTACGTCAGAAACAAGAAAAGCTGGTGCTGCGCTACCTCCATGATTTCCAACGCGCCTTCAGTCCGTAAGTTGGGATTGTAACGAGCACAAACGCAAAGAATTTGCAACTTTCCCGAAGAAGTTGAAAGCTACACGGACTTCCTCACGCGACAACACGGCATGTTTCTTAGTGTTACTCTTCGTCGTCCCAAGCATACAGGGTGATGAGGTAGGCAATAATGCTTCGAATTTCATCTTGGCTTAGGATATCTTTCCAAGCCATCATTTACAGCGGTGGCTCTACACACCCGCGGGCCGCGATCAAAGTTTCGTCTACTGTCTTTTCCGGCACACTGATGCGACGCACCAAGCTTGACTCTGAAGCAAGGTACAGGGGTCATTATGAGTAGCTCTGGGACTTTTACCATTGTACAACTTACTAAACACACCGGGGTTGGCATCGAGACCATCCAATTTTACGAAAAAAGCTTCTTTTGCCACCCCAGCAGCTGCCTTCGGGCTCCCGGCAATATCCGTCTGACACCGTTTTACAGATAGCAAAGCATCCGTCTCTCGATTCCCGATTTTGGTTTAGATATAACACAATTTACGGCGAAAATCGCCGCGTATTTATTGTTTTGTAAACCTAAGCGCTGTGATAACATGGTTTATTGACATCAATATATCCGGCGATGTCCGCCGCAAAACAGAGCAAATATAAACCATGTTCGTAAATGCCGATATACGCGCAGAGCTCGCAAAACTGCTGCCTTATGGCCTCCTGGCGGCACGAAGCTGGTTGATGGACAAGGGGCTGAGCCGTCATGGTCTTGATAATCTGCTCAAGAGCGGCCAACTCGTCTCGCTTGCGCCGGGCGTCTACAAGCGCCCGGAGACGACCCTGAAATGGCAGGGATTGGTTTCCTCCCTCCAACGTATGGGAAATGATCTGCTTGTCGGCGGCATCAGCGCTCTGGAACTCCAGGGACACTCGCATTACCTATCGCTGTCCAGCCTTAGGACTGTTCACCTTTATGGCTATGATCCTCTGCCCTCATGGGCAAACAAGGTCGACCTAGCAGAGACCTTCAAATGGCATGGCAATGCCCGCCTATGGACGGCAGTGAACAACAAGGAGCTCAAGCCAGATTTCAGCATCGATCTGTCGTGGGGGGATCAATCAGCCCCGCTCAAGGCCTCTTCTTCTGAACGTGCGATATGTGAGCTTCTTGTTGATGTTCCGGAGAAAGTTTCCTTCGAGCATGCCGAACAGTTGATGCAGGGATTGGTGAGCCTATCGCCTCGCCGTCTGGATGCGATCCTGCATCAGCTGAAGCATGTAAAGGCCAAGCGGCTCTTTTTTTGGCTGGCGCAACGGCAAGGTCATGCATGGTTCAAAAAGCTTGATCCGGCGAGCTTCGATCTCGGCCATGGTAAACGGGTCGTCGCCAAAGGAGGCAAGCTTGACCGAAAATACCTGATCACGGTGCCGGAGAACATGCATGAATAGGACCCATCCCTTCTTCGGACAGGTCGAGCTACTCGTGCGTGTCCTTCCTTGTCTATCTCATCAGCCATCAGCGGCCAATATCCGAGCTGCTCTCGCCGAACCAAAGGGACATCAGTAAACTATTCGAAACCGAGTTCAGAGAAATGACCGAAGAACCGGTTTCGCTCGACGATCTACTGCAAACTCGTGAACGCCTTATAGGACATGTACAGAAGGCCCTCACAGATCAAGACCGTGTGTTTCTTCTTTCGTTTAAAAACCGCACCCCTGACTGGTCGCTATTAGAGCTAAAAGGTGTGAACGAGTTACCTGCGGTCAAATGGAAGCTCGTTAATTTGAAACGTATGAAGGCCGAACAGCACACAGAAGCGATGAGCCGTCTGAAAACGATTCTTGAAAAAGGGTCGGGTTGTTTCACGTAGAACGAAAGAAGGCTGCGCACCAAAACGAAACTCGGGTGGAAAAAGAATGGGACCAAAGTAACCCATTAGGTTACAAAAGTAACCGTATAGGTTACAGTGCACTGAGCTTTTTGGCCTGAGCATGATAATCACAAGGAATTTTGATATGCATGTTTGGCATGAAACCTGCTTTACTCCTGCCATGGAGCCAAAAAAACACTTTCTGAATGACTGACCCTCTCGATCAGAGGCGCGTTTCAGCGCCTCCTTTCCCAAAGACCAAACGCGTGATCGCGAGACGATTGACGCTGCGTTTCGTGCTTTTGTCCCTTATCTCGGTGATGATGTGCCTGATTTTGATCAGTTTAATTGTGCAGATCTCAGACGTTGTAAGGAGGATGCGCGACGACGAAGTTGCGATCAAGGCGAGTTTGGCCCTGGCGACCGCGGTGCGTGAACAGTTTATGCACCAGGAGCATTGGATTATTGAAAAAAACGACGAACATCTTCAGCACTATCAACACTGGACCGAGGTCGTTAACGAGAACATCCGCGCGTTAGAACCACTCGTGCCAAGGACAGAGCGCTGGCGTCTGGAACGTATCGCGGCGGACAGCAGCGAGCTGAACCGACTTTTTCAAAAGAAGGTGATGCCCGCTGCAAGCCGTGGCAATCACGGCAAAATCATTCTGCTGCACGAAAAGAGCGATGTGCTGTCCGCGCGCGCCGCGCGTCATGCCGACACGGTGGCTTCTCACATCGAAAAACGCATGGCGCACGCGCACGCTTCGGCAACTTGGACAACACGACTTGGGATGCTCAGCGGCGCAGTGTGTGTGCTTTTGATTCTTTCGCTAAGTGTTCTATTCCGTCGCCGAATGCGCAAAGACGTTTTCAAACCCCTGGAAGTTCTGTCCGCGGCGGCGCAGCGCTTTGGCTCAGGTGATTTCAAAACACGAACGGGTGCTTTGGGTGAAGGCGAGCTCGCTGCCGTGGCCTCAGCTTTTGATCGCATGGCGGAAGAACTTGAGGTGAGAGAACAACAACTTATCGAAAGCGAACGCATGGCGGCCATTGGCCAGCTCGCCGCAGGCGTTGCGCATGAAATTAACAATCCGATCCAAATTATTCGCGGCTATCTGAACACCATCAATCCAGATGCTTCACGCCAAACTTTAATCGACGAGCTGAAAATTCTAGACGAAGAGGCTTCGGCCTGCCAACGCATTGCCGAAGATTTGGTGACCTACGCTGTAGAGCCAGAGCTGCACTTTGATGTTTTCCAAATGCGCAATTTTCTTGAGGAATCGGTCCAGCGCTTTGGGGAAACCATCGAAGGCAAAGCACAAGCCCTGCATGTTCAGACCGAGGACGCCAAGGTCTTCATGGACGGTGGACGCATCCGTCAAGTGCTGATGAATCTTTTGCTCAATGCCGCGCAGGTCTCCACCGAACAGCAATCCATCGAGGTCACGGGCAACAAAGCGGTGGATCAAAGCTACGAGATCCTGGTCTCTGACCGCGGACCCGGTATTAACCCAGAGGACAAAAGCAAATTTTTCGAGCCCTTCTTTTCTCAAAGATCAGGCGGATCGGGGCTAGGCCTTGCCGTCGCCCAAGGCATTGTTCGCGCACATGGCGGCAAAATTACGGTTCAAGACCGAAATGGTGGAGGCAGCATTTTTCGGATCAGTTTGCCGCAACGGCTAAATGAGAAAAGGCAGAGTGCATGAGCTCAAGCAATAAGCCAACAGTTCTTATCGTCGATGATAAAAAACATGCTCCGGCTTATGACAAAGATTCTGCAAAACGATGCTCGTGTGCTCACCGCAGAAAGAGGCATCGAGGCACTGGAATCCTTGCCATCGAGCCCGTGGACGTCGTGCTCTGTGATTTGCGCATGCCAGACATGGACGGCATTGCGGTTTTGAAACAATGCAAGGCCATCCGCAAACAAACCGAGTTTGTGCTTATGACTGCTTACGCTTCAGTGCACACTGCGGTAGAGGCCTTGCAGCTGGGGGCTTATGATTATCTAAGCAAACCTTTTGAGCCGGAAGCAGCGCGCGCTGTGGTGCTGCGCGCGATGGGCCGCGCTGCGACCGCATGGCCAGAAACTCAGAGCAAGGCAAACGAAGAAGTGCTGCCCAACATGATCGCGCGCTCGGCGGTGATGCGTGATTTTGCCACCCTGGTTCGGCAAGTGGCCGACAGTGATGCCACGGTGCTTCTGCTCGGCGAGACCGGCACCGGCAAAGAGCGCCTGGCGCGCGCCATTCATCAGCTAAGCGCGCGCTCAAATCAACGCTTCGTGGCTGTCAACTGCGCCGCGATTCCAGCCGAGCTCATGGAGAGTGAACTCTTCGGTTACAGCAAAGGAGCGTTCACCAATGCGGTAAAAGACCGAAAAGGTCTTTTTGAAGAAGCCCATAAAGGCACGATTTTCCTTGATGAAATTGGTGAGTTGCTGCTTTCATTACAGGCCAAACTGACACGCACCCTGGAAGAGCGCAGCGTCCGTCGCCTTGGCGAGTCGATTGAGCGAGCCTTCGATACACGATTGATTGCTGCAACGCACCGCGATATTGAAAGCATGGTCAAAAACGCCAGCTTCCGTGAAGACCTTTGGTATAGGCTCAACGTGGCCATGCTGCGCGTGCCAACGCTGCGCGAGCGAAAGGACGACATCGAACTTTTGGCAAGCCATTTTTTACGCGACATACCGCCAAGGAAAAAAGAGCGTCTCATCGGTTTTTCGCAGGCTGCTATCTCTGCCCTTCAAAAGTACGATTGGCCGGGAAACGTAAGGCAGCTGCGCTCCGCCGTTGAACGGGCCAGTGTGGTATGCCAAAGCGAACGCATCGATATCGGCGATTTGCCGCCCGAAGGTTTGGGCCAAAAGTCTGCTGGACGCCCAGCAACCTCTCTGAGGCATTTAAGCTGGGCCGAAGCACAAAAACAAGGGCAGCTCGAAGCTGGCCGCCTCTATCTTCAGCAAGTTCTCGATCTTTACGACGGACACATCAGCCAAGCCGCTGCCCACGCCGGGGTTGAAAGAGAAAGTTTTTACCGAATCATGCGGCGCCATGGACTACACCCCGATCAGCATCCCAACAACAAAGACAAAGAGTGCATGTGACCCAATGGGTTACGATCAGGCTTCGCTGCTGCGCTCGTGAGGCGTTGATTTATGGTACTGGGAGTCCGCTGTTGAGTACGGAAAAGCTTATTAAAAGCTGGTTTGTTTGCAGACGCTAGGTTTTACAATGCAGCAGTTGCGCGTTGGCACGAGTATTGCTTACGGTTACAGGGGACACATTTTGGAAATGGATTTATGGCAGCACCTCTCAATGCAAAGATTCAAGATCTGCGTGCTCTTGTGCAGCGGCACAAGGTATGTTGGGAGGTGTGGCCTGAAGAGCATTATCGCAAAGGACGAGGCAAAGTGAACATCGGATATATCATACAAATCACCGGAACGCATGATCATCCGGCTCATCCGCCTTTACCGGGTTGCGACGAGTGCAAAGCGGTCTATAAAAAACTTAGAGATATCGCCCGTTGGATTATTCCTTCCGAGCAACGTGAGAGCAAATATGAGATTGATATGTTCGACCATGCCCTTCGTTATTCGCCAAAACGCAAATTCCGCGAAGAGGTCACGCTGTCATTAAAAATCCTGCATCGAGGCCAATGGGATAATCCAGTAGATGCATGTGAAACGCGCTGTCTTTATGAAATGGAAGAAAAACTTGCAGAGCTCGGTGCACACAAGGGGCATGGGTCATGAAAAAAGCTTGTGTGGTATGGCTCGTTTTATGGGGCTTTCCCATAAACATTGTCGCTCAAGAACAGCATGGGGATGCTGAGCGCGATGTCGCCCAGGCACTTGCAGAAGAAGGCTTGCGCAAGAACCAGGGCCTTCGCGCTATTGAAAAACGCATCGCAGCGCTCTCGGAGAACATCGATAGAGCTGGCGCATGGATGGATCCAATCGCCTCGGCTGAATACAGCAACATTCCGATTGATTCCTTGAGACCTGATAGGCACCCAATGAGCGGCGTTCAGTTCAAGCTTCAGCAAACCTTTTTCTTCCCTGGAAAAACTTCAAGGCGCGAAGCCGTAGCCAAAGGAGAAGTGAAACAAGCCAAAGAGGCCCTAGCCGAAAGCCAAACACAATTGCGCAATTTGGTAAAGCGAGCCTACTACGAGCTAACGCTGGTAAGGCAGCTCCGTGAGATCACAAAAGAGCACATCCAGCTCGTAGCGCAATTCATCGATGTCGTGCGCGTAAAATACGAAGTCGGTAAAACGGCGCAACACGAGTTAATCCGGCTCGAAGTGCTTCGCGGCGAGCTTAGCGATCAGCTGGAGGATTTTGACCGTGATGATCAGGCCCTAAGCGCCGAAATCAACAGCACCTTGCATCGACCGAACACTGTGCCGATTCAAACGCCCAAAACCCTTGCTGCGCTAGAACCACAAAGCACACTTGCTAAACTGATACAACATTCAAAACACCATCGCCCCTTGCTGCGGCAATACCGTGAGCAAGCACGCACCAAAGAGCTTGCTGCCAAACAAGCAAGCCTTGAAGGGTATCCTGATTTTACGGCATGGCTTAGCTATCGGCTTCGTTCTGATACGGGAGCCGACCCAGGCACCGATTTTGTGGGGGCGGGTCTCTCGGTACCGATTCCCTTTTGGTACGATCAGCGCTGGGGCAGCGAACGCAGAATCAACGAGAATCTCGCACGAGAAGCGCGTGCACAAGAAGATGCCCTTTTTGACGACATTCGCGCAAAGCTTGCCGACACCGTTTCACGCTGGAAAAGAGCCTACGAGCAGACACAAACTTACGAAAAACAGCTCACTCCGCAAAGCAAACAAGCGCTCGAAGCCACTTTTTCTGCCTATCAGGTCGACCGCGCGGATTTTGCTTCCCTGTATCAAGCCGAGCTGCAGCTTCTTGATTTCGAGCGCACCCTTCGCCGGGCCCGCGCGCTAACCCATATCAGCCAAGCCCAGACCGAAGCTTTAATTGGAAGCCCTTTGAAAACCAAGCAAAACAAGCGGAGCCGCTAAGCATGCAATTACATATGAACAAACGCTGGATCATCGCAATCGCCATGGCAACAACAGTCATTGCCGCTGCTGTGCTGGCGTACGCTCTCTGGGCGCCAAGCAAATCAAGCGACGAGCACGCTGAGCATGGCAAAGAGTCTGAAGAGTCGGATAGCGAAGCTCAGCTCTACACCTGCGGCATGCACCCTCAAGTGGTCGAAAATGAACCCGGCACTTGTCCGATTTGCGGCATGAACCTCGTGCCGATGAAAAACAGCACGAAAAAAAGTCCAACCAAAGCAGGCTCGCAAGGCGACCGCAAGATCAAGTACTGGCAAGCTCCGATGGACCCAAGTTACATCAGCGACAAGCCTGGCAAGTCGCCCATGGGCATGGATTTGATCCCTGTTTACGAAGATGGGGCAGGCGACGGTGATCCGGAAGGCATGATTCGCATTGATCCGGTTGTTGTTCAAAATATGGGCGTGCGCACTGCCCCCGTGGTGCGGGGAAGCCTGTCGCGCACGGTACGCACCATCGGCGAGGTGGTAGTGGCCGAGGATTTGCTTTCGGTCGTTAACTTGAAATTTTCAGGATGGATTGAGAAACTATTCGTGGATCAGACCGGCGTTTCTGTGCGTCAGGGTCAAGCGCTTTTTAGTATTTACTCACCTGAACTGGTTTCTGCGCAAGAGGAATACTTAATGGCGGTGCGCACCGCAGGTGCCGATAGCCCGCTGGCACGCTCTGCTGAGATGCGACTGCAATTGTGGGATCTGAGCGAGCGAGACATTACGGGTATCCGCGAAAAGGGAAAACCCCAGCGCGCGCTTACGATTCGCGCCCCACGAGCGGGTTACGTGCTGCACAAAAGTGTGGTGCAAGGCGACCGGGCCCTGGCGGGGGAGGATTTGTTTCGCATTGGAAAACTTAGCGCGATTTGGATTCATGTTCAGGTTTACGAATTTGATGCCCCGTGGGTCAAACTTGGTCAGCCCGCGACGATGGAGCTCTCCTTTCAGCGCGGCAAACTCTACGAAGGGAAAGTGAGTTACATCTACCCGACCCTCGATGAAAAAACGCGTACGCTGACGGTGCGGCTGGAGTTTGTCAATCCTGAACTTAGTCTCAAACCAGGCATGTTTACCACCGTGCGGATCAAAACACGCCAGCAACAAGGCGTGCTTGTGGTGCCCACCGAAGCCATTATCCATTCCGGGGAACGTCAGATCGTTTTTGTGACACCTGAGCTCGGCAAATATGAGCTGCGTGAGATTGTTACGGGGGTCGCGGGTGATGACCATGTCACAAAAGTAATCTCCGGTCTGCATGAGGGAGATCAAGTGGTCGTCTCAGGCCAGTTCTTGCTCGATTCAGAAAGCCAACTTCAAGAAGCCGTTCAAAAAATGCTTAAAGCTCGACTGCAAACCAAGCAGCCCACCTCGCCGCCTGCAAGCAAAGCATCGATGCCAGAGACCATGGAGCATGCGCCCTCTGGAGAAACAAAGAGCTCTGCTGACAAAGCCCAAGCTGCACCTGCGGCAATGCCCATGAAAGCGCCGATGAAACATCAGCCTTCCAAGGCTTCAGAACCAACACCGAGCACGGAAGAAAAACCAGTTCACAAGCCCGCTCCAGCCGCGATGAAAGCTGATCATAGTGGCCACTCCGCTGCAGACGCCGAGCATCATGGCATGCACCACCAGGTGACCCCATGATTGAAAAGATCATCGAAGCATCGGTCAAAAACCGTTTCTTCGTTATCATCATCACCGCGGTCGTCATTCTTGGTGGCGTGTGGGCACTTTATAACACGCCTATTGATGCAATCCCTGATCTCTCTGATGTGCAGGTGATCGTTTTTACAGAGTACCAGGGCCAGGGCCCGCAGGTGGTCGAGGACCAGGTCACCTACCCCCTAACAACGGCCATGCTCTCGGTGCCCTACGCGAAAGTCGTGCGCGGTTATTCATTTTTTGGATTCTCACTTGTCTATATTATTTTCGACGATGGCACAGATCTGTATTGGGCACGTTCCCGAGTGCTTGAGTACCTTAACTTTGTTCGTGATCGCTTGCCGCAAGGCCTAAGCCCGCAGCTTGGACCCGATGCGACCGGGGTGGGCTGGGTCTATGAGTACAGTTTGGTTTCAAAGAAACATGATCTTTCACAGCTTCGCTCCATCCAAGATTGGTATCTGCGCTATGAGCTTGCCGCGCTGCCGGGCATCGCTGAAGTGGCAAGTTTAGGTGGTTTCGTTAAGCAATACCAAGTGGACGTCGACCCTGAAAAACTTCGCGCCTACAAAGTTCCGCTATCGAAAGTAAAAGAGGCCATCGCGCGTTCCAACGTGGATGTCGGAGGCCGCGTGCTTGAGATGGCGGAAACCGAATACATCGTGAGGGGTAAGGGCTATTTTCGCTCTGTTGAAGATATCAAAAACGTACCGATTGGGATGAATCCTGAAACCCATACGCCGATTATGCTTTCGCAGGTCGCCGATGTGCACCTTGGCCCAGAAATACGCCGAGGCCTAGCCGAGATGAATGGCGAAGGTGAGGTGGTGACAGGCATCGTTATTATCCGCTTTGGGGAAAACGCGCTAGAGGTCATTGATAGAGTTAAAACACGACTATCAGAACTCAAGTCTAGCCTGCCCGAAGGCGTTGAGATTCACACTTCTTATGATCGCTCCAATCTTATCAAACGTGCGATTGGCACGCTTAAGAAAAAGCTCTTTGAAGAGATGATCGTTGTGGCATTGATTTGCCTGCTTTTCCTTTTGCACTTGCGCTCAGCTTTGGTGGCGATACTGACACTTCCAGTGGGCATCTTGATGGCCCTGCTCATCATGCATGGCCTTGATATCAACGCCAATATCATGAGCCTCAGTGGCATCGCTATCGCCATAGGAGTAATGGTGGACGCCTCCATCGTGCTGGTTGAAAACATGCACAAGCATAAGGAGCGTGATCATGGCTTATCTCAGGCGGAACTGGTGATCCGTTCTGCCAAAGAGGTGGGCCCAGCCCTCTTCTTTTCGCTACTTATCATCACGGTTAGTTTTTTGCCCGTGTTTGCGCTTCAGCAGCAAGAGGGGCGTTTGTTTCATCCACTGGCCTATACCAAAACATTCGCCATGGCCTCGGCCGCAGTGCTAGCGATCACGCTCATCCCTGTGCTGATGTACTATCTGGTCCGCGGCAAGATTCGCACAGAAGAAACCAACCCGGTGAGCCGTTTTTTCATTCGAGTTTATCGCCCGATCATCCATTTTGTATTGCGTTTCCCAAAATGGACCGTTTTTGCGGCCTTGTTTGTGATGCTCCTTACGCTTTTGCCCTACAGCCTGATTGGCTCAGAGTTTATGCCTCCGCTCAATGAAGGCGACCTTTTGTACATGCCCACCACACCTCCTGGCATCAGCATCACAAAAGCAAAAGAGCTGCTTCAGCAAACTGACAAAATCATTGCGCGCCATCCCCAAGTCAAACATGTGCTTGGCAAGGTAGGCAGAGCCGAGACCGCCACCGATCCTGCACCGCTCTCGATGATGGAAAGCACCATTATTCTTAAAGACGAGCACACCTGGCCTAAAGGCAAAACCATGGAGGATATCATCAAAGAACTTGATGGGATGATTCAGTTCCCCGGAGTGACCAATGCATGGACCATGCCGATCAAAACACGCATTGACATGCTGGCAACCGGCATTAAAACGCCTGTCGGCATCAAGTTGCTCGGAGCCGATCTAAACGAGCTTTCTGCGGTGGGTTCGCAGATTGAAGCTGTGCTCGGAACTCTTCCAGACACCCTGTCGGCCTATTCTGAACGCGTCGTTGGCGGAAATTTTATCGACATTCACATCCAGCGTGAGGAGGCGGCGCGTTACGGTCTGACCGTTGGCGACGTGCAAGACGTCATCAAAAGCGCTCTGGGTGGCATGAACGTGACGTATACCGTCGAGGGGCTGGAACGCTATCCAGTCAACCTTCGTTTCCCTCGGGAACTTCGCGACGATTTGGATAAACTTCGCTCGGTGCCTATTCCAACGCCCATGGGACATACGGTTCCGCTTGCTCAGGTTGCCAATCTCGAGGTAGTTAAAGGTCCGCCTTCCATCAAAAGTGAAAATGCACGCCGGACGGCTTGGATTTACGTAGACCTGAAAACCTCTGACATAGGCGGCTACGTGCAAAACGCAAAAGCAGCTATTGCCAAGCAAGTAAAGCTTCCCACGGGCGTTTCGATCATGTGGTCTGGCCAGTATGAATACATGGAGCGCGCAAACAAGCGCTTGGCCATCATCGTCCCGCTCACCATGATTCTCGTTTTCTTGCTGCTATTCATGCATTTTCGCAATTTCCAAGAAGCAAGCATTGTCATGGCCACGATGCCCTTTGCGTTGGTCGGCGGTGTCTGGCTTATGTTTTTTCTTGGCTATAACATGTCCGTAGCAGTAGCCGTTGGCTTCATTGCCCTTGCGGGCTTGGCAGCGGAAACCGGTATCGTCATGTTGGTCTACCTGGATCAGTCCTATAAACATTACGTCCAAGAGGGCAAACTTAAAAGCATTACCGATCTCAAAGCCGCCATCAGTGAAGGCGCTGTCGATCGCGTCAGGCCCAAACTAATGACCGTAGCCACCACCCTGATCGGCCTGCTTCCCGTCATGTGGGGAACAGAAACCGGCTCACGCATCATGAAACGCATCGCGGCGCCAATGGTAGGAGGACTTATCTCCTCGACCATTCTGACTCTAGTTATTCTTCCAGCCATCTTCTTTCTCTGGAAGGGTTTTGCACTTCGGCGTGACATTGCAAAACAGTAAAGTCATCTGATCAAAACTGCGCCATGGTGGATTTGGCATCAAAACCAAAATCAACAAGCTCGGACTTACCGTGATCGTTGACGGTTTTAACTGCACCGCTCAAGGGGACTGCCGGGTGGATCCATGCGCTTCCGTGAATTTTCTTTCCGGTCACATCTAGACTTGAATCGACTTTGTCTGCGCCGAGGAAAGTGCCCGCCGGAACGCGTACCTCCTCTTTGCCTTGGGAAACAAAATGCTCAGGCTGCACTGACTTTAGAATGTTTTTCCAAAACGCGCCCCCAATGGCGAGTTCGATTTCACTGAGCTCGTGGGCCTCTTGTCCTTTTTCTTTAGTGACGGCGCGAAGGATCTCGATGTCTTTGAAATCGCCCTCCTCACCCGGGTCCATCACAAATTCACTAACGCTGTGAATGTCTTTGCTTTGCATCTCGACTTCCGTGGTGCGCAATCGCTCATCAACCTCTAACAAACGCGTGGTAACAAAAGAAACAATTTGGCCCTTTTCGTTACTCACGCTGTACTTCGTCCACTGACCTGCTGCGAGCGCTTTATGATCCGAGCTATCACCCGCCGCATAACTTTGATCTTTTTGTCGAACACGAGCCGCCTCCTGATCCATCGCCGCAATCAGCGCCGGATTACTCGTCGCGCACGATCCAGCAAAAAAACAAACTAAAAACAAAATCGCAGAGCTTTTATTTAAACGCATCATCAGATCCTTTTCGAGAGTCTGCTTTGCTTATCGGCCACGTCCTTCCGAAGTTGCGGACCGCTAACCTAAAAATAGAAAGAAGCAGTACAACTTCGAATAGCTTAAGTTTTTCAGGCGCAGCAGTTTTATCGCGCGCCGCGGCGAAAGGGCTTGCTACTTTCGGATAGCAGATCGAGTACATGTTCTGGCTTTTTCAATCAGCTTGCTTTGTTGGCGTGCAAAGTGTGGTTGAAGCTAAGCAGAGCCTCCGGATATGGGACGCGCGTAGCGAATAGCGTGTCGCGTCGCAATGCTTAGAGGACTATTCTCGTCCGCTATTCTAAACATGTTGATAATTCCGGAATTTTTTTAGTTTTGGAAACCGCAATAGCATTCTTCGCGACAGCCGTTCAAAGGTTTAAAGTTTCGTTGAGCTCTTTCAGCGCCATTCTTTTGTCAGTAAGTATGTCGGTTAGCTTGATACTTTTTGGCCACCGGGTACTATGCGCGTGGAGGGCTTCATATGACTACTCGATTTCTTTGTGCATTTGCACGGGTTGCTGTCGTGGTGTGCGTAGCAGGACTTGTGGCTTGTGAAGGGCCAGCCGGTCCCAATGGTGCCGACGGAGAACCTGGCACAAGTTCGGATCCACTTGCTGGTATCGACGGTGGAACAACCACTGGACGATCGGCTGCTTTTGTTGGCGGAGGGCTACAAGTGGAGTTACTTGCTGCTGCAATTGACAGTGCAGGAGTTGCAAGCGTTGAGTTTAAGTTGACCTCCGATGACGGGGATCCTTTGGATCGTCTCGGCGTGTATACAATTGGCGAAACTTCATTGAACTTTGTTCTAGCCAAGTTGAGCGAACACAGTGACGGCGGACCTGGATCGTATACCGCATACACAAAAACTACACAGACCAGTGACATCACGGACGAAACTGCTGAACAAGCGAGCTCCGAGAGCGATGGGACCTTTGAAGAAATCGACCCGGACCAAGGCAGCTACCGTTATACCTTTTCGACCACTATCGATTCTCCCTCCATGAATTCAACCCATACCGTTGGAGTTTACGCAACGCGAAATGTGGACGATCAGAGATACGACGCAAGCGATACCCTTGATTTCGTACCGAACGGCTCGGATGTTAGTTTGCAACGCGAGTTGGTTACCGACGCCGCTTGCACAAGTTGTCACAGTGAGATTTCCGCACATGGCGGTGCACGAATTGGCGTCAAACTGTGCGTGCTCTGTCACAATCCACAAACAAGTGACCCAGATACCGGTAACACTGTTGATTTTCCCGTCATGATTCACAAAATCCATATGGGAGAGCACTTACCTAGCGTACAAGCAAACACGCCCTATCAAATCATCGGCTACCGCGGCAGCGTGCACGACTACTCAACCGTCACCTTCCCGCAGCCCGTTGTGAACTGCGAGGCCTGCCATCAAGGACAAGATGCAGATTTGCACGCGTCAAGAACAACCAAGAGCACTTGCACTTCATGTCATGACATGACCTCGTTTGAAGATCCGGCTCCCAATGGACTAAGCTTGCATGGTGGTGGCGCGCAACCTGACAACGCTCAGTGCACTGTCTGCCATCCTGCAGCAGGTAGTCTCGCGGGTATTCGCGATGTGCACATGGATCCAATCTTTGATCCCAATGCACCAGTCTTGGCTTTTGAACTGCTTTCAGTAAGCAATACGGCACCGGGACAGCAGCCGGTGTTGGATTTCAAAGTGACTGTCGATGGAGCCGCTCTTGATATTCTCACCACTCCGATGGACAGACTCCGAGCCACCATAGCTGGGCCGAATACAGATTTTGCAAGCTACTGGCAGGTAACCATCCAGGGATCGGGAGCATCTGGAACACTCAGCGCTATCGATGCCAATGCCGGGGAGTTCCAATACGAATTCTCCGCTCCCAATGCAATCCCTGTGGATGCCACTGGAAGCTACACTCTCGCACTTGAAGGCCGCATTGTAGAGGATACAATTCGCTACGCAGCGTTTACGGAAACTATTGCTTTCGCAGTCACTGATTCAGAAGCTGTACCGCGACGCACGGTTGTATCAAGCGATTTGTGTAACAACTGTCACTATTCAGTGGCCGGTCATGGAGGCGGACGCAAGGGGGCAAAGGTTTGCGTCCTTTGTCATCAAGCCAGTACGATGATCACGAATGGTGGAACTCGTTTCGAAGACGACGAGCTCATGCGGCTACAGACTGTGGATTTCAAAGTTATGATTCACAAGATTCACATGGGTGAACATCTGAGCCAGCCTTATTTTCTGGGGGGACGTCCATCCGAAAGTAATCCGGCTGGCAGTCCCACTGACTTTGGGGAGATCCGTTACCCTCGAAGCCCAAGTGACTGTGAGAGCTGCCACGTCCAAAATACCTACATCCTGCCTCTGTCTTTGGATATGTCACCCACTCTATTTGACGAAATGAGTTGCTCTGAGAATCCGGGAGATGATGCCAATGACTACTGCAATGACCCCTACTGGTTAGTGGATCAAACCATTGAAGTGCCGCCAGAAACAGCGGTGTGCACAGCGTGTCACGATCAGCCGGCCACACAGGCTCATGCCGAAGTGATGACCACTACCATGGGCGGAGAAATCTGCGCGGTATGTCATGGACCTGGAACGGTTTATGACGTTGCCGTGGTACACAGCGCTCCATGAACTTAAGATGGGTGCTCATAGCCACATTTTTTGTTACGGCATGCACAAAAGAAAAAGAGCCTGACCTAGTCACAACTTGTGTGAATTGGACGGATGACGTGGCGCCAGTTTTTACTGAGCAGTGTTCGAAATGTCACAGTGTTTCGAGCGCTGCAGCGCAGTATGACGTCACAGAATACAAAACAGTGCTCGGAGCAAACCAGGTCCCGCCCATCGTGATTGCGGGAAGTGAAGAATCGACTTTGCTCCGAGTGCTCAATCCTGACTCAGCGGACGCCATCCATTCTGGTTTCAAAGAAGTCTATGACTTGGTTGAGACTTGGATAGTAGGATGCAATGCCGCATACATACAGTCGGTCATTCACCCTTCCGGAATCATGAACCCCGGCGATGAAGGTTTTCACGGCAAGTTACTTTCCCAGCACCGGTGGAACTTTAGTTTGTGCGAAAACTGCCATGGTGAAGCCGCCGGAGAGTCCAGACAAACGCCTTGCACGAGCTGCCACACTAGCGGCCCTACGGCATGTGAAACGTGTCACAACGACGCACTCTATTATAGTGGCGCGCATCGCTATCATCTTTCCTATGAAAACGGTGTGCTCGATTTCGAGATATGTAACAATTGTCACCATAAACCGAATAGCTATAGTGATGCAGGGCATTTGTTTAATGAAGATGGATCCGTGGATTGGTTACCTGCCGAAGTTAATTTTGGAGCCATTGCTAACTTCAGTCCAGCCGCAGACATACGACAAGGACCTGCTGAATACGATTTTGACTCTAGGCAATGCTCGAATGTCTATTGTCACGGCGATGGCTCGCAAAACAGCACCGCTCTTGACGCCAGCCCGCTGTGGCTACAAATCGCAGAAGAAAAGTGTAACTTTTGCCACGCTATGCCCCCAGAAAGTCACGCCCAGGATCAGTGTGAGGCATGCCATCAGCAAGTTGTAGGGAAAGACAATATCATCATCAACAAAAGCCTGCATGTGGACGGCATCGTACAAGTCGGCCGTGAAGGCGAGAGCGGCTGCACACGCTGTCACGGTCAAAGTGGCAGTCCTGCCCCACCCTATGATCTAGCAGGACATAGTCTTGCCACATTCATAGGTGTCGGTGCACACCAAAGTCATACTCAAGCTCTGCATCGCATCACCGCTCCGATTGCATGCAACGAATGCCATCAAGAGGTGACTGACTTGCATAGCGAAGGGCACATTGACACGCCACTCCCTGCCGAAGTCTTTATAAACAACGCCGCTGTGCTAGCCACAGCTCAAGGAGCCATGCCAAGTTGGAATCGCGAAAGCAATCAATGCAGCGACGTTTATTGTCACGGTGGTGGGGCTCTTAGTGATGACAGTGCTTTTTCGGTCAGTCGAAGGCCTGCTTGGACCACTTCGGGCGTCACGGAAATGACTTGCGGATTTTGTCACGGTTTTCCACCAGGCGATGCGAACCACGATCCAAATTTCGGGTTTAGCGATTGTGTGCTCTGTCATACTTCCGTCGACGAATTCGGGAATACCATTGTTACAGGACCTCCAGGTAGTGAAGTGAGTGAACACATCAACGGGGTGATTAATGTCCGCTGAAACAACCAAAGCAGTTTTTGACATGTACCCGATGGCAATAGGACTTGCACTTGTAAGTTCCGCCTTAGCAACCATTATTTTGATTTGGTTTTTGCTTCGACGGCCTCCATTGACGCTTAGCACAAAGGTCGCATTGTTCTTCGGACTCGGCGCGTTTCCCATTCTGGCAGCCCTGATTGGGAATACGGCAAATTTTGTGCACAGTAAGCATCGTAACTTTTGTAGCTCATGTCACGTCATGCTTCCCTACACACAAGATTCCAACAATTGGAATAGTACAACCCTAGCCTCCAGGCACGCACGCAATGCCGAGTTTGGTGATCACAACTGTTATATGTGCCATCAAGACTACGGCATGTTCGGAACCGTGATGACTAAAATGGGAGGACTGCGCCATGCTTGGGAATACTACACGGAATACCAGTATTATAGTTTAGAGCAGTCAAGAAAAAGATTCATCTCTATAAGCCTTTCAAAAACAGTTCCTGCACCCATTGCCATTCGACTCGGTTGCCTATCTGGAAAGATGTGCCTGAACACGGTTCACTCAAAGACGAAATCAGTCACAAAGAGGTGAGCTGCATCAGTGATGGTTGCCATGGCCCTGCGCATCCCTTTAGCAAAGACATCAAGCCGGAAGAGGCGACGATAGGAGAGAAGCTATGAGATCGTGGCGCTCGATGACTTGGTTAAGAATCGCATCGTTTCTGGCTTTGTTAGCGCTCGGCCTTATTACTTGGTCTTTTTTGGACCCAAGTCCTTTTCTAATGATCTTGTTTATGTCGGTGGGCCAAGGGATTGGCACTCTTTCTAAGATGATATTTTTAGTTGTGGTGATTCATGATGCTCTGTTGCGCCCATCTCGGTTGTCGGCAGAACAAGAGAACGAAGAACAAGGGAGCAAAACGGCATGAAGCCAGTGATGCTCGGCGTAAGTTTTGAACGAAAAGTCGCCGAGGGCCGGGCGTCGCTCGCAAGATGCTCAACGCCGAAAGGGTCGAGCCTCTTTCAAAGAGTGCACCGCAGCGAGCAGCGTTCAGGACTGGCGAAAACCTTTTATAACCTCCGTCGAGCACCACTAGGCTTTGCGATCCGTGCCGTTGTTGCTTCCCTATGGCTGATCGTTATCCAACTTCAAGGGACCGCTCACGCTGAAGCAAATTACAGTGTTCAAGGTGATGCTTTATTGCGCGCACAACCTGGAATGGGTTTGCTTACTCTGCAAGGAGATAGCGAAATTCACCCATGGATTTCAGCAGAAGCCTTGGTATGGAGCCGTTATGGCAGCGACCTCGATGGCGACGCGTTAGTAATGGCTATACGTCTGAGAGATCCAAGCCGTCGCGCAGAACTTAGGCTAGGACGCTTTGTGCTAACACCAGGCGCACTACGACCTGTACATATTGATGGAGGCCACGCACGACTCAGACTTCCTGCCGATTTTTACTTAGAAGGCTTCGCTGGAATTCCGGCAGTGGTCGACTTTGATTCCCGATCCTACGATTGGATCGCAGGATCCCGCATCTCTCGCAGCCTCGGCGACTGGGGATCTGTCGGCGTAGCCTACGCACAACGCCGCGATCATGGTGTGCGCGCCGATGAAGAGGTTGCTTTCGATGCCGGCGCAACCATAGGCGATTTGCTTGATTTAAACGGACGTCTTTCTTACGACTTGCTTTATCCAGGCATCAGCGAAGCCCATGGCGCTGCGGTCTTACATGATAGCAACTGGCGCGCGGAACTCTTTTACACCGAACGCTCTCCTTCCCGCATTCTCCTTTCAACCTCACTTTTTTCAGTGCTGGGTGACAGTGTATCTCGTCGTGGTGGTTTTACGGGACATTGGCGTCTTGCTCCCAGACTCGACGTCGATGGCACCGCGGCTCTGCGAATGGTGGGCCGTAACCCCGGCGAATCAATTACCTTGCGCACCACACTGCGCTTAGACGACCTAGGGAGCAGTTCGATGGCAATCGAGGGACGTCGCGAAGGTGTCATTGACGGAAGCTGGACAGGTGTGCGAGGCGTTGCTCGTGTGCAAGTGCTCGACACCATCTTCGCATCCACTGAAGTCGAAATGGTTTTCCCGGATGATCCCCATGGCCGCGGTGTGCTATGGCCCTGGGGGCTGTTAGCCATGACCTGGAAAGCAAATGAAAATTGGGAGGTAGCTGTTGCTAGTCAAGGCAGCATCTCGCCAGATAACAACGGAAAACTGGACGCTATGTTGCGCCTGACCCATCGCAGCGGAGCAGCTTTATGAGACGCAAGCTACTTCTTGTTCTTGGAATCACTGCTGTTGTGGGATGCGCTCATTTGCTTGGTTTAAAAAAAGCTGACAAAGAAGCATTTTCGCATCGTACCCACGTTCTTAAAGGCGTTGCCTGTGTAAAATGCCACAAAAAGCTCGATCAAGCGGGAGATAAAGGTCCTCTGCATATGCCCTCGCAAACAGATTGTGTGACGTGCCATGACAAGCCTCATGATTCGCGGCCATGTTTAGGGTGCCATAGTGACGACGATCGACAAATGCGTACGACCATGGGCAAAGAACACATTCGTTTTCGTCATGACACGCATCTAAAACGGATGCCTGGTAACTGCGTCCGGTGTCATACAGGCATTGCGGACGAAGAGGATTCTTCTTTGGTGGCTCCAATGGCCGTGTGCCTGAGTTGTCATGCACACAAAGACGAGTTTAAACTGCGCAAGTTCATGGTTTTGATTTTGAACGTCGACATGGTGTGCAAGCTGGCAGCTCTGCTGATCTTTGCACCACCTGTCACAAAGAGCGATTCTGTGCAGGATGTCATGGCGTGACTGTACCCATCCTGCCTACGCGCATGCAGTTTGACAACACCGTCAACGGTCCGACGCTTCATCGCGCCGGCTTTGCTTCGCGGCACGCGGAGGAAGCCCATGCGCAAGCAGGTCTTTGCACCACCTGTCACAGCGAACGTTTCTGCAGTAACTGCCACCGCGACCGCGGGATTCACGGCAGCATCGAAAACCCTGTATCACCTCATCCGCCCGGATGGGTTGGCGCTCTTTCTTCGCAAAACGATCATGGCCGAGCGGCACGCAGGGATCCGGCAGCCTGCGCAAGCTGTCATGACGGCGCTGGTCAAATGTTGTGTGTGGAGTGTCACCGAGTGGGCGGCATTGGCGGCAGCCCTCATCCAAGCGGGTTTTCAAGCTCAAAAGGTCAAAACGAAATGCCTTGCCGCCTTTGCCATCTCACACCATGAAAGACCAATCATTCATTGCAAAGCTGTTGTCTCGTCCTTGGTTTATCGCCGCTCTGATTGCAACTGGCCTTTTTGTAGCACTGCTTGTTTTGGGAGGATGGCTACTCCTGCAACAACTCGAACAGCAACCCGCGGATGCAGCACCCACCGTCAAAATCCCTGCTCGTTTCACGCATGTGCGCGATTCAATTAATCACGCGAAACATCTCAAAGCAAAAGTGCAATGCAAGAGCTGCCATGACCTGGAGCACGAAACTTTCGAAGCACCCGACAAAAAAGTCTGCGCGGATTGCCATGATGATATTCATGGTGAAATCCACGCTCGCAGCACAAACAAAAAAGCTCCAAAATGCCTTGATTGTCATTCCTTTAAAGAAAGCTCTGCCGATAAGACTATCGACTGTCTAAGCAGCCATCAAAGCGCAATCGGTCACGCTCCCGCTCTGCAAAGACATAAAGACACACGTTGCGTCGGATGCCATCAAGTGCACAACAGCCCTCCGCTACAACCTCAAGGTTGCCTTGACTGTCATGAAGATAAAAAGACAGGTCATGGTCAAGGTCAGGAAAAGCGCTGCTTGGATTGCCACAGCTTCCATCAAAAAGATGAACGTATCGATGCGCAATGTCAAAACTGCCATAGCAAGAAGAACCCTATCATACCGGTACAAACAGCTCTCGTTAAAGGTCATGATCCGTGCACGGGCTGCCATAGCCCTCATGGTTTTACAAAAACCAGTGTTCAAGCTTGCACGAACTGCCATGCTTCAATCACGATCCTTGGCCAACAGAAAAGCAAGGAACATGCCAACTGTCGGAGCTGTCACGATCCTCACAATGCACGAGCTTCAGCACAATCAAGCTGCATAAACTGCCATCAAGCTCTAAGCAACAGTCATCCTCCTGAGCAAAACAATTGCGTCAGCTGTCATCAAATTCATAATCCCAAGGGAAAAACTTCAGCATCAACGCTCCCTACAGCCTTAGCGTGCAGCAGTTGTCATAAAACAGCCAAATCCGAGACAGCTTTTCATGCCGGAGCCACTTTGTGCACTAACTGCCATACGCCTCACCACTTCGCTCAAAAGAAGCCCTTTGATTTGTGCGCAAAGTGCCACCAAACTGAGGTCAAACAGAAAGCGAGCATTGCTGAGCATCGCGACTGCGGGAGCTGCCATAACGATGCCGCCCATCACCCCAACAAAAGCAAAATCAAATGCGCAAGTTGCCACAAAACCCAGCATCAAAGTGCGCCCAAGGGCCACCAAGATTGCACGAATTGCCATAACCCGCACGATGGGCGCATGAAAAAGCAAGCCACTTTTTGTGTAAACTGCCATCAAAACGAAGCGAAAAGCGCGCATGCTCCACCGCATACTCAATGCACAAACTGCCACCGTGCACATGGTCCTGGCGGATTGCCTTCTTTGCCTGCCTGCAGCACCTGCCATGCTCTGCCCAAACTATCGGGGCTGCATGCAGTCAAGAAGCATCAACAGTGTCAAAGCTGCCACCACCCGCATCAGGCTATGCAAAAAAACCAACGTGCTCTTTGCGCAACCTGCCACGACGATAAACAAGACCATGAAGCCAGCACCAATCAATGCAGCGGTTGCCACATTTTCGCAAATGCATCGTGATGGTTTGTCTAGGCCCGCAAACTAAATATTCATAGTGTGACTGCTAACGGACGCTACAAGATTCGAACTTGAACTGCGACATCCAGGGCCGGAGACTTAAATGTCTCCGGCACCGAGCAGTGAGTAGCAGCTTGCTGCCTTTGTTTCGCATCGATTTTTTTGCGGACGCTACAAGATTCGAACTTGTGACCTTCGGCTCCGGAGGCCGACGCTCTATCCAGCTGAGCTAAGCGTCCCATCGCTAGCGCTTCAAGACCTCGATCCCCGCGAGGACATTTCGCGAGCTTTTCCTATCCGCGGCTTTCCTCCTCGCTCCTCGTCAGCAAGTACAGCCGTACGTGCTTCCTTGTCACTGTGGGGGCGCTCGCGCCTAGAAAAACCTCACGAAATGAATTTCCTTGAAGCTCTTATTGAGCTTACCTACTCCAAGCCCTGTGATCAACAGCAAGTGTGCTTGGTTCTGCTTCTACCCAGTCCTTAGATTAAAGCAGGCCGAGCTCTAATTTCGCGGCTTCGGACATACGGTCTTTGTCCCAGGGGGGATCCCAGACGACCTTAGCGTAAGCGTGACGCACGCCCGGAACATTGGCTACTTTTTCCGCAACTTGTTCGACCAAACTACCGGCAACAGGGCACGCCGGTGCGGTAAGGGTCATCGTAATGAAAGCGGCTCTGTTTTCGTCGATATCAACGCCGTAGATCAAGCCAAGCTCATAGATGTTCAGAGGTATCTCCGGATCGTAAATCGTTTTTAGTGCTTCGACGATAAGTTCTTCGTTCAACTTATCTATTTCGAATTCGGGACTCTGGCCAGGTGCATTGGCTTGATAGTCCTGCTCTGGATAGCCTTGCGGTGCAGTCCAGGCTGCGGGCGTGTTCATTGGTAAGCGGCGTTTGTTTTCAGGATGCTCAGACATCATGCACTACTCCGTACTCACTTGGGTTTTGTTTTCTAAAGCAGCGTGCAGTGTGTGCCACGCCAAAGTGGCGCATTTAACACGCATTGGAAATTCCACCACGCCCGAAAAAGCAGCAAGCTTGCCAAGCAAAGCCTCATTTGGCTTATGTTCAAGAGTCACGAGGTTATGAAACTCGCTGAATAACGCTTCGACTTCCTCAAGAGACTTGCCTTTAATGGCTTCGGTCATTGTGGATGCCGAGGCGGTTGAAATCGCGCAACCCGATCCTTGAAAGCCCACATCCTCAATCCTGTTGTCCTTGATGCGAAGCTTTAAGATGAGATTGTCACCACACAAAGGATTGTGCCCATTGGCACTGTGTGTGGAAGGCTCCGGGAAACGGAAATTGCGAGGCTGCTTTCCGTGGTCCAAGATAAGTTCCTGATACAGCTCTCGTAGTTCTGACATTAGCCTAACAACTCCTGTGCATGCTGTAGACCGTCAATAAAACGATCCACATCGCTTTCTGTGTTGTAGATGCCAAACGATGCCCGCACGGTCGCCGGGACTCCGAAGTGTTCCATAACCGGTTGGGCACAATGATGGCCTGCACGAATTGCGACACCATCCATATCAAGCACCGTGCCGATATCATGAGGATGAATTCCCTCAAGCACCACCGAAACAACACCCACCTTCTGAGCAGCTTGACCCACAAGGCGTACATTTGGAATCGCCTTTAGTTTTTCGTGCGCATAAGTCAGCAAGGCCTGTTCATGTTCAAAAACAGTTTGCATCCCAAGTTTTTCTAAATACTCAAGCGCGGCTCCCATCCCAATGACGCCCGCGATATTTGGGGTTCCTGCCTCAAAGCGATGCGGCAAATCATTGAAAATGACTTCCGAAAAACTCACGCTCTTGATCATGTCGCCGCCCGATTGATAGGGCTGCATCTGCTCAAGCCACCTTGTTTTGGCCACAAGCACACCCGAACCCGTGGGGCCATAAGCCTTGTGCGCACTAAATGCGTAAAAATCAGCATCAAGCGCGCTAAGATCGACAGGAAGGTGAGGAAGAGCTTGTGCCCCGTCAAGCAATACAGGTAAGCCGCGAGCATGCGCTGCATCAATCATGGCTTTCACAGGCAGCACCGTGCCCAGAGCATTGGAGACATGGCAAAGCGAAACAAAGCGCGTTTTTTCCGACAGCTTTGCCTCAAACTCCGCTGGATCGACTTGTCCTTTATCATCAAAAGGCAGCACAACCAGCTTAGCCCCCGTGTTTTTGCACAATAGCCACCATGGCACCAAGTTGGAATGATGCTCTAACTCCGTGATCAGGATTTCATCGCCAGCTTTGAGTTGGGGAGCCACAAAACTTTGGGCAACAAGGTTAATGGCCTCAGTCGTCCCACGGACAAACACACTGTGGCTGCCTTGAGGTGCATTTAAAAAGCGCTTGACGGTATCGCGTGCTTTTTCATAAGCCACCGTGGCGCGCTGCGATAGCATATGCACACCCCGATGAATGTTTGCGCAGTCTTTAGCATACACATTCAGTACTGAATCAATCACAGCCTGAGGTTTTAGAGCGGTTGCCGCGCTATCAAGGTAGCAAAGCGCTTTGCCGTGAACTTCTTGATCCAGGGCCGGGAAATCAGCGCGCACTTTATCCCAGTTCTTTTTAGCGCGCGATTCAGGATGCAGGTTTGCTGTTGGGGTGCTCGGTGTCATGTTTAGCACAGCTCCTCCAGCACCTGTTCAGCGCCCAGACGACTCAATAAGGTGGTTTGCAAAGCCTTGAACACTGGAAGGTTCTGCGCAGCTTGCAAAAGCTCACGCACGAAGCCATAAGTCAAGAGCGCTTTGGCGTGCTGCTCATCAATGCCTCGCGTTCGAAGATAAAACATCTGCACGGGATCAAGTTGACCCACCGTGGCGCCGTGGCTGCACTTGACATCATCGGCATCAATCTGCAGCTGTGGTTTGGTATGAATCACGGCGCTGTCGGACAAAAGCAAGTTGTGATTCTCTTGAGTCGCCGAACTTTTTTGAGCATCACGCGCCACTTTAATGCCGCCATCAAACACGGCCTGACTTTGAGCAGCAAGCACGCCGCGATAACGTTGAGCGCTTAACGCTCGGGGACAAGTATGCTCTACCGTGGTGTAGTGCCCAGAAAATTCATCGTTATCCGTAATGTAGCAACCCTCGAGACTGCACTCGCTACCCTGAGCATTGAGCGTGATCGATAAATCTTCACGCCGAAAGGCTCCTTGCATCGAATAGCTATGCGAATCCAGATGCCCGTCACTCTCGATACGCGCATGGTATTGGTAAAGATGATAATCTTGCTCACTGCCACTGAAGATTCGAAAATGGTGCAAGTTTGCATTGGCACCGATAACGGTTTCGACCACCGAATTGCTAAGATGAAGCCCGGCGGAATCCTGAGCCGGCAAAAAATGCTCGACCACAGTGCATTCGCTACTTTCACCAAGTGTAATTAGTACGCGAGGATGCACAAGCGCATTACCACTGCTCCGCGAGATGATGTACTCTACGTCGATGGGCGTTTTAATCTGCGCACCTTTTTCGACGTTGATCCAAAGCAGATCCGAGAACAGAGCCGTGTTGAGTTCAAACCAGGCATCACGTTGTTTTGCTATGCGAGCCAAGAAAAAAGCCATGGCTTCTTTATCTTTTGTATTCGCAGCATGCAGGGTCGTGATGCTAAGGCCTGAGAGATGCTTTTGCTTTTTGAGCGAGTAGCTGCCATTTTGACAGAGCACCGGAGCTTGAGAGGAATTGCGATGCGCCGAGGGTTGTACCGGCGCATCACTTAAGGAATCAAAAGATGACGCAAGCAAATCGTTCATCGGGACAAAACGCCAAGCTTCATTTTTGCTCGCGGGAAGACCATGTTCAATCACATGCTTGGCAGCTTCAGCACGCAGCTTGCTAAGCCAAGCAGTTTCCTGACTCAAGGGAAGATGACTAAGCTTGGCCACTAAACTTTGTTCAAGCTCTGAGCGTTCTTTTGCTACCTCGCTCATACAGAGGGCCCCTCAAACTGATTGGGACTGTTTTCATGCTTGCCGTATCCTTCTTTTTCAAGACGCAAAGCAATATCTTTGTCGCCCGACTCGACAATCCTGCCATCGACTAGCACATGAATTTGATCCGGCACAATGTAATCCAAGAGGCGCTGGTAGTGTGTAATGAGCAGCATAGAGCGATCCTTTGATCGCAGCGCATTCACTCCGTCTGCAACGACTTTTAAGGCATCGATATCAAGTCCAGAATCGGTTTCATCCAATATCGCAAGCTTAGGCTCTAGCATGGCCATTTGAAAAATCTCATTCCGCTTTTTCTCGCCACCGCTGAAGCCTTCGTTGACACCGCGTCTTGAGAAACTTTCATCAAGCTTGAGCAACGCCATCTTTTCTTTGGATAGTTTCAGAAAATCCACTGCATCGATGGGCGGTAGATCGCGATGCTTGCGGATGGCGTTCATGCCCGCCTTGAGAAAATACATATTGCTGACACCAGGAATCTCCACAGGGTACTGAAAACCCAAAAACATACCTTCTCGAGCACGCTCTTCGACCGACATCTCTAGAAGGTCTTTACCATCAAAAAGCATCTTGCCTTTTGTCACCTCGTAGCCGTCGCGACCCGCCAGCAAATACGACAGCGTACTCTTACCGGATCCGTTAGGTCCCATGATCGCATGCACCTGTCCGGTCTCCAGTTTGAGATTGACACCCTTAAGGATTTCTTTGCCATCCACACTTGCGTGGAGGTTTTGCAGTTCCAACATCGATATACTCCAGTACGTTCACAAAATTGAGCGGGCGCTTGCCCCGCGCGAACTCGCTTGTTACGCGGGCTCTAGCGCCACGCGAACTCGTTTGTTATGCGGTCGCTTGCGCCGCATAAACTTATTTGTCAAAACAGGCCCTATCCAACAGCACCTTCCAAACTCACGCCGAGAAGCTTCTGAGCTTCAACAGCAAACTCCATCGGAAGTTCTTTAATCACTTCTTTACAAAAGCCATTAACAATCAAACTCACGGCATCTTCTTCGCTTAGTCCTCGTTGCTTGCAGTAAAAGAGTTGATCTTCGCCAATGCGCGAAGTTGTAGCTTCGTGCTCGAGCTTCGCCGATGCGTTACGCACTTCAACATAGGGGACAGTATCCGCAGTGCAGGTATCGCCAATAAGCAGTGAATCACATTGGGTATGGTTACGCGCGCCCTGGGCGTTTTTCATAATTTTGACCAAACCACGGTAGGTTTGTTTGCCATGCCCAGCCGAAATACCTTTGGACACGATTGTGCTGCTGGTGTTTTTACCAAGATGAATCATCTTGGTACCGGTATCGGCTTGCTGTCGATTGTTGCTGAGCGCAACCGAATAAAACTCACCAATGGAGTTGTCACCCTTTAGGATACAGCTTGGGTACTTCCAAGTGATCGCAGAGCCGGTTTCAACCTGAGTCCATGAAATCTTAGAGCCCTTCCCTAGGCAGTTGCCGCGCTTGGTTACAAAATTATAGATCCCGCCTTTGCCGTTTTTGTCTCCGGGATACCAGTTTTGCACAGTGGAATATTTGATTTGTGCGCTTTCGAGGGCTACCAGTTCAACGACCGCAGCATGCAGTTGGTTTTCATCGCGCATCGGTGCGGTGCAACCTTCAAGGTAGCTGACATAGCTTTGATCATCGGCAACAACCAGCGTGCGCTCAAACTGACCGGTATTAGCAGCGTTAATGCGGAAATAGGTGGAAAGCTCCATGGGACAACGCACACCTTTGGGAATGTAGACAAAGGAGCCATCGCTAAAGACAGCCGAATTCAGTGCAGCGTAGAAGTTATCCGTGTGAGGAACGACGGAGCCAAGGTACTTTTTAATTAGTTCCGGATACTCTTGAACAGCTTCGGAAAAAGAACAAAACAAAATTCCCTCATCCTTTAGTCGCCCTTTAAAGGTCGTTGCAACCGAAACACTGTCGAAGACCGCATCCACCGCAACGCCCGCAAGCGCTGCACGCTCAGCTAAGGGAATGCCAAGTTTTTCATAGGTTTTTAAGAGTTCAGGATCGACTTCTTCCAAACTCTTCGGCGCATTCTCTTTGGACTTCGGTGCGGCATAATAAGAGATGGACTGAAAATCGATCGATGGATACTCGACATGAGCCCAGGTGGGTTCTTTCAACGTAGTCCAATGACGATAGGCTTTGAGTCGCCATTGCAATAGCCAATCGGGTTCATTTTTCTTTTTCGAAATAAAACGAACGATTTCTTCGCTCAGACCCGGTGGCGCGTAGTCTTGCTCAATGTTGGTGATAAAACCTGCATCGTAGTCGCGACTGATGAAAGCATTAAGCTCTTTATTTTTTTCTTTCACTTTCCTACTCATGACTTATTCCGATTCGACTGCAGCGGGCTCTAAAGGCTCGCGATGTTTGACCAACTGAAGCGGTACCAGCTTCGCCGATTCAGAATGGTTCATGTCCGCTAAGGAAACCGTGGACAGGGCTTTGAACACTGCCGTATTGATCAGCGCCCAGTTGGTATGTGCACCACCGTCGCTCTGTCTGTCGCAGGGATTCTCAGAGGGAATACTGCATTCGGTCAGAGCGATCGGACCTTCCATCGCCTCGATGATTTCCGCAATGCTCACCTCGGCTGGCATGCCGTTCATCCGATAGCCGCCATTAACGCCACGCTCAGAAGAAAAGATACCGGCGCGAACGAGCTGTTTAAGCACCTTGCTTACCGTAGGGCTGGGTATTTTTGTGCTTTCAGAAAGACCTCGCACACTGTGCAAATCCTCTGGTCGCTGCGCCATCTGCGTGCTAAGCACGATGGCGTAGTCAGTTAGTTTTCCAATGCGAACCATGCTGGCTATATAGTACGAAAATAGTACTATTTCCAGTCATAAGTAACATCCCACTGCATCCGGACACTTTTGGCATGTATTCAGCCTTAAAAACGCCAAATCTGGCATAATTCCATGTAAATCATGCCAGATGCACTAGCGGCAATTTTGTTACTAAAGAGCAAATGAGCTGCCGCAGCCACAACCGCTCTTGGCTTTGGGGTTGACGAATTTGAAGCCGTAGCCAATCAGTTTGTCTTCCCAGTCCAAGATGCATCCTTCGAGGATTTTCATGCTTTTGGCATCGATAAACACACGCAAGCCATCGTAGTCAAAGACATGGTCGTTTTCGCGTTGGTTTTGGGCAAATGCCACAGCGTAGCTTACGCCCGAGCATCCGCCGCCTCGCACCCCCAACCTCAAACCCAATACGGCTTCTTCGGCTTCGCTCAGCTTTTGCTTGCCCATAGCGATTGCTTTTGGAGTGAGATTAAATTGCGGTTTTCTCTCGATTGCTGGCTTCTGCGACATACTCGTCTCTTTCACATTCAACACCGGAAATCCAGTACTATAAGGGCTGTTTCCTAACAACCCGAACTATTCTGCAACAGTACTTATAGAGTGTAATCAGCAAATTAGGGGATCGCAACAACCACCCTGAGCAAACCAGGTCCCATTAATGCAGCGCCACAATTGCTGATCGCCCTGTGAACAACCATCTGAAGACATCACGCTCACGCCGCTGCAGGTTTTAGGGCGCGTCCCTGCGGCAGGACAACTAGGGGCACACACCTGTTCACAGGTTGACCAACTGCTCCAGACGCCCCAAGTGCATGTTGCGGAAGAACAGCTTCGATAGCGTTCTTGCATGCCGTTGCTGCCGCAGCTCTGTTCCTGGGTATCGATAGTGCCTGCCACACACTCATAGCTTTCCCCGGAACAGCTGCTCCAACTACTCCACGTGTTCCAGACGCAACTGCTACTGCATGATCGCTGTCGACTTTGTGTTCCGGTGCCGCACTGTCCGCAAGCGCGTTGCTCCGAGTCCTGCTCGCCCGGGATACAGTCTTGAATGTTGGAGCATGCGCTCCAGTCACCCCAAGCTTGCCATTGGCAATCTTGTCCACAACTACGCGAACGCTGTCGAGCGTTGCCGCAGCTTCCACAGCTTTCGCTCTCGGTTTCGCTTTGTCCCGGCGTGCACACTCCTTCAGCAACGCAGGCATAGTCGTCCCAGCCGCAAGTCTCATTGCAACTGCGTTGCAGGGTTCCGCACATCCCGCAGCTGCCGTTTTGCTCGAGCGCGCCAACGGCACAGGCGCCTTGATTGGTGCAACTACCATCATTGCTCCATGTGCCATCAACACAGCTTTGTGCTTGAGTGCCACATTGCTGACAACTTGTTTGTCGAGAATCGGGCACCGTACAACTGCAATCGGCTGGCGCATCACAACTTTGCCAGACACCATTGACGCAGTCTTGAATGCCATCGGCACATTCGCTCTGGCAGCTCCGTTCTGAGCGGGAACCCACAGAGCTGTTCTGATCATCGCAATCGACCTGCTCGGCAAAGCCATCTCCGTCCTGATCGACAAAAGTGCTCTGACAGTCTGCTCCTTCACAGGGCTCTACTTGTGGATCGCTCAGAAGCGTTGCATCAAAACTCTGGCAACTCGCCATCGCAAGCACAGAGGCGAGCAAGATCGGTTTAATATAGTCCACTTTCCTTATTATAATCCACAGCGCCAAGCTCGCCACTTCGTTTAGCGGAACGGCAGACGCTGTGGGCGAATGCCGACATTGCGACCCGACAAGACATTGAAATCATTGAGACTACAAGCAGGCACTCATTTTGCCTGCCGTCAAGTGGCATGCCCTTTGTCGTCGCAGTAGGGATCGCTTGGCTAAGCTCTTTGTTTTTACGCGAAGCCTTTGCTTCAAGCACCGCGTTGAAAATCATCGTTGGAGTGTTTGTACTCGCAATCATTGCTTTACTGCAACGAAGGAACAATCTGCGAGAAGGCTGCAGAGTGTTGTCTCAATTGCTAATGCTGTCACTTTGTTGCGGCATCCTCCTTCAACTACCACGCGCACGCGGCAAAACTGTACCGCAATCAGGACCGTATGTGTTGCGCATCAGAGTCGAAAAAACAGACCATACGCGTGGCGGGCCCCGCTCCTTGGTGTCCGTGCTTAGCGGTAAACACCTTATTAACAAAACAGCAATGGAGCCTGGCACAAAGCTCTACGTGTATCCCCGAGAATTCCCTCTGGGTGCAGAACTTTCAGTGTTCTTAAAAATAAAAAGCTTCTCTCGTTTCGACAACCCCAGTCCGCATCCCACTTGGTCCTTTGGAGAGGCCGAACGACCTTCTGCGAGTGCATGGATCATCGCACCTGAAACCATACAGACAGTCTCACGAAATCTTTTTCTCGAGAAGATACAAACACTTCGCTCAAGGATACGAAGCCGGCTTCAGCAAACACTTGGCCGCCGCACTGCAGCGCTTGGTTGCGCGTGGGTGCTGGGCGAATCGGCTCTCATGGATCCCGATGATAAAGCTGCTTTTCGCAAAGCAGGCATGGCGCATCTGCTTGCGGTCTCAGGGCTGCATGTCAGCCTCATCGCCGGAATTTTTCTTTTAGTGATCCGTCGCTTACTTCAAAGCACGCCCCTGCTCTCAAAACGATTTGACATTAAACCACTCGCTTATGTAACAGCGCTTCCTTTTGTCGTGTTTGTTGCGCTCGTGGCTAATGGCTCACCCAGCGCTTGGCGTGCAGCTCTTACGGCCATCCTGAGCTGGAGCGCTACTGCGTTTAGTCGACAGCCTTGTACGATTCGCACAGTGGCGGCATCGCTAGTCCTATTCTGTGTCTTCGATCCCGTTCGTAGTTTGCAACCGGCTTTTCTGCTTTCGATCATGGCTACCGCTAGTCTGATTGGCAGCGCTGCCAGATTTAGCTTTCTCAAAACACATTGGACCACTGCCTATCGAAGTTTCATCGCAACTGCGCCACTACTTTGGTGGTGTTTTTCCTCGCTTCCTTTAGTCGGTCTTCTTAGCAACGTCATTCTGCTTCCTTTGCTTAGCGTGACGCTACTGCCCCTGTGCTTTATTCATACCTTCTTGGCTACGCTTGGCTTGGGAGTCGCCGAGTATTCAGCTTTCGTGCTTTCACGGGGATCGGAATGGATGCATTCAGCCAATGCATGGCTCGCGCAAATTTCATTTGGACAAGTTCTCCCTCCGCCAAGCTTGCTTCAAGGACTGATCGCTGCACCGTTTTCTCTGTTTTTTCTTGCGAGCGAGAGAAAGCAAAAACGAAGCATCGTTGCTGCACTTGCTTTGCTGGCTCTTTTTTTAGCAGAAGCACACTTGCGCTACACTGAAAAACCAACAGGCGCGCTGCGCGTTAGTTTTCTTGACGTGGGCCAAGGAGACGCCGCTCTGATTGATCTGCCCAACGGCAAACTCATGATGATCGACACAGGAGGAGATCCTTTAGGCAAATGGGATCCCGGGGCGAAGGCAGTCTTGCCACTGCTCAAAGCACGTCGACGAGAGCGCATTGATATTCTTGCCATTAGCCATCCGCATCCCGATCACTATGCTGGATTGGCTGCTTTGCTTGAGGAAATCAAAATTACAGAGATTTGGGATAGCGGGCAGGCCTTGCAAGAAAATCCCGAGGGGGGCTACGCCAAGCTACTTGCTCTGGCTCAAAAAAGGGAGCACGCTTGCTTACAGCACAGACCCTTTGCAACAATGATCTATCGGAGGGCGGCGCCGAGATTCATGTCCTTTGGCCCTGCCCTAGTTTCGATGCGAGCTATGACGTCAACGACAACTCGCTAGTCATCTCAATTGCCTACGCAAAAGGTCGCTATCTATTTACAGGCGACATTGAGGCCGAGGCCGAGGCTGAGTTAATCCGTCAAAGAAGTCCATTGCAAGCCGAGGTATTGAAAGTAGCCCACCATGGATCCCGCACCTCAAGTTCTATGGCTTTTTTGCAGGCAGTCGCGCCGGACCTTGCAGTGCTCAGCAGCGGAAAAGACAATCCCTTTGGCCATCCCCATCAACAAACCTTGGATGCACTACAACAACTCGGCATTCATTCGTGGTCCACCGCAACACGCGGAGGTCTCGTCCTTACACAGAAGGGTTCGAAGCAGCAATCTCTTTTTCATAGATTCGGTAAGTTTTGTAGATCTTGGCACCCATGGCTTTGATCGCAAGGTTGATGAGGCGGTTATCTTCCAAGGTCCACGACAGTTCAGCCCAACGATAGCCGCAGGGTTGCGCGCGTCGAATAAGTTCGACGTACATCGCCGTAGAGAGTCCGCCATAGCGCTTGATGCCTCTGATCTCTTCTCGAATCCCTAGCATCATCAACCGACCACTTCGGGGTTTGTTGATTTTCATGCGCCACAGGATCTTAAGCAGACCGGTTGGAAAGAGTTTGCCGTCGATGTCACGTATGGCTTCGTTGAGATTGGGGATGCAAATACATATCCCCATGGGTCTGCCATTAATCTCAGCAAAGAAAGCAACGCGCTCATCAATGATTAGCTTGAGGTCCTTGGCGATCTTATCCACTTCTTCACGTGTAGCCGGAACAAAGCCCCAATTTTCTTTCCAGGCATCATTGAATATCTCCATGATGCTCTTGAGTTCTTCTTCCATGCGCGACTTATCAACGCAACGCATCCTTACTTCAGGAAGCAACTGAATCTGCTCCCAAGCTTTTTTGGCGCGCGCCGGAACCTCGTCTACATCGTAACGCCAAGCAAAAAGGTCTTTGCATTTGCTGAAACCAGCACTTTCGACAATGCCGGCTTGATACTGCCGTGAATGCGGCATGAGAATCACAGGTGGGTGCTCAAAACCGTCTATCAGCAAGCCCACTTCTTCGTTGATGTTCAAGGAATACGGTCCCCGGATACGCTTCACGCCGCGCTCGGCAAGCCAAGCTTCAGCCTTGCGCAAGAGCGCATGACCGACTTCAGGATCATTAAGTGTATCAAAAAAACCAAAAAACCCTGTTTCATCTTTGTGAATCCGCAAGTGTTCACGATCAATTTGGGCTGAACAGCGCCCGACTAATTTGCCGTTTTTCCAAGCGGTAAACAGGGTCGCTTCACCATGCAAAAAGAAAGGGTTTTTCCTGGGCGTGAGTCGCTCGCGCAAATCCATTTCCAGTGGCGGAACCCATGCCGGATCAGCATTAAAGACCACATGTCCTGCTCGAATAAAATCGTCGAGGTCTTTGCCTAAACGATGTTCGCGAATTTCAACCGCCATAAACTAAGCTTTCGGTCCTAACATGGTTTCGGGTCGTACGACTTCATCAAATTCTTTTGCAGAAAGGAAACCAAGCTCGACAGCAGCTTCTTTTAGTGTCCCGCCTGTTTTGTGCGCATGTTTTGCTATCTTAGCCGCGTTGTCATAGCCGATTTTAGGATTCAATGCTGTCACCAGCATAAGGGAGTTATTTACGTTGCGCTCAATGGTCGCAAGATTGGCTTCAATGCCAATGGCACAATGGTCATTGAAACTCGTGATAGCATCGCCAAGCAAACGCACTGATTGAAGCAGATTGTAGGCAATTACGGGTTTGAAGACGTTGAGTTCGAAGTTGCCTTGACTGCCAGCAAAACCAACCGCGGCATCGTTGCCGAAAACCTGCACGCACACCATGGTTAGCGCCTCACTTTGAGTTGGGTTAACTTTGCCGGGCATGATGGAGCTGCCAGGCTCATTTTCAGGAATACTGATTTCGCCTATGCCGCAACGCGGACCGGAAGCAAGCCAACGCACATCATTTGCAATTTTCATGCATGCCGCTGCAAGTTGTTTTAGCGCACCGCTGCTTCCTACAAAGGTGTCGTGCGCGGCAAGACCTGCAAATTTATTCTCAGCACTATCAAACTGTGTACCCGAGATATCACTTATTTTCTTAGCGACCATAGGAGCATACTTGATGTCAGTGTTAAGGCCTGTACCTACGGCAGTGCCACCCAAAGGAATTGCTCGAAGCTGTTTAAGTGTTCCCTGTACCGCTTCAGAAGCGCTCTTGAGCTGCGCGACCCAACCGCTGATCTCCTGGCCAAGTGTGAGCGGGGTGGCATCTTGAAGATGAGTGCGGCCGATTTTCACAATGTCTTTAAAAGCGACAGCCTTCTTGTCTAGCGTATCGTGCAACTTCTTTACCGCGGGGAGCAGGTGCCGCTCGATTTGCTCTACGGCAGCAATGTGCATGGCTGTAGGAAAGGTATCGTTGGAGGATTGTGAACGATTCACATGATCGTTGGGGTGCACTGGCTTTTTCGAACCAATCTGCCCGCCTGCAAGCTCGATGGCTCGGTTTGAAATAACCTCATTGACGTTCATGTTGCTTTGGGTGCCCGAGCCCGTTTGCCACACAACCAACGGGAAATGTTCATCCAAACGGCCATCGATGACCTCATCGGCTGCGCGAACGATAAGGTCACACAGCTCTTTTTCCAGGTTTCCGAGCTCGTGATTGCTGAGTGCTGCCGCTTTTTTGAGAATACCAAAGGCTCGGAGAATTTCACGTGGCATGCGCTCGCTACCAATACGAAATTCATTCTTGAGCGTGCTGTTTGCGCGCCATAGTATTTATCAGAGGGAACTTCGATGTCTCCCATCGAATCACTTTCAATACGTGTGTTCATTTTTTTCCTCGCCCGTATATTTTTAGCAAAAACAACGCTAGCGTTGTGGCATGCGGCGTTTGGCTTACTGCATTGTGACTCTTTTGGCTAGCAGCTCGGTGACGGCCGAGTCTGGGCCTTCAATTGAACTACTCAGAAAAAGCCTCGAGCACGAATTTTCCGGCAATTCCAAGGTTTCGGAAAGCTCACTGCATAGCGTGGGCTATACACTGGATGTTGCAGAACGGATCAAACACAGCCATCCGGCGCAATCCGGGGCATGGATAAAACGTGCCGCAGCACTTTTAAAAGCGTGCAGTCGGGAAAAGATCCCTATCCTCAGCTAAAAGGAAAAATCACGCCACGAGGCTACAAGAGCAAACTGTCATCTAAACGGCAAGGCTATGCCATCTACATTCCGCCCACATACGATCCGAATAAACAGTACCCGCTTATGATTGTGCTTCACGGAGGATCATCAAACGGTAATTTGTTTTTAGGGGTGGTGCTTGGGAACAACTTAAATTGGAAAAGTTATCCTCAGCATTTGTACGACTCTTTTGAGCCACGGCACTTTCCAGAATGGATCGTGGTTGCCCCGGATGGTTATGGACAAGTGCTTTGGCGCTGGATGGGCGAACAAGATGTGCTTGATGTCATCTCTGACGTCAAGAGCCAATACAGTGTCGATCCCAACCGTGTGGTCCCTAGCTGGGATATCAAACGGCGGACTCGGTGCCTATAGCATAGGGCTTCGCCAAGCTTGGCGCTTTAGCGCAGTCATCGCTATGGCCGGAGCACCTGGATGGCACCAATACGCCGGAGGTAGCCCATCGAGTGTTGAACGCGCACTTCTCGCGCAGGTCTCAGGCTTTGATTTGGCACGCAACGCTCACAACACCGATTTCCGTTTTTATCACGGACGCACCGATACCGGACCAATGCGGCCACACTATGTCGAAGAATTCGAAGCGCTGCTGCAACGTAAAAACATCCCTTATAAAAACCGCTGGTACGATGCGGGCCACGATATCCTCTATATCGTAGAGCGACGAGAAAAACTTTTTGAAGACCTTACTCGAGTCGTGCGCAATCCACATCCTGCACAAATAAAGATGGTGACTTCTGATTTTCGCGCCAATCGCCAACATTGGCTGGAAGTCACCCGTTTTGATGGTTATCCCGCTCTAGCTGAAATCGACGGAAAAATCGAAGACTCAACGCTGAGTATAAAGAGCAAAGGGGCATCGGCACTTCGCATTTATGCGCAGGACTTACCTTTGTCCCCCAACAGGGAGCTCAAACTACAGATCAACGGCGAGGCAGTCTTTGAAGGCAAGCGAGATGCGTTAGGGCATCGTGTTAATGTAGTCCATCAGAATGGAAAATGGAGACTTGCATATCCAGAGACTAGCACACTTGAGAAGAAACCTGGCCTAAGCGGCCCACTCACGGACGGCTATTATGAGCCCGCCGTGCATGTCTACGGCAGTCAGAATGAAAGCACTCGTTCCTTGTTAGAACAAAGCGCAACCAAAGCTGCCCGCGGCTGGCCTTTATGGCTTTGGTTTTTCTCACAACCAGTAGTTGCCGATAGCGAACTTAGCGAGGCTCAAATCAAAAACAACAACATCGTCCTTTATGGAACGCCAGATGACAATATCGTTCTAAAAGATCGCTTCCAAGCTACCGATCCAGATCACACATGATGGCATAACCATTCAAGGCAACGAATTCAAAGGCAAAGAGCTTGGAGCGCGCTTCATCTATCCTAATCCCTTAAATCGCGAGCGTTATGTGATTGTTCAAAGTGGCACAACGCCTCAAAGTATTGCAGCGGCAAACAACCTTCCCGACTTTGTCGCGGACTATGTTGTTTTTGATGCTACTTTGTTTAAAACCCGCCAGCGCTTGATAGCCGGAAAAACGCGTTATCTCGCACATGGCTTTTGGGGAGCCCACTGGCAATAAAAGCTTAGCCGTTTTTTTGTGCTAGAAATTCCAAAACGAGCGCAGCAGTCCATGTGAAACTTTCTGCACCAAGGCCTTCACCTGTCTGCGCTTCAAAGTACTCATAGAAGCCTGAGTTTTCAACCAGAGCCAGACTTAACTCGGCCAAATCAATATCTACAGCGTCATTTAACATCCAGTTGGTATTGATCCAAGTCGGCCCTCGCCAGTAGCGACGTGGCTCGAACTTTGCGTCTGTGGGCGACGTTGAAGGATAGGGGTACGGGGTAGTGAAGCGAGAGCGCAAACCCTCGCGAAGTGCGTCTTCACGCTCCTTTTTTACGCCACACCAAAGAGGCATATAGCATCCAATGGTATCCGACTCGATGAATTTCAAATCAAAGGCATCTTTATAGCAATAACGTTCTTTGTCTGGATGCCATAGATGCTGCTCGAGGCCTTCCCGAATGCGCTTTGCACGCAACAATGCCTCACTCCGAAAATCACATTGCTTGGCTAGCCAAGCAAGATCGTCTTCGGCACGAATCACCACCGATGTCATGAAAGGATCGTAGACACTGAAACTGCCACGCCCAAAGCCATTGTCCGCAATCTCTTGCACTAAAGCTAGGTAACGTTTGTAGGTTGTATCATCAGGTCGTTGCTCGGCCTCTGTAACGACAGTGTTATCAACACGATTAAATGACGGAACCTCGGAAATATCGATGCGCTCCAAAGCAGCATCCCATGCGGGGCTGTTGTCCAATCCGCTTTCCCAAGGATGAGCTACCGCAATTGCGCCCAAGCCACAGGGATCACGTTGCTCTGAGAAGAAGCACAACGAAGCATCCAACTTTGAAAGCAGAGGAAGGAGCCGCTCACGATTGGGATCTCTTGAAAACAACATCCTTAGTGCTGTTGACCACATGGGCGGTTGAGTGACACTCGTGCTGGAGTAATCCTTCCAAATCGCCGGACAAGGAAAATAGCGTGCGTCAGGATTGTGAAAATAAATGTGGGGGATACGACCATCTGGCCATGCGGTTGCAAAGAGTGTTTCCAATTCAACCCAGGCACGATCAGTATTAAAGTGAGACCAGCCCATGGCAGCAAATGCCGAGTCCCACGCCCATTGATGAGGATACAGACGCTGTGAAGGTACCGTAAAAGCACCTTGGTCGTTGTTCTTTAGGAGCTCGATGGCGTGTTCTCGAAGCAGGTCTGTTGACATAACGGTCTTGAATGTTTTGAAACTATAGATAAAACCCGACACTGTAATTGAAAAATTAGGATGACGCTATGAAAAATTACAGCAATTCCCTGCTATTTTCTAGACACTTGAACTAGAAAGTAGAAGGTTCAGGTTAACGAAGTGAATCAACTTAACATGCGCTACTCTATCGTCCTGCTAATCTTATCTCTGCTTATCTTTGAAACTGTTTCTGGTTGTGGAAAACGGGAAGGCAAAGACACACCTTCCGTGCTTGGAAAACTAAGTGCTCCTACGCAGCCGAAAACCCACGACACGACAATCGAAGAACGTTCTTCCCAAGAAGATATCAAAGAACAGGTTTCTCAAGCTTTTGCCGCACAGTACCCGTTGCTAGGAACCGTTGAATGGCACATCGCTCGAATCTACTCAGAGCCCAAAACCACATCGGCCGTGGCTGGAGCGGCACGACGCGGCACCTTTTCGCGCCGCACTGGTTGAGCAAGGCGAAGGTTGCAAAGGAAAATGGTTACGCCTGCCGGGCAATGGCTTTGCATGCACAGCCCAAGGCTTTGCTTTACAGAAGCCAGAGCAAGACAACGAGGATAAGTGGGTACCCATGCCGCCGGCCTTGGATAGCGCGCTGCCCTACCCCTATGGACGAGTGGTCCGAGAAGGCAGCCCACAGTACTGGCGCCTTCCCAGTCGTGAAGAGGAAATTCAAGCGATGCAAATCATGAAACGCATCGCCGAACGCACACAAAAACTTCAAAACTCCACAGTAGACGGTGAAGATCCAGCCCCTGAGGAAGAGCAAGCTTCTGCAAGTGACGAGCAACCGGAAGCTGTACCTGAGACTAACCCGGCGGTAGAAGAGGCGACGGAAGAAGAAGCCCTTCCGGACTTCATTCGCATGCGAATGCAAGCGGGATACTATGTAAGCCTCGATCGTTTTGAAAATCATGAAGGACAAGATTTCTTCCGAACAATACGAGGTGGATTTCTACGTGCCGATGACATTGTTGAAGTAACAGCTCCACCCATGCGAGGAGTCATTGTCGGTGGCGTTTGGTCCTTGCCGCTTGCTTTTGTATGGCGAGCTTACACGCGTGCTTATCAATACAACCCTTCGGAGAACAAGCTCAAAGTACTTTACGATTTGCCTCGTCACACACCCTTGGCCTTAAAAAACGATAACTTTATTCATGAAGGCAAGGCGTACGTACTAAGCCGTGAAGAGATTGCCGCTCGCATGACAGCAGTGCGTATCGCTAAAGCAGTTCGCCGGCCTGCAATTATCCCAGTAGGCGAAAAATGGATTCACATCAATCTCAAACAACAAACAGTTATCGCTTATGAAGGCGACAAGCCCGTTTTTGCCACCCTTGCATCCACCGGAAAAAAAGACTTTGAAACGCCGCCTGGTGTGTTTCGCATGGTCTCCAAGCACGTAAGCACCACCATGGATGATTTCACTTCGCAAGAACAGGCTTATAGCATCGAAGATGTACCCTGGGTGATGTACTACAGTGGCAGCTATGCATTGCATGGTGCTTTTTGGCACAACCGTTTCGGGCAAACTCGTAGTCACGGCTGTGTTAATCTGTCGCCCATTGATGCCCGATGGCTCTTTCAATGGTCGGAGCCCACCCTTCCCAATGGTTGGCACTCTTTGTTTTCTTCCCGCGACCGCCCAGGAACCTGGATCTATGTTGATACTGGAGAAGAAGAGACCAACTAAGACACTGCCCTTCTGATGTCACTGCGGGAAGCTCAGCAAGCTCGCCACGGACCGGGGCGCGTAGATCAAGGAATACCAAGCTATATTTCAAGTTTGAGCAACGATACCCCTAAGTTACAGCATCAAACAGACACCGTATTTGTGCTGTGATTGGATGGAACTGGTTTTCCAGTTGTCTGCAGTAAAAAAGCACGCTAATCCGCTGCCTGTGATTGCTGAAATGAAACAAGATACTCTCCCCTGCAGTGGTTGCGGCGCAAGCATGGACCAACTGCGTGCACCTCATGTTGTTGCATTTGAAGAGGGCTTGTCCTTTTTCTGCTCCGATCAGTGCTTAAAAAAACTCAAGGAACATAGTGCACGGCCAAGCTTCGAAGCGCTTCGCCCTGCTCGTGTATCACGATCGCCCGTGCCGCTTGCTCCCGTTAACACCAACAGCATTCAGTCGCCAGGCTTTTTAATCGAAACAAGGCGCCGCTGGTTCATCGCCGCCGTGACACTCTCTACGCTATCCCTTCTGATGGCTGCTTTTGCAGCACGCTCATGGATAGCACTTCTTTGCACCGCACTTAGCACCACAAGCGTTGGCATCGCGTTCTATGTTGTTCGAGAAAAACATTTAACTCGAAACATTTTTCTGGGACTGGGCTGCATTGGTACCTTACTCATCAATGCGCAAGCGTGGATGCTCGTAGCCGAGAAAAGCAATGCCAGCTTCGTATTAGCCGGCGCGGCTTGTTGTTCGTTGGTGGTTCTGTTTCGCGTCTACACAGAAATACAAGTTTTGCGGCCCATAGTGGCCATCCTGCGCAGCATGCGCAAGGCCCTACCGCACATTGCCAAAAAGCCACGACAGGACGATCGGAACCCAACTCAGGTTGCTTTTGATCTTTGCAATAGTGAAGAAGTATCGGTGGGAGAGGAGATCTTGCTTCTTGCGGGCGATAGCGCACCTGTTGACGGAACGATTCGCGCTGGACAAGCAGAAGCCTTTCCCTTCCCGGCTTCAAAGACACTCATATCCGTCAGGCCAGGACAGAATCTTATTGCAGGAACCCAAGTGGTTCGAGGTGCGCTACGCATGGTAGCGACAGCCACGCGCGATCAACGCCTACCTTTGCGATCGCTAAGTTCGCCGCGCACCATCCTAAAGACACCGCTGTCACCCGCAACCCTGCATCAAGCCATGTACCGTTGGGGCTTGGTTGCCTTTGCTTTTGCAGCTCTATTTTTACTCATTATTGTCGATGGTATCGCAAGCAAACTCGGCATGCTTGGGTTGCTTTGTGTCGTCACCCCTTTTGTATCCCTGTCTCGCAGTGGCTATATCCAGCTCTTGCTTGCTTCGTTCTCAGCGCAAAATCGCGGGATCTTTTTTAATGATCTTCATGCGTTATATCGAGCTGGTGCAGTGGACACCGTGGCCGCACGAAGCCGCGGCATTGTCACAGAAGGCCGATTGCAAGTCGTTGATGTCGAATGGATCGATAACAGTGCGATGAGTAAAGCCCTCGCGCTGATTCTCTCCGCGGAAAGCAACTTTAGCCAACAGCCTATCGCCCAGGCCTTAGTACGTTACGCCAGTGACCACTGCAAAGAGCCGACAGCTCTCGCGCACCCGACACTCAGTCCTGGAGAAGGGATCACCGGAAACACACAAGAGGGAGAAGCTTTTGTGATCGGTAATCGGCAAATGCTGCTCAATCAAGGCGTTAGCATCGCCGTTGCAGAAGAAACCCTAAAAAAAGCTGAAACGCTTGGCCGCACCACGGTATTGGTCGCCATCGGCGGAAAAATGGTGGCTGTCTTTGCTATGCAAGATGAGCCAAGCCCACATGCCAGAGTCGCCGTCCAACGTCTCTCCGACCTTGGCATCGAAGTCATGCTCCTTTCGGGAGACCAAAAACGTACAGTCGAAGTCATGGCTGCACACCTTGGTATTGATTACATCAAAGCTGAACTTTCGCCCCCCGAGCGCGCCCATGAAATTAAAAAACTCCGCGAAGGAGGAAGCGTAGTGGCAGTCGTTGGGGATCCGAGCCTTGATGAAATCCTTCTGCGAGAAGCGAATATACCCATCCCACTAAGCTCCGCTGGCAAAGGCGTTTCCTTTAACGACAGCATGGCTTTGGTGGGTAGCGACTTGCGAGATGCGGCCGATGGTCTGTGGATTGCGCAGGCCTGCCACCGCGGCATCCGCAAAAAAATCTTCGCAGCCCTCACCGTCGGAAGCTGTCTTATGGCAAACACCATGTTTGGACAACTCCCTATCATGATCGGGGCTTTGGCCGCCTTTGCGCTTGATTTTTACGCCTTGCTTGCGCCACGGCGCTTGCAACGACGAATTGACCTCCGCGTCCCATGCCGTTCATGGTAGGAGATCAAATATGACGTCTAGCAAAATCTGGGGTGGACGCTTCGAGCAGGGAGTCGATGAATTAGCTGCGGATTTCAGCGCTTCGGTCGAGGTCGATCAGCGCCTTGCCCTCTGCGACATTCAAGGCTCGATAGCCCACGTCCACATGCTCCAATCGACCAAGATCCGAAAAGACGATGAGGCCAAAGCCCTCCTCGCAGGGCTTGAACAAATCCGCGATGAAGTGAGCGCTGGAAAATTAAAGTGGGATCCAAAGCTTGAAGATATTCATATGAATATAGAAGCCTTGCTCACTTCTCGCGTTGGTGAAGTCGGTGGGCGCTTGCATACCGCACGAAGCCGGAACGACCAAGTTGCAACTGATATGCGTCTTTGGACACGGCAAGCCACAGTCGACCTCATCAACGATCTTGACCAACTTCTTACCGTTCTTTACGAACGAGCAGAGCAACATCAAGACACGCTACTGCCTGGCTACACGCACCTTCAACGCGCCCAACCCACACGGCTGGCGCATCATTTGCTTGCTTGGTCTGAAAAATTCGAAAGGGACCGCAGCCGTTTCATCGATGCAAACTCACGTCTAAACGAATGCCCCCTTGGAGCCGGTGCACTTAGCACCACGACCTTTCCTATCGATCGGCACCAGACGGCGAAAGAACTCGCATTTGAACGCCCGATGAGCAATTCGCTTGATGCCGTATCCGATCGTGATTTTCTAGCTGAATTTCTTTTTGCTATCTCACTTTGTGCAGTTCATCTTTCACGCCTCTGTGAGGAGCTCGTGTTGTGGAGCAGCCAAGAGTTTGCTTTCGTTGATTTGGGCGATGCCTTTACCACCGGCTCTTCAATGATGCCTCAAAAGAAAAATCCGGACATGGCCGAGCTTGTTCGAGGTAAGACCGGCAGAGCCGTCGGCAATCTCGTAAACTTACTCGTCACTTTAAAGGGTCTCCCTCTGACCTACAATCGCGACATGCAAGAAGACAAAGCCCCCGCGTTTGAGGCCTTTGATTCATTGCACAGCTCGCTTCGTGTCATGGCAGCCATGCTTGATGCCGCCACCTTTCATAGCGAGACGATGAAAGCTGCGCTTCGCACAGGCTATCTCGATGCCACCGAAATTGCCGATTATCTGAGCACAAAGGATGTACCGTTTAGAGAAGCACACAGCATCGCCGGACAGTTAGTTCAAAAAGCCATCAAGCTCGGTAAAACACTTAATGAGCTTGAGTTAAGTGACATGAAAAACATAAGCCCTCTTATCGAGCAAGACATTTATGCGGTTCTCGATCCTGAAACCGCTATCGAACGCCGTGACGTTTTTGGTGGCCCGTCGAAAAAGCGGGTTAAAGAAGCACTGCATGCGCTGCAAAAACGTCTTAAAAGCCGCGGCATTTCCATCTAAAAACTGATTAAAAGGATACCATGTCTTTACCCTCTTTATCTGGGACACCCTTTTCGTACCAAAACGGCACTTTGCATATCGACGGCGTATCACTTGAGCGCATTGCCGAAGCAACCGATACACCCTGCTTCGTTTACAGCTCAGCCGCCATCGAAAAAGCTTACAAAGCGATTGACGCCTCTTTGTCTTTTGCTCCGCATGAGATTTCTTATGCTGTGAAAGCCAATGGCAACTTAGCCATCTTGAATCTACTGCGTGAACTTGGATCCGGAGCAGATATCGTTTCCGGAGGTGAACTGGCACGTTGTCAAAAAGCGGGGTTTTCTTCAGAACGCATTGTCTTTAGCGGAGTTGGAAAAAGCAAAGAGGAGCTTTACACCGCAATCAAAGCAAAGATTCGGTCCATCCATGTGGAGAGCGAAGCGGAGCTCGACCACATCAACGCCATCTGCCAAGAACTCAAATGCGAAGCCAAACTGTCTTTCCGAGTTAACCCAAACATCGACGCCAAAACCCACCCCTATATTTCCACGGGTCTAAAAAGCACAAATTGGCCTTGATATCGAAAAAGCACGGGCGCTTTATGAAACATTAAACAAAGCCCGTATCTCAAACTAAAAGGCCTTGCGTGCCATATTGGCTCTCAGCTTCCTTCAGCCGAGCCTCTACGGGATGCCATCGAAATCGTCGCATTGCTTGCCAAAGATTTAATCGCCAAAGGCGCAGAGCTTCAAACACTTGATGCTGGAGGCGGATGGCCCATCAACTATGGTAACGAAGAAAAAAATCATCCACCGCTTCAGGCCTACGGACAGGCCATCGAAGAAGGAATAAAGAGGGCGGGCGCTACGCAGCTCGGTCTTAGCATTCAAGTTGAACCGGGTCGTTCCATTGTGGGACCAAGTGGTGTGTTGCTCAGCCGCGTTTTGCTCACCAAAACGCAAGGCGATAAGCTTTTCACCGTACTCGATGCCGCAATGACTGAACTGTTGCGACCTGCGCTCTACCAGGCCTACCACCCCATCTGGCCCGTCGGCGAATCCATCACTCAGGCAAAAAGTGTTGTTACCGATGTGGTGGGCCCGGTTTGCGAAACCGCCGATTTCATCGCCTTGGATCGAGAGCTACCTCCTCTTAGTGAGCAAACTTTAGTCGCTATCGGCAATGCAGGCGCCTACTCCTCCGCTATGGCCTCGAACTACAATGCCCGACGCCGCCCTGCCGAAGTGCTTGTCCATAAAAGCACCTTCCGAACGGTCCGCACGCGCGAAAATTATGAAGACCTATGGCGCCTTGAATCAACCTGAGCTCAGCTGCGTTTTTTAGCTAACATAGCTTATTGTCGTGTTTTTTTCAGACAAAAGCGGGGAAATACCACTAGCGCCAAGCCCCGAGCCCTGGTAAGGATCCCTCAAGTTTTATGCCAGGCACAACGATCATCGGAACCGGACATTTTGTCCCAGGCGAACCCGTACACAACGATGCCCTTGCGCGCGTCATGGATACCAATGACGATTGGATTCATCAGCGCACTGGCATTCGTCAACGCTACTATGCCGAAGACGGCACCGGCAGCAGCGACCTTGGAAAAGAAGCCGCCGTTCGAGCACTTAAGGCTGCCAAAGTCAGCCCCGAAGAGGTTGACTACATTCTTTGCGCGACCATGACACCCGAATTTGTCTATCCAGGTTCAGGTGGATTACTGGGTGCAAAGCTTGGTATTCCGGGCGTACCAGCCCTGGATATTCGTATGCAGTGCGCAGCAATTCCATTTGCTTTACAGGTAGCCGACGGTCTGATTAACACCGGCGCTGCGAATACTGTTCTGCTGGTAGGTGCTGAAGTTCAATCAGGTTTTATGCCCTGGAACGATTGGGATACCGTTCGTGGACGTGCTCAAAATAAAATCCCACAAGAAGACTGGGATAAAGCCACCCGCCAACGCGGTGTATCGGTCCTTTTCGGCGATGGCGCCGGCGCCTTCGTACTACGCAAGTCCGAAATCGAAGGCCATGGCTTGATCGGTAGCGCACTCTACACAGACGGTCGCGATGTCAAACTCATCTACGTGCAAGGCGGTGGTTTCACAAAACACCCTTACGTTTCAAAAGAGACTCTCGAAAACGACGATCTTTACCCACGCATGCAAGGACGCGATTTATTTAAGAGCGCCGCTGTTCGTCTTCCGAAGGCCGTGCGTGAAGTGTGTCTGCGCTGCAATATCAACATCGATGACATCGACTATTTCGTCGCGCATCAAGCCAACGACCGCATCAACGAAGCAGTAAGGCACTCTCTTAAAGTTCCAACAGAAAAGATTCCCTCAAACATTGCTAAATACGGCAACACCTCTGCCGCCACTATTCCCATTTTGCTCGATGAGTTGATTTTGGAAGGTCGCGTCAAAAAGGGTGACTTGCTCTGCTTCTTGGCATTGGGCGCTGGCTTGCATTGGGGCGCAAGCTTACTGCGACTTTAGGCCTAGCGATCGAGAAAATAAACTTGGGCCTTCACCCTGCGCAGGACGGAAGCTTCCTCGCTCTGTGAAGACATAGTCCACGTACTTTGCAGGCGTCACATCAAACGCCGGATGACGGCAAACGATTCCTTTTGCCACGATACGCTTGCCGAAGATCGTAGCCACTTCTTCTGAGCTACGCTCTTCGATCGGAATCGCTTCTCCATTGGGAGTTTCAAGATCCACCGTGCTCCAGGGAGCAGCTACAGTAAAGGGCACATCATGCGCTCTACACAAAACAGCCAGACCGTATGTTCCTATTTTGTTGGCAACATCGCCATTGGCAGCAATGCGGTCCGAGCCAACTACGGCAAAGTTGATTTCCCCGCGCTTCAGAAAATGCCCAGCCATCGAATCGGTAATCACTTCGACATCAATTCCGGCTTCGCTGAGCTCCCATGCGCTCAAGCGCGCCCCTTGCAAATAAGGTCGTGTCTCGCAACAAAACACTTTGAAATCTTTACCCATGGCATGAGCTGCTCGGATCACACCAAGCGCTGTACCGTAGCCTCCGGTGGCTAGCGCGCCGGTATTGCAATGTGTCACGACTGTGCCGCCATCCGGTACATGCTCAGCGCCGAGCTTTCCCATGGTTTTGCAAGCATGAAGATCCTCGAGATGAATAGCCTCTGCTTCTTGCTGCATGCGCGCTGCTCTTGTTTCGTGCGCTTCATCCTGAATGAGTCGCGCCGTCTCGAGCATGCGTGCTGCTGCCCATTTTAAATTCACAGCGGTGGGTCTGGCTGCCACAAGCTCATCGGCGCCGCGTTCAATAGCCTGAAAAAAACCAGCCCCTGTGCTGCGTTTTGAGAGCGCCGCAAGCGCATAGCCTGCCGTGATGCCAATCGCAGGGGCACCACGCACCACCATATCAGTGATAGCTTTTGCAACATCGCTTACACCGGCGTAGCGATAGTACTTGATCTCGTGCGGCAAAAGCCGTTGATCCAAAAGCAGTACTTGCGCATCAATCGGATCGTATTCGATCGAAAATATCTTTTCTTCGCTAAGAGGCGCTCTGGAAAGTAGCTCAGACACTAGGCAAACTCAGAAGGTCGCTTTAGATGCCAATCGCTTAGCTGCTCGTACGCAGAAGCCACCTTAAAAAGCAGCCCTTCTTCAAAAGCCGGTGCACAAAGTTGCATGCCGATTGGCAAACCGTTTTTTGAAAAACCACAAGGCACATTGACCGCTGGAACCCCAGCCAAGCTCGCAGGTAAGGTAAAGATATCCTCCAAATACATCGCCAGAGGATCCCCAGTGCGTGCCCCGAAAGCAAACGCTGGTGTCGGAGCGGTTGGCGAAAGGACCACATCACAGTTTTTGAAAGCCTCGGTGTAGTCGTTGCGGATCAAGGTGCGGACTTTGGTCGCCTTGAGATAAAAGGCATCGTAGTAACCCGCTGAAAGTGCATAGGTTCCGAGCATAATGCGTCGTTTGACTTCCGGACCAAAGCCTTGCCCGCGTGACTTGTTGTAGGTATCACGAAGATCTTCGCCATCGACTCGAAGTCCATAACGCATGCCATCAAAACGCGCCAAGTTTGAGGACGCTTCAGCGGTCGCCACAAGGTAGTACACCGATACAGCATGTTTTGCGTGAGGCAACTCGAGCTCTTCAACACTTGCGCCTTGCGCTTGCAGCTGCTTGATAGCTTCTTTGAGAGCCGAGACGACTTCAGGGTCGCTCCCATCAGCAAAGCTCTCTTTGACCACCCCGATGCGCAAACCCTTGATTGGCTTTCCGCACGCCGCCTCGTAGTCATCCACAGGCCGCTCCACGCTCGTCGCATCGCGATCATCGTAGCCGGCAATCGCTGCAAGCGTGCGCGCCGCATCTTTGCTGCTTCGTGCCATCGGTCCGATTTGATCAAGCGATGAAGCGAAGGCAATCAGTCCGAAGCGCGAAACGCGTCCGTAGGTAGGCTTAACTGCCATCACACCGCAAAACGAACCCGGTTGCCTGACGGATCCACCAGTATCGCTGCCTAAGGATACAGCACACAGCGATGCCGCCGTAGCTGCAGCAGAACCACCCGAGGAGCCACCCGGCACATGCCCTAGCTCCCATGGGTTTTTAACCGTTGCGTATGCCGAGTTTTCGTTTGAAGAGCCCATGGCAAACTCATCAAGATTTGTTTTGCCCAAGACGACTGCGCCAGCGTCCCTTAAACGCTCAACCACATGAGCATCGTAAGGCGGTACATAGTGTTCCAGAATTTTTGAAGCGCAGGTCGTACGGATTCCTCGCGTACAAATATTGTCTTTTAGCGCGATGGGAACACCCGCAAGCTTTCCAGGATCACTCCCTTGCTTTCGCTTGCGATCCACTTGTGCGGCTTGCGCCAGCGCACGCTCTCCATCCAAAGTCAGAAAGGCATCAAGCTTAGGATTGAGTTCACTTGCTCGATTCAAAAACGCTTGCGTTACTTCGACTGCCCCAAGCTCACCACTTCTAACTTTGTCGGCAATATCAACGACGCCCAATTGGTAAAGCTTTTCCATGTCTAGCCTTCCATCACTTTCGGTACTGCAAAACCACCGTCGGCGGTCTTGGGCGCTTGGGCAAAAGCTTCATCACGTGCCAAGGTGTCTTTAACAACATCCTCACGAAGCTTCATTTGATCCAAACCCGGGTAAACGGTTGGCTCAACGCCGCGAACATCCAAAGCATCCAAACTCGCGATGTACTCCAAAATGGCGTTGAGCTGACCGCTCATTGCTTCAAGTTGCTCTGCGTTCAGTGCAAGCCGAGCCAGATTGGCCACATGCTGTACTTCTTCGGGTTTTATTTTGTCTTGCGCCATAGCGGCGCTTTTATCACGGCTGGGCAACCAAACAATAACCGAGGAGCCGCCCCTGCCAAAACCCAAGCTTTTGGGCCCTCTTTATGCCCACCTTGTAGGAAGCTTCCTTCAGAGCTCTTACAAAAACATTTGACACACCGGTATTTTTTTACTATTATCAAAACAGGGCAAAGGGATGAATACCATCGATCCATGGATTGCAGAAACACTCGGAATTCCCGTTTTTAGCGAGGACTTTGAAGGGAAAGTGGCCTGTAATCCAAGCGCCCAGAAGCTCATAGGACCCGAGCCTGCAAGCGATATGTTGAATTTGCTGCGCAGGATCTGCCGAGATGACGCTCTGCTGGAGCGCGTGATTGAAGCCGGCCGAAGCGGTAAACGTGACGCCCTCCTCATTGAGTCAAAAGCAGGATCGGGAATCACAACCTGGCAGGCCTTGGTACTGCCTGAACGCGATGGCTGGCAGCTTTGGCTTGCACCCGCCACGCTCAGACAATCCATTGAAGTCCAAAAACGCGCCGCCTTAGCCGATGCAGCTGCAAGCGTGAGCCACGAGATCAGCAATGCCCTTGGCGCGATCATGGGTTGGGCCCAAATGGGAGCCAGCTGCCCGACGCTGCCATCACGCGCTGCCGACGCTTTTGAGCACATCGAATCAAGTGCTGAAGCTGCAAAATCCGTAACACGGGCTATGCTCGAGGCCTCAAGCGATGGCGTGGTTCGCAACAGCACCATCGATGCATCATCGCTTCTACTACAGATTCAACGCTTGCTTACGCCAGCTGCTCGCAAAGCAAACGTGACCTTGCTTGCAGATGTTCACGAGGAGCTGATGGTTAAGTGTTCGCGCACTGATCTATGGACAGCCATTTGGAGTCTCTTAAAGAACGCTATCGAAGCCATGGAGCACGGTGGCCGTATTGAACTCTCCGCCTATGAAAAAGGCGACAAAGTTTTTATCAGCGTGCAAGACAACGGGCCTGGAATGAGCGCTAAACTTAGACGCGAATCCTTTGTGCCCTATTTTACAACGAAAGAAAGCGGCACAGGTCTTGGGCTTGCCTTGGTCAAACGCGCGGTCGAAAACATGCACGGCCACATCGAGTTATTCACCAAACCAAAACAAGGCACGCGCTTTGAGATCGAGCTTCCTTCCGCCAAACTCGAAGCCACTGAACGCAAACAGTCATCCGGTATAAAACACTCGGATATGCCAGTGAGCGCCAAAGTACTGGTTGTGGAAGACGATGCATCCTTGATGGAACTTGTCTCGACTGGCCTTTCCTTGCAAGGCGCCCAAGTGACGGCTATGCGATCCGGCAAAGAAGCCTTAGCCCTCAACGATCACTTTGATGTTGCGTTGATTGACATGCTGCTTGGCGATATGCGCGGTGATGAATTGCTTTCGCAGCTACGCAGCTCTAAGCGTGTCGATAGAGCCATTCTAGTGAGCGGACAGCCCGAACCACACGCCTTTGCCTCTGGTGGCGTTCCCAATCTATGGCTGCGCAAACCATATGAACTTCGCATCTTGGCTCAAAGCATCCAACAACTCCTGAGCGAACAGGAAAAAAAAGCCCATAGCGCTTGAGAAAAGCACTCATGACAAATTTGGCATATTTTCGCCGAGAAACATGCCAGTCATGTCTGTTTTTAGCAAAAAATCATGACGCTTTTGTCAGATTAAGCTGTTTGCGAAGACGACAGTGTCGTGGTAAACTTTTGAAGTAAATGTTATTTTTTGAGAAACGTTGGGCGCAAGCCATTCTCGAAGCCTTTGCTCCAAAGCGCGACGGTTTGTGGGGAGCAGGCATCCAACGCTGCGATTTTCTCAACGCCTTCGCGACGATCAGTCAAAGCTCTACGCCCAAAGCACGCCTGGGCCTTCGAGTGGCCTTGTGGATGGTTGCGCTGGCCCCACTGTGGACCGGAACGCGCTTTTGCACGATGGCCAAACTGCCCCTACAAGCGCGAACAGAGCTGCTTGAAGGGTTAATCTCTTCGAAGCATTTTGTTGTACGCGAGCTCACCACCCTGCTTAAACTTGTAAGCACAATGGCCATGTTCTCAGTCTCTGAGCTGCGCCTGGCCAGCGGCTATGAAAAAGAGCGCACGCTCTACGATAGCGCTGAAGAAATCTCCGGCACACGTCCCTCCCGACGCAATCTTCCCGTCGTGCACGATGCACCGGATGCTGAACATGAACAAGAGGTGGCGTAATGGGCAAGTGGGCCATGGAAGACGTCGCTGATTTTGTGATCGTGGGCTCAGGAGCCGGCGGAGCAACGGCTGCCTACGTGCTTAGTGCTGCGGGCTTCTCGGTGCTTATCCTCGAAGAAGGTGCTTATTTGCAAAGCAAAGCACGACCCAAAGAAGCTCTTAAAGCCATGTCCCAGAGCATGCGAGGTTTTGGCGCGCAAACCACCGACAGCGCCGTACCCATCCCTTTGCTGCAAGGCGTGTGCGTCGGCGGCAGCACCGCCATTAACAGCGGCATCATCTGGCGCATGCCGCAAGACGTCCGCAAGCTGTGGAAAGATCAGCATGGTCTTGATGAGCTCGTAAACGAAAACGCTCTACATCGCATTTACGAGCGCATCGAAAAATTGCTTGGGGTGCAAAGCACCGATTCAAGCTTGTGGGGAGGTAACGGGCATAAGCTTGCTGACGCTGCAAGCGCAATGCATCTCAAGGGCAAAGCCATGGAGCGCAATGCCGCACAATGCAAAGGCAGTGGTCGTTGCGTGCAGGGTTGTCCAAACGGAGCACGGCAAAGCATGGATGTGTCTTTGATACCGCTGTCCATTGATCAGGGCGCTCGGCTTTTCACTGGGGCGCGCGCTTTGCAAGTTGTCATCAAGCAGGGCCGTGCAACCGGAGTCACTGGTAAGATTTCAGGGGCCTGGTCGGCCTACTGGTAACTTTAGAGTGCATGCGCGAAAAGCTGTCATTCTAGCAGCCAGTGCGCTTTACACCCCGGTGCTTCTTCTACAAAGCGGACTGAGCGGCAAGGTCGGGCATCACTTTCGGGCCCATCCAGGCGCTCCAGTCGTCGGTATGTTTGACGAGCGCATCGACATTGCAAGCGGCGGCACCCAAAGCTACGAGATACCATTGCGCGAGCGCGGCTATAAAATCGAATCGATCGGCGTTCCGCCTGAACTTATCGCAGCACGGATTCCCGGCGCTGGCGCTGTTTGGCAAGACCGCATCTCGCGCTTGGATCACGTCGCGCAATGGGCTGGACTGATTCATATGGAGGCTCAAGGTCACATCGACGTTGGTTGGGGGCAAACGCCAAAAGTTAGCTATACTCCCAGCCAAGCCGACTATGCCAAAGCACGCGAAGCGATTGCGCTCATGTGCAAGATGATGTTCCAAGTTGGCGCCAAAGAAGTCTATCCGGGCTTAGGTGGAGTGCCAGAGGTCATTACGAACCCATCCCAAGTGGAGTTGATCGAGAAGGTTGCACTTAAAGCGCAAAGCTTTCATCTTGTCGCCTCGCATCTGTTTGGCGGAGCCGTTGCTGGAGCCGATCCAGCACACAGTGTTGTGGGCCCAGACCTGCAATGCCACGACCTTCAAAACCTTTACGCGATGGACGCCAGTGTTTTTCCAAGCAACATGGGCGTCAACCCCCAGCATTCCATCATGGCCATCGTCTACCGTGCCGCCGAACGCCTTGCCAACCAAACCCATTACTATCAAGCCGCCTAAAAGATCGGAGGACGGCGACGGAGCAATCCTCTCTTCGTCAACCTGCTCTCACCTTTAGAGCACTTTCACTCTTCTTTTGCCGGTTTACACTAAGGATCCTACAGAAAACTACGGTAGAATAAGGGCTTAGATCAGGTTTTCTAGCAGACGGTTTTCCGCACGGGTTCTGGAGCAGCAGGTCTAGGGCCCCCGGGGTTCGCTTTTTGTTCAAAGCGCCGCTCGCGGCGCTTTGAACGCGCCCAATCGGACGGAACCCCGCCCCAGACACTCTCCCACAGAAAAGACGACGATTATACATTGGTATTTGAGGCGCTTTTTCGAGGAGGAAAGCCGCTCCAGAACCCGTGTGGGAAACCGCCCTAATCATAGGCAATAATTTGTTCAATCCTAAGGGTTTACATGCAGAGCTTGGTCTTCTGTTCTGACGCATGCTACGGATGCCAAATATGACCAGGACACTAGAGCCAAAGGTCACTGTCTTGGTGACGGGCGCGACCGGTTATATTGGCGGACGTTTGGTGCCGCGCTTGCTGGACAGTGGCTACCACGTACGCTGCCTTAGCCGATCGGCTCGCAAGCTTGATGCGCGCGATTGGTCCAAACATCCCCGACTTCAAATTATCGAAGGTGATGCGGCCAAGCTCGAGGATGTAATATGCGCGATGCAGGACTGCACCGCCGCTTACTACTTCGTGCACTCGATGCTCGTTGCGGGCGCAGCCTATCGCACGCACGATCGAGAGCTTGCCGAGACCTTCTCGAAAGCTGCTGACATTTCTGGTGTCGAGCAAATCATCTACCTGGGTGGTTTGGGAGAAACCGGAGACGGCCTAAGCGAGCATTTACGCTCCAGACGTGAAGTCGAAAAGGCGCTTTCCCAAGGCAAAGTGCCTGTTACCGTCTTTCGCGCCGCGATGATTATCGGGTCCGGCTCAGCTTCGTTTGAAATTTTGCGCTACCTGGTTGAACGCCTGCCAGCCATGGTCACTCCCCGTTGGGTGAATACCGAATCGCAACCGATCGCTGTCCGAGACGTGCTCCGATACCTGGAGCAATGTTTAGACGTGCCGCACAGCAAAGGGCAAACCCTTGATATCGGAGGTAAAGACATCCTGAGCTACCGCGAGCTCATGCAACTGATGGCCCATCACCTCGGGCTCTCGCGCCGCATCATTGTGCCGCTGCCTGTTCTGAGCCCCAGACTCAGTTCGCTTTGGATTCACTTGGTCACTCCTATTGATAAACGCATTGCACGGCCGCTTGCCGAAGGACTGCGAAACCGGGTTGTTTTGCGCGATAATCGGGCGGCGGAGCTCATGCCAGGAAGCATCCAAAGCGCGAGCGAAGCGATTGCAGCCGCACTTGGAAAACTTGATACGGATGAGATTGAAACAGCTTGGATGGACGCTGGACCGATTCCAGGAGATCCAGACTTTTCCGGCGGCACGGTGTTCACAGACACCCGAAGCGCCAACGTTAACGCCCAGGCCCAGCAAGTCTTTAACGCGGTTTGTCGCATCGGCGGAGGGCATGGCTACTACCACGCGGACTGGCTCTGGCGCCTGCGCGGCTGGATGGATCGCCTCATTGGCGGCCCCGGTCTACGCCGCGGGCGCCGAAACCCCCTTCGGGTAAGTTATGGCGAAGCGCTCGATTTTTGGCGTGTCACCGATATTGTGGAGGCTCGCTACCTTGAACTTCGCGCCGAAATGAAACTGCCTGGCATCGCCACCCTTGATTTTAGGATTGAGCCGGATGAAGCACGCCACAATCGTTGTACACTCATCCAAACAGCACGATTTAAACCCAAGGGTTTATTGGGCCTTGTCTATTGGTATCTGGTCCTTCCGCTGCACGGCATCGTGTTCAAAGGCATGCTTAGCGGCATCAAGAACGCCGCCGAAGGTGCTGCCAACTAAGCTCGCTACGAACAAACCGCCTAGACTATTTCTGGATGGATTCGGTTATTAATCTGATCCCAACTCGGCATGGCGCATAAATTTTATGGCTGTGCTAGCACATGGTCATGGAGAAAAATCCTTTTCGCCGCCAACCAGGCGCCCCGCCTTTTTTGCTTGCGCACCGAGGTTCCCATCGGAGGGCTTGCGAAAATACCATGGCCGCGTTTGAGCAGGCCATGAACGATGGCGCGGATGGGGTTGAGTTGGACCTAAGGCTCTGCCGCGACGGAGAGGTGGTGGTGTTTCACGACGCTGACCTAAAACGCCTAAGCACACAGCGTGATCGCATCAGCAGTTTGCGTTTGCATGAACTCAAGCAGGTCAGACTCAACGACGGACAGAGCATTCCGACACTTGTTGAGTGCTTAGAGTTATTGGAAACGCGACAGGCTCTAGTCAATCTCGAACTAAAGGCCGACGGAAACAATGGAAGAAAACTGGCAGAAGCAGTGTTGGACATCTGTCATAAACGCAAAGCAACTCACCAAACTCGCTTTTTGTTTTCAAGCTTTGCTTTGTCAATCGTTCGTTATCTGAAAAAACACAGCCCAATAAAAAGCGCTTATCTTATCGACGATGCCTATTGGGGCAAGCTTCGTATGCAGGGAGTTGCTCGCCTCTGCAATATTGACGCACTTCATCCCAAACATAATTTGATCGATTCGACCTCCGCGGCATTACTCCAGAGCCGAGGTACTCTTTTAAACGTTTGGACGGTTGATCACCCCCAAGACCTTCGCCGCTGCGACGAAGCAGGCGTCGATGCAATCATCACCAACAACATTACAAAAGCCAGGGAAACCTTAGAAAAATAGATAGTTGGTCCAGTTTTTGCTCTAAAATTCACATCCGCCACCGAGCTTTTGAGTTCGCCAAAAACAATGGATACACTAAATTGTGCTATACTAAATAGATATCCATGTAATCCAATGAAGGACTTTATCGTCGATGTCCAAAACTGAGTTAGCCTTGGTCGTGAGCGGTGGCGGAGCACGCGCTGCCTATCAAGCTGGTTTTTTGAGACGCCTTTCGCGAGAATTTCCTGATTTGCAGATTGATATCCTTACCGGCGTTTCCGCAGGTGCGATCAATGCAGTGTTTCTTGCCTCGGATCCACACTCCTTTGCCATGAAAATGGAGCATCTTGCCGAGCTTTGGAGTGGTCTTCAAACCGGCGATGTCTTTCACGCAGACGCAAGCTCGCTTAGCAAGCAAGTCTTTCGTTGGATGAGGCAACTTGCCTCCGGAGGCGGTCACGGCGGCAAACGAACCCGCGGTCTTGTCGACACGCAACCTTTAGCTGACTTTCTTACAGAACGCCTTGGAGCAGAGTCCGGGCCCATCCCTGGTATCGAGCGAAATCTTGCCTCAGGAAGGCTGAAAGCCTTAGCCGTGACCACCGCATGTTATGGCACCGGGCGAAGCGTTACGTGGGTGCAAGGCCGGGACATCTCCACCTGGGAGCGCCCTCACCGCACCAGTGTTCAGACGCAGATCACCGTTAAACACATTTTGGCCTCGGCAGCCCTACCTTTGTTCTTTCCAGCTATTGAGATTGACGGACGTTGGTATGGGGATGGTGGCATACGCTTGGCCGCACCACTTGCCCCTGCGGTGCACTTAGGCGCCGAAAAATCTTGGCCATCTCGACTCGCTACATTCCGCAACTACGATGAAATGTTAGCACCTGAAGGCGAAAGCTACCCGCCCCGGCCCAAGTATTGGTATACTTCTGAACTCCATTTTCTTAGATCTTTTCGATCAAGATGCTCAACGCCTCAAACGCATCAACCATTTGTTGAAACATTTTCCAAATCAACGCCAAGATGCTTTCAGGCCGATCAATCTCAAAGTCGTTCGCCCCAGCACCGACCTTGGTAAACTCGCCAACGAATTCGAGGCCAAGCTGCCAAAGGCCTTTCGTTTCCTCACCCGAGGTCTTGGCACTAAAGAAATCCGCTCCAATGACGCCCTGAGTATGGTGATGTTTCAATCGGACTATATCAACCGCATTATCGAAATCGGCGAAAAAGACGCGGAGTCGCGACTCCCGGAAATGCAAGCGTTTTTCTCCAGCTAAAGCAGACGGGATTGCAAAGCTTCACCCTTTTGCTCTATTCAAGCCCTGCGTGGAATTAAGAACTCAAACCTCACTGCTTGCCGGCGTCCTTGCCATTGCGATCGCAGTGACGGTGCTATTGCGGCCCAGGCAGCGTCATTTACAGCGGCAATTTTCTATTTTTAGCCTTACAGTTGCGGCGTGGTATTTGGCTACCTTTGCAACGGGAACGCTAAAAGGCCACGTGTTATGGTTCCGGATCGATCGCATCTTCGCCGTGCTTTTACCCATTGCGGCCTTTCAATTTTTCAGAGCCTTTGTCATTGAAGAAGCCAAGCGAGCCATGGTCATGCGGCGGTTGGCCTGGGTCTCAGGTGCAGTACTCATCGCCGCTGCTTTTAGTCCGTTTTACGATCATATCGTCGTATCCGTTTTGATCTTCATCTACGTGACCATTCTTCTGATGTCTGGGTTGCGCATGCTGTTTGATCACAGCAGGCTCGTACGCTCGCGCTTTGAACAAGCGCGTCTGCGCTTTTTGGCCATCATGGGTACCCTTGCTGCGACCTTTACGGTTATCGACTACCTGCCTTACGTCGGTTTGGATATTCCGCCTGTAGGCCCCGTATTGGTCTTGGTGTTCTTATATATCCTATCGCAGTCGATCCTTCATTTTCGCTTGCTGGATATGTACGAGCTTGCTGGCCGGTTGATCATTCTCAGTGCTCTAGCATTCGCCATAGCAGGCATTTATGCAGTGATCGTTCTATTCGCAGGCGAACGTTTCTTTCTGTATGCCGTGGTTGCAGCACTTGCTTTATTGCTGGTCTTTGATCCCACCCGTGCCAAGCTAGAGGAAAAATTCATGCAGCTTCTGTTTCGTGAGCGCTTTGATCTCGAGCGGGCATTGCATAGCTTGCGAGCCCAGCTCGTCCATGTTCTTGAGCTTGAGCAGGTCGTGCGCGTACTTCTCTCGGGTCTTGAAGAATCCAGGCGATTCACGCACGCAGCGGTTTTTCTAGCCTCCGAAGACATGCTCAGCTTCGCTCTTCGAGACTATTTTGGACCATCGCCGGTGCATCATATCGAGGTAGCAGCTGCACGGCCCTTACTCGATCGTTTGCGTCGAGAGGAAAACGTCGTGCTTGAAGACCTTGAGCACGAAATCGAGGAACTCAAAGATATTGGAGATCAACGAGGCTCAGAAACCGTGCATGAAATCGTGCATACCCTTGAAGCATTGAACGCTTCGGTATGCATCGCCCTACAAACCAAACAAGAGTTATTTGGTTTTCTATGCATCAAAGACGAACGCGTGTGGGATGCCTTTAGCCCCGAGGAAGTGGGTTTGCTCAAAGGTCTTGCTAGTCAGCTTGTCATTGCAGTAGAAAACTCCCGTCTTTACGAACAGCTTAAAGAGCGGGATCGTCTTGCAGCGCTCGGTGAGATGGCCGCTGGTCTAGCGCATGAAATCCGCAACCCACTTGGCGCTATCAAAGCCAGCGCACAATACCTGAGTGAACCAGAACAAAAACTGGGCCCTTCGGAGCCGGAGTCAAAGGAGTTTTTGGGGATCATTGTCGATGAAACAGACCGACTCAATCGCGTTCTATCTTCCTTTTTAGACTTTGCTAGACCTTCGCATGGCGATCCTGAACCCACCGACGTTAATCTGGCTGTGCAAAAAACCCTTAAAATCCTAAATGCAGAGCAAAGCTATGGCAGCATCGAGCAACTTCTTGATCTTGAAGAAAAACTGCCTCTGGTACGAATCGACGTCGAACAACTTCGACAAGTTCTGATCAATCTGATTCGGAATGCCTTTCAAGCCATGGAAAACCGCGGAACGTTAAATATTAATACACGAGCAGTGGAACGGCGCCACACCGATGGAAGTCCGCGAAGGTGGGTTGAGATCCGAGTAAGCGACACAGGCCCTGGCATCCCACAAAAAATGTTATCCACGCTCTTCGTTCCTTTCGTAACATCACGGGATCAAGGCACGGGTCTCGGCCTTGCTATTTCGCACCGTATCATTACCGAAGCTGGCGGACATGTCGAAGTCCGAACACACGACAAAAGCGGCACCAGCTTTTTAATCCGTCTCCCCATCTCTCACACCGGCGTCTCTCAGCACTAGAATCAATCTCCCATCTAGCTAGAGTCATTTAGCCTTGTGTGCACGGTCCAGCACTCCTGCACCATGCATCCGCTACTCTGTTGAATTAATGCTTCCAGGAAGTAGCGCTTCGGATGTGCCTAAGCGCTCTGCGCGAAGTCGGTAGGGCCTGAGGTCACGCCTGTCGAGACTGTTAGGGCTCTGTCCTGAACTCTCAAACAATTCTTTAAAAGCTGCTGTCGCAGAACTATCAGCAAGCTTTTCTCTGCTTTCAGGAAGCATGTAACGCCATGACGTTTTTTTTTCGTAAGCTACACCGTGTTCTTCATAGAACACCGAATTTACAAATTCAGCATCGCGTTCCTCGAGATAGCCATCCGGAAAAAGTCTCCAGACCTCGACATCAAGCTCTTCGAGTTTGTCCGTGAGTGCACCCCCCATGGCATTCTCACGTTCTTTCCAACGATCCGCAGCCACCAGCGTCGCTGTGATTAGCGCGCGGGCTACTGAGCTTCCTCGTGCCGAGCGCCACAACCTCGCAGTCGTTCCATCACGCAGTAGCACCATAATCTCCACACTGGTCGCGTCACGCAAGGTTTCAGGAAAAGTCTGCAAAGGCGGAGGACTTTCACCTTCAAGTAAACGCCGCGCCAATGTGGCGAGCGCTTCGCCAGTGACCTCATCGACTTTTGGGAAATAAGATAAAAGGTAGAGCGCTGCATCCTTGGAGATAAGCTCCGCATGAAAAAATTGCATGGGCGCGTAGCCTACAAAACGATCGCGTAGCGTTTGTTGCTCTGTTTTTTGCAGTGGACCGGCAAGCACACCGGTAATCCGTTGATCGAGCAGCGCTTGTGCCAAGGCCTCTTCATCTTCGCCACTGAGCAACCTTGAGACAAAATCGTTGTCCTTTTCACTAAGCGTAATCGTTCCGTCAGCGTTCCATCCGGCAAAGTCTTTTTCCCCGATAGCAAGCAAAGTTCCACGATTTTTCAACACAGCGTTTAGTTCTGGCGGAGCAGTGACACGTCGCCACCAAAGACCGAAAAAAACCCCGACAATTAGAACGACCCCAAAGAGCAACGCTCCCACCACAACAGGTCCGGCAACACTTTTTTTCCTACTTTCCTTCATCGTGCGAGTCGAATGCCCCTTGGACAGAGACATAACAAGGTGATAGCACCCTGCCAACATGAAGATTGGTCTTTTCAGCGTATTTTCACAGAAGGCATGCACTTTGAAAGACGTTGCTGGCGGTTACGGAACGGTCTTCCGTGTGGGTCACAGCTGGAGGGCAAAACTTTTAGAACGCGCTAAAACACGCCTTATCCATCTACCTCCACCTAGCTTGGGATACTTGGCTGCTTTCGCTACCCAGGGAGGCCACCAGGTCGTTGTAAGGGAACGAAGACCTTCTGCTAAAAGCCGCGATCCCATGCCTGATGTCGACCTCGCGATTGTACTTAGTTCGATCACCGATGCACCGGAAGAGCGCAAGCTGCTCGCCGAACTTAAAGATAAAGGCATCCATAGTATCGTCGTCGGCGCGTTTGCCTCAGCAAAGCCGGAGTATTACAGCGACATCGCAGATGCCGTGATTTGTGGAGAGGCCGAAGCGCTCGGACATCAACTTTTTGATAAAAACCGCACCGGGGTCATTGAGGCGGGCGAAGTCAAAGAGCTAAGCAAACTACCCCTGCCCGATTGGTCGATGTTTCCACGCAAGCACTATCGTTATGCCGGTCTTGCAGCCAAAGGTCAGGTGCTGCCTGTTCTCGGCATGAGGGGCTGCGCCTTTCGATGCAACTACTGCCCCTATCCCGTTACAGCAAGTTATCGACTGCGACCCGTATCCGATGTTGTCGATGAAGTCCGCTTCCTAAAAAAACACTATGGCGTACGGGGCATCGCTTTTCGCGATCCGTTGTTTAACGCATCGCGCCAACGTTTGGCTGCTTTCATCGAACAACTCAAAGGCTTGCAGATTCACTACAGTGCTGAGATGCGAGCAGACCGTTTGGATATCGAGACGCTTGATAAGCTTTACGATTCTGGACTACGTAGTTTGCAAATCGGTATTGAGAGCGCGGATGCTTCGTTCGCAACATCACTGAACCGTGATGTTCCAGATCTTACACAGATTAAAAAGCTGGTCCATCACGCTGAAAAAATCGGCATTCGTGTCATCGCAAACTACATACTCGGCTTACCGAACGATACGGAAGCACGCATGAAACAAAGCATCGATTTTGCTAAAAAGCTCAACAGCTTTGCAGTGCAATTTACCGTGGCAACACCTTATCCGAAAACCCAGCTTGCAGCCGCGGTTAAAGATAAAGTCCATGCAAAGCCGGGGCCTGCTTTTAGTGGGTGGGAGCCCACCTTCGTCCATCCTCAAATCGAAACACACACGCTAAAAACCATGCGCGAAAAAGCCTATATCAGTTATCATTTTCGAGTAGCTTACCTGCTTCATTTTGTTTCGTTCTTGACAAGGCCCTTTCAAAAGAAACTGCGCGCTCTCTTTTCGATCAAAGCATTAAACTCTAAAACGCAATGCAAACTTACTCTTAGCAAAAGCGAATAACACCATGCCTGTGTCGCCCAAACTTCGCTATCAAAGCCATAAAGAACCTTTTCACATTGTACTTGTGGAACCTGAAATCCCTCCAAACACCGGAGCCATCGCTCGAACCTGCGCGGCCACTCAAACAGTGCTGCACCTGGTTGGTCCCCTAGGCTTTCGCATCGACGATCAAGCGGTAAGACGCGCAGGGTTAGACTATTGGCATCTCGTCAACATGCAGCGACACGATAGCTTTGAACAATTTTTGGAATGCAACCCGGATCGACCTTTGCATTTTTTAAGTGCAGGCGCCCGGAAAAGTTATCTTCAAGCTAATTTTCAAGCCGGGGACGTTTTGGTTTTTGGTAAAGAGTCCGTTGGGCTGCCGGATACACTTTTGACCCGTTATCCTGAACAGTGCATTGCTATTCCCACTTTGAGCGGCGGCGTTAGCAGTCTCAATCTTTCCAACGCTGCTGCTCTGGTTCTTTATGAAGCGCTCCGAGTCACCGGGCAACTCGAAACACTTTCGCTAAGTGAATAGCATCAAAAAATCATCGATAAATATCACCACAAAAAGCATTGCTATAAAATACACAACCAAGCCGAGATATTGGGGCATCCAAGCGCGATTGCTTTGCACTAACTCTTTCACATCCAACACAATGTCATGGGAATATTCATAGTTCCCGCGTGGGGCTCCAAGTCGACTGACCAGTGCGGTAGTTGATATCGCAACAACAAGCCCAAAGAGATTCCACCACATCCAGAAAACCTCACCCTTAAACAAATAAAGCAAGACGTTGACGGCGATGCCTGATGCGACGCCAGTCAGCACCGCCGGCCCAGTGGCTCGGCGATCGACAAGGCCCGCAACAAAAGCCGCCAAAATAGGTCCATAGAAAAAACTTCCGAGTTTGTTGATGCCCTCCACGACCGTGCTTGAAATATTGCCAACCCAGAAAGCAAAAAGGGTGATGGATAGCCCCCAAAAGCGGTAATACCCTTGCTCGTCCAAAGTTTTCGACCTTGTGAAGCCCCGCGAAGCTTGCTTTCAATGAAATCTCGCATGGTTGCTGCCGAAAGACTGTTTAGGTTGGAATCAAGGCTTGAAATAGCCGCCGCCAAAATCGCCGCAAAAAGGATACCTCGCAGTCCCGAGGGTAAAAACATCCGGATGTACTCTGGAAGCAAACTGTCTAGGCGGTTGGCCGAAATCGCCTGCTGCAATTCCTGGGATTGCGCGTACACCGCGCCAACTGCAAGGCCCATGAAGATATACAAAAGAGTCAATGGAAAACGAAACAAGCCATTGAACATCAAAGCACGTTTGGATTCATCAACCGAAGGAGCAGAAAGCATGCGTTGCGCCTGGCTCTGATCGACGCCGTAGTAGCTGACGTACAAAACGAAACCGCCCAAAACAAAACCCCAAAATGGTGTTTTGCTTCCATCGCCTAAACCTAAGCCCCACTCGATTGCCGAAAGGCGTGCTGGCTCATGTGCAGCGATGATGTCCGCAAAACTTCCGACCTGATGAAAAGCCACGACAATGCAAAGTAAAATGCCCGCAAGCAAAATAAACATTTGCATGACATCGGCATAAACCACAGCAGTCATGCCACCAATCGAATCGTAAAGTGTTGTTGCAACTCCCATGACGAGAATGCAGGCCCAGACTGGAACCTCAAGACATACTGAAAGCACAACACCGGAGGCGTAAACCTGAACACCAGCAGCGAGTCCACGGCTAACTAGAAACATCGCACTTACACTTTTGCGCGTGAGCCGATCAAAACGCATCTCTAAATATTGATAGACACTTATTAATTCAAGCCGTCTAAAAAAGGGCACCACGAGTACCATGACCACAATCATTGCGAGCGGAACGGCCAGTTCGTATTGAAGCCAAGTCAGGCCACCGCCCGGCGCCAAAGCGACAAATGCCGGAATACCAATAAAACTGTTGGCCGAGGTCTGAGTCGCCATCGCTGAAATGGCTACAGCCCACCATGGCAAGTTACGTCCACCGACGTAGTAGTCATCAACATTTTTTTGGTGACGCGAAACCCAAAGCCCTAGGCCAACAACGCTTAACAAGTGAACTGCTATCACCAACCAGTCAAGACGACTCACCGAAAGGTGGTACTATAGACAGCTGAAAACACAAGAACAAAAGCCCTATTGCAGCAAATCGCGCTTTACTTAGCGATCGGCCTCAACAGAAAGCAAGGTTTGTTGCATATCGCGGTGCGGGACAAAACCGAGCTCCTGGCGCGCACGGCTATCATCCACCATGCATAAAAATCGGATATGATCGATTTCTGGCGGCGGGAAGGAAACAAGACGGTATTTCCACAACCGATTGAGTGTGGTTTTTGCAACAAACGACGGAACGGGCACCGGTTTACGACGCAACCGTTCGAATACCTTAGATAGCGGTAACTCCCCCGGGCCTCGCAAGTTGAAAATGCCTCGTACGCCTGGCTTCAGTGCGGCTACGATTGCGTCGGTGACATCTTTTTCATGGATCACTTGAATCATCGGATCAAAGCCGAGCAAGGTGAGAGGCCGTTCTAAACGCAAATAGTTGCTTGCTGCGTTTTTTACGCCGCCCAAAATATGGCAAGGGCGCAAGATGACAGTCTCTGTCTCCATATGACGCCAAAAAAAGCTTTGTGCCAACATATCCACTTCAACTAAATCGCGAATCTTGCTGAAGCTCTGTGCGCCAAGCAAGGGTGCCTCTTCGCTTAGAAACTGAGGATTGTCAGGTTGAGGTCCATACACATTGGCGCTTGAAAGCAAAACCAGTTTTGGAACTTGGTAATGCGTGATGTACTCAAGCAATTTTTGAAAAGCCACGACGTTAAAAGTGTGATGTTCTTTGTCACTCGCTCGTGGATTATGCATCACGCCTAAATGAATCACGGCCCGGATCTTGTTGGATCGAAAGATATCGCGCATCTTCCGACGTCGTAAATCAACCTTGTAGTGCTCGATATCCTCAGGTTTACCAAGAAAATCACGGCGATCGACACCAATTACTTTATCGTTTCGATGCAAGGTTCGAGCAACAAGGCGGCCAAGGCGACCACAAATACCTGTCACCAGGACTGCTCCGTCTCGTGAGGCGGCAGCACGTTTCAACTGCCCAGAAGATACACGACTTGCTCGAGCAGAAGGGCGTTGCGACTTGGAGACTGGGTTTGTGGACATATCGTATGCTTTGAATTCAACGAGCCATTGTGGCGCTAAGCTTTGGCGAAGACTAACACAGTTGTCTTTCAGATATGATCCCTTGCCATTGCTACCAAAATACGGAGCGCCTTTGCTTGAGACCGTCGCCTAACATTCCATCAATGGCATCTCGCACTTGCGCGACTTTCTTGGACACGGAAACATCATCGTCGTCCGGATGCCCCTCGAAGGTCATCGCTTCGCCAAAATAGATGCGATACTTTGTCGGCAAGGGCAGTGGGAAACCCAAAAACAGCTGAGGCAGCACTGGAAGGGCAGGAAGGCCTAATACCTTTCCAATTTTCTCAAGGTTGGCCACGGAGGGGTACTGCTCTTCTCCGCCAATGATAGCTGCCGGTACGATAGGCGTGCCCGTCTCCAAAGCCATTCGCATAAAACCAAAACCAAAATCACGCATTTTATAACGCTCTTGGTAGGGTTTAGAGATGCCTCGTATGCCCTCTGGAAAAACAAGCAAAGTGGAGTCCTGCTCGAGCAGCCGTCTTGCATTGTCCTGAGAGCCCACTACCTGCCCGAAGCGGGGATATAAGTAAGAGATAAAAGGAAGTGTGGCGGTCCATTTCTCGACCATACTCCTCGCGAAGCGAGGTGGCTCAGCGTCCAAAAGCAGAGCCGCGGTAATAATCACGGCATCCAGCGGGATCTGCCCAGAGTGATTGGCCACAACGATGGCCCTGCCCTCTGGAACTCGCTCGACGCCAAAAACCTCGGTTCGAAAATACAGTCGATGTAGAAATGCCGCGAAAGCAAGCCCATATCGAGCCACCGCTGGGTCAAAACCAAAGGGATCCATACCCACTTCGTTGTGAGCGAGCTGAATTCGGCTAACTTTGGCATCAAGCTCTTCGCCAAGCAGTTGTTCGCTCATTTCCATGAAGCGATTGCCCGTCCGGCTCAGAAGCTCTCGGAACGGTTGACGGTTCTTTAAACTAAATCGCCTAAGACTAAGTGCGTAACTGCCTTTTGGCATGAAAAAGCTCATAGCAATCACTCCGCAGCGCGTCTACTTTATCTTCAAGAAGACCGATATTGGACGCATTTTCCTTCTCGAGACGCAGCCCCATGGTAGGGCTTCGACTTCGATCTCTGGCGTCGAAGTCGAGATCGATGCTCGAGTTCGAAACCAGCATCGAGCCTGCTTTTAACTAACACTGTCAATCTAAATCCATGATTTTATAAGAAATTTCCAAAATTGACGAAATAACGTCTACGCCAATTTTTCTCATTGTAATTACTGTGTTTTATAAAAATATATGATCCAATATTCAAACGTATTTTGTCGTCCCGCCGTCATTTTCATTATGGCTCCCCTGGAAATGTCACGGATACATGTGTGTATTCATGATCTTATGACACTGCGTGCGGACAAAGCGTATCGCTGCCCATTGGATTGCCGCTGAGCGCGTACGCCCTAGCTCGAGAACCGCCGCAAACCCACCTATAATCGCAGTGACCGCAGCCGCCCTCATAGTGGTCGGCATTGCGCAGCTCGATAAGGTCGGGATTTTCGCGGTAGATCGTCTCGAGCCCGGTTTCTTTAACGTTTCCGAGGAGTGGATAAGGCAAAAATCCCGCGGGATAGACATCGCCGGTGTGGGAAACGAAAATCACTCCGTTACCGTCTCGTACACCAAAACCCTTTGATTTTGCCTGCTTTTGTAACTCTTCGATCGTCTTACCGCAGGCCAATTCCTGCTCCATCCAAAAGCGTCGATAGTGAGGAGCTTCAACTGTGCTCAGGAAAAAAGGCGCAGAGCTCGATGTCTTATAAACCCAGTCAAATAAATCATTCATTTGGCTTTGGCTGGGCATAAGTTGCTTGCTCCCCTGCCAACAGGAATCAGGACAAACAGACTCCAACGCCGGACGGGAGGGTGTGCTTTTTCGCTAAGCAAACGGTAAAGGGTCTCGACATGAGGCAAGGTATCGCGAGTAATTGTTGTGTTTATTTGCACAGGTATCTCGTGCTCTTTGGCCCATCCAAGCGCTCGCATCGAATAGTCAAAAGTGCCTGGCACTTGCCTGAATCCGTCGTGGACCTCCGCATTGGGGCCATCGAGACTTACCCCAAGCGCCATGACGCCAAGTTCCTTCATTTTAGCCACTTTTTCAGAACTTAAAGACGGCGTCGTGCTTGGAGTGACCGAAACCGGTACCGAATGGCTCCTGGCGTAAGCAATTAATTCAAAAAGATCAGGTCGTTTCATGGGATCGCCACCTGTTAGCACCAGCATACTGCCAAGTGTTTTGACGGAATCGATCAAACGCTTCGCTTGTTCAGTATTTAGCTCCGCAGGGTCGCGATACGGCAGCGCGTTCGCGCGGCAGTGTTTGCAGGCAAGATCACAGGCAATCGTGGTTTCCCAGTACACATTCCTGGGAGCATCCGAATAAACAAAACCTGCGAAGGGTTCACCGATTAACTGAGCATGTACCATGGCATTGAAGCTCTTTCTGAGTCGAACAAGCGCTTTACACTGATTCAAGCAACTACTCCCATCAGAAAGCTCTAGCAAGGTCCTTTTTGCGTTTGTTTTGTAACCTCAAGCACGGTATAGCTTCGGGTTTTGTAAGGGTTTTTTTTCTCGAAAAACTTCGAAAAAAAACGGGGGATGCTTTGAAGCGCTTTAGGCATGGTTGCATTTGGGCAGTACTGATCCTTTGCAGCATCGGTTTTATTGCAAGCCCTGGCCACGCCGATCCTAAACCAGCAAATCTCTGGGCCAAACTTGAAACCCCAAAAGTTCTTCTATCAGGGGTGCCGTTTACCTTGAGTATCAGTCCGCGCGAGCACGAGGAACTGTCCGAGGATCTGGAACTGGAAATCCTTGCAGCCTCAAGTGGTAAAGAACTACGTCGCTATCGCTTTTCAAATCCTGACATGAAAAAGCTTTGGACCATCGACGGCATTCGTATCGAGCACGGCGGTAAAGCAAAGATCCAGCTTCTGCACCAAGGCAAGGTCTTCGTTTCAAAACAGCTAAGTGTGATTCCGGGCTGGTTTTCCATCTTGCCAACGCTCATCGCCATCATCATCGCTTTGCTACTCAAAGAAGTGCTCATTGCGCTCTTCGTCGGACTCTGGATTGGCGTGATGGGCGTTCAGGATTTTTCACCAGTGCGTGGTTTTCTGCGGAGTATTGACAGCTACGTAATTAACGAAGTCGCCGATCAGCACCATGGATCGGTCATGGTCTTCACACTGATGCTTGGAGGCTTTGTTGCACTTCTTTCGCGCTCCGGAGGTGCGCATGGTTTAGCCACTGCATTTACGCGCTTTGCCAAAAACCGCCGACGTGGACAGCTCAGCACATGGGTGCTTGGCTGGGTGATCTTTTTTGATGACTACGCAAACACCTTACTCGTCGGCACAACCATGCGGCCCATTACGGATCGCTTACGTATCAGTCGAGAAAAACTCGCCTTCATTGTCGATACCACTTCAGCACCGATTGCATCTTTAGCGCTTGTCTCAACTTGGATTGGCGTTGAAATCGGCTACATCGCCGATCAGTTCGATGCGCTTCATCTCGAAGGGGATCCCTATTGGGTTTTCGTTCAGAGTCTTCCCTATCGCTTCTACCCTATTCTTATCCTTTTTTTCGGCTTGCTCTTGGTTTGGATGAAACGAGACTTTGGTCCGATGTACAAAGCCGAAATGCGCGCCATTGAAAAAGGACAGCTCCTGGCTCCGGGCGCCAAACCCATTGCCGATTTGGATGGCAAGGGGATGGAGCCCGATCCAGACAAGCCACAGCGCTGGCTCAATGCCGCCTTCCCCGTTTTGGTCGTGATCGCCATTCTTTGCATCGCCATGTACGTCACAGGTATTGAGGGCATCGATGCAAAACGAAGCCTCGGAGAAAGCATCGACACCAACTTTCGAACCATCGTCGGAAATGCAAGCTCAACCAAAGCACTGCTTTGGGCATCGCTTGTGGGCTGCATTTTGGTTATTTTCATGGCCAATGTGCAAAAGCTTCTAAGCTTTCAAGAAGCACTAAGTGCCTGGTTGCTTGGCGCAAAGTCCATGGTGCTGGCGGTTATCATTCTGGTTTTGGCTTGGGCGCTGGGCACGGTCTGCAGAGAGCTGCAAACCGCTCAGTACATCATGCAATTGGTGAGCGCATGGCTGCATCCCGGGATGCTTCCTGCTTTAGTGTTCGCAGTGGCCGGTATTGTAAGTTTCGCCACTGGAACATCCTGGGGAACCATGGGCATTATGTTTCCTCTCGTGGTGCCTCTCGCCTATGAGCTTGCACCAGCCGATGCATCCATCCGTCTAGCAACGGTCGCTTCGGTGCTTTCCGGTTCAGTATGGGGGGATCACTGCTCACCGATTTCCGATACAACAGTGATGAGTTCACTTGCTTCGGCCTGCGATCACCTTGATCACGTACGAACCCAAGTACCCTACGTCGCGCTTGTCGGTTTGGTAAGCATGATCACAGGATCACTCGGTACAGCAATGGGCTGGTACGGACCGTGGACCGGCGTGCTATTGGGCGCCGTTGTCTTGGCTTTGTTTGCTTACTTCGTCGGCAAACCAGTCGATGACAGCTGAGCATTAAGGATAGTTTTCGAAGCTTCACCAAGTTTCGGCGCAAAGCAGAAGGTTTCAAAAAACCAAACACAAAGCAATCTGTTTGATCTTGTTCCTTTGGCTCGGTCCTCAACAACATGGTGCAAATCAGGTCGAATGCCGGTCGTGGCCAAGGAAAACATGAAAACACGCACATCATTTATCTTTACGAAGCTAACGATCCTCTTGCGACCGTGGAGCTCAACTATGCGCTTCGCCGTCCCGAAGAATTAGACGCCTATTTGCAACCCTGAGCAATACGCTCTTGAGGGTGCATAACCATGCAGCAACCACCAGGGCAGACGATGGTACCTTGCTCAGGCGATTTCCACTAAACCTTCTCAAGATTGCCAAAATTGCTGACAAGGTGCTTTCAAGCATTTCATCGTTTTCGCCCAGGTTGCGTGCGGCCTCACCCGAAAGTTGCACTAGATACAAAATACCGGAAAAATACTGTTGGAGCTGCACTTATGTTTAGATTTCTTGGTATCTTTCCAAATCTTGCCATCCTTTCCCTCTGCTTGGCCGCGGGTTGCGGACAGGTGGAGTTTGGCAACACGAACGATGCTGGAGACACCGGACCTGACCCGGATGCATCGATCGGAAACGATAGCGGCAATCAAAGCGACAGCGGTACGGATAGCGGTACCAACTCTTGCACGGGTTTGACCTGCGGCTTCATACCCTCCAACGGTATCGCAGCAGTGCTGCCAAATGATACGAGTTCGCTCGGTGACACTGTAGTGGGCGCCAACGGTTCTGCCTATTGGGAAATCGATACGGACACCGGAGCCATAGAGGGCTACGATGATCTGGACCGCAACGGCAATCAGCAAATACGAGCTGGTCTGAACGCTGTAAGCGCTGGGATTTTTTATGCGCTACTTCCGAAGACAACAAGTCCGAACATTGGAGTCTTCGTCAGCCGCAGTTTGACTATTCCCAATGGCACATTTGTTTTCGGCAAAGGCAACGCTGCCCTAGCCTGGATTACGATCGAAGACGACATAACGATCGAGGGCTGGCTGTCGGTTCGCGCCGATACATTTAAGACATCCCGACCCGGACCCGGCGGCGCCCAAGGCGGCCAGGGTGGGGGTGCGGCCGGTCAAGGAATCGGCGGAGGAGGCGGTGGAACCGCTGGTGGTGGTGGTGGAGGCGGTTTCGGTAGCGTTGGCGGACTCGCCAACGACGGTGCCGCGGGCACTGCGGGGGGAATCATCTATGGAAGCGCCGAACTATCTCCGCTTGTCGCAGGTTCAGGTGGTGGTTCAGGCCCTGGTTCGACCGGTGCAGTCGGTGGAAACGGCGGAGGAGCACTGCAGTTGTTTTCTTTCACGGCCATCGAGCTCGGTCTCAGCGGGCGGATCGACGCGGGTGGAGGCGGCGGCGCAACTCCTGATGATTGCTGCAATCTGGGAAACGGCGGTGGAGGCGGATCAGGAGGTGCTATTTTGCTCGAGGCACCGACGGTTCTTATCGCCGGCCTTCTAGGTGCCAACGGTGGTGGTGGTGGCCAAGGTGGCGAGAACAGTGCTCAAATCCCTGGGACACCAGGATCTCCTACTGTGGTACCTGCGCCCGGTTCAGTGACCAGCTCTAGTAATGGTGGCGGAGGAAATGGCAGTGATGCACAAGGCGTTGCGGGCGAAGGTCTCGCCGCATTTACCAGCGGTGGAGGCGGCGGAGGCGCCGGCCGCGTTCGCATCAATACAGCAAGTGGTGCGGAGAGTTTTGGCCCCGGAATCACTCCGTCGGTGCTCTCCGGTTTGAGCACCATCGGTACCTTGGCAACCGAGTAACATGTGAAAAAGCTCACGAATGGACGACAAGTGGACAGTGTTGTTCATGATTGTACACTCGGCAGTGCAGTGGACCTAAGACGCTATTCGCGCAGAGCGCAACAACTAGGAGCATTGAGGGTTATCCTAGCACTCGCGATCGCAGCTCTTGCGATAGTAATGCATGCCCCCTCCGCCGAAGCGCAATCTGGCCCAGATGAATGGGGTCGCACAAAGAATGCCCTCCCCGGCGCTTGGCGTTTTTCGGCACCCACGCCTGGCATCCGCGGCTTAAGTTTTTTCGGATCGGCAGGCTTTGGGTACACAGAGCAGGTTCTCAAGCAGAACGATACGCACTACAGACTGTCCGGCAACGCCGCGGCAAGTGTAACGCCTTTGGATTGGCTGGGTTTTGCACTCAAGTTGGACGGTCGCATGGACTTTCATTCAAGTGACAGCGGATCTGCACAAATTGGGATGGGTGAAATGCGCTTTGTATCGCGCGCAGGCACAGCACTTGGCTTGGGATTTGCAACTGGGATTGAAGCAAGTGTTTGGCTGCCCGGAGGTGAAGCACCTTCGCTGGAGTTTGACGCGACGACCCTCGACGCTCTTTGGTCGGGAAGTTACCGCGTGCAAGAGATACCGCTTACGCTCGGAGTCAATGCAGGGTTTCGTTTGGACAACAGCGCCAACTCGCTTTCCGATCCTCAATCTCTGCTGCCTGCTAACCGACTCACCCGAAGTCTAAGCAAGTCGAACGCAGCGCTGTTTACTGTTGCCGCAAACTATGTTGCAGGCCCCATCGAAGTTCTCGCGGAATGGACGTGGGATCTGCTTGTTGGATCCGATGCTCCCCCTATCTCGGCCTCGCCCATGCGCATTGCAGGGGGCGCTCGCTGGAATCCCTCAAAAAAATACCGCTAACGATTGCTGCGATCGCCGAGATTGGTCTAAGCGCACGCTTTATAGTAACGCAAGATCAGCCGCTTGCTCCGGTCGAGCCCCTTGTCAGCGGATTTCTCACTCTCGGGTACCTGATTCCCTTTGACAAGCCGAAGGCCCCTCCAGCGAAGTCGCAAGAGCCACCGCAGGAGACGCCAGTTGTCACATCACCACCGGCGTCACCTTTTGGATCCATTGCAGGCGATATATCTGGCGAACAAGGAAAGCCCGTGGTTCAGGCCAGGGTCTCGATAGCAGGTCATGCAGACATCGTCACGGACAACAAGGGGCATTTTTTCATTGAAGGTCTCAAGCCGGGCGTCTACGAGTTGGCGATTGAAGCACAAGGGTATGAAAAAACCGTTCGAACGATCGAGCTGCAAATTGGCAAAACGTCGTCGCTCACCGTTGGCCTGGTTGTTAAGCTTCCCACAGCGCAACTGCGAGGGCTCGTTCGCTCTTATGCTGGCGACGCACTCTTCGCTACCATAAGCATTGTTCCCGGCACACTCGAACTACAGACCAACGAAACGGGTGCTTTTGAGACCGACATTGAGCCAGGAGTCTACGACGTTTCTATCAAATGCGAAGGTTACCTTAAACAGACAAGGCGCATCAAAGTCGAGGAAGGTGGCGTAACAATCCTCAATATCGACATGCGCAAAGGTGCTCGAACGCGCAGCAAGCACGGACAAAACTAGCAAATGACCTGTTTGGTTAAAAACCAAACCAGCGAGGCTCTGTAGCGAAACGCGACGAAGACTCCCTTGGACTCCAAGGCCGAAGGCAGCCCACTGATCCAAAGAGGTCCCAACGGCCTTTGGTCAGAAGGCGGAGGTACTAGTCTTTTGGCTTTTGAAAGTTTGCTCAGTCCACAAGTGGCTGAACAACGCTACGCCAAAGCCATGGGGGCCATGGCCGGTTAAATTGTCTCTCAACTTTTTCCGGGCAAGTCCATCGGAAAACCCTTTGCGCATCCCCAATAAACAAAAAAGGGGCTGACCCCAAATTAGTAATCAGGCCAGGTTGTGCCAGCGGTTGGCGATATGCTGCAAGTTTTCTGAAATTATTCCGCAATTTCTTGGCACGACCTTTGCTTTGTTTTCTGACAAAGCCAAACACCAGGAGAGCTATGAAAAACCTATTCTTGAAGTTTCTAACCTTGCTGCTCGTTTTAGCAGCTTCGGGTTGCAGTGAATCGTCGATTAGCAAATCCGAGGCCCTTCTAAGCGGCGGCCGAAGCGACATCGGAGCTGATTTGTGCCGGACTGAACTTTGGTATGGTGATGGCGAGTGCGATAGCTTTTGTCCGCATCCAGATCGTGACTGCAGTGATAGCCCTGCGGCGAGCTGGATCTTGAGGCATGTGAAGCGTCAAAGTTTTGCGAACCGATGGCTCCCCAACCCCCGTGTGAAACTTCGCAAGGTCCCTGTCCAACGGTCATGGCAATTCCGCAGAATTGCAGGCCCATTGTCTTTGATTCACCCTGCTACGATATTGAGGATGAAACCGAGTGCACAGCGACGATGGCCTGTGAAACCGAAAGCGGCTATGCATGTCCCGATGGGCAGACCTGTCCGCCGGAGTCGCCTCTGCCTGCGCAGGATTCCGGAAGCGCACCGACCGGAAGTGGTACCGTTGAGCCCGGAGGTTTCGGAATCGTGTGTGTACCGGCTGAACCAATTTTGGTTGGAGAATGCGAAATACTTGAAACGCGAAGAGGCCTGCGCCGGTGCCGGATGTGTGCCCATCTTCAAACCAGCGCCGCCCGTAGCGTGTCCGGACATCCAAGGCGAAACGGAGCCGTGCCGAGATCCCGAACCCCCGACCTATCTGGGGTGCGCAACGCCAACGCAGCCCACTGAACCCACTCCGCCACGCCCGACATTGCTCAAGGCAGCTAAAAACAAAACGAAAGCAAAAAGGCTGTCTAGACCTAAAGAGGTGCCGTAAAAATGTGCTTGGTCCCTTTTAGACCGCCTTAGCTGCAGCACGTTTGCGCGCTACTACGCAAGGCTTCGAAGAAAACTTGAGATGTACTTTACCTTTCTTCGGGACCCTTTGCGCATCGATACGAGCAACAACGCATCAGAACGAGCGCTACGGCCGGCGGTGAGTTGGCGCAAACTTAGTTTTGGCTCGCGCGATGAGCACGGTAGATTATTTGTTCAAAGGACACTCACGGTCGTAAGCACGCTGAAGAAACAAAAACGAAGCTGTTTTGCCTTTATCAAACAGGCCTTGCTGGCCAGGCTCCATAATGGGTAGCGCCGTCGCTCCTTGCGAGCAAAGCTGGCTACCCGCTGCTCACACCGGCAGCTTTGATGTCTTGAAGCCAAAAGGGCAAGGCTGCCACGCGCAGTTTGCGCAGCGCAGCGAGCACCTCGTTTGAGCATGGAAGCCTTGCCCTTTTGGCAAGCTCACTGCGCAGCCACTGAGGTCCATCCACGCCCCCAGACTTACCCCACCATTTCTGAAAACACTGTATTTTCTTTAGTGTCACAACTTAGGGGGTGTCCATCTACCTATGACACTGACAGCACGGTTCACTATCGACCGAGGCTTATTGTCTCCATCCAAGGCGTTTGCAGGGCGAAATTTATTCGTTTTTTTTTGACCGCATTGTCGAGAGTGCTTGGCATCAATGTTGCTCTAGATGGATTGACTTATTTTTCTAACATGCCGCCGTGCTGCTTTGAATAAAGGAATCCATCGTGCAACAAGCGATTCTGCTTAAAACTCTTATTCTTCTAACGGCCTCTTCATTTCTCTTGGCCTGCAATTTTGTTTCATCCGAAGGACTCGACGAAGACCAATCCGGGCAAAACCTCGAATCCTTGGGAATCTACCAACTCTCATTCAGTAACGGTGAGTTTACGACCTATGCTGGCGGCATCGGAAGCAGTCCTTTAGGCGATGAAACCTATCACGAAACCATCGCCATTCAATTTGCACCCCTCGGGGAACAATGGACAGCCTGGCTTTCCCAAGACTTTACTTTCACGGCCTACAACAGTGCGACCTACTACTTTGACAGTTCACCCAATCCCGACGCTGCTGAGCTTCCACCTCGTATTGTAATGAATCCCGACACCGCGACTTGCAGCATGTATTCCTTTTTGCCGCTCTATGTTTTCGGGCCAGTCATAAACGGCGTACGGGTAAGAGACGATCGCTACAAGTTACTGCTACGGATTGAACCCACCGACCCCAACCGATGCGCCGACCTTTCTCAAAACCTTACAACCATGGATCTCGACGTACAGCTCACTGTATTCGATGACACGCTAAATAGCAGCAATGGAGTTTGGTACAGTCGCAGCACGATCCAACGCCACAAACTCGCTGAACTCTTCGTGCAAAACAACTCCTCTGAGGACTGTACAAACAGCATTCCGGAAAGCCTTGATGAGGGCGATTCATTTTGCGCAACACGTACGATCATTGACGTCGGCGAAGGCGACAGCAACTGTGTCAGTTTTGCGGTCACCGATGGAAAATTTGGATTGCCGGAAATCGAAGTCACCGTCACGCCAATCGAGCCGCACACCGAAAGCGGAAAGCTGTCTCGCGGCGAACACTATTCTGTCAGCACATCCTATGAATGCACACAGGGAGATTTATCTTGGCGTACATGCATCGGACATAACAAAGGCGCGCTGACCTCCGGCTATTGCTCTGCGAACGGCGATACCCAAGAAAGCCCCTATACGGCCTATTCGAACATGGTTATTCGCTCATGCAGCGGCGAGCCTAGAGACGGAACCGCCACCGTATGCATCAACCCCACTCCAGGCCTGTACTATCCTGGGTCCTACAAACTCCTCGTACGGATCAAGTAAGCCCAAAGCAACTAAATGCTTATTGACTGCCTTGCAGGAACATCTTGCGGGACACGCAAAGCATTGCGTTGCAGGATTTTCTGGACCAAAGCGTGTGACATTCCCAAAAAGGTGCCAACGACCTTTGGTAGCTTCCACAAGACTGAAGGTCCTTCAGTCTCCACTTTTTTGCCGTGCTTTTTCCGCATAAGAACTGATCGGCTGCCACCCAGATGAAGGCTACCTACATGGAGTCTTAAGTCATCAGCACGCATTAAGTTTCCTACCATTCAGCAACTGAAAACAGTTTACTTATGGATTTATTGGTTTTTCCCAGTGGAACGATTCTTGCTTGTTTTTATAAGCCATATGGCCAATTTCGATGGTTTAGCTGCCCTGAATCGTTTCTTTGCTTTTTTCATGCTTCTTTTGGCGATGGCTTCTGGATGCGTTCAGAGTCCCTCAGATATTGCGATGGATGGCGAACTGCAAAAGGACAAGCCTAAATCCAGTGATAAAATTTGCGAGCTGATTCAAGATACCATCGGATACCCGCTTTCACAGATCGACAGTTTTTTCCCTTTTGAAGGTGTCCAGGGACAGTGCGCAGCTCTTATAAACGGCGCCCCCAACGTCACCGTTTTGCCATTGGTCGAACTTGTCGCTCTAAACTCTACTGAAATCCAAACGACGCTTGAGCAACAGAGTAAAGCAGCGTGTGCAGTACTTCAGCAGACACTCAGTCTCTGCAAAGAGGGCAGCTATCAGCAGGGCTCTGAGCCCTTGGTGACACACAAGACAAGTTGCCACCCAAATGCAAACTTTCATTGCGATCGTTACCATCCCGATTTTGCCGAAATACTCGGCAATGCTGAGCTAAGCTTCACTGGCGGCCTAAAAACCACTGAAGACAGTTACTGTACCGGGCAAGTTGCCTATGAGACAGGATACTCCCAACAGATTCCCGCACAACCAGTCCAGTGGTCATGCAAAGGCGACGATGCTGAAACACTCATGCAAGCAATGGAACACACCGAAAGCATTTTTGCATGGACTGTGTGGCCACTCAGCAACATTACTGAATGTGAAGAATCTGAAGAAGACAGTGTTTTTTGCAATCAATGTAAGGTTGTCAAGGCTTTGCTCGAGTGTGTGCTACCCAACCTTGGTCCTTCAAAAGAGTGCACGATGCCTGGCCCCGAGAATACGTCCGGACGAAAGTATCAAAAGACTGGTGATTACTGCTACCGCATGACGCAACTTACGGGAGGGCTTGGAGCTTCGGCACACAGCGCCGGGCTCGCTTTTGATCTCAACAATCTTTCACATCCCTTAGCCAACCGTAACAATGGGAATATCTTTAGCCTTGGCGATCAAAAAGCGATGAACATTTTTCAAACAGCACAAGTTGATCTTCCCCCAGAATTTGTGTCCATCCTAGAAGGTTGCGGTTTTGAGTGGGGCGGACGAATGAACAGCGCTGAAGGGATCCCACTTGGATGCGATCCGATGCACTTTCAGCTCCCAGCCAACTAGATCCAACATCGATTCTAGTGCCCTGCCCAAAAGCGCCTACAGTATTGCGGACTGCTTTTCGGGAACATCTTGCAGGACACGCAAAGCATTGCGTTGCAGGATTTTCTGCACCAAAGCGTGTGTCATGCCTGCATCAAGTAAAGCTTGGGTAAGATGCGGCAACTTGCTTGCATCTTCTAAGCCTTGCGTGGGCCTGATGAAGCCATCCCAGTCAGAACCCAAGGCGGGCAAACTCTCTCCTCCAACTTTAATGATATGCTTGAGGTGTTCAACCACCGCCGGGATACCGTCTTGCCCAAGATAAGCAGGACAGAAAATCACTCCAACAGCGCCTCCGTTGTCCGCAACGGCTCGCAGTTGCTCATCGTCGATGTTACGCCACATCGAATGCACCCCGCTAACCGCGGTATGGGAAACGTACATGGGCTTTTGCGCGATAGAGCAGGCTTGCATAAAACCTTTTTTGTTAATGTGAGCCAAATCAACGATCACGCCTTGCTGCTCGCAACTCTCGATCACTGAACAGCCAAAATTGGTTAAGCCCTGCTCATGGTTGACACCAAAACCCATGGCGGGAAAACCACAAGCGTTGGCAGAAAAATGCAGCAGACCGAGATAACGGACTCCACGCGCCGCGAAATGCTCGAGCCTACTCAATGAACCCTCAAGACAATGTGCGCCTTCGATGCCCAAGAGCGCCGCAACGCCATGCTGGCTTTGTTTCAAAAAGGCCTCGGCGCTTGTCACAAGCTTGAGGCGACCGTCACTCCTATCGCAAGCCGCTCGAAGAAAATCGATCTGCTGATCGATTGCAGCACCAAGGTCTGCGTCAAGCACCGGCAACGAGACCAACCCAAAAAACTGAGCACCAAGCCCACCCTCTATTAACCGAGGCACATCCACGTGCCCTCCAAACCACGCATGCGGTAAAGGGGCTTTGTGCTTTTTGTTGAGATCATAGCCAACGAACTTCGTCCAAAGTAGCGGATCGGCATGTAAATCAATGGCCGGACACTCGGCATGGATTGTTTGAACTGCGTCACTGTGATGTGGGTAGCTTTTCATTTTTGCACTGCCGATAAACACGGGACCCTTTCGTTAGCTTAGCGTAAAAAAACCCTGTCTTTCGAATTAGAGCTTTTTAGCACTTTTTAGACGAAAAACAGCGATTGTACTCCCGAAAAAAGGCACTATACTGCCGAGCATGTCTTACCATGCCATGTTCAAATGCGTCGCTGGATGCGAAGGGCAATACCCTCTCGATGAAGTTATCTACCGTTGTCCCAAATGTAGCGAATTGCTTCAGGTTCAACATGACCTTGAGGCTCTCAAAGATCAAAGTGCAGAAGAGTGGAAAGAGCTCTTCAACAAACGGCATCGCACCACCGAGTGGCCTTTTGGAAGTGGCGTCTGGGGCAAAAAAGAATGGGTGGCGCCTGGCGTAAGTGATGATCATGTAGTCTCGCTTCATGAAGGTGGGACCAATCTTTTTTGGGCCAGTCGCTATGGCAAATCACTTGGCCTGGATGACTTATGGATTAAACTTTGTGGCAATAGCCATACAGGCTCCTTTAAAGATCTAGGAATGACCGTGCTTGTTAGCGTGGTCAATCAAATGATCGCCGATGGCAAGCCTATCCGCGCCATTGCCTGCGCATCGACTGGCGATACCTCCGCAGCACTGGCTGCTTACTGCGCGGCAGCCGGCATACGCTCGGTTGTTCTGCTACCCAAAGGCAAGATCACCACCGCGCAACTCGTGCAACCTTTGGCCAATGGCTCAACTGTCTGCGCCTTGGACACTGACTTTGATGGTTGCATGAGCATTGTGCAGCGTCTGGCCACCGAACCCGGTGTCTACCTCGCCAATTCCATGAACTCCTTACGGCTTGAAGGGCAAAAAACAGTCGCTATCGAAGTGGTGCAGCAATTCGACTGGCAAGTGCCTGATTGGGTGATTATCCCCGGCGGAAATCTTGGTAACGTCTCAGCGCTGGGAGCAGGCTTTGATATGATGCTCAACTTGGGTCTTATCACAAAGCGGCCACGCATTTGCGTTGCACAAGCCCAAGCGGCAAATCCTCTTTATCTCGCCTACAAAAAGGGTTGGGACAGCTTTGAGCCCATGCTGGCACAAAACACCGAAGCCAGTGCGATTCGCATTGGCAACCCAGTCTCGATTCGCCGGGCGATTCGTACGCTCAAGAGCTACAACGGCGTGGTTGAGCAAGCCAGTGAACAAGAGCTGGCTTCCGCAGCAGCCTCTGCCGATCGCACCGGCACCTACGCCTGTCCGCACACCGGAGTCGCCCTTGCGGCCCTGGAAAAACTTGTTGCTCGTAAAGAAATAAAACAAAAAGATAAAGTCGTTGTGATCTCAACCGCCAATGGCCTGAAATTCAGTGAATTTAAAGTGCGCTACCACGAAAGCAAAATTGAAGGCGTAACCAGCACTCTAGCCAATCAACCCATCGATTTGCCCAATGACTATGATTCGGTACGCGGAGCTGTGTTGGGTGCACTCGATAAAAGCTGATCAAGCATCAAGCGCTGCTCGCGACGAAGATTGACTAAGCGCACTCGAATCCGAAACATGCCCTCCGTGGCGTCTTTTTTTGTGCAGTCAATCGTTCGGCCATTGAGCTCCATGCTTCCGCCATCATGCTCCAACACAAAGGCGATGGGGGAGCCTGGCGCATGCGCTCGAGGAAGCTCAATGCGAATCACTTCACCGCTTAGGCCCAACGCTTGTCCATGATCATCCTGAGAAACAATACGATGCAAGGTCTATCTCCTATGTTTTTGCATGACTTGACGGGCTTCTTTTTTATCAAGATCCCGCTTGATTTCTTCTCGCTTATCGCGCTTGGCACGCCCTTTACCTAAACCCAGCTCAACTTTGGCGTGGCCGTTTTTAAAATACACGCTGAGCGGGACTAAGGTGTAGCCACGGATCGTTAGTCGTGTGTGAAGCTTTTCAAGCTCGCGCCGGTGCAAGAGCAACTTGCGCACTCGAGTGGGTTCGTGACCAAAAGCTGTGGCCTGCTCGTAAGGGGCGATATGCATTTTGTACAAAAACAGCTCATCGCCATGAAAGCCAGCATAGGAGCCTTCGAGATCACCGCGCCGGTTGCGCAAACTTTTAACTTCCGAGCCTACAAGCACTAAACCGGCTTCGAGCTTTTCTTCTATCTCATAAAGCTTGCGTGCTTTTGGGTTGCGACAGACCAACAGGTCCGCTTTTTTGTCGCTTTCTTTTTTCTTTTGCTTAGCCATGCTTTTAGTCACCGCGCGCGAGCACCAGGGTATATACCTTTTTCGCGCCTTGCGCCCGAAGTGCTCCAGCCGATTCGCTCAGAGTCGCTCCGGTGCTTCGTACATCATCTATAAGTAGGATGCGAAGCCCTTTTACATCATTTGTGGCTCTAAAAGCACCCTGAACGTTAGAAATACGGGCTAAGCCACCTAGGCCGACTTGAGGAACCGTATCCCTAACACGCAGCAGCACACCGCAACGTAGAGGTTTTTTTATCGAGCGTGCCACAGCCCGGGCTAATAGCGCACATTGGTTATACCCCCTTTGCCTCAATCGCCTTGCGTGCAGTGGCACAGGGACCACGATATCCACTAAAGGCTGATAGGTATGAACTTGCTCGCACAACAAAGAACGCAGAGCTTTCGCATAGTCAGTGCGGCTTTTGTATTTGAAACTTTTTATGCCCTCCGCCAAAGGTCCGCCGTACAAAATAAGTGCAGCGTTAATCGCTGGAGCTTTGTCTTGTTTGCTGTTTAGCCGCTCCAGCAGTGGTTCACACACTTCGCAAAAGCCATCAAATCCCGCCGGATGCTCGACGTCGCATCCGGGACAGCAACGTGGTGCGAGCAAGTCCAAGCACGCGGCAAAAAAACTTTTGATATTTTTCCAAAACACCGAAGCTTATCGGCACAAAACCAGTAAAGTTGCTCGGAGCCCTCATTTTTGCCTTTACCGCCTGCCTTCTTCGACAATCGCTCTTTCGCGTGTCACACTGTTCTGCCATGTGCAGACTGTTTGGCTTTCGAAGTGTAATTCCCTCACAAGTGCATCGCTCTTTGCTCGATGCGGAAAATGCACTGGGCCGGCAAAGCAACGCTCATCCTGACGGCTGGGGCGTGGCTTATTATTTGCAAGATACGCCGCATGTCACTAAGAGCGCATCGCGCGCTCTTGGTGATGCACTTTTTCATCGCCTCAGTGGCGTTGTCGCATCAGAGACAGTTGTCGCCCACGTGCGCAAAGCGACCGTTGGCGATATATCGGTACTCAATTGCCATCCTTTTCAATTTGGACGCTGGATTTTCGCCCACAACGGTGAAATCCCAGGCTTTGCGGAGCAACGGGAGAAATTTCTCGGCGAGATTGATCCCGCTTTAAGGCGCTACGTCTTGGGCGATACCGACAGCGAAGTTATTTTTCATCTGCTTCTCACTGAACTCAATCGCTTTGCAAAACCAACAAGTGTCGTAACCTTGGGTGATTGCATTAGACGCACCATCGATACCGTTCAACGTTTGTGGGAAGCGCCTGATTCGACATCAAAACTTTTATTGACAGTAATGATTACCAACGGCTCTAGCATGTTAGCTTATCGTTTCGGCAAAGAACTTCATTATTCGACCTACAAAACACGCTGCTCTGATCGCGACAGTTGCGCTTCTCTGTCTCCTGAATGTGAAGCTCCCAGCCTTTCTGGCCGAGTCAACCACATGATCATTTCCAGCGAGCCTCTGCTTGGCGAAAATGTTTGGCATGAACTGCCTGATCAGGAACTTATCGGTGTCGACGAGTCAATGATGTTGGTCGCGAAGCCAAGCCAGCAAAACAAGCTTCCTGTTTTGGCGTAGGGCAACATAAAACCCAAGAAAAAACGTTCTGAATTGACTGGACTGTTTCACATTGCACAGCACACCAAGGTCATGTCATAGTGCAGCCTGACTCGTATCAGACAGAGCATACGAGATCATCTGTAAGGAGCAGCATGAACTTGCGGATAGTTTTACTAGGAATACTTTTTTGCTCATTTTTGCCGGCTTGTATGAGCAAAATTGAAGACGACTACCTTGAAGGTCGTGACTATCAGCAATGCGATACAGTTGCAGTCATCACCGCGAACCTCCCGCTAAAAGTGCGTGCGGAAGCATCAGCAAAAGGAAATGTACTCGGCGAGATTTTTCCAGAGCAAGAATTCCTCTTTCTGCGCTCCCTTCAAGGAGACGCTTACAGGTGCGGCCCTGAGCTGTGTTACAGTTGGACGGAAATCGACTATGGTGGAAACAGCGCCTACGTCGCCAGCTTTTACGTGAGCCGCCGCTGTGCTGCTGAGCCCTAAAACTTGGCCTGCGTAGGAGCGTTTGGAAAAACCAAAACACTTCAAGCAAGCGCGGTAGGCATGTCCTCTTTTCTTAAGTTGCGATTGTGCTAAATCGCAGCGATGGAACATTTTACACCGCTTACTTCCTTGTTAGGTGGCATGCTTATTGGGCTCTCTTCAGCCTGTGTTTATCTTTTTCATGGACGAATCGCTGGCGTGAGCAGTTTGCTTGGCGGAGCGCTGCGTGGCGCCAAAGCCGATCGCGCTTGGCGCACGAGCTTTTTGCTTGGATTGCTAGCTGCCGGATTGCTCGCAGTCCAATTTTTTCCGGATGCATTTGCAGTGACCATCAAACGCCCTCCCATGGTGCTTGCTCTAGCAGGCTTGTTGGTTGGCCTAGGTACACAAGTCGGAAAAGGCTGCACGAGTGGTCATGGGGTTTGCGGCATTGGACGTCTGTCCAAACGATCACTAATTGCTACGCTAAGTTTTATGATCTCCGGAATGCTTACTGTTTTTGTTTATACCCGATTGCTGGAGAGCAACTTAAGATGAAAAGTCTTTTGCTACCTGTCTTTTACGGGCTTATTTTCGGTTTTGGTTTAGCGCTTTCGGGGATGAATCAGCCCAGTAAGGTCATTGGCTTTTTAGATATCACTGGCCACTGGGATCCAAGTCTTGCTTTTGTCATGGGTGGTGCAATAGCAGTATACCTACCGGTTTACCTATGGACGCGGCATAAGCTGTCACAGTCTATTTTAGGAAGCAGTTTTTCTCTTTTGCCCGCCCAAAGTATCGATGCGAAACTTGTGCTTGGAGCGCTTTGCTTTGGTGCGGGTTGGGGCCTTAGCGGCTACTGCCCCGGTCCAGCGCTAAGCTCAGTCGGCGCCTTCTCCGCTAACGCCGCATGGTTTAGCATCTTTATGGTGCTTGGGATCATGCTGACTCCCAAGCGATTTATTGCTTAAGCTAGAGAAACAGTCGTTCCGAAAAAGGAACAAAAAAACCGTTATGTTTCAAATCGTTCCGTTTTTGCAACGATGCTTTACGATAACGATACCTAGCGCAAGAACAATCAAGGACTTAAGCTGCTAGAACTATGGAAAACAACAATTCTAGACAAGCCTTGAAAACAGTAAAACACATCCTTTCCCCCCAGGAAGAGCACTGGGTTGGTAATGGCTTTTTTGTAAGCTCAATTCTCTCTCCTTTTGTGATCGATTCTCAGGATATCAGCCCTTTTCTGCTTTTAGATCACGCTGCACCAAAACAATTTTCACCCTCGACTCAAAGCCGTGGGGTTGGGGAGCATCCACACCGTGGCTTTGAGACTGTTACTTTTGCCTACGCTGGCGAAGTCGAGCATCGCGACTCGTTTGGCGGTGGTGGCATTATCGGCCCAGGCGATGTGCAGTGGATGACCGCCGCATCCGGTCTCGTGCATGAGGAAATGCATTCAAAAGAATTCACTCGACAAGGCGGCTTGTTTGAGATGGTGCAACTCTGGGTCAACCTCCCAGCGAAGTTAAAGATGATAAGTCCCAAATATCAATCCTTGCTCGATAAAGACTTTCCACGCATCACGCTCGAAAGCGCAATCGCTCGCCTGATCGCCGGCGAACTTAAACAACAAAAAGGCCCAGCGCATACTCACACCCCCATTCGAGTGTTTGATCTGCATTTCGAGCAAGACGGAGAGAGTCGATTTGCAGCGACGCCAGGACATACCTTGCTTGCACTGCTGCGCACTGGCTCCGTGAAGACAAAGAACGGTGAGCATGCTCGTGAACGGGATATTTTTGTTTTTGATAAGAAGAGCGAAGGCGATGTTGTGTTTGAGGGATCAAAAGGCAGTTCTCTACTCATCCTTGAAGGCCAAGCCTTAGATGAGCCCGTCGTCGCGCACGGGCCCTTTGTGATGAACACCACGGATGAAATCCGAGCAGCCATTCGAGATTTTCAGTCTGGAAAAATGGGTCGATTGAGTTGATCGACCTAGCTCTCTAAAGCTCTTGCCGTTAATTTTTTAATTGCTCTGGAGGCGTACTTTTTTGTGGGCGCGCTTTGTGATTCTCAGTTTAGCTGCCTCGGGGGATGCTTTTTCTCAGGGGATCCGTTATCTACAATTCAACCTTTTTGCGATGGATCTTCAAAGCCAAAATCTCCGCCTTTTTGTGGCTGGCGCCACGGGTTTTACCGGAAGGCATCTTGTCAAACTAGCGTGTGCATCGGAAATCCACACCACGGCACACATTCGGCCGGACTCTACGCGCAGCGAGCAATGGATCGCTTTATTCAAGCAGGCAGGAGCTCGTGTGGATCAGAGCATCTTCTCACTCAAGGCACTGGAAACTACGCTCAGCAAGCTACAGCCTACGCATGTGTTTTGCTTGATTGGCACGACCCAAAGGCGTCGCCTACGCGCGCTACTCAAAGGGACTAAAGCCGGAAGCTATGAGCAAGTTGATTATGGGCTCACCAAGCTATTATTAGACGCCACACGCGCAAGCGCTCCGGATGCTCGCTTTGTTTGGATTTCAGCCACGGGAGCGAGCCCACATGCCTTCAATCGTTATTTGCGCATTCGTGCAAAAACAGAAAAAGCCATCAGCGAAAGTGGGCTTAACTACACCATTGTCCGTCCATCGTTTATTACCGGTCCCGATCGCGATGAGAGCCGCCCCTTAGAGCAGGTGGGAGCATGGTTAGTCGATCGTTGTCTTAAACTGTTCGCGTGCTTGGGCCTAGACCATCTCGTAAAACGCTTCTCTTCGATGCATGCATCGGAGCTCGCCCGTATCTTGCTTGAACGATGTTCGAATGCCGAGCCGCCGCATCACCTCATGAAGTCCCATGAGCTTTATGAACTCAGCCATGTTCGTTACCTTGAAACAAAAGCAATTCTTAACAAGAGGACGGCAGAGGATTCCAAGCCCGTCTAACCCACCATGTGGATACTCCTTTTTCTAACCTTGCCTGTCTGTGCTTTTTTGCTGATCACGGGAATCTTTGGTCACCATTTAAATAAAAACCTAAAAAAAGTAACACAAGCTAAGGCCTTGCTCGATGATGCGAACTTACCTGAGCTAAGCTTGGTTATTCCGGTAAGGAATGAAGCCCAAACTCTACCGCAAGCTGTTGATTCGGTTCTGGCCATCGATTATCCAAAACTTCAGATCATTTACGTTGACGATCGCTCGGACGATGAAAGTCCCACCATCCTTGATAACTATGCGAAAAATGATCCACGGATGACGGTCCTGCATTTGGATACCTTGAAAGAGGGCTGGTTAGGCAAAGTTCGCGCCCTGCACACGGGCTTTGAGCAAGCAACGGGCGAATGGGTCTTAGCGAGTGATGCTGACCTTTGCTTTTCACCACAACTCACTCGTTATGCTCTTAGCTTGGCAGTCGAGCAAAAACTGGATCACCTTGCCATAATGCCCAAAATGCTGGCCAAAGGTTTTTGGTATCGCCTATCTTTATGCGCTTTTGGAGCTGCGTTCATGTTGCTGGTGCGTCCCAAAGCGCTGATGGATCCACAATCCAAAGCCTATACGGGCATTGGAGCGTTTAACCTCATTCGACGGTCCCGTTTCGATCGATCCAAAGGCTTTGAATGGCTACGTTTGGAAGTGGCCGATGATATGGGTCTCGGCATGCTGATCAAACAGGCACATGGACGATCGATGTTGGTACGGAGCTGTGGACTGCTAACCGTGAGCTGGTATCCGAATCTAAAAGCCATGATGCACGGCTTAGAAAAGAATCTGTTTGCCGTGACTTGCGGATACAGCTACCTGCGCTTGCTGGCGACGGTTATCCTTGTGTTGATGCTGTTCTTTACGCCGTGGCTAGCTCTTTTTCAGCCATGGTTTGACTGGCTCAGCGTTGTGGCGCTTTTGGCTATCGCTTCCAACGCTTACTATAATCTAAGCGTCTCGCGAATTTCCGGAATGCCTACTCCTATTGCTTTGTTTGCGCCTCTCGGTCTATGGACCTTACTGTATGCGCTCATGATATCGGCATACAAAACATGGAAACAAGATGGCATTTATTGGCGAGAGAGCTTTTACAGCCTTGATACACTTCGCAAGGGGCGTCGCGTTAAACTCTGATCGCATGCACGAAATTGGTTACAAGGTATCGGTCGAAAACGAGCTCAGAACACGCATGTAGTTGGCTCGCTCAAAGGCTCCAGGCTCAGCGCAGTTCATCTGACTCATACTGCCCTGCATTTGTTTCACAGACTCGTACTCATGCTCGATCAGCCATTCTTGGAGTTCAGAACGTAGTTCCGTAATGCGGCCAATGCCATTTCGCAACAGCTCCGAAGCCATCATGGTAATCTTCGCGCCAGCCATCAGGCCTTTGATAACGTCTTCGCTACGATGCACGCCTGTAGTGAGCGCCAAATCAGCTTGAATACGTCCATAAAGAATCGCTATCCAACGGAGCGGCAAACGCAACTCATCCGAGCCACTTAAGACCAAATGAGGAACAACTTCAAGAGTTTCAGGATCCAAATCGGGCTGGTAAAAACGATTAAATAGCACCAAGCCATTCACTCCAGCATCCGTAAGTTGTTTGGCCATGTGAGCAGTTGAACTAAAGTAAGGGCTAAGCTTCATTGCAATCGGAATGGATACCGCCGAGCGAACATGTTTGAGAATATCAAGATACATCGTCTCGACCTGCAGTCCAGTTAGGCCCAGATCTGTGGCAAGATAGTAAACGTTGAGCTCCAAAGCATCAGCGCCTGACTGTTCTATGTTCTTTGCGTAATCGATCCAACCGCTGTTTGAAATGCCGTTGAGGCTTCCTATCACGGGAATCGAAAGTGATTTTTTAGCCCACGCCAAATGCTCGAGATATTCCGCCGGGCCCGTTTGATAATCAGGTGCCTCAGGAAAATAGCTTATGGCCTCTGCCGAAATCTCCGCACCCTGATTGAGATAGCCATCCAGATTATGACTCTCCTGGGTGATTTGCTCTTCAAACAACGAGTGAAGTACAACAGCAGCAGCGCCTGCATCCTCCATGCGCTTGAGGTCATCACGACTACGCATCAAAGGCGAAGAGGACGGCACTAGCGGGTTTTCTAACTTAAGGCCCAGGTAGTTTGTGCTAAGATCCATTTCACTTGCCTCGCTTTTTCCTCATCAACTATTTGTTGTGCTTGCAAGTTTTGCATAACTTGCCCATTGCGATTTCACATCGTCAGTTGCCATTTGCAAAAGCTCTTTCGCGCGTTCAGGCTGGCTTTGAGTCAGCATTCGGTAGCGTCCTTCACGATACATGTACTGCGAAAGCGGCAGCGACGGCTCTTTGCTATCAAGCTGGAATGGGTTTTTGCCTTCATGAAGCAAGTCCGGGTTGTAGCGATAAAGTGGCCAATGGCCTGATTTGACGGCTGCTTGCTGCTGCTCTAGGCCAAATTTTAAATCGTAGCCATGCGCGATGCAATGCGAATAGGCCAAGATCAAGGAGGGCCCGTTGTAGGCAGAGGCTTCTTGAAAAGCCTTGATAGTCTGCACATCACTTGCCCCAAAAGCAACGCGTGCGACATAAATATTGCCGTAACTTATCGCCAAAAGCCCCAGGTCTTTTTTAGCCATTGACTTCCCAGCAGCAGCAAACTTTGCGATTGCAGCGCGTGGTGTCGATTTGGACATCTGACCACCCGTATTTGAATAGACTTCGGTATCCAATACAAGAACGTTGACGTTGCGGCCCGATGCAAGCACATGATCCAAACCGCCATAACCAATGTCGTAAGCCCAACCGTCGCCTCCGACTATCCAGACGCTCTTGCTGACCAGAGCATCCGCTAGACTTAGCAGTTGAGTGAGGGAGCGTTTTTGCTCAGCTCGGCTCTCGGCTTCTCGCAATTTTTGCAGTCGCTGCTTTAGATTTTCAACAGCTGCGCGTTGAGCTTGAAGGCCAGCTTCATCATCTTGATTTGCCGTTAGCAGCGCATCAACGAGCTCACTACCAATCTCTTCTCGTAAATCACGAAGCTGCTGTTGAGCAGCCTCTTGCCTTTGATCGAGCGCAACACGCATCCCAAAACCAAACTCAGCGTTGTCTTCAAAAAGTGAATTGGACCATGCCGGACCACGCCCTTCTGCGTTGACAGTGTAAGGTGTGGTCGGAAGATTGCCCCCGTAGATTGACGAGCAACCCGTAGCATTGGCAATGATACTGCGGTCACCATAGAGCTGACTGAGCAGCTTAATGTAGGGCGTTTCTCCGCAACCTGCGCATGCACCGGAAAACTCAAACAAGGGCTGAAGAAGTTGCGAGTACTTAACTTTGTGCACCGGGAGTTCTGTTCGATCTATATCGGGCAACTCAAGGAAGAACTCCCAATTCTTACTCTCCTGCTCCCTGAGAGCAGCGACTGGGGCCATGTTGATTGCTTTATACTTTGGTTGTGCTTTGTTTTTAACGGGGCAAACATCAACGCACAATGTGCAGCCCGTGCAATCCTCAGGCGCCACTTGTAAACTAAAGACCTTGTCCTTGAACTCAGCAAAACGCGCGGGCGCAGACTTAAAAGTCTCAGGCGCTTTTTCTAGACGTGAAGGGTCAACTATTTTCTGTCGAATAACCGCATGAGGACAAACAAACACGCACTTGCCGCATTGAATGCAAATGCTTTCATCCCATACGGGTATTTCGGTCGCAATATTTCGCTTTTCCCATTTTGTTGTTCCGGTGGGATAACTTCCGTCGTTAGGCAGCGCACTCACGGGAAGATCATCTCCAAAGCCTTCAATCAGCCTGGCGGTGACTTGCTTTACAAAATCTGGCGCGCTGTCCGGCACCAGAGATCGGCGCTCGCGCGTACTCGTTACCTCGCTTGGGACTTTCACTTCATACAGATGCGATAGTGCAGCATCGACCGCTGCGTTGTTTTGCTTAACGATCTCTTCGCCGCGTTTGCCATAGGTCTTCTTGATGGCATGCTTAATAGCTTCGATGGCTTTATCTGGCGGAAGAACGCCGCTGAGCTTGAAAAAGCAAGTCTGCAGCACCGTGTTGAAACGTCGCCCCATCCCAGTTTCCGCTGCAACTTTGTATCCGTCGACTACAAAAAACTTCAGCTTCTTTTTGATGATGCTCTTTTGAATTGTGCCTGGAAGCTTTGCCCACACTTCCTCCGGACCGTAAGGGCTATTCAGCAGAAAAGTGGCCCCCTCCGAGGCTTTTGCAAGCACATCGTAGCGGTCAAGAAAACTGAACTGGTGGCAAGCCACAAAATTTGCAGAGTCGATAAGATAGGTGGAGCGAATGGGTCGTGGACCGAAGCGCAAATGCGAGACCGTCATCGCCCCCGCTTTTTTCGAGTCGTAGACAAAATAGCCTTGGCCGTAGTTTTCAGTACTTTCGCTAATAATCTTAATGGAGTTTTTGTTCGCACCCACAGTGCCATCGGAGCCAAGGCCGTAGAACACAGCACGCACTACGTCATCGGCTTCAATGTTAAAGTTTTTGTCCCACTCTAAACTGCGGTGCGTTAGGTCATCATGAATACCAATCGTAAAGTGGTTTTTAGGCTCACGATGAGTTAGTTCTTCGAAAATGGCTCGCACAATGCCAGGATTGAACTCTTTAGAGGAGAGCCCGTACCTTCCGCCAATGATACGCGGCATGCCATTAAGATGGCTCTTGCCGCTTGCCGTTAGCTCACAAAGCGCAGCAAGCACATCGAGATACAGAGGCTCGCCCGAGGCGCCGGGTTCTTTCGTGCGGTCCAAGACCGCAATTTGCTTTGGTTGTTTTAGGCAAGGCAGCGACAAAAGCTTCGGCGCTGAACGGGCGGTACAAGCGCACTTTGAGAAGACCAACCTTTTCACCCTTTTTGTTAAGGTATTCGACTGTCTCGTGCACCGTCTCGGCGCCCGAACCCATCATGACAATAATGCGTTCCGCGTCTTCCGGACCTACATAGTCAAAAAGCCGGTACTGCCTCGAGCTGTATTTTGCAAAGGCATTCATGATCTCTTGGACAAGGCGAGGCGTGTTGTCATAAAAGGCGTTTACGCTCTCACGCGCTTGGAAAAACACGTCGGGATTTTGCGCGGTGCCGCGAACCACCGGATGATCTGGACTCAGCCCGCGTGCGCGATGCGCTTGGACGAGCTCCTCGTTCATCATGGCTCGCAATACTTCATTGGACAGTGGCTCTATCTTCGAGACTTCGTGAGAAGTGCGGAAGCCGTCGAAAAAATGAACAAAGGGTAACCTTGCCGATAAAGAAGCTGCCGTTGAAATGAGCGCAAAGTCCGATACTTCTTGCACATTGTTTGAGGCCAGCATCGCGAACCCGGTAGCACGAGCAGCCATCACGTCCGAATGATCCCCAAAAATCGATAGCGCTTGAGCTGCTATCGATCGAGCCGCGACATGAAATACCGTAGGTGTGAGCTCACCTGCGATTTTGTACATGTTAGGAATCATCAACAGCAACCCCTGCGACGCCGTGAAGGTTGTGGTGAGCGCACCGGCTTGAAGGGAGCCGTGCACTGTTCCTGCGGCACCACCTTCAGACTGAAGTTCAACGACTTGAGGTACTGCACCCCAGATATTTGTTCGCTTTTCAGACGACCATTGATCAGACCATTCTCCCATTGGAGAAGAAGGAGTAATCGGATAGATGGCGATTACTTCGTTGATGCGATGAGCAACCCGGGCTGCCGCCTCGTTGCCGTCAACAGAAACCATTGCTTCGGTCATTTTAGCCTCATTCCTGATAGCGAGAGGACTTGCTACCGTGTTCAATCACACTCCAAGAAAATGTTCCAGCAAATAGTTAGTTTGCCCCGAAAAAGGTTGGACCAGTATCCAACAACAGCAAAGCAACAGGAGTTTTCTTAGAGCATCGCTCTAGAGCCAACTCGAGCTAGAGCCTATTTGCAAAGCTCATCGATTAGTTCGCGATGGTATAAGCTACCACGAAAACCGACCACACGTTCCACTTCTTTACCGTCCTTAAAAATAGATAACGGTCGGTGTGCCCCGTACTCCGTAACGCGCCGCAATTTGCATCCCGTCGGTGATGTTAAGCTCACAAACCTTAACAGTCTCCGCTTTGTCACTTGCAATGCCAATAATCACATCTTCAAGTTGTTTACAGGGCGCACAACCTGGCGACCAAAAATCAACCAAAGTAAGTCTATCGGATTTTAGTACCTGAGCATCAAAGTTTTCATCACAGAGCGAGGTTGGCATGACACGCTTGGAAGCAAACAGGTTTGAAAACCAACTCATCCCTTGATTATAACATGAACCCGGCTTCTTTATCGAATAAAGATAACAACTAAAAAGAGGGATTGCCCGAAGCAGCAGGCTCTTCGTTGAACAAGCTTCGAAGAGCATCCGGACTGCGGATGTTGGACCCTTCTAGCGAGTTTATATCCACCTGGGTCAAATCGACATTTGGAGCAAAGACCTGTTCATGAAAAGCCTTAGCGATGTTGGCAGCGTCTTCTTTTCTATGTTTGATCTTGTGTTGTGCGCAACCCAAAGCATCGCCCGATGCTCCGATAAGACACAAACGCATGGATGCGGTGTTCTGTAAAAATTGCAGACGAATAGCTGCTCGATCTTGCTTATCAAGCCTATCGGAGCGCGCTAAAAACTTCAGCACCCTAGCCTCCAAGGCATTGGCCGCCGTCGGAAAACGAGTTGGAATGGGGATTTCTAAACGTCTGAATGCACCGGGATCATGCTGCAACGCACGATCCACCCACATGGCCGACTGCTTTGCTTGACCTATCTGCCAACTTGCTTCGGCTGCCACCACAAAAAGCCTTGCTCGCAATAATACTTCAGCTTTGCCCAATGTTTTTTCTGCCGCGTTTGCAGCTCGCAGGCTTTCAATGTAGCGCCCTGCTCTCAAAAAAGTCTCGGCTTTGAACGCATCGTAATACGCCTGCACTAAGGGTCGCTCATCGCTCTGTTCGGCCTCTCGCAAAGCTTCCATACTCACCGACGGCCCAAGGACATCAATGAGATCCCCTGCAAACCAGGGTGGCATGACAGCGCTTTGAGCGGAACCTATCTTGAAGGTGCCTGCAAGCCTTGAGCCTTCCGATAGCAGGCGCGCAACTTGCTGTCCCGCTCGCCAGGCCTTCATTCGCTGAAACGACGCTTGCATCCACGCCCACAAACGTTTGTAAAAAACCTTGTCGACGCTTTTTTCTAACTGCTGCTCCGCGCTAACTCGCAATGCCCGGCGATGCAGCAAGGCTAGAATAGCGCGATCCTGTTCTGCTTCGCGACTGGTATGCGCACGCCTATCTGGAAGCAACAAAGCTTTTTCGGAAATCTCTGCTGACACATCAGCTTTGCCCATTACCAAGAAGAAGGCCGCAAGACCGCGCCTTAACTCAGAGAGGTCCACGTTGCGTACATGTGGAGGGCGCTCAGCTCGATAAGGTGCAATCGATTTAAAAGCAGATAAACTCTCTGCAAAACGTCCTTCGCGCAAGTAGAGATCGGCCAAATCAAGCCATGGATTAGCGTACCATGAGACGGGTACGCGTGTGGCTTCAAGACTGGTTTTCTCCGCTTCATCGAGTTTAAATAAAGAACGGGAGGCTTCAGCGTAGTTGCTTAGATCGACAGCACTTAGGGTTCGTCGCTCTTGCCGTGCATGCTCGACAGCTTGCTTACAGGCGAGATACCCAGCCTCATTGTCCCCTGCTTCAAATTCAATCGCGCACAATGCATTGTAGGCCAAGACTTTTTGAAACAACGTATCTTCTTTGAGAGCCAACTTGGCATATTTGCGCGCTTCTTTGTAACGCCTCAGTTTCATCAAAGGCCACGCTCGCTCGGCAATCATGAGTGGACGGTAGTACTCATTGTAGCGATCCATGAACGCAATACGTTTTTCGTATTCCTCCATGTCGTAGTACGATGCACCCAGTTCCTTCAATATTCGAGAATGCCAACCCCATGGTTTTTGGGGAGTGGGCACTTTGCCGTACTTGCGTTCGTAAAGCTTCAGTGCTTTTTCTAAATGGAATACTGAACGCGGGATATTGGCTTCGGCGTAGTGCTCAACATAGCCAAGAACCAAATGAGCAACGTACGAGCTTTTGTTCTTTTCGATTACCTCCTGGGCAAGTTCGCGTGCTTTGATCAGCTTATCGGAACGAGCAAAAGCCCAAGCAAGTTGTTCATCACTGCTAGCCCGCAGATTTGCAGCTTGGGGCATCGGCGGCAGCTCATCAGCTCGCGCTGGCAGCACCAGCAAACATAGCAAAAAAGAGCAGGCGATAGTTTCATCGCTTAAGGGTGGTTCGTGCCAGCATCTCAAGCACTGGTTGCAAACACTCGCTAACCACTTGGCTCTCATCGCCGATGCCCGGAACGCAGTCCAAGCGATGAGCAAAAACGAAGGGCGACAAAACTGCAACATCGTCTGGACTGACAAAGTCACGTCCATGCACTAACGCCCTAGCCTGCAAAGCTGGCAGCATCAACACCAAAGAACGCGTTGAAACCCCCTGAACAACGCGTGCATCTGAACGCAAAGTCGTTGCAAGTTCAACAAGACCTTCTTGAATCGCTGGCGAAACAAAGACACTTTCTCGTAAAAGTTTTCGCACCGCAAGGATTTCTTCACGGCTTACTTGCGCTAAGCGCGCAGCTGTCTGCAAACTGGTTTCTGGATAGCGAGCAAGCACCCTGAGCTCGGCTTCACGACTAATATGTTTCATGCGGATACAGAACAAAAAGCGATCCAGCTGTGGTGTCGGTAAAGGATAGGTGCCAGCAACATCGCGCGGATTTTGTGTTGCAATCACAAAAAACAGTTCATCCAGTGGATAAGTCTGGTTATCAACGGTCACCTGTTTTTCCGCCATTGCTTCAAGCATGGCCGATTGGACTTTGGGCGAGGTGCGGTTAATCTCATCCGCCAACACCACATGCGCAAACAAAGGTCCAGGCCGAAAACTCAACGAAGAACGCTCAGGATCAAACACACTCGCGCCAGTAATATCGCTGGGCAGTAGATCAGGCGTAAACTGAATGCGCCTAAATGCTCCAAACGCGCTACTACGCTCAGCCCGGGAGATGCCTTGTCCCAACGCACGTGCCAAGGTGGTTTTTCCGGAACCAGGATAGTCCTCAAGAAGGACATGACCATCGGCAAATAGCGCGATACTAATGAGCTCGATGACATCGTCGCGACCGACAATCGCGGCACGAAGGCGGGCCATCATCCGATGCATCACTTCTTGTGCCCTTGGGAGTTGCTCAGAACTTATCGCGACCTGTGGATCTTGCATGCTATCGCTTCCTACTTGATATCGAAATTCTATCTAGAAAACAGCCATGACCATGGCAGAATCAAAGCCCAAAGTCTACGCCACCAACTCACGTTCTGCCGACGCTCATCCCGCAGATTGCTAAGTGCCGAAGGAAGCGACGCCTGCAGATTCCGCTGAGGATCGGCAAAGGCTGTAGCGATGTGAGTATCGCTAAGTTGTCTAAAACTTGGATAGCGTTGTTGCAACCGTCTGGCGAACGCTTCTTGGCTCTCTCCATAGTGTCGTCTTATTCTTAACTCCGAAAGCACATCCAACGCCGCACGATAAGCATAGTGATTTTTTTTCCGACCACGGGAAAAATGGTAACAAACGCGACGGTAAAATTTGATGACATAGAAGATGAAGAGCGTAAGAATGCTTATCCATGCGAGCAGCCACGGGAGCAACTCGACCGCCCGTATTAAAAAGCGACTGGCTTTGGCTGCCGGAGAATCCTTGCCCATTTGCAAAGGACGCTCTCCGCGCAGCAGCTCCCCAATAATCGCTGCAGATCCGGATCAGGCGGTGGTGGTGGCGAATCAAGACTTTGCTCCGGAAAGATGTCCATCACGATCCAACCGAGGTCTTGAAAATAAACTTCCGGCCAAGCATGTGAATCTGCGCTGCTGAGCAGTAGAGCTGAGCCTCCCTGTCTGGCAGCTTCATTAATCGCATAGCCGGTTGCTACACGTGAGGGAATGCCGAGCTGGCGCAAAAGGTAGACGGCCGCGTGCGCAAAATGAATGCAATAGCCTATTTTTTCCCCAAACAAAAAAGCAGCTGTTGGATCTTCCGCGTTCGCGTAACCGTGCCGTAAACTGTAGGTGCCGTGAGAGCCTAGCCAACTGACCACAGCAACGGATTTGGCCATCGGATCGCTCTTTAGGGCTTCTGGCATCTCATCCACAATGCTCTGGGCCAGCTTGTCGTAACGAGGATCTTTGGGCGCCGCCAAATAGTACTTCCACTCCGAAGCCGTCCATTCTTTCTTTCCAGCTTCAGCTCCTATTAGGGCTAAGTATTCAGTATCCAGAGCGGCCGACTCGACCTCGTAGCTTCTTAAAAACCGTGATGGATTACTGTTTTCGGTTGCTGTTAAGCTAATCGGCGACTCGAGCCCAGGAGGTCTTGAATGATCCGCCAACAAGGCCATCGTTGTTTTTAGATCTTTGCGAACGCCCGCTACAACAAAATCGTGTGGTATCGCAAACGAGGTGGTCGGAAAACCTGGAGCAATATCTGTATCGACATCGTCACGCGTAGTGGTGACCAAACGTCGGCCGTTGTACTGACTGAAAGCGTTTTGTCTAAAGTAGTAAACGCCTTGGGGCGGTGAATAATCATCGTGAAATAAGACCACGGCAACCGGTGAGCGGTCGGCTTCGTCGTTGTAGTTGTCACGAAACTCCATTTCTTCGGTACTATGCTGGCCTTTGCCCGATTGTTCTTTGTTCTTTTTTTGCTGGCCTTGTTGTTTGTTCTTTCCACGAAGGCCCAGCGCATCTCCAGCAACCGATGGCGTCGGCAGTCCCAACACCTGCGTGCCGGCAACCACGACTCCGAGTATCAACAAAAAGAAAAGCCCCATGCTTAAGGCTCGCCACAAGCCTTTCGCTCGATTGATGACAAAAAAAGCTAGCAGCGAGACGGCCACGCCAATCAACAAAATGGCCAGAGCCGGATCCTTGCCCTGCGTCAATAAGGGGTCAGCAAGTTCGAAGGGGCGGTTGATGGATCCATAACGATGAGCGGCTAGCAACTGGGTAAAACTTACACACACAAGCGCTATCTCTAGCAGCACAAAATAACGGAAGCGCAAAGCCAAACTCCGAGCCATAAGCGCAACGGAATAGCAACAAATAAAAAAACCAAGGTCTTGAGCAAAAGCAAAACGCGAAGTTGTATCGAGAAAAGAAACAAAAGAGAGCGAGGACAGTATCCAGCTACGAACAAACAAACCCAAAAGAAAAGCAGAACAGAAATCAGCACGAGAGCAGCAAGACGCACGCGCTTTTTCAACAACAAGTGCGCAGTGACAACGCCAAGCACTGCTCCCGTGCCGGCACTCACTCGCATCGAAAAGCTGGAAATGGACCATAATAAAGCGACAGCCGAAACCCCATAAGCCAAGGCCGAAATAAGTGTTAGACTCCAGCTTCCGGACAAAGGCCCGTTGTTCTTATGACCCGGCATTAAGCGCTCCGCCTTAGCTCACGTTTATCGCTCATGGAATGCAGGTAGCTGTCTCCACTTTTCCGGTCAAGGATATCAACACTCGCACCCATTTTCTTAAGCGAAATGAGTAGCTCTTGCAACTCGGTCTTCGTAAAGACATCGGATCTGTTTGCATTGAAAAGAAAACGCGTCAATAGCTTCGGAGGATGTTCCTGTGGCGCGCCGTCGATCCCTATGACGACATGCACGCCCGCGGCAAACTCACTGATACACTCCCGCAACTGTTCAAGCCACTCGCCCTGTTGGGTTGGGGGACAAAACACCAACAAACTGGAAAAACCAAGTTTGCGTTGAGCAGACACAAATTGACGTAGTTCGGTCTTCTTTTCCTTGTTCCGTTGTTTTGAAAGCTGGATAAGCTCCAATGCTTTTGCAACGTCAACGGCAAGCTCCGAGCTACCATCGGCACCAAACAACCAGTCTTCCCCCAAAGCCTGTTGTTCGATCGCAACGCGCGCTACGGCTGCACTTGCATCATCGTTAGGCCCCTCAACCAAATAAGCTAACACTTTTGTCGTTTTGCTAAACGCCCGTTCGGGAAAACGCGTCATCAGTTTACGCGTGCGCGCAAAAAGCTTCCAATGAATGAGGCGTGCAGGATCCCCGGGGTTGTAGCGACGGAGCTCGACACGGTCTCCTTCGGCGAGCCCTCGTGGATGTGCCAGGTCTTCCCCTCCAGCGTAGGCACTTAGCAGCGGACTGCGATCCAATGCGCCTGTCCATGGCAATACCTTTAACTCAAGCAGCTGCGCGGATTCAAAAACAATCCGACTCAAGCCCAGAATATCTTGGATAAAAAAACGACGCTTAAGGTTTTTGTACTGGCCACGCTCCAAAAGACGAACACGCTCATGCAGCACACGGCTTCTATTAATACAATCAAGCTCCGCGATATTGGGCTCATACCACTGCCACCTCAAATCAACCCACGGGAGCCAAGAGACCGCTTTGAGCGCAAAATCTGTTTCCACCTGCAGACAGGTCTCAAGGCTAAGGGCCTTGCATCGAAGCCGTCGCAAGCGAAGGTGCGAGAGCAATGCAACAGTCACCGTGCTCAGTACGGAAAAGCCAAGCAAAGCAAGCGCGGAATAGGACAGCACGAGCACGACAAGGTCCATTTGCCGAAGCCCCCACCATTGAAGAGCAAAGGGAGCAAGCACGAGCAGCGAAAAGCCAAGGGAACTCAACGGAAACAAATTGCGAACGGTGTGGGTAGTCCTTGCAATGCCTTTCAGCAACTTTCCTTTCGATGAGCCTTTGTTCTTCACAATAGAAATATTATAGTTGCTTTCATGTTAAAGCACAGAGACTTGATTGGTTTTATCTTGGCCCTATGCTCGCTAGCCGCCTGCGCCTCGAGCCCAAAGGCTAAAACAGTACCACAGAAAGCCAAAGAGGTCGCAGTGCAGGTCCACAACAATCAACGCATCGACGTTGTGGTTGGCGCAATGGGAGGCACGCTATCGCTTGGAAGCAATGCTGAGTTACGCATTCCCGAAGGAGCCATTCCAATCAAAACAGAGATTCATTTTCGCTTCGACAGCGATTCTTCTCTTGCAACGCAAAGCTCAACGCGCCGGCATATCGGCCCCACCGTGCACATCGGCCCTGAGCTTGGCTTTGCAAAAGCGATTGAGCTACGGGTGCGTGCTCCACAATCTTCAAACCAGCTCGGCGAAGGCGACTTGTCTTTGTTTATTGAAAAACAGAGCCCGGATCAGCGCGGTCTCGGTCTCGGCGGAACACGCACACGCTGGGAATACTGGCCCGCGAAAAGAGACGGTGAGTACCTAAGCGCTCAACTTAACGAAGTGTACGATTTCCGCATGCAGTTTGTTGTGGAAGCTGAAGAATAAAAGCAGCTCTAGTGGCTTACTACTTTGTTGGCTAACTCGTTTTCGTCGTCAGTTTGCAGGGGAAGCACTTCGCCGACTTGGGTGGCCAGTGCATGGATGACTTTGCAGATACCTTCAGCAGCACGTTTTTCGTGAATCGCCTGCACGATGGTTTTTACGTGCTGTTGCCAGCCTTCAGTTTGAACTTTTTCATGAATGCCGCGGTCGGCTAAAATTTCGACGCGTTTCTCAAGCGCAGAGATGAGCAGCAGCACGCCCACGCGGTTTTTGGTTTCCGCTATATTGTTGTCCAAAAAAGCAAGTTTTGCTTGACGGTGAACTGCAGCTTGCTCCAGCGCATCGGGCGCAAGCAAGCGCAGCAGCGGCGGCAGGCCGCAAAGAAACCAGCTCAAAGCAAGCAAAGGAAGCTGAAGTGCAATCAGCCAATCGGCAGACACCAAAGGGCAGCCATAGTGAATCGTCAGCACTGCGCTCAGCGTGAGCAGTCCGCTACCAAGGCCGCGCCATAAAAGGTAGGCGTCGCTTCTTTCAACCTCGGCCACCACGATTTCGACGTCGCCCAGGGTTTCGACCTCAGCGATTTTTTCTTCGATCTTGCGTTTATCGTCACTGCTTAAAATCCTCGCCATGACTACCATCCCCCCGAAGCGCCGCCGCCGCCAAAGCCGCCGCCTCCACCGCCGAAACCACCGCCACCGCCAAAGCCGCCACCTCCACCGAAGCCACCACCGTAGTACATGCCTCCGGCTCCTGCGCGCGGCGATGCGGAAAAGATCGAGCCGAAGAAAAGGCCCGAAAGGAAGCCGATGATGCCGTGCAAAATAAAAAAGCCAAGCAATCCGCCCGCAACAACCATAATGGGAATGCGCGCTGCCTTAGGCAGCATGCGAGAGACCATGCTGAAAAAGAAAAGCGGCAAAAGCAAGAGCATCCACCCCGGGCCCTGCCTGCGTTGCTTAGCGCGTGGCGGTGGCCCGAGCGATTCGCCCTTGGCTGCTTTCATGAGCGCATCGAAAACTGCATTGATGCCTTCAGCAAAGTTTTGAGCGCGAAACGATGGCGTAGCATACTGGTCAATGATGCGCTTGGCTAGGGCATCCGGGATGGCTCCCTCTAAACCGTAGCCCACTTCAATGCGCATGCGCCTTTCCTGAACCGCGAGCAAAAAAAGCAGCCCGTCATCCCGCTTTTTATCACCCAGTTTCCATTGCTCAACGGTGCGAATCGAAAAATCTTCGATGGGATCGCCATCCAAGGTGGGCACACTCAAAAACGCAAACTGATGGCCGGTTTGCTGTTCATAAGCAGCAAGCTTTTTCTCAAGCTCGGAGCGTGCGCCGGCGCCAAGCACCCCCGCTAGATCGGTAACCCGTGCATTAAGGGCTGGTGGATCAAGGGCACCTGCCGAGTTCGGAAGGAAACAAAGAAGTGCAAGCATCGAAGCGAGCGCACCGACTGTCCATCTTCGTAGCACCGCTCGTATCGCAGTAGGCATTCCTCAGGCCCTACCCTACTCGAACTTTACTTCAGGGGCTCGGTCAGCGCCTTCAATCGTGCCTTCAAAGGTAGGCCTGGTTTCTTTGCCCCGCATTCTCGCGCCAATCATGCTGGGAAAGCGCAACACCACTTTGTTGTACTCAGCAACCGATTCAATAAAGCGACGGCGCGCCACTGCAATGCGGTTTTCCGTGCCCTCGAGCTGCACCATCAAATCACGATAGGCTTGCGAGGCTTTAAGATCGGGATAGCGCTCGACGGTAACGAGTAAACGCGACAAGGCGCCTGAAAGCTTAGCTTGAGCTTGCTCAAATTGTTTAAAGCGCGCCGGATCATCAAGGATGCTCGAATCAACCTGCATGCTCGATACCTTGGAGCGTGCTTCAATCACGTTTTGCAAAGTATCTTGCTCGAAATCAGCTGCCCCTTTAACGGTCTTGACCAGATTGGGCACAAGCTCCGCTCGGCGTTGGTATTGGTTTTCAACTTCCGCCCACGATGCTTTGACGTCTTCGTCGCGCTCGATAACAGCGTTGAAACCACAACCCGAAGCAAACACAGCAGGCAGCAAGAAAAAGAATAGAAGTTTATGTTTCATGAGCGTTCTTTTAAGCATGGCGAACAAAGGACGCAAGGGCGCTAAAACAGCCACATGCCAGAGTTGGCATTAAAATATCATAGAAAACGCCAAACCTGTCATTAAATAGGCGCAAAAACAGACAAAACAGTCATGGCGAAAAACTCATCTAATGTTTTTCCAGGCAAGCATTTTACGCAAAGCCAAGATAGCGTTAAATGGATCGCATGTTCCGCTTTATCCAAGTTGCCCTGCTTTTTGTTTTCGCCTGCCATGCGCAAAGTCATGCTGAGGATAAAGCAATTTCCAAGCAGCCATCTAAACAACAAAGCGCTTATGCCGAAGCAACCTTTGCCGGTGGATGTTTTTGGTGCATGGAAAAACCTTTTGACATGTTGCCAGGCGTGATTGCCACGATCGCTGGGTATACCGGCGGGCACACGAAAAACCCAAGCTACAACGAAGTAAGCAGCGGCAATACAGGTCATGCAGAAGCAGTGCGCGTGCGTTACGATCCAAAAAGAACTAGCTATAAGAAACTACTTGATGTCTTTTGGCACAACATCGATCCCACAGTTAAGGACCGACAGTTTTGCGATGTGGGCAAACAATATCGCAGTGCAATTTTTTATCACGACGCAAAACAAAAGAAGCTGGCCGAATCATCAAAGCTAGCCATTGAAAAAGCAAAACACTTTAAGACACCACTGAAAACGCTGATTCGAAAAGCCGGACCTTTTTATCCTGCTGAAGACTACCACCAGGACTTTTACAAAACGCATCCAGAAACCTACCGAAATTATTCGCTAAGCTGCGGCCGCGAAAAAGCCCTGCAAAGACTGTGGAGTGAACCTTAGCGTCATTGTTGAATCGCTCCATGAACGCTCAAAGCAAGAATCTTTTTAGATTTATTCGAAGCGAAGGGCTCGATTGCGCTATTGGGCTGTCATCAGGACAAAACTCTGTTAGCGTCCCAGGCCTATGGTACTTCGAGATTTGGGCTACCGAGCTTATGAGGGCAGCCTTCAAGGGCGCGGGCAAAATGCATGGGTGCTTTGGCGCTACAGTTTAAGGCGAGCCTGGAACAGTTGGCTGATTAAACTTTCCGTTCTTTTTTGTTGGGTACCTGCCATGGTGCCGCTGGCCTACATCGGTATTGTGTTTTGGTTCTCGACACAAACCGCCGGCGGCAATGCGCCAGGCGCAGGCAACATCGATGGAGCAAGCTTGCTCAATAACCTTTTCAAGTGGCAGCTGTGGTTGTTTGTCAGCTTGGTAACCTTACGCACAGGCGCCAGCGCCATGGCTGAAGACATGACCAACGATTCCTTTACTTTTTTCTTTTCGAAACCGGTTTCGCCTTTGCAGTATTTACTCGGCCGAATGGGCGCGGTGCTGACCTTGGTCTTTAGCATCACCTTATTGCCTACTGCACTCGTCGTGCTCTGTTTGAGCGTCACCTCGCCGCAAGGTGAAGTGTGGCATAGCGCCAAGCTTTTTTTCCCTACCCTCGGCTTGTGTGCCGTTGTAGCGCTGGTCACCTCGGTCGTATCGGTGGGCATCTCTTCGCTCTCTCGTAACCGAGCCTTGACCATGACGGGCTGGCTTTTGTTGTGGATCGTGCCGCACGTCATTGCGTCGGTGGTGTATGCGATTACAGACCTTCCTTGGCTCAAGCTAGCTTCGCTGCCCGCCGTGCTTGGCAGCCTATCGCAGATTTTATTTCAAATTACGCCGGAAAAAGACGCCGCCATACTCAACTGGATGCAGGTGAGCGCAGTGCTTTTGGCGGTTACGGCAAGCAGTTACGCCTTGGCTTGGTTTCGTTTGAACCGTCTTGAGGTGCTTAAATGAATGAAGACAAAACAAGCCCTTCCTTGCGGGCCATTCGTTTGAGCAAGTGGTACGGACGCATTACCGCGCTGCAACAAATCAGTGTTGATTTGGAACCTGGCATTTGGGGACTGCTTGGTCCCAACGGCTCGGGCAAGAGTACCTTCCTAAAGCTGTGCGCAGGACTGCTTCGCCCTAGCCTTGGGCAGATGCATGTCAACGGCATGGCGCCTTTTGCTAACCCAAAAGTGCTAAAAGACATTGGCTTGTGCCCCGAAGCCGATGCTTTGCCAAAAGAGCTTAGCGCCCTTGAGTTTGTAGCCGCCATGGCGCGTCTGTCCGGCTTTTCAAAAAAGGAAAGCCTCGAGCGAGCGAAAGCAGCACTGGAGCGCATGGGACTGACGGAAGCCGCTGATCGGCGTTTGGTGGGCTTTTCTCGCGGCATGCGTCAACGCGTAAAACTTGCTCAAGCCATGGTGCATGAGCCCTCGATTCTTCTTTTAGATGAACCTCTGAGCGGCACCGATCCTACGACGCGTCAGATGATCCTCGCGGAAATTCAAGCCCATGCCGATCGCGGCGGACTGGTGCTTTTTTCTACGCATGTGCTTCATGAAGTGGAGAGCCTCACGGACAAAGTATTGCTGATTGCGCGAGGGCAACTCGTCGCACAAGGCGCCATTCGCGAAATCCGTGATTTGCTCGATGATGTGCCACACCAGATTTGGGTGGAGTGCAGCGAAACACGCAAGCTTGCGCAAAGCATGATTGCTGAAGAGCACATCAAGCGCATCGACTTTCACGATGCAAGCCGGGTGGTTTTCGAAACAGATGCGCCCGATCAAAGCTACACTGCGCTCGGTCAAAAACTATCCGAGCACGACTACGGTCTTGTGGCGTTGAGCAGCCCGGATGCCCAGCTTGAATCGCTTTTTCATCGCCTTGTAGAGCGCAGCTCAGGGCTCGCCGGAGTGGGTGTGGACGCAGCAAGCAAAAAACAAAACAAAGCACGAAAAGAGGCAGCCGATGCATGAACTTCCTTCAGGCTACCCTGCCATACAAACTGTGGCCGAGCTTCATTGGCTCAAACTCAAACGCGGCAAAGGTCTTTGGCTAGGCATCATCGCAACGCTCACCGTCATCGTTGCGGTGGCCCTAGCGCGCTATGCCGCCAAAGACATCGAGCCAAGCGAACTGATGCAGAGTGCCTTGAGTTTGGACTTCTTTGGCCTTTTGGTTTATTTGCTGCCTTTTTTGTTTGCGGCAGGAGCCATCTCCGATGAAGTCGAAGATCGAACCTTTAGTTTTATCATCAGCCGCCCAGTCCGACGTGTTTATCTACTCCTGGGAAAATTTCTAAGTGCATCATTGGCGAGTATTGCTTTGCTTTGCTTGAGCACACTGTGTTTGCATCTGATAATTTACTTGCCGGATTTCAGCGCCGCGAGCGCCGCGCTGCCGCAGAGCCTTGCTGCAATGGGAAGTCTTAGCATCTTGGCTTCAGCCTATTGCGCTATTTGCTTGCTCTGGGGCGCACTGGCTGTTGAAGCCTCTGGAGTGCTTAGTGTGATGTACTTTGCCGTGGTGGAATTTTCACTTGGGCACATCCTGCCGGGACCTTCACGCATGGTGTCGCTGAACTACCATGCAAAGCAACTTGCCGGTCTGCCCAAAGGCGGCCTCTTCGCTCCAGAGATGACCCCAGATTTGCCAGCTGTGGCTCACGCTGGCGTGCTTTGCGCTGCCTTGCTTGTCGTTATGCTTCTGTGCACCCTTGTGATCAACCATGGCGAATACGTCACCGAACAAAGCTAAAGCGAAGTAATTCTCGATATCAAAATAATAGATTGAACAAACGCAGCACCTCCGGGCACTTAAGAAATAGAGACGGAGGTTGTTATGATGCGTATAATTAAATTGGGCTGCTACTTTGCTTTGGCGTGGGTGCTTAGCGCTTGCTCAGATTCATCCACGGAGGCGCAGAATCCGGGACCATGCAGTCTGACGGCTCAAGGCGTCGAAAACTATCAGATTGATTACGCTTACGATGAGCATGGCCAGCTTGTACGCGAGAGGCGTAGCCAAGAAGGACCCTATATCCGGGACTATGTTTACGATAGCAAAGGAGTACTTCAAAACATGACCCAATACGAAACCAATCCCCACCACACCGTATATTCCTACGACGACGAAGGGAGACTCATCGAAGAAACGCGCACGTTGAAAGATCCCTCGATTCGAACTTTCGAATACGACGAAAGTGGCTTGCTCGTTTTTGAAGAGCAAAGTGGCACGGGACCTTATACAAAAGACTATTTCTACGATGGCCTTGGGAGACTCGAGCGCGTTGAACAAAACGGCACAGATCCGCAGACAATCCAATACAACTACGATGAGCACGGCTTACTCTTAGAAGAAACGCGAAGTATTAGTAGTCCGTACACTCGAAGCTACAGCTATGACGAGAAAAATCGTATCTCTAGCGTTATCGAGCAGCGCGTTGGTCAAGGACAAATCGAGTTTAATTATGAGTATCTCTGTTTGGATCCAGAATAGTCCAGAGCTTTGTTAGCGAAATGGCCTCTACGGACACCAACAACGGTGTCCGTAGAGCAAGCCTTTTCCCTAGGCACTGCAAAAACAACGACCCTATGCTTAGCTTTGTGCTATTCATTAATCATGCATGCTCGTGGAGCCTTGAAATGGCACTTGCTTCTTTTTGGCGTATGCTTTGCACTGGCTCTAACAAATAACAGCTTGGCACAATCACTTTCGGTGGATGAAAATGACGATGGGCAAACCCGCGTGAGTTGGCTGGATAGCGCAGCGGAGCCGCGCAGCGTGCGTATACGCAATGATCAAATTACGACGACCGAACAGAGCTATTTAGTAGACGGTATCACGATTAGCGATCAGGCGCTGCTTGAGGGCGGGCGCATGGTTCATCACGGGAGCTGCACACAGGGATATACAAGCTCGGACGCTGGAACTGAGCTTGTCGCTTCTGTCGTGTTTAGCGCAAAACACCATGCTCTTGTGCGCCGCAGTTTTCGCCTTGCGAGTTGTTCCATGCCGAGCCTTGTTTGGCGAATCACCAACGATTACTTTTTTCAAGATGGAAGCGATGGATATATACAAACTGTCGCCTATGACAGCAGCGACATTGCAGATGACGTCGAGCTAGGTGACGACATGCGCGGGCCCTACAGCCAATTTGATTGGCCTAAAAACGGGATTATTACGGGAATGGCCTGGGGCACGCAGTATAAGTTTGAAACAACTTCTGCGCTCACTGGCAGTGGGGATCCGTCAACTGAAAACGGTGTACAGGTAAACTGGGATTGGTCCACACCGAACACGATTCCTTATGTCATGTCTTGGGCTAGCCCTAGCGAGGGTGGCGCTGTAGACCGAGAAGTTGGCGTCGTGCAAAACCAAAGCTACCAGGAACAAGACATGGGCGGCGGCTACTATGATGGTGGCGACAGCTGGGCCAGTGCCCCGCCTTTGAGCGGCAGTTCTTTGCCTGCGGTATGGGCACTTCCCACACAGATGTCAGGTTATGACAGTAGCTACAGTTCCGGAAGAATTACTTGGGGTGGTGTCTATGGCGCTTTCAACAACGGACACTCTAATGACACCGGCACGTTGAGCATGGGTAGCAACTTTAGACCAGTCAACGCTTGGAGCTGGACCCATGTTGTTGGAAAACACAGCGACGCTCCAGTAAAGAAGATCCTACGCACCATCGAAAGCACGTACCAAACAAAACTCACAGCTCTTGCGGGCAATGTCTGGACTGAAGGGCCGCGTGGTCCCGGCAATTTCGTAAGTGAACGTTTGGGCGCAATGCCAACCACCGAATACCTTGTACCCGGTTATGATTTTGTTTATCGCGCATGGCGCGTCGATGCGCTAGACGACGTAGCAACACTGCGCTTTGAGTTGCCGGCAAATACACAGCTTTCATCAGCCACGATTATTGTCAGCAACTACACCGCACAGACCGCGCCTGATCTGTACTACGACGCTTCACTCCTACAAGACTCGGCCGATTACTATGCATCCTTGGTCCCAAGCGAAAATGCGCTCTACCTTACCCTGCGCCAGGCCATCGAAGCTGGCGTGCACGTTGTTGATATTGGTGGAGAGGGCCTCGCGCCGAGCGACATCGATGAGGGTTCTTCTTCGGGCACAGCAAGTACGGGCTCGGCATCGGGCGGCTGTTCATTGAGAGCCCACGATCGGACAAGCACAAGCTTCAGCATGCTGTGCTTTGCCTTCGTTTGCCTGATTCGCATCAGAAGCAAGAGCGCTGTAAGGCGGTGAACACCCCAGCAGGGAAATAGCTCCCAGCCGTTCATAGCTCGAGCACAGAAGTCGGCAGAGCTTACCTTTCTGCGGCTTTTCCCCGATCCCTGATTCACTCCTGCAAAGAGCGGCTTTCCTTGCGAGCAGGTAGTTCCGTGGGTATCGAGAGCCAAATCCCTTCAGCAGACAGCTCGGACGATGCCGCTTCGCCTAGCCCAAAACTCGGCCTCCATCGCCACTGAGCCCTGCACCGCCAAGCCAGGAATCGCGTTCACCTACTTTTTTATTGCGATCGTGCGTAAAAAGCTTGCGGCTTTCAAAAAAATTGGTATCAAGCCCTCTTTGTTTTATCAGGCAGGGCTAGGCTACTTCAGCAGCTGGGGGCACACTATGGACACTCTGGGCCAACATCTTCTGGTTGAATTTATGGTTGTGATGCCGAGGCACTTAACGACCAAGATAGAATTCAAGATTTAATGGTGAAAGCGGCACAGGCAGCTGGCGCTACGGTGGTCGGTAAGTTTTTTCATCGTTTTACGCCGCAGGGCGTAAGCGGCGTCGTTGTTGTCGAAGAATCGCATTTATCGATTCATACCTGGCCCGAAACAGGTTACGCGGCGGTGGATTTTTACACCTGCGGAGAATGTGTACCCGAAAAAGCACGTGACCTTCTCACCCAGGGCCTGAGCGCACAAAACACCGAATGGCTTAAGGTTGATCGCGGCGTTGACCCGCAGTATTCCATCGTTATTCGCGAGCACGATAAAAAGCGTCAAAGTCATGCAGTCCAGCCCCAAAGCTTTGATGCAACGGCCATTTAGTTTGGCTCTTAATTAAGGATAGAAACAAATGAGCGAATGGTTTGATGAAGTTTATCAAGACAACTTGCGCCTTGGGCTAAGGGTACTGAAACATGTTTACCACAGCCAAAGTAAGTTTCAGACGATAGACATCGTCGATACCGAGATGTACGGCCGAGCCCTCGCGCTCGACGGCTGTTTTATGACCAGTGATAAAGAAGAGTTCTTCTATCATGAGTCACTTGTTCATCCGGTGCTTTGTTCGGCGCCGTGTATAGAAAAGGTTCTCATTATCGGTGGAGGCGACGGAGGAACCAGCCGAGAAGTCTTACGCTACGCCGAAGTTCAAAACGTACGCCTCGTTGAAATCGATGGCGAAGTTGTCGAAGCCTGCAAGGAGCACATGCCTCATATTGGGGGCAGCGCTTGGCAGGACCCGCGCCTTGATTTACGGATCGAAGACGGGGTGGCCTATGTAAAACAAGAGCAGTCCGGCATCTACGATATTATTTTACTTGATAGCACCGATCCGATCGGCCCTGGCGTTGGCCTGTTTAACAGAGAGTTTTATGCCGAGTGCAAACGTCTACTCAAACCCCACGGCGTTTTAGCGCTGCAAAGCGAATCACCGGTCATGATGCCGAAAGGTTTTGCATCCATCCAGCACAACCTCCGCGCAGTATTCCCAAAAGTCTTTCCATATTTTGGGCCTGTACCTATCTACAATACTGGAATATGGAGCTGGACCTACGCAAGTGCCGAGGCTACCCCACATGAGACCAATGCGGCGCGGGTTAATATGATTGTTCCCGGCTGTCGTTACTACAACGAAGCGGTGCACCGCGGGATGTTTGCTGTTCCAAACTACGTCAAAGGTTTACTGCATTCTGATCCGTTGACATTGGAAAAACAGACAGACAACAAAGTAAAGGCTGCTCCTCTAGCCTAAGCAGCCGTAAAAAGTTAGGCTGAATAGTGGCGCTAGAGAGGCAAGAAGCGTGGCCATGGATCAAGAGTTTGGCGTAAATCAATCGTTAGTTGAAGAGCTGTATCAGCGCTTTAAAGAAAACCCTGAATCGGTTGATCCGGTGTGGCGTAGCTACTTCACGAACGGAGGCTCCACTCAAGCTATTAACGGAACACGTTACACGGCATCCGAGCTTCCAACAGCAGCGGACAAAAGCAAAAAGAGCCGCAAACGCATTGATTCCTTTCCGCCAAACGCAGAGCTGCATTTCGCAACAGAGCTTCAAGGCCGTGTCTCGGCCATGATGGATGCCTTTCGGGCCAGGGGACACCGCCTTGCAGCGCTGGATCCGTTGGGCCTCGTCCCTAAGCACCAAAGCAATTTGAGCCTTGAGCATTTTGGCTTGGATAACGTAGGCCTCGATACCGTGTTTTCGGTAGGTGGTCTGATGGGCAAAACCAAGCTACCCCTTGGTGAAATTCTTGAACATCTTAAAGAAATCTATTGTCGGAGTATTGGCGTTGAGTTCAAGCACATCGACGAGCAGGAGATTCGTCATTGGTTGCAAGAACGCATGGAAAGCACAGGCAACCATATTGAACTAAGCCGAGAAGAGCAAATCCTTATTTTGAGTAAGCTTACTGACGCTGAAAGTTTTGAGCAGTTTTTACACACAAACTACATCGGAGCAAAACGCTTTTCCTTGGAAGGCGCAGAAAGCGTCATCCCTTTACTTGAACTCATGATTCAAGATTCAGCAAAACATGGCGTAAACGAAATCGTCATTGGCATGGCACACCGTGGTCGTCTGAATGTGCTTGCGAATGTAATGGAAAAAAATCTGACTGAAATTTTTGCGGCCTTCGAAGATGAGCACCCTGAACTGCACCTCGGTCGCGGCGACGTGAAATATCATTTGGGCTATTCTTCCGATCGTGTTCTCGCCAATGGACGAAAGGTTCACCTGTCACTGGCCTTTAACCCGAGCCACCTCGAGTGGGTCAATCCAGTGGTCGAGGGCCGCGTGCGCGCAAAACAAGACCGGCGCGCAAATGGATCCAGAAAAGACGTGCTCCCCCTGCTTATTCACGGGGATGCTGCTTTTGCAGGTCAAGGCGTTGTCCCAGAGACACTCAACCTGAGCCGTCTGCATGGCTACGATACCGGTGGCACGATCCATTTGGTTATCAACAACCAAATAGGCTTTACGACTTCTCCTGACGACGCCCGCTCGACCGCGTACGCCACCGACATCACGCGTATGCTGCGCTGCCCTATTTTTCACGTCAATGGAGAAGATCCGGAAGCCGTGGCTCAAACCGTACGCCTGGCCACCGACTTTCGACAGCGCTTTAGCCGCGATGTTGTCATTGACATGTACTGCTATCGCCGCCACGGACACAACGAAGGGGACGAGCCCCGTTTCACGCAACCCTTGATGTACAAAGCCGTAGACAATCACGCTTCAGTACGTACGCATTACGTGACCCAGCTTGTCGAGCATGGCAAGATCACGGAACAAGAAGCAGAAGACATTGTCAGCAAGCGACGTTCCGCTCTTGAAAAAGCACTCAAAGAAACGCGAAGTTCAGTCGTGATTCCTCCTGAATATGCCGGTGATGGCATCTGGAAAGGCTACAAAGGTGGCCTTGATCATACCGTCGAAGACGTATCGACTGCTGTCGACAAGCGAAAGCTTCGTGAACTTGCTACTCGACTGTGCACTGTTCCTCAAAACTTCAACCTCAATCCGAAAATAAAGCGCGTCCTTGACCAACGTAGAGAACAAGGTACCGAAAAACGCCCTCTTGACTGGGGCGGCGCCGAAGCGCTTGCTTTTGCATCGCTGGTTGAAGCCGGTCATCGCATTCGCATCACAGGGCAAGACTGCAGGCGCGGCACATTCAGCCATCGCCACGCGACCCTTTTCGATGCCAGAAGCGGACAAGACTATACGCCCCTGCAGCACTTGCACCCAAATCAAGGGCCGTTTGAGATCTACGATAGTCCCCTATCCGAAGCCGGCGTGCTTGGTTTTGAGTACGGCTACAGCTTGGATTGCCCCGACGGAATGGTACTTTGGGAGGCGCAATTTGGTGATTTTGTAAACTCCGCTCAAGTCATCATCGACCAGTTCATTAGCTCGTCGGAAGATAAATGGAAGCGTCTTAGCGCGCTGGTCATGCTGCTGCCGCATGGCTTCGAGGGGCAAGGGCCCGAGCACTCCAGCGCACGTCTTGAACGCTTTTTAGTGCTTTGCGCTGAGGACAATATGCAGGTGGTGAATCTTACCAGCCCCGCACAGCTCTTTCATTGCTTGCGCCGACAGGTACTAAGGCCTTATCGCAAGCCACTTATTGTCATGACCCCCAAAAGCCTTCTGCGGCACCCGAGGGCCACTTCCACACTCGAGGAACTTAGTAGTGGAGAGTTTCAGCGAACCACCCCCGACCCCGAAATTAAACAACAAAGGGCCCGGCGCGTTATTCTTTGCTCTGGAAAAATCTATTACGATCTAGTTCAAGAACGCGAGAAGCAACAGATTGAGGATGTTGCCATCGTTCGACTCGAACAGCTCTACCCGCTGCGGCGCGAAGAACTCAACGCTGTACTTGCTCCCTATGGCAAAGACATCGAGATTTTTTGGGTACAAGAGGAGCCACGCAACATGGGCTCGTGGTACTTTATGAGCACACATCTTCCCGTTTTGCTGGGCCGTAGCGCACCAATACACTGCATTGCACGCCCCAGTAGCGCAAGCCCTGCAACTGGCTCGATGGCAAGTCATCGACTCGAACAGCAATGGCTCCTCGACGGTGCTTTTTCAACCGATTCAAGAGACATCCAGCCAGGCTTTAACTCCTTTTAGAGCGTTTCCAATACAATTGATCGAGATATCGCGCAGGACAGAACGCCTAATTTTGCGTTACTCCTCCTCGCGCCTTGGCTCAGTCGCTAGATGACGAGGCGCAGGGAATGCTGAGGCATATTCAAAAACGAGCAGCAACAACGACGGAGCTCAAAGATATGAAAAAACGATCGCTTCAATGCCAACCGATACTCGGTACGGCTGATTAGTTTTTCTTGGGGTTAGGCATTTTAGCTTCGACGAACTCAACGTGTTTGCGAGCTTTTGGATCGTATTTCTTGAACTTCAGCTTGTCCGGAGTGGTCCGCTTGTTCTTGGATGTGTAGTAAGTGTAGCCAGTGCCAGCACTAGAAACCAATCGAATAAGATCACGCATACCTTGCTCCTTATGCCTTCCAAACAGCCCAAAAACCTACCGTAGAGCGCGTGCTAGCGCGGCGCGAGCACTACGTGGAAGGGAGAGGGACCATAGCCTGAGCTTTGATAAATCGCAAGGCAATCAAGCTTGCGGCGGCTCGCTTTGAAAGCTCCAGCCTTTTTCTTCAAAAATTTCGCGAATTTCCCGTGCCCGGCTTGTTTCGACCAGCCACGCGATAAGCATTCTAGGCCGCAAAATCCCTTCATACACGGGCAGGTTGCAATCCTTGCCATACACAACCAGAGGGACTGCTATCAGGTTCGTGGCGCCCAAATTGGCAGGCCAGCGGACTTTGCTCTCCTTGGGGGCACGCCACCACTGAACTTCCGCTTCCTCATGACGAATGCGTTGCGACCACCGTTGCACATCCACCGCGGAGGCAAAGAGCAGCTTGGCGCCTGAATGGCTCACCATTTGTGGGCTCACCCCAACCTCCAAGTCTTCCGTGGTAATGCCAAAGAAATGCTGCTTAGCAAGATGCTTTGCATGCTGCACCGCGAGAAAGTTAGTTTGCTCGTTTGAGGTGCAAGCAAGTAAACCACGTCGGATATCTAGCTTCGCAAGCTGCAAAGCCTCTTCCTTGAGAGCATTTCCATACACGCAACCAAAACCTGCGGCTTCCGCTTCTTTGCATGCTCGAGGATTGCTCTCAATAAAAACAATCGGATCCAACGGATTGCGAAGCAGGCCTGCTAACGTCAGTCCAAAATCATTCGCGCCTACAATGACCCAACCATGATCCGTCTTACGACGAAGACCCAAAAGACGTGCCACGATTCCACCGGAAAGACCTGCCACGACCACCGTTGATGCAATCACGACAAAGACCAAAGCCTTAAGATCGGCACCGCCCTCCATGTGCGCAACATCCAGTTCTGAGGCGAAGAGACTTGCAACGGCAGCAGCCACAATTCCTCGCGGACCAATCCACGCGATGAAAAGCTTTTGTTTCCAATCCAACGACGTGCCGCGTGTCGAGGCAACAACACATGCCGGCCTGACCAATAGAATTACCGCCAAAACGGTAAATACCGCGCCAATCCCAAGCGAGTAGATTTCAGAAAGACGCACATCCGCCGCTAACAAGACAAACAATGCACCAATAAAAAGGGCGCTAAGTTGTTCTTTAAATTCCAGAAGACTTTTTTTCGCGCGCTCCGAAATATTGGCCACCACCATTCCCGCCACGGTCACAGCAGCAATGCCGCTCTCATGGACGGAGATGTTGCACACTTGAAAAACAAGCAACACAAGCGCAAGCGTAACTACGTTTTCAAGGCTTTCAGGAACAAGCCAGCGAAAGCGCCACAAATAAACGATGCACCAGCCGGACAAAAAGCCAACGCTAATCCCAAAGGCTAAGCGTCCTAAAATGTGCATGACCCCGCTCATGGCGTTAAGGCCCGTGGGCCGAAGTACAACTTCTAAAACGACCACAGCCGTAATTGCGCCGATGGCATCGATCAGCACGCCTTCTGCTTCTAAAATAGTTGATACGGTAGTCTTCACCTGCAAACGTTGCAAAAGTGGTTTGATGACGGTGGGCCCGCTGACAATGACCAAGGAGCCAAATAGCGCCGAGAGCGTCCAAGGCCATCCCATAAACAACTTGGCACACAGGGTCCCTGTCACCGCGGTGACAAAAGCACCCAACGTCACAAGACGACGAATGGCTTTTTGCTCTCGTTTCAAACGAGCGAGGCTGAGATGCAAGCCACCTTCAAACAAGATCACAGCCACCGCAAAACTAACAAGCCCGGAAAGGCCATCACCAAGAGCACTGGGGGCCAGCCAGCCTGCAAGGTCGGGTCCCAGCAGTACACCCACAAGCAAAAGAAGCACGATGCTCGGCATACGAATATGCGCCGCAATGACTTGGGCGACTATTCCTGCGGCGATAGCAAGCGCAAGGGTTACGTAGGGGTGGCTAAAATACATGGTTAAGTATGGTTAAGGTTGCGCTACCCAACTACTGTAGTCCCCATCATAGCCTGCCGCGCGTTGAAGTTGGTCTACTTTTTGTGACAGTTCTTTGATCTCGCTAGGACTGCGCTTGCGCATGTCGGAAAGTTGTTCGGCAACCTGCTCGGCTTTATTTGCTATAACATCATGCGCCGCATCGACTGCAGCATCAACAGCTTCGCTGCTTTGCTCACCAAGATAGCGACTCATAATTCCCTCGCTTATCTGTTTAGCGTTCTTTCGGCTGTCTTTAATATTGCCCTTACCAGTCAGCACATTGCCAAGACCGAACACACGGGAAACACCTTCTAGCTCGCCAGTATTCCAGTCCTTCCAGTGAAAAAGCTCCCCACGACAAGGAATCTCAGCAAGGGGTTCCGGAATGCTTCCGATGGAACTAACTACCAACGGCGCATGAACGTTGATTTCTGTGTCTGGCAAGGTCCGAACGCGTCCGTCGACGATTTCAGTCTGCGCAAAACGCAAGCCCACCAATCGGCCGTTGTCCTCAATATAGCCCACTGGCACACGCTTTTCTTCAAAGTTCACAAGATACTTTTCGATAACTTTGTTAATGATGCGTTCGCGAGCCACACGGACCTTTGCAATCTGCTCCGCCGAAGCTCCTTCTGGAATCGACGCCAGAGGCATGTCTTGCTTGGAGCGGCGGTAAAAAAGCCGTGCACCCTTAATGCCAAGCTCTTCCTGACTGAGCCCATGTGCTTCTAAAACAGCAGGTATGCCGCGATGCTCGAAGCTTTCAACGTCGACTTCGATGCCTCGTTGCTTAAGTGCTCGGCCATAAAGCTCAAAATTAATGATTTTTGCAACGTCGACAGAAGCCAGCCCTCCGCCAACAACGACTGTGCCGTCTTTTACTTCATAACGGGGGCCCGAATAACCAGACTCAAGACAATGATTGAACCAGTAGACAAACGAGTTTTGGTAGACCAAACCCTTGTCGATGAACTGATCGACCTTCTCAATTCCTAACGATCGGTCCCGCCACGCGCCATTTGCAAGAACCACGGCAGTAACAGCCCACTCATCAAGCAAAGCTTTTATGCTCAAGCTTTCACCAAGCTTTGTGTTCGGAAGAAAAGCTACTTCGGGATGACTCAGATTCTCGTTGATCTTTCCGTATTCGGCTTCGCGAAGTTTGGCGTGCCAGCGCGGCAGTCCATCTTCGATCTTACCGTATGGTTTTTTGTTTTGCTCGATCACAATGGGTAGAATCCCACGCTTTACGAAACAAGCAGCCGCCTCGGAGCCGGCGACAGCACCGCCCACGATGGCTACAACATGCCTTGCTTCCGCAATGGCTTCCCATGACTTGGGCATAACGCCGAGAACAGTACTCGAGTTTGCCATGCGATGCCAGTCTTATTTGATACCTACACTTGCAGAAAACCAGCGCTATGAGTAGGACATTGGCGTGCAACCAGGACATCATATGGCGCTGCCACCACTGGCACCGACCACGAAAAAAATCATTGTACTGCTATCTGCAGCGTTTATTGCTGAACTAATTCTGCAGGTTTGGGTTGGTATTCCAGTTTTCCAGATGCTTGCCCTCGACCCCACTACGTTGGGCATCCAAACCCTCTGGCAGCTTTTTACCTTTCCTTTCGTTGAATACCCGCAAGCGATTATCAAAGTCTTCTTAAGCTTACTGATGATTTGGTGGTTTCTGTCGCCGTTCGAGCTGAGTCATGGCCGCGCTAGGCTGATACAACTCTGCATGGCGGCTATCCTAGCGTCCGGTTTGGCAGCTCTGCTCACGGGCCAAATTGTTTCCTCTGGCTCCGTATTTACCTCATCACTGTTGGCCGGATCCGATGCGTTATCCTTGGCCGCGCTCGCTGCTTTTGCAGCAACCTATCGCCACAGCCAAATTCTTCTTTTTGGGGTCTTTCCCATCAAAACCATGCACATCATTGCTTTTAGTGTCGCGATGAGTGTGCTTTATTTCTTGGCAAGCCGCGATCTTGTCTCCTTAGCAGCGCACCTGGCTGCCATCGGAGCTGGCTTTGCCTTCGTTAACTGGATGCGTCGTCCGCCAAAGCGCCGTACTTTAAAACGAAAAACAGGTGCGGACGCTGCGCTACAGGTGCTTCAGGGCGGCAAACCGACGGATCCTCCAAAATGGTTAAACTAAGACACTCCCGCTTTACTGTTCTTGGATTTTGCGCCCTCGGCATGTTGGCCTGCGGAAAGAAGACTGTCCCATATACGCAACCTCAAGATGAAGCGCCGATTCCAGAAGTCTCCGACAAAGAGGCTTCCGATTTTGACACCGTCACGATTGTTCAAGAAGCCGACAGCCAGTTCAAAATAGCGGGCCTAAAACACGATAAAGCAGCAAGCGGTCTTTCTCTGACGCCTCTAAGGGACGACTGCTCTATTAAAAATGCTAAGCTTGTTCGCCTAAGCAAGGCCACGAGCGGCGTCCTATTCGAGGATCAGTGTGTGGATAAAACCTGGCAAGAGTTATGGATCATCGATCATGTGCATAACCTGCAAGAGAAAGCTAAAATAGCACTCAGCGAAACACTTTTTGATCGTTTCGAGCTTGGAGCAAAACTGGCCGACGCACCAAAACACTCCGAAGAACTGTCGGTTGTCGTTAAAAAGAAAAATAGCACGTCATCATCTTCTGAATTTGACGTAGCACTCGAAACGCATGGCAACTTGCTCGAAGTCAATCCCGTAACTTTGGAACAAGAGCTCATGAAGCTCGCTACACGTGCAAATAAAAGCCTGACAAACTCCCCCCAAAGCGCCCTAAGCGAAGCCGATGACCTGCTTAGCTTTCATGCGCTTTTTTGCCGTGAAGCACCTGGTGGAAAACTACTTTTTAACAGAAAAGACTACGGAATCGCGTGTGGTCGTTCAGAGGCAGCAGCGCTTGCATTCGCTACAAAAGCAGCAGCGCTCGTCGCGACGCAAAAACAAAGTGAAGCAGCGCGCTTGTTGACCGAAGTTGCATCTTCAGCTTTTTCTTTCACGGAGCAGAGCAACGCAATTATTGAGAAGCTGTTAGAGCAGAAACTCGGCAGCAGCGTTGATATCAAAGTACACACTGGACCCATAGTGCAAGGGAGCGTTCCAAGCGCGGCTTACCCTGGTTTAAACTTTGTGGGAGAAGAGACGGTGATTGTTTATACCAATCCGCCGAAGCGCTGGAGCGTTGGATCGTCTGCTTTCGATAGCGACAGCACGCCAGCCTCACGGCCTCATCCGCTGAGCCCAAACCGTCAGCTTGCCGTCGTCAATCTTCATCGAAGCTGTGCGGGTTACGCTGTTGGGATTGCACCTGCATCGTGGCTTTCGGATACTTCGCTTGGCTTGCGTTACAAACAAAGTGTTGTGTTCACCGGCTCGGATGAATCATGCAAACTAAGCAAAGAAGCAGAAGCAGATACGGGCGGCTGGAACGTTTTTGGCTGGACTCCAAGCGGCATCGTCATGAATCATGCGGAATCGCTTTGGATGCTTCCCGTCAATTCTGACGGGGAATCTACCGGAGAGCTATCTAAACTCGGCCTAGCCAACGCTCTGCCCAAAGGGCTTAGCAGTCCGGCTGTCAGTGAAAGTCAAAACGCTTTTGTGATCGCCCTGCCGGGCGGCGCGGCCATATATCGCAGCTCCTCCCCAAATGACGCCATTCTTCTACGCCCGAAAGCCTGGGCCCCTCCCGGGTACCGATTGAGCAGGTCGCACTTTCACCCTCTGCAACACGTGTTGCAGCAATCTACAACGGAAGGATATTTGTCCTTGAGCAGTTACAAAACCAGCAGACTGAATAAACACACTTCCCTGCTTGTTAGCATGGCATGCGGCTTGTTTGCTTGTGCAACTTCCGGAGCTGTCCACGAAGCTCAAAACGAAAAACAAAGTCCTGCAGTTGTCAGCCGCCCAAATGCAGATCAGGTTGAGCATAGCCCATCGCTGCCAAGCAAGGCACTAATACGTGTTTACCGTGCAACAGGCCGCATCTTGTGGTCGCCTCTGTTTCCCAGCAAAAAAAGCATCGTGCTTTCTTCAACCACCGGGCAGGCCATCGCCTTAGATAAACAGGGCAAACGCCTTTGGGAGCATGACTTTGGACGCACGATGTTTGGCGCGTCAGTTCTTGATCAACAAAACAATGTCGTTTTGGTTAGCGACGATGGAACAGTGCGTTCTTTTTCATCAACCGGGCAACAGCGCTGGAGCTACGCAGTCCATCATTCCACCGTTGCAGGAATCCGAATCGATCAAAAAGGACGTCTCTTCGTTCCATCACTGGGTTTGGTTGCACTAAACTCAGAGGGAAAGCTTTTGTGGCACTACATGACAGCAAGTACCTTGCACCATTTGCCAGCCTTCCAATCGGATGGAAAAGTCATCATAGGTACCTTAGACGGCATTGCGCACGGAATTAATCACAATGGTAGAGGCGCGTGGCGCTACGATACCAAAGCCAGCATCTCTGCCGGAATCGCAGTTGGGCCGGATGATAGCATCTACCTTCCAACCGAAGGCAAAGGCCTTGTCGCGCTCGATGCACAGGGCAAGTTGCGCTGGGAGTTCCCTCTAAACTTAGCAATTCGTGCTACGCCGCTTGTCTTTCAAGGCAAACGCACGCTCGTCGTTTTTGGTTGTGATGACCATATGATTTACGCACTCAGGGCTCAGGACGGATCGCTGGCCTGGAAGATTCAAAGCTGGGGAGCAGTTCGTGCTAGCCCATCAAATCCGCAAGATGAACTAATTTTCATCGGATCGGACGATGGCTTTGTCTACCTTATCGATCCAGATGGAAAACTCAGATATAAGATAGTCGTTGGACAAGCGGTTCGCTCTGCGGTCGTTGCCTCGCCGTGGAACTGGTTTTATTTCGGCGCAGATGACGGCTGGCTTTACGCTTTTCACAATTAACGCTTTGGCGGAGCAGGAAACACTAAGGCGAACATGGGATATCGACAGCGCAAAGCAACACACACCGGACGCAGAAGCAAGCGAGAGAAAAGCGAACGGTTTTCTAAAAAAGACACCGTAAGAGGCTACTTCTCTCTGAGCACGCGTGGTTTCGGTTTTGTTAATCCCGAACTCGGAGGAGAAGATATTTTCATTCCCCCTGGGGCAGTCGGACCAGCCATGCAGGGCGATGGTGTCGTTGTTCGTTTTTGGCCGAGTGCAAAAGGTTTTGAGGGCGAAATTATCGACATTTGGTATCGCGCCGTCACCCACGTCGTTGGAACATTACGCCAAGCGGCTTCCGCCTTGTGGCTCGAGTCGGATGACCCGCGCATGCGAGGACCCATGCAGGTCCAAGGCTCCATGCCATCAAAAGTTTCACCAGGCATCGAAGTCATCGCAAAAATCATCGACTATCCTTCTCGTGCCGGTGAAGCACCCGTCGTTGAAATCACCGAAGCACTTGGTCCCGCTGGCGTTGCCAAAGTTGAAGTAGAGAAAATAAAAATTCGAGAAGCCGTGCGAGAAACATTTTCGGCTAAAGTGCAAAAAGAAGCAGATAGCTTTGCATCGCATCTTGGCAAAAAGGATCTCCAAGGCCGCGAAGATCTGCGCGATGTCGAACTCGTGACCATTGACCCTGAAGACGCTCGCGACCACGACGACGCCCTTTGGGTCAGCAAAAATCAAGACGGTTCATTTTTAGTACTTATCGCGATTGCCGACGTTTCACACTACGTTACCCCAGAAAGCGCACTGGATGAGGAAGCACAAATGCGCGGTTGCTCTATTTATCTTCCCGACCGAGCAATCCCCATGCTTCCGGAACGGCTGTCGGCTGGACTTTGCTCTTTGGTCCCCAACGAAGACCGTTTCACCTTGGCGCTTGAAATCGAAATCCGGCGCGATGGATCGGTCAAAGCATTTCGCTACATCGAAGGCGTGATGCGCTCTGCCGCAAAGCTCTCCTATGAAGGCGTGGCTCACGAGCTCGGACTCAGCACACAAGCCAAAGCTCAAAGCGAAGCCAAGCGATTTCACGGAACCTTGGCCACCATGTGGGAGCTTAGCCAAATTTTACGGCAAAGGCGCATGAAGCGCGGAGCGCTCAATCTCGAGCTTCCGGAAACCAAAATCGTACTCGACCCCGTCACCGAAGAGCCCTTGCGCAGCGTGCAATCACGCAAAGACCCCGGCATTTCTAAAGCCTACACGATTGTCGAAGAACTCATGCTTCTGGCCAATGAAACCGTCGCGGCCGATCTCGACAAGCAAACCTTGCCTTGCATCTTTCGTGTGCACGACAAACCCGATCCTAAAAAGATGCAAACCTTCGCCAAAATGGCTGAGGCATTTGGCTTTGCGATGCCAGCTGATGCAGCAGAAAACCCCAAGCAACTGGGCAAGTTTTTAAAGCAAATTCATAGCTCACCCAACGCGTCCTTGCTTCATTCTTTGCTACTGCGAGCAATGCAGCAAGCCGTTTATGACACAAAAAACATCGGGCACTTTGGACTTGCAGCCAAATCCTATCTCCATTTCACCTCGCCCATTCGCCGATACCCCGATCTTCTTGTTCATCGCGAAGTCCGCGCGCTGATCCGCCATCGCAAACTTAACCATGATAAAGTTGAGCACGCTCTGAGACTCCACGCTGTACGGGCAAGCCGTCTTGAACGTCGCGCTATGACGGTCGAACGCGAAGTTTCTAACTTGTATAGCGCCATACTCATGCGACCTTTTGTCGGTCACGAGTTCACCGCAACCATCTCAAGCATCTCCAATTTCGGTTTTTATTGTGCGATTGAAGACCCTTATGTTGAAGCGCTTTGTCGTGTCGCGGAACTTGACGGTGATTTTTATGAGCTCGATGACATGGGCCTGCGATGGATTGGCAAACGCAGTGGACAAAGTTTTGGGTTGGGCGACAAACTCCGCATCTTCATCGAGGATGTATCCATCCATCAACGTGAAGTGCGTGCCATTCCAATAGAAAATTTCCATAAAACCAAATACAAAAGCTCCAAAAAGAATCAAAACAAAAAACAACCGGGCAAACCACGTCCCTCACGCAAAACCAACTTTAGAAAAAAGCGAAAGCGATGAAAGCAAAAAGCAGTTTCTTCTCAGTCCCCGAACTCATTGCACAAAAACGTGATGGACTCGCGTTATCGAATGAGCAAATAAAGACCATTATTGAAGCCTACACAGACGGTCGTGTTCCGGATTACCAAATGAGCGCTCTGGCCATGGCCATCTATTTTCAAGGCATGAACGATGAAGAAACGGTAGCGCTCACCATGGCCATGCGGGATAGCGGACGCATTGTGGACTTGAGCTCGGTAAAAGCACGCTGTGTTGATAAGCATTCAACAGGTGGCGTAGGCGATAAAGTTTCGATCTGCCTTGCTCCCCTGGTTGCAAGCTGCGGCGTTGCGGTACCGATGGTTAGCGGCCGTGGCCTCGGTCATACCGGAGGTACTTTAGATAAGCTAGAAAGCATACCCGGCTTTAACATCTCATTGCCGATTAGCCGTGTCCTAAAACAGCTCCAAACGCTTAACTGTGCACTTATTGGTCAAACCAAAGACATCGCGCCCGCGGACAAAAAACTCTATGCACTGCGTGATGTCACTGGCACTGTGGAGTCCATCCCGCTCATCACGGCAAGCATTCTTTCCAAGAAACTTGCCGCCGGCATCGACGCCCTGGTTTTGGATGTCAAAGCCGGCCAGGGGGCGTTCATGAAAAATGAAAAAGACGCCAAAGCCCTGGCCCGCTCCCTTGTGCGGGTCGGCAAGCTCGCGAAAAAGCAGGTAACGGCTTTTCTGACCAACATGGAAAGCCCACTGGGACTAAGCATTGGCAACGCTCTTGAAACAAAAGAGGCGCTGCAGCTTCTGCATGGGCAAGGCCCTGATGACCTCCGTGAGTGCACCCTCGTTCTTGGAGCTGAGATGCTGCGCCTGGGCAAAGTCGTGCGAACCGAGGCTCAAGGCCGGAAACGACTCTTGGAGGCTATCAACGATCGCAGTGCGCTCGAGCACATGAAAAAGATTATCAAAGCCCAAGGCGGAGACCCACGCGTGGCCGACGAGCCCGATCGCTTGCCTTCAGCCACTCGAAAAATCATGCTTAAAGCTCCAAAAACAGGCTATCTACGCAGTATCGATGCTCTGGAAATCGGCCGTTGCGCAACAGCCTTGGGTGCTGGACGTCTTACTGTAAACGATTCCATCGACCCTGCCGTCGGCATGCTCCTTCAAGCAAAACCGGGAGATCAGCTTCGCAAGGGAGCGCCACTTGTCGAATTGCACATCAAGCGGGATGGGCTCGATAGCGCGATACAAGACCGGATTCTGGCAAGTTTCGAGTTTTCAGCCACTCGGCCCAAACTCAAGCCGCTTATTTTAGAAGTACTCCGATAGCGATATTTTCGGCACTCCACTCCGGTGAAAATCTTTTTTCATCAAAGAAATCATACGATTAGACCTTCTATCTTGCAGAAATACCTAAAAAAGCTACAACGCATGCACGGAAGCCTCCCGAGGGGGGCCTCCAAACATGGATCCATCTTAAAGGAGAAACCCCTATGAAGAAGTTATTTGTTATGATGATTGCTTTGATGTTCAGCAGCGCAGTGGCCGTCGGCTGCAGCAGCGAAGAAGACGCTGAGTCCACCGAGGTGAGCAGCGGTTCTGAGTACACCGAAGAGCAGTGGGGCAATGCTGAGCAAGAGGCTACCGAAGGTACCGAAGCAACAGAGGCTGAGTCCACCGAGGCTACCGACGAAGCTGCAGAAGGTGCTGAAGAGACCACTGAAGAAGCAACCGAATAACATTGAGTTAACGCTCATTGAAGATGAGGCCGTAGTGCTTGAAGCGCTGCGGCCTTATTTTTTTGCAAACTGTCATGTAGAAGGAATTGGATATGACCAAAAACCACAAAGGTTTTGTGCAAGGAGCGTGGTGTCTCTTTGATTGGGCCAACTCGCCGTTCACAACACTTGTTGTGACCTTCATCTACGCGACCTATTTTACCAAAGCGATTGTCGCTGACGAAGTCGATGGCCCGGTACTTTGGTCTCGAGCGATTACCATCACGGGTATCGCTGTGGCTCTCTTCTCGCCCCTACTCGGCTATCTTGCCGACCGAAAAGCATGGCGTAAGCAACTGCTTTGGATAAGCACTCTTCTGTGTGCCGTGTTTTGTGCCTGGCTAAGTTTTGTTCATCCAGAGGATCCACAAGCCATTACCAAAGCCTTGGTGTTCTTCATTGTTGCCAACGTCGCATTCGAACTTCAAATGGTGTTTTACAATGCCTACCTTCCTGAAATAGCGCCCGCCAACAAAGTGGGCCGATTATCTGGCTTTGGTTGGGGCCTGGGCTACTTGGGTGGCCTGGTTTGCATGGCAATAGCACTTTTCATCTTCGTTAAATCACCGGAGCGCTTTGGCATCAGCACTAACCATGGCTTCAATGTCCGAGCCACTTGCCTGTTGGCTGCGTTTTGGCTTGTTATCTTTGCACTACCTTTTCTTCTGAGTGCAAAAAAACCAACTCCCAGTTAGTTCATCCCTTCCGGAAAAAAACTTTTGGCAAAGCTTGAAACTTCTAAAACGCTATCCTGCGGTCTTATGGTTTTTGCTCTCCCGACTGCTCTATAACGACGGCTTGGTTACCATTTTTGCTTTTGGCGGCATCTACGCCAGCACAGTGTTTGGTTTCAGCAACCAAGACATTCTTATTTTTGGCATTGCACTCAACTTTGCAGCAGGCCTAGGTGCATTTCTATTTGCTCACTTTGATGACCGCTTTGGCCCTCGACTTACCATCAATCTAAGTCTTATCGCCTTAAGCGGGGCGACACTGCTTGCTGTCGTGGGTCAAAGCCCATCAAGCTTATGGCTAAGCGGAATTGTCATCGGACTCTTTGCTGGCCCAAACCAAAGCGCAAGTCGTTCACTTTTTAGTCACATGGTCCCTGAGCAGCACCGCACCGAGCTCTTCGGTCTGTATGCCATGTCAGGAAAAATGACGACCTTTCTTGGACCGCTATGCCTTGGTTTACTCACCGACGCCTTTTCATCCATGCGTGCTGGAGTAGCCGCAGTCATTGTCTTCTTTATCCTCGGAGCGCTGCTATTGCAGCGCGTGCCAAAGCGCTCAAACGCTATAGCGGCTTAGGAGCTCTAAAAGAGCATCGGGCTGCTCGGCGTGCACCCAATGACCGCAGTTTTCAAGAAGGTGAGCATGCAAATAACCCTGCTCTTGAGCCCCAAAGACTCGTTCACGCTCCTCCTTCGCAAAAGTCGTGGAGTTGCCGGCAATCACAATATCACGCCGCATCGATTTGGCAGGAGCTTCCAAATCCGGCCAAAAATCTTGCACGCCATAATCTCGCATCATCGCCTCAATGGCATCCAGGTCAATGGCTAATTCAAAACCAGTCTCGTTTCGCTTTAAGTTCATAGCTAACCACGTTGCAACACCCGAACGCTGGCCCGTTGCTACCGCCATTGAAATGAATTCCTCTCGGCTTTTATAGTGCTTCGGTACGGTCTTTAGAAATTCCAATACCGCCAGAGCTTGGATCGCATTGTGATGCTTTGTCGGCCCAGGCATCGAATCGATAACCCAAAGTTGCTTGATGCTGCTTTGCCGGTCCCTACAATAGCGCATCGCTACTTTGCCACCAAAACTATGGCCCAACACCCCTCAATCGGAGCGCTAACACGTTGCTCCAATGCTACGAGGTCCTCAGCAGCTGCCTCTAATGTATGCGGTGGCTCAAACGCGACCGAATCACCATGCATGCGCAAATCCACCAACAAAGCTCCCCAATCGGGCCGCTGTTGCACGAAACGTTTAGCAATCCCTCGCCAATTGGCGCGACGCCCTAAAATTCCATGAATGAATAACATCCAGCGCTTTGGCTCTTCGCTAAAAGGGCTTATCGCTGAAAAGCCTAGGGAATTTTCCTTGCTTGCCTCAGTCACTTCGCCGCCCACCAAGCAAGCCAGCTCGCATCATGAAGTAAAGAAGCTGAAGCACCGCAGTAATCGCTGCTGCAACATAGGTCAACGCGGCTGCGCGCAACACTTTGGATGTACCCAACACTTCTTGCTCAGTAATCATTCGATGATCTCGCAACACGGTCACCGCACGACTCGAAGCATTGAACTCCACCGGAAGCGTAATCACAGTAAACAGCACAAAGGCTGAAAAAAGAACAATACCTGCCCATATAAGCCCTGTGCTCTGCATGAACAGACCCAGACCACACATGATCGTGCCCAAATTGGAACCCATCATCGCAGGTTTGACAATCACCGAACGAAACTTAAGTGGGCCGTAGCCGGTTGCATGTTGAATCGCATGGCCCGTCTCATGGGCTGCTACACCAAGCGCCGCCAAGGATCGACCCGCATAGACATCTGGCGATAAACGCAATACACGCTTGAAGGGATCATAATGATCCGAAAGATACCCAGGTGTTTGCTCCACACTCACATTGTGGATGTCTTTTGCTCGGAGCAGCTGCTGTGCTGCTTCGGCGCCTGACATTCCACTTGCGGCGGGCACCGCTGAGTATTTCCGAAAGGTGCTTTTTACGGTAGCACTAGCCCAGAAACTAAGCGCCATACCCGGCACTAAAAACAGCAAATACATCGGGTCGAAATAAAACATGCCGGCAAGATAATCATGCAAGGCAAAAAGGCAAGACAGTAGTGGAACAGCACAGTGAATCGCGGGGGATAGTTTGATGAAAACATTGGGAAATAACTTCTTAAAAGGACTGCTCATCGTAGGTCCCTTAGCTATTACGCTCTACGTCGTATACGCCGTTGTAAACGGCATCGACCGCTTGCTTAATATTCCCATTCCCGGCCTGGGCTTGCTGCTTACCGTCAGCGCCATCACATTCATCGGCCTCGTCGCTTCAAATGTGGTCGGCAGACGCCTTTTGCGATTGGCGGAAAAACTCCTAAACCGCTTGCCTTTTGTGCGTTTCCTTTACAGCGCTATCAAAGACCTCGTGAGCGCCTTTGTGGGTGAGCGCCGTGGTTTTGATCGACCTGTTATGGTGCAGCTAAGCGAAAACCCGTCAATTGCGGTGATGGGCTTTCTAACCACCGAAGAAGCCGTTACTCCTGAGCTAGCCGATCACGTCACAGTCTACCTCCCTCAATCTTACAATTTCGCCGGCAATCTTATTTTGGTTCACCGGAGCGCAATACGGCCGCTAAACGTCGAAAGCAGCCGTTTGATGGCGCTTATTGTCTCAGGAGGCGTCTCATCGACCGCCAACAAGGCCACCATGCCTCCGCAAGCACCACGCTAGCGCTTCTGAAAAGGACATTCAAAAATCGCTCCGCACCTGAACCTCGAGAGTGTCTACGAAAACAACCACCTGTAAGAGCTTGTAAGCATTACGCTATCCATTTGACTGCAACGCCCAAGCACCAGTAAGATCAGCTTATGCGTCTATTATGTCTGTGGGTCGCTGCGCTGCTCATGAGTTGTGCAGGCAGCTTGGATAACAAAGATCAATTTCAAGGTGACGGTGGAAGCTCCGCCGATACCGGAACCGACACAGGGACAGTGCCAAACGATGCTGGCACCACGCCCATGTCGCTCTGTAATCTCGCATCTCCTGCTCAGGTCATCACCGATTCCTGCTTAGGAGCGGGTTGTCATGACAACGGGGTAATCGCACCCGACCTAAGTGGTACTACCGCTTATGCCACCTTCGTCGATCAGGATGTTACTCGAAGCGGTTGCACGGGTGAAAAATACATCGACAGCACCAACCCTGAAAATTCTTTTCTCTATAAAATTGTAGTTGCAGGTAGCGTTTGTGGAAATGGCTTGATGCCACCTAGCCCCAACGAGGGAGTGCTTGATGCAAACGATGCTGACAACGACGCAGCTCTTAAAGATTGTCTAAAAGATTGGGTCACCGAACTCGCTTCAGGAGCGAACTAGTCATGCGTAAAACATCTTCGAAGTGCTTTGTTGTCTTTATCTTCTCGACATTGCTTTTTGCTTTTTTCACAAGCCAAGCCAGTGCTCAAAGCTGCAGTAAACGTGTTGTGATCTTGGATTTTTCGGGCCCAGGCTCAAACAGTGTACGCACCGGAATCATCAAGACCTTGGATGCACAAGGTTGCACCTTGGTGCCCTCCAAAAAAGTGCCGCGCCGCCTAAATCGAAGTAGCGACTATACAAAGGCAGCCAGCCGCATCGGCATTGATGCTTTTATTGAAGGTTCAGTTAAAAAGAGTGGCCGCAACTACACTGCCGAAGTATCCGTGCGCAACGGCTCCGATGGCGAAGTTCTCAAAAGCACAAGTTGGCGTGCTCGATCTGCCAAAGCTCTGGCCCGCTCTGCGCAGCGCAGTGCCTGGCGACGTTTGAGTAGTGCGCTTGAACAAAGCGGAGAGGACGCCGCTGCTGAGGAACAAAGCAGTGATAGTCCAAGCTCGGGAAAACGCATTGCGGTTCTTCCCTTTGATGGCCCCAAGGGTGTTCAAGCACGAAGCGCCGTTGAGCAAGCTCTGAAAGACGATGGGCACGAAGTACTTGAAAGCGCTCAGACCGACGCCGTGATGGAATCGCTTGGCGGCCAACCCGACGATGAGGAGGCCTTTGTTGCCCTAGCGAAAGAACTCAACGCCGATGCAATTGTGGTCGGTAACGTATCCAAACAAGGCAAAGGCTACGAAGTTGTGGCGACTGCTCACAATGGTATGGACGGTGAAGAACTGGAAGAAAGCTCAGCAAGCGCAAAGCGCTCGCGAAACCTCGACTCCGCTTCCAAAAAAGTAGCTAAAGAGCTTTCGCCAAAGCTCAACGATGCCCAGCGACCAGGACAAGCTTTGAGTGACGACAGCGAACAAGACGATGACAACGAAGAAGACAGCTCGGATGATGAAGAACTAGCTTACGTTGCTTTGGATGCTTTCGTGGGCTCACGTTTCTTTTCACGATCGCTGAGTTACAAAGACGATATTAATGCTGCGCTACGTGGCTACGAAGTATTTCCTGCCTTTGCGATCGCTGCAGGAGCCACCTGGTTTCCCGGAGCCCATTTTACAAATGGGGTGGGCGCACACATTGGTATTCAGGCGTATTTTGAAAGCTCACTGGGCCTGAATTCAACCGTCGATGGAAGTACCGCCGAGTTTCCAACCTCAGCCACGGCTTACTCGGTTGGCTTAGTCGGCCGTATTCCCGTGAGCAAACTCGAGATCCTCCCTGCCCTAAGCTACGGCAGCCGCAGTTTCAAAATCGATGCAGCGAACGCCACAACTCCGAAACCGGATATAGCAAACGTCGCCTATTCGCATGCGCGCCTCGGTGCTTCAGCACGTTATGCATTGGGTTCACGCTTCGCGCTCATGGGTGGACTGGGCTATCAGTTGCTCCTAAGCGCTGGAGAGATCGAGGACACGTATTTTCCGAACCTAAGCGGCGGCGGCCTTGATCTAAGCCTCGGCGCTGGATACCGGATTGTCGCTGGCCTTGAAGCTCGCCTTGAACTCAATATGCAACGCTACTTTATGACCATGAACCCTGAAGTAGGCGATTCACCTGTTGCTGGTGGTGCTTTGGATCAATGGTTTGGCGCCACACTAAGCCTGGCCTATCGTCTGGGTGGTCCCGATCCTGACGGAAATTGAGTAGTACTTCACTAAAGAAGTCTTAACGACTTTATGCTATGCGTTGGGCATGCGTGTCCTCTATTGCCTAGTTCTTCTTGCGCTGTCCTGCGGCGGTAATAAGCAAGTTCTTCTCAGTACACCGCGACCTAAGCCTCAACAGAGCAAGGTCGAAGAAAGTATCACCTTGAGCCTTGTAGGCACCAACGATTTTCACGGAAGCATGCACATGCTGCCATGGCTTGGCGGCTATCTTAACAACCTTCGAGCCGAGGAGCGCCCCGTGCTGCTCCTCGACGCAGGAGACATGTTTCAAGGAACCCTTGAATCGAATCTCGGCGAAGGAGATGTCGTCGTTCAAGCCTACAATGCACTGAACTACGATGCTGTTGCGATTGGTAATCATGAATTTGATTTTGGTCCTGTTGGAAGCGACACCACCGTAAAGCAGCCCACGCAAAACCCTCGAGGCGCGTTGCTCCAGCGTGCCAGTGAAGCTCATTTTCCTTTTCTTAGTGCAAATATCCTCCTCAAAACCTCAAACGAACGCCCTGATTGGAAGAACGTCTACCCTCACGTCCTCATTGAAAAAGCAGGAATTAAAATCGGCATCATTGGGGCAACCACTGAAGGAACTCCTTGGGAAACTATCGCAACGAATGTAGCCGATTTAAAATTCTCATCCATTGCTAGCGCCATCGAAGAGCAAGCAGCCATCCTAAAGGGACGCGGCGCAGACTTCATTGTGGTCACGGTCCATGAAGGCGGAGCGTGCGACGAATTTCACGATCCCAAGAACGTTGAAAGCTGTGAGACCGATGCTCCCATCATGGAAGTTGCTCGCAAACTCAATAGCAACCTTGTCCAGGCCATTGTGGCTGGGCATACACATCGGGGCATGGCGCATGTTGTAAATGGCATAGCTATCATCGAGTCATTTGCACAAGGCGTTGCGTTTGGACGAATTGATTTCACCCTACGCAAAACCGACAAACGCATTCTTGGTCGCAAGATCTATCCTCCACAACAACTGTGCAAGGCCATCGAAAAAAACGAATGCATGCCGTTTGACTATGCAGGGAAAAGCGTTTCAAAAGACATCTCAGTTGAAAAAATCGTATCAGCTTCTCAAGAGCGAGCCGCGAAAAAGAAAAACGAGTCTCTTGGAGTGTACATCAAAGGCGTTTTTTTTCGATCACGCAGCGATCCATCTCCGCTAAGCAATCTTTTTGCTGACTACATGCTCAAAGCACACCCAGAAGCCGATGCCGCTCTTATTAATAACGGGGCAATACGTAGCAATCTAAACGAGGGAACACTCACCTACGGACAGCTCTATGAAGCCCACCCTTTTGACAACAGTTTCGTCATGGTTACTCTGACAGCGAAGCAACTAAAAACAGTCATAAAGAAACAGCTGGAACAACAAGGAAGTTTTATTTCTTTTGCAGGAATCACCATCAAAGCTTTTTGTCGAAACAAAGAGCTTCAGCTTTCGCTTACTTCCAAATCCGGGAAAACGATAAAAGACACAGCCTCCATTCACCTTGTGACCTCAAACTTTGTTGCTAACGGCGGTGGAGCATTTCTCTCGTCTCTTGATTTACCAGCTGATTCTTTTCACGATTTTGAAGGGCAGGATATTCGAGAAAGTATTGCTCAACTTTTAAAGAAGCAGGGAGGGACTCTCGATGCAGCGGATCCCAAACTCTTCGATCCAAAGCATCCACGCATTGAATTTGAGGGCAAACGACCCCTCATATGTCACTAAGCTTCTGGTGAAATACCGCAAAGTTTTGCCACGGCATCACGATAGCCTTTCCAGTAGCCCAAGGTCTCTTGCATGGCCGTGATCACAGCGCCCTGCTCATCCTGAGGGCAAAAATCAAGCACCACCTTCCAGGCAGCTGCGCGATGGCTTCCCTCGACCGCACGATGGGCCTTGGTAAGTGCAAGGGACTCGATTGGCAATCCGTAGTGTTTAACAAGCGGATGCTCTTTTAAGTCAGGCTCTGGTCTCTTCTGCGCATTCGGATCGAGCTCACCACGATCATACGATGTGCCTTCAATAAAGATCGTTGTTACCGCTGCAGCGGTGACCCAACCATTGTCCACGGTAAAGCGATCAAGGCACTGTCTATATGCTGCGGCTTCGGGAAGCAATTCAATCCGCTCAAAACGAGCAAGGTCCATTCCGAGGCCTTTAGGATATTCCAAAAACAGTTCCGGATGAGGCTTGCCTGCCGCGATCTGACCGGTTTCTTCTTCGTAGACATTTTCAATGAGCTCCCGTCGCACTTCTGCAATGGGGCACTGCACGTATGCACGGGCGACAAGAACCGGAAAATCACGAACATAGCTTTCATACTCTTGCTCAAAATGCAGATGCAAAAATTCTTTCTTTACTTTTCCAGAGGTAAAGAGGCCCCAAGCCCAATGCTGCTTCGACTCCATGACCTGCAACAGCGCTTCTTTAAAATCAGCTTTGTCCATACGTTATGTCTACCCCCAAAATCCCAAGTGCTCTGATCGGAAAGGATTGATCCATCTCGACGCAATACTTTCCGAATTTTCCAACCAGAGCACTAGCGACACACCAAACACTCTAGCAAAATTCAGTACCGAAACGTAAATAATGATTTTGTCACTAAATTCACAAAGAATGGCATGACGCCGAAAAAATACCCGTGACTCGAATGGATCAATGATAGGCAGCCGTGGGCGTCCAAGGAGGGTCCTGTTCCGGACCATCTGCATGTGGCGCATGACAGCAAGCACGGGAAGAAAAGAAGCTTAAACCTTCCGCGGTTCTCAGTCTTGAAAGGTCCGGAACAGGACCCTCCTTGGACGCTTATCACCTTTGCAAGTGAATATTGTTAATTGTTATGTTTTTTTTTGCTCATGGATGTAACGGCGGATGCGACGTGGAACATTGAGCACCGTATTCGAGATTTGTTCTCGCAACATGCTCTTGAAAAAACCATCGCCCGTATCGAGCATGATGCCATAAGAGAGAATGCTTTTACCGTCTTTCCATGGTCTCACGGTAAAGAAGCCCCAGGCCGCCTTAATATCATGCGGTCTACTGGTATCAAGCTGAAAGGTAAGTTCTTTTTTGTCCTCTTCAGTGACACCCAACAGAGCATAGCTTACCGACAGTGGACCCTTGGCGTGCTCTAACAACACGATTCGTTTTGATCCTTTTTGCTTGAGCAGTTTGGCGGAAACGACAAAGGGGAAAATATACTTATACTTGTTGGTATTGGTAATCGTCTTCCAAACGTCTTCAGGCGACGCCGAGATAATCTGCCAACTGGTCCCTCCAGTAAGGCGCAAGCCACCGCGCTCCTGGACCGTCTGACGCTTAACAAGGCCCCCCCGCTCCAGCTTGTCCATCTCCGACTTCGAAAAATCACGGCCTTTTGCAATGGCTAGGGAGGGAATGGTGGCCAAAGTCAGCAATATTATGCTAAACAGTCCCACACTTTGTCGTATACCCTTCATACAATACTCGCTTCCGCTAGTTCGCTATGATTCTTTTGACGTCCGAGCATCTGCCTTATTCTATTGTGAACGATTTTGAGGAAATCGCAAAATCATCCATGAAAGTTAGCCGAAATGCCCCAGCTCTCTGATCAGGCTATCTCACGTGAAGGTTGGGGAAGCCGGCTTGGATTCATGCTTGCTTCCGTGGGCTCCGCTGTAGGTCTAGGTAATATGTGGCGCTTTCCCTATGCTACTTCAGAGCACGGAGGCGCCGCTTTTGTCTTTCTATACATCGTCATGGTCTTCGCCATGGGGATTCCCTTGATGGGCTGCGAGTTTGTTGTAGGAAGGCACACCAAACTAAGCCCTGTAGGCGCCTTGCGTACATTAGGGGGCCGTCATTGGGCGATCGTTGGACATCTATTTGTCCTAGTCGGCTTTTGTATCCTGGCATACTATTCCGTGATCACCGGCTGGACGCTTCGTTACGCCATCGAAGCCCTCACGATCGGGCTACCCGCAGATCCTGCAGCACATTTCGACCAGGTGGCGACAGGTCATGACGCATTGGCATTTCATCTGCTTTCCATGACCGTAATGATTGCTGTTGTGGCTGGCGGAGTTCGCTCTGGCATCGAGCGCACTTCGTTTATACTGATGCCAGCCCTTTTTATCTTAATTATTGGCCTTGCCATTTGGGCTTTCACTTTAGATGGTGCGGCAGCAGGTTACAGTTTCTATCTCAAAACCGATTTTGGAAAATTATTCTCCCTCAAAGTGCTGGTCGCTGCAGCTGGACAGGCATTCTTCAGTTTGTCCCTAGGCATGGGCGCCATGTTAACCTACGCCAGTTATCTTTCACGCAAAGAAAATCTACCGGTAGCCGCCGTAACGATTTCCACCGCTGACTTTCTAGTTGCTTTTATCGCCGGGTTGGTCGTTTTTCCGATTATTTTTGCCTTCGACCTTTCGGGCGAAATCAGCGAGAGCACCTTGGGGGCTTTATTTATTGGTTTACCGAAGGCGTTTGCTGCGATGGGAAACGCAGGACGTTTTGTAGCCTTCATGTTTTTCGCGACATTACTCGTCGGAGCCCTAACCTCCGGCATCTCCCTGCTCGAAGTCGTGACGGCTTCCGCGATGGATGGAAAACATCATGCCGCGCGCAAAAAGGCAGCATTGTTTATGGGCGCCATCATTGCACTAGTCGGCGCGCCGTGTGCCTATGATTTAGAGATACTGGCTATCTTCGATCAAGTGGTTGGAAATGTACTGCTAGCTAGCGGAGCCTTGGCTTTGGCTTTTTTGGTCGGTTGGAAAATGAAAAACCCGACGGAAGAAATAGCTCATGGATTTGAAGGGCCATCGTGGATGCTCAAAGGCTGGCATCTTACCCTTCGTTTCGTCGTGCCCCCAGTGTTAATCTTGGTGCTCTATCAATCGATACAAGATACCTGGGTCGTTGTCGGCGGCATGCTTTCCAACTAAATAAGTTGCTCAAGCGGAAAATAGCGAAGCAGATGGCTTTCGCTAAGCTTTAAGGTTAGCGGCTCGTTGCTCGAGTGCCGGCATGATTTTGCGAAGTTCCTTTAGCTCGCGAGCCACTTCTTCATCATCGAAATCAAACTGATCCACCAAGGCTTCTTGCAGCGAATCATAAAGCCAGGTGCTGCCCTCTGTGTCTTTGGAGCAATCAATTGCGGTATGGCCTTTGAAGTTAAGCGTTGAGACGCGTGCTGCGGCATGTTCGATAACTTTCATCAAATCACCAAGATGCTCTCTCGCAACCTGCAACTGTTCAGTCATTGGCTGATAAACCTCCGGAAACTCCTCGTGATGAGCAGAAAAGGCCTCTGGAGAAGCTTTGCTAAGCCTTTCCAACACGACGCGCATCACAAGCACGTCATCCACATAGGCGAGAATGCCTTTCATGCCAGGAATCACATTCGAGCCAGAAAGCACATGGAGGAGCGCTCCGGCTGCATCGGTGCGCTGTGTATCGTCAAGATCGGGATCTTCGACGATACGCAATACGGCTTTGCAATCCTGGGGCAATGATAGAATTGCCTCTTGGATGGCTGCTCCAAACTTTTCCGCTGACATGTTCACTTACCTCTTTGGAGTCAAACTGCGTCCAGCAGGACACGCTACTTGCACCTTGGTTGGTCCAGCATCGGTTTCAAGAATCTTGAACTCAACGCGACGATTCTTTTCCCATGCTTCGTCATTGTGAGCCGGATCCACCGGACATCTCTCACCGTAACCTGCGCTTCTCAAGCGCCCTGGGTCCACACCCCGTTCGATCATCGCATCTTTGACGGAAGCTGCCCGGTCACGGGTAAGTTTGATGTTGTAGGCATCGCCGCCACGTTCATCAGCATGGCCTTGAATCTCAATTTTCACGATTTGCGGGTTACCCGTCAGAGTAGCGGCGAGCGCATCCACAATCGGATAACTTTCTTTCTTAATCACGGCGCTATCTGTTTCAAAGTAGATCTTCTGCAAAATCATGATGCGGTCTTCTTCGACCACGACATCGCCCTTATCAGGACAGCCATCTTCGTCTTCAAAGCCGTTGTAGGTCTCTGGTTTGGTTGGGCAGCTGTCGTCGACATCGAGGATGCGATCTTTGTCGTTATCCGGGTCAGGACAGCCATCCTCGTCTTCAAAGCCGTCTTTGTCCTCTGGATCATTTGGACAACTGTCGTCTTTGTCCAAGATACCATCTTGGTCATTATCCGGATCAGGACAGCCGTCTTCGTCCTCGAACCCATCGAAGTCCTCAGGATCGTCTGGGCACTCATCGACGCTATCAAGGATGCCGTCACCGTCGCGATCGCCCTCTTCGCCCTCAGGGCAGCCATCTTCATCATGGTCCCCATCCATATCTTCGGGAATAAGCGGACAATCGTCATCGACATCCGGAATACCATCTTTGTCATTGTCTGGATCAGGACAGCCGTCTTCGTCTTCAAAGCCATCAAAGTCTTCGGGCTCATCCGGGCACTGATCGATATCGTCTTTTATGCCATCGCCATCACGGTCGCGGACGCTGGGCTCGAAAATAAAGCTTACAATGCCGCGGGCCAAGGGCGTGGAAAAACCATCGGTGGGGATGCCTATGCCGCCACCTATAAACAAGAAACTATTGCGCTCAACAAAGACTTTTAGGCCTGCCGCGGTTTCCATGGCGAGTGCGCCATTGTCACCAAATGCGTTGTAAATTTGATTGCCGTAGAACTCACCAACGAGATCAACCGAAGGCAGGACGCGCAAACTCGCGCCGACGCCAAAGGTGATGAGATCATCATATTTAAGATTCGAACCTTCTTGACCGGCAACAAATTGCGCAGCTGTTGCGTTAGTCGTTCCAGGCACTGTTCGACCGTCGATCGGAAAACGAACGCCATCTTTTGAGTTGAAGCGATACCCTAGGTTAAAGCCGATTCGCAGGATATCGGCCGGTCGCAACTCAAGGGCGAGAGTTGGCCAAAGCGAGACGCCCGGCTCACCAGCAAACTCCTGGGTTGAACCCGTCGGAACACCCACGCGCAACAGTGCCGCCAAACCAACAGGATCGCGATCAGCTCGCAAAATACGGTATTTTGCGTGAAAATGAATATCGCCAAGGCCTTGGTAGTCCAGGCCACGGGGTCGGGCGCTATCGTTGTAAACACCTGGAGCGGTGATGTTTGAGCCTACCACCGCTTGGAATGGAAGCTGTAAACCGATAATCATGCGGTTGAACAAACCAACGTTGGCTTGCAGCGTACCGGTGAAAAGCGCATCAACGATATGCTTTTGCCGCTCAGCATCGCTTGCGAGCACCGCATCGTTGTTTACAAAGCCTCTAAACGAAAGAATTTGAAAACCGGCATCTAGCACTAAACCGAAACTGTAGTCCAAATGCCCAAGCACTTCGGTACCGTTGACGGAGATGTGGCCTTTGGAATCCACAGCCGGCCTGAACAGATGTAAGTCCATGCCTCCGCCATTCAATTTCCCCGCTTGAGCAAAGCCGGTGGAAGGCATCGATAAAAAGAACAGCCCTACTAGGACCGAAAGACCAATGGAGCGTTTGCTTGCAAACGCTGATGTGACTCGCATGGTTCGAAACAATTCCGTACTCTGTTGGTTTCGTGGAGTATCAAACAGGCATGGATCATTTGTCAATGCTTGTGCAATTTCAAGATCTTGCTCACCAGTCGCGAGAAAATCAGCACAAAACCAAGGCAATTTGATGTGAATTGACCCTATTCAGCGCGAAGATCGGGCTGGCCTACTCGGTGGGTTGCTCTTTTAAAAGTAAAAATTGACGATATTCGGTGGACCGCGCATCCGAGGGGTAGCGCTGGATGTACAGAGTCATGTCGCGAATTGCTGCATTTTGATTGCCCATTTGCCGATGGGTTGCAATTCGCAAGGCCAGCTCCGAGGGGCCATTGACCTGACTCAACGCTTCAAGCGCGCAGGCATTGTTTCCGTACTTGAGACATTCTCTGGCAGCCGCGAGGCCTTTGGGAGCCGGGGCAGGTTTGCTGGCTTCCTTTGGAGCCTCGATGGGGGTTGCGCGTCGTTCTGGAGCAACTCTGGGCGCAGAGACGCTCGCCAAGACAGGCGGCTTTGTGACTTTCGCTCGCGTGGGCGACGCAGAAGATTCCAGATTTTGGGACAATAATTCCGCACGCTGTCTTACTCGTACTGGAGCATGGGTCATGCCAAGCAACTCATCGAGCACGCTCTGCGCACGAATTGGATCGCTTTTGACTAACTCTTCGGCGGACTCCAATCGCAACTCCGCATAGAGACGATTGGTTTGAATGACTTCCGAGCGATTACGAAAAGCGCTGCTCTCTGAGAGGTTCGCTTGAAACTGCAAGTAGGCTTCCTCAACGCGGCCTTGCTCAAAAAGTGCTCTGCCTTTGGTAAACGCGGCTTGCTCAGTGAGTGCACGTTCTGCCACGTCCCGACACTGCCGCCCCTGTTCACTGTCGGGTCGCATACGCACCAAATCGCGTCCTAGACCAACAGCTTTGGCGTAGTTCTGTCCTTCTAATGCCTGCTGACAGTCTCGAAGCGAGACCCAAAATTTCTCCGCTGAACTGGATGAAGTCACCGTCGAGCCCGCAGTTCGCTCGCTTTGCCGTTTTTTGACCGCGTCAAAGAGCACAACACCCGCAATCACTGCGGCAAGACTAACAATGCCAAATGCCACAACTAAAGGCGCACGTGAAACAGGAAGGCGTAGAGGTGGCTCCGCGATGGCAGGAGCAGGACTTCTTGTCGGCGGAGGCTCGGTGGACGCAGTGCCAAACAGCCCCGATCCCTGCTCGGAAGCATCGTCCGGAACGGTCATACGACTTGCCGAGTTGCGTGCTGGAAAGGCCCCCTTCAAGTCGGGTTCCATACTGAGTTCGATCCGATAATCACCTATGGCAATACGATCGCCAGCACTGATCTGCGTTTTGCCCTGAATGCGTTTACCGTTGACGATAACGCCCGTGTACGAACTGAAATCCTCAATGCGTAGTTTTCCGTCGGTACGGATTAACTTGGCGTGCAAGCGAGAGATATTCCGTTCGCTTAAATGAACCGTAGAGCCCTCTTTACGTCCGATGGTGATCACATCGTCAAGCAAGGGGACTTCGGTGGTTTTGCCATCGTCATCTTCAACGACGAGCTTATACATACCGACCTAGCTCCACAGGTTCCTTACCAGAAGCCATCTCATACATACCTGGGTATATATGGAGGCGCAACGCCAGCTCCGATGGCGTTTTCTCATGTGAAAAGCGACCGGAGGTATGTATGAGATGGCTTCTAACATCCGTTTTCTATCGTAACGGTTGCACCGGTGCTGTCAAACTCCAAACGTGCCATACTTACGTTTCCCTACAAAGATCACCGCCAAAAAGGGTCACCTTGCAAACAACGTTTGCTCAACTATGCACTGCTTGCGCCGCGCCAGCGTGCGCTCGACTGGCGTCTTGGCCCTTTTTGCGCTTAGATCCTATAAGTGACCCCTCGATTGCAATTTTTACTGCTGAGTGGCCTGTTTTTGGCCTTGGCAACCTGCAAAGGCCAGAGCCGGGCACCGAACGCCCCATCCGATGCCGCCACTGCACAGGACAGCGGCCCGGACAATCCCGACTCCGGCGAGCCCTTAGCCGGACGCGGACAGAATCCCGTGCTGCCAGCAGCAGATATTATCATAGAGCTTCCGTATGGGGCCCCCGCCATAGACTATGCTTTGAGCGTATCGGCGGATCCTGCTTTGGCAGACATTGTTTTCTTGGTCGACACAACAAGTAGTTTCGGCGAAGAGATTGACGCTATTCAACGCGACTTGCGTACTCAGATTATACCAGAGATCCAGGTGCGGATTGAGCTGTCATCCTTTGCTGCCGCACGGTTTGAGGATTTTCCCATTGCCCCCTTTGGATCTTCAACTGACCGCCCCTTTGCTCTTCTTAGCGCCGTTACCTCTAACGTGGATGCAGTTCAAACGGCGATCGGTCTGCTCGACAATCCGTTGGGCCTCGGTGGCGATGGACTTGAATCCGGCATCGAAGCTCTTTTCCAAATTGGTACTGGCGAAGGCTTTAAGCATAACGGCAAACAATACGTTGCTGCGTACAAAGGCAAAGCTTTGGATGGAGGGGGATCTTTGGGCGGCGTCGGCTTTCGAAGCGGCGCGCTTCATTTGGTGATTCAAATTACCGATGCTCCTTTCCACAGCAAAAGCGACTATGCAGCAGCGATTTCTGACGCGCATTCCTTTACAGAGGCCATCGACGCCCTACGCTCGCTTGACGTCATCGTGATCGGCATCGCCAGCGACGAATTTGCTCGGCCCGATCTTCAAAGCATTGCGCTTGCTACGGGTGCAGTGATGCCACCTGTAGACGGAACGTGTCCTACAGGTATTGATGGCAAGCCAAACGCAAGCATCGATGGCCAATGCCCATTGGTGTATGATGTTCAAGGCGATGGTTCAGGCTTATCCGAAGCGCTGGTTGATGCAGTGCTGATGTTCGTGAACACCTTACGCTACGATCAAGTATGGCTGCGCATCGACGATGATCGTTTTGACTTTATAAAATCAGTAGTCGCTTATCAGGCTACATCACCTGAGGGCATAGCCGAGCCTGGTTTCGCAGATCTGCAAGCACCCTTTGATGGAAAGTTCGATACCTTTACAGCGGTTGGCCCAGCAACCGAACTGGTCTTTGCTCTGGAACTGCAAAACGATCGACTTCCTCCAGCGGTGGACTACGATCAAGTATTCCTCGTGCCGGTATCTATTTTAGGAGACGATCTGGTACTCAGCGAAAAAACATTGCGTATCGTGGTACCCTCGACGCCCTATGTGGGCGATGCGGGATTGGATGCAGCAGATGCCAGTAACTAGAACGCTTTTGGGGTGTTTGTTTGTTGCAGTCTTGCAGTGTGCTTCGCTGAGCTGCGCCCATGAAGATTGGAGGGGTGGTATTCAAGCCAAACTACTCTACTCCCAACAAAAAGGGCTTCGGGTTGCCGAAGTGCCCCCAAACAGCGCTGCGGCCCGCGGAGGACTGCAAGTGCAGGATCAAATTCTGAGCATCGATGCGCAAAGCGTTGAAGGTTGGCCCCTGGTGCAAGTGCTTGATAAACTGCGAGGATCGGTCGGTTCAACCATCCGTTTGGGCATCCGTCGCGATTCCAAACGCTTGACCTTGGAAGTCGAACGTGCTCCCTATAAGTAAGTAGTATGAAACGACGTAGCCGCATTAGACTGATTGCTTTTGACATTGATGGCGTACTCACTACCAGCCAGACTTTTTGGCTTGGTGAAGAGCTCGGCTGGAGTCAGTTTTACAGTGTACGAGACGGCGAAGCCTTCTTACGTTTGCGAGCCGGCGGATACATCTTGGTTCCCATCTCAGCAAACAAAACGCTAAGCGCTAAAAAACGCATGGAGCAGTTTGCGTTTGATTGCACATGGCTTGGCGTATCCGACAAGCTTACAGCAATAAACGAGGCTACTGCCAAATACCAAGTCTCCTTTGAAGAGACTTGCTACGTAGCCGACGGCCTTGGCGATGTTGAGGCTTTAAAGCAGGTCGGCTTAGGGATTGCCCCTTGTGATGCGCATCCTGTTTGCAAAACGGCAGCCAAGCACGTTCTGAAAGCAAAAGGAGGCTCATACGTTATTGAGGAACTCGAGCTCTATCTCATCAATAAACACGCATGAGCCATTCACGGTTTATCGAGCTATTAAAGAAAAAGAAACGTCGCATCATTGGGCTCATGTCCGGGATGAGCATGGACGGCATCGACCTTTCGCTCGCGAGTTTTGATCGCAGCAAAAGCGAACTTCACATTGAACTTGAAGATTCCTTTTCTTGCCCTACCCCCAAGACCTACGGCAAACGTTGCGTCGCTGCATCAAACAAGGATCAAGCCGTGAACTATGCCAACTGAACTTCGACCTTGGCTACAGCTTCGCCAATTGCGTGAACAGTTTTTTACAAACGCGCTCGCTCCCTTCTATTGAAATCGATGCCATTGGCAGTCACGGACAAACAGTAGCCCATCGCGCTCCGGAACAAGAACGCCATGGCTCGACCTTGCAAATCGCTTCCATTTCAGTCATCGCCGAACTCACCGGGATTACAACGCTTGGTCACTTTCGAGAGCGGGACATGGTGCGCGGCGGTCAGGGCGCGCCGCTTGTTCCTTTGCTCGACTGGTATCTTTGCAAAGACCAGGTAGCTTTTCCCGTAGCGCTGCACAACTTGGGAAGCATTTCCAACCTGAGTGTGCTTAGCGATCGCATCGAAGATACGGTGGCCTTTGATACGGGTCCGGCTAATCAAATGATCGACTATTTTGCCTCGCTGATTGAAGGGGAACATGACGGTATTGACAGAGATGGCACTCTTTCCGCGCAGGGTGTGGTGGATCAAGCGCTGCTCCTCAGTTGGATGAAGCATCCATTTTTGGCAGAAAAACCTCCAAAAAGCGCCAGTTTTGACGATTTCTCGCCTGAATTCATGACAAAACTGTCTTCTCAGCAAAGTAGCAAGCTAGGCCCATTGGACCTTCTACGCACCGCCGTCGAGTTTTGTGCCCAAAGCATTGCCGAGGCATACCGCAAGCATGTACTTGCCGCCTTTCCGACACTCAAGCGAGTGTATTTCAGCGGCGGTGGGGTGCACAATCAGACTTTGATGCAAAGCATCGCAAAAGCATTGCCAGAACTTGAAGTACTTACTCTTGCCGAACACGACAAGCGGCTCACCGACTGCAAAGAAGCGCTAGCGTTTGCCTTGCTTGCCGATGCGAGCCTTAGCGCGGAGCTCACCACGATTTGCAAAAGCACAGGGGCTAGTCAAAGCGTGGTGAGCGGCGAGATCGCAATCGCAACACCATGCGACAGATCCTAAGTTGCCGGTAAAAGCGGACCGTTAGGGTTAGCAGTCACCACGAAGCTCGCGCAGTGCTATGCTGGCTTTTGCAAGCAAGAAGAAAGTCAATCTTTCCACTTGCAGTTATCTCTTAGAGTGAACTTTTCTTGGGCTGAGTTTCCTCACGCGCTTGCTTGGCTTTTTCGCGCTTTTCTTCGCGTTCTTTCTTCTCTTTTTCAAGCTTTTCTTTGTGTGCTTGTTTTTCGCTGGCGCGCTTTTCAGCCTTCTCGCTTTTCTCTGCATCAAGCTTTTCCTTGCGCGCTTCTTTCGCTTCTTCGCGCTTTGCTTTGTCGCTTTCCAACTTTTCCTTGCGAGCTTCTTTCGCTTGCTCACGCTTTGCTTTGTCATCGGCACGCTTCGCTTCGCGTTCTGCTTTTTTCGCCTCAAGCTTATCTTTTTGAGCTTGTTTAGCGGCCTCACGTTTTTCTTTGTCTTCAGCGCGCTTGGCGGCGGCTTTTGTGCAGGGCTCATTGGCGTCTGTGCTTGTTCTTTCGACGCTGCGCTATCTTCGGAAGTCTCAGTGAGCGCTTGAGATTGACCTGAAGTCGAAGGCTGCTGTGCAGTCACTGCAGATTGGGGAGCCACACCAACAGGCTGTACGCTTGAAGGAGTGAAGTTCTTTGTCGACTTGTCGGAACTGTGTACCGAGCAAGCATGAATCATGGGAATTAACAATGCTATTTTGAGTAATGTTTTCATGCGGCGTATCTTCGATTGGATGCTATTCACTGTCAACAAAGGACAAATATAGCCCAATAACCACGAAAAAGATCCCTTACCATGCTCCGGAAAAGCATGTTAGCGTTCGCGGCCGTTATGGGATCTACACTAACACTTGGGGTGATTGGCGGAAGCGGTCTTTACGCGATGCCCGGCCTTGAAGACCTGCAAACCAAACAGGTCGAAACCACGTTTGGCAGTCCATCCGATGCCATCGTCTGCGGGAAGTTTGGCAAAACCCGCTTGCTATTTCTGCCACGTCACGGAGTGGGTCACCGCATCCCACCGCATAAGATAAACTACCGTGCAAACATTCTGGCCCTAAAGGCCCTTGGTGCACAGGCCATCGTTAGCTTGTCTGCGGTGGGCTCTCTTAGAGAAGAAATTCAGCCAGGCGATTTCGTTGTCATCGATCAGTTTATCGATCGCACAACCTCGCGTCCCCGAACCTTCTTCGATGAGGATGTGGTTTGTCATGTGGAGTTCGCCGATCCTATTGATGCAACATTGCACAACGCCTTGACGGATGGCTGCAAAGCCTTAGGACTTCGGCATCACGAGGCCGGAAGCTACGTCTGTATTGAGGGGCCTCAGTTCTCCACTCGCGCAGAATCACACCTGTTTCGCTCTTGGGGAGCAAGCGTGGTGGGAATGACCAATCTACCAGAGGCTCGGCTTGCACGCGAAGCCGAACTGCCTTATGCCACTGTAGCGCTGGCGACAGACTACGATTGTTGGAAAGAACATGAAGCGTCTGTTTCCGTGAAAAGTGTGCTTGAAATTCTAAAACAAAATGCTGAAAACGCGCAACGTTTGCTCCAAACCATTAGCCAAACACTGCCAGATCGTGCCGATTTTGAAGGAAAATATTCCATTCGACATTCAATCTTAAGCGATTTATCGAAACTTGGTCAGGCAAGTCGGACGCGTCTTGCGCCACTTATTGAGAAATATTGTTAACGAGAAAATGAAAAGGGAAAAAATGTCTCGCGTACTAGTTGTTGGATCCGTAGCTTTTGACACTTTGCACTTACCAAGCGGTAGTCACGAAAAAATACCCGGCGGAGCTGCACTGTACGCAGCAATGGCAGGCTCGTTTTTTTGTCCGATGCGTGTGGTAGCCGTTACCGGAAACGATTTTCCACAAACAATGCTTGAAACCATGACGAAACGTGACATCGATGTTTCTGGCATTGAAAAAGCCGATGGACTGACATTTCATTGGGAAGGTCGATACGCGCAAAACCTTAACTCACGTGACACGATTCGCACCGATCTTAACGTCTTTGCCAATTTTGAGCCCACGCTTCCATCCAATTACTTGGATTCTGAATATGTTTTGCTGGCCAACATTGACCCTGTTTTGCAGCTGCAAGTCTTAAATCAAGTAACCAAGCCCAAACTTGTGGTCGCAGACACGATGAACTTCTGGATTGAAGGATCCCTGCCTGCCCTAAAACGCACATTAGAGCGTGTGGATGTCCTTGTCATCAACGAAGAAGAAGCACGGCAGCTTTCAAGCTGCTACAACCTGCTCGAAGCCGCACGCATTATGAAGGCGATGGGACCTAAAATCGTGATCATTAAACGCGGTGAATACGGCGCACTGCTGTTCGACCACGACAACGTGTTTTTTGCTCCTGCCTTTCCGTTGGAAAAGGAGTTGGATCCGACTGGCGCTGGCGATACCTTTGCAGGAGCATTCCTCGCTTTCATCGCCTCCTGCGGTGAAGTCAACACTCGCATACTGCGCCAAGCTGTAATTTACGGCTCAACTGTGGCTTCTTTTGGGGTCGAGGGCGTAGGCAGCAAACGACTTGAACAAATTAGTCGAGACGACATAGATTCACGTTACGAAGACTTTGCACGTTTGGTGGCATTTCCATCATCCAATGGAAATCAATGTTAACAGGGGGGCGCATGAAAAGACCGTTGCTTTGGCTGGTATCAATTGTTTGTTGCTGGAGTGCTGTAGCTTGCAGCGAAACAGGCGATCCGCTTGCTGTCGATCAGCCCGCACCCGACTACTGCCCTGATAAAGCGCCCCTGGGCTATCAGATGAGTGGCGATTGTTGTGCGCGTGTTTCCAATGCCGACCGTCTTGATCATCCTCAGTTTCGAGTCGCTGGCATTAGCGTTAATCGGCCTGCTATTCTGGACGACGATTTCATTGCCAACATCATACAGGCCTTTCTCGATCAAGAAACCTTCAACTGGATCATTGATGTTCAAAATGCCGCAGCCGATGGCCCTATTGATATACGAACTGGTTTTGGTATTCGCGACGTCCAAGACAACACTTTTTCTTTTGATACGACAAACCCCGATCTCGCTCCGGCACCACTGGCAGCCGAGCTCGGAGAGAATGAAGTAAGTTCTGAAAGTTTTAATCAAACATTATTGCTTCCTATCCTGGATAAAGACGTCACCCCAGGGCAAACTATCGATCCGAGTGCCGTTCTTCCAGTCGATCAACTGAAGCTGATCAATGTGCCTTTTTCTGACGATCGAACATGCATTGGTATACGTAATCGGGACCTCAATGTGTATGAAACAAAGATCATCGTCGATCAAAGTCTTGATACAGAAACACGTCTCGAGGCCAGTGAGTTTCCTGTGCCGCCTGGAGAAGTTGAAGCTTACGTCAAAGTGGACGCGGCTGATGACGTTTTTGTTGCCGATCTCAATGATAAACTCTGCGACATCATTGCTTGTGAGCTGCGCAGCACATGCAGCGATCCGGTCGACTATTGTGGCGAAGTCGCTCGAAGCGAATGGAACAATCCACCCGATTCACTTTGTGATAGCAACGGTTGTCAGCGCAACGACAGCGAAGGAGACGACGTTAATGGGAACGGGAATATGGACCAAGTCTGTGACCCTGCTACCGAATGTAACGCTTGGTACCTCAATCTATATTTCGTAGCTCAGGGAGTAGAGATCACGAACTAAGTTTGTGATACAAGCGCTAGGCACTATACCCAGGCCGGGGTGGCGGAAGGGCAGACGCGGAAGACTTAAAATCTTCTATCGGAAACGGTGTGCGGGTTCGAATCCCGCCCCCGGCACTTAGTAGCTAGCTAATTTAGGAATTGGTTTTCTTGTTGGCTTTAACTGTTTGGACCGCTGCGTAGCAGCTCTCCAAAGAGGGGATTCACGACAATCCCCTCCCAAGCGCGCTTCGCGCCTTGGCTCCCTCCCCTGCGGGCTCGCGCTGCTCGCGGGCGATGATCTGTATGCAAACGCTAAATTAGTGAATGGCTTCTTGGGCGGGTTAGTGGTGAAAGCTTTTTGCGAGCTTGTTCTGTGTTCGAGCGCCCCCACAGAAATCGAGCGCAGTGGACTTCGGTCCATGAGCACGGTTTCGAGGAGGTAAGCCGAACACGGAGCAAGCTCGCAGAAAGTCCTTGCATGCAACGATCTGTAAACAAACGCTAAATTAGTGGATGGCTTGGGGGCGGGCGGGGCCGGGGAGTTCGGCTCTGCGGGAGACGATGCGATTCTTTTCATCGACGTGGATGACAACAGGCTTGTGCTCGCGGGCTTGCTCTACGCTCATTTGGCCAAAGGTTGCAAGGATGATGATTTCACCGGGCGCATTGAGGTGCGCAGCGGCTCCATTGACACAAATCGTTCCCGAGTCGCGTGGCCCTTTAACGCATAGGTCATTAAACGACTGCCACGAGTGATATTCCAAATGTACACCGCTTCATGCTCGACTATACCGGCAGCTTCCATCAATGTTTCATCAATGGTCACGCTACCTTCGTATTCTACATCGGCTTGGGTGACTATTGCCCGGTGAATCTTGGCCAAGAACATCGTTTTCTGCATCATTTCCTCCCACTGTAGCGCCCGCAAACAAGCAGTGCACTCAGCAACGGCATTAATCTAACCGCTGTTCCTAGCAGGAGCAAGCTCCCAATAAAAGCTGAAATATCCTAAATGCATAGCACACATCCTGAGCTGGGCATGCAGGCGAGGGATTCGGTGATGTTTGCCCCTTTAGATGATTCGTGTTAACGCCGCAGCTAATGACTTCGTTGATACCCAAACGCCCACGATTTATGGGTTTTATTGTCCTAGGCATCGTTTTCTTAGCCTTTATTACCCTACCCACGCTGGCACGGATCTACACGGAGTTCCTCTGGTTTAAGTCGCTTGGCCAAGGCGCGGTTTTCACCACGCTCCTCACTACAAAAGTCTGGCTGGGTTTTGCCATCGCGCTACTAACCTTTGCCTTTGTATTTGTTAACTCTCGACTTGCGATCAAGCTCTCTCACGGACTTTATCCTGTCGTATTGCGCGATCCCAACGGTGTCGTTCAGATAAATGCTGGGAAGATTGCTACCAAATTCGTCTGGCCGGTCTCCCTACTTGCTACGCTTTTCCTTGGATTTTGGGGAGCGAGTCTTTGGAATGTTTGGCTTCGGAGCAATCACAGCGTTTCCTTCGGCCAGCGCGATCCTCTATTCGGCCGCGATGTCGCTTTTTACATGTTCGATTTACCGTTGCTTGAAATGCTAACTTCGCTTGGCCTTACCCTGCTCGTTCCAACCGTGGGGCTTTGCGTGCTTCTCTATTTTGCCCGAGGTGCTTTAGTCAACGCTCCGAACGGCCCACGTGTTGAAAAACATGCACGCATTCATCTGAGTATTTTGCTCGCGCTCCTTTTCTTGATGCTTGCCTGCAAAACATATTTGCAGACTACGTATTTGTTGTTCTCCGAGTCTGGACCCGTCAGTGGAGCAAGCTATACCGACGTATTCGCAAAGCTACCTGCTCTACAGATAAAGGCCGCTATCGCCGTAGTCGCTGCCTTGCTCGTATTGGGCAATCTATGGCGCCAACGCTTTTTATGGGTGGGGATAGCTTTTGCTCTGTACGTGAGCGTCGAAATCTTAGGCGTTCGTGTGTATCCTAACTTGGTCCATAAGTTTACGGTCGTTCCAAACGAATACGAAAAAGAAGCGCCTTTTATTCGTCATAATATTGAAGCCACACGACAAGCCTTTGCTCTGGATAAAGTCAAAGAGCGCGATTTGACTGCAGATGTGACTTTGACCATCGATGATATCAATCGAAACCAAGCTACCATTGAAAACATTCGACTGTGGGATCATGCACCTTTGCTGGACACCTTCGCGCAAATCCAAGAAATTCGTACCTACTACGACTTCACCTCAGTGGATAACGATCGTTATGTCATTGATGGCAAGTTAAGACAGACCATGCTCTCACCACGTGAGCTTGCTTCTGAAAGCTTGCCAAACCGCACATGGATCAATGAACGTTTTACATTCACCCATGGATACGGATTAACACTCGGCCCGGTCAACCGTGCAACACCCGAAGGCCTCCCCGAACTTTTTATTAAAGACATTCCCCCTCAGTCTTCAATAAAAGGACTCAATGTCAGCAATCCCGCTATCTATTACGGAGAGCTGACGAGCGATTACGTGTTTGTCGACACACGTAACCGTGAATTCCATCACCCATCGGGTGATAAAAACGTTTACGCTAAATACAAGGGCAAAGGCGGAGTCTCGCTCTCATCCTTTTTAACACGACTGGCTCTTTCCATTCAGTTTGGTTCGATAAAGCTTCTGCTTTCTGAAGACATTCAAGAAACAAGCCGGGTTTTACTACACCGCAACATTCAAGAACGCATTCGAAACATCGCGCCATTTTTACTTTTCGATCAAGACCCCTACATGGTGATTCGAGATAACGGACAGCTTGTGTGGTTGATTGACGCTTATACTATCGCCAACCGATATCCCTACGCGCAGTCTGTCCGCGCCGGGATCAACTACATGCGTAACTCTGTTAAGGTCGTAGTCGATGCCTACGACGGCTCCGTTGATTTCTACGTGGCGGACACTGTCGATCCAGTTTTAAAGGTTTGGCAGCAAATCTTCCCGACTTTGTTTAAATCTCTGCAAAGCATGCCAAAGGATATCAAAAAACATCTGCGTTATCCGTTAGATATTTTCGAATACCAAACAGAAATGATGAGTATCTATCACATGAAAAGCGCTGAGCTTTTGTACAACAGGGAAGATCAGTGGGAGATACCAGCCATCACAAACGGTGAAAACCGAACCATGCTTGAGCCCTACTATACCGTGATGAAACTTCCTCAGGAGAAGAATCCTGAATTCATTCTCATGCTGCCCTTTACCCCCAAGCGCAAAGATAACTTGGCCGCTTGGATGGTAGCGCGAAACGATGGCGAGCATCTCGGCGAGCTTGTGGTCTACAGTTTCCCCAAAGACCGTCTGATCTTTGGACCTCAACAGATTGCCAATCGCATCAATCAAGATGCTGAAATATCACGACAAATTTCGTTGTGGGATCAGCGTGGCTCCCAAGCCATCTTAGGCACCTTACTCGTCATACCGATCGAAGAAGCACTTATCTATGTGCAACCCTTGTATTTGCGCTCCGAAGGCGGACGCATTCCGGAGCTCAAACGCGTGGTGGTTGCCTATGAAAACCGCATTGCCATGGCCCAAACACTTGAAGCCGCCATTGCTGATCTCTTTGGAGGCGAAACTGCAACGAGCAAAACGGTATCCTCCAAGGAAGAAGACATAACGCTTCTTCAAAACACGCAAGCCCAAGAGTTCAACGCGGCTACTGAGGAAAAGCTGCTAAATCAGCAGGCGCTAAATCACTATCGGCAAGCCATCCAGGCACAAAAAGAAGGTGACTGGTCACGCTACGGTGAAGAGCTCAAGGCCTTAGGCAATGTGCTCGAACGCATGCAATAGCTAACTGTAACTGGCCAGTCCCTGGCAGCTGAAAGCACTTTTTTCGAGCTTTTCTTATCTTCGGCTTACTTCCTCGGACTTCCTCGTCAGGTACCAATGGACCATCCCCCTCAGTCCTGTGGGAGAGTGTCTGGGGCAGAGTTCCAGCGGAGCGAACTCTGGGGGCCCTAGACCTGCTGAACCTAAGAAAACCTCGAAAGAAAACTTGGCTTCGGGCATTGCGTTCATGTTCGCGTGCTTTTTTCTTAACTGCTGACTTTTGTCACCGACTGACCAGGTCCCAATAGCTAGAGCGATACACTGGGGCGTGTCTCGGGGAGTTTTTCCGGATCACGGAACAGTACACCATGTTCAGCGAAGTCTCGACGAAGCTTCGGAAAGGCGCTGCGAATTTTTTCTGTGGTGCTCGCATAGGCAACGTTCATCAAGAATTTGAAAATAGTCCCTTACTGTATTTGGTGACAACTGCGCGTCATTCGCAATTTTTGTATAATTGAGCATTTGAGTATCGCTCAACGCCGCGGTTCCTAATGACATCCGCTACGCTTTACCTTACGAGGAGTCGATAGCGACAACGGCTGGACCTGATTGCTAGATTGTGCCGCCGCCGCCAAAGAGCGAAGTGATGTCGTGCCAGAACCCCAAGATGACGAGGAAACAAGGGCGCAACTTGATTTTTGGCAGGATGACCCTCCAGATCCAACACCAAGAGGCACTCCTTGGAGCAAACTGCTCGCCCGAGTCTTCAAGATAGATGTGAGCGTGTGCCCAGCCAGTGGTGGTCACATGAAGATTGTCGAGTTTCCCGCCAACCCTAGACCGGGTTTCACAACTTCCCTTGCCCTTTGCCGGTTGATTTCAATCCATCGCGATGCACCACTGCTTGCTGCCCCTCGGTGGTGCAAACTGTCCGTAACCTCGTGCCCTAAACACCTTTTTTTTGCCCGCCTTAGGCCCTTGGCACCCGGGCCCACGACCGCGCCCGGCCCTGCGTTGCTCAAAGCTGTGCTCTGTCATCGCTTTTGCGCTACGCCCCCAGTGTGTTTCGCCCTTTTGGAATACCTAGGCTTAAAAGATTGTTTTGCAAAAGCGCGACGGTTTCTGAAGGTCCAGATTGCGCCACAATGGCTCGGATTTGCTCGAAATGAGCACGCTGCAGGTTGACTATCGTCTGGTAGTCCGCCTGTGAGCAGGCAAAGACGTTGTAGTTGACCACCGCCAAATGCTCTGTTTGAAGCCGTTCATGTATCACCTTTTGCCAGTGTTCCAGAAGCTTCCAAAAGGCCTCAGGGTGACGATGGGTATCGACCGTAAGCACCTCGCTAAGCAAGTGGTGCGTGCCATCCCAGCTCACGACATTCGCTTGCTCTAACAAAGCTAGACTGCTTTGGACGATTTCGGGGCTCAGCCCGAGGTAGTTCGCTATATACTGATGTGAAGCGTTCTTTCGTTGGCGATAATGCTCGGTTTCAAGGACCCTTAGAATCGCTTCGGTCCAAGGCACCGTCCATGCGAGCTCCTGCAGGATGCGGCGGGCTTGCTGCTCTTGTCTGAGCGAAGGAATGTGCTCGATGCCCACAAGTTCATCCAGGAAATCGCCTACGCGATGAGTGCACGCTTGAATCAAAGAAAGAAACTCAGGAAGCCTGGGATGACTTTTACCGGAAAACCATCGACTGACCGAATAGCGCGAATGGCCCGTGCTTTGAGCAATCGAAACAATGCTTTGCTTGCCTTTTAGCGCTGAAAGCCACAAGGCAAGCCCGGCGTCATCCAGATGGCTGCAAAGCGCATGGGCATCCACGCTCGACATGAATCGATCCATCGCCGCGACCACATCAATGCCCACACGCACACAGGCCTTGAGCGTGACAAGCCCCGTGGGAAAACGCCGCCCAGCCTCCCAGTCAGCGGCAGTATTACTGCGATAGCCCAAGCGACGCGCGAAGGCCATTTGCGAACGAGGCCCGCGAATTGCCCGTAAAAGCTCACTAGCTACATGGTTCACTATCCCAGTTTAGCACATATAAGTGCGATTCAGAAGCGTAAAAAGTGCATAATCGGTAAACTTTATCCTTGTCTATGCTCGCAGCCCTTCCATACTAGAGTTGAGGGCCAATCTCTGGTCCTAACAAGGAGAGAACGAACTTATGTCAGCTTTTTACTTAACCCCTAAATATACAACACTCAGCACAGCCGTGCTGTGCTTGGCACTGGGCCTTTCCCATTGCTCAACCTCCGAGGGCGGGCAATCTGGTGGTGGCACAAACAATGAAACGCCGTTGTGCAATCAACTTTCACGGCAGAGCATTGAAGCGGATGTAGTCGCCGAAGGCTTCAGCGTGGCTGTAGCCGATGAACTTGCATTGTATGTCAAAGACTACGCCGGCGAACTTCTGGATGATAACGGCGACGTGGTGTCGGCTTATGTTCTCGAGCTTAGCGCGGCCGATGATCTTGCTCTGCAAGTCGTCAGGCAAGAAATTAATGAGGACAGCAGCACCCTTGAATCGGAAACCTATGAGGTCGTCGATCAAGACTGCGCCGATTATTACGAAGCCAAGTTGAACTATATTTTCAGACTCGGTTCGGAAGATGCTCCGATGATCGAAATCAGCGGAACCGACACCTTCCGCTGGAGCAGCGCGCGTAAGTTTGCTGCGTCAATTCATACAGCTATCGAAGAGGTGACAGGGTCTTTTGAACCCGCGCTCATCGCCGAGGGCTACCAGAACATTGAGTTGCAACTCGAGCTCAGCAGCACCAGCTCGGATGCCGAGACCCTTGTGCCTGACATGATAAGCGGCGAGCTCGGCTGGCAGGGCGAAAAGTTCCACGGAGACCCCTCTGATCCTGCTGATCCGAACGCCATCGCGGAAGCGAAAACTGAAATCACTGGCAGCTTCAGTCAAGCACTGGAATAGATCCACGCAAAACACAAGTAAGTAAGAACTAGCCCGCACCCCGACTCTTCGATATATGGAAGGGTCGGGGTTGTTTTTTACTGCTCGCTCCGCCTTGCCCTTTGCCCCGAAGCACTGTCAGTTCAAGCGCCCGAAATGGCTTCCAGGGCGTTTTCTAGGGTATTTGTCGTAGTTGATGGGTTTATCTTCCAGTTTCAGTGTTGCAAAATGCTTGATGCGGTTCGAATACTGAGCGAATTTCGATCTATATTAAGCAGGACGCTTGATAGACTGAAATCACGCAGTTTTTTTCTGCTAGGGGCACGTGGAGTTGGGAAAACACTGCAACGAGCAAAACGGTATCCTCCAAGGAAGAAGACATAACGCTTCTTCAAAACACGCAAGCCCAAGAGTTCAACGCGGCTACTGAGGAAAAGCTGCTAAATCAGCAGGCGCTAAATCACTATCGGCAAGCCATCCAGGCACAAAAAGAAGGGGACTGGTCACGCTACGGTGAAGAGCTCAAGGCCTTAGGCAATGTGCTCGAACGCATGCAATAGCTGTAACTGGCCAGTCCCTGGCAGCTGCAAGCACTTTTTTCGAGCTTTTCTTATCTTCGGCTTACTTCCTCGGACTTCCTCGGACTTCCTCGTCAGGTACCAATGGACCATCCCCCTCAGTCCTGTGGGAGAGTGTCTGGGGCAGAGTTCCAGCGGAGCGAACTCTGGGGCCCTAGACCTGCTGAACCTAAGAAAACCTCGAAAAAAAACTTGGCTTCGGGCATTGCTTTCGTGTTCGCGTGCTTTTTTCTTAACTGCTGACTTTTGTCACCGACTGACCAGGTACAAATAGCTAGAGCGAAACACTGGTGCGCGTCTCGGGGATTTCTTCCGGATCACGGAACAGCACACCATGTTCAGCAAAGTCTCGACGAAGCTTCGGAAAGGCGCTGCGTATTTTTTCTGTGGTGCTCGCATAGGCAACGTCAGCGAGTTCCTTACGCAAGAAAACTTTCATCGGAGAGCCGGCCATCAAACGCATTTCTTCCCCTTCTGGACGAAAAAGGTGGAAATGCACATCCGGAAACATCTCCCGCAAAGCGTACACGGTCTTATCAAAGCGGCCGTTTACAATCGCCTTAAGTCCTTGAAGTGTTCCAAAAAGACCGCCGCGATCAAAAACGTAGCCAGCGTTGCGCGAAAGCAATGGAACCAAAGGATCGACTAAGATCACCAAAGTTGCTCCGTGGTTTACAGCAACACGCATATTGGTCGTACGCGTAAAGGCCCCGTCTATATAGTAACGTCCACCTATTTCCTCCGGTGCGTAAAAAGGGGCAAGCGCAGCAGATGCTCGTATGGCCTTGTGAAGCGGAACGTGTTTAAAATTTTCTTCTCCAAAAACGACGGCTTTTGAAGAATCTTGGTCTGTCGCCCCAATGAAAAGCGGTTTGCGTAAACCGTCAAAATGGTTACTCATCCCCGGTCTGTTGAACTGCTTTTCAAGCCAACGGCTGAGACCTTCACCTTTGAAGATACCTGATGGCACCATTTCTCCCAAAGACGAAATCGGATCTTCTGCAAGAGAGCGTGCCCACATGCCTTTTGCAAGATGAAGCAAGCGTTTGCGAAACTCGGGAAGATTAATGTCGTAGATTTCACGACGGCTAATGGGCGATACGCGCGATTCTTTGCCAGACATGCCTTCAAGGATCTCATCCGGACCAATGCCGTTTGCGAGCAGTCCACCAATGATCGCTCCTGCACTGATTCCGCAAAACAAGTCAAAATCGATGATGGGTCGCTCTGGCAAAAAACGCTCAAATGCTCTTAGAACACCAAGCTCGTATAAAAGACCTTCGCTACCGCCGCCCGCAAGGCAAAGCGCGATTTTTCCTGTTCGCTTTAATCGAGGAATGATAGCGAGTTGCTCGATTACTTCCTCAGGGCTAGGCTCGACCCATACACCGCGAACATTCTTTGCCCAATTCAAAGGCAGCAGCGGCGCCCTCCGAACCCGCAGCAACGATGCCATAAATGCGCGAGCGCAATCGAGGCCAACTTTCTACGGCTCGAATAAAATGGGCCGCAAGGCTATCGGACCAAGGCTGCGCCGGCATATGACGCGTATCAACGAGAAGGGCGAGAGGTTGCTCTTCCCTCAAAAAAGCAAGGACCTCAGGCAAGCTTTCAAAGAAATGAAACAGGTACTGGGCACTACCAGGACCTGCATGCCCTTTAACCTGCACACCACCGCCATTAAGGACATGCGCTCCAGAAAGGCGACCCAAGACAAGAGGATCTTCTTTGTGTGCGCCAAGGTAAACGACTGTATGCACGAGCCCCCCTATCTATGGCGAAGTCTGGCACGAAATGCTATTGTATGAAAACGAGTGGTATGTTTTCTACTGTAAATTCGCTTCGGCTTGCACTTCGGTTGTTGCAATGACTGAAATTACCGTTGAAGAAGTTGAGATGCTTTAACTGACGCAGGATTTGAATTTATCAAACCCTGGGTGGTGAAATTCAACTTGCGGAGCGTGTGCGCGTGCATATGATGGATTCCAGCGTGCGCGTTCATGTCAACGATCGCATCGGAATGAGTTTCATCGTGCGGGCTCAACGTTCTGATTTTCCCCAATCCACTGCCGAAGAGTTATTTTCAAAAGTTCGGAACGCCGCGGGTCCTACCGCGGGCGCACGTGGCTATGCCGAAGCGGCCCATGACGTGACCGACATCAAGGACCCGGTCAACTCCGATAAAGTCCTCGATGTCTGGCACGAAGTTAGGTACAGCAAACAAAATGTTGAACTGCCCGAGCTTGCTGAAGAAGTGCGCTGGGCTATGCAAATGGAAAAATTCATTTCAAAGGTCTGAACTTTTTTCAGACGCCATCGCTTAAGCAGCAATGCTGTTCATATTAAGCCGAAAAATGGCTCAATTGAACAGCATTCGTACTACGGACCCGAGACGTACACATCGCAGCTAAGTGCGGTGCCTTCCGGATTCTCGGGACTAGCACATGGAGGGTTATTCGAATTGGGAACATTGTACTTGAATTTGATATTGAGACTTCCTACACGAAGACCACTCATATGGTACGTCCAATAGTACGTCGTCCCATTGTCCGTTTGGCTGGACCAAGCCGCTACGGGATCACCCGCGCCATCGAGAGCAACCGCAACGCACCCAAAAGCGTCGGTATGATCAAAAACAGCAGTTGCAGTTCCGGCAGCGGCGTTGGCTTCTGTGATTTCCATATGACTGCACTCACCTGAGGAGCCCAGTTTTCCAACGGTAAGCGAGCCAGGCAAACCCGTGCTCGTACCTGAATCATTGTTATTGTTGATAGTGCTGTCAATATCAACATCACTTGTGCCAGAATCGTTCCTTGTGCTGCTTGCGTTTTCCGCACAGGCTACGGCAAAGAGCAATGCAAGACTAAGACCCCAAGATAAACCACGCGAATTCATACAACATCTCCTCTGAATTGACTTGACCGGCATTGTGCACTGATCGCAAGTTGGAAGCAAAATCATGCTTCTTTCGCCCCTTATATGACACAGCTTCCTTGATGAAGCCAGCACTTGTAGTGCTCAATAGCCCATGCCCTTGAACGCTAATTTTAGGACGCACGCTGCTCGAATGAAGGGGCGGCGAACGCTCGCTTCATGCCGAGCGCATAGCTAACTAAACACAGGAATGCTTGAGTATCTTCGAAAGCGAATGTATCGCCTCTAGGCCATCGCCTCGGGTGGCTTGGTCACGCGTTCTGCAAGCAGACCTTTGGGACCCTCCACGAGCTCGAACTCTACCGTTTCACCCTCTTCAAGCGTTCGAAAACCTTCGCCATCGATTTGGCTGTAATGCACAAACACATCTGGTCCCTCTTCGAGTTTGATAAAACCAAAGCCCTTTGCATCGTTAAACCATTTTACTTTGCCAACTGGCATAACATCCCTCCTGCCGCTGCGAGCACCAACCGCACAAGTGCACCACACCGATCACGCCCAACGTCACAACACCTCCCAAAGCAACCAGCCCGAGGATGTTGCATGCAACCACTACCTTCCTGAGAATAGGTAGGCCACCGCGTGAGTCAAGAGAATTCCTAAAACATTCTCGCTATATGGCAAAACTCTGACACTTAGGATTTGCTGCTCTTCTATTCAATAGAAGATAGCAATTAGCTCTTCGTGCCTGTTTTTTTCGGGCCAAGATGCTTGGCATACAAAGTGCATCGTTCGTTTGTTTAGTGTAGGCCCATGTCAGTAAAATCAACACAACTATTTTGCACTACTTTAGCGTGGGACAAAATGACCCTGCAGATCAAGCGCGCTAACTCCGTCTAAAAGGCTGAACTAAACACAATGAAAACTATCGATGCTTATGGAAAGAGCAGTTCATGTTTCCAACAATCACCGTCTTTGATGTAGTGATCGCGATCATGCAAGCGATAGTCACCCGCATTCCAAAACTCGATGCGTTTGGGGCTCAGACAATACCCGCCCCAAAACTCCGGACGAGGAACCTCTCCTTTTTTGAACTGCTTTTTAAAGTCATCAAAGCGTGATTCGAGCGTAGTTCGACTGTCCAAAGAACGACTCTGTTTTGAAGCCCACGCTCCCACTTGGCTTTCGTGCGGGCGACTTTTGAAATACGCATCGGCTTCGGCCTCGGAAACCCGACTCACTGTCCCTTCAATGCGTACTTGTTCGGCAAGCGTCGGCCAAAAGAAACAGAGGGCTGCCTGTGGGTTTTGCGCTAAATCACTGGCTTTGCTGCTCCCGAAATTGGTGTAAAAAACGAAACCTTTTTCCGAAAAATCTTTGAGCAGCACAATCCGCACGCTTGGACGCGCCGCTCGATCCGCTGTCGCCAAAGCAGCAGCCGTCGCATCCCCGCTCTCTTTGAGTTTAGCTTCATCGAAACGTTCCTGAAAACGAGAAATGGGGTCATCCATAAACCTACAGTAGCACCTTCGTGAAAACTGAACAGAGCCAAGCTTCGGGAAAAAACGGATAAAGCAACAACGGAAATTCCGGTGCCTTGCAACACCAATCGGGCTTCAATTCAGCGGCGATTTTCATTTCGTGATTGACCAATTACGAGGTCTCCGGAATACTGTTAAGTAGATGGGTAGTAAGCACCAACATTTCAGCCTAGAGGAAGCCAACGCCATGCTTCCAAGGGTTGAAACACACATGCGACGGGTGCTTCAGCTCCATGTGTTTTTGCGCCAATCGGCAGATTTGCTCATGGATAAAGAAGTGCCCGTTAGCCCCGAACTCTTATCGGGCGAAGAGGTATTTGAAGGCCCGCACCACATCCACAGCAAGCTGACGCAAGCGCAGGCGCTGTATGCCACCGTGCGTAGTGAGCTTGAGCAAGTGCATGCTCTGGGCGCTCAAGTCAAAGACATCGAAAAAGGGCTTGTTGATTTTTATTCGTATAAAGACGGGGTTGAGGAAGTCTTACTTTGTTGGCGAATCGGTGAGAGCCGTATCAAGCACTACCATGGTAGCAGCAAAGGTTTCGCAGGGCGTCAGCCCGTACAAGGCCACGTGTTTGTCGGAATCCGCAACAACTGGACCAACGCGACCTATAACAGGTATTTTGGCAGTTTTTTTCTAAAAAACAGACAAAACTGTCTGTTTTTTAGCATAATTATTGCCACAATTGTCATTTTAGCAAAATAGCGAGAATCCCCTATGACTCAACGTGAAAAGACAGCGATTTGGGCCCAATGCTTTGCTCGACGCTTTTGAAGCTTCCAAAGCAACACCCAGCAAGGCATCGATCCTCCGCTTGGCACTGCCTGAACGGATCGCGTTTTACTCGCCAAATTAGGGGCCAAATAGTCGCTAGGCAGTGCGGGATCGTGATAGTGTTTAGGCCTCTATGTCTGCGACAATTGACGAACTTATTCAGCGCCTTAGGCGAAATCCAAACGATAAAGAAGCTTTTCAAACGCTGCGCAATCATTACCAGCGCATGGGTGATTATGCTTCGCTTGCCAACCTCCTTGAAGGATGGGCTGCTCAAAGTCGCGACGCAAACGCGGCGGCCTCGGCTTATGTTGAAGCATCTCAATATGCCATGCAGCTCAACGATCACCCTCGAGGGGTAACGCTTTTGGAGCGCGCGCTTCAACGCAATCCAAACCATGAGCAAGCTTCGCTGCAACTTGAAAACATCATCGAGCAATCAGGAGACTTTCAACGCCTAGTTCGGCTTCTGCAGCAACGTATTCAAACGGCCACCAAGCACGGCGGCTCGGCCTCTGAACTGGCAGGTCTTCATTTTCGCTTGGGAGAGATTTGGCAACATCAGTTTGATCGAGCGGATCGTGCAGTGTACCAATACCGAAAAGCGTTTGAGCTCGACCCCACGATGGTCGCTGCCGTATACGCCGCCCGAGAGATTTACCGCAACGAAGGCAACTGGCGCATGGCGGCAACCTTGTGCGACCAAGAAGTTAACGCGGAGCAAAACCCTGAACGTAAAGCCGCGCTTCTTCGTGAACTTGCGGGAATAAGGCAATTGCATTTGGGTGACCAGCAAGGCGGAATTGTGGCCTTAAAACAGGCTTCGGAGTTGGCTCCCGAGGACGTCACTATTCTCTATGAGCTGGCGAGCCATTTGCTCGGGCATGCAGCCTCAAACCGCAATGCCGATGCAGCCGAACTGGATCGTCATCAAGCGGCAGATTTGCTCTTTCGCATTGCGCAAAGCACGGTACAGCAAGCGCTTGCACCGAACACCTCACTCGATCAGCCGGGAGCTATCTCACAAGTCGACAGCGAACAAGCGCTCGCCTATGCGCAGGCTGCGTTGGATGCCAACGCAGGCCATGCAGCAGCGCTTGAAATGCTCGAAGCGCTAGCCAACGAACTTGGTAGCTACAACGAACTGCTCCCAGCGCGATGGGTTAGTTTTCTGGAAGCTGCGCCCGAAGATCCTTTGGCGCAAAGTACACGTCAGAAACTCGGACATGCCTACGCCACCGCGGGACAAGTCGAAGATGCAATCAACTGCCTTGAGCCTCTTTTGCAATCCTCCGATACCTGGGCTGCCGAGGTTTTGGTTGGGCTCTACCAGCAAACGAATAACGCCGCTGGACTGGAACGAGCGCTTAACGTGTTGGTGCAACACCTTCCGCCCGAGCAAAGCTTGCCGTACCGCCGCGACTTGGTTCAGGCGCTAGCCACGCTTGAGCGACGCAGTGAAGCCATTGAGCATGCTCGTCACGTCATGGAGATCGACCCCACTGACGCCGAAATTTTAGCTTTCCTTGAAGATGAATACCAGCGCATGGGTGCGTGGAATGAATTACGCGACTTGATGCTCAGTGCGGCTCGTCTGCCAGGCGCATCGGCCGAAGCCAAAGAGCAGCGCCTCCGACAAGCTGCGAAAATCAGCGAAAGCCATTTACAAGATCCGGCAGGTGCCATTGGCGCTTGGCGCGCTGTGGTAGGACTTAACCCTGCCAACGAACAAGCCTCTGATGCACTTGAACGCCTACTTCGTGAGGCAGAACGCTGGGATGATTTGATTCAAGACTTGGAACGTCGCGCACTTGCCTTGCAAGATATCGACGCTCAAGCAGAGATTTTCAGAAAAATCGCACGCATCTATCAAGAGCAAAAGCAGAATAATCCTTTAGCCATTGAAAGCTTCGCAAAGGTACGCGAATTCCTTCCAAGCGATGCTGAGGCCTGTGTGGCTCTTTCCGAGCTTTTACTTGGAGAGGGACGTTACGAGGAAGCCTTGCCATTGCTGAAGGAACGCCTCGAGACCACTGAAACGGGTGAGACACGACTGCAATTGCTCCATCAGATTGCTGAAATAAGTGACGAGAAAATTGGCGATGACGAAGGCGCTCTAAATGCCTGTCTGTTGATCCTTGAAGATGCTCCCGAATACCTTGGTGCCCTGGAGCGCATGGAGCTTATCTACGCGCGGCGAAATCAGCACGATGAGCTGCTTCGCGTGCTCAACTCTCAACTCGAACTCGCTGATGAAAGTCGAAAAGCGGAACTTCTGATTCGCATGGGCAATCTCGCAGAAAACGAGCTCGGTGATTTAGACCACGCATCCGAATACTACCGCCAAGCTGTTGAACTTCGTCCGCAAGACGAAACTACGCTCAATGCGCTGTGCTCTGTATTCGAAAAACTTGGTCAACATAATGATCTGGTCAAATATCTGGAGAAGCGAGTAAAGCTTGAAAAGGAAGACGGCGCCAAGATTGAACTTCTGAGAAGGATCGCCCGAACTTATACAGAGCACCTTAGCGACCCAGAGCATGCAGCCAGCACTTGGGAGAGCATCCTAAAACTCAATGATGACCCAGAAGCCCTACTCGCCCTACGGGAGCACTCTCGAAGCAACGAAGACTACGACAAACTCGTTGACATCATTAGCCGGCTCGAAGCGATTCAAAGCGATGCAGTAGTGAAACGTGACCTTGCTTTTGAGCGAGCTCAAGTTCTGCATGATCATCTCAATGAAAACGAGCGAGCCATTGAGGCCTTGCAGCAGGTGATCCGCAACCTTGATGACAGTTACGTTCCCGTTCTCGATGCCCTACAAACATGGTGTGCTGAAAGCGACGATAACGCCGGCCTTGCGGAAGCGCTTGAAGCCAAACTACGACTCACTGAGGATGTTTCTTCCAGCATTGAACTATGCAAACAACTTGCCGATCTCTATGAGAACGACATTCCTGACTCGGAAAAAGCAACTCGAGTGCTTCGTGCCTGGGTCGGACGCGAGCCCTCTTCTCTTGAAGCACACACTCGCCTGATAACGCATCTGGATGAAGCAACGGAGGCCAAAGACTTGGTCGTATCCCTTGATGCGGTGGCGCAACTTCAGGACGACAGCGAAGAAGCACTGCAAGCACGTATCCGCGCAGCCAACTTGTGTTACGAGCAACTTGATGATCTCAACGGAGCTTGGACGCGACTGCTGCCCGCTGTACAAAGCGCCGAGATTGATGCTGCAACCGCCTTGGAGGCCATTGCTAAGAAGGCCGAAAAGGGCATGGAGTTTGCCTCGATTTTTGTGGAAATGGCTCAACAGGCACAAAGCCCCGAGCAAAGCGCCGAGCATTGGAAAAGCGCAGCTCGCATCTACGAAGAACTCGCGAAGGATCCAACAGAAGCACTTGAAGCATTTTTACGCGCTTTTGCTACAGACCTTAACAATGAATCGTATCTCGATGAGATTGATCGTTTAGCTCAACTAGCTGGAGCTTGGGAGCGTCTAGGCCAGGTTTATGAAACTTTACTTCGTAATAGTGAAGATGATGCTCGTAAGGTTGAGCTTTTACAACGTCACGCCACCGTCCTTGAAACTGAAAAGCAAGACTATTCGATGGCATTTGATCAACTTCTCCGTGCCTGTGCACTCGACTCGGATGATTTATCCCTCGTTGAGAGCGCAGAAAAACTCGCTACGGCAGCGAAGCGTTCCGAGGAAATGCTTGCTGTCTACGATCGGATGCGAAGTGGAGCTGATTCGGTGGAGCAAAGCCTGCCCATCATGGAGCGAGCTATCGAATTGTGTCTTGAGCAGTTGAATAACAAAAAACGTGCTCTAGCTTATCTTGGACAAGCTGCTCTTATGGCCATTGGCGAAGATGCTGCAAGTAAACAAGTGCAACGACTCGCAGCAGATCTTGACGAGCGTTTTGCGAAGGAAGCGGGTGCTGATGCATCAAGCACTGAAAGAGCTGCCCGTGACACACTGCTCAAGGTGTACGAAGGTCTTTATACCGAACAAAGAACACAGACTTCCGTCGACATGCTGATTCGTGCAGCCAAATACCTGGCAGAAGAAGGGGCTCAAAAAGAACGTGCCCTTGAAGCACTGAAATACGCTGCTACCGTTGATCCCTCAGATTCCAATATTCTTGATTCGCTTGAAGATATGGCGCGGGGTTTTGACATGCTTGAAGAGCTTGTCGCTTTGCTCGGTGAGCTTGCGGACGAAGCACTTGAAGCTGAAACGGCAACGTCGCTATTTTATCGAAAAGGACGCTTGCTCGAAGAGGACCTCAAACGCCCAGAAGAAGCGGCTCAAGCCTATCAGCACATGCTACTTCTTCGCTTTGATCAAGACGCATCCAAACGCCTACAGCAGTGCCTAAGAGCCACAGGTGACTTCAGTCAACTCCTTATCGCTTTGGGACGGGACCTCGATTACGCGCACAGTCCCGAAGAAAAATCTGGGATCCATCTTCAAATCGCGTCGGTTTGGGAAAACGACCTGCGCAACAAATATGAGGCCATTGATGCTCTTCAGAGCGCCCTACTGAACACTCCACACGACGAGGCCATTGAAAAACATCTTGAAAGGCTTCAAGAAAATGACGAAGCGTCGCAGAGCGAGAGCGCATGGGATGAAGTGTTATCCGACCCGAGTTCTGCAGATGATCCCGATGTAAATAAGATCAGCAATGACGAGCTTTCTTCCGATCGGCCAGCACCGTTGTCGAACGATGAAGACGATCTCTTGGAAAGTGAAACCGCTGAGAACCTTTTGGAAGCAAAAGATGAATCCGCCGAGCAAGACATCGACAGCTTCGATGCTATGGAAAAGAGCGACGAGCTCCCTGCAACAGACGATGATGCTGCGGACGAAGAGAACGACAGCTTCAATGCTATGGAAAAGAGCGACGAGCTCTCTGTAACGGATGGCGACCTTGCCGGCGACGACGACCTCTTTGATGCCGAGGGCTTCGAAGAAGTTGACGAAGAGGAAGCTCTTTCGGCAGCGCAAGATGACATGGCCATCGTTAGCGAACCGCCTCGTTTTTCGAGCCTACCGCCGCCTTTACCCGAATCCGGTGTTTCGGAGCTCGAAGGCGACGAAGAGATTCCCATGGATCTGCAAAGCGAAGACGAAGAAGAAGACGGAAAACAAGAATAGCTCTTGTTTCACGCAGGCCATGCAAGAGGATAACTGTCCTATTTTTTTGTTTTTCGAACGGTACAAAAGGCGAGATCGGACCATAGCGATGTCGGCTCCAGTTCGAGATAGGCTCGCCAATGCAACTCAGCATCATCGCTTCGGTTCATAAGCTCCAAAACAACACTTAACATGAGATGTGCTTTGGCGTGACCTGGATCGATTTTTACCGATATCTGGAGATGCTTTTCAGCCGACGACCAGTCATCCTGATGAAGCGCCAGACGTGCAGCACTAAGCCTTGCTTCTGTATGCAAAGGCTGTTTTTCAAATACCTTGTGCAATAAGGTCTCCGCTTTTCTATATTTCCCCATGGCCTCGTATACCGAGGCTGTTTCGACATCGACTGCAATAGAGTCTGGATGGTAGCGCTTGGCTTGCGCAAGACAGCGAAGCGCATAGGAAAGTGCTCTGCCTTGTTCCTTAGCCCGCAGCGCACGTAAGAAAAAACGCCTAGCCAAAGCATTCCGATGCCCCATGCTCGCGTGTTTTTTCTCAACGTGATGAAAGCGATCCAGTTCCTTCTGAACAAAAGGAAAGGCACACTGACCTGTGAGTGGGTCAAAAACACCTTCACTGTCGGATGCCATCAGTGTTTGGCCGGCGGTTCCTAGCTGCTTTAGAAAATCCACAGGTGTATCGGAGGCAAAGCGATGCATCGTATGCATGGCCCGAGCAACAAAACGAGAAGACAGCCCAGCTTCCTTCAATGCTCCCAGTGCTCGGATGATCACAAGCTGATCAAATGAATAGCCGTCTGAGTGCAGGCTACTCAACAATCCCATCTGCCGCCAGCGACGAAGCTGTGCAGCTTCCAGCCCGCAAATCACGGCAGCTTTGGATTCGGAGATCAATGAGCCCTGTTTGCTAATTGCCAGATCCGATGCACCGCGACCCGCTTGCCCCGAGTCCTGATTACGCGCCTTCGGGAAGTTTGCGAAAATTACTTTTGATTCGCTACTCACAGTTGATGCTGTAGCAAATTTACAAGAGAATGCTACGCTGATCGGAATTCCTTGCTCGAGATTTATGAGATATCCTCTTATTAAATGACACCTGAAGCTCCACTAAATCGCCCTTTTGCTTGCATTGCGGACATCCATGGAAATTTGCCTGCTTTGGAGGCTGTCCTTAAGGAACTTGCGATTCGAGGGATTGTCGATCTCTTTGTAGCCGGCGATCTATTGCTGGGGGGAAGCCAGCCTCTAGAGGTATGGCGCAAGCTGAGGGCTATTAATGCCCGGATGGTCAAAGGCCCATCGGATGAAGCACTCTGCCAGATCTCCGATCCTGGCAAAGGCGATGAAAGTGACGGAGCTGAAAACGCTCGCAAGATTTTTCTCGAAACGAAAAATCCTTAGGGGAGCTCGTGATAACGCGTCTGGCGAAACTGCCTAAGCATCTACGGCTTCCATTGGTCAATGGTGAAGAGATTTTGCTGGTGCACGGCTCACCCAAAGATCCCTATACTCCCATAACGCACGATATGAGTGCAGAGGAAGTCGTTGAGCTCATCGATGATGACCATGCGCAGTTTATTGTCTGTGGCGGCTCACACACGCCTTTTCGTCGTGACCTAGCAGAGCACCATTTGATTTCAGTCGGGTCCGTGGGACAAGCCCCCGAAGGTAATCATGCGCATCTTAGCATCCTCACTCCTCAAATGACGGGAATCCAAGTCGAGCAGCTTTGGCTCAACTATGCATCGTAACTGGTCAGTGGGTGACAAAAGTCAGCAGTTAACCAAGAAGTATACGTACACAAGGGCAAAGCGAGAAGACAATTCTTTTTTCGAGCTTGTCGATTCACGCGCTCGCGCGGTGTGAGCCACCCACTCGACAGATTCGGCTTACCTCCTTGCTCATCGTCGGCAAGTACCGGTGTACGTGCCTCCTCGTCGCTGCGGGGGCTCTCGAATCTACGGAAACCTCGAAAAAAGCCCTTGCAGGCACCACGGACTGACCAGTTACTTACTATTTTGCTTCCGCTGTTACCATAACACGTCGAATCTCAACGCGTGTCACATGTTTTTTATCGGCTTCACGCACCGTAAAGATAAAAGGACCAATCTCAACAGATTCCCCAACTTGGGGAACCGCTCCAGCGAACTCTGTTACCATACCGCCCACCGAATCATAATCGCCTTCCGAGCGCGGCATTTCTTCGCCAAGAAAATCTTCAAGATCGTAAATGGAAACAGCAGCGTTGGCTAAGAACAAGTCAGGCTTTATCCGTCTTATCGGCACATCTTCGTTATCATGTTCGTCTTGAATCTCACCCACTATCTCCTCAATGATATCCTCGAGGGTGACAATGCCGTTGGTCCCGCCAAATTCATCAACCACAATGGCAAGATGGATACGCCTGGCCTGCATCTCCCGGAGTAAACTCGTTATTTTTTTACTCTCAGGAACAAAGTACGCTGGACGGCGCACCAAGGATGAAACAACCTGCTGGCCAACCGTACCGTCTTGATACATTTTGAAAATATCTTTCGCGTACAGCAAGCCTTCGATTTGATCGATTCGCTCCCGGTAAACAGGGTAACGGCTATGTCCCTTTTCAAGCACTGTTTTTAGCGCGTCTTGAACCGAAGTCTCAATGTCTAAAGCCACCATCTGCGTGCGTGGGACCATGACTTCACGGGCCAGTGTATCTTGGAACTCAAGAATGCTTTTAAGCATCTCGGCGTGATCTTGACTCAACGTACCGGTACGTTGACCTCGTTCGATGAGTGTTTCCACGTCAAACTCGGTCACACGCCCAAGCTGCTCTTCGGTCGAGACGGGAAACATTTTTTCCAATAATCTCCAGCAAAGCCAAACGGGATAGGTCAATACCATCAATAAAAGATCAAAAGGCCTCGTCCAACGAAAAACAGACACGATACGATCTTGAATGGCTTTTCTAAAAAGACGGTTAAAAACAACCGAAACCAAGCCATCTAAAATGGCAACTAAAAACGCAGCCACTACAAATCGGCCGACAAAATATCCTTTCGGGCAGAGCTGCGTCCAAAGCAGGGCCGATGTGCAGATAAAGAAAGCGCGACTTACGGTCAAACGTAGCCGTATGACGTAACGTTCAGCAAGCAAGCGTTTTGCCGTGCGCTGCAAACCTTTCTGTTTGTCGTTGACGTAAGACTGCAGCACACCATCTGGGCACATGCCAAAGGCTACGTTAACAAGGCCAATGCTGCTTGAAGCTAACAGGCTAGCAACAAGGCCAAAAATAAGCTCTGTACTTGGACCTTCCAACCCTTTTCAATCCATGTCCGTTTGAACGGATCTCCAGTTTCGCAGTTTAGCGTCCTTCAGCCACCAGGGCAATATTCCTCAAGACTACCTTTTTTTAGCTCGGAGTCGGAGCCTTAGCGCGTTAAGGCGGATAAAGCCCGTGGCATCTTTTTGATCGTACACTTCATCTTCTTCGAAGGTCGCATACCTTTCGTCGTAGAGACTATCGTCACTCCGACGACCGAGCACTGTCACGTTTCCTTTGTACAAACGTAAGCGAACTTCACCACTGACTACTTGTTGTGCCTGGTCAATGAAAGCTTGCAGCGCTTCTCGCTCTGGAGCGAACCAAAAACCTCGATAGACCAAAGATGAATATTCTGGAATCATTTGATCGCGTAAACGAATCACTTCGCGATCTAAAGTAATCGACTCTAATGCTCGGTGTGCTTTTTGTAAGATTGTGCCACCGGGGGTTTCATAAACGCCTCGGGATTTCATGCCTACAAAACGGCTCTCTACTATGTCGACACGTCCAATGCCGTGCTCCGCACCCATGGCGTTGACAGTTTCAAGGGACCTTCCTTGGAGACATGTCTTTGCCGTCGACCGCAACAGGATCGCCAGCTTGATAACGCAAGGTAAGCTCCAACGGCTTATTGGGCGCATCCATCGGGTCCTTAGTCCATAGGAACATATCTTTTTGGGTTCGTTCCAAGGATCCTCGAGCACGCCGCCTTCGTAACTGATATGAAAGAGGTTGCGATCCATCGAGTACGGTTTTTCGGCCGTCACAGTGATCGGTATTTTGTGTTTTTCGGCGTAAGCAATGCAATCGCTACGGGACTTCAGATCCCATTCTCTCCAAGGCGCAATGATCTGGATGTGGGGATCGATGCCAAGAGCAGACAGCTCGAATCGCACCTGATCGTTTCCTTTGCCGGTTGCGCCATGCGAGATGGCCTCTGCTCCAGTTGCATGTGCCACTTCCACTTGAGCTTTGGCGATAAGTGGTCGCGCAATAGAGGTTCCTAAAAGGTACTCACCTTCGTAAATGGCATTCGCGCGGAGCATAGGAAAACAGTAATCGCGAACAAACTCGTCACGCAAATCGCGAAATTCACAGCGGCTTGCACCGGTTGCCATGGCTTTTTCTTCGACGGCTTTGAGATCTTCCTCTTGGCCAACCTCAGCACAATAAGCAATAACTTCAACGTTGTATTTCTCTTTAAGCCAGGTGAGAATTACCGAAGTATCGAGTCCGCCACTGTAAGCCAGGACTACTTTATTAATCTGTTTTGACTTCGCCATACTAAGCTTCTCTTGTTACAAATCAGGTTTTGCCAACCACCCCTCGAAACATACGCTGGGTGCGTTTTAGAGCATCAAGCTGCTCCCTTACACCGTCTGTATCGTTTCGGTCTACAAGATTTTGAACCCGTTCGACGACTGTTCGCGCTTTGTCGATGGCGTCCCGCCCGAATTCGCTGCCCGCGACGATTTGCTCAACCTCGGGAAAAAGCCGTTCAATTTCATCAACAATAGTCTCGACTTCCTGCTTGAGCGCTTCCATATTGTCATCCGAACGACGGGAAACAGCGTAGTTATCGGCTTGAGCAGTCATCGACTGGATCTCTTCGAGGGTCAGGCCGCTCGTCGAGGTCACCGTGATGGACTGAGCCGCGCCTGTTTCCGTGTCCTTGGCTGCCACACTCACAATACCGTCGGCATCGATGTCAAAACTCACCTCAACCTCAACCTGCCCGGCTGGGGCACGCCGAAGTCCAGTGAGAACAAACTCACCGAGCAAATCATTCTCTTCAGCACGCTCAGATTCACCCTGCATGACCAATATTTTCACGGCCGTCTGGTTCTCGCGAACGGTCGTAAAGACCTTGCTGCTTGACGTCGGTATGGTTGTGTTTTGAGCAATCAGTGATTCAAAATAACCACCAACAACCATGATACCCAAGGTGTGTGGTGTTACATCGAGAAGAATCATATCATCTTCTTCATTGAGCAACGCCGAGCCCTGAATCGCCGCACCCAAGGCTACAACTTCGTCAGGATGAACTCCTTTGCTTGGTTCTTTTCCAAAGAAGCGACCCACAGCTTCTTGTAAACGCGGCATGCGGGTCATGCCCCCAACGAGAATTACTTCTTCAATATCCTCAGTGCCAAGCCCTGCTCCCTCAATGGTATTTTTTGAAATCTCTAGCGTGCGCTGAACAAGGTCTTCGCACATTTCGTTTAACTGCGAACGTGAGAGAAGTTGCTGCAAATGCATGGCTTCGTTTCGTGCATTGGAGATCACAAATGGAAGGTTGATCTCAGTTTCGTGCACTGTAGAGAGCTCGCACTTTGCTTTTTCTGCCGCATCCTTCAGTCGCTGAAGAGCCATGCGGTCTTGGCGCAAATCGATGCCATTTTCTTTGGAAAACTCATCCACTAACCAGTCCATGATGCGCATATCAAAGTCTTCGCCACCCAAAAAAGTATCGCCCGCTGTGCTTATCACCTTGAACACATCGTCGCTGCTCATTTCGAGAACGGAAATGTCGAAAGTACCACCACCAAGATCAAAAACAGCAATAGTTCGATCGAGTTTTTTGTTAAAACCGTAGCCCAATGCAGCAGCAGTGGGCTCGTTGATGATGCGAATCACATCAAGCCCGGCGATACTACCCGCGTCTTTCGTGGCTTGCCGTTGGCCATCGTTGAAATAAGCCGGAACGGTAATGACAGCTTTTTTGATTTCTTCGCCAAGGAATTCTTCAGCGACCATTTTCATCTCCTGAAGAATCATCGCGCTGATTTCTGGAATGCTATAAACTTTGTCGCGCAATCGAATTCGTGCGTCGTTGTGAGGCCCTTCCACAATATGATAGGCGCAACTGAGAACTGCATTTTGGACCTGGTCACTATCCCAAGGCCGACCAATCAGGCGTTTTGCTGCGTAGACCGTATTCTCTGCGTTCGTGACGGCCTGTCGCTTAGCAATATGGCCAACCAGACGTTTGCCAGCTTCCGTTACGGCGACCATTGAAGGGGTTGTTTTATAGCCGCCGCGATTCTGTATAACAGTGGGCACATCTTCGTCCATCACTGCAACACAGGAATTGGTGGTCCCTAGATCAATACCAATAACACGTTCCATAGTCTTCCCGTCCAAGTTTAGATGACTAGCAACTGCAAATCTATCTCAAAACCATGGAATCGTCGCATTTCAATCACTTTAAGCACTAACACGGCCAGAATTTGCCGCTGTAACCCTCTTTTGAAGGCAGCAATGAACACCAAAAAGCCTCCATTGACCAACAGCACACTATTCTGCATCGTCATCGTGTATCTGCTTCAAAAGGTCTTTGACGGTAGCGTCATTTGGATGGTGTGTTAACGCCTCTTCCAGTTCGCGCTGGGCATTTCGCTTAAGGCCCGTCGACATAAGTACTTTTGCCAGGGTTATCCTATTTCCAGCTGATTCCGGAGCCAAACTGACCGCTTTTTTGCGAGTCTTTGCGCATGACGCATGTCACCCTTTGCTTGAAGCATGGCTGCAGCAGCTCGGTGATAGGCTTCGGCATCATCAGGCTTTGCCTTCGTCACTTTCACCCAGGAATTGGCAGCGGCCTCCCACATTCTAAAACGCTCTTCATAGCGTGCTTGCGCAATGTAATCGGCGACAAGCTTCTGAGCTACGAGTTTTCTCATGCGCTCATATTCCTTGCCTATGTCCGGATTATCCGGTGCCATAGCTTTTGCTAAACGCATCGCGTTCATCGCCGCCGACAGATCACCCGCTCGTTCGGCGTCCTTAGCCCCTTTAAGAAATTGAGCGGAGCGTCCAAGGCCAGTACGAACTGCCGAAGAGCCTGTCACCGAAGTCATAAGATTGCGCGCTAGCGTCTTTGCATGCTCCTGCCGGTCCGCTTTAGGCGCTCCAGGCTTCGGTGGAGTCGATGAACGCCCAATCGCCGAAAACAGTTTCTGAGCAGCAAATTTTCTGTAACGTGCCTTGGCTGCTTCCTTTTGCTGCGTCGCTTCAAGGGCATTTTTTTCTTCGTCATCGCCACTACCTGATGGCGGTTCGGTATCTGCCTTTTCCTCAACATCCGCTTTTTCAAGAAGAACCCGCGCGGTATCTGTATCTTCACGGGTTTTCAGATAGGCATCGTACTCTTCGCGCAGCTGTTTTTTACTCAGCATATCGTATGCTTTTGTCAGCTGCGTAAAAATTTTCTCCATCTTTACTTTGTACGAACCGATATTTTTTCCGTACATCGAATCGGGATGAAAAACTTTTGAAAGCTTAAAATAAGCATTGCGAATGGTTTTTCGATCAGCGTGTTTATCAACTCCAAGCAAATCGTAATAAGAAAGCAAATCGAGCCGAGCATACATATCAAGAATTGCTTTAGCGCGAGCGCTATCCATGTCGACATGCTCCTCCGCTTCGACTTTCTTGGTGGTGGACGCTGCAGAGGGAGGAGCGGTCAGGCGCGGTGGACGAAGAGAAACCGGCGGAGGAGGATCCACCCATTCGATGGCTCCCAAGTCTTGGAGATGTGATAGCATCGCCATGACTTCTTGCTCGGTGTTGCCCGTCACAGACACCAACTCAAGCACACTCATCACGCTATCAAGACAGGACAGTACATACGCTTCTTTTGAGCTTATGGGCAAGGAACGAATATCGATACCTTGTACAACGCGCGGGACTTTTTCCAAATTCATTCCGAAAGCAATACTTCCATCAGTGCCTTCTGAGCGTGCAAGCGATTTTCCGCCTCATCCCATATTCTTGAGGATGCACCCTCGAGCACACTTGTTTCTACTTCTTCCCCTCGGTGGGCAGGAAGACAATGAAGAAATATAGCATTATCGCTGGCTTTGCGCATGATTTCTGCACTTACACAGAAGCCGTCAAAAGCCAGTTTTCGCTTTTCGTTTTCGCTCTCCTGCCCCATGCTGGCCCAAACGTCGGTATTGACAACATCGGCATCCAAAACGGCCTCTTGGGCATTATCCCCAAGAACAAGGCGTACTTTGCCCTGTAAAGTAGCATGCTTCAGCACTTCAGCATCCGGTTCATAGCCCTTAGGAGAAGCGATACGCAACTCAAAGCCTAACAAAGCAGCAGCGTTAATCCACGAATGGGCCATATTGTTACCATCTCCTACCCACGCCACGCGAAGATCGGACCACGGCTTGTTGACGTGCTCACGGATCGTCAATAGGTCCGCAAGCAATTGGCAAGGATGGTAGCTGTCCGAGAGCGCGTTGATCACTGAAATACTTGCGTACTTAGCAAGAGCTTGCATGCGATCGTGTCCATGGCCTCGGTAAACCACAGCATGAAGATAACGAGAAATCACTCGCGCTGTATCTTCAATGCTCTCGCCCCGTCCTAATTGCATTTCGTTTGCGCTTAGGACAAGGGGATTTGCTCCCAGCTCTTGGATACCTACTTCAAAGGAAACGCGCGTTCGGGTGGAAGCCTTTTCAAGTAGAATCGCGATTTGTTTTCCCTCTAAGACGCGAGGGGTCGATCCCTCTGCACGCAGGCGCTTGAGCTCCTCTGCGCGGGCCAAAACTTTCTCGATTTTTTCCGTGCCCAAATCCCACAAAGTAAGAAAATCGTTCTTCATTTGCTTTCCTTTTTGGGAGGGTCGCTAAGCACTTGCTCGACGATACTCAAGCCCTGTTCGATCAAGTCTTGCTCAATGACCAATGGCGGTGAAAAACGCAAAACCTTTCCGCCTGCAAGCGACAGCAACAAATTCTGCTCTCGCAATTTTCCAAGCAGCGCCAAAGGATCAATCGAATCGGCTAACTCAAGTCCTAACAATAGTCCCTGCCCTCTCACATCGACGGCAATATCCGTCCCTAGCTTCTCCCGCAATTGATTAAGGCCAGCCAAAAGATAACTGCTTTGTTTTTTCACGTTATCAAGAATGTTTTCTTCATCAAAAACACGCAACACCGCGAGCCCTGCCGCGCATCCAAGCGCGTTGCCGCCATAAGTTGTGGCGTGACTGCCAGGAGGCAAGCCCTCCGTCAGTTTTTCTTTGACGGCAATCGCGCCTAAAGGAAAACCACCCGCAATGCCTTTGGCCAGGCTGCAGCCATCGGGCTCAACCCCGCTGTGCTCCATCGCCAAAAACTCGCCAGTCCTGCCGTAGCCAGTCTGAACTTCATCGTAAAACAACAGAGCGCCATTCTCGTCACATAACTCTCTTAGTTGTTGAAGATAACGTTTACTGCCAACGTGAATGCCGCCTTCCGCTTGCAATGGCTCAACCATCACAGCTGCCGTCTGCTTGCCGATGATTTTTTTAACCGCTTCAATATTCATAAACGGTACGTGCTCGATGCCCCCTACCATGGGTGCCATGCCAATCTTGTATTTCGGCTGGCCCGTCATGCTGAGTGCTCCGTAGGTTCGGCCATGAAAACTCCCTTCCATGGCAATGATTTGCACCCTCTCTTTGTCACCCTGTTCGTAGTGGTAGCGTCGTGCGAGCTTAAGCAGCGTTTCGTTGGCCTCAGCTCCACTGTTAACGAAATAAACGCGATCAAAAACGGTTCGACTCGTGATAGCTTTTGCAAGCGCGATGACTTTGTCATTGAAAAAAAGATTCGAGACATGCATTAGGCTAGCGACTTGATCTTGAATCGCGCTAACCAAAGTCGGATGGCTGTGCCCCACTGAAAGCACGGCTATGCCCCCACACATATCAAGGTATTCGTGCCCTTCGATGTCCCACAAATGACAGCCCTGACCACGCTCAAAGACAATAGGCGCTGGCCGCATGTTTGCAGTAAAATAGGTTTTAGCTTCGGTGCTTGTCTGGAGGTTGCTGGACATGGCCAAGATCTAACAGGCCCGATGTGTTTTTGCCAGATCCCTAACCACGAGAACCGAGCACTCGTGTTGACCGAGAAATCGCGCAGAAACGAGGCTCTAAGGCGAGGAGGTGCAACGCGGCATGACAAGTGCCGAGCAAGCAAGAATTGACTCAATTGAACAGAGCGCCGCTAAGTTAGAGGACGGCGAAGGAGGGACGCTCGGTGAATCTGCGTGCCAATGCCTTCGTCGGTGAAAATCTCGAGAAGAACAGCGTGCTGCATGCGGCCGTCGATAATGTGAACCTTGCGTACACCGCCATCCACAGCATCAAGCGCGCACTCTACTTTAGGAACCATACCCCCTTCGATGACACCGTTTTTGCGAAGCGCTTTAGCTTCCCTGGCCATGAGTGTACGCAAAAGTTGCCCCGCGCCATCGCGAACACCCTCAATGTCGGTCATAAGCACAAGTTTTTCAGCTTGCAAAGCGTCTGCAATTTTCCCAGCAACCGTATCGGCATTGACATTAAGAGCCGCGCCATTCTCATCCACCGCAACAGGAGCGATCACCGGAATAAAGCCACCCTGCACCAGCTGTTCGATAAGTCCTGTTTTGATATGGGTGACCGCGCCTACTCTACCGGGATCAACCCACTGACCCCTTTTTAGTTTGCATGCGATCGACTTTTTCAGCGGTCATGAAAGCGTCGTCTTTTCCTGATAGCCCGACTGCTCGTCCGCCATGAGCACAAATCAGGGAAACTATCTCTTGATTGGTCTTGCCGCCAAGCACCATTTCAACCACACCCATGGTGCGATCATCGGTCACTCTTAGGCCGTCAATGCGATCGGAAACGACGCCCATCGATGACAGTGTCTCATCAATCTGAGGGCCACCACCATGAACGACAACCGGTTGAATACCAACGAATTTGAGTAGCAATACGTCACGCGCAAAACTGTCCCGAAGCTTGGGATCAACCATCGCATGGCCGCCGTACTTGATGACAAAGGTCCGACCTCGGAAGCGCCTTATATAGGGAAGCGCTTCATGCAGTACCGAGGCTTTTTGAATGTATTCAGCTACCACGCCCTGCATATACCTAAATTCCAAGCAAGGAGTAAGACAAAGCATCCCATCAAGCCCGCTTCGCGTCCCGCGGCGCCGATTGTTGACGCCTGAGCGTGATGCCCCATGCCCCTCCTGCGTGTAAGTGGACAGTTAGGGTCAACAGTCACCACGAAGCTGCGCAGTGCTAGGGTGATGGTGGCAAACAAGAAGAAAGTTAATCGAGCACTCTTTTTCCGAGCTTTTCGTAGCTCCGAGCGACTCGGAAAGCCGGAGAGACGGAAAGCTCGGGAAAAGTCCTTTCTGCGTAGGGCTACCTGTCCACTTACCCAGCGACAATTCGTACAATGTGGGGTCTATATACACCACTTGAGTAGGGTCCAAAAAGGATATCCAAGGGAGAATCAAAGCACTGCAGCAAGTTCGTCCTTAAAAAAACCAATATTTTCAGTCTTCATTGAACTTTGTTTCAGGATGACGGTGTAGGCTTGAATCTTGCATGAAATAATACGGATATGCTCGTACTAAGGGTTCGAAGTCTTGGCTGTGTCTTGTTGCTGTCTGCGTGTAGCCAAGGGGAAATTGGCGCTTACTCCGACAATTGGCAGGCTCCCACCGAAGAGCAGGTACTGCTCCCTGAATCGGCGCGACCCGAAACCCTTCGTTTGCTGACGCGAACGGAATTTCAAAACACCGTGACCGATCTTGGAATTATCGACGATGCAGCGGCCATCGTTGGGACTTTTCCCGATCAAAACGTAAGCGATGGCTTTGATAACATGGCGCACTCGCACGTCGCGAATCCTCTTTTAATTGAAGCCTATATGCGTGCTGCAGAAATGCTTTCTGGAGCGGCACTTGCAAAGCGTGTTTCGCTAACAGCCAGCATCATGGAGTGTGCAGGTGCGGCAGGCACCACTAAGGCGTGCGGGTTGAAGTTCCTGGACCACTTTATCCCAAAAATGTTTCGTTTTCTTGTACCCGAGGAGCAGCTCTCGAGTTACAAAGAGCTCTTTGAAGTAGTATTCAACACATCCGGTTTCAACGCTGCCTTTCGTATGAGCCTCGAAGCAGCACTGCAGTCTCCCGATTTTTTGTACCGAGCCGAGCTGCCAAATAGTGCAGGGACACTTGATCCCTTCGTTATGGCGTCTCGCCTTTCTTATTTCTTGTGGTCCACCATGCCAGATGATGAGCTTTTTGAGGCAGCGCGAAGTGGTGCACTTAGCACGCGTATCGGCGTTGAAAGCCAAGCCCGCCGCATGCTCGAGGCGCAGCGCGCAAAAATGGTCGTTTGGCGCTTCTCGGATCAATGGCTAAAGCTGTATCGAGCTTACGCTGTCACCAAAGATCGTGTGCGTTACCCTGAATTCTCGCCAGCACTGCGCGGGGCCTGGCGCACAAGCGTGCTCGCATTCATCAATGATCAATACTTTGGCGATGGCACCCTTGAAGATCGTTTGCTCTCACCCAAGGTATTCGTCAACCAAACCTTGGCAGACCTTTATGGCTGGCAGATGCCAGCACCAAGCGAGGGTTACTTACCCATCGAAGCGGATTCGGATCGATTCTCGGGACTGCTTTCTCAGCCAGGGCTGATGGCAATCTTGGCAAAATCCGATCAGAGCTCACCCATTCACCGCGGCGTATTTATCCGAGAAAAATTACTGTGCGAACATCTTCCGCCACCACCCCCCGATGCCCCTGCCTCGGTTCCGCCCGTGGACGACAATCAGACGACACGCGAACGTGTCACCAAGTTAACCTCTGCCCCCAATGCATGGGCTGTCACATGAAGATTAATCCTGTGGGCTTTGCCTTCGAGCATTTTGACACCATGGGCGCCTGGCGCGAGACAGAAACCGTCGGAGACCAAGAGGTCACCGTCGATTCAAGTGGCGATATTTTTGGTGCTGTCGATCCAGAGGTCAATGGCTACATTGAAGGCCTAAATGGCGAGCAGGGTTTGGCAACACGCTTGGCCAGTTCCGATGCCGTCAGCACCTGCCTTGTACGTCAATGGTACCGCTACATGATGGGACGCGGAGAGAATCTTGAAGATGAATCGGCGATTGAAGCCATTCACACCGAGTTCAAGGCCTCAGGCAAAGATCTCAAGGAACTCCTCGTACAGCTCGCTATCAGCAAAGTCTTTCGAGCCGCACCTGCTTTACCGAAGGAGACTCCATGAGTAAGAAACTTACCCGGCGCCGATTTCTGCGAGGAAGCGGTGGTGTCATTGTGGCTTTGCCGCTTTTCCAGAGTGACTTTATCACTGGCCGAGTATCAAAAGCATCAGCTGCAACATCGGAGCCACTGCGTTTCGTTGCAATGTTTCGCCCCAATGGAACAGCGCAACCGTTTGCAGGCGCACCTGATTATTGGTGGCCCACAACCAACGCTAACGGCAACGGCCCGCTTAGCGATGGCAAGGGAGGGACTTTCAATTTCAATCACTGCAATGCCCCGCTTTCAAGCATCGCGCCCCACGTCAATTTTCTTCACGGCCTGGACTACACACGCGATGAACGCCGCGGGCCACGCAGTGGCCCCAACGACGGGTATCCGCGTCCGGATGATGTGGGTTACGATTTCGATCCTGGAGAAGGCCACCAGATGGGCATGGGCAAGTTCCTAACGGGTCGGCCGCTGCTTACAGGAGCGCAAGCGGGCGGCGATGGAAGCCTCGCCGGATGGGCTTCCGGAATTTCTCTCGACCAGCACCTCGCTAAAACGCTTTCCAAAGGCAAACGCTTTTCAAGTCTGGAGCTCGGCGTACACGTCACAAACGGTGATGTGCGCGGACGCATGTCCTATGCCGGAGCGAATCAACCGCTTCCCCCTACGAATTCTCCAAGAGCGGTCTTTGATCGAATTTTCTCGGATCTCAATACTTCACCTACGGCACTGCAAGCCTTACGTGCGCGCCGCGGCTCGGTGCTCGATACGGTTCTGGATCGCTGCAAATCGTACATGAACTATGAACTGGGGTACGAGGAACGTCAGCGAATGGAGCAACACTGCGGCATGATTCGCGACTTGGAGGAGCGAATCGTGGCCACACCGGTGATCGGTGATCGCTGTCAGCTTCCAGCTGTCCCTGGATCGCCAACCCTAAGTCCGGAAAACATTCCTATTTTTTCCCAGCTGCATATTGATTTGTTGGTCATGGCTTTTGCCTGCGATCTCACGCGTGTTGCAACACTTCAGTATTCCGATTCATTCAACCTGATTCCCTTTAGCTTTCCTATTGCTGACCGAGTCAACCAAAGTGATGCCTTCTTACTTGGCCACGAGATTTCACACAGCTTCCACAATGTGGGTCGTGAGTTCAATGAACTTATCGTGAGAGAAAAATGGTATTCAAGGCAAGTCGCATCATTCGCAAGCAAGCTTGCTGCATACGGTGAAGGCAGCGGCAGCATGTTGGACAACACTGTTATTCTTTGGAGCAGTGAACTTGCACACGGACATCATCGACACAACAATGCTCCGCTCACATTGATAGGCGGAAAAAATGCCGGCATCAAAGGTGGCCGCTATCTTCAATACGGTCCAGGGCGACCTCACAATGATCTGTTGCGCACTATCATGAATGCGGTGGGCGTACCCGGAGATAGTTTCGGTCGCCCCGATTGGAATACCGGAGTCCTCGAAGGACTGGTCAGCTAACTGGAACATGCTCGATCTATAGAGCTTGGGCCAGGCGCTCTACCCTAAGAGTGCGGAACCACTGCTTGCCAGAATTCTGAGCTCGGAAGCGTAGGCTATGCCAGCCTTCGAGGTCTCCAAGTTCTACGGTACCGCTAAAAAACTCTCCGCTGGCATCTTTATCAAAGGTCTGAAAAGGCCCCTCGTCTACCGATACCGCTACCTTATCGGTCGACACCACCGTTGAAACTTCCAAGCTCACTTGATTGCCACGGTAGCGTTCATACGGAGCAATACCTTTGACGATAATAAGGTCGTCAGTATAGACGTGGCACAGTTGATCACTGGTTTGCGCCCAAAAAGCGTCTTTCGAATAGGCATACAATGCAGATAGCGAAGATAATTTAATTGTCTCAGGGAGATAGCGCTTCCAGGTGCCCACTCCATCTCGACTTAGGAGCTGACCACCATGTGCAACCCAAAGCACTCCTTCACTTTTTGAAAAGGCTTGAAGCGTACCACTGCCCCACTTCACTTTGCGAAGGCTGTCCTCAGCTCCCACATAAAGCGCTGAATTAGAAATGATCACTGCTCCAAGCTCGGGGTCGATGTCCAGATGATGTACTTCAGGCCAGTTTTGTACTTGCTCCTGTTGATCGTTCACGAGATCGAAACGCCAAGCGTGGTTTCGGCTCCTAAACCAAAGCATCTCATCATCCGCGATGCATTGCCCTTCGATAGTGGCAAAGGACTTGATTTGACGAAAATCGATAAACTCCGAGCGAAACGCAGCCCAACCATCGTTTTCATAACGAAACAAACCATTTTCGGTTGCAACAAAACTAGGACCGTCTGTCTCAGGATCCCCACACATCGCTGCAAAGGCAGCAACGGACTCCGGAAAGACAATGCTGCGCGCATCGTTTTTGTCGACGGCATAAATACCTTGAGGCGCCTCAAACAACGCCCGCTCATCGCGAAACGCTACCACAAATTGCCCGGCACTGGAAGGAATGGACACTTGAGTCGACAGGCCTTTTTGATCAACATAGCGTGAAGCTACATCACCACGCAGCCAAGCCTGCCCCTGAGGGCTCACTCCAAGCAAAGTTTCAGTATCCAAAAGCACTTCACAGGTTGCTTCTAGAGGCAATAGTTCGATGTCATCCGGAATAACTTCTATTTTACTCGGATCTACCGCGCCCGAGCATGCGCCAAGCACAAAAACAAGCGCCCACGGCAAAAATGTTTTCATACGCTTATCATGGTCCTTGTTGCCAAATTTTCGTAGTATTGCAATGAGATGCAATATCCACGTAGAATATCAAAAGTTCCGGAACAAATTTAGCTCCGACCATAGCATGTTCTGCTATTATTAAACCTAGCTTTTTGTAGAAGATGCGTTGGTATGAACTTTGCATCCATTCTGCTCTCGGATGCCTAAAAAGACCTCAAGACGAGCCGTACTAACGGGGATGGGACTCGGAGCGATTGCCGCCGCACTTCCACCCCTTGAAAGTTTACTGATCAGACGCAAAGGGCAGGTGGTGCAAGCTCAAACCATCCAAACGCCCAAACGTTTTGTGCTGTTTCATTGGGGTGATGGGGGCTACATGAACAGCTTCACCACGGATGCGCGTAGCGCGCTAACGCCGCAAGGCATAGCCGGATCGCATCCTATCGGCACAGATGTCAATCCTTTTGTGAGTGTTGTCAGGGGACTATCCAATGACGATATCTCACTGCAAATTCCGGGTTCAGTCAGCCGCCATTTAGCTACCATCACCACTTTCACTACGGAATAAAGTCCGTCGTATCGGGGGACTCAATTTCCCGAGGCGGTGGCATCTCAGTGGATCAAGCAGCTGATGCGTTGTTGCGCGGAGATGCCCCCTTCCCCGCACAGGTACTATCAGCAGATTACAACTCATTTAGAGGAATACCGTACAATATGATGTCGTTTGATGCATCAGGACAGGCACAAAATATCGTGCAAAACTCTGGTGAGCTATTCAACCGTCTTTTCTCTTCATACACGGCTCCTGATACATCTCAAGATGAACTCAATCAACTTCATGCACGGCGTCGAAGTGTGCTTGATTTCGTCAAAGAAGACATCAAACGTTTACAACAAAACGTGAGTCAGGCTGACCGAGAGCGCTTGGACCAACATTTCACTGCAGTTCGCAACGTCGAACTACAAAGCACCACTGCACCGCGCCAGTGTTCTGTAGGAGAGGCAGTCGGCAACCAGAGCGATCTTCAGCAGCGTACCGAGCTTATGCAGGAAGTCGTCGCTCTTGCTCTTTCGTGTGACCTCACCAGGACCGTTGTCTTTACCGTTAGTAGTACAGAATGTTCAACGACCTACGGATTTTTGGGCCACAATGTCAAAGACCACGACATAAGTCATTTGTGTTGCGGTTCGGATACCCAAATGTTCGCCGAGATGACTCAGTACAAAGTCTCTCGTTTTGGTCGACTTGTTGAAAAACTAAGCTCATTCGGAGACGGGGGTGGCAGCACCCTACTTGATAGTAGCATCGTGGTCGGTCTCAGCGAGATGGGAGATGCGAATCACACCGACTCAGAGCTGCCAGTTTTAGTTGCCGGCGCCGGACATTCTGGAGGAGGCACCATCACAGCTAGCGGCCCCATATCGAACCTGTGGCTGACTGTGCTTCGTAACGCCGGTTCAACTCAATCAAGTTTCGGAAACTCGACAGGAAGCATCAGCGGGTTGTGGGAATCATGATGGCAAAAAAGCTCCAAACATTATCGAGCTACCGCCATCTTATTTTGGCCGCGCTCATACTCGACTTGATAGGCTGCTTCGGATCGATTTCGGGCAAAGGGTCAGGCTCTTCGAATCCAAATGCTGCCGCGGGTACGGTAACGCCGCTGACTTGCACTGAGGAATCGTTGTCACCTGGGTTTAACCCCATGCGTCGTTTGAGCAATTTGAGTATGCTCGTACAATCGAAGACATATTTGGGGTGGATATCTCCGCTCAAGCCAGCAGCTTTCCTGCAGACCCTGTGGTGGAAGGATTCAGTAACAACGCTGACTTTTTGACGATTTCAGATGCACATGCCACGCAATACATGAACATCGCCGAATATGTAGCGGATGCGGCGATCCAAAATGCGACGCTACTTGCACACTTTACTGGTGGCTGTGATGTGCAGCAAACAGCTTGCATTCAAACATTTACGCAAAACTTGGGCAAAGTCGTCTATCGCAGACCACTTAGCGAAGAAGAGATCGGGAACTTTATGACCCTCGGTGCCACAGCCGATAGCAACGGTGCCCTCGAAAAGGTACGTGTCGTAGTCGAAGCTATGCTGCAGTCGCCTTTTTTCGTGTTCCGTGTTGAATATGGACAAGAAAACGGCGAGCGACCTCAGCTACGAAAACTCGATCCCTATGAAATAATTTCTCGCTTGAGCTTTTTGCTCTGGCAAAAAGGTCCATCTGAAGCACTTTTGGATCGAGTTGATGGCCTTGATTTGAGTAGCGTTGAAGGAATAAGTGCACTCACGACAGAAATGCTCCAGGATTCAGCTTCCGAAGAAGTCCGATGGCATTTTTCTAAACAGTGGCTTCGGATGGATACTCTTGAAGGAAAAAGTCTACCTGACAATGAATCCTTTAGCAGTGCGTTAGTCACGAGTGCAATCGAAGAAGTGCAGCTTTTGAATAGAGATGCCTTAGGTAGCGGCGGTGATGTGCGCTCGTTACTCAATGCTCGTTACGGCTATGCTGATTCACTACTTGCGGACATCTACGAGGTATCAGCACCTTCCACAACATCACTACAGAAGGTGAACTACGATGAATCTTCGCTTCGTGGAGGTCTATTTTCAACAGCTGCATTCTCGATGTTGACTACCAATAGCCAAGGGGGCGTCACTTCGTTTACCCGTCGCGGAGCATATATTCGCGATGCTTTTTTGTGTGATCCGCTACCAGCTCCGCCTCCTGGTGCAGAAGCTCTCACTGAAGTGAACCGTTTGGAAGACCCCACCTGTAGCGGCTGCCATGTCAAGGTGGACCTCATTGGACATGGCCTTGAGATGTTTGATGCTTTGGGCAAGCAGCGTAGTAGCTATGCCAACGGAGACCCCGTCATTACCGCCGGTAGCATTGATGGCCTGGATGATCCGGATTTCAGTGGGGCAGCACAACTCGGCACCAAGATCGGAGATCAACCACAGTTCTCCGAGTGTGTCGTGGATCACTATTTGCGGTGGGCCCTCGGCAAAATCTTGGAAGATGAATACGATGGATGCACTGTGGATATCATCTCCCGTGATTTGATATCAAAGAGCTACGATTTTAATTCCATGATTTTGCAACTCGTAACAAGTGATGCATTTAGGTACCGTACAGCCCTACAGTGACAATCTCTGCCGCTCGTGACTCAGAAACAGTTCTCACGACGACGTCAGTGCCCGTTCGTGTTGAGGCACAACAAGCAATGGCCGAGACTTTGCGAGACGGCATAGGGGCTTTTCTCTTGAACCAATCCCTCTGCTGACACCCGAACCGAAAAACACAACCTTCCTAGACTGATGTGCCTTACAGCAACTAGGCAACATCTACACAGCAAAACGATTACTGGAGTAGTCTAAGGCACATACTCTTGGAAAAACGCCAAATAGATTCGCCCCAAAGTGAATTTCCATTCCCATCAGTCGTCGTATGGCCAACACCTGGAAGTTCACAGAACGCAACGGGCATGTCACTTGGATTACAGTCAGTATAACGAACGCAAGTACTCTCGTTTGGAATCCATCCTTGTGTTCCGCTGCATTGATAAAAATCAATAACTTCTTGCGCCATCAACGTTGACCACTGATTCATCAGACCATCGTTCTCGCCCACACCGATGTAGCTAGCCACCTGCCCAACGCAGCTGTTATCGTAGTCCCATGTGCCTGCAATGGGAGCCATGCCACGAACGATGTCGCCACGTTTGCAACCAACGTAAGAAGCCATCTCGCCTCCAAGGCTAAATCCACTTACAAAAACTCGCTCTAGATTAATGCAAAAGGTCTTAGCCGCATCGGCAACGAGAGTATCAAAAAACGTCATGTTAGCTGCCTCGGAACTGCCTAGCCATTCTCGGGAGGAGCCCACTTGGAGCGCTTCAGGATGAATAAAAATAGCGTCTTCTTCGTAACCTGCATCCATCACAAAAGTGGCTTGCCCACCAGAGCTGCCATGAAAGCCAAAAAAAAGAGGATAAGCTCGACTGTGATCGTAGCTAGCAGGCACCGACAAACTGTAGGTTCGGTTAGCACCGGCAATCAGCATCTGCTCGGTTGATGTACCACGTTTAGACGGGGCTGAAAGATCACAGCCTGCACTACGGGTGGTAATTTTGGGTAAAGTCGACGGATCATTCGGATCGGAACCACTGTCTGATGGGTCAGTGCCGACAGCCGGATCAGTCGAGATGTCCGGATCCGTACCCGACGAAGTTTCTGATGTGCTCAGCACTCCTGCAGAATTTTGTTCGCCTTGACTGCCAGCCGGGTCTATTACTTCTCCTGTACACGCTGCAAGCAAGCAGGCAGCAACCACAACGAGCAGAGTGCTCCGTATATCTCGAGATCGTATTATACCCACAATTCACACTCCATGCTTGAAATACTATGCAAGAACTGCACCAGGTAATACCCATTACAAAACCGACAAATACACTGTTTTTCCGCAGAACAGTGACCGGCTACATGCGCAAAGAACGTTCTTTGTACCATGCTGCTCTAGCTAAGACTTGTGAAATTGTAAGCGGGGTCGGTCCACAAAGCCGCCAGTGCCGGTGGAATACAACCGATTAATAACTATAGCGGTTGTGCCAAGTAAACTATGGCAAGCTTTGGCCTCTACAAAAATCATAGGCTATACTAGATTGGTGGGCTTTGCTTATCCATTATTGATCGCCATCGCTGTATTGGGCGGATGCAACTCGTTTGGGAGCGCTGTGCATCAAAGTCCAGCAGATTCTGGAACGCCAAGCGACTCAACCGTCGATGTCAAAAACGATGACTCGAGCACGACTCTAGATTGCTCTGATGGAATACTCAACGGGAATGAGACCGACGTCGATTGTGGCGGAAGCTGCCCCGCCTGCGCCCTGGGAAAGCAATGCGACGTTGCCGCTGACTGCGATAGCAACATGTGCCCCGCTGGCTACTGCACCTGCGTATACGGTAGCTTTTCTGAACCAATCAACCTTGGGGCTGATATCAATTCGGTATACCCCGAGTGGGATCCCTTACCCAGCACTGATCACTTAAGGCTATATTTTTCCTCTGATCGGCCAGACGGCGCTGGTAAAACGGACTTGTATGTCGCAACACGATCCACGATAGGAGCTTCGTATTCCTCTGTGGTACCCCTTAGTGAAATCAATGGGACGAGTTCCGAAGACAACCCTTCGGTGTGGAATGCGGACACCGAGCTTGCATATGGCACGTGGAGCACTTGGGGTGTAGATGGAACATTAATCCACGCAACACGTTCAACGGCATCAGGACAATTCACCTTATCTACCGCAGGAATTTTTGATGCGATCAATCGAAGTGATTCGGCACAGCTCGAAATCGCAGTCACCGAAGACGGTTTGCTTGCAGTATTTACGTCCAACCAAACCGGCACGGGCGATTTTGATCTTTGGCAAACAACGCGACAAACAACATCCGAAGCCTTTGCTGCGCCAACAGAACTTACTGAACTCAACTCAACATTTTTGGATGCTTTTGCGACACTCTCACGCGACGGTCTAAGCGTCTATTTCAACTCTCAACGCTCTGGCGGCCTAGGTATGGCGGACATTTACACAGCATCTCGAACGAGCCGCAGTGAAGCCTTCAGTGCCCCTGTTGCTGTTCCAGGAGTGAATAGCTCAGGTATTGATGCAACGCCGGCACTGAGCGCCGATGGATTGACACTATACTTCGCTAGCGACCGACCAGGTGGACAGGGCGATGTCGATCTGTGGATGAGCACGCGTAGCTGTTTGTCGGCGACACCTAATTAATCTTGGCAATGCGTTTATTATGGCCTTTATGAATATTTCTTGCTGCCGAAAAAGCCTTACAGTATGTACTTTGCCAAATCTTGATCTGCCAAAATGGGATCGAGCGTCGATCTTACTTTATCCCCATCCACTGCATATTGCTGCTCGTTCATCTCCGGGGCAACAAACGATAGTTCTTCAAGCAAGGCTTCCATGATGGCATGCAACCTGCGTGCGCCAATATTCTCCGAGCGCTGATTCGCTTGGGTTGCAAAATGAGCCATTGCAGCAATACCATCCTCGGTGAAGTCTAATTTAATGCCCTCAGTTTTCATCAGAGCCACGTATTGTCGCGTGAGTGAATTTTTAGGCTCTGTCAGAATTTTCACGAAGTCTTTTTCCTCGAGACTATCCAGTTCGACGCGTATGGGAAAACGTCCTTGAAGCTCAGGAATTAAATCAGACACTTTACTCAAGTGAAATGCACCTGCCGCTATGAAAAGAATATGGTCGGTACGAACAGCCCCGTATTTCGTGTTGACAGTACTTCCCTCTACGACAGGCAGCAGATCGCGCTGCACGCCCTCTCGGGAAACATCAGGACCCATGGCACTTTGACGGCCGGCGATTTTGTCAATTTCATCTAAGAACACAATACCTGATTGTTCGGTACGCTCCACAGCCAGACGCTGCACACGATCCATATCCACTAGCTTTTGCGCTTCTTCCTTTTCAAGCAGCTTGCGGGCTTCGGGGACTTTAACCTTGCGACGCTTTGCTTTTCCCCCCATCCCGGGAATTTGGCTAAATAGATCTTTGAGATTGTGCTCCATGTCCTCGATGCCTGGACCACCCATGACTGTCATCATCGGCATCATGCCTTGCGGTGATTCGACATCAAGCTCAACAAGTTCATCGTCGAGTTCGCCAGACCGTAACTTTTTCTTTACTTCATCAAGTTTTTCTCGCGCTATCGGTGTGGGAGCCGGTCCTTGACCGATGCTAAATGGACCAAAATTGGGTACGGCTTTTGGCGGTGCCGGAAGGTCCGCAGCGGCTAGCTTGCGCACCAGGCGCTCTTCCGCATTTTCGGCGGCGCGAATTTTGACGTTTTCCATCTCCTCATCGCGAACCATTTGCACCGCAAGCGCGACCAAGTCCCGAATCATTGACTCCACGTCGCGCCCGACATAGCCGACCTCAGTAAACTTCGAGGCCTCTACTTTGACAAAAGGTGCTCGGGCAAGCTTTGCAAGGCGCCTTGCAATTTCTGTTTTGCCAACACCCGTCGGACCGATCATGATGATGTTTTTAGGAGCGATTTCATCCCGCAAATCTTCAGGCACTTGCTGACGTCGCCAGCGATTTCGCAATGCCACAGCTACGGCACGTTTGGCTTTGTCTTGTCCTATAATATACCGATCAAGTTCACCGACGATTTCCCGAGGGGTAAATTACGAGTTTCAGTGCTCACGCGTTAATCTCCTCGGTCACAAGCTTGTTATTTGTATAGACACAGATTTCAGAAGCGATTTCTAAGGAACGTTCGGCAATATCTTTGGCTGATAGTTCTGTGTTGCGCAATAAAGCCTGACCTGCGGCAAGCGCATAGCTTCCGCCAGAACCAATTGCGATAATGCCTTCATCCGGTTCTATCACATCCCCTATGCCACTGAGGAGCAAAGTGCGTTCATTGTCCATAACGATCATCATCGCTTCAAGACGGCGTAAGTACTTGTCGGTCCGCCAATCTTTTGCAAGTTCAACGGAGGCCTTAAGTAAGTTGCCACGATGCTCTTTAAACTTTGCTTCAAAACGATCAAGTAACGTAAAAGCGTCCGCCGTTGCTCCGGCAAAACCAGCAACAACTTTACCATCCGCAAGTCTGCGAACTTTTTAGCATTGCCCTTAAGCACCGTTTGACCATGAGAGACTTGGCCATCTCCGGTCATCGCTGCTGAGTTGTTCCGTCTGACCGCGACAATGGTCGTCGATCGCATTTGTTTTCCCATGATTTTTCGCAAAGTGAGGCCAAGCTAAGAACGAGTCGGGTTACTGTCAAGCAATCTATTTAACCTCCAGAGCCCACTTAACTCCCCCTTTGAATTCAAAGGCTTAGAGCATTTCCAATACAATTGATCGCGATATCGCACAGGGCAGTGCGACTGAGGCGAGGAGAGGCCACCAGTTGCAATGGTGCCACGGCGAGGAGGAGCACCGCAACATCGGGCGTTCTGGACAAGCAAGAATCGAATCAATTGTATTGGAAATGCTCTAGCTTGTTTTTTTGTTCTGGGCCAGTGGGTGGGCCTTATCGTAGACCTCAAAAAGGCGATCGATACTTACGTGGGTATAACGTTGTGTTGTTGCAAGACTTGCATGCCCTAGAAGTTCTTGAATATTTCTCAGATCCGCCCCAGCATCCAGCAGGTGCGTAGCACAACTGTGCCGCAACATATGAGGATGGATATCCGAGCGCCCCAAGGCTTGTATGCCGTAGTTTCGAAGCAAAGCCTGGATACGCCTGGCGGTCAAAGGTGTGCCGTATTGCCCTAAAAAAAGCGTACGCGTGTTTTGTTTCAAGGTTTTGGGATGAACGAAGTATTGCCTTTCCTTCAGATAAGCTCGCAAAGCATCCACCGCAGGCTGTGTGAGCGGCACCCAGCGCGCTTTGTCACCTTTACCAACTACATGCATTCGAGCAGCACTTATATCAACATCCGCTATCGTAGCTGTCGCCACTTCGCTTACTCGTAATGCACTGCCGTATAGCACTTCCAAGATAGCAAGGTCTCGCAAAGCGATTCGGCTGTTTTCTGGAACACGATGCTCAGCTTGTTCAAGCACTCGAAAGGCATCATCAACGGTGAGAAAGGACGGAAGTTTACGGCGCAGTTTCGGAGTGCGCAACGCCGCCGCTGGATTGTATTTAATCTGCCCACGTCGGAACAAAAAGCGATAAAAGGCCCGAAGCGCTGCCATTTTTCTCGATAGGGTCAGGGATGCGTTGTTATCAAACAAGGTCGCCAAAAATGTTCTCAAGACAAGAGCATCATGGCGCGTTGCATCCAAAGGATATTTTCTTTCTTTTAGAAAAATCTCGAAGCGCGAGAGATCGCTCAAATAGGTCTTAACCGTCCGAGGCGCATAGCGCTTCTCACTTTTCAAATAATTCTCAAAAAGCTCAACTTGCTGAGTAAACGCGCTCTGCTGTCCCTGAATCCCCACAACTCACAGCATGCCAGAACTACCAGCACTACCAAAGAAAATGCTCTTGGCTTCCGGAAGTTGATGACCTTGAAAGCTTTGATGCAGTCCTTCTAAGCCCCCAGAAGGCTGTGGCTGACCGAAGACTCACTATCCGGCATCTGGTATCTACAAGCGCGGATCCTGGAATTCTGGCGCATTTAGAAATATTTCATCAGTAAGAGAATTGAAGAACGCAAGGAGCGCTGTTTTTTCCTCTTCGCTCATGTCAAAACCCGAAACAAAGGGCGACTTGTTTGGATTCTTTCGACCATCGCCAGCGTTTGGCCCCGTTTCGATCAGTCGACCACCGGCTGCATAGTGTTCAAGAACCTCGCCGAGAGTCTCAATCGAACCATCGTGCATGTAGGGAGCCGTCACCGCAATGTTACGCAGACTTGGCGGCTTGAACTTGCCTTTATCTAAAGGCTCACCTGTTTGCGCAACCAACCCTGGGGCATCGGCAGGATAACTTCCTTCTTCGTCTAGATTGTACAAGCCGTTGTTATGAAACTCAGCTTGATCGAAAGTATTGCCAGCATGATCAACGGACTGGCTAAAGTTGAAGCCACCATGGCAGTGAAAACACTCGAAACGCTCCGAAAAAACAAGCTAAGCCCTTTCTTGGCTTCAGCAGATAAAGCTTTGCTTTCGCCCTGAATGTAACGGTCGTAAGGCGAATTGCCAGAGATTAACGTGCGCTCGAAACTCGCGATGGCCTTTGCGACCGTATCAAGCGTGAGGGCTTCCTCTTGCTCCGAAAATGCAAGGTCAAACTGCTCGGCCAAGCTAGTGTCACCTGTCAGGCGCTCGAGCATAAGCTCTTCCTTTGATGCCAAGCCGAGCTCAACGGGACTCTCATTGAACAAAGGAAGCAGAACTTGCGCTTCAAGCGTCCTGAGCAAAGGGTTGGCCCAATGTAGAGTCGCATTGTAGGCGATGTTGGTAAGAGAAGGAGCGCTGAGGCTTGTTTCATCTCCCGTGCTGCCTACAGAAAAAGGCCGTGCATCGGTAAATGCCAAGGCAGGATCATGACAGCTTGCACACGACTGCGTTTGATTCCCTGATAAGCGCGTATCGAAAAACAAAACACGACCCAAAGCGACCTTTGCATCGCTCATTGGATTATCATCTGGAACACGTGGCTTCGGGAAGCCATCTGGAAGTTGCCACTGGTAACTATCTATAGCCTCCGACTCCTTTTCATCCGCACACGAGCTCAAGCTAAGAAGAAATAGGAGGGGCGCCCACCGCATGAAGGGGTGCGGTGGGCGCTTTGCAGACCACCGGCTACTGTGATTGGAAACGAAAAACACGTTGCTCAGTTGCAGCATGATCCTTCCACTCCAAACCGATGTTCTGAAAATATTTCTCGCAATCTGAATCGTCAGGCTCTGACATGCAGCCGGGTGCCAGTTCATTGCTGCTGAGATCAACGTCATAAAACAGTTCAGCAAGATCAAAGACCACTGATGTCTCGCGCGGGTCCCGGCCTTCGAGAGTAACTCGGACGCGGTTGTGATTTTGGCATTGAGTGACCTTTCCGTCCACACCAGCCTCACACATCGTGCTGCCAAGATGGAAATTATAAGGTGTGTTTTCCTCATCAGCCAAGTCAACCCTGACGAATTTGTAACCGCCATTCCAGTTCCAAAACATGGCACTAAGATTAAGAGGAGCCTCTGCGGTAGCAGCTTCCTGGTGGTTTCGAGCAAAAGGCACGCCAAGGGTAAAGCTTATCCCCATATAGTTATGATTCTCAATCTTGCCCGTAAGCGTGCTGTGCACATCGGTGTTTCCGAATTCACACGATGGTCCGCCGTCTTCAAAATCAAGCAACGCAAGCCCATCATTTTGCCACTTGCCGTCCTCATCAAGCTCAAGCGCAACTTCGTTGCCGGCCGTGTCGATAAACGCAACATCATGCACATAAAAACGAAAGTCTCGTAGCGTGACGGTGCTTCCCGATGCACCCAAACTATCAATGACACTGCCGCAGCCAAGCGACTCATCGGCAGCAACACCTAGAAAAAGAAACCGACACCGACTCGGAGCTGTTTTCATCGTTTTCACAAGCAGAAACGCTCAGCGCCAAAAGCAAGCCCAAACCAAATATCCCCGCATTAAGATAAGAACTTAGCACCACAACTTACCCCCTGGACGTCAACAACTTATGCGATCCTTACTAGCATTGGGATGGGATGCGCACCATGCGGTCAATTGTCGCAGCGCTCGGCTTTTACCTTGTGAAACAAGTGCAAATGAGGGATGTCTCCATTTTTCATCGAAATTTCAAATGCGATTTTTGCTTCCTACAATTCTGGTCCTGCCCGCGCTCTATGTTTGCGCGCCCGCACAAGCGCACCACAGCGCAGCAGGCGACCTGGGTCAAAGCAATCTAAGCCGCGCACCCATACAAAATGCCGGAGGCAAACTCTCCCTTGCCAATCACCGTTTATCCCTTGATCAAACACTGTATCGGATCTCAGAGACACCCACTTTCGTTGATCCTGTGGCCGAAGACAGCATGTGGTGGTGGACATCGCTGTCGGCCGCAGTGGCGCTAAGCAATACACTCGAGCTTGGCCTCACCATACCGATGGCAACTCGATTTTCGCTACAGGACAGTGAGCAAGAGGATGTTGGCTTTGGCGACCTCCGGTTTGGCAGTCGGTATTTTCTTTTTTATGATCAAGACAATAGCTACAATTTGTCTTTAGGCAGCGAGCTGTCTTTACCTACCGGAAGTAGTCATGATGGTTTCAGCGCCAAACATGTCGTTCAACACGCCGCGTTTGCTCTGCGCGTTGTACTCGGTTCGAGCGATGTGATTGTGGGAAGCGATGCAGGCTTGGCTTGGTCGTACGAGCAAAACCCTCAACTGGCTGCAGACTACCGTTTGCTTGTTGCTAGCCCTGAATTCGTATCAATGCGTCTGTCGGCCTCGGTCCAAGGGCAAAGTTTTTTCTTTGACAGTAGCTCCTCGTTGCAAAGCATTCCTTCGCAACGACGCAGCGCTGGCGACTCGCTTTTTGTTTTCTCTTCGGCAATCAATGCAAGCATTTTAAAAAATCTTCTTGTGATTGCTGGTGTTGATTTACCCTTAAGTTCGAAAAAGAATTTTGATTGGGCTTGTTCCCTATCGCTGCAGTATTGGTTTAGCTCTCAGCGAGCCAACAACTAACCGCGTCTGCGACGAAGCCTGGCCAGGCCCAAGACGGCCAACGCTCCAAACAAAAAGGAGAAAGCTGAATCCGTTGAGGAAGGTCCGGCAAGGTGGCAATCGCAACCGCCCGATGAGTTGTCCGTCTCGACCGGTACGCCTCCATCGACATCGGAGCCGCCAGCTCCACCATCGGCCAAAACGCCTGCATCATCCGCCAAGTTACCCGGACTTGAGCCATCGCCAGGGATGCCTCCCGGCTGACACGACGCTGAGTTGTTAGCCTCCGACGATGTTGCAAAGTAAACACCGGTAAACTTGGCGCCTTGGTTGTTATTCGCTGGATACCTCACGGTAAACTCCAGGCGATATTCGCCGTAGCCCTGATCAAGCTCAGTGGTCAGACAACCAGTATCCGTCCATGCCATGTTGGAGTTGCACGATGAAGTGAGATCGAGTGGTGTCCATAGATGCACCCAGCTTTGATTCGAAGCGCTTCGTCCAAAAACTCGAATGCGCGCAACTTCATTTTGCGTGCCCGTAACGTAATAGCTAAAGAAACTCAAATAGGTATCGGATGCGTTGGCCGTGATGGTTTGGCTAAGCACGGCATCAACGCCGCCTACGCCCGTGCCACCACCGCCTTGTCCGGAACCCATGGCCATGCGAGCCGCAGTACCGCAGTAGTTCGAACCCGGACAATCCCCCGACGTTACCTGATCAGCAGTGGGGTTGCTGTCCTTTTGACTGAGCGACCAACGCTTGGGATTCGTTTCATCCGTCCAGCCGCTTAGGTCTGCGTCATTGCCGTTGCGAAACCACGGGTTGGTCACGAGATTCGGCGGCGTGCTCGGCAAAGCTGCCGCGGGATTCGTAACCGGAATGGAATAAGCCGGATCGGGAGCGGGACAAGCAAAAGCTGTGCTTCCAGCAAATGCTATCACAGCAAACAGAACGAGAGTTAATCCAACATAAGCTAAGTCGTTTTTCATAAGTATCCTCTAAGGCTTAAAGCCTAGCATGAATCCAGTCGCCTTCAATTTGGATCCAAACCAATGCGCTATCCTAATGAAATCGCTACAAATAATGCCAAGCTAGCGCGGCATGGGGTATTTTGAAAGCTTGCGTTGCAAACTGCGGCGATGAATCCCGAGCTTTCGTGCTGCAAGAGAAATATTTCCACCGCAGTCGCTCAACACACGCTGAATGTGTTCCCATTCGACGCGCGCAAGCGAAGGAACTTCTTTTGGTGTCTCATTCGCATCGACTGCTTCGGTGTGAAATGCGCGTTCGATATCATCGGCATCGGCTGGTTTACTTAAGTAGTGTGTTGCTCCATCACGCACAGCTGCAACAGCCGTTGCGATACTTCCGTAGCCCGTCAGCACGACTGTTTTAATGCTGGGGAAGCGCACCCGAAGTGGTTTGATGAGGCTCATGCCATTTCCATCGTTGAGTCTGAGGTCAAGCACCGCGTGACTAAAGACTTGCTTTGTGATTTTAGCATTGGCTTCTTTAATACTCGCGGCAGCACTCACTTGATAGCCGCGCTCAATGAACACATCAACCAGACGCTCGCGAAATACTTCATCGTCTTCGACTACCAATAGATGTTGCATAGCGTTCATGATTGCATCATCGATATTCGAACAGTGCTGCCCTCGCCTAGTTCGGAAATAATCTCAAGTTCTCCACCCATTTGCTTAGCAAAACTGTCTGCCAAAAACAGTCCCAACCCTCGGCCTTGTCGTTTCGTGGAAAAAAAGGGTTCTGAGACTTGAGCCCGTAAATCTTCAGTCATACCGGCCCCTTGGTCACGCACTTCGATGCCTACACTTTCAGCACCCTTGCCAAGGCCGCAGGAGAAAAACCGGATCGTTATATCTTGATCCTCACGAGAAGCTTCTGCCGCATTTTGGATCAAGTTAGCCACCACTTGAACCGTTGCGTTAAAAGGAACACTAACGCTTTCTTCTCCGAGCTCATCGTGCCACCGCAGTCGCTGTTTTACTTGCCCTTGCACTACATGAATGATTTCGGACTGGAGTTTGGATACCGATACACGTTGCGGTTGCTCTCCACTTATTTCGCCTGCGCGTATATGCATGTGATCCAAAATTGTTTTGCAACGCCCGGCTTGCTCGCGGATAAGAGCCGCATCCGCACGCAGACTGTCAATTGAAACCTGCTCGCCCAATTTACGCGTAAGTTCTTTTGAAACGAGCGCGATGGTACTGAGCGGCGTGCCGAGTTGATGTGCAGCACTTGCAGCTAAAGTACTAAGCGAGGCCAGTTGCTGGTTTCGGGCAATGCTTTCCCGGTATCTTGAAAGCTCTTCACTCTTGGCAGCCAGCTCCTGGATGAGACGTTGTACGACGAGAGTCACCAAGACCGCCGTGGCGATAAAAGCAGCTAGCATCCCGTACAAGTGAAAGGTGAAAGCCCCTTCATGATGAAGCATGCCTTGATGGTGCATCGAGTCTGCGGGCAGACGAAATAGCAAAAGCAAAGGCCACGGAACTTGTGGCTGTCATCAGCCATGTCCACCTTCGTGAAAGCAAGACGGCGCTGAGCATGATTTGAACGATGAAAAGAATAGTGAAGGGATTGGCCGCTGCCCCCGTAAACGCTAGCAAGACCCATAGCCCTGCCGTGTCCATGAGCAGCATCGTAGCGAGCAGCCAGGGATAAAGTGTACGATCTTGGTTTCGATAGCGCACCAAGAGCCAATTGGAGAGCAAGGCCACGATACATAATCCCAGCATCCAGCTGCCCTGCTGCCACGGAAACAACGAAGCGCTAAGAGCAGCACACAACGATAGCGCCCAGCCACCCCAAAGCAGCCACCGATAGCGACAAAGCCATAACCAACCAATTTCTATTGAGGCCTGCATTGCGAACTTCACCCCTTTGTTTTCTTAGACTGACACCTTGAAAGGATCCAGTCCTAAAAACTAACCGCCAACACTTAGAGTCCAAAACGACAACAGTGGCAATTTATGTGGCTAAAAACAGACAAAATTGTCATTTTTTGGCAATTTAATGCCATTTCATGCAATGCCCCGATCCAGAATGCGAACTTTCCGGTTCAATTCTTGCCACCGCACCCGAACGAATTCGTTCTTCGCAATCTTGATTGCAACGTTCAATCCTGGGTTTAAGCCATTTGTTAGGTCTTTTTGCTGTTTTTCTCGATTCCTAAGCTCAGCAAAAACAAAGAACACATCCAAGCGTCGAGAATTCTTCGATTTTTAACATTTTTTTGCGATACTCCCGCTGACTGGTGTGGTCGAATACCTGAGGCGATTGTTTTATGTCCACCCAGCGCAACTAACGTAACTCATATTTGGGGGAAGAATGAGACTGATACTTCAAAGAAGTGCTCGTCAAATCGCAACTGCATGTTTTGGGTTGATTGTACTTGGATGGTTTAGCGCGTGCAACAACGACGAATCCGCGGTCTATGGCGCGGTGATTGGCTTCGCTGATGTGCCCATTGGTGATGAATGCGCCTATGGCGGTGTGGCAGCGCAAGCTGGCGAAGATAACAACCACAACAAAGTGCTTGATGAAAACGAGGTCCAAACCAGCCAAATACTTTGCAACGGTTTTTACAACAACACCACCAGCGGCCAGGGCTTGCTCATGAGCAGCACCACGCTCTACGTTGGCGATGCGCATTGCCCAAACGGTGGCACGATGATCCAGGTGGGTCTGGACAGCGGTGAGATGAATGGCGAGCTCGAAGAAGCTGAAGTCGGCACCACGGAATACGCTTGCAATGGCAACGGAACCTTCACTACCCCCTCAATCATGCCTCCTTCGGGTCCAGCAGGCTCTTACTCGATTGACTTTCACGGTGGAAGCGGCAGCACCGATACCGGTGGAAGCGGCGGAAATTTTTCGGCTGTTTTCAGTGAAGGAAGTCTCGGTGGCCACATCAAATTTTTCAAAACAGGCACAGTCGATACAAGTTTCGATCTTCCGGAAAACATAAGCAGCTCACTGGGCGAAACACCATTTGAGTTCACCGCGGATACCACCGTGCCCGCTTTGGCAGACGGCTCTACCCTTAGCGATGGACAGATTCATATTCGTAACAGTCAATCGGCGTTGTACCTCCGGCAGAACAGCACGGATGTTCGCATCACCGGTATTCGAATCGCCTCGGGTGTCACGGTTACTTTTGAGCCGAATTACGGAGGAAACTCTATCGACTTCAGTCTTGAAAACGACGTGATTAATGAGGGTCATATTATCGCAGGTCTCATCGGCGCCACTCGAAACAGAAGTGAGCTGCATGTCAGTTGTAACCTCTATAGAGGTCTTGCTGGTTCAAGTGTAAGCACACGAGGCGAAGATGGCGGCACTGGTGAAGATGGCGGAGAAGGCAACGACGCAGAAATCAACACTGCTCGTCTATTGGTCAATGAAGGCAGCTTCGATTCTTCCGGTGGAGACGGTGATGCCGGCGGCAATTCCGGCTTCACATACTTGCACTCCTACGGAAATGTTTACAACAGCGGAGCTATAAGCACACAAGGCGGCAACGGTTCAGTTAGCACCGGCGGCAACGGCAGCTACTCTGGACTTGGTTCCGATCAAGGATCCGTGTTCAATAGTGCAACGCTTTCTGCAATAGGCGGCACAGGCATGACCGTCGGCGGCTCGGCTGGTTACGGCTACATCTTCGCCTATCGTGGAACTATTGTTAATTCTGGCGATTTCATGCTCCAAGGCGGAAACGTCAATCCATCGTGTACGACAACATGCAGTGGCGGCTCCGGAGGTGTTGTGTACTTGTACGCTGCTGGCGCTCAGCTCAAAACGTCGGGCAACTTCATTGCGCATGGCGGAACCGGCACAACTGGCAACGGTGGCAATGGTGGCTATGCCCAAGTGTACACGGGCACTGCTAGCGGTTCAAATGGAACCCTGCCGGCGGGTAGCATTCACGTCACGGGCGATTGGCAGTTTTTCGCCGGAAATGGTGCAAGCGGTGGCCCCGGCGGTCTTGCCCAAGTAGTGGTAGCGCCCAATAACTATGCACGCCAACAAGAGATTATTTTTTACGGTTATGCATCACTTAGCGTCAACGCTGGATCGGGCGGTACCAATGGCGGATCGGCTGGATCGCTTGCTCTTTACCAGAGCTCAACCCAACTCTCAGGATGGCCAGCCTATGGAGGCCCCAGTGGCGGCGTGATCAACTACCTTGATATCAACTGCTTTGGCGGCAATGGTGCAGATGGCGCTGGCGGCAACGGTGGCGATGTGAATATGGAAACCGAGTATCAATATGGATTTGATGCCGATAGCGAAATCGTGATGAACTACGGCGATATCAACTGCGCCGGTGGAAACGGAACCACCATGGGCGGTTACGGTGGGGACCTTTACTTTTGGGGTTACAACCATGCTGAAAACCAGGGCAATGTTGATACGCGTGGTGGCAATGCAAGTGCGAGTAGCGGCACAGGACGGAATGGCGGCGACTTTGGTCTCTTTTCCGACCTAGGCCCTGCCATCAATAGTGGCACTGTCAATAACTGCGGAGGCAGTGCAACTGCTGACGGTGGAAATGGCGGCAGTGCTAGCGACATTGAGATTGTCGGTTACTCGGTTCAAAACAGCGGGGATCTGTTGGCCTGCGGCGGCGATGGCAACACGACCAACGGCACCGGCGGCGACGGTGGTTATATCTTTGTGCGTGGCCTTTACGAGGCTGCGAACAACACAGCAGACTCCATCGACGTAAGCGGCGGATCTGCAAGCACCGCTGGAGAAACAGGCGTGGTTTATATCGATGACCTAAATGTGACCGATAGCCTTTAAAACCCGGTAAACGAATTGCTTTTAGTTAAGCATAGGGGGCATCACCAGGTCGGTGATGCCCTTTTTTTTGCCTTTGGCGACGGCAAAAGCTCCAAGACCCCGTTTTTTTTGGCTTTTGCTGTCGTAATTCTTCGGTTTTTCTTTTTTTTTTGAGATACTGCACGGCACTGGGAGGTCTCTGTGCAGAGCAACGCAAGGGGCAGTCTCAGTAAATAACAACATGATTTAGTTGGGGGAAGAATGAGACTGAAACTTCAAGGAAGTGCTCGTCAAATCGCAACCATGAGTTTGGGGTTGCTCGTACTTGTTATCTTTACCGCATGTGACGACGACAATGGCAGCAAGGTCGGTCCAGTGGTCGGCTTTTCGGATATTCCAGCAGGTGATGTATGCGCCTACGGCGGCGTACTTGCTCAAGCTGGTAATGACTCCAATGCCAATGGCATCTTGGATGAAGGCGAAGTCGAAACCAGCCAGAACCTTTGCAATGGTTTTGCTGCAAACGGTACCAGTGGATCCGGTTTGCTTATGACCTCAACATCTCTGTCTTCCGGGGATGCAAATTGTCCCAACGGCGGCACCATGGTCGTTATCGGCATCGATAGTGGCGATATGGACGGCGAGCTCACCGGCGATGAAATCGCAACCACCGACTACGTCTGTAACGGCAACGGATCCTTTGTAACGCCATCCCTGCTTCCGCCTTCAGGCCCCGAGGGTGATTCCGTGATTGATCTTCATGGTGCTGACGGCAGTACCACGAACGGTGGAAACGGCGGCTACTTTGGAGCTGCCATGAACGACGGAAGCTTGGGCGGTCATATTAAGATTTTCAAGACCGGGTCGGTGGACGCAAGCTTTGAGTTCCCCGAAACGGTTAGCACTAACTTAGGTGAAGTTCCCCTGCAGATCAGCACAGACACCACCTTGCCAAACCTTGCAGACGGCTCAACGCTTAGTGAAGGTGAAGCGTTCATTAAAACAAGCAACAATCGCCTGTACATAAGGCAGAGTAGTTCCGATGTCATCGTCACCGGTGTTCACGTTGCTTCAGGTGCAACACTGACGCTGGAGCTCAATTATACTTCCTATGCTTATTTCTATTTAGACAATGACTTTTTCAACGAGGGCACGATCAGTACAACAGTGATAGGTGCTACAAAGGATCGTGGCGGTCTTCGCATATACTGTGAAACCTACTACGGAACTTCGTCCTCAAGCGTCGACCTTCGCGGCGAAGATGGCACGACTGGAGAAGACGGCGGAAACGGCGGTTGGTTAGACATCGAAGCTTATGTCAACGAAGGCATCTTTATCAACCAAGGCAACATCAACCTCTCCGGTGGACAAGGCGATCAGGGCGGCAACGCGGGCTGGCTCTATGTGTATTCGGACAGTAAGATTCTAAACTCGGGGAACGTCGCTGCAAACGGCGGAGCTGGAAACGTAACCAATGGTGGCTCAGCAAACGAAATCGAGTTTGACGCTTACTTTGGGCATGCCTACAACTCTGGAAATCTGAGCGCAAACGGCGGAACAGGTCTGACCTATGGCGGTAGCGGTGATACAATTTCCCTCTACAACGAGTACGCGGGTCATGTCCGAAACAGCGGAATGCTCAGCGCAAACGGCGGAAGCGTCAACGCTGCATGCACGACAACCTGCTCAGGAGGCTCGGCTGGCTATATCGGACTGTACGCTTACGGCGGAGAAGTATTAAACTCCGGAAACGTTAGCGCTATCGGTGGAACGGGAACCACAGGCTCCGGTGGTAGCGGCGGCTACTTCGAGCTCTACACCTCGAATTCAAGTGGTTGGGAAGGCAGCTACCAGCCTGGTGGCAACATCGAAGTTGCAGGTGAGCTCTTGATTTACGGCGGAGCAGGTGCAAGCGGCGGTTCCGGCGGAGGTGTGGAAGCTCACATTGATGCAAGCAACACTCCCGCGCAACAAGAGATCATTTTCTACGGCTACGCTTCGTTGAACATGGCTGGTGGCAATGGCGCAAGCAATGGCGGCGCAGGAGGTTACCTCGAATGGTGGCACGACACCACAGACGGCAACAGTTGGCCGGCCGACGGTGGTCCATCCGGTGGCGTAGTTAACTACCTTCCAGTCGATCTATCGGGCGGTAACGGTGCAGATGGCGCTGGTGGTTCAGGCGGATACTTCTATATGTATACCGAAGACGAGTATGGCTTTGATACCGATAGCGAGGTTGTCATCAACTACGGTGACGTCGACTGCTCCGGCGGTGACGGCACCGACGATGGCGGATACGGTGGTTATGTCTACATGTGGGGCTACAACCACGCTGAAAACCAAGGCGATATTATCGCTCACGGTGGAAGCGCTAGCGCCGATAATGGTTCGGGCAACAGCGGATACTACATTGGTATCTTCTCGGACCTCGGTCCTGCGATCAACAGCGGTAACCTCGATTTCTGCGGCGGCGATGCAACGGCAGATGGAGGCTCCGGTGGTTCCGGTGGATATGTTGAAATCATTGGCTACTCAGCCAGCAACTCGGGTAATGTTGGAACGTGCGGAGGAGACGGAAATGCAAGCAACGGAAGTGGTGGCGATGGCAACGACTTCCATATGTTGGGTTTGTATGAGGCCTCCAGCAACACCGCGGATACGATCAACGTAACTGGCGGAGCAGGAGACAGCCCCGGTGAAAGTGGTCAAGCGTATATCGACAACCAAAACGTCACCGACACACTCTAACCTTCGGTTAGACAAGTCCGAGTGATAAAAACGGGATGCAGCTAGTAGTGCATCCCGTTTTTATTTAAGCTCTTTTAAAGACAACTAGTCCCAAAGAACAAAACCAAGAAACGCCTTAGTTAGCGACGAGGCAGAACAGGTGGTTCACGATCTTTTTCACCTTCGCCTAGGTCTTCTGCCCGAAGACCTGTGTCTGCGAGCCAACTGTCCAGATCATGAAGCGCTCTTATTGAGAGCGCTTCTTTTTTCGCACGCTTCCTGAGTTTTGGATTATCAAGCTCAGGAAACATGCTCCAAACAATATTGCTGGGTTGGAAGTTCTCTGCAGGCGTTTGCAGGTGACGCAAAAGCGCACCAAGGGCGGTCGTAGCAGGGAAAAGTAAAGGTAAGTTGGCGCGTTTTTCAGAACCCAACATCATGCCAAGAGCAAGTCCGCATGCTGCACTCTCTACGTAGCCTTCTACACCTGCTATCTGCCCAGCTAGATGGATGTGGGGAAGCGCTTTTAAAGCGAGCCTTTCGTCAAGCACCTTGGGCGCATCCACAAAGGTATTGCGGTGTACCGTGCCCAGACGTTCAAACTGCGCCTGCTCGAGCCCCGGAATCATTTGAAATACACGCTTTTGCTCGGGATATGTCATGCGTGTCTGAAAACCCACAAGGTTGTACGCACTGGCCTCTTTATTTTCCTGGCGAAGCTGCACCACTGCAAAGGGGCGTTTGCCAGTACGAGGATCGGTCAAGCCTACCGGCTTCATGGGCCCGTAGGCCAAAGTAAGTTCACCACGTTCGGCCATGACTTCAAGAGGCAAACAACCTTCGAAGTAATTTGGCTTTTCAAAAGCATGCGGAGTTACTTTTTCAGCAGCGCGCACTGCCATGACAAAAGCAAGGTACTCTTCTTTGTTGAGCGGGCAGTTGACGTAGGCATCATCGCCCCCTTTATCGTAGCGAGATGCCTTGAACACCTTGCTCCAATCAATCGAATCGGCGAACACGACTGGCGCTATGGCATCATAGTAAGCTAAACGCTCTGCTCCGATTTTGTTTTCGAGGTCTTTAGCAAGCGCATCACCGGTAAGCGGCCCGGTGGCCAAAATAGTTTGACCCTGCGCAGGAAGTTCAGTGACTTCAGCCGATTGAACTTCGATATTCGCATGAGCGCTAATTCGAGCAGTGACTTCTTTTGAAAAAGCTCCCGATCAACAGCCAGTGCACCCCCCGCCGGCACTTGCGCAAGCTCTGCACACTGCATGATCAATGAACCACAACGGCGCATCTCTTCCTTAATTAAACCTACTGCGTTAACGAGTGCCGCGCCTCGAAATGAATTGGAACAAACAAGCTCCGCAAACAAATCACTCTTTTGCGCCGGCGTACGTTTCTTGGGCTTTTGCTCGATCAACGTGACAGTGAGCCCCCATTGCGCCAGCTGCCAAGCTGCTTCGCTTCCCGCAAACCCCGCACCAATTACCGTAATATCCGTCCCCATGCCGGATGCATAGCACATCAGCCCCCGCTCGCTAGTACCGATGAGCCAAGCCCTCCGCTCGCAAAGCGAGCCCGCTGGGGTGGGAGCCAAGGCGCGAAGCGCTCCAAAGAGGGGATTCGCGTGAATCCCCTCTTTGGAGCGCTGCTCCGCAGCGGTACAAACAAGTTAAAGCTCACAACTTAACAAATTCAAAACTACATCACCCATCCCCCTTCCCCCGGCCAGATCCAGGCAATCAGCCTGATCTTGAAGAAAAGATCTGCTATGGAGGGGTCATGGACCTTCGATATGTTTCCGAAATCAACCAGGGCGTTCCGGTGGCTTCGCCTGGGGAGTTTAAGGCTCTTTCTGTCGGCCCATTAAACATCTGGCCTCCTGTGGTGCTAGCCCCTATGGCCGGAGTGACCAACTATCCTTTTCGCACCCTTTGTAAGCGCTTCGGGGCAGGCCTTTACGTTAGTGAAATGATCACGGCACGCCCTCTGGTTGAAGGGCGGGAAAAAACACTAAGGCTTAGTGATTTTGGACCAGAAGAAAAAATCCGGAGTTTACAGCTCTACGGCGTGGATCCTCACTACGTTGGCCTTGCGGTCGAGAGGCTCGTTAAAGACGGTAGAGTGGATCATATCGACATGAATTTTGGTTGCCCCGTGCGCAAAGTGACGCGTAAAGGCGGTGGCGCGGCCATTCCCGCGAAAGCAAAGCTCCTTAAAAACATTGTTCATGCGGCTGTAAGCAATGCTGGCAAGGTTCCTGTCACGATTAAGTTTCGAATTGGCGTCGATGAGCATTTACACACCCATCTTCAGTCCGGCTACATCGCTCAAGAGGAAGGCTGCGCGGCGGTCGGACTGCACGCTCGCACGGCAGCGCAACTCTATGACGGACAAGCCCGTTGGGAGGCCATTAAAGAGCTCAAGCAATCGTTAAAACACATCCCCGTCTTGGGCAACGGAGATATTTGGGAAGCCCACGACGCTTTACGCATGATGCGACAGACAGGATGCGATGGTGTAATTGTTGGCCGCGGTTGTTTGGGAAGGCCTTGGCTTTTTCGAGATCTGGCGAAAGTCTTTGACGGAGAAGCCCCACCCGATCCACCTACCCTTGGCGAAGTGGTGGACACAATGAAAGTTCATGCCAAGCTGCTTGTCGATTGGCTAGGTGAAAGCCAGGCCATGCGTAATTTTCGTAAGCATAGCACCTGGTACACCAAAGGCTTTCGCAAGAGCGCTGAGCTTCGAAAAAAACTCATGCAAGTTAACAACTTTAGTGAGTTTGAAGAAGTTCTTGACACAATGCCACGCGATGAGGCTTTTCCTCCGACGGCCATGCGCGTCCCTCGAGGAAAAACCGCAGGAACACAAAAGGTTGCTCTACCCGAAGGTTTTCTGGATCATCTTGACGATGATGCTGTGCCCATTGGAGCCGACGAAGAAGCCGTTTCCGGCGGTTGAAATTGATTATTCCAAAGCAAGGAAACGAGAATACTGTGAGAAAAAAACTGAGCTATTTTCTTCTTGCGCCAAAAGTTGGTAGCCAATCTCAGCTCGCAACTCATTCGTGAAATGATAACCGATAGCACCATAAAGACGTATTTGATCAAAGCCAGCTTGCTGGCTCCAAGTGTTATCGTTCATGGCAAAAAACGCTTCCACCGAAAAAGCCGAAAACGCAGAAGGTAGATGCTCGAAATCCCAGACAAGACGCACTCGTTGTCTTAGTCGTATACCAACACCGCTATCATCAGGCGAAAAGCGTTCTTCAACCCGTGTTCGAAGACCTAATTGCAGTTGATAGGGCCATTCGAAACTCACTTGAAACTGTTGCCACAGGCGATGCTCATGAGCCTCAGCACCACCCCGGTCTGCCAGGGTCGCGAGCCAATCGCCGCCAACCATCATATTCGTTTCTTCACTTAATCGTAGTCCCGCAGCAGCGCGAACCACGCTCACCGTTCCCATGCCGCCTCGTCGGGTTTGAAGCAAACCATAGAGAAGCCATCTGCGAGCCTGCGGACTAAGCTCGCTAAGCCCCTCGAGAGTCAACCAATTTTGATAGTCTGACTCTGCTTGAGCCAGCGTTGGTATTGAGAAACTCATAGTAATAAAAAATAAGTAGGGAAATACTCTATATCTTGAACGCATATCGATGTCTTGTCTGCGAGAATTTGCACTATCAAAACGCATGGCCTACGACAGCTATGGCTTTGAAGCAAGGCAAAGTCCCTCACAAAGGAACGTCGAGATGAAAAAAGCGGAATTGTGTTTGCTAGTCTTTTTCGGGATCGTTTTTTGCGAAGTCGTTTCGTGTGCAGGGCCGGGTTACGACGCCGGCAACGATGTCGTTGCCCAAGAACGAAATCTTTATCGACCACTCGGCGCTAAAGGCATCGATAGTCCCTTGCCCAAAGAGACTGGCAAAGGTTGTGTGTTTGGAACAATCCGGGCCATGGATGCCATGGGCTCTTCACTAAGCGGTGCAACAGTCCACTTCTACAATCACACCGAAAAACTTGCTCAACAGCAAAGTAATACGCAAGGCGAGTACTCTTTTTGCATATCAAAGAATTATCGTGACTCCCATGGAAGAGAAGTGAAATCAATTTCACTTCGCATCGTGGTCATTCATAGTGGCTATCAAGAAAAAGAATTTGAAAAGCGTTGGAATCTTGACGCAGCACTTCACGTTGATATGCGGCTTAGTCCCTCAGAACACTAGCTTTCGCTCGTTTTTCCATCTGTGCCTGTTGGAGCAAGCTTTTCGTTTGCATCGGCTGACTCGTCCGGCATCGGACCAATGTAGTCGCAGCCTTCTCTGACGCATTTAAGCTTTGGATTTGCTTTGCCACCTGCAGGTACAAGAAAGTCACTTTTGCAATCGGGACAGACTTGATTTACAGGCTTCTGCCAAATACGGAAATCACACTTGGCTTCTGAATTGTAGTTTGAGCAGCCGTAGAAGGCCCTTGAACGCCCCTTGCCTTTGACCTGTACAATCTCACCGCCACATTTAGGACAGTGCACTCCCAATGGAAGGTTTCGGGTGTGTTTGCATTCGGGATATTTTGAGCAGCCGAGGAAATAGCCGTTTCGACCCCATCGCTTTAACATGGGCGCGCTGCACTCATCGCAGGTATACGGAGTAAGTTCTGGTTCGCGCGAACCTCCGTCTTCATCGTCACCCGTTGGGATGTTGCGGGTGTGCTTGCATTCTGGATAACCCGTGCAACCCACGAAAGGTCCATTGCGGCCCCATCGCTTCATCAATTGTTTTTCGCACTCGGGGCACTTTTCATCGAGCATCTCGGGCTCGGGCCACCACTTGTCTTTGTTCTCTAAAACTTTGGCAATTTTTGCCTGAAGCGCGTCATGAAAGGGGCGAAGAACGTCAAGACGTTTGACGCGCGCTTCTGCAACACCATCAAGATCATCTTCCAACTTGCGGGTAAAGCTTATATCAGCCAAGGAAAACTCGTCAGCAACCAGACGATCGATAACCAAAATACCCAGGGGTGTTGGCTTTAATCTATTTTCGATCTTTCGCACGTAGTCCCGCGCTTGCACCTTGCTAATAATTTCAGCGTAAGTACTGGGTCGACCAATACCCTCTTCTTCAAGTTTCTTAACTAAACTTGCTTCATTGAAATAAGGTGGAGGTTCAGTCTGCTTCGCATGAACTTGCACGCTGGGTGGCACCACCAAGTTCAGGCTTTCGCCTTCATTGAGCTCGGGCAGCGTGCCCTCTTCAACCTTGTCTGAACCTGCGTCTTCTTCCCCGGCAAGCTCCGTGGAAGTGACTCCATATACCTGTTTCCAGCCGGGCACGCGAAGAACACTGCCGCTCACCCGAAGACGGAAGACATGTTTTTTAGCTTTGGCTTCGATCTCAGCAGTGGTTTGATCATAGAGAGCAGGCAGCATCTGAGATGCCACAAAGCGATCCCAAATAAGCTTGTAGAGTTTAAGTTGTTCAGCTTTGAGCCACTTGGCCACCTCATCGGGCGGCAAATCCAAACGCGTAGGACGAATGGCTTCGTGCGCATCTTGCACATTCTGCTTCTTTGTTTTGAAGACGTTGGCTTTATCTGGCAATGTGTTTTTGCCGTAGGTCTTTTTGATGAAATCGCGGCATTCATTTACCGCATCATCGGAAAGACGCACGCTGTCAGTACGCATGTAGGTGATCAAACCCACGGCTTCAGCATTTTTACCCTTGCCGAGTTCAATGCCTTCATACAAGCGCTGCGCGACACGCATAGTGGATTTGGGCTGCATACCTAAACGGTTTGATGCGTCCTGTTGGAGCTTTGAGGTAGTGTACGGAGCTGGCGCATTGCGTTTTTGCGCTCGCTTGGTAATTTTATCAATCTTGAAATCTGCTGCTTTGAGCTCGGAGACATAAGTGTCGGCTAGCTCTTCTTTCATGACAGCAGGTTTGGAACTTACCCTATCGAGTTTGTCTCCGTCGACGGCATCAAGCACCGCGGTAAACGAAGGTCGGTTCTTACCCACCAACGCTGCATCCACAATCCAGTACTTCACCGGCACGAAGGCATCGATTTCACGTTGCCTATCCACAATGATACGCAAAGCCGGGGTCTGAACGCGACCGGCCGAAAGACCAAAGGCAAGCTTTCGCCACAACAGGTTCGAAAGAGGATAGCCGCCAATGCGGTCCAAGACACGACGCGTGCGTTGAGCTTCGTACAAATCGGTATCTAGTGCGCGCGGATTCTCAATGCCTTGCTTGACGCCCTTTTTGGTAATTTCATTAAAGAGCACTCGCTCAATGCTAGCATTTATATTGCTGTTCTCGAGCTCTTCTTTGATATGCCATGCAATCGCTTCGCCTTCGCGATCAGGGTCAGTTGCGAGCAAGACTTCATCGACATTTTTGGCTTCTTTTTTAATTGCCTTGAGGACATCCGCTTTGCCTTTGTCCTCAATCACTGCGTAGGTCTCTTTAAAATTATCGTCGATATCGACACCACCACGCTTGGGCAAGTCCTTGACGTGGCCTTTGGATGCAAGCACCAAGTAATTCTTACCTAAATATTTCTGAATCGTTTTGGCTTTTGCCGGTGATTCCACGATAACTAAGGACTTTGGCATCGTTGTGTTCTCTCCTAAGACCGCTCAGCGTAGCCTGAAACGTCCGCCAGGCAACTCCTGCACTCTGGCGGCCAAGCTAAGCATGACCAGCGCGGTTTGTACTCTTTTTGCAGAAAGCCCCGATGCCTGAATCAAGCCATCTCGGTCCATGGGACCCTGCTTAAGAAGGGTAGCAATCTGCTGCTGATCTCCATCTAAAAGCTTGATATTATTTGTTTTTTGTTCAAAAAGCATGGGGTTTTCGTGCATGCGGGGTCTCTTTTTAAGACCCCTTAAGGCCGGATGCGATAGGACATCTTGGACAGAAGTGCAAATGAGGCCACCTCTTTTAGCCAAAGAAAGTGCGCCCTGCCCCCTCGGGTCCCAAGGGCTAGCTGGCACAAAAAACACCGGAATATCAAGGTCTTGAGCCCATTTTGCCGTGATAAGCGCACCGCTTCGCACAGGAGCCTGGACCACTAGCACAACCTGGCTCAATGCGGCGATCAGACGGTTTCGTTGCACAAACATCCAACTGGCAATGGCTTGCCCCGGCTGCTGCTCACTAAGCAAAACGCCGCCCCTATCCACTATAGTACTAAAGAGCGCGTGATTACGTCGGGGATAAGGACGATCAAGGGGAGAGGCAAGAACGACGGTGGTTGTTCCATCACCATCGAGCGCGCCCTGATGCGCAGCCGTATCAATACCGTGCGCTCCGCCCGATACGATGGTGAGCCCGACCTGAGCCAGCGCTGCGCACAATTCGCGTGTGAAACCAAGCGCTTCGCTTGAAGCGCGCCGCGTGCCAACCACCGCCACACTGGGCCTATCACCCGGGCCATCGCCACAGACCCAAAGTTGCTTAGGCGCTTTGCCTAGTTTTTGCAATCTCGACGGCCAGACGGGGCTATTCGGCTGGATGCAGCTCTGTTTAAAAAGCGTTTGAGCCATACCGTTTTGTTGTCGGCCATTCGCGCTTGTGGTTGCTTAGGCGCATGGAGTTAAATACGGAAACCCTGCGCCCTATTGTTTTTCTCGTGGCCGGTGGCTTGTTCTTTATCTGGCTCGAACGGATAGGCAGCAGATGGTTTCGGTCTCTGCGCGCACGCTTTCGGGCGAAACGTTGGCAAAAAGGGGAAAACAAGGCCCTGCGCATGCTTAGCGCGGCAGGCTATCGCATCCAAAGCACGCAAGACAGCAGAACCTGGACACTCTTCGTCAACGAAAAACCTTTGTCCGTAAAGCTCCGGGCTGACGCGATTGTCGAGAGGCATGGCCAACGCTACGTCGCCGAAATTAAGACTGGAAGCAAAGCGCCACAAATTCAGAACTCCGCAACACGAAGGCAACTGCTCGAGTACGCCTGCGCCTACGGAGCCTCAGGCGTGCTACTGGTCGATGCGGAGAACGAGCAAATTCATCACGTCCAATTTGATCTTCCTGAACAGAACACTGCAATAAAGCACAGCCCATTTGCGTGGGCTTGGCTCATCGCACTGCTGAGCATTGCGGTAGCGGTTTATCTTCGATCGCGGTCTTGAACGATTCATCGATAGCAGAGCACTCGTGCACTGATTGGAAAGTATTGAGCCGAGATCGCAAAGTGAAGGCGTGAGATGCAAGGAAGAAAGCCGCAGAAATATCGCGAATATTTCAAGGTTTTCTGACGCCGCAGCTCGCGCCTTCACTGCGGCGAGACGGGTCAATCCTTTCCAATCAGTGCACTAGCGCGCAGCGCAGCACCCAGGCTTACAAGGCTGAACTCTTGGGCCAAGCGATCCCACAGCCTTTGGCTCTAGTTTTTGTACATTCTCACGGACGAGTGCATGCATCATATCGATAAAAACCGGATGGCTGCCCGCGGTAGGAGCCCTTAGCATCTTTATTCCAAGAGCTTTTGCGTTTTGCTGAGCTTCAATATCCAAATCATAAATGACTTCAAAATGATCCGAAACGAAGCCAACAGGACAAAGCCAGGCATGCGTGATGCTCTCTTCCGCAAGGGCCGAAGGTAGTCATTAACATCGGGTTCGAGCCACGGCAGATGCGGCGGGCCACTTCGGCTTTGGAAAATAAGTTTCCATGAATCGATACCCAACTCATGTGCAACGAGCGAAGCTACGCAGTTTAGCTGCTCGAGGTAGTCACACTTCGCGGACATCGCCTGCGGAATGCTATGCGCAGTAAAGGCATAAGCAACAGTTGCTCCGTTGGCTTGTTGTTGGATCGCTGCTAACGATGCACGTGCCGATTCGACCACTGCTTTAATGAAATAAGGATGATTGAAATAAGGACGTATTTTTGTCACCATTGGAGCATCCTCGCCGAGCGCTGCTCGCGCCGTTTCGATATTCTCCAAATACTGCCGACAACCGGAATACGAACTGTACGCTGAGGTCACGAAAGCCAAGGCATGCTTGATACCGTCACCTCGCATCCGGCGCAGCGTATCTTCCAGAAGAGGATGCCAGTTTCGGTTGCCATAATAGATAGGCAAATGCGGGCCATCTTTTTCGAGAACTACGCGCAGGGCTTGTATCAATGCCTCATTCAGTTCATTGATGGGGCTCTTGCCGCCAAACTGCATATAACGTTCTGCAACTTCGGCCAGACGCGCCTCGGGAACATTTCGCCCTTGGACAACTCGCTTCAAGAATGGAAGCACGTCATCGGGGCCGTCTGGTCCACCAAAAGAAAGAAGAAGCAACGCGTCGTATTGGGAAAGCTCCGAGCTCACAGTCCACACCGATCCTTAACCGCATCGATGAGACCCTGATGCAGGCCCAACGCCTCGGTCACTCGAAAGCGAATCGACGGATGATTGCGAGCAATCGCCTCGACCATCTCGGGAATATCCCTGCTGGCATGCTTGCCAGGACTAAGCATATAAGGATGCACTATCAGGCGATCGATACCTTCCTTAAGGCAGAGCTCAACCGCCTGCTTGAGATCCGGTTCGGCAAGCTCCATATGAGCATGCGTCACAAAGACTTCATCATCGACATTTTTGCGCATTAAAGCAGCCACTTGCTCAAGCATCGCATTGGCTTCCACGCGGCGGCTCCCGTGGTCAATGAGAATCACTCCAGTATGAAACACGGCACAGGCATACCCTAAGTGCAGGCGAATGCCCAGCCCAAGTCTTCACAGAGGGGGTAGCTCTGGCCATGCGCTCGATGTAGGCTACGGCCCAATGCATATTCTACTTATCAGCCCAGGTTTTTATCCTTTCCACGGACACAACGCGGTGACCGAAGCCACTGCTGGATTGGCTAAAGCTCTACGTAATCTCAAATACGAAGTCACTACCCTGTGTCCTCTTTTGCCGAGTGAAGCACACAAACAACGTGGCCTTGCACGCCGCCTTGATCCCCTCAGTGTAAAACTGGGCGATCAAAGCAAAGAGTTTGTGATCTTTGAAAGCAAGAGCCCATCCGGGGTCAACCACGTTTTTCTAAGCCACGAAGATCCTACCTCTTCTGCATCACCGGAAACACTAAGCGATATGGATGTTTTTTTCTGTGAAGCGGCTAGTCGTTTTGTTCACGAGTTTCCAGAAGCACTCGATGTCGTTCACGTGCACGACGTTGCCTGCGCGCTTTGCGTACCCATGCTCAAAAGCACCGAGCACACAGCAAATGCAAACTATCCGATCCTTTTCACCCTCTACGACCTTGAGCATCAAGGGAAACTGTCCGAACTACAGGCTTCAGAACTTGGCCTGCAAAACAAAGACTTTTCTGATTCGCTACTTTTTGCCGGTACCGTTAACCCCGCTGCCGCTGCAATTCAATACACAGATGTCTTGTGCACAAACACGGTCCGTCTTGCTGCAGACCTTGAAGACGACAGCACGGCCATGGGATTAAAACAGCGCGCCGAGCAGCGTGAGCATTGCGCGATTGGTATTGATTTTGGCGTCGATACTAGCGTCTGGAACCCTGCAACAGACACCTTTTTAAAAACACATTATGAATCCATCAATTTGCAAGGAAAAATTCAAAACAAGACGCAATTGCAATTTGAAAAGGACCTCGATGTCGAAGCTGACACGCCCTTGTGCGTGTGGCTCATTGAAAACACCGATTCCCTGCCAGAAAGCTTAGATGAAACATTTTTCCAACGTCTTTTTAGAAATGAATTGCAACTGATCATCTGCACTCCAAGCGATTCATTGCCTGAAGTTGTAACCACCCAAGAGCAAAGTTTTGAAAAGCAGCTTCGCTGTCAGCTTAATATGAGCGAACAAGACCAACACCGACTCATAGCAGCAGCCGATTTCTTACTGCTTTCAACATCCAGCAATCATCTGCTCAATTTGTCAGTCGTTGCATTTCGCTATGGTTCCATACCCGTAGTCGCAGACACCTCATTCCTTCCTCATTGTGTTTTAGACTGCGATACCGAATTGCGTAGCGGAAGCAGCTTTCTTTTCAGCACCACACACAATGATGACGTCCTGAAGACCTTGCAGCGAGCTCTTGCTGCCTATTCACAGAAGAAATTATTTCTAGACCTTCAACACAATATCATGAAAACAGATCTATCTTGGGACCGCAGTGCACGTCATTACGCACAACTCTATAAAGAACTCGCCTCTGCCGAACAAAAACAGGAGAAATAGCACTTCATGAGTTCCTCTCCTATTCTTCAAAGCGAAAACAACGGTATTGTTACACTCGAGTTTAATCGACCCGAAAAAATGAACGCCCTCAATGTGGCGATGTATGTTGAGCTAAAAGAAGCTCTCGAGCGTGCTGCCAAACAAAACGCGATTGCCGCGGTGCTGCTGCAAGGTAGCGGTGGCAACTTTTCAAGCGGAAACGATCTGGCCGATTTTGCTTCGCAAGACACTGAAAAGTTTGGCAAAGCCGTTCTCAGCTTTCTTGATACCTTGGCTCAATTTCCCAAACCCATTGTTGCGAAAGTGCAAGGATATGCTGTGGGCATTGGAACAACAATGCTTCTGCATTGCGATTTTGCCTACGCAACAAAGGATGCTCAGTTTGGGCTGCCCTTTGTAAAGCTTGGGCTCGTACCCGAAGCAGCTTCAAGTTACTTGCTCCCATTGCTTGCCGGCCACCGCAAAGCAAGTGAACTGCTTTTGCTTGCTCAAGGCTTCGGAAGCGACGAAGCCAAAGAGATGGGGATTCTCAATGCAGTCGGTAATGAGCAGGCGATGGATTCAGCTGTCGAGCAAACACTTGCTTTGCTTCGCTCATTGCCGCGTGAAGCAGTTTTAGAAAGCAAACGTCTGCTCAAACTTCCCTTTCAAAAACAAATCCAGGATCAAATAAAGCACGAAGCCCAGGCTTTTATGTTGGGGCTCCGTTCAGCAGCCACACAGCAAGCCATCGCTGCGTTTTTTGAGAAATCAAAAACAAACGCCTGAGAAACTATCTATGAGAAAACTTCCTGAAATAAACCGACGTATTTTCTGTAACCGCACCTTGAATCTGCGCTCCATCAAAGCCGTTGGCTTTGACATGGACTACACCCTAATCCACTACAACACCGAAGCTTGGGAGCAGCGGGCCTATGAGCATGTGCGTAACCGTCTTGCAGAAGCAGGCTTTCCCGTCAAACATCTTCGTTTCGATGCAAGTTTGGTAAAGCTTGGCCTTACGATTGACACCGAACTTGGCAACTTGGTTAAAGCAAATCGCTTTCGGTACATCAAACGTGCTTGCCATGGAACACGCCCTTTGAGTTACGATGAACAACGTAAAACTTATGGTCGTGTTCAGATTGATTTAAATCAGCCTCGATGGCGCTTCATGAACACCTTGTTTTCGCTTTCCGAGGCTTGCATGTACGTGCAAATGGTTGATTTGCTCGACAAGGGCCGGCTAGACAACCGTTTGGGCTACAGCGATGTCTATCGCATTGTGCGCTCACGCATTGATGAGACCCACATGGAGGGCACCCTAAAGCAAGAGATCATCAATGACCCAAAGCGTTTCGTCGAGCTCGATAAAGAAATTCCACTGGCGCTATTGGACCTCAAATACGCTGGGAAAAAACTTTTGCTGATTACCAATTCGGAATGGCACTACAGCGAAGCCATGATGAACTATGCTTTCGCTCCTTTTCTTCCCAAAAAAATGAATTGGAAAGAATTGTTCGACGTAATTATTGTTGAAGCCCAGAAACCGGACTTTTTTACAACACGAAAATCTATTTTTGAAATCGTCGATCACAAAGAAGGCCTGCTTCGACCTTTCTTTGGCAAACTTAAAAAAGGCGGAACCTATCTTGGCGGGAATGCAGCCCTGCTTGAAGACTGGCTGGGAATCGACGGTGAAGAATTTTTATACATTGGCGATCACATCTATGCCGATGTTTTGGTCTCGAAAGATCTCTTGCGTTGGCGAACAGCGCTCATCGTAAGAGAGCTCGAGCAAGACATCGAAAGCGATAAAAAATTTCTAAGCAAACAAAAAGAGCTCGAAAAACTCATGGTGCAAAAAGAATGCCTTGAGCATGAGTACTCGCTTTTACGCCTTGATTTGCAACGCCTCAAAAACAAATACGGGCCAAAACCCAAAGCAACCATGGGGAGTCTTCAGCAGTCGATCAAAACCGTTCGTGCCAAAGTAGTTAGTTTGGACGAAAGAATCGGACCTCTTGCAAAACAGGCTTCGGAGCTTACCAATTCCATCTGGGGACCATTGATGCGTGCCGGAAACGATAAAAGTTATATCGCGAGACAAATTGAGCGCTATGCGGACATTTACATGTCGCGCGTTTCGAACTTAGTTGAGCAGACCCCTTTTGTTTACATGCGTTCTCAGCGCGGTATGCAGCCTCACGATCCTGGTAATCTTTAATAGGATAACAAGGTGTTTTTTGGCATTCGGCTAACTAAAGAATGGAAAGAAATGCTCAGCAGTGCGCAACAGGGCCTCGATGGCGTGCGCTGGACAAAGCAAGAGAACCTCCACCTCACATTGCTTTTTCTTGGAAACATTGACCAGAAGATCTCCAGCGAACTTTGCCAAAACGCAACGCCTATGCTGCTTCGAAGCTTTTTCATCGATGGCCATGGTGTAAGCGCCTTCCCCGCACTCGAAAATCCCCGTGTACTCTTTGCATCCGTAAAACTCAACGCCGAGCTATTAGCGCTGCACCAAAAGCTCCGAGACCTTTGTGAAGCACTTGGCATTCCCCTCGAAGCTCGATCCTACACACCACACATCACGCTAGGCCGTGTCCGTCGGAAAAAGCTACAGCTCCAAAACTGGCACGACGCCAATGAATCACTTGTCCTACCGCCCTTCCAAGTCCAAACCTTTGAGCTCATGGAAAAAGAAAAACACGAACGAAGCCACCGCTATGCCACCCGTCAGGTTCTCCCACTCAATAAGGGGAAAGACTCTTTACCGGTTTAGTCAGTGAACTGTGAAAGATTTGAGCTTTCTGCCAACACTGTTTGTTTGGATTAAATGTAGACAATCTACGATCTTGTACTGGAGCCAACCCTCTCCACTTGGGGAATATTTGCTGCTCCTGTCGGAAATGTGGCTTTCAGTATCTCGCCCTGACGAAAAAAAGTTAACGTTATCGCAGAGCCAAGTACACTGTTTTTTGGCATGAATATTGCTTAACTAATTAATCATGAAACGCTTAGTGAAAGTACGTACATGTAGGCTAGCTTCGTTGCTGACACTGCCACTCCTTTTTAGCGCATGCAGCGTTAGTCCCACTGGCGATACGGCATCGGATCACAACGCACAATCCACCGATCCGTCACCTATCCTAAGCGTAAACGTGAACCACGAAGCATGGGTTTGGGTACTGCGACCTTGCGCCAATGGCGCGCATGGCCTCGATCAGCAACGTGCTCAAGCGACGGAGAACTATTGCACGCGCGACGGCTTGGGCAACGGCTTTCGCATGCAACCGGTATGGACACACCAACCTCAAGTCGACTCCAAGGTTGGCATTTACGGCGCGAGCTTCGTTGAGGGTGTCTCTTGCGAAGCGCCCTATGAGTTTCCATCGTACGAACTGCCAAATGGTGCAATGCAGCAATCGACGTGGCCAAGGCACCCCTGCACTGAACTTGGCTGGGTGCAAACATCGTTTTGGGGTCAATACATGATGATCGAAGATTTACTCGACGCCACCGTGGTCGGCCAAGACACCGCACAAAGAGATCCAGGCACAGGTCTGCCTAACTGGCTGGAGGCCCTTCGTAGCCCAGCAGAACTCAGCACCTGCAACGCATCAGAAAAAGTTGCCTTCTTCAATTCGGAACCGGACACGATCGCCGTCTACACGCTAAGTTCTTATGGAGAACTTCGTGAACAAAAACCTGGTCTTCTTAAATCCGTAACCGTGGAGTCCTCTATTGAACCCGGCGCACAACGCTCGAACCTGTTCCGACCGCAACGGATCTACTCGATTTTCTATGAATGCTGGGCTGATAGTTGTGGTTCCAGTACGCAAGATTGGAATACCTGGGTGTCGCGATCACGCAGCATCGAACTTATTCGCGGAAGCTATGTAAGCGCTATCGATCAGCAGGCATCGCTGCCATGGCTTTCTCCTGTACTCGAATCCCCTCCATCCAATGGTTTCAATATCACCATCAATTACGATAAAGACGATAGCGACTTTTTCGACGAAAACAAACACCCCGGCCGTAAGACTATTCTCGAAGCGGCTGCAGCTCGCTGAGCACAACGAATTACGAGCGAGTTTGAAAACATTCCTGCAGGCAGCCCGATTCAAATCATTCATCCTGCTTCACCGAACCTTCCCCCGGTTGAGTTCAATTCGGAAAGCGAAATCGACGATCTCGTGATTTTTGTTGGCGCAGCCGGCTCAGATGTATTGGGCACTGATTCAGCGGCAAAAAACCATCCAAATGTTCAACTCTTGCTCTCACCACAAACGGATTTCGATCAGCGTTTAGTTCTACGACGTGATGGGCACATCTATCAGCCATGGGTGGCCAGCATTACCTTCCGCGAAGACTGGCCATGGTTTTTTGATGCAACGCTCGATAACGCCGACGACTTTCCCGGAACCTTCGATAGCCGTATGGATTTCTTTGGCGTTGCTCTACATGAAATCGGGCACGCCCTGGGGATAGGAGGCAATCCCGCCATGGGCGCATTGCTCCAAACCCTAGGCAATGGCGAGGACCGCTATCAGGGATTCATGGGCCAGGAAGCTTCTTGTATCAATGGCGGACAGAACGGCTACACGCCAGTCAAAATGTCAGGCGGCGTACACACCGCACAAGAGGTTCGCAGCAATGGCAATCCACCGGTCATGGGTCTGGTAGTCGAGGCGCCTCGACGGCAAATCACCGACCTTGACTTAGCCATGCTTCGCGATATCGGATACAAAACCACCAGTCCATAGCTCTGCACAGGACCTGAGCTCAGTGGATCGGCACAGAAAGTTGCTAGCGAATTTCTAAGGGGTTGGCTTTTCTGTTTTAGTGCTGGCTTCTTGAAGGAGTGCAGCATCCATCAAGTCTTTTTTGCGTCCGGAAGCTAATTTGTTGGCCAAGAGAGCTTCGCGTCCAATTACGTTCAATGGGATGCCGTGGAAATCGACTTTGCATCGGCCACTCCAGGCTTCTTCGAATGTTATTCCATCAATGCCCGTTAAAATGTCGATCCGCCACGGTTTTCTTCCAAGCATGAATATTTTGTTGGGTTGCTTCAGTGCATCAGGAGAGTCAACGGCATCACCGAAACCGAAACTTCGAAGTGCATTGTATACACACCTTGCGTTCTGCTCGGACGCCTCGATGAATAGGTCTAAATCTTCAGTGAGTCTAGCCTCGACGTGGAAGGCGAGGGCGTGGCCTCCAATCAGAAGAAACTTTGTATTCTCTGAGACCAATGCTTCTAAAAACTCTTTCCAGTCGGGGGGGATTGTCATCGTAACCGTAGTATAGTCGTCGCAGTCGTTCCAGGGAATCGAATCTCTCTTGAGGACTTGATTCCTTGAGGTCCTCGATATCAGCATGTGAGTCGTGCAAATCGACTACCCGAAGCACTTTTTCCATGCTCCATTGTAGCACTTCTGAGGATTGCACTCAAAAGGAGGTCAGTTGCCTGAAAAATCTCGTAAAGAATTGCTTCTTTTTGGGTGTTTGGTGGAAAACTCGATTTAGGTCAAAATCGTTATTAAAAATCGGTACCGCCATCGGTACCGTCGATAATACACACACCGTCCCAATGATGCCACTGGCCCGGAGCGACGCAGTCCGTTCGAAGGTCAGGACAATTAGGCAAACTGGTGCTTGGATAGTAGCACGACAAACCCACCGGTGAGCATGGCGTGCCATCATTTGGTCTCTCAACGCCTTCGGGGCAACCTTCCGTAGTACCGGCATCGTTTCCATCCGAATCGCACGCGCTAAGGAAAAAAAAGAGCGATACGCCAAGCAAGAATTTTCTCATACAGATGCATTATCTCCGTTTGGAGTGGCACGCAAAAATATGGATAAATTCAATCCCTAAAGTTAATGTACTAAAGCTCGAGACCGAAGTCCTGTTCTTTGAGTAAGGCGATGGTTTCTTGAAGGTCGTCGCGTTTCTTGCCCGAGATACGCAGTTGATCGCCTTGAATCGAAGCTTGGACCTTAAGCTTGCTGTCTTTAATAAACTTGACCATTTTTTTAGCGGTCTCTTGGTCAACGCCCTCTTTGAGTTTGAGAAGCTGCCGGTAGATACCTTTGCCGCCGGGCTCGATCTTTTGCGGATCAAGTGCCTTCAGCGAAACTTTACGGCGCACGAGTTTGCTTTTTAAAACTTCAAGAACGGCTTCCACCCGGCCTTCGCTGTTGGACTTGAGCACAATGCCGTCGTCTGTTTTTTCAATTTCGCTTTGGGTGCCTTTAAAATCAAAGCGCTGGGTCACTTCTTGAGAGGCTTGCTTGATAGCATTATCGATTTCATGCTTGTCGAGTTCAGAGACCACATCGAAACTAGGCATAGCTTACTCCTTAGGTTTAGCTTAGAGGATGAGCGGTTTTTTGAGGGATCTTTGGCAGTTTGGCATCGCTGCCGCGAATGTAAAGCGGCTCAAGCGAATCGATGTCACTTGGGCCATGCTGCTCAAACTGGCGCACGGCTTCATCGGCCAGAAACGATGTTCGCTTGGCGCTGCAATTATTCAAGGATGATCGTCGCCGAACCATAGGTAACAGGCCTGACATCCGTCCCACACCCTGCTCCATCGTGCATCCCCTTCACAGGGCTGCTGGCTTTGTGGACCACATACCAAGGGAAAGCTCGTGCCCTTGGTATCCAACGAAAAGTTTTGCGGACGAGTGAGCTCGTACCACTGTTGTCCTTCGCTAGCGGCAAGTTCGAACTCCCATGGCGCAGCTACGCCTGAATTATTCTGCACGCAATTTGTAGTTGTTCCATCGTCGCCCATACATTCGCTAAGACGATCACCGTTGGAACAATACAAACGCCAATCATCGGCCTGGCTCGTCCATAACGCCGGTTGCTCCAAGCCAAGTCGTCGCCAAGCAAACTCACGTCCGAGTTGACCACAACTTGGTAAAAGCTCGCCTTGTTTTAGGCACCAATCGTCGGTATTGGGGTCGCACTCCCAGGTGTCGGTTGTGATGCGTTGACGGCATTCCTCAGCACTTTGAGCATTTCCGCACAATCGCACAATGGAAGGAATGAAAAAATTCGAAGATACAATCGGAGCTGCGATATTAATTTTGTAAGGATTCGTTGCTAGATCACATTGGCCTTTGAACCCATGGCTTTCAGAAATAACGCCAACCACTTGGCCGCGTGGAGAAATTAACGCGCCTCCACTGTCTCCTCGGCATGCGGCACCTGCTCCAGCGTCCTTACGCAAATTCTTGGGAAGGTATGTACTGTTCGCACTCACAAAGTGAAGGGCCTTTGGATCAAGTGACGGTTCACTGGCCTGTAGATTGGCAATCTCTTGGGAGGTCTTGCCACTTTCGGAAAGAAAGTTCGCCAAGGTCTCTTTGTATGAAGAAGTAGTGGTAATTCCATCGTTGACGAGACAAACGTCGGCTTCCCGCAGGTAAAGATTAAATCCGCCGGTTTCTTTGGAGCCTCTGCCCACAATGCGATAACCGCATGCAAAGGAACCGGTATCAAGCGGCTCCACAACAGGAGCGTAACTTAAGTCTACAATTCGATTTTCCTCGAAGCGGTGCTCATTAAGCACGATTACCGCTTGTTCATCTTCACCCCGGTGTAGCCCTTGAGTGAAGCGCGTATCGCCGTCTGGTACGGCCTTTAGAACAAATGCCGCTTTCGCAGAATTCCGTGGCTCTCGCCTTCTTGAGTAAACACTCCAATCGAAATGTCCCCTTGGCAGGACGATGGGACCAGATTTTCCACAACGTGCGCAGCTGTTGCCACCATGTTTGAGGCAATCACTAGGCCGGTTGCCGTCCAACATAGAGTAGGATTGTTTGGATCGAGATTATTGTTTTGGTATCCATACACAAGCACCACCCCGGGATATTTAGATGCATTGACATCGGTTCCGCCGGCAATAGCTTGCCCTGCGTTCGCGGTCCCTGGATCAGCGCCCAGTTCACATCCATACGAGACCAGGGCCAACAAGGCCCAGAACACTCCAGAAAACTTCTTTTGCAAAAACATCGGCGTTAACACCCCCCTAAAAACATTATCTCCATTTTGAAATGCACAAACCGTGCCAACCATGCAACTAGACGTGACTTGCCCGGTTATCACATCATAAACATCCATAACTATTGAGCATTTTCTTAATCTTGGCGATGCCGTAGCAGGTGGCACATTCTGAGCCAGACGGAAACAGTAGCACCCATCTAGGGCAAGCGTTCTAGACAGGGTTTGTTGGCCTCAAGACATGGGTAACAGTTTTGCCGCCGTTTGAAAGCGAAGGGATGCCTATCTGGACCGACCGATGTAAGGAGTGCTGCGGCAGAACACCACGTCAGACTTCTATTGGCGGCAATAAAGATTGGAACGATAAGCACATCAGCGAGAAGGTCGCGTAACATCATCTGACAGACAGCATCCCCAACCAGGGTGACTGTCACATCAAGTGTCAGCTACTACGGCTAACGTGACCGAAGGTGCAGCCAGTCGATGTGCCGACATGATGCACGTCCTAAAAACCGGCCATCTCATCGACGTCAAACCCGGGGCGATAAGGCATTGGGCAGCTCTTGGGTGTGCTTAGCGGATCCGTCGTGGGAATCACAGTTTACATGGTTCTGGTTCCTGGTCCGGACACCATCTTTCTCACGCCCGAATGACCCGCACCCGCAGTCGCCACTTGGAAGGCGGTTGCAGAAGTTTTCATGCACGGCTTGCACTATCTTCCACCGCACAGCGGAGAAGCGATGTTTATCGCAGCTATGCTCGGTATGGTAATGGCCATTGCCGAACAAAAGGCATCGATATCGATTTAAAAACACCTGCCAAGTGTCGCAAGCAAGGGGCTCGCGTTTTTCGATACACAAAATCCTGGCTGAGCCGTTTCGTTCTCGTGAGCGCTGAAAGCCACATCGGTATTGCTCACGCCATCGTAGGAATACTTAGCTTGTAAGCTGGTTTCCGGATAAAACGGTGAATGCGATTGTGGGGATCCTCACTTTTTTGTCATGGCTAGGCATCAGAAACAGTTTCGGACACCTTGACAGGAGTTTTTCGTTGCGGATTTTTTCTCTACTGAACGGAGCTCTTTACAAATTGATCTCTCCAGGTTTTTGCAGGATCACGTTCTGCATCCGGGTAGGCGCAAATGTGCACTGCATCCGGGATGCCTTGCAACGCAACCGATTCACCGAGTGCTACAAATTGCCCCGAAGGGAGTTTGCAGGCTTGTTCACAGGAATAACTGTCGATGTCGAAGCTCTTGACACACCGATGTCCCGTTGGACAAGGAATACTCCGCCACTTCGCACTACCCATCGGCTCAGCGGGAAGTGCCGATTCACTGTCTTGACCTGTGTTGTACGGAGCAATGCAGACAAACACGGAAAAAGGATCATCGTCGTGACAAGTGCTTTCTAGAAGAGCTGTACTCCCGCAACGCTCCGGAGATTCTAGATTCACTAAATTCTTTGCAGGCTCACTCAGTAGATGTTTCAGTGTCATGAACGCGTTTTGCCGGTAGGTAGGTTGCGTAAATATCTTCCCGTTAATTTCAATTTCAATTTCTCCGTCTTGATAGATAGGATCAAAACACCCCTCAATCGGATCAATATTTTTGCTGAAGAATGGATCTACTGGAGCATCCGCCCAACCCACCAAAGCGCTCTCGATACGCCCATCATTTTGTGCAGCACGTCCAAGAATATAATCCACACCCTGATACATCAATGCTTCACCGAATACATGAACTAGTCCAAAGGCATGTCCAAGTTCATGCGCAGCTATTAAAGCGAAGAAAGGAACCAGACTTCCAATACGTACATCTACGCCTTCCGGAGGCTTAGCGAGGTAGTAGTTAATGATCTTGCGCACAAACACGAAGACGACATCATTGGCGTTGACGTCACCACAGTCACTGCTTGAAATTCCAAACACATCGAAAGACCAGTCTTTTTCCTCCGCGCTTGAATATCGATGCACGGTATCAAAGACAACTGTATTGTAGGGACGATTGTCGGTGGGTCTATCCAAGGTGAAAACAAGCTCACCGGAATGAAGCTCCGAGAAAATCGCCTCAAGTTCTTTCTTGATCAAGAATGGAAATTGCTCACCCACCAAGCCGGAAGCAATAATTCCAGGCTCACGAATGATCCCCCGCTTAGCGGTCCAGTCGAAAAAACCTACTGAACTGGAAACATTCTCCGGCGCAAAAGCAACTGGTCCATCGGTGTAGGTGCCAGGTCCAAAATCCAAGAACACGGTATGCAACGCCGCCGTTTGCGAATCCCCATGTTCGCCAACGTCCGTAAGCCGCACTTCGCACCCAAAAACAAACAAGCAAACAAACAGCAAGCATCGGATTTTTTTCGACTGAAACATAAGCTTTAAAGACACGAAGTTATCGTAGCACTTGTTTTTATTAATCAACTCGACTTTCGCATTTAATAAACTCCGCTCCTTGTTTAGACCGGCCAGGTGTAGACTTGAAAACCTTAGCGTTGGGCCATATGTGCATTTTGATCTCGGCGGAACACTGTTTATTCGATTCCGAAGTTTATTGAATCGTTTTTGCATACTTTAACTGCTTTCTTGCCAAGTCATGCGTTCGATGATGCCACTGTTGTCCGGGGTCTAATGCATCCGCACAGACTTTTTCATCACCTTGCTGTTTCATGCAAACAGTTAGATACCCGAACCGCACACCATGATTTCATCATTTGTGGCTTCATATTCGGAACTAACCGGCGCGATCACACAACGCTGGGACTCACAGCGGACTACTTCCGGCGCACAGGAAAGGGGACAGCGCCAACCTTCAGGGTATGGAGCATCAAGCTCAGAAGTTAATTGTTCAAGAAACTCACGATTCTCGTACTTATTGATCCACAACTCAGAACAACCCATCTGTACACCCGTACAATCATCGACGGTTTCACAGTGGTTGAGTGTTTGCGCTTCTTCGTCAATAGCCGCATAGCGCTCCTCCTGCGTCATATCGGAAGACGAGTCCGAGTCACTCGAGCAGCCTACGACAGCCAACATGCCTATGAGAGCTAAAGAACTAAGAAGCAGTTTTGTCATTTGAACACCTCCTAGCAACTGGGAATGCAAGAGTGGTGCCATATGGAAATCACAAGATAATTCTCGAATTCAGTGTGCCAAATTGAGCCATCCAAAATAAGACTTATCGGACGCATACATGTATGGCTACAAAAAATGTTTCCATTGATATCGATGCGTCCGATCAAAAGACAAGACGTGTCTACAATGCGCTTCGAAGTTTCGGATTCGGCAATGTCATCGACCCGCCTGATGCGCTGAACCAACCCAACAAAGTATTATGCTTGGAAGAAAACCGTGGCGGATTGACATCTTAACGGGCGTTGATGGAATAGCATTCGAAGAAGCCTGGAGTAGCCGTTGCAAAATCGACTTTCACGGCATTCCGTCGAACGGAATTGGGTGTGAAGCACTTCTAGTCAATCAATTTGCTTCCGAACACAAAAAGGACTTGATGGATGCTGCACTCCTTCAAGACGCCAGCGCCGAGAGAGAAAAACCAAAGCCCTAAGCTAACTTTCTTCTCCCAAGACCGTTGATGATGTTTTTTGAGGGATCTTTGGCAGTTTGGCATCGCTGCCGCGAATGTAAAGCGGTTCAAGCGAATCGATGTCACTTGGGCCATGCTGCTCAAACTGGCGCACGGCTTCATCGGCCAGAAACGATGCACGCGGCGAGGCAAATACTTGAAACTGGTAGTTAGCCTGGTTCTTTAGTGATTCACGGATCAATGCGTCGTATTTTTGTAGCCCATCACCACTAATCACAAAGCGTGCTTCTTTAAACTCGTTAAGCAATAGATCGCAGGCAGCCTCTGCTGAACAATGCAAAGGAGCTAAACATTCCTGAAGCATACCATCAGGCTTACGTTGATAGACTGCCATGTATACTTCGTTTTTGTATGCGTCCATCATCACAACACTGAGTACGGAATCACTCGCGCTCATTGATGCTGTGCCGCGCAGCGAACAAACACCGACGAGCGGTATACCTGTTGCAAAAGCAAGGCCTTTCATCGTGGCTACGCCTACCCGCGTTCCCGTAAACGATCCTGGGCCAAGCCCTACGGCAAGCAGATCCATGTCCGTGAGCGCAAAACCGGCAAGCTCGAGTACATGTTTTACATGGGGTAAAACGGTCTCGCCGTGTTTGGCGCGGACGTGCGTGCTGAGCTCGGCCCGGAGCTGGCCGTCTTCAAGTAGCGCGATCGTACCCAGATAGGTCGAAGTATCTAAGGCCAAAACCTTCATCCCCTGTCGGTTAGCTCTCCTGCCTCGGGCCGTCAAGATGATAAAGGGCCGCAATCTTGAGCTTTTATCCAACTTGACAGCATACGCGAAGCCGTTACCATCCCGCGCTGGTAGAGATTGCCTCAATCTGGAATAAAAACAGCAACGTTTTTGTTCTTTCAACCAACATGAAAAACCTTCTGAGGGGTATCGATGAGTGAAGTGATGATCGAAGCCCGAAACCTGACCAAAGACTACGAGAGCGTCCGTGCCGTGGATGCGGTCAGTTTCGATGTCCATAAAGGCGAAGTACTGGGGTTTTTGGGCCCCAATGGCGCTGGGAAAACCACCACCATGAAAATCCTAACCGGCTTTATCGCGCCTAGCGAGGGTAATGCCAAAGTCAACGGTTTCGACGTTTTTGAGGATTCGCTTGGGGTGCGCAAGTCCATCGGGTATTTGCCAGAGCACACACCGCTTTATACTGAAATGGTCGTCTATGAGTACCTGAACTTCATGGCGGAGATGCGTGGACTGGAAGGAAACGATCTGCGAGCCAGCATTAAACGTGTGGTTGAGCAAACCGCGCTTGGCGACATGATCAGCCGTGAGATTCGTACCCTATCGCGTGGTTACCGACAACGTGTCGGCCTCGCCCAGGCCCTGATTCATGAGCCACCCATTTTGATTTTGGATGAGCCCTTGAGTGGCCTTGATCCAAACCAAGCCGCTGAGATCCGTGACCTTATTAAGGACATCGGCAAAGAGCGCACCATTATCTATTCGACGCATAATTTGGCCGAAGTACAAATGACCTGCAAACGCGTACTGATTATCGCGCAGGGTAAACTTGTTGCTGACGATAGCACGGAGCGGCTGCGTGAACGTGCTGGGCACTCCAAACACCTTGTGACCGTGCTTACGAAGGGCGACGAAGCCACCGCGCAGACCGCCAAAGCAGCTTTTGGCAAAATCGAACATGCAAGCGCAGTCAACGCACTTCAAAGCAGTGACAGCGAGTTGCGCTTGGAGGTCATTCCTAGTGACAATCAAGATCTCAGTGCTGAGATTTTCAAAGCAGCCGTGGCTGCCAACTTGGTGCTCACCGAACTTCATCGCGAAGGCCAAGATCTTGAAGAAGTCTTCCGAGAACTCACCCTACAAAACGATTCATCAAAAGCTAAAAACCAAAGCGCCGCCAAGGCTGCCTAAGTTTCAGGAGAGATTGGATGCATACGACGCTTACTATCGCCAAACGCCAACTTCGTAGTTATTTTAGTGGACCAGTGGCTTACATTGTCACCTGTCTATTTTTACTACTCATCGGCATTTTCTTTTGGCCCGATTTTTCTTAGTCAAACGCGCCACAGTACGAGACATGTTTCAAGTGGTCTCGATCCTGCTTGTCTTTGCTGCCCCGGCCATGACCATGGGCTCATTGGCTGAGGAAAAACGCACTGGCACCATCGAGCTTTTGATCACCCTCCCCGTACGCGATTGGGAAGTGATCATCGGCAAATTCTTAGCGGCCTTTGGTTTGTACTTGGTGATGCTCGCGGTCACAGTTGTTTATCCCATCAGCGTTTCGACCTTGGGAGACCTTGACTGGGGACCCGTGATTACAGGCTATCTTGCGCTCGCCTTGCAAGGCGCCGCGATGCTAGGCATTGGCCTGCTTGCATCAAGCTGGACCGACAATCAACTGGTTGCTTTTTTCATTGGCATCGCCCTTTGTTTTGGTTTTTGGTTTATCGACCGCTTCATTCCCTTTTTGCCTCGAGGAATCGCCTCGGTCACCGAGTGGGTTTCGCTAAGCTTTCACTTTCGCAGCATGATTCGCGGCGTCATCGACACCCGGAACGTGCTTTATTTCCTTTCCATTATTGGTTTTTCTCTAGCCCTAGCTTTCCGCTCACTCGAGCGCCGTCGTTGGAGTTCTTAAATGTCTGATACCAAGAAAAAACACAGTAAAGCGGCACGCGAGTCCGCGCTTTTCCTTGCCATCGTTGCAGCTTCATTGGTGCTATTAAATGTGCTTGGCACCTTTGTGTACGGACGCGTCGACCTTACCGAAAAAGACATGTTTTCATTGTCCAAAGGCTCGAAGAACCTGGCAAACCGTCTCAAAGACCGCTTGGAGATTCGCGCTTATTTCACCAAGGACCTGCCCTATCCTTACAACGCTCTTGAGCGTTATAGCCGCGACATCCTCGAAGAATACGAAGCGGCATCGGATGGCAAAATCCACGTGAGATACATCACTCCAGAAACAGACGAAGAAAAAGAAGATGCTCAGCGCGATGGCGTTCAGCAAATTCCCACGCCGGATTTGCGCGAAGATCGCATTGGCGAAGTGCAAGCCTTCCGCGGCATGAGCTTCCACTACCTTGGCAACACCAAAGCCATTCCTTACTTGGAAAACACCCAAGGTCTTGAATACCAGATCACCCAAACCATCAAAGAGCTCGCCGGCGAAAAACTTCTCATCGGTGTGCTCAAAGGACATGAAAGCCCAAGCCTCGAAAAGGGTCTGACAGGCATCAAACAAACCCTGCAAGGCACATACGACTTTCAGGAAATTGATGGCGATGCCGACATTCCAATTGATATGCGCGCAATTTTGGTGGTCAATCCCCAAACGCCACTAAGTGAGATTGAAATTGCAAACCTGCGTGGTTTTGTAAACCGTGGCGGCTCCCTTGGTATTTTCGGTGGCTCTCGAAAGCTTCCGGAGCAGTTGCTCAACGGTGCTGCAAGCCAAGCGGATTCAAGTCTCAACACTTTACTCAAACCTTGGGGCGTAAGCATTGATTCTGGCATGGTAGCCGATGCTGAATGTGGAAGCGTCAATGCACCGACCAACATACCAGGCCTTGCACTGCCGGTGCGCTATCCTCTACTTCCTGAGGTACGTATCTCAGAAGAGCAAGCTGAGCATCCAGTACTCTTCAGGCTCAACCAGTTGCAACTGCCATTTACCTCGCGTGTAACGGTAAGCAACAAAGCCAAAACCTCCAGTGCTTACAAGACAGAAGTCCTGGCCAAGAGCTCTGACAACTCCTGGCTTATTAATGATGCCGAAATCGACCTATCCCCTCGGCAACAATGGTATCCCTCCGCACAACTTGGACCTTTCCCGCTTGCGGTGGCGCTTGAAGGCAAGCTCGGTGAGAACGCGAACGAAGGTCCCATGAGCACGCCGGATGGCGACGACGCCAAGAAAAACGAAAAAGTCGCACGTGTACTTGTTGTGGGCTCAGGCTTCGCCATCGAGGATCGTGCCCTGCCCCCTGCCGATCCACGCACCGGCGAGCGCCCGATGACCAGCACCTTAGCCTTTGCGCTAAATACAGTGGACTGGCTCGCTCAGGATGCAGACATGGTTGGCATTCGCGCCAAGAATGTTGAAGAGCCAGCGCTCAAAGATCCTGCTCTTGAATCCGCTCAAGGCGAGGTCATGGAGGCCCTTCAGGAGCGTGATCAAGATAAAGCCAACGCTGCCTTCGAACGACTTAAAGAAGCACGGGCGAAATGGGGAGCGACAAAGTCTCTTTACCGCTGGTTTCACACCTTGGGATTGCCGGTGGCTTTTGCTGTCTTTGGCTTTTTCTGGTGGCGAAAACGTAAACATCACTTTGCTAACATCAAGCTCTAATCCAACGAGGCATTACAATGGTTAAAGAAAAACGTCTTGCAGTAGGTTTTATGGTGATGCTGGTGCTCATAGGCCTAACCGCCTGGGCTTTTGCCTCACGCCGTGCTGAACTTAAAGGAGACAGCGTAGCAGGGGCTTCGCTACCACCTATCCCCGCTAACAAACTCGATGAAATCGAGATTTACAAAAGCGCTGATGACTATGTTCGTCTGTCCAAAGTGGACGGCAAGTGGGTTGTAAGTGCGCCGGTTCAAGGCGAAGCGGACAGCTCGGCGGCTGATACAGCTGTCGAAAAACTCACAGAGCTAAAAGTAACAGGCGTTGCCGCTACGCACAAAGACAACCACAAAGCCCTTGAGATCGACGATCAAACGGGCATCCGTGTTATTGCCAAAGAAAAAGGAAAAACACTTGCTGATCTTGTGCTAGGCGTTTCACGTTCCGGAAGCACCATGGTGCGCGAGCACGGTAAAGACAAAGTGCTTTCGGTTGCAGGATCCATCAAATGGACTTTCGCTAAAGACTTAAAAAGCTGGCGTAATCGAAAAATCCTTGCGCTCGAAGCAGGCAAGATTGCACGCGTAGATTACAAACACGACAATGTATCATTTAGTCTAGTCAATAAAGACGGCAGCTGGGATCTTGCAGATGGCAGCAAAGCCATCAAGAAATTCAGCGCAAGCAAAGCACAGTCTTTGGTAAACAATGTAGCGAGCCTCAATGCAACTGACTTCGCCGCAGACTCCGTGACTCCAGAACAAGCTGGCTTGGATCACCCAAACGCTACGGTCACCGTCAGTATGCAAGCCGCTGAAGGCACTAAGCCCGAAGTTCACACCGTTATCATCGGCAAGAAAAACCCCAGCGATGAAAACCAATACTTTATTCAGCGCACGGATAAGCCCATTATTTATCTCACCACCAAATACATTGCCGAACGCTTGATGCCGACTGAAAAAGACCTGCAAGAGGACGAAAAGAAAGAAGGCGATGCGCCACCTACACCGCTACCTGGCGCCGGTATGCCTGGCATGCCGCCGGGAGCCGGCGGAGGTCAGCAACTACCTCCTGAGGTCATGAGACAGATTCAACAGCAACTTCAGCAACAGCAAGGCATGCAATAGTCAGGATTGAGATGGGTAGCGGTCCATTTTGTGCTGAGAGCGCATTTGCTCGTCACATCTCTGGCACAAAGGGCACTAATGCCTGTCCTCAATTTTGTATCTAGACTTTTCCCTGCGGGTGTGTAGGCTCTGGACTAAATTCGGGGCCACCCATCATTAATTTCTTGCAGGAGTCGGACATGTTTAACAAAGTTTCAGCACTTTTAGCTGCCTCAACCCTATTGCTATGTGCCTGCGGAGGCAGCCCCCACGTGGTGCGTGGCTCCCAATCGCCCGGTCTTGACGATGCGGCCTATAGCACCGGTCTTGACCGTCATGATTTGCAGCAGCTCATGCACGAGAATTTCAAGGCACTATGGAGTTCTCCCGTGGTGACGCGTTGGCAAGAAGAAGGTCGCGCTGGCAAACGCCCAACCATTGCTGCTACGCCGATTCGCAACGAAACAAGCGAGCACATCGACAGCACTCTCAACGCCTTGATTAGTGACGTTGAAACCGAACTCGTTAACTCCAATCTCTTTCGAGTCGTAAGCCTTGAGAACCAACAAGACTTACTCAACGAAATCCGTGCTCAACAGTCCGATGGCTTTGACCAAGCTGAAGCCGCTGCTTGGGGAAGGCAACTCGGCGTGCGCTACATCATGACCGGCAAGGTTTTCACGACCGACGAGCGAGCCGCAGAGTCACGCCGGGTTCAGTACTACATGTTTATGCAGGTCATGTCCGTTGAAACCGGCGAAATCATGTTTCAGAATAAATCTGAACTTACCAAAGCCATCGTAAGCTAAACACGTGACACTACGTCTGCCCTCACACAAAAAAGCAGCCAGCTTCTCCTGGAGCTTGGCTGCTTTTTTGCTCTTACTTAGCGCCTGCGCAGGCCACGATAAGCGAACTGCCGATGCACGCGCGGCGCTCGATCAAGGAAGCCCCTGGGCAGCCATCGATGCGCTAAATAAAGAACTCGATGTCGAGAGCGCCGATAGACAACCTGACGCTCTTGAAGACGATGATTCCTTGCTCTTGCTTGATCGAGCCATGGTTTTGCAGCAGGTAGGTCGCTACGATTTCTCAAGTGCCGATCTGCAACTTTCTGACAAGCACATCGAAGTCTTGGATTTTTCACGCGGTGCCCTCGACGATCTCGGAAAATACATGTTTTCCGATGATTCAGGACCCTATCAAGCCCCTGCTTACGAAAAGATCATGATTAACACCGCCAACATGATCAATTACCTATGCCAAGGAAACTTTAGTGGCGCACGCATTGAAGCAAGACGCTTTGCCACCATGCAAAGTTTTTTGCGCAATCAAGATCCCGAACTTGTAGCTCCACTTGCACTCGGCAATACGATCGCTGGCCTTAGTTTCGAAGCAAGCGGCGATATTGCAACCGCTTTGAACCACTACCGCGATGCGCAGCAAAGCGCCGAACAAAACCAAGCCAGCGAATGGCAAAACGCCATGCATAGCTGGCCTCAAAAAGGCCAAAAGGCCGAATGCTCAAGCCCAGAAGGTTGCGGCACGCTCATCGCTATCATCGGCGCAGGCCGAGTGGCAGCCAAAGTCTCAAAACGTATCCCGATTGGTTTGGCGCTTACCTACGCAAGCAGCTTCATCAGTCCTTACAATCGCAACAAAGCGGCTTACTTAGCCGGTCAAGGTTTGGTGACTTGGATTAATTTTCCAGAAATGGGCAAAGCACGTGAGGTCACAAGTCCACCGGTGCTCTACGTGGATGGACAACGCAGCGATGCTCCCGAGATTGCGAATTTGAACGCCATTTCGAGACGTGCTTGGAAAAGCGCGCAAGGTGCTTTGATTGCATCGGCCATCACACGCCTCATCACACGTGCCGCAGCCGGTGAACTAACTCGCCGAGCTGTGGGCGGCGTTGCAGGAGCGCTCATCAGCCTAGGCGGTCAAGCCGCCCTTACCGCCAACGACACCCCAGATACGCGCAGCTGGTCTACCCTCCCCGCGAAGTTCTATGTTGCACGCATTACGCTGCCCGCCGGCGAACACAGCGTTCGCTTCACCTCCCAAGGCCTAAGCGACGCAAAGAAAATCACCGTCAACAAAGACAGCATGCTCGTCGTAAACTTCCTTGCTCTCCGCTGATCCACAATCAGATTTCCCATCCGAAGATGAGAGTTGGCTCGAACAGGCCGGTGGTTTGACCGTTTTCGACCTCGGCTCCGAGAAGCGCAACGAACAACACGCGCATGGGATCCACGGGAGACCAAAATAAGGTCGGCCCCGCTAAGGCTTCATAGGCGTCGAAGGCAAAGCGCGCTCCTGGAGCATCAACCATTTCGAGTTTTACTTCTGCACCAAGCGAGAAACGCGAATCCACCATGGAGTAAGCCAACGCTGTGGTGAGTTGATATTCGTGGGCTTCACCGCCACCGAGCTCCCGTTCAAAGACAAGGTTTGAGGCAAAAAACCAACGTTGACCAAACTGCTCAGCAAGTAAAAGCTTGCCTTCCAACTTTACCGGGGCATCCCTTTGACGCACCACTTCAAAATAAAGCGTGGGGTTTAAGAAAATCTTCCCCCAATCGGCAAGCGCATAACGAAGCTCTAGTTTTTCTCGCTGCAGCTGGTAGCTACCATCCAAGCCAAGTTGTTCAGTCTGCAAATAAACATCAAGTTGCAAACGATAGCCCAAACCAAATTCAACCTCAAACTGACTGCGGTTTCGAGCATCCGTTGCATCGCGTAAACTTGTTTTGTTTTCCCACCAATACTCAAACGCAAACGTCCCTGCAGGGCGTACATAAGAACGGGTATTGGCAAAACGTCGAAAAGAGGTCCAGCGTGGCTGTTTGTACGAACCAATGAGCTGAAGTTCTTTGACTGACGGTACAACCGCGGTAGCGCCATATACTGGAGGCATATCGTACACGTGGCGTCCCGGAATAGTTGTCACTGCATGTGGATTTAAGCTTTCGTTCTCCGATTGCTTTGCACTTGCTCGATGAGCAGCCTTGGCTACCTCTCCAGTGTTCTCCTGCGCATGTGCATGTCCGCAGAAACAAACCAGCCCGACTAAAGCAAGCTTCCAACTTCGCATCACCCCTCCACCGATATGGAATTTACCTTCAATAACTAATTACTAAAGCAATTCCAAGCTGTTTTTCCAAGAAGCCAATCAGCAGTACAGGAGTCGAATGTGCGTCTATTGTCGTAGCGTTCTGCGCACGGATCATTAATTTGAGCGCTGCATGTCTCTAGAGCGAGGCATGAAGTTGCTAGTGTGCTTTCCTAGCAACTTTATCTAAACCTTCGCACTTGCGTGCCCGTTATACTTCGTCACCTTCGACACGAGAATCAGAAGTAGAAGGTGCCGCCAAAGAAGGGTGAAAGCCAGCTCTCGGCTTTATCAAACATGCTGCCGGGAAAAGACATGGCCAGGCGCAAGCCAAGATCGAGACCAAAGGCCGGATGCACTTGGATGGCCACACCAACGCGACCACTTAGGCCAGGGGCGAAACGATAGTTATTGACTGTGCCGCAGTAGTAGTAATCGCATGCAAAAGAACGATCGCCGCTCAGATGCCACCAGTTCATATCAAAAGCAAATGAGCCAAAGGGAGTGAACATGCTGCGGTTGAGCCACTGAAGGCGTAAACCAAGCGAAAGCCACCATGAACTCAGACTGCCATCATCTCGCAAGGTTGAATCATCAAACCAGTTGATCTGTGAGCCAAAACCAAGCTCGGGCACAAGATAGCCAAGGTCTAAACCAAAACGTCCTTCGAAACTAAAGCCGGTGGTTAGAGCATCCCCCGTGCTCGAGAGAAACATCGGCAAACCAAGATAGATCGAGACTTGACCTGTACGCTCCGGCATCCATGGGTCGCCATAGTAAACTTCCGGGGGATGATCCGCATCGTAGGTCTGCTCATAGTAAGCAGGCGGAGGAGGTGGCGGGGGCGGCTCGGGTGGAGCACCGCGCAAACCAATTGTTGTTTGCTCTTGACCTGGTGCAGGCGGCGCTTGTGGTGCTGCTGCCGGGCTCTGCTGGGCGGGGGCCGGAGCGGCGGCCGGAGCCTGTTCTTGTTTAGGTGCTGTGTCTTGAGCAAACACTGACAAAGGCAACGTCGCCATCATGACTACAACTTGAAAAATTAAAACGCGCATGACTCACCTAACCTGCCAAAGAGTTCGCGCACACCATCGCACAAAAACAAGCGAAGAGCCAGAGCAGTGCCCTAGGGCACCCGGTCAATCGGTGACAAAAGTCAGCAGTTAACAAAAAGGTTACAACACGAAGGCAGAGCTAGCAGGAAAGACTTTTTTTGAGGTTTTCGTAGATTCGAGCGCGCCCACAGGGGCGACGACGATTATACTTCGGTATATGAGGAGGAGCCCCGAGGACGTAAGCCGAAGCTACGGAAAGCTCGGAAAAAGTGCCTGCAGGCACCACGGGCTGACCGGTTACCTTTGCTCTTCGGCAAAGCTGCGCTATCTGTTAGGCCATGCTTTGTTTTGTGCACAGCTCCGATTGGCAACTTGGTATGCCCTTTAACTGGGCCGAGGGCGATGCCGGCGCAAAACTTAGGGCCCTTCGCATGGAGGGCATCGATCGTCTTGGCGAATTAGCCAAAGAAAAACAAGCGCAATTTATCTTGGTTGCGGGCGACCTTTTTGATGCCAATACCGTCTCGGAACGTATTGTGATCGAGGCCTGCGAACGCATCGCAGCATTACCGGTCCCCGTTTTTGTCATTCCTGGCAATCACGACCACGGTGGCCCAGGCTCCATTTATCGACATGACAGTTTTGGCAAAAATAAGCCGGAAAACATGACTGTTATGACTGAAAAAGAGCCGTTAACATGCCAAGACTGGCAAGTCTGTTTTTTTCCTGCACCTCTTTTGCAGCGTCATGAAGCGCACGATCCCACTGAGCACATCACTGCCGAAAGCGGTGAGCCTGGTTTTTTTCGGATCGGGATCGCCCACGGCAGCATCCGCCGTTTCGATCAAAGCGGTGATGGCACGGTCTATAACTTAATTGATCCGAGACGCGCCAAGCTAGCCAAGCTGGATTACCTCGCTCTGGGCGACTGGCATGGCACCGAACAAATCGATGCACGGACTTGGTTTTCCGGCGCCCATGAGCCGACGAACTTTAAAGGCAACGATACGGGCAACGCGCTGCTCGTACGCATTAGCGAAGTGGGCGCGGTTCCTGAAGTCGAAAAGCTTCACGTCGCCAAAAGCCAATGGCTCCATCAAAGTTTTTCGCTCTTCAACCGCGAAGACATCGAAGCACTACGTCAATGGATAACCAATCTCGATAGTCCACGCCACGCCTTGCTTGAGCTTGAACTCAAAGGAGCTTTGAGTCTTGCCGATTTATCCGAAGTCGATGAGCTTGTCCGAGAGCTAAGTCATCGTTTGCTCGTGCTGCGCACTGAACGCCGCGCTCTTTTGCCCGCCGCAAGCGAGGATGAGCTGGATGCACTTGCCGCCGATGGTTATGTGCGCATGGCCGTTGAACGATTGCGCGAACTTCAAGGTAGCGGCGACGTAGCCGCTGCTAGAGCGTTGCAGCTTCTTCATCAACTCAAACATCAGCCATGTTAATCAAAACGCTCACTATTAAAAACTTCGGCGCCTTGGATGGCCCTCTTGAGGTCAAGCTCGAAAAAGGTCTGAATATCATCTACGGCCCAAACGAATCCGGAAAATCAACCCTGATGCGTGCGCTATGGATGGCGCTGACCATGCGCGCCAAAGTTTCAGGCGATGCTCTGCGCGTGATTAAACCCAAAACCGGCGCTGTGCCTGAAGTGAGCGTGTGTTTTGAGCACAACGGATCCTCCATCCAAGTGGATAAGCGCTACGCTGGCAGCAAAGGTCTGTGCCGCTTGCGCATGACAGAAGAATCCGGCCGCATCACTGATTTGTCCGGCGATGAAGCCGAAGCGCGGTTGCGCCAAGTCATGGAGCTCTCGCAACAAAACAGCAAGCGAAGCGGCGATTGGGGCATCTGGCCCCTGGTATGGATTCGGCAAGGCCGCAGCAGCCTAGCGCCTGCAGATGATTTAAATGGTAGCGGCGCACAAACGCTTGCCACCCAGCTTCACAAACTAAGCTCTCAAGTGCTAGCGGGCACCGACAGCGAGCAGCTGTTTGCGCAAGTCGAAAAAGAGTATCGACGTTTTTTTACGGCCACGGGCCAAATCGCACGATCCGGCGATGCACCGCTGCATCAAGCGCAAAAGAGCCTTAGCGAAATCACAGCCGAGCGCGATGCCTTGCTCGAGCAAAGTGCTGCCACTGAAAAGCGCGCCTTACGCATGAGCGAGCTTGAGGCACAAAAGCAAGCACTGCAAAAAACCTTGCCCGCGCTCACAAGCAGACTCAAAAACCTTGAAGCGCAATGGGAAAAAGCAGCGCCTGAACAAGAGCGTCAAAAAACCGAGCAAGCAAAGCTTGAGCATGCCGAACTTGAAGCAAAACGATACAGCGAAACACTCAATCGATTTATCGCTATCCAAAAACAACTTGAATCGCTGCAAAAAGACATCAAACACTATCAAGCTGAACTCAAAGTAAAGAACGAGCAAAGCGAGCAAGGCCCTTTGCTCGATGTTCATTTAAGAGCCGATAAAGATTTAGCCATTTCTTTGAACGGGGAGCAGTTTGTTCTAAAAAAGGGCGAGGAACTCAGAAAGCAACTCCCAGGGACGATTGATTTTTCAATCGATGGGGTTGCTCGTTTTGCTGCACAGCCACCGAAGAGCCCACACGCTAAAAACGAGCAAGCCTTGCTTGAGCGTGAAATCAAACGCAAGCACGACAGCCTAAGCGGCCTACAAAAAGAGCTTGCTGCGATGGAAAAAGAGTACGGCAATCGCGACGCACAAAAAGCAAAACTCGAGCAAGTTCAGCAAGCTCTACAAAAACAAAAAGCCTTGGTTCAAGAGCAAGGATCTAAAAAGCAAGCGCTAAGCAAGCTCGGTGATGAACTAAGAATCATGCGTCAAAGCCTCAGCCAAGCGCTTGAACAAGAGAAAAAACTGGATGCAGAAACTCACGAACTTCGAGGACGCTTTAAAGAAGCCAAGGTGCTCGGCCTGCATGAAGCGCTGCAAGAAGCCGAAACGGCCTTCCAAAATGCAAAGGCTCAAGCACAAAGCCTGACTGAGCAAGCTGAAGCCTGCAGACTGCTCTACGATACCTTGATCGCTTGCCGAAACGACATGGAAAAGCACTATGTCGAACCGGTAAATCGACAGGTTACACCGCTCCTTCAAACCCTCTTTCCCGACGCCAGCATTGATTTAAACAGCCAATTGCAAATCGCTCATCTGCATCGCAAAGAAAAAGGTCGCGATAGCTTTGAACAATTGAGCGTTGGCACCAAAGAGCAAATCGGCCTTGCCGTGCGCCTCGGCACAGCTCGAGCGCTTGCTGAGGATGAAAGTTTGCCAGTACTTTTGGACGACGCGCTCGTTGCAAGCGACGAGCAACGGTTGCTGCAAGTGGCCCACATGCTCAATCAAGTCAGCGATCGCTTACAGGTGATTTTGCTCACCTGCCACTTTGAACGCTATGCAGCTCTGCCCTTGAATCAGCCTAAGCTGATTGATCTCGAAAAAATCAAAGGGCTCAGCGCCGAAGTCCCTGCCAGAGCCGCCGCGCAGCCAAGCAGCCTAAGCTAGAACGTCGGTTCATGACTCCCCAGTGTCTGGAACACTATTAGAGCGTTTCGTGGCATTATACTGATTAAGAAGCACTTTCATTGTAATTTTGTATGGAAATTACATGTGTTTTATATTTTATAAAAAAATTCTTGCGATACTGTCTTTTTTTATATACAATGTAAAAAGATAGTAACAGCGGAATGGGTATCCGCGTTGGGTTTGGATATGGAACATTATTTTAGAAAACACGCCGGGTCGTTGCTCTCTCTTGGAGCAATAGGCCTTTTTGCTGTTCTGCTTGGTGATAGTTCAGTAGCTAGGGCGCAATGCTCGGGCACTGCAACCTACGGTGCGTACAATGGGAATGAATATCTTCGTTGTAGCAGCAGTGTAAATCGGAGCACGGCGCAGACTCAGTGCCAAAGCGTCGTGGGCGATGACAGCTCAGCATGGAATCTGGTGGCTATCGATAGCGCTCAAGAAAACACCTACGTGCGCTCGCTTGGGACGGGCAGCACGTGGATCGGAGCAAACGATATCGCCGCTGAAGGGACCTTCGTGTGGGCCGATGCATCGCCGTTGACTTACAATAATTGGAATGGCGGAGAGCCCAACGATTATGGAAGCGGCGAAGACTGCGCCGAGATGCAAACCAGCGCCGGATGGAACGATATCAGTTGCACTCAAAACCGCGTCTATGTTTGCGAAGGCTCGTCGGTATGCGGCAACAACGTCGTAGGCGGCACTGAAGAGTGCGACGATGGTAACACCAGTAACGGCGATGGCTGCGCAAGCGATTGCACGGTAGAGCCCGGCGGACAGGTGTGCGGAGACGGCGCACTGCAAGCACCGGAAGAGTGTGATGATGGCGATACAAGCGATGGCGACGGTTGCAATGGACTCTGTGAGATTGAAAGCGGATGGTCCTGCTCTGGTCAACCTTCAAGTTGTAGCGAACTTTGTGCCGGATCCGGAAGCTGGAGTTACTATTCTGGATCCAACGAGCTTTTCTTTTGCGACAGCACAGTATCTCGTTCGGCAGCAAGTGGTGACTGCCAAACGCTAGGCGCAGGCTGGGACCTTGTACGCATTGATAGTGCTTCGGAGAACAACTACGTCGATAGTCTTTCCGCAAATGTATTGTGGATCGGCGCAAACGATATTTCCTCCGAGGGCGTGTGGCTATGGGCCGATGGAACACAATTTTGGTCCGGCAATCAGACGGGCTCGTCGGTTGGCGGCTTGTATGAAAACTGGAATACAGGAGAGCCTAACGACAGCGGAGCAAACGAAGACTGCGCCCAGATGCGTACGGATGGTGCCTGGAACGACATCGCCTGCACGAACAGCTTCCGTTACGTATGCGAAGGGCCAGCCATTTGCGGGAACGGTATTCGTGGAGCTTCTGAAGAGTGCGACGATGGCAATACCGCCAATGGCGATGGCTGCGCGAGTGACTGCACTGTCGAGCCCGGAGGACAGATTTGCGGCGATGGAGCCATTCAGTTGCCCGAAGAATGCGATGATGGGGATACCTCAAGCGGCGATGGCTGCAGCGCATCGTGCGTAATCGAAGGAGGCTGGTCTTGCAGCGGTGAGCCTTCGGCTTGCGCTCAGTTGTGTTCCGGAGTGGGAAGCTGGGGCAGCACATTTGGCAGTACAGAGTATTTCTTTTGCGACAGCACCGTCACACGAAGCGCTGCATCTGCCGACTGTCAGGCCATTGACAGCGGCTGGAACCTAGTAACCATCGATAGCTCAACCGAAAACGCATTCGTGGATGGTCTATCCGCCAACACCTTTTGGATCGGAGCCAACGACCTAAGCACGGAAGGTACCTTTGTATGGGCTGATGCTGCACCGTTGACCTACAACAATTGGAATAGCGGCGAGCCCAATGACAGCGGTGGCAACGAAGATTGTACGCAAATGCGAACCGATGGTACGTGGAACGACCTAAATTGCAGCTCAGCGCAACGCTACGTGTGCGAGGGTCCCGCTGTATGCGGCAATGGAGTCTTGGCTAACACCGAATACTGCGATGATGGCAACAACACCAACGGCGACGGCTGCAGCGCCAGCTGCCAAGTCGAGCCAGGTTATGAATGCACCGTGAGCAACCCTAGTGTTTGTTCGGTATCGACTTATGCCGTGCTCGGCGAAGTACGTTTACTTTCATCGCCACAAGGCACGGTACTTCGCTGGACGACAGCAAGCGAAGCAGGCACTCTTGCTTTCATCGTTTCTCGATACAACTCCGTCAGCCAAAGTTTCGAAGAGATCGAAGCCGGTCGAGTTCTTGCTGCACCTGGCCAAAACGCTGGCGCAAGCTACCAAATTCCGGTGCAGGCATCATCGAAGCAGTCGAATCGCTTCCGAATAGAGGAGATTGTAGCCGGAAATGAACATGTCGTACTTGGCGACTTTGAACTGCAAGTCGAAGAAGCCTCCAGCAACGACACCATTGAATCGCCGGTCGTAGCGAAAAGCGCAATGCAGTTTACTCCGTACGAACGAGTTTTCATTGATCGAAGCCGGGGCCGCGAAGTTAAAGGCGTCGTACTGCAAATCCATGAAGCAGGTGTCTATCGCGTATCGATGGCTGAAGTAGCTGCCATCAGTGGCTGGGATGAATCTTCATTGCAACAAGCCATGCTCAATGGACAACTCTCAATCCGTGACGCAGAGAAAAACATTCCATGGGCACGCCTGGATGATGCAAGCTTCGCTTTCGTAGCTGAAGAATCGACTTCAATCTATAGCAAGATGCACTCTTACCTTCTCGAGCTTGGCGAGGGTGAAGTACTCACCGAAAGAAGCGTTGAACTTGCATCCGTGTCCACCATTAGCAGCGCTCAAGTCAGTCGACATTTTGAAGAAGACCGTTTTGCTGCCACGGCAGCTTCAACCAATCCGGAACAAGACTTTTGGTTTCACAGTGCGATTAGCGCAACTTTCTCTGGTTTTCCGAGCACCGAATACAATTTTGATGTGCGGGGTATGCAATCGCAAGAGCAAGCGGAGCTCGATGTCGAAGTCTTTGGCGCTTGGGCACTAAGCGATGAACTGAGCCAAGACATTCGCGTGCTACTCAACGGACACGAGCTCGGCGTATTTCGTATCGACAGCTTAGGTTCACTTCTGCTGAAAAACACCGTACCGGCGAACGTACTTCGCGAGGGCCACAATACCCTGCGTCTCGAAGCGATTGCTGGCAGCCCAGGCAGTGGCGGTATCTACTTTGACAGTTTCGATCTACGCTTCCGCCGCATGCTTCAAACCGAGCAACAAGCATTGCGCTTTGAGGCTTCTTCCGATGACATCGCATCCGTACGAGTCGATCAAGATGGAGCGTTGCTCTTTGATCCTGCAGCTCGGGTTCTGTACCGAGCCTCCGGACAGGAACAACAATCCTTTGACGTAGCAGTGACAGCAAACAAGGAATACTGGTTAGTAAGCCCTACGGCTCTGCCTACCCCCGCTTTGCGAGCCATGTACAGCAATGATTTGCGCACGAACACATCTGGCGCCGCCTTTGTGATCGTGAGCACACAGCAAGGGTGGGAAGCTGCGCAACAGCTTGCCGAGTATCGTCGCCAAGGGGGCCTGAGCAGCTTGGTCGTGGACATTCAAGATGTTTTTGATGAATTTGCAAATGGTCTAGCGTCGCCCTATGCGCTCAAAAGCTTTCTTGGCTACGCGCAAACACATTGGACGCAATCGCCTCGCTACCTTCTGCTGCTGGGTCACGGAAGCCTTGATTACCGCGAAGTGACATCCGAAGGTGCAGGCTGGATCCCGCCTAAACTTGTTTCGACCGCAAAGGGACTTTTTGCTTCAGACCTTTGGTTTGCCGATCTGAGTGGAGATGATGGAATGCCCGAACTTAGCGTCGGTCGTTTGCCAGCTCGAAGCTCGAATGAAGCCATTCAGATGGTCGAGCGGGTGTTGGCTTACGAAAAGAGTCCTATCGCATGGCTAAACGATGCCTTGCTCTTGGCCGGAAGCGCTCGACAGGCAGACTTTCTTGCTCAAAGCCAATCCGTTATCGATGTCCTTTCGCCCAACTTCTTTGCCGAACTGATCGATGCAAATGAAGCCCCGGCCGAAACAGTCACCGAGACCCTAGTTTCTGAACTCAACGCTGGCGCATTCTGGTTCAACTATCTGGGACATGGCTCGATGAGTCACCTGGATGATCAGCAATTGCTACGACTTGATAATGTCGATGATTTGACCAACGTCGATGCTTTGCCGATTGTAACAGCAATGAGCTGCACGGTTGGTCGCTTTGAAATCCCCCAACTTGAATCCCTTGCCGAAAGCTTAGTTCGTCAAAGAGACGGTGGCGCGATTGCAGTGTGGTCGCCGAGTGGATTAAACCTATCGGAGCCAGGCGCAAAACTCGCGCAAGACTTGGGCGACATTCTGCTTAATCATTCCTACCAAGGCAGGCGCCTTGGCGATGTGATTCAGGAGTTAATCACCAGGAATATGGCAGACCCTTACACGCAGCAAAACTTGCAGAGTTATATTCTCTTCGGTGATCCTACCTTGGCGATTAACAACGCACATCTACCTGAGGCCAGCCAACTTGAACACGATGAGACCAGCAAGAGCAGCGGTTCCACGCTTAGGTCATTGACGCAACAAGAGCAAAACAGCTCCTTTAGAGCTCAAGGATGCGGTGTTCATGCACCAACATCCTCGCAGAGCTCATGGAGCATCATGCTCGCATGTGTCTTGTTCTTTATCGTACGCCGCCGCCGATAACTCTACGCCGTGCGCTGAACGATATGGAAGCCAAAGGGGGTTTCAAAAACGTCGCTGGTCGCGCCAACATCCAAGGCAAAGGCCGTGTCTTCAAACTCAGGGACCATTTGGCCACGACCAAATTCACCAAGATCGCCGCCCTCTTGCCCACTGGGACAATCCGAGTGCTGTTTCGCAAGTTCAGCAAAATCACTCCCCTGATCGACTTGGGTTTTGAGCTGCTCGATTTGCGACTTCGCGTCGTCTTTGGAACGGCTCGCAGAGGAACGCATCGATCCCGAATACATCAACAAAATATGAGAAGCCCTTACTTGATCTGGCATAACAAAGTCCTTTCAGCTTTTTCAGTTTGTACGACGCACAAGCAATGATGTCAAAATGCAGCCCCCTATCCACCGACAACGCATAGCGGATTTCAAACAGAAAAACTTTATAAATAAGGAGTGAGCAAGCGAATCGTGCCATCACGTAAGCGGGCGAAGAAGCTTCGCTTACGAAAACCATCGAGACTGAGCTGCTTGGAGTCTTTTATCTTCATTTCGATGTCTTGATTGAGTTCTTCGGCAAGCTCAGTGCTGTAGTTTTCTATATTAAACTCAAAATTCAAACGCAAGCTCCGTGGATCCCAGTTTCCGGAGCCAACCAGCGACCAGGCACCGTCAACCACCATAAGTTTGCTGTGATCAAAAGGAGGAGGATTTAGCCAGATTCGGCAACCATGCACAAGAATATCATCGTACAAACTTTGTGATGCCCATTGAACCAGACGAAGGTTGTTTTTCTCTGGCAATACAATATCAACCTCAACCCCGCGCAACGCGGCACTGTTGAGCGCCATGATGAGCGTTTGATCAGGGAGAAAATAAGGCGTTACGATTTTTATATAAGATTGCGCGCAATCGATCGCGCCATAGTACGCCCAACGTAGTTTATCAAGGTCTTCATCCGGACCGTCTTTAATACCACGACAAATCACTTTTCCCATGGGGCTCGGATCTGCCTCGCAGTCTTCTCTGGATAATTTGTCCGGGGAAGAAAAATTCCAATCTTCAGCAAAAGCTTCTTGCAAATGACACACCACAGGACCTTCATACAAAAAATGCAAATCACGCACAGGATGCTTTGAATGGCGATTGAGTTCATGACCCTCGCGAATGTTCATCCCCCCGGTAAATCCTATGCGTCCATCAACAAGCAGAATCTTTCGATGATTGCGCAGATTCGTATAGGGCATGCGCCAGGGAAAACGCGTGGGCAAAAACTTAGCAGCTTTGATGCCGTACTTTTTTAGCTCGCCCGTAATGGGCCATGGCCATGAATAGCGAAGGCCCACGGCATCCACCAATACGCGAACAGTCACACCTCGTTTCTTCGCGTCACCAAGAGCCTGAGCAAAAGCTTTGCCAACGGGATCGTTGTCGAAAATGTAGGTACTCAGATGCACACTTTTTTGAGCACTCTTGATAGCATCAAGCATAAGCGGATACGCTTCATCGCCATTGTGTAAGACACGAACCTGATTGTGAGCTTCGAGTTTTCTATGGACAACCCGTCTTGTGAGCAGAGCCAAGGAATGTAAATGATGCCCGTCTGGACCCACAGCGTCATAGAGCTCGGGTTCCGGCAACGAGAGTTCATCACCGGGCTCGAAACGTTTGCGCTGCAGTGCCTCGGCGCGGCGTTTGATGCGATTGATGCCAAGCAGTAAGTACAAAATTACGCCCACAAAAGGGGCCAAGTAAATCAATCCAACCCAACCCACTGCGGCACGTGTATCCCGTTTATTTAATATCGCGTGAACAGATGCCAGCAGTGCAAAGATAAAACCCCACGTTGCAACCAAGCCCGGCCAAAGCTCTTTTAGCACTGAGACCCACTCCAAGGCCTCGATTTGCTCAAACCACATCAACATAGTGCACATTCTATCCGTGAATTGCTTATCTACTCTCTTTTATGTCTTTTAAAAACCACAAACAACTACCGCCACAATGTTCGCGTCTCAATATCCAAGCACAGATCGTCCGATGGACATCAACTTTATCGTGCAGCAACAAATTCACAAGCAAGGCTCGCAATTGAAAAAAACAAAACTATCCTGTACATGCTGCTCATGGAATGGCGACCTTTTGCCTATGTTTTTTCGTCGCTAATCGTGGCTCTTGTCTTAGTGCCGTTGCTTTACGCTCCGCTTCAAGACTCCTACCCGCTTTCCAGTTATCCGATGTTTTCTGTTGAACGTGACAAACCCTGGGTACGGCATATGCGGGCCGTTGATACTCAAGGCCGATCGAAGCGGCTGCCGCCGCATATGATTGCAAACGAAGAAGTGATGCAAGCGGCAGTGCTTGTAAACCGGGCAGTCAATGATGGTCCTGAACAATGCATTGCCTTGTGCCAGCGAGTAAGTTCACGCCTAAGAGAGCGCTCTGAATGGGCATTGTCTAAGCGCATTGAGATCGTCAGCGAACAATTTGATGCCGTGCAGTATTTTCTTCCAACTGGAAAACACCAAAGTTTGCAGTCAGTGGTGGACTGCCAGTGCAAGGTTAGGCAACCATGAGCTTCATCAAAACGCTTGATCGATGGTGGTGTCCCGTCACACCACCGACGCGGCTTGCTGCGCTACGTATAGCCGTAGGCAGCTTTGCTCTTGCGTACTTGCTAGTTCGACTAAATAACTTAAACGCTTATGCTTACTTTCCTGCATCGAGCTTTAGCCCGGTAGGCCCCGTCTCTCTCCTTAGCGGACCGATGCCAGCGTGGCTTGTTCATGTTAATTACCTGTTCTGTTTGATCACTGCCGTTCCTTTCATCTTGGGATGGAAGTACCGTCTGCTTGCTCCTTGCTTTGCCCTAGCATGGCTTTGGCTCAGCACATACCGCAACTCCTGGCAGATGATCTTTCACACCGAGAATCTTCTTACCTTGCATGTAATCATCCTTGCGGTGGCCCCAGCAGCGGCAAGTTGGTCTCTCGATGCCAAACACAGAGCCCTCCCTCCGGCAGACGCCCGGTTTGGATGGCCGATAAAGCTCATGGCTACCGTCGTCGTGCTGGCGTACATGCTAGCTGGCGTCGCAAAACTAAGAAACTGCGGTCTCGATTGGATTTCTGGCGATCAACTACGCAGCCAAATTGCTTATGATAATTTGCGCAAATTGCAGTTTGGCGATGTGTACTCGCCCCTCGGTATCTGGCTGCTTCGCTTTAAATGGCTTTTCGGACCTTTGGCATGGCTTAGCTTGATCTTGGAACTGGGAGCCCCCCTTGCTCTTTTGCATCGCAAAGTCGCACAACTTTGGTGCTGGTCCATTTGGGGCTTTCACCTAGGCGTCTTTTTCCTGATGGCTATCTTGTTTACTTATCCCGTTTCAGGTGTCGCATTTTTACCCTTCTTCCATGCTGAAAAATCTGTAAAACCAGTTCTGTCATTCTTCCATAAACTACGAGCAAGTCGAGTACCTGCGGGCTGAGGACATGCTTCATACACGCATAGACAGTTTTCTTGTTCAAGCAATCTATGCAAATGCCATTTACACACCTTGCAGTAGCTGTTGCTTTGCGTTCAGATGATTGAAATGGAGTTTTCTGTACACGACAGCGTTGCAAGTGTTGGCAAGCGCAGTATTGATGTGCTTGCCAAAGGACAGAGCCCTTTTACACAATACGCTTTTTTGCATGCTCTGGAACACTCCAAAAGCGTTTCGGCAGAGACGGGCTGGATACCACAGCATGTGTTTGTGGCTGATGAAAAAGGCGCTGCGGCTTTCATGCCCTGTTATCTAAAGTTCCATAGTTTCGGGGAATACATATTTGATTTCGCTTGGGCTGATGCCGCCGAAAGGGCGGGCATAAACTATTATCCCAAACTCCTCAGCGCCGTTCCGTTTACTCCCGCTAGCGGCAGACGCATTTTGCTGCGTGAAGGTCTCGAGCTCGCGGAGCTGCTTCCTTCGATTCATCAGGCCATCTTACACTTGTTTGATAAACACAAGATCAGCTCTTGGCACCTGTTGTTTTGCCAGGAGCGTGAAGCCAATGCTTTTTCTGACTTTGATGCCCTTTGTCGGCTCAGCTATCAGTTTCATTGGAAGCGCCAAGTAACATGGTCCACCTTTGAAGATTACCTGCTCGCCATGCGTTCCAGTGCGCGAAAGCAAATACGCAAAGAGCGCCGAGTCGCACAAAGTCATGGTTTTGATTTGCGTATCATCCGGCCTGAAGAGTTAACGGCCGAACACATCAATGCGCTTTATCGTTTTTATCAAAACACGGTCGATGACAAATTCGCGCATGCTTACCTTACGCGTGATTTTTTCGAGGAACTTCAGCGAAATCCGGAAAACTTTCTTGCAACCTTCGCCTTCGATCAAGGAAAGCCCGTGGCAGCCGCACTTTTTTTTCATAAAGCAAACACCCTGTACGGCCGCTACTGGGGCGCTGACATCGAGGCCGACTCACTTCATTTTGAACTTTGCTACTATCTACCGATCGAGTGGTGCTTGGAGCAAGGGATTGACTATTTTGAAGCAGGCGCCCAAGGCACCCATAAAATCAAACGCGGTTTTTTACCTGCATCCTGTTACAGCGCCCACCTTTTTCAGGATACACGTTTGGCTTCCGCCGTTGCTCGTTTCATCCGCCTAGAACGCAAGTCTGTGGAGCAAGAAATGTCCCTACTCTCGCAACATTCACCTTTCAAGCAAACAGCAACAGACACAAAAGACTGACTTGGTTTTTTTGAGATTGGATGTCTTTTTGAGTCTATGGTACTTAATTTTTTATGACACTAAATCATCTCCCTGTAGCTTTATTTTTTTTACTTTCTCTTCTCGGGATTGCATGCTCAAGCAGTAAAAACTCAGCCAACTTGAACGATGGTGGCATCGACGCTGATGCTCAAACACCCATCGATGCCAACACAGCAGACGGTGGCGTTGGCAGTGGCGTATTTCCCCTCGGGGTGTCGGCCAATGGTCGCTACGTCGTAGACGCATCAGGCAATCCTTTTTTAATCCATGGCGAGGCCGCATGGTCTCTTATTGTCCAACTTAACCTCACTGAAGCAGAAACCTATTTGCAGGATCGGCATTCACGTGGCGTAACCACACTTCTGGTTAATTTAATTGAAAGCTATTTCTCAGACAACCCACCCAACAACGCCAACGGGGATGCACCTTTTACAACGCCCGGTGACTTTACCACACCAAACGAAGCATACTTCGCACACGCGGATGCCGTTCTTGCTCTAGCAGCCGATAACGGTATCGCAGTGATGCTTTTCCCTTCTTACCTCGGATACAACGGCAATTCCGAAGGCTGGTTTTCAGTCATGTCCGCTTTAACTGAACAAGAGTGTACCGAGTATGGACACTATGTCGGCAGCCGCTATGCGAGCTATGACAATATTATTTGGATGTGGGGTGGCGATTACACACCGCCTTCTAACTCGGTTGGTGAAGACTGCATGAAAGCCATTGCCGATGCCATTGTAGCTGCAGATCCTAATGCACCGACTTCGGCACATTGGGCTCCTGAAACAAGTTCTCGTGAAAAAAGCCGCTTTGCAGATAGGATCGACTACGTTGGGGCATACACCTACGGATATACTTTGCCTTTCTGCCGAAGCAAGCGCGATGAGCAACCCACGCGTCCTACTTTTTTGCTTGAGACACGCTATGAAAACGAAGCAGGTGAATCTGTTGTCAACATTCGACGTCAACAATGGTGGGGGATGCTTGGTTGTGGCGCTGGACAGATTTCTGGGAACAGACCTATCTGGCTTTTCGATAGCGGATACGCCGATGAGTATGACTCACCGCTTTCGTTGTATCAACAGCGCCTCGCGGCACTCATTTCTGCCCGTCCGTGGTATGATTTAGAACCCACAGATACACTTGTCACTTCCGGGGAAGGCAGTGGATCTTCTGAAGTAGCGGCATCGCTCACTGCCGATGGAACGCTCGCACTCGTTTATCTTCCACCCGACCACAACTCCGGTATCACAGTCGACCTTAGCTTGATGAGTGGATCAGTTACGGCCACTTGGTATGACCCTACTACCGATGCCTCGGTTTCCGCGGGCTCATCTCTAAGCGGCAGTCAGCTATTCAGTCACCCTGGCACCAATTCAGAAGGCCAAAACGATTGGCTCCTGGAGCTCACCACCCAACCCTAAAAAATAAGAAGCACCGCAGGTATCTACCCCACGCCGTTGCGCCCGCCAAGTCAGTACTGTGTTACCATTAAGCCGCTGAAGCTATAGAGGGTGTCTTCTTAGTAGAGTCTGCAACTCGCGAAAGAGCTCATCTTTGCGATGGTTGAAACGATACTCGCTTTCTTTGAGATGCAAGCAATAGGTCTTCTGTGAAATTCATGAAACTTACTCACACGATGCTTCGAATAGCCCCAAAAGCTTTCGACCAAGCTGATTCGAAACGGTATTGCATCAGAGTGTTCCTGGATTCGACGAATACGATAAAGCTTATTTTGTACGGTATCGACAATAGCTTCGTGATTCCCTAGACACGCCGAATACCGCAATTGCTCCAATGTGATTTCACCGCGAATCAAGCTCAGCAACGAAGCGTGGTGTGTATCACAAATCACATCGGTATAAATTCTTCCATCCTCACTGTGGATACCAAATAGCATCGGACGTGCACTGTACTTTTCTGCTGCACGTCTAAGCCGGATGGACTGCATGTGCTGGCCGTGACGCATAAGTTCACTCTGGCGTGCGATGGCTTCACGCAAGCGGATGAACAGTTGGTTCGTTGACCGAATGCTTACCCCCACTAACGCGGCGGTCGCTGTGGCCGTCAGATCCATGGCAAAACACCGCAGTAGGTGCTCAAAGGTATTTTGGTCGATTTTCGAACATCGATAGTAGGGATTTCTAAAACTTGTGTTTTCCATGCTACGGCCATAAGCAAAGACCGTGCCTACATGTATGCAAATGTATTCTTATTGAAATCATTTGGAAAAAATCGTACAATTAGCATGCTTTGGTGTATGTTATTAGCATACACCAAACTACATTGGGTTACTTATACCCACCTGAGGAATCTCCAGACCCCAACAAAACGGCCTACCTTCCTAAGCACACCCCTGCAACGGAACAGTCCTCTAATGACTTCGCGCACATTTTCTTAGCAGTGGCTTGTTCAAAGCCCCTCGTCTACCTGACGGGTTATAGTCTCGCGGATACTAGGAAAAGAACACAACAACCCAGAAGACACGCCAAACGCGATGCAAGCATTTGGCGTGTCTAAATTCTCTACGGTGCAATGTGACTCATCGGGCACCAGGAACTCTCCTAGTCCTCAGAAGCCTCAATCACCACAGGCTGCATGACGGGCTGAGCTTCGCTGTCTATGTTCCCTGGACTTTTTTCAGCGTTTGGCGCAATGGACTGCTCTTCAAGCTCTATCACAATAGGCTGTTGCGCAAGAGTATCAGAATCAGTCGTCTCTTTTTGATGCTCCATCACACTGCGCTTGAGCAATGCCAACGCCTCTACGGCTGGGCGCCTTTCAATATGCTCCACCAAAACGTAACGCTGCTCAAGCGCTTCTTGCTCTTCGGGGCTCTGCGCAACCTTGTAGTCGTATTGCCATTTTTTGCTAATTCTCCGGAGAGAGTCTCCCCCATCCACGTCAGGCAGCATCTTGCGAATGTTTTTAGCAATAGCGTTTGCTACGGGCCGTGCCTCGTGAGGTCGGCAGTCCGAAAGCTCTGCGCTTTTTACTTTAACACTGTGATAGTGCCAAATGTCGCTGCGTCGAACTTGCAACACCCGTAAAACACGTCGAATGCAATTTTGGGGCATGCCTACCGTCTTGCCTACTGAAATCGGCGACACTGCCAACCCTTCGTCAGTATCGGCTTTTTGCTCGGAAACTAAAGCTGTCGTTTGGCCATCCTCTTCGGCTTGGGCATCGTAGTTGGGTGCAGGCCGATAAGCCGGTCCACTACCACAAGCCAAGCCGAGAATGAGGCAAAACAAACTTGATGTTATCTTTATTAACTTACGCATGTGTTTTCCCCGATTAAAAATAGTAAATCGCCGAGATGTTGCCGGTAAAAATATCCCACGGCTCATCTTGTATCGATGTGGTTAATCCCAAATTATGAGAACTTACCTTTGTGACAATGTCATCGTCTCCAGGATTGTCCGTGGTCGTTTCAATCGACGCACTTGCATAGCGCATGTGCAATCCGATCGTGCCTTGTAGAGAAAGTTCTGGAATTCCGATAAAGCCAAAGTGGACCTCTGCACCTGCACGTGCGCCCATCTCAAACAGCATACCAGACATGCTCGGATTGAGGTTCTTATCGTTGACACTTCCGCCTGCCACTGCAAAGTTCACCTCAGGAATCACAAGAAATTTGTAATGGCGGCTATAGCTAAGCGCTAAAGGTAGGCCTGCATGCAATCCAACTCCCCATGTACTCGGATCGTTGGTGTCGCTGATCGTGCGATCGATAGCAACTTCTTTTTGTCCGCTTGAAAACTGAAGAGCCATCCCCGCTTCTACGCCGAGCGAGGGGTTCACCCAATAGCGAAACCCTAAGGTAGGCGCAATCAAATCATCAGCAGGATCCAAGGCTACGCCTTGAGCAGTCCCTTCAAAACGCGCAAAGGGGATGCGCTGGAAACCAAAATATCCCAATCCTACTCGCCCGACCACCGAAAGATGATCACTGCTAGGCGATTCGTTTGAAGGACTCGTCTCTTGTGCAGCTGCAACAGTTGCAGCTGCAACCACTGCCGCGATGGCCATTGTCATTACCGAAATCGTACGTCGCATGTGCTTCTCTCCTCAGAAATAAATAGATGAAGCATTGGCTTTCGCATTTAGAGCCTGCAGCGGTCAAAGCTATTTGAACGACAAACAAAGCCCTAAGGAATCAAAAAAAGCCAAAACGAAAAACGAGAGGAACAAAAGAAAAAAGACCCGGAGCAAAAAGCAGTGAAGCGCGTTTTCTTCGCACGCTGTTTGTAAAAACTTGGGAACGAAAACTGCACGGCTCAGTAGGCAGTGAAGATTTGCTACCTAAGTCAGCATCTGATAATCTTAATGGCATCAAGGCGTGATGACCTTGCTTTCATACCTTTGCCTACCATATGAGAGGGTGTCATGAATCAAGCTCCAAAGCTTGTGCGACAATGGTTTTGTGTTTTTTTTATTGGCGCAGCTTTGCTTGGTTGTAGTGGGAAGAAACCAAAAGATAGCAATGATGCCGGAAACGATCTGGACTCATCAAACGGCCAAGATGGAGCCTTTGATGTGTTCAACCCCATCGATGATGCAGGCAATCCCATCCCCGTTCTTCAGTTTGAAAACTGCCTTGATACCAGCAACACGGCGGATGTTTGTCGTGATCCCGAGACTGTCGCATATGGAAGCGTCGGTGCGGAGTCCGCCGTTCACTTTGGCCTGGGAGACAATCCAACCTTCACCGACGGCTTTTTAGATTCCGCCAATGAGCAGCTTGTTCTATCGGCCCTGATCAATACCAACGGAGCACCCGATCTAGGTGTTATTGCGACTGTAGATACTGTCACTGGTGAAAGAAAATTCATATCAGGTAGCTATGACGATGCCGTAAACGGTTTAACGCAAATTGGAAGTGGCGATGCTTTTGACAACTTCCAAAGCGTGCAGCCCGGAGCAAGCTCCTGGTTTGCCGTAGGACAGCGACGCATCACGATTGCTGGAATTCCGCCGACTTACGAACTGGAACACTATATCGTAAGCATCGATCCCAATACCGGGACGAGGACTTTGCTTTGGCCTGCGGAAACAGATGGTGGAACCAGCGGCGTGCCCAACGCTGCAACAGACTGGACCTGCGATGGTATTTCCAACGTCATCGTCAGCCCAACACCCATGATATCCGACGGCAGCCACACTTTATATTTTACCGTTCGTGAAAACAGCACAGAGCAAGCTCGCGGCTTAGTAAGTTTCGATACGAGCGACAACTCCTGCGCCGTGATTAGTTTTTCTGGAAGTGTAACCACCACTGATACCGGTGCGGGCATACCCATCGAATACAGTGCGGACGCACTCGCCTTTAACAATGGATATGTTTGGTGGCTCGCGGGTCACGCTCAAAAACTTTTTCAAATACGGCTGAGCGACGGTAGTCGCGCACTTGTTTCGTACTGGATCGAAAATTCTACCACTGTTGGCAATGGTGATAGGCTTGGACAAGAGTCAATGGCTTACAGTGCTCTTAGCAGCCGGCTTTGGACTTGGCATGGATTTGATAATCCGATTAATCCACTGCCCCAACCCTGGCTTGCTTATACTATACCGGACTTTGCTACGCCTGCCAAAGCTCTCGACCGAAGCTCTGTTGCTTTAATGGACAACGACCCGGTGAAGGAACCTGAAATGACAGGTCTACTTCTTCCTCATCATCTTAACCCTGACTGGGTTTTTGTCACAAGCTACGGAAGTCTTCTAATCTTGGATGCGAGCAATGGAAACGCAAATATCTTTTCACGTTAAGCGCTCGATAGCACTTGTCGCCACGCTGGCCGTGAGCCTGAATGCATCGATTTCACATGCGCAACAAAGCCGCAGCATCGATCTTGCACAACAAGCCTACGATGAAGGAAAACTCGACCTCGCTCTTCAACTCTTTGAATCAGCAAAAAAAGAATCACCGTACTCCGATGAAGAGCTCGTCGCGATCCATTTGCATATCGGAATTTTACGCGGTGCTCGCGGAGAAGCGCAGGAAGCAAAATCCGCATTTAAGAAAGCTTTCGCCCTTAACCCACAACTTGAGGCTCCTCCAGAACTGAGCCCCTCACTGCGTGCCATTTTTTTTGAAGCCAAGAGCGAAGAGACTGCCCCTAAGATAACCCCTAAAGACGCTGCAATGAGCGCCTCCACGCAAGAGATTCATCCACCAGAATTAGTGCTCGAAAAGCCATACGAATCGGAATCAAACTGGTTTCAAAGTCCTTGGTTTTGGATCGGAACCGGGGCTGTGTTGGCAGTCGCCACAACCATCATTTTGCTTGTCGCATTGTCTGACACCAAGCAGAGCTATGTCTTTGATGCACCGAGGGTAGAAAATCCACCATGAGTGATCGTAAAACAGTCGCTGAACGTCGCGCTTCAGTTCAAGAACGGCATTCGGTACCAAACGAGGAGGAGCAAAACAGACTCACTCGTCTTTCGTGGACAGAAAAACACACCATTGGAGGCTATGAACTCGTTGAGCTGTTGGGCGTTGGTGGAATGGGACAAGTGTATTTGGCTCGCAAAACCGGGCCTGGCGGCTTTGAGAAATGGGTTGCGCTAAAACGTATCCATCCTAAATTCGTAGGGGATCCGACCTATATCAACATGTTTTTGGATGAAGCACGGATTGCGGCATCGATTCACCATCCCAATGTTGCGCAAGTCTACGATCTTGGCATGCAGGGTGAAGAATACTACCTGACGATGGAATACCTTAACGGTGAGCACCTAGCTTCGTTGCTAAACAAGCTCAACGAAAACGGTGCGATGCTTGATGTTGAGTTAGCTGCTTTCATTGTTGCTCAAGCTGCTCGAGGCCTGCACTACGCCCATGAAGCAAAAAACTCAGCAGGACAAAAGCTAGAACTTGTCCATCGTGACATTTCACCTCAGAACATATTTATTACCTATGGCGGCGAAGTGAAGATTACGGACTTTGGCGTAGCACACGCCATTAACCGAATTTCGAAAACACGCACCGGAGGTATCAAGGGCAAAAGCCCATACATGGCACCAGAGCAAGTACTCGGGCTCGACATGGATCGTCGTGCGGACGTTTTTGCATTGGGGGCAGTTCTCTGGGAATCTTTAATCGGTAGCCGCTTGTTTCAAGGAAAAACGGATGGCGAGATCTTGATGAAGGTAGCCAAAGCCGAGATTCCTGATCCCAAACAATTTCGGCCGGATCTCCCCCAGGATCTGGTAAGTATCTTATTACGCGCCTTAGCCAAAGAGCCCGGCGACCGTTTTGCGCACGCGCAAGCGATGGAAGAAGAGCTCAACCGGTTTTTACACAAGCGTACCCATAAAGTTGACGGCGTAGTGCTCTCTCAACAGATGAATAAAATGTTTGAAGACGAGCGCCAAATCAAGGACGACCTTCGAGTTCGGAGTTCGCAAATGACCACGGCCTCCGGAGTGACTGCCCTCTCTGTCGAAGCAGATGCTCCTATTTCCCATCTTCGATCAGCTCCAACACTTAAGGACACGACACGCGCCTCAGAAACACTCGAAGAGCAAAACGTGCAAAATGAAGGAAAAGGAAAGACCCTGCAGCTTGCAGTGCTGGCGGTCTTGCTCATGGGAGTAATAGCTCTGTTTGCCAGTTCTTTTTTTGAACAAAAGCCAGTTTCAAAACATCTCTATGGCACGGTCTACCTGCAAAGTGAACCAAGCGGAGCCGAGGTCACCATTGATCAGATCAAGCAACCCGGAAACACCCCCTTATCCGTCAAGCACCTTAACACGGGAAGGCATCAACTAAATCTGAGACTCGAAGGCTTCCAAGAAAAGCAAGCGAGCTTTGATCTTGACGAAGGAAACACAAAGCTTCGTTATACTCTGGTTCCACTGAAGCCCCAGGATGCCAAACAAAAATCTCAAGTGACAACTCGCCAAGGTCAGGCTTTTGTCAACATCCTTAGTCGACCATGGGCCACTGTAAAAATTAATGGACAGCTTGCAGGACAAACTCCTCTAATTAAGCACAAAGTTCCTTCTGGCCCCTTGGTGATTGAGTTGCAAGCAGAAGGAGTGGGCGCAACCAAAACGCTCCACGCAAAAAGCAAACCGGGACAAACCTTGTCGTTCAATGAGAACCTATGATGGAAAAGATACTTCTTGTGTTCCTTTTTTTTGTGTCAACTTGTTTTGCTTCTTGCACAAGCACCGAGGAGGTTCATATCCCCGTCTCCTTGTTCCCAGAAGGGCGCTATCCTATCTCCTATGAGCTAGTTATTATTGAGGCAGAGCTTTGTCCAACCGCCGAAGCGTATTTCGCCAACGACCCCTTTGAGGGTGAACTGTATCGCCAAAATTTCTTTATCGATGAGTCTTACGAAATTGGAGAGCTTCCCGATGAAAGCTTGATCGCAGTTGGCATAGGACGCGGCCCAGACTGCACCCCAGAGCACTTCGGTTGCGTTCCTGTGAACGCACGGGCCAGCGGTGCAATTGAGATCACCCTGCAAGAGGTGGACTTTTCCCGTTTTGTCTTGCTGGACAGCGATGTCTGCCCGCAAGGGCTGCTATGTCAAGGCCAAGACGGCTGCATTTAATCGGAGCACGCGTTGATGCGAGATGGAGAAAAATTCTGCTGAAGTTAAAAAGCGCATTGGATCCCCAAAGCTATTATCGCGAGTTTTGATAACGAAGCTCGGCCGCACGGGCGTGGGCTTCGAGGCCTTCGAGCCGAGCAAAATCAGTCGCATCTTTAGCAAGGGTGGCGACGCCGCGGGTGTCATCCAAGTGAAGCCAAGTGCGAACCCGCAAGAAGTTTAAGACCGACAAACCTCCGGTGATGCGTGCGGTGCCCGAAGTGGGCAATACGTGATTGGGGCCTGCGCCGTAATCACCAAAGACTTCGGCTCCGGCAATGCCACTAAACAAGGCACCGTAGTGACGTAGTTTCTTTCGGTAGGGTTCAGGATCTCGAACAGACAGCTGCAAATGCTCTGGCGCAAGCGCGTCACAAATCTCGATGGCCTGTGCTTCATCTTTGGCCAACACAGAAAAACTATGCGAAAGCGCCTGTTTGGCTGTCTCTGCAGTCGGCAAATCCCGGAGCTGCACGCCGAGCTCCCGATTCACTTCATCAAAAATCGCTTCATCTAAACTAACAAGAATGACTTGCGCATCAGAGTCGTGTTCAGCTTGCGCAAGCAAATCAGCAGCAAGTAGCTGCGGACTTGAGGAGCGATCGGCCAGTACGACGAGCTCCGAAGGCCCAGCCAGCATATCAATGGCAACTTGTCCTGAGGCGAGTTTCTTCGCTGCGGTAACCCAACGGTTGCCAGGACCGACAATCGCATCGCATCGTGGGACGCTTTGAGTTCCGTAAGCCAAAGCAGCAATGGCTTGAGCGCCGCCCACAGCAAGCAGAGCATCAGCACCCGCAATGGCCGCCGCAGCCTTGGTTAAAACAGAAGGTTTAGGCGAAGCGACCCAGACTTGCTTTACCCCTGCTACCCGCGCGGTAATGGCTGTCATAAGCACCGATGAGGGCAGAGGATGCCTGCCGGCAGGAGCGTAGCAGCCGGCGCTATCCATCGGACTTACACTATGACCAGCTGTTCCGCCCGGCACACGAGTGCTTACTTCCTTAATCGCATGACGTTGAAGGTCAGCGAAGGCTTGAATGCGTGCAGCCGTACGCTCAAGCAAAGCGCGTTCATTCGCACTGATATGTTTCAAGGCCTGTTCAAGTTCTGCTCGTGAGATCACCAAAGCATCATCCGCTTGCAAGTCGCCAAAACGAAGGGCGTACTTCCTTACGGCCTCATCACCGCCCTTGCGCACTTCCTCCATGATTGCCGATACACTTTGGAGTGTTTTCGGGTCCACCAGATCGAGGCGTTGCTGGCTTAGCTGCTCGGGCGTTGCGCGTTTGAGCCATTCCGTCATTCTTCGTCCTTGGTTTTTATTTTAGCGTCGCCCGGACGACGCGTCAGCACAAGCGCACGGCGATCTAATTCGGCCTCGATCTGGGAAAGGTCAATTCCATGTTTTGTCATTTTTACCATCGAAAAATAGACAACATCGGCAATCTCATGGACAATTTCTGCCAATTCTGTCGCCTCGGTCAGTTCCCCGGCTTCTTCTAAAATCTTAGCATTGAGCAGCTTGGCATCGCCAAAGAGCCGTTTGGTGTATGAGCCCTCGGGAGCCTGCAGCATACGTTCTTTAAGAACTTGAGTCAGCGAAACAAGTCCATGTGCATCGCCCCAACAGCTGTGTGTATCCTTGTGGCAAAACCCCGCGCCCGCTTGACGCACGACAAAGCGCAATGCATCGCGATCACAATCGAGGTCTACCGACAAAAGCTCTTGCGTTGCACCGGAAGTCTCACCTTTTTTCCACAGCCCACGTTTGCGCGAATGATACACTCCGCTTTGGCTCTCTACGGCTTGCTCGAGACTTTCTGCGCTCGAATAAGCTAACCCTAAAGCATCGCCATGTTCCGAAACAACAACAGTCGGCCAAAGGCCATCCGCTCGATCACTCTTGAGCGGTGCTGCAATGGCCGCTGCAAGTGACATCTTGTTTGCATAAAGCGCCATGCCCACCTGAGCATCAGCACCAAGGGCATCAAGTTCGGCGATTTCCGCAGGACTGCTCACGCCACCCGCAATCGTTATTTCTGAACCTCGCGCAGCATCGATTAGCTTTTTTGCATACTCGAGATTCGCTCCTCCTAAGCGCCCTTCCCTCTCGACCATGGTAATTAAAAAACCACCCACGTAAGGCGCAAGCTCTGAAAGACGCTCTTCGATGCGCACGCCAGTCTTCTTTTTCCAACCTTCAACAACGATTTCCCCGTCAACGGCATCCAGCGCGGCCATCAAACGCCCTTTGGGAAACTTTCTCAAAAGCTCAGGAACAGCCGCTGTGCCTAAAATAATTTTAGATGCGCCTGCATCAAGCCACATGCGGGCTGTCTCTTCGCTGCGAATACCGCCGCCCACACGACACCGGGCCATGCCAAGCAAGTCCTTGATAATCGATTCGTTCGATCCTTGACTCATCGCTGCATCGAGATCAATGCATGCTATCTCTCCTGCTAAACGAAATTTTCTCGCTATGGGGCGCGGATCGCCTGCATCGATTTTGAGTTTTTTTCCGCCCACAAGCTGAACAGCATGGCCATTCATTAAATCAATCGAAGGAATAATCATAAACGCACCTTAAGCCCCGCATCACGTAGCTCCGCTTTAATTTGTCCAACGGTATATTCACCGTCCTGAAAGATAGAAGCCGCAAGCACAGCATCGGCGCCAGCTTTGAGCGCATCAATCATATGCGCTGAACTTGCTGCGCCGCCGGATGCAATCACAGGAATGCCCACCGCAGAACTTAGCGCTTGCATAAGCTCCAGATCGTAACCTGAACGCGTGCCGTCACGATCCCAACTGGTGAGCAGTATCTCGCCTACCCCGAGTTCTTCGGCGCGCTTGGCCCATGCTATCGCATCGCCACCGGTGCGCTCTTTGCCGGAGTGAACCACCACTTCCCAAACGTCATCGCTTTTTTTCGCGGCATCAATTGCAAGGACTGTACATTGTCGTCCAAACTGATTTGAAAGCTCGCTTAGAATTTCTGGGCGCAACACAGCGGCTGTGTTGACGCTTACTTTATCGGCGCCCGCGGCCAGCAGGCCTTCGGCATCGCTAAGAGAACGCACGCCGCCGCCGACCGTAAGTGGCAATGCCATATTCGCACGGATGTCCTTAATTGTTTCCACTTGCGTGCCCCGTCCCTCAGGCGTAGCCGAAACATCTAACATCACGAGCTCATCTGCACCTTGCGCTTCGTAAAGAGCAGAAAGCTCAGACGGCGAGCCTGCATCGCGTAGTCCGGAAAACTTTACGCCTTTGACAACGCGACCGGCATTGACGTCTAGGCAGGGAATAATGCGTACGGTTAACATGCTTGCTCCCGGGAGCTTTCTAACCAGCGCGAAAGAAGCTCCAAACCAAAGGCGCTCGAAAGCTCAGGATGAAATTGGCATCCAAGCACCGCGCCCTTTTCAATGGCCGCTATAAAGTCCATGCCATGGTGTGCTTTGGCATAGGCCCAGTGCTCGGGCGCTTGAGTAGCGCAATAGGAGTTTGCAAAATAGGCATAGCCCTCCTTGAGCATGCCGTCGTTTTGCTGAGGGTGAATGCGATTCCAACCAAATTGTGGAACTCTCACCGAAGTTGGAAAATGAATGATCTTACCAGGAAAAACGCCCAAGCCCGCCACCTTTGAAGACTCTTCACTTTGCTCAAACAAAACTTGAAAACCAACGCACACACATAAGGTGGGCGCACCTTTCAAGATACGTTCCTTCAGTGCTTCGATGAGTGAGAGCTCTTTTAGCCTGCTCATCGCCGCCCCAAAGGTTCCAACGCCCGGCAGCACCACTTGCTTGGCCTTGCGGATTGTTTCTGCATCTTGGCACAGCCGCGCTTCGGCGCCTTGTCGACCCAAGGCGCTGATCATGGAAGCTATGTTTGCACAACGAGTATCAACAACTTCAACACTCACAACACACCTTTCGTGCTTGGAATCTCGCCACCTTCACGCCGAGCGACTGCCTCACGCAGAGCCAAGGCAAGGGCCTTGAATGCCGCTTCAATACGGTGATGATCATTGAAGCCAGTGAGTAGATTAACATGGAGTGTCGCTTTGGCAGCAGTGGCCAATGACTCAAAAAAATGTCCCATATTCTCCGTGGCCCAGCCACCAATCTTTTCTCGGCCAAGCCCTAAGCTGATTTGCGCAAAGGGTCTGCCTGAAAAATCTACCACGGCACGGGCCATAGCTTCATCAAGCGGAGCGTAGGCGTAACCAAAACGGTGAATGCCGCGGCGCTCGCCCAAAGCTTGGTCGATGGCTGCGCCCAAGGCCAGCGCACAATCTTCAGAACTGTGATGATCGTCGACTTCAAGATCACCCACACAACTCAGCGAAATATTCATGCCGCTGTGCTTCGCCAAAGCGCTCAGCATGTGATCCAAAAAGCCAATACCACTTTGGACTTGAGACTTCCCTTGGCCGTCTATATCAACGCGCACTGTGATTTGGGTTTCTTTGGTCACTCGCTTTATTTCCGCGCTACGACCATCAAGCTTTTTGCTTTGCATTTTCGCGGGCTCAATGTTTTTCTCTTTGATCGGTGACGCTGGTTTTGCTTGCTCGTTTCCACCAAGCACCAGTCGAAATGCGGTTTCAAGTCTTGCATAAGCTTGCTCGTTACCTGGACAAGTAATGCGAAGGTAGTGCTTGAGCTGAGGCCTGGTTTTGAAAAAACGCACGCTCACTTTTTGCTCAAGAAGCTTTTCGTAGATCTCTTGAGCACGGGGTGTTTTTACAAACACAAAGTTGCCTTGCGAAGGTTGGATATCCAATCCGTAGCCAGCCAAAAGCTGATTGAGCGATTCGCGCTCGTGCCTTACGCGACTTACCTGGGCTTGCAGCACATTTTCGCCACTTTGGGTAAGATAGTAGTGGGCAAGAAAAAGTGAGATGCGCGAGACTGGATAGGGGCTTCCGACAGCGCGAAGCCAATCGACGATTTGCGTTTTTCCCATCGCATAGCCCACACGCAAACCCGCAAGACCCCAGCCTTTTGAAAGGGTGCGAATAAGAATTACGTTGGGAAGACTAAGGCCGGTGGGTGTGAGATCTTCATCAGCGAATTCGGTGTAAGCCAAATCAAGCAGAATCAAGGCATGCGGCGCCGCTTCTGAAATTCGACGTAGTTCATTGACCTTAATCGTGCCACCGGTGGGATTGTTTGGAGAAACAACGACGATCAGTGCAGTTCTTTCATTGACCTTACTTAACACTTCTTCGGTCGGATAAGCTCCCTCGAGCCAAGGAACAATGTGAGTGGTGGCACCTGTAATTTGCGCGTAGCGGTCAAGCATTTCAAAGCCAGGCTGAGGGAGAATCACTTCTCTTTCAGGATCCAGCATGGCCAAAAAGGTGCGAAACAACGCATCGTCCGCGCCGCAGGTCACAAGGACTTGGTCGTTTTTTAAACCAAAGTGCTGGGCCAGTGTGCTTTCAAGCTCGGCTGCATTCGGATAGCGATTGATAAGCTCTGGATCGGCACTCGCAAGCAACTGCATGAGTTCAGCCGGTGCGTACAGGCTTTCATTGGTATCCAGTCGCAGGATATCCTTGTTTGGCGCTGAACCGGGTCGGTAAACGCTGAGTTGTTCGATACGTTTTAATGGTTTTGGGCCCACAGTTTCGTTTTTCATGGTGTTATCCTACGGTACGATTTGGTTTAAACGTGTCACCACAATGTCAGTGCCACCGCGTTGTTTCAGTTCGGGTATCAATGTAGGAAGATCTTTTTTAGGCACGGCAGCGCGCACAGCATAGCCTGCATCACCGTGCAAACGCGCCATGGTGGGTTCACGCATGCAAGGCAGGATCTCGATCAGCCGCTCAAGATTGGCTTCTGAGACGTTGAGTTCGACCATCACACGGCCTCGAGCCTCGATGACTGAACGAAGCAGCAAAACAAAATTATCAATCGCTTGTTTCTTTTCCGGAACCTTCAACGCATCGGGGTTCGCGTAAAGCCTGGTCGAAGAAAGCATGAGTTCATCTACAATGTGCAAACCATTGGCACGAAGCGTATCGCCAGATTGGGTAATATCAATGATGCAGTCGGCATCTTCCGGCGGGAAAACCTCGGTAGCGCCATAGGAGCGCACAAACTTCATTGGCATTGGCTGTTTCTTCATCCAAGCTTGGGTCAGTTTCGGATACTCCGAAGCTACTACCAGCGATTGATTGGGTAGTTTGCCATCGCGAATAAGCCCCGAAGGTGCCGCTGCAACGAGACGCACGGGATCAAATCCAGTATCTAAAAGATCAACAAGGTTTGCGCCAAGCTCAGCAACCCAGTCGGCCCCTGCGAAACCAATATCGCGGGATCCGGCATGCAGCATCTCGATGATAGTTTGCGGTTTTAGAATCTTGCATTCAAAACCTGGCATGGAAATACTGGGCCGGTAGCCGCGCTCACCAATGCGCAAACGAATACCCGCATCGGCCAGCAGACCACGTACGCCTTCGGACATGCGGCCTTTGGGCAACGCCAGTCGCAGAGAAGTTGTTTTTATTGAGTTTTGTGTCATTTGCCGCTCTCCTATACCACACTATCGGGCCACGCAGGCGCCCCCTTTAACCCTGCCTTTGAAGCGGCGTTTTTACAGTGTTTAAACGAAAAACGCCGACCCAAAAGCCGGCGTTATCAGTTCATGCGCAAGGCACATCACCCCATAACCCGGCCAAAAACCCGGTGATGATGATGCGCCGCCGCGAATGTTACCACTAGCAACATGACGGATGGTTTAATGCCAAGAGCCCTCTCAGTCAAGCCGATAATTGTTAAGGGCGATTTCTTCGCTTTGAATATTCCCCTATTTTTTCGGTTTAACAGAGAACAAGCTCCGCGTTCCAGCTACGATCCGAGCGGATTGGCCTCCCATCACTTGAAGTTCGTTGTTTCTGTGCTTTAGTCATGCATAGCTCTAAGTCAGAGGATGCATGATTCACAAGGTGTTTGGTTCGTTGCTTTTTGGCGCAATGCTCAGTCTTTTTCAAGGGTGTGCTGCTTCAACACAGGATATCGTTGTCGAAGAAATTCATCGCGATCCGCTAAGCATTGAAGACCTGACTTTCATGGATGCAGCTCACGCATCTCCCTTGTCCAAGTACGAATACTCCGACTTGTATTTCCAAGACGCAAATGAGCAAATTTGGATTTGGTCACACAACCACGAAGGCTCGCGGGACCGCAAATGGCTACGCTTTATTTGGCCAGAGCAAGCAATTGGCATGCAGTTCGTTGGCGCAGCGCATGCCATTCATTCGCAATTCAGAGCTGAAGCCAATTTTTCTGACATGTATTTTGAAGAAGACGGCGTCATTTACGTGTGGGCAGCATCCGTCGGCTCACCCTACCCGCAAACAAGACGATGGCTCCAGTTGACATGGCCCGAGCTTGCTCAAGGGATGAAGTTTGTAGCAGCCGCGCACGCGGCACCTGAATCGTTTGCCGAATACTCGGATCTGTATTTCGAAGATGACGAAGGTGAAATTTGGGCTTGGGCCTACCAAGTTCCTGAACTGCCGCGCTTTGATGGAACGCAATTGCGTCAATGGCTGCACGTTATTCGGCCCGAAGCCGCCCAAGACATGCAATTTGTTGGAGCCGCTCACTCCCTTCATTCTGGACTACTTGGCAGACCCGAGTACACCGACTTGTATTTCAAAGCAGAGAGTGGCGAGCTTTGGGTATGGGTCTTCGAGAGTCGCGACGGAGACAAACAAGTCCGCATCTGGCAGCGCGTCGATTTGCCGCACTAGTGTTCGCTTAAGAAAATCCTGAACCACCGAGGCGCCGGGCTTTGTTCCGCTACCAAGGCGCCATGACGCAGGACTATCCCTTGATAATTCAAGGAATGGCAACGCAGGTAACAGAGCAAAGAACAAGCCGAATGGCTCAGGATTTTTTAAGCGAACACTAATGCTTGGATACACTCATCGGAAAAAGAAAATCCAGGAAGCGTTCTGCAGTCGGCTGTGGTTCATGGTTGGCAAGGCCTGGACGTTCGTTGGCTTCAATAATGACATATTGGGCTTTCTTGGGCGCTTCGACAAGAAAATCCAAACCGACAACAGGAATACTTAGTGCTCGAGCAGCCTTCACTGCCGCATCTGCAAGGCTTGGATGAAGCAGGGGTGTAACATCATGAATGGTGCCGCCGGTGTGAAGGTTGGCGGTTTTACGCACGGTAACAAGACGGTTTTTTTCAATCACACTTTTTAAGCTAAGCGTTTGCTCGGAAAGACAACGGAGTGTTTCGTGGTCCACGAGGACTTTGCTCTCGCCGTGAGTCGCTGCTTTACGACGACGAGACAGTTTTTCAATAAGCTCCCCCACGGTGTGTTTGCCCGTGCCGATGACTTGAGGCGGCTTGCGTATGGCGGCAGCAACTACTTTGTTGTCAATCACGATGATGCGTAGGTCGTCGCCTTGGACGTAGCGTTCAACAATAATTTTTTCATGAACCAAACGAGCATTCCGAATGGCGTGTTCCAAGGCCGCTGCATCTGAAACGCCCACGGACACACCTGCGCCTTGTTCTCCGTGCAAAGGTTTAACCACCACCTGTTTATGATGATGGAGAAACTCCAAAGCAGGTTCAAGCTCCGTTACCACGCGTTGCTCGGGTACAGACAGCCCAGCTTCACCGAGGAGCTTTGAGGTAAGGCTTTTATCAGAGCATCGCACCATAGCGATGGAAGAGGTCAGCTCGCTCAGCGATTCCCAGCACACAACCGAGCGACTACCGTAAGTTAGACGAAGATGATTGCGATCGGCATCAAGTACTTCGACATTCACACCGCGGCGCCTCGCTTCGTTTGCAATAATTTCAGCATAGGGATTCAAGGTTTGAACCCTGTCAGGTTCAACAAACAAACGTTCATTCACTGGGTTGTGTTTGTGCTTGATACAAAACACCGGCACTCGGTAAAACCCCATCTTTTCATACAAAGCAATCGCCGAACTGTTGTCTGCAAGCACACTAAGATCCATGTAGTGCCGTCCAAGTTCTTTAAACTTCGTAGCAAGTGCTGTCACAAGCGTGTGCCCAACGCCAGGAACGGGTGTCTGCGAATCGACGGCTAAAGTCCAAAGGCTGCTTCCTGCTTCTGGATCTTGAAACACCGCTTGATGGTCGACCCCGGTGACAACACCGATGACTTCTCCCTCCGGATTCACGGCTAGCAGATAGTGCAGTTGTTTCGAATGGCGTTGTTCCCAAACGAAATCTTCATCAACACAGACCATATTGCGCAAGTGAAACAGTCGATTAATTTCTCTCACGTCTCGCTTTTTTTCAATAGCTCGAATGGTGATACTCGCAGGCTGACTTACAGGCCCGTAATTCAACAAATCCAAACGAAAGGTATGCGATGGATCCAAAAACAAACGTTGCGGAGCTTGCGCAAGTATCACGTGTGGATCGCGGATGTAGAGTGCCAAATCACGCTTGCCATGTCGTTCCTTCAGCAGACATTCGGCAAGCTCCGCGCTATCAGAAAAGCTTTGGCCAAACAACAATCGCCCCCAGCCACACTCAAGGACGGCATTGCGTTTCATCTGCTCGAGGTACGAGTCGCTCGGTTTGACCCAGCTTGCAAGCGATACATCTTCGGCGGGGTCAACGGGTTTATGCCGACCATTCTGCTCTTGAGAGGATTCGGCCTTAGTCAAATCCGATGCTGACACAGTATCGTATTGCGGAACCTTGTCGTCATGATGCGTCATAGCTAGAGCCCTTGTTCACAAAGCCACAGTTCAAGAAGTGCTATCTGCCAAAGTTTGGAACCTTGTAAGGGTGTAATGTGTTTATCCGGTTCTTCAAACATCTTGCTCACTTCTGGAAGGTTAAACACACCGCGTTGCTTCGATCGCTCAGCACACAAGCTTTCCTTGACGAGCTCAAGGTAGGGACCACGCAGATACTTCAGCGCCGGCACCGGGAAGTAACCTTTGGGTCGGTCAATCACTTGATGAGGAATCACGTCGCGCGCAATTCTTAAGAATGTGTTTGCCCCCTTGCTTTACTTTAAGCTTTGCTGGCACACGCCCCGCAAGTTCTACAAGTTCATGATCCAAAAACGGCACACGTGCTTCAAGCCCCAGGCCATCGTCATGTTATCGACTCGCTTGACCGGATCATCAACCAGCATCACGGTGCTATCCAAACGCAAAGCCTTGTCCACTGCACGAGCAGCACCCGTTCTGTTAAAATGCTGCTTCACAAAGGCCGTACTAAAATCTTCGCTTACAAACTCTCTATGGACCAAGCGAGCAAAATCGTCGTGATCACGATCAAAGAAAACTCGTTTATAATCCGTCAGCGCATCGCTGGACTCCATTAAGGGTGGATACCACCGGTATCCCGCGAATATTTCATCGGCGCCCTGACCACTTTGCACAACTTTAACGTGCTTTTTGACTTCTTGGGACAAAAGGAAAAAACCAATATTGTCGTGACTCACCATAGGCTCACTTTGCGCCGCAATGGTCCTGGCTAAATTCGGCAAAAACGATTTGGTCTCGACGCGAATCTGGTGGTGATCGGTCTTAAAATGTTTTGCAATGATATCGGAGTACTGAAACTCATCGCCTTTTTCATCACCCACGCTCTCAAAGCCGATTGAAAATGTACTTAGTTTCTGCTTCGCCTCAGCAAGCAATCCCACGATCAGACTGCTATCGAGTCCACCAGAAAGCAGTACGCCAACCGGAACATCGGCCACCAACCGTCGCTCCACGGCAAGCCTCAACGCATCATGCACACGCGACTTCCAGTCATGTTCTGTCAATGCCGCATCTTCGACAGAAGGCTCCATGCTTAAAGACCAATAGTTCGTACTCGAGATTTTTCCATCGAGCTCGATTTGCATCACAGTGGCTGGAGGCAATTTCTTGACGCCGCTAAGAATCGTATGAGGCGCAGGCACCACGGAGTGAAAATGCATGTAGTAATGAAGCGCTTCAGGATCGATTGAAGTATCCACCGAACCTGCAGCAAGAATTGCAGGAAGCGAAGAAGCAAACCGCAATACTTTGCCTTGATTTTGCCATGAATAATAAAGCGGTTTAATGCCCAAACGATCCCGTGCAAGCGTAAGGCGTTTGCTCTGCCGTTCAAGTATTGCAAAGGCAAACATGCCATTGAAGTGCTCCACACATCGCGCGCCCCAGCGATGAAAGGCTTTGAGAATGACTTCGGTATCGCTTGTTGAAAAGAAGGAGTAACCCGCTTCTTCAAGCTCATCACGCAATTGCTGGTAGTTGTAGATGCAACCGTTGAACACGAGGCTTAATCCAAGTTCTGCGTCCACCATAGGCTGCATGCCCCGTTCACTTAGATCAATGATCCTAAGCCGGCGATGGGCCAAGGCGACGGGCCAAAGCTCAGCACACCGTTTCCATCAGGTCCTCGTGCATGTTGAGCCTCCGACATTGTCGCGACGGCGCCAACATCAGCGACTTTTCCATCAAAGCGATACTCTCCTGCTATGCCGCACATTGCGTTCGGCCTCCCGTTTGTTGGTGGCACACTCACCTAATCGAGACGAGCGCTAGTGGTTAAAAGCCTTTACGCAATATGAGCGTTAATTTCAACCGTTACTGCTATCAGTGGGTAACTCCGGAAAGCCTTCCAGTGGACCCAATCCGCTTTTATCCCTGGCAAACAAGGGTGGACTTTGCATGTACAGTGTTAGAATTGTTGCCAAATCGACCAACGAACGTAAATGCGTTCGTTCATAACCATGCGAAGCATCCAAACCAAAACAAAGTAAAGCCGTGTGAATGTCGTTACCCGCTTCCACGGCAGAAGCCGCATCACTTCGATACCACTTGAAGACGTCACGACCGATAGTTAGACCAAAGTCGTTGGCAATCTTTATAAGGTTACGGCTCAGATGGTAGTCATAGGGCCCAGCCAAATCCATCATCGAAATGGTCACTCCGGTTTCGTCTGAATTTTGGCCGGGACCGGAGGTACCATTATCAACGCTCACGAGCTCGGCGACATCTTGGTGAAGCACGCTTGATGCGCCCGAACCCACTTCCTCAGACACGGTGAACAGAGGATGACAATCGACAGGAAGTTCAATTTTTGCATCGACAACAGCCTTCAAAGCGCTAAGCACGGATGCAACGCCCGCTTTATCGTCGAGGTGACGCGAGACAACAAATCCGTCTTTGGTAAATTCCGTGCCTGGATCAAAGCCGACAAAATCACCAATGGCAAAACCATGTTTTTGCAAATCATCCTGACTGCTGGCTTGCACATCAACGCGCAACTCTAGATTCTCCCAATTCACAGGTTGTGTATCAATCTCTTTATTGTAGATATGCCCGGAAGCTTTCAGCGGAAGGACGGTTCCTCGTATTGCGCCTGCGTTATCGGTGAACACGGTAACGCGCCCTCCTTCGGCGAAGCGTGACGACCAAGTTCCGATGGGAGCGAGTGCCAAGCGACCGTTGCTTTTCAATTTCCGAACCATCGCGCCTAAGGTATCAACATGAGAGACAATCGCCCGATCAGGCGTCTTGGTTTTACCGGGGATTGTCGCGCGAATCGCGCCGCGACGTGTTAGTTCAAACTCAAGACCAAAGGAATCAAGCTCCTTGGCAATGCGGTGCACAATGTTATCGGTAAAGCCAGAAGGACTGGGGATGGCAAGCAAATCAGCAAGGATGCGCTGAAGGTAATCTTTATCGATGGACAGCTTTTTCATGCCTACACCATACTCAACTGCAGGAAAAATTACACCTTACACAAAGAATTCTTACGAGAAATAACCTAGCGGTGAACTACACATGCTCTGCCTTCCGCAAGGTGTGCAGCAATGTTAACCTCCTATGGTTTCGGCAATTTTTCCTTGCGTAAGCTGCGAATTATACCGACGCACATCAGCAGAATAATCACGCAAAAAGGTAGCGCGGAGGTTATGGTCGCAGTACGCAGCGCTTGAAGACCGCCTGCAAGCAAAAGGGCTGCAGCCACAAGCCCCTCGAGCACAGCCCAAAACACGCGATGCCAGACGGGATTATCTTCATTGCCACCCGCTGCCAAGGTATCCACAACGAGCGATGCCGAATCAGAGGATGTGACAAAAAACAGAACAATTGAGATTACACAAACCAAAGTCGTGAACATGGTGGCAGGATAACTCTCAAACAAAACAAAAACGGCCGTTGGCATATCGTCGGCAACAGCAAGCCCAACGGAGTGATCCCCGTGAATCTCCGCATAAAGAGAAGCTCCGCCAAACACACTAAACCAAGCAAAGCCAACCAAGGTTGGAACAAACAGTACGGTTACGACGAACTCGCGAATAGTTCTGCCTTTGGATACGCGCGCAACAAACATGCCCACAAACGGCGCCCAGGCAATCCACCATGCCCAGTAAAACAAAGTCCAGGACCGAAGCCAGCGTTTTTCGGCGGTGTTTTCAAAACTTCCCGTAATGAAGGAATGCTTCGGTAACTGCTCCAAATAGCTGCCAATATTTTCTACAAATGAATTGAGTAAAAAGGGCGTAGGCCCTAAAACAAGCACCATCAAAAACAGCAATCCAGCAAGTGCCATGTTGAGCTCGCTCAGACGCCGTATGCCCATATGCAAGCCGCTAACAACCGAAAGCGTCGCAAGACTGGTAACCCCGGCAATGACTGCAACCTGCGCTACGGTAGTGTTGGGAAGGCCAAAGGCATAGTGCAGTCCAGAATTAACCTGCATCGCGCCAATGCCAAGCGAAGTAGCCACACCGAGCAGCGTCGACACAATAGCAAGCACGTCAATCACATCACCCATGCGACCAAACACACGCTTGCCCAGCACCGGATAAAGTGCTGAACGCAAACTGAAAGCAAAGCCCTTGCGAAAACAAAAATAAGCTAGCGCAAGCCCAACCACTGCGTACACGGCCCATGCATGCAAACCCCAATGAAAGAAAGTAAGTCCCATCGCATCACGTGCGCGGACCAGTTTGTTTGTTTCCATGGTGGGTGCATTGGCGTAATGCATCATCGGCTCGGCTACGCCGAAAAATAAAAGTCCTATGCCCATGCCCGCGCTAAACAACATCGAGATCCATGTTGGTGTGGAAAACTCTGGCCTGTCATCTTCAGCGCCCAGTCGCAATTTTCCGTAGGGACCAAAGATCAACCACAGGGCAAATAGCAAAAAGCCCGTCATGCTAAGTACGTAAAACCAGCTAAAATATCGAAAGATACTGTTTTGAATCAGCTCAAAAAAATCGCCTGCTCGACGAGGACCCAACAAAGCAGCAGCCAAGAGCACTCCGATAAAGAAAACCGATAGACCAGAAACGAACGTTGCGTTGGGTTGAGGATGTGTTTTAGGTGACGATGAGCTTGACATAGACAAAGATATCTATGGGGCGCTCCGCACCCTATTAAGATCCAGTGCTTCTACAACCCCTGTTCGACCACATTGCGAGATGGTGGCAGCCCAAAGGTAAGTTTGGGCACCGCATCCATTCGCTGCAACGCAGCACCTACTTCTTGTCGCAGAAAGGAGCGCACTTGCCAAGCGTCTGATGGTGTTTTTGCCCAAACAGCCAATCTGCAACGCATGCCGTACAGCTCGGTATCGGCCACCCAAAAGGAGCTTTCACCTTCAGGGAAACGAAAAGGACAGCGATCCGCTATCTGCAAGCAGCACTTTTCAATCACATTGATATCAACGGTGTAAGAAACCCAAAAATCAATTACCGCCCACACATAAGCATCAAAGAGTGAAAGATTAACAAATTCCGTTTGCAGCATTTTGCTATTTGGAACGACATAACGACGCCAATCCCAAATCTTAATAGTGGTGTGCGTCACGGTGATGTCTTCGACCGTACCGTAGAAGCCATGGATCTCGACGGTATCTCCAATCGAAACACTTCGAGAAAAGGAAACCACCAATCCTGCAATCGCGTTTTCGAGCACAGGCCGTGCAGCAATACCAAGGCCAATGGTAAAGACAGCTGCAAGAAGAGAGACAAACGTAGATGGTATCTTTCCCAAAAAAAGGAAGCACAAGGAAAAGAGCCGCAAGGAATACAATCAATGGAAGTAAAACACGACGCGTTACGGTGAACTGCTTTTCAATGGCTTCGTAGCCACGTTCTCGTGCAACTTCAGTTTGATCCTCAATCGGTGCGCCACCTTGAACAGCATCCAAGCGTTTACGTCCAAACAGGCGAGCTTTGCGTTTTTTTGTATTGTGCCAGAGCCAAAACCACGCGTAGCTCAAGGCCACACCGAAAGAAACACACACGCACCATAGGTAAATCCCAAGGACATTCATTGCGCTTGCCATCCATCCATACGATCAGCGCTACCACATATGGCCGAGAAATCTTAACCCTCAAAAGCGATCACAGCAGGAAAATTACACCGTATGGCCCATGCGCTCGGGCGCCGCATCATCTGTTTTTTGCCCACAGAGCAGCGACGATACACAAAAATTTCGGTTTTAAGGCAAAAAAGCAAATCCAATAACGCTTTTTCGATGCTTTAGGCCTTGCAAAATTCCCCAGATGGGAAAAAGCTCCCGCCCAAATAACCCGGGCCCAATTGGCGCCCCTCTGGATAAACACAAAGCATGCAAGATCTCAGCAAATACAGAAACATCGGCATTTTCGCACACGTGGATGCCGGAAAAACCACCACCACCGAACGCATTCTCAAGCTCACCGGTAAGATTCACAAAATCGGCGAAGTGCACGACGGCGCTGCCACCACCGATTTCATGGAGCAAGAACAGGAACGCGGCATCACCATCCAGTCGGCTGCAACTACCTGCTTTTGGAAAGAGCACCGTTTCAACATCATCGACACTCCCGGACACGTGGACTTCACCATTGAGGTGTACCGTTCGCTCAAGGTGCTCGACGGCGGCATCGGTGTGTTTTGCGGCTCGGGCGGTGTTGAGCCCCAGTCCGAGACCAACTGGCGCTATGCCAACGACTCTCGGGTAGCGCGTGTTATCTACGTGAACAAACTCGATCGTCTTGGTGCAGACTTCTACCGCGTGGTGGACCAGATCAAAACCATCCTCGGAGCAAAACCATTGGTCATGGTACTACCCATTGGCACCGAAGGAGACTTTGCCGGCGTGGTCGACCTGCTCACACGCAAAGCCTATGTATGGGACGACTCAGGTCTTCCAGAGAACTTTGAAGTCAAAGACGTTCCCGAAGACATGAAAGAAAAAGTCGAGAAATACCGCAACGACCTCATCGAAACTGCGGTGGAACAAGATGACGACGTCATGGAAGCTTACCTCGAGGGTAACGAGCCTGACATCGACACCATTAAACGTTGCATTCGCAAGGGAACCATCAAACTAGCCTTCTTCCCAACCTATTGTGGCTCATCCTTTAAGAACAAAGGCGTGCAGCAGGTTTTGGATGCGGTGGTAGACTACCTCCCGAACCCAACCGAAGTTGAACCACAGCCCATTATTGATCTTGAAGGTAACGAAACCGGCGAGTTTGCAAAAGTCGATGCCAGTGAACCAGTTCGCGCTTTGGCTTTCAAAATCATGGAAGATCGCTTTGGAGCTCTTACTTTCACACGTATCTATTCCGGTACTATTAATAAAGGCGACAATCTTCTGAACACTGCTACGGGTAAATCCGAGCGCATCGGCCGTATGGTGGAGATGCACGCCAACGCCCGCACCATGGTCGACACTGCAAGTGCTGGTGACATTGTTGCCCTCGTCGGACTAAAAAACGTGCGCACAGGTCATACGCTCTGCGATGAAGATAACCCTGCCACCCTCGAGCCCATGGTCTTTCCGGATCCAGTTATTTCGGTGGCCATCAGTCCAAAGGACAAAGGCAACAGCGGAAAGCTCAGTGTCGCCCTCGGTAAAATGGTAGCCGAAGATCCATCGTTTCACGTGGAGGTGGATCAGGAGTCCGGTGAGACCATTCTTAAAGGCATGGGCGAGCTTCACTTGGACATCAAAGTCGACATCCTCAAGCGCACCCATGGTGTTGAAGCCGATGTGGGCAAACCCCAAGTGGCTTACCGCGAAACCATTACCAGAGCAGTTTCTGACAGCTACACGCATAAAAAGCAGACGGGTGGTTCGGGTCAGTTTGCGAAGATCGACTACACAGTTGAGCCTTTGGAAGCTGGTTCCGGCTTTGTCTTTGAATCCACTATCGTGGGCGGAAGCATTCCAAAGGAATTCATTCCCTCCGTTCAAAAGGGTTTTGAAGTCATGAAAGATAAGGGTCCGCTGGTTGGCTTCCCACTTCTTGATTTCAAACTCATTCTTCAAGACGGTGCCTTCCATGCTGTCGACTCATCGCAAATGGCGTTTGAAGCCGCTGCCAGGGCTGCGTACCGTCAGACCATGCCCAAAGCGGCTCCTCAGTTACTCGAGCCCATCATGAAGGTGGATGTGTTTGTACCTGATGCCAACCTTGGTGATGTCATTGGCGATTTGAACCGTCGTCGCGGTATGATCAAGTCCCAAGAGCCTGGTCCAACCAGCATTCGCATCAAGTCTGATGTGCCACTTAGCGAAATGTTCGGCTACATCGGCGATTTGCGTTCGGCTACTTCAGGCCGTGGCCAGTTCTCCATGGAGTTCAGCCACTACGCACCCGTTCCATCGAACATTCTGGAACAGGTCAAAGAAGAAGTCGCCAAGCGCAACGCTAAGAAGTAAGGCTTTCAACGCAAAGCTCGGCCATCGCAGGCTAACAAAAATGGCATGTTTTTTGGTTTTATTTGCCACGTTTGGCATTAAATCCATACTAAACATGCCATTTTTTGTTTAACCATCTAGAGCCTTTCTTCTATGATCAGCTAGCAAAGCGGAGGGGAAGCTCCATGCTCAAACAGTCCTCGCTTCGCTGCAAAACTGCGCGTGGAGCTCCCTCGCTGCTTTGCTCCAATACTTAAAGAAAAATGTTCATCGGGATACTCTAACTAGGGAAGTATACCAAACACCACCCGAGGCAACACTTCATCGCGTTTAAACCAAGAGTCGTATTCGTGGTGTGTATCGATCGCTTTTAACTTTGAAGTCTTGCTGCAAAGAGGCCTAAGCTACAACAAGGTCTTTGAAGTCAACAACACGATTTACCTCGAGTGCTAAGGACAGTTTCAACAGCATAAAGTCACTTTCGTGTTTTAGTCTTGGTTATTTAATGCCGCGCATATACTCTGCGCATACGTAGGTATCTTGCAAGAAGGTTTTACCTGATTCCACAAAATTGCCATCGTCCTTGATTCGTTCCAAATGACGCTCCGTCGCCGCCAACATGCACTCTGCGAAGTCCACCCAAGCCTGCATCCATGCAAGCGCGACAGCGAGAGCGTCCGCTACAGCCTCACCACTATTGGCCATGACGGCTTCGATTTTTGCCAGGCCATCACGTGCAAGCTGAAGCATTTGTTGCCAATACACGACATAGGCCTGAATCTTGCACGTCTCATCCTCGCCACATTGAATCACCTTGGTTGTGTATTCTTCCAAAATCTCTGCGGCACGCTTTTGGAATTCGCCCATGGCGTCACCTGTCGAACTGGCTGCCGCCACAACCTTAGCAAACTGCATGGAAATCGTCGCAAATGAAAACAACTCGTTAAAAACCGCCACCTTTTGGGTTGCAAAGTCTACGATACGCGGAGAGTCATAGGGATGCAGTTCGTAGCTGCGACGCTGAGCCTCGGCAAAAATAAGATCATCAAGCCAGCTAGCAAGTTCGCTAACCTTTGTAGGGACCGACACACTGTTAGGAGCGATGCCTAAGCTTTGTGCGGCGCCCACCCAAAAGATTCTCAGACTTTCAGCATCGACATCACCGCTGGCATAAACTTCGCTGCTCCTATCCACCACCGAAGCAAGCAAAACCGGAATCACTCCTTGCGCCATGTCATAGAAAAACTCATCCTGACTAACGCCCATGCCATCGGCCTCGACCGCCGCCCAGCTCGCTGAGACCCAGTTGCCATCGGGCGCCGCGCCACTGTTTAGCCAGGTTGTAAAATATTCTCCACTGGTCTGTTGCAGGGCAGCAAGCCGCTCGGCATGGTATTGTGCCGCATCGCCAGCAAGCCATAACAAACCCACAGCGCCAACCGCGATAACACCTAGCGTTGCCGCGGAAAAAGCGTATGCGGTAATTGTTGCAGCATCCAAAAACAATGACGTTCCAGCAGTCGCCGCAATTGCCATCGTAGAGTTATCGCCACTCTTGTCCAAAGAATTTGTGCTAGTTTGAGCACTGCATGCCACAAGTGAGAAACTTAAAGTAATGACGATCAAAGGCGTAGCAAAGTTGTATAATCTATTCTTCATCCAAAACTCCATGGCTCGGTCGTTACTAAACACATCAGCGATACGTTCAATGCAATTGACATGCCAGAACCCTTGTTCCTTGAAATACAACGAAAACTCTGCTTTTTTGGGGATACGACGCGTCACTGTAGGTGTCTGTACACTGACCTAAAAAGCCCCAATCTGAACGCCGTGCTGGGGACAAAAGTCTTCGGCGTTAGTGTAAGTCATGTAATGGTCCTTGTTCAGAGCCTCGCGTTTTTAGGCGCTTTTGATTTACTGCAACTCTGCGCTGAACAAATACGTCCAAAGACTTCTGCGAGATCCTTGTTTTGGTTTTCTCTTTGCCAACTGATCACAAAACATCCATCATTCAGAGGCAGCAACATGGGGCCTGCTTTGACTGTCTGCAGTTCGCAACTCGCTTTGTGGGACTGAGACTGCGTTGGGCCGAACGCAAACGCACTGCTAGGGCCACGTTTTTAGCCACGGTCTTCCAAATCGATGTCTCCATTCACCTCATTTGCGGTGGTCCCATGAACATCTCAGCGTCGGTCGAGTCCCAAGATGCCTCAGGCATCCTTCCTGCTCCGCCGGACCCATCCTTCCTCGTCAGTTATTTTGTTGTTCTTTCCGGTTGATTTTGTGCTGCCCCGATATCGGGCTGCATCTTGGGGCCATGCAACTGCTGAATATTTCCCTCTCTACTTTGAACCCTCCTACACACATCGTCGCTATGTTCCACCGGACCGACATGTCAAAGGCGTGCTCGCCCGGCGAAGTGACACCGTCCTGCATTGCCACGTTTGATCCTCGCAAATTCCCTTTTTTCAATTTCCATGCATGAATCTTACTGCAAAGAGGCCTAGGGTCCCACCCGCAGTTCCGCAGCTAAGCGAGGACTGTTTGAGCGTGAAGGTCAAGCTCTGCTTTGCTGGCTCCACATGAAAAGCGGCAAAGGTTAACTACAGACGATTGGACGCAGCCATGAAGCGTAGCTTCCAGACCATGAACACGGCCTCTTTAAAAATGGCTTTCGACATTTTGCTCTGACCAACACGTCGATCGATAAACGTAATCGGCACTTCTTTAACTTTGAAACCTTTACGAATCGCACGGTAAGTCATTTCGATTTGAAAAGAGTAACCCTCGGACTGCACTGCATCTAAATCCAGGGCTTGCAGTGCCTCTTTTTTCCAAACTTTATAGCCGCCGGTAAGATCACGCACCCCAAGCCCGAGAATCATCCGGCTGTAAAGACTGCCACCCTTGGAAACAAAATGTCGCGTCGGCCCCCAGCCTTCGACTTTGCCGCCAGGAATATTACGCGAGCCAAGCACGACATCTGCGCCCTCCGCTAAAGCTTCTAAAAACGCCGGCAAATGCTTTGGGTCGTGTGAAAGATCGGTATCCATCTGCGCCACAGCGTCATAGTCATTACGCAAAGCCCAATGAAACGCTTCGATGTATGCGCTACCAATACCCAGCTTGCCGCTGCGGTGAATTACCTTGATGCGGCTGTCTTTAGTGGCCATGCGTTCGGCAAGCTCACCTGTGCCATCCGGAGAGTTATCATCCACCACCAAAATATCAGCCTCAGGCACCACAGCCTGAACACCTTCGATAAAAGTCGGCAGATTATCGGCCTCGTTATAAGTAGGCGTAACGATAAGTAAAGACATAGATGCCCGCGGAGCATAACCGATAAGGCCCTAAGCCACTAGTGTTCGCTTAAGAAAGTCCTGAGCCACCGGGGCGCCGGGCTTTGCTCTAATGCCAAGGCGCCATGACGCAGGACTATCCCTTGATAATTCAAGGAATGGCAACGCAGGTAGCAGAGCAAAGAACAAGCCGAATGGCTCAGGACTTTCTTAAACGAGCACTGGTCCATCGTAGTAATGCAAAAAGGCCGCAGCTAGTGTTCGTATTGCGCGCGGAGGCTGCCATCAGGTGTGCATAAATCCCAACCGTCATTGTTGGTGTTAATATGCGGAGCTGCCAACGATGCAACCATACCCAGGATGCCACCACTACTCGAGTTGTCACTCCTTTGTCATGTAGGCAGCGTACACATTTTTACCACATCACGCAGATCACCCGACCTAAATGATGGGACAGTCTTGAAACGTCCCGGTGAACTCGCGCATAGTCCTCGGTCTGATCCGATCAGGTTGTCGAAAGGGGGCGCACGTGCAAACCGAATCCAGAGGTATCGAAACTGTGACCAAAGCGACACGCGGTTCCCGTCCGCCGCATTCTTCGCTGAAAGTGACGTGCAACACTCAAACAGGCAGACGGGAAATCAACTCACAAACCAGCACTGGTCTGCAAACACTGAAGCAAATTGTCTGCCCTGTGGATAACCCTACAAAGCGGCGCTATGCGCTTCGCAAAGCGCTTGAACTGGCAGAACTCAACCATGCGACCCTGCACGTTGTGCATGTATACCGGTTACCGTTTTGGTTCATTGCTGATCTAAGGCAACATTTGCAAGACGAACTTCGCCGCTCGATACAACGCGTCTTTTTCTTGGGGACTTTCTTGGGGACATGCTTTAGGAAAATAAATAGAATAATATCAATTGCTTACAAACCCGACCGCGGAACCGTTATCCTTATCGACGGTTTCGCGCTCGCGTTTGTAATTGCTTGTGATCGTTCGACTATCTAGATCAGAGCATGTCCCCAAGCAGATGTCCCAACAACTCCCGTCAGTCCAACAATTTTCTTCACCCTAGCACTCAAGATACGCACTAAAATGCCGTCATAAATCATGATGAATCTAAAAAAGGGATGGAACATCGTAGCCTATGACTGAAACGAACTTCTGCCGGATATGCGGATCTCAAAAAGTACAAAACAAAGGATGTGTTCAAAACAAAGATGGATACTACATCGATTGCAATCAATGTGGTTCGTATACTATTTCAGGAGATACGTTGAGATGTTTTCCAAATCCTAATGAGTTGTTTCCTGGGGATAGATGGCACGAGTTAAGTGCGACAGTGCGTCGACGATCCAAACGCAATAAAGATACTGAAGTACACTTTAAGAACGAGGATTGGGAGAAGCTATTAGATGGACAAAGCATTCCTCGCGATCCTATGCAACAATTAGATAGCATACTTCTTGAGCTGGCCGACCTTCAAAAAGACTTAGGTGATTTCCGATCAGTTTCGGCCACTGAAGATCTTTATCTTGGTTTTTGTAAAAATAAGCAAGAACTCAAAAAGCTCGTCGGGTGGGCGAAGCAGTCGGGCTATATCGATACCCAAGCAGACCAAAACATGGGTACCAGAGCTGTGCTTAGCCTGGACGGTTGGCAACGTGTTAACGAACTTCAAAAACCAAGCACATCTTCAGAGCAAGCATTTGTTTCCATGTGGTTCACTGAGTCTACAGATGATGTTTATAAAGAAGGTATCAAGCCAGCGATTGAGCACAATGGGCTTAAAGCCATTCGTATTGATGAAAAACCACACAACGAAAAAAATTGATGACGAAATAGTTGTTGAAATTAACAAAAGCAGATTCCTCATTGCCGACTTTACTGGCCATCGTGGTGGTGTGTACTGGGAAGCTGGCTACGCTACAGCACTAGGAATCCCAGTCATACATTGCTGCAATGGAAGCGATTTTGACAACGCTCACTTCAACATTCGTCAATACAATCACATTGTTTACGACAATACCCTGGCACTCAAGGAGCAACTTCAAGCTCGCATTGCAAGAATGCTCGTAAGTCCCACCGCCTAGTCATTGGGGAACGGACGCTACCCCCTATATCTCCTCAGTTTCGGGTAACAAGATCGACAACATGGTTGGTCTTGGGGAGATAACTGGAGTGATGCCTTGGGAGGGCCTCTAGAAAGTTTAGACAGAATGCTCACGTTAAGATTATAATAAACTCAATAATTACAACCTGCTTACGGCATTTGAACGTAAATATTTTAAATAAAATTTTTGACATTCCACCGATCGTTGCTACCTTATAAACAGGAGTTTTTTGTGGGGGATTTAGACATGGAGCGTGAGACTGAAAAGCAGAAGGTTTGGCGGGCTCTTAGGCCGGGGAAAGCTGTTCGGCGCGAGAACTTGTTGGCCATATCACCCAGTGTGGACCGTTGCCTCAAAGAGCTTGTGGCCGAAGCTAAGGTGAGGAAGTTAAGTCAGGGCCTTTACATGCGGCCGAAGGAAACTGCTTTTGGTCCTGCTGCGGCGGACGAAACCATGCTGCTTCGTTCCTTTCTCAAAACCGATCACTTCTTTGTATTTAATCCAAGTGTTTTTAATTCACTGGGGCTGGGAACGACACAGCTTTACAACAAGCGTATCGTTATTAATCCCAAACGTCATGGTGAACTAAGCATTGCTGGGCGAAACTTTTCTTTTCAACGGCGTGATAGCGCGAAAGTGCCGAAGGAAGCGTCGCCTGAGGTGCTTGTCGTTGAAATGCTTAATGGACTTTCAGAACTTGCTGAAGATGAAAAGCAAATCATGTCTTCCCTGGAGCGCAAGCTCACTGAGTTCGACAGCAAGCAGCTTGCGCGCGCTGTGCAAAAATACGGAAGCCATTCCACTCATCTAAAGTACCTGCGCCTAACCGAAGCGTCCGAAGCAAACTGTGCCTGAGTACCTTCACAACCACAAAGATTTTGTAACGATTTTAACAAATCTGTCTGTGCATATGAGCATCGATCCTTCTTTGATCGAAAAGGACTACTGGATTATGCATAGCCTGTGGTCTCTGAAAAAGCATGGCTTTAGTTTTGAACTAAAGGGAGGAACATCCCTTTCCAAAGGGTATCATCTAATTGAACGCTTCTCGGAAGACATCGATATTCGCATTGACCCTCGGCAAACGGCATGCGGCTTCAAAGTCTATGAAAGCCGGAACCACGACAAAGATAGACACGTGGAATCCCGTAAACAGTGCTTTGACTGGCTTTGCTCGGAGCTTGATGGAAAGATTCCCGGGGTGGTTGAAGTGCAACGAGCCCATGAGTTTGACGGCAATAAATACCGTAGTGGAGGTATTCGGCTAGCGTACGAATCTAAAACGAATGCTCTTTCAGGCATCAAGGAAGGTATCCTTCTGGAACCGGGCTTTGCAGAGACCACTCCTAATAATCTAATCGACATTTCATCTTGGGCTTGGGATAAAGCAAGAGAGTATCAAAATCAAAATATCATCGACAATCGGGCATCTGATATTGCCTGCTATGACCATCGCTATACTTTTGTGGAAAAACTCCAAACGGTAGTGACGAAGTTCCGAAAGTACAAACAAACTCAGCAAATCGAAAAAAATTTCCTCAGGCACTACTACGATATTGCTCAGCTACTAAAAAGCAATGACGTGCTACAATTTATACTTACGGACGAATACCGAGAGGTCAAAGACCATCGCTTTAGTAAGACAGACAAAGAGTGTCAGCTGTCTGATGCTTTTCGTTTAGATCAGCAGGTTAAGGAACAATTTGAACAGGAATACCAGGGAACAAAAGATCTTTACTACAAGGGTCAGCCGCCTTTTTCTGAATTGCTCAATACAATCGAAGCCCACCTTAATCTCCTATAGCGTAAGGTGTTGTCTCTGAGACGGAGACATGTCTTGTCATTTGCTCGTGTGGCGGACGTATCCACGACGAAACATAGTATCGACAAGGATTGTGAATCCTTGTAGCGTGGTTTTGTGTTGCGTGCTCGTATCGTTGCCATGTTGATCTTTGCCAGCGTTGTCGTGTGTTTTAGCTGGCTTGCTACGCGTGAGGAAAGTACATCGCCTCTCGTTCTGCCTTCGCTTGAAGAGCAGAAAGAGATTTTTCGTTATTTGGTTCAGCGGGAATCGTTGATACGCAAGCGTGCGGAGCAAAAGTTCCCGGGCGATCACTGGTCACAGAGTGATGATTTTCACAACGCCGAAACAGCGCTAGTTCGTCAGCTTGCGGCCCAAAGCAAGCAATCTCAGCAGGGCATCTGGTTTGCGATTGATCGAGGAATAAGGCAGCACTGGTTTGCGCAGTATCCTCGTGAGGTCAGTAACCCTCCTTGCAAACCACGCCCTTTTTATGATTGATCCTCAACCAGCTCTTCGGTGATAAAGCAATGAACATGGTTATCACCATCCCTTCACGACTCAAGCAGTTTGCAGGCACCATCCAAGCCAAAGATTTCTTTTGGATTCGTCTCGCTTGCTTTGCTTTTTTAGCAAGCTTGTTTCTCTGGCCTCTTCTTAGCCACGCATCAGACATCAATGCTTTCGTGATGCTCAATCTTTCATCGTACGAACGAGACGCTGTGATTACGATGCGGCGTTTCTTTGAGCTGCCGCTATGGGATCCTTACTACTGCGGCGGTATCTACGCACTTGGCAGCCCTCAAAGTCGCTTTGCATCACCAAGTTTTCTTATATCACTCATCTTTGGCCAAGAGCGCGGAGCATTGCTCATTGCTTTTGTCCTGCTCATTGTCGGCATGGAGGGCTGCTTTCGTTATTTGCGCAGCATTCATCACAACTCATGGTCTGCTCTTTTGTGCGCGCCTCTTTTCCCTTTGAGCGGTTTTTTTGCTTCCTTGTTTTTTCTGGGCTGGATTAACTTTTTCTCGTTTTTAGCTATCCCGTGGCTATTGTGGGGCGTTCGCCAAAGTGTGCACTCAAAGAGTGCAGGCTTGGTAAGTATCGCGCTCAGCGCGGCATGGATGACGGGTTTTGGCGGAACTTATTCTGTGCCGATGGCCGCGCTGGCTGCTGTATTCGAGTGCTTTGTTGTTCTGGCTTCTTTACGAAAAAGCCCCAAGCGCCTGCGCGAGTTGCTCGTAAGCTACCTGATAGCTGGCATGCTAAGCGTGTTTCTTAGTTGCTATCGTCTATGGCCGATCATCGAATCGCTGCACGCTGCGCCGCGGATCATGACGGGCACGCCTGCGCATTCGCTTCGCACCCTTGGCGCTATGCTTTTTGAGCGCCTAGCGCCCGAGCAGGGCAATCTCAGCGTACATGGGCAGTACTACATTGGCATAGCCCTGATTCCGCTTATCGTGTTGGGCTCTTTCCGGCGCTCGATGCTTCCTTATGTTGCAGCGCTTGGTCTGTCGTTATGGACAGCTACAGGCTATGCATCGCAGCTATCTCCCTTTGCTGCGCTCCGCCACTTACCCATCTTTTCAACCTTTCGCTATCCGGAACGCTATCTTATTTTTGTAGCCTTGTACGCTACCATCCTTTGCGCTGAAGCTTTGCATCGCCTATTTCAACTTGCTCAACGCAAGCGAGCTCTGCACCCTATCCTGCTCGGCGCGTTACTCCTTCTGTTTACTACATACTCGCTTATGATAAGCGATCATGTTCACGCAGTCGCCGGGATGCACTTTGAGCACGCTCCAAAAACCATCGAGCGTTCCTTTCATCAGGCAAGCGGTAGTCGCTGGGCTCTGAGCTACTTTGCGCCGATGTCTCGTGGTTCTCTCCTGCTGGGAAGCCTATCCAGTTCCGCAATCAGCCCTCTTACGTGCTGATCTAGAACACGAAGAATATTTGCAAGACCCTCTTGCAGGTCAGCTTGAGCGCAGCCATTGGAGTCCTAACACGATATCCCTAAACGCAACGCTTGGGCAGCGCACACGCGTGCTGATTAACCAAAACTGGCATCCCGGATGGAAAAGCAACGTAGGCACCGTGCTAAGTCACGAAGGACTGCTCGCTATCGATCTGCCGCAAGGATCACACCAGCTACGCTTGCGCTTTTTGCCGCGCTCGGCCATTGGTGGCTTTCTAAGCTCTCTTTCGGCACTACTTGTGCTCTGTTACTTGATATACTCACTACACAAACATTCAAAGTACGGACCGAGGCAATTGGCTGCTCTGGCAATTCCGCTAGTGGTTTTCGCTGCATGCCGCTTAGGCATCCAAGAAGCATCACAGCCCGCACCGCCTCCGGTAAATGCAAACGGTGTTAGAGCGCTTAGCAGTGCTCTTCCCGAAGCCAGCCAAGCACTTAATATTGAATATGAACTTCCAGTTAAACTCAAAGGCCTGCGCTTTGCTGACACTATCCAGCGGAGCAGCTTATTTGAGCTGGAGCTCGATTGGCAGAGATACGGCAGCATTCCTCGTAGCGTAGGCGTGTTCGTTCATTTGATTAGCCCCAGCGGCTACACGATAAACTCGGATCACTGGGCCATCGCCTCAAGTTTTATTCTACGAAATGCACCTAAAAATATCATCCTACGCGATATCGTCTCGTTCCGTATACCGGCTAACGCCGAAAAGGGAATATGGACACTTCGGGCAGGCCTTTGGAACATTGGAAGCGATAAAAAACGCATCCCTATCACGAATCAAGCCCACAAAAACGAAAACGACGTCACGAGCTTAGGAACGATCGAAGTTCGTTAGCGGACAACCAACAGCACGCAACGGGATGCATCATTCCTTGCTCGAGAAGGAAAATCGTTCCTTGTTTGGCAGTGGAAGCCGAACACTGATCCGCATTTCAAAAGCAATAAATCATGAACGATCAGAGACGTTTTGGTACTCCGCACAAAAGTCTCGGCGCGACCTTTCTGTGTCTATCGGACCTTTTTGATTCCTAAGCACATTGTTTGTCAGACAGCTCATGCTAACTCTTCAATCCGTTGTGATTTTTTTTGGAGTTGAATTATGACAAGCAGATGTTCTTTTAGACCAACACTAGCCGCGGTTATCGCCTTATTCACCGGGAGCATGGCTCTTTCTTGTAGCCTCGATGCATCAACAACAATCGATAGCGATTCGCATGCCTTTCAAGAGGCAAACGTCGATCAATGCAACATGGTGTTTCCATCAGCAGAAAACTCAACAGCGAATGTCGGACCGATTCGACTTGACTTGCATACACTTAGCATCAGTCGTCTGGATATAGGCGAGTCCAAAGAACTCAATCTCTATTATAGCGGCACATCATGTGATTTTCCGCCGCTTAGCAGCAATTATTGCGAATCCAATGGCGCGGCTGTCATCAATCCGGAAGCAGCAACGACGAATTTCAATATTCCATGGCCGCTTTCAGAACAGGGCACGGCTGCTTCCATTCAGCAACGCTCTTTAAGCACGCTGAGCCTGCTGCAACCACAAGCAACAGGGAACAATAAACGTGGCCCTGAAGGATCGTTGCTCATTGATGGCGTGGATTTCGGGGCACCATGGCAAGCCGACGGGCAGACCCATATTCCAGCTTGGAATCTCGATGCGTACGCCGCTTATCAGTTCACACCAGCCAATGTCATCCCACCCCAAGACAGCGGAGATCAATTCTTTGCTGTCGCCATTGATTACAACAAAGCACCTCCATACAGTGCGCAGATCAATGACACCCTAACTCAACGTTTGGGCTACTATGGGTTCCGTTTCAAGAACACACAAAGCGGCATGTACATCCAGCCAACAGGAGAGCGTCAACCCGCGTTTGAGGCTTTCTCAGCAAAAGCACAGGCGCATTTCAAAGAGCTCTACGACAGCAAATCACCTGTTCAAAACTTGCTCAGCAATGTCTTCGGAATCGAAATGGGCTCGAATCTTGAGCTGATGTCTCTTCCAAACGAAGTTTGGGCTTTAAGCTCAGCAAGCTTTGATGCAAGCTACTGGCTGTTGGCGCGACGATCGATCGGCTGCCGCATCCGATATGAACAAGTTCTGGATTCCATACGCATCGAAATCCCTTTTCGTTTTATGCACAATGGCAGCACCTACAATGTGGCAGCCATCTACAAATATGCACGCGCTCCGTATAACGCACAGCAATCGCACCATGATGATTTTGCAGAGCTGGCCATGAATTTGTTTGAGCTTGATCTGCAAGGCAACTTCGGACAGCCACCTGTTTATGGAGTTGACGTAAGGCCTTATTTCCCTCGGCAAGGCGATAATGCCCTGCTCAACGAAGCGGACATTCCGGTGATTGCACCCACATCAACGCCTTTTACCTCATCGGTGCCTGAAGGGCCATCCCAATCGTTCCCCAACTGCCAAGGTCAGAACTGGTGTGTGATGCCGGACCATCATGTACTGCCGAGTTGCGGTTATCTCGGGGCGCAACTCTTTGGCTGGAAGTTGCTAATCGCCAAACCAGCATCGCAAACGCCACTTACCCCCCTAAATGAAAGCACCGATTTCAACGCAAACCTAAGTCTCGATCAAGCAAGACAGCTTTCGTCAAATTTCATGGCCGAACCCACCCCCACACAAACACAACTCGACAATTGGTTTGAAATGCACGGATGGCGTTTGTTTTGCAACTCGGCTTGCAACGGTGCTGGCGACTGCTTTGAGCTTAGTCAGACGCCGCAAGAACAGAACTTTAACTGGGATAAGAAGGGTTACCCTGGCCCATCGCCTTATTCACAGACGTGGGATTGCCCAAACGGTTGTTACCTGTATCGCCCCGAGTGAGCCCACACTAGCGACAAAGGTGCTTGGCCGCGATTACGCATGCAACAAGCTTTTTTTCCGTTTTCAGCAACTCAAGCAACCTTTGCTCTGAAGAGCAGCATGACTAATCCTTGAGCCCTGCAGCTTGACATGTTTCAACGGTGGAGTAAGTGCCCCACGTTTGCTAGATGCCAGACGCTCCATTTGTTGGTATGCATAGGGCTAAGCGCGTGAGACATTATCTATCCATACCAACTCGTATTTTCTTGGCCTTTACATTTGTATTGTTGCTTTTCGCATCCGTTGCGGGGCTTAGCCTTGTGCAGCATCAACGCACGGCCTCGACCTTGCGCTTGCTTCACGCCGGCTATTTGCCGTTGGCTCTGTCGGTGGGTGAGGCTCGAGCGGCGCAAGCGGTGTTTGCCACCTTGCTCGATCGCCTTTTGGATGACGGAGAGTCTGTAGCCACGCGCAATTGGCTTGGAGTCGCGCTGCGCGTTCGTCCGCTTCGATTGCGCCGAGCCATCGAAGGGGTGAGTCGCGTTGCGCGCCTGAATCCGCCGCCTTCCGATCAAGACTTATTGCGACGGGTCCATGCGGGTCTCGTTGCAGTGCGTGAAATCCAAAACAACAACGAACCGCGCTTCAAAACCTTGTTTGATGCGCTACGCGCGCGCGATAGAAGCTCGGCCACTCGATTGCTTACCGAGTTGCGTGCCGAAGAGCGCAAAGGTCAGCGACAGCTCCGCCAGGCTTGGGCCACCCTTCAGCAACATATGGCTTCCACAAGCATGCAAGCCGACAAAGACGAGCAACAGATGGTTATCGTGCTTGGTGTATTGAGTCTGGTGGTGCTTTTTATCGGAAGCATTCTCATGTGGTGGTCGAATCGTTTGCTAGCACCACTACCCTTGCTTCAAGAGCGCGTTGAAGCCGTGAGCCGTGGTGAGCTCAAACGCTATCCCAATCCCAAACCCCACAACGAACTTGGTAGTCTGGCAGTGAACTTTGAGCACATGGTCGAAACGCTTGCAGCGCGCGACGAGAGCCTTCGGGAGACGACCAACAGGCTTGTGCAAAGCGAGCAACTTGCCGCTATCGGCCAACTTGCCGCTCAAGTCACGCACGAAGTACGTAATCCCTTATCTTCGATTGGCTTAAACGTGGAGCTTCTCGAAGAAGACCTGTCTGAAAGCAGCCAAGAAACGAAAGACCTGCTCACGTCCATTCGACGTGAAATCGATCGACTAACCGAGATCACCGAAAAATATTTGAGCTTAAAGCGTTTACCTTCTCCGCAACGAGAACTCGACGATTTTGATCGCATGCTGCACTCGATTATCGAGTTTATCCGGCCTGAGTTTCAAAAAAGCCAAATCACCCTTAGCTTACAAAGCGAAGGGGTGTCTCATTTGCTGTATTTTGACGAAGATCAGATTCGCCAAGCGTTGCTTAATTTACTTCGCAACTGCAAAGAAGCCATGCCGGACGGAGGCAAGCTTGAACTCGTTGAACACTGGAATGAAGACGGCCTTTCATTAAGCATCGTCGATCAAGGCATTGGCATGGACGACGAGACGCGTTCCAAAATCTTTAACCCCTTTTTCACGACCAAAGAACGAGGCACTGGTTTAGGACTTTCACTCACCCAACAAATTGTGGTAGCGCACGGCGGAAGTATCGAATGCAAAAGCAGCGTTGGACAAGGAAGCACCTTTATCCTTCATTTTCCCCACAAGAGCGCAAGTCCCACTAGCACCCCTCCATCATCTACAACTCAAGAAAGAACAGCATGACACGAATCGATCAGCGAGAGTCCAATCAACTTAGAGAGGTCACGTTTGAACTGCATGCCCAACGGTTTCCCGAGGGTTCGCTAATTTATCGTTCAGGGCAAACGAGCATTCTTATCGCAGCCTCGGTTGAAGATGGCGTGCGCGATTTTCTCAGAGGCACAGGACGCGGCTGGGTGACCGCCGAATACGCCATGCATCCGCGCGCGAATCCAGAACGCAAAGGCCGCGACAGCAGAAAAGGATCGATTGATGGACGCTCGCAAGAGATTCAGCGTCTAATTGGTCGAGCGTTGCGCGCGATTGTTGTGCCCGTAAAACTTGGCGAACGCACAATCAATATTGATTGCGATGTGCTCGATGCCGATGGTGGAACCCGCACCGCATCCATCACCGGAGCCTTTGTTGCCTTGGCTCTAGCGCTTGATCGTCTGTGCAAGGACGGGCTTATCGGAACGGGTGTGCTTCGCGGCAGCATGGCTGCCGTCAGCGTGGGTCTTGTGGAAGGAAAAAGCTTGATTGATCTTTGTTATCAAGAAGACAGCAAAGCTGAAGTGGACCTCAACGTGGTCGCAACAGCCGATGCTCAGATTATTGAGATTCAAGGAACATCTGAAGATGCACCAGTCAGTCGCAGCAATTTGATGGCTTGGTCGATCTTGCCCTTGAGGGTGTTCATGAACTTACTGTCCTTCAAAGCACGATTCTCAAGGATGCCGGAGTAAATTTACAAAGGTTATTTGGCGCATGAAAAAATTAGTCGTTGCGAGCAAGAACAAGGGCAAGCTTATTGAGCTCACACGCCTGCTCGACATGCCGGAAATTGAACTTGTGTGCTTGGATGATTTTTCTTCCGCCCCCGATGTCGAAGAGACCGCAAAGAGCTACCGGGGCAATGCGAAGCTTAAATTGCTGTCTGCCCTCGCGCATACGGATCTGCCCTGTTTCGCTGATGACAGCGGTCTTGAGGTTGATGCTCTGGAAGGAGCGCCAGGAATTTATTCGGCAAGATTTTCCGGAAAAATTGCCAATGATGGCAAGAATAACTATAAATTAATGACAGAACTGTCTGGTTACACCGATCCAGCTCAGCGCAAAGCTCGCTTTCGAGCCGTCATTGCCTTTGCTGAGCCAAGCCAGAATCAGCCCGACGCAAAGATTCACTACTTTGAAGGCGTAAGCGAAGGGCATATTGCGCTCGAAGCCCGCGGCAAAGGTGGTTTTGGCTACGATCCGCTTTTTGTCCCAGAGGGCTATACCAAATGCATGGCCGAGCTTGAGCCCGCCGAAAAAGACAAAATCAGCCATCGGGGGCGCGCCTGCGCAAAGCTCAAAGAATTCCTCAAAGAGCATTGGCTGTCTTGAGCTCTAGGTAGCTCTCGGTTATGGTCCGCGGCACCAGTGAGCAGCAAGGCTTTGTTGCTTTTGGAAGACGGGGTGTAGCACAGCCTGGTAGTGCGCTGGTTTTGGGAACCAGAAGTCGGGGGTTCGAATCCCTCCACCCCGACCCTGTTGGTGGCTTTTAGAATTGATTTTGATTGACGGCGCGCAGAGGGCTAGGGCGTTGAGCTAGGGTTCGCGCTGGCGCTCTCCCGGATTCCCAAAAACTGCACTGCGTTTGTTTTTGGGCCCCTGCCGACTCCGCTCAACGCCCTAGCCCTCTGCGCGCCTTTCCTTATTCATCGTTTCTAACCGGAGTGGGTCGGTGCTTCGGGCGGAATAGTTATCGCTGCGCGCTGGCGCTCTCCCGGATTCCCTAGTGCTCGTTTAAGAAAGTCCTGAGCCACCGAGGCGCCGCGCTTTGCTCTGCTACCAAGGCGCCATGACGTAGGACTATCCCTTGATAATTCAAGGAATGGCAACGCAGGTAGCAGGGCAAAGAACAAGCCGAATGGCTCAGGACTTTCTTAAACGAACACTAGCACTGCACTGCGTTTGTTTTTGGCGAGCTAGTCAGTACCTGCATCGGTCGCATCGCACACGGCATGGATGGATTTGGCTAAGCCGTCATCGAGATTAACGATGCGATCGTTTTTGCAGCTACCGTCGGGACAGCTTATGTAAGTGGCTGGAAAGGGGCACGGATAGGCAGCATCTGGCTCGTTGCTGAGTTCGCGTTCGACCAGCTGATCCTCGATGCAACAGATGATGGTGCTGCTATTTGGGGCAGATTTTTTTTTGGACTGATTCGAGCATGAAAAGTTAGCTACAAAGAGCATTAGAAAAAGAGTCAGAACTAGTCGTGGATGTTGCATTCTCGGGCCAATCGCTGCGAAGTGTTATCTAAGCTTAGCACTGCTTTAGGCCCTTTGTTTTGCTCATTTTACCGGGCTTTATGCAGAAAGAAAAAGCGAGTAGCGCGCAGCGCCCACTTTGTGGTACGTGAGCACGCGATACAGAAACCTTTGGGGCTCTGTGTTCGCGCCCGTAGCTCAGTTGGATAGAGCAGCGGCCTTCTAAGCCGAAGGTCGGAGGTTCGAATCCTCCCGGGCGCGCTATCGATCTTACAGCCTTTCGCTTGTGATTTACGCAGTACAAAAGCTTTAGCGCGGCGCTCCCCCGGAGCCCCGCTTCCTTTTCACGCTTTTGCGGTTCGAATCCTCCCGGGCGCGCTGCTTTTCTCAAGACCCATTGGCTTTCTCTTCGCAGCAAGCTGTCTCTCGAGCTCTGCGTCATAGACACGTTTAGTGTCTCTGACTCTTTTTGTCGCTGCTCACCTCCCGGGCGCGCCGATCGTTTTAAGCAAGGATGCGGGTTTCTACGCCTTGGTGGGCGGAGTTGTTGCTTAGACGTGGATCAACCCACGAGGTGACGTTGCTTAGGCCCATAGCTTGCATCATCGCGGCAAAGAGTTTGCCGTGGGCGTAAAAGCCATCCGAGCAGCCAGAGTTCGCATACATGCACCAAAAATTGCTGTCCAAAGATGAGTCGCGCATTTTAAGATAACGGCCCGTGTTCAATGCGCCCCCTGCACCACCTGCAAGCACTACGGGAATGTTGTTGTGCGAATGCACACTTGACCCCGAGCCAAACTCATTGGTCCAATAGATGAGCGTGTTATCCAGAATCGTACCCTCGCCCAATGGATCCGGAACATCCAGGGCTTCAAGTAGATATGCAACTTTTTCAGCATAGTAGTGTTCCAGATTGTAAGAGTCACCGCTTGCTCCACCTGGAATAGCATGCGCAATGTTGTTATGAGGATCAGCAATACCCAGCCATGGCACATTTTCAAACGAACCACCTCTGTCAAACTGCATGGAAACAAAACGTGTCATGTCACAAGCAAAGGCTTGCGCCACGATATCAAACTGGAGCTCGGTTACTGTCGGCGCATTGTCGCGCTTTGTCGCATTAATGGATGCAGGTGCCGGTGGTTTCTCATTACAACTCGCAACCGCCGAGCCATCGAGACGTCGCTCAATGGATGCTAAAGCCTCTAAATGCTGATCGAGTTTGTCTCGCTCGCTTGGTGGCAGCTGATTTCGAAGCCTTTCAATATCTGCCGAAGCATAGTCGAGCGCTGAGCCTCGACGCGCAAGTTTGCGTTCCAGTGCGGGATCGATCGTGCCCCCCCCACCTGAGGGTTGGAAACTACCAAACAATAGATCGTAGGTTTGGATGGGATCATAGAGCGGGGGTAAACGGTTGAGGTTCATGTCGTAGGACAGTGTATCCATCGCACTGGTCCCGCCTGCAAAACCAGCACTGAGTTGAAGCGATTTGACGGGCGTGTCCGGATTGAGCTGAGCCGCAAGGTATTGATCGATGGAAGGAAGTCTGGGCCGTTCAAATTCGCCACTGTTTCCAGAATAGTTACCAGTCGCTCCTGCACCTGTGACCGCTGAAATCATGGCGGGGCCATGGTTATCCACGCCGACATCGGCATTAACGCGGTGATCCACATTATCCAATACCAGCAAACGATCTTTGTACGGTTGCAAAGGCGCCAAAATGGAATTGTTGAAGTCTAAGGTAAAGTTGGTCTCCGTGGCCGCTCCACCGCTACTCGAACGGGGTTTCCATTGATCCATGACCACGCCTTGTGGGTTGAAAATCATGATGAAACGTTTGGGAGCACCATTGGCCGCAGCAGCTTGCTTACGTTGCCACATACCGGCAAAACGCACCGTTACGGCGCTAGCACCCAGAGCAGCCAAAAACAACCGCCTTGAGCTTAGAAAATCTGGCACTCTCTTTTTTATTGCGCTCCTTCCACATTGGCTCGTTCAACAAAGGTATTCGACCGGACGATCTCAACCAACAGCTGCAACGTTGAAGTATCCGCGCCAGCAAACCCCGGATAAGCAAAGGCAGCAAGATTGTCACGCAACTCTTGCTGACTCCGCGAAATTCCCAACATGAACTCGGTCACATTCTTTACGAAACACTGTTTTGCTTCTTCGCTGTTTGCAAGATACCAGCTCAGTTCAACCGGACCATCGAAGTTTCCATCGGAAGTCAAAGGAGTGCTTAGCCCTTCAAACTCGGTAGCATTGTAGTTGTAAACCGAACCACTGGCATCCACTGCTGAGCCATTGTCCGTATCTCGCCACTGGCCCAAGGCATCGAAGTTTTCAAGTCCAAATCCCAGAGGATCAATTACATTGTGACAACCAGCACAGGTAGGATCCATAGCATGAGCCTCGACTACCTGACGGTTTGTGCTGCCAGGTGGTGGTTCTTCGCCTACAATCGAGGTATCCACACCCGCCGGAGGTGCACCTAGTTCGTTACACAAAAAACGTGTCCAGATAAATTTGCCGCGCCGCGTGGGCGAAGAACGCCTTGAATCCGCGTAGGTGCCAAGCACACCGGCTTGAGTCAGTAATCCAGCGCGTTGAGTCGGATTAAAATCAACCCTCGAAAAAGCCGTACTGGGAGCCGGAACACCGTAGAGACTGGCAAGGCCCGAGTCAATGTACGAATAGTTCGCGGTCATTAATGTCGTGTAAAGAGTATCACCCTCCACCAGTATTTTTTCAACGAAGGTATCGATTTCGGTCTGCATAGATTGTGCCGTGTTTTCTGAAAAATTCGGAAAAAACGTTTCATCCTTGGTCATCAACGCCACATTTTCCATTCCCAACCACTCACGTACAAAACCAGCAAAGTGTTCACCAGCCTTGCTGTAAAGGCGCCGTGCATGCGCTTCACGAACATCAGCATCGAGTAGTTCACCGGCGGAAGCAGCAGCCCTTAGCTCCTCATCCGGCGGTGCTCCCGTTACAAAGAATGCAAGAAGAGTTGCTACCTCATGATCCAACAAAGGAACAACGCTCGTCATATCATCTGCGGGGCCAAGCTCCGTGCGGTAAAGAAAACTCGGCGAAACCAAGATAGTTTGAATTACGTTACTGATGCCGTCTTCAAAAGCGGGCTCGCGTCCGTCTGAGTAGACTTGCATTAAAGCGGTCACTTCCGCATCGAGCACGTCCCGACGAAAAGCTTTTGGAGCAAAATCACGAATAAACTGCTCGGCACAATTGTCTTCCCCGTCGCTTGCGCTGCAAGGCAATAGCGATACTAGGTTTGCTTGCGCACGTTCTGCATAATACTCAGCCGCGCTCATATACTGCTCAGCCAACGAATCGTTGACACGAAGGTTCGCTGCTGCATTGCCAAATCCACCCTCTGCTGGATCGTTAACAAACGCTACGGGCGGCAGAGTAGTATCTCCCAATAAGGCTTTGATGCTGGCCTGGTAGTCTTCGGTGCTGAGGCGCCAAATACGGCGAGAGACATACTGTTTTTGAAGCTCATCGGCGCTTAGATTGGGATCGTTTTCACCCGGCGCATTATCCCCGCTCCCTCCTCCGAATCCCGAGATAAGCCCATTACATCCCAGTAGGAATAGAAATACAAAACTCAGAATTGCTGTTCGATCTATCATTCAGGTTCTCTTTGTCCGTTGGCACAGGCCAGGCTCCAAACCATACGGTCTTCCCCACTGGCGCGCTAACAATGCAATTCACGTGCCAACGCTAAAGGAATAGAATTCGTAGCAATTCCCTGGAATTCACACGCTGGTTTTATCAAACGCAGACCCCCAAAGAACATCATGCGCTCCAAAGCTGCCTTTTTTTGCTAACGCATTGGCCAACTAAGGGGGTCAATGGCAGCCGACAGCGGTTAGATTGCTCCAGCGGGCTTTGGCGACATGGCTTTTGACGAGAGCTTCGATGAGATCAAGTCGTGCTGATGCGCTGCTCTGTTCGCGGAGATTAACGAACATAAGATTACCCATGCCGGAATCAAAGCGAGTGCGTTCGCCCTCTGCCAGTTTTTCCGCGGTTTGAACAAGTTTATTTACGATTTGCGCTTGGCGATGAGCCGCTTTTAGGGCTGATGCTGCATCGTGAACTGAGGTGACAAGATTGTCTCTGACATAGCGCAGTTTTTCTTTTGCTTCCATGATCTCGGCTTTACGTTGTGTCAATCGGCCGCGTTCAGGGCGCAGCAAAAGTGGCATACTAAAGGTCACGCCACCCTCAAAAACTGTGCCAGGCAAGGTCGTGTTGCGTGAAGCATCCCCAAGGTCGCGTGAAAGCTGTGCTTTTAAATCAACCTGTGGCGCGAATTGGTTTTTAGCAAGATCGAGTGTTACGCCGTAGGCCTCAACTTTGGCAAGCTCGCTTCTAAGTAAAGGATGGCATTGCGATACTTGCCTCAACGCCGCTTGCGTATCGAGGGTGGGAGCTTCCAAAACAAGTATATCGTGTGGCAGCTCAGTGGGCTGTGCAAGGAGCGGTCGTCCTTGCGAATCACGCAAAAACATCGAAAGTGCAATCGTACTTTGCTCAAAATGCCGAGTGGCTTTAATTAGACCTTCCTTGCGTTCGAGTACCATACGCTGATTGTCCCAAAGATCAAACTCCGTGACCGCACCAGCCGATAAACGCTGGCTCAATTGTCTATCGCGTTCTTCTGCAAGCTCAAGTAGCTCCAAGGCCACTTCCCGCGCCAAGCCAGCGGCAACCCATTGCCAATAGTGTTTGATGGCTTGAAGCTCGAGGCTCAGGGAAGTAGCTCGAACAACTTGCTCGCTTGCGTGCAGAAGCTTTTCTTGGCTGCGAATCTTGGCACGGCGCTCATCAATCGGACCTCCGCGCCACAAAGGAACTTGCACTCCGCCACGTACTTCACCACCGCCCAGTGTCTCATCGGAATAATAGCTTGGGTAGCGCTCATCTTCGAGACCTAGACCAAGACGATAACCCGCAAAGAGCTCAGCGCCCCAAAGCCCCGTGGCCTGTTTTAGGCCAACATCGAGGCTTCGTAATTCGTAATAACCTCCGCTCCGGGATTTGCCCGAAGCTTCAAGCCGCGGATCGAATCCACCATCGGCTTCGGTAAGTTTTCCCTCGGCTTGCTTAAGTTGCTCAAGAGCGATCCGAATGTGTGGATGATGCTTTTGCACGGAACGAACTACGTCTTCAGGATGAAGGACTTGCTCTTTGCGACGCTTATCAGCTTGCTCCGCAAAAGACTCGATTGGCATAGCAAAGTTGATAAAAAGGGCAGCGACAATCCAGCACAGTAATTTGATAAAGAGAATGATGCCCTTCATGACGAACCCTTCGTCTTGTCCGGAGGCGGCGGGCTAGTAGCTGGCGGAAAACCATTGAACTGTCGCCATATTTCAAAGCCAAGTGGTACCTGGCGTAGTAGAAACCAGCCTTTCGCACGCACACCTTGCCTCAAATAGTTCGGGTTGGGCCAAGGCTCATCCTTGGGATCTGGCACCACGAGGATACGAAAATTGCCTTGGCCATCATCGGCAGCGTCTACAAAGGCTACTCGACCACCGAAGGTTCCTGCGGCGACCGACGGCCACCCTGAGAACTGAATGGCAGGCCAGCCTTCGAACTGTAACCTGACTTTATAGTTGCGACGAATCAACGCCGCATCGTTACCATCCACAAAAAGTGCCACGGCGCGATCATCCACATCAGGTACCATGACGGCTAACACAGCGCCTTGTTTGACTTGTTCGCCACCCTGGCGCACCAGCACCCTTAATATCGTACCGTCTGCTGGTGCGACCACAGTTTGCTGTTTCTGCCGGGCAATATCGACATCAAGACGGGCAAGCGTCGCATTGGTCGAAGCGATATCGGTTTGCGCGCTTTGCAGCGATGCCTCGGCATCGGAGATGCTCGCTTGGCTTGAGGCCTGAGCCTGATTAAGATTGGCGCGCTCTTGCTCGAGCTTTTGCTTCGCCGCACGCACCTCCGCTTCAGACGATTGCACTTTAGCTTGGCTTTGACGAAAAGCTAGCTCGGCAAGCTCAAGATCGCGCACTGACGCCAAGCCCTCTTCTTTAAGCTTTTGTTGCCGAGTGAAATTAATTTGGTTGGTTTCAAACTCGGCTTTGGCTGCTTGCAAATCTTGCTCTTTGGAAGCAAGTTCCTCAGTCGTGATTTGCACTTTGGCTCGCGCTGAATCGATCTGGGCGCGCTGCGAAGCACGCAAGGATGCAATCCGGGACTCAAGGTTTTCTACACGAGCGATTTGCGCGGCGTAGCGTAACTCAACAGCTGTACGTTCGTTGCCCATGCGATCCAGGAATTAGCGCATCGTTGTCAGCAAGCTCAACCACAGGCTCCCCAGCTTTGATTTTGTCACCCTCGTTAACGAACCAACGCGCTACTCGGCCATCGATCGTGGCCTCTATTTGTTGTTGACGCTGATTCGGGACATAGGCCATGACCTGACCACTCCCTTGCACATTCTGCTGCCACGGAGCCACCAAGCAGGTAACAAAAAAAATTAGCATAGCCAGAGCAAGTGTCTTGGCAACAGGCTTGGCACTGCCTGGTGGGGGAACTAATTCCACAGCATTCATGGTTTGCACTTCGCCCAGAGGGAGCTTGGTATGTTCAAGCTCAGACATCAACGCTCTCCTCGGAAAAATCGATGCTGCGGTCACACCAGGTGTAAAGCAAAGGCTGCTCCGACAAGGCAAGGATAGAAAGGTTTGAAAATTGTGGTAGCGAAGAAGCTAACGCCGTTTGCGCATCGGGCGGGAGCCTATCGAATACCTGATCCAAGATCACAAGAACTGGATGTCCTACCAGTACCCGAGCCAATGTCAGTCGCAGCAGTTGCCCGTAGGACAAAGGTGCTCCTTTGGGACCAAGCTCAGTGTGCAAGCCTTGTGGTAGATGGCGAATATCATTTTTGAGCCCAACTGCATCCAGTAGCTCCCAAATGTCTTCTGAGGATAGCGTTGCATCTGCTGCGCACATGTTATCTCTAATACTTCCCGGCAGGGCCTCAGCATCTCGAACTACCGCGACTTTTCTGCGCAGCGCATCCACCGAGATATCCCGTACGTCTCGTCCACCAAACTCCAGAATCCCGTGTTTGACCGGGCTCAGGCCGAACAAGGCATCACCGAGCGCTGTTGCAGCTTGTTCGCCTAGGCCATGCACATGAACTGATTCGTTTTGCCCCACGGCAAAAGTCAATGTGCAAACTTTCTCTATATTTTTCTGAAGTTGAAGACCTTCTGTGGCGAGCACAGGTCTATCCGTATCGAATATCAACTCGGAATCACCAACACTATCTTCTAGAGGCAAATCAAGTAGCTCGCCCATTTTATCGACTGAGGCTAAAAAGTCGTAAAAGGTTTCGACTTTCCTGCCGAGCTTGGCAATGGAAATGAGTACAGCAGTCACAATCAATTCAGCTGCCACGAGCTGACCGATGGTAAGCTGCTTGTTCATGACAAGCAGCCCTCCGATCGCAAGCAAGGTTACACTCGCAAATACCTGAATACTTAGCGCTCCAACAAACTGCCGAAACACCACCCGAAAATGACTATCGCGCTTTTGCAAATAATCCAGCGCGAGTGTATGGCTGCGTTTTTGAGCAAAGTCGCGACTTGCATCAAGTTTAAACAGCACCGGATGTCTTGCCATTTCCTCAAGCCAACCGGCTACCGCATATTTGGCTTTGGATTCACTAATGCCGCTCTGAATTCCCCCACGACCAAGAAAAGAAAAAACATAGACCGCGGTAACCACTAGTATAAGATCAAAGCCCAAAAGCCACGGGTGGTAAAAGGCTAGTACAGTAAGTCCAACGACAACGATGAGTGCCGCATCAAGACCGTCGGTGAGCAAATTAGCCACGGACTTTTGTGCCAAGAAAACGTCGAAAAAACGGTTAAGTAGTTCTGGACCGTTTCTTGTTTGGAATGCACCACTCTTGACGCGCACTAGGCGGGTATTAATTTCAGCAACGATTCGCACGAAAAGTCGGCGCTGCAGCATCTCGACCACACGCAGCTGAAGCGCCCGCAAAGCCGCCCAGATCCCAAGCGCGACTGCCAATAGCGTTGAGAGCACCAGCAATGGCTGACGCAGTCCAGTAAATGCAACCGTATTGACCAACGACTGAACGGCTATGGGGACTGCCAACGAAAACAAGCCCATGGTGATGCCGTAGATGACCACGACCGTAATATCGCCACGATCCAGTTCAAGAAAGGCCCAACTTCGTTTCAAGGCATTTTTTTGATGAAAAGCCGACAAAGCCAATTGCTGGGCATACACGGGAATACTTGCGCGCGGAGAGTCAATCACGTTTTGATCCGAATGCTTTTTGCCACGAAGCTTCAAGTTTCGCCATCCTCTCAGAGAAAGAGCCATAACACAAATATGACATACATTTCAGGTAAGTCAATACCGTAATCATAAACATGTATTTGAAATACATGAAATATAGTGCTAGATATTAACCATGCACAACGATGTTCAGCATTGGTCTTTTCTCAGCAATCATGCCCACGTGCTTATTTGCATTGCCCGCGATGCGACTGTTCGTGTTCGCGACATCGCGCTGACGGTGGGCATCACTGAGCGAGCAGTTCAGCGCATTTTAGGTGAACTGGAAGATGCAAGAGTGATCCGCCGAGAACGCGAGGGGCGTCGCAACCATTACGCCATCGATGGACGCCGACATCTTCGCCACAAGCTTGAATCAAATCATACGGTCAAAGAATTGCGATACACTGGTCCCCTAGCAATGAGCAACGAGGTATGCGTTCCAGCAGGGATCGGCTTCAACTTTCGTTTGTCGGGTGAAGTTGCCGTCGCCCTCGCCTTTGCCGTCATCACCTTCCCAATAGACATCGACTTTTGAAAAACCTACTTCGAGCAAAAGTTCTTGAAGCTCTTTGAGCTGCCAGAGCCGCCAGTCATACACGAAGGCATCTTTCATCTCACTGCCGTCAGGAAAATGAAAATGAATATGGTTGACTGTGTTCGCATCGATGGGATTGTAAAGATCTTGCTCCCAAATGTAGCTAAAGTCTTCGTGTTCCGTCTCTTCGATAAGCTCTTCTTGGGTCTCCGGACCCCCGAAATGATCAAGAATTAACATGCCGTCTTTGTGCAGCGAAGTCAGAACCGATTCGAAATACTCCGCAAGATCAGCACGCTCTTTGAAACCAAAATAGCTAAAGTTAAAGGCCACGGCAATATCAAAGTTGTGGGTCACCGTATGACGAACATCTTGCCGCAAAAGCGTTATGCGCTTTTTTTCATCCTCGTCCAAAGGATCAATGTTGTGCGTTTTGCCCCATTCTAGCACTTGTTCATCAAAATCAACACCGACAGCGCTTCGCTTTGGATCGCTCTTAGCCCAAAGCGCACACATCAAAGCAGTGCCGCAAAAGTCTTCGCGCAGTGAAAGAGGAGCGCGTCCGTTTGTTTGACGAAATACCTGCTCTAAAAATTCAATGTCGGTTTCTGGATCTTGAACCGCGCGTTGATAGAGCAGATGTTTGTCTGCTGTTTTCGCCGTAAGCCCGGATTTCGAGGCTGGTTTCTTTTTTCGTTTTGCTTCACCCATAATGCCAGGCGCACGATACGCGGATAGCGTAGAGTTTCAAGCTTTCTACTGATTTTTTACGATTTACTTAGCAGCGATGAATGCCCGCAACACTTGATGAGCAATGCGCGCTTGATAGTCATCGTCGAAGGCGACTGCATCCGTTCCGGATAATTGCGGCAAAGTCCGCGCTTCATCACGCTTGGGTTCTGGAATCACTTTGCTTTCATCCTGAAGCGGATTGGGCAGATGCCCTTCGAGGGCTGCCTCGCTAATGCTCGATTGTGCACCTTTGGCTTTGTCGGGATCGATCTGCTCGACAATAACATCTGGCTCGATACCCTCAGCCTGAATCGAACGGCCGGACGGCGTGTAGTATCTTGCGATGGTAAGCTTTAGCGCACTTCCGTCAGGAAACTCATTGATCGTTTGCACGCTGCCTTTGCCGAAGCTTCGCAACCCTACAATTGTCGCACGCTTGTTGTCTTGCAATGCTCCGGAGACGATTTCAGCAGCACTTGCTGAATACTGATTGATCAAAACAACCATGGGCCATTCTGGACGGGTACCTGCCGCATTCGCAGTGGCTTCATGAATAAGCACTCCACCTCGACCTCGCGTGGTTACGATAGTGCCGCGCGATAAAAACTCATCACTCACGCCTATGGCCTCATCAAGAAGGCCACCTGGATTGTTTCGCAAATCAAGAATCAGGCCTTGAATGCCGCCGTTTTTTGCAGCACGGGATGCAGCCTCATCGAGCGCTCGGCGAAGTTCGGTTGTGGTGGTTTTCTGAAAAGCTTTAAGTTGCAGGTAGACAACTTGATCGGCGAGCAGGCGCGCTTCGACGGCATGCACACGAATAATCTCACGGCGTAAAGTCATGTCCACCACTTGTTGGCTCTTTTGACGACGCAACCTAAAGTGAACGGGCGTTCCAGGCTCGCCTCGCATCAAACGAATCGCTTCACTAATAGGCATGTCTCGCGCTTCTTGCCGTTCGATAAATACAAAACGATCACCGGGTTCGATGCGTGCACGTTCAGCAGGGCCTCCATCAAAGACGCCAACAACAGTCAACCAACCATCGGATGCATCGATTTCCACACCTATGCCACCAAAGCGACCTTCGGTGTCTGCATTCAGCACACGATAGGCTTGCGGATCCATGTAAGCGGAATGTGGGTCGAGCTCCAACACCATGCCACGCACTGCACCCTGAATGAGTTTGTCCTGATCGGGCTCATCAACGTAGCTGCGTTCCACGTAGGCCAAAGCTTGAGCAAACACCCCTAAGTTGCGGTAGGGGCTGGCCGAAGTTGGCAAAGCAGCCGCTATGGTGCTGGCAAAGGCGGCTCCGCAGGCAAAAGCCAGCACGAGGGCCAAAGCCGCTGAAACTCGCTTTTTTATCGGTATTTTGTTCATTTTTTGAAGAATCATCGTCCAGACCTGTACGCCCCAGTTCCAGCTACACTATAACGAATTTGCAGAGTTGTGGATCCGTAGGACGCTGTGCGTTACGCTAATTTCTCAGGGTACACTCTACCCCAATATCACGAAGGGATACTTGACTATGGCAGGAAGCGACAAAAGAAAGCAGAGCCTTTATTTTCCAGAGGCAATGCTCCAAGACATCCAAACTGAAGCAACCCGACTCGACCGCTCACTTTCTTGGATCGTGCAGCGTTGTGTCAAGCTCGGGCTCTCAGAAATCCGCAAATTACCATCAGTGAACGAGATTCCTGGCGGCGCGGACGATGAAAAAGAGCTTCAGCAAAGCGCTGAGAATTAAGACACAACCTTGGAGTCCTGACCGAGGGCTCGGAGATAATCAGAATCCCTGATGTTTTTGGCGTGACGAAGCGATACAGGGGTATCGGCGAGAAACAGTGGAAACATCAGGGATTCTGAGGGTTACGAGATCGACGGGAGTGACTTCAAGATTACGTCTTGCGCTTGCTCCGATGAGAGCAGAACTCATCGGAGCGAGCAATCGCTCTAGCAATATTTCAAATAGCCAGTAGGCCGGCCACTGAGGCTGTCATAAATGTCGCTAAGGTTCCGCCGAGCATGGCGCGCATGCCCAGGTGCGCGAGGTCTGCGCGACGCTCGGGTGCAAGGCTGCCGATGCCGCCGATTTGGATTGCGATCGATCCAAGGTTGGCAAAGCCGCAGAGTGCATAGGCGACAATGGTCGAAGAGCGCGGATGCAATTGCTGCGTAGCCGAGTTTAGGATTTCTCCTAGATGGCCGTAAGCCACAAACTCATTGAGAACAAGCTTTTCACCAAGCAAGCCAGCAACCGTAGCGCAGTCTTGCAAGGGCACACCCATCACAAAAGCAAAAGGCCAAAACAGGTAGCCCAAAATCCGTTGCAAGGTCCACGGATTCCAACTGAGAAAATCAGCGGCAGGAAGATGGCCCAAGCGAATGGCCTGATCGATGCATTGTCCGTAACCAGCAGCTCCTTTGGGCTCAACGCAACCTTGCGGAAGGCCAATGCCAAGTTTGCCAAGAGCGAGCGCGGCATCCTTCCACACGGCTTGGTTGTGCCAAAGCGCAGGCAGCGCCAAGAAATAATTCAGCATGGCTACCAAAGCGACAAAGGCTAAAAGCATAGCGCCGACATTCAGAGCCAAACGCATGCCATCACCGGCGCCTCGCGTGGCGGCATCAATGCCGTTGACGTCTTGTTTTTCAACGTGAACCGACAGCGAGTTGGCCGTTTCGGATGGTTTGGTTTCAGGAACCATGACCTTGGCGACAACCAGGGCGGCCGGTGCGTTCATCACGCTTGCTGCAACAAGGTGCCCGGCAATATCGGGGAAACTCATCCGCAACATACCGACATAGGCCGCAAGCACGCCCCCTGCCACGGTGGCAAAGCCGCTGACCATCACCGTCATAAGCTCCGATTGAGTCATGCCAGCTAAAAACGGTCGAACAACCAAAGGGGCCTCGGTTTGCCCAACAAAAATGTTTGAAGTGACACACACGGTTTCAGAGCCCGAAGTGCGCATCGTGCGTTGCATGGCCCAAGCCATGCCTTTGACAATGCGCTGCATCACGCCGTAGTGATAGAGCAAGGCCATCAAGGAGGAAAAGAATACTATCGTTGGCAGCACGTTCAACGCAAAGGTGAACTCATCGTCGAGATACTTTCCAAAGATGAAGCGCGCTCCATCGGTGGTGAAACTCAAGAGTTGATTGACAGCACCATTGAGGTTTGAAAAAAGCCATTGCCCAGCTGAGCTGCGTAAAACAAACACGCCAAAGCAAAGCTGGAGGCCTACCCCCCAAATCACAATACGCCAGGGGACTTTGCGTTTGTGGCTTGACATAAGCCAAGCGCAGCCAATCATGAACACAACACCGAATAATGAAATGAGACGTTCCACAGTTTTATTCCGATGCGCTGTACATCGCGTCAATTTGGTTTTGGAAATTTTTACTGATCACAGCACGACGTAACTTGAGCGTGGGCGTAAGTTCACCGTGCTCTTGAGAGAAAGATCGCTCGAGGACCGTATATTTTTTGATTTGCTCGACACGAGCCAAATTTTTGTTAACTTGTCTGTATATGCATGGCAACACGGTCGTTCTGCTCCTCTGAGCTGAGCCCCTTACAAAAAGCGGGGTTTAGCACAATCAGCGCGGTTAAGTACTTGCGTTTATCGCCAATGACGACAGCTTCTTCGATTAAATCTAGCTCTTTTAGGGCGTTTTCAATATTTGCAGGGGAAATATTTTTTCCGCCCGAGGTTATAATGATGTCTTTTTTCCGCCCTGTGATGCTCAAATACCCGTCAGGATCAAAGCTTCCTAAATCCCCTGTATGAAGCCACCCCTCCCTTAGCGCGGCTCGGCTCGCTTCCTCGTCCTTATAGTAGCCAAGAAACACGTTGGGACCTGAAACCAAAATCTCATCATCCTCGGCGAGTTTTACCGAAACACCTGGGAAGGCCGGACCCACCGTGCCCAGGCGTGTTCTTCCCGGGATATTAAAACTTGTAGGGCCGGTCACTTCGCTTTGGCCATAGACCTCATGAATAAGGATATCCAGCGAAGCAAAAAAACGTAGAAGTTCTTCGGAGATGGGCGCAGCCGAGCTGATGAGTAAGTTTGCGCGCCCTAGGCCAAGGGCTTTACGTAGCTTGCCTAGCACCAAGCGACGTGCCGCACCCAAAAGCAAGCTATCGAGAGGATTGATTGTGCACTGTGTTGCGCGCTCGTTGATACTTCGCTCACCCACGGCCTTGGCCAAATTGAAGAGTGCTTGCTTTAATGCGGGAGCTTGCTGCAACTTGCTAAGCAAACCTTCATGCATTTTTTCCCAAACACGTGGAACGCCGAAAAAGAAAGTGGGCTCCACAGTTTTTAAATGCTCCAGTAGATGGTCCATGGACTGTGCGAAATAGACTTGAGCCCCTGAAGCAATCGGACCGTAGATCGTAAAAACTTGCTCAGCGATGTGCGCCAATGGCAAATAAGAAAGCGTCCTGTCTTGTTCGTCAATCTGAACGGAATGCGCGGCCGTTCTTCCGGTCCATGCAATGTTCTGATGGCTCAGCATCACCCCTTTTGGAAAGCCTGTGGTTCCAGAAGTGTATACCAGTACCGCAAGATCGTCTGGGGCAAGCCTATCCACCTGCTGCGCTAAAAACTCAAGCGAAGCACTCTCGCCGTACGCCAACAGATCCTTAAAATGCCACGCGCGAACATGATCCGGAAGATGCAGCTCCGATATCTGACCTTCCATAACAATCACGTGCTGAAGCGCTGGAAAAGTCTGCTTCGTTTTAACCAAACGATTGAAGAGCTTGGCTTCCTGAACAAGTAAAAATTTTGCTTCAGTATGTCTGAGAACATAGCTTGAATCTTCTTCGCTGCTGTTTTTATAAATCCCTGCCGCGGCTCCACCGAGCGACATGCACGCGAGATTAAAAATGACCCATTCGGGACGATTGCTTCCTTGAATGCAACCGATGTCACCCCTACTGAAACCGAGCCGATCGAGTGCTTTTGAAATCTTAGCTACTTGCTGCGCATAGCTTTGCCAAGAAGTCGGTAGCCACTTTTGATCTTGCCACACAAAATAAGCCGAACGTTCAGAAAAGGCTTGGGCGTTTTGTAAGAGAAAGCTCGGTATACTGAAAGTTGTTTTCGACATGTGAAGCTTTCATGTCTACCACAAGCATAACTTCAGGAGGAGATCCTTCTTTTCACTCTTTTAATAGGCACATCGCCTATGGCTCTGAGAAGGACTCAGCCACCGCCACACGACATTGCGATCAGATTTCCGTCCACAAACAAATCGTCACAAAAAACCTTGCAAAGATACCTTTAGGATCTACAGTAAGGTTAATCGTGCAAGAGGTGGACAGTGTGTCCGCGAAATAGCGCTTTGCAAAAGTTTAGGTGCACGAACTGTGCACTAATTATCGCTAGCGAATTGCTCTGGCTTGGAACGCCTGCATTCGCCGATGCACAAAGTGATCGTGTCTACGACCTAGCTTTCGCAGCATCGATTTCAGAAGAAAAGAGAGGAAATGTATCAGGAGCAATTCAGCTCCTGCTTCCAGTGAAAAAGCTTTACCCTCAGGATTTCGAACTCATGTTGCGCTTAGGTTGGCTCTATTTCCAAAACGAGCAATACAACAACGCACTTGAGAATTATCAACAAGCCTTTTCGATGTCGAACGGAGATGACCAAGCTGCGCTTGGCCTGGGATGGTCACTGTCACGTTTGAATCGTTGCCCCGAAGCCTTAGTTTTTTTTGATGATGTTCTTCGCAAAAACCCGGACCAAGTCTCCGCCAAAGAGGGTCAATCGTTCTGTGACGAGCCCGGATGGCTGATCCTGAGCCTTGGCCTCTCTAGCACTTACCAATACCATAGCGCGCATCCGTACTTGGATTGGGGTTTAGGCGTTTCACCCAGAATCAGCGCTATCCTTGATTCGGTTTTTCTCCTGGACATCAGCTACCGAAGAACCGAGTTTCAAGCAGACCAAAGCTCTAGAGCAGGCGCCTCGCCAAATAGGACACACGGCATTTCCGTCGATGAAGCTTTTTTGTCTATGGGGCTTCAAAGCTCAAAACTCGGCGCACTCCTAACTTATGCTTTTGCAGCGAGCAACTCAGACTATCTTGCAAGGGCACATGCACTCGGTCTAAGAGGCTCCGTCCGGTATTGGGGAGAGTTTGTTCTTGAAAACAGTGCAACGTTTTATAGCGATTTGACTGTGTGGCGTTTTGCCCCTTCCTGGGCCATGCCACTGACTTCTTGGCTATCAATACAACCTTACGGAGCGCTTCAGGTCCTTAATAGTGAGCTACCCGTAGAAGCCGGACTTACAAGCACAGTATGGAATACTCTGGGAAGCCTGTGGCTTGGTTGCCGTCTCGGTAAAGCCAAGCGACCTACACGGCTAAGTGAACCAAGCATTTACAACACTTTCGATACCTTTCGGCAAAGCGTCTACTCCGGGGCATCGTTACGAATAGCGCAGCACTGGCAGCTGTGGGTTAACTACCAAATAGAACGCCGTCAGCTGCTCGATGAGCTTAGCCAAACACACCACAGCTTAGCTCACTATTTTTCATTAGGCATAAGTTTGAACAACATTGAACTGGGAGAATGAAATGACGGACCTACAACGTTTATCGGATCTTGCTGTGAGTGACACGGGCTTTGTGTTTGACCCTTTTACCGGGTCCACCTTCTCCGCAAATAAGACTGCCTTGCTCCTTATCCGTGGCTTTAAGGAAAAGACTCCTAAAGCCGAACTTATCGATATTTTGCAAAGAGAATTTGAAATTGAGCCCACGGATACGCTTGAGAGGGACGTAGACGAATTTATTCAAGTGCTCAGAAACTACAATTTGGTTTCGAGAGATTGTGAGCTATGAGCACGAAAGCTATCACTATTGCTATTACGGGGCTAAACGCATCTGACAATCCTGCGCCCGGTGTTGCGGTGATGCGAAGCATCCGTCATGCAAGTGAATTTTCCGGACAGCTAGTTGGTCTTTGCTACGATAGTTTGGATTCTGGCAACTTTGCTTCGGAACTTGCAGATGCTGTTTTTCTCATGCCCTACCCGAGGGAGGGCATCGCCGCATTTGAAGAGCGGCTTCGCTATATCCATTCGCTACGTCCCATCGATGTGTTTATCCCCACGCTTGATTCTGAACTAAGCGCTTGCTTGGAACTTGAACCTGTCTTTTCAGAACTTGGCATCCGAACCTTTCTACCAACAAAAAAACAACTCGAGCTCCGGTCAAAAGCGCATCTCTGCACCCTTGGTGCACACTTCGGTATACAGGTACCTCGCACTCGCGTTGTCAACGAAGCACAGGAACTCTACACAATCGACAAAGAAGTCCCTTACCCTCTTTTTATCAAAGGAGTGTTTTACGGAGCGATAAAAGCACAGACCCCAGACGAAGCAATTAGTGCCTTTCATAAAACCGTAGCGCAGTGGGGGACTCCCGTTGTGGCCCAACAAGCAATAACTGGAACTGAATTTGATGTCGTTGCTGTAGGGGACGGCAATGGTGGACTTGTAGGCGCCGTACCCATGCGCAAAACTCTCCTAAGCAAAGAAGGCAAAGGCTGGGCTGGTATTACCATCAAGGACCCCAAACTACTTGAACTTACTGAAGCCTTTGCAAAAGCCAGCGCATGGCGTGGCCCATTCGAAATCGAGGTCATGCTTGATCGACAAAACAACTATCAACTCATGGAAATTAACCCACGCTTTCCAGCGTGGACCTATTTGAGCACAGGAGCCGGGATGAATCTTCCATGGAGGGTCGTACGCCGAGCGCTGGGCGATACAACACCCATCAAACAAGACTACCGTGTTGGCACCCTGTTTAGCCGTATTGCTATTGATCAAATCGTTGAGCTTGCAGAGTTCGAACAGCTTGTAACCTGTGGCGAATTATTTCGAAGATCTACCGAGGAGGCAGTATGAACAAAGATAAATACGAGCGACCAGTACTAATTCGGCACGCCATTGGGTTGATGAACAAGTATTCACGCATGCGCTCCATGCAGCCGCAATCTCATATTGATGGTGTTTCAGTAGCCGAGCTGATCAACACTTACGGTTCTCCTTTGGTCGTCTTCTCGGAACGCACTCTTATTGATCGTTATCGAGAACTGGAACAGGCTCTTTCAACGCGCTATCCCAACTACCATATCGCCTGGTCCTACAAGACCAACTATCTTGATGCGATTTGCCGCGTCTTTCATAAAAATGGAGCGTGGGCAGAGGTGGTCTCTGAGTTCGAGTATGAAAAAGCACTTCATCTTAACATACCAGCCGAGCATATTCATTTTAATGGGCCACTTAAATCCGAGAACGTACTGCAGCGAGCGCTTTCGTCGGGCACTATTATTCATATTGATCATTTTGATGAAATGGCGTTGGCCGAGCGCATTGCCAAAGAACTATCGTTTCGTCCCAAGGTTGGAATTCGCATTAACATGAGTGTTGAAGGCGCTCCTCAATGGAGCCGTTTTGGTTTCAATTTGGAAAACGGTCAAGCGCTTGATGCCGTCTCTCGACTACTTGCCGGAGGGTCTTTGCAACTTGCTGGCATACACTGCCACATTGGAACTTTTATTATGGATCCTGGCGCTTACCGAGAACAAAGTCAGAAGCTCGCGGAGTTTGCCAATCTGATTAAAGAGAAACATGGCATTTTTTCTGTCCTTCATCGATATCGGGGGAGGTTTCGCCTCGCACAACAACCTCAAGGCTCAATATTTACCCGGTGAACAAGCAATTCCGCCTCTATCTCGCTATGTCGAAGCCATTTCCGAAGGCTTAGCAAAGCTAGACTATCCACCCGATCAAAAACCAACTCTTGTACTCGAGACAGGTAGAGCACTCGTCGATGATGCAGGCTATATGCTTGCTAGTGTCGTAGCAAACAAGCGACTCCCTGACAGTCGTAGAGCTGTCGTTATCGACGCGGGTGTCAACCTGCTCTTCACCTCTTTTTGGTACAACCACGATATCATTCCCGCGCAACCCTTCAGCGGCAACCTTGAGCCTACAGTAATCTACGGACCGCTGTGCATGAACATTGATGTACTTCGCGACAATTTTCTTTTTCCGCCTCTCGACGTCGGCGATCATTTGGTGATTCGAAACATTGGTGCCTACAACGTAACGCAATGGATGCAGTTTATAACCTATCGTCCAGCCGTAGTACTCATTGGAACGGACGGTCAACATAGTGTTATCCGGCGCAAAGAAAACCTTGAAAGCATCCTTTCGCATGAAACACTTCCGAACTGGCTAGCTTAGGGCCAGCTCCCTCGATGAAAACACGACAAAACACAGCTCATAGTTTTTTTAGAAGCTATTCCCAAATTGTTATTTCGAGTTCAAGCAAGGTTGGGGTGTTTCTTTTCGCCTCAACATGTCTTCATCCTCAAATGATGTTGGGCGGCGCAATTGCCGTTGTCGTGGCCATCTTATGTTCACGCTTGCTATCGCTAAGCGAGGAGCAACGAAATCTTGGCCTCCATAGCTACAATGCATTGCTGGTCGGCTTGGGTGCTGTGGCTTGGTTTGGATCCACGAACAACGTTCTATGGATTGTTTTATTAGCAGCAATCGCAAGCGTCTTTGTTACCGCAGCATGCCGCGCATTTTTGGGATCGTATTTTGCGCTACCGACCCTAACCTGGCCATTTTTGATGGTGTTTTATATCTTTCTGGCAGCCTGGAACTCGCTCGATACGCAGCCAGTGTTCGAGCAAATGTCGCTAGTCCCTGCGAATCTGCAAGGCTTACCGCACTTATTACATACTTTTCTCACCGCCTTGTCAGGCATCTTTTTCTTTTCCCACCCTCTTGTCGGAATTCTTATCTTTATTGGATTGTTAGTGTACAGCCGCATTGCTGCCGTCACCGCTCTGCTGATTTGCGCTGCTACCTTTGCATTATTTCAATTTGTATTCTTTATCAGTTCAACTGCACTCGAAAGTGTCATCTTATTAAACGTACTCCTTGTCACCGTATCGGTATCAGGCGTGTGGTTTGTGCCCGGTCTATTTTCCCTTCTGGCTGCCGTTTTAGCAGCTGGGTTTACCATCGGGCTAAGTTTAGGGCTAAACGCGCTTCTTTCAGGATTCCGTTTACCTTTGCTAATTCTTCCTTTTAATCTTGTTTCATTTTTGATCTTGTATGCGATGCGTGAGCGACTTAGTGATCGGAATCCTAAATCAGTTGATTTTTTCGTTGGCACCCCCGAACAAAACCTTCGCTACTATCGAACCCGATTGGCTCGATTTGGATCGCACTACCAAATCCGCTTTCATGCCCCTTTTATGGGAACGTGGTATTGCACGCAGGGCGTAGAAGGTGCCTTTACACACAAGGGTCCGTGGAAAGACGCCTTGGATTTTCAAGTCAGTGGTGCCGATGGGCAGATGCATCGTGGGCAAGGTAACAGTCTAGAAGATCACCTTTGCTATCGTTTGCCAGTATGCGCTGCAGCCGACGGAACAGTTATCCGTGTGGTCGACTCCGTTGCAGACAACCCTATCGGTGAGGTTAACCTGCGCAACAACTGGGGCAACCTCGTTCTTATCTACCATGCTCCGCGCTTATATTCACTTGTCTGCCATCTTTCGCCAGGAAGTGTACGGGTAAAGGAAGGGCAAGTGGTTCGCCAGGGAGATATCCTCGCCCTATGCGGAAACTCAGGACGCTCGCCTGTTCCTCATTTGCATTTTCAACTTCAAGCAAGCCACCAAATTGGTGCAGCTACCCTCCCTATCGAACTTCACGAAATCATCACCGTGGAGCAGGGCTTAGCCCATCTTCATGCGACCTTCGTTCCCCAAAAAGGAACACAGCTAAGAAACATTCAAAGCAGTTCCGAGCTCTCTTTTCCACCGTCTTTCCTTGAAGCCTATGTTTCTGAATTCACCTCAACGAACGGCGTCGAAACAGTTGTTTCAGAATTTGATATGCTCAATCATCGAATTTTAATGTCGCGAAAAAAGAACAGCAACCTCTATTTCGACAAAGAAGAAGGAATGCTCACCATCTACGATGTGATAGGCAAGGACTCATCCGTGCTTCATGCATTGCACTACGCAATGCCGCGTTGGCCTAACGACACTACTCAAGAACTCATCTGGGATGACTTCGTTCCAGTCTCCATAGTGTTTCCAAAAGGGCTACGCTGGGCAAGCGACCTTTTGTCTATTCTCTCATCAACCGCCGCGCTTAGCATGCATTATCGCCTTTAAACGCGAAGGTTTTAAACACGACTATCGAAGGAAGCAGTGCACGCACAACGCTCAAAGGCCAAGCACTGCTAACCACAAAGCTTTCGTACAACGTCAAGGACGTTTTTTTTCAAATAGAGCTACACACTCCGAAGCAATCAACCACACACAAACTTACTAAGAGTGACCTGCAGTGGGACGAAACAGGCAGCGAGGATCCATAAACAGCATTTTGACGTACCGCAAATCACTCAAACAGCGAGGCAACCATGGAACAAATAAAGATGACTACGCAAATTATAAAAAACAACAACTTTTGCTCTTTTCTTTTGTATCGTCGCCAGCACAAGCTACGCAGACTCGCTGCAACAACGCAATTACAAAAACTCCTACGCCGCTGAAACGCGACATGACTACAAGCTGGCTCTCAAAGCGTTACTTGCCAACCAGAGCACAGAAAAGAACTCTTATTTTTTCAATCTACGCAGAGCTTGGCTCCTATATTTAGACGGAGAATACTCAAAAGCTATTTCGGCATATCAAACAGCCGCGCGTCTATCTCCCAAAGCCATTGAGCCCTATCTCGGTCTTTTGCTACCTCAACTGGCGATGCGCAAATGGCTTGATGCTGAAAAAACAGCAAGTCGTATTCTGCAACGAGACCCTCATCATCCGATTGCGAGAGCTCGTAGGGCATTGGCTCTGTATAATCTAGGACGCTTTGCTGACGCACAAAAAGTATACAACAGTGTTGTCGTCGACTATCCGTCCGATGTCGAAATGATGAGCGGTATTGGCTGGTGCCAGCTGAAACAAGGCAAAGCGCAAGAAGCAATCCAAACTTTTGAAAAAGCGTTGCTCATTTCTCCCGAACACTCGTCTGCGTTACAAGGCCTAGCTACTTTAAACGCTACTCAATAGCTTGTGTGCTTTCAAAAACTGGAAAAACATTAAAAAACTTGGCCAGTTTGCATAAGCTCGGATGATTGATAATTGGATAAGCATCCCGAAATTTCATCCAGTCCAGCGTGCTGACCATGGCAATTTCTTTTAAACCAAAGGATGAGCTTTGCTCAAAAGCTCCCTTAATGCATTGCTGCTCAAGCCAGCTCATCGCAGCAACCACGCGCTCTTCCTGTTTTTTTAAGTACGGCAAGGTGCAAACCGTTGAATCATCTTTTCGAAAATAAAAAACATTGATCGCGGAATCAAGCGCTCCGTCTATCACGGTAAGTTGATTGATCGCATCAATGCTCGACTTGAGTTTTTGATCCAAAGCATGGCTCCCAGCGCTATCCTGCAAATAGTCGATGATCGCATGGGAGTCGAACACGAGCTGCTCGCCATCAAGCAAAACAGGTACCTTCCAGATGGGTGTAAGCTCGCGAAGCTTTTTCTGTCCTTCAGCGGTAGCTGTGCTCTGAAGTTCGAGCGGAATATCGAGCATCGAGGCCACAATGCGCACCCGCCGCACATAGGGGGAAGTTGTTGTCCCGAATAAAATCATAGGGCGCTTTTAGCAGCTAAAAATCCCCACCAAAAGCCCTTTTCGGGTCTCTACCTTTTTATATGGGCAAATCCGCAAAAATGCGGTAGTTGAGGTCCCTGCTAAGCAGAATAGCACGCACAATACGAAGCACCAGATTTGCCACATGCTGGCATATCGCGAGCGCCCCCGCAGCGGAGAGGTAAGCCGTGAGATGACAGTATGTGGCAAATCTGGGTTTCGGAAGACCTCAACGAAACAGGTATGCTTCGGTGTGGTCTGGGCGGGGCGGAGGCCCCGTAAAAAATAGATTTGGAGGAGTGGCCGAGTGGTCGAAGGCAGCGGTTTTGAAAACCGCCGTACTGGCAACGGTACCGGGGGTTCGAATCCCTCCTCCTCCGCCAACAACGAAAGAGGTAACATGACAAACGCAACCAACACGATTCTTGAAAACTACAACAGCGAAAGCCCCGGCGTTTTAGCAAACCTGCGCCGCATCATGAACCACGGCACGCTCGCTGGGACGGGTAAAATGGTTATTTTACCGGTCGATCAAGGCTTTGAGCACGGTCCTGCCCGCAGCTTCGCACCGAATCCTGAAGGCTATGATCCAGAATACCATCCAAAGCTTGCTGTTGAGTCCGGCTGCAACGCCTATGCCGCGCCTCTTGGTTTTTTGGAAGTGATTGCACCGAAGTTTGCAGGTGAGATTCCTCTTATTTTAAAAGTTAACAACAGTGACTCCTTGGGAGGACCTGAACAACCTCATTCTGCCGTCACCTCGGGCATCGACGACGCTCTTCGCCTTGGCTGCTCAGCCATCGGTTACACGATTTATCCAGGATCAAGCAACCGCAATAAAATCTACCAGCAGCTTCGTCAACTGATTCACGATGCTCGCCTTGTTGGCTTACCCACTATCGTGTGGGCTTATCCTCGCGGTGGCGATCTTAGCACAGCAGGGGAGACCGCTCTCGATGTTGTGGCTTATTCAGCGCACATCGCTTGCGAGCTTGGCGCGCACATCGTTAAGGTCAAGCTTCCAACCGAACATATCGAACAAAAAGCGGCCAAAGCTGCCTATGAAAAGATCGAAAAGGAAAGCTTAGCCCAACGCGTAAACCACGTCGTTAAATCCTGCTTCAACGGCAAACGCATGGTGATCTTCTCGGGTGGCGCTGCCAAAGGCACCGACGACGTACTTGCTGAGATCAAAGCCATCCGTGATGGTGGCGGAAACGGCAGCATCATGGGCCGTAATGCCTTCCAGCGCTCTCCCAAGGACGGATTAAAGCTCCTAAAAGACGCTATCGACATCATGAAGAAGTAAAAAAGAAAGTCCAATTGACAGCCAGCCCATAGCTGACTAAAAAACGCCTTCCCCCAGCCTGTTCTGGGAAACGGAACCGGAGGACACACTTAGGGTAGAAAAAAATTTAGTGCGAAGCACCAAAGCCACTCAGCGCGTTCAGCTGCTGAGCGCCCCCACAGCGACGAGTGAGAAATACTTAAAGGTCTTTCGCAGCGAGGAGCGAGGAGGTAAGCCAGTAGATGAATGTGCTGAGTGGTTTTGGGTCGTTGGGAGGGGTGGCCGAGTGGCTGAAGGCAGTCGCTTGCTAAGCGACCGTACGCTCAAAAGGTGTACCGCGGGTTCAAATCCCGCCCCCTCCGCCAAGAAAACGTGATATAAAGCGCTAAGCATTCAAGAGGTTTGACACAAACAAATACGAATAAGAAGTTTACTGCGAAGCACCAGTTTTCATAGATGCTGACAGCTCGTGAGCGCCCCCACAGCGACGACTGAGGAATATCGAAAGATATTTCGCAGGGAGGAGCGAGGAGGTAAGCCGCGAGATGGCTGTAGCTAGGGAAACTGGCCTCAATGGAGCCATAGCTCAGCTGGATAGAGCGTCGGTCTACGGAACCGAAGGTCGGAGGTTCGAATCCTCCTGGCTCCGCCAAACACTTCACGCCATAGTATTTTTGATCTGCAAAGTACAAAAGCTCGAGCGCGGCGCTCCACCGGAGCCCCGCTCATTTATCTCTCTTTTGCGGTTCGAATCCTCCTGGCTCCGCCAAACACTTCACGCCATAGTATTTTTGATCTGCAAAGTACAAAAGCTCGAGCGCGGCGCTCCACCGGAGCCCCGCTCCTTTATGTCCCTAACTACTGACAGTCGCTTGGTGTTCCACCGCCGCCATTTAGATTGTCAAACTGGGCAATGCCGGGATCGATGACCGATTGGTAAGTACCTGCACCCATTTCAATACGAATATCGGTGATCCCATTCAGAAAAGCTTCGCTAGTATCGACCGATCCAAGTTCTGTCCATAATGCGGCGTCTGGTGATGTCTCTGTATATACGGTTCCAGCGCTTTCACGTATGCGCCAAAAACGATGAGTGGAACCCGAATACGATGTAGAAGAAACTACTTCTTGCAAACTTCCATTGATCTTACGAAATCTTAGTTGGCTGCCAGCTTGTACCAAAGATACACCTATGTTGCCCGCAGAGGTGAGGTTAAAATACGTTTGCGCCGAGGTTGTAGTGCCTCCCATTCGAATCACTTCGACGTACGCCGATGAGTTGCTTAGTGGATAGCCCGTAGATGATATATAGCCTGCATAGGTTAAACTCGCAGCACTGGCTTGCAATTGTATTTCAAGCATACCATCGGTCTCAGCTATCATATCGGTGGTAGCTTCGTACACCGACCAAAAAGGATCGGCTGCGTTGTCTTCAAAATCGTCGATGACATCCACCACGAACTCTCGTGCGCAACCCGGAGGCGACGAGACGTCGGTCTGCTGATTTGCATCATCGGTTGCATCGCTCAGCGGCGCATCCGTTGCGGCATCGGAGGTCAGTTTATTGGCATCAAAAGCTTGACATCCAAAAGGAAGAGTCGCGCAATAAACGCCCACGAAGATTGAGCCGAGCTTTATCATATTGAATTAACGTATAATATAGAAATAGAGAGTTGGCGAAACAATAGGATTTAGAAGGCCCAAACGAGTTTTTCGCGAGAAGCACTGACTTTGGTGTCATACAACATTTTCGCCTTTGTCCTTGGGCCTTTTTTCTACAGATGTGCTATCCGCCGCGCATAACGAGTTGACAGAGTTTGGAAATCTGTAAGGCTTAAGAATACATTTTTACGTTAACAATGTCTCATCTTAGCTCAAATCTGTGGATGGTAAGGTTAGTGACCCTCGGCTTACTTGGTTGCTGGAGTTGCAACAGCGGGTCTACTAGCAACGACACCGACGGTGCAGTAAGCGATTCTGGCTTAACTCAAAACGACGGCGCACTTGGCGCAGACGCCAGCAACACGAATGATAGCGGACCTTATGTACCCTTTGTACCCGGCGGACCAAGTGAAGGTTGTGGTAGTACTGTAAGCCAAACGGGTAGTCCGGTAGAGCAAACAATTCAAATCGCAGGGCAGCCTACCCGCAGCTACACCATTGCCGTACCGAGCAACTACAACAATGCCCAACCCTATCCTTTGTTTCTTGGTTTCGGAGGCTTCAGTGGCGCGCAAGGTGATTTCGTTTATCAAGGCAGCGGTGTTGATGCTACACAAGCGATTTTTGTCACCCTTCAAGCACTAAGCTCGGGCGATTACGACGGAGCAAGCTATACCGGTGCGTTGTGGCGAGCCAATGATGTATCGGATCCGAGCAAATATGTGCCTCTGGAAGTTGAAAGCGACAACCTTGCTTTTTTCGATGCCTTGGTTGAGCACTTGCTAAGCAACTATTGCGTTGATACGGACCGCATTTTCGCTTCCGGTTTTAGTGCAGGGGGTGGCTTTACGAGCTTGCTCGGCTGTGTACGCGGCGATGTACTGCGTGCCATGGCACCCATTGCTCCTTTTTTGCCAGAAAATTATACGAGCAACTGCCAAGGTGTTGTAGCGGCCTACATCGGTGTGGGTGCAAACGACTCGACCAATTCCGGCTTGAGCAAGCCCATTTCACAAGCTGCCAGTGACTTAAAAGAAGAGCTGCGTGTAGCTAACAGTTGCAGCACCAACAGTACCGCTGCAGCTACCAATTGTGTGCAGTATAACGATTGCACTACCGGCTTGGATGTCATGTGGTGTGAAGTTCCAAACCAACAGCACACATCCCCTGATGTGGCCAGTACCCTGTACGGTAAATCCACGTTTGATTTTTTCATGAACCTCAATCCGGAATCGTCGTAGAAGAGGCATCGGCTTCGCGTTTGGATCCAATTTCCCGAAGCATACTCGAGACCTTACTGGCGTATTTAGACGAAGCCTGAAGACTCCGCCCGGAGAACGTTTCTTGATCTCACCGACAGGGTACTTTCCATCCAAATTTTATCTTGATCTGCTTTGAACGAACATCCTTGTTGTTTCCGACGTGGGGTCTAAGAACCTGGTAGGACATGTGGGAGAAAAACAGAACGCCTTGTTTCTTCTTACTTTTTTGTTTGATTACAACCGGCACAAGTTTTGCAGTAATTGCATGTCATGAAGAACTTACTGGCTTTCTATGTGTTTTTTCTCACACTTGGCATCGGATGCACATCCGCCATTGGACCTGAACTCAGTGCTCAACAAGGAGCGCAAACATCAACAGATTGCCCTATCAGTCGATGGAAAACCAACAGTAACTTCACCAACGTAATTGAAGAGAAACTCACAAACTTTTTCCAAGCAACCGAAGCTAATTTATCCGATTTTATTCTTCTCGAAGAATCACTTTACAACGCGCTTAGCGAATTGGATTTGGAACTGTTCCCGCATTCGGAAATTGGGCCAGCTCTGGAAATCTACGGAGCTAGCTTTGAAATCGCCCAGACAACGATTCCTGGCATGGAGATCCGAATTGGGACCTCGCAATGGGTGTTGATCAAACTTGATGTCCTTATCGGAGACAATGGCACAGCGTCTGTATGGGAGAGTCATTTTGTCGATACCATTGATGGCAATGAAGTACATAGCTGCGAAGAACTCCAAGCTGTCAACGGGGCACCCACTGGAGCAGCCTCGTTTTGCGATGGCACATCACTCGAAGAAGCCATTATCGCAGAGCTAGATGACAGAGGGAAAAGCAACGACTACTGCTTGAGTCTGACCGTTGACCATCCTACTTTTTGCTTTCCTGTGCTTATCAATGACACTTTGACCGGCATCGGCAACCCAAATATTGAAGTTCAAAACACCGATGCCGTAGTAACTCTTCCGGCTGTCTTCTCTGTGCAATACTACTGCCTTGATGAAAACACCACCCCTACCTTTACTTGCACTGAAGGCAATAATTTCACTAGCGAAAACGAAGCCTCTACATCCGAGGGTTGCATGTCGATCGCAAAAAGCGTGACTTACCAGGTTGATGATTGTGGCCAATGGAACGACTCAGGAACCGCGGTGGTTTGTGTGACAGGTATTCCCGGTAGCCACAAGGTCACGGTCACGGCCGATAATGAGGATTGATAGTATCCCGTGAGTGCTCTAAGGTCCTGGTTTTCAGAGAAGCATGACTGAATTCCAAGCGTACGAGTACGACATCAATTTTATGAGCGAAGCTTTGGCGGAAGCTCGCAAGGCTTATGACAAGAATGAAGTACCGGTGGGTTGCGTGATCGTGCATCAGGGGCAAATTGTTGGTCGCGGCCACAATCTTCGTGAGAGCAGTCAAGATCCCAGAGCACACGCCGAAATGATGGCAATCAAAGAAGCAGCACGAGCACTTGGAAGTTGGCGGCTAGTTGATACCACGCTCTATGTCACCCTTGAGCCTTGCCCGATGTGTGCTGGAGCACTGGTCAACAGCCGCATCTCACGGCTCGTGTATGGATGCCGCGATCCCAAGGCCGGAGCGATCCATTCGCTTTACCAACTCGGAGATGACCAACGCCTAAATCATCGCTTTTCAAGCGTCGAGGGGGTGCTTGGCAGCGAGGCCGGCGCCCTGCTATCCGAGTTTTTTCAAGCCATTCGTCAAAACCGCCTAGGGAGCCCAAGGCCCACTTGATCGCTCGTAAATTGCAGATCCTTTTCAAATGTGCCAAGGCGCGGTACAAGCCTCCCGGTTTTGGAGAGCTGGCCGAGTTGGTCGAAGGCGCTTGATTCGAAATCAAGTGTACCCGCAAGGGTACCGGGGGTTCGAATCCCTCGCTCTCCGCAATCTTTTCTTAAAAACACAGGAATACGAAACAAGACAAAAAATAACTTAGAATAATTCAGGAGGGGTGACCGAGTGGTTGAAGGTGCACGATTGGAAATCGTGTGTGCCTTTACGGGTACCGCGGGTTCGAATCCCGCCCTCTCCGCTGGCCCTGCCAACAGTGACGCGTGAACCCCGCCAGGCCCGGAAGGGAGCAACGGTAGCGCGACCCACTGTGTGGCGGGGCCTTTTTTTTGTTTCGACTTTAACTGTTTGTACCGCTGCGTAGCAGCGCTCCAAAGAGGGGAGACACGCGTCTCCCCTCCCGAGCGCACTTCGTGCGTCGGCTCCCTCCCCTGCGGGCTCGCGTTGCTCGCGGGGTGATTGGCTAGGTGGTTTTGGGACGGTGGGTTAGTTTTGCTATGGAGGTTAGGCCTTTGCTTTGTTTGGCCCAGTTTTCGAATTCAGTCATATCGGCATCTAGGCTTTGACGTGGTGAAAAATTCAAGCATTCGGCCGCACGACTTACATCAAAAAGGGTTGAACGGCCTCGCAGGATTACATCGCTTCGCCACAAACCGGCTAGACCAAGCTTTTCTCGCAGGAATGCTTCGGCATAGTTCAATGCATACGAAGATCCGGTTTTTATCGAAGCACCAAAAGCCTCGGCTATGCCGCCGAAAAACTCAGCTGCTGTAGCAAGACATAGATCGCTTAGAAGATAGACGTTCCCACCCGCACCCTGCGCCTGAATGCTTTTGTCGACAGCCTGGAGCAGGCTATCAATATGAAGCGTCGCAAAATAATTTTTTCCCGATCCCGGAAGGCAAATCGCTCCTTTTTCTTGGATTTCAGCGCAAAGCCACGGTAAACGACTTGTATCGTCTGGCCCCCACACCCAAGCGGGACTCAATACGATAACCTCCATACTTCGGTCACTACTCGCGCATGCAACTTCTTCAGCTAAAAGTTTCGATTGCACGTAGGCGCTCAAAAGAGGTCGATTGCTTCGCTTTTGTTCGTTCCAATTGACGCGATCACGATTGGTCAATGTTGCATCTGCACACGAAATGAATATCAGCTTACGCACGCCAACATGTCTTGCTGCGTTGATGACGTTTTCCGTTCCGGCTACGTTGAGCCACGACAGCGCGTGGGCCGATGCATGAGCATCGCTCAGCCCTGCTGCATGCACCAATACATCACAGCCCCTGGCCGCCGCCGCAATGCTTTGCGGGTCCCCAACATCACCCAAAAAGATTTGTCGCTCTGCCAACTCCTGCAGACCTTTGTGCTTCGGTCTTAGCAAAACCCGCAGATCTGCGCCTTGCTTGCTAAGCGATGCCACAATCTTTCGACCCAAAAAGCCAGTTGCTCCTGTAACAAGTATCCTCATGCAAAGAATGGTATAGTCAGAATAATGCGTGGCGTACAGCTGATAGCTTTGTTTTCTCTGTGTAGCTATTTGTGTTTCTGTTCGGATTCGGCAGACTGCGTGGATAGCGATCTCGATGGATACGGCACACATTGCTCTGCTGGAGAGGATTGCGATGAACACAACGCGCTTCGCACGAACAATTGCGATGTTGTAGCTGCTCCAAATTGCACAGAAGATCCCTATCAAACTGGATGCAGTTGCCTTACAGGAACGACAGTGGATTGCTACGCCGCAGAGCCCAGCAGCATGGGTATAGGACCCTGCCTTTCAGGACGAGCGCGCTGCATCGATGGTTATCTTGGCCTTTGTTTGGGTGCAATACTGCCAGAAGTTGAAGTCTGCAACGACATTGACGATGACTGCGACGGGCTCGTCGATGAAAACGTAATCAGCCCATGCGGAGGATGCAACAGCAGTTGCACTGGCGCAGTATGGGGCGGTGTCGGGATGGAGTTTGAGGCGAACGATACCCTTCAGTTGACTTCCGAAGGCTGGCTCACTCTCAAACAAGAAATTTTGGAATCCGATGCGCTTTGGATAGGCAATACCAACGAAAATACCGTTTCCCATATTGATCTCATCTCCAACACGGAGACTGCCCGCTATCCAAGTGCCGGAAACGAACCCACCCGCATCGCAGTCGATTATGTGGGCGATGCATGGGTAGCAAACCGCGCTATGCAAGGTCAGTCAACCTTAACTAAATACGCAGGAGTGATCGATCGATGCATCGACAAAAGCAACGATGGCCTTCAAAGCTCATCTGGCCCCAACAATGTCCTTGCAGAAGCAGCCGAAGACTGTTTGCTTTTCTCAGTCCCGATAGGAACGGCGGAAACGCCAGCGGTGGCGCGCGCGATGGCTATCGATGGCAGCTATGGAAACATGGGACAAAAACATGGTGACCCCTGGATTGGCTTGCATGCTCTTGAACAAGTTGAGCAACGGGACGGCGAGACCGGGGCCCTTCTTCAAAGCCTTAGTATACCTGGTTTCGCTCCCTACGCCGCTCAGTTTGATCGCTGGGGCTACCTTTGGCTCATCAGTCAAGATGGTTTGCTTGCACGCGTTAACCGCAGGCTCACGCCTCCAGAAGTCACCGTCTACGAAGTGCCCTTCGCCTGTTATCTTCTCTACGGTTTAGGCATCGATAAAAACGATCATATTGTTGTCAGCGGATTTCACTGCAATACCGTGATGCGCTTTGATCCGGAAAGCGAAAACTGGGAACTCAGCAGTAGTCCAACAGTCACGAGAGGCCTTGCCGCGACAGACTCAAGACTTTGGGTAGCCCATACCGACGGCCGAGTAAGCACTTATCTTCTGTCTGATTTAAGTCACGAACAGACCATCGATCTTTGGACTGCTGGACACGAACCCTATGAATCGATAGGCCTTGCATCCGATCCTCTGCGCGACACGATTTGGGTCATTAGCTCTTCAGACAATTTTGGAGAAACAGGCATCGCAACTCGAATTGATGCAACAAGCCTTCAAGTATTGGCTCATCTACCAGTGGGACTGGGTCCCCACAATCAAGGCGATCTCATCGGGAGCAAGCGAAGCAATGTCTTTGTGCCCGAGGGACAAAGCTCAGCTGTCTTTGAAGGCTGCCAAGATGCCCAAAGCACCGAATGGTTGCGTATCCACCTTGAAGCCGATGCGGGCTCATCTGGCCAGATAGCGCTAAGTGTCAGGCACGCCGATTCTGTGGAAAATCTCAGTAATTCAACCTTTGAGCCCGTGGGATCTTTTCCTTCCGATTCCTTTCCAGTCGCGTTAGACTTGCCCCAAGGTGGTGTCATCGAAGTCATGGTGCGATTAGGCGTTACAGATCGTGATGGCGCACCGCGGCTGAAACAGGTGGGTGTCGAGTGGAGTTGTCCAGTAGGCAGTGTATTTTAACCATGTTAACTCGATCTGCTTTAATTTTTTGCCTGATATGCGGTGTGCTCGATTTAGCCCGACCCTTTGCGGGGGCTCAAGGCATGAATCAGCAAGAACGAGAAGATCTCGCAAAAGAGCATTTCTACATCGGAACCGGTCTTTACAACGGACACCGCTTTGCCGAAGCGGCAGAGCACTTCGATAAATCTTACCGTCTTTCGCCAAAATCATCGATGCTCTACAACTTGTTCTTGGCGGCGCGCAAAGCCGACCGAAAACAACAAGCAGCTGCAGCACTAAAGCGGTTTTTAAAAGAAGGCAAAGATATCCAAAACCGACAAAGCCTCGAGACTGAACTAGCAGACCTTGAACAAGAAATAAGCCAGAGTGAATCCGCACACCAACCCGTTTTGCAATCTTCTTCAACTCAAGCTGAGCCTTCACAATTCATCGCCACTGAAACCGACACCACGCCTTATATCATCGGCGGCGTAAGCATCGCTTTATTGCTCACAGGAGCCGTCGCTACAGGTATAGCCTTAAGCCAAAAAGCAGACGCAGACAGCTATTGCAGCGACGGTTTGTGTCAAAGCGCTTATCAGGGCGCAATAGACCGCTACGAAAGCAATCTTGCACTCGGACTTGGGTTTTTGATCACAAGTGTCGTCGGACTCGGTATCGCCACGCTGCTCGCACTATCATCAGACGATGAGCCAGAACTATCAACAAAGCAAAATCAGCAACAAGCAAATTGTTCCGGAGTAAGCTGCTTGCGTCGCTTACATTTTAATTTCTAGATTTTTTTTGAGCTAATTGATAAGTCGTGAAGCAATTTAGGCGATTGACGAGGGCGACGATCGCTGCCAATCCCGATTGGCTCATAAGGCAAGCTTTCTAAGCAGCTTGTTTGCTTTTATTCTTTGCATCGTCTGCTCGTGAAGCATTTTGTACCTTTTCTAAGCCGTCGTACACCGCTTTACGGATGGCACCATCTTCGAGCAAGCTTACACGCGCTTTTTCACGCCCCTGTCCCAAACTTTGCTCGCTAAATGAATAATACGCTCCGTTTCGCGTTACGACTCCAGCGCTAAGTGCAAGATCCAAAAGATCACCAATGGCATCGATACCAAAGCCGTAGCGAATATCGAATTCAGCCAATTGGAAAGGCGGCGCGATTTTATTTTTAACGACTTTTACTTTTGTGCGATTTCCCAGAATCTCTTCCCCAGCTTTAACGGGTCCGATGCGCCGGACATCCAGACGCACGGATGCATAAAATTTTAAGGCATTGCCACCCGTCGTTGTTTCAGGCGAACCAAAGGTCACACCAATTTTACTGCGAAGTTGATTGATGAATAAGATCGTAGTCTGTGTGCGGTGCGCTATGCCTGTGAGCTTCCGTAGCGCCTGGCTCATTAGCCGGGCCTGCAAACCTACATGATGATCACCCATTTCGCCCTCTACCTCCGCCCGCGGCACCAACGCTGCCACCGAATCGACGATGATCAAATCGACCGCTGCACTGCGCACCAGTGTTTCGACAATATCCAGCGCTTGCTCACCATGGTCCGGTTGACTCACGAGCAAGTGATCTAAGGAGACGCCAAGACGTTTGGCATACTGAACGTCAAGCGCATGCTCGGCGTCAATGAAGGCCGCTGCTCCGGATTGCTTTTGCACCTGGGCGATGGCGTGTAGTGCCAGGGTGGTTTTACCGCTCGATTCCGGTCCGTAGATTTCCATCACCCGACCCTTGGGATAGCCTCGCCCACCGAGCGCTCGATCAAGCGATAATGCCCCACTTGATATGCTGGGGATCGCTTCCTGGCTATGTTCACCCAATGCCATAATAGCACCTTTGCCAAACTGCTTTTCAATGCTCGCCATGGCTTGTTGCAAGGCTTTCATTTTTTCCTTCATACTCATTGATACGCTCCTCAGTTGAGTTTCATTGCATCCCCAATACTGCTGGGTTTTTCAAGTCCGCTTGCAGCATGCACACGGGCTAAGAATCGGTATTGAAGTGCTTCAGCAACATGCTCGCTTTGCACATATTCGCTGCATTCAAGATCGGCGATAGTGCGCGCTACACGCTTGACTTTGTGCCACGCGCGCGCCGAAAGCGCATAATGGTCGGTAGCTTGGTCGAGTAAATCTTGCGCGTCTTTTTGAAGGAACAGTTTAGCTCCGTGGCTGTTTTTTCGCTCGACCGAAAACTGATGAGCACATAGTACCCGATCTTGGATCTGTGCGCTCCGCTCAGCTTTCATGCTCTGTCGCAAGTGACGAACCGGAACCGCAGGTACATGCAAGTGCAGATCAAAACGATCAAGCAATGGCCCAGATAGCTTTGATTGATAGCGTTCGATCCGATCCACCGAACAGCTGCATAGATGCTTTTCATCACCCGCGTAGCCGCAAGGACAAGGATTCATCGCAGCCACAATCAAAGGTCTTGCGGGCATGCGTAAGCGTTGATTAACCCTTACCACCTGCACCCAGCCTTCTTCCATGCTGATGCGAAGGGCTTCGATAGCGTTGCGCTTGAACTCTGGAAACTCGTCTAAAAAAAGCACACCTTCGTGCGCCAAGGTAACCTCACCAGGACGCACCGGATTTCCCCCGCCAATCAATGCCGCATCGCTGATCGTATGATGGGGCGCGCGAAAGGGTCGGCTTTTCCCGTCGACAAAATCAACATGCTCACGATCCTGTACACCAGCAATCGTTGCTATCGTTAGCGATTCCTGTGGACTTGGTGGAGGCAGCAGCCCGGGCAGCCGCCGAGCAAGCATTGTTTTTCCGGCTCCCGGGGGGCCACTCATGAGCAAATTGTGCCGCCCAGCGGCAGCTATTTCCAAAGCACGTTTGGCAACAAACTGCCCTCGAATATCGCAAAGATCGGGTTGTTTTTGCGCAACCCCGAGAGTTTTTGTTTTAGGTTGAGCCGCCACACTACGCGCAGTTGGCAAGTCATCATTGTTCGCCAAAAAAGCCACCACCTCGTGCAAGCTTTTCGCACAGTAGATGTCGATACCTTCCAGAAGTGATGCAGCGGGCGCATTATCGTAGGCGACCAGAGCTTTTTTAAGACCCAGCTTTTTAGCAACGCTCAATTGAGCTAACAAACCCGGAATGGGTCGCAGCTCTCCTGCTAAGGAAAGTTCTGCAGCAAAGAAAGTTTCTTCGAGTTGATTTAGCGGACAGTTACCTGAACAGGCAAGCACACCAATAGCAATGGCTAAATCAAAGGCGGAGCCGCTCTTCTTCAGATCTGCTGGCGATAAATTGAGCAAAACGCGTCGTTTTGGAAATTCATAACCGCAAAACTCAATCGCTGAACTCACGCGGACGCGAGCCTCTCGCACTGCCGCTTCAGGTAACCCCACAATATCAAAGCGAGGCAGTCCTTTCGTTAAACGAAGCTCGACTCGCACAGGGAATGCTTCAACGCCGAGAAGCGCTCCGGCATGACATACGACTTGCATGCCAATGGCTAGTAGCAATTCGGATGCCTAGTATCGTATCAAATCAATCCATGCTCTTTGCGTGCTCGATCGGTGAAAACAACGCCCCTCCGCCGACGGCCGCCACCAAGCGATAGCAAGTTGATCATCGAAGTCGAGCACAAAAAAAGCCGGTTTCAACTATCTGAAACCGGCTTTTCTCTCTGAGAATCAGACTCTACAAGTAGATGTGGAAACCAAGCATGCCTGCAACAGCAGCAGACGATACAATGTTTACACCATAGGAACCTGTCGAAAAGCCCACTTCGGTATCGCCCACGTCAGGCTTCGTGATACCAAGCGATGCGCCAATGCCGCCGCTGAGACTTAGGTTTGGAAAACCAAGGGCTGTGAGGAAAAACTCGCCACCAAGCGTTGCATTGAGGTTCATGTTGAAACTGGCATCCTCGTTGGTACCGCCGTTGTCATCGAGGCCAGCGCCTACGCCACCACGCACGAAAACAATAATGTTTTCAAGGTGCGTCAAGGCGTACAGAACACCCACTTCAAGGTTGGCATTCCATGCCGTCTCTGGATGAGAGGAATTCTTCGACTGGACGCCCAAGCCGATGCCGAGATCGTAACCCCATTTATCCGAAGCCCAACGACGAATACCCACTGGAGCACTCGTTGTGAAATAACCCACACCAAGCCGACCAACGACCGAGTCGTCGCCCATTTCTTCATCATCTTCGAGCTCAACGGCACTTGTCTCAACCATACCCTGGGTTTCAGCCTCAGCAGAGCTGTCTGCCACAGGCTCTTCTGCAACGGCCTGTTCGGTAGCCGCTGCTTCTTCATTTGTAGCAACGGGAGCCTTTGCTTCCACTTTGGCCTCGGGCTTTGTTGCCGCTTTTGCTTCTGCTTTGGCCTCAGGTTTTGCTGTAGTTTTTGCTTCTGCTTTAACCGCTGCTTTGGCTTCAACCTTTGGAGCAGCTTTTGTCTCAACAGTTTTACTTGCGCCATCTTGGGCTTGTGCACTCAGTGCAAACAACGTCACCATACCGGCAACCAAGTACTTGTTTAGATAATTCATTCTCGAGCCTCCTTACACTGCTTATCTAGAAGGCCGGACTCTAACGAAAAACTTTCTATTTTGCTACCTTGAGCACGTTCTAATACAATTGATCGAAATATCGCGCAGGACAGAGCGACTGAAGCAAGGCGCGACGACGAGTCGTAGTGGTGCTACGGCGAGGAGGAGCAACGCAGCATCAGTCGCTCTGGACAAGCGAGAATCGAATCAATTGTATTGGAAAATGCTCTCAGCGGCCCGATTGATTTGATCGAGCCAGGGCGCTGCAGCAGGCCTCATTCCATGCTGGATGGATTTTCAGGGGCCTGCCCTTTATAGCACCGTAACCGCTAATTTTTAGTTGCAAGTAGGATTCACGCAGAAGCCTGAATCGGTATCACAAACATAGGCGGAGGAGATCTTACTAGCGCAGTCTGCATTAGTCGTGCAGCTAAACTGACACGTTCCGCTGTTTGTCTCACACGCCAAACCTTCCGCCGTACATGGACCATCATTCGCACAAGGTGTGCCCAACCCACCTTCGACGGCTTCATCGACGTTTTGAACGGGTTGCGTGCACTCAAGCCTGATGCGCACGTTAGCTGGCGGCGTACTTGTGAATGCAACTCGTTGGCCATCATCACCACACGACAGCAAGCGCTTGGACTCGGTGCCATCTTTTTCTTTGGTGGTGAAATCATCGTAGAACCAACCTTCGCCCTCTGGAAAGCCCGTGGCGCTTGATTGCGTGACAAGCTGCTCGATCACACACACCTCGTTGCCTTCAGCGCTGACTTCACGCAAGGTTCGACCAGGGTACGATTCACAGGTCTCGCCAAGAGGCAAGGTTTCAACGACGTCACAATTAACCAGGCCTTCCGTGTTGCGATTAAGTTCACGTGGCAAACAAGTGCTTCCGCTAATCGCATCACCAATCTTGTTGAGAATCTGGGTCAGTGCACCACTAAAGTCCGTCACAAAGTTGCCGGGTGTTACCTCCACCGGACAGATGGACTGAACAACACTGTTGCCGCCCGTAAGGTCATTAAGACCCTTGGCCACTTCAACAATCCTGCGAGCAGGGAACGCAAACTGATCCGCCGGATCAACCCCTGAGCATGTTCCTTCGGTCCATTGACCACAGGCAGGCCTAAGCGCATCACGGACGTCACCGTTGATGCATACCCCGGAACTGTTAGCAGTCAGCATTTCGGTCTCAGTCAACGGATGGGTTGGCTCGGCATTATCGCCTAATACAGCATCAAAATTGATGTCACCGTTTGAGGTATTATTGTCCACGAGGTCCTGAGGTACGCCCGTAATAGCCGCGAACACCAACAGTTGTTCCCGATCTTCACGCAACTTCAAGAGACCTTCGATATAGCGCTGCGTTGGATAGAGGACTTCAGCGCCACTGATGGCTGGATTGCTAGCACAGCGAAATGCGGGAATACGGTTGAGTGGAGAGTTCCACTCGCTGTTCTGAGAAACTGCCGTAAACACGTCAGGGTTCGAGGTCGAGCAATCATCTTCGTCGGTGATCATAATAATCGCCAAGAGCGAATCGTCCCGAACAAAGCCAGCGTTGGCGCCCGGAGCAACTCCTAGCGTCTCATCACCGTTGCTGCCGTGGCCTTCACCGTTCTGAAAGGTCACCGGATCAGTCGCTGCAGGATCGGAAAGCGCCTTGAGCACAGACTCAAGCTGCTGCTCCACACCGCAACCGCCGACACCTAGCTTGGCCACGCAGGTAAAATCGGAGGCAAGAACAGAAGAGCTGGGATTGCAATTGCCGTTGTCGTCACACGAATAGGTCAAAAAACTGGGATAGGACTCAGCACACGCTGGATTGCTGGTGTCCCCAGCCGTTTGGAGCAGGCCATCGTCACCAATCGTTTGATCGTATCCAGCATCACGCGAATCGTTGCCGCAAGTGCCGACCGCGTTAATATCAGCGGATCCCACACCCATATCACTTGAAACCACGCCAATGTGCATATCCGTCACAGGCGAAAAGGTTTTAGTTTCGGTACCGTTTTCGGTTTCGATCTCAAGCTCGCCTGTGGTCAGTACGTTAACCATCGTTGCAAATTCTTGAGCCAAGGCACCCTGCTCCTCGGTCATGGAATTGGAGTTATCGATCATGAACAAGATATCGATTTTGTCGGCTGGGTTTTGCTGAACCTCAGCCACAACACCAGAGACCACGCAGGGAGTAAGCGGTCTAAGATCGCGGTTTGGACAACCCCAAAGAAGCATCAGAGCCATTAAGGATGGGTAAAGATAAAAGCTAGCGGTATTTTTCATATCAATCCTCATTTTGACTCAGCTACAGATTATTACAAGTTGGATTCACGCACACCCTTCGTTCGGTATCGCAAACAAAGGATGTATTGGGGCAGTGTGCGTCGTTTTCACAGTAATACTGACATGTCTGCCCAGTGGGCTCGCAACGTAAGAAAGGTTTGTCTCCGTCCGGGAGACTATCGGGCCAAGTGGCGCAGAGTTCAAGTTCTCCGGCACTACACGGGCCGCCCAAGGTTCCGGTATCGCCCGCGACAACTTGTTTTGTGGGCTGAAAACACTCGAGATGAATGTCTGCAGCAGGTGGAGCCTCTGAGCCCTCCTTAAAGCGAATGCGCTGGCCGCCTTCGCCACAGCTATCAATCACTTCAGCGCTGCAATCATCGTAGAACCAGCCGGCGCCTTCGGGCACTGCGCATCCGCCGCCCTCAGTCAATGTCGAGAGCTGCGCTACCCGATAGACATTTCGGCCCTCTTCGCTGCGAACAAATTCGCGTCCACGACCTTCCAACTGCTCGGGGGTGTACTCAGTAATTGTATCAACGCTACCTTCGGCGGCCAAGGTTTCAACCACGGCACAATTCACCCGACCATCCGCACTCTTCGACAGATCGCGAGGCAAACACACATTGCCTAAACGATCGCTAATACGCCCGATAATCGCATCAAGAGCATCCGTAAAATCTTCTTCGCATATCGATTGAAGTACGCTGGTTTGCTCACCTGTAGCTTCATCGAGATCGCGAGCTAGGCGCGTGATGCGTCTGGCGGGAATGGGAGGCTCAAGAGATGCTGCATCCAGGCCATCAGGACGAGCTGGATTGCAAGCTGGCTCAAGCTTGCGGTCTATCGGCAACACCTGCCCTGAAAGGTCATCTTTGACGGTATGTTGCATGCGTGGATCGTTTAGTATCGCTTCGTAATCAAATACCAAGCGACCACCTGAGTCACGTGAACTCACGAGGTCCGAAGGTACGCCTGTAATCGCGGCAAATACCAACAGGTCCGGCCTATCGGATCTTAACTTTAGTAAACCATCAACATAACGTGACACCGGATAAAGGATGCCCGTGTTTGTCCCCTCAAAACCACCAGCGGTGTAGACCGCGTCATCGGCGCCCCAACCAATCTTCGGATCATCAGAGCAGCGAAACTGAGTATTGAACTTCCATTCGTCGTTCTCAGGGGTCAGATAAGCGTCCTGACTCGCGCTAGCAAAAATAGCCGTATCGCGGGCAGAGCAATCGTCTTCATCACTCAGCAAAACAATCGCAAGCACTGTGTTGCTACGTAAAAAGCCAGTGTTCGCGCCATCGCCGCCGTGTCCGGCGCCGCTCAGAAAAGCAACAGGCTCCTCGGTGGCTGGATCCGATAGGCCCTTGAGAAGCGATTCAAGAGCTTGCTCATTGTTGCAGCCACCAATGCCAACTTGGACCAGACACGACACCTCATCGGAAAGTTGAGCTTGCGTAGGCGTGCACACGCCCGTGTCTTGATCGCAGCCAAAAGTAAGGAAACTCGGATAGCTTGTGTCGCACGAGGCCGGGTCTGTGGGATCTGGAACGGTTTGGAGCAATCCATCATCGCCCAACTCCGTGCACTCGCCTCCGCCGCCCATATCGGTAGACAGCACTCCAACGTGAAGATCTTCAACGGGCGAAAAACTCTGCAGATCTTGGTCATCGTCCGGGTCGAGATCGCCCGTGCTGAGCACATCCACCATGCGCTTTATTTTGTTTGCAAGCTCTTGCTGCTCATCACGCATCGAACGCGAATTGTCGATCACAAAAAGCAGATCAACTTTGTTGGTCGGGTTTTGTTGAATATTGACCGTCGTGCCGAGCATCGTGCAGGGCGTAATTGGCTTGAGCTCGCGATCGACACAAGCCATTTGAGCAAAAGTTGCCGTCGCAACCAGCGCTATAAAAGGGGCATTTTTGCGAAAGTCCCTAAAAACACTATGCCGATACCACATGGTCGTGACGGTATAATAACCTAGTTACCCTCCGATACCATAAAAAATTCGATACTTTAGTGCAGATCGGTTGTGGTTACGAAAAAAGCTATTCAAGAGAAAAAAGAGTTTTTGCTACGAAATACGCATTCAAACTCCTATTCCAAGCAAAACTCAGTCTTTTTTGCAATTTTCTGCCTGAAGCGCCGGATCAATTCTAAGATGGATCTTATGCGGCGTGTGCTCATTGTGGATGACGAGGAAAACCTCCGACTTGTGCTTCGTACCTTGCTTAGCAAAGAAGGCTACGACGTGCAGACGGCAGCGAGTGCCGAAGAAGCATTGCAACAAGTGGAAACCTTTGGACCCGACTTTGTCCTGGCCGATGTACGTATGCCCGGCATGAGCGGGATTGAGCTCTGCACCGAACTGAATACACGAGGGTGCACTGCCACGGTCATTGTGATGAGCGCCTACGGCTCGGTTGATCTGGCAATCGAAGCTATGAAAGCCGGCGCCTATGATTATGTGGCCAAGCCCTTCAAACAAGACGAGGTCCTCATCGCGCTTCATAAAGCCGAAGAGCGCGAAGCCTTAAGACGCGAGAACCGAGCGCTCAAGCAAAGCCTGCGTGATAAACACACCTTTGCAGAATTGCTTGGCAAAAGTGAAGCTATGGAGCAGGTGTTTCGCACCATCAACAAGGTTGCCGAATACAAAACCACCGTGCTCATCACAGGCGAGAGCGGGACGGGAAAGGAGCTTGTTGCCCGAGCGCTGCATCAAGGAAGTTCACGCAAAGACAAACCCTTTGTTGGGGTAAACTGCGGAGCCATTCCAGAGGCGCTATTGGAGAGTGAGCTCTTTGGCCACAAGAAAGGCGCATTTACCGATGCATCCTCGGATAAACGGGGTTTGTTCGAGGAAGCCAATGGGGGAACTCTTTTTCTCGATGAAATCGGAGAACTTCCTCTCGCTCTGCAAGTCAAACTCTTACGCGCCTTGCAAGAGCATACCATTCGCCGACTTGGTGATACGGCCGATCGCCGAGTTGATGTACGCTTGATAGCAGCGACCATGCGCGATTTACGCGAAGAAATCGCTGAAAAACGCTTTCGTGAGGACCTTTTCTATCGCCTTAACGTCCTTCAGATCAAAGTGCCGCCACTTCGCGATCGAAAAGAAGACATTTTCCTTTTGTGTGAACATTTCATCGAAAAGAACAACAAGCGCCTTGGCACACAGGTTCGCGGATTGAGCGCAGAGGCTGGAAAATTGCTGATCAATCACATCTGGGCTGGCAATGTGCGCGAGCTTGAAAATGTTATCGAACGCGCGTGCGTACTCACAGAAGATGACGTGATTAAAGAGCAAGACTTACCCGAGCGTCTAAAGGAGCATACCAACACCATGAGCATGGCGCTTTCTTCAGAAGAGCTATCGATTAAAAAGACGGTAAGGCACATCGAAGAAACGTTAATTCGCCGCGCTTTGGAAAAAACACAGGGAAATCGCACAGCGGCCTCCAAGATACTTGAAATCAGCCATCGCGCGTTGCTTTACAAAATAAAAGAATTTGGGATTAGCTGATCCAAACGAGATGCTTTAGAGCCGTCAGTTTTACGTTTCGATCTCAATCTCAAGTAAAACCGTGCCCCGCTCTACACTTTGTCCTTCGGCCACACCCATAGCTACGATGCGACCTTTTTCTGGTGATCGTACTTCGTTTTCCATCTTCATCGCTTCAATCACTACCAGTGCCTGATCTTTTTCAACCACACTGTCCTTGCTTGCATTCAGCTTTAAAATGCGGCCTGGCATGGGCGAGACTAAGGACATCTTGCCCATTTGCTGCGCTGTGATTCCCGAAGTCAATCCTTGCTCTTCAATGGCCCTGGCATGAAAACTAAATTGTCGTCCCCTGCGGTGGATCTGCTCCTCATCAAAGACGAGGTCGTAGACCTCTGAATCCCTTAGGAAGCTCAAACCTCCCGGAAATTCCGCTACCTCGGTCGTGAAAGCGTTGCCGTCCACTTCAAAAGTAACGCCTTGTTTCGTGGTTTTTATGGAAACTTCATGCTCCGCCCCGTTAATAAGTACGCGATATTTCACAGGGGCCCCATTCATGGCTATATTGATACCATACCTTTTGTTAGGATTGCGCATGCATCGTACGACGAAACACCAAACACTTGCCCTTAGACTAAGCTTACTGCTTTTGCTTGCTTTGCCCTTAGCCGCTTGCGGTGGAAGTAATATTCCCAACACCACCGTCGATGACAACTCCAAAAACCGAGAAGTATTGGAATTTGTCGAACTGTACCGCAAGGCCATCGAAGCACGTGATATCGCCAAGCTCCTTTCCCTCGCTTCACCGAGCTACCTCGATGACAATGGCACGCCACACGGAGCGGACGACATCGACTACGAAAAGCTTCAAGAAAAACTAAAATCTTGGAAGCAAAGCATTATCGATGTTCGATACGAAATCCGCTACCGCAACATTCAACATCGGGGTGATCGTGTGTATGTTGACTACACCTACACCGGGAATTTTCGCCTAAAAAAGCCAGACGGTGAAAGTAGCTGGTCAAGAAGACTTGCCGATAACCGATTAATTTTGGATCGAAGCGGTGACACCTTTACCATTGTCTCTGGGATGTAGAAAAAAGGGTGTGATACACTCGATGCGAGACTATCCCCACGAAAGCGATCATGAAGTTTCTCTGTAACCACTGCAAAGCGAAATATCAGATAAGCGACGATAGAGTTGCAGGGCGCACGTTGCGCATGAAATGTCGCAAATGCGGACACGACATCATTATTCGTGGTGCGTTTGCTCCATCCAGCCACCCTGCTCCCGCAAAAGACAATGCAAAAACGGCAGTGCCCACGCCAATCACCAAGAGTGCATCGGGTTCTTTGCTCGGAAAAAGCTTTGAGAAAAGTGTGACTTCCTCTTCTGCTCTTGCCCCAGAGGATTTGCCTTTAAGCGAGCAATGGCATGCGGCATTGGATAACAAGCCACAAGGCCCGTTCAGTGTCGATCAAATCAAAGCATTTTTTGACCAAGGCAAACTCACCGCCGAATCACTTGTCTGGCGCGACGGCTTTAGCGACTGGACAGCTCTTTCCAAAGTCCCCGAGCTTCGGAGTTGGAGCGCCGAAAGACTTTCGTCATGGCCTCCCATTGCCTCAAGCAGCTCCATAGCCCAATCCAAATCCCGCGCGGGCTCATCCTCAGCTAAGCTTCCTGGTGGCTCAAGCGCACCACGCTCAACCTTCGAAGTAGCTGCTCAAGCCGAGCGCAGTGAGTCGCAGAATGAAGATCTCGCCAACATTGGCTTTGACTCCACCGTGATTGACGACTCCGGCTTGAGCCTTAACCTCAATATTGGAGAGCCCACTTCGGATCCCGAAGTCGCTCCGCCCTTGGGTATCGCAATTCCATCCGAAGCTGTGGGTGAGCCTACCGCCACAGCAAAAATCGGGCATCAGGAAAACATTGACACGGAGACGAACCGCCCGTCGATCACGGAGCTTGCCAAAGAGTTCGCAAGCAAAAGCGCTGCTTCAATTCGACCAGGCATTGAGGCTGTAAGCAAAGGCGTGCACGCGCTTCGCACTGGCGACAAAATGGGAGGCAAAGGCTTGCCCCTGGCGGCTTTGGCCGTACTTGTCGCCTCGGCAGCCTTTGGTGTCACGCTGGCTCTGGTCGTAGCAAGCCATTGGCTCAATGGAAACGATGGCAAAGCTCAAGCCGCTGAACAAACTGAAGCCAATCTTCCGAGCAAGCCCAGCATAAAACTTGCGGAGGTTGAACCGGTGGATCTTGCGGAGCCTGAAGTCGAAGTTGCTCCCGCTGAAGAAGAGTCCACGGAGAAAAAAAGCGATAAGAAGAAAAATCGCAGCTCAAGCTCATCCTCTGGTTCCAGCAAAGCAAAAAGCAGTTCCACGGACAGCAAACTTAACAGCAAAGATCAGCAACTCTTGGACAAGTATTCGCAATCAGAAGGCAGCGGCCCGACTGGTATAAAAACCTCATCATCAACAAAAACTACGGCAAAGCCCCTTAGCAGTGTTCAGGTGCGTGCCGTGGTTTCAAAGAACCGCTCGTCACTCCAACGCTGCTATGAACTTGCCGCGCGCTCCTCGGGCAACAACAACACCGTTCGGATTGATGTTCGCCTTACAGTCAGTCCGACGGGCTCGGTGAGCAAGGCAACCGTAAACGGCCCTACCGTTGGTAACCTTAAAAATTGCATTATGAGTTCTGTACGGCGTTGGCGCTTTCCAATTTCAAGCGAGAGCACCGAAGTGCCGTTTCCTTTGGTATTCCAGCCAGGAGCTTAGTCTAACGCGATGTCAGCTGAGACCATCACGAACCTGACCATGGACAGTCTTCATTTGGTGCTGCTGCTTTCGGCGCCCGCATTGCTTGCAAGTATGCTGGTTGGCATCGGAGTTGGAGTCTTTCAGGCCAGCACCCAAATCCAAGACAGCAGCCTTAGTTTTGTCCCCAAAATCCTTGCAGTTGGTGCCGTGCTGGTGTTTTTGGAAACTGGATGGGGCAAGAACTCTTGAACTTCACGCAAATGTTGTGGAGCATGTGGCCTTAAGTTGGAAGTAACTGGTCAGTCCCTAATGCCTTCGAGCACTTTTTCCGAGGTTTCCGTATATTCGGCTTACGTCCTCGGGGCTCGTCCTCATATACTGGAGTATAATCGTCCTCGCCCCTGTGAGAGTGTCTGGGGCGGAGTTCCAGCGAAGTGAACTCCGGGGGCCCTAGACCTGCGGAGAATCTACGAAAACCTCGAAAAAAGAATTTTCCTCTAGCTTTGTCCTCGTGTTCGCATACTTTTTTGTTAACTGCTGACTTTTGTCACCAACTGGCCGGTTACAGTTGGGATTTGCCCAAGTTCGGTTCTCATGATTCTTGAACACCTTATCGATCCTGCTTCACAACACGCCTTGCTCTGGACAGCATTGCTGCTTGCTCTGCGCATCACGCCACTTTTTCTGCTGAGCCCCTGGCTTACGCTCGGCAATTTACCTTGGATGATACGTGCAAGCTTAGCTTTTGGTTTTTTACTCGCGCTTTTCCCACTTGCCACTTCACAAGGCCTACTAAACCCACCGACAGCGCTTGAACTACCTTTGATTGTGCTGCGCGAGTTTGGCATCGGTCTTTTGTTTGCGATTGCAAGTGCCGTGCCTTTTTGGGCCATGGGCTGGGCCGGTCAGTTAAGTCATCACTGGCAAGGTTTTTCGTTTTCCGACAATTCATCCGGGGGCCTACAAAAATTGTTCTTCTATTTTGCCATCGCCCTGTTTGCCTCCATGGGCGGACTTCGTTTTGCCGTGGATCGTTTTGCTCAAACCCTGCTTGATGTCCCCCTTGCAGGAGTAGGGCCGAGCAATGTTCATCTTCAGGCGCTCGCGCTCGGCAGCTCTCGTTTAGTTGCCGATGCGCTATGGTTTACCCTGCTTTTTGCCACACCCGTTGCGGCAACCCTGGTGCTAAGCGATCTGAGCATGGGCTGGATCAATCGAATCAGTCCGCAATTTTCAGCTTTTTTTCTGAGTGTTCCCCTCAAAACAGCACTTAGCATTTTTGCGATCATGATAAGTTTAGCGGTATTTGGCCAACATGCGCTCGATATTTTTCAGACGGCCGTCGTTTCGGCAAAGACACTTATTCTAGAGTTTGCTAGATAAAGCACCATGAAACGACCCAAAGCTTTATTTGACGAGGCCACTATTGCAAAGCGCGTGCAAGAGATGGGCAAAGCCATTGAGCAAGACTACCAAGGGAAAAACTTGGTGCTTATCATCGTGCTCAAAGGCAGTTTTGTGTTTGCGGCTGACTTAGCGAGAACGATTAACTTGCCGCTCAAAACCGATTTTCTCGGACTGCGCAGCTATGAAGGCGGCACACAAAGCTCGGGCATCGTGCAAATCACACACGACCTAAACCATCCTATTGAAGGCAAAGATGTGATTGTCATCGAAGACATCGTCGATACCGGTCTTACCATGGACTACCTATTTGAGAACCTGGCCACGCGCAAACCCAACTCCGTTAAGCTCGCTTCCCTTCTTCACAAACCTGCCCGTACCAAAACCATGATCAACATCGACTATCTTGGCTTTACCATCGACGATGTGTTTGTCGTCGGATACGGCATGGATTTTGATGAGCGCTACCGCAACCTTCCCTACCTCGGCATTCTTGAAAACGAATCATGAGCGATCGACTCGACATGTTAAAGCAAGTGATCGATGCTGGCTCAGCGGATCCTTTTCACTGGTACGCTTATGCGATGGAGCTGCGCAAAGCACGCAAACTTGCCGAGGCCTTAGTTGCTTTTGATGAAGTAAGCGCGCGATTCCCTGACTACGTGCCCACTTATCTTATGGCAGGACAATGCGCCCAAGAAGGTGGCGACCTGGTGCTGGCAAAATCATGGTTCGATCGCGGCATTCAGGTGGCAGCCGGAGCCAACGACACGCACGCCCTTTCCGAACTCCACGCTGCCTCCGCTGCATTGCTTGTTTAAAAGCCATCAATGCAATTTGGCATTAAATGTCAATAAACATGCCACGTTTGGCATGGAAATAGCTAAAAACATGCCTGTTTTGTCATCTTCCGTTTTTTGGACTGGCCTAGCGGCCATGCTCTTTGTAACGTGCGCGCGCATCCCCAAAACTGGCTTTGAAACGAGGACATCATGAGTAGCGACAACACGACGGCGGAACGCGAAGTTAATCGATTCATGCAGGAGCTGGTTGCTAAGAATCCGGCTCAACCCGAATTCCATCAAGCCGTACGCGAAGTGGTTCATGACATCATGCCCTTGGTGTTGGATCGCAAAGACTATCAAAGTGCAAACATTCTTGAGCGCATCACGGAACCTGATCGTGTGGTGATTTTTCGTGTGACCTGGGAAGACGACAAGCAGCGCACCTGTGTGAATCGCGCTTGGCGCGTGCAGTTCAACAACTCCATCGGGCCTTACAAAGGCGGCATGCGTTTTCATCCTTCCGTCAACCTTGGTGTGCTGAAATTTCTGGGCTTCGAGCAAGTGTTTAAAAATAGTCTCACGGGTCTGCCGATGGGCGGCGCCAAAGGTGGGTCGAACTTTGATCCCAAGGGCAAGAGCGATCATGAAGTGATGCGTTTTTGCCAAGCGCTCATGGCCGAATTGCTTCGCCATATCGGGCCCTATACCGACGTGCCCGCCGGGGATATTGGCGTTGGCGGCCGCGAAATTGGCTACCTGTTTGGTCAATTCAAACGCCTTGCCAACCAACACACCGGCACGATGACCGGCAAGGGCATCACCTACGGTGGAAGCTTAATTCGCACCGAAGCCACTGGCTATGGCGCCGTTTATTTCATGAAAGAAATGCTCGAGCATCGCAGCCAGGGTCTGAAAGGTAAAACCGCGTTGGTGTCGGGCTCGGGAAACGTCGCGCAATACTGCACCGAGAAACTCATTCAGCTTGGGGTCAAGGTGCTTACGATGTCGGATTCTGGTGGTTTTATTTACGATCCAAACGGTATCGATGAAGAAAAACTTAAGTGGGTGATTGAGCTTAAAGAAAAACGCCGTGGTCGTATTCGTGAATACGCATCGCAGTTCAAAGGCAGCGAGTTTCACCACGGCAAGCGCCCCTGGCGCACCAAAGCCGATCTGGCCTTTCCTTGCGCAACTCAAAACGAACTGGGAGGCGACGATGCCCGAGCCCTCATCAATAACGGCTGTGTGGGCGTCGCCGAAGGGGCCAACATGCCTTCAACCCTTGATGCTATTGCCGTTTTTTTGAACGCAAAAATCGCATACGCACCTGGCAAGGCCGCCAACGCAGGCGGCGTTGCTGTCTCAGGTCTTGAGCAAAGCCAAAACGCTCTTCGCATCTTTTGGAAACGTGAAGAGGTCGATGAACGACTGCAAGGCATCATGCACACCATTCACAAACGTTGTGTCGAATACGGCGATCAAAAAAGCTTCGTTAACTACGTCAAGGGCGCCAACATCGCAGGCTTCGTCAAAGTAGCCGACGCCATGGTCGCCTACGGCATCGTGTAACTAAGGTGGGGACATGCTTTGTGTGAATTTCTACATACTTTACAATGGCATACAAGTACGAACGCGGAACCGTTCCTTTACACCTTTCCGCATTCGTGTTTCTGAGCCGTTGAGATCCTGTGCTTGTATTTTAGAGCGCGTCGCTACGCGATTGGTGTTCGAGCGCCCGAATAAAGCTGCAAAGCTCTCGGCGCATCGAATTGTATCGCCTGTAGGCGTCTTTTGAATGGCTTTTTTGCAACAGGGCATAGAGTTTGAGTTCAGCCTGATCGCATAACTTCTCGTCCTTTGGCACGCGCAAACCCAAAGTTCGCAGTCTTGTGATTGCACACAGCACCAAAAGAGCGTGAGCCGATATTCTATTGCACTCTAGATCGTTGATACCTCTTTTGACCATAGCGGCTCCAGGCAGATGGATCAATGAAGCTATCATGTTTTATGATCGTCGATGTATGTGTTTAGTTTTTCTTCGAATACTTCGGGATCAATACTCGGATAGCGAAGAAGATCGGGTTTCAGCAACTCAAAATGGCTTCTTAAGCTTTCTGTCTTCACGAGACCGCGCTTGATCATGGCGCTTACATCACTTATGTCACGCTCATGGCCACGTTCTATTTTGGCTAGGGCTTGAGAGATAAAATCAAAATGTCGGAACTCAACTGTCTTGATTTGAACAATTAACTCACTACGTGATTTCCAACCCTTTGCTGGTGGGATGAACATGTCCGGCGAGGCCATTTCAACATTAATGTTAAGGTGTTCTTTAAGAGAAGGAATGGCTTGAAATATCCCTGCAGGCTCGGGATCAAATTTCAAATCGACATCCACTGTGCTCTGCCGCCATCCAATCAACACCGCAGTAGCACCGCCTGTTAGATAAACAGTGCCGGGGCCCTTGGCCTGCTCGCCAAGTTCTTTGATGAAGCGCTCGATTTTGGCTGCACTGCAAATCTCTCGCATCTTTTGAGCATAGCATGTTGGTAAAGTCAGGTAAGCGTTGCTTGCCCTGGGCTCAGCTTTCAATATGGGACGTGTTTTATGCGTGTTTTTTAATAGACTAAGTGTTTAGGAAGGTGAAACCGCTTTTTTGCACGGTTCCGCGGTCGCACTCCTAACATACCGAAATCCTTTTGTTTTTTTTTGCCTAAAGCATGTCCCCAACCCATAGGCTAGAGGGTGCCGCTTAGATCGGAGAAACTGCCTTCGAGGTGTAGCGAGTCGATGTGATAGCACTCTTGTCCTGGAGTGCCCAAAGTTACATTGCTAAGGTCTATGGAATAGGCTTTGCCTTCAATGACGGGGACGGAGGGAAACTCGTGAATGGTGATGTCGCCGGCCGTCGCTAAGACGCCTTTTGAGTTTGGATAAACATAAAAGCATAAACCGCTGCCTTCGCAATCAAGTGTATACTCTCCGGTTTGGCCTTTCCATCCATCACCCGAGAGCGTGAACATTTGCAAATCAACGCAGGCGGTTTCGGTATTTTGTGTGTCTTGGATTTGGAAAATAGGGTTGTTGGGTTGCGTGCTTGAAAAATCACTCAGGTCCGGCCTGTAGATAGCCGAAAAATCATTCCACTCAGACGCTGGGATGGGTAGAAGTGCGCAACCGTCATCGGGATTGGTTTCCGTTTCACTTGGTGCTAAAATACCGAGCTCAACGCAACTTGGGCCACCTTGAGCGAATCCTGGCAGACTGTTGTCGGAGCAGGCATAAAGAGACGCGGCAACACATAAGGCAGCTAAACAAAGATAAGGTCGCATGCGCGGATCGTAGCTCCACCCCTACGCTTTCGGCAAGGCAAAGTAGGCGAAATATGCATCTGTAGTGAAAAAAGAAAGAAAGGGGAAAGGTTGATTTTGTTGGATTTTTTTAGATGGTCGACGAAAAAATGGCCTCAGCGCTATGAGCTGTTACGATTAAAGCCTTAGCTCAGTGGAGACCTTATGAAGCGACTTGTTTTTCTTTTGCCATGCCTACTGCTTGCCTTCGCCGCGTGCGATGATGAAGCCAGTCCGAAAAGTGATGCGTCCATAGACGCATCAAGCGATGCACAAGGCGATGCCTCAGCAGACGATGCAGGCAACGCTTCAGATTGGGGCGTGTGCGATGAAGCAGTCGATACATGCATTCTAGAATCAAAAGGCTGCTGTGATCCTTGTGGAATACCCACGCAAGACGAACTCGATGCAGTAAATGTTGATTTTATTAATGAACACTTTAACGCCGTATGCGATCAGGTCAATCCCAATTGCCCGAGTTGTCCCATTGGCGCCAATCCCAAGCTCAGTGCTCAGTGTATTAGCGGGCTGTGCACAGTTGTGGACGAGAATAAATAGATCGACTCAAAGGCTTCGTATCAACACCAATACTGCCGCCATCACCGACACTGCGAGGGTAGCGGTACGTAGCGGTTTACCTTCTACCCGGCCCGTTAAGAAACGGGAGAGGTAGGTGCCGAGAAGCAAGGCAGGGCTAAGCAGCGCTGCAATCACAAGCACGTCCATGGTGATGCGGCCTGTAAAAGTTAACGCAATGGCGCTAAGTAAAACGCCCACAAAAAACACGGCGCCAAGCGAGGAGCGCATGACGGGACCCGGAAGATCTCGGTACAATAGCGCCAACGGAGGGCCGCCGATTGCGCTTGTCATACTTGCGATGCCAGAGATAAAACCAGCTACGGTGCGGGTTAATTTTGTTCGCGGTAATGAAACTCCGGAGCCGATAATAAGCGCAGCCAAGAACACCACCAAAGCTAAACTTCGTTGCAACACGACTTGCGATGCTACGACCAATAGCCAAGCGCCCGCAATGGTGCCTGGAAGGCGTCCGATTAAGATCCAACCAATGCCTTGCCATTCCAAATTAGAGCGTTCGCGATAGGCCATAAAAGAGGTCATGGGCAGAGACATCAGAATCTGAGGCATCGGAGCAAACAAGGGATTAATTAATGCCAAAACAGGCACGGACAAGACTGCGTAGCCAAAACCAATGGTGCCCTGTACAACACCGGCAAATGCCGTCACTATCCATGCCAGCGTGAGTTGTTGGATGTCAAAATGCATAGCGTTGTGGATGCTCAGTTTCGTACTACTGCCGAGTTGTGGTTCACGCAACCTTTTAGTCGACGACGAAGTTGATGCACCCATAGTTCCGCAAGGCTCAGAAGAGCTTTGTAACAACGAAGACGATGACCTCGATGGGATCGTTGATGAAGATTTTCGTGATGCCGACGGACGGTATGTGCACACTGAGCACTGCGGAGGATGTGATCGCGCATGCACTACGAGCGGTAGCTACGTGATTTCGGTGGGTTGTGAAGTTCTGGACGATGTAGCCACTTGTATCGCACAGCAATGCGAGACAGGTTATATTCCCGGCCGTAATTCGTTGTGCGTACCCGAAGAACAGCACCTGTGTTTGCCCTGCGTCGATGATGGTGACTGCGGCCTAGCTCTTGGAGCTCGCTGCGTTGCGATCAGCGATGAGTTGCGTTGCAGCATTCGCTGCACGGACGAATGCCCCGAAGGCTACAGTTGCACCGAAGGCTCGTGTATTCCTTCGGGGGGAAGCTGTTCTTGCGAGCAAGGCGAATTTTTCGCTGCGGCATGCGCACTTGAAGATCCAGAAGGCAATTTTTGCGTTGGCAGAGCCCAATGCACGGATGGTCAGTTTTCAGAGTGTGAAGTGCCCAACGAAGTCTGCGATGAACAGGACAACGATTGTGATGGCGCAATCGATGAAGACTTTAAAAATGCTGTGGGCGGCTACGATCAGTTTGTTGAGCATTGCGGACGTTGCGGTGGTGATTGCAGCGTTAGTAGTACGCCAACTTTACCCCTAACCTGCGGGGGTGATCCCTTTGCTCCCAGCTGTATCGTGCTTTGTGAAGAGACGCTCGATGGTTTAGCGCCTGGCGATCATGTCGATGCGGACGGTCAGATTGCCACGGGGTGTGAATGCGTTTTTGGCTCGCAAAGCGATGAGTCCGGACCTTCGCTGGCCGAAGGCGATGCACTCGACACAAACTGCGATGGCGCAGACGGTATTGTAACGCAGAGTTTTTACGTAAGTCCGGATGGCGACGACAATAACCCGGGCTCTCCGAGCAAGCCGCTTCAAAGCATTTCCGAAGCAGTGCTACGTGCCGAAGAGACACTCGAGACGGACGCCATTCGTTCTCATATTTTCATCGCTGCTGGCACTTATATTGAAAGTGTTACACTGCCTGCAGGTTTGCATTTGCACGGCGGTTATCGACGCGATTTTCGAGAATTGGATCCGGAAGGGTATCGGGTGGATTTACGCGCTCCTTCCAATACGACTGCCTATGGTGGTGCGGCTCTAAGTATTGTTGCGGACATGAATCGTGCAAGCTCAGTCGAACGACTTGCCATCTACGGACGCGATGCATTGAGTGACGAGGAACCGGCCATCGCTTTGCATGTGATCAATCCTTCTGGCAGCATCACGCTTTCGGAACTTTTGTGTTTGCGGGGCGTGGCGCACGTGGCAGCAATGGTGGATCAGGTTCCGCAGGTCAAGTGCCTCGCAACCAGGCTGCGCAAGGCAGCCAGCCACGCGCCGCAATTGAAGATAGCTCGCATGTCTGCGTTGCCGATGCCAGCAATACAGTACTAGGAGGTGCTGGCGGACAAAACAGTTGTGGGGATACAGTAGTCTCTGGTGGTCGGGGCGGCGCATCAAACTGCCCATCTTTTTCGGCAAGCCAACAAAGCGGCCAGGCAGGATTCGGATCACACGGGGGCTCCGGCGGAAGCGGCGGCATGGATTCGGAAGGACCCATCACCGGAGCGGCTTGCGGTAGCTCGGTGTGTTGCGGTCTTGCGGATTTCTCGGTGCCAAGCGTATTTGTCGGACCGCAGCCGGGGCAAAAGGACAAGACGGAAGCACCGGTAGCTCTGGAAACGGTTGTCAAAACGCCATGGGCAGCTTCATCGATGGCAGCTGGCAGGCAGGCGAAGCCAATAGCGGAGGCCGTGGTGGCGCTGGCAGTGGCGGCGGCGGCGGCGGCGCCGGTGGTGGCACCGCAATGCGCTGGTATAGCAATCTTTGCGAGTACGCCGACGGTCTTGGCGGCGGCGGCGGTGGTGGCGGCGGCGGCGGTTGCGGCGGCAGCGGCGGTGGTGCAGCTCATAGCGGCAGCCCCTCGATTGCGCTCCTCGTGCAATCCAATCAAAGCAATTCAAAAATACCGATCATCAGCAACTGTTTATTGCAATCGCGTGATGGCGGTCATGGTGGAAACGGTGGTGGCGGCGGAAACGGGGCGCTTGGTGGTAGCGGCGCCATCGGTGGCGCACTTGATCCATCGCAGCTTACGACACCGACCTTGGCAGGCCCCTTTCCTGGTGCACGCGGCGGGCAAGGTGGCAGCGGTGGCTCAGGTGGTGGCGGCGGCGGTGGCTGTGGCGGTAGCTCCGTTGGCGTGTGGATCGCTGGATTGTTTCAGCAAGCGCCCAATGTAAGTCTCCTTCAAAGCAACAATGACTTCTCCTCGGCACCGCTGGAGGCGCAGGAAACGGCGGCAGTGGTGGCTCAACCGGTAGCGCCGGCGTGGCAGGCACGGAAAGTGAAGTGCTCTATGTTCCGTAATCAAAGCTTCGTCGTATTGAGCGCTTTGCTATGGCTTGCGTTTACTGGCTGTCCAGACTCAAGTCGTTGTGGACAAGACGAGCAATGCAACTACGTGGATGACGACTGCGACGGCCTTATCGATGAAGACTTCGTCGATACACTTGGAAGTTATACTGATAAAGCCAACTGTGGTTCATGCGGTGTGGATTGCGATCAAGTTTTTCCGAGTGCCGCACAAACAGCTTGCGTCATCGCCGATACGCCGGCTGAACTTCCGACTTGTCAGATTGTGCAATGTCCTGACGGAAAAATCATGAGCGAAGAGGGCATCTGCCTGAGTCCTCCTTTTGCGCTGTGCTTGCCATGCGAGACCGATCAAGATTGCGCCTCACGGGTGCCAGGAGCATTGTGTTTAGAAACAGGTAATGGGGACAAACGTTGCGGACAGCCCTGCAGTCCAGGCGAATGCCCCAATGGATTTGTATGCAACTCCGAGGAGCAAGCAGATGCTGGCAATTGGAACACCCTCGATAGCGGCCTTCCCCAAAATGGACAATGTATACCTTCAAGCGGCGTATGTGCTTGTGCATCGGAAACCTTAGGCACTGATTTTGCGTGCTTGCTTGAGAACCCGAACGGGAATCTGCAATGCGCGGGCATGCAGAGCTGCACCAATACCGGCCTTAGCGAATGTTTGCCGGCCTTTGCTGAAAGCTGCAATCAACTCGACGATGACTGCGACGGGCAAAGCGATGAAGATTTTACCAATGAACAAGGTGTGTATGTGCACCCCTTGCACTGCGGAGCATGCCTTAGCCCCTGTGCCGCACCCGGCCCTAATATGCTCGCGACCTGCGAGGCTGTTTCAACGACAGCAACTTGCGCTCTAGCCTGCGCTCCAGGTTTTGTGGATGTCGATGGAATTGAAGCAAGCGGTTGCGAATGCCAACTTGCGAGCACTGGCGGTCCACCCCCTGTGATTGGTGGGGATGCAGATTGCGACGGCAATCCTGACGACAATGACGATTTCATTTACGTGAGCCCAAATGGGAACGATGCGAATACCGGAGGCTTACTTGATCCCATGCGCAGCATCCAAGCTGGCTTAGTGCGCGGCCAAGCCGTTTCGAAAAATGTATTGGTTGCACGCGGCATCTACGATGGAAGCGTAAGCTTGCTTGCCGGCGTATCTTTATTCGGGGGTTACAGTCCGAGTTTTCACGAGCGTGATTTAGCCCTCTACCCAACTTGGATCGAACGCCGCAGCGTGGACCCAGGTAAACCGATAATGAGTTGTGAAGATATTTCAAGCTCAACCCAGATCGATGGCTTTTCGATTACCGGCAGTGATGCAGTCGAGCCGGGACAAAGTAGCACTACTTTATTTGCCAAAAATTGCGGTCCGTTGGTCAGCTTCAAAAACCTAATCGTCTTTGCTGGACGTGGAGCAGACGGAGAACAAGGCGAGGATTCCAGTGCTAACTTAGCAAGCCTTGGGTTCACTGATTTAGCACAACTTAATGGGGTAGATGGATCGAATGGAAGGACTGGAACTTCATCGAGTCAATTTTGTAGCACCATCACCGCGGGTTCAGGTGGCAACAAAGCCTGTGCATCGTTAAATGTAAGTGGTGGTGTAGGCGGTGCGGCAGCCTGCCCGAACCTGGGATGCACAAACGGAAGCCCTTGTGCTAACGCCGGTTGTACAGACTACACCGTAAACAATATTTGCGACTACGACACCGTCTACGCTTTAGCCATTGCGAATCCAGCTGCGACAGCGGGCGCGGGATTATCAAACGCTAGCCCTGGCGCCCGCACGTACAATGCACCAACCAATCGCGGAACCTGCAGTTTTTGTGATGATAACCCTACCTTACCGCGCAACGGTCAATATGGCAGTGACGGGCAAAGCGGCGATAATGGCTTAGGTGGCGTAGCGTGTTCAACTGCTTCTTCACTCGACGTTGACAACGGTTTGTTGCTGCAAGGTGAAGGCGGTAACGGCAGCGCAGGAAGCCACGGCGCTGGTGGTGGTGGTGGTAGCGCAGGCGCTGGCTATGCTGTCATTGGCGGAACCTCGGGCTCATGTTCCAGCAAAGCTGGCGGAAGCGGCGGCGGCGGTGGTAGCGGTGGATGCGGCGCACCCGGTGCAAACGGTGGCGGAAGCGGCGGAGGCTCTGTCGGCATCGTGGTCTTCCTAGGCTCCGCGCAGAGTATGGGCCCAAGTTTTGATACCATTCGCGTTGTAACAGCCAGCGGTGGTCGAGGCGGTGGTGGCGGTGCAGGAGCTTCCGGAGGTAGCGGCGGAAGTGGCGGCAATGGCGGCGTTTCAGATTTTTGGTGTGCTCGAAACGGCGGCCGCGGCGGCGATGGTGGTGGCGGCGGCGCCGGTGGTGGCGGTGGTGGTGGTTGTGGGGGAAGCAGTCATGGCGTTACTCTTGTTGGTGAAGGACAAGATTTGAGCAGCTACTCCAATGACATTGCATCTGTTGTCTCGGTCGAATCCGCAGGCGTTGCAGGAGCAGGGGGAAGCGGTGGTTACTCTCCAGGAGAGTCTGGCGAAACAGGAAGCACGGGCACGACTCTGCCATTCTTAGTGCTCCCCTAGTGGTAACTGGTCGGTCCGTGACAAAAGTCACCAGTTAACAAAAAAGTATTGCGAACACGAGAACAAAGCTAGAAGACAACTCTTTTTTTCGAGGTTTTCGTAGATTCGAGCGCGCCCACAGGACCGAGGAGGATGGTACATCGGTACCTGACGACGAGGTCCGAGGACCTAAGCCGAATCTACGACAACCTCGGAAAAAGTCCTTGCTGCCACTACAGACTTACCAGTTACGTTTGCTTTTTGCAAAGAACGCTAAAGATGCGTACAAGCAGGCGTGGAGCCATCGCAGAGTGATATTTGGAAAGCGGTTAAACTAGTCGCAACCGGAAAAACACTTTGTCAGCATGAGTCCGGCAAGCTTGCCTTTGCCTATGGACCACTACCCGAAGAAAGCATTGTCGCTCAAGAAGTAGCACTGCAGCACCAAACACTTCACATTGTCCGCTGGGAGCTTCTGCAAGCAAGCCAAGAACGTAGAATAGCAGCCTGCCCCTACTACGAAAGCTGCGGTGGTTGCGACTGGATGCATATCAACGAGGCGGCTCAATCACGTTTCAAGCGTGAAATGCTTACAGATGCCTTAAAGCGTATCACTAAAATCGATGTCCCGCCTGGTACCATCACCTTTTACGCAAGCCCCAAGGCCTTGGCTTATCGCAACCGATTGAAACTCCATATCGATAACAAAGGTCGCTGGGGTCTTCGCGCACATCGCAGCCATGATCTTATTGAAATCTCAAATTGTCTGATCTCAAATGCAAAGATCAACGAAGTTATTACTACGCTCCGAAAGTTAGGAAGCGTTCCACCCTTTTTCTCTTCCTGTTCTCAGATGGAGATTCGCGCTTCTTCAACACAAAGCTCTGCGCTAGTTGTTTTTTACCCAAAGAAACATGCAAAAAAACAGAAACTCGAACAGCTTTATGCCTCTCTTGAAGGCAAACTTGCTTTATCCATCGCGGGACATCCTGAGTTGGGTCCGAGCATTCAAGGGTGGAACAACGGCTCACTCGAGCTCGAGATTCCGGTCACAGCCTTTGTGCAAGTCAATGACGATATAAACGAGTTGATGGTCGAGCGAGTCATTCAAGGAGCAAAACAGCGTAAGCTTCATAGCGTGTGCGATGCATTTTGTGGCGCGGGCAATTTTATTTTGCCTCTTGTAAAGGCAGGACTTACGGGACTTGGTATTGAAAGCCACCCTCAAGCTATACAAAGCGCCAAAGCAACGTCACAACGCTTAGGCTATGAGCAACAGGTTGATTTTATCGCCAGCGATGCACAAACAGCTCTTCAAGAGCTAAACCAACGAAAGCAATCGTACGATCTCGTCATTCTTGATCCGCCAAGGCGCGGCGCTAAAAATCTAGTCGATTATGCCGCCAAAGCAACACGGTCTCATCTTCTCTTTTGTGCGTGCGACCCGGTTAGTCTGGCACGCGACCTAAAAGCGTTTCTTGAACGAGGCTTTGCGCTGGAACACATCGAACTTTTTGATCTCTTTGCCCAAACGCATCACTTTGAAAGCATCGTGTGGTTAAAAAAAGCACACAATGTGGCATCGTTACCCTAGTGATGCAGTGACCAAAAGATGAACTGAGATCGCAAGATAAAATGGCGCAATGCAAGGAAGAAAAAGGATGGAATATCGGGGATATTTCGAGTTTTTCTGACGCCGCAATACACCCTTTCACCGCTGCGAGGCGGATCATCTTTTGGTCACTGCATCACTAACTTCCGTAGAAGCTTTTGGTACTCGGCCTTGATGGTTTCAAAACCAGCCAATATACCATTTTCGACAATTTTTTTCTTTCCGACCACAACATCGCGCACCGCTCGAGCGGTGGCAGAAAACATCACGAGATCATCAAGAGGAGTCTGCTCATCGCTCACAAGTGCTGGGTCATTGGCACTTAGAACAACCCTGTCTTCATCGTATTTGCTATGCATTCCCAAGGCTTGATAGCCATGCTCCGAGCTCGCCCGAAGCAAGGCTTGCCCGTCGAGAGCAACTTGACGTCTTTTTAACCGAGACCTCTCATCAAGCTCAGCAGCCCTCGCCTCTTCAAAAGGATCACTAATGGCATGGCTATCTGCACCAAAGCAGATTGGTATCTTAGCTTCACACAGCTCCCGCACCAAGGGTAAACCATCGCCAAGATCTCGCTCCGTGCCCCGACAAAGGCAAACAATACTTTTCGAATCGGCCAACAACTTAATATCCGTCGAACTGAGATGCGTGGCATGCACGGCACAAAAGTGCGGTCCAAGCAAACCAGCATCAGCAAAAACTTCGACTGGACTACAAGCGTATTCCTCATAGCAGGCTTTGTTCTCGGCTTCCTGCTCCGAGACATGGGCGTGTACCGGCACAGCATCGCCCTGAGCTCTTAGAAAGCTTGCAATATCAAGCAAACTGGATTGAGGCACAGCACGAACACTGTGCGGGGCAAGACCTATTTGGACAGATTCATCGCCCGAAAACTGTTTTTTTAGAGCTGCAATGTCTTCAAAAACGTCGTCCAGATCCGCATCGGCAAAACGTTTTTGAACGGGATCGAGCGACTGATGCTGGCCACCACGTTGATACACCACACGTAAAAGTGCTATACGAATTCCAATGTCTTGCGCCGCACGAATTGCCATTTCCGCCATCTCGGTGCGATTTGAATACGGTTGTCCAGACGGATCGTGGTGCAGATAATGAAACTCTCCAACAGCGGTCACTCCATTCAGCGCAAGCTCAGCAAAAGCATAACGACAAAGAGTGTACATGCTTTGTGGATCAAGCTTCGATGCAAAACGATACATAAGCGACCGCCACGACCAGAAACTTTCATCCTGCTGGCTCAACGCTTGGGTTCTGCCACGAAGGGCACGCTGAAAAGCATGAGAATGAGCCGAGGCAATACCAGGCAGAACAATCGTCGTATCAACGCGCTGGCTAATCATAGAAAGGCAGAGTACGGACTTGGTGTTTGTTTGCCAAGCCTTCTTTTTCTGGGCCTTGTGCTCTGGACGCCATCCTGTAAGCTTTTTGAAAAAGACGATGCGGCTCCTGCCCCGCAAACGGGACAGAACAAAAACACGTCGGACAACAATCGCAATCTTGCCGTACCAGAGATCAAGATAAAGAAAAAGCATCAGCAAAAGCAAACAGGTACTTTATCACCGAAGACAGTCGGCAAAGACGCTGGCATCGTGCGTCATCTAAAAAAAGAGATTGAAAAGCTTGACGAAGAGGCAGAAAAGCAAGCCAAGGAAATAGAAAAGCTTCCTTATTGATTTCTATTCTGCGACAATTTTTTTAGCTTTTCGATTTGACCTTTGCGACTTTTCCCTGAGGGCGCAAAGTGCTCAGCTTTTTGATAAGCTGACAAGGCCGACTCGATCTGCCCTCGTCGTTTCAAGTCGCCAGCAATGAAACGATAGTAATCGTAACGAACATCACTTAGTTGGATCGAACCAGCGAACACAAACACACTAAAACTCAAAAGCGCCAGAGTCGAGAAAGCCACTCGCCACCCTGAAATACGGTAAGCATTTACCGATTGTACTAAAACACAGCCGACAAAAAACACAACGCCATACAAGGCACCGTCAAGCTGCAAACCGACTAACAAGGCAATGGATACAAAGCTAAAGACAACAAAAATCACTGGTGCCCAGGCAGGTTTTCTGAACCTCTGTTTGTTTTTAATAACAAATTGAATCAGCCCATCCCAAAGCCAAGTCGGCCAAAACACAACCGTTGCAATCAGCATCATGTAAATACTGAACCATCCGATACGCAAACCAAGTGTTTCGGCACCTAGATGAAGTGCAATAGCAATACACCAAGCTCCTAAAGCGATTGTTCGGCCCAACCAAGGCATGGTCATGTAGGCTAGAGAAAGAACCGCTTCCATGGCGATGACTATCCCCGCACTAAGCCGCCAAACGTTGTCGCCAAGCTTGCCCTGCAGCAACCAGAGCCAATTGTCTGCTCGTCGATGCAACAGCAAGTAAAGACTCTGTCCCTCTCGCCATCCAGATTCCAACTTGGGGATGACAGCAAAGCCATAAAGTAAAGCGACCGTGAGTATAAACAACTGAAATGCCCAGGCCTCGATCTTGATGCCGGATTTTGGACTAAGCGCATCGTCGGGAACGAAAACAAAACAAAACAGGGCTAGCGACAGAAAATAATGATGCTGGTAGCTATCAAGCAGACTAAGCAACCAAGCGTAGCTGTATAGAACAAACAAAAGGGCTCTAAGCCATGCTCGACTTGGGCCCAGTGCACAGAATAACGCTAGAAGGCCCACGCAAACGATTAGCCCACTGTAAAAAAACGGGTTTGGCATTGGCTGCAAACGATCAAGCCAAACAAAATGTGCAACATTGAATCCGCCTGCACCGTAGCGACCTGCGTGAGGGAGCATTAATAGCCAAGCATCAAAAGCTAGCAAGGCGTAGAGGCTCCGCAGTAGTACTGCAATCCGAGAAGCGGCCTGATCTCGCCAAAAATAGAACTCAAAACCCTTCATGGTGAAAGACCACTTGCTTTGTTCTGGCAGTCGCGATCAATTTTTTCTCGCAAAACCTCTATCCCAAAAACATTATTGCAGCGTCGATAAAAACTTAATGTCGCATTTGGCATCTTTTTGCATTGGCGTGAGAAAAATTTATTTAGCACTTCGGATCTGCCTCGCGCGAGCGTGTGTTGCCAAGCCGTGTGAATTTCGCGATTGAGATCAAGTTGCTTTTGGCCTCGAGCATCTTTGACAACGACAGCAATTCGACATGCCCTAAGACGCGTCGTTGAAAACATCCGCCAAGCAAAGCGCTCATCATCACGCTCTGTCCCGAAGTAAAAAAACAAGGGCGCCATCAGTTGCAGTCCTAGAAAACTAGCAATAATTAGTGTCGGCCAGAATCTCTTGTGTTTTACAGGTGCTTGCATTGAGGGCATAAAAGAGCCACATTGGGCCTCTTCTCAGAAGGAGGCATTGTGGCACTAGCGTACTCGAATGGCATGGCAATCGGAACGTCAGCACCGGATTTTTCTTTACCCGGCGTAGACGGCAAAACATACACGCTCGGAAGCTTCGATGACGCAAAAATCCTGGTTGTGGTGTTTACTTGCAACCACTGCCCCTACGCCAAAGCCTGCGAAGACAGACTCATCGTGCTGCAACATGACTACCTGGAAAAAGGAGTGCGTCTTGTTGCTATCAACCCAAACGATGCAGAGCGCTACCCGGACGACTCCTTTGCCGCCATGAAAGAGCGCGCGCAGGAAAAACACTACCCTTTTCCATATTTACAGGACGAAAGCCAAGAGGTAGCCAGAGCCTACGATGCTGCATGCACTCCGGATATCTTCGTATTCGACGCGGAGCGCAAGCTCCAATACAACGGCAGACTCGATGACAATTGGCAAGAGCCTCATAAAGTCGAACGAAGCGATTTACGTTTGCTCCTCGACAGCCTGCTCAATGGAAAAACGATTGACTTTGAACCCGTGCATTCCATGGGCTGCAGCATCAAATGGAAAGACCCTAGCTAACCATGTATGTCCCTCCGCTTGGCTTGCCCACAGATGAAGTGTGCAAGGAATTGAACCAAATCAGGCACCCTTTTCGTATCGCTATCATTCGCGCAAAGAACCCTTTTAACATTGGTGCGATCATTCGCGTGGCCCATTCTTTCCTTGTTAAAGAAATAGTGCTTATCGGTGATGCGCCTTTTTACGAGCGCGCAGCCATGGGCATGCAAAAATACGAAAACATCGTGGAGATACCCAGTGAGGAAGCCTTCTTAACGAGGGCAAAAGAGGAAAACTGGAAGCTGATTTCCTTTGAAAAAGATCATGCACAAGCCGGCCTTTGGGACGCTGAGATTCCCGAAGATGCAGTCTTGGTATTTGGCAACGAAAATGACGGGCTAAGCGAAGCTATCGTCGCGCAGTCTGAAACGGTCGTTGCCATCCCGATGTACGGCATTAATCACAGCTATCCCATTACCGCGGCCGCTTCGATGGCCATGGCCGAATGGGCTAGGCGCTACTATCAAGGCGGCAGGACCATCCTACCCAAAACATCGTTAAAAAGCGCATAAAGCAGGAAGCCTCGAGCGCACATTTAGCCGCTTAATCGTACCAAAACCCCTTGCCTTATTGAAGCAGACGATTACACTCCACGAGCTTTTTATGGTGGGCGTAGCTCAGTGGTAGAGCACTGGATTGTGGCTCCAGACGTCGCGGGTTCAATTCCCGTCGTCCACCCCATTCTTTGAAAACCTGGCCCTTCCATTGAAAAAAGTATTTTTCGCGCCGGAAGTTTTGTTCTCGCAAGACTGAAAGACATATCTTTTTCTGAGATTTTCGTAGGTTCGAGCGCCCCCACAGTCGTGACGAGGAGGGTACTGCCTGTACCTGACGAGGAGCAGCGAGGAGGAAAGCCGAAATTACGGAAATCTCAGAAAAAGTCCTTCAAAACTCAAAGATATATCTTTTTCTGAGATTTTCGTAGGTTCGAGCGCCCCCACAGTCGTGACGAGGAGGGTACTGCCTGTACCTGACGAGGAGCAGCGAGGAGGAAAGCCGAAATTACGGAAATCTCAGAAAAAGTGCTAGCAATCAAAAATTAAAGATTAAGTTAAAACATATGCGCCCGTAGCTCAGCTGGATAGAGCGTCGGACTTCGAATCCGCAGGTCGTACGTTCGAATCGTACCGGGCGCGCCATCCCTGACTCAAGAGTAAGTGGACAGGTGCTCCTTCGCACAAAGTACTTTTCCCAAGGTTTCCGTATCTCCGGTTTACCGCGTCGCTCCTCGTCGCTCCGGGGCACTCGGACCTACGAAATCCTTGGGAAAAGAGTGCTCGATTGACCCTCTCCTTGCTTTCAAAAGTCACCATAGCACCGCCCAGCTTCGTCGTGACAGCTGACCCTAACTGTCCACTTCCGCTCAGAGGAGCCAGGGACTTTTCGTTTTTTTGACGATCTTCTTTCAAAAAGCCGAAGACAAAAAAGCTATTTTCAGGTAAAGGGCCACTTGGCATCTTGCCAACCGGGCCATTAGCTCAATCCGGTAGAGCAGTGGATTCTTAATCCATTGGCTGAAGGTTCAAATCCTTCATGGCCCACCACGCGTCGCTGCCTCGTCGAAGTCAAAGGCTTCGGTGCAAGTAGTATGCATTGCACTAAACCATGCAAACAAGATGGCTATTGTTCCCCGTGCCTTCATGCTACAAGCATGGTTTAACAGTCCATCCACTATGCACCCTTGGCACGATGTAGCAACGTTTACCGACACTTCGCAGGAGCATTTCCATGCGATCATTGAGATTTCAAAAGGCTCAAAAGTTAAATACGAACTTGATAAGCAAACCGGTCTACTGATCGTCGATCGCGTTCTGTACAGCTCGGTCGTCTATCCTGCAAACTACGGTTTTATTCCACGCACCTATTGTGACGATGGCGATCCTTTGGATGTGTTAATTTTAAACAGTGAAGCCATGCAACCGCTCTCGATGCTGCGAGCACGCGCCATTGGCGTGATGCGCATGGAAGATGACGGCAAAGAAGATGCCAAAATCATTGCGGTTCATATTGATGATCCGGCATTTTCCGAATACCGAGATCATAACGAGCTCCCAAAACATGTCGAACGGCAGATCCTGCGTTTTTTGAGGAATATAAAGTGCTCGAGCATAAAACGGTGACCGTTGAAAATTTTCTTAGCCCAGAAGAAGCAAGGCATACCTTGCTTGCCGCAACCAAGCTCTACCAACAAAACCTCAACTCTCTTACGGAGCAAACGGGGATCTGAACGACGTTCGGATCCAAACATTCTATGAGCTTATCCCCTTGGTTTATCCTTCTTGCCTCCGTTCCCGTACTGTTGCTAGGAGAATTTCTATGTAGGCGTATCGGATTTTTGCGAAAATACAATATCCCCGCACCTGTTGTTGGAGGGCTATTGATTTCGGTTCTTTTGTTGTGTGTCAGCTATCTGGGCATCGAGATCAGCCTGCAGACCAAAGTCACCGAAATCTGGTGGAAATGGATCCTAAGTACTCCACGCGATTTTGGGCCCGATAAAAGCGTTGAAATAGCGCAGCCCTTCATGGTTAGTTTTTTTGCCTGCATTGGTCTAAACGCCAGCGGGAGTCTGGCTAAAAAGGCGGGCAGTGGTCTAGGCATCTTTTTGCTTCTGTGCGCGCTCCTTACTACACTACAAAACATAGTTGGCGTTAGCCTGGCTTCGCTTCTTGGCCAGTCGCCTTTGCTCGGACTCATCTGTGGTTCGTTGGCGCTTACCGGAGGTCATGGCACAGCTCTGGGCTTTGCCGATACCCTAGTGAAATCCGGCTACGAATCAGCACACGTCGTCGGGGTCGCAGCAGCTACTTTTGGCCTTGTCGCTGGAGGCCTTATCGGTGGACCTGTAGCTTCGGGTCTAATTCGCAAGTTCAAACTACTGGGAGCGTACGATTCTATGGCTTCCACAGAGCCAGAGCAATCAACCCATACCGTTTCCAATAGTGCCCCTATGCCAACTGGTTTCTTAACGGAGCTAAAAGAGCTTAGCACTTATGGTAGAAGTGCACTTCTTCATCTCGCAGTGGTGGCTTGTTGTCTGAAGCTAGGGGCTTTTGTAAGCTTATTTGTTGTCAAAAGCGGCTTATCGTTTCCCGTATACATTGGGGCCATGATCGTTGGCGTACTCTTTCGCAATCTGATGGATCTCACTCGGGTCCAGCGCTTTCAAACGCATGTCTTTGATTTGATCGGTTCGGTGTGTCTCGGTATCTTTTTGTCGATTGCCATGATGAGCTTGCAACTGCAGCAACTCGGTGGATCGGTCGCCTCGATGCTCATCATCCTCACGGTTCAAGTCGCTATGATGGTTGCTTTTGCGCGTTTCATCACCTTTCGTTTGATGGGCAATGATTACGATTCCGCGGTCATGGCAGCTGGCCATTGTGGTTTTGGCCTAGGCGCTACTCCCACCGCCGTGGCCAACATGAAATCCTTGGTCGATGCCTATGGACCGGCGCCTCGTGCTTTTCTGATCGTGCCGCTTGTGGGCGCCTTTTTGATTGATTTCATCAACACCTTAGTGATCACTGGTTTTTTGAATTGGCTAGATTAAAAAAGCAAGCAGGCAACCCGTTATACCGCGACGAGTTGCCTGCCATGCCTTGCTCAAGAGATGCCTAGTTTGAAACAACCGCGTAAATTAATACGACTCCCAATACTAACGCAAAACCCAGCAAGGGCCACAATGCACTGGCCTGTTCATGCGTCTCAGGGTTGTTCCAGTCATCCACCGCCGTTGGCTTAGTTTGCTCCTTCGGCGTAGCTATATCTTTTTTCTTATTTTTCATTTGATTCTCCTGCGCTGCTCAATCGGCAGCTTTGATTCCTATCTGTTCGGTTAAACAAACAAGGAAAGCAGCGGAGAATCGTCTGCTACATGCACAACAAAAAACCTTCGATAGCGGTATTGAATCCAAATGCGCCAATCTAACGACAGCGCTCTTGGAGCGCGGCTAAAATCCTCTAAGCCTATCGCAAAATAAATTCGTTTCTTGATTCCTTTCAAAAAGCTATCAAAACGAAATAACCAAGCTGAGGCAGCCTCAAGTGCAGCCGAATGCGATTCCACTAAAGCAACGCCCAAGTCCAATTGGGACGACGGTCTAAGCTGTGCGCTACTATGTGTGTCGGGAGCGGACCCTTCGATGGGCGCCATGGCTGCAGCAAAGCAAAGCCATAGAGCTAGCAACCAGGAGTAAGCGACCACATTCTTCACTTAGCTAAGTTTAATGCTTCCCTGGACGCAAGCAAGCCCCCTCGTTTAACCGTCAAAGGTCAGGGCTTTAAAGGCCTCGGCAGCACAGCCACCGATTTTGGGGTCGCTTAGCTCGCCAAAAAGCCATAAGCCGAGCAACAAGGCCCCGGTCATTGCAGCAAGCAAACGGAGCACAAAACGCTTATCCCGAGGGAAAAGCTGATTTTCAGAAAACTCGTCCATTTTCGCAGTTTGCCCGATTCGCCGCGGCGATGCCATTGCTCCTTAGGGTAATTAGCGCTAGAAACCGCGGCATGACTGTGCTGAACATGCCCCAGCTTGGGGAGAGCGTTTTTGAGGGAACCATTGGCAAATGGCTAGTATCGGAAGGCGATTTTGTCGAAAAAGACCAAGCCTTGGTCGAGGTGCTTACCGACAAGGCCGATAGCGAGCTTCCTGCCCCTGCTTCAGGCGTCGTTGTGAAAATCAACGCCCAGGAAGGCGATACCGTTGCCGTGGGCGATGCGCTCTGCGAAATCGACGAAAACGCCAAAGGAAACGGTGCAAAGCCCGCGGAAAAAGACCGCAAAGAAACACCTCCTCCTCCATCCAAAGAGCAAAGCAGCTCGGCTTCCTCGGCTCAGGCCAAAGCGAAAACCACTAGCTCGAGCATCAGCGATGGGCCAGTGAGCGCGTCACCAGCGGTGCGCAAAGCAGCACGTGAAGAAGGTATTGATCTAAGTTCGGTCCAAAACAAGGACGCAGCCGAGCGAGCCAAAGCCCTCAGCGGTCAAGGCGCAGGCAGCGGTGGTTTATACATACCCGAATTCAAACTACCGCCGTACATTGAGCGCCCTGGCGATGAGATTATCAAGTTCTCACGCCGCAGACGCATCATTGCCGATCACATGCTTTATTCCAAGCATGTCGCTCCGCAAGTTGTCACTTTTGCCGAAGTCGACATGCACGCCACCACGAAACTGCGCACGGAACACAAAGGCAAGCTGAAAAGCGAGGGCATTAACTTAACCTTCCTAGCTTTCGTAACAGCAGCGACCGCACGCGCCCTCAGCGAAAACCGCGCGCTCAACTCGCGTGTCTTAGACGATGCCTATGTCATACTGCGTGATATCAATCTCGGCATTGCCGTGGATACGCCCGAGGGCCTTGTCGTGCCGGTGATCAAAAACGCCGACACCCTTTCCATTCGCGGTCTAGCCAAGGCGATTGATGAACTGGCCGAGAAAAGCCGCGATGGCAAACTCGCACCGGATGACTTAGCAGGGAAAACCTTCACTATTTCTAACCCTGGCCGCAAAGGCAACCTGGTCGGCGGCGCCATCATCTCTCAGCCCAACGTCGGCATCTTGCGCATCGGTGAAATCAAAAAGCGTGTGGTCGTCGTCGAAAAAGACGGAGAAGACTTCATGGCCATCCATCCTGTAATGCAAATGGCCCTCACCTACGATCACCGGGTGGTCGACGGCGTCGCCGCCAACGGCTTCTTACACCGCATCCACGAAATCCTCGAGCAAGCAGACTTCGAGCTTTAGAAAAAGCCACGAATTCAAAGGTGTTGTGCACGTCCTTTGAATTCGCAAGCCTGACTACCGATTAGGGAATCGCAGGCTCGTGCTGCAATACCACAAAGTCACCATCACTCGCTGCATCAACAAATGCATAGTTCATGCTCTCAAGGGAGCTTACGCTATACTCGATAAACGAAGCGGTCCCACCACCACCACCTGGTGTATCGCAATCCAGTTCCGTGCCAGCAGTACAACTGCTGCTTCGCAAATAAAGACTTGGCGAAAAATTACCAGTCACGTCATTGGCGTAAAGAACACCCAAACCCGTTCCGGCACTTGAACCCGGTGAAAAACGCGAAACAACTTCGGTTCCAGTACTTCCGCAACTACCCGTTTGGTTGTTATCCGCACCAGCCTGAGTATAGAGCAAACCGCCGGCGCTGATATCAATGATGCTATTATCGTTGCCACACACTGTCCCGGTGGCTGTGCGAGCGGTCACAGTAAGTTCATAGTCTCCGCTAACTGAACTGTTAAAGCCCTTGACCAGGATATACAAGGTTCGTGTGGTTTCGGGCGATATCGGCCCAAAAGCCCGAAGGAAAATCCTCGAATCGGAGTAGCCTGTTTGACCGTACACGATATCATCGTGACACACGCCAAAGTCACCAGCAGCAGTGCTGCATATTGGATCATCAAGAATTGCAAGCGCGATGTCCAAGTCCGGATCCGTCACGCCTTGAGCGTGAATTTCCAGATCAGCCGTGCCTGTAACGTGCAAAACATAAATAACATCGGCGCCATTTCCATCCTCAGTGCAATTAAGACCAAGATAACTGTTCGTCAACTGACCGTACTCGTTACCGTAAGCCGAATTTAGATCCCCCTGGTGCGTGAAGCTGCCGCTTTGGAGCACGACGGGAATCGGATTGCTGCAATCATGTCCTTCGCAAACCAGGCCGCTTGTTGTGGTCTCATCGTTGCTGCCATCGCAGTTGTTATCGAGGCCATCACAAATGTCTTTGGCTTCTGGGTTGATGAGCGCACCATCGTTGGCGGGGTTATCTTCGCAGTCATCGGCAAGTGGATCGAGTCCTGAGCAGTCGGTGCTGCCGGCGGTTTCGATGTAATGACCATCGCCATCTTCGTCGCGCAAAGTATAGATGCATTCGGTGCCTGTGTCGTTACAGTAGCCCGCAGTATTGCAGTCATAGCAGCTGTTGCCGGGGCAGTTCGGAGGCGTTGAGCAATCCAAATCACAATCGGGCACGCAGCCATCGCCACCGGATGCTGGTACGCAGATAAAGCCTGCATCACACAAATTATTATTGGCAGTGTTTTGGCACTGGCCATCCACACAAACATCATCGGTGCATGCGATGCCATCGTCGCAATCGGTATCGCAGGTCCCGGTGCCTGTATCGCCAGTATCGGCGCCCGCATCGAGGTGATCATCAAAGCGACTCCCATCCGCATCAATAATCGCACTGCAGCCCATCAACAACACCAAAGCTAATAAGATATAATATCGCATACTAAAAACTCCCCTTAAGTACGAAGCCTGCTTCCCTCGGACTGACGTAAGGCGCAGCGGCTAGCTTTGCTTGCTCTTCGCTGGAAGGCGCGCTGTCCTCTTTTTCGCCGCTCCCGGAAAAGAGCAAAAAGGTGGTCACTCCTGCGCCAATCAAGGTTCCGACAAGCAAAACGTCGGAGACCGTTGCAAAAGTATTGGCCCGATCAGCTGCATCACGCCCATCGGCGGCTGCTTGCTCGCGCTCTCGATTACTAAGACTGGTGTCACGCGATTGCAAAAGCTTGTCTTCAAATTCATTGTCAGCGCTCACTGCGACAAGTCCGGTAACAATCGTGCCGGCCAAAAGAGCAAGGGTTACGCCTCCTGAAATGAGCACTGGGGTCGTAAGCTCTAAACTGCCGGAACTTCCTTCCGACTCGTCGGTCCGCAAAGCATCTTCGCTGCCATCAAGATCGGTCTCTGCAGAGCCCTGCTGCAAGGCCACGACAACATCGGTGCTCTGTCCGCCCTGCACAGCTATCTCACGACGCTCTGGGGTGTATCCCTCAGCACCCACCTCCAGCACGTAGTTACCTTCTTTTAGCTGAACGCCACCACTTGAAGAAGGCACCACCGCTTGTCCGTCCACTTTAACCATGGCACCAGGCGGCGATAACCGGAGCATCAAGGTCCCGATGCTCTTGCGAATATTTTTTATGGTGGCTTGAAGTTTTTTACGATCGCGAGCAGAAGCGTCACTGCCTGCTTAATAGAGATAGGCTTCGTAGTTTTCGACTGCCTTAACTGGATTGCCTAACTGCTCGTAGCAACTGGCGATATTCAGCCGCACCGCATGATGAGGCTTGAGATTGTAAGCTTCTTGAAATGAAATTAAAGCACGGTCGTAGTTCCGAGCCTCAAACTGCCTGACGCCTTCTTTAAAGGCTGCTCTGGCCTGCGCCTGGACGTCGCTTTGAGCTTCCGCGCTCGCGCCTAAACCGCTCCATAAAGCCAATGAAAGCACGCCAATTGAAAAGCTAAGTGAACGCAAGCAATTAACCATAAGACAGCTCCTTTAAACCTAGCACGTTTGAGAGGTATGCAAGTTTATTTGTCAGGAAACTAGCACCAATCGAGCAAAAAATCCCAAAAACAAGTCCATGTCACCGGTGTTGCTACACCTGGCTTTCTTGATGCATGTTATGCTGCGAGCAATGCAAACAGGCAATATCCTACTTTTCCCTACATCATGACTTACACCGTTCTAGCGCGCAAGTACCGTCCACAGAGTTTCGAGGACTTGATAGGCCAGGAGCACGTCTCTCGTACCCTGAGCAACGCCCTTTCAAGCGATCGGGTGGCTCATGCCTTTTTGTTCACTGGCGTGCGCGGGGTCGGTAAGACCTCAACGGCACGCATCCTAGCCAAAGCCTTGAACTGCGAAAAAGGCCCCAGCCCTCAGCCTTGTGGCCAGTGTGACCCCTGCAAGGAAATCACTACCGGCCATGACATGGATGTGATTGAGATTGACGGCGCCTCAAACAACAGTGTCGAAGACATTCGGCGCCTGCAGGAGACCTTGCCTTTTGCACCTGCTCGCGATCGCTTCAAAGTTCTTATCGTCGATGAAGTCCATATGCTTTCCACGAGTGCATTTAACGCCTTGCTCAAAACGCTGGAAGAGCCGCCCGACCATGTGAAGTTTATTTTGGCTACAACTGAAAGCCACAAGGTCCCAATCACTATCCGGTCGCGCTGTCAGCGCTACGACTACAAACTGATCTCGATGAGCGCAATGGCCAAGCGCCTTCATGAGATTTTTACACTGGAAAAAATTGCAGCCGACGAAGAAACGGTCTCTTTGGTTGCGCGTGAAGCTGCAGGCTCCATGCGGGACGCTTTAACCTTGCTCGATCAAGTTGTCGCGTTTGGCGGCACAACGCTTAAACATGACGACATCGCCCGGATGTTGGGAGTAGCCGATCGCAGTGCCGTATTTGATATTGTCGAATCACTGTTAACCCGACAAAGCTCAACCTTACTTGAAAGCGTCCATCAATGCTTGGAACAAGGGCTTGATCTGCGTCATCTGCTGCAACAGATGTTGAACTTGATGAGAGATTTGGTTGTCCTGAAAACAATGGGCAAACAAAGCTCGTTGGCAGACTTCACTGAAACAGAAGCGCAGCACGCAGAAGAATTTCTTGCGACAATCAGCAGCGATGAGCTTCAACGCAGCTACAGCATGCTCTCAAAGCTGTGTGATGAACTTGCCCATTCCTTTTCACTTCAGATGGACTTTGAGATGGGCCTTTTGCGCATCGCAAGCAGCCCTGCCCTTATCGACCTTGGCAAATTACTTAGCCTTGAGAAAGGAAGCTCCGGTCCGCCCTTGGCTGTGCCAAAGCAAAGTTCTCATCAGCCACCGAATCCAGCGCCTAGAGCGATCTCAACCCAGGGCAGCAAAACAAGCCCTAAGTCCCAGGACGCAAAAAGCACTGCCGCTGCTGCGGCCACAGCCTCGGTATCCACAGCAAGTCCTGAGTCTCAGCTAGCGCACACCACACCAGCCGTAGCCTCGGCGCCCGCCGAAAACGTGGATCTGCTCTGGCAGAGAGTCGTACAACAATTGCAGCACAGCCGACCCGCGTTGGCTGCTATTCTGGAATACGGAATACCCATCGAGCTCAATTCCACCGTCATGGTGATTGATTTTGAAAAGCACCCGTTTTATGCCAAGCAAGCCCAGAGTCGCGAAGCACTCGATGCATTAGCCAAAGCCTTCGCCTCGGTGCTCAATCAGCCCGACTTTAACCCCAAACATATCAAAATCACCGAAGGTGGCGGGAGCCATGGACAAAAGCTCCCTCTCATAAAAGAAAAGGCTATCAAGCTCGCTCAGGAACAAACGGCCACAAAAAAACGTGCCTTAGAGCACCCCATCGTGCGCGAAGCCATGGAAGTTTTCCCCGAAAACGCAGAAAAAATTGATGTCGTCACAGACGTCGATTAGATTGTGACGACGTGTCTGATTTTCCATCGAGCTCTGATTTAGATCCCATAGGCAGCCTCATCAAGCTGCTCAATCGTTTGCCAGGTGTGGGTGAACGCAGCGCAACACGTCTTGCTTTTTTCCTCTTGTCACAAGACAGAAACTACGCCCAAGCCCTAGCCCATCGATTAGCTGAACTTCATGACCGCGTTCACAAGTGCATCGAATGCAACAACTACGGGAGTGAATCGCGTTGTAGTATTTGCAACGATGAGCGTCGCGACAAGACCATACTCTGCGTCGTAGCCAACGTACAAGATCTTATCGCAGTCGAACGCACAGCATCGTATCGAGGCATCTACCATGTGCTTCACAAGCTTCTCTCACCGCTCGACGGCGTGCATCCAGATGATTTGCATGTTGAGCAGCTAAAGCGGCGCATCGAAACACTGCAAATAAAAGAGATTATCGTAGCCACCCCACTTAGCGTAGAAGGCGAAGCAACCGCTCTGTTCTTGGCGCAGACTCTTCGGGGAAGTGGATGCCATGTCTCGCGCATCGCAAGCGGCCTTCCCCATGGTGGTGAACTCGAATTTACGGATCAGATTACATTGAATCATGCTTTCGAAGGACGAAAAGCACTGTGATGTCTTTTGTCAAAGGAGCCACGATTGGATCACGGTAACAAAAAGAAGTGGCGTTCCAATCTTTCTTTAGCCCATTGGTTTTCTCAGGAAAGCCGCATCCAGCACTCTGAATTACTCATCGCAATTTTCGTCGTACTGATCGTTGCGATGATGATTGTACCACTACCAACGCACGCCCTTGACTTACTCATCGTTACCAATCTGGCTTTTGCAATTGTACTACTGCTTGCCGCAACACAGGCCTCTGAAGCCTTAGCTCTCGCGTCTTTTCCGACCATTCTTTTGCTAAGCACGCTCTATCGACTGGGTCTTAACATTTCATCCACCCGGCTAATTTTACTCCAAGCGGATGCCGGCCAGGTCATTCAAAGTTTTGGAAGCTTTGTTGTGCGCGGAAACTACGTGGTCGGTGCTATCGTTTTTTTGATTTTGACCATTGTTCAATATCTCGTGATTGCCAAGGGTGCTGAGCGCGTGGCCGAGGTCGGAGCTCGTTTTGTGCTCGACTCGATGCCTGGAAAGCAAATGGCGATTGACTCCGATATGCGGGCACACGCCATTGACTTTCGACAAGCGTCATCGCGCCGCAAAACTTTGGAGCGTGAAAATCAATTTTATGGCGCGATGGACGGCGCCATGAAGTTCGTCAAAGGCGATGCGATTGCAGGGATTATCATTACCTTGATCAACATCCTTGGAGGCGTCACGGTTGGCATCACACAGATGAACTTTAGCGCCACTGAAAGCCTTCAGGTTTTCGGCTTGCTCACTATCGGTGACGGCCTTGTCTCGCAGATACCTTCCCTTCTCATTTCAACGGCCGCAGCATTGATTGTCACCCGTGTTGCTTCCGAAGAACATCGCTCAGGACTGGCTGCAGAGATCGTACGACAACTTGCCACAACGCCTCGTGTCTTCTGGATCACCGCGTTTTTGTTTGCTTTGTTTGCGTTAATCCCCGGTCTACCTTGGCTTCCCTTTTTGTTTTTTGCTTTGGTGCTGAGTGGCATCGCTTGGCTTATCCAGAGCAGTACCACAGGCGAACTATCGCGTAGCGCAGGATCAGTAGAGACTCCGGTGTATTGGCAGAGGGGAAGCGAAAGCAGTCCTATTCAAGTCGTGGTTGAGGCAAACTTGGCTGCACGGTGGCGCGCAACCAAGCTTGATGAATCACTACGCCTGGAATGCTCAACGCTTCATTCCGATCTTTGTAAACGCTTTGCTTTTGATTTGCCGCCCATTGCTCTCAAATCCGAATCATCCACACAGGCCGATCTTGTGAAGATCAAGATTGGTGGCACCAGTGTAAAGAGTTTCGTCGCCGAGCCCAACGACATACAGAGTCTTTGCCGACTTTTGAATATTTTATTGCAGCGCTATGCACATGAATGGCTCAGTCCTCGAGAAGTACAAGACACTCTATCAAGTATTCGCAACGACAATCCATCACTCATCCACGAAGTCGTGCCGGAAAAAATCAACCAAGGCATGCTTACTCGCGTATGCCAAGCGTTGATGCAAGAAGGAATTGGATTACAGAGCACAGAGACCGTGCTTAAAGCTTTGGTAGGTCGGGACACAAAAACTTTGGTTTTTGGACTACCTGGCTTTGTCGCGCCGCGCGCTAGCCCGAGAACTGTGCGCATTGATTACCGACCAAGATACCATGCTCGCACTATCGCTTGATCCTGTGATCAGTGACGCCCTACGAGATGGTCTTGCCAAAGAACAAGACAATGGGGCCAGTGCACTCGAACCAAGCCAGCGAAAAGACATTATTCTAGCACTGCAACGCGCCATCGAGCAGCTGCCGGATTCACACACAGCAGTTATTCTCTGCCCTGCCGATGTCCGCCGAGCTTGTTGGATTCTAGCAAATACAAAGCAACTCGACATTCTGGTATTGGCATACGACGAAATTCCGCCCGAGATCCAAATATCCCACGCGGGGATGGTTCGCTTGTCTGCTTAGAGCATGGCCCGTCACGATAACTCCAATTGAGGCGACCCGCGTAGGGTAAATAGTCCGCAGTCTTGGGATCCATGCTTGCATTGCGTATCGTTGTCCAAGACGCATGGGTGTTGCTTGGTTCTCCCTTGGTTGATTTGATTGGACTTTATCCACCGTGAACGACACGATCTTTTTGATCGTTACATGGGCATGCTTCTTGCTTTGCTAATCCAACAAGATAAACCTTTGAAAGTCCATGTCATGAAAAAAACTACCCTTCCTACCCAAGTGATTGCGTCGGTGCTTTTGCCCTTAGCGGCCTTTTGGGGTCCGGGCCTTACAGCATGTTCCTTGAGCCCATCGAGCGACCTTGACGGAAGCGTCGATCTCAGCACGGCGCTGCCGGGCTTTACGGCGTATCCGATCGGAAGACCGGGCCAGAGCTGCGGCATGGAGGTTCTCGATAGGCTGGCTGTATCCCAGCAAAAAACGATTCCCGAGTACAGTATCGATGAGTGCGAGCAATACACGGGTACGGCTTTCCATGTTTGCAATACCTCGCGTATAGACGGCACGGACTACCACACCGGCTTTCACACTTATTGGGCGATGCAGGGCAAAGTCGATACCTTTGGTCTTCCCACGAGCACACCCTACTTAAAGGCGGGCTTGGTCGTTCAGGAGTTTGAAAAGGTTTGGCTAAGCTACGATCCAAGTGAGCAGAGCATCAACAAAATTGATTGGAATTGTTTGACTGACAACAACGGGGCCTTTTCTTCCGATGCATCTGTAGAATTACCAAGTCTTGATGCGATGCTTGGCGGCTCGGTATTTTTGATGGCTACCATGTCTACTCCGGCCGGACAGGGTGCAATCCTGGCGTGCCTTTCGAGCGGACTGTGCATCGCGGGCGTTGCGATAGTAGCTGTCGTGACGATTGGAGCTATTAATTATTTTCGCATCGAACCCCGAGTCGGTGGATCAAGCGCTCTGACTTACACGGTCCCGGGCGTTGAAGGAGCCATTGTAGACGGCCCAGATGGATTGGTTGTGGGCGGAACCGGCGGCGCGCTGGATGGGCTAGAGCTTCCTGATGATCCCGAAGCGGCTGCCGAAGCTATTGCCAGAGCAATTGAAAAGATTGCAAAAGAGCAAGGTGCGGAGGTTGCGGCCCAAGCGCTTCGGGCCTTGCTCCAGAAGTTGCTTCAAGAAGCGTTGCGTTTGAATAAAGAAGCACTCGAGTCGGGTATGGGCCCGGACGGTCAGAGTTCAGCATTGCTGGCCCTACAACAGCTGATGTCGAACATCGCCCGTGCATTATCATCGAGTCTTATCGAGCTCCCGAACGAAGCTAAATGCGCTATCGCAGCAGTATTGCTTGAATTGAATGATTTATTTTTGATCGAGCTGGAAAACATGCTCATGAGATTTGTTGCACAAGATCAATTTGGTATCGACTCAACACGCCTTTCAATAGCGCAGTTAATTGATGCGCTTTTGACAGCGATGAACTGGGAAGTGCCACTAGGATATGACAAAAATTTTGATGAGTTTATGGGTGCCTTGGAAACACATAACTCAAGTTACGCGGGAAACTTGTTCCCCTGGCAGTATTACGGGATGACTCTGGTCAACCTACAGGGAGCGGCTCAGCTTATGAAATTAAATACCGATTGCACGTAAGCGCCGTGATGTTTCGAGTCTTTGGCTCAGGATTGAGTAAACTTAATTGCCCGGTAAATGGTGACGAATCATTTTCAAGGGTGGGCCATACACTTCTTAACCTGAGCTAATATGTGAAACGTCGATATTCGTTTTCGCCAACGCTAGAGCCAATCCGATTATCCTTGTGACGACCTAGAAACAAAGCATTCTAAACCAATACCTGAAACCTACTCGTCGCAGGGTGAAAAAGGTTTTCTGATACACCAGATCTCGCCTTCGCAGCAGCGAGATTGATCCATGCCTTTGGATCAGGGCACTAGGGAATATCTCTAGTGTTCGTTTAAGAAAACCCTGAGCCATTAGGCTTGTTCTTTGCTCGGCTACCTGCGTTGCCATTCCTTGAATTATCAAGAGATAGTCCTGCGTCATCGCGCCTTGGCATTAGAGCAAAGCCCGGCGCCTCGGTGGCTCAGGACTTTTTTAAACGAACACTAGTACACGATACGAAACAGCTGTTGCCCCATGAGCATCAGTTCACCGCTTTGGACACTTACCGGCACACCACTTGGAATGCGCACGTAGGTGCCGTTGGAACTTCCAACGTCAGTAAGCATTATCTTTCCACCTTCTTCGTGTAACCGGCAGTGCAGTCCGGACACGTAACCATCGTCTGGAAAGACAACATCGCCACGTTCCCGGCCGAGATGAAGACCTGCCCGTGGAATAGGAAAGGCATCTGAAATCGTATCGCGGCCAACAACCGTGAGAATTCGCCCAACCATCTCATCCGAAGGACTTCCCATGATTTGAGCATCACTAGAAGCTGCGGCTGTTGCATCTCGCTTTTCAACACGAATGATTTCTTGTCCAATGCGAAACATAGCGCCATGGCCCAGTTCGATTGGACTATTGGGCGTAATTCGCAAAAACACACCATTGAGACTCGATTCGTCTGTGACGGTCACGTCACTGCCACCACGGGTAAAGGTTGCGTGCATCGGCGAAAGATAAGAATCGTTTCCGAAAATTGATCCTGTTTTGCGGCCGACTGTGGCTGTATCGGAGTCGAGTACAAAAGATTCACCGTCGGAGCCATCAGGCCGGATTAACACTAACGATGCCTCGGATGCGGATGAGACCACTGGCATCGATCGAAGCGAAGCCTCGGCAATCGGATGCCCACAGCCACCGCAGAAGCGAAAGCCCGCCGGAACATTGGCACTGCACCCTGGACACACCACAGGCGTGGCAGTCACACCAGGACGATCGGTCCCTGCGCGAGCTGGACTCACCGAAGCTTGGGGAGGGATGCCAGACGCAGCCGCAGGACTAAAACCAGAAGGTGGAGTAGGAACCTTAAAATCCTTTTGAACGCTACCCTCTTGCTTTGGAAGCTCTGCACCGCATCCTAGACAAAACTTATAATGCTCTTGATTTTCTTTGTTACATCGTTTGCAAATAACCACTTAGAGCCTCCTCGGATGGCGTTTAAGACGTAAGCTCCACACGCAACAGTTGATGACCAATAAAAACGTAATCTCCGTGCCGTAGCTCTTGCTTATCGCGCAGACGAATGTAGGTGCCGTTTTTAGAACTGTTGTCAACCAAAGAAAACTTACCATCGGATACCATTTGTACGATGGCATGGTTTCCTGACATAAAAATATCTTCTGCAAAATTAAGATCGTTATCTTCTCGACCAATGCGTACTTGATTGCCTCGCGCACAATAGACGATGCCTTCCAATCCACCTTCGAGAATTTGCACAACCCGGAATGCACTCGGTCGTTTCGGCGAGACGTAGAAATACGTCATGTCGGAGTCGGGGCCAGCTTGATCGCTTGGTATATGATCAATACGGAAAACTTGCTCGCCGCAAAGAAAATAATCTCCTGTCGTTACAGGCACCGGTTCGCGAACGCGGAGATATACACCATTGATGCTGCCCTCATCACGTACCCAAAGTTTGCCTTGATCATAGAAAAAAGTTGCATGGGTAGGTGAGACCCAGTTGTCATTCGGAAAAAGGATCTGACCGTTGACGCTTCCGACACCGTGTGTATCGGAACTTAAGCCATAGCTAACACCCTCAATACCTTCCTGACCACGAACAACAAGTAACCGTGCTTTACCAGGAACCTGCATGGCACCAAAATAATCCGTTTGCATCTGCTGAACCGGTACCGGAACTTCCGCTCCACAGTTTCCACAAAACTTATGCCCCGATGGCACTGGGGTCGAGCACCGAGGACATACATAATGACGCGCCTGCTCCATCCTTCCCTCCTGATCTAACACACCACGACCTTGCTGTATTTCCTGCTGTGATGAATCACCTGATATAGGATTAATATCCAGGGCGGATCCGCATTGAGGACAGCTTGCTTTGTCCATTGCACTGTATGTGTCACATTGTCCACATACGACACCGATTTCGTGTTCCAGCATTCGATCTCAAGTAAAAATTGTTTCAATTGTAGGCGCAAACCACGACAAGCGTCAACGAAAAGGCAATTTGGACCCTCTGCTCAACCGCTTTAAATAGAAAAAACCGCCCATATACAGGGCGGTTTTTCTTTGACATTCCTAATAAGACGCTCGCACGGCTAGTTGCCGGCTAGACATTTTAGAAAGGAGAAGTCAACGGACCCAAACCGGGAGGCATAACTACCGGTGCGGCCTTCTTTTTAGAGGCCTTTTTTTTTGAGCCGCGTTTTTAGAACCACTCTTTTTGGTTGCACGCTTCTTGGTGCTGCGCTTTTTAGTTGCGCGCTTTTTGGTTGCGCGCTTTTTGGTTGCACTCTTTTTGGTTGCACGCTTCTTGGTGCTGCGCTTTTTAGTTGCACGCTTCTTGGTTGCGCGCTTTTTGGTTGCACTCTTTTTGGTGCTGCGCTTTTTAGTTGCACGCTTTTTGGTTGCGCGCTTTTTGGTTGCACTCTTTTTGGTGCTGCGCTTCTTTGTGGTTTTCCTAGCTTTAGACTTCTTTGCAGTTGTCTTCTTCTTGCGAGCCGTCGTCTTTCGTCCGCTTGCCTTTTTCTTGGTCTTTTTCTTCGTCGCCATGCGGACTCTCCTCCGAGCCGGGGGTTTTTTTTCGTTATCTCCAGACCCCAACCCGACCGAGCCTAGAGACTACATATAAAGCAGCGTATTGTAATGCCACTTTTTGTGTCAAGTTCAAAACACCGTTAATTTATATATAACTTATCGATATTTTACCAATGACTGGCATGAAATTCTTGCAACACATTGTTAATAAACAGCTTTTTTATATGGTCATACATGTATGTGAAACCGTTGAGAAAGTTAGGCCAAAGCAGGCTTTTTAGATCACTAATGGTTGACACAGCTCCATTCTCCAGCCTATCAAGCAAAAAGATACCACTTGCGTTGGCAGGATAGGGGCGACTTCTAAGCTTTGCTTACGATCGGGAGCAAAACCATTGATGCTATATATAGAAGCCCTTTTTTAGCTACCGCAGGATAAAAACACCCTGGCTCTAGACCGAGCCAGTCCCACGAAAAGGGGGAGATATGAAGCGCGCTTTTACAAAGAACACCCGTCTAAGTACGACTTTTACAGGCGTTGTTGTTCTTTTAGCCTTAATTGGCTGCGGTTATTCCGAAGAAGAAATGCAAGCCAAGCAAGCTCGAATCAATGATTTAGAAACACAACTCAAAGATTCTCAATCACGCAGCGAAGATCTCGAAGCCCGGTTGAATGACGTTGCGGCCAAAAACGCAACCATGGCAAGCCGGTTGAAAGAACTTGGAGAAAACGTCGAGCAGTTGGAACAGGAGCGAGGCAGCCTCAAAAGCACTGTGGAAAAGCTCAGCGAACGAGAAAAACAGGCCCAGGCGCGGCTAGCAACATTTCGCAACATGCTTGAGCGTTTCAAGTCCATGATTGCATCCGGTGCGTTGCGCGTGCGTATCGTACGCAATCGCATGGTCGTCGAGTTGCCAGAAGGGATCTTGTTTGACTCCGGCAAAGCGGTGTTGAAGAAGGACGGCGAAGCGACTTTAGCGAAAGTCGCAGAGGTTCTTAAGACCATCAACGACCGTGAATTCCAAATCACCGGTCACACAGACAACGTGCCGATTCGTTCTGCTCGTTTTCCGTCTAACTGGGAACTGTCAACCGCTCGTGCAGTAAACGTCCTCAAGTTTCTGGTTAACAGTGGTATGGACAGACAAATGTTATCTGCAGCTGGTTACGCCTTTACGCAACCAGTCGCGCCTAATGATAGCAAAGAATCGAGAGCAAAGAATCGACGTATTGAGATCGTTTTGATGCCACAACTCAATGAGCTTCCCGATCTCTCCAGCCTGGAAGGTTTAGAGAAGTAATTCTCTTGGTCCATCACATCGCAAAGAACTCTTTTTGCTTCTGAGCTCAGAAATGACTGAATCCAGGTCATCTGAGTTCGGAAGACGGGTTCTTTCGGCAAAGACGGGCCGTCGGGCACACTCGAACTCCATTCCTACATGAAAAAGAAACAGTCATGTCAAATCACAATACTCTCGCCATCAATGTGGGCATTGGCGAAACCCGCGTAGCGCTCATCGAAGAAGGTTTCCTTGCTGAGCTTTATGTTGAAAGACAAAGTGAGCGTAGCCCGGTAGGCAATGTATACTTAGGCAAAGTCACCCGGGTCTTACCTGGTATGCAAGCCGCATTCATCGATGTGGGCCTTGATCGTGCAGCTTTTTTGCACGTTGAAGATTTAATCCCAGAAGGCAGCCTGGAAAAGCTTGAATCCGGCGAATCCCCCGCAAGTGAAGAAAATGGTGATGCGACGGAAGAAGGCAGCTCATCGAAACGCAAGCTCCAACGGCTAACTCGCAAAACACCCATTCGAGAGGTGCTGAGCGAAGGGCAAGAAATAGTCGTTCAGGTATCGAAAGCCCCAATCAGCACAAAAGGCGCCCGGGTAACGAGTCACGTTTCTCTTCCGGGCCGCTATGTTGTCTATCTTCCCACAGTCGACCACATCGGCGTTTCCAAACGAATTGGCAACGATGAAGAACGCAAACGTCTTCGCGAATCGATTGAAGCCCTCAAGCCTCCAGTTGGAGGCCTCATTGTACGAACAGTCGGTGCGGGGCTTACCAAAAAACGTCTCAAGGCGGACGTCGGCTATCTTGTCAAAACCTGGGAAAGTGTCGTTGAGGCTAAAAGCAAATCCAAACGCGCTCCCGCTCTGCTCTACAGCGATCTTGATATCGTACTGCGTGCGGCACGTGATCTGTTCACCGAAGAGGTTGGAAAACTTATCGTTGATAGCCCAGAGGCCCACAAGCGATTGCTTGAGTTCATGCAGGCGTTCATGCCCGAACGCATGGGTGATGTCGAAGTCTACAAAGATAAAGAGCCCATCTTTGATGCCTACGGTATCGAAGATGAGATCAGTCGCGCGCTGTCCCGTAAGGTGCAACTTCCTTCTGGAGGTTATTTGATCATCGACCAAGCGGAGGCGCTTACTGCTATCGATGTCAATACAGGTCGCTTTACAGGAAAAGGCCGTGACGTTGAAGAAACCATTCTTCAAACCAATTTAGAGGCCGCAAAAGAGATCGCTTATCAACTGCGATTTCGCAATATTGGCGGACTTATTGTACTCGATTTCATCGACATGGAGCGCAAATCACATCGAGACAAAGTCAACCGAGCGCTTTCCAAGTTTCTGAAACGCGACCGATCTAAAACCACGACTATCCGTATCAGTGAGCTCGGATTGGTGGAAATGACCCGAAAGCGCACGCGCGAATCACTCGGACGTACCCTTCATGAAGCTTGTTTTTATTGCGACGGAACTGGCCATTTGCTCTCAAAAACATCAATTTGTCATGAAATTGTTCGTCAAATCGGCCGAGAAAAAGACGGGATCCCTGGCTATAAGATTGTGATTCACGCACACCCTGCCATCTGCGATCGCCTTGCTCGCGAAGAAAAGTCAGCGATTGAGTTTGTCTCGAAAAAGCATTCGAGGCAGATTGAAACAAAAGCGCATACAGATTATCACCTGGAACAGTTTCATCTATCAGGAAGTTAAAGAAGATGACGCATCAGTCCACAAAACCTGGCCCTAGGCAGTCTGCACGACTAACTATCAACAAAGAGTTCAGCTCTTTGGATTCGTTTGTCCAAGAGTACATTACTAATATTTCCAAACACGGTGTGTTTATTCGCTCTGATAATCCACCCCCCGTTGGAACTGAAGTAAATCTAAACTTTACGGTGATGGTCGATGGCTTGGAAAATATAGAAGGGATCGGCCAAGTCGTACGTGTGCAAAACGACCCTCCAGGCGTTGGCGTGGTGTTCACAAAACTAAGCAGCTACTCTTCGGAGCTGATTGAACGGCTATTGACCACTCACCAATAAGCGCGGTGCTCACTGCGCAACGATATAGCCACCGCTAATCAGCCGAGCCAAGGACTGATAGGTATGCAAGTCATCATGCGCGCTGTGATTCAGCACTTCTTCAGTGGTTTGGTGATTAATCACCAGCTGAAGCATATCTAGTTCCTCAGGAGCAAGGTTTTTAAGCGGTGTCAGCATCGGCCGAACAAGCGCAAGCGTTGCATTCGGGCTAGGGATATCTCCCTCAATGCGCTTGATCTCATCAAGTTGGCGCATGCCCTCCATGAGAAGAGCTTCGGTAGACTGTTCCATACGCGTTGGAAACTCACCTTGGTGGGCAGCCTCAAGTTCAAACATGCCTTGCGTCCAAGTGAGCAAGCGATAAAAACATTTTAGAGGAGAGGTTTCAAAGTTGTCGTTGATCGACGTAAACACAATCTGACCGTTATCGAGATAGATTTTTCCCACATTGTTGCCAGCTCGGACTGCTAATACACCGCTTTTTTTCGAAGTCGAAAACAGCTGCAGCAAGTCAGGCAAAGGAATCTCTTCAATCGACCCTGACATCGTGCGCACAGGCGCTGTGGCACGCACGTCATTAATGCTTTGTTTGAGGGGTGCCTTCGAACTATCAATTTCAGAGACTTCTCCCAAGTCGACCAACTTAATAATGCTGGTACCAATAAGGATACGGTCTCCTTCTGAAAGTTTGGATTTCTTTACTTTCTCGCCGTTAACAAAGGTTCCATTGGTTGAACCAAGATCCTGAATGTAGACATCCTCGCCATCAACGGTAAGCTTGGCGTGACGTCTAGAAACCATGTCTTCGACAAGCACCATATCAAGCTCGCTCGATCGCCCCATCACAACCTCACGATCATGAGGAAGCAACATTTCACCTCCCTGATACTTACCGGAGATAAAACGAAGGGCATAATTTTTACTTGGCGTTTTTGCCATGGTCAATCGGTTACTCGTATAGCGAACTATCTGTTTTTGCTCTTATTTACTAAGGTTAGAAGCCCGCAGGGGTTGGGGTCAAGAGTGTGACAAGCAGAAGAGGGTGTAAGTATTGTGTCCGATGGCCCTTAGCGGAGATTTTGGCGTTGCAACGGCATAAAATGATTTGGTGTTTTTTGGCTATCCTACTGGGATCGGCCTTATTGGTCGCCCTTCCGGGCGGTGCCGAAGCGCAAGTGCGAGATCCCCACCTACAATGGAAGACAATTCGCACAAAACATTTCGAAATTAACTACTATGAACCTCTAGGCCTGATTGCTCGCCGGGCCGCCGTGGTCGCCGAGCGTGCGCATCAGATCTTAGCGCCCCTCATTGCTCACCGACCTCACGAACGAACGCGTATCGTGCTCACGGATGAAACAGACAGCGCAAATGGATCGGCAACGGCTCTTCCTTACAACACGATTCGGATTTTTGCGACTGCACCTGAGGACATCTCACCTTTGGGAGACTACGATGATTGGCTGAGTGAGCTCATTATTCACGAGTACACGCATATTCTTCACCTTGATCAAATCGGCGGGATACCAAAAATCATTAACACTGTTTTTGGGAAGATTGTTTCTCCAAACAACGCACAGCCAAGGTGGTTTATTGAAGGACTCGCCGTCAATGAAGAAAGCCTTCATACCTCGGGCGGGCGGTTGCGCAGCACGATGTTTGACATGTACCTACGCATGAACGCACGTCAAGCTCCTCTGTGGGATTTGGACCAACTTTCTCATATTGCAGATCGCTGGCCTCACGGCACAAGCTGGTATCTCTATGGTGCATATTTCGTTAATTTTATCTACGAGCACTTCGGACGCAAAGCACTTCAAGAGATCACTTCGTACTACGGTCGACAAGCCATTCCCTACGGGATCAACAGGGCAGTTAAACGAGCAACTGGACACAACTTCGAAGAACTCTACGCCTTATTTCTCGATCACTTGCGCAAAGTGCATCAAAACAAGTTGAATGATCTTAAGTCTCAAGGACTGGTTGAAGGAAGGCGTCTTACTTTCCAAGGGGAAGACACAAATTCCCCCCGGTTTTTAGATAACAACGAGCTCATTTACCACGAGAGCAACAACACCATGCGAGGACATCTTCGCCACATTTCGCTCAGCAACGCGACCGAAGGCGATGTTCTTGCACGAGTCATTGGCACAACCTACCTAAGCATTCATCCCGACAAAAATCAGATTGTATATACCGCTACCGACAACTACCGGGACATTTATCGTTTGTATGACCTCTTTATTTACGATCGCAAGAACGACGAAAGCACTCGCATAAGTCATGGTTTGCGCGCCCGCGACCCCGATCTATCAAGCGATGGCAATCGTCTTGCGTTTACTATCAACGGCCTCGGAACAACTCACTTGGGCGTTGCCAAGATTAATGATTTTACAGGCAGCAAGAAAATCCTCATCCGTAGCAAGCCGTCGGAGTTAATCTACACACCCAAATGGTCGCCCGACGGAAAGCAAATCGCCTACAGCCAATGGAGTCGCGGAGGCTATCGCGATATCTGGACCATCGATGTCGCCACAAAACACAGAACACGCATCACCCATGACCGGGCTGTCGATAGCGGTCCATGCTGGTCGCCCGATGGCAGCCAATTGTATTTTTCATCAGATAGAAGCGGTATTGCGAATATCTATGCTTATCGTGTTGCCGATAGAAGTCTGTGGCAAGTCACCAATGTTATCGGTGGAGCGTATCAGCCCACCGTATCACCCAACGGAAAAGAGCTTGTTTATGTCGGGTATACAAGCTTTGGTTTTGACCTCTTTCACCTGAGCATGCACAAGCCTTTTCGGCCAGCTTTACCCTATGTCAACGAACGGCCACCACCGATTGACGATAGCGACATTCTCTTTTCCTTTAGCGAACCTTATTCGCCTTTTCCTACCTTGCTTCCGCAAGCCTATACCTTGGATTTACAACCCGATGGCTTTGGGCAGCAGCTTGGTATCAATGTTCACGGCGAAGATGTCGCTCAATGGCACGCCTACGATGCTCGGGTAGGCGTCAGCCTTCAAAACGCTCAAAGCTCCGTTGATTTTCGCTATGCGTATCAACGCAGTCCAACACGTTTTAATCTCGGACTGTATCGTTTTGCAAACCCTGGTGGCGGTCTTGAAGTAGCAGGAGAACGTCAGTCCTGGATCGAAAGCCGCAGCGGAGCTGATTTCACACTAGCCTACGTGTTTCCACGCACCTTCCATAGCGAAAGTATCAGTTTAACTCAGACCTTTGCTTATATTGATAACGCCGAGCCTTTTGAAGGTAAACTCGATCCCAATACACCGCACCCTGTTTTCCCTCGTTTAGGACTGCTCGCACGTACCAGCGCAGGCTGGAGTTATTCAAACGTCGAGCGCTACATCTACAATATCAGCGCATCCCGTGGTCATAGCATTGGATTTAACGTCTCCGTATCTTCGCCCGCCTTAGGAAGCCAATACGAAGCAGTAAGTTTAACCTGGCGTGCCTCGAAATTCATTACCATGCCCTGGCTCAAGCAGCATGTACTGGCATTGCGTTACGGCGGTGGCATTAGCACCGGTGATATTGCTGGCCGCAGTGTATTTGGCGTGGGAGGCTTCCCTTCCCAAGCGGTCCTGAACGCTGTGATCGACGGAACAAGTTTGGGCGGCGTTGTATTGCGCGGCTACAAACCCTTTGCACGTGTTGGCACGCAGTTTCATTTATTACAAAACGAATACCGCTTTCTTATCTACCGCACCCAACAAGGCTTATCGACCCTTCCCATCTACGCCAACCGCGTTTACGCCTCTGTTTACGCTGACCTTGGCAACGCCTTTCTAGGTAGCATTGACTTTAGGAATTTTCTTCTCGGCGTCGGAGGCGAAGTCTTACTTGATTTCACCCTTGGCTACTATCTGCATTTTACCCTACGAGCAGGTCTTGCCCAAGGCATGCTTGGGCCTATTCAAACCCAACCCTATCTAAACTTGGGCTTTCCCTTCTAGTTGGTATTTTTTACAATCCCATAACAGTGGTTCGTGCGAGTAAAGCATGCGCAATCAAGACAGCCTAAACTGTCTACTTCCGCTTGGATACTTCAAGTTACAAGTGGTTCACAAATGGCTCATATGTTATGCGTGCATATGCAAATCAGAGCCTGGCTTCGGAAAACCGCTATCAGCATGGCAGCGCTGTTTGCGTTTTTTCTTTGCCTAGTATTGATGGCATTGGTTTTTCTGAAAAGCTCCACCGGGCAAGATCTCGTGTGCTCAAAGCTTCAAGCCTTTGCCAACGAAAGCCTTTCCGGAAAAGTCTCCATTGCAAAATGCTCTTTTGATGGCCTTGACACCCTTAAAGTCCAAAATCTTTCACTGCAAACCAAAGATGGCTACCGAGCTCTGGAGCTGGAGGCACTGACGCTGAATGTCGATATAGCCGCCCTTCTGTTCGGCAAAATCCGCCTAGACGAAGTCCTTGTCGAACAACCTAAGCTTGGGCTCAAAAAGAAAAAAGGTGAATATGAGATTCAACGTGCTTTAGAAGCTCGAAGCTCTACGCCTAAAGAGGACAACGCTCCCGGTCCTGAAATACGTATTACCACTCTTACTCTCCGGCATGGCTATGTTTTTGATGCCCCTCAAGACTTTGAACTTGTGAATATTAACTTGCAACTTTCTTTGTCGCTCACAGATGGATTGCATGTCGGGATTGCAAATCTTGCACTTGGCGTCACAAAGCAAAAAGAGATCTTCCTGGAAGGAATACAACTGGAGGGGAATGTTCATCTCAACGACAATAAAAAATCCACCATCCAAATGCGAGTTATCCAGGGATCCAGTCGGTTGCAGCTTGCAGGTAATTTTTTATGGAAAAAAGACCTTCCGACTGCAATCGACGCTACGCTTGAAGCTTCTGTTATCCCACGCGATCTGCACCACTTCGATAGTGGGAAACTAAGCAACATTTTGAAAAGCAATCTTCGCCTGATAGCCGACATAGACGGCAGTCCTAAAAACCTGAGCCTTCATGCACGCTTATTAAGTCGCGGCGGGGAGATCAGCACAACCGCGCATTTGATAGAAAAACAGCTTTCCTTTCAATTCGAAACAGCGAGTCTCGATCTGAAAAAAATTGTTCAAGGAAGTGATGCGACAATCGCACTGACTATGTCTGGCAATTATACTCTACCCGATGCATCTAAAAAGCCATCCCGTCTCAATCTAAAAGTAAAAAAAGCACGCTATAAGAAATGGAACTTACCGCGCGCTGAAGCAGAGCTGTTATTGAATGACTCTGCGATTCGAATAAGAAACTTTCACTTGCCTGAGTTTGAACAAGGCAGTGACTATTTTCATGCCAGTGCTGTCTTTAGGAAAAATGGCCTCTTCGAGGCAAAGCTGCAAACGCGAATTGAGAACACACAAAGCGACAGCGCGCTAAGGAAGAAATGGCCCGGACTGGATGCTTCCCTTGAAGCCAACCTAAGCGCAAGCATGTCCGAAAAAAAACAACTTGAAGCCTCCGGTGAAATAGCAATCGATCACTTAGTCTTCGAAAAGACCAAGCTCAAGGAGCTACATGCCCAAGGTAAGCTCAAATTCGGGCTCAAGCGTGGCCGCGTCAAGCAGATCGACATCAAGGCTTCTCTTGGCGAAGCACACATTGCACAAGGAAAACTAAAACGACTTAACTTAGACATTAATACGAATAAGCCTGGGAATTATGAAGTTCGCGCAAGTGGGACCTTGGGTAAAGAAGGAAGGAAAGTACCTCTCAATGCTTCTCTGAGCGCTCAGATCAACCAAGACGAATCAATCACCGCTAACGGAAACATTAATATCGATGGGCTCGTGGATGGACCCCTGGTAATACGACTCGACAACACCCGTTGGCATCCTCAAGGAAAATTTCAAGCAGACGAGATACAAGTGAGAGCTGCTGGAATCCAAGCAAGTCTTCGAGGTTACTATAGCTTACGAAGTGAGTCTGAGCTTTCTATCGACATTGACGAACTTAACCTTCAAACGCTGGCGAGTATCGCGAAGCTTGAAACAGCAATCTCCGGGACGCTGAGATCCTCACTCCGATTTTCAGGAAGGATCCAAAGTCCTCGAATCGAAGGATCAGTGCGCCTGCATGATGTTTCGATCGCCGCTTCTCCACCTTTCAATATAGAAACCCAACTCCTTCACGATGAGCTCAATTCATTGATCACAGTCCAAGCTTCTGCGCGACCTACTTTCGAAAAACTAGTCAAACATACAGACTACCAACATGTTCTTCGCAGACCATGGCAGATCCAGATACAAAGCCCCTGGAGAGACCTACGCAAAACACCTTTGCAAACAACAGAGGATATACGCTCACGAATCCAAGCAAATTTTGAAGGAGGCGAGCAAAGTCCAGCGCATGGCATCATCGATGCAGAGTTCAACTGGGATGATGCTAGTGGTACAGAAGAACGGTGCTTAGAGCAGGCCAGGGCAGCCTTGGCGATAAACGTTCAGTTGAAAGACAATAAAACAGAGATCAATTTACAAAGCAAAATACAGAATCAAACTTTTTTAAGTGCCCAGGCAAAGATCAAAAGCGATGTGGATCGATGGTTGCAGCATGGCCTGCCCGAACGATTGCCTAAAGCGGACATTACAGCAAAGATCACCGCCTTAAACCTCGGTCAAATCCCCTTCATTTGCCACCATCTCAAAGGCTCTTTGAATGGCCATCTTGACGGACGCGATGTACTTGGCACACATCCCGAAATTCAAGCTCAACTATCAAGCACAGATCTGCATCTGGAAGACTCAAATTTCCTTGATCTGAAACTAAAACTTCACCTCAATGCGAAAAAGCTTTCTTCAGAATTTTCGCTAAGCCAAGAACGAAATAGTATACTCAATGCAGAAATCAATGGACCTCTTGCCGGAACACTTGGCAAAGCTAATCTACGCTTAGGATCGGGCGCAGTCCAAGCAAAACTGGCATTGCATAAGTTTCCGGTGGCGCTTGTTTCTGCAGTTGCAACATCCATCGAAGCCGGGAAAGGAACAGTGAGTGGAAACTTGCTGGCTTCAAGGGCACACAATACCGCTGTGGATCTTCGAGGGGAGCTATCTTTCGATCGAGTCAGCTTGGTATGGTTGGACCCTTACTTTCGACTCAGCGACGTGGGCGGACGGATTAGTGTTAATCCGAAAGCAATTCGCATACACGATTTGCGCACCTCATCACAAAACGGTCGCTTGCTCCTCAACGCGCAACTCGATCACAAGCAATGGCATCCCACCACCTTCAACGCTGAGCTTAGGACAGATAAATTTCCTGTACGACGAGAAGGCATCATGCTTGCCACCATCACCAGCAAAATAAAAGCAGAAGGTAATCTAAAATCTTCGCCTGTTGTTGTGAATGTTGTTCCAGAAAAACTCGATATTTTTTTGTCCGAGCGCTTGGGACAGAAGGTACAAGATCTTCCTCAGCACAAGCAGGTGGTTTACGAAAATCAAAAAGGATTTCAATCGTCAACCGCACCGATCATGCAAGTAAAGGAGAGTGAAGAAACATCGATTTACCACGGAAAAAGTGTGGTTATCAACGTCAGGACCTCGACTCCTTTTTGGGTACGACGAAACGATCTCGCAGTTCAACTTCTAGCTAATATTAAGCTCAATCAACAAAATGGCACCACACTACTGAAAGGCCCTATTGAGGTCCGGCGTGGTTTTATCGCCTTGCTTGGCAAAACTTTTGATTTTAATTCGGGAGAAATCGTTTTTGCGGGTGCATCGCCAATCAATCCAAAGCTGGACCTCAAAGCGGTGTACCGCATACCTTCAGGCACGAAAATCACCGTCCACATTGGTGGATACCTCGATACACCACAGCTTCGCTTCACAAGTGACGATCCGAATGTCACCACAGAATCTCAGGCTATTGCCCAACTGGTGGGCACACAACGCTCAAGTTCTGAGCAGGCTCAATCCGCTGGCGCTCAAGCACAATCTGCTTTAGGAGGTATGGTCGCTGGGTTAATTGGCACACTTGCTCGAGAAGAGTTTGGGCAAAGCTTTCCGATCATTTCTCTGGATTCAGGAGGAAATGCTGAAAGCACACGTTTGAGAATTGGTTACCAAGCTGACAACCTGCTTCCCAAAGCCTGGCAAAACGTGATTCGAGGAATATACGTTGAAGGCTCAGTCTCAGGTGGGGAGCGCGAACAGAGCGCTCGAGCGGGTTTTTTGCTCGAACTTTTCTTTCCTTATGACCTACTTAGCAGCGCAACTTACACGCAACCTGACAACTGGTCCTTGGATTTACTATGGGAGCCATGATCTTGAGACAAGGTCTTTTTTCTGACTTGCGCCGTATTTTTCGCAAGCAACTGCGCCCATCTACCAGCAGATCGGTACGGCACAAAGGAAGTCAAATTTGAAGGCACAAAAAGAATCAACGCGCGAGCGCTTGCCTCTTGCCTAGCAACAAAAGAGCGCGACAGCTTTTCCTTGGTTTTCGGATTTTCACCTTCGCAAAGTTGCGGGGAGCCTCCTTTTGATGAGCAGACGCCACGTCTTGAGCTCTTCTCATGGCCATGGAGCAAGTGGCCTCTGTACGATCGCATCGCCATGCAACGCGACCGCGAGCGAATTGAACGTTGGTATGCGGCACGAGGTTTTCATTCCACTAAAGTGAGAGATATTCGCGTCACACCTAGTCAAGCCAGTCAGGAAGACATTCTAGAGTCCAACAACGATCATCCGATATGCCAACGCCTTAGCAATAATGAAGGGTGCGAAGTCGAAATCACCTTCGTGATCGAGGAAGGAATACAAACGATAATTCAAGAGATTGCCGTTCGCGGTCTAGAAAAACTGCCACCTAAAATTCGTTCAGAACTTTTTGAAGCGTTACTCCTAAAAACAGGCGATGGTTTCGACGAAGCTTTTTACGACGAGAGCAGCGAGGCTATGCGAAATGTTTTAGGACATCATGGTTACGCACGTGCTGAAATCAAACGTGAAGCGCGAATCAACCGAATTGCAGCCAAAGCGTGGGTCGTGTTCGAAATCGAGCCCGGACCCATATGCGTTTTCGGCAAAGTAAGCATCGGCGGGGCAAAATACCTGCCACAAGCGCCAATTCGTGCCGCCGCTGGAATAGAGAAAGGTTCGCGCTACGACAATAAAGCACTTCACGATGCTCAACGTGCCATTCGTGAGCTAGGACCGTTCTCCGCGGTCACGATAGAACTCCAGATTCCCGAGAAAGGAAAATCCGTTGACGTGCATATTCAAGTCACCCCTGCACGAGAACAGAGTGTCGCGTTTGGCTTCGGTGTTCAAGGGGGACAAATAGATACCCCAAGTGAGTCAATCAGCGTTCCGCAGTGGGATGTTCATTTACTTGGACGCTATCGTCATCGCAACCTTTTGGGGGGAATGCGTGAATTGACCATCGAGGATCAGCCACGCATGATTTTTCAACAGCGCTTTCCCGGCCCGGAAACACCTCGCTTTGGTAACACGATTCAAACCGAACTTCGGCAGCCCGGTTTTCTCGAAGCAAGGACCACCGGCATCGCCAACGCCTCACACTCCTATGGCCCAGACCCCTACGACTTTTTCTTTCGACACCGTATCGACACAGAGCTCGCACTTGAACGCTCTTTTCTTCAGGGGATATTGTTCACACGCTTTGCACTCCGTAACAGTTTATATTTTGTGCCCTCCGGAGAGGAGCGCTTTGATGGCACTGCTCCACCTTCCGATTCCATGCTGACCTTTCCCCGAGCAAATCATACGACTTGATTTGCGCGATGATCCTCAACGCCCACATGGCGGAGCATTCCTCCAACTTACCCTAAACGAAGCAGGGTTCTTTCTCCCGTCTGACTGGGACTATGTACGCGCACTAACGGACGCGAGAGTCTATCTTCCACTACCCTGGCGGATCACGCTTGCCGCGAAATTCGCACTCGGCATGCTTTTCATTGACCGCGCAGCATCAAGACTTGATCCCCTTAGTCAAGGCTTGGGGCCACGGGACTACCGCCTGCGCGGTGGCGGGGCTAGTAGCAACCGCGGCTACCTTCCGGGACGACTGGGCGATGGCCTTGAAGGCGGTACCCGTCGATGGGAAGCATCGCTTGAGTTACGAGTCCCACTTCTAAATGACTTCGGAGTTGTTTTGTTCAGTGACAGGGGGGATGTGAGCCGAAAAGAGCATTTCCGTTTTGATCACCCTCAAACCTCAGCGGGTTTTGGCCTACGTTATTTCACTCTGGTCGGTGCTTTACGCGCGGATTTTGCATGGCAGCTTCCCGGTCTTCAAGTCCTTGCAAAAACCGATCAGCGCATAAGCGATCTTGATTCAGACGCCAAGCCAAGAACACGCGGTGGCCCCTTCGTGTTTCATCTCACCATCGGTCAAGCTTTCTGAGCAATTTCTAGCTGTTACTACGACACACCGGCACTGCAAGATTGAAACTATACCCTGTCGGAATGAACAACTCTTGGTTTCGACTCTATCCAATAGGCCCAGGGGACCAAGAGCCACAGGGCAAAAGCAGGCGTGGCAATGGCTTGCGGAGATAAACCGGCCGAAGGTTTTGGACCAAAAAGATTCAGCCCATAAACAACCAACAGAAAAGCAATCAAAGCAAAAAGACCCCAGCGGCGCCCCTTTGTGAGTTCTTTGAGCATGACATCGACATACAGCAGGACCGCGGCGATAAACATGCCAAGTTCAATTAGAGTTGCCCGAATCGGTGAATTCCATAAGCCTAAGCCCCACTTTGGTCCTGAAGGCCATAACGGCAAGTCGGGACGATGCGTGAGTAAATCAAGCAGCCAATGACTGCTAACAACTGCAGCCATCACCAGTGCAACACGCCATTGCTTCTTTGCAAGGTACAGCAGGGAGGCAAAAAGCGCCGACCAGAGTAAAGTAAACATTAAACTATGGGACCAGGGATAATGACTAAACCTTAAGGGACTCAGACCTTTAATGCTTGGGTCCACTTCAACCTGCTCCATGCCCAACACCACAAACAGAGGCCAAATAAGGTCAAGCAACTGACAGGCAATAAATGCGGTTCCAAGCGATACTCGGGGAGAGAAACGCTTGGCGCCAAAAGCAACTGCATAATGACCAATAAACATAACGCACACATTGTAAGTCAAAGGCTTTGCTCAAAAAAGCTTTTTGAGCGAAAAAAGTTCTAGAACGAAAAGCAACAGATCTTGAAACGGACGACTCTGCTAACAACGCTTGTTCGTGCCAAAACAACGGTTCCAGGCTATGCTTACTGCCATGAGCAAGTCACGGATTTTGCTGGACGGACTTATTTTTCTAGTCCTTGCAGCATGTGGTTCTGGTGAGTCGAAACCTTCCAGTTCGAACCCCGACGCTGGCGACAGTGATTCGAGCGAGGACGCCAATTATCAGCTTTTGCGCTATTCGCTCGATCGTTCAGCTTTGCCTAATCTGTACTATCACGACCTTACTTTGATCATCGACGTGGGCACAATCACCTCTGCCATTGTACTCGCCGACGGCGTCGCGATACCTCACCGCTATGAAGCCGACCTCCAGAAGCTTATTGTCACCACAGAGGCCAGCGCTCTCGAGGTCTATGTTGCCAACGCTACTAACCCTGCCGGCTTTGGTGACTTTGAAGTTGCCCCGCTTTATGACGACAAACGCTGGGCATGGTCGCAAGGTTTTGACGACAACTCCTTGTATACGGAGTCGGTGGATGCTTATAAAGAGCTCGGCTACCAGGCAACGGTGTTCATGATTGGCGAACTCATTGACGATAGCAGAACTGAATACTGGATTGTGGATGCCTCAAGCGGAACCGACCCTTCAAACAACAACTACGTGACAGGTCTAAAAGAACTTAGCGAATTGGAATGGGGAATAGGCAATCACGGCTGGGGTCCGGCATCCTCTTGCAATGACAGTGCCGACTTGGAATGGGAAGTGTTGCGTGAAAACCAACGCCTACTTGAAATCATCGCTCAGTCCAACAACCCGACCTACAAGCCCATTGCTGTCGCTGCACCTTGTTTTTTGGGACAGTACCAAGGCATTGTCGCGGATTTGCGAGACCATGGCACAGACCGCACAGGATTCACCAGCACGCCGATCTATCTTCAGTTTAATGAAAGCGGCAATTTAGAAGTACCGTACATTACGGATAGCGAAACCGACTACAGCCAAGGCTCTGTAACCGCAAAAGCCTTCAGTTTTGATACCGCAGTCAGTCGTGACTATCGTATTGAAGATAGTGTCTCTCTCATCACTGACATGTTTGATTGGATGTCAGCAAACGCGGACTCAGAGCATCATTTCTGGTACAACACACTATCCCATGGCGGGCACAACGATAAGGTCATAGCCGTACTGAACTACGCAGATAGCCATTACGGGAGTGCAGGAAGCGACGAGGCTTGGATAGCGCCATCGGACCGAATTTACAGCTACCTCATGCACCGCGACCAAGCCATCGTAAGCTTCGATGGCCTCAGCAACGCATCGCCTCCAAAACAATAAAGCTGTACTTGAAATCAAGCGATACACACAGCTGCTTCTAAACCTCGAGAATGTCTTTTTCTTTTCGAGCTACAATATCGTCGACTTTGGAGGTGCCAGCTTGCACGATTTCTTCGACTTTTTTCTGCGCGCGTTCGACTTCATCTTCGCCGGCTTCTTTTTCTTTTTTGAGAGTCTCAAGTGTGTCTTTGGCCGCATGGCGAGCGGCACGAATTGAAACGCGGCAATCTTCACCAAACTTTTTTGCAAACTTCACGAGCTCTCTGCGACGCTCTTCGTTGAGCTGAGGCATGGGTAAGCGAATCAACTCACCGTCGTTTTGAGGATTCAGACCCAGGCCCGATTCCATGATCGCTTTTTCTATTGCTTTGATTTGTGATTTGTCCCACGGTTGCACCGTCAACATGCGAGGCTCGGGCACACCGATGTTGGCCATCTGGCTTAGCGGCGTGGGGGAGCCGTAATAATCCACGCGAATGGAATCAAGTAAATCAGGATTTGCACGGCCAGTGCGCAGCTTTGCAAGCTCACGCCGCAAGGCTTCGTGTGCTTTTTCAATGTCTTTTTGAAGTTGGTCGTGGGTCTCGTTGATCATAAAGGCACTAATCTCCTTGTTCCGTGACGAGCGTACCAATTTCTTCGCCCATGACAACCCTCATGATGTTGCCGGATACACCTAGCGCAAACCCTCGAATAGGCAGCTTATTATCCCGGCATAAAGTGACCGCCGTTTGATCCATCACACCCATACGTTCTTGTAAAAAGCGATCGTAACTCAGGCGCCTAAACATTTTTGAATCATCGTGCCTGGCAGGATCCTTATCAAACACGCCTTCAACTTTGGTGGCTTTGCACAACATCTCAGCTTGGATTTCCATGGCGCGAAGCGCTGCGGCGGTATCTGTTGAAAAATAAGGATTGCCAGTGCCAGCTGCAAAAATTACCACACGGCCCTTTTCCATATGCCGCATGGCGCGTCGCCGGATGTAGCTTTCGGCTACTTCGCGAATCTCAAGCGCACTCAGCACCCGCGTGCCTACGCCGATCTTTTCCAGGCTATCCTGCAACGCCATGGCGTTGATCACCGTAGCGAGCATGCCCATGTAATCGGCGGTGGTCCGATCCATGCCATCCACGCTACCGCGCAAGCCACGAAAGAAGTTGCCTCCGCCAATGACGATGCCTATTTGGCAGCCAATACGGTGCACATCCGCAATCTCTTTACTGATGTTACTCAGTGTGGTCGGGTCCACACCAAAACCGCCAACCTTGCCACACAAAGCCTCCCCAGACAGCTTAAGCATGATGCGTTTATGTCTAAGAGTAGAGGCTACGGTCATGATATTTATTCCTTATTTCTATTTAGAGGACTTCTGGAAGCATGTTGCGAGCTTTTCCTATCCGCGGCTTTCGGCATCGGGGCTCGTATACCAAACGGGCTAGCGCCCACTCGGTAGGTACATAAGTACCATTTTCCTCACCCCTGTAGGCGCGCTCGTGCCTAGAAAAATCTCGCAACATGATATGTTTCACGGCTCCGAAATGGTTAGTTCCGTCAGGATGACTTTAGAGTGTCGGCTACTTCAGCGGCGAGGTCACTTTGCTTCTTTTCAATGCCTTCGCCAAGCTCAAAACGCACAAAACGACGAATCGAGATTTTTTCACCAATCTTGGCCGTGAGTGCTTCGACGAGCTGCTGGATACTGCGACCTTCTTCGTCACGAATCGAGGGCTGATCAACAAGACAAACTTCACTCATCCATTTGTTGAGCTTACCCTCAAGAATCTTAGCCACGGCCTGTTCGGGGCGTTTTTTACCACTTGCAGCCTCTTCTTCCTCAATTTGGCCCTGAAAGATCTTCTTTTGAGATGCAATGGCTTCTTCGGTGATGTCCTCACGACGCACAAACTCAGGCGACATCGAGGCAATCTGAAGACCCACATCTTCTACCAAGGCTTTGAACTCATCGCTGCGCGACACGAAGTCCGTTTGGCAGTTGATTTCAACGAGCACACCAACGCGGCTACCTGGGTGGATGTACGCGTGCACCACGCCTTCGGCTGCAATCGCACCTGCTTTTTTTGCGACTTTGGCTAGTCCCTTTTTTTGGATGATCTCGGCCGCTTTTTTATCATCGCCCTGCGCTTCAACCAATGCGTGTTTACAATCCATCATGCCTGCGCCCGTTTGTGTTCGAAGCGCTTTAACCATTGTTGCGGTAACTTCCACCATGCTTAATCCCCTTGTCCTATTTTCTAGTTTGAATCTTTTGAATCGTCTGTGGCTAGAGCACCGGACACTTCGCCCTCTGGAGTAGCTGAAGCTTCAGGCGCAACATCGGCCGAAGGAGCCGCTGAACGACGACTACGAGAAAACTCTACCGGCACATCGCCACTGCTTGCTTGGCCACCCACTTGGTAGCCCTCACTGCCTTCGCCTTGAAGGTGCGAACGACGGCGTTGCATGCCAAGAAGACAGGCATCTGCAATCTTACCAGCGATGAGTTTGATGGAGCGAATAGCATCATCGTTGCCAGGTACCACGTAGTCAATCAAGTCGGGATCACAGTTGGTATCGACGACGGCCACAATCGGAATACCGAGCTTTCGGCCCTCGCGTACAGCAATGTGCTCATGATTTGGATCAATGATAAACAGTGCTGAAGGCAAGCCGTTCATGCGCTTGATACCACCGAGGTACTTCTCCAAACGCTCGCGTTCGCGATCCAAACCAAGCAGTTCTTTCTTGGTCAGCGAACTTACGCTACCGTCTTCAAGCACTCGCTCAAGCTCCAACAAACGCTCTATGCTACGCTTGACCGTTTGAAAGTTGGTGAGTGTCCCGCCAAGCCAGCGCCCGGTGACATGAAACTGATGCGCGCGTGCCGATTCTTCGACGATAATATCCACCGCTTGGCGCTTGGTGCCTATAAAAAGCACATGACCGCCGCGAGCCACCGCGTCGGTTACAAAACGATAAGCTTTGTTAAAGCGATCGACCGTTTGATCGAGGTCAATGATGTGAATGCCATTGCGCGCCCCATAAATGAAGTTGCGCATTTTGGGATTCCAGCGTCGGGTCTGATGACCAAAATGAACGCCTGCATCAATTAAATCACGAAGCTCAATGGCGTCGCTTTGGTTTTCTGGATTGGTATGAGTTGTTTCGGTCATGTTTGCTCTCCTTGGTTGTTCCTCCACTTTCCTCGTCTGCCCACTTTGCTATGCAAAGCACCAAAACAAACGTTTGAGCCGGAAAATGTGTGTAATTACGCGGCCGCCTTTCGAGTGAGGGAGCCACGGCGGTTCATTGTGAACTGCGCTCGGGCGTATAGCACGACCCGGCCCGAGCGCCAAGTACGACAAACCTGGCATAATTATACCTGTTTTCATGCCAAATTTGGCATTTTGTAGCCTAAAAACAGCCAGCCCAAAGAGATGGGCCAGTTGCTGTCGGTAGCAGCCAGTGATATCCCATGTCACACTGACTAATCTTAGGAGTCTTATGCTTGATAACCTATCTGCGTTTTCTTTCTCGACGTTAGTGCTTCTTGGCGGATGCGGCACTTCGGGCCAAAGCACGACTAGCGACGCTGGCACGAGCGACGATATTAGCAGCCAAAACACTAGCGATGGTAGCTCAAGTTCCGATGGAAATTTTGACGCACTCAGTGATTGCGCCACGGTGGACACGACCGCGCCCGCTCCCACCGAAGTAAGCTGTCCTAGCGGCTCCGATCCTGGGGAGGTCAAATACTACGTGTCAGGTTCGCTGCCGCCGACCATCCGTGATGGCAGCATGGCGCGCTACTGCTTTACAAGCCCATCGATGAATCGTCCCGTTGCCTTCGTTGCGTACACACCGCCGGATTACGAGAGCTCAAACCAAGATTACCCGGTGATTTATTTCTTGCACGGCATCAGCGGCCAGGAGTGGAACTACTTGGGCTGGTTTTCCGACAACAGCAGCAATGAACTGCTCACAAAAGAAAACTTGTATAGCCTAATCGAAGGAACCGCCAGCGTCTCTGCTTTAGCCGACAAGGCCATTGTTGTTTTTGCTAACGGTGGCCGTAAAGACGCAACAGCTAGTGCCGAAGCACTATTCTATTCAGATCAAGGCGACTACAAGAGTGAAACCATGATCATGACGGAGCTCATTCCTTTCGTCGATAGCAAATTCCGCACGGTGGCTTCCCGTGCAGGGCGCGCCATTGAAGGATTTTCGATGGGAGGACATGGCTCTTTGCGGCTTGCCATGACGTATCCAGCTTGCTTTGCCAGCGCAGTCTCCTATGCCGCCGGACTTGGTGCCAACGCTGCGCCGGACGACATTGCCGAGTTCAGGCCCACCGTCGATCAAGTGCAAGCCATCAAAGACTTTGGCCTTGGAATTCGTGTGGTCTACGGCACAGCGGATAACCCTTGGTATGGCAACTGGCTAGCTCCCGGTGGCCTTAAAGAATTCCTCACCAACAACGGTATTTCTTTCCAAGAACAAACGATAGACGGCTTGAGTCATCAGCTTGATGGGTACTACGATGCGCAAGGTCGCGCAGGTCTCGAATTTCATTTCTCCCATCTTGGCAACTGATTAATCCAATCGACCCGCAAAGAAACACAACGTGGCGCAGATGGTATCCACGGAACTGCGATCTGACGGCGATAGAACGTCTTGCGAGAGCCCCGCTAAGGGCTTGGAGCTACACCACGAAAATAGGCATCTGCAAGTTCAACAGCATCTTGAGCGATGCGTATTCCGATGCGGCGCCCGGGGATGTCGTCGACCGGTGGATGAATACCTCCCCAAATGCGTGAGAGACTGGTTTGATCCGAAGCGTCTCGATAGGTGGCCCACTGCAAGGTGATATCCATACTAGGGCCCTCTTCAAAGACAAGAAAATTATTTTTAGGCGCAACAAACTCACCGATGCCGCCGGGGAAGAATTCATTACCAGTGATCGTGGTCAGTACTTCAGCAGCAGCTCTTGAAAAAGCGGAATGACCTGAGACATATCCTGCAAAAGGTGGCGTCACAAAGGTGGGACGCTGATAGGGCCACCAGTTTTCATCCAAGATCCAACCGACGCCGGCGTCATCACTATCCGGATCAATGATTTCGTTTGGACCCCGCCAAGCATAGAGCTTCAGCTTGCCGACATGCTCGCCCTGATCCTCTGCAAGTTCATCGCCCAGCCCCACCACTTCAATTTTACCCGCGATCAACGGAAGGCCATTAACGTGGTAGCTCGCTTGCTTGGGATCCGTGCTTTGGCCCAATGAAGCCATGTAGCGAATCGCCGACACCGGACGAACATAGTCGTACCAACCTTTGATGCCCCATGCCGAGACCGCGGCATCGTGCACAGCGCCGCCCAGCATAAAATAGAGTTTCACGTCCCACTCAAGCTTGCTCAGGACCTCGCCCTCGCCTTTGTAGCGACGCTCAAAGGCAGGATGATCACTCACAGCGAGATTGGCAATGGTAAACCAATGCCCGGGAGGTGTCTCGGAAGCCGGACCGTCCGCCCAAAACTCAGCAAGCACGCGCGTGTAATCGCCGCGCGGCACGATCTGCGCTTCGTAGGGAAGCCCCGTATAGGGATTCAACGCATGCCACTGCTCTAGCACCCCCCCTTCTTCTGCGTCGTAAAAGTTCCGCATGTCTTGCATGTCGGTTGGCAGAGCTTCGGTGTTTCCACCGCTCAGAGGTGAAATGTCCCACATCACACCATCACTTGGATCAAGATGCGATGACCACAACGCGACCAACGAATGCGCCCAGATGTAGTCTTCAGCAACGGCATCGGGCCCTTGCAGCCACGCGGCAGGCCCGGGATCGTGACAGACACGATAGCTAAAACCGTCACGTTCATGATTGGCACAATCGTTATCCCGCAACGCAAAGGGCACGACAGCTCCCCATTCGGCACCTAAAAAGGGTGATTGTCCCACAATCGGATTACCTGCTTGGTCAATGGCCGTATCCAGAGCCAAAGGCTGCCAATGGTTTGGATCGGATAGTGTTGCATTACCCGAGACGGTTGGGTTGAGCGCTTCGTTGACTGGTTCATAGTATTGATTGGCGTAGCCCTCTTGTTCATTGGAGCCATCTTGAAGACCAAACTCAATCACGCAATTGGCTAAGTACAATCCCAAGGCCGCAGCATCACCGCCGCTGTAGTCACGTGAATAGTATTCAGTGTCGTAGCCTTGCGCCGCCATAAGCGAATCCAAGGTCTCCTGCGTTAGCACTGTGTTCGGAGAGTTGCTGAAACGATGTGATAGCAAGCGGTACATGGCATAGCTAATCGCTTTTGCGCGATCAGCGTCGATATCGCTACTGCTTTTCTGAAGTTTTACTCTATCGTCAGAGCTGAAGGAACAACTGTATCCACCGACGGGGTTGCCTAGGAAAAACGGCTTCGCAACTTCGTCGTAAATAGCCCAAAGATCGTACATCATGGCTGAAGAATGAAAGAGATTGCGCGCATGAACGGTCGGGCGAGCCAAATCAATGCGAATCGCTGCTAGCAAAGCTTCGTTCCAGTTGCGCGCCGCTGACTGGTTGCTGTCGTAAAAAAACGTTCGTTTGCTCGTCTGCTGCATCGCATGCCAAGAGCGCGAAAATCAAACACACGGCCAAGTAAAGTGTTCTCGTAAGCGTTTTTTTACTTCCAACAGGGTACAGAATATCCAAAGCTTGCTTATCTTCCGTCATTTTCAGCTCCACAACCATCGCACTCGCAATCAAAGCCAAGCTAAAGTAATCTCGACGACAACGAGCACAAGTTTAGAGTCAATTGCAATACCATGTAAAACAGCGATGAACCAAAACATCCCGAAACGAATGCTCTGTCTAGGAGTTAGCTCATGCGACTTATCAAACTTGTAGTACTTTGGGTGCTCTTTATTGCTCTTTTCCTTTTTGCCATATCCAACACCGAACAAGTCGCTATCACTTTTGTCGGTGCGCGAATCGCCGAAGGACCGCTTAGTTTGGTAATTTTTGTAAGCTCCGCCCTGGGCATGCTCATCGGTGGACTGCTTGGACTTTTTCTCCGCTCAAAACCGCGAAAAGGCATCGACGATCATAGCTAAGCACTCGGCTTGATCGCCCAAGCTACCTTGGACACAAAGGCGCGCCGCTGCTGCTTGCCTTGATAATGATCCGGCATGAGCTCCAGCAGCTCATCGCGCAAATAGTCACGATAGTAAGGTTCGTGAAAGTCAGCCGCAAAGCTACCCAAAAACACAGCAAGGTCCTGAGCCTCAGAAGGCTGTGCCGAATCCTCAAGCACGAGCAAACCTCCGGGTTTAAGCACTCTATCCATTTCAGACATCACCGTGCGGCGAACCGCACGCGGTAGTTCATGAAAAAGATAGGTACTGCTTACGATGTCGAAACTATGATCGTCAAAAGGCAACGTTTCAGCGTTGCCTTGCACAAGCGATACCATCGGATCGTGTTGCACGGTCTTCTTGGCCTGTTCTAAATAAAAAGGCGATAGATCGAGACCGGTGGCTTGTATATTTGGAAAGGCTTTACTGATAAAGCGCAGGCTTCGTCCAGTTCCACATGCAACGTCCAGCATGTGTGCTGCCCGGCTCGGGTCTCGCTTAAGATGGCGAGCCATCGGCGTAAGGATCTGACGACGCATGACATCCGCCGTACCCAGAAATAAGAACTCCACACTCAAGTCATAAAGCCGCGCCGAATGTTTTGAAAAATAGCCGTCACTCTGCCAATGAAAATTACGCAGATAGTATTTGGGGTAGCGCGTAGCGTCGGCAACTTCCGGCAAGTCTTTATAGTTGCCTTGACGCATGCGGCGATGCACGCGAAAGAACTCTGCTGTAAGCAAAGGCAGATGCAAAGCGTAGCGAGTAAATGGAAAATCAAATAAAATCGATTTCGGATAGTAGCCTTGTTCAACGGATTGCCATTCATCCCGAAGCAGCTGCTCATAGGCAGCTTTCAAAGCCTCACTTGCTGAATCCGCTACCTCATGTTTTGTCTTGCCTACATGCCGAAGAAGCTGATGCGCTGTTCGGATCGGAAAGAGCAAAGCCTTTTGCTGCAAGCGATAAAGCCGGAAATAGCCATGCTCTGGTAACTGCACCATAGGTATCGACATAACACGCACAATCTAACCCTAAAAGCTACATCGTCCATGTTTATTCGCTAAATTATATGGACAAAATGCGAAATAGTGGGTCTTTGAACCCATCAAGTTGGCAAGTAGTGCATGCTGTGGGTGGCCTCAGCCTAACGGACAATGGAGTCTGTAGAGGCGGCTTCGGATGCACAACGGCTTATCCATGAACGCCTTTACACGCAGGATCGCGAGACCTTAGAGCGCTGCATTAAAAACGTCCAATGCAAAACTTTGCATTTGCGGCGGAAGTTTATTGGGATCGTAACCAAGTGCCCCAACGTCAAAGAGTAGATTAAGTTCCTGGGACTCACCTTGTACCTTAAGTGCTTCAACAATCTCGACATCTATAAATAGATTGAAAGTGGCAGAAACGCTCTCAAATAAAGGATCTTTCAAACGAGCGCGTTGTAGGATTTTTTGTCCGTTTACTAAGTCATTTTGCAACATGATTCCGTCGCGATAGATATCGTAGCTGCGTGAAACAGTAGGATAGACGTAAACAGGAACAGTCCCCTCGTTAATGATCCGAAGTTCGACATGTATTTTCCCGTCGTCATCGGCATCCGCAGGATCTAAATAAAGATCTAGCCGCGACATACGTGGATTAAACAAAAGTGCCTTGGTGTCAGCCCAATCCATGCAGGTCAAAATAGTCGAGTCAGCGACGTTTGCATTTATGCTATCCAGGCAACTAGCCGCACCGACTGCATTTAATCCGTCCGTATCTACGGCGTCGTCTTGCTGCCAAGCGCAACCGAGGGAGCTAAGCATAAAAAGTCGCGCTACAGTATAAACCAGGTGTTTGTGAATATAGGAACGTGTTTTACTTCGAGTCATAGCCCTTTACCGAGCAAGATTCGTACCAACAAACGCTCCTGGTAGCCAAAAAAACGACATATTGAATTGACAGCGAAAATACCGCTGCGATTAATTTACTGTCATGATCAAGAACACATTCTGTCCGAAGCAAGGGCTTCCAAAGCCCCAGGTATCATCTGTGCTCCCAAGGTGGACCTAAGTGGACAGATAGTCCTGCGCAGCTTCGTGGTGACTGCTGGCCCGACTATGCACTTACCGCCCAGGATCAGAATAGATGCTTACTAATGAGATTGAGTTGCTGCTTGAGTTCATCCGGGCTGGTAACGGGAAGCCCGCATTGGCCCTGCTTGCAAAGATAGGCGGTGACTTTACCCTCTTTGCAAAGCTTTGCTTCAACCCAAGGCAATAGCTCAGCATAGTCTGCTAGCTTGCTCTCTTCGATGGTGAGCAGCACGGTGGGCATCGCAGCCGTCACGCTATCTCGTTGCACAAAAGCGGATGCGTCGCTAGCGCTATCTTTAACAACCACCAGAAGTTGGCTTACGCCGTCTTGCATCGTGCGGGCTGTTTCTAACAGCTCACAAAACGCGGATGGTACATTTTGCATACGCCCAGCGATACAAGTCAGCAGACGCTCGAGCCTCTGGTAGTGCTCATCTCGAAGCCCGAAGGCATAAAGGCGCAAGAGATTTTTAGCCATCACGGTATTGCCCGAAGGTTCAGCTCCATCCATGAAAGCTTTATTTCTTGCAATAAGGGATTCCTGTTCGTGCGCAGTCATGAAAAATGCACCATGCTCAGTGTCTTCAAAATGCGCCGCAACATAGCTCTCGAGCGCAAAAGCTTTGCGCAAAAATTCCAAATCAGAAGTAAGATCAAAAAGATCAAGCAGTGCGGCAATCAAACAGGCGTAGTCGTCAAGGTATGCACTTGGACCAAGCTTGCCTTGCCGATAGCTACGTGAGAAGCCTTCGCCTTTTTGCATAGTGGTTAGGATGAAATCCATGGCATCCAGCGCGATTTTTTTATAGCTCGCATCATCAAGCGCTTTTGCTGCTTGGGCATAGGCGCTAATCATAAGTGCGTTCCACGACAAGAGAATTTTATCATCCAACAAAGGAGCCGAACGCTTGGCGCGCTCTAAGCGAAGCTTTTCGCGAATAGCAGTCAGCCGCTGTTTGAGCTGCTCAACTGAAACGCTTAGTTCCTGAGCGACATCGCCAATCGATTCTTTCTCAAAAAGAATGGAGCGACCTTCAAAGTTGCCTTCCACGTCCACACCGTAGATACGCTTACATAAAACAGCATCGTCCGGATCAAGAACACTATCGAGCTCCTCGGGTGTCCAAGTGAAAAACCATCCTTCCTGCTTGGTCCCATCAGGCACAATGCTATCGGCATCGGTGGCCGAATAAAAAGCAGCCTCTGGACTACACATATCACGGCTCACATAGTCCAAAATATCTCGGAGCACATCCAGCAACCTTGGATCAGCGCTTTGCTCATAGCCTCGCAAGTAACTCTGGGCGAGCAAGGCGTTGTCGTAGAGCATCTTTTCAAAGTGTGGAACGAGCCAGATGCGATCCGTTGAGTAGCGATGAAATCCCCCGCCTACGTGATCGTGTAACCCACCTTTGGCCATGCAACGAAGTGTATGCAATGCCATCTGCAAGGCTTCGGAATCAGGATGCCGCTTGGCGTAAGACAAAAGGAAAGCCACTGGCAAACTGCTCGGAAATTTAGGCGCAGGCAGCAAGCCACCGTACTTCGGATCGTAACGCTCCTCTAGTTCAGCAAAAGCCTTTTGCTCGAGTTCCTTGGGAATCTTCGCGTCCGTTGACTGCTTTAGCTCAAGCATTTGCTGAAGCGCTTGTTTTAGTTGCTCAGCCGATTCGAGGAGTTTTTCCGGCTCTTTTTCATATTCTGCCGCAATGGCGCCAAGCAAACTTAGAAAACCAAAACGCGCACCGCGATCGCCATCGCGCGCTGGAAAATAAGTGCCTGCAAAAAAAGGAACTTTCTGTGGTGTCATAAACACGGTCATGGGCCAGCCACCATGGCCACTTATGAGCTGCACGGCCGACATGTAAATCGCGTCGACATCCGGTCGCTCTTCACGATCGACTTTCACTGCAATAAAATGCTGGTTGATCGCTGCTGCAATCTCTGCATCTTCAAAGGACTCTTCCTCCATCACATGACACCAATGACAGGTGCTATAGCCAACAGAAAGAAGCACGGCTTTGTTGTGCTTCTTCGCAAGCTCAAATGCTTGCTCACCCCAAGGAAACCAGTTCACCGGATTGTGCGCATGTTGCAAAAGATAAGGACTGCTCTCGAAAAACAAACGATTCGTATAAAGCGGCGCGCCGTTTCCATCCAAATGCCGCGTCCGCGGCCGATACCCATCCGCCCTCTTCTGCCATTCAGCCTCAAGGGCCTCCCGATCCGCCAAAAACTCACCCACAACACCCGGTAACGAAGTCATCATAACAACCGAAGCTAACACAAAGCCTCAAAGCAAACACCCAAGGTAAAACATGGAACCCCAAGAAAGCAATTCGAGCAAACATGAACCGCAACCGTAAACTTGTGAGCACAATCTGCATAGGACTGCAAAGAGCAACCGCTAACCTGATTTGCGATGCGGATGACAGTGGCTCGCAGGAGCATCTGCCCAGAGCGCAAACAAGATAAACGTGGGAGGAAATCCGTCCAGCCCACCGCGCAGACCCTGTGGTCTTGAAAGCTCCAGCGAGCCACTGTTATCCGCATCTCACTCGAGCTCCTAAGCAACCATTACACTTAGAGAAGCCACCGAAATGCATAAAACACCCGCTCTGCAACTCGCACCCCCAGCGGCCTAAACATCCAGTCCCGCCGTGAAACTTCAAGAGCCGACGCCATGTCTTCAAGGATTTTTTTATGCATCGCCTGTCCGATTCGCTCATCGTCAATCGCTACATTGACCTCGAGATTCATGCGAATGGAACGGTTATCAAGGTTGTGCGTGCCCACCGTGGTCCAACGGCTATCAATTACAGCGCTCTTTGAATGAAGCACTGAATGCGGCCAGGTATAAATATGCACGCCACGTTTCATAAGCCATGCAAACATGCGACGCGAAGCATAATAAACCGCAACCACGTCACTTGTTTCCGGCACCAAAATGCGCACGTCAACACCGCGTTTGGCTGCTTTTGCTAGCGCTCGACTCACCTTTCTACCGGGAACAAAATAGGCATTGGCAATCAAAATAGAAGACTGCGCTGCTTGGATTTCTTTTAAATAGGCTCGACGAATGCCAAAGGTTGAAGCTTTAAAAAAATTGGCAAGCACCATGATGCGACTTTCAAGGGGGTTTGTCGCGCCTTTCGGAACAACCGGGCTAAGCGTCTTTTCATCAACCTCGATATTTTTATCCGACAACCTGTTCCAGGTATGTGCACTCACGGCTAGCAAATCCAACACCGCAGGACCTTCAATGCGAACCATGTCATCGCGCCAGCCTTCTCCACCGTGCTCCTCCGCTCGCCAAAAATCAGCAAGGTTCGCGCCCCCTGTAAAAGCAACCTTTCGATCGACGACCAAGATCTTTCGATGATCGCGCAAGTTAACTTTATCCAAACGAAAACGTTTTCGCCAAGGCGCAATGGGGTTGTATTGTTCAAGCTCGCAGCCAGCTTGCTCCAAAGCATCGAAAAAAACCCCATCGCTATCCCACGAACCGATGGCATCAAAGAGAACACACACACGAAGCCCTTTTCGCGCTTTATCCATCAAAGCTTCGGCGAAACCCCAACCTGTTTGATCCGAAGCAATCCAATACATTTCAAGGATAATTTCTTTTTCGGCTTGCTTAATAGCATCCAACATTGCTTCAAGCGCTTCATCGCTATCGTGAAATAGCGCAACCCGGCCTGCTTTCCAAAGTAAAGGCTTGCCTGGAAGGAGATGCTCTTTAAAGGTCTTCGATATATCAACGGGTCTCATCGACCAGGACACCTTAGCGCAGTCCGGACCTTTTGTGCTACGCTCCCTAAGTCATGTCCAAAGCAAAGCACTGTCCGCAATGTAAAAAACCCGTAGCGAGCTCCTCCCAAAATCCTGCGTTTCCTTTTGCTCCAAACGCTGCAAGCTCCTTGATTTGGGAAATTGGCTTGATGAGGGCTATCGCATCGAGTCCGACGAAGCCAGCACAAGTGATGAGCCGGATCAAAGCGCCTGAACTCAGGCCTGGATGAAGCATGCTCTAAGCGCTTTGTCCCAGTTGCTCCGCTAAGGTATTGGCAGTGATTTTTGCACGCTTTACGACTTGAGGAATGCCCACTCCGTAAAGAGCGTTGCCTGCAACCTGTAAACGCGGATAAGGCGCGAGAGCTTTTTCAATTTTCTGAACGCGTTCGAAATGCCCCAAGGTATAACGCGGCAGAGCCTTGTGATAACGATCAAGAATATACCAGTGTGGTTTTTTATGAAGCCCTAACATTCGATCGAGCTCGTGAAGCCCTTGTTCGAACAACACGTCATCTGTTTGCTCGTCATGCGCTGCATTGGGACCACCAAAGTAGCAACGCATCAAGGCTTTGCTCGCTGGAGCGCGGCCGGGGTATTTGATATGGCTGAAGGTCGCGGCCATGATCGGGCTCTTTTCTTTTTCCGGGACCACGACACCAAAGGCATCCAGCTTTCGTTCAAAAGCATCGCCATCAAAGGCCATGCTAAGCACAGCCGCTGAGCCATATTGGATTTGTGAAAAAGCCGCGCTAGCTTCCGGAGCAAGCTCTGCTACGAGCATCGCCGCGACATGCGCTGGCACGGCAAGAACCACCGCCTGCGTTGTGATGCTTTGGCCATCACCAAGCTTTATCGAAAAGCCTTCGTCACTCGCAGTAATGCGAGTAACCGAGGTATTGCACTTAACACTTTGCCCCAACTCGGACATCAAGGCATCGATGAGCGTCTGCATGCCACCCTTGAACGCGGAAAACATGCCGTAACGCGCACCGCCACCTTGCTTTTTTTTGGCATGTTTAGCCGCCATCAAACCACGAGAGACGCTTCCGTAGCGTCGCTCAAGCTCAACAAAACGTGGCAACGATGCATGCATACTCAAGGTCGAAGGATCAGCTCCGTAAATGCCACTTGCTAAGGGTTGAGCAAGTTTTTCAAAGAGCTCCTTACCAAAACGTCGCGTCACAAACGATTGCAAGCTTTCTTCATCGCTAAGCCGCTTTTTCACCCACGGCTCGATCATGGCGCGGCATTTACCTTTCCATGAAATCAATGGGGTGCGCAAAAAACTCCAAATGTCACTGGGACCAATAAGCTGAAAGCCTTCTGGATTTATTGAGCTTGCCATCTGAAAACACATAAGCACCGCGGTGCGCTTCGTTGGTAGCAATAATCTGTTCTTCGAGACCAAGCGCAAGCGCAAGGTCTAGACCATCGCGTGGCTCAGCTAACATGGAATCAGCACCACCTTCGACAACAAAACCATCGCGTTTGTGCGTTCGCAGACCGCCTCCCACGCGAGCGCTGGCTTCAAGCACTTGGATATCCAAAGAAGCGTCGTTCTGCTTGAGGAAATAAGCCGTGCTTTAACCCACCAAGACCGCCACCGATGATTGTAATCTTGGCCATGAACACTCCTTTACAGGCAAGATCTATCTTGCGCTCTGCTCGTGCACGTAGTCCACCAACATTCGAACTTGATCTGGCGAAGTTGGCGGTAAAACCCCGTGCCCGAGATTAAAAATATGACCCGGCCGACTATTAGCGGCATCAAGAATTGTTTTGGCCGCTCCTTTGAGCTCATCCGCGGGAGCGAGCAAAAAGGTTGGATCCAGATTGCCCTGTAGAGCAACATCGCCAAGTCGTTCCCATTGCTCAGCAAGGTCCACACGCCAGTCGATACCAATCACATGACCGCCAGCTTCCTTCATTAAAGGATAGAGCGCCGCATTGCCGGTTGAAAAATGAATCACCGGCACGTGATCGCCCAGAGCAGCAAACACTTTTTTCATATGAGGTAAAACGAAACGCTGATAATCCCTGGGACTGAGACAGCCAACCCAACTGTCAAAAAGCTGCACCGCCTGCGCGCCTGCTTTGATTTGTGCTTTGAGGTAATCGATCACCGCCAAGCTTAACTTCTGCATGAGCACATCAAAGGCAGCAGGGTCGTTGTACATCAAGGTCTTGGTGTGAAGGTAGTCACGTGAACCGCCACCTTCGATCATGTACGACGCCAAGGTAAAAGGCGCACCGGAAAAACCTATCAGCGGGATACGGCCAGCAAGTGCTTGTCTGACTTTCTTTAGCGTTTGCATCACATAAGCCAGGGAATGTTCAGCTTGAATGTTTTCCTTCAAGCGATCGATGGCTTTGCTGTCGCGCAATGGCTCTTCGATAACAGGGCCGCCCTCTTTCGTAAATGAAAAACCAACGCCTAAAGGCTCCAAGACTAAAAGAATATCAGCAAAAACAATTGCAGCATCCAACTCAAACTGCTGCACAGGCAACAAAGTTACTTCAGCTGCCAAATCCGAGTTCTTGCAAAGCTCTATGAAAGACACTTTCGAGCGAATCGCACGGTACTCCGCTTGATAACGTCCGGCCTGACGCATCAACCAAATCGGCGTAAACGAGGTCGGCTCTTTTCGGCAAGCTTTAAGAAACTCAGACACAGCGCTCTTCTAGCACAAAGTATCAAAGCCTGTCCCTAAAAACTTTTCGGGTCGAAACAGGAGTTAAACAACCAAAACTTAGCGCGATTCCTAGCAAAAAAACCGAGAGTGCAAGCGCCTTACTTCGGCGCCTAGACCTGTTCTTCAATGTACCTGGCTTGCTCTTCACCAAAAAAGATCTCAATGCACCTTAGAAGTTGAATTCTAAGAATCTCAGGATCACCTGTCTAAGGATTTTTCTTAAATCGATCGATCAGAATTTCAAGATCCAGAGGGTATCTTTCGTGAAGCTCCACCATGCCTCCAAAGTCATGATCGGTACCTCGCGAAATTTTTGAGATTGCCAAGTCATGTTTTTCAGGCACGTGACTGTAAGCTTCGTTAGCTCAGGAAGCTCGCAACGTTGTACGCACTCTTGATAATCGTGTGGAAACTGTGCCACACCGGTCTCGCCCAGAGGAACGAATGTCTCATCTTTTCTCGAATCGTTTTAAGCGCCTCTTTGATTTCAGAGTTCATGGACTCATAGGTATCGATGTCCGTTGTGCCTTTTGTGACGCCATACCCCAAAACAAGAACTGCTCCACCAATGATAATTAGTGTTTGGTCTTTACGAAGCGCTTGATCTAACGCTTGCAAGCTTTGAAGCAACTCTTGGGGAGTTTTTCTGCGGTAGTTTTTAGTCACAATGTTTCTCAACAATGGAATGAAAGCCTTCTTACGGCATATTCATTTCAAATAGCCACTTACGAGCAAGGTCGGACGTATTGCGTTGCATGAGCTTTTTCTCGTACTTGCTCGGTTTCATATGTACAAAAAAAGCCTCCGATCGGCTGCGGCGCTTATCTCTTAATTTCGCCAAGTGTTTACCTAGAAGCAAGGAAAACTCCCGATCTTGGGCCAACTTATCGGTAAGCTCTAGGAAGAAACCAAGAGTATGATTGCTTTCGCTTTGTTTCGCGCGATGGACTAGCTCCGGCAGTATCTGAGACAATCGCGATTTGTTTTTATAAAACACCACAGAAAGCACCCGCGCAACACTCGCGTCTCGACGAGCAAGCACAAGACTAGAGGCCAGGACCGAGACAAGATCAAGCTCTTTTCGTTCACATCCGGCGCAGGAAACGCTTTCGTTTTGATAAGCGTACGCAATGCCGCAAGGAGGCCTTTATCGATCTGTGGACTCAACTTGAACACATGTGCGTTGCCTACAACCTCACCTGCAACCAAACCTACTTCCTCCATACGCAAAAGCTCGTTACGAACAGCCGTACTGCTTTGCCCTGTCCGTGCAGCAAAACCATGCATGGAGTCCTCGGCGCCACTAAGCACAAAAGCCTTGAGCAGCTCACGACGCGTTTCAGAGGGAACGGTATATTCATAAATCTATCCAGGATCTAGTCGAAAACCATAAATATTTACAACCATTTAGAACACACACCGCGAAAAGATGGAATTTCAAACTTTCGCGGTGTGTGCATTAAGTTATTGAAATGAAAAAGAAAAAAACAGGGGATCCTGGATCTATAGGGCGACTAGGGGGTCGGTGGGGATGGATAGGAGGCGGCTTCTGATTTGGGCGATGAGGAAAATTGAGCCGGCCACGATCACTCTGCCCTGCTCGCCGGCTATGGTCTTGGCTTTTTCAAACGCTTGCTCGGGTGCTTCGGCTATCTCGCCTTCGCGCAAAGCACTGAGGTTCTGTGGACTTTGGCTGCGGGGCATGCCTGTGCTGCTAAAGACATGATGATCGATGACATCATCGAGTTTACTAAGGAGCGATTCAGCGTCTTTGTCCTTCATGCAAGCAAAGAGCAAAACAGTCGGGCCAGTTCTTCTTGGAATCTGCTTAAGATAGTTCGCAAGTGTTTGTGCGCCGTCGGGATTGTGCGCTGCATCCAAAATGATTTCTGGGGATTGATCGAAATGCTCCAAACGACCTGGCCAGTGCGTCTGCTTTAGACCCTGAACGATTTGCTGTTGGCCGATCACAAAACCCTTCTTACAAAGCAACTTGGAACAAACATAGGCAAGCGCTGCATTTTGGTATTGATGCTCGCCAGCAAGGGAAAGCTTCTCTAGATTAAATACTTCACCGCCAAATGAGATGCTGCGTTTGCCTTGCTCGTTACAACGAAGCTTATAGGCCTCATTATAGCGTATCAACTCGACTTCTTTTTGCTTGGCCACATCGGCAATCACCTCAAGTGCTTCGTGAGCTAAATTCCCAAGTACACAAGGCACGCCTTGCTTTAAGATCCCTGCTTTCTCTCTGGCTATCTCAGCCAATGTGTGACCCAAAATCTGCGTATGGTCCAAAGCGACGTTCGTGATCACGCACAGTTCTGGTCGAAGCACGTTGGTGGCATCGAGCCGCCCACCTAAGCCAGTTTCAACAAAAACAATCTCGCATTTGGCATCGCGAAAACTCTCAAGAGCAATCGCGGTGATGGTCTCAAAAAAGCTTAGGGGCGGTTGCATGTCTTTCATGGACTCCGCAAAATCGCTCATCCGCTCGGCGAATTCCTGATCCGAGATGGCTACGCCGCCAATACGGATGCGCTCGGTGACCTTATGCAAATGCGGCGAGGTACACAGGCCGGTTTTATAGCCCGCATAGCGAAACACTGATTCTAAAAAAGCAACGGTACTGCCTTTGCCGTTGGTGCCGGCAACGTGCACAACGCGCAGCGATCGATGCGCCTCTCCGCGAAGGTTAAGTAGCGCATCGATGCGTTCAAGACCTAGCTTGATACCTTGATGTTGCAGCGCATACAGAAAACGAACTGCGTTTGGATAGTCCACGGGTGCTTAGTCGAGTAAATGCCGAAGCACGCGCGCAATGGTGTCACGCATTTCATGGCGAGAGGCGATGATATCAATCATGCCGTGTTCTTTGAGAAACTCCGCACGTTGAAAGCCGTCGGGCAATTTTTGCCGAATGGTGGTTTCGATGACGCGTTGACCTGCAAAGCCAATAAGCGCGTTCGGCTCAGCGATGTTTACGTCGCCTAAAAAGGCAAAACTTGCAGCAACACCACCCGTAGTCGGATCCAAAAGCACACTAACAAAAGGCATCTTCACTTCGCGCAGCCTGCCCAGCGCTGAGACCGTTTTGGCCATTTGCATCAAAGAAAGCACACCCTCTTGCATACGTGCCCCACCCGAGGATGAAAGCAACACCACTGGCTGCTTTTTATCGACGCCACGTTCAACCATACGCGTGATTTTCTCCCCAACCACCGAACCCATGGAACCGCCCATGTAGCGAAACAAAAACGCGCCAATCTGAATGCTGCGTTCTTCAAGCAAACCACTGCCTACCATGATGGCATCTTTGACACCGGACTTTTTTTGTGCAGCTTTGATACGATCCCCGTATGGCTTGGAATCGACAAAGCCGAGCGCATCGACTGGACTTAGTCCAGCATCCTCTTCTTTAAAAGAATCGGGATCCAACAAAAGCTCGATCCATTCTTCACCACTTAAGCGATAGTGATAGCCACACTTGGGACACACTTCGCTGTTGGTGACATAGTGATCGGAGTGACAGGTGTATCCACAACCGTTGCAGCGACGAAATACACCCTCACCAAGCGTGCGCTTTTCTTCGCCCTCTTGATGAGTAACTTTGGTTTTCTCAAAACGAGCCATTAGCCGCATCGATTAGCACAAAGCCGGCCCAACTCAAAAGCCAAGCGTCACGGATAAGCTAAACATGCCAACTTTAGCATGTTTACTGCCTGTAAAACGCCAAAACTGTCGATTTTACGGATAAAAACTGCCATCAGGACCTATCCAGACTATGGGCGCGAGGCAAAATTACCGATAACTGCCTTCCAGAAGCCTGCCCATCGCGGCGATAGGAAAAAAAGCGCTGGGGCTCGCACATCGTGCAACCACCGACATCATCAATAAAGTTTTGCTTTATTCCCGCCCGGCTAATTTGCTCTAGGAGTATTTTTTTTAGGTCCAGCAAAAATTTATCGCCTTTAGCTTGTGTGGCTTGATAAATAAGCGGAGATGAAGAAAAGTGCTGCACTACCTCGCCGCCCACCTCAAAACAACAAGAACGAATATGCGGCCCAATGGCCACACGCAAAGCAGTGCTCTGCACATTAAGATTCTGCAATCGTGAAATCGTAGCAAGAACGATCTGAGCGCGTACACCTCGCCAACCAGCATGGACTGCCGCTACACCACTTCCGTCTTCGCTCGCAAAAAGTAAGGGCACGCAATCTGCGGTGCGCACCGCCACGGCAAGCGTCGGCTTTTGACTGATAAGCGCATCGCCTTGTTGGCTTCGAAATTGCACGGGGTCTAACTTCGCATCAACCACCACAACGGTATCGCTATGCACTTGGCTTAGCTCGTAGAGTTTACTCGTTTCATAACCCACAGCCTGAGCAAGCGATGCGTAGTTTTTCTCAACGCTAGCGGCTTCGTCACCCACGCTACGCGCCAAGTTCAAACTATCAAAGGGAGCTTTGCTAAAACCACCTTGGCGGGTTGAAAAAGCGTGTGAAATCCCCATCTCATCGAAGAGCTTGGAACGCAAAAGAACGGGCTGCGAGTTTACATTGCGCATCGCACCGCAACATACTACTGTGCTTCGCCTAAAGAAATGCCGTCATGGCAAGCACTGTTTTTAGGAAGGTTTTAATATGGCATATCAATTTCCGTCACCTGAATGGACCGCAGCTTACAAAGACGCTGTCAACGCCAATCAAGCCTACGAGCAAGCTTCAGCGGACTGGACCCACGGTGCAGTTGCCATGGTCGTCAAAGCAGACAAAGCCATAGGCCTCGAAAACGATGCAGCCATGCTCCTTGATGTCCATCAAGGCAAGTGCCGCAATACCGAATATTTTACGAATGCTGAACAAGCCAAGAACAAAGCCGCCTTTGTGATTGAAGCTCCCTATCCTCTCTGGAAAGAGGTCGTGCAAGGTAAGGTTGAGCCGATCAAAGCCATGATGCAAAACAAGCTCAAACTCACCAAAGGCGCTTTGCCAACCATGATTCGCTACGTCGAAGGATCAAAACAGCTGGTGCAAAGCGCAAGTCAGGTACCCACCGAATTCGTTGCTTAGGAAACTGTGACAGCATGAACAGCATCGAACTCGACCCTGACGCAGAGCAAAACGGTTTAGCTTTAATCCTGTCGGAGCTTTTGAAAAACAACATCGAGACCGATACAAGCAAAGCCAACATCTTCGAGCAAATGCTTGGCTCAGTGGCAATCGTCGCTGAAGATGCACAAGTAGCTCTTACTTTGGTGTTTCAAAAGGGACGGTTACGCATCTACGACGGAATCTACAGCATCCCGGATATTGCGGTGCGAGCGAGCAGTGAAGACATCACCAATCTATCCTTGATTGAATCGCTGCCCTATTTCGGACTTCCAGACTTGCGAAAGCCCACAGCGCAAGGCGTCCTAAAACGCTTGTTCAAAGGCCAAATTCGCCTCCACGGCATCCTCAACCACTTTAAACTCTTCACCCAGTTCGGTGACATCATGGCCGTAAGCCACTAACCCGCACAAGCAAAACAGCGGTACAAACAGTCAAAGCTAAAGAGCAAACCAATTCCAAAATCAGCTACCCAATCACCCCGCGAGCAGCGCGAGCCCGCAGGGGAGGGAGCCGACGCACGAAGTGCGCTCGGGAGGGGAGACGCGTATCTCCCCTCTTTGGAGCGCTGCTGTGCAGCGGTACAAACAGTCAAAGCTAAAGAGCAAACCAATTTCAAAATCAGCTAGCCCAATCACCCCGCGAGCAGCGCGAGCCCGCAGGGGAGGGAGCCGACGCACGAAGTGCGCTCGGGAGGGGAGACGCGTATCTCCCCTCTTTGGAGCGCTGCCACGCAGCGGTACAAACTGTTAAAGCCAACAACTAAACCAATCCCAAAATTACCTACCCAACCACCCCGCGAGCAACGCGAGCCCGCTGGGGAGGGAGCCGACGCGCAAAGCGCGTTCGGGAGGGAGACGCGTATCTCCCCTCTTTGGAGCGCTGCCACGCAGCGGTACAAACTGTTAAAGCCAACAACTAAACCAATCCCAAAATTACCTACCCAACCCCCCCGCGAGCAACGCGAGCCCGCTGGGGAGGGAGCCGACGCGCAAAGCGCGTTCGGGAGGGGATTCACGTGAATCCCCTCTTTGGAGCGCTGCTGTGCAGCGGTCCAAACAGTTAAAGCCAAACCCAAAGAGAAAATTAGTGCGGACGAGAGGACTTGAACCTCCACGGGGTTTCCCCACTAGATCCTTAGTCTAGCGCGTATGCCAGTTCCGCCACGTCCGCAACCTAAGCCGATACCTCGGCACAGCGGCACGGACAGTACTTCTCCGGAGCCTAATGTCAAGGACTTCAAGGTGAATCGCCATTTGCTGGGATTCACCTCGAAAATAGGATAAGGTGGTTTTGACGAATTTGGGCCATTAAGGAGGCTAAATGCAGACCGATACCGCGCAGTCACTCAGCGGCATATTAAAAAGCGTTGTGGATAGAACTTCGGGCAGCGTCTCGGGTCTGCTCATGGACTTTGATGGCCTTCCAGTCGAGCACTACGTTAGGGACAATAGCAAAGTCGACGCAGAAACCATCGGCGCCGAGTACAGCGTGGTGCTGTCTCAAATCCGTAAAGCTGCTGAAATGCTCGATGCTGGATCTGCACGCGAAGTTGCTATCCAAGCCGAACGTCTTACCACCATCATTCGCCTATTAAACGACGACTACTTCGTTGCAATTTCACTATTGCCGGGAGGAAATATCGGTAAGGCGCGCTTCTTACTTCGCACTGTTGAAGAACAATTGTTGGCAGCCTTGAGGTGAAACACACATGGCAGCTCAATCGTCGTTAAAAATTCTGGTCCTGCATGGGCCTAACCTTAATCTATTGGGTAGCCGCGAGCCTGAGATCTACGGGCGTGAAACACTTAAAACAATTGATGCCCAGCTAAAAACGATCGCCAAACAGTTCAAGGTGAGCTTAACGTGCAAACAATCAAACCACGAAGGTGTCTTGATTGATCTTATCCAGCAAGCACCTAAGCAATTTGCTGGACTTTTAATCAATCTCGGCGCCTTCACCCACACTTCTCTCGCTCTTGCCGATGCCCTCAGCGCGGTGGCTTTACCCTACGTTGAAGTGCATTTATCCAATATCTTCAGTCGTGAAGCACTGCGTCATGACTCATTAACTGCTGTAAATTCCGTAGGATTTGTTGCTGGATTCGCTTCGAACAGTTACCCCCTTGGCTTACGCGGCCTAATTGATTATTTGAAGGCTCCTAATCGAAAGTAAAAGCCTCATGGAAATCGATCTAAAACAAATCAAAGACTTGATGCGGGCTATCCGCCAACACAACATTAGTGAACTTGAAATCAGCCAAGGCGAAGAGAGTATTCGTTTACGACGCGATCCAGCAGAGGGGGCCGTCGCTGGGCCAGGCTCAAGTGTAGCCCCTCCCGCTCCTAGCATACCGCCACCGGCTGCAGTTCCGAGCCAAGCAGTCGAGCCCACTGCCAGCGAGACAGGCGACTTTATCGTCTCGCCATTTGTGGGCACCTTCTATGCATGTCCAGCGCCTGATGCTCCCTCCTTCATCCAAAAAGGCCAAGAGTTTAAAGCCGGGCAAGTTCTGTGCATTGTCGAAGCGATGAAACTGATGAACGAGATTGAAGCTGAATTCGACGGTACCTTACTCGAGGTTTTGATCGAGAACGGAAAACCCGTTGAATTTGGTGACAAACTTTTCGAATTAAAAAACGCTAGGCGACGCGATTACCATGTTCCGTAAGATTCTTATTGCTAACCGGGGAGAAATCGCCCTTCGTATTATCCGCGCATGTCGCGAGCTTGGCATCTCAACGGTCGCCGTCCATAGCGACGTAGATGAGAAAGCTTTGCACGTACGTTTTGCCGACGAAGCAGTGTGTATTGGTCCAGGGCCTGCACCTTTGAGTTATCTCAATATCCCGGCCATCATCGCTGCCGCTGAAATCAGTGGCGCCGATGCGGTCCATCCTGGCTATGGTTTTCTCTCGGAGAACCCTGAATTTGCCTCAATCTGCGGGGAATGTGGCCTCACCTTTATTGGGCCCTCCCCACAAAACATGAAGCAGTGGGGAAACAAGGTCGAGGCGCGCAAACTCGCTACGCGTCTAGGTATTCCTCTCGCGCAAGGCTCTGACACCCTAAAAAACGCTCAGGATGCGGCAACTCAAGCTAAAGCTGTCGGTTTTCCAGTCATGCTCAAAGCAGCGGGTGGTGGTGGTGGTCGCGGCATGCATATTATTCGCAATGAAGAGCAAATGCTCCGCGTGTTTCCTTCCGCCCAAGCCGAAGCGCTTGCTGGTTTTGGCAATGGTGATTTGTACTGCGAACGTTTTGTAGAAGAGCCTCGACACATCGAGTTCCAAGTAGCCTGCGATGGCAAAGGCATCACGCGTGTTTTAGGAGAGCGTGAGTGCTCCATTCAACGCCGACATCAGAAGCTGGTCGAAGAAGCGCCAAGTGTTGCCGTCTCCGAGGAGCTGCGAGCCGACATGGCAGCGACGATCACACGCGCCATGAACGAAAGCGCCTATCAATCCCTGGGAACCCTTGAGTTTCTCATGGACGAAAAAGGCGAGTTAAGTTTCATGGAGATGAACACTCGCGTGCAGGTGGAGCATCCTGTCACCGAACTTGTAACGGGTGTGGATTTGGTGGTTGAGCAAATTCGTATCGCAGCAGGTGAAGCCATGACAATTCCTGATACCCATCTCACCCCACGTGGTCATGCCATTGAGTGTCGCATCAATGCAGAAGATCCAAAAACCTTTGCACCCTCTCCGGGGCTTATCACCGAATACTATCCGCCAGGCGGAGCTGGCATTCGCGTCGATAGCGGCATTTATGGCGGCTGGAAAGTACCGCCACACTACGATTCGCTCCTCGCCAAGATAATTTCTTACGGCAACAATCGTGAACAAGCCATTGCTCGAATGAAACGGGCTTTAGGTGAAACGATTATTACCGGGATCAAAACCAATATTGCGCTCCATGAGTTCTTCTTGGATCAGCCCCATTTTCGCTCCGGGGACATATCAACGCGCTTTGTCGAGCGTCTTGACTTCAGTAAGATGCCTGAAGCCCAATCCTCAAAAGGCTAGAATCGTTGATAATTTTTAGATGAACGCTGTTTTAAACTAAGCGCATCAGCGGTTCGACGATAAACACAGAGTGCTTTTGTAGGTAGTTATCGGGAAAAAGCTCACTCAGGCGTGCGAACGTAAGGCCGTCGGAAGTCTTGACCCTTTAGAAGCGAAACCCGTAAACTATAGACAAAACAAGCAAAACTAAGGAATTGGCGCCGCGATGAGAGAAAAGAACTCTCTTACTTCGAGATCTGCGCGCACGAAGAAATTGTGAAACACGACCGGACGAAGATACTTGAGGCTGCTCAGAAACACGCATCGAAAGGCTTTTACGATAAAGCTATCGCCGAGTACCAGAAGATTATCGCGTCCGATCCACGGGATATCCGTACCCTTCTGCGCGTCGGTGATTTGCATTCCCGCAAAGGCGATCTCAGTGAGGCGAGCAACGTCTATAGCCGCGTAGCTGAACAATACGCCAGGCAAGGTTTTTTTCTAAAAGCCATTGCCGTGTACAAACAAATTCTCAAGCTTGATCCGTCTCGCATTGATATTGCGATGCGCTTGGCAGAAACCTACAAGCAACTTGCACTCGTCAGCGATGCCTTGAGTACTTACGAGCACATTGCGGCTTTGCACTTTGAGCGTACTGAATACAGTCAAGGGCTTTCCGCCCTGGCAATGATGGTTGATTTAGATCCAACCAATGTCCCCGTTCGTATCAAGTATGCTGAGGCTCTGTCTCAACACGGGAGCACTATGGCTGCAGCAGAGCAGTTCGAAGCCGGAGCTCAACTACTCAAGGAACAGAACCGAACAGACGACTACATTAAAGTATGTGAACGTTTACTATACCATCGCAGCGACGATACTGCTTTAGCTAAAGAAATAGCAGCCCTATACCTCAAACGGAAAAACCCGAAACTCGCACTGACCAAACTTCAAATTTGCTTCAGTAAAGAACCGCATAATATCGCGGTGCTCGAGCTGTTAGCCGATGCCTTCCAACAACTGCAACAGATTCCCAAGGCAATTTCTGTATACAAAGAAATCGCACGTCTTGAAAAAGAAGCCAATCGTGCACGCGAACACGCTGCAGTATTAAAAAAGATACTCGAACTAAGCCCTAACGACGATGATGTAAGACAAGCGCTTGCAGCCTATGCGCCAGGAACACTTTCGGGTGCTCCCGTTCCGAGCATTGAGCCTCCGGTCACGGAAGCTGAGCTTGTTGAAGTCGAGGATGTAGAACTTATCGACGATAACGAATTGCAGCCTATATCGGATGCTCCGTCGTCGAGTCTTCCTCCTGAAGTTGCACGCGAGGCAAAAATTGCTAGGTTACTTACAGAGTGTAAAGTCTATGAAAGTTATGGCTTGCAAAAGGAAGTCACCAAACAACTGACAAAAATACTCACCATCGCCCCAGAGCACATTGAAACGCGAGAAAAACTAAAAGACATCTACTTAGCGAGCGGAAAAAACAACGAAGCCAAAGAACAACTTTTGGCTTTGGCGACTCTTTATGGAAGCTCACAACCTGCCAAAGCGCGCGAGTACCACGAACATGCAAGAACGCTCGGCTCGAGCGCTCAACTTCAACCAACGTTTCCGGATTCGGACGAAGGCACAGGCCGCACCCAACAAGAAGTTGTGCGCGAGCACACAGCTCAAGTCATCAAAGCAGCAAGCGCCGCAAAATCTCCAGCAGCTCCTGCCGCAAAAGTTCCGCAACCACCAGTTGGAACACTAAGACCGATGTCACCTCAAGAATTTGAAGCTATTCCGGTGCGCAATCTTGCTCCAAATCCAAAGCCAGTCGCACCAGAAAACGCGAGTCTACGCGTCGAACAAGCCTTGGATGAAGCCGAGTTTTTCTTGGTTCAGGGTCTACTCAGCGAAACAAAACAAGCGCTCAATGAGATACTAACGGTACACCCTGGACATCCTTTGGTGCTTTCCAAACTCCGAGAAGTGGATAGCTTACTTAGTGAAAGCCGTGACGAACCTATTATCACTATTGACGATACCGATCAGAGTTTCTTGTTGGCTGAGAAACTCGCAGAGGAAATCAGTCAAGAAGATCTTGATGAGGGTGGCGATGTCCTTGATGTTGAAAACGTCTTCAGGCAATTCAAGCAAGGGGTCAAAGCACAGCTGAACGATGAAGATACTGAAACCCATTTTGATTTAGGCATCGCTTATAAAGAAATGGGCCTCCTTGATGATGCTATCGAAGAATTCCGCGTCTGTCTGAACAGTCCACAGCGTGAATGCAATGCCTCAACCATGATTGGTATTTGTTTCAAAGAAAAAGGGCAACTCACAGAGGCCATAAAGAACTTTAAACGCGGACTGCATGCTGAAAACAAAACGAAAGAAGAAGAGCTCGGCTTATATTATGAACTAGGCCTCGCCTATGAAACACTGGGAGATTTAAGCGAAGCTGCTTATTTCTTCCAAGAAGTGGTTAAGCGCGACAAAACTCACCGAGACGCTGAGAAAAAAGCCCAAGCACTCTCGCAGGCCGCTAAATAGTCATAAGGCATACGGAAAATAGCCTTATTAGTGCTCGACGCTTACGCAGGGAGAAGACTAAAAACCTGCGTTAGGAATAAGGAACCGCAAATCTCACTTGTTTTAGGCCTTTTTGCTGCGTTCGGCCTTCTTGAATGACCCAAGTGGGTTTCCTGCATCGGTGTGCCTTGCAAAAAAAACAAAATCCTGCGTTATATTCGCATTTCCTTATCCCTAACTCAGGTTTAAAAGACACAAGTGCGGGCATAACTCAGTGGTAGAGTGGCAGCTTCCCAAGCTGCAGGTCGTCGGTTCGAATCCGATTGCCCGCTCAAAATAAAAAACCACCCCAAACTAACGGGGTGGTTTTTTATTTCAGTCCACTAATCGTTTAGTAACGATAGTGCTCAGGCTTGAAGGGGCCTTCGACTGGAATACCAAGATACTCAGCCTGCTTTGCGCTAAGCTTGGTAAGTTTCGCACCAATCTTTCCTAGATGAAGTTCAGCTACTTTTTCATCAAGGTACTTAGGCAATACATAGACTTTACCTTTTTCATAGTTCTTTGGCTCGGTGAACAATGCAATCTGCGCCAATACCTGGTTGGTAAAGGAATTGGACATCACAAAACTTGGATGACCTGTTGCACAACCCAAGTTCACCAAACGACCGCGTGCTAGCACCGTGATGCGTTTTCCATCAGGGAAGATGAAGTGATCGACTTGTGGTTTGATGTTTTCTTCTTTGATTTCTGGATTGTTTTCAAGCCAGCTGATTTGGATCTCCGAGTCAAAATGACCGATGTTGCAAACGATGGCTTCGTTTTTCATCTGCTTGAGATGCTCCGAAGTAATGACATCGCAGCAACCGGTGGCGGTCACGAAAATATCGCCTTTGGCAGCGGCCTCGTCCATGGTCATCACATCGTAACCTTCCATAGCCGCTTGAAGCGCACAGATGGGGTCGATCTCGGTCACTACAACACGCGCACCAAAACCGCGCATGGCTTGGGCACAGCCCTTGCCAACGTCACCATAACCGGCGACCACCGCGACCTTGCCCGCTAACATCACATCCGTAGCGCGCTTGATGCCGTCCACCAAGGACTCACGACATCCATAAAGGTTGTCGAACTTGGATTTGGTCACCGAATCGTTAACATTGATAGCCGCTGTCTTGAGCGTACCCTTTTTGGCCATTTCATAGAGACGATGCACGCCCGTCGTTGTCTCTTCCGAGAGACCACGGATCGCATCACTGCCCTCAAACAAATGTGCATGGTTGTCATGGACAATTTTAGTCAGATCGCCGCCATCATCGAGAATAAGGTTTGCTCCCTTATTGTCTTTGAAAGCCTTGAGCTGCTGCTCGATGCACCACTCGTATTCTTCCTCGGTCTCACCTTTCCAAGCAAAGACGGGCACACCTGTTTTGGCAATGGCAGCTGCTGCATGATCTTGGGTTGAATAGATGTTGCAGCTTGTCCAGGTCACTTCTGCCCCTAGCTCGGTAAGGGTTTCAATTAGAACGGCGGTCTGCACGGTCATATGCAAACAACCTGCAATACGTGCGCCTTTTAGCGGCTTTTTGCTTCCGTACTCTTTGCGCAGCGCCATCAAACCAGGCATTTCGGTCTCTGCAATCGCAATTTCTTTGCGACCCCAGTCTGCTAGTGAAATATCCGCTACTTTATAATTCTGCTTTTCTGTCATGCTTTCTTTCTCCCGATCCTAGAGTCACGTCGGCCATATGCCGCGTTTTCATTCAATTTTTTCTTTCGCCTCAGCGTGAAGCACTTGCCAGCCAAGTTTCGCGTCTCGGCCCTTACCACAAAAGCGCTTCGGTATCGAACGGATCTCTACCTTGCTCAATCCAGCATCGAGCGCCCACTTCCTTAGATCCTCGGCCTTAAAGCCAAGCCACGTGTCCGCTTGCAACTCCCGCATTTGCTCGTCGTGGTGCTGCCGGTAGTCCACTATTATAAGGTGTCCCCCTGCTCGCAGAAGTTTGCCAAGCTCGCGCATGGCATGGGCCGGGCGAGGCGCGTGATGCAACAATCGAGCAGCAATCACTAAATCAACACCCGAAAAATCAGGCAAAACACTTTTTAACTCTGTAATTTCATACTCGCTGCGCAGTAGCTCCACATTGGTGTAGCCCCGAGTTTGCACGCGTGCTTCGGCAAATTTAAGCTGCTCAGCCGCCCGATCCAGGCCAATTACCCTATTATAGAGCGGGGCCAGAGCATCGAGCACGGCGCCATCGCCCGTACCGACATCCAGGGCAGTTTCAATGCACGCAGCCATCACTGGTTTTAAAGCAAATAGGTATGCAGGAAGTTCGAGAGGAAGGTATTCAAACTGCGCGGAAGTCGCAGTGGCAGTAAAGTAGTGCTTTGTTTGCTGATCACGTTGCTTGAGTACTTCGGCAATCCGTTCAAGCAACCCTTCGTCTTTGGCCATGCGCATACCGTTCGCAGTCGCATCAGCTACCAGCGTATCAACATGATTGGTGGCCGAACTCTGAACCCAAACGCGTGTGCCTTCCTTACGAACGGCCAGAAGGCCGGCCAAGCGAAGCGCGGAAACCTGTCGCGACACCTTGGGTTGAGCTGCACTTAATAGAAAGCCGAGTTCACCAATGGAAAGCTCTTCCTGCTCGGCGAGTGCCAGGATTTTCTGCCGCATGGGATCACTAAGCGAGCGGTACATACGGCAACGTTCCACCCCTGCTGAGGCCTCATTTGGCTCCATTCTAATTATATATGCTTATATTCACATATATGCAATATTAATTTAGCTTTACATGAAATGGCATTAATTTCATAAAAAATTGCCAAAACTGTCATTTAATTTATCAATTACTGCCAATTTTGGCAATCCGGGCTTTTTGTCTGGCTTTGTAAAAAATTCGGTTCGGGGGTGGCGAGTCAGGAAAATTCAGGTAGTACAACGCAGCACATCAGGTTGAACAGAAGCTCAGGGGTTGTCCCATGCAAAATATCTTAAAATTATTTCTATCGTTGTGATTCTTAGTCTGGCTGCAAGTGTGAGCGCCGAGGAGCCATCACTCAATCTTCTCACCCGTGCGATTCAAAGCGCTGTCACTTTGAATCACAGCCAAACCAGCGCAAAGCCCATTTTTGTAAGGCACTGCCGTTCGGCACAAAAAGGCTGCGGCGCTCGGATGGAAGCTTTTGCTCAGTATTTCGTTGAAGCTGGCAAGCGTTTCGATCTAGACCCATGGCTTCTGGCAGCCATGGCTTTTAGAGAAAGCGGTCTTGATCCCTTTGCCAAAGGGTCGGTTGGCGAGCGTGGCTTGCTTCAAATGCATCCACAAAGCCCATGGGGCCGCCGTATTCGCTTTGTTAAAGACGAGCGTTATCGAAAAATCTGCAAAAAACAAGCTGGAGCCTGTCAGCGAGAGCTCGTCCAGCGTGCCGCTGATCTGCTGTCGCGCTCCGTTCGCTTCTGCGATGGCGATCTTAACGCCGCTCTGGGCTCATACAACACCGGTCGTTGCGGCGGAAATCCAGACTATGCGCGTCGCGTGATTGATCAACGGGACCAATTGCGCAAGAGCGTTGGGCTGCCAGCTACCAAGCCAAAACGAAGTGCTTTTTTGCCTATGCAGGCTTCACGCATGCAGAAAAACTCGGCCTCAACGAACTAGTATTCGTTGCTGGGCATGGGCTCATCGGGTTTTTCCGTGCACTTGAAGACGGAATAACGGTAGCTTCAGGGAGCGAAACGCTCCTTTGCTTGCTATCCGTTGAGGGCCACTGCCACCGCCTAGCTGGCGATCTTCAACCTTATTTTAATGAAAAAAATTTCATACTAAATAACATAATAATTACAACACAATAACCGCGCTTTTGTTTGATTTCACCAACGCATTGCTAAAAAACCAGGTAATTTTACTCGCCAAATCCATTAGAACGTGCTTATACTCCGGCCAATCACTGTGATTGTCTAAGTACTTCCCCTCGGAGGTTGGTAATGATTCGTAAATTGTTTGTTCTTTCTTTATTAGTATGTGCTCTTGGCTGGGTTAGTGCGTGTGATGATGACACCACTTCCACAGATGCGAGTGTCGATGTCGCCACGGATACCACAACGGATTCCACTGTTGGCGATGGCAACGTCACTGGCGACAGCGACGTAGGTGACGCTAACTAAGTCACCTTGTTGTAGGATTTATGCCTAGACTCAGCCCCGAGTAGACTATCTGCTCGGGGCTGTTGTTTTTAAAAGCGAGAATACACCGTGCGGATTGAAAAGCTTCTAAGTGAGAAACTCTCGGAAATATTCAGCATCAACTTCAATGTTGATGCTGATGCCCTTATTCGACCCGCCACCGATACCCGCTTTGGGGATTATCAGGCCAACGGCCTTTTGCCGTTGGCTAAGCGGCTAGGAAAAACAGCCCGTGAACTCGCCCCTTCGGTCCTCGATCCAATTTGCGATCTGCAGATGGTGGCCGAAGCCACCGTCGCGGGACCCGGCTTTATCAACCTTCGTCTCGATGCAGACTGGCTAGCAAAAGAACTTTTGGGCACACAGGCGGATCCTGAAATAGGTATTAGTAAGACGCAAAACCCCGAGCACATTGTTGTTGATTTTTCCGGTCCTAACGTTGCAAAACAAATGCATGTTGGACACCTACGTTCAACGATCCTTGGTGCAGCCATCATTCGCTTGCTTCGTTGCGTAGGCCACGAGGTTCTCGGTGACAATCACCTCGGCGACTGGGGAACACAGTTTGGGCTACTCATTGCTGGGCTGCGAGAGTTTAGAGACGACGAAGATCTGAACGATTTAAATATTGAAGAACTGGAAGCGCTCTACAAGCAGGCCAATGACCGAGGCAAAAACGATACCGAGTTTGCCGCACAAGCACGTGCCGAGCTGGCTAAGCTCCAAGCTGGAGACAGCGAGAATCTAAAGATATGGCAACGTTTTGTTGAGATTACACGCACTGAACTCGATCGTATCTACGATCGTTTAGGCGTGAGCTTCGATTTGTGGCTGGGGAAAGCACCTACCATACTATGCTTGCTGGGCTGGTCGATGACCTGATTGACAAAGGCATCGCAAGTGAAGATCAAAACGCGATTTGTGTCTTTTTTGAAGACAATCCAAAGCTCAAAAAGCTGGGTACGCCGATGATTGTACGTAAGAGCGATGGCGCTTTTTTGTATGCGACCACGGATATTGCGACCGTTGTTCACCGATACAAACACTACAACACCACCAAAGCAATCTACGTCGTCGATAAACGGCAGATTCTGCACTTTACGCAGATAGCATACATCACAGCCAAACTCGGTATACCCGTTGAACTTCAGGTTATGGATTTTGGGGCCGTCCTCGGACAGGATGGTCGACCTCTGAAAACGCGAGAAGGAACCGTCGTAACGCTTGCTTCCCTTCTTGATGAGGCAGAGCTGCGCGCCGAGCAACGCATCCGTGAAGAGGGCCTCGACGTTAGCGCCGAAGCCATTGAGACCGTCAAGCGAGCGGTTGGAATCGGGGCCGTTAAATACGCGGACCTTCACCAAAACAGGCAAAGCGATTACCAGTTTGACTGGGACAAAATGATCTCCTTTAAAGGAAATTCCGGTCCCTACTTACAATACGCATACGCGCGTATTCGATCGATATTTAGGAAAGGCGACATCGATTTCAAGAGTTTTGAATCACAAACACTCACTCTAAGTGATGAATCTGAAATTAATTTGGCAAAGCAGTTGCTGCGTTTTGATGAGTGCATTCATCAAGCCACCGAAAATCGTCTTCCTCATATCCTCTGCGACCATCTGTATGCTCTCGCTAGACTCTTTAGCCATTTCTACCAGCACTGTCCTGTTCTCAAAGCAGACGAGCAGACACGACAGAGTCGACTATTGCTTGCAAAGCTATGCGCTTCGCAATTGGAAAAAGGTTTGGCAATATTGGGCATCGACGTCATCGAACGCATGTAGAAAACAAGGCGCTATTTCCCTGCACCTCCCCAAAAATGATGCTAAACTGCTCGTATGGAGCAAAAAGATGGCTCATGTGAGGCGATAGCGGAGCAGATTGTAGAAAGCGGCGACAAAGTAGCGATGAAGAGTCTGGCAGACGACCTTATCGTCTCATCGACTGCAAAAATAAATCATGCCGCTGAAATACTAGATCTCGTGCTTGCTAAGAAGATTGAACTCGGTGCATCCATCGCAGATGCTCTTGTAAAAGCTCTACTAGGCAAAAACCGTAAAGCCTCCAGCATGGCTCTCGTTAGGCTTCCAGAACTGGCCCGAAGTGCACCAGCCAAGGTCGCCAAACATTTAGCTCTATTGCAGAGCGCTTTTGAAACATCTCCATCGACGGTTCAAGAAGGTATTGTGCAGATATACATTACGCTGTGCACCGCATCGATAACGTACCAGCGCAAACTTGAAAAGACCTTCCATAAGCTTATGGAAAACGCGAATGATAAACAATTACTGTGCTGGGCTGAGTCCTTGCTTCCGGCTCTCAAAGGAGAGCCTCACGCCAGCACCCGAAGCATCGTCGAGGCACGTATTCCAGAGTTAAGTAAAAGCAACGCAAAAAAACTGGCAGATATTCTTGGCATCAAGCTTCGCCCTTCTCTATTTGTCTAGCTAAACCATGTTTGAATACCTTCTCCTTTGCATCGCTGGTGTTTTCGCCGGATACATCAACGCGATGGCAGGGGCGGGTTCTTTGCTTACTCTACCCGCACTAATTTTCACAGGCCTTGACGCCAATGCTGCAAATGCCACCAACCGAATTTCAGTACTGTTTCAAACCATCGCAACAAGCATAACCTACAAACGGCATGGCATCGCAATTCAGAAAAAGCAACTTTGGATCCTTTTTCCATCATGCGTTGGCGGCATATTGGGAGCTTATGCTGCAACACGCTTTTCAAAAGAAGTTTTTCAAGTCTGCATCGCCATCGTCATGCTTTTCATGCTTCCGTTAAACTTTATAAAAAAGCGAAACAATGACGGAAGTCACACCGACCTCCCTTTCAACTGGCCTACGGCTTTCGTGTTTTTAGCTATAGGTTTTTATGCTGGCTTTATCCAAGCAGCGGCAGGTCTTATCATTCTTTTCTATCTTGCTTACGCCACCCGGATGAATCTAATTCAAGCCAACGCCATCAAGGTGAGCATTATTATGGTCCTCACCCTATGGGCGCTTGTGACCTTTTTCTTCTTTGATGCCCAAATTGATTTCGGGCGGGGTCTTTTACTTGCCCTTAGCACTGCGATAGGCGGCGTTCTAGGGGCCCATGCAAGCGTAAAGCGTGGTGAGAAACTTATACGCGTGGTGCTCACTATCACGGTCTTGGCAAGTGCAGCCAACCTTTTGTGGCGCGCTTTAACTTAGAAGACAGCATCAAGACCCAATACACGGATATCTTCTTTTGAGATATTTAGAGAGAAATTCCTTATTGCCACGTCTTCCTGAAGGAGGCTCTTAGGCTGAGCTCCCGGATAACTTGGGCTTTGTTGTGATGCTGCTAATAGTTCCTGAATAACCGGCGCTGCTTTTGGAACTATCATAACAATTTGTAAATTTTTCAAATCAAAATATTTTTTAATATTTTTATTAATTTCTTGTTTCCCAAGCGCTTTCCATTGTCTGATCAAAGACGAATAGATGTTTTCTTCCATAGCATAAAACTTAGCATCCAGTGCCTGAGCAAGTTTTTCCGAAGCGCTTTGAGAGAACAAAGCATAGTAATTGACAAGAAAATGTTTCATCCGTTGTACTTCTTGTTCATTGAGACCTTGAGAGGTGAGTCGCTCCAGTTCCCTTACTGCAAGTCGAACAGCAAACACCGCACGCTTGGGATCCAACGGCCGAAGCCAAACTGAAAAATATTGTTGATGTCTTCCAAGATGGGATTTTGCAAAGCGAGTCCAGCTTTGTTGTTCAAAATGCTCCGCGTAAGCATAGTCTCCGTAGTTAAGTCCGCGCTTTTCGCGAACAGCTTGCATCAAACTACCGACAAATTGCCGATGTTCGCCCAGGTAGGAACTCGCAAGCTTAAGGCTCGCAAAGTCCGGATGGGCACGTGTAATCGGAAGCGTAAAACCCATTGAAACAGCAATCGCCTTGGCATCAGGCTTTTCGACAAGAATTATCCGGCGGCCGCTGTTTCTTTGCAAAGGACGTTGACCTAAGCCTTGGCAAGACTTTGTGTTCCATGAGGTAAAATCTTCTCGCACATGGCGTAAGAGTGTCGAGGGAATCGATCCAGTCAACCCCACTGTCAGATTATTGCTGCAAAACCATCTTGAATAATGTGCTTTGACATCATCTATCGTTATATTTTTCAAATCTTTAACATGCCCAACACTAGGATGGCCGTAAGGATGTTTCTCGTACAGGAAAGCTTGAAGCAGTTCTTTGCCAAGGCTCTCCTCGTCACTTCCCTTAAGCTCCGATTGCAAATTGGAAAGCATCTGCATCTTCACGCGCTCAAAGTCATTTGTTTGGAACTGGGGAGATTTCAGAAGATCAAGCAAGATCGCATAGCCTACGCCTACGCCCTCACTTGGTAAGCGAAGCACAAAGGCAATTTGTTCACGATCAATTTGCCATTCCACCTTTGCTGCATACGGGAAAAGTTTCTTTACGATCTCTTCATAACTACTCTTACCGGCCCCGCCCTCAGCCATCAATCGCGCGCTGAGTTCGGTTAGTCCAAACTTTCCTATAGGGTCTGCAGCGGAACCAAAGGAAAACACAAAGCGAAACTCGATGGTGTTCTGATCGTTTGCCTTCACGACAAGCCACGGCATTTGAGCCGCTTCTGAAAGAAGCTCGCTTTGACTGATAGTTGAGATGCCAGCCGAATGATCCAATGAAACCGTTGCTCCCGGGATCTGGCTGGATCCGCAATGAACAAGCAATACCGCAAAACAGCTAATCAAATAGTTCGATGATTTCATTTTGTCTCGTTTGAGAGTTGGGCTTGAAATCTTCTTGACGGGCTCAGGTAGCGACGAGCTACTTCTTTCACATGCTTCGCTGTAGTTCGCTGCAAAGCTTGCATAAAACGATTTCGACCTTCGAGCGTTCCTGTTCGAGCCATAAACGAGGCGAGTTCCTCAGCCAGATCACCAGGACGCTGCATGCTAAGCGCTTTTTGATTAAGTAGATGAGATACGATGCGACTGATCTGTATCGAGGATGGTGGGCTAAGCTGAAGCGCGTCAATCTGCCTTTGAATGCGGGTATCAAGCTCGTCGAAAGAGAAGCTATCAGGGGAAAACTCCGCCTCAATTACAAAAAGACCCGCATCGCGACTCATGAAATCCCCCCAGCTCTCCAGCGCTAGAAGTTTTTGCTGATCGATGACTAGCTCTTGCACCAAACTCGATTGTGGACCAAACAACAAAATGCGAAGCACCTCAAGCGCAGCAAGCTCACGAATGGAATGACGATCGGCCGAGGTCGCGCTTGGGCTCTTAAAAAACCCTGGCACCCGATAACCGATAAGCACACGATTGGTTTTCTCGTTTGGCCAGTTTACAGATGTTGTCTGTCCTCGTGGGGGCGGCGTTTCTGGTACAATTTGGCGCAAGTTGTTCTCGACAGAAGGATTTTTCCAGCCAAGGTAGTGCTTTTGTATTTTCGAAAACCATTGAGCAGGATCGATATCGCCCACGACAAGCACAACAGTGTTTCTCGGAAGGTAATGCGTTTGAAAAAATTCTAAGGAATAGTCATAAAGCCCAGGCATTGCTTTGATATCATCCACATAGCCTAGAGTCGTATGTTGATAAGGGTGTTTACTATAACTAATCTCGCTCAGCTTCTCCCAAAGTGTCTGCCAAGGATCTGATGACGCGGTGTGGTATTCTCCCAAAACAGCGCCTGTCTCCGTTTTGAATGCGCTTGGCGCGTAGTGCAAGTACTGGAAACGATCGGCTTCGATCTCGAGCAAGGTATCCAATTGCTCTTTGCTCACCGAAACCGTGTACAGTGTGTAGTCCCGGGTGGTGTAAGCATTGTTGTCGGCGCCAATGCTTTGCATGATGCCTTCGTAACGTTCCGCGGGGAAACGTTTGCTGCCTCGAAACATCATATGCTCGAAGAGATGAGCAAAACCACTTTTTCCGGGATCTGTTTCGTTGCGCGATCCAACAGTGACTAGCGTGTAGAAGGAAAGCGCTTGCTGCCTCCTCCAAGGAACGCATACCACACGCATGTCATTTTCGAGCCGCATTTCATGGGCCCCAAAAGGCAGGCCTAATAGCTCATGCACCGTCGCTTTAGCGTCTGCTCGCCCTAAGGACGGCGACAACATAAGCATAACGAAACATAAGCTAGCGTAATAACGACTCACAGTAGTCCTCGGGGGCCTGGTATCCAAGCAAATGCATGAGTGTCGCTGCAATATTTGCAAGACCAGGATGTTTGACATCGGGATTCATCTTTAAATCTTTGGCTTTTGTCCATACATAAAAGGGAACGGGATTAAGGGTGTGGCTTGTCTTACCAATAGGACGACCCTCTTCATTCAATTTTACTTTGCCTGTTTTTTTGTTGACTTCAAACATCTCTTCAACGTTACCGTGATCGGCTGTAACAATAATTGCGCCATTCATTGCTTCGATCTCTTTGCAGAGACGCGCTATCTGAAGATCCACTGCTTCCATGGAGACAATGGCGGGTTCTAGTTCTCCTGTGTGACCAACCATATCGCCATTTGCAAGGTTCATTCGCACGTGGCGAAATGATTTGCCGCGCATTTCGTCAATAACTGCATCGGTGATTTCAGCAGCCTTCATCCAAGGTCGTTGCTCAAAAGGTCTAAGATCGCTTGGGACTTCGACGTATGTCTCATAAGCAGCATCAAACATCCCACTACGGTTTCCGTTCCAGAAATAAGTGACGTGACCAAATTTCTGAGTTTCACTCACCGCAAGTTGAGTGATTTGATTGCGCGCAAAATACTCACCCGACGTACGAGAAATAGCGGGTGGCTCCACAAGATAGTGAGGAGGGATCTCCAAATCGCCATCGTATTGCACCATGCCCGCATACATTGTTTTGGGAAAGCGTTCTCGGTCAAACTCGCTGAAAGAATCTTCGGTAAATGCACGACTAATTTCAATAGCGCGATCACCACGAAAGTTAAACATAATAACAGCATCGTTCGTTTCGACCGGACCAATGGGCTTTCCACTCTCGTCGCAAATCGCAAAAGCCGGAAGTTGTTGATCGGAAATCTCCGGTGATTTTTCGCGAAAAGCCTTAATCGCATCGGATGCAGAGCGAAAACATTCTGCTTTGCCAAGAACGTGAGCATCCCATCCCTGTTTCACGACCTGCCAGTTTGCGTTGTAGCGGTCCATGGTAGTCACCATGCGTCCCCCTCCCGATGCAATCCGATAGTCGAGTGTGGATGTTTGGTTGATGGTCGCTACCAGTGTTTCCAACCGATCGACGTATTCTAGCGCACTTCGATCCGGCACATCACGGCCATCCAACAAGACATGAATCCGAACACGAGGCACCTTTTCCTTAGCGGCTTGCTCCAACATCGCCTCAAGATGAGCAATATGACTGTGCACATTTCCATCGGAAAGTAGACCGAGAAAATGCAAAGTCGCATTGCTTTTCTTGCTTTGCTCAATCAAAGCTTTCCAGGTTTTCCCTTCGTAGATGACGCCCTGCGCAATTGCTTCGGCAGCCAACTTAGCGCCCTGTGAAAAAATCCGTCCGGCGCCCATGGCATTGTGGCCAACCTCACTGTTGCCCATGTCTTCATCGCTCGGCATGCCGACCGCGGTGCCATGAGCATTAAGTTCGGTACGCAAGGTCCCCTGCGCTAAGCGATCAAGCGTCGGCGTGCGTGCGATTGAAAACGCATTGCCGGGATTGGCTGGGGCTAAGCCTACCCCGTCCATGATGCAAATCAGGACAGGTCCAGCTACCCCAGAAAATGTTGGATGTTTTTTTAGCTCCCATTCAGTCATGAAGCGCTTTTACTCCTTTCAGCCCGCTATGAATAGACCAGTGAATATCAGACATACCCATAAAAGCTCATTAAAACCCATTTCAAATGCGGTCTGCTTCGAGTATGGATAAGCACTATGCCTGAAATTTCTACCTCAGCTCCCTCCGTCGTTGTCCCGGGAAACCTGGACGGCGTACACCGTGGGCACCAGGCGCTTATCGAACACGCGTCGTCCATCGCTCGCAGCAACCAACTCTGTGTTGTAGCGCTAACTTTCGAGCCTCATCCTGCCCAGTTTTTCGCTCCAGACCGTGCACCCGCTCCTTTGTGCACGCTGGAGCGTAAGAGCAAGCTTTTGAAAGCCTATGGAGTGGATACTGTCCACGTTGCTAACTTTGATCGAGCTTTTTCTGAACTTAGCCCTGAAAGTTTCATCGAATCGGTGTTGATCAAACAACTAAACGCGCAGGCTATCGTACCCGGAAAGAATTTTCATTTTGGCAAGAATCGAGCAGGCAACACTGAAGTCTTGGTTCATCTTGGAAAAAAGTATGGACTCAAGGGTGATGCAGTTAGCCATGTTTCGTTGGGCGAAGAAGTGATTTCTTCAACACGTATTCGCGAATGCTTAAAAAGCACTAGAGTCGCCGAAGCATCCCAATTGATGGCTCGCGCATATGACATCGAAGGCATCGTTACCCAGGGCAAACAAATCGGCAGAACGCTTGGCTTTCCAACAGCAAACCTCGACGAGATCCAGACCTTGGTCCCATCCCAAGGAGTCTACCTTATCGCTGCATATCTTCCCGGCGATACTCAAAAGACCATACGTTTCGGGGTATGCAATATTGGCTCACGACCCACCCTCAATACCGGTAAAGCTATCGAAACGCACCTATTCGACGAAAATATTGATCTTTACGGTCGTACACTTCGTATTGCGTTTCTGGAGCATTTACGAGACGAGCAACGTTTTGAACATGTCGATGCTCTTAAGGCACAAATCGCAAAAGATGTGGAAAAGGCAAAAGTCATGCTGAGCTCGGTTTCGCCTCATCTTTGGAGCCTTTTGAGCAGGTAGCAAACCGACGCTTTCTATCGAGGCATCCGTGCTCAGAGAGACCGTAAGTTGCGTGTATTGGTTGTAGAAAAATAGAAAGTTAAAAAAATTAGCAACTCCACTTACAGACGTTCGATAAGAGCGCTAATGACGGTGGCGTGCAGGACAATAGGTACTGGTTTGCTTAGAAGCAGAGCGCTTTATATAGCGTTTTGTTTTTGGCTTCTGTGTCTATGTAGGCTCAGTTTTGCTCAAGATAACAGCGGTCGCGTGTGTCGCTGCGTCAAATTAGACAAGCCAATGCTCGGTATCGTCACGAGCCATCTGCAGCTGAAGTTGTCTCTGATGCGATACGCTATGCTCGCTTGGGTCCCAAATATCTGGATAAGGTACGATCACGTGCCCGCGATGCAGGATGGGTGCCAACGCTACGTCTTGGAGCCAGTCGCGTCATGGCAAGGGATCTCTCCGAGCAGCAAAGCCTCTCAACGGATAAAACAAATCTTTCGACCGACAATGATCTTCGCCTGGAGGCTTTGCTCGTGTTTGATTTTTCTCGCTTTGTTTTTTCATCTCATGAAGTTACGGTTCTCAGTCAAGAACGCATCCGAAATGATGCCCGACATGATTTAGTCCAAAGCATCACAAAGGCCTACTACGAACGAAGACAACTGCAGATCGAGCGCGACGTCTTCGGAAAACAAGATCTCCAACAGATGATGCGTATCCGGGAACTTGGCGACTACCTGCATGCGATGACAGGTGGAAAGTTTTATAGATCACCATAGAACCTCAGATCCCAGCTCTTTTGGTCGATACCTGAAGCACATTGACAGGCCTGGCGGGCAGTGTTAAACGCTGCATCTAGAGACCATCTGATTCATACCGATAGAGGATTTCATTTGAAAAAAGCTCAAGTAGTGTTTTTTCAAGTAAAAAACGACCTGAGGTATGCATGAGATGGCTTCGTGTTATCGGGGCTGTAGCTCAGTTGGGAGAGCGCATGACTGGCAGTCATGAGGTCAGGGTTCGACCCCCCTCAGCTCCACCCGGTTGCTTCATAGCTGGTCAGTCGCCTGTAAGCTCGGGAGCGGCTTTTTAGTGGCTAACGTTCGTGCGGCATGCGATCACGCGGAGAACGGAAGTAGTGCATCGGGGAATAGTACCAGAAGCTTGAAACTCGGTCCGTGTACAGACAGGCATATTTTTCTACCTGATCGCCAAAACTGGAAACCTCAGGACCTGACTTTAGCAGTGAACCCCAAAAAGGATGAAAGGCGCGATCAACTTCTTCTTCAAGCGTGTTGAACTCCTGATCCAAGGCTCGAAAACGAGTTCGCAAGGTTTCCACACGTCGTTTTAGAAGCGTGCGACGTGCCTCGAGCGCCGTTTTTTCTGCCGGATCAAGCTCTACTTGATCCAGTTGGCCCAAGGTGTGCCTAAACTGCGTTTGATGTTCTCGAAGCTCATCATACAAAGCATCGCGCAACAGATCCAAATGATCCATATGGCTAATATCTGCTTCACAACGTTCTAGCGCCCCAAGCTCTTCGGTCATCTCCTGTAAGATCATGGCAGTGCGCCAGGCGCTTTCTTTTTTAGTACGTAAAACATCACCATAGATGTGATCACCAACGTAAAGCACATCATCGCCACCCACACCGGAAAGCTGCTCAAAAAGAGCCACATTGCCTCCCATGTAGATCTTTCCACGTTCCAGCTCTTGAGTTTCGCGCCGCTCACCGTTGGGGAGAACTTCAAGCAGAGGAGTTCCACCTTCAAAAAACAAAGGCTTTCTTGCAGCACAGATGATCATGTCGAAATAGCTTTTCCACGACGCGTACTCGGGAATCTGACCCTCTAACAAATAGGTCATCATCTTTTGCGTGTAGTCCGCTTGAGAATTCGTTAACAGAAAAAGTCGTTTTCCTGAACTGCGCAGTTTATGGAGCGTACGCGCAAGCAGATCGTCCCGATAAACAAAACGAGGCAAATCCGCGGACACCTCATCCAGGATGCTTCCATCTTGATGAGCAAGATCAATACAAGTTCGGATGTCTGTAAATAATTTTTCGTAGTCTACGGTATCGTATATTTTATCGAGAGCTTCGACCGCAGCAGAAAACACCGACACTTCACTGAGTGCATAAAGTGTGTCCACCCAATGGTAACGGGAACTACCTACACGCAAGCGATTGCGATGATAAAGTGAACGGCGCTCCTCCAAGCTTAAGCGATGTAAGCCGTGATAGGCCTTTTTCACATATTGGTATCTATCCATCTTAAGGACATGGCCGTATTTTTTATCAATATGCAGTCCTCGAATCGGAAAGTCGGTGCGAAAAGGCATCTTGAGCAGTAGCTCTGGATAGCCCTGCTCAACAAGCTTTTTGATCGTCACCTCAATGCTTAGACGATCCATTTCGGCTTGATTGTAGATAGCCAGAGTGTAATCCATGTCAAAACCGATCATCTGGATCAGGTCAAAACGAAGATTACGATTGCAATAAATCCTATGCGAGCGCGGCGGAGCCAGGGGCGCTCCATAGGACATACCCGGAAAATTAAAAACAAGTTGCTCAGTTTGAGGCATGTTCTGTCCCGCCGATAGCGGACAAATTAGCCCTCAACACTCAAACGAGGATCATCTATGGAATAGACACTAACCTGCTGACGGCGGCGTCCTTTACGCTCAAATCGAACAACACCATCGACACGCGACCACAAGGTAAAGTCCTTACCCGTGCCAACGTTGTTACCAGCATGAAAAGTTGATCCAACCTGTCGCACAATGATGCCACCTGCTCGAATTTGCTCACCAGCAAATACTTTCACCCCGCGGTACTGAGGATTTGAATCGCGTCCGTTACGGGTTGCGCCTTGTCCCTTCTTATGTGCCATTACAAACCTCTCTTAGCCTTTAATATCGGTTACGCGGACGGCCGTATAAGGCTGCCTGTGGCCTGTCTTACGGCGGTAGCCCTTACGGCGACGCATTTTAAAGATGATGATTTTCTTACCTAAATCTTGAGCAACGATTTCGCCCTTAACTTCGGCGCCAGACAAAAGCGGCTGGCCCACTTTGGAGTTGTCGCCGTCGCCGAGCATCAAAACACTGTCAAACTTTACGTTGGCGCCAACTTCACCGCTAAGGCGATCCATCCGAACGACGTCACCTTTTTCAACACGATATTGTTTGCCGCCAGAGGCAATTACTGCGTACATGATAAACCTCAACCAAGGGTCGGAAATACAAGAGCGGCTATATTACGGACAAATCGCTTTGTCGCAAGCCCAATTACTGCAAAAACGACTTTAGGGCAGAAAAAAGTCTATGCGCCTGTCTTAGATAAATTGAAATAAAAACAACAGCTTAGAAAAAAACGTTGAGAAAACACACTGGAGTTGTTCAAGAATCGGGGGCCTGGATGGTGAAATCCATACTCCCCCGTTTCGATCTGCTCTCATGCAAGAGTCGCTCTAAGTAGGCTGGCCCGTTGTGGCTTCTGGTTTGGGTGCCCAAGAATTGCAGTAGCCCTTTGGATTGATAGTACCTTTAACAACTTGGCAGCTTCCACAACCGCCTTCTTGTGTAGGCGCAACAAACAATGCGCAGTTCGCGCAATTTTTCTGAGCGTCCGGAGAGGAATCCACATATTTAAGTGCATTGCGAGTTGCGAGGTCTGCTGGGGCCAAACCTGTGGTGGATGAACAATCAAGTGCTTTGGGAGCCTCAGGAGCAGCAGCACTACCCTCTTTTTTGCCGCATGCGCTAAGAACTGACGGCATGAGCAACATCGAGCCACCTGCTACACCACCAAATTGCAATAATCGACGTCGCGTCCATGTTTTTTTCATCGTGACTTCCCTTTCTCTTTTGCGAATTTACAAAGCGTCTTAAAGCTATGGAGAACTTGGTTTCGACTTATAACGCGCTCAGCACTGTTTGTCTTTATTCCAAAGAAGAGCAGCTGTGGCCGATTGCCGCAGCCGTTCACTATTGACATCCACTTTCAAGAACAGGGTACTTCTTGTTTACTTGCTGAAAAAAACCGATATGGTTGAAAGCTGCATGAGCACAGCTAATCCGATCCCCTGGAACAGTCTCTATGAAGCCGCGCGTGCTGCCTTGGACAAAGCCTATGCGCCCTATTCCTCCTACAAAGTCGGTGCAGCTATCTTTTGCAGTGACGGAACAATCGTAAGTGGCTCGAATGTTGAGAACGCAAGTTACGGCTTGGCTCTTTGCGCCGAACGAAACGCTATTACCACCGCAGTTCACCAAGGCATCCGACACATTTCGGCAGTCGTCGTAGCCAGCAACGATGCCAACTTTGCCACACCATGTGGTGCTTGCCGACAAGTGATCAATGAATTTGGCCCAAGTTGCCTCGTACATTGCATCAACAAATCTGGGCAGATTTTTGAAAGCTCCCTTAGCGAATTGCTTCCTTATGCATTTGGCCCACAAAACCTCGACCCATCCTAAAACTCTTCGATAAGTTCACTTTCCTTTCAGCACCACTCATGCCATCAAAACTCGATGTACTCATCACCAACGCTTTGCTTTTCACCATGGATGCTGACAGACGCATCTTTCGTGGCACGATGGGTATCTCAAAAGGACGTATTGTTTTGCTCTCGTCATCACAGCGAGGCAAACTTCCGCCGGCTAAGCAGAACATCGATGCCAAAGGACGCGTTTTGCTTCCTGGTTTCGTTCAGTGCCATATTCACCTTGCTCAAACACTGTTTCGAGGTCTTGCCGAAGATCTTCCCTTACTCCATTGGCTGAGCAAACGTATCTGGCCGCTTGAAGCCGCTCATACGGCACGCTCTCTTCAAGCTTCCGCACAGCTAGGCGTCGCTGAACTATTACTCGGTGGTAGCACCTGTATCCTCGATATGGGAACCGTCCATCATCACAACACAGTCTTTGAGGTCATGGCGCAAAGTGGCATCCGAGGTTTTTCCGGAAAAGCCATGATGGATCGCGGACGAAACCTTCCTTCTGCTTTGAGAGAGGAAACAGCACATAGCCTTCGACAAAGCCGAATCCTTTTTGATCGATGGCATGGCTACGATCAGCAACGTTTAGCTTACGCTTTTGCACCTCGTTTCATTCTTTCCTGCAGCTCGGCTCTGCTTAGAGAAACAGTAAAGCTCGCAACCAATCTTGGCGCTATCATTCATACGCATGCTGCGGAGCATCCTGCTGAACGGCTGGCTGTTCGGCACGCCTTTGGTAAAGACGATATCGCAGCTTTGCATGATGCAGGCATTTACGGACCCCAAGTGGTCTTAGCCCACGGCGTTCAGCTTCGCCGTGCGGAAATGAAAGCCCTGAGCAAAACACACACCCGCATCGCGCACTGTCCAAGTGCTAACTTAAAGCTTGCTAGCGGCATCGCTGACCTTTGCGCCTTGCGGTCTAACGGTGTTCTTGTTGGCCTAGGTGCCGATGGGGCTCCTTGCAATAATCGTCTCGAGATGTGGACAGAAATGCGCGGCGCCGCTTTGCTCGCTAAAATCAAATCCGGCGACCCATCTGCCCTAAATCCCATGACCATTTTGTCCATGGCTACCATCGAAGGAGCACGTGTTCTTGGCCTCGATGATAAAATAGGCTCACTTGAAGTGGGCAAGGAAGCGGATTTCATCTTGCTTGACTTGCCGGCCACCACGCATCTTCCCGGACAAGATCTGGCGGCCAATCTAGTTTATGCAGGCAGCTCTTCGGCCGTAAGCGATGTCTGGGTAGCCGGAAAGCAGCTCGTCCGAAACCGAAAGCTGCTAAGTCTCGATACCTCAACCCTTAAAACACAAGCCACCACCGAACTAAAAAAGCTACTACACCGAAGCCAACTCTAAAGAGCTTTTTTGTGATGAGCTTGCAAAGAGGCGTTGGGTCCCCATGCTCAGACAGTCCTCGCTTCGCTGCGGAACTGCGCGTGGGAACCCAACGCCTCTTTGCCTCAAGACATCAGAGCTAATGATCATCTAGACGCTTTTATAAAACCAGGGACCCACTTTTATTGGACTCGCAATGCCAACGAAAGGCTACGCCTGTCATGCTCTCGTTAAAAGTCACGCGAAGCATTTAAGTCTTGTTGCAAAGTGGAGGCAACCCTTCACGCGCAGTTCCGCAGCGAAGCGAGGACTGTTTGAGCATGAAGGGTTGCCTCCACTTTGCCAGCCGCTTGGCATACACCAAAGGATCTAGCTTGGTTTGGGGCGCCAGCGTAGGAGGCGTTTGGGCCAAGTGGGTTGGGATTTTGCTTTCTGCTGGACACAGAGTGTTGTCAAAAATTTTTCGGCAATCTTCAAGGCCCACGGCTCCGTGTTTTCGTGATGCGACAGCTCTACCGTATCCTGCTTGGGACAAAGCATCGCTTCTAGCTTCCACTCGTTTGACGGGGTAAAAAGCTGAACTGCGTATAGCGCGCCATCTTCTTGGATGGTTTTCAGTGTCAATTGCACACGTATGCCGTGTTCGGGACGCATCAACACATCGCCTTAGTGTTTAGCCGCAGGCATGCTACTGGGCATGGGCACCATGCCAATGTCTGGTACTTGTATTTCGTCTTTAACAAAACCCGGTGGCGGAAGTCCGCCGTCCGTAGGCAATGGAATGTCAATGAGTTTTCCGTAGGGGCTAATCTTTACGGCACCCTGCCCTGGCATGACGTAAGCTCCGATGGTCTCATCGTACTTTGGAAGCGCATGCTCTATGGGCGTTTTGATCTTACCGCGCACCCTGCCCTCGTGCACCATGACAGGAATAGGCTCCTTGAGTTCAAACTCGTAGCCTCCTTCACGAAGCGCTAGCTCATAGGTTTTGTCATCCACTTCAAGTTCACGATCTAAAAAGACTCGCTTTTGCCCAATGCGGATATGGGGTCGATGGGCAAGCACAAAAGACATGAGCCGTACAGCCATGTGATTATGCAAACGATGGCAACCGTGCGAGTTGCGGCGAGCCACACTCATGTAGTCCACTGAACCATGCGTACGAATACCTTCATCACCACCTACTGCAATCGTACCGTCATCAAACTTCTGATATTTTTCATGGTAGGCAGCAACAAGACCATAAGCCGATGCATAGCTTGGTCCCATTTCGTGATAATTGATTTCGTATTTAACGCCACGCTTTTTGCTGCGTGTCAGCAAACTCTTGGGCGGTGTACTTTCTGGAGGAAGCCAGACGGGGGCAGCCACAATTTTCTTCCAAACCCGCGGACCGGTGGGTGAGCCTTTGTAGCGCCAGAGCACATGGCCATTTTCAAAATCACTGCGCCAACCACCAACCGTTGTTCCTATGCGCACAAGCGGTATTTTCTGACCATTGTACTTAGTAAACAAGGTGAGTCGTGGACGGCGTTGCACCGGCTGCCCGCGCTCGTTTCCTTCCTCATCAAAGGGAAAGTCATACCAAACATCCCCGCGATCAATTTCAACCGAAAGCTTCATGTCGCCATCGTAGTACTCTGGTCTCGACGGACCGGGGATGGCCACGGTATGCTCAGCCTCGATGGCCCCTAACTTCTTGAGCCAACTTAATGTGGCTTCGGGCGTTTGAAGGCCAAACGCTTTAACCACATGCTTGCTCAAGGAAGCCTCAAAATTAGGAATGGGATGCGTCTTGCCATCTTTGCCCTTAAAGGTGCGTGGACTACCGTCAAGCTTGGTCGAAGTACTGCCATCCTCAATCACGCCCGCCGAGTGCATCGCCCGCTCGCTAAGCACACGCACCACCGCCCGGCGCTCAAGTTCCAAAGTAGGCTCTCTTAACTTTTCAAGAGTATCATGTCCGATGTAACCCCAACCGTAAACACGATGCCGGCGTTCAAAACGTGCCAAAGCCTCGTGCGTGCGCCAATCGAGTACACCCGGAAGATATTTTCCTAAGCCCTGGAAATAGCCTTCGCATTCCATACGCTTTTGCGCCGCGCGCACTGCCGAAACACGAGGAGCTTGGTTAAGATAGTTTTTTAAGTATGAAGCATCTCGTGTATCGAGCTCACTGACATCGAGCTCCTCTGGGCTTGCCACAGCCTTATTTTTCATCAGCTGCTGCACTCGCCGTTCCAAGGCTAAAAAGGCTTGGGCTTTTTGCTTGGTTGCCAACTCTCGCCGATACGCGACAAAACCGTCAAAATTCTGAAAAGCTGATAAATCAATCTCACTGATGCATTCTTTTTTGGCCATCGCCTCGAATCGTTCACGAAGCAGCGAAAGCGTCGGCATGATCCCATAGAGCTCAAGATATTCATCGTCCTTTGCGCGCTCGCCGTGATGGTTGTCTGGGAATTGTCCGCGCGCTAAAGCTAAATAGGTTTTCCGATAGGCTGCTGGTTCATGCTCTGGAATGCTTTCAAAGATATAAGGCGTCCAGTCTTCTCCGAGATCTAAAAGCACATACCCTTCAGCCGCAGCTTTGGCTGCATCAACTTTCTTTTCCTGCTTGGCGTCTTTCCAAAGCGGGACGGGCCGCGCCATGGGGGCAGGACGACTGTCCACGCGCTGGGTCTCCTTTTCTGGCTTAGCCTTGGTCGGCTCTTTTTTTTCGCCGCAACCGGAGCTTGGCACAAGGACAGCAAAAAGAAGGCCGCTTGCAAGAAGATACTTAAATTTCACCTCACCTCGGGCCATAAGCAAGCGCATACGGGACGTTGTTTTTTCAGGATGCCCTGTCATAAAAGCGACAAAGGCCCCGCTATTTTTGCGAAAAACAGCAGAAATAAGCTTTAGGAGTTGTTTCACTACGACGTTCATTTTACTAAGGAATCCCACACTAATTAGATTAACAGACGATAGCCTAGACGCCACCGCATACCACACCACATCTATTTTAAAAACCGGCTTTTGGAGCAAAACATACAAGATTGAAGAATCATAGCTCTTTGTTAGCAGGAGCGCGGCGCGCCCAAAAAGCCGCACAAAGGCTACCTACAACGCAATGGGTCAGGGAAGAAAGCGCTGCAGGAATGGCAACCAAGGGGCTTGAAAAGTTGCTTCGCGCAAGCACCACGCCGAGACCCGAGTTTTGCATGCCAACTTCAATTGAAATAGTCCGAGCTTCCGTAGTCGAAGCAGCGAAGCATTTGGCCAGTACATAGCCTAAAAAAAAGCCCAGTAGATGTAAACTCAGAACAGCTCCGGCAAGGGAGTAAATCAGCTGAGCCAGCTCTGTCTTTGCAGCAGCGATAATCGAAGCAACAATCAAAACTATCATGACAACGGCCAGCGGAGGAGCCCACGGCAAAAGCAGCTCTGTCACACGCGGCATGGTTTTGCGAAGCCAGAGGCCCAAAGCCACCGGAAGCAGCACCACCTTGGCCGTACTGATAAAAAGCCCAACCCCGTCCACCGCAACTTCACTTCCAATCAGCAGGCTGCTTAATAGCGGCGTAAGAGCCACCGCCACCATGGTGGAAACTGCGGTCAGTGTCACCGAGAGCGCTACGTCTGCCTTGGCTAAAAAAGCAATCACATTGGACGCCGTGCCACCCGGACAACACGACACCAGCACGAGTCCAGCCGCATAAAAGGGGGGCAAGGAAAAAACTCGACTAAGCAGCCACCCCAAACCAGGCATCAGCAAAAACTGAAGCAATACGCCAACGCCGACGCTTTTCGGCATGCGCAACACGCGCAAAAAATCACTGAGTTCAAGGCTTAGCCCCATCCCCAACATGATCACCGCAAGGCCGATAGTGATAAGTGGCCCAGAAAACCAAGTCGCAAGCGGCGGATGCATTAAGGATGCAGCAGTAAAAAGCAGCAGCCACCAGGGAAAGAAATGCACGAATTTTCGAAGCCAAAGATTCATGACTCAACATGCCACTTTTGGCATGTTATATGCCAAAAAAACGCCACAAATGGCATATTTAGCGCTGATTTCATGACAAAATAGTCAGTTGGTCTCAAGCTTTTTTATCCACATGACTTGAACTGGGCCACTCACCACACTGGTCTGGTTGTCACTTAAGAGCACCACGCCTCCAGCAGGATGCCACATGACACCCTCCCAGTTTGGAACATCACCATCACTCAAGCTTGCCAAATCAACGAGAGTTTCGGGGATGATGGATCGTGCATCTTCATCAAGCGCCACTTCAAAATGAAGCAAGCGAGAAATGCTGTAGTACCGCTCGATGGCCAGTACTTCGAGATGCCCGTTCGTTTCATTTTTGCGGCAAGCCAGCGACGAGAGCATGCCTTGCTCGGTGCTCAACATTAGCCGTGCAGTGCGCCAACTCTTATGCTTGAGATCATAAAGGGCAAGAGGCGCAAAACGTTTACTCGTTGTATCACTCGTGCCATTTTCCACACCAGCAAGCACATAAGATTCGGTGGCACATAACCCTTCGATGCCTTGGTTATCGTTGGCGGTCATATTAAAGAGCGCGTAAGGCAAGTCAATTTTTTCTTCAAGCTTGGCGATATCGCCAGACACCTCAAAGAGTAGAATATCGTCGGTCTTGCGATTGGCTTCATGGCGTTCGGTGCCCAGCACAAAATGCGTTGAATCAATCCATCCTAAGGACTCCGTATCGGCCCCTTCGGGAACGCCAATCAGGGAAAGCTTGTGCTCAGTTAGTTGTGCATGTCCTTCCTGCACTTTAAAGGCCAGCAACACGCGGTCACGTTCGGCCACCGCCCAAAATCGAGAAGCCGAATCAAGATCGAGCCCTGATAAACCAAAAATCTCAGGCGTCTGAAGTGTCATCAGGTGCACATCGAGCTTTGCGGCAAGCAATTTTTTGCCTGCTGTAGCTTTGCTTGTACTTGTTCTCGGTTGAGTTGAAGCACAGGCCACAAGGAAAATAGATACCCCAAAGATCAATACGCTGTTTTTTTTCACCACACCCTCCACTGGATCAGCCCACGACGGGACCAAAAGCTAACCGCGGTCCTTATGCGATAGACGCCAACCGATCGTCGAGCATACGTCACTTAATCATGCTCTTAGCGCCCAAACAGTCCTTAAGGTCCTTTGTCTGCCGCCAAGCGCACTGCCCACTGTTTGTGCGCTCGCAAATCGCGCTTCGATAACAAGCGTACTCTTCGCGCCACTCGCAAGTGCTTACTCTGTCGCTACCTTTTTCAATGCATAACTGCCCTGAACAGCCTCCAGCAACGCAGCCCTTGCCGGCAAGTATTGGGTTTTCGGCGGCAACGGTTAAACATTGAGCGATCTTCCAGCTGCACTTGCCATCGTTGCTTTTGAGACAGACAGGTCCAGCCGTTTGTCCATCGGGGCAACGCCGAGCCGGCAAAGCTGGCATCATGGCGCATTTCTGTGCAGGACATGTCGAGTTCACCTCTGCTTTGGGATCAGGCAGCGGCTTAACAGTTTCATCTTTTGCTTCAAACGATGCAGGCTTTGGCGCTACTTTGTTCTCGCCGTTTGCGGGAGCTGGATTCGGTCCTGCGGAATCGTTTCGAGCACTGGGTTGTTTTTTTGGATCAGCGCTATCTTTTGCCGATGGCGCTTTTATCTCTTTTTCTGAAGCTTCCTCGGTAAGCTCCGTGCGCTCGGTAATTGCGGCGCATTTTGCTCAGCAGGGTTAGCTTGCTGCTCAACCGCTGACAACGACGGCGGAGGCGTTTGTGCTTCAGGGCTTTGCTCGGGACTTTGCTGACATGCAACGATTAGCCCTAAGCCTATCCAAACAATTTTGTTCATGCACAGTTGCTTACCAGTGCAGGAAAAAAGCCGCAACTGCCAACGAAAAAGCCAGACTTATGCCAATCCGGATCCCAAGTTCTTTGCCGCCCAGTAAACCTGCCAATAATGTTTTTGAAGCAAAATTGCTCGCCGCAACCAGATACACAGAATGCCGAGCAGCTGCAGTGCTCACCTGCCCCTGCTCGTGCAGCTTTCCAAGCGATAAGGTAATGGCATCAACGTTTGCGACTGCACCGAAGGTGGCCGATAAATACACACCTGTTTCTGGGAGCAGATGTGCCGCCGCGCGTGACAAGAGCAACACCAACGTAAACAGACCTGCGAACTTGATTGCCATCGATAACGAAAAGGGGTTGCTCACATCGAGGGTGGCTGCTTCGTTAATCGTGCTTCGTTCGCCAGGGCTTCGTCCTATTGAAGCTTGCCAAAACAAAACGCTTCCGAGAATCAAACTGCTAAGTCCCGCCGCCCCCAAAAACCACATCACTTCGGGCAGCAAAGCTGGCGAGGTCACCGAGATATCAACCATCATGCGCGGAAACATCGTCGAAGATGCCAAGACGATAGCCGCAGCACACGCTGTGGTTAGGCTCCGACGCTGCTTGGCATGACCTGAAAAAGAAACGGTCACGGCGGTTGAAGAAGCGAGTCCGCCGAGCAAGCCGGTCAAGCCAAGCCCCCTGCCCGGTCCCATGACGCGAATCGCAATATAACCGGCAAAACTAATGGAAGAGATCAACACGGCCAGCAATCCGATGTGACGTGGATTGAGTGTACCCCAGGGCCCCATGTCGGCATTGGGCAAAAGCGGCAAGAGAATGGCCGCAAGCAACAAAAGTTTCATGACTGAAAAAACGTCTTCTTCTGAAACATTTCGCAAAAAGCCGTGCAGTGGTTTTTTCAGCGATAGCAATGCAAGTACGACGCTTGCGCCTGCGGCCACCAGGAGCAGGCGATCGGTATAAGGCATGTCGAGCTCTTTGGCTGTGCTCAAAGCACCCAGGGCATAGGTTACCAGCGCCGCAACCTCCGTCGTTACTCCCTTATCCGATCGGGATACTGAGTCACGGTAATAAGCTATGGCAATGAGGGTTCCAACAATAAGAGCAAGACCGAGGGAGACCCAGACATGGGCTAACATGCCAATGGCGCCAAGAAGTGCAATCAGCGAAAAGGTGCGTGCACCAGCAAATCGACCAATACGGCCATCTTGCTGACGTTCAGCTCCAATAAGCAAACCGGCAGCCAACGCCGTAGCCAAGGAAAGTACATTTTCGATGCCAGAAGGAGTCACTTCTAAAAAATTAGCCCTTTATGACGGCTTTGTCATGTTTTGTTCGAAGCGAACACTGCATCTGCAATTTCGTATAAGCCATGCTTTGGAAGACGCACAAAGGCCGACCAGGCCGCGGCGGCCAAAGTACCATCTTTTATCCAGTCTTTTAGCCATTCGCCCGCATGTTTAGGATCGCGTTGTTTGAAACCAGCGCCGTTTTCGATGAGCCAGCGTCGATTGTAGCGTTCATGAACGCCCACTGGCCAGGCACAAATCACCGGCAAGCCAAGAGCTGCAAAGAAGCTCAACTCACTTGGCTTGGTCCATAGAATATCGGTATCCGCCATGAGGGTATTGAAGCTTTTAAAATAAGCGGCGATATCGTCTTCGACTAAAATATCAATACTGGTTCCCAGTAGATCTTGCATCTCTAGCTTGTTCAAGATGTTTTTGAGATTTTCGGCCACTTCATTTCGAATGCCGGCAACAAGGGTGATCCGAAGTCTATTTTCTCTTAACAACTCCGCGCAGCTCGGCAAAAAATGCTCAACAATCTGGGTTTGCGCACCGGCTCCGCCGACAGCATAACTGAGACGCGGCGGTTGCGTGTCTTGCGCGTGCTCGAACTCAGCTCCAAGCAATTGCAATGACTCGTAATGAATTTCTTTACGAAAGCTTCCAAAAGGGTCCAGTCGATGCAAACGCTTTGCTAAATTATGCTTGAGCGATGTGAGCTGCGGCCCTCCCAATAGCTCGTGAGGTAGAGGAAAACCGGTCACTCGAATCTGCTCCGCGCTCACACCATAGGCACGCAAGCGACGTCGCGCTCGTTGACTGGGCACGCAGTAGATAAGATGTGAGGATGCAGGATCATAAGGCGCCCACACTCGATTGATGTCACTGTCCGTTACAACGCAATAAACGTTTTTAATACCAAGTCTGTCGGCCATGATAGCCGGCGCATAAAAAGTCGACACCATAGGTCCCGCTTGGTCTTGCAAGTAGCTTTTAAAATCCTGACCCAAGCCCCGTCGTATCTCACGCTCTAAAAGACGCGCCGAAAGATTCGGTCTTGAAAGATCACGACGGGGATAAAGACTTGGTATTCCCGTGATGTTCTCTAACAGCGCACGCATCGGGCCGCCCAGCGGTCCCGCTGCTGCCGAGGCCCGCGAAAGGCGCTCGTAACCTGCCCGGATCCTTGCCCAGCGCTTCTGCTCATCAGCCTGTGCAAGCGGCGCATCGTCAATATCCATCACGGGTAACGATACATAGTCGCCCAAAGCATAAGCAGCACGATTGTGCCCATACCCCATGTTGACTGAAACTAAGGTTGCCTTGTTCACCAACACGGGGTGTTACGGAAGAATCAAAGCAAATGCAAATTTGACCGTGCTCGGTCAGTCCGTGGCGTCCGCAAGGACTTTTCTCGAGGTTTACGTATATTCGGCTTACGTCCTCGGAGCTCCTCCTCATATACTGAAGTATAATCGTCCTCGCCCCTGTGGGCGCGCTCGAATCTACGAAAACCTCGGAAAAAGAATTGTCTTTTAGTTTTGCGCTCGTGTTCGCATACTTTTTTGTTAACTGGTGACGTTTGTCACCGACTGACCAGGTACATTTGACCTGCTCATTATTCAAGATTGGAGCTCTTTGAGTTTTTCCGCGACCTTTTCGGCATGTCCTTTGGCTTGAACCTTCTTCCAATGGTGAGCCACTTTGCCCTGCGGATCGATAATCACGGTGCTCCGGATCACGCCTTCGGTGACCTTGCCGTACATGTTTTTCTCTCCCCATGCGCCATATTTAGTCATTACCTTTTTACTTTCGTCGCTTAGCAAGGAAATCTTGAGTTTGTATCTAGCAATGAATTTTTGATGACTTTTTGCATCGTCCGGACTGCAACCAAATACGGTCGCATCAAGCTTTTCAAAGCCCTTTATGCCCGATGAAAAATCGCAGGCCTCAATGGTGCATCCAGGCGTATCGTCCTTTGGGTAAAAATAGAGCACAACCCACTTCCCTTTTTGCTCAGCAAGCGAAACCTTGTTTCCTTTTTCATCAGGCAAGGTAAATGCCGGAGCGTTTTTTCCTATTTCAACAGTCATCTTAAAACTCCCTTTTTGAAATACCTTGGTAAAACAAAAACTCTCTCAATTCTAGAGTGCAATCGATTTGCTACCCAGTCTGCCCATCCATGCCTTAAGTGTTAAACTTTATCTGGTGAAGTCGAAGAGCATTGGAGATCACAGAAAAAGAACTCAAGCTCATGGCTGCTGCGGCAAACACTGGGTTTAGGAGTATCCCAGTAAAAGGATAAAGTAGGCCCGCGGCAATCGGAACGCCTGCTGTATTGTAAACGAAAGCAAAAAAGAGATTTTGCCGAATATTTTTCATGGTTTTTTTACTCACAACGAAAGCCCGCAGCAATGCCGACAAATCACCTTGAACCAAGGTAACTTCCGCGCTTTGCATAGCGATCTCGGTTCCGCTACCCATGGCAATACCGACGTCAGCACCAGCAAGAGCAGGTGCATCATTAATACCGTCACCGGCCATGGCCACAATATGTCCCTCTTTTTGTAGTGACTTAAGAATATCAAGCTTTTGTTCAGGTAAGACTTCGGAAAACACTTTGTCGATACCAAGAGTTTTGGCTACAGCGTTGGCCGTGCTTTGCTGATCCCCACTCAGCAAGGCAACTTGCAGCCCTGCTGCTTTCAAAGCATTTACTGCCTGTAGCGCATTTTCTTTAATAGGATCACTCACAGCGAAATAGCCAAGCAATGCATTTTCCTTCACCACAAAAACAACACTTTGTTCTTGCTCGTTTGACTTGAGCAAATCGTGTGCAAATTCTGTTGAATCAAGGCCGAGATCGTCAAGCAAGCGTTTGTTTCCAAGATAAACAGCATGTTCATCCACCCTTGCCTTGATGCCTTTGCCAGGGATGGCTTCAAACTGCTGGGCCGAAGCAAACGAAAGATCCCGCTCACCGATGTATCGTTGCATCGCCGAAGCAATGGGATGCTCACTATGCTGCTCCAGGCTTGCAGCAAGCCCAAGCAACTCATCTTTACTAGTGCCATCTTTGCACACCACGTCGGTCACCAGCATTTTACCTTCGGTAAGTGTGCCGGTTTTATCAATCAACACGGTGTCAACCTTCTCCAAGGCTTCGATAGCGGCGGCGTTTTTGAAAAGTACACCCACCGATGCAGCTTTGCCCATTGCAACCACGACTGACATGGGTGTTGCAAGTCCAAGGGCGCAAGGACAAGCGATAATAAGCACAGCCACGGCATTGAGTAAGGCATAGACCATCTTGGGCTCAGGTCCCCAAAGCGCCCATACAGCAAAACTCAATAACGACACTGTAAAAACAGTAGGTACGAAAATCGAGGCGACTTTGTCCGCCAGGCTTTGAATCGGAGCACGGCTACGTGCCGCTTCACTAACGATAGCCACCATCTTGGAAAGCAAAGTATCCGAGCCGACCTTCTCAGCTTTCATAACAAAGGCGCCCTTGCCATTAACGGTAGCTCCAATGACAGAATCGTCTTTGTCTTTTTCAACCGCACGCGACTCGCCCGTCACCATCGATTCATCAACATAGCTATGTCCTTCAAGAACACGGCCGTCCACAGGAACGCTTTCTCCCGGCTTTACTCTTAGACGGTCTCCGACCTGAACGTGACTCAGTGGGACAGACGCTTCTTTGCCGTTTTCATCCAAGCGCCAAGCCTTTTGAGGAGTTAGACCTAACAAAGCCTTGATAGCCTGAGTCGTTCGGCCACGCGCACGCAACTCTAAAATCTGCCCTAACAGGACTAGGGTGACGACGATTGCTGCAGATTCGAAATACACCGCCACTTCGCCGAATTCATCTCTAAATGAGTCAGGAAAGAATGACGGGAACAGCGCCGCTAACACACTGTAGCCAAAAGCGACAAACACGCCTACCCCAATCAAGCTAAACATGTTGAGGCTTTTGTTTGTAAAGGAACGAAGCGCGCGTTTATAAAATGGCAAAGCAGCCCAGGTACATACGGGTGTTGCTAGACAAAGCTCGAAAAACACCACCAGGCCCGGGGAAAACAAAGTACTGAAGGGGGCATATGGCAGCATATCGCCCATCGCCAAGATAAAAAGCGGGGCAGTAAAAGAAAAGGAGACCCAAAAACGAAACAGCATGTCTTCAAGCTCTGGGTTCTCCTCTTGCGCCGCAGATGCCGCAGTGCGCTCAAGTGCCATGGCACATTTGGGACACTGCCCTGGATGATCTTGTTTGACTTCCGGATGCATCGGGCAAATCCATTGTTCTGAAACCTGGAGGGTATTGGCTTCAAGTGCCATGCCACACTTGGGGCAGGCATCTGGCTTTTCCGAGGCGACCCCAGGACACATTGGGCAAATATATTTTGCGTCGGATGAACTACTCTCCTCGTTTTTTTCACTGCCTGGTGTTGAATGACAACAAGACATTAGAGCCCCCTTCATGGTGCATTGGCATACTCCAAAGTCCGAAAAAACGCGACTCTGCTATGCCAAACCCTCAGCAAAAGATTCCTACGAATCAGGCGGCATCTGCACAATAGCGCCAATTGGTGGTTCACAAGGGATGGGAAGCATACTATCTCGTCGGCTGGTATTTATGAGCTTTTTGGTTTTAGAAGATGTTTCGCTGAGTTTCGGCGGAAAACGTATTGTTGAATCGCTTGACTTGCGCATTGGGGATGCAGATCGCATTGGCTTGATTGGCCCCAACGGATCAGGGAAAAGCACGCTGCTTAAGATGTTTGCTGGCGAACAGGAACCCGACGGCGGAGCAATTCAGAAACAAAATGGCCTCCGCCTGGGATACTTGCCGCAAGATATTGCGCTTGAAGGCGGTCGTACGTTGATTGACTTCGTCCGAGACAGTATTCCCGGCTATCGCAGCTTGCATCAGGCCATAGAAACCGAAGAACATACACTCACGGAATTAAGCCAAACAGGAAGCGACAGTCCCGAGTTGATGCAAAGTGCGACTCGCATTGCCGAGCTGCACGAAGAGCTTTCACGCTTGCAAGATCAGTATTCCGAACATGAGGCCTTGGCCATTTTGGATGGTCTTGGTTTTTCGCAAAGTGATCTGAATCGGGATCTAGCAGAGTTTAGTGGTGGCTGGAAAATGCGAGCTGTGCTAGCTGCACTTTTGTTCCAGAAGCCTGATGTGTTGCTGCTTGATGAGCCCACCAACCATCTTGATATGCCCTCTGTTGCCTGGTTCTCTACCTTTCTTCAAAACTACAGCGGATCCTTTGTTTTGATTTGCCATGACCGTGAATTCTTAAACGAACAAATCGGACGCGTGGTCAGTTTCGAAGTGGAAGGTGTTCGTAGCTACACCGGAAACTTCGAAAGCTACCTCTTGCAGCGAAAAGAAGAAGAAGAAATCCTTAAAAATCGCGCTAAAAACCTGGGCCGCGAACGCGAAAAAACCGAAGATTTTATTCGCCGTTTTCGAGCCAAAGCCTCCAAATCCAACCAAGTGCAAAGCCGGATTAAAGCTCTTGAGAAAATGGATCCGATCCATCTTCTTGAGGAGCGAAGCAGTATTCACATGCGCTTTGTTCCAAGCCAACGTTCTGGCGTTGAGGTGCAACGCGCCGAAGGGCTCGGTCATAGCTTTGGATCACATACCGTATTCAGCGGCGCTGACTTGTCTGTTCGTCGCGGCGACCGCATTGGCATCATTGGCGTCAACGGAGCGGGTAAAACAACCTTGCTAAAAATCCTCGCCGGAGAGTTGCAAGCCACTGAAGGCAAAAGCGAACTGGGTCATAATGTCGACCTTGGCTACTACGCTCAGCACCACACCGACCAGCTGCATCCAAAGCAAAGTGTTTATGAAGAAGTTGCTTCGCAAAACCGCGACGCCAACATGACTCAAGTCCGCACCTTGCTCGGTGCGTTTTTGTTTCAAGGGGATGATGTTGATAAGAAAATCTCGGTACTTTCCGGTGGTGAACGCGCCCGAGTCGCACTTGCGAAACTGCTTATCGATCCACGCAACTACTTGATGATGGACGAGCCAACCAACCATCTCGACCTTGATTCCAGCGAGGCCCTAGCCGAAGCACTCGCAAACTACGACGGCAGCATTGTGTTTGTAAGCCACAACAAAAGCTTCGTGCGCAAACTGGCCACCAAGATATGGAACGTGGAGGGAGGCCGGGTTGAGGTCTATCCAGGCAATCTTGATGAGTATCTCCAAACTTGCCAAGATCGTCATAAAAATAGCCAAAAAAACGACAAAAGTGGCAAGAAACAGGGCAAAAAGCAGCCAGAACTGTCCGCTGCACCTAAGGTCACAGAAAAAACGCAAGATCGACAGCCAAGCCGAAAAAGCAAAGCCAGCGAGAATCAAAGCAGGCTTTTGAGCAAACGCATTGCCGAGCTCGAGACTCGTATCGAGGCGTTGGAGGCCAAGCAAAAAGAATGCAATCGAGTTTTGGAAAAACCGGAAGTCTACAATGATCCCGTGCAGCGCAATGATTTGCTTACGCAACTGCAAGTCAATGCTGAAAAGCTCAGTGAGCTTACCAAGCGTTGGGAAGCGCTGCAGGAAGAGCTGGAAGCACTTTCTCCAGAGATTTAGGGCCCCAATTGGATTTGACGAAGACCTTGTTTGAACAATCGCCGCTAAATTATGGGCACACTTATCGATGCGTAGGTGTTTAGTTCAGTAGACAAGAAAGGTCTGCCGGGCTAACGCTATAGACATGATGAAACGAACATGGATTGTTATCGCACACCGAGCGGGCGCTCGTATTGTGCAAAGCAACGGACCGGCAAGCGAAATTCAAACGATTCAAGATGTTGATCATCCTGAAGGCAAACTCAAAGCTGGTGAAGTCAACGCGGATCGACCAGGGCAATCGGTCTCAAGTCATTCGACTGGGCCACATCCTATGGTGCCCACCAAGCGCGTTACCGAGGAGATTGCAGATGAGTTTGCGCGTGAGATTGCAGGGATTGTCGAGCGAGCACGTCTTAGAAGCGCTTTTGATCAGCTCGCCCTTGTGGCCGCGCCACGCTTTTTGGGGCGGCTTCGCAATGCACTGCCAGCTGCAAGCCAGAACCTCGTTATCGCGTCGCTTTCGAAAAACGTGCCAGACCTAAGTCCGGAAACTATTCGCGAACAGCTTGCTGAAATACGCTTGGTTTAGAAGCAATTATATAAATTTAACGTTACCTTTGCTCACGTCATACATTGCGCCAACGATGTGTACGGCACCTTCGCGAAGAAGCGCGTCGATCGTAGTGCTTTTACGAATGACGTCGATGGTTTGCACGACATTGGCACGAGCTACCTCATCGATATAGCCTTGTTTTCGAAGCGGATCGTCGCCAACCACCTCGCTCGATACCAAAGGCATGGCCTTTTGTATCTCGTCGGTTAACACGTCAAGGTGCTCGCAACCGGTCTCTTCAGAAGCACGCTCATTGGCCAGCTTAAAATTCACGGCAGCCGTAACAGCGCCACATGAGGTGTGGCCCATCACAACAATCAATTTGGCTCCGGCTACTTTGCAACCGTACTCAATGCTCGCAAGCACTTTTTCCCGGGCAATATTGCCGGCAATGCGCACGCTAAAGATGTCACCGATACCTAGATCAAAAACATGTTCCGCTGGAGTGCGGCTGTCGATACAGCTAAGTATCACCGCAAGTGGTGCCTGGCCCGACGCGGTTCCTGAAATTTGACGCTTAAGATCGCGCGTCAAACGTTCACCACGGCACATCCGAGCGTTGCCCTCTTTAAGAATGTCAAGCACAGCATCGGAATCAAGAGCGGCCTGAAGTTCTTGCGTTGAATAATCGACAAACTCAATACGATCATCGAGCTGTTTATACTCGTCTTTAAAGCCGAGCAAACTCAAGGTTACATCATGGGCAGGTGCCGTTTTGGCTCGGAACTCATAAATTAAATCCAAGATATCGGGATCAATGTATTCTGTTTTACGAGCATCAATAAGTACGTTACCACCTTGAGCTACGCTCCGTAGTGCTTTTTCTAGGCTCGCACGATTTAGAAAACTCACTTGACTTGCTAACTCGATACGTAAAACCTCGCCACCGATATGCTTCTCTTTGAAAAGCCTTAAAGGTCGTCTAAAGTTGCTCCGCAAAATAAAGGCGATGGCCACAGCAAGGCCAATGAGTACACCAGTCAACAAGTCAGTCAGTACGATGAAGACAACGGTTGCTGCGAACGGTAAAAATTGCTGTTTCCCTTCAACCCACATCTTGCGAAACAGCGCCGGTGAAGCAAGCTTGAGACCTGTCACGAGTAAGATAGCAGCAAGTGCTGCTAGGGGAATGCTATTGAGCAGATGCGGAAAAACCAAAACGGATATCAATAGCAGTACACCGTGAAATATTGCGCTGAGCTTCGTTTTGTTTCCTGAATCGATGTTGACGCTACTGCGCACGATCACGCTGGTCATGGGTATGCCACCAATGAGACCCGTGAAAACATTGCCTATCCCTTGGGCTATAAGCTCGCGGTTGGGTGGAGAATGCCTCTGCTTCGGATCCAGCTCATCCACCGCATCCAAGTTGAGTAATGTTTCAAGCGATGCAACTAAGGCTAAAGTAAAAGCAGCGAAGTAGATGGCCGGATTTACGAGAACAGACCAATCCGGAAACACAAGGAGCTGCGAGAAAATCTCGCCCTTCTGCCCGACCGGAACTTGGACCAGATGCTCCCCGTCGATAACCCATTGACTACCCAACAGTTTTAACAGCCAGTTTACCCCTACACCCAGCAGCACCACGACGAGAGGACCTGGAATCGGACTCTTCTTAAGAAGCCTGATGCGATCCCACAGCAAGAGAAGTATCACTGAGCACACGCCAATCAGGGCCGCGCCGGGTTGAATGTCGAAAAAGGCTGCTAGGAGCTCCGTGATGGAATTTTCGCCATCAGGTTGCAGGAAGGCCATCTCGCCTTCAACATCCGCATCATGACCGAGAACGTGAGGAAGCTGCTTAAGGAGCAGAATCACACCAATGCCAGCAAGCAAACCTTTGATCACACTTGAAGGGAAAAAGCTGGCAATAAAACCGGCACGAGCTAAGCCAAGTGCAACTTGAATCACACCCGCTAAAACAACAGCAACCAAAAAAGCCGAAAACGAACCGAACTGTGCGATTTGCGCCGCAACAACCGCAGCAAGGCCGGCAGCAGGACCCGATACACTGGTATGCGACGCGCTCAGAGAACCCACCACGAGACCACCGAGGATTCCCGATATCAGGCCCGCAGCCAGGGGCGCATCGGAAGCCAACGCGATACCAAGGCACAACGGCAAGGCAACGAGATAGACAACCAGTCCAGCCGTGGCATCTTTTCCAAGATGCTTGAGCGATATTGCATTTGAAGGCATGCGGCGAAAAGATGTCTCAGAAAAAGCACGGCAAGTCAAAAACGCCAATTTTAACAGTCACTTTCCAGTACAACACATTTAGGCTTTTACACAGAAATGATGCAAAATGCTCTACACGGTCAAAGGGAAGCAAAAGCAAACTTGCTTTTTCTAGCGATCTACGGAAGTTTGTTGACCTTATGAGAATTGATCTCCACACATGAGCACGCTGCGTAAAAAGTCATGCGCCTTTCTACGGCACGTTGCAGCATGGCTCGGATGTTTGTGGATGCTATTTGTTCTCGTGGCAGATGCAACTACCGGCCTGCCAAAGCCAACAGAGGGTTCGGGCTTCGTTAGCAACCCGATTCGCGACAAACTGCTGCGATCGAGTACCGAAAAGCAGGGCAACTCCCCTGTCGCGCCTGTTTTCGCCGAATCCAGTATCGTCGAAGATCGTGAAGATCACAATCATCGAAGTTACTCGTTTTGCGTAGCTCAGGATTCCGTCATAGCAAGCAAGCTTGTTAGCCAACAAACTTCGCTATCGCCTGTTGCACCGCAGCATAACCAAAGCTTCCTTCTTAACGATTTTTGCCGTGGTCCACCCCGAGCTTAGCTTTGATATGCTTCGTTCTTCGTGTCATTTTACGAAAACGATTCTTCGCAGAAGATTGCGACCCTGAGAACAAGCATGAGCAAGAGCGTTTGCCATCCAACGAGGATGGCCCCGCGAAAACGACTTTAAGCATTCAGCGCAAAAGCGTTTTTTGTTTCTATTCTCTTACCAACGCGCATTTCGCGCATCGTCAGGTTCCGACGGTCATCGAAACATGACTGTCCAACGGAAAACTTCATGATTGCTTTCAGTTCTAAAATTCCAAACTCCATCCGATGGTTATATTTATTTTCGCTATTTTCATTTCTCTGCAGCCCAATTGCTCTCGCTGAACAAGCGGCCAAAATAACTCAGACAGATGTGAATGTTGATCCCGTAAGTGGATTAGTCATCAAATCAGGAAGTTCGAGCTTCGAACTACATTTTGCGACCTGGCTACGTGCCGATTTACAAAAATCTTCAAGTTCTTCAACACAGGGATCGTATTCTGTGCCCTTGGCACGACCCTTAATCCAAGCGAACTTCTTGGATTCGCAGCTGCAGTTCCTTGTGCAACCCGAGTTTGCGGGGAAAAACCCTTCGTTGCTCGATCTTCAACTGGAGTGGGTCCCCAACCCAATCTTTCGAGTTCGCATTGGACAGTTTCGAACACCTTTTTCTCGCGCGTTCATCACGCCTATTGTTCGTCTACAACTGGCTGATCGCGGTGCAGTTGTCAGTCGTTTCAGTCTCGGTCGTGACACGGGTGCCATGATTTACGGTGAAAGTCCGCAGCATCGCTTTGAATATGCTGTTGGTGTCTTTAATGGCGCAACGATTGATAGCTTGGATGGAAACCGTCTAACTCCAATGCTTGTTGTCCGAACCGGCGTTAATTTTGGGACGGCTGCTCCGTATGATCAAGCCCCTTCACTTGAAAGCGATTCACCCTCCGGTGTGGCAGTTGGTCTCGGAGGAGCCTATCGCAAACGCAACGTCACGCTTAGCGACGGAAGTCTTGTGCTTGAAGAATCCTGGAACGCCACAACAGACATTACCTTTATGCAAGGACCTTTTAGTATCACAGGCGAGGGCTTTTTAAAGGTTAGTCGCACGCCATTCAACTGGGACACGGGCCTCGGTGCTTTTATCCAAAGCGGTATTTTCCTGTGGCCGCGCGCTATCGAGCTGGGAGCTAGGGCCGGTTGGTTTTCGGATAACGATAAACAACAAAGCTATGAAGGCTTTGTGACCGGTTTCTGGAACACATCCCAGCGTTCTTTGGGACATCATCTCAAAACCACGCTGGTCTATCGATTCAATCGCATCAACTTACCCACTGCACCCATCAGCAACTCGCATGAGCTGCTTCTGCAAACGCAGATGTGGTTTTAGAGGAGTCCCCCTTAATCTTCCTTAGCTTCGTCGTGTTTATGCTTAGGTTCATTCCCCCCCGAAGCGGATACGACGTACGCTGTGGCCGCACCGTGACGGTAGACAAGCTCCCCTCCGGCTTGTCCCGTCCGGTAGCCAAGCCCAAACACAACCAGCGTGCCCAAGGTCGCTACCGCAGCCAAAGGCAGACCCGCTTTTTTATTAGCAGCCACGAAAGCTACTAACATAAGGGCAAGTACGATACCGCTGCCCCATACAAACGCTTCTGCAGCTTCCTCATGCTCTTCAATTAAATGTTCAGAAACGATTTCTTCGACCCTTTCTTCTTCTGCTTCGCCCGATCGCATACCCATGATGCCAGATCCAAGCAACATGGCCTGGAGAATGAGCGCAATCACCCAACTTCGAGCAGGAAGCCACTTGCGCCACCACGCGATCAGCAAGCCTGTTGTGATCAAAGGCATGAGTACACCCAAAGCAACTGGTAAATGAACAAGTTTCGGATGAAAGAACAGGGTATCCATAGTCGGCACCTCCGGCACTGAAAAGCGTGATTCTGGACCGCGATGCTACTCCCAAAATGCTGGCAAGCTCAATGATAAAGCATTGCGCCCGAGACGGTATCTGAGCTTGATCGGCAAATAATTGTGGAACTTTGCTTGGTCAAACACAACTATTCCGCTAAAAACACATATAATTCAAAAACTTGTGACTTTGCTGGAAGCTCACCTTGCCTTTTGCGCGACACCAATTCATGTGAAAGACCATGCTGTATGTTCAAACGGCTCGCCGCCCAAAGCAGCCAGGCCCAGAGAACGTTCTTCGTTTCTTTCGCGCTCCATGGCTGAGCTGTAGTTGCGCACTGCTTTGCGCGTTCTCCCTTCTGAGCACCAACGCTTGCACTCCGGATGTACAGGAAGGGCCATCGCTTGATGCTCAAACAGTGCATGACGAGCAGCTTGTGAGCGCGCAAGTCGCACCTGGTGATGCCAAACCCTTTTATCAGCCGAGCACCAAAGCTCCAAGCTGGAGCGAACCCGGTTTGATTCTCTCAGGTTTTATCACGGCTGGGGCCAAACTTCGAGTAAGCACCGTTCACCGCATAAGCGATACCCGCGCCTGCGGTTATTTCCCAAACACGACGCAGACGCCCTGTACCGCGAAAGGGTGGGTGGGTGTGCTTCTTTTTTCTGAAGACGAGCTTGCAGCACGCAGCAACGTTTTTTTGCGCTTGGAAGATGTCACGCTCTCGGTCGATTTGGATCAAGTTGAAGCAGCCCTCATGTACCAAAACAGTGTGCAACGGCCTCCCGTTGTCCATTTTGACTATCTTAAAAAACAGAGCGTTCGTCGTTTTCGCTTTGGACCAACAGCCGCTCTTTTTGACATGGGCGAAGACAAAAGGTTAAGCGATTGGACTTTTGGTATGTCGCCCGACAGCAGCGCCACGAGCTCCTGGATTACGCCACAAATTTCCGGAGAGCTTTTGCTCGTTGACAATGAGCGGATCAAAATCTCTGCCTCGAGCGTGAAGCACCAAGTTACGGTCCCTTTTCATTCTGCGTGGATACCCGTACCGCAGGCAAAGCAAACCCAGAACAATTTAAAGGCCTGCTTGGCGAGCTTGCCTCTCTTTTGGGCATGGACGAGATAATGCATCAACACGAGCTTCTCGCCCCGCAAGTTCCCAATGGTATCGTGGAACTTTTTACAACAGTTGTCGTTCTTGTTTTGGTGATTCTCATTGGCGCAATCGGCCTTTCTACAATCGATTCATCCAACCCACAAACGAGCTATCAGGGCGGTCAAGGTGCAGCTCAGCCCACCTACCAAGCGAGCCCAAGCGCAACGCCCTTTGCCACCAGCTACACGTTACTGGGCAGTCAGCTCGGAGCGACCGACCCCAGTGCCGCGACCGATTGCCGTGTGTTTGCAGAGTCGACAGACAATAAATGTTATTGTCGTTGTTTTGAAAGCAATGGCTGGCGGGTCACCAATAGCGTAGCTCAGCAAGAGTGGATTTATGGCTGCGAAGTCGATCCGGCTCACCCGATCGATAGTGGCTGCGCCTTAAACAATGATTTTTGCTTGCCGGGTGCAGCAATTCAGGACCGCACTCAACAATTTCGACTGTTTGATGGCTTTTTCGTCCAGCCGCCCACCAATTGATTAGTCCACGGGCTGAAAAAACACTGATTACGACAAGTCCGGACGAAAGCCTTTTAAGCTACTTCCAAATACTTCAAGCTGGTTAGCTCCCGGAGTCGGAGTACGCCGAGTGCAAGGAAGTTTGGCCGAAGACGTAGGATTTCTACTTCGAGGTCAAGCTGACGCCGCAATCGGCGTGCTCTGATTACGACGAGTTCAGACGAAAGCCTTTTAAGCTACTTCCAGATACTTCGCTGGTTAGCTCCCGGAGTCAGAGTACGCCGAGTGCAAGGAAGTTTGGCCGAAGACGTAGGATTTCTACTTCGAGGTCAAGCTGACGCCGCAATCGGCGTGCTCTGATTACGACGAGTCCGGACGAAAGCCTTTTAAGCTACTTCCAAATACTTCAAGCTGGTTAGCTCCCGGAGTCAGAGTACGCCGAGTGCAAGGAAGTTTGGCCGAAGACGTAGGATTTCTACTTCGAGGTCAAGCTGACGCCGCAATCGGCGTGCTTTGGCTCCGGGAGCAGGACTCGAACCTGAGCGCCGACATAAATGCCGGAGACTTAAATGTCTCCGGCGCAGAGGCGCGAGAACCGGGTTGAAGTACATTGCACTCTTCGACGTATTTGGCTCCGCATTCGGAGCTGGTTGCGAACCCGTTCGCAGGGCTCTCGGCGGGACGGGTTAGCTCCGCTCGCACCGTCCCGGAAATGCGAACGCCTGCGAATCCAGGCGGTTGGGCGATGCGACCCGGGACACTCACGGATTCGCACGGTCCCGCGGCGAATGCGGCGGCGACCCGTCGCGTGCCCGCTTCGTGGCCGGAGACGGAGTGCGGGGGCCCGCCAGCCTTGCTACCCTGCGGCGCGACTGGAGGGTTCGCTTCGTAGGACGTCCTCTAGAAACGCCTTGAGCTTCTCCTTCGGGGTCGTTCCGACCGGGCCCTTCACCACCTTGCCTGCTTTCATCACGACGATTGTGGGGATCGAGCGTACCCCGTATCGACGCGCAAGCTCCGGTGCCTCGTCCACGTTGAGCTTGGCGACTTTCACGCGGCCGCTGTACTCGCGCGCGAGTTCGTCGATGGTCGGCGCAATGGCGCGACAGGGGCCACACCACGGTGCCCAGAAGTCTACGAGGACTGGCGTCTCGGCTTCCAGAACCTCGGTCTGAAAGCTCGCGTTCGGACAGGATAACAACGTCTTTGCTGGCCATGTTGGGCTCCCTTCCTCTCCAGGGTCTCGAAGGGCCTCTGGTCGTTACATCCGACTTGACGGGCTCGCGACCGTGGCCAGCGAGGACGGGCGTCTTGGGTAGGCGCGAACGTCAACGCAGCCGCGTGTCGATCCGCATCTCGGCCGTGAGCGTTCGGCGCACCGGACAACGGTCGGCGATCTCCAGCAGCCGGGACTTCTGCTCGTCGTCGAGAGGCCCGGCGAGTTCGATCTCTCGCTTGACTTGCTCGATCATCCCCTTCTTGGTGTCGCAGTCGGCGCAGTCAGCCGCATGAATCCGGGAGTGCCGGAGGTGCACGGTGACGCCCTCGAGCGGCCACCGCTTGCGATCGGCGTAGAGCCTGAGCGTCATAGACGTGCACGCGCCAAGAGCCGCGAGCAGGTAGTCGTAGGGCGACGGACCAGTGTCGGTGCCGCCGAGCGTGATGGGTTCATCGGCGCGGAGCTGGTGCGCGCCTACCGGACGTCCTGTCCGAGCCCGGACCGCCGTCCACGTACCACCACGACTCCTGCATCGATTGCTGCGGCGGTCTCGCCCATTGGATTTAGCATCAGTCCTCGGGAGGTCGACTTCGTTACGCGGTGCCGCCCGCTGTAATATCGGTCGTCGTCGAGACCTTCTCCTGAGCAGCAGCCACTCACCACTCAGGAGGAAATACGACATGACCGCTCGAATCAACGCTACGACCGACACCACCGCCCCCGAGGCCACCAAGCCCGTCCTCGCCCAGCTCAAGCAAGCCATCGGGATGATCCCCAACGTCTACGCCACCATGGGGCACTCGCCTGGGTCGCTCGTTAGTGCCCTCGCGTGGGGGGAGGCGATCGGCAAGGGGACCTCTCCAAGCGGGAGATCGAGCAGCTCAATCTCCACGTCTCGAACTCAACGGCTGCGCGTACTGCGTGAGCGCGCACAGTGCACTCGGCGGTCGGGTCGGCCTGAAGCCCGAGGAGGTCATCGCCGCTCGCGACGGCGTCGGCAGCACCGAGCGCGAGAATGCGCTCTTGGCCTTCGCTCGCCGGGTCGTACGAACCGGCGGCGCGTGCGAGCACAGACCTGGCTCGTCTGCGCGAAGCGGGCGTCAGTGACGCGGAGGTGATCGACGTGCTCGCCGTCGTTGCGCTCAACGCGTTCCGGAACTCCGTGAGCATCGTGTCTGAAACGGAGATCGATTTTCCGAAGGCACCGCGCTTGCCCTCGCCGTAACCGGCCAGCGACGTCGACTGTAACGTTGTCCGGAGATTCGTGACTCTGACGAAAGAATGCAGAGCGAGACGCGACCAACGTTCACGTTCACGGGCTGGGTCTCTGACCTGGCCCGTAAACAGACACGCGCGCTCATGAGCATTGCCCGAACGGAGGGTGTCACCGCCCACGATGCGCTCGACGCCGTTCAAGAGGCCTTCGAGACGTTCCTGCGTCTCCCCCAGGCGCGCGCGCTCGTGGGCTCGGGTGACGAAAGCCGCGCATTGATGGCGGTCATCGTCCGAAACGCCGCACGCAACATGCGCCGCCGACACCATCATGCGCGACCTCACGTCTCTCTCGAGGACGAGCGAGAGTTGACCCACCCCCTGGCCGGCGTCGACGAGCTGATGGCCCAGGCCGAGCAGCATGTGCAGCTCCAGGGCTGTGTGAACCGCCTGGCTGAGATCCAACAGCACGTCGTGCGGATGCGGATGCTGGAAGAGGCCTCGGGAACAGAGGTCGCGTCGCAACTTGACCTGCAACCAGGCCACGTCGCCGTCCTTCTGCACCGCGCGAAGAGGAGCTGCTCCGCTGCATGATGCAGTAGCCGAACGCCCGGTCTCGCCAGCAGTCACCATCAAGGCCCCCGGTCGCGCTCATCCCCCGCAGGTCGCGTGGTAGTCGGTCTCGACCTCGACGCCGAGAAGCAGAACGAGGCGATTGACGAACGAGAAGTAGGCGACCGTCAGGGCTGCGTCCAGGATCGCCCGATCGTCGTACCCGAGCGCGCGTAGCTCGCTGACCTTCGCCTCACCACAATCCCTGGTTCCCGCGCAGCCCGCTGGGGCCCAGCGAAGAAGGGCGTGATCCGCCACCGGAAGATGCTTCGGGATTTCTCCTTTCCCGAGGCCTTCCACGACCGCAGCATCATCGCGGAGTTGTCGCAGTGCTTCGCCGTGGTGAGCAACGCAGTAGGCGCAGCGGTTGACCTCCGAAACGACGACGGCGATGCGCTCTCGGGCGACACGGCTCAGCGTCGAGCGCGCAAAAACGACCGACTTGTACAGCTCGAGATGCGCCCGCAGGGCACGCGGGTTGAGAGACTGCACGCGGTGCACCTCCGCGATCCCGCCGCGCGCTGCGCCAATGGCGTTGTAGAGCTCGAGAAGCTCGCCTTCCGCTTGCTCGGGCGGGATGGTCTTGATCCATGACATGTTGCACCTCACCGTTTCGCAGGCGCCACTGGGCGCGCGGCACGAGGGGTCATGACTCCTCCGGCACGAGAGGACGCTTCCGACCATCAGCGTCCTCTTCCACCAGAAGGACATGACAACCGCCCCGCTGCGTCGTGAGATAGCCCTCTCGGTGCGTCAGAAGGTCGAGCGCCGCCCGCAGCGCGCTCTTGCGTGAAGCGCAACGCTTCGCCGTACGCGTCGAGCGCGTGGTCGTCGAACCGCGGCGCGACGAGGATTCCTCCGGCAAGCTTACTGCGCGGCGCGGCAGCTGCACTCGAGAGGCGGGCGACGAAGGCGCGCACCGACTCGGCGCTGCCTACGGCAATGCGCTCGATCACGTGGAGCGCGTTCCCGTCCGGCCCGAAGGTGACCGCGTCGAACGCCCCCACGTTGCTGTCGGGAACGGCGAGCGTGTGATGGAGTTTCACCGATGTCACCGCGCCCAATGGCTCGATCATCGCGCGCCACTTGCTCATCCGACGAAACTGCTCGAACTGGTGCGTGACGTCGACAAGGAGCCAGCGCGCGAGGCCAAGCGCGGATCCGCATCGAGAAGCGAGCGCACGACCGACTCGGCCGGAAGCTCGGAGGTGACTGACGTGGCGGCCAGAAGCTGCAGCATCTGCGCCTGCGCCCGCGAGTCTGACCGCGCGGCGTTCGGGCTCGCCTCGGTCGCGCGAACTACCTCCAACGCAAATTCGCGTAGCTGCTGTCGGTAGGTTATCGCCGGAAATGCGTTCCGGCGGTCCTCGACGCTTACGGTGGCTCCAGTGGCGGCGACCCAGTCCTCCCAACGCGTCCCATCGGCGGCTCTGGGCCATCCGCTTCCGAAAACCTCGAGGATGCGCTTGCCCTTGCTGAACAAGAGAAAGGCAACCTGGTCGTTGCGACGCAGACGGACCGTGCCGTCGAAGCCCTCCCCCTCGAGTCGCGTCGCGAGCTGCCGCACATCGACGATCGCGGCGTCGAGCCCCGACAGTCGGGGCGCGCTGGGCGCAAGAAGAGGCGAGGAGGGCCACGGCACGTGGCTCAAGGTTCGGTGGACAGCTGAAGAGGGTGACATCCGCAGCGCCCGGCAGCTTCTCGATGATCGCGTCCCCCGAAGCCCCGATGCGACATCGAAGGCCTGAAACAGGACGCCGTCGCAGATGAGCGCAACCGCCCGGACAGCTCGACGGCCCCGCAGAAGGCCGGAGCATGCAGGGGCCGGTCGAAGAGCCGTTCCAATAGCCGCGGAACATCCTGCCGACCGAGCGCTCGCGATGGCCACCCCCCTTGCGACCTCTCCGACGATGGCATGAGGGCTCGTCCCGTCGACGTGGAGCGTCGGGGCTCGCAAGAGAGTCGCGCCGGAACCGGACACCGGCGCCTGCGGCCCCGCGACGCTTGCGGCTGGGCGGGTGGCCAGGAAGGGCTGGAGCGCCCGCGCCATCTCCCCGGGCGCTCGGAAATCGAGCGTCGGGATCCTTTGCGAGAGCCTTCGCGAGGAGAGCGTCGATTCTGCCGACACCCCGGCAACCTGACGGCTCGCCGGCAAGGGTCGCTCGGCCTGAACTTTGCTCATCAGCTCGTACAGCGACTCTGCCTCGAACGGAGGTCGCCCGACTACGCATTCGTACAGCACGGCGCCGACGGAGTAGAGGTCCGCTCGTACGTCGATCGGTCGACCTGCGAGTTGCTCCGGTGCGGCGTACTGGGGCGTTCCGAGCACCTGGCCCACGCGTGTGTGCGAGGTTCGACCCTGGACGCGGGCGATGCCGAAGTCGGTGACCTTGATGCGACGATCCCTCGTCACCATCAGGTTCGCCGGCTTGACGTCGCGATGGGTGATTCCGGTACGGTGGGCTGCCTCGAGCACAGAGAGGACCTCGAGCCCGACCCGCGCCGTCTGTTCCACCGAGAGGCGCTGGTGCTCCGCCAGCACGGCCTCCAGAGCGCGACCGTCGAGCCACTCCATGGCGATGTACGGCCAGCCGCCCTCCGTACCGACGCGATGCACGACCGTCACGCCCGGATGTGAGAAGGCGGCAGCGGCCCGCGCCTCCTGCACGAAGCGCCGAAGCGCATCCTCTGCATCACGCTCCGGGAGTGACTCGACAAAGCTCGCCTTGATGACTTTGATTGCCACCTTTCGGCCGAGCTCGATGTCTTCCGCTTCGTAGACCTCGCCCATGGCGCCGGCACCGACTCGAGCGAGGATACGGTAGGGAAACGTCGCACTGGGTGTATCGGGCAACATGGCGTCGCTCTCCTCCGGCGAGTCGCTCTAAAAACGTGCAAGCCCCAGTGCGCAATGGCGGCCGCCACGCCCATCACGCCCATCGCGATCATCATCTTGTCGTGGATGCAGAGCCCCTTCTTCGCCTTGCAGCCATCGATCGGACACATCTTTGCCATCGTGACCTTCTCCTTCTGGCGCCCAGTTGCGCTCGAAGCAGAGTCTCGAGGGGCCGCGCGATCGTTACGTCGGGCTGTTGGGCTGCCTTTCGGGGTGATTACGGACTGTTGGGCCGCCTCTGCTCATCGCCCGACCTCCACAGTCCCCGGCGGGGGTGCCGCAGGACGCGCGCTGAGGTCGACAGGAAGGCCGAGTTGCGCCCGATAGCTCTCCTCGCCAGCGTGGTTCAGCTGCCAGTACGGGAGACGAGTGGTCGCCAGAAGCCGAGCCTCCTCTCCGTCCGAGGTGGTCCACCCGAGGACCCGCCGAGCGCCCCCGCTCTCGACCTCGAAGGTGCGCCGGTATCCACCAGCTGTGAGCACAAAGCGCGTGATCGGAACGCCAGTACGCATCGCAGCCTCTCGCGTGATCGTTGCCGGCACGGGCGCAAGCGGCACGTGGGCGCGGCGGAGGCGCCACAACGACGGAATCAGCGAGCCTCCGAGGAACCGCCGGCGGCGAATGCGCCGTCGAGCTCGCGGAGTTGACTCAGGAGCGCGTCTTCGTAGAGCGTTCCCGGAGCTGTCGGGATTCGCCGAGAGATCTCTCCCTCGCTCGCGAAGTACGATGCGAGTTCCTCGGCGACCGCGTCTCGCCCCGGCCGGATGGCATGAAACACTTGGCCGCACCACTCCTGCGCCGTCAAAGTGATCTTCACCGGTGAAAGCGCTCCGACGAGGGTCCCCAGTCGTCGATAGGAGAGAACACAGACGTCATCACTGAGTAGGGATAGATGCCCGCGAGAAAAGTGAGGTTCGCGTTCAGCTTGAGCACGTCGATCCGATCGGGCGCGGTCGCGTCGTCATCCTTGATGCGCGTTCTGCGGTCCATCGGCTCGGTCACGTAGGTGAGCACGAGCTCGCCCGTGCGCAGCCTCGCCGTAGCGCGCGACGGTCATTCGGTAGCCCGACAACTCCGCAGTGCCGTCAAACCAGGTGCCACGAAATCGCTCCGATGCGGAGGTGCGCGGCGGGGCCGACGTGGCGTCATGTACGCGGCCACGCCTCGCGACCCACGCTTTGTCCACGACTGCTGAGGCACGCGCTGATGCCGACGGTCAAACCGAGCAGACCGACCGCGGCCTGTCGCCACCCCGGCGCGAAGTGTGTCCGGCTCGTCATGATCGTCCTCCAGATGCTCGTACAGCCGCGTGAGCCGCCGCGGCACGGCGGCGTTCGGCGTGGAGAGTGGAGCTCGCGATCAGCCGATCGACCGAGATGAGCTCGCCATTCCGATTCACCTGGCCAAACTCGAGGACCCCGGTAGGACAGACCGCGACGCACGCGGAGCACCGGACGCACTGCGGATCCTCCATTGGTACGCCACGGCTCGCAAAGCCCATGACGTCGATCCCCTGGTGGCAGGTCGCAGTGCACGCACTGCAGGAGATGCACTTCTTGCCGTCAGCGATGATCCTGAACCGCGAGAACCGCCCGTAGATGTGCATAAGCGCCGCGAGCGGACAGGCGAAGCGACACCACAGGCGCCCGGAGTAACCAAAGTACAGCCCCGTTCCCAGTGCTCCGCGAGTGCGAAGTCGACCACTGGCTTCCAACCGCGGACGAGCAAGCCGTCGGACCACGCAATGCTCAGCGCGCTGCCCGTGGTCCAGCTCGTCACACGAAGGAGCAACATTCCGAAGGCGACGAGGAGGAGCACCTGCCCGAGCGCATTCAGCCGGTTCCACCCTCGGCCGTGAGGCATCTTCTCGCGGTGCCGGTCCCCCATCGTCTCCGCGAGCGCTCCGCACGAGCAGATCCATCCGCAGTACGCCCCCTTACCCCAACGCCAGACGATGAGGGGATGATGACGAAGGTCTGGACGCAGCTGATGATGAGCCACACGGTGTGAGGCTGCGCGGTGAACACGTTCCAAACAAACAGCGGCCACGCCAACACGAAGCCGTAGGCGCGCCAATACTCGCGCCCGTTTGCGTCGTAGTCAGCGAGTGGGAAGAGTGCATCGGCGATCGACTTCCAAATGCCATCGTCCCATGCACCGAGGCGACCGAACCAGGGCAACAGGATCTCCGGAAGGACGAAGAGCAGAAGGCACTGAATGAGCATCAGCGTCAGCGTCTGTCTGAATACGTAGGGCGTTCGGCGGCGGCGAATCCTCGCAACGCCGAAGACGACCACGGCGATGCAGTACAAGAGCGTGATGTAGAAGCCGATGCCGTTGGACGCTGAGGCTGCGATGGCTGTCGAAAGCGTGCTCGACGTCTCCGTGGCGCGCGTCGAAAGCCAATGAGCGGGCAAGATTCGACGGATGCCCAGACGTCCGGAAAGCACTCGAACGCCTTCATCGCGCACAAGAACGCCGCGGAGAAGGCGGAACGCCGCCACGCCGAGCCACTGTGTGGCACGGCGCTCGCCGCGGATCGGAAGTCGAGACGCACGAAAGAACTCGAGCGGCGCATCGCGCCTGATGAGGACAAGACGCGGTCCCGCGTCCACCGTGGACGCCTCGCCGCGTGCCGACCTTCAGCACGACGGAGTACGCCATATCTCGACGACCGTCGACTTGAGACGCGCATCCAAGTGCCCGGACCGGCTCATGGCCTCGATTTGGGCCGCGGTGGACGGCTTGACGCGTGTGAGCCCTTCACCTCGATGCACCAGGGTCACTCGGCGCCGGCCTCCCGGCGAGCGCGAGCGCCGCCGCTCTGGCGGCGCTGTCTCCCCTCCACCACAAACCACCCCACCCGACGACGACTACACGTCCGCCAGAGGTTTGGCGGGATCAATCCCAGGCGGTGGAGCACGTGCGGTCGGTCCCTCCGGCGACGCCGAGCCTCCGGTGGTTCCGACTTCTGCCCAGCGCGATGATCACTCGCGCTGAGCACCGCAGCGGCGCTTGGTCGGCCTCAACTCCACCCTGAGGAAGTCGCCTTCACGGATGATGCGGCGCGCGGTCCCCTGACGATCGGAATGTCGTGGTGACCCGCCTGCGCTCCAGTTCGTCGAGAAGTCCTTCTTTCACTTCGGCGCTCACCTGGAGCGTCGAAGTCGGTTCCATCTC